>NZ_BJTV01000008.1 GCF_007176755.1 Streptomyces sp. 1-11
CATCGTGAACGCCTGGTTGAACTGCTCGTTCGACATGATCTGCAGGCCCGGACGGGCCAGCTCGGCGCGCATCAGCAGCGCCATCACGCCGCCGATCAGGAAGAACGCGAACGAGGTGACCAGGTACAGCGTCCCGATCGTCTTGTGGTCGGTGGTCGTCAGCCACCGCACGGCCCTGATGTCTCTGATCCTCTTCACGTCCCGCCTGTGTCGGCGGCCGGCCCCCCGGTCACACTCGGACGGGGCGAGAAGGATCACGCAGGAGGGGTGTGACGATCCGGGCGGTGCCGGACACGAACCGGACATGAGCAACGACGAGATCTTCGCCGCTGCCTATCGCGAGCACTACTGGGCGGTCAGCCGCTATGTCGCGAGGCGACTGCGGGGGCGGGCCGACGAGGTGGAGGAAGTGGTGGCGGAGGTGTTCACGGTCGCCTGGCGCCGCCGTGCCGACCTGCCCGCGGCGCCGCTGCCCTGGCTGTACGGGGTGGCCCGCAACTGCCTGGCGAACGCGGTACGCGGCCAGGGGCGACGGCGCCGCCTGGTGGACCGCATCGGCAACGACGAGGCCGCGCACGCCCGGCACATAGCCGCCGGCCCCGACGCGGAGGCCCCCGGCGCCTGGGTGCACGAGGCCCTGGACCGGCTGTCCCCGGCGGACCAGGAGGTGCTGCGCCTCGCGGCGTGGGAGCAACTCGGCGCCGACGAGATCGCCGTCGCCCTCGGCTGCGGCAGCCGGGCGGCGGCCATGCGGCTGCACCGGGCCCGGACCCGGCTCAGGACCGAGATCGACCGGCTGCGGCCCCCGGTCGCGGCCGTGCCCGCCCCCGCCGACGCGACCCCCCGCGAGGACGACCGACATGGCTGACGAACTCGAACTCCTGCGCCGCGCCGACCCGGTGCCGGGCGACGGCTCCTGCTTCGCGGACGGGCCGCTGGACGGGCGGGCCGAGCAGCGGCTCCGGCGGCTGCTGGACGAACCCGGCCCACGCCGCCGTGTCCGGCTGATCCCGGCGTTCCCCGGCCGGAGCCGGCGCGCCCGGCTGGCCTGGGGCCTGGCCGCCACCGCCGCCGTGCTGGCGATCGCCGTCAACGCCGTGCTCGGCGAGGCCGGCACGTCACGGGCCGTGGCCGCGCCGCGGCCGCTGACCGTCCGCGCCGGCTCCGCGCCGGTGCCGCTCGGCGACCTGGTCGCCCTCGCCGACGCCGCCGCGGCGGCGGGCGCCCCGGGCCTGCGCAAGGGCACGCACGTGCAGTCCTGGAGCCTCGGCATGAGCGACGGCGAACCGCCCGTCACCCTGCCCGAGGAGCGGGTGGTGCGCTGGCGGGCGGACGCGAGCCACACCGAACTGGTGGTGGCGACGGACCCGCGCCGGCCCGGCCGGCCCGTCCTCACCGACGAGGGCGACGAGCCGCACCTGGTGGCGGACGGCCATGTGATCAGCCGGACCACGTACCCGCCGATGTGGAGCGACGCCCCGCCCGGGAAGGCCCCGCCGCACACCGAGGCGGGCCTGCGCGCCTACCTCACCGAGCTGGCCCGCCCCCCGGCCGACCGGGACACGGCGCCGCTGAGCACGGCCGAACTGCTGGACGCCGTCGCGGAACTGCTCGACAACTGGACCCTGGGCGCCCGTGAGTCGGCGGCCGTCGTCCGGGTGCTCGCGCGCGCCGGGGGACTCCGGCCGGCCGGCGAGGTGACCGACCGCCTGGGCCGCCCCGGACGCGCCTACGTGTACGGGACCAACGGCGTCCGGCACATGCTGATCCTGCAACCGCGCACCGGCGCCGTCCTCGGCATGGAGGACACCTTCACCGAGGACGACCCCCGGTACGGCGTGCGGGCCGGGGACGTCATGGCCTACCGCGCCTGGCTGCGCTGAGCGCCTCCCGGCGGGGTGCGCGGCCCCGGTGCGGCCACCGCGACGTCCGCCTGCGCGGGGCTGCGCCCTGCTCGGCCCGGCCGCCGCCCCGCGCGGGCGGGCCGGCTCGCCCGGCACCGTCCGCCCACGGCGTGACCGGCGCCCCCGGACCGCCTCGCGGGCGGCGCCGTGCCCCGCCCGCGGCCCGGCTCACCGGGGAAGGCTCACTGGGCCCGGCTCACCGGGGTCGTATCCGCCGGTGCCGGATACGGCGGGTCCGGGGCGCGCGGGGCAGCGCGGGGCGGCGGCGCGGGCGCACGGCGCGCAGCAACGACCGGACCACGGCGGCGGACAGGTGCACACCCGCGGCGGACACCGGGGCCGACCGTCGCGGGCGGGCCCGTCCCAGTGCGGCCCGGGCCGAGAAGGTCCAGGTCAGCCGCGAGCTGACCTGGACCCTCGCGGTCTTCCTCCCTACTCGTCCCATGCCTGGATCATGATCTGCTCGGCGATCTTTCCGTCATGCAGGGTGATCATCGACTCGGCGAGGACACGGGTGCCGTCCTCGTACTCGCACGACTCGCAGTAGGCCGCGTGGTCGCCCTGGACGACGCACCGGTCCAGCCTGTGCGTCATGTCGCGGCTGTAGACGTCGTCGAGCATCGCGGCTATCTCGCCCCGGCCGCGCAGGATCTTGGGATGGCTCGGCTGGGTGTTGCGGTCGATGATGCGGATCTGCGCGTCGTCCGCGTAGAGGCACAGCAGGTTGTTCCCGGTGTTCCCCTCTATGCCGCGGCGCAGTGTCTCGGTGTCGAAGCTGGAGCCTGTCGCGGTGCCCATGGTGTGACCTCCTTCAGGCGCCCGCGGCCCGGCGGAAACAGGGCCGCCCGGGCCCACCTCCGAGGCTCCTCCGCCCCGGCGGGGTCGGCAAGCGCAGCCGGGGTGGTCCGCCTGACGGGTGAGCGGCGTCCGGCGCCCGTGTCCGGCCGGGCCCCGGTCCCGTTGCTGAGGACATGATCTCAACACGACGCATCGTCACCGCAGTCGGCCTCGCCGCCGGGGTCCTCGGCCTCGCCGCTCCCATGGCCGCCGCGGCCGGCACCGCCGCACCGGAGAGCGGCCGGCTCGACCCGGTCACCGCGCTGGACTCGCTCGCCGACACCGGGCTCCCCGCCGAGCAGCGGGACCAGGTCCCGGCCGTCTCCGAACAACTGGGCGGGCTGAACCAGCTCACCTCACCGGACGGTCTCGGGCAACTGGGCCGGATCACCGATCTGGTCGGTCCCACGAACGGGCTGCTGCCCGGCCTCGGAGGCTGAACCGCCCGCGGCCCGGGGCCGTCCCGCCCGGCGGCGGCCCCGGGCCGGAGCACTGGACCGAAAGATCCACTCCTCCCGTCGTGGCCCGTGCCGGCGCCTGCCGCCGGAGCGTAGGGTCGCACCGATAGCACTACGAGGAAGGGGCCAGGCAATGGCGCAGGAAGTACGCGGCGTGATCGCACCGGGGAAGGACGAGCCCGTACGGATCGAGACGATCGTGGTTCCGGATCCCGGACCCGGTGAAGCCGTCGTACGCGTCCAGGCCTGCGGCGTCTGCCACACCGATCTGCACTACAAGCAGGGTGGTATTTCGGACGACTTCCCCTTCCTGCTCGGTCATGAGGCCGCCGGTGTCGTGGAGTCGGTCGGCGAGGGCGTCACGGACGTGGCCCCCGGCGACTTCGTGATCCTCAACTGGCGTGCCGTGTGCGGGAACTGCCGGGCCTGTCTGCGCGGCCGCCCCTGGTACTGCTTCAACACCCACAACGCCACGCAGAAGATGACCCTGGCCGGCACCGGCCAGGAGCTCTCCCCGGCGCTGGGCATCGGCGCGTTCGCGGAGAAGACGCTGGTCGCCGCGGGCCAGTGCACCAAGGTCGACCCGGCGGTCTCGCCGGCCGTGGCCGGGCTGCTCGGCTGCGGTGTCATGGCCGGCATCGGCGCCGCGATCAACACCGGCAACGTGGGCCGCGGCGACTCCGTCGCCGTCATCGGCTGCGGCGGCGTCGGGGACGCGGCGGTCGCCGGGGCGAGGCTCGCCGGCGCGGCCAGGATCATCGCCGTCGACATCGACGACCGCAAGCTGGAGAAGGCCCGCACGCTGGGCGCCACCCACACCGTCAACTCCAAGGAGAACGACGCGGTCGAGGCCGTCCGCGAGCTGACCGGCGGCTTCGGCGCCGACGTCGTCATCGAGGCGGTCGGCCGCCCCGAGACCTACCAGCAGGCCTTCTACGCCCGCGACCTGGCCGGCACGGTCGTCCTCGTCGGCGTGCCCACCCCGGAGATGAAGCTCGAACTGCCCCTGCTGGACGTCTTCGGCCGCGGCGGCTCCCTGAAGTCCTCCTGGTACGGCGACTGCCTGCCCTCCCGGGACTTCCCCATGCTGGTCGACCTGCACCTGCAGGGCCGGCTGCCGCTCGACGCGTTCGTCACCGAGACGATCCAGCTCGACCAGGTGGAGCAGGCCTTCGAGCGCATGCACCACGGCGACGTACTGCGCTCGGTGGTGGTGCTCTGATGACCGTGCGCATCGAACGCCTGGTGACGTCCGGCCAGTTCAGCCTGGACGGCGGCACCTGGGACGTGGAGAACAACGTGTGGATCGTCGGCGACGAGCGCGAGGTGATCGTCATCGACGCCGCCCACGACGCCGAGGCGATCGCCCGGGCCGTCGACGACCGGCGCCTGACCGCCATCGTGTGCACCCACGCCCACAACGACCACATCGACGCCGCCCCCGCGCTCGCCGAGCTGACCGGCGCCACCATCTGGCTGCACGCCGACGACCTGCCGCTGTGGCGGCTCACCCACCCGGACCGCGAGCCCGACCGGCATCTTGTCGACGGCCAGGTGATCGAGACCGCCGGCGCCGATCTGACCGTCCTGCACACCCCGGGCCACGCGCCCGGCGCGGTCTGCCTGTACGACCCCGGGCTCGGGGCCGTGTTCACCGGCGACACCCTCTTCCAGGGCGGCCCCGGCGCCACCGGGCGCTCGTTCTCCCACTTCCCGACGATCATCGACTCCATCCGGGACCGGCTGCTCACCCTGCCGCCGGAGACCAAGGTCCTCACCGGACACGGCGAGTCCACGACCATCGGGGACGAGGCGCCCCACCTCGAGGAGTGGATCAAGCGGGGGCACTGATCCCCGGCGCCGCCGAAAGGGCGGTGAAAGGCGACAGGAGATGTCCGGCTTCCCCGTGAGGGTGGACGACGACAGCAGTCGTCCACGGACAAGGAGGCCGGACATGTCAGGTTCACTGCGGGGCAGGGTCGCACTGGTGGCAGGGGCGACCCGGGGCGCGGGGCGGGGCATCGCCGTGGAACTCGGGGCGGCCGGCGCGACCGTCTACGTCACCGGGCGCAGCACCCGCGCCCGCCGCTCCGAGTACGACCGTCCCGAGACCATCGAGGACACCGCCGACCTGGTCACCGAGGCCGGCGGCAACGGCGTCGCCGTCCCCGTCGACCACCTCGACCCCGCCGCGGTGCGGGCCCTGGTGGACCGGATCGCCGACGAGCGGGGCCGCCTGGACCTGCTGGTGAACGACATCTGGGGCGGCGAGAAGCTCTTCGAGTGGGACACCCCGGTGTGGGAGCACGACCTGGACAACGGGCTCAGGCTGCTCCGCCTCGCCGTGGAGACGCACGCGATCACCAGCCACTTCGCGCTGCCGCTGCTGCTGCGCCACCCCGGCGGCCTGGTGGTCGAGGTCACCGACGGCACCGCCGACCACAACCGCGACACCTACCGCGTCAACCTCTTCTACGACCTCGCCAAGGCCTCCGTGCTGCGCATGGCCTTCGCCCTGGGCCACGAGCTGGGCCCGCGCGGCGCGAGCGCGGTCGCGCTCACCCCCGGCTGGATGCGCTCGGAGATCATGCTGGACGCCTTCGGAGTGCGCGAGGACAACTGGCGCGACGCCCTGGACCGCGAACCGCACTTCGCGATCTCCGAGACCCCGCGCTACACCGGCCGCGCCGTCGCGGCCCTGGCCGCCGACCCCGGCGTGTCCCGCTTCAACGGGCAGTCCCTGTCCAGCGGCGGGCTCGCCCGGGAGTACGGCTTCACCGACCTGGACGGCAGCCGCCCCGACGCCTGGCGGTACATGGCCGAGGTGCAGGGCCCGGGACGGCCGGCCGACGTCACCGGATACCGGTGAGCGCGGCGTCGCCGTCCCGAGCGGGCACGGCCCCGGCGCCCCCGTCCCGTGACGGCGCCCAGTTCACCGTTTCGTCACAGCCTGGCCGGAACCACAACCCTCCGGCGCCCGGGCGGGTCTAGTAGTCAGGAACCGCGGGAATCGCGAAGGGGACCACCCGGGCAGAGCCCGGGCGCAAGGGGACAAGGGGAAGAGGCCGACATGGGGGACATACGCAGACGCGGTGTCGTCGCACTGGGCGTCACCGGACTGGTGGCGCCGCTCACACTCGCCTTCGGCGCGGCGCCGGCCCAGGCCGCGAGCTGCACCACACAGGCGGGTCCGTACCAGAAGCAGGTGGAGAAGTTCCTCGGCCGGCCGGTCGACGGCAGGCAGTCCGCCACCGACTGCAAGGCCATCCAGGCCTTCCAGAACAAGCACGGCATCACGCCCAACATCGGCTACGCCGGTCCCGTCACCTGGGGCGTGATGGATCTCATGAACAAGCAGAAGGCCGTCGGGAACAACCCGAACAAGGCCGGCAAGTGCCCGGTGAACAAGGGCCGGATCGCCTGCGTGAACCTCACGCTCCAGCTCAGCTGGATCCAGGACGGCAGCCGGCTGGTCTACGGGCCGGTGCCGGTGCGCACCGGCCGCGACGGCTACGAGACCCGCACGGGCCTGAAGAAGATCTACTGGCGGGACATCGACCACGTCTCCAACATCTACGACGTGCCGATGCCCTACAGCCAGTTCTTCGACGGCGGTCAGGCCTTCCACTCGGTGGGCCTGAGCATGTGGAACCCGCCCGGGTCCCACGGCTGCGTCAACATGACCACCACCACCGCCAAGAAGTACTGGTCGCTGCTGAAGAAGGGCGACGACGTCTACGTGTACGGCCGCAAGCCGGGCACCTGAGCCTGCGGGCGAGGCGGCGCTGTGATGACGGTCACGGCTTCGCCGCCCGGGCCGCCGCGCCACGGCGGCCCGGGACGCCAACTGGCATGCCCCTCTGTCCCATTGACGTGATGAGTAACACGGTCCGATATGTCCACATCGGGGGTACTTACTCACAGCGTCTTCACGCCGGGCGGCATATGCTTCACAACATGTCCACCACTGTTGCAGCCGCCTCCGAGCGATCGGCCGCGGAGGTCAACGAGGAGATCAGGGCCCTGTGGCGCCGGTCGGGCGGGACACTGACCACCGAGCAGCGCGCGGAGTACCAGCGCCTCGTACTGGAGTGGGCCCTGGCGGCCCCGCAGTCCGACCAGGCCGCCTAGGCCCTGGAACCGACCGGCGGCCGTCCCGGCCGTACCGCCAAGGGCACCCGTGAGCCACGGGTGCCCTTCTCGTCGTTCGCCCCGGGCCGGTCGTCGCGCTCATGGCCGGCCGGCCCCCTCCGTCGCCGCCCGCTCAGCCCCACGTCGCCGAGTAGTGCCGCTGGTACGCCCTGCGGTCCTGCTCGGAGCGGATGTACCGGGTCGCGACGAGAGCGATCAGGCTGCCCGCGACGACCAGCAGACCGGGCCCCACGGTCCGGGTGTCCGTGAGCCGTGCCAGCAGCGTCCGCCCCTCGTCGCCGCCCGTGACGGGCGCCGCGGAGCCGGGCGAGGCGGCGCTCGGCGCGGCGGCGCCCCGCGAGGCCGGGGCGGACGGCGCGGGGGAGGACGCCGCGCCCTGCCCGCCGCCGGCGTTCCCCGCCGACACCAGGAGCCGGACGTTCAGCGCGGTCAGCGCCTTGGTCACCGGCTGGAAGAACGTCGTGCCGCCCGTGGTGCAGTCGCCGCTGCCGCCCGAGGTGACGCCCAGCGCGACGCCCTCGGAGAACAGCGGGCCGCCGCTGTCGCCGGGTTCGGCGCACACATCGGTCTCGATGAGCCCGGTGACGGTGCCTTCCGGGTAGTTCACGGTCGCGTTCAGGGCGGTCACCCGGCCGTCGTGCAGCCCGCTGGTGCTGCCGCTGCGGAACACCCGCTGGCCCACCGACGGATCGGCGGCCCCGGTGATCCGCACGCCCTTGCCGCCGCCCACCGCGACCACGTCCGCGCCGGGACCCGCCCGGCCCGAGTCGTACCGGACCAGCGAGAAGTCGCTGCCGGGGAAGGCGCTGTTCACCGTCGTGCCGAGCCGGCGGTCGCCCCCGTTGTCGGCGAACCAGGTCGAGCCGGCGGGCCCGCAGTGGCCGGCGGTCAGGATGAAGTCCCGCTGCCCGTCGGTGACGTTGAACCCCGCCGAGCAGCGGCCGCCGGTGGACAGGATCGGCTGCGCCCCGTTCAGCCGCGCGGTGAAGGCGCCCTTCGTACGCTCCATGTGCACGAAGCCGCCGATGCCCGAGGCCACTCGGCTCATCCGGGACCAGTCGGCCGCCGACACGGTGCGGTCGGCCCGCACCACGACCCGGTTGGTGCGGTAGTCCACCGCCCACGCGGTGCCCGCGACCCGGGGCGCCGAACTCAGCGTGCCGGTGGCCGACTTGAGCTCGTCCATGCTGTGCGCCACGACCTTGGCCTCGGCCCCCGCGCCGCGCACCGTCCGAGCCGCCCGCTCGTCCGTCACCGCCACCACCGGACGGCCGTCGGCGCCCAGCCAGCTCCCCGCCGTGCGCGCCGTGCCGAGCCGGGCCACGAGCGCGGCCCCGGGACCGCCCTCCGCGCCCGCCGAGCGCAGCGGCCGGGCGGATGCCGGGGGAGTCTCGCTCGCCATCGCGGCCTGCGCGGCCATCGCACCCCCCAGCAGGAGTCCGCCGACCGCCGCCAGCCGTGTCACCCGCCTCACGACCCGTCGTCGTGCGTGCCTCATGCATGGCTCCCGAACACCGGACGCGCGATGCCCGTACCGGCATCGCGGGGGTCCCGACCGGCGTCGGGCGCCCGGCGTTCAGTACGCGGCCCGGCCCGGCGGCGTTCACCGGCGGAGACGATCGGTCCCACCGGTCCGGCGGAGCCGTGCGCTCAGCGCTTGCGCGCCACCGCGCCGAACATGGCGACCTCCTCCGGCTCCGGCCCGGCGTCGGCGTCCGGGCGCCAGCGCGAGCAGGACACCACACCCGGCTCCAGCAGCTCCAGACCGTCGAAGAACCGGGCCACGTCCTCGGGCGTGCGCTGGGTCAGCTTCGGAGTGCCGTGCTCGTTCCAGAACTTGACGGCCTCGTCCACGTCCGGCATCGCCGGACTGGTGACGGTGTGCGACAGCACCAGGTGGCTGCCGGCCGGCAGCCGGTCGGTCAACTGCCGCACCAGGCCGTACGGGTCCTCGTCGTCGCCGATGAAGATGACCACGCCGAGCAGCATCAGCGCCACCGGCCTGCTGAAGTCCAGCGTCCTGGAGGCGTGTTCGAGGACGGCGTCCACGTTGCGCAGATCCTCGTCCAGGTAGTCGGTGCGCCCCTCCGGCGTGCTGGTGAGCAGCGCCCGGGCGTGCGCGAGCACCAGCGGGTCGTTGTCGACGTACACGATCCGCGCCTCCGGCGCGATCCGCTGGGCGACCTCGTGCGTGTTGTCGGCGGTGGGCAGCCCGGTGCCGATGTCCAGGAACTGCCGGATGCCGACCTCGCCGACCAGGTGCCGTACCGCCCGGCCCAGGAACAGCCGGTCGGCGCGCGCGTAGTCCCCGATGCCCGGGTGGAGCCCGCGGATCTGGTCGCCGGCCGCGCGGTCGACCTCGTAGTTGTCCTTGCCGCCGAGCCAGTAGTTCCATATCCGGGCCGTGTGCGGCCGGCCCGTGTCGATGCGGGCGCGCAGCGACACGGCCACGTCGTTGGTGGCTGCCGGGTTGTCGGTCACGTGGGTCAGCTCCTGGTCGCCTGGTGGGGATGGTGCACCGGTCAAGACGCAATCTAGACGCCCGAGTTGACCGGTGCGGCGGACCCGGGAATTCCACGGGCGCCGCGCGTCCGCCCGGCCCGCCGCGCTGCCCGCACCACGTGCCCCACCTGCCCGGCCTGCCCCGTTTCCGCACGGAGCGCGGGAGCCTATCTTGGGCCCATGACCAGCATCCCGCACGGCACTCCAGGCGAACCCGACCCGCTGCGCGCCCTCGGACTCGAGCGGCTGCGCCGGCGTACGAGCATGAAGTGGCGCACCTACCCCGAGGACGTGCTGCCGCTGTGGGTGGCCGAGATGGACGTCCCGCTCGCCGGGCCCGTCGTCCGCGCCCTCACCGACGCGCTCGCCCTCGGCGACACCGGCTACCCGGCCGGCACGGCGTACGCCGAGGCGCTGGCCCGCTTCGCCGCCGAGCGCTGGAACTGGGACGGGATCGACATCGGGCGCACCGCGATCGTGCCGGACGTGATGCTCGGCGTGGTCGAGATGCTGAAGCTGGTCACGGGACCCGGCGATCCGGTCGTCGTCAACTCGCCCGTGTACCCGCCGTTCTACCAGTTCGTCACCCATCTGGACCGCCGGGTGGTGGAGGCCCCGCTCGGCCCCGGCGGGCGCCTCGACCTCGACCTGCTGGCGCGCACCTTCCGGGAGGCGGCGGCCGGCGGCGGCCGGGCCGCCTTCCTGCTGTGCAGCCCGCACAACCCCACCGGCACGGTGCACACCGCCGCGGAGCTCGCCGCCGTCGCGGACCTCGCCGAGCGGTACGGCGTCCGGGTCGTCGCGGACGAGATCCACGCCCCGCTCGTCGCCCCCGGCGTCACCTTCACGCCGTACCTCGGCGTGCCGGGCGCCGAGCGCGGGCTGTCGCTGATGTCCGCCTCCAAGGGCTGGAACCTGGCCGGCCTCAAGGCCGCGCTCGCCCTCGCCGGACCCGGTGCCGCCGCCGACCTGGCCCGCATGCCCGAGGAGGTGAGCCACGGTCCCAGCCACCTCGGGGTGATCGCCCACACCGCCGCCCTGAACGAGGGCGCCGGCTGGCTCGACGCCCTGCTGGCCGGGCTCGACGCCAACCGGCGGCTGCTCGTCCGCCTGCTGGCCGAGCACCTCCCGGCGATCCGCTACGACCCGGCCGAGGCCACCTACCTGGCCTGGCTCGACTGCCGGGCGCTCGGCCTCGGCGACGACCCCGCCGCGGTGTTCCTGGAGCGCGGCCGGGTCGCGCTCAGCTCCGGCCTGCCCTTCGGCACCGGCGGGGCGGGGCACGCCCGTCTGAACCTGGCGACCTCGCCGGAGATCCTCACCGAGGGGGTGCGCCGGATGGCCGCGGCGGTGGCCTGAGTCCGCCGTCGGCCGGCCGCGCGTGTGCCCCGGGCGGCCGCACGTGTGCCCGGACGGCACGGGTGCTCCTAGACTGCCGGACATGGACGACACACGGCCCGAGCGGCTCGCCGCCGGCAAGTACCTGCTGGTCACCAGCTACCGCAAGGACGGCACCCCGGTCGCCACCCCCGTGTGGGTCGTCGGGGACGGGGACGGCCTGGGCGTGTGGACCACCGCCGACAGCTACAAGGTCAAGCGGATCCGCCGGCGCGCCGACGTCCTGGTCGGCCCCTGCGACGTGCGCGGCCGTCCCACCGGCGAGCAGGTTCCGGGGACCGCCGAGATCGCCGACGCGGCCACCACCGCCCGGTACCGCGGGCTCATCGCCCGCAAGTACGGCATCGTCGGCCGGCTCACCCTGCTGGGCAGCCGGCTGCGGCGCGGCACGGACGGCACGGTCGGCATCCGGGTGACCCTCGCGCCCTGAGCGGGCCGCCGCCCCGGCAGCGGCCGTGACGAGGGCGGCCGTCCGTCGCGGCGTCAGCTCCAGGCGCGGAAGGGCTCGTCGACGAGCTGGAACACCGGCTCGCCGCGCACCGGGTCCTTGGCCGTGGAGAGCCGTACCCGGTCCCCGCTGTGGATGCCGATCGGCGGTCCCATGACCCGGCCCCGGACGACGAACCCCTCGCTCATCTCGATCAGCGAAACGTTGCGCGCGGCGGGGGTGTTGCGGTGGACCACGGTGGAGTGGCGCACCGTGCCGGTGCCCTCGCTGCGCTCGGTGCGCAGTTCGCTGCCCTGGCACACCGGACACAGCAGCCGGTGGTACGTGGCGGTGCCGCACCAGGTGCAGCGCTGGAAGTGGATGGCGTCCCTGGAGTCCGCGGCGGTGGGTTCGAGCAGGCCCGTCGCGGAGCCGGCCGCCGGATGCGAGGTGCTTGCTGAGTGGTGGTACACGCTGGTCAACTCCCTGCGCTCGGCCGGAATCCCGCGTGCCCGGCGTGAACCGGGCACGTCGCACGGCCCCGGTGCCACCGTGCACGCCCACAGATTATGGCACTCAGTGTCACTCGTAAAGGCACTCGGTACCCCGAACTTGTGGAGGTCCGGTGCGCCACGAGCGGCCGGGCGCGACCGGGTCAGACGTGGCCGGCCAGCGCCTCGAACTCCTGCACCACCCGCCACAGCGGGGTGGCCCGGCGGGCCACGAGCACGACCACGTCGTCGGGGCCGTCGTCGCCCGGCCGCGCGGCGGGGCTCACCCGCACCGGCTGGGCGAAGGCGGCCTGCACGTGTGCGAGGGCGTGGTCCACCTCGGCGCCCGCGTCGCCCCTGCCGTCCGAACGCAGCCAGGAGCGCAGGGCGTTGTTGTGCGCGGCGACCACGGCGGCCGCGACCACGTCGGCGCGCAGCGTTCCGTCGGGCCGCCCGGCGAACCGCCGGCGCAGGTACTCGGCCAGCGCGCGCTCGTAGCGCCACACCACCGACAGCTCGTAGGCGCGCAGTCCTGGAACCCGCTTGGTGAGGCGGTAGCGCTGCACGGAGAAGGTCGGGTTCTCCGCGTACATCCCGAGCACCAGCCGGGCCGCGTCGCACACCCGCCGCACCGGTTCGTCGTCCTCCGCGCTCGCGGCGAGGAACGCGGTCATGTCGGCGAGGCAGCCCTCGTGGTCGGGGAAGACCACGTCCTCCTTGGACGGGAAGTAGCGGAAGAACGAGCGGCGGCCGACCCCGGCCAGCGCCACGATGTCGTCCACGGTGGTCTGTTCGTACCCGCGTTCCAGGAAGAGCCGGAAGGCCGCCGCGACCAGGGCCTCCCGCATCGGCGGCTTCGCGGCCGGCGCCGCGCTGCTGGAGCTCATGGACGCGAACGTAGCACCAGAACCAGTCATATGACACTCAGTGCAGCCCTCGGTCCCCGAGGAGGGAACTGAGTGCTTTTTCGGGCCGGTCAGGGCGGGAGTACGAGGGGCGTAACCTTTCCGCAGCCGCCGCCGGCCCCGTTCCGCGTCACGTTCCGCCAGGAGACCGCATGCCCGCCGCCCGCCCCAGCGTTCTCTACGTCACCGACCTGGCGTACCCGGCCCGCGGCCGCCGCTACTGCGACGAGGACATCCTCCTCACCTCCCGGCTGCGCGAGCGCTTCGACCTCGCCCTGTGCCACCCGCTGGACGCGGTGGCTCTCATGGACGGCTTCGACGCCGTCGTCGTCCGCAACAGCGGGCCCGTGCTCGGCTACCAGAAGGAGTACGAGGCCTTCCGCGAGCGGGCGCTCGCCACCGGGGCCCGGGTGTACAACCCGCTCACCGGCAAGGCGGACATGGCGGGCAAGCAGTACCTGCTCGACCTGAGCGCGGCCGGCTTCCCCGTCATACCGACCGTCGACCGCGCCGCGGACCTGCACCGGCTGCCCGCGGCCGAGCGCTACGTCGTCAAGCCCAAGCTCGGCGCCGACTCCCTGGGCCTGCGGATCCTGCCCGCCGGCCGGCTCGACGGGCTCGCCGACGGCACGGTCCTCGTCCAGCCGTGCGTCGACTTCGCCTACGAGGTGTCCTTCTACTTCATGGACGACGACTTCCAGTACGCCCTGTACGCCCCCGACCCGGAACGCCGCTGGGAGCTCACGCCGTACCCGGCCACCGCCGCCGACCTCGAGTTCGCCCGGCGCTTCGTGGACTGGAACGGTCTCGGCCAGGGCATCCAGCGCGTCGACGCCTGCCGCGCCCCCGACGGCGAGCTGCTGCTGGTCGAGCTGGAGGACCTCAACCCCTACCTGTCCCTGGACGCGCTGCCGGAGGAGGCCCGGGAGGCCTTCGTCGGCGCGCTGACCTCGTCCCTGGTCCGGTTCGTCCAGCAGGCGCCCGTCCCGGCCTGAACGGGGCCGCCGCCCGCGCCGTATCCCAGGCCGGGGACCGCGCACGTGCGTACGCACGGGA
The DNA here is from genome assembly GCF_007176755.1 of Streptomyces sp. 1-11. Lineage (GTDB taxonomy): Bacteria > Actinomycetota > Actinomycetes > Streptomycetales > Streptomycetaceae > Streptomyces. The sequence continues at coordinate 14,131 of NZ_BJTV01000008.1, forward strand.
CGGAAGGAGAGCAGGGTGCCGACACCGCCCGAGCCTGAACAGCCGCGCCCCGGACCGGTGCTTGAGCCGGTCCGCGTCCTGCGCCCGCGCCGCTTCGACGCCCTCGCCGAGCTGATGCGCGAGATGCACCCGGACCCGGGGCCGCCCGAGCCGGGGCCGCCCCGGCCAGGGCCTGGGGGACCGGGGGCGGACCGGCCTGGACCGAGGGGGCCTGGAGCGGACCGGGCCGGACCGAGGGAGCCGGGAGCCGACCGGCTTACACCGCGGGACCCGGGAGCCGACCGGGCAGGACCGAAAGAGCCGGGAGCGGACCGGCGGTTGCCGCACGCAAGCGTGCCGCACGGTCCGGTCGCCCGGCACGGGGTGTACGAGTCCTTCGGCCCGGCGCCCGGCGCGCCCCCGGCCGCCGAGGACGAGACCCAGGAACTGCCGCCTGTCCCCGCCGCCCCGCGAGCCGCCGCCCCGCGAGCCGGCGGCCCCGGCCCCGGCCCCGGAGCGCGCCGTGCCGCCCTCGCCCTCGCGGTCGCCGCGGCCGCGCTCGTCGGCTTCGGCTGCGCCCTGCTGCTGCCCGCCCGCCAGGACGCCACCGCCGCCCCGCGGCCCTCCCGCTCCGCGGCGCCGGCCCCGGCCGACCCCGCCCCGGCCACCCCCGCCCCGGCCGACCCAGCGGGCACCGCCTCCACCGACCCGGACGGCCCCGGCACGCTCCGGCAGGGCGACACCGGACCCGAGGTCACCGAACTGCAGCAGCGGCTGCTGCGCGTCCCCGACGTCTACCGCGACGGCTCCACCAGCGGCACCTACGACGCCCCGCTCACCGAGGCAGTGGCCCGCTTCCAGCTCTGGTACGGCATCAGCGGCGACGAGACCGGCGTCTACGGGGACGACACCCGCCGGGCGCTGGAGTCCCGCACGGTACCCGGCGCCGACGGCTGACCCGGCGGGGCCGCGACACGCTGCTGGCGCCTGCGGTTCGGCCCGGCCCCGCCGGGGCACTCCGACCGCATCCGACGCCTCCGGCAGGGCGTCCGCGACCCCGGAGCGCGGAGCGCCGGTGCGGAGGGGAGCTGGGTGGCATGACGGACGTGAAGGGCTTCTTCCGGCGGCTGGATCCGGACCTGTGCGTGGTGACGGCCGCCGCGGGCGGCGAGCGGGCCGGCTGTCTCGTGGGCTTCGCCTCGCAGTGCTCCATGCGGCCGCCGAGGTTCACCGTGTGGCTGTCCAAGGCCAACCGCACCTACGAGGTCGCCCGGGCCGCACGCTGCCTCGCCGTGCACCTGCTCACCGCCGACCAGCGGGCACTGCTGGAGATCTTCGGCGGCGAGACCGGCGACGAGGTCGACAAGTTCGCGCGGGTGCCCTGGCATGAGGGGCCGGACAGCGCCGTCGTGCTGCGCGACGCGGCGGCCTGGTTCGTCGGCACCGTCCTGAGCCGCACCGACGGCGGCGACCACGTCGGCTTCGTCCTCGACCCGGTGCGGGGCGGCGGGGGCCGCGGCGGGCCGCTGCTCCGGCTGTCCGACGCCAAGCCCGTCGAGCCCGGCCACCCGGTGGCCTGAACCGCCGGCCCGCACGGGCGCGGCCGGCACACGCCGCCCCGCTACCCCTCTGCCGGCGGCATCCGGATGCGACCGGCTACTCCTCCGCCGACGGCATCCGGATGTCCAGCACGCACACGTCGTCCCGCCGCTCGCCGGGCACCATGGCGGCGAGCAGCGCCTCCAGCGACCCGTCCGCGCCGTGCTCGTGCGCGTGCACCGCGTCGGCCATGCGGGCCAGGCCGGTGTCGATGCCCTCGCCGGGGCGCTCCACCAGGCCGTCGGTGTACAGCAGCAACCGGTCCCCGGGCTCCAGGCGGAGCTGGGCCGACTCGTAGACCGGCTCCGCGGTCGCGCCGAGCAGGATGCCGCGGGGGCGGTCGAGGTAGCGCACCTCGCCGTCGCGCACCAGCAGCGGCGGCGGATGGCCGGCCTGGGTCCAGGCGAGGACGCGGGCCGTCCGGTCGTAGCGGGCGAGCACCATGGTGGCCGTGGACCGGGCGTCCCGCGTCTGCAGCAGGAGCTGGTTCAGCCGCGCCAGCGCCCCGGTCAGCGAGGAACCCGTGCTGACCATGCCCTTGGCGGTGAACCGGAGCTGCGCCATGGTGGCCACCGCGCCGACGCCGTGACCGGCCACGTCGCCCACCACGAACAGCGCGGCGTCGTCGGGGAGTTCTATGGCGCTGAACCAGTCCCCGCCGACGTGCACGCCGGACTGGGCGGGCAGGTAGGCGACCTCCACGCGCAGCCCGGCCAGCCGCACCGGCTCGCTGGGCAGCGGCAGCAGCGCGTGCTGCAGCCGGGTGGCCAGCGCCCGCTCGGCCTGCAGGACCCCGCGCTGCAGCAGCATCTCGCGTTCGCTCTCGGCCAGGGCGAGTTCGGCGCTGCGCTGCGCGGTGAGGTCCTGGACGAAGCCGTGCACCTCGGCGAGGGCGCCGTCCGGAGCCGTCACCGCCTCGGCGACCATCCGGAGGTGCCGCACCTCCCGCGGGCCCTGGACGCGGAACGGCACGTCGAACCACTTCGCCCGCCGGGCGAGTTCGGTGACCGCGCGGCGCAGCGCCGGCGCGTCCTCGGGCAGCGCGAGGCCGGGCAGGTCCTCCAGGGCGACCGGTCCGCGCGCGGGGTCGCGGCCGAGCACCGCGTAGACCTGCGCGGACCAGGTGATCTCCTCGTTGACCAGGTTCCAGTTGGCCCAGCCGAGGTTGCCGAGCCGCTGGACGTCGGCCAGCCGCTGCTTCTGCAGCTCCGCGGGGTCGTGCCGCAGCCAGGACACCAGGAGTCCGTCGCCGTACGCCGCCGCCCGCACCGAGTAGATGCCGCTCACGGGCACCCGGTCGGTGATGTCCTGGTAGGCGAACGGCTCGCTCTCGAACGGCGTCCCGGTGGTGAGCGCGTCCAGGTAGCCCTGCCACAGCGGCTCGCCCGCGACGGTCGGATAGCTCTCCAGGATGTGGCTGCCGACCATCTCCCGGCCCGCCCGGCCGAACACGTCGACCGCTTCGGGGGTGGCGGCGTCGATGCGGTAGTCCTCCACCTCGCCGGAGGCGGCGCGTAGCGGGGTCAGCAGGATCGCCGCCCCGGGCAGGGCGTCGAGCACCGGCTGCACGGTACGGGCGGCGGCGTGGACGAGGTGTTCCGGCGGGGCGTCGAAGGCGCGCAGCCGGCCCGCGCACAGCCGGGCGACGGCCCGCAGCAGCTCCCGCTCACGGGTGTCGAACGGTCCGTCCTGCCGGCGCAGCACGCCGAGCGCGGCACCGGACGCGTCCCCGCCCGGCACCGGCAGCCAGGCCCGCGACGGCCAGCGCTCGGGCGGATCGCCGATCAGCAGGAAGCGCTCCCGGTCCGCGGCCGGGTCCTCGAGCCAGCGCGGCTCGCCGGCCCGCAGGGCGTCGAGCGGGGGGATGCCGGAGAGCGGCGGTACGTGGTGCCACTGGGCGGCGAGGGTCGGCTCGATCCCGGCGTGCCCGAGCAGTTCGAGTCCGCCCGCGGGCAGCCGCCCGTAGAGCATGACGGCGTCGGCGCCGGCCTCGGGCGCCAGGTGCTCCAGCAGGCACGCGGCCAGCTCCTGCGGCGAGCCGACCCGGACCAGGGCCCGGCCCACGCGCCCCAGGACGTCGATCAGGTCGCCGGTGCCGGCGGCCGGGGGGTCCCAGCGGCCGGCGGCCGGGGGCAGGGCGGGTTCCGCGGCGGCGGCCCGCTTGACCGGCAGCAGGGCGCCGAGGGTGAGCCAGCACTCCTCCAGGAGCGTGCGGCGCCCGGTCTTGGCGCGCCGCACCAGTTCGTCGTGCGCGGCGTCCGGGGAGCAGCCGGTCGTCGCCATGAGGGCGCCCGTGGCCCGCTCCAGCAGGGCCGACGTCGCCGCCTGGTCCCGCAGCCGCTCGAGCTGCGCGCGTTGCCGGGCCACGACTCTGGCCAGCGCCGCCACGTCGGCGCGCGTGCCGGGGTCCGCTGGGGGCACGGGCTCGCTCGTCACGGGTCGAGCATCGCACATCCGGGCCCCTGGATCACTCGTCTGCCGCATCGGCCTCTCCGGCTCGCGGAGGCTGTGCGCACCGGCCGTGGAAGGGCGGCCCTTGGCCAGGGGCGGAGTGCCCGGCCGTCGCGTTCAGCGTCCGGCGCCGCGTCCGGCCAGTGCCTCGCTGACCGCGCGGACACTGCGCGCGATGTGCTGGAGCTGCATGACCTCGGCGGCGTACAGCTTGATCGTGTGTTCGATGACCGACTCCGGCAGTCCGAGCACGGGCAGTTCGGACCGGGCCGTCTGCAGCGCGGTCCGCGCCACCCGGATCTCCTGCCCGACCTGGATCTGAGCGTGCCGCGCGAGCAGGACGGGATGCCGGATCATCGCCGGGTAGCTGCCGTAGCGCGCCGGGACCAGTTCGCGCAGCCACTTGGCCGCCGAGCGTTCCCAGTCGTAGGTGCCCGGTGTCTTGACCTGACAGGGCCAGTCGGGACTGATGCGCGTGGTGGTCAGGGGCATGGGTCTTCGCTTCCGGTGTGCGGCTCGTGCGGGTGGTCCGCCGGTCGGGGCGGCCCCGGCCTAGGGGATGACCGGGGCCGCCACGGGCGCGCCGCCGGGGCGGTGCGCCACCGGACGTCCCTGGCGCCGCCGTGGGTAGGGAACGGCGGCTCGGGGCGTCCGAGCGGGAGCCCCGGACGAGGACCGGCGCGTCGTGCGGGCTTGGCTGCGCATGCGGTACGTCGTCCTTCTCGGGGCGGTTCGCGGGGCGGGCCCGCGGAGGCGGACCTCCCCGGAGCGGGCCGGGTGCGATCCGTGAGCAGTATTTATATATGCCATCGGCTTGGCAAGACGTATGAAAACATTCATGCGCGGTATGGGCTGAATGATCCCCGTACGGCGAAAGATTTGCGTGCCGGTGGCCCGCGGCGGGGAAGATCTGGCCCGGACCGGGCCGCCCGGCGGAAGGATCAGTCCCGGAGGAAGAAGTGGTGCTGGTCCGCGCCCTGTTCGTACTTCTCCAGACGCGCCTGGGTGCGCTCGGGGTCGGCGTCGGTCATGGCCTGCAGGATCGCCGAGGCCAGCACACCGGGCGCGGCGTAGGAGTCGAACACCAGCCGGGAACCGGTGCCGGTGGCGAAGACGGTGTCGGCCTCCTCGGCCAGCGGGCCGAGCGCCAGGTCGGTGATCAGGGCGACCTTCAGCCCCGCCTCCCTGGCCACCCGCAGCGCGGTGAGCGTCTCCTTCGCGTGCCGTGGCATGGAGAACGCCAGCATCCAGGTACCGCCCGCCTCACGGGCCTGCAGCAGGGTGTCGTAGGCCACGCTGCCCCCGCGCGTCACCAGCCGCACGTCGGGATGGATGCGGCGGGCGGCATAGCCGAAGTACTCCGCCAGCGACACCGAGATGCGCAGGCCCAGAACGGTCAGCGGGGTGGAGCGGGACAGCTCCCGGCCGACCCGGATCACCCGGTCGGGGTCGGCGACGTCGCGACGCAGGTTCTCCAGGTTCTGGATCTCGGCGTCCACCGCGGCCTGCAGCTCGTTCGCCCGGTTCTCCTCGCCGGGCCCGCCGGCCAGGGCGCTCAGCGCGATCGACTGGAGCTTCTCCCGCAGCGCCGGGTAGCCGCTGAAACCGACGGCGGCCGCGAAGCGGGTGACGGAGGGCTGGCTGACGCCGACGCGGTCCGCCAGCTCGGTGATCGACAGGAAGGCGGCCTCGGTGATGTGCTCGATCAGGTACTGGGCGACCCGGCGCTGCCCCGGCGACAGTTGCGGGCCGTCGAAGAGCTCCCTGAGCTGGGAGGTCGGAGCCGCCTCGGCCTCCGGCACCGCCTTGCCCGAGGTGATCGCTGATGCCTGGGCGCGTGCCTGCTGCGGCGAGGGCACCGGTCCGCCTCCATTGTCTCCCACGACCACTCAACATAGCTCACCGGCCTTCATGAGCAGGGGGTTTACCGGGCTGCGGACTCACCGCCGGTACAGGGTGATGGAGTGCCCGACCTCGCCGACCGGACGGCTGGAGCCGATCAGTTCCGCCAGCCCGCCGCGCGCCTTCGCGGCCGCGGAGTCGGACACGGCCAGCAGCCCGTGCACCCGCTCCGGCGCCACCGCGCGCGGATCGCGGGCGGTGATCCCGTAGTACGACGGCACCCCGCTGCCCTTGTAGACCAGCCACATCCGCTCGCCCGGGTACCGCTGCCGCAGCCGGGCGGCGAGCCGGCCCAGGTCCTGGCCCCAGTCCACGTTGGAGTCGTGCAGCAGCCGGTGGGTGCGGGCGGGACCGCCGAACGCCTCGTTGGCGTACGGCAGGTAGTACGGGAAGGTGCGCAGCGAACTCACCGCCACCAGCAGCACCAGCAGCCCCACCGGGGCACCGGTCCGCCGCCGGCGCACCGCGAGCACGCACGCTCCGGCCACCGCGAGGAACACCGGCACGAACACCGCGTACCGGGTGCCGAGGTCGCGGGAGCCGGTCATCGCCGCCGCCAGCAGCACGGCGGGCGGCAGGAGCAGGTACGGCGCCACCGGCCGCAGTCGCCGCACCGCCACGGCCAGGACGGCGCCCGCCGCGCCCAGCGCCAGCAGCCCGAGCGGCGTCTTCACCAGCAGCGCGGCCGGCAGGTAGTACCAGCGCGAGCCCGTGTAGACGTGCCCGAAGAGGTAGCCCTGCCAGTGCTGGTTCTCCAGGCCGAACTGCAGCCGCATCCCGGCCCGGTACGCGGGCGGCAGCGGCAGCAGGTCCGTGAGGAGCCCGCGCAGGCCGTGCACGGCCGGCACCGGCTCGGTCGGGTCGAACCGCAGCCGCGGATCGACCGCCAGATAGCTCGCCCAGACCACTGCCACCGCCGCCACCGCCACGGCCGTGGCCGCCCCGGCCGACCGGAGCGCCCGCCCGCCGCGGCCCGCACCCCACACCGACACCACCGCCAGCAGCATCACGACCGGTACGGCCGGCAACGTGCTCATCCTGGTCGCCACCGCCGCCCCGAGCGCCACGCCGGACAACGGCAGGCAGAGCAGGGGCCGGCGCCGCGCCCGCCACACCAGCCACGCCGACGCCAGCACGAAACCCGCCGCCGGCACGTCGAGGGTGGCCAGCGAGCCGTGCGCGATCACATCGGGGGAGAAGGAGTACAGCGCGAGCCCGGCCAGCCCGCCCGCCGTGCCCGCCACGTCCCGTGCGAACGCGAACACCACCAGACCGGACAGCAGGGTCAGCGCGATCACCGGGAGCCGGGCCCACAGCATCAGCCGCCAGGGGTCGTTGCCCGACTCGTACAGCAGGTGCCGGCCCACCTCGCCCTGGTCGCCGGCGAAGGCCGGGTCGTAGCGCGGATCCGCGACCGCCACCCCGGCCGCGATCAGCAGCTTGCCGAGCGGCGGATGCTCGGGGTTGTAACGCACCCGGTGCTCGCGCAGGTAGTCGGTGGCCGTGGCCACGTACACGGGCTCGTCGATGGTGGGCGTCTGCTGGACGGCAGCCGTGACCATCGCGGCCGCCATCTGGCCCAGCAGCAGCGCCACCAGCAGCGGCACCGGCCACCTCCGGTACCGCGACAGCCGGGCGAGCCGGCCCGGCCACATCCGGACCCACGCCGGACCGCGGTCACCGGCCGCCTCCGGCACCAGGACCGCATCGGCCGCGCGGCTTCCCGGCACGGGGGCCTTATCGGGCGTGGGGCCCGTGCGGCTGCCCGGCGTGGCGGTCGTCCCGCCCGCGTCGGCCCCGTGCTGTTCGCGCGCCGTCATCCGTACCGCTCCCGCCGCCGGGGCGCCGCCGCTGCCCGGGTCGCACCGGCCGGTCCTCCGCCCCGCACACGGGTACGGCCGGCGGCCCGGAGCGGTTCAACCCCGGCGTCGCGCCGCCTACGGCGTGGGCAGCGCACCGGCCGGCACCACCAGGTCCGCCCGGTCCCGCGTCGTCGCGATCAGGTCGGCGTTGCGCTGGTCCGTGCCGCGCACCCAGGCCTCCGCCGCCGCGCGCTCCTTGCCGAACTCCACGTGCCGGTCAACGAGCCGCCGGATCCGCTCCTCCTCGTCGATCTCGCAGAACCACACCTCGTCCAGGCACGCCCGCACCCGGCCCCACGAACCCTCGCGCAGCAGCAGGTAGTTGCCCTCGGTCACCACCAGCCGCGCGGTCGGCGGCACCGGGATCGAGCCCGCGAGCGGCTGCTCCAGCACCCGCTCGAAGCCGGGCGCGTACACCACCTCGCCGGTCTCCTCGCGCAGCCGCCGCAGCAGGGCCGCGTACCCGGCCGCGTCGAACGTGTCCGGTGCGCCCTTGCGGTCTCGGCGGCCCAGCCGGTCGAGTTCGGCGTCGGCCAGGTGGAAGCCGTCCATCGGCACGTGCGCCACCCAGGGCGGCCCGCCGGAGTTCAGGGCCCGTACCAGATGTTCGGCCAGGGTCGTCTTGCCGGCGCCCGGACCGCCCGTGACACCGAGCAGGGCGCGCCGCCCGTGGCCGGCGAGGGCGCGGGCACGGACGAGGAGGTCGTCGAAGGTCAGCGGCACACCGGAGAGTCTGTCACCCGCGGTCCGGCCGGGTGGGACCGCGGTGTGCGGGCGCACTTCCTTCGGCCGTGTGGTCCGCGACACCCACTGGACCGCGCCCGACGGGGAACAGTGCTGAGTATGACTCAGCTCGGTCTGCCCGATTCCATCCAGGCCTGCCTCTTCGACCTCGACGGGGTCGTCACCAGGACGGCCGTCGTGCACGCGGCCGCCTGGAAGGAGACCTTCGACGCCTTCCTCAGTTCCTACGAGGGCGAGCGGGGAAGGCCGTTCGACGAGGTCGCCGACTACGACGAGTACGTCGACGGACGCCCGCGCGCCGACGGGGTCCGCGCCTTCCTCGAATCGCGTGGCATCCACCTGCCCGAGGGCGGTCCCGACGACCCGCCGGACGCCTCCACCGTGCACGGCCTCGGCAACCGCAAGAACGTGCTGCTGCTGGAGAAGATCCGCACCGGCGGCGTGGAGGCCTACGAGGGCACCCTGCGCTACCTGGAGGCGGTGCGCGCCGCCGGACTGCGCACCGCGATCGTCTCCTCCAGCGCCAACTGCCGTGACGTACTGCGGTCCGTCGGCGCCGAGCACTTCTTCGACGTGCGCATCGACGGCGTCGTCGCCGCCGAGCGGAGCCTGCCGGGCAAGCCCCGCCCCGACACCTTCCTCGCCGCCGCCCGCGACCTGGGCGTCGAGGCGGACCGGGCGGCCGTCTTCGAGGACGCGCTGGCCGGCATGGACGCGGGCCGGGCGGGCGGCTTCGGATACGTCGTCGGCGTCGACCGGACCGGACAGGGCGAGGCGCTGTACGCGCACGGCGCGAGCGTCGTCGTCAAGGACCTCGCCGAGCTGGGAGGCAAGCGGTGATCACCCACCGGTCGTACACGGTCGAGCCGTGGGCGGTACGCGAGACGGAGCTGAACCTCGACGTCCTCGCGCAGAGCGAGTCGGTGTTCGCGCTGTCCAACGGGCACGTCGGCTGGCGCGGCAACCTGGACGAGGGCGAACCGCACGGCCTGCCCGGCAGCTACCTCAACGGGGTGCACGAGCTGCACCCGCTGCCGTACGCCGAGGCCGGCTACGGCTATCCGGAGTCCGGGCAGACGGTCATCAACGTCACCAACGGCAAGATCATCCGGCTGCTGGTCGACGACGAGCCGTTCGACCTGCGCTACGGCCGGCTGGTCCGGCACGAGCGGGTGCTGGACCTGCGCCGCGGGGTGCTGGAGCGCACCTGCGAGTGGACGTCCCCGGCCGGTTCGACGGTCCGGGTGCGCTCCACCCGGCTGGTGTCGCTGACCCAGCGGGCGGTCGCCGCGGTGGCGTACGAGGTGGAGGCGGTGGGCAGCCGCAGCCGGGTGGTGATCCAGTCCGAGCTGGTCGCCAACGAACAGCTCCCCGGCGCGAGCGGCGACCCGCGCGCGGCGATGGCGCTGCAGTCGCCGCTGGAGCAGGAGGACGGCTTCGCCTCCGGCGACCGGCTGCGGCTGGTGCACCGCACCCGACGCAGCGGCCTGCGGGTGGCGGTGGCCGCCGACCACGTGGTCACCGGCCCCGAGCGCACCACGACCCGCAGCGAGGCGGACATCGACGTGGCCCGGCTGACCGTCACCTCCGTGCTGGAGCCCGGCCAGACGCTGCGGATGGAGAAGATCGTCGCCCACGGCTGGTCCGGCACCCGCTCGCTGCCCGCGATGGCCGACCAGGTCGACGCGGCCCTCGCGGCCGCCGCGCACGACGGCTGGCGGGGGCTGCTGGACGACCAGCGGGCCCACCTGGACGACTTCTGGGACCGCGCGGACGTCGAGGTGGACGGCGACGAGGAGATCCAGCAGGCCGTGCGGTTCGCGCTCTTCCACGTGCTGCAGGCGGGGGCGCGCGCCGAGCGGCGCGCCATACCCGCCAAAGGGCTGACCGGCTCCGGGTACGACGGGCACGCCTTCTGGGACACCGAGATGTTCGTGCTGCCCGTCCTCACCCACTCCGCCCCCGAGGCGGTCGCCCAGGCGCTGCGCTGGCGGCACAGCACCCTGGACGAGGCCCGCGAGCGCGCCGCCCAACTCGGGCTCGGCGGGGCCGCGTTCCCCTGGCGGACCATCCAGGGCGCGGAGGGTTCGGCCTACTGGCCGGCCGGCACCGCGGCCTTCCACGTGAACGCCGGCATAGCCGACGCCGTCCTGCGCTACGTCGAGGCCACCGGGGACCTGGACTTCGAGCGCGAGGCGGGGGTGGAGCTGCTGGTGGAGACGGCCCGCCTGTGGCGCTCGCTGGGCCACCACGACCACCACGGCGTCTTCCACATCGACGGTGTCACCGGACCCGACGAGTACAGCGCGGTCGCCGACGACAACACGTACACCAACCTGATGGCACGCCAGAACCTGCTCGCCGCGGCGGACTGCGTCGAGCGGCACGGGCGCGAGGCGCAGCGCCTCGGTGTGGACGAGGAGGAGAGCGCGGCCTGGCGGGACGCCGCCCAGGCCATCCATATCCCCTTCAACGACGAACTCGGCGTGCACGAGCAGCACGCCGGCTTCACCCGCTACCAGCGCTGGGACTTCGCCGGCACCCGCCCCGAGCAGTACCCGCTGCTGCTGAACTTCCCCTACTTCGACCTCTACCGCAAACAGGTCGTCAAGCAGGCCGACCTGGTGCTGGCGATGTACACGTGCGGCGCCTTCTTCGACGACGAGCAGGTGGCCCGCAACTTCGCCTACTACGAGCCGCTGACCGTGCGCGACTCCTCCCTGTCCGCCTGTGTCCAGGCCGTCGTCGCCGCCCAGGCCGGGCACCTGCGGCTCGCCTACGACTACACGGCCGAGGCGGCCCTGATGGACCTCGCGGACCTGGAGCACAACACCCGCGACGGGCTGCACATCGCCTCCCTGGCCGGTACGTGGATGGCGCTGGTCGCGGGCTTCGGCGGGATGCGCCAGGACGGCGAGGGCCTGCGCTTCACGCCCCGCCTGCCGGAGCGGCTGCGCCGGGTCGCGTTCCGCCTGCAGTACCGCACCCGCCGCCTGCACGTGGAGATCGGCGCCGAGAAGGCCACCTACACGCTCCTCGCCGGGCCCCCGCTCAGGCTCCACCACCACGGGGAGGCGCTGACGGTCGCCGCGGACGAGCCGGCCGTGCGCGCCGTGCCGCCGGTGCGCCCGCGTACCGTTCCCCGGCAGCCCGCGCACCGGGCGCCGAGCAACCGGTGAACGCCGGTCCGGCGGGGTCCGTCCCGCCGGACCTCAGGCGCCGTTCGCGGTGAGCAGTTCGCGCAGCGTCCGCTCCTGCTCGGCGCTCAGGCCGGTCACGAACTGCCGGAGCGCGCCGATCGGGTCCGGTCCCCGGTCCAGCGCCTCGCGCATCGCCTCGGCGGTGGCCTGGGCCGCGTCCTTCGCCGGGCGGTAGCCGCCCCGCCGGCCGTCGGTGTCCCGCAGCACCAGTCCTTTGTCGTACAGGCGTTTGAGGATGGTGTGCACGGTGTTGTAGGCGAGCGCCCCGTCGACCTCGGTCTGCACCTCCGCCGGGGTCAGCGGCCGGTCGGCGGCCCACAGCGCGGCCAGCACCTCGCTCTCCAGCTCCCCGGCGCCGCGCCGCTGCGCCCGGTCGCGGGGCCCTCTGCCAGCCATGGCCCAACCTTACAGCGCGTAGGGCCGTCGGCCGGACGGTCCCGCCCGCCGGGCACGGCGGGATGGTTCGCGCTACTTTGGCCGTGTTTTGGCCGAGGGAGAGGTGACCATGGCCGGCATCGCACAGGCGACACGCGAGGCGGCCCGGCGGGCGCGCACACGCCGCGAATCCGCCGGCGCGCGCCGGGCCCGCCGCGCCGGGCGCACCCGCCCGGCCCGGTCGCTCGCCGCCGTCGCGGCGGCCTTCACCCTGGCCCAACTGCTGCTGGTGCGCCCCGGCATGGGCCTCGGCTGGGACGAGACGGTGTACGTCAGCCAGGTCAGCGCGCACGCCCCCGCCGCCTTCTTCAGCGCACCCCGCGCCCGCGGGATCTCCCTGCTCGTCGCCCCCGTGGCGGCCTGGTCCTCGTCCACGGCCCTGCTGCGGATCTATCTCGCCCTGCTGTCCGGCCTCGCCCTGTACCTGGCCCTGCGGGCCTGGCGCGGGCTGTTCCCGGACCGTGTCCTCGCCCTGGCCGGCGCCCTGTTCGCGTCCCTGTGGGTAACCCTGTTCTACGGTCCGCAGGCCATGCCCAACTACTGGGTGGCCGTCGGCGCCCTGGCCGCCGTCGCCTGCGCCCTGCGGGCCCGCGCGGACCGCCGGGACCGGGCCGCGCTGTGGGGCCTGGCCGCGAGCGGCGCGCTGATGGCCTGGATGCGCCCCATGGACGCGGTCTGGGCCGCCCTGCCGCTGCTCGCGCTCGGCCTGTCGCGCCGCCACTGGCGGCTTCTGGCGGTCCTCCTGGCCGGACTCGCCGCCGGGGCCCTGGAATGGGTGGTCGAGGCGTACGCCGGCTACGGCGGGCTCGCGCGGCGCCTGGCCGACGGCTCGGCGATCCAGGGCGGGTTGGGCCTGCACATGGCGGTCGTCGACCAGTTCCGCAGCCTCGGCGGGCGGGCCCTGTGCCGGCCCTGCACCGGCCCGCCGCCGCACCCGCTGGTCACCGCCTGGTGGTTCGCGCTGCCCGTGGCCGCCGGGGCCGGTCTGGCGATCGCGGTCCGGGCCCGGCGGACCGCGCCCACCCTGCTGCCGCTGGCCTGCGGGGTGACGGCGGCCTTCCCCTACCTGTTCATGATCGGCTACGCCGCGCCCCGCTTCCTGCTCCCTGCCTACGCCCTGCTCGCCATCCCCGTCGCCGAGGCCCTGCTCCACCCGCTGGCCATGCGGCCGGGAACCCGGCGCACGGCGGCCGCGACCCTGGTCGCGCTCTGTCTCGCCGCCCATTTCGCCGTCCAGCTCGCCGTCCTGACGGCCGTCGTCGGGCGTACCACCGCCGCGCACCGGGACTGGTCCCGCACCGCCGCCGCCCTGCACCGGGTCGGCGTCCGCCCGCCCTGTCTGCTCACCGGCCCCGAGGCCATCCCGGTCGCGTTCTACGCCGGCTGCTCCTCGGCGGCGACGTCGGGCCACAACGCCAACAGCACGGACGCGACGATCACCCGCACCGCCCGCCGCACCCCCGTCGCCGCGCTGGTGCCCACGGGCTCGCGCCCACCCGGGTACGCCCGCACCTGGCCCTTCGTCCCGCTCACAGGGGTGCGCCTCTACTACGCCGTACCGGGGCCGCCCGGCGCCTGAGCCGGACGGCCGGATGGGCGGGGCGGCAGCGCGCGCGCCGGGGGAAGGCCGGCCGGTGACGAGATCGACGAGCGAGATTAGGCAGCGGACCTGCGGGAACGCGGACCGGGACCGAGCGCGTGCCGAGACGGAGGCGACGATGAGCGATCAGCAGGCCGGCCAGAGCCCGATGGCGGACGACGCCTACCAGCCCACCGGGAGCAACGAGGAACAGGAGGACGCCGGCCCCCTCGACCTGCAGGACGCGCTGGACGAGCGCGGCTACGACGACATCCTCGACGAGGGCTACTCCCCGCCCGAGCGGCCCCTCGGCGTCACCAAGCACGGCACCACCGCCGCCGAGCAGCACGAGGGTGAGACGCTCGACGAGCGGCTCCGCCAGGAGGTGCCGGACGTGCAGCCGCCGGCGGGCGACGAGACCGGGGACCTCCCCGGCGGCGAGGGCGAGCCCGTCGACCCGGAGGCGGGCGACGCCAGGGCGGGCCGGCTGGTCGCCCCCGACGAGGGAGCCCACACCGACACCACGAAGGAGGAGGTCGCCTCCGACGTCGGGATCGACGGGGGAGCGGCCGGCGCCGAGGAGGCGGCCATGCACATCACCGAGGAGCCGGAGGGTGAGGCGCCCTAGGGGCGCCTCACCGTTGGACCGCCGGACCGGAGCCGGCCGTGGGCAGCGCGCCGCAGCGCGGGTCCACGGCCGGCTCCGGTCGTTCGGCGGCGCGGGTTCCCGGCCGGCTCCGGTCCTGTTCGGCGGCGCAGGCACGACTCGGCGCCGGGCGGGCGCGCCCTGCGACGACGCGCGCCCGCCCGGCTCCTCCCCGTTGGTCTCCTCGGTGCTTCCCGGAACGCCCTGTCAGGGCAGGAGCTTCTCGATGGCCGACGGACCCTCGGTCTCCAGCTTGCGGCGCGCCCAGTCGAGGGTCGCCGGGGTGACGTCCCTGCCCGTCGCCATCACCAGGTCCTCCGGGGTCAGATCCTGCGAAGGAGCGGAGTGGAGCAGGGCGTCCGGGGTGCAGTGGTCGTCGGACGACCGGGACCCCTCGGGTGTGGATGTCGACATGATGCCTCCTCCTCGGTCCGGATGACCGCATCCGTGCCGGTGCCGCCGAACGGGGCACCCTCTCACCATTCACCCCGGCGGCGGACCCTGCATCCGGAAGGGGCCGCGGGACGGGGTGAGGACCGCCTGCCCAGCCCACGCCGGAGCACTCGCCCGTAAGCTGGGAATCCACCCATACCGGGGAAAACAGCAGTGTCCCGCACCGGGGAGGCCCACGATGGCCGAGATGCGCTTCCCGCAGGAGTCGTCCCGAAGCCCCCGCTACCTGCCGATCGCCGAGCACGGTCTCATCGGGGACCTGCGCAGCGTCGCACTGGTCGGCACCAACGGCACGATCGACTGGTACTGCTCGCCGTCCTTCGACTCGCCCAGCGTCTTCGCGGCGATCCTGGACGCCGAGCGGGGCGGCTGCTTCGAGCTGGCCGCCGCCGTGCCCGCCCGGACCAAGCAGTTCTACTTCCCCGACACCAATGTGCTGATCACCCGCTTCTTCACCGAGGACGGCGTCGGCGAGGTGCAGGACTTCATGCCGGTCACCGGCGACGGACTCTCCGCCGACTCCGACCGGCACCGGCTGATCCGGCGCGTGGTGTGCGTGCGCGGCACCGTCCCCTTCCGGACCAGGGTCGCGCCGCGCTTCAACTACGGCGCCGACCCGCACACCGTGCGCAGGCTGGACGGACTCGTCGTCTTCGAGTCACCCGAGCGGGCCCTGGCCCTCACCTCCACCGTCGTCCTCGAGAGCGACGCACAGGACGCGTGGGCCGACTTCAAGCTCGGCGAGGGCGAGACCGCGGTGTTCGCCCTCGACCAGGCCGGCGCGGAGGTGCCGCCGCGCGGCTGCCCCCACATGGAGGCCGAGCACCAGTTCAACGCCACCGTCACCTACTGGCGGCACTGGCTGCACCAGTCCCGCTACCGGGGCCGCTGGCGCGAGATGGTGCACCGCTCCGCGCTCACCCTCAAGCTCCTCACCTACGCGCCCACCGGCGCCATCGTCGCCGCGCCCACCACCAGCCTGCCCGAGCAGCTGGGCGGCGAGCGCAACTGGGACTACCGCTACGTGTGGGTGCGCGACGCCGCCTTCGCCGTCTACGCGCTGCTGCGGCTCGGGTTCACCGGCGAGGCCGAGGCGTTCATGCGGTTCCTGACCACGCACATCAGCCCCGGCTGCGGCGACCACTCAGGACCACTGCAGATCATGTACGGCATCGACGGCCGCACCGACCTGCCCGAACGCGAACTCACCCATCTGGAAGGGCATCTGGGCTCCGCCCCGGTCCGGGTCGGCAACGCCGCCGCCGACCAGCTCCAGCTCGACATCTACGGCGCCCTGATCGACTCCATCTACCTCTACGACAAGTGGGCCCAGCCCATCTCCAGCGGCCAGTGGGACGACGTCTGCCACCTCGTGGACTGGGTGTGCGACAACTGGGACCAGCCCGACGAGGGCGTGTGGGAGACCCGGGGCGGCCGCCGCAACTACCTGTACTCGCGGCTGATGTGCTGGGTGGCCGTGGAGCGGGCCATCCGCCTGGCCAACCGGCGCGGACTCCCCGCCGACCTGCCCCGCTGGCGCCGGTCCCGCGACACCGTCTACCGGTGGATCATGGACCGCGGCTGGTCCGAGCGGCGCGGCGCCTTCGTCCAGCACGACGAGAGCGACGTGCTCGACGCGGCCGTGCTCATGATGCCGCTCGCCAAGTTCATCGCCCCCACCGACCCCAAGTGGCTGTCCACCCTGGACGCGCTCACCGAGGACCTGGTCTCCGACTCCCTCGTCTACCGCTACGACCCGCAGGCCAGCCCCGACGGGCTGCGCGGCGACGAGGGCACCTTCTCGATCTGCTCGTTCTGGTACGTCGAGGCCATGGTCCGGGCCGGGCGGCTCGACGAGGCCCGGCTGGCCTTCGAGAAGATGCTGACCTACGCCAACCACCTGGGCCTGTACGCCGAGGAGATCGGCCGCACCGGAGAACAGCAGGGCAACTTCCCGCAGGCCTTCACCCATCTGTCGCTGATCAGCGCCGCCTTCAACCTCGACCGCGCCCTCGGCTGACCCGGCGCAGGCCGCCCGCGCCGCCCGCGCCGCCCGCGCCGGCGCCGTGTGCCCGCGGGCCGCACGGGTACCCGGGGTCTGCCCCGAGGGCACCACACAGGGTCCGCAGAGGGAGGAGACCCCGTATGACCAGCACCAGTGAGACCGGCGACGTCACCGGAACCCGCGACAAGGACTACAACCTCATCTGGTACGTCGAGGCGTGCCTGAAGAACGCGCTGCGCCTGGAGCAGTACATCCAGGACGCCGAGCGCGAGAAGGACGACGAGGTCGTGGAGCTGTTCCGCAAGGCCCAGTCGGACAGCCGCAAGGGCGCCGAGATGGGCAAGCAGCTGCTGCGCTCCCGGCTCGGCGGCGGCTGACCGGGCCCACGCCGGACGTACCGCGAGCCCCCGCGGGCGGGGCGCATCCGCCCCCCGCAGGGGCTTGTCGCGTCCCCGGCGGTGGACCGGCCCACGCGCCCCCGGGCCGGTGCGGTCAGGGCAGCGGCTGCTCCGCCCAGATGATCTTCCCGTTGGGCGTGTACCTCGTACCCCAGCGGTCGGCGAGCTGCGCCACCAGGAACAGGCCCCGGCCGCCCTCGTCGGTGCTCGCCGCGTACCGCAGGTGCGGCGAGGTGGTGCTGCCGTCGGAGACCTCGCAGATCAGCGTCCGCTCGCGCAGCAGCCGCACCCCGATCGGACCGCGCCCGTACCGGATGGCGTTGGTCACCAGTTCGCTGAGGATCAGCTCCGTGGTGAACGACAGCTCCGTCAGCCCCCAGTCGTCGAGCTGCCGGACCACCGAGGCCCGCACCTCGGCCACGGCCGCCGGGTCGGACGGCACCTGCCACTCGGCGACCCGGTCGGCGCCCAGGACCCGGGTGCGGGCCACGATCAGCGCCACGTCGTCGCTGGGCCGGGCCGGGAGGCGGTCCAGGACGGTCCGGCAGGTCTCCTCGGGCGAGGCGCCCGGCGTCCGGCGCAGCGCGTCGCGCAGCAGCTCCAGGCCGACGTCGATGTCCCGGTCGCGGTCCTCCACCAGACCGTCGGTGTAGAGCACCAGACTGCTGCCCTCCGGCAGTTCGAGGTCGACCGTCTCGAACGGCATCCCGCCCAGGCCCAGCGGCGGACCCGCGGGCACCTCGGGGAACTCCACCTCGCCGTCCGGGCGCACCAGCACGGGCGGCGGGTGCCCCGCCCGGGCGATGGTGCAGCGCCGGGACACCGGGTCGTACACCGCGTACAGACAGGTCGCGCCGGTGACCGCGGCCCCGTCGGCCGGGGTCTCGTCCTGGTCGATGCGGCCCACCAGCTCGTCCAGCAGGCCGAGCAGTTCGTCCGGCGGCAGATCCAGCGCGGAGAAGTTGTGCACCGCCGTGCGCAGCCGGCCCATCGTCGCCGCCGCGTGCAGCCCGTGCCCCACCACGTCGCCCACCACCAGCGCCACCCGGGCGCCGGACAGCGGCAGCACGTCGAACCAGTCGCCGCCCACCCCGGACTGGGCCGGCAGGTAGCGGTAGGCGATCTCCAGGGCGCCCTGGTCGGGCAGCGAACGCGGCAGCAGGCTGCGCTGGAGGGCCACCGCCATGCTGTGCTCCCGCGTGTAGCGGCGCGCGTTGTCGATGGACACGGCCGCCCGCGCCACCAGCTCCTCGGCGAGAGCCAGTTCCTCGGCGTCGAACGGCTGCGGCTTCTCCGAGCGCCAGAAGTTGGCGAGGCCCAGGACCAGGCTGCCCGCCCGCAGCGGCACGGTGATCAGCGAGTGGATCCCGTACGCCATGATCTGCCGGGTGCGCTCAAGGTCCTGCGCGTGCCAGCCGGGCGCCTCGCGCAGCACCGGCTCCACGACGGCCTGCCCGGTCGTCAGGCTCCGGGCCTGCGGCGACGTCGACACGAACCGGATGCGCTCGCCCATCGGGTACAGCGGGGCGTCCTTGCGGACGCCGCTGAACGCCGCCCGGCGCAGCGCGGTGCCCGGTTTCGGCTCCTCGCCCTTCAGCACCGCGTCGAACAGGTCCACGGTGACGAAGTCCGCGAACCGGGGCACGGCCAGCTCCGCCAGTTCCTCCGCCGTACGGGCCACGTCCAGACTCGTGCCGATGCCCACCCCGGCGTCGTACAGCATGTTCAGCCGCTCGCGCGCCACCTCCGCGCGGCCGGACAGCGCGCGCAGTTCCGTGGAGTCGCGCAGCGTGGTGACACTGCCCGGCGGCCCGCCGCGCAGGTCGGTGGGCCGCTGGTTGATGGCCAGCAGCCGGTCCTTGACCAGATGCACCTCGTCGGTCGCGACCCGCCCGGAGGCCAGCAGCCCGGCCGTCTCGTCGTCGAGCCCCAGCTCCAGCACGTGCCGCTGCTCGGCGTCCTCGGGCAGGTCCAGCAGCCGCTGCGCCTCGTCGTTGGCGAGCAGCAGCCGGCCGCCGCCGCCGACGATCAGGACGCCCTCCCGCACCGAGTGCAGCACCGCGTCGTGGTGTTCGTACATGCGGGTCATCTCGGACGGGCCGAGGCCGTGCGTCTGGCGCAGCAGCCGTCTGCTGACCAGGGCCGTGCCCGCGGTGGCCAGCGCCATCGCGGCCGCGGCCGCCGCGAGCAGCAGCGGGAGCTGCTGGTCGGCGGTACCGCCCACGTGCGCGGTGGTGATGCCGGACGCCACCAGGCCCACCACCTTGCCAGCCTGGTCCCTGACCGGCACCACCACCTGCACCAGCGGGCCGATGGTGCCGTTGACCTCCTCGACGACCGTGCCGCCGGCCACGGCCGGCGCGATCGTCCCGACGAACTGCTGGCCGATCCGGCTGGTGTTGGGATGGGTGTACCGGGTGCCGTCGGTCGACATCACGACGACGAAGTCCACGCCGGTTGCCTTGCGGGTGGCCTCGGTGCGCGGCTGCAGGACGGCCGTCGGGTCCGGGGCGCGCAGCGCGGCCGCCGTGCCGGGCGCGTTGGCGAACGACTGGGCGACGGCGAGCGAGCGGTTGCGCGCCTCCTGGTCGCTGTCGTGCCGCACCTGGAGCACCTGGGCCACCACCGCCGACACGACGAGCAGCAGCACGATCACCACTTGCAGCAGGAACACCTGTCCGGCGACGCTGCGCCCGGTCACCGCCGACCGCAGCATCCCGGGCGGCGCGCCGTTCGTGCCGGATGTCCGCTGCCTCGGCGCGCGCGGATGCCCAAAGGAACGGGGCGGCCGAGTCTCGGACCGGCCGGGCAGTCGGACCATGAGCCCATGTCTACACTGCGCGGCCCCCGGAGGCGAGGGCGTCGGCGGAGCCGGCTCCCGCGGGGGCCGCCCGGCGGTCCCCGTTCACCGCCACCGGGCCGCCGTCGGGCCGCCGCCGGGCAGCGCGCGGCGGCGCGGCGCCGTCGGGGCGGGCGGCCGCGTGGCGTGCGGCGGCCGTGGATGATGCGCGGGTCCGAGTTCAGGACTTGCGGGTCTTCGGCGGCAGGGCGCCGCCGGCCTCCAGCCCGGTCCCGCCCGGCAGGACGCGACCGGCCCGCAGGCTGCGCAGGGCGAGCAGCAGGACGGCGATGTCGTCCAGGTAGACCGGGTCCGGCAGCAGATCGGTGGGCAGCACCAGGTACGCGATGGCGCCCCAGAACACCCAGCGCGGTCCGGTGGGCAGCCCGGCGCGCCTGAGGTCGCGCCGGGCGCGGACCAGGCGCACCAGCAGGACGACGGCGACGGCGAGCAGCGCCGCCGCGACCACGGCGCCGATCACCAGCCAGGTCGCGGTGGAATCCATGCGGCCTCCAGACCCTCGTGACGGACGGGGCGGGCCGGTACGGACCCGTTCACTTCCCCTTCCCCTCCCTCTGCCCGCTCCCGGCCGCCGTACCGCCCCGCGGTGGGCGCGCTACCCCGGCTCCACCGCGCCGGCGCCGTCCGTGCCGGGCGCTCCGGGTGCTCCCGGAGCCTCCGGCGAGCCGTCCGGTACCGGTGCCGGACGCGGTCCCTTGGCGGTGAGGCGCAGCCGTTCGAAGGTCCGCGTGAGCTGCTGCAGCGCTGCGGGCGCCTTGGCGCCGGACCGCTGCTGCTGGGGCAGGGGGGCGGGCGCGGGAGCGTCGCGGAGGGCGGCCAGCGCCTGGTGCGCCTGCTCGGCGGCCTCCCGGTACAGGTCCCGGGACTTCGTCATGGCCTCCAGCGCGTCCGCGTACATGGCGACCAGCTCCCGCTGCCGGTCCAGCTCCTCCTGGAGGGTCGTCAGCGTCCAGTTCTCGCGCAGGTCCGTGAGCGCCTCCCCGGCGCCGCGCGGCAGCGGCCGGGGGAGGGCCACGAAGTGACGCAGCGCCGCCACCAGCCCGGCCGGCTCCGCCCCGTCCAGGAAGACGGTGCGCACGCTGTGCTCCCGGCCGTCGTAGTCCGCGGGGGCCGGGTCCGGGGGCAGCAGCACGGCGCCGCCGCGCGGCACCTCGACACCGAGGTCCTTCAGCGCCCAGTTGACGGCACGGAACTGCTGCGGCGCCGCCCGGTGCTCCATCACGCGGTGCCGCAGTCCCGGCGGCAGCAGCCGTGCGAGGGGCAGCCGGCCCTGCTCGTCGGGCGTCATCGCCTCGTGCACGACCACGTGGACGCACCAGGACTCACGGGCCGCGTCCTTCAGCCGCCGCCGCGTCTCCTTGTCGTCCTCGGGCAGTGCGTTGACCTGGCGGAAGCGCAGGCCGGCGATGGTCGGGTGGTGGTCCCAGGCGCCCTCGGCGCCCTCCGCCGGCCCGGCCTCGGGCCAGAACAGGGTCGCGGGCGAGGGCCAGGCGTCGTCCCAGGGGCGTTCCGCCTCGGCGACGAGCGTCCACTCCTGCCCCTCGGGGCGGCCGGCCCGGGGTACGAGGGTGAGCCGGGCGCGCACGGTCACCGTGCCCCCGGCCCGCCAGCGGGCCTCGAAGATCCGTTCGGGGGAGTCGTCGGGCGCGGGCGGCTCGGCGAAGTCGTCGATGTCCCCGCTCTCCTTGTGCCGTCCGAGGGTGCGGCGGACGACGTCCTCGGCGGCGGGGCCGGGGTGGCGGCCGCGGGCCGCCCAGAGGGTCTGCGGGATGGTGGCGCGGTCGGTGGCGGAGTTCGACATGGGCCAATCTGCTGATGGGGGCCGGTGCGCTACCCAGTATCACCGTCGGCGGCCGGAAACCGACGCCGGGGCCCCGGGCGGCGCGCCGCGCCACCGGTGACAGAGGCGCGGAGCGTGGCACGAGCGGGCTCGCGGTGGCGGAACGGTGCGCCCGGCGCGCGGTCGGGAGACTCGGCGCACGATGGGGCGCGCGTCTTGCGCAGTGCACGCCGTGCGGCGCGGGGCGGCACCGACGACGAGCGCCGGCGAACGTGATGTACGCCCGCACCAGGCCGGAACGCCGGCGCGGTGACGCCCGCGGTCCGCACCGCTCGCCCGCGGTGGTCCGGCGGAGGGGGCCCGCCCGTCATCCGCGCGGGGCGGGGCCCCTCCGCCGGGGAGTCACGCGCCGCTCTCCCGCAGCATGTCCTCGCGCTCGACCAGCTTCACCCGCTCGCGGCCCTGCGGCTCGCCCAGCGCCCGCTCGGCGGCGTCCAGCTTGTACCAGCCCTCCCAGGTGGTGAAGCGGACCGCGCGCTCGGCGAGGAAGGCGTCCACGGCCTCGGGCGCGGGCGAGGCAGGGGTCTGCAGACGGCCGTTCGCGTAGTCGTCCAGCAGGTTGGCCACGGTCTCGTTGGCGTCGCCCTTGGTGTGGCCGATGAGGCCGATGGGGCCGCGCCGGATCCAGCCGGTGACGTACGTCGACTGCAGGTGGCCGCCGCTCTCCTCGACGACCCGGCCGCCCTCGTCCGGGACGGTGCCGGTCTCCAGGTCCCAGGGGAGCTTGGGCAGCTTGTCGGAGAGGTAGCCTACCGCCCGGTAGACGGCGGTGACGTCCCAGTCCTTGAACTCGCCGGTGCCCTTGACGTTCCCGGTGCCGTCGAGGGCGGTCCGCTCGGTGCGCAGGCCGACGACCCTGCCGTCCTCGCCGAGGATCTCCGCCGGCGACTCGAAGAAGTGCAGGAACAGCTTGTGCGGCCGGTCGCCGACGTCGCGGATCGCCCAGTTCTCCAGGGTCTTGGCGACCATGTCGGCCTGCTTGTTGCCGCGGCGGGTCTCGATGGAGCCCGCGTCGTAGTCGATGTCCTCGGGGTCGACGATGACCTCGATGTTGGGCGAGTGGTCCAGCTCGCGCAGCTCCATCGGGCTGAACTTCGCCTGCGCCGGGCCGCGGCGGCCGAAGACGTGGATCTCCTTGGCCCGGTTCGCCTTCAGGCCGTCGTACACGTTCGGCGGGATCTCGGTCGGCAGCAGTTCGTCGGCCGTCTTGGCGAGGACGCGGGCGACGTCGAGCGCCACGTTGCCGACGCCGAGCACCGCGACCTTCTCGGCCTCCAGCGGCCAGGTGCGCGGCACGTCCGGGTGGCCGTCGTACCAGGAGACGAAGTCGGCGGCGCCGTGGGAGCCGTCCAGTTCGATGCCGGGTATGGACAGCTCGCGGTCGGCCGTGGCGCCGGTCGAGAAGATCACCGCGTCGTAGAACGCCCGCAGGTCGTCCAGGCTGATGTCGGTGGGGTAGTCGACGTTGCCGAAGAGGCGGATCTGCGGCTTGTCGAGGACCTGGTGCAGGGCGGTGATGATGCCCTTGATGCGCGGGTGGTCGGGCGCCACGCCGTAGCGGATCAGGCCGAACGGGGCGGGCATCCGCTCGAAGAGGTCGATGGAGACGCCGGGCTCGGCGGCCACCTCGGACTTGAGCAGGGCGTCGGCGGCGTAGATCCCGGCCGGGCCGGCTCCGACGATGGCTACCCGCAGGGGGCGCGGCATGATCAGTTCCCTTCGAGCGTGAACATTCGAGCCTGAACAGGAGACTCGCTCGATCGGGAAGCCTAAGCTAAGGCAGCCCTAAGTTAGTACGCGGGTCCGGTCTATGACCTCATAAGTCCATCTTATGAGAAGGCAAGGAGCCGCTTATGTGCCGGCCCTGGGCCGGGCCGGCGCGGCGGTGCCGGGGGTCAGACCGGCCGGATCACCCGGTGGATCGCGGACTCCCCGGCGCCGTAGACGGACTCCTCGCGGATGGTCGATCCCGGGCCCGGCGCGTGGATCATCATGCCGTCGCCGACGTGCAGGCCCACGTGCCGGTCGTCGTCGAAGAAGAGGACGAGGTCTCCCGGTTCCAGCGCGGCGAGGGTGACCGGGGTGCCGGCCAGCGCCTGCTCGTGGGCGGCGCGCGGCAGCGCGACCCCGGCGGCCTGCCACGCGGCCCGGGTGAGGCTGGAGCAGTCGTAGGAGCCCGGCCCGGTGGCGCCCCAGACGCAGGGCTTGCCGATCTGTGCCCGGGCGAACGCGATGGCCCTGGCGGCGCGGGAGGTGTCGGTGGCGGACCGGGCGTGGGTGCCGGTGGCCGGGGACGGGGGGAGCGGGTCGGTGGAGGTCGCCGGGGTCGGGGGGAGCGAGCCGGCGAAGGTGACCGGGGGAAGCGGGTCGGCGGTGGTCACCGTGGGTGAGGGGAGTGGGCCGGTGGAGGTCGCCGTGGCGAAGGCGCCGGTGGTGGAGGGCAGTGGAAAGGCGCCGGTGGTGGAGGGCAGCGGGAGGGAGCCGCTGGTGGCAGCCGGTATGAAGGTGTCGGCGGCGGCCGGCGGAGTGTACGTGTCGGTGAGGGCGTCACCGGTGATGGGCCGCGCGAAAGAGCCCGTGTCCGTCGAAGGCGCCGGGGCGGCGACGGAGGCGGGCGCGCTCGGTGCCGTCCACCAGGGCTGCTGCCACTGCTCGGCCGGCGCAGCGAACTCCGTTGTCGCCGCCGGGGGTTGAAGGGCGTGCCGGGCCAGCAGGTCGCGGGCCGCGGCCAGTTTGCGGCGGTGGTCCGTCTTGGACTCGGCGGGGGAGGGGTGCCTGGGCGCGGCGCCGGGCAGTTCCCTCGGCATGCGCGCCGGGGTGGTCGGCGGCACGGGAAGTGCGGCGACGGGCAGTACCGCCGTTCCCGCCGGGCCGGGGCCGCTCGCCTCCATGACGGCGGGGGCGCCCTGCTCCGCCGTACCCCACTCGACCGGCCGAGGCGGAAGCGGTACGGGCAACTCGGCCGGGGCCGACGGCAGTTCGGAGGCGAGGGGGGCCGGACGCTCGGCGGCGTCCGTGGGCGGAAGCGCCGGCCGGGTGCCGACCGGGCCGGACGGTCCCGCTTCCAGGGCGGCCCGGGGGCGGCCGTACGGCGCCGTCGAGGGCCCGCTCGTCAGCTCTGCCACCGCACGGCCGGCGGAGCCCGGCGCCAGCTCGGGCAGCGCGACGCTCAGGGCGTCCCGTTCACCGGCGTCCGCACGGTCCCACGAGCGGGCCGGGACGGCAGGGGGCGCGGGCAGCCGGTCAGCGGGGAGCGCGGCCGGGACCGTCGGGCCGACACTGGCGCGCGCCATGTCGAACCACTGCCGGGCCACCGCGTCGACCCCCGGCTCCGGACGCCGCCCGGAGCCCTTGGCGAGCGCGACCCCCCGGTTCCTGGCGGCCGCGGACATCGCCCGGGTCGCGTTGTAGTTACCGGTCGCGTTCTCCGCGTGTTCGTAGAGGGAGTCGATCCGCCGCCGAACCTCGTCGCGGCCCTCCGGCACCATGGAAGACGTGCTCCTTCCTCGCCCCGCGGGGCGGTCGGGCCGGTCCCGGGGTCGGTCGAGCCCCGGCCCCGGACGCCACGGCGGATTCGCTGGGGGCAGCCGGGCGGCCTGGCGGTCAACCTAGCCAACTTGTGTGCTCGGTGTGAAGGTTGCAGGGCGGAATGCCCGATACATATGTGTGATGTTCGCGGCGCCGTTCGAGTGGGAAGACTGTTCCGTTCTCCTGCGTGGCCCTGCCACCCGTCTCGCGCTGCCGTACGCTGCCGCCGCCGGTGTGACCGCGGTTTCCTGTGAGATCCCGGTGAATTCCCGTTGCGGTTGAACGCCGCGGTCCCGCCCTGCGTATGGGACGCGGGAACGCCATGCCCGACCGACCGCTCCACACAAGGGGACCACCTTGGCAAGCAGCAGGCGCAGACGCCCGACCGGCGCACGACGCGCGACCTTCGCAGCGGTCGCCCTGATGCTGGGCGGAGGCGGCCTCGCCGCCGTGAACGTCTACGCCTCGGCCACGGAGGGCGGTTGGGGCGGCGGGCCGGACCAGGCCGCCACCGGACAGGTCAGGTCCGCGGGCGTGACCACGATCGACTGCCCGGACGTGGGGAGCCGGCTGACGTCGGTCCCGGACGACGCCCGTGCCGACGTGGACCGCGAACTCGCCGCGCTCGACCAGCAGACGGCCGCCGCCTACCGGCAACTCCAGGCGTCGGCCGGGCAGATCAGCCAGGACCCGGGCGCGGCCGACGGACCGATCATGAACCCGCTGAAGGAGAAGCGGGCGGCGGCGATCGAGCGTATCGCCGCCGCCGTGGACCGGACCGGGGACCGGCCGGAGGGCCTGGAGTCCCTGGCCGCCTGCACCCTGCGCCCGGGCCAGGACGGCGCGGGCGCCGGAGCGGGCGACGCCGGCCAGACCACCGCCGCACCGGCGACCGGCGGCCGACAGGACGGCGGCCAGGGGCAGAACGGCGCCGGGCAGGCGGGCGCGGGACAGGGCGGCAACGGGCCCGTGGTCTCGGACTACGCTGACATCACCGCCGTACAGCCCAACGCCCCCGCCCCGCCGCAGCGGGACGGCGCCTCGCGCGGCACCTTCACCACCGAGTGCGGCGTCAACGCGAACGGCCTGTTCAACTCCGACAACGTCATCGTGGCCCCCGGAGTCTCCAACGGCGCCCACCACTTCCACGACTACGTCGGCAACCAGTCCAACACCGCCTTCGCCAGCGACGACGACCTGGCCAAGGCCGACACGAGCTGCGTCGACAAGGGCGACAGATCGACGTACTACTGGCCGGTGGTGCGCCTGCAGAACGGTAAGCAGGAGCGGGACGCCGGTGCGCCCGGCGGCGGCACGGAAGGCAACGCGGGCCAGATCGTCACCCCCAAGGACGTCACGCTGACCTTCGTCGGCAGCCCGCAGGGCAAGGTCACCGCCATGCCGCGCCTGCTGCGCATCATCACCGGCGACGCCAAGGCCTTCGTCAACGGCCCCGCCAACGCCAACGCCTCCTGGAGCTGCACCGGTTTCGAGGACCGGCAGCTCAAGGACAAGTACCCGCTGTGCCCGGCCGGCAGCGACGTGGTGCGCACCTTCCGCTTCCAGAGCTGCTGGGACGGCCGCAACATCGACAGCGCCAACCACCGTACGCACGTGGCGTTCGCGACGCCGGACGGCGCGTGCCCCGCGGGCTTCCAGGCGATTCCGCAGCTCGTCCAGCGCATCGTCTACGACGTCAAGGCGCCGAGCCTGAACGACGGCGGGCGGACGGTGCCGCTGTTCGCCGTGGACTCCTTCCCGGAGCAGCTGCACAAGCCGGTCACCGACCACGGCGACTTCATCAACGTCTTCGACGAGGGCCTGATGCGCGAGATGGTCGACTGCATCAACTCCGGCCGCACCTGCGGTCCGGGCGGCGACTCCGGCGCCACCGCGGCCCCCAGCCGGAGCCCCGGGGCCGGTGCGACGGACGAACCGGGCGGCGGCGCCTCGGCCGAGCCCAGCACGAGTGCCACGGCTTCGGCCGAGCCCGGCCCGGGTGATACGGCCACGGCCGAGCCGTCCTCCTCCGCCCCGGCCGAGGAGCCCAGGACCGACGCGACGACCGCACCGGCGAACACCACGAAGCACGGCAAGCCGGCCGAGGACGGCAGGCGGACCGAACACGCCGACGGCGACAGGCGGACCGAGGCAGGCGGCGGCGACGCGAACTCCGGTGGCACTCCGGCCACTTCGTCCGGTTCGGGCGGCGCCGGCAAGACCGGGCGGGCCACCGGGACCTCAGCCGCGCCGGCGGCCGACGGCGGCGGCCAGCCCACGGCCGCCCAGCCCACGGCCGCCCAGCCCACGGCCGTCCAGCCCGAGGCGCCGGTCGCCCAGCCGGAACCGCAGGCAGCCGGCCGGGGCGGACTCGCCGAGACCGGGGCCGACCTGTGGCCCGCCGGCATCGGCGTCCTGCTGGCGCTCGCCGGTCTGTTCATGCTGCTCAGGGCCAAGCGCCTGACCCACTGACGACCCGGCCGGCCCCGACGCCGACCCTGGTGCGCGAACGGCGGCCCTCCCCTCACGGGGTGGCCGCCGTTCCGTCGCCCTGGCCGGACGTACCCCTTGTGGGAGCGCTCCCAGGGGCGGGAGCATGTCTCCATGCCGACCAACGCCCCGAGCCCGTTCGTCCGCCCCTACCGCCCGGCCGACCGCGACGCGGTCGCCGACGTCTGCGTCCGCACCGCGCACAACGGCGGTGACTCCCGGGCGATCCATCCCGACCCGCGCCTGATGCCGACGATCTTCGCCGAGCCTTATTGCCACTTCGACCCGGACCTCGCCTTCGTGCTGGACGACGGTGCGGGCCGGGCCGTGGGCTACGTGGTCGGCACGGCGGACACCGAACGCTTCGTGAAGGACTGCCGGCAGGTGTGGATCCCCCTGGTGGCCGAGCGTTACCCGGCCCCGGTGGCGCCACCGCGCACGCCCAGCGAGGAGATGATCGGCCTGCTGCACCACCCCGAGCGCATGCTCCTCCCCGAACTCGTCGCCTACCCGGCCCACTTGCACATCGACCTGCTTCCGCCCTGGCAGCGGCGCGGACACGGGCGCCGGTTGATGGGCGCGCTGCTCGACGCCCTGCACCGGCAGGGCGTTCCCGCCGTCCACCTCGGCATGGTCACCGCCAACACGGCCGCCCGCGCCTTCTACGACCGCCTCGGCTTCCATGTGATCCCGGTCCGCGACCCGGGCCCGCTCACCTATCTGGGCCGGGCCACGGCGGACGCCTGAACCGGACGCCCGCCGGAGCGGTGCGTCAGCGGACGCGCAGGGTCCGCTTGGCGAGTTCCCAGGCTGGCCGCATCTCCTCGTGCTCCTCGGTGTCCATCCCGCCGAGGTGCAGCACGACCGGCCCGTCCGGAGTGCTCACCGCGAGGGCGGTCTCCTTCTTCGTCTCGTCGAGGAGCTTGCTCGTGTACAGGTACTCGACCTCGACGCCGGGCACGCCGGAGGTCGTCCGGAAGGAGTGGTACTTCGCCTCGCCGGCGTTGTCCTCGGCCGCCACGAACTCCCGCAGCACGGTGCGCGCGTCCGTGTCGCCGGGCTTGCCGGTCCATACGCGCAGGTAGCCGATGTTGCCGGCCGGCTTGGCGTCGATCTCGCAGGCGGCGGTGACCGGTCCCTGCCGCAGGAGGGCGTCGGCGAGGTCGCCCGTCAGGCCGCCGTCCGCGCCCTTCGACGCCTTCGACAGCTCCGCCCCGGCGTCGACGCCCTTGGCCTTCCAGTGCTCGGCGACGTCGAAGCTGACGGGCAGTTCGCAGGCCGAGCCGGCCGCGCCGACCGTGCCTCCGCCGGCCGCCGTCGCGGCACTCGCCGCCGACTTCGCCGGCCGGCCCGGCTCGCCCCCGTCCTGCGCCGTGGACGACTCGGTGCATCCGCTCAGCACCGCCGCCAGGAGCGCCGAGCCGGCCGCCAGACCCACTGCCCCGCCGCGCATGATCCCCACCTTGACCTGCACCGTCCCCTCCCCGGTCATCCGGCCGGACACTGTAGCGCAGGGGTCGAGGGCAGGGCGGGGAGCGGCGTCGCACCGCCGTTGCTGACGCGGCGTCTCATTACCCAACCGTGACCTCCCGTGGGCTACCGCCGGTAACTTACTCGACAGTAAGGTCCGTGCCACCCACCTCGGTACCCCCTGCCCCACCACTCGGGAGGTCCGCCATGCCCGCACGCACCCGTCTTCCGGTGCTCGCCCTCGCCGTCGCCGCCTGTCTGGGCGCACAGGCCACCGCGGCGCTGCCCGCCGCCGCCTCGGACACCGTCGTGTCCCGGGGCGTCACCATCCCCGCCTTCTACGACCCGCCCGCCACCCTGCCCGCCGCGGACGGCGCCCTCGTGCGCAGCGAGCACCTTCCGCTCGCGCTGAGCCTGCCCGGCCTCGACGGCCCGCTGCCCGGCCGCGCCACCCGGCTGATGTACAAGTCGACCGACTCGACCGGGAGTCCGGTCGCCGTGACCGGCGCCTACATCGAACCGGCCGCCGTCTGGAAGCACGGCGGAGCGCGCCCCCTGGTCGCCGTCGCGCCCGGCACCATGGGGCAGGGCGACCAGTGCGCCGCCTCACTCGGCCTGGAACACCCGCTGAGCGTCAACGCCCGGACGCTGTCGGTCGGTTACGAGGACCTGGCGATCTACCGCCTGCTCGCCAGGGGCGTCGCCGTCGTCGTCACCGACTACGCCGGCCTGGGCGCCACCGACCGGCTGCACACCTACGTCAACCGCCTCGACGGCGGGCACGCCGTGCTGGACGCCGTGCGCGCAGCCCGGAACCTGCCGGGCACGTCCGTGACGGCCGCCTCGCCCGTCGGACTGTACGGCTACAGCCAGGGCGGCGGCGCCACGGCCTCCGCCGCCGAACTCCAGCCGGCCTACGCCCCCGACGTCACCCTGGCCGGCACCTACTCGGGCGCCCCGCCCGCCGATCTGACCGCCGTCACCAGGGCGATCGACGGCAGCGACCTGGCCGGCGCCCTCGCCTGGGCCGTCAACGGCTTCCTGCAGGCCGACCCCGCCCTGCGGCCGATCGCCGACAAGCATCTCGACGCGGCGGGCAAGGCGGCGCTCCGAGACCTGTCGACCATGTGCGTCGGAGACGCCATCCTCTCCTACAACTCGGCGCACAGCACCGCCTGGACGACGGACGGCTCCTCCCTCAGCGACGTCATCGCGGCCGAGCCCGCGCTGCGGGACTTCCTCGACCGGCAGCGCATCGGCCGGGCGAAGCCGGCCGGGCCGGTCCGGGTGGCGACCGGGGTCAACGACGACCTGGTCCCGCACGCGCAGGCCCGCGCCCTCGCCGTCGACTGGTGCCGCAAGGGCGCCGACGTCACCTACGCGCCGGTCGTGGCGCCCCCGTTGGGCCGCTCCCTGCTCAACCACTTCGCACCGCTGATCGCCGACCAGGGCGACGCCATCGACTGGCTGACCGACCGCCTGGCCGGCAAGCCCGCCGGTTCCACCTGCTGGTCGCTGCCCGTCCGGCCCTGACCACGGCCGGCGCGCTCAGCCGGACGCGCGCCGGCAGTGCAGGAACAGGTGCGGCTCGGGCACGGCGCCGGGATGGGCCGGGGCGAACTCTGCGTGCTCCGCCGCCAGGACCGTCAGACCCGCCCCGGTCACCAGCGCGGTGAAGTCCCCGGCCGCGAAGCTGGTCACCCGTACCGGCTGCCCCATGAACAGCCCCTCGGCGCCCTCCAGGTCGAGGGGCACGGTGGCCAGCACCGCGTACCCGCCCGGCCGCAGCGCCCGGGCCAGCCGCGCCACCACGGCCGACTGCTCGGCGCGGGTCATCTGCAGCAGCGAGAAGTAGACGCACACCGCGTCGAACGAAGCCTCGTCGAGGGGCAGTTCACGGATGTCGCCGAGACGGAAGACGGCCTCGGGCACCTGCCGGGAGGCGAGGTCGACCATCACCGGGGAGACGTCGACGCCGAGCACCTCGTGCCCGGCGTCGACGAGGGCCCGCGCGGTCGGCCGCCCCGTGCCGCTGCCCACGTCCAGCACCCTGCTGCCCGGCTCCAGGCGGTCCAGCAGCCGGCGCAGGGAGTCGCGGTGCGCCTCGGAGGCGGCGAACGCGTTCTCGTAGTCGAGGCCGAGCGTGTCGAACAGCACGGCGGCCGGCGCCCGGTGGTCGTCCTCGGTCAAGACGGCTCCTCTGTCGTCACGTGCGGGTGCCGGGCATCGTCGCACCCCCGGTCCGCGTCCCACAACGCCGCGCGCCGGGCGCGGTTTGCGGGTCCGGCACCGGCAGGGCAGGGTTCGGGGCGTGCCCACCTTGCTGATCGTGCATCACACCCCCTCGCCCAACTGCCAGGAACTGTTCGAGGCCGTCGTCTCCGGCGCGACCACACCGGAGATCGAGGGCGTCCGCGTCGTGCGGCGGGCGGCGCTGTCCGCCACCGCCACCGACGTCCTGGAGGCCGACGGCTACCTCCTCGGCACCCCGGCGAACCTCGGCTACATGTCCGGCGCCCTCAAGCACTTCTTCGACCAGATCTACTACCCGTGCCTGGACGAGACCCGGGGACGGCCCTTCGGCTACTGGGTCCACGGCGGCAACGACGTCACGGGCGCCGTCCGCGCCGTCGAGACCGTCACCACCGGCCTCGGCTGGCGCCGTGCCGTCGATGCGGTGACCGTCACCGGCGCACCCGGCAGGCCCGACGTCCAGGCCTGCTGGGAACTGGGCGCCACGGTCGCGGCCGGGCTCATGGACGAGGCCTGACGGCGGCACCGCACCGGGGACCGCCGTCCCGCCCGCCCCTCGGGACCTGTTCGTCCGCCCGGCGCCGGCCCTCCGGGCGGACGACACGCCCTCCGGGCGGACGGTGGGCCGTCCGGGTGGCCTGCCGGCCGGCCCGTATCCCGTGTTCCGCCCGGTCGGGCGGGCGCGGGCCGGCGGGTGGAGGTGCGGGCGTGGTGTCCCTCGCCCACGATGGGACCGCGGCCGGCCTTCGGGTCCGGCCGCGTACGCACGTCGTCGACCCCAGGGAGCGTCGGATGCGAGCGGACGGCCATGCCCCCGGACGGCCAGCGCCGGACGGCCAGGACCCCGGGGAACTGCTGCGCCGGTGCGCCGAGGACGTACGGGACGTCGCCGAGGGCATCGGCGCGGTGGCCGCGCGCACCGGCGCGGCCCTGCTCGACCCGCGGCTCACCGGCTCCCCGCACCGCCGCCGCGGGACCGCCCTCGCCGCCCGCTGGGCGCTCCTGCGCGCCCTGACCGGCGGGCAGGGCCTCGGCCGTCCGGCGGCCGGGCCGCCGCGCGGCCCGGCACGGCTGCCCGGCCGTGCCGGACTGCCCGCCTGGGTGGCGGTCACCGCGCTGCGGCTGAGGGTCGCCGCCGTGCTGGCCGGGCACCCCGAGTTCGCCCGCGACCCGGGCACCCGGCGGCTGACGGACGCCCTCGCGGCCGGCGGCGACCCGGCGGCCGTACGGTCCCTGCGCGCCCTGTTCCGCGACCCGGGAGCACAGCGCGCCCTGGCCGGCCTCACCCCCCTGATGGCCGAACTCTTAGCCGTCAGGCGGCTTCTGGCAGGCGAGGCCGGGCCCGGCGACGGACCCGGCTGGGCGCTCGTCCCCGGCCCGCCGGACGGAGCGCCGCCCGCCGCCCCCGTGCCGCCCGTCCACGCCCGGGACAGGGGCGAGGCCGCGGCCGAGGCCGTCGACCTCACCGAACAGGAACGGCAGACCATCGCCGCCGAAGGGTCCTTCCTCGGCTTTCTGCGCAACATCCACGTGCTGTCCGGCGACGGACGGATCCTGGTGCAGAACGTGCGCGGCCCCGACGGCGTCGTCCGCTACGTCGTCCAGGCCCCCGGCACCCCGCCCGGACGGCCCCGCGACGACGGCCCGCGCGACTTCGCCGACGCCTGGCACGACCTGTTCGCCACCGACTCGCCCCACACGCGCTCGATCCGGCTCGCCCTCGAGGAGTACGGCATCCCGCGCGGCGCCGAGCTCGCCCTGATCGGGCACGGCGAGGGCGGCACCGCGCTGCTCAACCTCGCCCGGGACCCGGAATTCTGCCGCGCCCACCGGGTCACCCACGTCATCACCGTCGGCTCCCCGGACGCCGGGCTCCCCGCCGCCGACCCGGGCACCTGGATCGCCGCCATCACCGACCAGCACGACATGGCGCACGCCTCCGACGGCCGGCCCGGCGGCACCGGGACCGGCCCGGACCCCAACCGGTACGCACTCGACTACGCCGGACCCGCCGGCCCGTTCCCGCTGCGCCACACGGTCCGCGACTACATCGAGCACCTGCGGGCCGTCGTCCCCCAGGCCCGCGAGACCGTCGACGACGCGCTCACGCCCTACCGGGGACCCGTCGTGCGCACCCGGGCCTACCGGCTCAGGAACCGCGCCCACCCGCCCGAGGGGCACCCCTTCCTCACCCTGCCGACCGCCTCCGTCGCCACCACGGCCGGACCGGTGGACGTACCGGTGCGCTACTACGACTCCTCCGCCGCCCACCTGTGCTACCTCGTCGACGCCGGGGCGGCGCAGGCCCTGCTGCCCGCCGGCGGCCGGACCGTGCCAGGCCGGGCACGGTCCGGCCGGGCACCCGGCCGGGCGCTGGCGGTGCTGTCGCTGTACGAGCACCGCTGCTCGACCATCGGGCCCTACACCGAGGTCGCCCTGACGGTGCCGGTGGCCGACCTGTGGCGGCCGCGCCGGTACGATCTCGCCGCCGACCTGCTGCGCCGTGCCGACCTGCGCCGTACCGGCCGGCACGTCCTCTCCCTCGCCGTCAGCAGCGAGGAGGCCCGTGCCGTCGCCCGGGAGGTCTGGGGCCAGCCCGCCACCCTCGGCTCGGCCGTGGCCGACCTGATGGGGCGTCACCTCGGGTTCGCCACCATGGAGACCGGCCTCGTGGTGACCGGCCGTCTCGGTCCCGGCGTCCGCTGCCCGCAGCCGGACTGGGCGCTGTACGGCCGGCGCGACGGCTCCACGGTGCGCACCCTCGTCCGCGCCCACGGCGCACCGCGCCTGCACGCCGGCGCCCGGGTGCGGCTGCGCCTGGACACGGCGGCGGCCGAACCCATGGCCGGACAGCTGCGCCGGCTCGGCCTCGACCGGGCCCGGCCGCTCCTCGTGCTGCACCAACCGCGGTTCACGGCCCACCGCAGCGCCGGCGCCGTGCTGCCGCGCTGAACCGAACGCACCCGCAAGGGAGTTGGGAGCCGTCGTGGTCACCGAGTTGCTGCCCCGCACGATGCCCTCGCCTGCCGAGATCCTCGACCGGGCGGTCGCGTTGCGCACCGACGCAGACCTGCTGGACGGCTACGCCCGGCGGCTGCTCACCACCGCCCGGGCGCTGACCGGCACCGCGGCGCCCGAGTCGAGCCGCCGCGCCCTGGAACGCCAGGCGGCCGCCTGCCGTGTCGCGGCGCGCAGGCTGCGCACCGCCGCCGACGCGCTGCTCGCCCACCGGCGGACCACCGCGGGCAAACGGGGCAGCCCGCCGGCTGGCGCCGGCCGCTACGAGCCGTGGGCGGTGCCGGGCGAGGACAGAGGTGCGCGGGGATGACGGTACGGCGGCATGTGCGCGTCAGCGGCCGCGTCCAAGGGGTCTTCTACCGCGACACCTGCCGACGGCTCGCCGAGGAGCGCGGTGTGGCCGGGTGGGTGCGCAACCTGTACGACGGTGACGTGGAGGCCGTGTTCGAGGGGCGCCCCGACGACGTCGCCCACCTCGTGCGGTGGGCGGAGCATGGCCCGCCGGCGGCCACGGTGACGCGCTGCACGGACGTCACCGAGACCCCCGAGAGCCTGTCCGGCTTCCGCGTACTGCCCGACGCGGCGCCCGGCGACGACCCCGGCTAGGCAGCCGCCACGCGGGCGCCCCGTGCCCGTGTCCGGCTCCCGTCGAGCGCGCCGGCGTCGCCTCCCCCGGCTGCCCGCCCGGTCGGTGAACGGGTCGGCCCGAACGCACCGCGAACCGGAGCGCGGGTACGGCGACGGCCGGCCGCGACCGGCACTCCGACGGGGGTTCACATCGTGGTCCCACGTCACCGGGTGGTCGCCGGCGGGGACGCCCGGGCGGTACGGCGGTCCGTCAGGACGGGCGCGAGGGCGCCGAGCATGACGACGCCGGTCAGGGCGAAGGCCCAGGGGTAGCCGGTGCCGGCCGCGAGCCAGCCGAACGCGACCGCTCCGGCTCCCATGCCCGCGTCGTAGGCGCAGTTCCACAGTGCGCTGACGGTGCCGTATCCGGCGGCGGGAACGCGCGCGTACATCAATGTCAGCGTGGCGTTCTGCGCGATCCCGAAACCGGTCCCGAACAGGACGACGGCGGCGATGACGGCGGCCGGGCTGCCCGTCAGCGCCATCAGCAGCGTGCCGGCGGCCGACAGCAGCAGACCGGGGAGCAGCAGGGCGGCGGGGCCGCGCCGGTCCGCATGACGTCCGGCGATCCAGCGTGCCAGGGTGGCCGCCGCCGGCTGGACGAACAGGGCCACGGCGACGCAGCCCCTGGCCGGCCCGGACGCGGCGAGCGGCAGGAAGGTGACCACGATGCCGGCGGCGACTGCCGTGACCGTGAAAACCGCGGCGGGGCGCAGCAGTTCGGGTCTGCGCAGTCCCTCGGTCATGGCGACGGGGCGCCCGGATGTACGAAGACGTTCCGGCAGGCCGGGGACGGCCGGGAGGGCGGCGAGCGCGGCCACCGCCGCGGCGCCGAAGACCGCGCCGGGACCCGCGTGCGCGGCGAGCCACACGCCCAGCGGCAGAGCCACCAGCGACGGAACGCCCCCGACGACACCGACCAACGCCAGCCCCTCACCGCGCCGTTCGGCCGGAATGAGCGACGCCGTCAACGCACCGCCCGCGACCACGGTGAACGCGAAACCCAAGCCGCGCAGCACGCAGACCGCGACGACGCACCACAGGTCCCTGGAGAACACCAGCGCCGGCGCCGGCGCGCCCAGCAGCCCCAGGCCGAAAGCCAGGACGACGCGGTAGCCGTAGCGATTGACCAGGGCGGGAGTGGCGAACTCGCCCACCACCGTGGCCAGCATCAACGTGCCGGTGGCCAACCCGGCCCGCCCGCCGCCCCCGCCGCCGCTCGCCGCGTAGCCGGGAACGACCGACAGCAGCAGGTAGAAGCTGGTCGAGGCGCCCAGGATCGAGACGAAACGCAGCAGCAGAGGTCGAGTCACCAGGGGTGGGCGCCCCGCGGGACCAGAGGGAATCACTTCGAGCGTATCGGCCATGACCGGACGTTAAGATCCCTCACCGGCCCTCGGTAAGCTCCAGTTCCATGCCTCTGGAGTGGTCCGGTTCCTCACCTGATCTGCTGCTGGCCGTCGACCGGACCAGCGGCCGCCCGCTGCGCGCCCAGCTGGAACACGGCCTGCGGGACGCCATCCGCAACGGCCGCCTGGAGCTCGGTGAACGGCTGCCCTCGTCACGGGAACTCGCCCGCGCGCTCGGCCTGTCCCGCGGGCTGGTACAGGAGTGCTACGCCCAACTGCAGGCAGAGGGCTACCTGGTGACCCGCCCCGGATCGGCCACCCGGGTGGCGGCCGGTGCGACGGCGCCCCCTGTGACCGCCCCCTCCCAGCCCGCCGCCCCCCGTCTGCTCGCCGATTTCCGCAGCGGAGTACCGGACTTGAGATCCTTCCCCGTGCACGACTGGTCGCGGGCCATGAGGGAGGCGGCCGCCGGGATGCCCACCGAGGAGTTCGACTACGGCGACCCGCGCGGCACCAGGGCGCTGCGCGAGGTCCTGGCCGGCTACCTGCGCAGGGTGCGCGCCGCGGCGGCCGCGCCCGACCACATCGTGGTCTGCAACGGCTACGCCCAGGGCCTCGGCCTCGCGCTGCGTGCCCTCGCGGACGCGGGGGTGCGAACGGTCGCCTTCGAGGACCCCGGCTCACCCGCGACCGTTGCCGCGGCCGCCGCAGCCGCGGGTATGCGGACGGTTGCCGTACCGGTCGACGAACGCGGCATCGACGTCCGGGCCCTGGCAGCCACCGACGCCCGAGCCGTCCTGGTCACCCCCGCCCACCAGTGGCCGACCGGCGTCGCCCTCGCCCCGGAACGCCGGCTCGCCCTGATCGAGTGGGCCAGGGACCGCGACGCCCACATCCTGGAGGACGACTACGACGCCGAGTTCCGCTACGACCGCGAGCCCGTCGGTGTGCTCCAGGGCCTGGAACCACGCCGGGTCATCGGACTGGGCACCGTCAGCAAGTCCCTCGCCCCCGCGCTGCGGATCGGCTGGATGACCTGCCCGCCCGATCTGGCCGAACCCCTGGCCGAGCAGAAGCACCGCAGCGACCGCGGCGCACCCGGGCTCGACCAGCACGCGCTGGCACGACTGATCGAGTCCGGACGCTTCGACCGCCACCTGCGCCGTATGCGCGTCACCTACGCCGCCCGTCGGACCGCCCTGCTCGCCGCACTCGCCGAACACGCCCCCACGTTGCCGGTCACCGGCCTCGCAGCGGGCTTCCACGCGGTCGCCCACCTGCCCGCCGGCACCGGCGAAGACGATGTCATCGCCGCCGCCCGCGCCCGCGGGGTGGGCCTGTACGGCATGAGCACCTGCCGCGCCTCGCGCGCCGACACGCCGGCCCAACTCGTCCTGGGCTTCGGCAACGTCAGCGAACGGGGGATAACGGCAGGCGTCGCCGCCATCGGCGATCTGCTCACCGGGCGACCGGAAAGGAGAGGGCGCGGAAAGGGAACCGGCGGGAGGGATTCGGGGTCTTACGGTCCGTCGACGCCCGGGATCGGCCCGGTCGCGAATAAAACGGGGGAATGAGAAACATGCCCGTCCGCAGTCGCAGGACCCTTCTGACCGCCGTCGCCGTCACGGCCGGCCTCACCCTGGCCGCCGTCACACCCGCCCTCGCCGGCACCGGCGCGAGCCACACCCGTACCGCCGCCGTGTCCTCGGCCCAGGGCGACCCGCGTGACGCCACCCAGCGCGTGGCCGACTTCTACGGCGCCTACATCGACTCCGTCTGGGCCGCCGACGACCCGGCGGCCGCCGCCAACGCCAAGGCGCTGCGCGCCTTCTACCTGTCCGCCGCCGCCCAGAAGAAGGCCGGCGCCTACGAGCGGAGGAACCACGCCGACGGCATCCTGTTCGCGCAGAACGTGCCGGTGAAGTGGAAGGTCGCGTATACCGGGTCCGGCATGGGCCACGCCACCAGCAGGGTCACGCTGACCTGGAGCGACGGCGACCACGCCGAGGTCACCAGGATCGACGTCCAGTCCGACCTGCGGACCCTGAAGATCACCGGCCTCAAGCCGGCGGGCTGATCCGGGGAGCGGGCCCGCGGTCCCGCCCCGCCCCACCCGGGGCGGGCCCGCGCGGCCGTCAGGTCCGGCGGTGTCGGGCGGCCGCCCGCCCCCGTCCCGCCGGTCCGGCCAGGACTGAGCGGCGCCGCCCCGGGTACCCGACGGGTCCCCGGGGCCGTCCCGGCCGCCCGGGGAGAGCAGGGCGCCGCGAATGGAGAGACCATGACGCAGAACGGGGAGGGAACCGCCCCCGCCCGGCGGACGGAGGTCACCGGGATCCGCCTCGCCGGCGACGGACCGGAGCGGGCGCCGGCCGCATCGGCCGCGGATCCCCTGCCGCACGACCGCAGCCAGGCGATCCTGGAGGCCGCCAAGCAGATCGGCGCCCTGCTCAAGAGGAAGGGACACCCGTTCGCCCTCGCCGGCAGCGTGGCCGTCTACGCCCACGGCGGGAGCCGCGACCTCCAGCACGACGCCGACTTCGCCGTGCTCCCGGAGGACTCCGACGCGGTGGCCGCCACTCTGCACGAGGCCGGCCTGCCCGTGCGCACTCCGCCGGAGGACTGGCTGCTGAAGACGACCTGCCACGGGCAGGACATCGACATCATCTACCAGCTCGCGCACCAGCCCGTCACCAAGGACATGCTCGCCCGGGCGACGTGCCTGCCGGTCGACTCCGTCCTCATGCCCGTGCTCTCCCCGACCGATCTGATCCGCAGCCTGATCAGCGCCTTCTCGGAGCACTACTGCGACTTCGGCGCGGTCCTGCCGGTGGCCCGCGCCGTGCGCGAGAAGGTCGACTGGGACGAGGTGCGCGACTCGTGCGGGGACCAGGCCATGCCCGCCGCCTTCCTCTTCCTGCTCGAACGGCTGAACGTCATCGCACCCCGGGAGGCGCAGTCATGACCGACCAGGACGCACACCGGCCGCCGGCCCCGCCGGCCGCCGAGAACCTCGACTACCGCGTCGCCCACCTGGCGGAACAGATCGCCGCCGGACCGTTCGGCGAACTGGGCGTACGGCTCGTTCCGCACGGCGGCTCCGTGCTGCTGACGGGCACCGTGCCCTCCACCGAGTGCCGGGACCAGATCCTCGGCATGGCCCGCGAGGTGCTGGCGGGGCACCCCGTGCACTGCGACATCCTCGTCGCCGGGACGTCCTCGCCCGATCACGGGGAGGACCTGACATGATCCGCGTCGCCGCCGTCGGGGACATCCACATGGGGCCGGACAGCCAGGGCACGCTGCGCCCCGCCTTCGAGACCCTGCCCGAGTGCGCCGACGTCCTGCTGCTCGCCGGGGACCTCACCCGGCACGGCACGCCCGAGGAGGCGCAGGTCGTCGCCCGGGAGATCAAGGACCTCGCGGTGCCCGTCGTCGCCGTGCTCGGCAACCACGACCACCACGACGACCGCCCCGAAGAGGTCACCGCCATCCTGCGGGACGCCGGCGCGCACGTCCTCGAAGGACAGGCCGCCGTCGTCACCAGTGGCGGCGCGCGCATCGGGGTGGCCGGGACGAAGGGCTTCGGCGGCGGATTCGTCGGACGCTGCGCCGGGGAGTTCGGCGAACCGATCATGAAGGAGTTCGTCCGCTACAGCCGCCGCTGCGCCGACGGACTGCTCGCCGGCCTGAAACAGCTCGACGACTGGAACTGCGACGTCCGGATCGCCCTGACCCACTTCTCACCCGTGCCGGACACCCTGGCGGGGGAGCCGCCGGAGATCTAC
The DNA here is from genome assembly GCF_007176755.1 of Streptomyces sp. 1-11. Classification (GTDB taxonomy): domain Bacteria; phylum Actinomycetota; class Actinomycetes; order Streptomycetales; family Streptomycetaceae; genus Streptomyces. The sequence continues at coordinate 54,604 of NZ_BJTV01000008.1, forward strand.
CCCTTCCTCGGCAGCTACCTGCTCGCCGAGGCGATCGACACCGCCTGCCCCGACCTCGCCGTGCACGGGCACGCCCACGCGGGCACCGAGCACGGGATGACCAGCGGCGGCGTCCGGGTCCGCAATGTGGCGCAGCCGGTGATCGGTCAGGCGTTCCACGTCTACAACCTGCCGGGCCGCGAGCCCGCGGCGGCCTGACCCGGCGGCTCCCGGCGCGGGCTCAGGCGGCCGTGCCCAGGGCCTCGCGGCCCGTCACGTCGCCGTCCTTCGCGGGCAGCCTCAGCGCGGCGGGAACCGCGACGCCGCGCCTCACCAGGCCCGCGCCGATCGCACCGGCGATCAGCAGACCGCCCGCGACCAGGGCGCCCCGCGCTCCCGCCCACTCCATCAGCAGGCCGAGGGCGGGCGGCCCGCCCAGGCCCCAGACGGTGCCGATGCTGCTCCACACCCCGAGCACCCGGCCCCGCATGTGGGCGGGCGGGTCGGTCTGCAGCACGGCCGTGCCGGCGGTGTCGGAGACCGACTCCACCACGGCCATCGGCAGCACCAGCACCAGCAGGACGGCCAGGGAGGGCGAGAGGCCCGCCGCCGCCTGGAGCAGCCCGCCGGCCGTCGCGAGCACACCCACGGTGCGCACCGACGGGCTGCGCAGCCGCGCGCCCAGGACCGCGCCGAGGATGCCGCCGACGGCCAGCACCGTGGACACCGTGCCGAACGCCCCGGCGCCGCCCGCGAGCGGCCCGGTGACCAGGACGGCGAGGGTGAGGCCGTAGTTGCGGCCGAAGACCGAGCTGAGGCCGGTGACGGCGGCGAGGGCGACCAGCCGGGGCCGGCGGACGAAGAAGGCCAGGCCCTGCCTGACGCTCAGCTCCGCCTTGTCCGGTACGGCGCGCTCGGCGGCCGCCCGCCCCCGGACCGCCCCGGCCACGGGGCGCAGGAACGGCACGACCGCCGCCACGAACAGGAACGACAGCCCGTTGGCGGCGTACGCGGCGGAGGTGCCGAGGAAGCCGACGGTCACTCCCGCCAGCGCCGTACCGGCCAGCCGGCCCGCGCTGTGCACCAGGGCGCCCACGCCGATCGCGGACGGCACGTCCGCCACCGGCACGAGGTCGTTGCCGAGCAGCGCGCACGCCGGTCCGTCGACGGTGGCGATGACGCCGGTCACCGCGGCCAGCACCAGCAGCGACGTCATGTCGATCCGGTCCACCGCCACGAGCAGGGCGGTGGTGAAGGCGACCGCGCCGAGCAGGGCCTGGCTGACGGCGACCGTCAGCTTCCGCGGCCAGCGGTCGACGGCCGCGCCGCCCAGCAGGCTCACGAACAGCGCGGGCGCCGCCTGCACGGACATCGACAGGCCGGTCGCCGCGGCGGACCCGGTGATCTGCAGCACCAGCAGGTTCTGCACGGTGAGCTGCATCCAGGTGCCGGCGTTGGAGACGAGGTTCGCGACCGACCACCAGCGCATGCCGCGGTGACGCAGCGACCGCCACGGCGAACGCGAGGCGCTCGGGCGTGCGGCGGGGGTGGTTCTGGGCGTGGGCAGGGCAGGGGCAGTGGACAAGGCGGCTGCTCGACATCCGGGGGAGTCGGGAGAGCGACCGGCGGAACGCCTGAACCGGCTGCGCTGCACGGCTGGTCCGCCCGGTCGGGAGGGCGCCGACCATGGTGGCAGACGGGACGGGCGAGCCGCCGCCGCCCTGCCTTCCGGAGCGGCATGGAGTGCCTCAAGACCCGGTGCCGGTCACGGACTTGGACTCCAGGTGGGCTTCCTCACAGGCGCCGTGGCGCCCCCTGGGCGGCGGGCGTTCGCCCGGAGGCGCGCGGGCCGCGCGGAGGGCGGCCGGACCGCGCGGTCCGGCCGCCGTAGGTGTGACATGCGTGACAACGACCAGGCCGGCGACGGCCGTCCCGCGCGCCCGGCGCCGCCGGACACCCGCCCGGGCCCCGGCACGCCCACCCGCGGCTCGTCCCGCACCGGCACCGAACCGTTCACCGCCCGCAGTCCCCTGCGGCTGCGGCGGCTGCTCTCCGCGGTCTTCCTGGCGCCCGACGAGGGGTTCCGGCGGCCGGTCGGACCGCCTCAGCGGTTGACCGACCGCATCCCCGCCTCGTCGTAGCGCTCGCCCGAGGCCCTCGGCAGCTCCGCGTCGATGCGGTCGAGGTCCTCCTTGGTCAGCTCGATGTCCACCGCGGCGGCGTTCTGCTCCAGGTAGGTGCGGCGCTTGGTGCCCGGGATCGGGACCAGGTCCTCGCCCTGGGCCAGCACCCAGGCGATCGCGAGCTGGGCCGGGGTCACGTCCTTCTCCGCGGCGATCTCCTTCACCTTCGCCGCCAGCCGCAGGTTCGCCTCGAGGTGGGCGTCGGTGAAACGGGGGCTGCTGCGGCGGTAGTCGTTCTCGTCCAGCTCGTCGGGGGAGGAGAAGCGGCCGGCGAGGAAACCGCGGCCGAGCGGCGAGTACGGCACGAAGCCGATGCCCAGTTCCCGGCAGGCCGGCAGCACCTCGGCCTCCACGTCCCGGGTCCACAGCGAGTACTCGCTCTGCACGGCGGTGACCGGGTGGACGGCGTTCGCCCGCCGGATGGTCTCCGCGCTCGCCTCGCTCAGCCCGATGTACCGCACCTTGCCCTCGGCGACCAGCTCCGCCAGGGCGCCCACCGTCTCCTCGATCGGCACCTGCGGATCGACCCGGTGCTGGTAGTACAGGTCGATGTGGTCCGTGCCGAGCCGCTGCAGCGAGCCGTGGACGGAGCTGCGCACGTGCTCGGCGGAGCCGTCCTGCCGGCCGACCGTGCTCATGTCGCCCGGTACGGCGTCGTCCATCCGGTAGTTGAACTTCGTGGCGATCACGTACTCGTCCCGGTGTCCCCGGATCGCCTCGCCGACCAGGGACTCGTTGGTCAGCGGCCCGTACATCTGCGCGGTGTCGAGGAAGTCGACGCCGAGCTCGAGGGCGCGGCGGATGGTCGCGATGCCCTCGTCCTGGTCGGCGGTGCCGTAGAAGGCGGACATTCCCATGCAGCCGAGGCCGATGGCCGATACCTGGAGATCCCGCAGACTGCGCTGTCGCATGTGCAATTCCAGCCTTTCGCACACTTCGGTCGGCGTCCGTGCCGCCCTCACGGCGCACGGACGGAAGGAACCACCCCACCATTCAGCGACGGATCGGGCCGCCCGGCATCCCGTGGGGGACGCCGGGCGGCCCGCCCTCGCGCGGCGGGAGGTTCCCGACGTTACGACCTGAAGTGCGCTCCAACGCAAGCGCCGGGCGCCCAGGTGTCAGACGCCCAGCCGGACCGGCAGCTCGAACAGGTCGTTCTGCGTGACCACCGGCTTGTTGCGCAGCTCGGCCGCCGGGACGGCCAGGTCCAGGCCGGGGAAGCGGGCGTACAGCGCGGGCAGCGCCACCCCCGCCTCCAGCCGGGACAGCGCCGCGCCCGGGCACACGTGCGGGCCGTGCCCGAAGGAGATGTGCCGGTTCACGGTCTCGCGGGTGATGTCGAACTCCCCGGCGTCCGGGCCGTGCGCCTTCTCGTCGCGGCCGATCGCGGCGTACGACACGATCAGCGCGTCACCGGCGGGGATCACCCGGTCGCCGACCGGGACGTCCTCGGTCGCGAACCGGATCAGCACGTGCGAGGTCGGGGTTGACCAGCGCAGCGTCTCCTCGATCACCGCCGACCAGTCGGCCCCGCCGGACAGCACCAGGTCACGCTGCTCGGGGTGGGTGGAGAGGTTCACGACGGCGTTGACGATCAGCGAGATCGTGGTCTCGTGGCCCGCCGCCACCATCAGCTGGAGCGTGGAGACGATCTCCTGGTCGGTCAGGCGGTCGCCGTCCTGCGAGGCGAGGACCAGCGCGCTGGTGAGGTCGTCGCCCGGCTCGGCCCGCTTGGCCGCGACGGTCTCGGCCATGATCTGCGCCAGCTCGGTGAGGGTCGCGACGACCTCCTGCGGCGGGGTCTGCGTGGAGAAGAACTTCTCGAACAGCACCTTCAGCCGCGGCAGCCGCGCCTCCGGCAGGCCCATGAGGTCGGCGATGACGTACATGGGCAGCGGGTAGGCGAAGGCCGCCTTCAGGTCGACCGTCGAACCGTCCGCGGGCAGCGCGTCGAGCAGGTCCTGCGTGAGTTTCCCGATGCGCTCGCGCATCCGCTCCACCCGGCGCGGGGTGAGCGCCTGCGCGACCAGCGTGCGCAGCCGGCGGTGGTCGGCGCCGTCCACGGTGAGCATGGAGCGGCCCGGGTTGGCCAGGCCGATCAGCGGCCAGTCGGCGGGTATCTCGCCGCGCCGCCAGGCGCCCCACACCTCGATGTCCTTCACCAGACGCGGGTCGGTGAGCAGCGCCTTGGCCTCCGCGTGATGGGTGACGGCCCACACCGGGACACCGCCCGGCAGTTCGACGGCGGCGAGCGGGCCGGCCGCGCGCAGTGCGGCGCTCTCGCCGGCCAGGTCGGAGACGAAGGGGTCCAGGGCGATCCGCGGTGCTCCGGTACCGGTGCTCATCGTGACGTGCCTCCCAGGGGCGGGGTTAGGGGTGTCGCGCCTGTCCGGGGCAGCCCCGGGCCCCGGCCGGCGGACGGACCGGCCGGGGTGACGCGCTGATCAGCGGGCGAGTACGGGGGTGAAGCGGACGGGCAGCCGGTTCAGTCCCCTGAGCCAGGGCGAGGGCCTGCGGGCGAGGGACCCGGCGGGCACCGCCAGGTCGATGTCCGGCAGCCGGTCCAGGACCACCTCGATGCCGGTCCGGGCGATCACCTCGGCGATCTCCTGCGCGGGGAACGGGCAGGAGTGCTCGCCGTGACCGAAGGAGAAGTGCGCGCTGTTGCCGCCGGTCAGCGCCGAGGCGTCGGTGCGCACCTGCGGGTCGGAGTTGGCGCCCTGCAGCCCGAGCAGCACCAGGTCCCCGGCCCGGACCGAACGGCCGCCGAGATGGGTGTCGCGGGTGGCCCAGCGGCCGGCCACGTTCTGCGTGGGGGTGTCCTCCCACAGCACCTCGTTCATGGCCTCCGCGACGCTGTGCTGTCCTCCGAAGAGCGAGGCGGCGAAGCGGTCGTCGGTGAGCATCAGCCGCAGCGAGTTGCCGATCCAGTCGGCGGTCGGCTGGTGCCCGGCCGCCGTCATCACCATCAGGTCCTGGGCGATCTCCTCGTCGGTGAAGCCGCTGTCGTCGGCGAGCATCCGGGAGACCACGTCGTCGGCCGGCTCCTCGCGCCGGTCGGCGATCAGCCGCTGCATCGAACCGGCGAGATGGGACTGCCCGGCCAGCGCCCGCTCCCGGCCGTCGATCATGTCGTTGAGCGCGGTGACCAGGCCGGGGCCGTCCTCGTCCGGGAAACCGTAGAGCCGGGCGAGGACGCGCACCGGCAGCAGCATCGCGTACTGCCCGATCAGGTCCGCCTCGCCGGCCGTGCACAGCGCGTCGATCAGCTCGTCCGCGAACCGCTCGGCGTGCCGCCGCAGTTCGGACGGGTCGACCGCCTCCAGCGCGTTGCCCAGCATCGCCGCGCGCTGCCGGTGCCGTTCGCCGACCGTGTACAGGATGGACGGCTGCTTGTGCCCGATCATCGGCAGCAGGGGCCAGTCGGCGGGCACGTTCTCCCACTGGTTCCACAGGTCCGAGTCCCGGCTGAACAGCACCGGATCGCCGGTGACCTGGTGCAGCTCGCGGTAGCCCAGCACCAACCAGGCCGGGAGGCCGCCGTCGAGCAGCACGGGCACCACCGCGCCGTGGTCGCGCCGCATCTCGCGGTACAGCCGGGCGGGGTCGGTCCCGAACCCGGGTCCGCCGAGCGGGACGGCTTCGGGGATCGTCACACGAACTCCTGTCGGGGCGAGCCCGCCCACGCGGACGGGTCGGCGTACCGGTTCCTGACGTGCTCCACCAGCGTGATCAGCGTGTGCTTGCCGGACTCGCGGGAGCGGGCGTCGCAGTCGATCAGCGGCACGCGCGGATCCAGGTCGAGCGCCTCGCGGACGTCCTCGCCCGCGCGCACGGCGCCGCCGAAGTCGTTGCAGGCCACGATGAACGGGGTGCCGTGGTGTTCCAGCCGGTCGATGGCGTACCAGGAGTCGTCGATACGCCGGGTGTCGACGAGCACCACCGCGCCGAGCGTGCCCGAGAACAGCCGGTCCCACAGGAACCAGAACCGCTCCTGGCCCGGTGCGCCGAACAGGTACAGCACGTTGTGCGCGTCCAGGGTGATCCGGCCGAAGTCGAAGGCGACCGTGGTGGCGGACTTGCCGCGCACCTGACGGATGTCGTCGACGCCGGCGCCGGCCTGGGTCATCGTCTCCTCGGTGTTGAGGGGACGGATCTCGCTGACGGAGCGGACCAGCGTGGTCTTGCCGACGCCGAAGCCGCCCACGACCACGATCTTGAGACCGTTGTCGGCGGTGGCACCCAACGGGGTGCGCGCGTCAGAGGTTGCGTAGTCCAACGAGCACCTGCTCCAGGATGTCGGGGTCGGTCGGGGCCGGCCTGCGGGGATGACGGGCGCTGACCCGGCCCGCCGCGAGCAGGTCGGACAGCAGCACCTTGGTGATGCTCACCGGCAGCCGCAGTTCGGCGGCTATCTCCACCACGGAGGCCGGCGACCGGCTCAGCTCGAGGATGGCCACGTGCTCCGACTGCATGCCGGACACCGGCTCCGACTCGGCGACCACGAGCGTGACCAGGTCGAAGGGGGTGTCCGGAGCTGACCGGCTGCGGCCCTGCGTGATGGTGTACAGGCGGTCGGGGGCGTCGTCCCTGCCCGGCCGGCTCATGACGTGCGCGGCGGCGCGGTCAGGTGCTCGCCGAGCTGTTCCACCAGCTCGCTCATGGTGTGCCCGACGAGTCCGGCGTCCGCCTCCTCCGTGGTGACCACGGCCAGATGGGCGCCCGCGCCGGCCTCCACGATGAACAGCACACCGCCGTAGAACTCCGCCATCGCCGAGCGCACGCCGCCGCTGCCGTCGCCGAACTCGACGGACGCCCCGTGCGAGAGCGACTGGATGCCGGCCGCGATGGCGGCGAGCTGGTCGGCCTGGTCGACGGACAGCTCCGGGGTACGGCACAGCTTCAGTCCGTCCCGGGAGAGCACGAGCGCGTGCAGGGCGCCCGGGGTCCGCTCCAGCAGGCCCTCCAGGAGCCAGGTGAGCTTGTCGTCGGCGGTGGTCGGGCCGGTCATGACGTGGTGTCGCCTTCCAGGTGCGAGTGCGGTGGGCGGGTGCCGGGGGAGGGGGCTTCGTGTCCGGCCGGGTGACCGCCGGGTGCGTCCGGGCCGTCCGGCGCCGTGACGTGGGAGTCGGCGTCGGCGCCGTCCCGGCCGGCGTCCTGGGCGGAACCGGCGCGGCCGCGGGCGTCCGGCGCCGGGCGGACTGCCTGCCGGAAGCTGCCGAAGCGGGCGGCGCGGGCCCTGGCGTCACCGGCGGGCCGCCGGTCGCCGGGCGCTCCCTCCTCGCCGCCGGACGGGACCGGGGCGCCGTCGGTGCGGGGCGCCGGCCGGGAGCGTTCCGCGGCGGCGAGGGTACGGCCCCGGCGGCGCTTCGGCAGCCCGGCCGGACCCGGCGCGGCCGCGTCGTGGACCGCGTCCAGGTCCGGGGGAGCCGGAGCCGGCGAGGCCTTCGCGGGCTCCGGGCGGGGAGCCGGCACCGGCGCCGCCGGGGCGGCACCGGCGAGGATGTCCTGCGGGACGAGCATCAGCACACCGGTGCCGCCGCGGGCCGAGGGCCGGAACGACACCTTCAGACCGTGCTTGCGGGCCAGCCGGCCGACCACGGCGAGCCCCAGCCGGGTGCCGGTCAGACCGCCCAGCTCCGAGACGTCACCGGCGACCGCCCGCTCCGCACGGCGCAGCTGCACCTCGCCCATGACCAGCCCGCTGTCCTCCACCGAGACGATGACCCCGGCCGGGACCTCCTCCACGTAGACATGGACCTCGGCGGTCGGCGGCGAGAAGTTCGCGGCGTTGTCGAGGAGTTCGGCCAGCGCGTGCATCACGCCCTCGGCGGCGTGCCCGGCGACCGCGCTCTCGCTGACCGAGTGCACCCGCACCCGCCGGTATCCGGCGATCCGGCCCATCGCCCCGCGCAGGATGGACTCCATTCCGATGGGCCGTGCCCACCGGCGGCCCGAGCGTGCTCCGGTCAGCACGGCGATGGAGTCCGCCAGCCGTCCCGCCTGGGCGGTGCGGTGGTCGAGGTGCAGCAGGTCGGCGAGCACGTCCTCGTCGGTGTGCCGGTCCTCCATCGCGCGCAGGTCGGCGAGCGTGGCCGTGGCCAGGGCCTGCATCCGGGCGGCCGCGTTGGCGGTCGCGGACACCGCCGCGCCGCGCTCGCGCCGCGCGCGCTCCAGTTCGGCGGCCAGGGCGGCGTTCTCCGCGCGCAGCCGGTCCGCCGCACGCTCACCCTCCTCCAGCAGCCGGACCCGCTCGGCGGCGAACGACTCGGTCAGCTCCGTTCGCCCGCGCGCGAGTTCGTCGGCGAGCCGCTGCTGCTCCTGGCGCGCCTCCTCCGCGGTGCGGGCCTGTCGCTGCTCCAGCCGTGCGAGGTCCTGGGCCATGCTCTCCAGCCGGCGTCCGCCGGCGCGCGCGGCCCGCAGGGCGTGCGCGGCCGTGGCCACCGCGGCGCTGAGCACGGCCGCCGCCGCGCCGGCGCCCCAGGCGAGCGGGGCGCGCACCGGACCGGGTGCCGCCGCCACCGCCGTCCAGACGACGAGAGCCGACAGGGCGGCGGTCGCGGCGAGGGCGACGGCGAACGTGCGGGAGGGGGAACGGTCGCCGGGATGCGTGGGCGGGGTCATCGGTCCGGGGGGATCCTCGCGGCAGAGAGGGGCAACGGAGGGCAGGCGGAGACATCCGGGTGGGGGAGAAGACACTCGGGTGTGAACTGCCGGTCACTATACGAGAGTTCGTGATCGAAAAGGAAAGAGTCCGTGTGCGTTCCAGGCATCGGACGGTCACCGGCCCGGACCGTCGGCCGATGCGGCCTGTGGTGTCGCCCACCTCGCCCGTGTGACGGTTCTCGCACGTCGAGACGTTTTGGCACCCCCTAATGTTGCCGCGACGTACGGCAGGGATGGCTGACACCATGGTGTTCGTCGCCGCCAGGCAGCTGAAGGGATCCAGGATGTTCCGCAAGGTGCTGGTCGCCAACCGTGGGGAGATCGCGATCCGCGCGTTCCGCGCGGGTTACGAACTCGGTGCGCGCACGGTCGCCGTGTTCCCGCACGAGGACCGCAACTCACTGCACCGGCTGAAAGCCGACGAGGCGTACGAGATCGGTGAACCCGGACACCCCGTGCGGGCCTACCTCTCCGTCGAGGAGATCGTGGGCGCGGCCCGCCGGGCGGGCGCCGACGCCGTCTACCCCGGGTACGGGTTCCTGTCGGAGAACCCCGAGCTGGCCCGCGCCTGCGAGGAGGCGGGCATCACCTTCGTCGGGCCGAGCGCGCAGACGCTGGAGCTGACCGGCAACAAGGCCCGCGCGGTCGCCGCCGCGCGCGCCGCCGGGGTGCCCGTGCTCGGCTCCTCCGCGCCCTCCACCGACGTGGAGGAGCTGGTGCGAGCCGCCGACGAGGTCGGCTTCCCCGTCTTCGTCAAGGCGGTGGCCGGCGGCGGCGGGCGCGGCATGCGCCGGGTGGAGGACCCCGCCCAGCTCCGCGAGTCCATCGAGGCGGCCTCGCGCGAGGCCGCCTCCGCCTTCGGCGACCCGACCGTCTTCCTGGAGAAGGCCGTCGTGGACCCGCGCCACATCGAGGTGCAGATCCTCGCCGACGGCGAGGGGAACGTCATCCACCTCTTCGAGCGCGACTGCTCACTCCAGCGCCGCCACCAGAAGGTCATCGAACTGGCGCCCGCGCCCAACCTCGACCCCGAACTGCGGGAGCGGATCTGCGGCGACGCGGTGCGCTTCGCCCGCGAGATCGGGTACCGCAACGCGGGCACCGTGGAGTTCCTGCTCGACCGCGACGGCAACCACGTCTTCATCGAGATGAACCCGCGCATCCAGGTCGAGCACACGGTCACCGAGGAGGTCACCGACGTCGACCTGGTCCAGGCCCAGCTCCGCATCGCCTCCGGCCAGACCCTCGGCGACCTCGGCCTCTCCCAGGACACCGTCACCCTGCGCGGCGCCGCCCTGCAGTGCCGCATCACCACCGAGGACCCGGCCAACGGCTTCCGCCCGGACACCGGCCGGATCAGCGCCTACCGGTCCCCGGGCGGCTCCGGCATCCGCCTGGACGGCGGAACCACCCACGCCGGTACGGAGATCAGCGCCCACTTCGACTCGATGCTGGTCAAACTCACCTGCCGGGGACGGGACTTCCAGGCCGCCGTGGGACGCGCCCGGCGTGCCGTGGCGGAGTTCCGGATCCGCGGTGTGGCCACCAACATCCCGTTCCTGCAGGCGGTCCTGGACGACCCCGACTTCCGGGCGGGCCGGGTCACCACCTCCTTCATCGAGCAGCGCCCCCACCTGCTGACCTCCCGGCACTCCGCCGACCGCGGCACCAAGCTGCTCACCTACCTCGCCGACGTCACCGTCAACAAGCCGCACGGCGAGCGGCCCGAGCTGCTCGACCCGGTCGCCAAGCTGCCCTCGCTCCCGGCCGGCGAGCCCGCGGCCGGCTCCCGGCAGCGCCTGGTCGAACTCGGTCCCGAGGGCTTCGCCCGGCACCTGCGCGAGTCGCCGACCATCGGGGTCACCGACACCACCTTCCGCGACGCCCACCAGTCGCTGCTGGCCACCCGGGTGCGCACCAAGGACCTCCTCGCCGTCGCCCCGGTCGTCGCCCGCACCCTGCCCGGGCTGCTGTCCCTGGAGTGCTGGGGCGGCGCCACCTACGACGTCGCCCTGCGCTTCCTCGCCGAGGATCCCTGGGAGCGGCTGGCCGCGCTGCGCGAGGCCGTGCCCAACATCTGCCTGCAGATGCTGCTGCGCGGCCGCAACACCGTCGGCTACACCCCGTACCCGACCGAGGTGACCGACGCCTTCGTGCAGGAGGCCGCCGCCACCGGCATCGACATCTTCCGCATCTTCGACGCGCTGAACGACGTGGGCCAGATGCGGCCCGCCATCGAGGCGGTGCGCGAGACCGGCACCGCCGTCGCCGAGGTCGCCCTCTGCTACACCGCCGACCTCAACGACCCGGCCGAGCGGCTCTACACCCTCGACTACTACCTGCGGCTCGCCGAGCAGATCGTCGAGGCCGGGGCGCACGTCCTGGCCATCAAGGACATGGCCGGACTGCTGCGCGCCCCGGCCGCCGCGAAGCTCGTCACCGCGCTGCGCCGTGAGTTCGACCTGCCCGTGCACCTGCACACGCACGACACGGCCGGCGGCCAGCTCGCCACCTACCTCGCCGCGATCCAGGCGGGGGCGGACGCCGTCGACGGCGCGGTGGCCTCGATGGCCGGCACCACCTCGCAGCCCTCGCTGTCGGCGCTGGTCGCGGCCACCGACCACTCCGACCGGCCCACCGGCCTGGACCTGGGCGCCGTCGGCGACCTGGAGCCGTACTGGGAGGGCGTCCGGAAGATCTACGCCCCGTTCGAGGCGGGGCTCGCCTCCCCGACCGGGCGGGTCTACCACCACGAGATCCCCGGCGGCCAGCTCTCCAACCTGCGTACCCAGGCCGTCGCCCTAGGGCTCGGCGACCGCTTCGAGGACATCGAGGCGATGTACGCCGCCGCCGACCGGATCCTCGGCCGGCTGGTCAAGGTGACCCCGTCGTCCAAGGTGGTCGGCGACCTCGCGCTGCACCTGGTGGGGGCCGGGGTCTCGCCGGAGGACTTCGAGGCGACCCCGGACCGGTTCGACATCCCCGACTCGGTGATCGGCTTCCTCCGCGGTGAGCTGGGCACGCCGCCCGGCGGCTGGCCGGAGCCCTTCCGGACCAAGGCACTGCGGGGCCGCGGCGAGGCGAGGCCGGCGCCCGAGCTGTCCGCCGAGGACCGCGACGGCCTGGCCAAGGACCGCCGCGCGACCCTCAACCGGCTGCTGTTCCCCGGTCCGACCCGCGAGTTCGACACGCACCGCCAGAGCTTCGGCGACACCAGCGTGCTGGACAGCAAGGCCTTCTTCTACGGTCTGCGCCCGGCCAAGGAGTACGCCGTCGACCTGGAGCCCGGTGTCCGGCTGCTGATCGAGCTGCAGGCGGTCGGCGAGGCCGACGAGCGGGGCATGCGCACCGTGATGTCCTCGCTCAACGGCCAGCTCCGGCCCATCCAGGTGCGGGACCGGGCGGCGGCCACCGACGTCCCGGTCACGGAGAAGGCCGACCGCGGCGACCCGGGTCATGTGGCGGCGCCGTTCGCCGGTGTGGTGACGCTCGCGGTGACCGAGGGAGACGAGGTGGCGGCCGGCGCGACCGTGGCCACCATCGAGGCGATGAAGATGGAGGCGACGATCACCGCGCCGAAGGCGGGCCGGGTGTCCCGGCTGGCCATCAACCGGATCCAGCAGGTGGAGGGCGGCGACCTGCTGGTGGAGATCGCCTGACACGAGCGCCCGCCCGCCGCGGCCGGCTGACCGGCCGCGGCGGGCGGGCGTGCGGACCGGCGCGCCCGGTCAGCTCCAGAGCGGGTAGGTCACGACCTGCTCGAATCCCTGGGGCCGGGCGCCCTCGTAGGTGAGGGTCATCCGGGTGAACTGCCGGACGCCCGGGTGCCCCTTCCACGGGGCCGGACTGTCCAGCCGCACCGTCACCCGGTACGAGTGGAACCTGCCGGCCGCGCAGTACGGCTTGCAGTCGTTGACCGCGTTGAGACCCTGGGCCACGGCCGCCCGGGAGCTCCACTTGCTCCACTGCAGACCCAGCAGACGGCTGTTGCCGTCACCGCACGCCAGGATGAAGTCGGCCGGGCGGACGTTGCGCTGGAAGGAGCAGTCGACCAGCACCGGATGCGAGCGCCGGGCCTGTCCGGCCGACGTGTCCTGCGGGGCCTGCGTGTCCGCGGAGGCCGTCGTCATGGCCGCCGTGAGCATGGCGCCCGCCGCGAGCGTGACTGCCGTTCCCACCAATGATCCGCGCATGGCCGCTCCCACTGTCGTTCCGTGTCCGACCGCGTGCACATCGACGCTACGACCGTACGCCCTGATGTACCAGTCGCGCAGGTCGCGCCGCGTGTCCGCGGTGCGGACGACCCCCGGGGCGGCCCGGACGGGCCGAACGGGTCAGCAGGCGCCCTCGTCCTGCCAGGGGCCCCACTCCGAGGCGCCGGGCACCTCGTTCTGGGTCCACCACTTGGCCTTCCAGTTGTGCTTGCCGTACGAGACCTCGTTGTCCTTGGTGTACACCGCCGTCGAGCTCCAGGCTGCCTTGCAGGAGCCGCCCGGGGTCGGGGTCGGGGTGGGGGTCGGGGTGGGGGTCGGGGTGGGTGTCGTGCTGGGCGGGGTGACTCCCGCGAACTTCACCGAGTACTTCGCGAAGTCCCAGGAGCCCTGCGCCACGCTGGAGCAAGTGCCCGACGTACGGCCGCCGTTGTCGGCCGGCGTGCACTGGCGGTCGCGGTTCAGTGACCAGAACGTGAACCGGTCCATGTGGTGGCTGGTGGCGTAGTCCAGCACCGTCTGGAAGTCGGCCTGGCTGAAGTACTCGCCGGTGTCGCTGCGGCCGTTCATGCCGGAGAAGCCCTCGTGGGCGTAGGCCGTCGCCTGGTCCCAGCCGAAGGTCGACTGCAGGACCGAGTTGAAGTTGGTCAGCGCCGTGGTCTGGCTCGCCGCCCCGTTGAAGCCGCCGTCGAACGGCATGATGGAGAAGTTGTTCGGGGTGAAGCCCTGGGACTTCGCCTCCAGCAGCATCTGCTTGCCGAACCAGCCGGTGCCGTCCGCCGTGCCGGCGGTGGTCACGGAGACGTACAGGCCCGGGTTGTTCTGCTGGAGGATCTTCGCGGCGCCGATCTCGTTCCTGATCGCGGCGCTGTTCTCGTACTCCGGCTCCTCCAGGTCGAAGTCGATGGCGTGCAGGCCGTACTTGGTGACGACCTGCTGGTAGGCGGCGGCCGTGGCGGCCGGGTCCGCGCACGCCTGCCCGAGCTTGGTGCCGCCGTAGCCGCCGATGGAGACGGACACGTCGCCGCCCTTGGCACGGATGGTGTTGATCACCGACTGGACGGCCGTGTCGGAGGAGACGGGGGACGTGCCGCCCCAGGTGGGGGAGCAGCCGCCGCCGTTCGGGGCGAGGACGAAGGCGAGCTGGAAGGCCTTGAGGCCGGTGGCGTCCATGATGTCGGCCGCGTTCGGCGGGTCGTTGTCCGTCGGCATCAGATAGGGGGCGGCGGCGTACCACCGGTCGCTCAGCGCGGAGGTGGCGCCCGAGGCGCTGGTGGTGACGAGGGCCGTGGTGCCGGCGGCGGCCAGCGCGACGGCGGCCGCCGCGCCCAGACATGCGCGAACAGGTCTCATTGCGAGCTCCAGGGGGGTGGGGGAGGAGTTGCCCGGCGGAAGGTCGCCCCAGCCTCCGGGAGCTGTTGCGGTCACGTCAATATGTTGGTCTAGTCCAAAGAGGTCTTTGGACTAGACCATACGATTTCTTTACTCGGGCGCCGGTGGCCCTCAGGCCTCGCCGCGGCGCAGCACGATCTGGGTCTGCGTGGTCTGGCCGACCAGCCGGTCCCGGTCGTCGCGCAGATCGGTCTGCACCACCAGCAGGGTCCCGCCGACATGCAGCGGACGGGCCGTCGCGTGGACCCGGCCGGTGGTGACGGCCCGCAGGAAATTGGTCTTGGACTCCACCGTCGAGGTCCCGGTGGCGCCCGCCGGCAGGTTCAGGTAGGCGCACACGGCGCCGACGCTGTCCGCGAGGGCCATCAGCGCGCCGCCGTGCAGTGCGCCGCCCGCGGTGCAGACCTCCGGCGACCAGGCCAGGGTGCCGACGGCGCGGTCGGCCGTGGCCTCGCGCAGCTCGATGCCCAGGCCGGCCGCGAACGGCATGGCGGCCAGCAGGTCGGCGGGCCGGGGAGCGGCCGGCTCGGACAGGGACATGGGGTACCGCCTCTCATCGGTCGCGTGCCGTCGCGCACGCCGGTCAGGCAGTGTGCCAGCGTCGCCCGTCGCCCGTCGCCCGTCGCCCGTCGCCCGTCGCCCGTCGCCCGTCGCCCGGCGGGGCGACGGCCGCAGCTGCCGCGGCCGGTCGCGGGCCGGACCGACGTCACCGGGCGGGTACGCCGAGGCCGGGCCCGTGCGGACGGCACCGGGCGGGGCGCCCGCCGTCCGGCCCGGCCCGGCCAGGCCCGTGGCCGGTTCCGCACACCTGTGCCGGAGGGTCCACCGCCCGTGCGCCCTAAGCTGTGCCACCCGTCGGGCACGCGAACGGAAGCGGTGGGTGGTACCGGTGGCACACATCCTGGTGATCGGCGGCGGCATCGCCGGCACGGCGGCCGCGCTGGGCCTGCGCAAGGCCGGACACGACGTCGCCGTCTTCGAGGCGCACCCCGACACCGCCGAGGACATCGGCGCCTTCCTCACCCTCGCCGCCAACGGCATGCGCGCCCTGGCCCAGATCGACGCCACGGACGCCGTCACCGCCATCGGTTTCCCGCTGACCTCGCTGCGCCTGCTCGACGACCGGGGCGGCGAGGTGGCGCGCGCCCCGCTCGCCGGCGCGGACGATCCCACCCTGCGCTACCGCTGCCTGCGCCGCGGCGAACTGAACGCGGCCCTGCAGGCGGAGGCGGTCCGCCGCGGCACACCCCTGCGCCACGGCGCCCGCCTGGTCGCCGTGGACGCCGGCGCCGAAGCGGTGACCGCGCGTTTCTCCGACGGCAGCAGCGCCACCGCGGACCTGCTGATCGGCGCCGACGGCCTGAACTCGGCCGTGCGCCGGCTCGTCGTGGCGCCCGCGGCCCGGCCCCGGTACGCCGGCCGGCGGGTGTACTACGGCTACACGGACACGGCGCCCGCTCCGGGGGAGACCGGCGCCATCACCATGGTGCGCGGCAGCGCGGCCGCGTTCGGCTACGCGGTCTCG
Source organism: Streptomyces sp. 1-11 (assembly GCF_007176755.1). Lineage (GTDB taxonomy): Bacteria > Actinomycetota > Actinomycetes > Streptomycetales > Streptomycetaceae > Streptomyces. The sequence continues at coordinate 70,560 of NZ_BJTV01000008.1, forward strand.
CCGGCGGGGGAGACGTACTGGTTCGCCCGCGTCACCGCCGGCCCCCGGACCGCCGCCGGCCCCCGGACCGCCGCCGGCCCCCGGACCGCCGGCGAGGCGCCTGACCCCACGCCCGCCGACCTGCGCGGCGAACTGCTGCCGCTGCTGCGCGAGGACGCCACGCCCGCCGGGGACATCGTCGCGGCCGGCGACGGGAGCGTCATGGCCACCGACGCCACCGAGCTGCCGCTGGGCACCCCCTGGCGTGCGGGCCGTGTCCTGCTCGTCGGCGACGCGGCGCACGCGGCCTCGCCCGCCACCGGCCAGGGCGCCTCGATGGTGCTGGAGGACGCCGTCGTGCTGGCCAAGGCCCTGCGTGACCTCCCGGACCCGCGGACCGCTCTCACCGTGTACGAACACCACCGCCGTCCGCACGCGGAGCACAACATCACCGTCAGCGGCGCCATCTCGCGCGGCGCCCGCACCCCGGTGCGGGACACCCCGGCGGCCCCCGGCGCACCCCGCGAGGACGACGCGCTGAACCGCCTGCTGGACTGGGACACCCCGCTCCCCGGCCTTCCCCGCACCGAGCGCTGAAGTCCGGCTCCGCGCCGGCCAACCGGTCGTGTCCGGGCGGGAGTTCGGCCCCGTCCGCGCGGGCTATCCTCCCCCCATGGACGTGATCGACCCGGAGCCGGACGCCCGCCTCGCCCGCCGGGCGGCCGAGGCGGGAGCCGCCGTGGTCCGCGAGATGTGCGGCGGGCGGCTGGACCGCGTGGAGAAGTCCGCCGGTGACTTCGCGACGGCGGCCGATCTCGCGGCCGAGAGGACCATCCTGGACGTGCTGCGCGCCGCCCGGCCCGGCGACGCCGTCACGGCCGAGGAGAGCGGCAGCAGCGGCGCCGCGGACAACGCCCGCCGCTGGCTGGTCGACCCGCTGTGCGGCACCCTCAACTACGCCGTGCGGAACATGCTGGTCGGGGTGAACGTGGCCCTGCGGGAGGGTGACACGATCACCGCCGCCGCGACGGCCGACCCGTTCGGCGGCGAGGTGTTCTGGACCGACGGGGACCGCGCCCTGCTCCACCGGGACGGTACGGACGAGGAACTGGCGCCCTCGCCGGAGTCCCGGCTGGTCGACGTGAACCTCGATCCGCCGTTCCCCAACGCCCCCGGCTTCCAGGCGGTCCGGCTCCTGGCCGACCCCGGCTTCGGCCGGCGGTTCCGGCCCCGGGTGGTCTCCACCACCCTCGCGGTCGCCTGGGTCGCCGCCGGCCGCCGGGCCGCTTACGTCACCGACGGCGACCTGCGCGACAGCGTGCACTTCGCCGCCGGTATCGCCCTGTGCCGGGCGGCCGGCTGCACGGTGACGGGCATCCACGGCCAGCCCCTGCACACGGGCGCGGGCGGACTGATCGCGGCCGCCGACGCCGGCACCCACGCCGCGCTGCTGGAGATGGTCAAGAACCAGACGCGCTAGCGGAGTTGGCGCGCGACGCCGCCAGGTCACGCGTATTTCAGGTTTTGACTTCCGAAGGCTTGCCGCCCGCTTGGCTCACCACTTAAATCAAAACATGAACTAAGCTCATGGGGGTCAGTTTCCTGACCTCCGCAGCCGCATGGAGCCACCACATGAGACTGAGATCCCTGGGCATCGCGCTGGCCGCCACGGCCGCGCTGATCGCCCTGCCCGCCACCCACCCGCCGGCCGTCGCGGCCGAGACCCCCCTGTCCCAGGGGAGGACGGCCACCGCGTCCTCCGAGGAGAACGCGGGCACCGCCGCCGCCAAGGGCGTCGACGGCGACACCGGCACCCGCTGGTCCTCGGCCGCCACCGACGACCAGTGGTTCCAGGTCGACCTCGGCGCCACCGCCACCGTCAGCCAGGTCGTCCTCAACTGGGAGGCCGCCTACGGCAAGGACTACAAGGTCCAGATATCCAAGGACGGCGGCACCTGGACCGACCTGAAGTCCGTGACCGGCTCAGACGGCGGCGTCGACACGCTCGACGTCTCCGGACAGGGCCGCTACGTGCGCATGCTCGGCGTGCACCGGGCCACCCAATGGGGCTACTCCCTGTGGGAGTTCCAGGTGTTCGGATCCACGGGCGGCACCCAGTCCGCCTGCGGCACCGCCAACGCCGCCCAGGGCAGGCCCGCCACCGCGTCCACCACCGAGAACGCCGGCACCCCCGCCTCCGCCGCCTTCGACGGCGACACCGGCACCCGCTGGTCCAGCCAGGCCGCCGATCCGCAGTGGCTGCGGGTGGACCTCGGCTCGGTCCAGGACCTGTGCCGGATCGACCTCAACTGGGAGGCGGCGTACGGCAAGGACTTCCAGCTCCAGGCCTCCGCCGACGGCCAGACCTGGAGCACCCTGAAGAGCGTGACCGGCGCGAGCGGCGGCACCGCCTCCTACGACGTCAGCGGCACCGGCCGCTACGTCCGGGTCTACGGCACCGCCCGCGGCACCGGTTACGGCTACTCCCTGTGGGAGGTCGCCGTGCACACCGGCACCACCGGGGTGCCGCCGGTCCAGGGCGGCGGCGACCTCGGCCCCAACGTCATCGTCGTCGACCCCTCCACACCGAACCTCCAGCAGAAGTTCGACGACGTCTTCAAACAGCAGGAGTCCAGCCAGTTCGGCACGGGGCGCTACCAGTTCCTGCTGAAGCCGGGCACCTACAACGGCATCAACGCCCAGATCGGCTTCTACACCTCGATCTCCGGGCTCGGCATGAACCCCGACGACACCCAGATCAACGGTGACGTCACCGTCGACGCGGGCTGGTTCAACGGCAACGCCACGCAGAACTTCTGGCGTTCGGCGGAGAACCTCGCCATCAGGCCCTCCAACGGCACCGACCGCTGGGCGGTCGCCCAGGCCGCCCCGTTCCGCCGCATCCACGTCCAGGGCGGCCTCAACCTCGCCCCCAACGGCTACGGCTGGGCCTCCGGCGGCTACATCGCCGACTCGAAGATCGACGGCACCGTCGGCCCGTACTCCCAGCAGCAGTGGTACTCCCGCGACAGCTCGGTGGGCGGCTGGACCAACGGCGTGTGGAACATGACCTTCTCCGGCGTCCAGGGCGCGCCGGCGACCAACTTCGACAGCGGCCCCTACACCACCCTCGACAACACCCCGGTCTCCCGCGAGAAGCCCTTCCTCTACCTGGACGGCTCCGCCTACAAGGTGTTCGTCCCGGCCAAGCGGACCAACGCCCGGGGCGTCTCCTGGCCGGCGAACGCGGGCACGTCCCTGCCGCTGGACCAGTTCTACGTCGTCAGGCCCGGCGCCACCGCGGCCACCATCAACCAGGCCCTCGCCCAGGGCCTCAACCTCCTGTTCACACCGGGCGTCTACCACCTCGACCGGACCATCGACGTCACCCGCGCCAACACCGTGGTCCTCGGCCTCGGCCTCGCCACCCTGGTCCCGGACAACGGCGTCGACGCCATGCACGTCGCCGACGTCGACGGGGTGAGACTCGCCGGGTTCCTCATCGACGCGGGGAGCACCAACTCCGACACACTGCTGCGGATCGGCGAGCCCGGCTCCTCCGCCGACCACTCGGCCAACCCGACCACCATGCAGGACGTCTTCGTACGGATCGGCGGCGCCGGACCCGGCCTCGCCACCAACTCCGTGGTCGTCAACAGCAACAATGTCGTCATCGACCACACCTGGCTCTGGCGCGCCGACCACGGGAGCGGCGTCGGCTGGAACACCAACCGCGCCGACTACGGCCTGCGCGTCAACGGCAACGACGTCCTCGCCACCGGCCTGTTCGTCGAGCACTTCAACAAGTACGACGTCTACTGGAGCGGCGAACGCGGCCGCACGATCTTCTTCCAGAACGAGAAGGCGTACGACGCCCCGAACGCCGCCGCCGTCACCCACGACGGCATCGTCGGCTACGCGGCCTACAAGGTCGCCGACTCGGTCACCACGCACGAGGCGTGGGGCCTGGGCAGTTACTGCAACTACACGGCCGATCCCACGATCGTCCAGGCGCACGGCTTCCAGCTCCCGACCGGCCCGGGGATCAGGATGCACGACCTGCTGGTGATCTCCCTCGGCGGCAAGGGCCAGTACGCCCACGTCGTCAACAGCACGGGCACACCCACCTCCGGGACGGACACCGTCCCCTCCAAGGTGACCTCGTTCCCGTGACGCACGCCCCGCTCCCGCGCGTCCGCCGGACGCGCGGGAGCGCACTCACTCCCCGGCCAGCGCCAGCCGGGGAGCGCGCCGGTAGGTGTCCCGGTACAGGGAGGCGAAGCGGCCCGGGTGGTAGAAACCCCAGCGTGCGGCGATCTCCGTGACCGTGGCGCCGTCGGCCGGATCTGCGGCGAGCAGGTCGTGGTGGGCGTGCGCGAGCCGCACCCGGCGCAGCTGGGCCAGCGGAGTGGTGTCCAGATGGCGGCGGAAGGCGTACTGCAGGGCCCGCACGGTGACCCGCGCCGCCCCCGCGATGTCCGCCACGGTGACCGGCTCGCCGGCGTGGTCGTCGATGTACGCCGGCGCGCGGCGCAGCATCGCCGGGCGGGTGTCCGTGCCGTCCGGGCCCGGGACGGCCTCCGACATCGTGTTGGGGAACGCCGCCAGCACGCTCGCCGCCAGGTGCTGCGCGGCCGTCGACGCGACCAGCGGCTGGTCCGCGCTGTCCGGGTCGGCGAGCACGTGGTCGCGCAGATAGCCGATGGTGCGGCTGAGCCGCCGCGCGTCGTCCGCCGAGTGCGGCCGGTGCCCGGTGAGCCGCACCGGCCGCTGCCCGGGCCCGTCGGCGCCGGCCACCTGGGTGAGCAGGTCCGGACCCCCGCGCCCTCGAACTGCCGACGCGGCCGATCCCTCGGTGCGGTCCTTCCGCGTGGTGGCCCGCCCGTGACCGGCGCGAGCCGAACTGCGCGGCCCGCGCGCAGCGCCTAGGGTGGCGAATGCGGCCGGCCGTGTGCCGGACCGCTTCCGGGTCAAGAAACGGCCCTCTCCGAACCCGCTTTCGGCTGAGGGCGGTTGACCCCGCCCGACGGTCCCCGGGTCCGGGCGCGTATGTCCGAAGGGCCGGGCGCGCGGACGACGCGCCGCGCCTCCGGCCCGACTTCACCCCACGGGAAAGGCCGTACGGCCCCCGGTTTCGGACGCCCCGGCCCGGGGACCTCGGTGTGAGGGTCCGAGCAGGACCCCCGAGCCGTGTCCCCGCCCACCGCCGCGTCCCGCTCCGGGCCGGCACCGGCCGCCGTGCGCAGAACGTGCCGGACCCGCCGTGCCGGGCGTGGCATCCACGCGACCAGCGAAGGAATGGTAGTGATGAGCGAGAGCATCCCCGGTAAGCCGGCCCCCGAGTCGCCGGCGGTCGCCGAGCCGGCCCACCCCCGCGAGCCGCTGCCCCCCAAGCCCGACCAGAGCGGCCCGGACACGGTCTCGCCGACCGGTCAGCCCACCGGCGCCGACCAGGCCCGGATGGCGCAGAGCGGCAGCTACCTCACCAACGCCCAGGGCACCCGGCTGTACGACACCGACCACTCGCTGAAGGCCGGTCCCCGCGGCCCGGTGCTCCTGCAGGACCACCACCTGCGGGAGAAGGTGATGCACTTCGACCACGAGCGCATCCCGGAGCGCGTGGTGCACGCCCGGGGAGCGGGGGTCCACGGGGTGTTCCGCAGCTACGGCACGGCGGCCACCGTGACGAAGGCGGCGTTCCTGGCCGAGGACGTCGAGACACCGGTCTTCGTGCGCTTCTCCACCGTCCTGGGCTCCCGCGGCTCCTCCGACACGGTCCGCGACACCCGGGGCTTCGCGACCAAGTTCTACACCAGCGAGGGCGTCTTCGACCTGGTCGGCAACAACATCCCGGTGTTCTTCATCCAGGACGCCATCAAGTTCCCCGACGTCATCCACGCCGGCAAGCCGCACCCCGACCGGGAGATCCCGCAGGCGCAGAGTGCTCACGACACCTTCTGGGACTTCGTCACCCTGCACACCGAGGCCACCCACCACACGCTGTGGAACATGTCCGACCGCGGCATCCCGCGCTCGTACCGCACGATGGAGGGCTTCGGCGTCCACACCTTCCGTCTGGTCGACGCCGCCGGCGGGACGACCCTGGTGAAGTTCCACTGGAAGCCCAAGCTGGGCGTGCACTCCCTGGTGTGGGAGGAGGCGCAGATCATCAACGGCGTGGACCCCGACTTCCACCGCCGCGACCTCTACGACGCCATCGAGGCGGGCGCCTACCCCGAGTGGGAGTTCGGCATCCAGACCTTCCCCGACACCCCCGACCAGACCTTCGAGGGCATCGACCTGCTGGACCCCACCAACATCGTCCCCGAGGAACTCGCCCCCGTGCAGCCCATCGGACTGCTCACCCTCAACCGCAACCCGTCGAACTACTTCGCCGAGACCGAGCAGGTCGCCTTCCACGTCGGCCACCTCGTCCCCGGCATCGACGTCACCGATGACTCGCTGCTCGCCGGCCGGCTCTTCTCCTACCTGGACACCCAGATCACCCGGCTGGGCGGCCCGAACTTCCCCCAGCTGCCCATCAACCGGCCGCAGGCCCCCGTCAACGACATGCTGCGCGACGGCATGCACCAGACGGCCGTGCACCGGGGCGTCGCCCCCTACCGGCCCAACTCCCTCGACGGAGGCTGCCCGTTCACCGCCGGCGCCGACACGGGCGCGTTCATCGAGACGCCCGTACGCGTGCCCGAGGGGACCAAGGTCCGTGAGGCGCCCGAGTCGTTCGACGACCACTTCAGCCAGCCCCGCCGGTTCTGGCTCAGCATGAGTCCGGTGGAGCGGGAGCACATCATCCACGCCTACACCTTCGAGCTCGGCAAGTGCTACGAACAGGCCATCAGGGAACGGGCGTTGCAGGTTCTCGCCAACATCGACCCGCAGCTGTGCGCGGCTGTCGCCGCGGGCCTCGGGCTGCCCGCGCCCGAGCCCACCGTGCCGCTCGCGGACGTAGAACCGAGCCCCGCGCTCTCCCAGGTCGGCCTGACCTGGCCCAGCGACGGCCGGATCATCGGCATCCTCACCGGCCCCGACGGCGACCTCGACGGAGTCCGGGAGGTGCGCCAGGAAGTGCTCGACAGCGGCATGGTCCCGCTGATCGTGGCGCCGAGCGGCGGCACCCTCGGCGAGGGCGCGGACGCCCTCACGGTCCAGCGGACGTACGCCACCGCGCGCTCGGTGGAGTTCGACGCCCTGCTGGTGGCCGGGACCCCAGGGGTCGGCGTCGACGCCTTCGGCGCCCGGGACGCCAAGGCAGGCCTGCCCGCGCCCGTGCAGGGCACACCCGATCCCCGGGTGGCGCTGCTGCTGGCGGAGGCGTACCGGCACGGCAAGGCCATCGGCGCGGCCAAGGGCGGCGAGAGCGCGCTGGAGGCGGCCGGCATCCCCCTCGACGCACCCGGCGTGGTCACCGGCGACGGCGCCACCGCCGTACTGCAGCAGCTCAACGGCCTGCTCGGCGCCCACCGGGTCTGGGAACGCTTCCCCGCCGCAGCCTGAGTCGCGCCGGTCCCCCAACGGCGTAACCCAACGGGCGGCCGCCGCGCGCAGCCGGTGTGATGAGAGAGTCCCTACGTCAACCAGTGAGGCAACACACATGCGTATGCGCAGCTTTGCCACGGCGGCGGTACTCGCGGGCTCCCTCGCCCTGGCCGGTACGACAGCCGCCCACGCGGCCGACCCGGACCCGACGACCGGTACCGCCGGCAACAGCCCGGGCGTGCTCTCCGGCAACGTCACCCAGGTCCCGGTCGACCTCGGCCTCAACCTGTGCGGCGACAGCATCGACGTCATCGGACTGCTGAACCCGGGCGGCGCGAGCACCTGCACCACGCACTGACACCGCCGCGTGCGCCGGCCTCCTGGCAACAGGGGGCCGGCGCACCGCTGTTCAGGCCGGCGAGGTGCGGCAGAGCAGCAGGCAGACGTCGTCGTCGTGCTCGGAGTCGTGCAGCATCGGCTTCAGCAGCGACTCGGCCGCCGCGTCCAGGTCCTCCAGCTCCGCAGCGCTCAGCGCCTCCAGGGCCCGGCCCAGCCGCTCGATGCCCGCGTCGATCCCGGCCGCCCGCCGCTCCACCAGGCCGTCCGTGTACAGGGCCAGCGTCGACCCGGGCGGCAGCCGCACGGTGTGCTCCGCGTACTCGTACGCCAGCGGCACGCCCAGCATGATCCCCGGCTTGAGGTCGAGGACGCGCACCCGGCCGCCGGGGTCACGCGTGATGGCCGGCGGGTGCCCGGCCGCCGCCCACACCACGGTCGGGTCGCCCGGGGTGAAACGGGCGACGGCACAGGTCGCGTAGAGCTCCGGCTGCTGGTGGCGGAGCATCCGGTGCAGCAGCGTGAGGATGCGGCCCGGACCGTTGCCCTCGACGGCGTACGCCCGCAGCGCGGTGCGCAGTTGACCCATGATCACCGCCGCGCGCAGTCCGTGCCCCGTGACGTCGCCTATCACCGCGAGCACACTGCCGTCGGGCTGCCGGAAGGCGTCGTACCAGTCCCCGCCGATGTTCAGGCCGCGGGTCGCGGGCAGGTAGCGCGCGGCGAGCGACACCCCCGGCACCTCGGGCAGTTCGGTGAGCTGGGCGCGCTGCAGCGCCTCGGCGACGTCCCGGTGCTGCTCGTACTGGCGGGCGTTGTCCAGGGCGATGCCCGCCCGCCGGCCCAGCTCCAGCAGCATCACGGTGGCGTCCGGGTCGAACCGTTCGCCCGGCGCGGTCAGCGTCAGCACGCCCTGGACCGTGCGAGCGCCGAGCGGGATGCACAGCAGCGGCCGGTCGGGGGAGAGGGGGGAGGGCGGCTGGTCCTCGACGCCGGGCAGCTCGCCGGGGTGCCGCGCCGCGTGCTGCGGACGGCCGGTGCGGGCCGCGGTGAGGGCCGCGCGGTCGCCCGACGGGGTGCGCTCCTCGTCGGCGAGCCAGATGTCGACGTCGGAGGCGTACTCCGGGACGAGCAGATCGGGCAGCCTGCGCAGGATGTCGTCGTGTTCGAGGGAGGCGTTCAGGGCGGCGCTCGCGTTCGCCAGGAAGGTCAGCAGCCGCCGGGCGTTCTCGGCCGCGGCGCGTGCCGCCCGCTCGGCGTCCAGCAGTTCGTGCTGCGCCAGCGCGGCCGCCTCCAGCTCGGCGTGCAGCGCCAGCACCCCCTGGTTGGTCTGGTGCAGCTCCTCGCGGTGGAAGCCGACCAGCTCCTCCGTCTCCGCGAGGCTCTCCAGCACGGCGTCCGCGTCGGCGTCGGCGTCCAGCAGGGCCTCCGCGAGCGCGGCGCCGTCCAGTCCGGCGGGCGAGGGCAGCGGTGACGTGACCGGGCGGGGGCAGCTCAGGGCGTGCCGCCAGGCCCCGGGCCGGCCCGGCTGCCGTACCGCGACGTGCAACTGCCCGTCGGCGTCGGCGCGGACGGCGACCTCGGCGCCGCCCTCGCCCAGACAGCGGCGCAGCCGCGCGGTGAACGCGGTCAGGAACCGGGCGCGGTCGAGCGCGGGCAGGCCGGCGTCGGCCGTGAGCCGCGCGAGCACGGCCCGGGCGCGGGCGGCGTCGGCGGTCGAGGCGATGGTCCAGAGGTCACGGGCGGGCGTCATGGGAGCTGGTCCGGCGGTCGGGGGCCATTACGGCCACACTGGTGTCGTCGCGTACGGGGCGGGCGGGGCTGCTCGCGTCGCGCAGGATCGTCGCGGCCAGCACCGACGGGTCACGGGCGAGCAGACCGGGGTCATCGGGCGGCGACCAGCGGCTCGGCAGCCCGTCGCTGTGCATGACGAGCAGGCTCTCCGCGTCCCAGGGCACCCTCCGCAGCGGCACCCGCGCCGGGAAGTACGCCCCGACGATGCCCGGATGGGAGACCAGGGAGGTCCAGACACCACCCGTGCGCAGCCGGGCGCCGACGTTGCCCACCCCGGCGAAACGCAGCTCACGGCGTTCGGTGTCCACCTGTGCCACCGCGACGGCCGCGCCCCGGGTGCGCCGCAGCGCGGCGTGCAGCCGCTTCAGCGTCTCCACCGGAGGCAGCTGCGCGCTCCCGCGCAGCTCCTCGACCGCGGCGGTGGAGGCGTGCGCCGCTTTGGCGCCGTGGCCGAGACCGTCGGCCAGCAGCAGCGTCAGCAGGGAACCGGAGCGTGTCCAGCCCCAGCCGTCCCCCGAGTGCTCCGCCTGGTCGAGCGCGACGGTGATCCCGCCCACCGGCGTCTCGTGCGCGGGCGCGCCGGTGCGGGCGGCCTCCGGGTCGACACGCGCCGACGTCACCGTGCCGCGGCCCCGGGCGGTGTGCAGGTGGAAGGCGTTCGCGAGCCGGCGGCAACTGCCCAGGCCCGCGCCGAGGGAGCCGTCGGCGGTGCTGAAGCCGTCCCGCAGGGCCGTGCCGACGTCGGCGATGCCCGGCCCCTGGTCGAGCGAGCACAGTTGCACCGACGGCGCGCCGTCGGCCGGCCCGGTCACCAGGTTCAGCACCATGCGGCCGCCGCCGGCGTGCTTGATCAGGTTGGTGGCCAGCTCGGTGGCGACCAGCGCGGCCGCCGCGGTGCGCTCCTGACCGAGGCCCGCGGCGGAGCTCGCGGCCTCGGCCGCGACCCGGACGTCCCGCACCCGTGTCGAGTCGTGCACCGGGATCTCCCACACCCGGCTCATCGGACCCCCGTCCTGGACGGCGGCACCGGACCGACCCACGCGACAGCCGTGACCGTGGTGCCCCGGCCGGGCGCGGTGTCCACGTCGAACTCCTGGACGAGCCGTTTGGCGCCGCTCAGCCCCAGACCCAGTCCGCCGCCGGAGGTGTAGCCGTCCGTCATCGCCAGCTCCAGGTCCCGGATGCCCGGGCCCTCGTCGGCGAAGCACATCCGCAGCCCGCGGACGCCGCCGCACTCCAGCGGGGTGATCTCCGCCCGGCCGCCGCCGCCGTGCACCAGCGTGTTGCGGGCCAGCTCACTGGCCGCGGTCACCAGCTTGGTCTGCTGCACCAGGCCGAAGCCGAGCTGCGCCGCGTACTGCCGCACCTGCTGCCGGACGTAGGCCAGGTCGCCGTCCGAGCCGATGGGCAGGCGGGTCGCGCAGACCTGGCCGGGCGACGCCGGCATCATTCCTCCTCCGGCGAGAGCAGTTCCAGGGCGCGGTCGACGTCGAGGGCCGTGATCAGACCGGGCAGCGTGAGCCCCAGTTCGACCAGGGTGATCGCCACCGCCGGCCGCATGCCCGCCAGCACCGTGCGGGCCGCGAGCAGCCGGGCCGTCGAGGCGATCTCCGCGAGCACCCGGCCGAGGAAGGAGTCCACGATGTCGACGCCGGAGATGTCGAGCACCACGCCCGTCACCCTGCCGGCGGCGATGCGGCTGGAGATGTCGTGCTGGAGCTGCTCCGCCAGGCCGTCGTGCAACTCGCCCTGCAACGAGACGAGCAGTATGTCGCCGAGCGCCAGCACGGGCACCTGGGTCTGAGCGGGAAGGGGCCGGCTCACCGCGCGGCCGCCGCGGCGTCGGCACGGGCGGAGACCTCGATGCCCTGCCGGCCGAGCGCGTAGGCGAGCGCGTCGGCCAGCGAGGCGCGGGTGATCACCGACCCGAGGTCGATGCCGAGCTGCACGATCGTCTGCGCGATGGCCGGCCGGATGCCGGAGACGATGCACTCCGCCCCCATCAGCCGGGCGGCGGCCACCGTCTTCATCAGGTGCTGCGCGACCAGCGAGTCGACCGTGGGCACACCGGTGATGTCCAGGATCGCGTACCTGGCCCGTTCCTCGACGATCGCCTCCAGCAGCGACTCCATGACCACCTGGCTGCGCGCGCTGTCCAGGGTGCCGATCAGCGGCACGGCGACGGTGCCCTCCCAGAGCTGGATCACCGGCGTGGCCACTTCGAGGAGCTGCTGGCGCTGCCGGTGGATCAGGTCCTCACCCGCGTGCAGCGCCGTCTCCATCACCACCAGACGAAGGGTACCCATGATCAGGGTCAGGGCGAGCACCGCTTCCTGGGCCTCGGGACCGGCCGGGTCCGGGAACTCCCCGCGCAGCAGCTCGACCGCCGGAGCGCGCAGGGAGGCCACCTCGCCGGAGATCTGCGCCGGGCTCGACCCGGTGCGGGCGCGGGTGGCGGCCATCCGGCCCAGCTGCTCGCGCACCGTGCCGAAGCCGGGGGCGTCGATGTCCTCGGGGCGGCCGCTCATCGCCACGTCGGACAGCGCGTCCAGCACGGCCTTGCACGCCTCGACCGCCTCGTCACGGGAGACGGTGAACACCGAGCGGAACAAGGCGACGTCCGCCCAGCGCTGTGCGATCTGCTCCTGGCGCCGCTCCAGAAAGGCGCTCACCACACGAGACGCCGACTCGGCCGCATCCTGCTCCGGCACGTACATCCTCTCCCTTCCGCACAGCCCGGTTCCGCCCCGTCCGGCCGGTGCCGGGCCGATGGCCCGCGTGCGCCGGACGGCCAGGGTCCGCGCCGCCGACGGCACAACCCCGGACGGCCCGGCGGCCGAAGCCGCCGGGCCGGTGTCGGAGGGCCGTCTACCCGGGATCAGGGAGACCTCTCCTCACTGTTAGGCACGTCACTCGCGCGTGCGACGGATCAGTACGTCCCGCCGCCGCCCGGGCCGCCCACCTCGCCGCGCCACGCGCCCGTCTCCAGGCCGCCGCGCTGCTCGATGAACTCCTTGAACCGGTGCAGGTCCCCGGAGACCCGCCGCTTGACGACGCCGAGCTTGTCACCCATCTTCTCGGCCACGCCCTCCGGCTCGAACTCGAGCTGCAGCATGACCTTGGTGGTGGAGTCGTCGATGCGGTGGAACGTGACGACGCCGGCCTGCTTCGCCTCGCCGTCCACGGTGGTCCAGGCGACCCGTTCGTCGGGCTGCTGCTCGGTGATCGCCGCGTCGAACTCCCGGCGTACCCCAGCGACGTTGGTCACCCAGTGGGTGAGGGTGTCGCTGCGCTGCTCGATGCGCTCCACCCCCTCCATGAACTCCGGGAACGTCTCGAACTGGGTCCACTGGTTGTAGGCGGTGCGCACCGGGACGCCGACCCGCACGGATTCCTCGACCTGCGACATACAGGAACACCTCTCGTTCTCGTCGGCTGTACGAGGACCGGGTTCCTTCTTGCCGCCCGGCTATGCATGCGAACCGGCGCACGGACGACCGGGCGGGCGGCGCGGGCCGCCGCGAGCGGCGGTGTGCGGGGGAGCGGGGGGAGTGTGCGACCCGCCGTCAGTCCCGTGCCGGCGCCGCGGTCTCCCGGGCGCCGGGGACCGGCTCGGGCCGCTCCCGCGACGGGCGGCCCGCACCCCGGCGGCGCAGCAGCAGGCGCCTCGCGGGCCGCTCCACCGCCTCGTACAGCACCCAGGCCAGCGCCAACGACACGGTGAAGGCGACCGCCGTCACCCCCAGGCCGGCGAGCAGGCCGAAGTGGGGCTTGTTGCCGAGCAGTTGGGTGCCCGCGCGCAGGACCAGCAGGTGGATCATGTAGAAGGCGAACGACAGTTCCCCGAGCCGCACCAGCCGCCGGCGCCGCCACAGCGACGGCAGCCCGCGCAGGTCCGCGACGGCCGCGGCCGGGATGAGCAGCGCGAACCCCGCGATGGTGCAGACGGTGGCGGAGTAACCGGGCGTCACCTGCGGCACCAGGAAGTAGCCGATGACGGCCAGGGCCAGCGAGGCCTCCAGCCCGGGCCCGCGCCACCGGCCGAGCTGCACCAGCCGGGCCGTGACGGCGCCGAGGACGAACTCCGGGAGCCGGGCCGCGGGCATCGAGTACAGGGCCTGCTCCGTCCAGTGGTGGGCGTCCGCCCGGGCCAGGACCAGCACGGCCGCCACCGACAGCACGCCCAGCGCGGTGGCGCCGCGGGGGCCCAGCCGGCGCAGCAGCAGGAACAGCAGCGGGAAGGCGGCGTAGAAGAACGCCTCGCAGGCCAGCGACCAGCTCACCGGGTTCAGCGTCTGCCACCACGGACGCCACCACGAGTGCACCAGCAGCAGGTTGGACAGCGCCTGCCCGGAGGTCGGTCTCGGCTGGCGGGGCAGCGCGTAGGCCATGAGCAGGGCGAGGCCCAGGGTGACGAGGTGCACCGGGTAGACACGGGCGATCCGCCGCCGCCAGAAGGCCGGCGCGCGGTCGTGGGGGCGGGCGGACCACGTCAGCACGAAACCGGACAGCACGAAGAAGAAGGACACGCCCGTGGCGCCCGCCCCGAATCCCCACAGCACGAGACGGCCGGGCTCGCCCCCGAAGTAGCCGAAGTTGTTCACGTGCAGTCCGAAGACCAGCAGCGCCGCGACCCAGCGCAGCCCGGTCAGGGACGGCAGGGCGGGGGCGGCGGCCGGCGGGGCGGAGCCCGCCCTGTCGTCGCCGGTCCGTGCGGGCGGCGTCCGGGTCGTCCGGGTCGTCGCCGTGGTCATCACATCACCTGCCGCGGGAGGGTTGCGTGGGGCATAAAGGGGAACGTTGCCCGGTCGCCCCTTCGCTATCACCTCACGTCGCGAACATCACACCGCTGCCGAGCGGCCGGGTCCGCCATGTGCCGCGGCCGGCCGCACCCGCGCCTCCCTCCGAGTGAAAAGCCCCGCTCCCGGGCGTCCCGGTCCTCGTGCGCGGGGCCTCGGGAGCGGAGCGGGGCGGCGGGGGCGCTCCGGCCGGGTACGCCGCGACGCGGTGATCCGGCCCGCCGGCTTTCGCGCTCACCCGTCCGGAGGACCCGTCGGCCCGGTGCCCCGTCCGGGTGGACCGTGCGGCCACATGATGCGTTCACCCGGCGCCCGAGGCGATGCCGGTCCTGGCCACGCACGGGCGAACAACGGGTGTCGGCGCGAGGCCAGAATTGCATCCTTCGTTTTATTGAACCCTTCGTGTTTACAGGGGTAGGTTCGGCCCATGACCGCATCCGGTACTCCGAGCACCGCCGAGGAACTGCGCGGGTCCGGCCTGCGCGTGACGGCGGCCCGCGTCGCGCTGCTGGAGACAGTCCGTGCGGGTGACCACCTCGGGGTCGAGGCGATCGCTTCCGGGGTCCGCGACCGTGTGGGCCACATTTCGCTGCAAGCCGTCTACGAGGCACTGCACGCGCTGACCGCGGCGGGCCTCATACGGCGGATCGAACCGGCCGGCAGCCCCGCCCGGTTCGAAGGACGTGTCGGCGACAACCACCACCACATCGTGTGCCGGTCGTGCGGTGCGCTCGCCGACGTCGACTGCGCGGTGGGCGAGGCGCCCTGCCTGACCGCGTCCGACGACCGCGGCTTCTCGATCGACGAGGCCGAGGTCGTCTACTGGGGCACCTGCCCCGGCTGTTCCACCGGCCGCATTTCCTGAGTTCCCGAGTTCCAGAGTTGCTGAGCACAGAGTTCCGTTCCGTTCGGAAGGATTGCCATGACTGAGAACCACGACGCGATCGTCACTGACGCGAAGTCGGAGGAGCCGAGCGGCGGCTGCCCCGTCGCGCACGGGCGAGCCCTGCACCCGACCCAGGGTGGTGGCAACCGTCAGTGGTGGCCGGAGCGGCTCAACCTGAAGATCCTTGCCAAGAACCCGGCGGTCGCCAACCCGCTGGGCGCTGACTTCGACTACGCCGAGGCGTTCAAGTCCCTCGACCTTCCGGCCGTGAAGCAGGACATCCTGGCGGTGCTCACCACCTCCCAGGACTGGTGGCCGGCGGACTTCGGCCACTACGGCCCCTTCATCATCCGGATGGCCTGGCACAGCGCGGGCACCTACCGCATCAGCGACGGCCGCGGCGGCGCCGGCGCCGGCCAGCAGCGCTTCGCGCCGCTGAACAGCTGGCCGGACAACGCCAACCTGGACAAGGCCCGCCGCCTGCTGTGGCCGGTGAAGAAGAAGTACGGCCAGAGCCTGTCCTGGGCCGACCTGCTGGTCCTGTCCGGCAACGTCGCGCTGGAGTCCATGGGCTTCGAGACCTTCGGCTTCGCCGGCGGCCGCGAGGACGTGTGGGAGCCGGAGGAGGACGTCTACTGGGGTCCGGAGACCACCTGGCTCGACGACAAGCGCTACACCGGCGACCGCGAGCTGGAGAACCCGCTCGGCGCCGTCCAGATGGGCCTGATCTACGTCAATCCGGAGGGCCCCAACGGCAACCCGGACCCGATCGCCGCGGCCCGTGACATCCGTGAGACGTTCCGCCGCATGGCGATGAACGACGAGGAGACCGTCGCCCTGATCGCCGGCGGCCACACCTTCGGCAAGACCCACGGCGCCGGCCCCGCCGACCACGTCGGCCCCGACCCGGAGGCCGCCGGCCTCGAGGAGCAGGGCCTGGGCTGGCGCAGCAGCTACGGCACCGGCAAGGGCGCCGACGCCATCACCTCCGGCCTGGAGGTCACCTGGACCTCCACGCCCACCCGGTGGAGCAACGGCTTCTTCGACAACCTCTTCGGCTACGAGTGGGAGCTGACCGAGTCCCCGGCCGGCGCCAAGCAGTGGAAGCCGAAGGACGGCGCGGGCGAGGGCACCGTCCCGCACGCCCACGACTCCTCGAAGAAGATCGCCCCGTCGATGCTCACCACCGACCTGGCGCTGCGCTTCGACCCGATCTACGAGCCGATCTCCCGCCGCTTCCACGAGAACCCGCAGGAGTTCGCGGACGCCTTCGCCCGCGCCTGGTACAAGCTGACCCACCGCGACATGGGCCCGAAGTCCCTCTACCTCGGCCCGGAGGTTCCCGAGGAGACCCTGCTGTGGCAGGACCCGCTGCCGGAGCGCGAGGGCGAGGCGATCGACGCGGCCGACATCGCGGCCCTCAAGGCCAAACTGCTCGACTCGGGCCTGACCGTCACCCAGCTCGTCACCACCGCCTGGGCGTCCGCCTCCACCTTCCGCGGCAGCGACAAGCGCGGCGGCGCCAACGGCGCCCGCATCCGCCTGGAGCCGCAGCGCGGCTGGGAGGTCAACCAGCCCGACCAGCTCGCGCTGGTGCTGCGCACCCTGGAGAGCGTCCAGCAGGAGTTCAACGCCTCCGCCGGCGGCAAGCACGTCTCCCTCGCCGACCTCATCGTCCTCGGCGGCGCCGCGGCCGTGGAGAAGGCCGCGAAGGAGGGCGGCTTCCAGGTCGAGGTGCCCTTCACGCCGGGCCGGGTCGACGCCGGCGAGGAGCACACCGACGCCGAGTCCTTCGAGGCGCTGGAGCCGACCGCCGACGGCTTCCGCAACTACCTCGGCAAGGGCAACCGCCTGCCGGCCGAGTTCCTGCTGCTGGACCGGGCCAACCTGCTGACGCTGAGCGCCCCCGAGACGACCGTGCTGGTCGGCGGTCTGCGGGTGCTGGGCGTGGGCCCCGAGGGCTCGCAGCTCGGCATCTTCACCAGGACGCCCGGCTCGCTGACGAACGACTTCTTCGTCAACCTGCTCGACCTGGGCACGACGTGGTCGGCGACCACCGAGGACCAGACCACGTTCGAGGGCCGGGACGCCGCCACGGGCGAGGTGAAGTGGGCCGGCAGCCGCGCCGACCTGGTGTTCGGCTCGAACTCCGAGCTGCGCGCGCTCGCCGAGGTCTACGCCGGTGACGACGCGAAGGAGAAGTTCGTGAAGGACTTCGTCGCCGCCTGGGACAAGGTCATGAACCTGGACCGGTTCGACCTGGTCTGACCGACCCGCCGAGGGGCGTCCGGCCCCGGCCCGCACGGGCCGGGGCCGGACGCCCCTCGCCGTGTGCCGGGCGCAACCGCGAACCGCACGGGGGCGGCCCGCCCGCGCCCGGAGCCGAGGACCGTCCCCGGTACTGCGTTCGGGGCGGCCGGGGTGCACGATGGTGAGGTGGCGATCCGGATCCCGATCCGGATCCTCCGAACGCCGAGCGGACCCGCGCGTCCCGGCACGCGGCCGCCGGCAGGCGAGAGGAGGCGGCGGCCGATGACTCGGACACCTCCCACCGCGGTGAAACGGGACCGGCTGTGGCGCTGGCGGCACAACCCGCTGCGCCGGCACAGCGACGTCGTCGAGGCCTGGGTCGTGCTCGTCACCTGGACCCTCGCCCTGCTGGGCGCGGCCCTCGGAGGCTGGGCGGCGGCGCACTCCGTGGACTCGACGCTGACCGCGCGGCGGGCCCACGTGCACGCCGTCTCCGCGGTCCTCACCGACGGCGCCGCGAGGACCCCGGCCGCCGGCAGCGGCTACGACGACGGCCGGGTCTGGGCC
This sequence comes from Streptomyces sp. 1-11, assembly GCF_007176755.1. Classification (GTDB taxonomy): domain Bacteria; phylum Actinomycetota; class Actinomycetes; order Streptomycetales; family Streptomycetaceae; genus Streptomyces. Next base: position 88,668 of record NZ_BJTV01000008.1, read on the forward strand.
ACGGCCCGCTGGACGGGCCCGGACGGCAAGGTGCACATGGACCGGGCGAAGGTCCTGCCCGGCGCTCCGGCCGGCTCCCAGGTCACGGTGTGGACGGACCCCGCCGGCCGGGCGGTGCCCGAGCCCGCGTCCGCGGCCGAGACCATGCTGCAGACGGTGCTGACCGGCGCCCTGGTCGCCCAGGTCGCCGGCACGACGGTCTGGGCCGGCGGCTGGCTGGTCCGCAACGCGCTGGTGCGGCGCCGGCTGGCCGAGTGGGACGAGGAGTGGAAGCGCGTCGGGCCCGAGTGGCGCAACTACAGCGGCGGCCGGGGCTGACCGGTCCCAGGGCCTGTCTGACCATTCGCGTCGGATCGGCCCGCGGCGTCCGGTGCCGTGCATCGCAAGGCGGAGGGTCGTCCTCGTACTGGATGTACCTGGGCGTGCCCGACAACGCGGCGAGGTGCGGTGCCAGGCGTCGCGGGCCCGGCGGGAATGGTCAGACAGGGCCTGGCGGCCCGCTTCCCGCCCGCCCCGGCCCCCCCGGCGCCTCACCCGCGCAGTGCCTCGAACGCCTGCCGTGCGCCGATCCCGATCGCCAGGTCGATGTCCGGCGCCTGCGCCGCCCGCCGGTCCGCCCGGGTGAGCGCGGCTACGGCCACCCGCGTCCCGCGGTCCGCCTCGATCACACCGATCTCGTGCCGCAGGTGGAGGAACGTTCCCGTCTTCCCGCTCAGCCGCAGACTGTCGGCGCGCAGTTCGCTCGCCAGCCGCTGGGTGAAGACCTGATGCCCCATCAGCCGTCTGAGCTCGGCCGTGGCCGTAGGGTGCGCCACCTCGTCGCGCCACACCCGCCGCAGCAGGCCGACCAGCGCCGAGGCGGTGCCGAGATTGGCGTGCGCCGGGTCCAGCGTCTCGATGGTGTGCCGTCCCGCCCGCTCGTCGCGGACGGCCAGTTCCAGCGCCAGGGAGAAGTCGTTGCCCGCGGCGCCGGCGGCGCACTCGTACATGTGGTTCATCCGGTGCCGCACCCGGATGCCGGCGCAGCCCCACGAGCGCAGCCGGGCGTCGACGTCGGCCGCCGGCACCAGGTCGAACAGCGCGTCGGCGGCGGCGTTGTCGCTCACCGAGAGCATCAGCAGGAGCAGGTCGCCGACGGCGACCGTGACGGGGTGGCGGAACGCGGCGATGCCGGTCGGGCCGACGCTGCTGGTGGCCGGATCGACCGTCACCGGCCGGGCCGGGTCGAGGCCGCCCCGCGCGATCAGGTCCAGCACGACCAGGGCGAGCGGCACCTTCACCACGGACGCGAGGGGGACGGGCTCCTCGGTGTCGAAGCCGAGCCGGTCGCCGGTGTCGATGTCGCACGCGAGGAACGAGCCCCGGACGCCGAGCGCCGCCCAGTCCCGGGCGATCGCATCGGCGACGTCCAGCAGGGGGCCGTCGCCGCAGACCTGGGGCGCCCGGTGGGCCGCGTCCCCGGTCATCCGCGGGCCGCCAGCCGGGAGGCGGCGTCCGCGGACCCGGGCGGCCGCGCGGCGCGCGCACCGGTCCCGGCGCCGGCCGCCGCGGCCAGCGCCGCGGCCAGCCACTGCGGTACGTCGCCGCTTGGCTGACGCGGGGTGCCCCGCACCTCGTACCCGCGGTGCAGCGCGGCGTCGGCGAGCGGCGCCCAGTCGGCCCCGTGCCGCCGCGCGAACGGCTCGTCGCACAGCAGCAGCGCCCGGCCCGCCAGCGTCTCGGCGAGCGCGGTGGCCGCCGGTCCGGCCGGCCGGACCAGTTGCTCGGGCAGCCCGGAGCGGGCCGCCGCGCGCCCCAGCCTGTCGCGCGCGTACGGCACGTCGTCCTCCGGCAGGGTCAGGATCGGCAGGGGAGCGGTCCGCGCGCCGGTGGCGGCGCCGAGGCGGCGCGGCCGCAGGTCCTCCAGGTGGACCGCGCGACCCCGGGCGCCGCCCGGGGTGGCGTGCGCCGGCCGTCCGGCTTCGAGGGGCGGGGTGGTGTGCGCCGGCCGTCCGGCGTCGAGGGGCGGGGTGGCGTGCGAAGGCCCTCCGGCGTCGAGGGGCGGCGCGGAGGCCAGGCCGAGCGGCACCCGGTACGCGGCGTGCTCCGGCGGGACCCGCAGCAGCGCGAACGCGAGCGAGCCGTCCGCGAGCCGGGCCTCCCGCTCCCGGGGCGGCAGTTCGCGCACGCCGAGCGTGCTGCCGCGCTCCGCCCCGGCGCGGATGACCCGGGCCAGCTCCGCCGGCGCGCAGTCGGCGGGCACCCCCACCGCCCGGACCTGGGCCCGCTGGGCCGACCGGGCGGCCTGGTCGAGCCGCTGGGCCCGGTCCAGGACGTCCCGCGCGTAGGGGAGAAGCAGCATGCCCAGTTCGGTCGTGGCGACCTGCCGCCGGGAGCGGTCGAACAGCAGACCGCCGAAGCGGGCCTCCAGCGTCTTGATGCGGCGGCTGAGCAGCGGCTGGGCGATCCCGAGCCGGTCGGCGGCGCGCGAGAAGCTCGTCTCGTCCACGGTGGCGACGTACGCCTCGAGGTGTGCGAGCAGGTCCATCCAGCAGTCATATCAATTGGGTATGGGAACTTCAAAGTTCACTCTTGGACATGAGTGGAGTCCTGCTGTTTCGCTGTCCCCGTCGAAGATCCACCGACCGACACCCGATCACCGACGACCTGGGAGGACTCCGCACATGACCAGTGCCGACCCGATGCCGCGCCGCCGCCTGTTCAGGACCGGCCTCGCCCTCACCGCCGCCGCCGCGGTGGCCCCCGCCCTCGCATCCGCCCCCGCCTCGGCGGCCCCGGGCGCCGAAACCATCGACCTCGGGAGGGAGTTCGGCGATCTGGAGCGGCGTTACGGCGCACGCCTCGGTGTCTACGCCCGCAACGCGCGCACCGGCCGGACCGCGGCCTACCGCGCGGGGGAGCCGTTCGCGATGTGCTCGACGTTCAAGGCGTTCGCCGCCGCGGCCGTGCTGCGCGACCAGGCCGGCTGCGCGCCCCTGGACAAGGTGATCCACTACCCGGCGCGGGACATCCTCGACAACTCGCAGTACTCATACGACCACTTGGCCACCGGGATGACGGTGGGCGAGGCGTGCGCCGCCGCGATCCAGTACAGCGACAACACCGCCGGGAACCTGCTGCTGCGTCAGATCGGCGGTCCGCAGGGGCTCACCCGGTTCTTCCGGTCGCTCGGTGACCGGGTGAGCCGGCTCGACCGCTGGGAGACCGAACTGAACACCGCCGTCCCCGGCGACCCGCGGGACACCAGCACACCGCGAGCCCTCGGGGAGAGCTTCGAGCGGCTGACCCTCGGGCGGGCCCTGGCCCGCGCCGACCGCGAGCAGCTCGTCACCTGGCTGAAGGGCAACACCACCAGCGGCCAGCGGTTCGGCGCCGGGCTGCCCGCGGGCTGGGTCCTCGCGGACAAGACCGGCACCGGGTCCTACGCGACCGCCAACGACATCGGCGTCGCCTGGACGACCCGGCAGACGCCCGTGCTGCTCACCGTGCTGTCCACCAAGGACGCCGAGGACGCGCCCGTCGACAACGAGCTGATCCGCCGTGCGGCCGAGGTGCTGGCCGCCGCCCTCGCCCCCGGCGAGTAGGGCGGCCCGGCTCTCCCGCCCGTGCGTGGCGCGTGACGACCCGGTCCATGCGGGTCCATGTATATGAACTCAAAACAAGTACCAGAGTGTTGACGTGCTCACGGAAGCATCTCTACGGTTCGGGAGAAAGCGCTTTCCCGCTTTCTCCTGGGTGTAATGCCCGTGACCGTGCCCTGCGGTCCGCCTGTCGCGCGGACCGCGGGCGCGTTCACATGGAAGAACCAGCGGCATCGTCACCCCAGCACTCCAAGGCTCCAAGGCTCCACGGCACGAAGGCTCCACGGCACCGCACCCGCCCAGCCGACCCCCACCATCCTGGAGACAAGCCGATGCACCTGAGAGCAGCCATCGCCTGCGCCTGCCTGACCGCCGGCACGCTCGTCGCGCTGTCCGGCCCCACGGCGCAGGCCGCCACCACCCGCTACGAGGCCGAGACCGCGCCCGCCGTCTGCACCGGCACCATCGACTCCGACTGGACGGGCTACTCCGGCAGCGGATTCTGCAACGGGACCAACGCCACCGGCGCCGCGGCGCAGTTCACGGTGAACGCAGCGAGCGCGGGCACCGCCACCCTCAGGGTGCGCTTCGCCAACGGCGCCACCACGGCGCGGCCCGCCACCGTCGACGGGTCGGCGGCCACCGCGGTCTCCTTCGAGGGCACCGGCGCCTGGAGCACCTGGGTGACGAAGACGCTGACCGTGCCGGTGCGGTCCGGCGCCAACGTCGTCCGGTTCAGCCCGACCGCCGCCGGCGGACTGCCCAACATCGACTACCTCGACGCCGACCTCACCGGGGACACCACCCCGCCCTCTTCGGGCAGCGTGCTGTACGTCTCCCCGGGCGGCGCCGACAGCGCGTCCGGCAGCCAGTCCGACCCGACCACCCTGACCTCCGCGATCAGCCGCGTCACCCCCGGCGGCACCATCTACCTGCGCGGCGGAACCTACGCCTACGCGCAGACGGTCACCGTCCCCCAGGGCGCGGACGGCACCTCGGGGGCCCGCACCACGCTGAGCGCCTACCCGGGCGAGACCCCGGTGCTCGACTTCGGGGCGCAGAGCGAGAGTCCGTCCAACCGCGGCCTGCAGCTGAACGCCTCGTACTGGCACGTGTACGGCCTGGTCGTGCAGCACGCCGGCGACAACGGCATCTACGTGGGCGGCAGCCACGACATCGTCGAGCGCACGGTGACCCGCTTCAACCGGGACACGGGACTGCAGCTCGGGCGGATCGCCTCCAGCACCCCGAAGAGCCAGTGGCCGTCCGACAACCTCGTCGTCGCCGCCGAGTCGCACGACAACGCCGACTCCGACGGTGAGGACGCCGACGGCTTCGCCGCCAAGCTCACCGTCGGCACGGGCAACGTCTTCCGCTACGACGTCTCCCACCACAACATCGACGACGGCTGGGACCTGTACACCAAGACCGACACCGGCTCCATCGGCCCGGTGACCATCGAGAACTCCCTGTCCTACGGCAACGGCACCCTCTCCGACGGCACCGTCAACGCCAACGGCGACCGCAACGGCTACAAGCTCGGCGGCGACGACATCGCGGTCGACCACGTCGTCCGGCACAGCATCGCCTACCGCAACGGCCACCACGGGTTCACCTACAACAGCAACCCCGGCTCGATGCAGCTCGCGGGCAACGTCGGCATCGACAACGCCGAGCGCAACTTCTCGTTCGACAAGGGCACTTCGGTGTTCCGGAGCAACACCTCCTGCCGCTTCTCCAGCGGCGGGTCCAACGACAAGACGGTCGGTGACGCGGACGGCACCAACCAGTTCTGGACCGGCGCCAACGGCTCCCGGTGCGCGTCCTACTCCGGCGCCCTCGGCTGGTCCTTCGCCTCGGACGGCAGCCTGGTGGTGACCTTCGGCGGCAAGGTCGTCACTCCCTAGCCCACCTGCGCGGGCCGGGGCGGACGCCGCACGCGGGCGTCCGCCCCGGCCCGCGACGGCGATTTTCCACTACCGCCAGTAACGTGATGATCTTCTCCGCAGGTGTTACTCGCCAGTCAACTTCGCACGTCCGAGGGGCGTGCTCTGTCCGGAGAAGTCCATGTCGTCCATGTCGTCCGAAGCCTTCGAGAACGCGCGCCTCACGTACGAGCACCACATGCGGACGTGCCGCCAGTGCCACGCCGACACCGTGCCCTGCGCGGTGTCCAAGCACCTCCTGCGCATCTGCAACAACGCCCGCAGGGAGCTGCTGCGCACCCCCGAGCACCGGGCCGCCCAGGCCTGAGCGCACCGGGGGGCGGGCCCGGCCGGGGCCGGGCGGTTCAAGGTTCTCGCAGGCGGGGGGCTTGCGGCGGGGATGATCGGGGAACCCGGGCGGCTGTCCCGCCAGCCCGAGACCACGGAGGCCAGACGTGACCGCCGAACAGAGCCCGCAGCCCGACCCGACCACCCGGCACGCCCGCCCGGACTTCCCCTCCCAGGACCAGCCGCACCCCGGCTGGACCGGCCCGATGGACCCGCCGCCGGACCACGGCGAGGACTCCTACCGGGGCGCCGACCGCCTCCGCGGTTTCAAGACGGTGATCACAGGCGGTGACTCCGGCATCGGCCGCGCGGTGGCCCTGGCCTTCGCCCGCGAGGGCGCCGACGTGCTGTTCACCCACCTCGCCGAGGAGGCGGACGACGCGCGCGAGACGGCCCGGCTCATCGAGGACGCGGGCCGCAAGGCGGTCGCCGTGTCCTGCGACATCAGGGACGAGGACAACTGCCGCGCGCTGATCGGGCGGGCGGTCGACGAGTTCGGGCACATCGACGTCCTGGTGAACAACGCCGCCTACCAGATGTCCCAGCCGGACGGCATCGAGGCGATCAGCACCGAGCAGTTCGACCGGGTGCTGCGGACGAACCTCTACGGCATGTTCTGGCTCACCAAGTTCGCCCTTCCGCACATCCCGGCCGGGGGCAGCGTCATCAACACCACCTCCGTCCAGGCGTACAAGCCGAGCCCGCACCTGCTCGACTACGCCATGACCAAGGGCGCGATCGTCACCTTCACACAGGGCCTGGCCCAGATGGTCGCCGAGCGCGGCATCCGGGTCAACGCGGTGGCGCCCGGCCCCGTGTGGACGCCGCTGATCCCGGCGACGATGCCCGACACGGCCGAGTTCGGCAAGCAGAGCCCGCTCGGCCGCCCGGCGCAGCCCGCCGAACTCGCCCCGGCCTACGTCTACCTGGCCTCGGACCAGGCGAGCTTCGTCACGGCCGAGATCCTCAACGCGACCGGCGGCACCCCGCTGCCCTGACCGGGGCGGCACGGCGGCCGCCCCGGCTACAGCGGGGGCTCCTCGGCGAGTTCCAGCAGCGAGCGGGCGCTCTGCGCCGTCAGGGGAGCGGTCGCGGCGGCGGACGGGAACAGGCCGCCCCAGGCGCGGGCCCGGCCCAGGGCGCTCAGCCGCCAGGCGAGGCGCACCGCGCGCCGGAGTTCCGCCGCCGTGCGGCCGGCTCCCGTCCACGGCTCCAGGTAGGCGTCGCGCAGCCGCGGCAGCACGTCCGGCCCGTACCGGTCCGAGGCCCTGCGGGCCGGGACCCGAAGACTGCAGAACGGGTGCGAGACGGCCGCGTCGCCCCAGTCGAAGAAGGTGAACCGACCGGGCGCCGGATTGAACAACTGGCCGTCGTGCAGGTCGACATGGTCGAGCGAGTCGGGCACGCCCAGGGCCGCCAGTTCGCCGCACCAGTCCTCCAGCCGGGGCCTGAGCGCCGTCAGCCGGGCGCGTTCCTCCGGCCGCAGCGCAGGGCTGCCGGCCACCGACTCCTCGAAGACATACGGGAGTTCCGCGGTGCGGGCACTCGGTACGCCCAGCCGCTCCAGTTCCCGTACCCGGGGGACCAGTTCCCGCTGCAGGCCCGCGTACTGGCGCAGCAGGTCCTCCCAGACCTCCGGCCCGACGGGCTGCCGCTGGAGCACGTCCCGGAAGAGGGCGCCCCCGTCGGGCAGCAGCGACCAGCCGCGGCCGGCGTCGACCGCCAGCGGGGCCAGCACGTGCCGCGGCGCCCAGTGGGCCAGCGCGGCGGTGAGAGCGCCCTCGAAGGCACTGGACGGCGGGTTCGCCTTGAACCAGACGGCCCCCCGGCCCGTGGCGGCCCCGTGGTCCGCCACGGGCACCCGGACCAGCACGGACCACGGCCGCAGCCGTACCCGCAGGGCGCCGGACACACGCAGCCCGTGAGCCGTGAGCCCGTCCTCCACCCAGCCGAGGGCCGCGCTGCGCCAGCCCTCCCGCTCCCAGGGGGTCGGCGTGTCCGGGTACCCGCCCCGGTCCACGGCCGTCGACGCCACATTCCGCATCCGGCCATCCCAGCAGGCCGCGTGTGCGGTCGCCAGCGGTTTTCCGGCGGAGAGGGCAGGATTCGAACCTGCGTGGACCCAAGGGATCCGACCTCGAGACGTGCTCATGGTCCCCGATCAGCCGCTCCGGGCACCTCTCCCTGTTCCCGGCCCGGTCTCCCGCGCCGTTCACAGACACAACAGCGACAGGGGCCGCTGACGGCGCGGTGACGCCGGGCTGACAGCGGGCCGGCCGCCACCGGCGCCCCGCGCGCCCACCTGCTCGCCCCCGTTTGGGTCAGCGCACCGGAAACCCGAAGGAGTAGCCCTGCTGCTTCAGCCAGGGGAGCAGGGTCCGCAGGGCGGCCACCGTCTGCGAGCGGTCGCCGCCGGCGTCGTGGAAGAGCAGGGTGGGGCCGTTGGGCAGTTCCCGCTGGACGGTGGCGACGATGGCCTCGGCGCCGGGCCGCTCGAAGTCCTTGGAGTCGACGTTCCAGCCGAGCGGCCGCATGCCGTGGGAGGCCGCGAGGTGCCGGCTGTAGGGGGTGAAGGCGCCGCCGGGCGCGCGGTAGTACATCGGGTGCACACCGCCGGACGCCTTGGTGATCTGGCGTTCCGCGGTGACGATCTGCTCGGACTGGTAGGACTGCGGCTTCTTGTCCATCGTGGTGTCGTGCGACACCGTGTGGTCGCACAGCCGGTGCCCGGCCGCCACCACCTGCTTGACCAGGTCCGGGTGGGCCTCGGCCTGCGGCCCGACCATGCAGAAGGTCGCCTTCACGCCGTTGTCCCTCAGCACCGTCAGCACCTGAGGGGTCCAGGTCGGGTCCGGGCCGTCGTCGATGGTGATGTTGACCGCGTGCTCGCCGCCGTCGGAGGCGTGGACGATGCCGGCGGCGACCGGGGCGGCCTTCCGGGCGGCGGGCTTCGCCGCGGCCTGCTGTCCGCTCACAGGACCGGCCTGCGCGGTCCACACCGAGGTCGCGGCGGCCACCGCCGTCACCCCGACCGCCGCCGCGACCACCCGGCCGTACCATCCCCGCCCGCCGTGCCGTGCCATGTCCCGCCCCGTTCCTGCCGTGTCGATGTCCCCGTGCACCTGACAGGACGGGCGGGGGCGGCCGGAGGCTCCCGCTGTTACCGATCAAGGACAATTCCGGGGTGCTTCCGGGACAACGAGGAAACGCCAGGTGGGCAACGGCAGTCCGCCGCCCGGGTGACAGGCCCGTGCCCGCCCGGGCCCGGCGATCCGTCACACAGCGGACGGGCGGCGCGCGTACACCTCGATCTCGATCCTCATGCGGGGATCGGCCAGGCCGCACACCAGCATCGTCGCGGCCGGGCGGACCTCCCCGAATGCCCGCCGCAGCACCGGCCAGCACGGCTCGAAGTCCGCGCGCTCGGGCAGGAGGTAGCGCACTCGCACCACATCGGGGAAGCCGCAGCCGGCCTCGGCCAGCGCGGCCTCTATGTTGCGCAGGCACTGCTCGGCCTGCGCCACCACGTCCTCGGAGATGGTCATCGTGGTGTAGTCGAACCCGGTCGTCCCGGACACGTGCACCAGGTCGCCGTCCACCACGGCGCGGGCGTAGCCGATCTGCTCCTCGAAGGTGGAACCGCTGAGTATCGCGCGTCGCTCTGTCATGGGCCGCACGCTAGGCGACCCGTGCCGGACGGTCCAACGCCGGCCCAGGCGCGCCGGGTCGGGTCAGCGGCCGTAGCGGCGGTCCCGGTCCGCGTACGAACGCAGGGCGCGCAGCAGGTCGATCTGGCGGAAGGCCGGCCACAGGACGTCGACGAAGTGCACCTCCGCATAGGCGGACTGCCACAACAGGAAGCCGGACAGCCGCTGTTCGCCGGAGGTGCGGATGATGAAGTCGGTGTCGTGACCGGCCGGCGAGTACAGGTTGTCGCTGATGTGCTCCAGGTCGAACTCCGCGGCCAGGTCCCGGGGATCGCCGCCCGCGCCGATGTGCTTGTCGAAGGCCGCCCGGACGGCGTCGACGATCTCCCGGCGGCCGCCGTAGCCCACGGCGACGTCGACCTTGAGCCCACCCCGGCCGACGGTGCCCGAGGCGGCCTCCTTCAGCACGCGGGCGGTGTTCCCCGGCAGCAGGTCGAGGGCGCCGATGATCTCGATCTCCCAGGGCTCCCCGGGAGCGCAGATCCGCTGGACCGTCTCCTCGATTATGCCGAGCAGCGGGCCGAGTTCGTCGGCGGGCCGGTGGAGGTTGTCGTCGGACAGCATCCACAGCGTGACGTGGCTGATCCCGGCGTCGGTGCACCAGCGCAGGAAGTCCGTGACCTTGGCGCCGCCGACACGGTAGCCCTCACGGACGTCGCTGTGTCCCGCGCCCCGCGCCCAGCGGCGGTTGCCGTCCAGCATGATCGCCACGTGCCGCGGCCGGGGCAGGCCCTCCAGCTTGCGGTTCAGGCGCCGTACGTAGACCGCTTCCAACGCCGCACGCAAGGCCTTCATCGCCACACCGACATCCTTTCTCCGGGTCGTGTCAGAGGGGGAAACGATAGTGCCACGCCCGCCCTTGGGCACACCGCGCGAGCCCGGCGCCGCGTTCCCGCACGCCAACGCGCCCACGGGGTACGGACCGGTCCGCGTTCCGCCGCGGCGCGGGCCCGGACCACTTTCCCGATCCGGCCATGGACCGGGGCTCGTTCACCCGGCCGGGCCTCGTCGCGACGGGGCGCCGGGGACCACGTGACGCCTCTGCCCCACCGGCCGCCGGCCGGCCGGACTCCTGCCGGACGGGCGCCGGGCGGCCGGCAGGAGTCCGGTCCCCGCCGGGAGCCGGGTTCACAGGGTCAGGTACAGGCGCGTGCCCCGGGGCCGGAAGCCGACGCGTTCGTACACGCGGCGGGAGCCCTCGCCCGAGTACTCCAGCCACACCGACGACGTGCCACGGGCGAACGCGGCCTCCGCCAGGGCCGCGGTGACGGCGGCGGCGATGCCCCGGCCCCGGTAGGCGGGCCGGGTGCCGACGCCCGCGAGTTCCGCGGTGTCCTCGGCGGGCGCGGAGCACAGGGCCCCGCCGGCGCAGGTGCCGTCGGGCGCGCGCACGTACCGGACGGCGCCGCCCTGTTCAGCGGTGCGCCGCAGCCGGGCCGCGCCCGCCTCGGACGGGCCGAACTCGCCCGCGAACGCCTCGGACAGGGCGGTGTCGATCGCCCGGTAGTCCTCGTCGGTGCGCGGGGCCAGGACGGCCGGGTTCCGGCCCGGGCCGCCACCGGCCGGCGCCATCAGGGACCCGGGGGTGCAGACCAGGTACTCGTGGACCGCCTCGGTGCGGAAACCCGCCCGGCGCAGCGCGGGTTCGACGGCGGGCGCGGCGTCCGGGGCGAACTCGAGACGTGGCCGCAGACCGCGTTCGCGGAAGGCGAGGATCAGGGCCGCTATGTCCCGGTCGGCCGGCTCGGCGCCGGGGAACGGGGTCGCGTAGTTGACGTACGGGCTGTCGGTCTCGGGGTCGAAACCCGCGACGAAGCCCGCCAGCGCCAGGGAAACCGCACAAGTGGCTCCACACGCCGGGGAAGCCTCACAGGAGGTGCAGCGCGACCCGGCGGCGTGCTCACAGCCGGGCGACGACCAGGGCGATGTCGTCCTGGCCGCCGCCGGCCACCCCCAGGCTGTTCAGCAGCGTGTCCGCTAGCCGCTCGGCGCCCAGGCTGCCGCACTCCACCAGCGCCTCCCTCAGCCGGTCGATCCCGACGTCTATGTCCTCCTTGCGGCGCTCGATGAGCCCGTCGGTGTACAGCACCAGGGTGTCGCCGGGCGTGTACGGGATGCTGGCCTGCGGCCGCGGCACGTGCATCGGCCGGGCGCCGAGCGGCGGGTCGGTGGCGAGGTCGAGCAGCTCCGTGCGGCCGTCCGGGTGCGCCAGCACGGGTGGCGGGTGCCCGGCGCAGCTGTAGGTGATGAGCTGGCTGCGCCGGTCGACGATCGCCTTCACCGCCGTCGTGCCCAGGGCCCCCTCGATCGAGCGGGCGTACAGCCCCAGCACCTCCAGGGCCTGCGCGGGCCGTTCCAGGGCCCGGATGGCCGCCGACAGCGCGCTGCGCAGCATGCCCATCACGGCGGCGGCCTCCAGGCCGTGCCCGATGACGTCGCCGACCGCCAGGGCGAGCCGGTCCGGCGGGATGTCGACCACGTCGTACCAGTCGCCGCACACGTTGAGCGAGCCGATCGCGGGCAGGTAGCGCACCGCCACGTCGTGCGGATGGTGGGCCAGGTCGGGCGCGTACAGCATGGCCTCCTGCAGCGTCACCGCGACCGCGCGCTCCCGGGTGTTGGCCTGCCGCAGCTCCTCGTTCAGCCGCTGCAGCTCCCGCGCCCGGACGTACAGTTCGGCCTCCAGCGTCTGCGCGGCCTCCAGGCGCCTGCCGACCCGGATCCGGGTGGGGTCACCGGCCTGGTAGGCCTTGACGAAGGCGGTCACGTCCTCGACCCGGTGGATGATCCACGCCACCTGCCCGTCCGGCCCCAGCACGGGGGTGTTCACGGGGGACCACCAGCGCTCCTCGAACTCACCGGGCCGGCGCACGACGGGGATGTCGTACTTCTGCAGGGCCATCGTGTCCTGCTCGCGGGTGGACAGCACCCGGTGCAGCGAGGCGCCTAGGTTGCGCGTCCCGTCGGCCTCCGGGTCGTCCGGGTTGTCCGGGAACGCCTGGAAGACGTGCTGCCCGACCAGGTCGTCCCGGGTCCGCGCGGTCGCCTCCAGGTACGCCCGGTTGACGTCCACGATCACCAGGTCCGGACCCAGGACGAGGTACGGGCTCGGGGTGGCGGCGAACAGCGCCGCGTGATCGACCTGCGCCGGCATCCTCCGCTCCCTGTCCGGTGGTGGCCTGCACACCCAGGCTGCACCAGCCGGACGCGTCCCGCTCTCCCAGCGGCTCGCGGACACGACCGCGGCACGGGCCGTGTCCGGCCCGTGCCGCGGTCGTACCGGGCGGGCGCGCGCCCGCGGGCGGGTCAGACGGCGGGCCGGACGGCCTCCGCCTCGGCCGGCCCGGCAGCGGCAGCGACGGCGGGGGGCCGGCCCGGCAGCGTGAGCACTGCCACGAAGCCGAGGACGGCCACGGCGGCGAAGAAGTAGAAGCCCCACGGGTGACCGACCCCGGCGGCGACCAGGGCGCCGGTGATCGTCGGGCCGACGATCGACCCGATGCGGCCGATGCCGGAGGCCGAGCCGAGGGCGGTGCCGCGGACCGCGGCCGGGTAGTAGCTGGTCACGTAGGCGTAGACGAGCACCTGCGCCGAGAAGACGAACACACCCGTCAGGAAGACCACGGTGTCGAGCAGCAGGTCGCTGTGCATCCTGACGCTGAGGCAGGCCAGCATCACCACCGAGACCGCGAACCAGCCGAGGGTGACCGGCTTGATGCCCCGCCGGTCGGCGACGAAGCCGCCCAGCACCAGCCCGGCCACGCCGCCGGCGTTGAGGATCAGGAGCTGGGTGACGGCCGTGGGGACGGGGTAGCCGGCCTCGTTCATCAGCTTGGGCAGCCAGGTGTTGAGGCCGTAGACCAGCAGCAGGCCCATGAAGGAGGCGACCCAGATGCCGATGCCCGCCCGCAGGTAGGCCGGCTTGAGCAGCTCGGTGAACGGCACCCGCTGGGACCCGGTGGCCTCGCGGGCGCGCACGAACGCCTCCGACTCCGGCAGCCGGAACCACTGGACGGCCGCCACCACGAGCCCGGCCGCGCCGAGGACGTAGAACAGCACCTGCCAGTTGTCGGTCACCTGCAGGGCCAGCAGCGAGGTGATGACGGCGCCGGTGTGGTAGCCGGTCATCGTCAGCGTGCTGGCGCGTGCCCGGCGTCTGGCGGGCATGTGCTCGGCCATCATCGTCAGCGACACCGGCATGCAGGCGCCGAGACCCACCCCGGCGATCAGCCGCAGCACGGCGAACATCGCCACGGAGGAGGCGAGCGGGACCAGCAGGGTGAACACGGAGAACAGCACCACGGACCCGATGAGCAGCAGACGCCGCCCGAGCCGGTCGGCGAGCGGACCGACCAGCACCGCGCCGATGGCGACGCCGACCAGCGAGAGCGTGGCGATGGTGGTGGCGTCCCCGGCGGTGATGCCGAGGTGCCGGGTCTTGATCAGGGTCGGGATGATGGCGCCGAGGACGACGAGGTCGTACCCCTCGAGCATGACGGTGATCCAGCACAGGACCACCGTCCAGACGCCACGGCCGGCGGCGCCGGTGCCCGCGGAGGTGTTGGACGCGTCGGACGCGTCGGAAGAGACGACGGATGCCATGGAGACATTCCCCCCAGAGCGGCTACGGGAGACGGAAGTGGGCGAGCGGGAGCCGGAGCGGCCGCGCGGCGAGCCGGAGGGGTCGCGCGCGGGCCCGGCGGAACGGGAACGCGGGGATCAGAACGGGTAGTCGGCTATGTCCGGCCGTACGGTGACCCACTGGGTCTCGGTGAAGGCCTCGATGTTGGCGGCGGCTCCGCCGAACCGGGACCCGGTGCCGGACGCCTTGACCCCGCCGAACGGGGCGTGCGGCTCGTCGGCGACCGTCTGCTCGTTGATGTGGATCTTTCCGGAGTCGATCCGGTCGGCGAGCTTCATCGCCGTGCCCACGTCACCGAGGATGCCGACGGACAGTCCGTACTCGCAGTCGTTGACGATCCGCGCGGCCTCCTCCGGCGTGGAGAAGCCGATGACCGGCGCCACCGGACCGAAGATCTCCTCGCGCCAGGCCGGCATGTCGGGGGTGAGGCCGGTCAGCACGGTGGCGCGGTACCCGGCGCCCACGATCTCGCCGCCCGCGGCCAGCTTCGCGCCGGCCGCCACGCTCTCGGTGACGATGCCGTGCACCCGCTCCAGCTGCCGCCGGTCGATGATCGGGCCCAGCGCCACGTCCTCCCGGGCCGGGTCGCCCACGGGCAGTGCGTCCGCCTTTGCGGCGAGCACCGCCGCGTACTCCTCGAGCAGCGACTCGTGCACGATGTGGCGGCCGGTCGTCATGCAGATCTGCCCCTGGTGCAGGTACGAGCCGAACGCGCCGGCCGAGGCAGCCTTGCGCACGTCCGCGCCCGGCAGCACCACCAGGGCGTTGTTGCCGCCGAGTTCGAGGTGGGCCCGCTTGAGCAGCCGGCCCGCCTGCTCGCCGATCGCCCGGCCGACCGGGGTGGAGCCGGTGAAGGAGACGACCCGCACCTCGGGTGCCTCGACGACGGCCTGGCCGACCGACGCGTCGCCCGGGAGCAGGTGCAGCAGGCCGGAGGGCAGCCCGGCCTCCTCGAAGACGCGGGCGATGACGACGCCGCCGCTCACCGCGGTGCGCGGGTCCGGCTTCAGCAGGACCGCGTTGCCCAGGGCCAGCGCGGGCGCCACCGAGCGCAGCCCGAGGATGAGCGGGAAGTTGAACGGCGCGATCACGCTGACGACACCGGCCGGACGGCGCCGGGCGAACGACCAGCGGGCCTCCTCCGAGGCCAGCACCTCGCCCTGCGGGTGCGTCGGCAGCGCCGCGCACTCGAAGCACTCGCCCAGGGCCAGCCCCACCTCGAACGACGCCTTGGAGCGCACCGAACCGGCCTCGCGCACCAGCCAGTCCTCGATCTCGGCGGCGTGCTCGGTGAACAGCTCGCCCGCGCGGCGCAGCACGGCCGCCCGTTCCGCGGCCGGGGTGGCCGCCCAGGTCCGCTGGGCCTCGGCGGCCCGGGCCGCGGCGCGGCCGACGTCCTCGGCGGTGGCCAGGCCCACGGTGCCGAGCCGGTCCCCGGTCGCGGGCTCGGTCACCGGCCGCCCGGCGGTGGCGTCCCGCCAGCCGTCGCTGTGGAACTTCTCGCCCCAGACGGCGCTGTCCAGGAGTGTCATCGGTGTCCCTTCCGCCGCCCGTCGGGCGGCGAGTTCTCGGAGAGGGGTTCGGGCGTTCGGGCAGGGGTGGTCAGGAGGGGGTCGTCAGCGCGGTGTCGACCTGGACGAGCCGGGGTCCGTCCGGCCGCTCGGCCAGCACGGCCCGCAGCTCGTCCGCATCGCCGACGTGCCGGGCCGGCACTCCGTAGCCCTCCGCGATACGGGTGAAGTCGAGGCCCGGGATGTCCAGGCCCGGCGCGTCCGGCACGCCGAGCAGACCGCTGAACCAGCGCAGCGCCCCGTACGTCCCGTTGCGCAGCAGCACCACGGTGAGCGGGACCCGATGCCGCGCGGCGGTCCACAGGGCGGTGATGCCGTAGTTGGCCGAGCCGTCCCCGATCACACCGACGACCGGGCGGCCGGGCTGGGCCATGGCGACCCCGACCGCGCCGGGCAGCCCGAAGCCGAGGCCGCCGGCGGCCGGGAAGTAGTACGAGCCGGGCTCGCGCAGGTCCATCTGGCGCCACCACGCGGCGTTCGTCGACGTCGACTCCACGACGTAGGCGGTGTCGCCGGGCAGTTCGTCCCGCAGGGCCGCGAACACCTGCTCGGGGTGCAGGCGCGGCGCGTCGGCGGACGCCGGCTCGGGCGCCGGCCGGAACGCGTCCGCGGGCGCCGCGGGCGCGTCCAGCGCCTTCAGCAGCAGCTCGATCACCGCGGCCGGGTCGGCCACCAGGGCCTCGCCCATCGGCGCCCGCGCCGCGGCCGGGGCGTCCTCGGTCACCTGGATGAGCCGGGTGCCCTCCGGCAGGTACCGCCCGGGAAGGTACTCGTGGTACCGGAACACCGGGGCGCCGAGCACCAGCACCAGGTCGTGCCCCTCGAAGGCCCGGGACACCGGCTCGATGCCGGCCGGCAGCACCCCGCGGAACAGCGGGTGGCGGTTGGGGAAGGGCAGCCGGAACTGCGACGGCGCCGCCCACACCGGACCGCCCAGCCGCTCGGCGAGGCGCACCGCGTCGTGGAAGAGCCCGCCGGAGTCGATGTCGCCGCCCAGCACCAGCGCCGGCCGCCGCGCCGCCGCGACCGCCTCGGCCAGCCGGCGGCCCTGCTCCGCGCCGGGCACGCCCGCCCGCTCCACCCGCCGGTCCAGCACCGCCAGGGAGTTCTCGCCCGCGTCGGCCGCCCAGTCGTCGTACGGCACGGAGAGGTAGGTGGGCCGCCGCTGCAGCCGGGCCTCGAAGACCGCCTGGGCGAGCGCGCGCGGCACGTCCTGCGCGCACGCCGGCTCGGCGGCCCAGCCGGCCAGCGGCCGCATCAGCGCGGCGGCGTCGACGTTGGCGAGGTTCGCCTCCGGCCCGATGGCCGGCCGCACCTGCTGGCCGGCCACGATCACCAGGGGCGTGCGCGAGGCCACCGCGTTCGTCAGCGCGCCCATCGCGTTGCCGGAGCCGGACGCGGCGTGCAGGTTGACCAGGACGGGACGGCCGGTCGCCTGCGCGTAGCCGTCGGCCATGCCCACCACGGCCCCCTCGTGCAGGCCCAGGACGTAGCGGAACCCGTCCGGCAGGTCGGCGAGGAAGGGCAGCTCGTTGGAGCCGGGGTTGCCGAAGACGGTGGTGAGCCCCTGACGACGCAGGAACTCATGGGAGACATGACGCACGGATGGCACGGGTGCTTTTCCCTTCGGAAGTGACGCAGCACACGCTAAGGAGCACACGACATGGTCACCAATAGATGTTGCCCGGCCGCGATATAGACTCCGTCGATATGAGCAGCTTCGACCTGAACCTCGCCCGCGTCTTCGTGCTGCTCTACGAGACCGGCAGCGTCACGGCCACCGCCGAGACCCTGCACGTCACCCAGCCGACCGTCAGCTACAGCCTGGGCAAGCTGCGCCGCCACTTCGGGGACGAGCTCTTCCGCCGCACCGGCCGCGGCCTCACCCCCACCGCCGGCGCCCGCCGCCTGTACGAGCCGCTGCAGCGCGCCCTCGCCGACATCGACGGGGCGATCCGCCAGTCCGACGACTTCGACCCCGCCACCATGGGCGGCCGCTTCACCGTCTCTTTCTCCGACCTGGGCGAGGTCACGCTGCTGCCGCGCCTGGTGGCGGCCGCGCGCGAGCGCGCGCCCCGGGTGTCGTTCGCCGTCCGCTCCCTGGACGTGGACGACGCCGAGAGCCAGCTCCGCCGCGGCGAACTCGACGCCTTCGTGGCCACACCGGTGCTGACCTCGCACCGCACCGTGCGCATCCCGCTCTTCCACGAGCGCTACGTCGGCATGGTCGCCGCCGACCACCCGCGCATCCGCGGCACCCGCGTCACCCTGGCCGAACTGGCCGCCGAGCAGCACGCGTCGGTGTACGGGCCCAGCGGGCACGTCGCGCCCAGGTCGCTGCTCGCCACCCACGGACTGCTGGACCGCCTGACCGTGGACGCCACCCGCTTCTCGGTGCTGCCGTACCTGCTGGAGCGGACCGACCTGATCGCGATCGTCCCGGAGTACGTCGGCGAGGTCTTCACCGCCTCCCACCGGCTGCGGCTGGTCCGGCTGCCTTTCGACACCGAGCCGATCGAGATCGCGCTCTACGCCCGGCACGAGGCGTCCCGCAGCCCTTCGCAGCGCTGGCTGGTCCAGTTCATGGCGGAGGTCCTGGGCGAGCTGGTCAGTCCCGCGCAACTGCCGCCGACCGCCATCCGGTAAGGCGCGCTCATCTGGCGGTGCGGTGCCCTCTCGCGCACCGTGGAGGTCAGGGGATCGACCGACCGGGCGGGCGCACGTTCCGCGGGAGAGGTGGCACACGTGGACAGCAACGTCTCCGGGCCGAGGGTCGTGGTCGGCGTGGACGGCTCCCCGTCCTCGTACGAGGCCCTGCGCTGGGCCGTGCGCTACGCGGCCCTCATCGACGCCCGCGTGGACGCCGTCACCGCGTGGGAACTGCCGGGCCTGTACGGCTGGTCGGGGCCGGTGGTGGACATGGACATCGACCGGGACGAGGCCCGTGACCGGATGCGGCAGGAAGTCACCGAGGTGCTCGGCGACGACGTGGCCCGCTCGGTGCTGACCCACGTGGCGCACGGCAACCCCGCCGAGGTGCTGCTGCGGGCCGCCGAGGGAGCCGAGGTGCTGGTCGTCGGCAGCCGGGGCAGGGGCGGCTTCGCCCGGGCCCTGCTCGGCTCCGTCAGCCAGCACGTGTCGCAGCACGCGACCTGTCCGGTCGTGCTGGTGCGCCCCGGGGCGAAGTAGGCCTCGCCGGCGATCGTGCTGGTGCGCCCCGGCCCGAGGTGGGCCCCGCCCGCGCGCTCACTCGGTGGCGGCGCCCTGCCCGGTCACCGCGTCCCGGCCGCCCGGCGGCAGGTCGAACCGTACGTCCACCACGCCCTCCACGGCCCTGATCAGCCGGGCGGCCACCGGCACCAGGGCTCTGTCGCGCACCCGGCCGACGAGCGTCACGACGCCGTCCTCGACCACCACGTGCAGGGACGACGAAGGCGGCGGGAACAGGTAGGACACGATCTCCCGTCGGACCTGCTCGGCGATCTCCTCGTCCCCGCGCAGGAAGACCTTGAGCAGGTCGGCGCGGCTCACCACGCCCTGCAGCAGCCCGAGTTCGTCGACCACCGGCAGCCGCTTGACCCCGGTCCGCGCCATCACCCGGGCGGCCTCGGCCAGGGTGGCGTCGGCGCGCACGGTCACGGCCGGCTCGGTCATCAGGTCACCGGCGCTGAGCGCGCCCGCCTTGGCCATGTCGGCGGGGCGGCGCAGCCGGGTGTACTCCTCCGCGGGGTCGTCCCGTAGCTCCTCCGTGGGCAGCAGGTCGGCCTCGGAGACGACACCGACGACCCGGCCCTCGCCCTCGATCACCGGAAGGGCGCTGACCCGCCAGTCCTGCATCATCTCCACGATCTCCTTGAACGGGGCCCGGCGGCCGACGGCGGCGACCGTGTGCGTCATGACGTCGCTGACGATGTGCGGGGTGCCGTACATGGTGACTCCAGGAGGGACTCGGTCACGGAACCCGGCCGCGGGGGGCGGGCCGCAGGCGGCTAGGGCAGCTTCCGGTGCACCTCGAAGACCCCGCCCAGGCCGGACAGGCGCAGCAGGCGCGCGAAGCTCGTGCTCTCGGCGACCAGCCGCAGCCGGCCCCGGCGGGCCAGAGTCCGGTTCCGCGCCCGGCACAGGACGCCCAGGCCGGAGCAGTCGATGAAGGTGGCCGGGCGCAGATCGAGCACCAGATCGGGGCGCGGGCCCGCGGTGAGCGCGTCGAGCCGCTGCGCCAGCGCGTCCACGGACAACATGTCTATCTCCCCGTCCAGGGCCACGACGGTCGTGCCGCCGCCCTCGCTGGGCGCGGGGCGCGGGCCGGACGTCGTGCGGTTCTCGGACATGCAACGAGACAAACGCCTTCCGGGGCGTACGCGGTAGGGCCGGTCGGCCCCATACCGGGGCCGACGGGGCCCACGGGGCGGGGAACGGGCCCGGCGCGGGGGCGACAGGGGTCGGCGACGGGCGGACGGGGGAGGGCGGGGCCGGCGTGGGTACGGATGGGGCTGGGCGGGGCGCGGACAGGGCCGGCGTGGGTACGGACGGGGCTCGGCGGGGCGCGGACAGGGACCGGCACGGGCGCAGGTGGGGGTCGGCGACGACTGGGCGGAGCAGGGCCCGGACAAGGGCTGGCGTGGGCATGGGCAGGGACCGGCGGGGTTCGGCGTGCCGGCGGGGCCGGTGGGGTTCGGTGTGCGGACGGGGTGGCGTGCCGGCGGGGCCCGCGCGGGGTCCGGACGGGCGCCTTCCGGCCGGTGGCGAGGGCCGGTCGGCCCAAGCGTGTCCCCCGCGCACCGCACAAGCTGAACATGCGGGGCCCTTCCGGCGCCGTGCCGGAGCCAGGCCCACGCCCGCGTACCCGCCGGACGCCCTGGTGCCGCGGCAGACCGAACAGGTGAGGAGCGTCATGAAGGGCTATGTCTTCCACGGTCCCGGGCAGGCCTCCTGGCAGGACGTGCCGGACCCGGCGATCAAGGAGCCGACCGACGTGATCGTGCGGGTCGGCGCAGTGACCATCTGCGGGACGGACCTGCACATCCTCAAGGGCGACGTGCCCGAGGTGCGCCCGGGCACGGTGCTCGGCCACGAGGCGGTCGGCGAGGTCGTCGAGACCGGCAGCGACGTGAACACCGTGCGGCCCGGCGACCGGGTGCTGATCTCCTGCGTCACCTCCTGCGGCCGGTGCCGCTTCTGCCGGGACGGCTCCTACGGCCAGTGCCGCGGCGGCGGGGGCTGGATCCTCGGCCACCTGATCGACGGGACCCAGGCGGAGTACGTCCGCGTGCCTCACGCCGACCTGTCCGTGCACCCGCTGCCCGGCGCCGTCCGCAGCGAGGACGCCGTACTGCTGGCGGACATCTTCCCGACCTCCTACGAGGTCGGCGTCCTCAACGGGCGGGTCCGCCCCGGAGACACCGTCGTGGTCGTCGGCGCCGGCCCCATCGGCCTCGCGACGATCACCACGGCACGCCTGTTCTCGCCCGAGCGGATCATCGCCGTAGACCTGGCGCCGGCCCGGCTCGACGCGGCCAGGCGGTTCGGCGCCGACGCGGTGGCCGACGCGCGGGAGGCGCCCCGGCAACTGGTGGACGACCTGACCGACGGGCTGGGCGCGGACGTGGCGGTCGAGGCGGTCGGCGTCCCGGAGAGCTTCGAGCTGTGCACCCGCGTGGTCCGCCCGGGCGGGCACGTCGCCAACGTCGGCGTGCACGGCCGGCCCGCCACCCTGCACCTCGAGGACCTGTGGATCAGGAACGTCACCATCACCACCGGCCTGGTGGACACCCGCTCCACCCCGATGCTGCTGCGGATGGCCGTGGCCGGCCGGCTGCCGACCGGCGGACTGGTCACCCACACCTTCCCGTTGCAGCAGATGGAAGAGGCGTACGACATCTTCTCCCGGGCCGCCGAGACCGGCGCGCTCAAGGTGGTGCTCGGCGGGGAGCAGCACGCGGAACTGGCCGTCCCCGCGGCCTGAGCACGAAGCGAGACGGAGGCGAGGGACCATGACCGGCAGGACAAGGGCGGGCACGGCGGCGGGCCTCTCCGCGGAAGCGGTCACCACCCCCGCGGAGGCGGAGACCCGGACGGCGCTGGGCGACCTCGGCCGGCGGCTGGCCGCCCGGCGGCTGCAGCTCGGCCTGACCCGGCGGCAGGCCGCGGCCCGCGCCGGTATGGCGGCCAGCTATCTCAGGTACCTGGAGGAGCACCCCGGCGCCGCGCCGGGCACCGGCGCGCTGATGAACCTGGCCGAGGCGCTGGAGACCACCGTCAACGAACTCACCGGCGGCAGCGTCGACCTGCCGCCCGGCACCGGACGGGCCGCACACGCACCGGAGTTCAGCAGGCTGCGCCCGAGCGAGTGCCGCACCCTGCTGGCCATGCACGGCGTCGGGCGGCTCGCGGTGCCCACGGCGTCGGGCCCGCTGATCGTGCCGGTGAACTACACCGTGGTGGACGGCGCGATCGTCTTCCGGACCGCACGCGGCGCGACCCCCTCGCTGGCCGCCGGACTCCAGGTGGCGTTCGAAGTGGACCGCATCGACGAGGCGTTCAGCCAGGGCTGGAGCGTCCTGGTGCGCGGGCCCGCCCACGCGGTCACCGACCGGCACGAGCAACTCCGTCTCGCGGAGCGGGCGTACAGCCTGCCCTGGGCGGGGGGCAACCGGAGCGTGTGGGTGCGCATCGAGCCGTTCACCATCACCGGGCGCCGGATCACCGCGTGAGGCCGGCCGGCCGCGCCCCGCGACCGCGGCCGGGCGCCGGGCACGGACGACGGAGCGACACCGCGGGGGATCGGTGCCGCTCCTGCGACCACTGTGGCCCATGCCGCGCCGATGTCCGTAGGTCCGATGGACCCGTACCGGGGGCCACAGGTCCCTCACGGTCGGGTGACCGGCCGTCGTGAGGGACGCTTCGGCCGCGGGAACGGGCCACTCGGCCCATGCCCCGGGCGGGGCCGCCGGCGCACGCTGAAGAAGTCCCAGGAAGGCATCCGAGCCCCCGGAGGGCGCCATGGACGGCACTCCGACGGTCGTGAACGACGTGATGACCTGCCCGGTCGTCGCACTGCGCACCGGCGCCGGCTTCAAGGAGATCGCGCAGGCGATGCGGGAGTGGCAGGTGAGCGCCCTTCCGGTGCTGGACGCCGACGGCCGGGTGGTGGGCGTGGTCTCCGAGGCCGATCTGCTGCCCAAGGAGGAGTACCGCGAGGGCGACCCGGACCGGTCCGCGCAGCTGCGGCACCTCGCCGACCTCCGCAAGGCGGACGCGGTGACCGCGGCGGAACTGATGACCTCTCCGGCCGTCACCGTGCCGCCCGGGGCCACCCTCGCGCACGCGGCGCGCGTCATGGCCCGCCGCGGGGTCAAGCATCTGCCCGTCGTCGGTCCTGACGGGACCCTCAGGGGGGTCGTCAGCCGCTCCGACCTGCTGAAGGTGTTCCTGCGCGCCGACGAGGACATCGCCGAGGACGTCGCCCGCGAGGTGGTCGTGCGGCTGTTCGGCACCCGGGAGGCGCCGGTGCGGGTCGAGGTGCGCGAGGGGGTGGTCACCCTCACCGGGCGCGTGCACGACACCGCGCTGGTACCGCTCGCCACCCTGCTGGCGCGCTCGGTGCCCGGCGTCGTCGACGTGCGCTGCGCCCTGACCGGCCCGCGCCGCCACCCGCACGCGGGCCCCGGTCTCGCCGAGCCGCGGCCGGCGGCCCCCGCCTGACGGCGGCGACGGCAGGCGGAGCCGAGAGGAGGCCGTCCCCGATGCCCGCGAAAGCATCCCGACCCAACGACCGCCCCGTCCGGCTGTGGCGCTGGCGGCACAACGCGCTGCGCCGGCACAGCGACGCCGTCGAGGCCTGGATCGTGCTCGGCGTCTGGTTGCTGGTTCTCGTCGGCGGGGCCCTCGCGGGGCTGCTGGCGGCACACTCGGTGGACTCGGACCTCGCGGCACGGCGGGCCCGCGCACACCCGGTCGCCGCCGTGGTCACCGGCGTCGAGCCGGAGACGCCGTCCGCCGCGAACGGACGCGACGACGGCCGGGTGCGGGCCACCGTGCGCTGGACCGACGCCGGCGGATCGGTGCACCGGGCCACGGCCAGGGTCCTGCCGAACGCCCTGGCGGGCACCCGGCTCACGGTGTGGGCGGACACCGCGGGCCGGGTCGTGCCTGAGCCCCTGAGCAGGACGGAGGCGGCCCTGCAGGCGGGTCTGACCGGCATCCTCGTGGGCCCGCTCGTCGGCGCGGCCTTCTGGGGCGGCGGCCGGCTGCTCCAGGCGGCGCTGCTGCGCCGGCGGCTGACCGAATGGGACGAGGAGTGGAAGCGCGTCGGCCCGGAGTGGCGCAAGTTCAGCGGGGGACGGGGGTGAGGGCGGGGGAGAGGCGCCGCGAAACGTGCCTGCCAGGCCGGGAAACGTGCCTGCCAGCAGGCGGGGCCCCGTCGGAGCGGCTCGGGGGCGGGGCCCCGTCGCAGCGGCCTGGTGTCAGCCCTCGGCCGCGGTGAGGTGGGACTCCACGCTCACCACACCCTCGACGGCCCGGACCATGCCGATCGCCAGGGGGATGCGGGCAGCGTCGGCGACCCGGCCGGTCAGGATGGCGACACCGTCCGAGACCGTGATGTGCACCGGCTCGACCGGGGCCGGGAAGAGGACGTCGACGACGTCGCGCCGGATCTCGTCGGCGAGGTCGTCGTCCGGGCGCAGGAATACCTTCAGCAGGTCCGAGCGGCTGACGACGCCCTCGAGTACTCCCTCGGCGTTCACCACGGGCAGCCGCTTGACGTGCCGCAGGGCCATGATCCGCGCCGCCTCCGCGAGCGTGGCGTCGGCGTGGACGGTGACCGCCGGGGCGCTCATCACCTCGTCCGCCGTCACCGCTCCGGCCTTGGCCAGGTCGGGCAGGCGGCGCAGCTGGGTGAGCCGGTCCGGATCGCTGTCCCGGAACTCCTCCTTGGGCAGCAGATCGGCCTCGGAGACCAGACCGATCACCCGGCCGTCCCCCTCCAGCACGGGCAGCGCGCTGACCTTCCACTCCTCCATGCGCTCGACGATCTCCCTGAACGGTGCCCGGCGGCCGACCGCGACGACGGCCCGCGTCATCACGTCGCTCACCCGGTACGGGCTGCCTGCCATGGTGTCCTCCTCGGGGTCCTCCCCGCCGGGCCGGGCGGTCACACCAGGCCGCCGCTGCCGTAGGGGGCGTAGAGGTCGAGCAGCCGGATCCGGGACGCGTGCAGCCGCTGCGCGACCACCCGCCCCACCCAGACCGCGATCGCCCGGCCGAACTCCGGGTCCTCGGCGCACATGTCCAGGACGGTCCCGGCGTCGAACTCCCAGGCCCGCACCGGGCTCAGCGCCTCGGCGCCCAACTGCCAGATGTGCGGCGGGAAGTGCCAGGACCAGCCCACCAGGTCGCCGTGGCCGAGCGACTCGATGACGGCGGGACGGCGGCCGGGCACCCTCAGGTCCAGGGCCACGGTGCCGGTGCGCACGATCCAGAAGCGGTCCGCCCGCCGGCCTTCCTCGAACAGACGGGCACCGCTCGCGAACGAGACCTCGCGGGCGGCCCGCATCAGGGATTCACGGTGCTCGGCGGGCAGAGCGGCGTTCATGGTGGTGGTGGCGGAGGTCATGGCCCCGGCTCCCTTCATGGCGTCTGGTGCCAGCGTGGGCCTCCCGGGCCCTCGGCACCACGGGCCGCTCGGGCCCCGCCCGAGGGCCCTTCGGCCCGGCCGCGGGGGCCGGGAAGGGCGCACGAGGGCGGGAAGGACGCCATCCGCTTCTCGTGGATCCTGATTGCGCGGTGCACGGCCGCGAGCCGCTTCCCCGCGTCTCCAAGGAGTCCTTCCCGCTACCTCCAGCAGACCACGGGAAACGCCCGTCCACCAGTAGTGTCCGGCCGCCGCTCCACTCCGGCCACCTCGGCCGCCCGTCCCCGCGGCCCGTTCCGGGGTCCGGCTCTGGACGCCGGCGGACTCCCGGGTTAGCCTTCCTGTCCAGAGTTGGATTTCTAGTCCAGATGCGGGGCGGGACGGATGGATCACGTGACGGACGGCGCGGTGCCGGCGCGCCGTGCCGGGGCGGCGGCGCCCGCGCCCGCCGACCCGGACGAACACCTCATCCGGGAGGCCGAGAAGATCGCCGTCGCCCTCGGGCGCATGTTCCCGGGCCTGTGCGAAGTGGTCCTGCACGACCTGCGCGACCCCCGGCACGCCATCAGGAAGATCGAGAACAATCTCTCCGGCCGCCGGACCGGGGACTCCGCGACCGAGCTGGGCCTGGCCCGGATCGCCGACCCGGACTACCCCGGCGTCATCCAGAACTACCCCAACCGGTTCCCCGACGGCCGCCCGGCGAAGAGCACCTCGATCGGCATCAAGAACGGCGCCGGCGACTACATCGCCGCCCTCTGCCTGAACCTCGACGTCTCCGTGCTGTCACCCGTCACGCTCGCCCTGTCCAGGCTCGTCGCCACCGACACCGAGCACCGCGAACCCCCGCTGGAGACACTGCGCGACCGCAACGCCCGCGAGCTGCGCGGGGCGGTCGAGTCACTCGCCGCCGAGCGCGGCGGGACCCCGCGTTCGCTGAGCCGGGACGCCAAGAGGGAACTCGTACGGCACCTGCACGCCGAGGGCTACTTCGACTCGCGCGACGCCGCCCAGAGCATCGCCGACCTGCTCGGCGTCTCCCGTGCCACCGTGTACAACTACACCAGGTGAGAGGCCGCCCATGACCGCCGCGGACCGCCGTCTGCCGCACATCACCGAGCAACGGGCCGCCGCCCTCGCCGACGGGGACCCGGCGCCACCGGAGGCTCCGGCGCCCACCGCCCCGCCCGCCAGGACGCTGGCCGACCCCGACACCCCGTTCGCGGTCGTCGACGTGCACCGGGTGCGGCGCAACATCGCCCGGCTCGCCCGGCACGCCGAACGCCTCGGCGTGACCCTGCGCCCGCACGTCAAGACGGCCAAGAGCCTGGACGCCGCCGCGCTCCTGCACCCGGGCACGCCCGGCCCCGTCACCGTCTCCACCCTCGCCGAGGCCGAGGCGTTCGCCGACGGCGGCCACACCGACATCACCTACGCCGTCGGCATCGACCCCCACAAGCTGCCCAGGGTCGTCGCGCTGCGGCGGCGCGGCGTCACCCTGCGCGTCCTGCTCGACAGCGCCGGACAGGCGAGGGCCGTGGCCGAGGCCGCCCGGGAGGCCGGCATCACCCTCCCCGCCCAGGTGGAGATCGACTGCGACGGCCACCGCGGCGGCCTACGTCCCGACGCCCCGGAACTGGCCGGCATCGGCCGCGTCCTGCACGACGCGGGCTGCCTCGACGGGGTGCTGACCCACGCGGGCGAGTCCTACTTCGCCCACACCCCCGAGGAACGGCGCCTGGCCGCCGAGCGGGAGCGCGACGCCGCCGTCGCGGCGGCCGGCCGGCTGCGCGCCGCCGGCCTGCCCGTGCCCGTCGTCAGCGTCGGCTCCACTCCCACCGCCCACGCCGCCGAGGACCTCACAGGCGTCACCGAACTGCGCGCCGGGAACTACGTCTTCTTCGACCTCGTCATGGCCGGCCTCGGCGTCTGCGAACTGGACGACCTCGCCCTGTCGGTCGTCGTCACCGTCATCGGCCACCGCCCCGAGTACGGCTGGATCATCACCGACGGCGGCTGGATGGCCATGTCCCGGGACCGCGGCACCTCCGCACAGCCCCAGGACCAGGGCTACGGCCTGGTCGCCGGCCTCGACGGACGGCTGGTCCCCGGGCTCGTCATGACCGCCGCGAGCCAGGAGCACGGCACCCTCACCGCCCGCGACGGCGCCCCCCTGCCCGACCTGCCCATCGGCACCCGCCTGCGCGTCCTGCCCAACCACGCCTGCGCCACCGCCGCCCAGCACTGCGGCTACCACGTCGTCGACGGCAGCCGGCCCGCCGGTCCCGCGCCCGGGATCCAGGCCGTCTGGAACCGCGTCACCGGCTGGTGACCCGCACCCCGCCGGCCCGCTGACCGGCGACCCGCCGCCCCGCCCCTACCGTGTAAGGACCCCGCATGGCCGACGCATCGCCCGTAACGTTCGACGACGTCCAGGAGGCCGCCGCACGCCTCCAGGGCATCGCCCACCGCACCCCCGTGCTCACCTCCCGCACGCTGAACTCGGCCGTCGGCGCCGAGGTGTTCGTCAAGTGCGAGAACTTCCAGCGGGTCGGCGCCTTCAAGTTCCGCGGCGCCTACAACGCCGCCGCCCGGCTCTCGCCCGGGCAACTGGCCAAGGGCATCGCCGCCTACTCCTCGGGCAACCACGCCCAGGCCACCGCGCTGGCCGCCCGCGAGCTGGGGACCACCGCCGTCATCCTGATGCCCGAGGACGCCCCCCGCTCCAAACTGGCGGCCACCGCCGGATACGGCGCCGAGGTCGTCACCTACGACCGCTACACCCAGGACCGCACCGCCCTCGGCGAGGCCCTGGCCGAGGACCGGGGCCTGGCCCTGATCCCGCCCTACGACCACCCGCACGTCATCGCCGGCCAGGGCACCGCGGCGCTCGAACTCCTCCAGGACACCGGGGCGCTCGACGCGCTCGTGGTGCCGGTCGGCGGCGGCGGCCTCATCGCGGGCAGCGCCACCGCGGCCAAGGCCCTGCACCCCGGCATCCGCGTGATCGGCGTGGAGCCCGAAGCGGGCGACGACACCAGGCTCTCCCTGGCCGGCGGCGCGCGCGTCACCATCCCCGTGCCCCGCACCATCGCCGACGGCCAGGCCCTGGCCACGCCCGGCGAGATCACCTTCCCCATCAACCAGCGCCTGGTCGACGCCGTCGCCGTGGTCAGCGACGAGGAGATCGTCCACGCCATGCGGTTCGCCTTCGAGCGCCTGAAGATCGTCCTCGAACCGAGCGGCGCGAGCGCCCTCGCGGCCCTGATGGCCGGGCGCGTCGACGACCCGCCGCGGCGGATCGGCGTCATCGCCTCCGGCGGCAACATCGACACCGAGCGGTTCACCGGGCTCATCGCCCGCTGACCCTGTGACTTCTCCCACCCGCTCTTGCCCCGGCGGCCCGGGCCTACCTACGTTCGGACACATGTCCACCCATGGCCCCATCCTTCCTGGCGAAAGCGGCGAACCCGGCGAGTCTGTCGAACAGGCCGAAACGGGCGGGTCCGCGCGGGCCGGCCGGCCCCCGGCGGACCGGCCCGGCGCCACCCGGCTCGTCGAGTTCACCGTCGACCTCAGCTCCCACGAGATGCTCCGGCGCACCCACACCGTGGCCGCGCTGGGCGCCGGCTGGGACCCGATGGCGGCCCTGCACGGCGAGCAGGAGGCGTACGACCTGCTGTACTCCGGTCTCGACGCCGAGCAGCAGCGGCTCTACGAGAAGCTCATCGCGGCCGGTGTGCTGCCCCGGCGCGGCGGCGGCGATGCTGCCGCTTGATCCGCAGGCCGACATCGGCCGCCGTGCCTGGGTCGCCTGCCCCAACTGCGACGACCGCCGCGGCTGCGCCACCTGCGAGCAGGGGCGCCCGTGCCGCGGGCACTGGCGCTACCTGCTCTCCAACACCGGCAGCCTGCTGCACCTGCAGTGCCCGTCCTGCCGCCACGTCTGGAACCACGAGACGCACTTCGGCGCCACCCGCTCCCAGATGTGACACGGCCGGGACCCGCAGGACCCGCTCAGCCGGCGCCCCTCCAGCTGTGCGCCACGTCGACCACCAGCCGGCCCGACGCCTGCTGGACCCGGAACGGCAGCCGGGCCCGCACGCCGAGACCCACCTGCGTCCCGCCCTCGAAACTCCCGGCGAACCGGGTGTCCCGGAAGGTGCGGTACCCGCTCACGTCCACGCCCGGCAGGGTGCGGCCCACCCGCCCCGGGTACGTGACCGCGCCGGTCGCCGGGTCGTAGCTCGGCGCGCCGACACGGATGTCGAGCACGGCCCCGCCGCGGACCGGGACGGTGCGCCCGGTGGTGTCCTGCCGCAGCCGGTCGACGTACGCGACGTGGTAGCGGACGGCACGGCCGCCGCCGGGCACGTCGAACACGATGCGGTCGTAGCAGTCGTGCCGTCCTGTCCTGACGTTCTTCAGCGGCACCGCCCCGGTGGCCGGGCCGCCCTTGGGTCCGCTGCCCCAGCCGGCCGGACAGGCCGTGGCCCGCGCGGCGGCCGCCGGAGCCGCGTCCGCCGCCGTCGCCACGCCGCCCAGTCCGGCGCCCGCCAGGACGAGTACTGTCGCGATGATCCCTGTTCTCCGCATGATGTCCCCCTTGGTCACGCCATGCTGTTATGGGGTGAGACATGCTGATATGGCGAATGGTTGCACGACGGACGGGCAGACCGCGCGGGCCGGCCGAAGGCCTCAGGTCAGGGGCGGTGCCCGGTGCGGGGCGCTGGGCATGGCGAGGTGCGCGAGGTCGCCCGGCGGCGGTGTGCGCACCGGCCACAGCGGCGCGGCGTCGCCGTCGGCGAGCGCGGCCGGGGCGTCGGTGAGCCGCATGCGCTCGCGCAGCCGGCCGTAGAAGTCCATCGGGCCCAGCCGGACCGCCTTGAGCCGGCGGGGAGCGGCGTACACGCCGATCCACTCCCCGGGGCCGAGCACCCCGCGCACCTGGCCGTCGATGCTGACGGCGGCCTGCCCGGACCGCTCCAGCACGCGCAGCGCGATGGGCTCGTCCGGGGCCGCCACGACCGACCGGTTGAACGCCATGTGCGGGGCGACCGGAGTGAACACCAGGCCCTCGGCGCGGGGCGACACCACCGGGCCGCCCGCGGCGAAGCTGTACGCGGTCGAGCCCGTCGGCGTGGCCACCAGCAGCGCGTCGGCCGAGTAGGCGGCGAGCAGCCGGCCGGCGAGGTAGACGCCCACCGACACCTGCCGGTCCCGGGTCAGCTTCTCCAGGACCACGTCGTTCAGGGCCATGACGTTCAGGGCGACCCCCCAGTCGTCGCCGATCTCGCACTCCGGGCGCACCCGTGGCGGCGGCAGCATCGGGCCGCGGCCGTAGCGCACCAGCGCCTCCATGTTCGCGGGCACCTCCAGCCGGCACGACGCCCGCAGGGTGAGCAGCATCCGGTTCTCGACCGTGATCCGCTCCTCCCGCACGGCCTCCAGCGCGGCCCGCACCGCGGACGCGGGCACCTCGGTCAGGAAGCCCACCCGCCCGAGGTCCACGCCCAGGACGAGGGCGTCGTTCTCGGCCGCCAGCCGGGCGCCGCGCAGGAACGTCCCGTCGCCGCCCAGGGTGACGATCATGTCCGGATCGCCGGCCGCGTCGATCTCCTCCCGGGCGCTGTGCCGCTCGCCTTCCCGCCACACGTCGATGTCGGCACAGGCCACCGCGTGCTCGGCGCACCATTCGCGCACGGCGCTCGCGGCGGCCACGGCCTCCGCCCGTCCGCTGTGCACGACCAGGCCGACACGGTTCACCGTCATACCCGCCTCCCAGCCGGTTCGCCCCACAGTCCATCCTCGCCGGGAATCCCGGCCGGCACCTCCCGCGCCACCCGCCCGTGTCCCGCCGCCCCTCGCCGCGCCCTCGTGACGGGTCCGGCGCACGCCGGTCCGGGCCTGGACCGGCCCGATCCGGCGCCCCGCCGCCCACCGGGCCACGAGCACGGCGCCACGGCAGGCCTTGTCCGGTGGCTCCGTCCCGGGCGGGGCCGCCGGGGGAGGGCCCGCCCGGGCGCCTCCGGGTGGTTGGGCGGCGACAGCCGTGGCTACCCGCACCGGCATGAACGAGAACAGGCTGCTCGCCCTGGTGACCGGGATCTCCAGCGCAATCGGGTACGGACAGCGTCAAGGCCGCCGTGCACCGCTCCATGGCGGAGCCCGGCACAGCCGGTGACGCCGGCGGCGAGGACGGCTGACGCGGCGGTGCGCCGGGCCGGTTCCGTACCCTGACGGCATGCGCATGCGCCCCACCCTGAGCTGGACCCCCGCGGACGACCTGCCGCCGGGCACCACGGACCTGGAGCCGGTCGCCGACGCGCTGAGCGCCGGCGGTGTGCTGGTGCTCAGCGGAGCGGGCATCTCCACCGAATCGGGCATCCCCGACTACCGCGGCGAGGGCGGCAGCCTGACCCGGCACACCCCCATGACCTACCAGGAGTTCACCGCCGACGCCCGGGCCAGGCGCCGGTACTGGGCGCGCAGCCACCTCGGCTGGCGCACCTTCGGCCGCGCCCGGCCCAACGCCGGGCACCGCGCGGTGGCCGCGTTCGAACGGCACGGGCTGCTCGCGGGCGTCATCACCCAGAACGTCGACCGCCTGCACCAGGCCGCCGGCACCGAGGACGTGGTGGAACTCCACGGCAGCCTGGACCGGGTCGCCTGCCTCTCCTGCGGCGCCCTCAGTCCCCGCCGCGAACTCGCCCGGCGGCTGGAGGAGGCCAATCCGGGCTTCGATCCGGTGGCCGCGGGCATCAACCCGGACGGTGACGCCGACCTCACCGACGACCAGGTCGGCGACTTCCGGGTGCTGCCCTGCACGGTCTGCGGCGGCATCCTCAAACCGGACGTCGTGTTCTTCGGCGAGGCCGTCCCGCCGGCACGGGTCGAGCACTGCCGCGCCCTGGTCCGCGAGGCCTCCTCGCTGCTGGTCCTGGGCTCCTCCCTGACGGTGATGTCCGGCCTGCGGTTCGTCCGTCAGGCGGCCCAGGCGGAGAAGCCGGTGCTGATCGTCAACCGGGACCCCACCCGGGGCGACCGCCATGCCCGCACCCGCGTCGCGCTGCCCCTGGGCGCGGCGCTCACCTCGCTGGCCGACCTGCTCGGCGTCCCCGTCGACGGACGGGCCGTGGACCCGGCGTAGCCCAGGGCCGCGGCGGGTGCGCGGGGCCCTGCCGGGACCTGTGACGGCGGACGCCGGTCCGCCCGCCGCGGCTCACGGCGGGCGCCCTGGGTGCGGGACCGACGGTGGCCCGAGCACGGCACTCGCGGTGCCTGACAGCGCCCCCGCCGCCGCGCCGTCCGGTCAGGAACCGCCGGCCGCCGCGGTGGACACGGCGGTCCGGGCCGCCCGTTCCACCAGCGAGACGCCGTCCTTCATCGTCTTGTTGCCGTCCGACAGGACCGCGACCAGGTAGTGGTGTCCGCCCGCCGTGATCCGGCCGACGCTGTTGACGTCCCAGAGGTCGGTCGTGTCGCGCTGCAGCCAGCCGTTCTTCAGGGCCGTTCCGGCGCCGCCGGCCGCCGACACGCCCCAGGACTGGTCGTCGGCGACGTTGCTCATCAGGGAGCGGATGTACGCGCGGGACGCGGCGTCGAGCGCCGGCGCCGAACCCGGCTTCGTGGTCTGCCCGGTGTCGAACACCGCGCGCAGCAGCCGTATCTGGTCGGCGGACGTGGTCCGGGTCAGGCCCCACTTGCCGCCGGGGCCGCCCACGGTCTCGGTGAGCCCGAGCCGCTTGTTCGCCGCCTTCAGGCCCGGGGCCAGGCCGATGCTCCGCCACAGGGCGTTCGCCGCCGCGTTGTCGCTGTGCTCGATCATCGCCTTGGTCTGCGCGCGTTCCCCGTCGGTCAGGGCGCGCCCCGAGTCCTGCGCCTTGAGCAGCAGCGCGGCCAGGATGTCGACCTTGATGATGCTGGCCGTGTCGTAGGGGGTCTCCTCGCCGAACACGGTGGGCGTGCGGCCCGGCAGGTCGAGGTCGAGGACCGCGGCGGTCACCCGTGCCTCGCCGTGCGCGCCGACCGAGGCGGGGAAGTCCGCCGGGCCGGCGGCGGCCGGGGCGGACGCGGTGGCCGCGGCGGCGGAGGCCGGGGCGAGGGCGCCGGAGGCCAGCAGGGTCGCGGCGGCCACGGTGAGCGCGCCGCAGGCGGCCGCGCGCTTGCCCGGGCGCGGCGAGAGGAAGCTTCGGAACGGCATGGTGACAGGCCTCGGCGGTGCGGGGGACAGGGACACGATGGTGTGAACGTAGTCAGAAGGCGGGTCCGGCGAAGTGACCGCTGCCACGAAAAGGCCCTTTCAGGACGTTTTGTGAGCAGGGCAACAGATCGCGGGGGGCGCAGAATGAGACCAGGAGGCGTGCCTGGTCCGGGAGGCGTCATGAGCACATCAGGCGAGTCCAGGGTGTCCGGTCTCGAGGTCCGGTCGATCGACTACGTCCCCCTGGACGAGCGCCACGGCAGGCTCTGGCACCTGGGACCGCTGTGGTTCATGTCCAACGCGCAGATCGCCACCCTGGCGGTGGGGCTGATCAGCATCACCGAGGGCGGCAACCTGATCTGGTCGCTGCTGGCCATCGTCGTCGGCACCGTCATCGGCACCTTCTTCATGGCCTTCCACTCGGCCCAGGGGCCCCAGCTCGGACTGCCCCAGATGATCCAGTCGCGGCCCCAGTTCGGCTATCTCGGCGCCCTGCTGGTGTGGCTCTTCGCCTATGTGCAGTACGCCGGGTTCAACGTCTTCAACAGCAGTCTCGCCGCGGACGCCCTGCACACCACGCTGCACGGCGGCGTACGGCTGTGGGTGGTCGTGGTCACCGCGGTGGCGCTCGTGATCGCGCTGGTGGGCTACGACATCATCCACAAGGCGGAGCGCTTCCTGACCTACACGTTCCTCGTCGTCTTCGGCGTCTTCACCGTCGGAGTCCTGGTCACCCTGCACTACCCGCCCGGCTCCTTCGACCTCGGCGGCTTCCGGTGGACGCCGTTCCTGGCCCAGTTCGGCGTGGTCGCCGGCTACCAGATCAGCTGGGCCATCTACGTCTCGGACTACTCCCGCTACCTGCCGCCCGACGTGACCGTCCGCAAGACCTTCTACTGGACCTACTTCGGCTCCGCGCTCGGCGGCATCTGGCTGATGGTGCTCGGCACCCTGCTGGCGGCCTGGGCCGGCAAGGACTTCGAGACCATCCGGACCATCAACGCCGCCGGCGACAAGGTCTTCGACGGATTCGGCGCGATCGTGCTGCTCTTCGCCTCGCTGGGCCTGATCTCCGTCACCGCGCTGAACATGTACGGCGGTTCGCTGACCCTGATCAGCGCCATGGACTCGTTCCGGCGGGTGCGGCCCACCCTCGGCGTGCGGCTGCTGACCATCGGGCTGACCGCGGCGCTCTCGCTGGTCGGGGCGCTCGCCGCGACCGCCGACTTCCTGCAGAACTTCAACGACTTCCTGCTGCTGGTGCTCTACCTGTTCATCCCGTGGACCGCGGTGAACCTCATGGACTACTACGTCGTGCGCCGCGGCCACTACGCCATCGCGGAGATCTTCGACCCCCACGGCATCTACGGCCGCTGGGGCCGGCACGGCATCATCGCCTACCTCGTCGGCTTCGCCGTCATGATCCCGTTCTTCTCCGTCGGCAAGCTGTACGTCGGCCCCGCCGCCGAGGCGCTCGGCGGCGCCGACATCTCGCTGTTCGTCG
This sequence comes from Streptomyces sp. 1-11, assembly GCF_007176755.1. Classification (GTDB taxonomy): domain Bacteria; phylum Actinomycetota; class Actinomycetes; order Streptomycetales; family Streptomycetaceae; genus Streptomyces. The sequence continues at coordinate 123,783 of NZ_BJTV01000008.1, forward strand.
GGCTGCCCGTGTCCGCGCTGCTGTACTGGTGGCTGACGCGCTCCGTGGACGTGGCCGCCGAGACCCGCATCGCCGAGGCCGAGGCGGAGGCCCTGGAGCGGGCGGCGCACGAACACCGCGAACCCTGAAGGCCGGGCCGGACAGCCGGAGGCGGTGGCCGTCTATATTGACTGCGCGACGCAGTGAAATCAAGGTATCTTTCTGCGCGACGCAGCCAATGTGCCGAGCCGCGCCCACTCGCACGACCTCGCGGCGATGTTCGGGTACTTCGGCACCACCGGCCTCGACGTCGACGTCGCCGCCCTGCGCCGGGCCCACCCCGAGGTCGGCCGGCACACCTTCGCCGACTGGGCGGCGGCCCAGGACTGGCCGGCCCTGCTCGCCGCGGCGCCCCGGCGCCGATGAGCGGGGCCCTCACTCCTCGTGGGACGGCATCCAGTGGTGCTCGCAGAACCAGCGGCCGAACAGCGCGCCCCCGTACACCACGAAGCCCACCCCGATCAGCCATGACTCGACCACCAGCACCGTCCCCACCGCCCCGTAGTTCAGCGCGTTGGTGACGATGAGCGGGGTGAACACCAGGTGCGAGAAGGCGCGCAGCCCGGCCAGGCCGACCACGGTGCCGATCGCGCCCGGCAGCAGGCGGCGCCAGGTGACCTGGCCGCCCAGCAGGAACCGCTGGCCCCACCAGAAGAACAGCACCCCGCTCAGCACGGACGTCAGGACCCGTGGCGCCCCGTGCAGCGCGGGCCGGGTCTGCACCTCCTGGTAGAGGTAGCCGGTCATCACCACGAGCCAGGTCGCCTGCCGCCAGACCCGGTGCCAGGGGCCGGACGCGAGACTCCAGATCCGCTCGTAGCCGTTCTGCACGCTGCCGGCGAACGACACCCCGAACACCGCGAGCAGCACCAGGCTCAGCACGCTGGTGGTGCCGATGACCTTGCGCGGCGGACTGATGATGCCGGTGAGCGCGTCGGCGGACGGCCCGGACAGTCCCATGCCGTCGGTGAGCCACGACGCGAAGCCGCCCCGGACCAGCGGATCGCCGGCGGCGACCACGATCAGCAGCGGGGCGAGCGTCACCAGGGCCAGCGTGGCGAACCCCATCGCCCGGTGCATCAGCTCCAGATCCCGCCCGCGCCGGAACAGCGCGTGCACGCCGAGCCACTCCCAAGCGCGGTGGAGGCCGCGCCGCCACTGCCTCACGGGTCCCTCCCGTGCTCGCGCACCCGGGCTCTCCGCCGTCCGGCGGCGCTGCGCCGGCTCTCGGCGGACGGCACCTGCCGAGCCCCTGGTCTGCCATGATCCGACGGAACGAGCCGGTCCGCACGGTCCCCGTCCGGCGGGCTGCCGCCCGGCTCCGGCTGGGGGGTCCCCGCCGCGTACGCGAGTACACCCGGCGGGGCGGTGCCGGGAGGTGCGGGTCCCGCCCGGCCGGGGACCGTCACGGGGCGGTGGGCGGCCCCGTCTCGCGGACCGTGGTGGTCACGCGGACGAGGGACGGGCGGCGGGGCGTGGAGCCGAAACCGAAGCGCACGGGTGGTGCGACCGGCGCGAGCGCACCGAGGTCCCGTCCCTCGAAGGTGGCCGTCGCCGCGGTCAGGGCCCGCAGATCACGCGCCCCGTACCATTCGCGCCTGCCCCCGCCGGCGCTTCCGCGTGTGCGCACGCCCAGCAGCAGGCGGGCGAGCGGATCCGTCACGGCGGTCCAGGCCGGCGACGCAGCCAGGGCGCCGGGTACGGCCCTGAGCAGCAGACCCGTCGCACCGCGCCGCCCGATGGTGAGCTCCATCCGGAGCAGCGGCTCCGCCGCCACGGTCCAGCGGCGGTCGTCGGTACGCACCCGTACGGGCACGACCCGCACCTCGTCGAAGGTGTAGGTGCTGCCGATGAACCGGGCCGTCTCCGGGGTGGGTGCCAGCAGCAGGCGGTGCCCGTCGGCCCGTTCGAGCATCACGTCGCTGAACGGGCCGAAGGGCGAGCGGAGCCAGTGCCCCAGCACCAGTCGGGTGCCGGACGACGTCCCGGCTCCCGCGATCCAGCCGTCGAAGCGGAGCGGAGCGGGCCGGGCCCGCGACCGGGCGCGGCCGCTCATCGGCCGGGGCCGGACGGGGGCGGTGTCACCGGCGTGTCCGCCCGGGGCGCTTGTCAGACCGTTCCGCTCTCGGCGATCGTGACCTTCGCGCTCGGCGTGCCGCTGCGGCTGCCCAGCCCCTCGATGCGCTTCACCAGGTCCTGGCCCTCGACGACCTCGCCGAAGACGACGTGCTTGCCGTCGAGCCAGTCGGTGACGATCGTCGTGACGAAGAACTGCGAACCGTTGGTGTTCCGGCCCGCGTTCGCCATGCTCAGCAGGTAAGGACGGTCGTGCTTGAGGTTGAAGTTCTCGTCCTCGAACTTCTCGCCGTAGATGCTCTTGCCGCCGGTGCCGTTGCCCCGGGTGAAGTCGCCGCCCTGCAGCATGAACTGCGGGATGATGCGGTGGAAGGAGGAACCGGCGTAACCGAAACCGTTCTGGCCGGTGGCCAGCTCGCGGAAGTTCCTGGTGGTCTTGGGGACCACGTCGTCGAACAGCTTGAAGACGATCCGGCCGGCCGGCTCGTCGTTGATCGTGATGTCGAAGTACACGTTGTCACTCATGGCGATCAACCTACCGTCGAGCGGCGCCCCGGCGCGCAGAAGGGTCCGCCTGGACGCCCGGTGTCCTCGCCGGCGTCCGCGGCGACACGGACCTCCGGCCTCATGACGAACCCTACCCGAACGCGTGCCCCCCGGCCGCGCCACCTCACCCTGGCCCCGCCCCCGGCCCCCGCGCGCCGGGGTCCTACGGGTACGACACCACCGTGGACGGCGTCGTCGACGTGCCCGAGGTCGGGGCCCCCGTCTCGTTGATCACGTGCTCGTACTGCCCGTTGCCGCCGAGCGAGACCACCAGCAGGTCGTGGAACCTGACGCCGGGACGGTTCGGCGCGGAGAAGCCGTGGTGCTGGACGATGCCCGGGTCGACGTTGTAGTAGCAGTAGCTGCCCAGGCCCCAGCCCTCGTGTGCGGTGACGTGGTCGCCGACCTTGTAGGCCGCGTATCCCTTGACGGCGCCGTTCTGCACGGCGGCCTGGTTCGGGGCGTCGTACGCCTTCTCGTTCTGGAAGAAGATCGTGCGGCCCCGCTGGCCGTTCCACTGCACGTCGTACTTGTTGAAGTGCTCCACGAACAGGCCGGTGCAGAGCACGTCGTCGCCGTTGACCACCACCCCGTAGTCGGCCCGGTTGGTCTCCCAGCCGACGCCGGTGCCGTGGTCCGCGCGCCACACCCAGGTGTGGTCGACGATGGTGTGCCTGCTGTTGATCACCATGCTGGTGGTCGCCTTGCCGGCGCCCGCGCCGCCGATGCGCACGAAGACGTCCTGCACGGTGGTCGGATTGGCCGAGTGGTCCTTGGCGGCGCCCGCCGGGCCTATCTCCAGCAGGGTGCGGGAGTTGACCGGTCCCGCGTCGACGAGGAAGCCGGCGAGCCGCACGCCGTCGACGTCGGCGACCCTCACCGCCGTGGCCCCGTTGTCGGGCACCAGGGTGGCGTAACCCAGGCCCAGCACCACGGTGTTGGGGCGGTCGACCTGGATCGGCCGGTCCACGTGGTAGACGCCCGGCGTGAGCAGCAGGTGCAGGCCCTGCGCGAGCGCCTGGTTGAGGGTGGCCGCGCTGACGCCCGGCTTGGCCACGTAGAACCGGGACAGCGGCAGGGACGTGCCCCTCGGCGTGCCGCCGCCCCAGCTCACCCCGCGGGCGTTGGTGCGCTTCTCCGGCAGGAAGACCCGGAACTCGCCGCCGGCGACGTACAGGAACGGCTTCTCGCGGGAGACCGGGGTGGTGTCCAGCGTGGTGTACACCGGGTCGGGGAAGCCCTGTGCCGGGGCGCCCTGGACACCCGAGAACACCATGTTCCACACGCCGTTGAGCCAGCCGCCGACGACGCTGTCCCGGGTGTACCACTGCTGCTGCGAGTAGGGCCCCACCTGGCCGTCGATCCGGCTGTCGGCGATGTAGCCGCCGCTCGCCCAGCCGTAGCCGGACGGCGCCAGGTTCAGCCCGCCCCGTACGTGCATCCGGCGGAACGGCGCCGCCTGGGCGACGGCCCACCGGTTGGTGCCGTTCGCGGGGACGAGGGCGAGGTTCTCCGCCGAACGCCAGAAGTTCTGCGTCGCGTTGCCGTCGAACCAGCCGGCGTCGACCGTGACGTCGCCGTTGATGGTCGTGTCGTCGGGGGAGAGGCCGAGGCCCGCGACGGAGGTGTAGAAGCCGATCTGGGCGTTCAGGCCGTGGTACGTGCCGGGCTTGAACAGCAGCGCGTAGCGGCCGTCGCCGAACTGGGCCGACTCCTGCTTCGCGAAGACCTCGTCGAGCTTGGCCTGGATGCCGGGCGTCGCCGGGTCGAAGACGAGCACGTTCGGACCGAGGTCGCCGCCGCCGGGGAGGGCGCGCTGGGACCGGCGCCGGCGGGTGGCGGCGCCGGCCGGGGCGGCCGCACCGGCCAGCACGGGCACGGCCGCCGCCGCGGCGCCGAGCACGGCCCGGCGGCCGACCGGAGAGGACGGGGAGGCGGGGGAGGAAGGGGTGGCGGGGGGCATGCGCGGCTCTCCTGGTTCAGAAAGTGAACGAAGCGGGGCTTGGGAGCGCTCTCTCGACGTTGGATGCTTCATTGGCGTGAACGGTGCGTCAAGAGTTGTGACGGGATTTCCCCGCAAGGCCTCTGAGTGACCGTCACATGCCGACCCCTGCCTTCGAGAAGTGAGCGAAGGCCTGGCGCTGATCCTTTGGCCGGTTCCCTTGACACCTTCCCCCGCCGCCCCAACACTCCAGCGATGGGAGAGCGCTCTCCCGCTCCGCACGGCCTCAGCCCCCACCTCCCTCCGAGGAGCCCGCATGTCACGGAGATCGAAGATCCTCTCGGGCGCGCTCGTCACCTCCGCCCTGCTGCTGACCCCGCTCGGACTGAGCGGCGTCGCCGCGTCGTCCACGCCGTCCGCGGCCGGCGTCCACACCGGCCACACCATGGCGCTGTCCACCGCCTCCTCGCCCGAGGACCCCGACGGCGACGGCTACATCCCCGCCGACCCGCCGGTCACCGGCGTCACCCCGTCGACGCAGAACCCGCCGCACCGCTACTTCCACGAGTTCCAGGCCAACTGCGCGGTCAGCCACACCCGGCCCGACGACCCGATCGTCTATCCGCAGCAGCCCGGCAAGTCCCACGACCACACCTTCATGGGCAACACCACCACGAACGCCGGCAGCACGACCGCGACCCTGAGCGCGGGCGGCACCACCTGCACGGCCCCCGGCGACCTCTCCGGGTACTGGATGCCCACCCTCTACAACGGGGACAAGCCCGTCCTGCCGGTCGGCCCGCAGGTCATCTACTACAAGGCCGGCGTCACCGACTACACCAGTGTCCGGCCCTTCCCCAAGGGGCTGCGGTTCGTCGTCGGCAGCCCCGTGCAGAGCGCCGACGAGTTCCGCCACCACCCGGGCTTCGTCGAGGGCTGGGAGTGCGGCGACAGCTTCTTCAACACCGAGTTCCCGGCGAACTGCCCAGCCCGCCCCGACGTCCAGCTCAACATCCGCTTCCAGGCGCCCAGTTGCTGGGACGGCCGGTACCTGGACACCCCCGACCACAAGAGCCACATGGCCTACCCGGTGGTGAAGCCCGGCACGAACGACAACGTCTGCCCCGCCGACCACCCGGTGGCGCTGCCGATGATCGAGTTCAAGATGGCGTTCCCGGTCAACGGAGACATGTCGAAGGTGCGGCTGGCCAGCGGGCCGGGCCACAGCTTCCACTACGACTTCTTCAACGCCTGGGACGACCGCACGCTCAAGGCGCTGGTCGACCACTGCGTCGTCGGCGGACTCCAGTGCGACGCCCGCGGCTACGACGAGACGCACCCTGAAGCGGGCGCGGCCCTCGGCGCCGACTACCGCCTTCCCTAGCCCCCACACCGGAAGACCCCACCACCATGACCCCACCACCCCGCACCCGCGCGCGCCGGCTCGCCGCGCCCCTCACCGCCGGCGTGCTGGCCGCCGGCGCCCTCACCGCCCTGCCCGCCGCGCAGGCCCACGCGGCCGGCAGCGTCGTCAAGGTGACAGGCGGCCAGGGCGACTGGCAACTGACCGTGGACGGAAAGCCCTACCAGGTCAAGGGCCTGACCTGGGGGCCGTCCATCGCCGACGCCGACCGGTACCTGCCCGACCTGAGGTCCATGGGCGTCAACACCATCCGCACCTGGGGGACCGACGCCGGCAGCAAGCCGCTGTTCGACTCGGCGGCCGCGCACGGCATCAAGGTCATCGCCGGGTTCTGGCTGCAGCCGGGCGGCGGACCGGGCAGCGGCGGCTGCGTCAACTACCTGACCGACACCGCCTACAAGAACCAGATGCTCGACGAGTTCCCCAAGTGGGCGCAGACCTACAAGGACAACCCCGGCGTCCTCATGTGGGACGTCGGCAACGAGTCGGTGCTCGGACTGCAGAACTGCTACAGCGGGACCGAGCTGGAACGCCAGCGCGACGCCTACACCGCCTTCGTGAACGACGTGGCGAAGCGGATCCACGCCGTCGACCCGGCTCACCCGGTCACCTCCACCGACGCCTGGGTCGGCGCCTGGCCGTACTTCAAGAGGAACGCGCCCGACCTCGACCTGTACGCCGTCAACTCCTACAACGCCGTGTGCGACGTGAAGTCCGCCTGGGAGCAGGGCGGTTACAGCAAGCCGTACATCGTCACCGAGACCGGTCCGGCCGGTGAGTGGGAGGTGCCCGACGACGCGAACGGCGTGCCCCTGGAGCCCGGCGACCGGGCCAAGGCCGACGGGTACACCCGGGCCTGGGACTGCGTCACGGGACACCGGGGAGTCGCCCTCGGCGCCACCATGTTCCACTACGGCACCGAGTACGACTTCGGCGGCATCTGGTTCAACCTGCTGCCCGCCGGCCAGCGGCGGCTGTCGTACTACGCGGTGAAGAAGGCCTACGGCGGTGACACCTCCCACGACAACACCCCGCCGTTGGTCTCCGCGTTCACCGTCGAGGGCGACGCCGGCCGGGTGCCGGCGGGCCGGGACCTGACCCTCGCCGTGCGGGCCGCCGACCCGGACGGGGACCCGCTCTCCTACGAGGTGCTGGACAACAGCATGTACGTCGACAAGAGCAAGGAGCTCACCCCGCTGCCCTTCACCGACCTCGGCGGCGGCCGCCTCAGGGTCACCGCGCCGGACCGGCCCGGCGTCTGGAAGATGTACGTCAAGGTGACCGACGGCCACGGCAACGTCGGGGTCGAGACCCGGTCCGTACGCGTCGTGCCGCCCACCCCGGACGGCACGAACCTCGCCCTCGGCAAGCCCGCCACCGCCTCCTCCTACCAGACGGGTTACGGGGACTGCCCGTGCCCGGCCGGCAACGCGGTCGACGGCGACCAGAAGACCCGGTGGGCCGGCGACTGGAGCGATCCGCAGTGGATCCAGGTCGATCTCGGCGCCCGCACCGCCTTCCGGCACGTGCAGTTGCTCTGGGAGGCCTCGTACGCCAAGGCGTACACCGTGCGGACCTCGGACGACGGGCAGAACTGGCGCACCGTGCGCACCGTGACGGACGGCGACGGCGGCGTGGACGACCTCGACGTCACCGGAACCGGCCGCTACGTCCGCGTCGAGGGCACGGCGCGCGGCACCGGCTGGGGCTACTCGCTGTACGAGTTCGGCGTCTACGGCTGACCGCGACGGTCGGCGGCACGAAGGGGTGAGGATGGGCGACGAGGACGAACTCGACCGGCTGCTGGGCAAGCTGACCCTGCGGGCCGCGGTCCGCCTGCTGACCGGCGCCACCACCTGGCGTACGGCGGCCGAACCATCGGTCGGACTGGGCCAGTTGGTGATGTCGGACGGTCCGGCGGGAGTGCGCGGGGAGGGCTGGGACGAACGCGACACCTCCGTCCTGCTGCCCTCGGCCACCGCGCTCGCCGCCACCTGGGACGAACCGCTGGTCGAGGAACTCGGCGGCCTCCTCGCCTCCGAGGCCCGGCGCAAGGGCGTGCACGTGGTCCTCGCGCCCAACCTCGATCTGCACCGCAGCCCCCTGGCCGGACGGCACTTCGAGTGCTTCTCGGAGGACCCGCTGCTGACCGCACGGACCGGGGCCGCCCTCGTCCGGGGCATCCAGGCGCACGGCGTCGCCGCCACGGCCAAGCACTACGTGGCGAACGACGCCGAGACGGACCGGCTGACCGCCGACGCCTTGATCGGCGAGCGGACGCTGCGCGAGGTGCACCTCGCGCCGTTCGAGGCGGCGGTGGCGGCCGGCGTCCGGCTGGTCATGGCCGGGTACAACCGGGTGAACGGCACCACCATGACCGCCCACGACCTGCTGACCACGCCGCTGAAGGACGAGTGGCGGTTCGACGGCGTCGTCGTCTCCGACTGGGGCGCCGTACGCGGCACACTGGACACCGCTCGCGCCGGTCTCGACCTCCAGATGCCCGGCCCGGCGGGGGAGTGGGGCGAGTCGCTGGCGCGTGCCGTGGAGGCGGGGGAGGTCGAGGAGCGGGCCGTGACCGGCAAGGTGCGCCGGCTGCTGCGGCTGGCCGCGTGGTGCGGCGTCCTCGGCGGCCCGGACCGGCCGGACCGCCCGGACCGTCAGGCCCGGCCGCTGCTGCGGCCCCGGCAGGCGCGGGTCCTGGCCCGCCGGGCGGCCGCGGCCGGAGCCGTACTGCTGACCAACCGGGGCGTCCTGCCGCTGGATCCCGGACACCTCGGCACGCTCGCCGTCATCGGCGCTCCCGCCGCCCGCGCCCGCACCCAGGGCGGCGGCAGCGCCGGCGTGTTCCCGCAGGACGAGGTCTCGCTGCTGGACGGCGTGCGGGCCGGCCTGCGCGGCCGGGCCCGGGTCGTCCACGTACCCGGTCCGGTCCCGGACGGCCCGCCACCGCCCCTGGACATGACCCTCGGCAGCGATCCGCGCACCGCCGTCCCCGGGGTGCTGCTGCGCGTCCTGGACTCCGCGGGCGATGAGCTGTACGCGGAACACCGGCGCGGCGGACGGCAGTTGGAGCCCCCGTTGCCGCCCGGTGCGCACACCGTGGAGATCAGCGCGCGACTGCACCCCCGCACCTCCGGGACCTGGCGCATCGGCATCGCCGGATACGGGCGTCTCGGCCTGCGCCTCGACGGACTCCCTCTGCTGGACGGCGTGTTCGCGCCGGCGACCGACGACCCGGCCGTCGTCCACGTGAGCCCGCCCACCCAGGTGGTCACGGCCAGGCTGACCGCCGGTACCACTCCGCTGCTGGTCGCCCGGCGGGAACTCGCCCCCGGCACCGGCCGGGCCACCGTCGTCGGCGCCGAACCGCCCGCGCCCGGCGCGGCCGCCGCCCTCGCGGCCGCGACCCGGGCGGCGCGCGAGGCGGACGCGGCGGTGGTGGTGGTCGGCACCGGAGAGCAGCAGGAGTCCGAGGGGCGCGACCGCACGCACCTCGCGCTCGGCCCCGAACAGGACGCCCTGGTCCGCGCGGTCGCCCGGGCCAACCCGCGCACCGTCGCCGTGGTCAACAGCGGCGGACCGGTGGAACTGCCCTGGCGGGACGAGGTCGGCGCGCTGCTGCTCGCCTGGTTCCCCGGCCAGGAGGGCGGCGGAGGCCTGGCCGACGTGCTGCTCGGCCGGACCGAGCCCGGCGGGCGGCTGCCCACCACCTGGCCCGCCGTGCTCGCCGACGCCCCCGTCACCCACATCGGGCCGCACTCGGGCGGGCTCCGCTACGACGAGGGCGTGCACGTCGGCCACCGGGGCTGGCTCCGCGCCGGGCGCACACCCGCGTACTGGTTCGGGCACGGACTGGGCTACACCACCTGGGCGTACGAGCACCTGTCCGGCCCCGTCCGGACGGTGGCGGGGGAGGACCTCACGGTACGGGTGCGGCTGCGCAACACCGGCACACGAGCCGGGCGGGAGGTCGTGCAGATCTACCTCGCCCGCCCCCGGCCGACCAGGATCGACCACCCGCAGCGGTGGCTCGCCGGCTGGGCCGCGGTGCGGGCCCGGCCCGGAGAGGCCGCGGTCGCTCAGGTGCGCGTCCCGGCGCGCGCCCTGTGCCACTGGGACACCGCCGAGGGAGGCTGGCGGACGGAACCCGGGCCCTGCCTGGTGCTCGCGGGACGCTCGGCCGGCGACCTGCCGCTGAGCCTGGAGGTGGCCGTGGCCGGCCGGGCCTGAGTGCCGGGCAGCGGTGGAGAGCGCTCTATCCGCGCGGGCCGCCGGGCCGTTAGGGTGCGGGGATGAGCAGACAGGCCCCGACGCTCGAGGACGTCGCCCGGGAGGCCGGCGTCTCCCGGGCTACCGTCTCCCGGGTCGTCAACGGCGTGCGCAACGTGGACCCGGCGATCCAGGAGACGGTCCGCCGCGCCATCGAACGGACCGGGTACGCGCCCAACCGGGCCGCCCGCTCCCTCGTCACCCGGCGGGCGGAGACCGTCGCCCTGGTCGTGTCCGGCGCCGGGGAGGCCTCCGGCGAGGCCCAGGCGGCCTTCGCCGCCCGGGTGTTCGCCGACCCCTTCTTCGGGCGGGTGGTCGCCGGGATCGTGGGTCGGCTGCGGCCCCGCTCGGTGCACCCGGTGCTCATGTTCGCCGAGTCCGCCGAGGCCCGCCAGGAGGTGCTGACCTATCTGCGGCAGGGCCGGGCCGACGGCGCTCTGGTGGTCTCCAGCCACGCCGACGACCCGCTGCCCGCGCTGCTCGCCGAGGCCCGGCTGCCCGCGGTGCTCTTCGCCCGCCCCTCGCGCCCGGTCCCGCTCAGCTACGTCGACCTGGCCCACCGGGACGGCGGCCGGCTCGCCGCGGAGCACCTGCTCTCCCGCGGCCGGCGCAGACTGGCCACGATCTGCGGCCCGTTGGCGGTCGCCGCGAGCCAGGAGCGGCTGGCCGGCTTCCGCGACACCCTGGCCCGCCACGGCCACCCCCACGTGCCCGTCGCCGAGGGCGGCTTCACGCTGGACAGCGGAGTCGCCGCCATGACCGACCTGCTGGCCGCACACCCGGACCTGGACGGGGTGTTCGCGGCGAACGACCTGATGGCCCAGGGCGCCTGCCAGGTGCTGCGCGAGCGCGGCCGCAGGGTGCCCGGGGACGTCGCGGTGGTCGGCTTCGACGACTCCACCGTCGCCGCCACCTGCCGGCCCGCGCTCACCACCGTCCGCCAGCCGGTGGAGGACATGGCGGCCGACATGGCCCGGCTGCTCGACGAGCACATCCACGGCACCCGCACCACCCCCACCTCGGTCGTCTTCGACCCCGAGCTGGTGGTCCGGGACTCGACCTAGGGCCCGAGCGCCCGGCCGGTCCCGGCGCCCGGAGAAGCGCCTCGTGCCCGACGGACGGCCCCCGGTACCCGGCCGCCGGGCGCCCGGTGCCTAAGGTTGAGTGTGATCAGTGACGCCACAGAGGACAGCGGGCAGGACCGGCGGACGGGCCGGCGGCGGCCGGGTTACCCGGCCGCGGCGGCCGTCTTCGCCGTAGGGATGCTCGGCACCACCCTGCCCACACCGCTGTACGGGCTGTACCGGCAGCAACTCGGCTTCTCCGAACTCGTCGTGACGGTGGTGTTCGCCGCCTACGCGGTGGGCGTCATCGCCGCCCTGCTGATCGCCGGCGGCTTCTCCGACGTGCTGGGGCGGCGGCCGGTGCTGCTGGCGGCGCTGGGCCTGTCGGCGCTCAGCGCGGTGTGCTTCCTGACCGAGGGCGGACTGCCGCTGCTGTACGCGGGCCGGGTGCTGTCGGGCTTCTCGGCCGGTCTGCTGAGCGGCACGGGCACCGCGGCCGTCCTCGAACTGGCGCCGAAGGGACGGCAGGCCCGGGCCGGGTTCGCGGCGACCGCCGCCAACATGGGCGGGCTGGGGCTCGGCCCCCTGCTGTCCGGCATCCTGGCCGAGTACGCGCCGCAGCCGCTGAAGCTGCCGTTCGCCGTCCACCTGGGCCTGCTCGCGGCGGCGGCCGCCGTCGTCTGCGTGCTTCCGGAGACCGTGCACCGCTCCGACCCGCGAGGGTCGCTGCGGCCGCAGGGGATGACCGTGCCGCCGGAGGTGCGCGGAGTGTTCGCGCCCTGCGCCCTCGCCGCGTTCGCGGGCTTCTCCATGCTCGGGCTGTTCACGGCGGTCGCCCCGGCCTTCCTCAACCAGACCCTGGGGGAGCGCAACCTCGCCGTCGCCGGCGCCGTCGTCTTCTGCGTGTTCTGCGCCTCCACCGGCGGACAGCTGCTCATGGGCCGGATCGGCGCCCGCCGCGCCCTGCCCTGGGGCTGCGCGGTGCTCGTCGCCGGACTCGTCCTGATCGCGCTGTCCCTGCTGCTGACCTCCTTCCCGTTGCTGCTCGCCGGCGCGCTGACCGGTGGCGCCGGCCAGGGCATGGCGTTCCGGGCGGGCCTGAGCGAGGTCAGCTCGGCGGCGCCGGAGGCCCACCAGGGCGCCACCATCTCGGCGTTCTTCGTCGTCGCCTACGTGGGCATCTCCCTGCCGGTCGTCGGGGTGGGTGCGCTGACGTCGGCGCTGGGACTGCGCGACGCCGGGCTGGTGTTCGCCGGGTGCGCGGTCCTGCTCGTCGCGGCCGTGGGCGCCCGGGTGAGCCGCACCCTGTCCCGGGCCTCCGTCCGGTGACCGGGACGTCCACGGACTCCGGTCGAACGTCCAGCCCCGCACCGGCGTCGAAGGAGGGACGGCCGACCATACGAGAGGTGTCCCATGGCATCCGTGCGTTCCACATCCCGCTCCCCGCTGACGCGCCTCGCGTCGATCGCAGGCCTGGTCTGCGCGGCCGCCGCCTGCCAGGGGCACACCGTGTCCACCCGTCCGGCGCAGACCACCGCCTGGCATGAGCCGTCCGCGTACACCTACACGTTGCGCTCGACCGGCGGGGAGCGGCCGCTGACCGGCACCTTCCGGGTGACCGTGCGGGCCGGGAAGGTGGTGCGCGCGGCCGGCCTGGACGCGGAGAGCCGCGCCGCCGTCCGGCGCTCGCCCACGCTCGTGCCCACGATCGGCACGCTGCTGCGGGAACTGGAGCGGGCGCGGCGCGAGGGCGCGGACCAGGCCGACGTGCGGTACGCCTCCGCCGGGTACCCGCGCCGTATCACCGTGGACTGGTCGGCCACCGCCGTCGACGACGAGGTCCGGTACGAGATGAGCGACTACACGCCCGGTTCGGCAGGGTCTGCGGGCAACTGAGCGCCGCTCGCCGGGCGTACACGTACGGGCGTCCTCGTGCGGGCGCACGCGCGTGGGCTTCCTCGGGCGGGCGTACGCGTGGGGGAGCCCGTACGGGGGAGCGGTTCATTCGCGCGGGGTCAGGACCTCCTGCAGGAGCGCGCCGTAGCGCCGGATGAGTTCCTTGCGGTCGGCGCCCAGCAGGCCCTCGTCCCGGGCCACCCACAGGCCGTAGAGCAGACCGCCCGACATCGCCGCCGCCAGCCGGGCGCGCAGGTCGGCGTCGGGTCCGCGCAGCCGGTCGCGCAGGGGTGCGATCAGCGTCTTCTCGTGGGTCTCGCGCAGCCGGTCGAGGATCTGCGGTTCGCCGCTGCCGTGCACCAGGGCCAGGAAGATGCCGCGGGCGGTGCCGTCCAGGTCGAGGAGGAGTTCGGCGAGCCGTTCGCCGAGCTGCTCCAGCGGCACGTCGAACAGCGGCTCGTTGTCGAGGGCCAGGTGCATCGTCTCCAGGAACAGCAGTTCCTTGCTCTTGAAGTGACGGATCACCAGCGCCGGGTCGGTCCCGGCGGCCGCGGCGATCCGGCGGACCGTGGTCCTGGCGAACCCCTGGTCCCGGAACAGCCGGGCGGCTGCCTCGTGGATGGCGTCACGGGTGGTGGAACCGGAACCGGTCTGCAGCATGCGGCACAGCTTAGGCGGCGCCCCGCCCGGCTTCCCGGGCTCTCGGCGCCCGCTGCGCCGACGGGGCGTGAAACGGCCGCTGACCGGCTGGATGATCGGGATACGTGAGTGTTTCAAGAAGTTCCGTCAACATAGTTGACTCGCCGCTGCGGCGCCCGCACATTACCTATCAGTAGAACCGTCCGGTAATCCCGCGACCGGTTCTGCACGGCCGTCGACGTGCGCGTTCGAGCCCGCGCTCCGCCGGCCGGCACTCCGCCCTGCTCGAGCCGCACCGTTCTCGTGAACCAAGCCCGCGGGGCACCGCCGTGCCCGCGCGCTCCCCACGCGCCCCACGCGCCCCCACCGAGAAGAGAGAGCAGATGCACATGCCCGCACTGCGCCGTGTCATGACCGCGACAGCAGCCGCCACCGGTGCCCTGGCGCTCGGCCTCACCGGTACCACCGCCCAGGCCGCCACCCCGCTGAAGTACGCGGCCCTCGGCGACAGTTACAGCGCCGCCTCGGGCGTCCTGCCGGTCGACCTCTCCAGCCCGCTCTGCCTGCGCTCCACCGCCAACTACCCGCACGTCCTCGCCTCCCGCACGGGCGCCCGCCTCACCGACGTCACCTGCGGCGCCGCCCAGACCAAGGACTTCACCGCCGCCCAGTACCCCGGTGTCGCGCCGCAGGTGAACGCGGTCACCGCCGACACCGACCTGGTGACCCTGACGATCGGCGGCAACGACAACGGCACCTTCATCAACGCCATCCTGTCCTGCGGCACCGCCGGCGTCCTCAGCGCCGGACAGGGCAGCCCCTGCAAGGACAAGTACGGCACCTCCTTCGACGACGCGATCGACGCGAACACCTACCCCGCCCTGAAGCGGGCCCTGGGCAGCGTCCGGGCCAAGGCGCCGGGGGCCCGGGTGGCGGTGCTCGGCTACCCGTGGATCACGCCCGCCACCGCCGACCCGTCCTGCTTCGCCAGACTGCCGATCGCCTCGGGGGACGTGCCCTACCTGCACGCCATGCAGGCCCACCTCAACGCCGTCGTACGGCGCGCCGCCGAGGAGACGGGGGCCGTGTACGTGGACTTCGCGCAGGCGTCCACGGGCCACGACGCCTGCCAGGCCGCCGGTACCCGGTGGATCGAACCCCTGCTGTTCGGGCAGAACATCGTGCCCGTACACCCCAACGCCCTGGGCGAACAGCGCATGGCCGAGCGCACCATGAGCGTCCTCGGACTCGGCTGACCGGCGGCCGTCCGCCCGGCTTGCCTTCGAGCGGACTCCAGCGTCCACACTGGACGCGACGGATCTCCGCACGACGACGGGCACGGCCGATGGACAGCACGAACAGGGCGGGGCACCCGCTGCCGTACGAAACCTACGTCGAGGCGATCGCACGCGAGACGCTGCGCTTCGCCGAGGCGGTCGACGGCGCCGACCCCACGAGCGCGGTGCCCTCGTGCCCCGGCTGGACCCTCGCCGACCTGGCCCGGCACGTGGGCGGGCTGCAGCGCTGGTTCTGCGCGCTGCTGACCGGGCTGGTCCAGGAGCCGCCACGCTCCCGGGACGTGGAACTGGGGCTGCCGGACAGCCCGGCCGCCTACCCCGGCTGGGTGGCGGCCGGGGTGCCCGAGGTGGCGGCCGTACTGCGGAACACCGACCCCGGGGCCCCGATGTGGACCTGGGGCGCGGACCCGCACGCCCGGTTCTGGGCCCGCCGGATGCTGTTCGAGACACTCGTGCACCGGGTGGACGCGGAGCGCGCCGTCGGCCGGGAGCCGGACATCGGCCGCGCGGCGGCGGCGGACGGGGTGGACGAGTTCCTCGTCAACCTGCCCCACGCGGGCCTGTTCGCCCCCGGTGTGCGGGAGTTGCGCGGCGACGGCGAGACCATCGCGTTCCGGTGCGCGGACTCCGGCGAGGAATGGCGGGTGCGGCTCGCCCCGGACGGCCTGTCCCCGCTGCCGCCCGCGGACGGCGGCGCGGCGCGGCCCGGCCCGTGCACGGCGGCCGTACACGGGCGGGCGGCGGACCTGCTGCTCCTGCTGTACGGCCGCATGTCCCGCGAGGATCCCGCCTTCGACGTCACGGGCGAGACCGCGCTCCTCGACCACTGGTTCGCGCACACGGCCTTCTGACCGCGCCGCCGGTCCCTACGGCTGACCCGCCCCGGCCCGGTCCCCGCTGCTCTCTAAGGCTGACCCGCCCCCGGCCCGCTCCCCGCCGGCCCGGCCGCCCCTGGCCCGCCCGTCCCCGGCCCGCCCTCCGCCGGCTCGTCGGCGAGCAGGCAGGCGGCCAGCGCCGCGGTGTCGTCCTGCAGCCGGTTGTCGCTGTAGGCCAGCAGGTCGTGGTGGAGCCGGTCCAGCAGCTCCCGGGGCGGCAGCGGGCCCCACTGGCGCAGGCGCTCGGTCAGCGGGTAGAAGCAGCCGTCCGCGTTCCGTGTCTCCGTGACGCCGTCCGTGTACAGCAGGAGCTGATCACCGGGCCGGAACGGGTAGGCGTCGACGTGGTACGCGTCCCCGACCAGTACGCCGAGGTTCAGCGGCGGCGCCGACCGCCCCCGGTCCAGCTCGCGCACCTCACCGGGAAGGATGAGCAGCGGCGGAGGGTGGCCGCAGTTGACGACGCGGACGACCCGGCCCCCCTGCGGCACCTCGGCGAACACGGCGGTGACGAACCGTTCGCCGGCCTCGCTGCCGCCGAGCTGTGTCGCCCTGCGGCTCATGCTCGTCTCCACCCGGGCCGCCAGCGCGGGCAGGTCGGGCTCGTCGTGCGCCGCCTCGCGGAACGCGCCGAGCAGGGCGGCCGCGGTCTCCACGGCCAGCAGCCCCTTGCCACGGACGTCGCCGACGATCAGCCGGACACCGAACCGGGTGGGCACCGCCTCGTACAGGTCGCCGCCGATGCGCGCCTCCGCCGCCGCCGAGAGGTACAGGCTCTCCAGGCACAGGTCGCCGATCCGGTGCGGTACCGGCCGGAGCAGCACCCGCTGCGCGATGTCGGCCACGAAGCGCACGTCCGCCAGGGTGCGCTCACGGCGGATGCGGTGCGCGGCCAGGATCGTGCCGAGGGCGCCGACCAGAGCGGTGCACACGTACGCGGCGACGTAGTGCCGCTCCCACAGGTAGCCCACGTCCCGGCCGGCGCAGCACGGGGTGCCGGCCAGCACCCCCTCCAGGAACACGGCGAACGCGGTGGCGGCGACCACGACGGCGGGCCGGTGGGCGAACGCGGTCACCAGCGGCAGGGCGATCAGCACGAAACTCACCGGCCACTGCACGGGGGTGAAGGGCTCCAGCAGCAGCACGGCCGCGACGAACACGACCGGCAGCCAGCGCATCCACGACGGGGCCACCGGCGGCCCGATCCGCGAGACGGTGCCGTCCCCCGGCCCGTGACCGGCACGTCCGTGCTTCACCCCGCGCACTCGCCACTCCCGTCACATGATCCCGACGGCCCCAGCCTGGTGCGCCGGGCCGCGGCGCACCGGTGATTGCTCCACCCAGCGGCATGTTCGCCCCCCTCGGCCATCGGCCGCGCCGCCCCGCCCCGCTTCCGGAGACACGAACTGATAACAGTGCACAACTGCCGGGGAGTTGCCGACGTCTGCTCCGGCATGAAGATCTCTTTCCTGCTCCACAACGCCTACGGGATCGGGGGGACGATCACCACGACGTTCAACCTGGCCCAGGCACTGGCCGAGCGGCACGACGTGGAGATCGTCTCCGTGTTGCGGCACCGCAAGCGCCCCCAGCTCACCCCCGACCCCCGGGTGAGGCTGCGGCCGCTGGTCGACCTGCGGCAGGAGAAGGACCACGCGTCGCACCGGACGCCCGCGAAGGTGTTCCCCGCCGCCGAGTACCGCTACCGCCAGTACAGCCGCCTGACGGACGAGCGGATCGCCGAGTGCCTGGCGGCCACCGACGCCGACGTGGTCATCGGCACCCGGCCCGGACTCAACGTGCACCTCGCGCTGCAGGCGCCCGAGCGGGTGCTGCGCGTCGGCCAGGAACACCTCACGCTGGACAACCACCCGCCGCGGCTGCGCACCGCGCTGCGCCGGGCCTACCGGCGTCTGGACGTCCTCACCACGGTCACCGAGGCGGACGCCCGCGACTACCGGCGCCGGATGCACCTGCCCGGCGTCCGCGTCGAGGCCCTGCCGAACAGCGTGCCCGATCCGGTGCTGGCGCCCGCCGACGGGCGCGCGAAGATGATCGTGGCGGCCGGCCGGCTGGTCCCGGTCAAGCGCTACGACCTGCTCATCCAGGCGTTCGCCAGGGTCGCCTGCGAGCACCCCGACTGGCACCTGCGCATCTACGGGGCGGGCGAGCAGCGGGACGCGCTGCGGGCCCGCATCGAGCGGCTCGGGCTCAGCAACAACGCCTTCCTGATGGGCCCCGCAGCGCCCATGGAGGCGGAGTGGGTGAAGGCGTCCATCGCGGTGTCCACCTCCTCCTTCGAACCGTTCGGCATGACCATCGTCGAGGCCATGCGCTGCGGCCTGCCGGTCGTGAGCACCGACTGCCCCTACGGTCCGGCCGAGATCATCCAGGACGGGGTGGACGGCCGGCTGGTGCCGGTCGGGGACCGGGACCGGCTGGGCTCGGCGCTGCTGGAGCTGGTCCGCGACGACGAACGCCGCCGGGCCATGGGACGGGCGGCCGCCGAGAACGCCCGGCGCTTCGCTCCCGGCAGCGTGGTGGCGCGGGCGGAGGGCCTGCTGGCGGAGGCCGCGGCGGCCCGGGCGGCGGGGCGCGGCCGCAGGGGGACGCGGCGGGACGTGCGCCGGAGCATGGCGAGCCACGGGTTCGCGGCTCGCGACATCGCCAGCACCGCCTCCGGGCGGATGCTGCGGACTCTGCGCGGGGGGCAGCGATGACCACGGGAAGCGGCGCCGGAGCGCGCGTGAACTGCGTCGTGGACGCCGAGGGCCGCATCGTCCTCGAACTGCCGGTGCCCGCGGCGGCCACCCGTCCGCACCTCCTGCTGCGGCTGCGGCCCAGGAACGGCGAACCCGTCGCCGCCCGGCGCGTCCTCGCCCTGGAGGCCGTGGCCGACGGGCCGTCGCGTGCCGTCCTGGAACCACTGCCCGCCCTGGAGGAGGGCCGCTGGGACGCCTTCCTGCTGTGCGATCCCGACGACGACGCACCCGTACGGCTGCGGTCCGGCCTGCGCGACCTGCGGGCCCTCGTCGACGGGCACCTCAGGGACCGGCCGTCGCCGGTGGCGGTGCGGATCCCGTACGCGACCAAGGAGGGGTATCTCGCGGTGCGGACCTGGCTGCGCCCTGTCCACGTGGAGGCCGGCCGGATCGACGTCGGCGACCGGTCGACGACGGTCACCGCCCGGCTGCACGGCGCCACGCTCCAGGACGGCGCCGTCGTCCGCCTGCGGATGCGGGGGAGCAGCGGCCCCGGGCGGGACGTCCGGCCGGTGCCCGACGGCGACCGCCGAGGCTTCGCCTTCACCGTGGACCACGCGGACCTGGCCGCCGGAACCCCGGCCGAGGGCGGCGTCTGGGACGTCTTCGTCCACCCCGGCGCCGACGAGCCCCCGGTGCGGGTCGCCCGGCTGCTGGACGACGTGGCGGACCGCAAGGCCTCGTTCGTCCACCCGGCCGCAAGGGCGGCCTCCGTCGCCCTGCGGGCCTACTACACGCTCGACAACGATCTGTCCGTCCGCGTGGCCGCGGCCAGCTGACCGCCCGGCGCCCGGCGCGAGTCCCGCCCGTGCCGGGCGCCCGGCGCCGCTGGTGCTGTGCGCGCCCACGACAGCCCCACCCTGATCACGTCCGTGCGGCGCGCGTTCCGGCTCCTCGAAGCGGTCGGCGCGCACCAGAACGGCGCACCCGCCGAGCAACTGGCCCGGGAGACCGGGCTGCCCCTGGCCACCGCCTTGATCGGGCCGACGGGAGCGGGCGGGCGGACGGCGGGCCGGCGGACGGCGGGCGCTGGCCGGCCGCGGAGGGCGACGACGTCAGCGTGAGGCCCGGCGCCCGGAACGTGGCCGCCGGCCGCCGCGCCGGATCGCGCTGACGGCGGTGCTCAGGCCGCCACGAGGTCGGCCCAGCGGGTGAACCGGCCGGGACGGACGTCCATGCCGTGTCGGGTGGCCAGGGCGTGCACGATGCCCTCGCCCCGCCCGTGCTCGTCCGGGTCGGCCCACGCGGGCGACTGCCCCCCGGGCCGGGCCGGGCCCGCGTCGGTGACCTCCACCCGCAGCACGCCGGGTCCGCCGCCGAGCGTCCAGGAGAGCCGCAGCACCGCCGGCGGCAGCGCGTGCACGATCGCGTTGGTCAGCAGTTCCGACACCACCAGCAGCGCGTCCTCGACGACCGAGGGGGAGACCTCCCAGTCCGCGAGGAGCGCGTTCACCCGCCGGCGCACGGCCGAGACGGCCCCGGCGAAGGGCGGCAGCGCGAAGACCTGTTCGCGCGTCTCCCGCGCCAGCGTATTGAGCTGTACCGCCATGATGGTCTCCTGGGGGGTGAAGCACTGCGGGCCAGGCGCCCGGCCCCCGGCCGGTGCCGGGTCTGCATGGCACGCTAGGGAGCGCCGGCGGACCGGTCAATGAACAGGGGTCGGCATTGCCGAACGGCGCCCTTGCTCGCGGGGCCACCGTACGTCTCCCGCGCACGCGAAGCGAATCTCCCGCATCGGTAATAGGCTCGGTCCATGGCCGGTCCGGTCCAGTCGATCGAACGGGCGGCGGCGATCCTGCGCCTGCTCGCCGGCGGCCCCCGACGGCTCGGGCTCGGCGAGGTGGCCGCGTCGCTCGGGCTGGCGAAGGGAACCGCCCACGGCATCCTGCGCACCCTGCAGCACG
The DNA here is from genome assembly GCF_007176755.1 of Streptomyces sp. 1-11. Taxonomy (GTDB): domain Bacteria; phylum Actinomycetota; class Actinomycetes; order Streptomycetales; family Streptomycetaceae; genus Streptomyces. The sequence goes on from NZ_BJTV01000008.1 coordinate 144,519, forward strand.
TGGACTTCGTGGAGCAGGATTCGGCCACCGGGAAGTACCAGCTCGGGGCCGCACTGCTGCACCTCGGCACCAGCTACCTCGACGTCAACGAACTGCGGTCCCGCTCCATCAACTGGGCCGACGCCCTGGCCGCCCGCAGCGGGGAGGCGGTGCGGCTCGGCACCCCGCTGGAGGGCAAGGTCCTCGTCGTCCACCACGTCTTCCGGCCCGACGACAGCCTCCAGACCCTGGACGTGGGCTCGCTGCTGCCGCTGCACGCCTCCTCCATGGGCAAGGTCCTGCTCGCCTTCGGCACGGCGCCGTTCGAGGAGGCCCTCGAGTCCGGCCTGGAGACCTACACCCGGCACACCCTGGTCAGCCCCGACCGGCTCAACCGCGCCCTGGCCGAGGTGCGGGAGCAGGGATGGGCCGCCGAGATCCAGGAGATGAGCATGGGCGAGGCCGGCGTCTCCGTGCCGATCCGGGGACACGGCGGCCTGGTCGTCGGCGCGATCGGGCTGTCCGGGCCGGTCGAGCGGGTCTGCGACAACCAGGGCCGGCCCCGGCCTAACCTGATCACCCTGATCCGGGAGGCGGCACGGGCGATCTCCAAAGACCTGGGCGCGGCCCGCTGGTAGGCCCTTCCCGCTCCCCGCGCGACGCATCGGAAGGTGGACCCGATCATGGTTGACCGGTACGTGATGTCCATCGATCAGGGCACCAACTCCACCCGCTGCATCCTGTTCGACCACCGGGGCCGGCTGGTGTCCGTGGCACAGCGGGAGCACGCGCAGCACTTCCCGAAGCCCGGCTGGGTGGAGCACGACGCCGTCGAGATCTGGCAGAACCTGCGGCGCGTCGTGCCCGAGGCGCTGTCCGACGCCGGAGTGGACGCGGGACGGATCGCCGCCATCGGCCTGGCCAACCAGCGGGAGACGACCGTGCTGTGGGACCGGCGCACCGGCGTCCCGCTGGACCGGGCCATCGTCTGGCAGGACACCCGCACCGAGCCGCTCGTCGAGGCCCTCGGACGCGACCCCGGCAAGGAGTTCTTCCTCGACCGGTGCGGTCTGCCGCCCTCCACCTACTTCTCCGCGCTGCGGCTGCGCTGGCTCTTCGACCACGTCGAGGGCCTGGAGCGGCGTGCCAGGGACGGCGAGGTGCTGTTCGGCACGATGGAGACCTGGCTGATCTGGAACCTCACCGGCGGCGCCGACGGCGGACTGCACATCACCGACGCCACCAACGCCAGCCGCACCATGCTGATGAACATCCGCACCCTCGCCTGGGACGAGGAGCTCCTGGCGTTCTTCGGCGTGCCCCGTGCGATGCTGCCCGAGATCCGGTCCTCCGCCGTGCCCTACGCCGAGGCCGGCGCCCTGCTGCCGGGGGTGTGGATCACGGCCGCGCTCGGCGACCAGCAGGCGGCCCTGTTCGGCCAGACCTGCTTCGCCCCGGGCGAGGCCAAGTGCACCTACGGCACGGGCAGCTTCCTGCTGCTCAACACCGGCGCCGAGCCGGTCCGCTCCCGGCACGGGCTCCTGACCACCGTCGCCTACCGGATCGACGACCGGCCGCCCGTGTACGCCCTGGAGGGCTCCATCGCCGTCACCGGCTCACTGGTCCAGTGGTTCCGCGACCGGCTGCGGCTGATCAACAGCGCGCCGGAGATCGAGACCCTGGCGCTGACGGTCGAGGACAACGGCGGCTGCTACATCGTCCCCGCGTTCTCCGGCCTGTTCGCGCCCCGCTGGCGCAGTGACGCGCGCGGGGTGATCGTCGGCCTCACCTCCTACATCACCAGCGGCCACCTGGCCCGGGCGGTGCTGGAGGCCACCGGCTGGCAGACCCGGGAGGTGGTCGACGCGATGAACGCCGACTCCTCGGTGGCGCTGCGGGAGCTGAAGGTGGACGGCGGCATGACCGCGAACAACCTGCTGATGCAGTTCGTCGCCGACGTGCTCGACGTCCCGGTGGTGCGGCCCATGGTCGCCGAGACCGTCTCCCTCGGCGCCGCCTACGCCGCCGGGCTCGCCGCCGGTTACTGGCCGGACCTCGAGGTCCTGCGCCGCAACTGGCACCGGGCCGGGCAGTGGCTGCCCGACATGGACCCCGCCCTGCGCGACGCGGAGTACGAGGACTGGCAGCGAGCCGTCGAACGCTCCCTGGGCTGGGTCAGACCACCCCGCCCCACGTAGCCCCGCGGGCTCCGGCGGCCCGCGCACCGGGCCGTCGGAGCCCGCCTCCCCCCCCCGGCCCCGCCGCCGCTGGCCGGGCGGCGGGGCCGCACGCCCCGCCCGGAGCGCGCGGCCGGCGTTCTCAGGCCGCCGCCGAAGGGCGGATGTTCTGGTTGAGGCGGAACAGGTTCGTCGGGTCGTAGGCGTCCTTCACCCGGACCAGCCGGTCGTGCACCGCGCCGGGGTACGAGGCGCGCACCCGGTCCTCGGCGGCGTCACCGGTGAAGTTCACGTACATGGAGCCGTCACCGTGCCGCGCGACGTCCGCGCGGGCCGCGCGGGCCCAGGCCACGTGCGCGTCGAAGCCGGCCGCGTCGGGCGACCGCGCGATCACGTTGCACAGCACGCCCGGCGCGCGCCGGCTGAACGCCGTGGCCTCGGCCGGAACCCGGGCGAACGCCCCGCCGAGCTGGTGCAGGTGCACCTCGCTGAAGGGGGTGGGCGTGGTCAGGTGGTGCCGCAGCGCCGCGTCGAGCGCGTCGTCGGACGGCTCGACGAACGCCGAGGTGAAGTAGTTGTGGGCGCCGGGCGTCCACAGCGGGTCGAGCAGTGACTGCATGTCCGCGTACGGCAGCGGTCCCATGAGGTCGGCGATCGGCGCACCCAGGGTGCGCAGCGGGCCCACGGCCGCCTCGCCCGCGGCCGGCTCGCCCGCGTACATGCCGGCCAGCGCCACGACGCGGGTCCCGTGCGCCTCCGGCGGCAGGAACGGCAGCGGGGGCGCCGTCGTCAGCACGGCCATGGTGGTCAGCTCGTCGGGCATGCCGGCGGTCAGGTCGCGCCAGCCGGTGACCACCCGCCGGGCCTGCGAGAGGGGGTAGAAGATCAGCCCGCCCAGCACCTGGGGCCCGACCGGGTGCAGCCGGAACTCCAGCGAGGTGACGATGCCGAAGTTGCCGCCGCCGCCGCGCAGCGCCCAGAACAGCTCGGGTTCGCGCTCGGCGTCCGCGCGGACCACGCGGCCGTCGGCGGTGACGACCTCGGCCGCCGTGAGGTTGTCCGAGGCGAGCCCGTGCCGGCGCACCAGCCAGCCCACCCCGCCGCCCAGCGTGAAGCCGGAGATCCCGGTGGAGGACACCAGCCCGCCGGTCACGGCGAGGCCGAACGCCTGCGTCTCGCGGTCGAGTTCGCCCCAGGTCATCCCCGCCCCGGCCACCACCCGGCGGCGCACCGGATCGACGACGGCGCCCTTCATCGGCGACAGGTCGATGACGATGCCGCCGTCGCAGGTGGAGAACCCGGCGATGCTGTGCGCGCCGCCCCGCACGGCGACCAGCAGGTCCTGACTGCGCGCGAACTCCACGGCGCGGATCACGTCCGCGGTGCAGGCGCAGCGCACCACGAGCGCCGGCCGTTTGTCGTGCGCGGCGTTCCAGACCGCCCGCGCCTCGTCGTAGGCGGCGTCGCCGGGACGGACGACGGTGCCGCGCAGGTTCGCCCGGAGTTCGGCGACGGTGGCGTCCCCCAGGACGCCCCGCGTCGTGTCGATCGACATGGTCGGCTCCTCGGTCACGAGTGCTTGCGCTGATGCCCGTGACCGTAGGCGGCGCCTCTTAGCAACCACTCAGCATCCGCTGTGCCCCTCCGGCGGCGGCACCGGGCCGCCCGGGACGGCGGCGCCGCGCCGGTGGCCGAGGCGGGCGAAGTGGGCCCCGGCGCGGGCGGCCGCCGCCGCGGCGGCGTCCCGGTCGCCGGCCTCCTCCAGCAGGCGGGACAGCATCAGCTCGACCCATCCCGCGGCGGGCACCGAGCCGGGGACCCGCTCCAGGCGCCGGGCGCGGGCCAGCAGCGCGCGGGCCCGCGCGGGGTCGCCCGAGGCCCGGGCCGTGAGCCCGAGGTGGAGCAGGGTGTTGACGGCGCCGGGCAGGTCGTCGGTCTCCTCGAAGCCGGCCAGTGCCCGGGCGAGGACGGCCCGCGCGCTCCCGGTGTCTCCGGCGGCCAGGTGCAGCAGGCCGAGACAGCCGAGCGTGACGCCCTCCTCCCGGCGGTCGCCGAGCCGGCGTCTGACCGCCAGCGCCGTCCCGAGGCATTTCCGCGCCGTGTCGTGGTCGCCGTCGCGGTGGATGTTGCCCAGCACGTTGAGGGCCAGGGACTCCCCGTGCGGGTCGGCGAGCGCACGGAAGCACTCGGCGCCGCGTTCCGCCGCCTCCGTGGCGGCGTCCGTGTCGCCCGCCAGGCGGGCGGCCCAGGCGAGGGTCGTCAGGACGTGGCCCCGGGCCCGGGCCGGACCGACGGTGCGGCCGGTGAGCACCGTCTCCTCGAAGAACAGCGACACCTGCCCGGCGGCGTCGCTCACCACGGTGTAACCCGGTGTCATGACCGGGAAGAACGGACCGGTCACGGCCCCGACGTCGTCCAGCAGCCGCAGACTCTCATCACAGGCCCGGCGGGCCGCCCCGCCCTCGCCGCGGCAGACCGCCCAGACGGCGTCGAGGTGGGCGACGGCGGCGAGGACCGACGGCACGCCCGCCTCCAGAGCCAGCGAGCGGGCCCGGTCCAGCGCTTCGCGGGCCCTCTCCCAGGCGCCGCGCATCCACAGCAGGATCCCCTGCTGGTAGCAGGCGTGCGCCAGGGCCGCCGGGTCCGCCCGCCGCCGGTGGATCCCGACGATCTCGGCCGCGATGCCCTCCAGCGGGGAGCCGTCACCGAGCCGGATCGCCAGTACGGCCCGGCCCATCAGCGCCGTCGCCCGCTGCGGGGTGGGCTCCGGCGCGGCGGCCAGGGCGTCGTCCAGCCAGCGCCGGCCCTCGGCGAGCCGGCCGCGCTCGGGCCAGAACGAGCGCAGCGCCACCGCCAGCCGCAGCGCGCTGTCCGGCCGGTGGCGCAGGAAGGAGTGCAGTGCGGCCCGCAGGTTGCCGTAGTCGGCCTCCAGTTCCAGTGCGGTCGCGCCGGCGACCCCGGTGGCCGGCTCATGGTCCCGCGCCTCGGCGAGCCGCAGGTAGAACCGCCGGTGCCGGGCCTCGACCGCCGCCGACTCCCCGCTGTCGCACAGGAGTTGGGCGGCGTACTGCCGGATGGTCTCCAGCAGCCGGTACCGGGCCTCGTGCGGTCCGGGCTCCACGCTCACCAGGGACTTGTCGGCCAGCCGGCCGAGGAGGTCGAGCACCGGGCCGGCCGGTTCGCCGTCCGCGCAGACGTCCTCGGCCGCCGCGAGGGAGAAGCCGCCGGTGAAGACGGCGAGCCTGCGGAACAGGCACTGCTCGGCGCCGTCGAGCAGCCGGTGGCTCCACTCCAGGGTGGCCAGCAGCGTCTGCTGCCGGGTCACGCCGTGCCGGCTGCCCCGGCTGAGCAGGGCGAGCGCGTCGTCGAGCCGTTCGGCGATCTGCTCCGGCGCCAGCAAGTGCACCCGGGCCGCCGCCAGTTCCAGGGCCAGGGGCATGCCGTCGAGCCGGAAGCAGATCCGCGCCACGGCCGCCGCGTTCAGCGCGGTCAGCCGGAAGCCCGGCGCCGCGTCGGCGGCCCGGTCCAGGAACAGCCGTACGGAGGCGAAGCGGGCCAGTTCCTCCACGGGCGGCAGCCGCCGCGGGTCGGGCAGCCCGAGGGACGGCACCCGGAAAGTGCGCTCGCCGTAACTGCGCAGCGGCTCCCGGCTGGTGGCCAGCACGGCGACTCCCGGGCAGCGGGCGGTGATCAGCGAGACGAGGGCGGCGCACGCGTCGACCAGGTGCTCGCAGTTGTCCAGGACCAGCAGCGTCGCCCGGCCGCCGAGCTGCGCCAGCAGCGCTTCCCGGGCCCCGCCGGACGACGGGAGGCGCAGTCCGAGCGCGGCGGCGACGGTTTCGGGGACCAGGTCCGGCTCCGTCAGCGCGGAGAGGTCCACGAACCACGCCCCGTCCGGGTGTTCGCCGCCGCACCGGTCCGCCACGGCGAGCGCCAGCCGGGTCTTGCCGCAGCCGCCGGTTCCGGTGAGGGTGAGCAGCCCGCCGCGCCTCAGCAGCCGCCGTACCTCGGCGATCTCCCGCTCCCGGCCGACGAGCCCGGTCGCCGGCGTCGGCAGCCGGCCCCGCCGGCCGCCGGCGGGCCGCCCGCCGGTCTCCGTCGGCGGCTCCGCCGAGCCGGCCAGCAGCACCCGGTACAGACTGCGGGTCTGCGGGTCGGGATCGGCGCCGGTCTCCCCGCGGAGCGTGTCGCGCAGCCGCTCGTACGCCGCCAGCGCCTCGGCGCGCCGCCCGGACTCGGCCAGGGCCCGCATCAGGGCCCGCAGCCCGGGTTCGTCCATCGGGTCGCGGGCGACCAGCGCCCGCAGCACGTCCACCGCCTCGGCCGTGCCGTGCTCGCGCCGCAGCGCCTCGGCCAGCTCCAGCCGGACGGCCGTGCGCCGTGTCCCGAGCGCCTCGGCCGCCTCGGCCGCCCAGGGTTCGTACCGGTCCTCGGGCAGCAGATCGGCGTCGGCCAGGGCGAGGGCGGCGCGCCAGCCGGCCGCCGAGCCGCCGGACGCGGCCCGCCGGACCGCCTCCTCCACCTCGTCCAGATCGACGCGCACCCCGCCGTCCGGGCCGAGCAGCACCATGTCGTCGCGCAGCACGACGATCTCGCCGCGCGCCCCGGCGGAGGCCAGCGCGCGCCGTGCGGCGTACAGCACCTGGTGCAGGTTGTTCGACGCGGCCGTGCCGTCGAGGTCCGGCCACAGCAGGTCGTAGAGCCGTTCCCGGTGCAGCCGGTGGCCCGGTGCCAGGCAGAGCAGTTTGAGCAGGGTCCTCGCCTTGCGCAGCCGCCACGCCCCGGTGGCGACCGGGCGGTCCTCGACCGTCACGGCGAAACCGCCGAGGAGCCGGATGCGTACCTCATCGGCCATGACTGTCCTCACGAGCAGGCTACCGCCCGGCGCGCGCCCCCACCCCCGCGTCGGGCGGGCACCCGGCCACGTTTGCGGGCTCCTTGAGGGGCAAGCCGCATTCCATGAGTGAACCGAACAAGGGCACCAGTCAGCAGACGCAGGACAAGAAGCGCACGGCCGCCTCGGCGGCCCGTCGCACCGCCGCCAAGGCGACCGCTCCGGCCTCCGGCGCGGCGAAGCAGGCCGAGGCGAAGGCGGCTGACGGGGCGTCAGCGGCGAAGAAGGCCACCGGACGCGCCGCCGACGGCGTGGCCGGCACGGTGAGCGCGGCCGCCAAGGGCGTCGAAGCGGGACGGCGGGCGGCCGTCGTGGCCTCGGGCCGGGTCGCCACGGTGGCCACGACGGCCTGGACGGTCCTCGCGCACCGCAAGCTCGTCGCCGCGGGCGTGAGCGCGGGCGTCACCGCGGTGGGCGTCGCGTCCTACGCGGCGGGCCGCCGCTCGGGCCGCCGCACCCTGGGACCGATCACCCGGTTCACCGGCGGCCGCATCTGACGTCCGGCCGGCCGCGGTGCGGCGGGAGGGCTCGCGGACGGCGGTCACCGGACCGCCGCCTCGGGCGGGCGCTCCCGCAGCGCGCCGTAGCCGATGAAGTACGCCGGCAGCCGGGCGAGCCGCGATCGCGTGAGCAGTCCGGCGAGACGCCGGGCGCGCGTCGCGCCGCCCAGCGGCGGCCGCCCGTCCAGCACCGGCGCCACGAGCCGGGCGTGGGCCGCCCGCTGCAGCGCCTGGGTGGCGACCGTGGTGGGCCGGCGCCTGCGCTGCACCCGGCGCACGTCGCGCAGCCCCACGCTCCCGCGCCGCAGCGGCCCGGCAAGATACCGGGCGGCGGCCACCGCGTCCTCGACGGCCAGGTTGATGCCGATGCCGAAGACCGGGGACATGGCGTGCGCGGCGTCGCCGATGCACAGCAGCCCCGGCCGGTGCCAGCGGCGCAGCCGGTCCAGGCGTACGTCGAGCAGCCGGACCTCGTCCCATGAGCCGAGCTGCCCGGTGCGGTCGGCGATCCAGGGGACGGCGGCGGCGAAGTCGGCCCGGAAGCGGTCCAGGCCGGCCGCCCGGCGCTGCCGGTCGGTGCCCTTGCGGATGAGGGTCGCGCACTGCCAGTACTGACCGCGGTCGATCATCGCGGCCAGCAGACGGTCCCCGGCGCCGCCGACCAGCCCGCTCGGATCGCCCTCGCGGCGCGGCAGCCGGAACCACCACGCGTCCATCGGGCAGCCGAAGCGGCGCAGCCCCAGTTCCGGCCGGCCGCGCGCCAGGGAGCCGCGGCCGTCGCAGGCGACGGTGAGCACGGCGCGCAGTTCGCCGGTGCGGCCGTCGCCGGTGCGGTAGCGCACCCCGGTCACCCGGCCGCCCTCGGTCAGCAGGGCGGTCGCCTCGGTGTTCATCCGCAGGCGGAAGGACGGCTCGCGCCGGGCCTCGGCCGCCAGCAGGTCCAGCAGGTCCCACTGGGGGACCATCGCGACGTAGTTGTAGCGGCCGCGCAGCACCGAGAGGTCGGCGACCGTGACCGGCGCGCCCCCGTCGCCCACCGGCAGCTGGACGGTGCGCACCCTGCGCTGCGGCAGCCGGGCGAAGCGCTCGGCCAGCCCCAGGTCGTCCAGCAGCGCCAGGGTCGAGGGGTGCACGGTGTCGCCGCGGAAGTCGCGGAGGAAGTCGCCGTGCTTCTCCAGCACCGTCACGTCGACGCCGGTCCGCGCCAGCAGCAGGGCGAGCACCATGCCGGCGGGACCGCCTCCCACCACACAGCACGTGGTCCGCTCCATCATGTCCCCGCCTCTCCGGAGAACCATAATTCATCGGCTGATGAATACTGTACTCCTCCGAGGCGGCCCCGCGGACCAAAGCGGGACTACCGCCTTCTGCGGCGCTCCGGCGACCGGGTCGCGGAGCCGGCCTCCCGCCAGGCGCCGTCCACACCGTCCACGCCGTCCACCTGGACCGGATCCCGCACCTGGTCGAGGATGTGCTCGCCGTACAGGTCCTGCAGCCAGTTGGTCTGGTAGATGGTGTCGAGATAGCGCTCGCCGAGGTCGGGCGCGATGGCCACCGCGGTGACGCCGCTGCTGCCGTGCTCGGCCAGCCAGTCGGTGGCCCCGCTGACCACCGTCCCGGTGGAGCCGCCGAACAGGAAGCCGCGCCTGGCCATGCGGTGACAGGTGCGGATGGTGTCGGCCTCCTCCACCCTGATCACCTCGTCCACGAGGGACTCGTCCAGCAGCGGCGGGCGCATGCTCATGCCCAGGCCGGGGATCATCCGGCGGCCCGGCTCCCCGCCGAAGGCCACCGAGCCCACGCTGTCCACCGCCACGATCCGCACCGGCCGGTGCCACCGGCGGAAGAAGCGCGCGCAGCCCATCAGGGTCCCGGTGGTGCCCGCCCCGACGAACAGCACGTCAAGACGCGGGAAGTGACTGGCGATCTCCGGCCCGGTGGTCCGGTAGTGGGCCCGCCAGTTGCCCGGGTTGGTGTACTGGCTGAGCCACACGTACCGGTCGTCGGACTCGCACAGCGAACGCACGTAGTCCAGCCGGGTGCCGAGGAAGCCGCCGTTGGCGTCCAGGTCGGCGACCACGTGCACCTGGCTGCCGAGGGCCTCCATCAGCAGCCTGGTCGACAGGTTGCAGCGGGCGTCGGTGACGCACAGGAAGCGGTAGCCCTTGCTCGCCGCGATCATGCTGAGCGCCACGCCCAGGTTCCCCGACGAGGACTCCACGAGCACGGAGTCCGGCCTCAGGACCCCGTCCCGCTCGGCGCTCTCCACCATCTCGTTCGCGGCTTTCAGCTTGATGGAGCCGGCGAAGTTGAAGCCCTCGCATTTCAGGTAGAGGGGACAACCGAAGATCGATTCCAGGTCGACGAAGAGGTTGCCTTCGTTGAAGGCGCTGGGGGAGGAGATGACGGGCACGGCGGGCCTCCTGGTCCCGGCCGGGGGACGGCCTCAGCCGTGCCGGCGCAGGTCGTGGAAGAAGTCGTCGACGAGGCGGAGGTTCCCCGCCCGGGCCACTTCGTCGTAGACGTACTTTCCGACGGCGAGATCGAGGACGCCGAGGCCGAACGGCGAGAAGATCACCGGCTGGTCCTGCGGTGGCACGGCCCGCCCGAGCATCACGTCGTTGAGGGTACCGTTCAGAAAGTCGCGGTCGCCGGTGCGCTGTTCGGCCAGGTGCGGAGAGGTGTCGGCCTTCAGGCAGTGCTCGACGTCGTCGACGAAGTTCGCCGCGCCGAGCAGGATCTCCGGGTCGAGGTCGCGCAACGACACGTGCAGCACCAGCGGGTTGTGGTCGAACCAGGCCGGCGACGTGACGTGCGGCCGGCCGGCGACGGTGGCGAAGACCACGAGGTCGCTGGAGCGGATGAGCGCCTCGGCGCTATCGTGGACGGTGACCCGCGCCGCGGTACCGGTCCCGCGCAGATAGCCGCAGAAGCCCGCGGCGCTGTCGGCGGACAGGTCGTGCACGCCGATCGAGTCGAACGCCCAGCCGGTGCCGGCCAGATAGGTGTGGATGTAGCGGGCGATCAGGCCGGTGCCGAAGAAGCCCACCCGGGTGGGACGCACACGGGTGCGGCTGAGCCAGTCCGCCGCCAGCGCGGCGGACGCCGCCGTCCTGCAGGCGCTGATGATGGAACTCTCCATGCACGCGAACGGATAGCCCGTGTCGTGGTCGTTGAGGATGAGCACCGCGGAGGCCCGGGGCAGCCCGGCACCGACGTTCTCCGGGAAACTGGAGATCCACTTCATGCCGTCCACGTTCACCGAACCGCCGATGGAGGCCGGCAGCGCGATGATCCGGGAGGTGGGCCGGTCGGGGAAGCGCAGGAAGTACGACGGCGGGTTCACCGAGTCCCCGGCGCCGTGCAGCCGGTAGGTGGCCTCGACCAGCTCCACGATCTGTTTCTCGCGCCCGCCGAGCGCCTGTTGCACCTGCTCGCCGGAGACCACCGCGAACGTCGGCACGCTGGCCGGGCCCGGCTGGGCCGGCTGGGTCCCGGTCGACAGAAGATGGGTCATCGCTCACTCGCCTCCGGAGTGGGGGAGCCGTCGGCAAGGCGCCGCGGCTCGGCCATGCCGACCACCACCCGCCGCTCACCGGTGAAGGGCTCCCTGCTGTGCGCGGTGCGGATGTTGTCCACCAGCAGCAGGTCGCCGGCCTGCCAGGGTTCGCGCCTGGTGTGCTTCTCGTATGTCGCGTTGAGTGCCTGGACGACGTCCTCGCCGATCGGGGTGCCGTCGCCGTAGCGGGTGTTGAACGGCAGGCCGTCCACGCCGTACTCGTCCACCAGGTACTCGCGCACCTCGGGGGCGAGCGTCCACTCGTTGAGGAAGGCGATCTGGTTGAACCAGCAGCGCCGGCCGGTCAGCGGATGCCGCACCACGGCGCTGCGGCGCTGCTCGGTGCGCAGCGAACCGTCCGGCTGCCAGTGGAAGTCGATGGCATGGGAACGGCAGTAGCGCTCGATCTCGGCACGGTCCTCGGTGCCGAACGACTCCGCGAGGGAGGACCCGATCTCGTCGTTGTAGCTCCGGGTCAGCAGCCAGCCCTCGCGCTCGAACTTCCCCGTGAGACCGGCGGGCAGCGCCTTGAGTACCTCCTCGGCGTCGGCCACCGCGGTCGCGCCGCCCTCGGCGGGCGGGGTCAGGCACGCGAACAGCATCAGACCGGGCACCTCGAGCGCGTAACTCAGCTCGTGGTGCATGCACATCGGCTGGTTGGCCGGCCACGCCGTCGACGAGTACAGGCCCGAACCGAGCGGTTCCCGGGGGGCGAACGCCTCCCGCTCCGCCATGAGGCCGCCGGCCAGCCCGGCGATGACGGCTCCCGCCCGGTCCGCGTCCCGCAGCTCCAGGCCGCGGACGACCAGCGCCCCGTGCTCGGTGACCTGCGCGCGCAGCGACTCGCGGTGCTCGGCCGCCCAGCTCGCCGCATCACCGGGGGAGCCGACGCGCACGACGGCGGGACGGTCCGGCCGGAGCTCCACGTCGAGCGAGGTGGCCAGAGGTGAGGAGGACATCTCGGATTCCTTTCGTTGCCCGGCGCGGGCTGGGCGAGGTTCAGGAAGACGCCAGGGGAGCGGTGGCGGTCAGGACGGCCCGCGCCGCCTCGGCCGGCCGCGTGCGCGGGAAGTAGTGGCCGCCGTCGGGGAGTTCGTGCAGCTCCACGCGCTCGGCCAGCAGCAGCCAGTCGCGGTGCCGGTCGGCGTGCCCGGCGGTGTGCGGGTCGTCGGCGGCGACGACCACCGAGACCGGCGCGGCCAGCCGTACCGCCGGCGGGTTCCGGAGCGCGTCGCGGAAGTAGCGGTGCGCGGAGACGCAGTCGTGCCGGTAGGCGGCGCCGATGTGCCCGGCGTGCCGGTCGTTCAGCTCGGCGAGTTCGGTGTAGCCGCTGTCCGAGGTCAGCCGCGCGGCGATCTCGGCGTCGCTCGGACCGATCAGCTCCTCCGCTGCGGCCCGCCGTGCCTCGGCGGTGCCGAGCAGCTGGGCGCCGAGGAACACCCGGGTCACCTCGACCCCGCGCTCCGCCAGCCGCCTGGCCGTCTCTAGAGCCGCCGCCGCCCCGGACGAGTGGCCCCACAGCATGACCCGGGCCGGGCCGCGCGCGGCGATCTCGTCGGCGACCCGCTCCGCCACCCGCGCGATCGAGGCGAACGGCTCGGGACGGTCGGACAGGTCGTGACCGGGCAGGTCCACGGCGAGCACCGCCAGGCCACTGCCCTCCAGCGCGCCCGCCATCGGCTGGTAGTTGACGGCGTTGCCGCCGGCGTACGGGAAGCACACCAGGACGGTGTCGGCGCCGGAGTCCGCCCGCGACAGGGGCTGGAGCAGTTCGGTGCGCCGCCGGCCCGCGCCGTCGGCCACGGCCGCGAGGTCCGCGAGGACCGGGTGCCGGGTGATGTCCTTCAGGGACACCGCGCGGTCGAGGGCGATGGTGAGCCGGACCGCCGTCAGCGAGGTGCCGCCCAGGTCGAAGAAGTGGTCCGTGCGGGCGATCCGGTGCTCGGGCACGCCCAGCAACTCGGACCAGGCGGCCGCCAGTTTCCGCTCGGCCGGGGTGAGCGCGGCACCCTCCCGCGTCGCGGCGGCGTCGCCGGCCACGGGCTCGGGCGCCCGCTCGGCCAGCGCGGTGAGCGCCTTGCGGTCGGTCTTGCCGTTCGCGGTCAGCGGCAGTTCCCGCCGCCAGTGGAAGGCCGAGGGCACCATGTAGCCGGGCAGCACGCCGCCCAGCGACTCCCGCAGCGCCTCCACGGCCTGCCGTTCCCCCGTGTAGTAGGCGATCAGGTGCTTGCTCCCGCCGGCCTGCTCGGCGACGACCACCGCCGCGTCCCGCACCCCGGCCACCCGCAGCAGCGTGTTCTCGATCTCGCCGATCTCGATGCGGAAGCCCCGGATCTTGACCTGGTTGTCCCGGCGGCCCAGGAACTCCAGCCTGCCGTCCGGATGCCAGCGCCCCCAGTCGCCTCCCAGGTAGAGCCGCTCACCCGGCCGGTACGGGTCCTCGCGGTACGCCTCCCGGGTGCGTTCCGGGTCGTTGACGTACCCCCGGCCCACACAGACGCCGGAGAACGAGATCAGGCCCGGGGCCCCCATCGGCACCAGCGAGAGCCGCTCGTCCACGACGAGCACGCGGACGTTGCCGACCGCGCGGCCCAGCAGCACACGCTCGGGCACCCCGTGCATGACCTCGTGGTTGGTGTCGTCCGAGGTCTCCGTCAGGCCGTAGGCGTTGACCAGCGCGGTCCCCGGCCGGTTCGCGAACCACCGCTGGACCAGCTCCCGCTTCAGCGCCTCACCCGTCACCGACACGCAGCGCAGGTCGGGAAGGGCACGGGGGCGCCGCTCCAGATACGCGACCACCACCTCCAGGTAGGAGGGCACGAGCTGCGCCACGGTGACCCGGCCTTCGGCCAGCGTGTCGACGAACCGCTCCACGTCCACGATCACGTCCTGCGGGACCAGCAGCGTCCGCCCGCCCACCAGCAGCGCGGACACCAGTTGCCACAGCGAGATGTCGAAGCACTGCGGGGCCGTCTGCGCCACCACCGAGCCCTCGCCGATCCCCAGGTCGTCGATCTTGGCGAAGAGGTGGTTGAGCATCCCCGCGTGCTCGCACATCGCCCCCTTCGGCTCACCGGTGGAGCCGGAGGTGAAGTAGATGTAGGCCAGTTGCCCGGCGTCGACCCGCACCCCGGGGTCGGTGCCGGCGTGCGGCTCCGCGTATGCCTCCTCCACCAGCAGCTTCCCGGTGTCCGGGAGCGTGGCCAGCGCCTCGTCGAGGGTGCCGGTGCTGCCGGACTCGGTGAGCACCAGCCGGCAGCCGGCCCGGGACAGGGTCGCCGCGATCCGGCCGGCGGGGAAGTGCGGCTCGATCGGCAGGTACACGGCCCCCGCCTTGAACACCGCCAGCGTCGCGGCCAGCCAGTCCAGATGGCGTTCGGTGACGACGGCGACGACGTCCTCGCGGCCCACACCCCGCGCCAGCAGGGCCCGGGCCAGCCGGTTCGCGCGCGCGTTGAGCTCGCCGTAGGACCACTCGCGGTCGCCCTGCACGGCCGCCACGGCCCCCGGGTGCTCCCGTGCCCGCCGCTCGAACAGCTCGTGCGCCCGCGCGTCCGGCAGCGGCCGGTGCGGACCGGCGAAACCTTCGAGCTGCTCGCGCACCTCGTCGTCGCCCAGCAGGCCCCGCCGCGCGTGCCCGGCGTCCACGTCGGCCGCCATCAGCCGCAGCGCCGTCAGGTGGTAGCCGGCGATCCGCTCCGCGCAGGCGGCGTCCAGCACGTCCGTGCGGTAGCGCAGCCGCAGCACCGGCCGCCCGTCCCGGTCGGCCCAGCGCACCTGGAGCACACCCTCGTCGGGGAAGCCGTCCGCGGCCTCCGGGGGCCCGAGCACCACCTTGTACGAGGGCTCGCCCACGCCCAGCTCCCGGCGCAGCTCCGCCACCGGGAACGTCCGGTGCTCCCGTACCTCCGCCTCGGCCCGCCGGGCCGCCGCCACGAGGTCCCGCCAGGACCCCGGCGGGACGGTGAGCCGGCAGGGCAGCGGTTCCCCGCGCGCGCCGGCCGCGTACCCCGTCACCACCTCCTGCTCGCCGGAGAGCGCCGCCAGCACCTTGGCGTGCGCCGCCAGCAGCACCGCGCCGGCCGGCGCCCCGCACCGCTCGCCGAGGGCGGGCAGCGCCCCGGCCACGTCGTCCGGCACGGCCGTCTCGTGCTCCGCGGCCCCCGGCACCGGCTCGCGGACCCACCGCGGCACCGCGGTGAGACCGCCGGCGGTCAGCACACGGCTCCAGAACTCCCGGTCCGCATCCACGCGCGCTCCCATCGAATGGCCTTCCTCAACTCGCCGTCGCCGAAGCGGCGCCGGCCGGACTCGGCGGTGCCGCCGGGTCGCCGGGCGGGCCGGCGGCCTCGGGCATGTCCACGGCGGGGTTGCCGCCCCACCGCGCGTGCGGCGGGACCTCCTCGCCCTTCATCAGGAAGGAGTCGGCGGCCAGCACGGCGCCGTCACCCACCGTCACGCCGTAGTGCACATGGGAGCCGACGCCCAGCGTGCAGCCGTCGCCGAGGGTGGTCCCCTCGGACTTGAAGGTGCCGTCCTCCTGCGAGTGGCACTGGATCTTGCTCCCCACGTTCAGGGTGCAGTCGTCCCCGATGACGGCGAGGGTCCGCTCCGTGAGGTAGCAGCCGTCGTCGAACACCCTGCGGCCGATCCGCACGCCCATCAGGCGCCACGCGAGGCTCTTGAACGGGGTGCCGTTGAAGATGTTCAGGTGCCGGTCCGGAACCTTCCACAGGCGCTCGTGCCGCCAGAACACGGGGTCGTAGATGGAGCACAACCGCGGGCGCAGCCGGCCGAATCGCATGATCACGCGTTCCACCAGGATGTGGTAGCCGGTGGTGAAGACGAGCGTGACCGCCAGGTAGAGGGCGATCACCACCTGTCCCGCCGTGCCGTACAGGTCCGCCGAGAGCAGCGCGAGCAGGGTGAGCCCGAAGACGTGCAGCCACCGGGCGCCCAGCATCACGGCCATGGAACGCAGGTTGTAGCGGTTCTTCGCGGCCAGCCGCCGGCGCAGTGTCTCGCCGGTCCTGAGGTCGTCGAACCGCGCGTCCCGCTCCACCGTCCGGGGGATCTCGAAGCACGGCGAGCCGAGCAGCCCGACGCCTTCCCTGATCTCCCCGTCGAGGGGCACCATCACCTTCGTCGCCAGCAGGCAGTTCTCGCCCGTCCGGCCCCCGGCTGGGAACGCGATGTTGTTGCCGAGGAAGTTGCGCGCCCCGATCGACGCCCGGGAGACCCGGAAGGACGTGCTGGAGTAGTCGGCGTTCACGATGGAGAGCCCGTCGGCGACCATCGTCCCGCTGCCGACCGTCACCAGGAACGGCGTCTCGTGCTGCACCTCGGTGCCGAAATTGGAACCCGTCTGCTCGACGTGCGACAGGTCGTACCCGAGGCCGCGCAGGTAGTGCACGATGTAGGAGCTGTCGCCGAAGAGCCAGGCGAAGAACCTGACGTTCGTCATCCGGGTCGTCGCCCGGTGCACGGTGTAGTGGAAGCCGTACAGCGGATACACCCGGTCGGGCCTGACCACGTAACTCATCAGGCGCGGCACCGTGCAGACCACCAGCAGTCCGCCCACCAGGAACCCGCCGAACAGCACGAGGGACAGCAGCAGCGCGTCGGGGAGCAGTTCCGCCCACGACAGCGAGGCCGTCTGCGGGTCCAGCCGCCTGCCGAGCGCCGGCACCTCGATGAACAGCATGTACACCCCGCCGACGGCCAGCGGGACGTACAGCAGGAAGAGCTGGGCCAGTGTGACGATCCCGAACCACGCGCGGCGCGCGGTCCCGCACCGGGCCGGTCCGACCCGTACGTAGTCCGTCCCGCCGGGCTCCGCAGGGGAGCCGTGCCAGCGCGCGCCGGCCGGAACCGCCTGGCCGCGGTGCAGGGCCGACGAGTGGCCGAGCTGGGCCCCGTCGCCCATCGACGTGTCGATGTCCAGGACGGTCTTCTCGCCGATGAACACGTCCCGGCCGAGGGTGATCCGGCCGGTCTGGATCCGCCCCGAGTGGGCCCGGTAGCCGAGGAGGAACGAGTCCTTGCGGATCACCGTTCCGGCGCCGATCGTCACCAGGTCGGTGCAGACCGGGACGGAGCGGGAGAGGATCGTGACCCCCTTGCCGATCCGCGCGCCCAGGGCCCGCAGGTAGAGCACGTACAGCGGGGTGCCGACGAAGAGGATCATCGGGTTCGCGTGCAGCAGCGCCTTGACGAACCAGAAGCGCAGGTAGCGCGGGCCCCAGACCGGGAACTCGCCGGGTTTCCAGCGGCCCACCAGCACCCACTTGGCGGCGACGGGGAACACGCACAGGGCGATGAACCCGATGCCGCCGAACAGCAGTGACCGCACGTAGATGTCGGCCGGCCCCGAGCCGGCCGCGACCCACCGGTACCCGCGGTCCGTGACGAACCCGGCGGCCAGGGAGTACATCAGGAAGATCAGTAACTGGAGGAAACCGCAGAGGAGATGATCACGGCTGCTGGTACGCGGTACCCGTTCCGGCGACGCGGCGGGCGCCTGCGGTGACGCGTCGGCGCCCTCGGGCTTCGCGGCCTCGGGAGCGGTCGGCGTGAGGGCCGCGGTCAGGCTCCGGATCGTGGGGTACCGGTAGATGTCCTTCATGGACGGCGAGGGCAGGTCGGTTCTCTTCCTGACCCGGGCGCAGAACTGGGCCATCACGAGCGAGTTGGCGCCGAGGTCGGTGAAGAAGTGGCCGTCCACCGGGACGTGCGCGGTGCCCACGACGTCGGCCAGCGCGAGGGCGAGTTCCCGTTCGGTGTCCGCTGCCGCCGCCGGATTCGCGTCGCTCCGACTGGTGTCCGTGCCTTCGTCCGGTCCCGCTATCCGGACCTCGGAGGACTGCTCCACCATTCGATCTCCCGCAGGGCTTCTGGGACGGCCGACGGCGGGGTGCGGCCGCTCCCCGGTCCGAGCGGACCGCGGCGCGGCCCGACCGGGCCGTCGGAGGTTCATGGCGTGTCATTGCTGATCACGAACCGCCAGAGTTCAGTTTCGGTCGATCACGGTGAGGCTGCCACTTCGCACCCTGTGCGATGTTTGGTGCGAATGAACGAGATGCCGTGATTCACCGGCCTTGTGGCGGTCCCGGGGCGTGCGGCGGATCACCCGACCGGCCGTCCCCGGCGCGCCCCCGCAGAGCCGTCGGCGCCCGTGCAGGTGGTGCGCCCGTGCCCGTGTGAGCCCTGTACGCGCCCCCGCCCGGCCGGGCGGACTCCGCCGTGCCGGCGCGCGCGGCCCGGGAGCAGCGAGCAGCGGGAACACCGGTAGCCGCTTCGCCGGCCGTCGAATCGTCCCCGGGAAGGCAGATCGGCCACCGTGCTGCTGCGTCTGCCCGCGTCCGTGTCCGAAGCGCAGGAGTGCCTGGCCGAGGGGGCCGTGCCGATCGGCGGGCATGGCGATGGACGGGGTCAGGCCCAGAGGCGCCCGCTGTCGCACACCTGGGCCCCCATGTTCCGCTCCATCATGCGCAGCGCCGCGTCCGCCAGGTCCTCGTGGATGTGCGCCACCGCGTCCCGGGGGATCACGACGTCGAGGTGCCGGATGTGGGCGTCCAGCGCGGAGTAGAGCACGCACTGCTCGGTGACCTGCCCGGACAGCACGAGCCGGCCGATCCCCTGCTGGTGCAGCAGGTACGTCAGCGGAGTCTCGAAGAAGATCGAGTGGCGGGCCTTGAGCACGAACAGGGAGCTCCGGTCGGGCTTCAGCGGCTCCACCAGCTCCGCGTGCGGCCCGGCCAGCGCGTGCTCTAGCAGCTCACCGTGGTGGGAGCGCCATTCGCCGAAGTTGTCGTTCACGTAGATCACCGGTACCTCGTCGTGCCGGGCGCGTCCGAGGAGGTCGGTCAGCACGGGCACGACGGACGTCACCGAGGGGAGCAGCAGATCGGCGTCCTTGTGGTCATAGGTGTTGATCATGTCGATGACGATCAGTGCGGTCTTGCTCATGCCGACCGGGTTCCACTCCACGGGACGGGCAACCGGCAGGTGACGGATAACGATCCCGGCGTACACCTTGCGTAATACCCGTGCCCCTCTAGCCTCCGGCCATGGCTTTTCTATCGCGTCGCCGCAGAGGGGCACGCCTGGCGCCGGAACTCGGCGACCAGGAGCTGGGCCGGCTGCTGAAGTCCCTGCTGGCGACCACGAGGACCGGAACGATCGCGACGACGGACCTGTGCGTCGCACAGCTCTCCCGGCTGCTGGCCCAGAAGCCGGACGACTGGGACCGCAGGACGCACCGCATGGGCGTGCTGGCCGGCTTCCTGGCCGGTTCGCACCTGGCGCGGTCCTGGGCCGCGCGTGAGCCGCGCGACGCCGACGCGCTCGTCCTGCACGCCTGGACCGAGGTCGCCCACGCCCGTACGCAAGGGGGCCTGCCGGACGCGGACGGTGTCGTGCGGAGCTGTCTGCGGGCGGCCGAACTGGCGCCGCGGGACCCCACTCCGTGGGTCGTCCTGCTGGCCGTGGCCCGCGTGGAACGCTGGGCGCGGCCACGGGTGTTCGGCGTGTGGAACGAGGTGATCGCGCGTGACCGCTGGAACCGCGAGGCCTACCTGAGCATGCTGGGCCACCTCAGCCCGGAGGAGGCCGGATCCCGCGTCCAGGTGTTGGAGTTCGTGGACACCCTGCGGGCCCGCATGCCCGCGAACGCCCCCTGCGCGGCGACGGAACTCACCGCCCAGGTACGGCAGTACCACGCCGTGCTGGACCGGGGCGGGTTCGAGGCGCTGGTGGCGCGCAACCACTGGTCGCAGGCGATGGGGGCGCAGGCCCTCGACCGCGTCGCGCACAACTGGGCGCGGCCGGGGTTCCTGAACCACGCCGCGGCCCCGGCCGATCTCAACCTGCTCGCCTACGCGCTGCTGGCCGCCGACCGGCGGATGGAGGCCCGCGCGGTCTTCGAGGCGCTCGACGGCACGGTCGCCGCCTGGCCCTGGCAGGCGGGCGGCGACCCCGTCCAGGAGTTCGAGCTGGCGCGGCGCAAGGCGACGGCCGGCAGGTGAGCGCCGCCCGTGCCGGGCACCGCGGCGGGCCCGGGCGCCACGCCTCACAACGCCGCGGTGAGCAGGGGGAGATAGCCGAGGGACTGCCCGCTCGCCGTCGGGTGGTAGGACTCGCCGAGGTCCAGCCAGTCCACGCTGTGCAGCCAGGGTTCGGCCGAGCAGATCTCGTGGCCGGCGAAGGCCTTGCGCACGTCGACGAAGGTGAACCCGTGGGCGGCGGCGCGTGCGGCCAGCATCGCGTTGAGATGGTCCGAGGCGTCGTTGAGCGCGGACCGCTCGGCGTCCGGCAGCCCGCCGGAGCAGCTGCCGTTCAACTGGTACAGGCGTGGGTAGCCGAGCACCACGACGCGGGCGGCGGGCGCCTTGCCGCGGATGGCCGAGTAGAGACGGTCGAGGTCGCCCGGCAGCGTCGCGTCCATGGCGGTGCGGGCCTTGGCCACCGCGGACCGGCACATGCCGTTGCCGCCCAGTACGCAGACCGCCATCACGCTGGTGAAGCCCGCGTCCCGGCCGCCCGCCGTGAGGGTGACGAGGCCGGTGCGCGGCCCGAGCGGACCGAGCTGGTTCTTCAGCACGTCCCCGGTCTTGGCGCCGTCGCAGGCGCTGAAGCTGAACGACGAGGGGGAGTGGGCCGCGGCCCACAGCGCGGGGAAGGAGAGGTTGCTGCGCAGGCAGCGCGGTACGGCGGTGAGGTAGCTGCCGGCGCCGACCCCCGCCGAGTAGGAGTCGCCGAGGGCCACGTAGCCCGTGGCCGCGATGCCGGGTGCCGCGGCCGTGGCCACGGGACCGGCGAGGGTGCAGGCGGCCGCGAGGAGGAGGGACACCGCCCAGGGCGCTATTCGGGACTTTCTCATGCCTCTCCTCTTATCCCGGCCCAGCCGGCCCCGCCCGTCCCGGACCCTCGTACGGCGCCGTGGAGTTGACGGACACCGCCGGTCATGGCGGGGGCGGGAGCACCCCGTGACGGCGGGTGCCCGGGGCCCGGTGCGGACGCGCGGTGGCGGGCCGGGCGCCCGGCGGACTTCACCCGTTGGGCCGTCACCCGACCGGCGGTCCGGCGGCCGGGGGGCTTACATCGTTGGATTGAACCGTGCATTGGCATGGACCTGACGCTCACGCGCCGCTAGGCTCTGCCCCGCCACGCATGAGAGCGCTCTCAGTCATCGGCTGTTCCACCCCCACCCCTGGAACGACGAAGGGCAACCCCCATGAGACGCAACGGACTCGCGCACGCCGCCCTGGCCGCACTCCTCGTCCTCGGCGGACTGAGCGCGGCCGGCACCTTCCCCGCATCGGCGACCGGCTCCGCCGCCGGACCCGCCGCCTCCACCCGATCCGCCGAGCCCGCCGCCGACGGGCTCGTGACCGCCATGCAACGGGACCTCGGCCTGACCCGGACCCAGGCGGTGGCCCGGCTCGCGGCCGAGAAGAGCGCCGCCGCCCTCGACCCAGGCGCCCGCCGCACGGCCGGCACCGCCTACGCGGGCTCCTGGTTCGACGCCCCCAGCGGACGCCTGACCGTGGCCCTCACCAAGGACGCCCCGGCCGCCACACGCCGGGCGATCGAGCGGTCCGGGGCCACCGTTCGCACCGCCGAGCACAGCGCCCGGCAACTGGACGCGGCCAAGGCGCGCATCGACCGGCTGACCGCGCCCTCGGGCGTCAGTGGCTGGCACGTCGATCCGCGGGCCGGCACGGTCGTCGTCGAGGTCGTCCGCGGCGAGCGGTCCGACAACGATGTCCGGCGCTTCCTGTCACAGGCCCGCCGCACCGGGCCCGTCACCGTGGAGACCTCGGCCGCGCCGCGGACCCTGTCCGCCGGCACGGTGGGCGGCGACCCGTACTACACCGGCAACGTCCGCTGCTCCATCGGCTTCTCGGTGTACGGCGGTTTCGTCACCGCCGGGCACTGCGGGCAGCCCGGTGCCGGGGTGAGCGGCTGGGACGGCTCCTACATCGGGACCTTCCAGGGCTCCTCGTTCCCGGACAACGACTACGCCTGGGTCAGCGTGGGCAGCGGCTGGTGGACGGTGCCGGTGGTGCTCGGCTGGGGCACGGTGCCCGACCAGCTCGTCCGCGGCTCGGCCGTGGCGCCCGTGGGCTCCTCGGTCTGCCGCTCCGGCTCCACCTCGCACTGGCACTGCGGCACGGTGCTGGCCCTGAACGAGACCGTCAACTACAGCCAGGGCGCGGTGCACCAGCTCACCAAGACCAGCGCCTGCGCCGAACCCGGCGACTCGGGCGGCTCCTTCATCACCGGCGACCAGGCGCAGGGCGTCACCTCCGGCGGCTGGGGGAACTGCTCCAGCGGCGGCGAGACCTGGTTCCAGCCCGTCAACGAGATCCTGGGCCGGTACGGTCTGACCCTGCACACCTACTGACCGCACGTGCCGGCTCCCGGGGTTCCGCGCCTCCCGCGCGGAACCCCCACCCGCTCGCCCCCGCCCGGGCGAGCGGGGCCGTCCGCGTGCCGGCCCCGCGCGGAACGGAAAGACACCGGCCATGCCCGACACCTGGACCACCCGCCCCGAGACCGCCGCGGACGCCGAGGCCGTCCGGGAGATCCACCTGGCCGCCTTCGCCACCCCGCTGGAGGCCGACCTCGTCGACGCCCTGCGGGCCGACCCCGCCCGGATCGAAGGGCTGTCCCTCGTCAGCACCGGGGCGGACGGCGTACCGGTCGGCCACGCGCTGCTGATCCGGTGCCACATCGGCGACGTCCCCGCCCTGTGCCTGGGCCCCGTAGCCGTACGTCCCGAACACCAGCGCACCGGCGCCGGATCGGCGGCCGTGCGCGCCGCCCTGCGGGCGGCCGGAGCGCTGGGCGAGCGCCACGTCGTCGTCCTCGGGCACCCGGCGTACTACCCGCGCTTCGGCTTCACCCGCGCCTCCGCCCACGGCATCCGGCTGACGATCGACGTACCCGACGACGCGGTGATGGCTCTCGCTCTGGACGCCGGCAGCCCCCTGCCCGCCGGAACCGTGCGCTACGCCGCCCCGTTCGGCATCTGAGACGTCTGCGGTGCGTCGGGAGGAGCGGACGTCGTTTCGGTGGACGGGTCCGGTCCGGCCGCCGGACCAGGGGCGTAGGTGCTGATCTCGACCAGGTTGCCGTCCGGATCGCGCAGGTAGGTGCTGGTGACGGGTCCTTGGGCGCCGGTGCGCGGTACGGGGCCTTCCAGCACGGGCACTCCGCAGGCGGTCAGACGGGCCAGAACCTGCTCCTGCGGGACGTCGGTGACCAGGCACAGGTCCGCGCTGCCGGGGGTGGGGTGCGTGGCGTGCGGGAGGAGTTCGCGGCCGGCCTCGTGGAGGTTGATCTTGCTGGTGCCGAAGGCCAGTGCACGGCGTCCCTCCCCGAAGGTGACCGGGCGCATCCCCAGGACGCGTTGGTAGAAGTCGACGGTCTGTTCGATGTCGGCGACGGTCAGCACCAGGTGGTCCAGGCCGGTGATCCGGATCGGCCCCGGTTCGAGGGAGTACCGGCCCAACTGCCGTTCGCAGGCCTCCCGTGCCGCGGCGGAGAGCAGGTCCCGCGAGCGGGTGAACACCCCGTGCAGGGCGGCACCGTAGCGGTCAGCGAGGTCGGAGTCGTGCGCCAGCACGTCGAGTTCGTTGGCCGCGGTGATCTCGGCGAAGGCACGCACGTCCGGCGGCGACGGGGTGTGCTCACGGCCGGTGAAGCGGTCGCGGAAGACCACCGGTGTCCCGTTCCCCAACCGGGGATACACGACCGCGCGGTCACAGCTCGCGTAGAGGTGGACCAGTGCCTCGGCCCGTTCGCCGATCAACTCGGCGAGAAGCGCGCGCTCATCGGTGCCCATCAGGGCGTGGTCGAATCCGTCGGTCCCGTACATCGCGTGAGACAGCCCGGCGGCCTGCACGTCCGGATCGGCGCCCCATTCGGCCAGCAGACCTGCGACGCGGTTCAGGTGGTTGAGGAGCGTGCCGCCGGGATGCTCCGTCTCGCCCGCGCCCCGGGCGCGCAGGAGGTCCTGCACAGCGGGCCACGCCGCCGCAGGGTCGCGGTCGCTTCCCGGTGATCCGCCGTCGGACGGGATGGTTCGCCGCATCAGGTTCAGGCCTCCGGGTTCGTCAGGCGTGCGACGTCTGCCACCAGTCGGGCCGTGACCGGGGTCTCGACCTGGTGGGCGGCCCCGGCGCGGAGGACCGCTCCGCCGATGGCGTCGACTTCGAGCGGGCGTCCGGCCGCGGCGTCACGCTGCATCGAGGACCTCATGGTGTCCGGGACGCGGTCGAAGAACGAGAGCACGGTCTCGGTCGTCACCCGTGCGCCGGCGGCCCGGGCCACGGCGGTGATCTCGTCGAGCACGGCGAGCAGCTCCGGGCGCCGGTCGCCGCGAACGGTTCCGACGTCCGCGCGGTGCTGGGTGGTCAGCAGGGCGAACGGGGCGAGGAAGGCGAGCTTGTCCCAGAGCATAGCCGTCTCATCGGTCCGCAGGGTCACGCCGAGACCGGCGTGCCGCAGACGATCCGCGAACTCGTCGAGGGGCGCGGCCAGTTCGAGGTTGGTGAAGGGGCTGGTGTGGTGGATGCGGGCCGGTGCGGTGCGAGTGGCCTCGACCCTGATCGTGCCGGCGACGACCTCGGCCGAGGGGTAGCGATCGCGTAGCAGGGCGACGTGGTCGAGGCCGTTGAGCAGCGGGATCACGACCGAGTCGCCGAGGGCGGAGGCCGGGAGGCGGTCGAGTGCCTCGTCCAGGGAGGTCTGCTTGACCGTCACGAAGACGGCGTCCACCGCCTCCCGCAGCTGTGTGTCCGCCTCGACCGCCGCGGTGAAGTCCCCGTACTGAGCGCTCTCGACGCGCAGGCCGCCCCGGCTCAGTGCGGCGGCGGTCGTCTCACGGGCCAGGCAAATGACGCGGTGACCGTCACGGGCGAGGAGCGCACCGATCAGGCCTCCGACACCACCCGGTCCGAGTACGGCCACCGTCAGCGGGCTTGTCTTCATCTGAGCTCCTGTCGTCCTGGGGAGACCTATTGAGCCGGGAGAAGGGCCGACGGCAGTCGACGTGAGGAGGAGCGCGTGGACCGTGGTGCCTCCCCCTCGGCGCGACGCGGGTCGGCACCCGCCAGGCACTCCCCGCACCGCGTCCGGATCAGGTGAGCGACAGGCGGGTTGCCGCCCTGGGCCCTGCAGCAATGATCAAGCGCCGCCCCGATCCAAGTCAATCAACGGGTTTGCTGTCAGTGACCCAAGCGATACCTTGGGTCCTCGTGACTCTCGACGATCTCCGTGTCTTCACCGCGGTCTGCCGGGCCGGTTCCCTGAGCGCGGCGGCCCGTGACCTCTCCTGCACGCAGTCCGCGGTCAGCCAGCACGTGAAGAGGCTCGAACGGGAGTTGGGCCTGAGCCTGCTGGAACGGCACACCCGAGGCGTGGTGCCCACGCCGGCCGGGCACATCCTGAACGCAGCGGTCACCGAGGGCCTGGGCGGCATCGACCACGCACTGCGCCGGCTCGAGGAGGCCGCGCGTGCGGAAGGCGGATCGGTACGGGTCACGACGGGAGCCACGACCGTCCGGCACTTCATGTCCGCGGCCGTCGTCGACTTCCGGCGGCGCTTTCCCCGCGCCAGCCTCCAGTTCCAGACCGAGACCTCCAGCCGCGGCTGCTTCGACGCCCTCGCCGCCGGCCGCGCCGACCTCGCCTGGATCACCCTGGGGCCCACAGACCGCGCCATCGAGCAACGCCCCGTCGCCGAACTCCCCTGGGCGCTCGCCGTCTCGGCATCCGATCCGCTCGCAGCCAAGGCCCGCGTGGAACCGGCCGACCTCCAGGACGCCCGTCTCATCGGGCTCCCGCAGAACTCCACCTCCCGCCTGCAACTGGGCGCCTGGCTCGCGGAATCCGGCATCCGGCCGGTCTTCGACACCAGCGTCACCGACTGGGACACCGCGATCCTGCTGGCCGAACTGGGGCTGGGCCTCGCCGTCGTCCCGGCCCTGCCCGCCTGGAGCAGTCCCGGACACCCGGACCTCCGACTGATCCCCATCCCCGCACTCCCCGCCCTGACCGCGGGCTGGGCCGTACGCCGCTGGGACGCCCTCTCCCCGCTGGCCCGCGCCTTCGCCGAGACCGTCGCGCACCATTGCGGCAAGCAGACCGTCCGGGAGTAGCCGCGGACCACGACGCACCGTCAGTTCCGTTCGCCAGGTCTGCGCGCGACCCCGGCCCTGCGTCGGCGGGAGTGGCCACGCCGGTGGCGTCGGCGGGAGCGGCCACGCCGGTGGCGTCGGCGGGAGCGGCCACGCCGGCGGCGTCGGCAGGTTCGCTTCCGATTCGAGGTCTTCGTCCGGGCCGCGACCGGCTACCCGTAGGTATTCGCGCTGACCGCCCTGGCCGTGCTCGGTACCCTCGTCCCTGCTCTGACCGACCGCGGCGCCGATCACCCGAAGCGCCGCGCCGGCCGCTGCCCCACCGCACCCGTCGCGACCACCACGCTGGAGTCCCCGTGCAGCATTTCGTCCGTCCGCCCGGCAGTCCACCCGTCAACGGCTACAGCCACGCGGTGGCGTTCACCGGTCCCATGGTCGCGGTCTCCGGCCAGGTACCCCTGGACACCGAAGGCGCAATCGTAGGCGATTCCGATCCCGCCGCTCAGATCCGGCAGGTCTTCGTGAACCTCGCCACGGCACTCCATGCCGCGGGGGCCCGCCTCCAAGATGTGGTCAAGCTGACCGTGTATCTCACCGACCTGGCCGACCTGGACGCCTTCCGCCTGATCCGCGACGAGTATCTGGACCCGGGCCGTCCGCCGGCCTGCTCCCTGGTGAAGGTCGCCGGACTCGTCCACCCGGCGTTCCGCGTCGAGATCGACGCACTTGCCGTCCTGCCCGCCGACACGTGAATCCGCCCATGCCGTGTTGCCGCCAGGTGCCCGGCGAGGACACTGGGGAAAGGGGTGAGTGGCAGGAGGGCCTGTGCGGTCGCCAAGCGGTGTAGGGCAGCGGGTTCTCCTGGTGGCGTTCGCCCTCCTCGCGCTGCTCGCATGTGGCGTCGGCGGGTATGCCCTGTACGGGTTCTCCCTGCCGGACGCCGTCTACATGACGGTGATGACGCTGACCACGGAGGGGTTCTCCGGCGCCGACCGGCTCACCGAGAGCGGCAAGCTCTTCACCGCCGTGCTGGCCGTGGTGGGCGTCGCGGTCTTCGTCGCGGCTCTGGGGCTGATCGGAACGGCACTGGTGGAGGGACGATTCGGGCCGGCAGGAAGGAAGCGGCGCATGCAGCATCGCATCGACGCGCTGCGCAACCATTTCATCGTCTGCGCCTACGGGCGGGTCGGCCAGGCTGTGGCCCGCGAATTCCAGGCCGAGGGCATCCCATTCGTGGTGATCGAGGCCAAGGCCGACCTGGAGGACAGGCTGCAGCGCGACCGTGCGCCTTATCTGATCGGCAACGCCGCCTCCGAGCCGGTACTGCGCCGCGCGGGCATCCATCACGCCCGCGGCCTGGTCTGCGCGGTCGACTCCGACGCCGAGAACGTCTACATCACCCTGATCGCGCACTCCCTCAATCCCGCTCTCGCCATCGTCTCCCGCGCCTCGGAGGCGGCGTCGGCCGAACGGCTCACCCACGCCGGCGCGAGCAGCGTGGTCTCTCCCTACACCACCAGCGGCCGACGCATGGCTCTGCTGGCGGTCCGCCCGCACGTGGTGGACTTCCTGGAGTTCACCCGGGTCGGCAGCTCCGACTGCCGGATCGAGGAGATTCGCGTCGATGCCGACTCCCGCCTCGTGGGACGGCCTCTGCGACAGGCCTGTGGGGGAGCGCTCCCGCTGCTGATCCGCCGCGCCGACGGCGCCCTGGAGCCCAACCCCGATCCGGAGACCGCCGTGCGGGCCGGTGACACCCTGATCGTGTTCGGTGACCCCGGCGCTCTGCGCCCCATCGAAGGCGAATAGGAAAGGCTGGCGGGCGGGACCAGCCGGCGGGCGGGTCCGGGGCGCCTGGTCCGCTACGCCACCGCGGTGAGCAACGTGCTCCACGGTGGTGTTCGGTGTACGCGATGGTCACTCCGATGGCCGGTGCCGTGTCCGGACACAGCGGGGAGGAGAGAGGTGTTGTCGAGGCCTGCTGATGCCGAGTGCGCGGATGTGCGGGTCTGGCCGGTGCCGGATGTGTTGGCGATCTTTCGGTTGGAGTCGGCTGACGAGATCGGTTTTGACGTGGATCTGCGGGAGTTGCAGGGACAGGCGCGGCTCGACGTGCTGTGTTGGTTTCTTCGTGCGATCGGGCGTCGACTGGGCAGGCCAGTGGTGTTGACGTCCGAGGGTGACTGGGAGCGAAGCCACCCGGTGCTTGGGTTCGATGTGGAGTCCGACGAGGTGGTATTGCTGGCAACGCCACAGGTCAGCTGACTGTTGCGGCCAGGCGCAATTCGTAGAAGGTTCCGTCGCGGAGCATGACGAAGAGGACGTCGGTCCGGCGTCGGGCGAGGCAGAGCAGGGGCCTGGATGTGGTGCTTGCCCTGGGTGATCTTCTTGTCGTAGTAGGCCTGGAAGACCGGGTCGCCCGGAGCGGCGAATGCGGAGAGGAAGAAGATCCGTCTGAGCTGCTTGTTTCCTCTCCTGGACGGCTGTTCGCCGCGGATCGATGAGCTCGAGCTGCGGGTCGCCGGGGCGAGACCGGCGTAGGCGGCGAGGTGGCCTGTGGTCGGGAAGTTGCTGCCGTCGCCGACCTCGATGAGGATCCGGGCTCCGGTCCTGGCACCGACCCCTGGCATCGACGTCAGGACCTTCGAAAGAGGGTGGTCCTCCAGCAGGGCCTGGACGGCGACGAGCGGGGCCACCGGACGAGTCCGCCGGCTCTGCCCACGACGATCGGAGCAAGGCACCCGGGGGAGCGGACGGCGACGGGGCCACGCCGGTATGCGCGTCGGCGCGGTGCGACGGATATGGATGGTGTTTGTCTCTCAGCCACGGCGCGGGACATATGCGGCGTCTACCAGCGCTGACGCCGCCGGACGGGCGGAATCGGGTCAACGTTTTCGTCCACTCTGTCAGTTGAATCCGCACTGGCTTTACGATTCGCATACTTGCGCATCAATGCGCGACCTGCTCATCGCTCTTCGCACGTGACCTCCTTGCATCAGTCACTGACCTAGGAGCACCATGCGTCTCAAGAAAATCTCCCTGGCCGCTGCCGCCGTCTCAGCCGCGTCCGTCGTGGGTGTCGTGATCCCGGCAGGCTCCGCGAGCGCGGCCCCGGTGCCCACGCCCACCGCGTCCGTAGCACCCGCGACGTCCCGTTCCGCGGCCACCGTGGCGGTGTACGTGTGGGGGACCAACGTGGCCGTCCGTGCTTACGAGTCGGCCAACAACTGCTGGAACTACCCGTCCACCAGCTGCCGCCTGCTGGGCCGCGTCACCAAGGTCTCCGGTCAGGCCACCTGCCAGAAGCAGGGGCAGTCGGTCACCGCCGAGGGGACCACGAACGACTGGTGGACCTTCCTCGACCCGAACGGATCCGTCCCCGGTGGATGGGTCAGCAACATCTACATCCAGGGCGGACACAAGATCGACGGCGTCCCCGACTGCGCCTGACCGCAGAGCCGTACGGTTGTTCCACCACCTGCCTGACCGCGGGCCGGAGAGTTCGTGTCTCCGGCCCGCACACGGTGAGGCGTGCCCGTGGAGACGAGGAACGTCCGGCAGTTTCGGCGGCGTCCGCTTCGCTTGGTACGTCGCTGATCGCGACCGGCCGAACTGGGGCGATGGCCGGAGGTGGCGTCGTGCTGGGCTGCTCAGATGGTTCTCAGGAGGGGCGTTTGGCCATGATGATCACGCCTGGTCCGCTCCATTCATCCGCGGGGAGCCGGAGGTCGGCGACGGGCTGTAGTCCGGCCTGTTCGATCAGTTCCACGAGCTGCTCCGGCCGCCACTTGTGCGTGGTCCAGCGAACGGGGACTCCTCCGTATGCCTCGGTGCGTGTCACGTCCTCGTCGCCGACGTGTGTGCCGGCGATGAGGTGCCCGCCGGGCTTCAGTGCGTATGCAAAAAGGGCGAGAACCTGGGGAAGGACATGGCGGGGGAGGTTGAACAGTGACCACCAGCCGAGCAGGCCGCCGAGGGAGGCTTCGGCGAGGTCGAGCTCGGTGGCGGAGGCGACGCTGAAGCGGCATTGCGGGTGGAGACGGCGTGCGTTCTCGATCATGCGGGGGGAGAGGTCGACCCCGGATACGTCGAGTCCGCGTTCGGCGAGGTAGCCGGTCACCGTGCCGGGGCCGCAGCCGACGTCGAGGACGGGCCCGAGCCCGCCCACGGTGTCGGCGAAGGCGTCGATCGACGCCTTGAGCCAGGGATGGCGACGGATGTCGCCCATGCGCGTTGTCACCACCATGTGGGCGTAGTTGTCGGCCACCTGGTCATAGGAGTCACGGACGACGTCGAGATCGGCTGGACGGTCAATGGGGTGCGCGCGCATCGGCCAACGATAGGACGGTGGCCTTGTGGAACCCGAGGGTGCGGGTATGGCGGATTTCCACCCGGCAAAACACTAAAAGCGTTGGAGGGCCAGATGGTGGCCACCGGCACGCCGTTTGGGCGGCCGGTCAGGAGGGCCGCTATGTGGTCCGCACACTGGGTGGCCGCTGTGGCCATGGCGTCTTTGGTCATCCCGATGACGTGCGGGGTCAGCAGGGCAGTTCGGCAGGCCGGAGAGCGGCGAGGTGAAGGCGGCGTGTTCGTGCTGGAAGGTGTCGACGGCTGCCGCGGCGAGTGGGTGTGCCTTGTCGCGCAGGGCAGCCGCCTACCGCAGTGTCCTGCAGCAGCGCCGAAAGTCGGCCCTGGCCCGGCCGAAGAAGGCGGCGAGCTGACCATGAGCTCACCACGCCAGACAACTGCTTCGGGGGCGCGCCCGTCGGGCGGCGTCGTACCCGGCCGGCAGAGTGCGGCCCACGGTACGTCGACGCGTTTCGGCGGGTCGCGACGGCGGCTTGACGGCTGAGGACCGGGGCCTCCAGCCGCTCAGCCTGAACCCGATGAGCTGGCCCCGCACCGACAGGCCCACGCTGCGGGTGCTGTCGGCCGGCCGGCGTCGCCATGCTCGCGTCGGATCGGCTGACCCGGCCCAGCCCTAGTCGAGGTACGCCGGTAGCTTGTCCTCCTTCTTGAAGTCCGCTATGTGAATGTGACAACTCTGCGCGGTCGCGGAGACGTTGATTGCATCAGCCCACGCATCCAGCTCCAGTGCTCCGTCAACCGGCATGCCCTTCAAGCCGACGTAGTGCGTCTTGCCGTCGATGAGACCGGATTCATCGCGGAGCAGGTGGATGTGAGGATTCCTCAAACGTAGATAGCCAGTGGCCGTGTCAGCAGGCGGCGGCACCGTGGTGCTGTCCGGCTCTGGCGGCACCGGAACATGCGAGAAGTGAATCGGCTACCGGAGCCAGTTGGGCTGCGGGACCGCGGCGCGTCACGCGGCACGGCCCCAGTGGCCGCAGCCCGGCCTGCAGGTCGCCCGCCGCAGCAGCGCCCAGCCGACCAGAGCAGTAGGCGAGACCCGGCAGGGGAGCATGCCGAGCCGCTGCCCCGCACCCGGCTGACGGGCGGCCCCGCGCACCTGCTGGCCCCAGGCACACTGGTGGGCGTGAAGCTGCCCCGCGTTCTCGCCTCCACCGGATCCGTTCCGGAAGGGAGGCCGGAAACGGTCGTCTCCCCCTCGCCCTGATTGGATGATGCAAGTCGTTCCGGTAGAAAACTAGTGATCTACGTCAGCTTCGGCCTTGAGGGCGACATGGCTCTGCGGCCTGTCGGCGACACGACGCCGAACAGTTGAAGAGGTGGACCGGACACCCGGACCACGAGGCGCCCCGGGCGAACGGGGTGACGTGGCTGGTACCGCCTCAAGGGAGAGCCGGTATGGCAGTGGCACCGCTCCGGGCACCATTGGGGTGCCGGCGTGGGGCCACCGGGACGCTCGTGCAGTCCCGCAGGCAGAAGCTCACGTGATTCCCCAGCTGCTGACGTGGTGCCAATGGTGAGGCCGTCCGCGTCAGTCCCACCAGAGCACGACGAGAAGCTGCCGTTGGGATGCACCGCGGTAGAACTCGCGCATGGCATTGAAGTGCTTCACCAGGTATGTCTTTGGGCCGCCGACGATCTTGTTCGCGCCGTTGCCGATCAAGGAGGCGGCCTGTGCCTCGTCTGGCGGCAAGGCGGCCAGGAGAGCCGGAAAGTCGATCTGTCCGAGTAGTTCCGCGACGCGAGCCACTTGAGCCGGGGAGAGAGCCGTGGGGTCTGGCCCGAAGGGTCCAATGGCATGCGGATGCGTGTTGAGGAAGGCGAGGTCGATGGCGGTGTCACCGTCGAGAGCCTGTCGGAGAGCATGGCGATGGACGTCGTCGAGACCTCCCAGCTCACAGACCCGTTCGAGCAGGGACGGCGCCCAGTCCAGATCGAGGACATCCGCGGAAGGCGGATCCCAGAGAGGATCTGCATCCGGCGATGCATCGGCTGACTGGCGGCACGAGGCGAGATACTGCGCCGAAATGCGGGCAAGCTGCTGAGTGACGGCCATGACGGCAGTATCCCGACGACGTCCGCTACGTCCCGACGGCGCGGGGTCGGCGGTGGGTGTTGGCGTCGATTGGCGACTCTGGAAGCTGTTGTATCAGTGGCGCCATATATGTTGCTGGGCATGACAAGTTGGATTGACTGCGGCGTCATAGCGTGGGTGGGAGAAGAACGGTACCGGGAAGACGAAACCGTCCTGGTCTACTTCAAGGGAACCAGCCTGGCCGCCATGGCCGAAGGCCTGTCCGCGCAGCAACGGCCGCCGTTCGCCTACGGCAACGACACGGTACCCGGCGACTGGGGCGTGATCGTGCACCACATGTTCAACCGCGACGACTACGACGAGATCGACTACCGCAAGCTATGCCCCCAGGGCGCTGAGCTGATGGTGTTCGTTCCCAACCCGTGCGTTGCCAAGGCCCACGGGCCCAAGGCGTACCACTACAAGGACGGCCAGATATCGTCCTGCATCGACTACGAGGATCCCGAGTACGTCGGAGAATACTGGCCCAACAAGATGGCCCCCCTCATTACGGCGGCCGGACTGGACCACCAAAACGAGACCTACGAGGAGCAGCTGACCCAGCTGATTTGTGACCGCCTGGGACTGCCCGCACTGGATCGCGACACCATCACGGTGGACCGCGACCTGGTGGCCTCCTACTTCTAGGAGATCTGTGAAGGTTGCAGTTACGGCGGTTGGAGATCGAGCCCGGTCTCAGCGACGAGGCCCTCGATGAGGCGGGGCGGTACTGTATCCGCTTCAGCCGCTTCTTCACTGACTCGGTGAGCTGGTCAAGGCTGTGCTTGGTGAGGTTGGCCAGCGACCTGTTCACCTCATCACCCCACGGCCGCTCTGCTGTCCACCGAACAGCGAAAGCCCCGGCTTTTGGCTCAACGCGTCAACCGAGGTGGAGGCTGAACGCAGAGCTCAGCGCCCGGGGCGGTTGAGTGAAGACATGCCCCACAGTTCGGCGATACGGCCGTTCTGTACCCGGAAGATCTCCATCATCGAGGGAGGAGCCTGCGCCTCGACGCCTGCTGGGATGCCGTGCAGGGTCGTACGGACTGCGGCCTTGTCTGCGTCCACGAGCATGTCCTCAACGACGACCTGAATATCGGGGAACATGGTGTGAAGCCCGCTCCACGCCTTCAAAACGCTGTCAACGCCAACGGTGCCCAGCGGGTGGCTCACGAAGTCGGTCGAGAAGATCGTCTCCGCCGCAGTGAGGTCACGGGCGTTGAATGCCTCATACATGCGCTGCGCGATGGCTCTTACGTCGTCTGTCATCTCACGCTTCCCGTCCGGAACATGGGCGTGGATCAGCCTATGAGAAGAACAGCAGCGGACCTGCGCGAGTCGAGCGGCTGCTCGCTGCTCGCACCTCGGAGAAGCCGCTCGTTCTTCCGATCCACCCCAAAAGGGCCGTTCCCACCGAGCGTTGGTCGTTGGCCGGCGGGGCGACCGATGTCCCGTCGCGCGCACCGGTAGAACACCCACCCGACAGTCCCGGGTTCAACCCTGGAGATCGCAACGCCCAGGTGTTGGTACATCGCTCTTTCGACCCGTGCGAGCTCTGCCGCAACGAGCCCTCGTGCTTCCTCTTCAGTCAGCATCTGCCCAGCGTCTCAGAGGGGCGGAGTGTGAATGTCTGCTCGTTCCGAAAAGGGCGCCGTCCACCAGCTGAGGGACGGCGCCCATACTGGATACAGAGTTTGAAGATCTGGCCTCATCCTTATCAGGACGATCACGAGGGTCTGCCAACGTCGGCCAACCGCCCCTGGGCGTCGGCCGATCGCCGACTGGGGTCCGGTGTCGACCGCTGGTGTCCGTGCTTGTTGGTGGCAGCCGCTGTGTCAGCCGCATGCGGTCTGTCAGGCGCGGCTGACAGTCCAGTGAAGGCACAGGCTCAGTCCGGGCCCGCAGGAGAGGGGCCGAGCCTTTCGATGACCTCGCGCATCTCCATCTCGTCGGCCTCGTAGACCGTCTCGCCCATGCGAGGGTCTCGTGCGTGGAGGGTATGGATGAGTGGCCCGTGGGGCGGTCCGAGGTGGATGAGGGAGGCCGACGGACCGTGGACGGCGCGCTCGGTGCCGGGGCGGGCGGTCAGGTCTATGCGGCTGATGACCCCGGGCGTGACCCAGACGGTCGCTTGTTCCAGGTGGGCCAGTATCTGCAGGTGGAAGTGCCCGCACAGGATGAGCTGGACGTCGGTCCCGCGGATCGTTTCGGCTAGCTCTGCGCTGTTACGCAGACCGAGCGCCTGCTGAACGTCGACGTCCAAGGCAACGGGTGGGTGATGGAAGGCCAGGACGGTGCCCCGTGCTGCGGGGGTGGCAAGCAGTTCGCTGAGCCAATGGAGTTGGTCGCCGTCGAGTCGGCCGTAGCCCTTGCCCGGAACCAGCGTGTCCAGCGTGATCAATCGCCATCCGTCGATGGTGGTTGCCCCCGCCCGCTCACCCACAGCTCCCTCATATACCGCGTCGGGCTGAACGTGGCCGCTGCCGAGCACTTCTGCGAATGCGGTGCGGTCGTCGTGGTTACCGGTTGCGTAGAAGACGTTCGCCCCTCGTCGGCCGGCGTAGCTGGACAGAAGTTCACGGGCCCGCGTGTACGCCTCGTAAGAGCCGTCGTCTGCGACGTCGCCGGTGACCACCACCGCGTCGAGGTCGCCTAGATGACCTAGTTCGCCTAGCAGGCGGCAGAGTGCCGCAGTGCCATCGGCCCCGTCGGCGTCGGGGCCGCCGGACCGATCCAGGTGGGTGTCCGAGAGATGCAAGATCCGCATCGTCCGACGTTAGCCTCCGGCACCGGAGGCAAGCCATGACCTTTCTTGTCATGCGGTTCCCTTCACCGGCCCTTGGCCACTCTGGCCCATGAAATCGAACGGCGACAGGGCTGGGACTGCCAGAAATGCTGAGCTACTGCTGCCAGTCTCGCGAACCGAACCATGCGGCTTCCCTCTCTGGCCTGGAGCATCAGTTTGGAAGATCGCGTACGTGGATGGCGTCTGACCTGGTGAGGCGTTGACCGTGTACATCGAGGAGGGGAGTGGTCCCTGATCAAGGCGACCGTTTCGGAGAGCGGAGTCTCAGAAGGCTTCGCCCTCGACTCGCCGGTCGGTGGCGGCCAGGGCGGCCAGGCCGTGCCGGACCGGGATGCGGTGGGCGGTGGAAGCGGCGACACCGGCTCGGGCGGCCAGCCGCACCGGCCCGAAACGATGCCGGCGCCGCAGCCGCACGACCTGCTGTTCGACCGCGGCAGGAGTCTGGCGCGGGCTCGGGTGTGGGCGGCTGGAGCGATCGTGCATGCCGGTCTCACCGACCACTGAAGCTGCGCACTCGGCCTGGCAGGGTGACGTTCAAACGATTGCGGAGTGGGCCAGGGCACGGTGCCGGACCGGCGGGAGGCTCCCCGGCCCCGGCGAATGGTGACACCCGCTGCGAGCTGGACTATCAGGCGTGGGCCTCGAGCGCACGCCGCAGCTGCTCTGGAGGCCCGCTTCCCGCCCGCTGGGTGACCTGGCCGGTCGTCCTGGCACGGGCGTCAGCCGGGAGCATCCCCGTCGGTGGCAGCAGCCGTCGGCGGATGTGAGGGTGGAGAGCAGGAGCCGTCCATCGAGGAGCAACGCATGATCGTCGCCATCGTCGGTGCCGGAAACATGGCCCGCGGAATCGGTACCCGGGCAACGGCCGGCGGGCATTCCGTCCGTCTGCACGACCGCAGCAAGGCCAAGGCGGTCGACCTGGCCGCCACGTTGAGCCAGGCCACCCCCGGAGCGGAGGTAACGGCGGTCGACGCGGACGCCGCGGCTGACGCCGACATCGTGGTACTCGCCCTGCCTCACCCGGCCGGACGCGACACGGCCGCCGCGTGGGCCGGCAACCTGGCAGGGAAGACCGTCGTCGACATCTCCAACCCGGTGGATTTCACCACCTTCGACTCACTCGTCGTACCCCCCGGCACCTCCGCCGCCGAACAGATCGCCGCCGCCGCGCCGGACAGTCGGGTCGTCAAAGCCTTCAACACCACCTTCGCCGGGCCGCTCACCACAGGTGAGGTGGCCGGCCGGCCGCTGGACGTTTTCATCGCCGGAGACGACGACACCTCGAAACAGGCTGTGTCCGACCTGGTCGCCTCCGCGGGGCTGCGTCCCCTGGACGTGGGGCCGCTGCGCCGGGCGCGCGAACTGGAAGCCTTCCAGTTCCTGCACATGGCGTCCCAAGAACGACTCGGTCTGAACTGGTCCAGCGCCATCGCGATCCTGCCGTGACAGCCGGCACGTCCGCCACCAGACACGTCGATTCTACGGAAGGAGCCGCAGCATGGGGCAGCCGCGGAAAAATAAGGATCGATTCTATCTCTATCCAATGCAGCGGGTGGTGGCTGTTTTCAGCGACGAGAAACAGGCGTATGCCGCCTGTCGGCAATTGGAGGCCGAGGGGTTCAATCTCTCGTCGGTGCACCTTCTGTCCGGGCCGGAGGGAGCACGCCTCCTGGACGCCCACGGCGCTCGGCGCGGTGTCGTCGCACGCATCACTCGTTTCCTGCAGCAAGGGGCGTACGAGGGGAAGGCGCTGGAGGTACACGCAGCCGCGTTGAGACGGGGTGAGTGTGTGCTGTACGTGCCGACACGCAACAGGGAAAGAATTCATCGAGCGGTCGATGTGCTGCGCGGGAACAATGGACGCTGGATCCTGCACTTTCGCCGATGGGCCATCGAGCAATTTCCGAACGGCGCCCCTTAATTCCATGCCGTCAGTCAATTGCCCCACCGGCCGGTCCAGCATCGTCGCGGAGTAGCGGAGTAGCGGAGTAGCGGAGTAGCGGAGTAGCGGAGTAGCGGAGTAGCGGAGCAGCGGGGCGCGCACAGCGTCCAGTGCTGCTCGTAGTGACAGCAGGGCCGACTTCTCCCGGAAGCACCGCCGCCACGGCGTGAACGTGCAGGTCGTCGTCGATCTCGCGGGCAACCTGCTGTGGATCGAGCCCGCCCTGCCCGGCCGAACCCACGACCTGCCCGACGCTCCGCCCTGAGCATCCGCTCGGCTGGCCGTCCTGGGCCACGAGCCCGTCGATCGCCCCCTCTCGCATGGCGACCACCGGTAGCGGCAGCAGGCCCACGAGGAGGGCTCTCGTAGTGATCAGGTAGGCCTGTTTCACAGCGGTTCCTCAGACGCCACCTAACGGCCTGAAGCCCCGGACTCATCGGCGGTCGGCCTGCGGCCTTGATCCGTGACGCGTCGGGGGCCTGGCCCACCAGCCTGCAGCGGGTGGTCGACCGTTACAGGTTGATGTTCGCCGCCTTGCTGCTGCCCGCGGGCGCCCTGTCAGACCTAAACGGTGCACGCAAGGCGCTCGTCCCTTTGGTTGGCACCGGTTGACTTCCTCCGCCACCTTGCAGATCTGATCTCCGTAGCCACCTGGCGACCCTGCCGGTTTCATTGCCGGGCTTCCGCGAGCAGGTGAGAAGTCGGCAACTTACAAAATCGGCTGGCCTGGACGTCTGTCCACCCCCACGATGAGCCCGTGGACCGATTGCAGTACAGCGCTTGGCAGTACGTGGCGGAGGCTCTCCCTCCCGAGGAGCTCCCGATGCTCGCCGCACATGCACTCGTCGACGGGCGTGATTCCCCTGCCCTGCGCGAACTGGCCGGGTTGCCACGCCGGAGCGACTCGGTCGAAATGCGCGAACTGTACGTCCTTGCCCTGCACGAACTCGGCATACCCCTCCCCGACGAGGACACGGCCGGCCGATGCCTCCTGGTGAGACTCGCGTTCGGTCTCGCGAAGGGCGAGCTGAGCCCCAAGGACGTGGGCGACGGACTGTCGATGACGGTCGCAGCCCGTACCCGGGAGGAGACTCGGTTCCTGTCTGTCGCGGCGGTCTACAGCCAATGGCTCAACCCCGACGAGCTTCCAGGATGGGAGAAGGAGCTGAGAACCGCGGCCCACTCGTTGGCCGCCGCCACTGACCTCGGCCCCCGAGTCAGTATGCCGGGGGCGCGGTCCGACTGACTGAGCCGTAGTGAGCAACCACAGACGCGAACAGCCACGGCAGCGGCCGTCTCAAAGAGCGTTGACCGCCGGTGGGCGGTCAGGTGTCGCGCGGGCGTTTATCGAAAGTGGGTGCGGCGGCGGACGGGCCGTCAGGGGTGTGACCCAGATATGCGTCGAAGGGGCAAAGAGATGATCTTGAATGCCTGAAGGGCGTCCGGGGCTCACACGGTGGTGTCGGTCCCCTCGGTGAGGATGCGGTAGACGGTGGCGACCGAGGGGCGCTTGCCCTGGTTCTTGCTCGAGGTGATGACGAGCTTGCGGGCGATCTCGGGGATGGGGGCGCCCTGCCCGCCGGGAGGACTGCTGCACGGTGGCCACGGCCGTCTCGCCGTGGCGCAGTCGCTGCCACGGGTGCGTGAACGGTGGAAGCGGGCCGCTGCCGTCCGACCGATCGCGTCGGTGGAGGGGACGAGATTCGAGTCGCCAACGCCACCGACAAGGCCGTCACCGCCGCATGTGGGCACGCTACACACCTGTGTCCATGCCGGTCATGTGGAGCTGGAAGGACGCATGCCCGCGCCGCCCTCGC
The DNA here is from genome assembly GCF_007176755.1 of Streptomyces sp. 1-11. Lineage (GTDB taxonomy): Bacteria > Actinomycetota > Actinomycetes > Streptomycetales > Streptomycetaceae > Streptomyces. Next base: position 183,781 of record NZ_BJTV01000008.1, read on the forward strand.
CTCCGGGGTGCGGGCCGGGGACGAGGTTCCGTTCTGGGCTCTGGTGTGGGGCCCGCCGGCCGCCACCGTCCACTCCCGTACGGTGAAGGTGTTCGAGACCTTGGGCGACCGGCCGAACGCCGCCCGGCAGTATGCGACCGCTGCGGGCAGACGGCCGGGGGCGACGTACGCCCGGATCATCGCCCTCGACCTGGTCGTCCGCGCCGAGCAGCAGGCCAAGCAGGGCTATTCGAGCCGGGGTGGTTCAAGCACAGGCCATTCTCGTTTCCCGAGAGCAGTTGGCGACAAGACGGGCAGTTCCTGCGTCGAGCGGTGTTCAGCCTCCGGTGAGCCGGCGGACCTCCACTCGGGGGCCGTGGTAGACCTGCCGCCCATGGTCGCCGCCCGATCTGGTCCCGGTCAGGATGCCGGGGCGGTCAGGACGGCCTTGGCAGCCAGCCGGAGATTCCTGATCATCGGATTCGGGTCGCCCTTGCGGCTGACCAGGACGACCCGGCTGGGGGGAGCGCCCTCGACCGGGACGGTGACGAGGTGAGGACGCAGTGAGCTACGCCGATCGCCGACCGGTAGCACGGCGATCGCCCTGCCACTCGCGACGAGTTCGAGCTTGTCCTCGTAGCTCTCGATCGGCGGCACGCCGGCCCCGAGGATCCGGTAGGAAGCCCAGTCCGCGGTCTCGAACGCGCACGGCGCCGTCTCTTCGCCAGCCAGTTCTTCCGCGGTCACCGACGCGCGGTCGGCCAAGGGATGGCCGCGCGGGACCACGAGCATCCGGGGCTCCTCGTACAGCGGGGTGGTGAACACGTCGTCGGCGACGAGCGGCAGCGGGGCCCGCGCGATCAGGGCGTCGACGCGCTTGTCGGACAGTGCCCCGACGTCGCGGCAGCTCAGATGCCGGGTGGCGATCTCGGCGTCGGGGTGACGGCGGCGCAGTTCGCGTACGGCGGCAGTGATCACTAGGTCTTCGACGTAGCCGATGGCGATTCGTTCGGTCTGGGCCTGTTCGCGCACGGCCAGCTCGGCCTGGCGGGCGGCCTGCAGCAGGGCTTGGGCCCGGGGGAGGAATGTCTGGCCGGCCGGAGTGAGTCGGGTGCCCTGGGGGGTTCGGTCCAGCAGGCGTGTGCCGAGATATTTTTCGAGCCGTTGGATCTGACGGCTCAGCGCCGGCTGGGCTACGTGCAGGTCGGCGGCGGCCCGGCCGAAGTGCTGGTGCGCCGCCACCACGGTGAAGTAGCGCACGAGCCGCAGTTCCAGGTCCTGTCCGAGATCGTTCACCCTTGCAGGATACGCGTCATGCCGTTTCGGAATGATCGGGTTGCCGAACCGGTCTTGGACGGCCATGCCGTCCCGGGCCTTGACTGAAGGAGCAACGTTTCCCCGAGAAAGCGACAGGCGCGATGAAGGCGATCCAGTTCCACGAAGCGGGCGGGCCGGAAGTTCTGCGGTATGACGAGGTGCCGGTTCCCGAGGTCGGCCCGGGCGAGGTGCTCGTCCGGGTGCACGCGGCGGGCATCAACCCGCCGGACTGGTACCTGCGTGAGGGGATGAAGGTGATGCCGGCCGAGATGAGGCCGGCGCTGGAGTTCCCCCTGATCCCTGGAACGGACATGTCGGGCGTGGTCCAGGCGGTCGCTCCGGATGTGCTGGGGTTCGCCGTCGGTGACGAGGTCTTCGGCATGCTTCGGTTCCCCGGATTCGACGGTCGGGCATACGCCGAGTACGTGGCCGCGCCGGCTTTCGACCTGGCTCACAAGCCGGCCGGTATCGACCACGTGCAGGCGGCTGGGGCACCGATGGCCGTGCTTACGGCCTGGCAGTATCTGGTTGATCTCGGCCACGACGTGCCGTCTCCTTTCACCGGCCAGGTGCACCGGCCGGTGCCGATCACGCCGGGGATGACCGTGCTGGTCAACGGGGCCGCCGGTGGAGTGGGCCACTTCGCGGTGCAGCTGGCGAAATGGAAGGGGGCACACGTCATCGCGGTGGCCTCGGGCCGGCACGAGCAGTTCCTGCGCAAGCTCGGCGCCGACGAGTTCATCGACTACACCACGACACAGGCCGCGGACGTGGCCAGCGGCGTCGACCTGGTGATCGACACCGTCGGTGGCCCGGACAGCTCACGCTTCCTGACTGTGCTCAAGCGCGGAGGCACCATGCTTCCGGTGTTCTTCGCCCAGTACGACCCGGAAGAGACGGCGCGTCTGGGCATCACCGTCTCGAACATTCAGGTACGTTCCAACGGCCCGCAGCTCGCCGAGATCGGGCACCTGCTCGACGAGGGCAAGCTCCAGGTCGGGGTGGACAGCACCTACCCGCTGCCCGAGGCGGGCCGCGCACACACGCGAGCCGCGCAGGGCCACATCCAAGGCAAGATCGTGCTGACGGTGGTCTCGTGATCGCCGAACTCCAGCAGGCGGTGGCGAACTACGCCCACGCACTGGACGAGCTGAATGCCCGAGCTGGAAGCGGTCCTGACCGAGGACACCACCTGGACGTTCACGATGCCTGGACAAAGGGGCGCTCGGCGCGGTCGCCGGACGCACGGCGGTGCTCGACTTCATCCGTGACGGGCACACGGCCCGGACCGGAAGGGTGCGGCGCCACTTGAGCAATGTCGTGGTCACGACCGCGGACGCCGCCACCGCTGAGATGCGGGCCTACCTGCTGCAGACGAGGAACAGCGGCGAAGGGCTGCTGGGCGCCGCTGGTGATGCGCTGTTCCCCGTAGGGGCCGTAGGTGTAGGTCGCGGTGCGCTTGCCCGTGGTGTCGCCCAAGCCGATGACGGAGGTCTGGGCGTCGGTGAGGTAGTACTGGCTGCTGCCCCGTCTTCTCGCAGGCCCGGGCTATGTACTCGCGGAAGGGGTGGATCTTGGGGTTGGCCACTTCTCGTCGTAGGACCGCGAGTGCCTCGATCCACTCGCCGGCGTCCTCGGGCAGGGTGTAGGGCTGCCCGCTCAGACGCCGCGCCGGTCGGAGCGCCGTCGAGGAGGGGGCGGCGGTCGGTCGTACGACGGTGCGCACCACCGTTTCGGTGCGCTCAATCACCTCGCGGACCGGTTCACAGGTCTTGCCGCCCTCGCTGACCGGTCGCTCGGCGCGGGCCTGTGCTGTACGTACTTCCCATGCCCGACGGCGGCGGCGTGCAGTAGCGCGGGGGGCGGCCCCAGCCTCCGTAGACAACTGGCTCGCCGCATGCCGCCCCACTCGCCACGTTCAGGCTCCTCTCCGCGGACTACAAGCGAGGCCAGGCGGCCGGGACGCTGGACGGCAACGGGATCTCGTCCAGCCGCATCCACTGTTCCCGGCCGTCCTGGTCGAGGAGGCGGAAGCGCACGTCCCCGGCCTCGTCCGCCTCGTACGGGGCGTCCCCGACCGCCCGCAGCAGGGCTCGTAGCCTCGGATAGGGAGCCTGCATAGCCCGGCCGCGCACCCCTCACCGCGCAGGGCGACCAGGGCGAAGGACGCGACGTTCACCCCGGTGCGCCGGTGATCGCCGGCGTGGGCCACCGCCTCCGGGTGCTCCGCCGCAGGTGACGCGGCGCGGGTCGCGGACAGTGACGCCCGGGGTGCGGCAGACCGTAGTGTCGCTGTCCTCCTCAGAGTCGGGGTCCGTGCCCAGGGCGATCCAGCCCCAGGGGTCGAGTCCGTCGGGGAGGTGGCGCAGCGGCTCGGCGAGGAGTCGGGCGGCTGCGCGGATGATGGCGGCGGCTTGTTCGAGGCGGTCGGCGAGAGCGTTCGGCGGGCCGCTGAGGGCGATGCCGTTACTGCCGGTCCAGAAGGCGATCGCGACTTCGCCGACGTCGACGGTGGCGCCGTCGGCGTCTACGCCGGGGAAGAGGAGTTGGGCGCCGCTGGTGGCGCAGGCCCATTCGAGTCGCTCGGACATACAGGTGGGCTCCTTCGGTGTCGGGTGCCCGGGTGGGCGGGGGTGCACCGTGGGAGCAGGAGCGGTAAGCGTGGCAACCGACTGGAGTGCCGCACGCTGGTGTGGGCGCGGGTGGGTGTGGCGGCGAAAGCGGGGCGGGGAGTGCAGTGGCCGCTTACTCGGCTGTCTGGTGACTCGCATCGTGTAGCAGCGGCTACGAAGCCGCCCGCCGCGGGCGGCTCACCAACCGGTACGGGCCTTGCTCCTACTGGAGTTCAGGCGGGTGCGCTCCCGCTCCTGGCGCGAGGGCACTGTGCGTCTCTGTGTGGTGGCGGTGGCCGGGATCGGTGTCCCGGCGAGCGCTGCGCGGGCTCGGCGTTCCGCACGGGGATGCGCACCAGGTTCGCTGCCGGTAATTACGTTGTCGATCTAGTGAGGCTGCGGGAGCATCCCGGTCATGGGACAGCCTGCTGATGTGCTCCGCTTTGACCAGGTCGAACTGCGCCGATGGCGCGTCGACGATCTTGAGGTCCTGCATGTGGCGATCAGCGAGTCGCGTGATCATCTGCTGCCGTGGATGCCTTTCGCGGCCACGCATGACCGGAAGCAGGGGGAAGGGTTTCTGAGCCACTCGCAGAAGCAGTGGGTCTCGGGCGAGGAGTACAACTACGCGATCACTTCGGCTGGGGTGGTGGTGGGGAGCTGCGGCTTGCATCGCCGGATCGGACCTGGCGGTCTGGAGATCGGGTACTGGCTCCATCACGCCTGGACAGGGAAGGGGCTGGCTACCATGGCCGCGGCCGCCCTCGTGCAGGCGGGACGGGCGTTGCGGGGTATCGATCGCATCGAGATCCACCATGACGCGGCCAATTCCGCGAGCGGCGCCGTCGCCCGCCGCTTGGGCTTCACCGAGATCGAACACGTGCGGCTTCCGAACGGGCCGGACGCCCCCGGCGAGACGGGCGTCCAGGTCAGGTGGCGCCTACAGATATAGCCCGGCCCGGCCGGCGAGCCGGTGAATATGCGCCCGTCCGCCTGCTGCGGGCGCGAGCTCACAGCTCATGACCCTCACTCCTGCCCTGCCGTCATAATGGGGGCATGTCCTTCAGCCCGGAGCCGCACCGAGCGACCTCTCGCCTGCGGTCGCGGAGGACCTCGCGCTGTACCGGGAGAAGTTCCTTCAGCGCCTGCCCCAGTCGCTGGAGGAGCTGGACGGCCCGATCGAGGGGATCGTGGAGCTGCCGCTGCACGTGGCCTGGTCGGGGATGACCGTCTACGACCTGGGCAAGTCTCGTCAGCGCATGGGCCTGTACCGCACGGTCCTGCACGAGGGCCTGCGCGACGATCTGCCCCGATTCCTCAATCAGGATCTTCTCCTGTAGATGTGGCCGGTGCTGCGCACTCTCGTCGGTCGCACCGTGCGCTCCGTGTGGGAAGAGGCATTCCCCCAGCTCGCCGGCCGAGCCCGGGCAGCCGCGTGACGCAGATGCCGGAGCTGCACACGCGACTCCTGGCGGACGTGATCGCGCTCGGCTCGCAGTATCCGCTGGTTCTCACCGGCGGCTACGCCGTGCGGGCGCACCGCCTTGTGAACCGCCCCAGCCAGGATCTCGACGTCGCAACCGGGAACCCGGCGCCCATGACCGACATCGCGGCGACGCTCCGCGCCGGCTTGGAGGCCCGGGGCTGGACGGTGCAGGCGCTGGAGACGGCTCCGCTGTCCGCCCACTTCACCGTGACCGACCCGGCCACCGGGCAGGACTGCGAAGTCGACGTCCTCTAGGAGAACTTCTCGCGGCCCGTCACCCAGAGCCCCTACGGACCTGTCCTCGCGGAGGAGGACGTGATCGGCACGAAGGTCCGTGCCCTCGCCGACCGCGGAGCACCCCGCGACCTGATCGACGTCTACGCGGCCTCCCGCCGCTGGAGCAATGTCGACCTCGAGGAGTTCGGCCGCCGTCACGCCCGCGGCCGCTTCGAGCGTGAGGATCTGCAGGCGAACCTCACGGGCGCCGAGTGGACCGACGACGAGGCCTTCGCCGCCTACGGGCTCGCCCCGGCCACCATCACCGCACTGCGCACCTGGGCCCTCTAGTGGGCCGACGACCTCGCAGCCCGCCTCCTCGAGGAAGCCGATATCCCAGACATCGACTGATGAGTCCATGGCCTCCGCGTGTGAGGCTGCCGGCCGGGCGGGGACGGCGGGGCTCCTTGCCGACTGCATCGCCTGAGCGGGTCGTTCCAGCAGTCAGCTGGGTCAGGCACCAGCCCTACCGAAAACGGTGTCGTCCGGCCTGCGAGTCCACAAGGCAAGGTCACTGCTGGTCGCCACGGCGACGGTCTGTCCGGAGGGCGAGAAGCCCGCTGCACGGAATGTCGAGTAGTTCGAGTGGAAGATGTGCCACCACTGCTCTGCGTGCGGACCGGTATGGGGCAGTCCGCCGTCGCGGGAGAGCAGGACGCGCTCGTTGGGCCAGGCAGGGGTGACGACCTCCAGGGCCCAGCCGTCCCTCGTGGTCGTGTGCATCCCTCCGCCGAAGAGCCCCGCGATGCGCACACGGCTCCCGGCAATGGGCCCCAAGCCTGGGCAGGACAGATCGGCGACCGCGTCGGGGGTGCTGTCCTCAGGGGCGGGATCGCGATCCCTGGCGATCCTGTCCCCGGTGACGGCGTCGAACAGACCGTGACCGTCGGAGGAGACGACCATCACCAGATCATGGCCACTGCCAGGATGCGTCGCGAAGCCGATCCCGAGCAGACCACCGACGGCAACGCCGTATGTGGACTCGAAGACGGGCTGCCAGGGTTCAGGCGCGGGCACCACGGGTGCCGCGAGAAGCCGGTTCCGCATCGCACGCTGATACGCCGACAGCTCGGGCTCACGCTCCGACGGCTCGGCCGGCCCTGCCTTCTTCGTCCACTTCATCACGAATCAATGATCCATGTTTCGGCGGGCTCACCCAACGGAGTTGATGCAGTCCAGCACTCAAGGACGTGCTCGTGCAGCCTGGAACGCGGCTTGATGACCAAGGTCTTGCGGTCCCGCTACCACACCGCCGAGCCGTGTGTATGCGGCCGGTGACCAGCGAGGTGAGGGTGGAGTAGTCGACCTCGACCGAGCGTCGGCTGATGTAGTGGATCAGCAGGTCACGGACACCCTGGTTGCGGATCTTGTGCTTGTCGACGAGTTCGGCGACCGGACGCTGACCCTTGACCACGGCGGCCCGCAGCGTGCCCGGGGTCGAGGCCGGGAAGTGCCCCATCTCGGAAGGACCGGCCACGCCTGGGTGGCGGCGAAACAGCCGTCCCCGCCCGCCTCGCCTGCCGTGACGCCGTACTTCCCAAATGGTTCAGAAGTCATCTCATTTGGCGAGCCGGTGGTAGCAGATGAGGGTGCAGGCGAGGCTCGTGAAGGCGAGGAGGTGCTCGGCTTTGCGCTCGTAGCGACGGTGGAGGCGACGGCATCCGGCGAGCCATGCCATGGTGCGTTCGATGGTCCACCGGCGCCGGCCGAGCCGCTGTGAGGTCTCGACTCCTTTTCGGGCTATGCGGTGCCGGATGCCCCGCTGGGATAACCATCGCCGCAGGTGGGGGTAGTCGTATCCCTTATCGGCGTGCAGTTTCTCGGGCTTGCGCCGCCGGGGCCTCGCCGGGATCGGATCGGCGGTATGCCCTTCACGAGCGGGATCAGGGCCTGGCTGTCGTGGACGTTGGCGCCGGAGATGCCGACTGAAAGGGGCAGACCGGTCCGCTTGGTGATCAGGTGGATCTTTGAGTCGTACTTGCCCCGGTCGACAGGATTCGGACCTGTCAGGCCCCCCTCTTCAGGGCCCGCATGTTCACCGAGTCGATCGCGCAGCGGGACCAGTCCAGGTCGCCGCGTGAGCCGAGTTCGTCGAGGACCAGGCGGTGCAGCTTGGCCCACACGCGGGCCTTCGTCCACTCCGTGAAGCGTCGGTGGGCTGTCGCGCCGGACGGCCCGAACGAGGCGGCCGGCAACTGCTGCCACGTGCAGCCCGACGTCGCCACGAACAGGATCGCGGCCAGTACTTCGCGGTCGCCGTGCCGACGCCGGCCACCACCCTGAGGGCGCGACGGTGCCTCCGGCACCACCCGCTGGAACAGCTCCCACAACTCGTCCGGCACTAGCCGCTCAACGATCCTCGACACGACCAGCAGCTTACCCAGCCAAATGAGATGATCTCTTACAGTAGGAGCGCCGGCTCAACTGCCGCTCGAAACTGGCCGACTGGGAACCTGCGCATCCGTCTCTCCATCCTCATAGTCAGCGTGTCCCGAAAGCCGCACCGACCCGACCAACGGGCGGCTGGGACCCATCACAGGGGGAAGGAACCCGACTCTTGCTCGACAAGCTCGGCCGTACGATCACCGGCGCAGCAGTGCTCGCTCTCACCGCCGCCGGCGCCGTCACAGGAACAGCGCACGCTTCTACAGACGTTCCCGATGCCACCGGAGCCATCGAGGAAATAGCGGACGCCTCCTTAGGCGCTGCCGACGACTCCTCCACAGACGTTGGCGACAGCACCTCCGCGGCGGTCGCCGACTCCGTTTGGACCTCAAGAGGATGGCCCGCCCCGTCAGCCGATCCGCACCTTCCTGACGCAAGCGGCAACATCCCCGCCGACCAGGAGGAAGAGCCGCAGCCGCTCATCGATGAAGGCGTCTATGGCCCTGACACCGACCCGGCGTCCGCGTCACCAGATTCGCCAGATTCGGCAGCCGCAGCCGCAGCAATCAGCGGCGACGGAACGGCCAACTGGGCATACAACAACCTGGACACTCGGTGGGAGTACAGGACGGACTGCGCGAACTTCGTCTCGAAAGCTCTGTACCACGGGGGCGGGATGAAGATGCGCCCCGGCGGCCGCAAGGCAGATAACGCTTGGTGGCAGGGTAGGTACGGGTTTGGCAAAAGTTGGAGTTGGACGAGCGCGGACTACCTCCGGCGGCACGTGACCAAGTGGCGGAACGGCGCGATCCAACCGCACGAGTACAACGCCAAAGTGGGGGATCTCGTCTTCTTCAAGTGGAAGAGGGAGAGGGTCTATAACCACGCGGCGATCATCTACTCCATGGTGCAGGGGCATGCAGGCGTCGTGCAGCATGGCTTGAAGAACCAGACCACTCTCAGCGAAGTGATCAATCGGTACAGGCACACCTCGAACCCGATCGAGAAGGTCACGATCGTCAGGCCCAAGACCCGCTAGTAGCAAGGAACGTGAGATGGCCAGGTTGAAGCAGAGCCCTGCAGCGGCCGGATGGATGGCAGTCGCAGTGTTGCTGACGTCTGGATGTGGTGTTCTCGACAGCAGCTCTGCTGATGCCAGAGCGCCGGGCGCTTCCTACGAGCAGGCGTACGCCGACCACGAGCCGTTGCACGTGGTCGGCTACCCCTCCACAGGCTCGTTGCTGGTGATGCAAGAGCTCGTATGGGACATCGCCGACGGCAAGACGGCTGAGCTCCGCAAGCTGGCGACCAGCGACGGCAGCGATGCGGTAGCCCAAAAGACCGCCGAGAACTGGATCAAGGGCTACGCAGCCGGAGCCCGCGGCAAGGTAACAGGCGATTTCTATGACGACGGTTCCGAACGCCAAGTCGTGGTCCTGTACTTCCATGGCACCCACCAGGTCAAAGACTTCACTGTTCGACTCGACGGCGACGCGGGCAAGGAAGATTGGCGGGTTCTCATGAAGTCAACCGATTTCAAGGACGCCACCCAAGCTCCCAGCTGGGCGCCGAAGGAGCCGGGAAGAACCGGCTCCATCATGAAGAACAACAACTGATCGCATGGGCCCCCGAGGCCCCCGTCGTCCGGAACGAACCGGAGGACGGGGGCTTTCCCCTTCCCATGTCGGCGACGTGAGCGAGGCGGTCCCACGAATGGGGCCCGAGGTAAAAGACAAGACCATAGCCGGAGAGCGGTCCAGAGGGGCGGTGCGAGACGGCCGAGTGCGGAGGCGGCTCCTCGGCGCGCAACGTGCTGCTCTACGCGAGGATGACGAGACCGCCTGCTGGTCCGTGGAGGTTCGTGACGGAGCCGTCCAGGTCAAGTCGACGGACGTGCGGAGCGGCACCGCGGAGGTGGGGGAACTACTCGACCGCAGTCGCCGCCTCTTCAGCGACCACGCGCTGCGCCGGCGCATGTGGGAGGCCGGGGGTGGACAGCTGAGTACTCCTGAAGGCGCACGGCTCAGCGGGCCTGGCAGCCACGTCGGCACCCGTTACAGCCAGCAGTCCCGCCCCCCTTCATCACCCGGCCAACGCGTCTTCCAAGTCTGTTGGTGGCCCCCCAGGGGCCATGCCGGGGCATTCACCTGCGTTTATGTCCGTCTGGGCGCTCATCACAAGCCGAGGGCTGGACCCGTCTGAGCGGTGGTGTCCGTCGCTGAATGAGACGGAGACTGAGACGGACGGGCGTGGGCTGACCAGGTCTTGCGGATCAGCCGCAGGCGTATCCGTCTGCGGCCGGGGTCTCGTCGGCGGCCTGTCCGGTGCAGCCGGCCTGTGCGCTGCGGTACCGCGGCTTCAGGCGCCGTCGGCGTGCTTCGGCCACGGGGCTCGCATACCTTCACGTCATGGACTTCAACATCACTGCGGGGGAGGAAGCCGTCGTGTTCCACGTGGCGAGCCGTATACAGGGTGGCTTCTCCCTCACGGATGACGACTTGGCGGAGGAATTGGGTGAAGAGGTCCGCCCACTGCTGCAATCGCTCCTGGGCAAGGGTTGGCTTGTCGTTGACGAGGATCGCGAGCTGGCCTTGTCCACGATCGCTAGGCACGTCGTGTCCAGCCGGAGGGACGCTGAGGGGCCGCAGACATAGCAGGACCGACGCTCCCTGCTCGGTCGTTCCTTCGCAGGTCTGCTGGGACCTGTCGGCCGCAAGTATGGGCTCCTCATGTGTGAGCGGCATTCGCTCGGCCCGACGGCCAAGGGGTTGCGAATCCAGCTCCCAGGTTTAGCAGGGCAACAAGGCATGCGTCTGGACGCCCTCTTCGTCCCGAGCTCCCGAGGAGGCAGATGGGCACGGTGCCTCTAGGGTCTGCTGCGAAAGTGGATCTTACGAGTTGGTGCGTGATAGCGGGTGAGGTGTCGTGCCTGGCCGGTGGCATGATCCGTCTGTGGCGATCATGGTCAATCGGATGGTGCTGGCGCATCGACTGTTCACGGGGACCTCCCGGTGTCATCTCGCATGTCTGGTCGAGGAGTTGGCGGTTTCGTGGCAGGCCGGGGTTGAAGGGCGGAGTCACGCTGCGCGAGGTGGAGCGAGGAAGCGGGCTGCGGGAGCCGGCGCCCGCCACCAGCTGGTCTTCATCGACAGACTGGTGGCCACGCTGATCCACCTGCGGCACGACCTGCCGCACTCGGTACTGGGGCTGCTGTTCGGCGTCGACCGCTCCACCATCACCCCGTGCGATCACGGAGATACGTCCGCTTCTAGCCGATCGGGGGTGCGCGGTCCCTGACCGTCCTGGCCTGCGGTTACGGACACTGGCGGACGTATTCGCCTACGCCCAGGCCGAGGGCGTCGAGCTGCGGCTGGACGCCACCGAGATCCAGGTCCGCCGGCCACCGGCCGGCCGCGGTGAACGGCGCGCGTTCGTTTCTGGGAAGAAGAAGCAGAACACGATGAAGGCCACCGTCATCGCTGACTGGCGAGGTCGCACGTTATGGACCGACGCCCTGCGGCCTGGCCGTATGCACGATGCCACGGCCGCCCGCAATGAAGGCATAGCCATCTGCTTCCAGCACTTCCCCGACGTCGAGGTCCTCATGGACGACGGTTATTTCGGCCTGAGCCGCGAACACCGCGGACAAGCGATCACACCGCCCAGAAAACCCCGGCCGAGAGCACTGCCCGGCAGAGTCGAACAGTGGGAACGCGACCGCCACGGACACTCCTCCGACCGCATCACCGTCGAACACGCCCTCGCCGACCACAAACGCTGGAAACAACTGACCCGCTGGACCCACCGCCGCGACCGCCTGCCCGACACCTACCGCGCCATCGCCGGCCTCGTCTCCGACCGCACCACCACCGCCTGAAAACCGGCCACGAACAGGCCAAACACGACCCGCCCGCTATCACGCACCAACCGTTAGCAGTGGCCGTCCGTCCTGGCGCCGGCTGGAGCGAGGTTGGGCCAGGGATGCCCTGCTATGTCGGAGGCAGCGGACCGTAGGAGGTCGAGAAGAGTGCACCCTGGGTAGCTCCGGAAGCTTTCGTAGGTGCCCCGGTAGTAGCAGCTCCAATAGCTCACGACCCGCCGTTGCGTGCGTGCGAAGAAGGCCGGGTTGTCCACGATGAACTGCCCGTAAGCGAGATGGCCGCAGGTGCCGGGCGTGGCGAGATCACGGAGCTCATCACAGATGACGACCAGGATCTCCAAGACGTACTCGCTAACCAGCTGCACGACGTAGGGGACAACCCATGGGTCCGTGGAAACAATGACCTTCTCCAGGTGACGCTGCCTGACCACCCCGTCGCAGTGCCTTGAGTACAGGCAGTGCAGAAGCTGCCGTTGGCGCGATGAAAGCGACGCCACCGCGTCAGTTGGCGGCTCGTCGTTGTAGAGGCGCCCGGGGATCAAAACCTGCTGTCCCTCTACAGCGACCGAGAACGAGGCATGCGGCTGGTGCCGAGGATCAGGCATCACCGCCATGACTGCTACGGCATCGCTTGCAAGCTCGGCTGGGAACGCCGTGATCAACGGATTGCTGCTGTCGGAGAGCGGCTGCACGAGCCGAGCATAGGCGGATGCCTCGGCCAGGTAGCTGGCATCAATGGCCCCACATCCGCTCAACCCGGCGAAGGTATGCCGTCAGAGCACAAGGGAACAGGTCAGCCCCACGCCCGGAGCGGGGCGCGGGGCTTGGGGGCCTGCCGGGGGGCCAGCCGGTTGGCCGGGCGGTGTGGGTGTCCGGGTCGGTGGCGCGGGCGGTGATGCGTGCCCACTGCTCGCGGCTGACGTGGCGGCAGCCGCGGTCAGCGCGAACGGTGTCCGGTGAAGAGGCGGTACAGCAGGAGCACGATCACCGAGCCGACGATCGCAGCGATCCACGTCGAGAGGTGGAAGAAGCCGTTGATGGAGTGCACGCCGAAGATCACCTTGCCGAGCCAGCCGCCGAGCAGACCGCCGACGATGCCGATCAGCATCGTGACGAGGCAGCCACCCGGGTCCTTGCCCGGCGTGAGTGCCTTGGCGATGGCGCCCGCGATGAGGCCGATGAGAACCCAGGCGATGATGCCCACGGTGTGCGTCCTTTGCTGTAGGTGTGCTGTAGGTGTGCTGTGGGGGGGCCCGACGGGGGTGCCGCCGGGGCTGTGTGCCGGTTGCTCCGCGCGGACGACCGTCGATATACGGATATCCGTTCGGGATCACTCCACACGCGACCAGGTCGCGTTCCCTCCGACTGGCCCACCCCGCCCGTAGGCCGATCCAGTCGACGGTGGATTCGGTGACTGGTCCACCTTCGTTGGCAATCGGCCCAGGTTCGCTGTCACAGGTCACGGGAGAGGACAACTCACCTCAGAGCGGGCGCGGGCGAGGCAGGGGGCGCTGGAGCGCCTGACGGGCCGCCGCGTGCTCGGGGCGGCCGTCAGGGAGTGGCTGGTCACGATTCAGGTGTGGTGCTCTCGCTGTCGCCGGTCCCGTTCGCCGCGTCTGCGTTCTTGGTGTCCGACGGCGTGCTGCGGAAGGCGTGCCAGGCGCCGGCCTCGATGCCAGTGAGTACGGCCAGTGCCCCGTAGAGGCTGGTCCAGAGCCACGAGTCGTGCCGGAGGTGGCTGGTGGTGGCGACTGAGAGGAACACAGCGGACAGTGCGTACAGGCGGCTGAACTTCCGGTTGTGGCTTGTGAGCTGGGCGGCGCGCCGACGGTGCAGGGCTGCACTGATGGAGCGGTCGGGGTGCGGTTCCAAGACGGCGTCAGCGATGAATGCGGCTCTGGGCAGCACCTGTAGGGGCAGAGCGAGGTATAGCCACGGGGCTGGAGCATTGAGGAACTGCAGCATGCTCTTTCCGTCTCTTGGTGGAGAGGCGCCGGATCGCTGGTGTCCGGGTGCGTCGCACCGTGGGTGATGACCGGACAAACCCCGCAAGTCCCGCGCTGCTGCGGCGCCCGGCCGAGGTGACCGAGGTACTGCGGTGCTGGGAAGCGGCACGAGACCGGGCCCGCTCCCGGCACCGGTGAGGCGTCGGCAACGGGCCCGTGGAAAGCGGGGCCGGTGTGCTGGGAGCGGCGAGCCGGGCAGTAGGTCGGTCACCGGTGACCGCGCGGACAGGAACGGACCGTCCTCGTGGCGAGCCGGTCCCACCGCGCCTTCGGGCTCGCCCGGGCCCCCGCGGGGCGCAGGCAGGCTGCACGGGAGGTCTCGACCGTGACGCGCGCGGGATGCGTCGATGGTTTGCATGCGGTACGGCCCCGGGCGTGGGCCGTCAGGCCAGGCGGGGTGGGGCCGTACCGTGCGAGGTCCTCTAGCGCGCAGTCATCCCTGGATAGGCGCCGTTCGATCGTGTCAGCGCCCTGGCGAGCTGCTCCAGGGCCGCTTTGGCATGTTCGGGCAGGCGCGCGCCCCCAGAGGGGTCAGGCGGCGTCGGTGTCGGTCAGCCCGGGTCGTCACGGGCCACGTCACAGACAGGGGCAGCAGGACGGCCGGGCTTGTGAGCGAGCGGGATGCCGGCCGCGAGGAGGGTGTAGCCGGTGAGGTGGGTAGCGAAGCCGGCGACGCACAGCGTGGTGCCGCAGTCGAGGCACCGGCGCTGAGCGTATCGGTGGGGCGCAGGACCTCGACGCCTTCGAGCCAGGACGACTGGTCGTAGCGGGCGGGTTGGTCGGTGATGGCGCGCAGGATGCGCGCGGCGAGGTCGGCATGGGACACCGCGGTCTCCGTTCGGTGCGAGACGAGGCCGGAAGGGCGCCAAAGGGGATCGGCGGGTGTGGCCTTTCGGAACGAAGCGAACGGTGCCGGGCCAGGCGGTAAGGGACGCAACAGCGACCGCCCGCGCGGTGCGCGTCCGTTGCAGGTGCCTGGCTGGCGCATCAACGGCCCGGGGGACTGCTGGGCTCGTGTGTGGAGGTGTCGCGTATGCAGCGTGCGGTTTCGGCGGCTGATTATTGACCGTCACCGGCGACGGTGGTCCATCGCGGATCAATGCGGCCCAGCCATGCGTCTTGATCGTCGGCCAGTGGTTGCTTCAAGGGAAGTGAGAGGAACCGGCAGGCGAAAGTGAGGCCAGCGTCGTCTCCGTCGCCGTGGACGTGGTGCTCCCACCCATCGGAGGTGTTCGCGGGTGCCTGGAGGTAGAAGAAGCCGGTTCGTCGTGGCTGACCCGTGTCGGGGTGGGGCTTGTCCTCCACTGTGATGTGCCGGACCACTGTCGCAGTCAGCAGACCGGTCTCCTCGGCGACTTCTCGAAGAACCGCGTCTTCCAGTTCTTCGCCCGGCTTGACTCCCCCGGCAGGGACCTGGGTGCCGGCCTCCGGTATACCGACATGGTCGAACACCAGCAGCTCGGGGACGGCGCGATGACGGATCACGTATGCGGCGACGCGGACTCTGGGTCGGGTCATCCCGACATTGTCTGTCATCGGCACCGTTCATGATCGCGGGGCGTATCGGCTCCATGTTTCGCCCGCTTCCGTGACCAGCCCAGTAGCGATCTTGTCGTGGTACCGAAGCCCCTTTGCGCTGACGGGGCAGGGGCCTGGAGGGCGAGCTGGCGGATCGCGGCCGTCCTGCCGCACTGTGAGGGTACGCCGTTCGTGCGCCGGTGCGTCTGCACGCTGAGCGGGTTCATCAGCTGCCAGGTCCGGCGGCCGGGGAAGAGGCCGGCACGGCGCGGCTGCTCGACGATCACGAGTCAGGTGTCGACGGTCACACCCGTTGCATTGCGTGTTGCGGAGCGAGTCTGTTGGCTTGGGGCTGCGCTGTCGTGGCCTCTGCCGGCGCCGGTGGCGGCTGTCGCGGCGCGGCCTGAGAAGCTGTCCGATGCCGTGTCGGCTATTCAGTGAGGGGCTTGCGAGGTGCATCGGGACGATCAGTCAGTGAACCTTTCGACCTCACTGTCGCCGGAGCGGGTCGCTGAGATCAACGAGGTCATCGACCGGATCACGCGCTGGGCGAGGGGCCGCGAAGACATCGTCGGCCTGCTCCTGGTGGGATCGTGTGCCCGCAACGCCGCGCGACAGGACTCCGACATCGACGTGGTCCTGCTCACCACGGACGAGTGCCTATATCTCTGTGAGGATACCTGGGCGGTGGAACTCGGCTTGGGCGAACTGATCCGAACCCAGCCGTGGGGACGGATCACAGAACGACGCTATTCCACGGCCTCCAGTCTGGAGGTCGAACTGGGCATCGGCTCTCCGACCTGGGCGACAACAGATCCCGTCGATCATGGGACGCATCGTGTCGTCACCGACGGTGCCCAGGTGCTGCACGACCCGGCAGGCATCCTCGCCGACCTACTCGCCGCCTGCTGACTGACCGGCGGCTTGTCGGTGACACCCTTGGGCCGCTTGTGGGGCCGGTCCCCCAGCTCGGGCAGCAGCGCGGCCCGGCACCGCACGAGGGCGGGGCCGGGCCGGACGCGGTGGTCGCCTCGTTCGTCAGGCATCCAGGGCGTTCAGGAGCTCCTTGGCGCGCTCGTGGCGTTGTTCGGGCGGCGCACCGGCCCAGATTGCGTTTTCGAGGAGGTAGATGAGCAGGGCTCGGGTGCTGGGATCGGTGATGTCGAGGAGTGGGGAGTGAAGGGGGGGGCCTCGTCGGCTGAGATTGGGGCGACGGTGCCGGCCACGGCGTCGTAGTCGGTGGCCGGCGAGTGCTCGGGTTGTGGCATCTGAGTCTCCTCGTTCGTGTCGGTGGCGTGGGGATCACCGTGCGACAGCGGAGGGCTAGCGACGCAAGGCGCTGGTGGTGCGGGCAGCGGTCGGCCCGCACCACCAGGGGCAGGCGGTGGAACGGCCGGTCACGGCGGGCCCCGCATCCCGGCTGCAAGTGCTCTGACCGGGAAGGTACGCCGGGTTGGCGATTGGGACGGGCGCCCCCTCACACCCGCAGCCTGAACATCGCTTGGCGGCCAGTGACTCAGAAGCCTCGAAAAACGACGTCGTTGTCGACGGCGCCGGCGAACTCCTCGAAGTCCATGTTCGCCTCCGAGAGGTTGTTCTCGATGCTCCACAGCTCGGCTGCCACAATGCGGACACACCGCCCACGCTCACGCCGCAGGTCCACTACGAGAAGCGGCAGGTCAGTCGAGGCGACAGCTACAGAGTCTGCAAGGACAAGAAGTGGATGCCGATACTCCGCAGGGATGAGGTCGATGGCCGACTCGGGCGTCAAGCCCTCGAATCTCCGGTCATCGACAAGTGCGACGTTGGCCAAGAAGCCGTCCCTGCTGGGCGAGCACAGCGCAGCCCGTAGAGCGTCCCAAGCACCCTCTGCCGAGAAATCGGTGCGCACAACGAGGGCTTCCAAAGTGCAGGGGAGCTGATGCATGGGCGGACAGTACCGCCAGCCCGGTGAACGGACGGGCGTCCCGGCCGGCGTGGGGCGGCCCCGCACCGCGAGTGAGTTGCGGGGCGGGGCCGAAGAGGAGTCGTCGGTGCTGGTCGTCAGGGCTGGGTGTGGGGGTGGGCGGGTGCGCCGGTGGTGAGCAGGCGGGGGTCTTCACCTCCAGCTCGGCGCGGAGCTGGGGGACGAGCATGAAGCGGGGGGTGTGGTACTTCGGGGCGACCTTGCCGCCGCGGGTGCGGCAGGTGATTCAACGTGGTCCCGCTCGCACAGTAGAGCGGGACCCGGGTGGGCGGCGCGAACCGCACCTGCCGGGTGACCTGCGAGCGGATGACCTTCAGGTTCCTGGCCAACCATCCGCAGTGCCGGCCGTCGTCGCGGACGTCAGCGGCGGGGCGGACCGGGGCCGCCAGCGCAAAGACGGTCTTCTGGGCGCGCCCGACCTCCCGCGGCCGACCTGGATGTACGCCGTAGCTTTGGCCTTGCGTTCCTGCGCGTGGTGCTGGTCGTGGGCGTTCTGCCATACGCAGGCGGAGACGATGCCCAGGGCTGCGATGGCCGCGATGTGGGGCCAGGTGGGGCGCCGGCGTGGCCGCTCGGCTGTATTGGGTGGGTGATGGCTGGTGGCCCGGGCGGCTGGGGTTCGTTGTTGCTGTCGCCGCTTGCAGGCCCCCGCTGCCACCACTGGATGTCTTTGCCCATGCGTTGGTCCAGATGCTGTGAGCAGCGTGCTGTACAGGCCGGAACCGTGCTGATCGCTGCCTTGACGCGGCGCACGTCGCTCAGTGCATGAGTGGGGCCATGGAGCAGGCGCGGCCCCACATGCCACGGAGTTGCTCCGAGGGCCGCTGCTGTTCGCCGTGCAGGGCGTTGAGGATCACCAGGGATCCGGTGAGAGCGGGCACCGCCCACTGCGCGCAGGCGAGATGCCGCCGGGCCTTGTCGGTGTCGACGGGGTGCCGGGCCGACTGCGCGGTGTCCTGGGGGTCGGAGGAAGAGGCGAGTTCGATCTTCTTGCCGAGGACGCGGGCATAGGCGGTGGCGGCGAGCGCCGCGGCGGTGATCACCGTTTTGGCGGTGGTGGAGGCGGCCACGCCCTTCTGGTTGGCGATCCGGTGGGCGTTGACGACGAGCAGCCCACCGCCCCCGTAGAGGTGGGCACCGATGGCGGCGGCGTTGACCGGCACCCACTTCGCCCAGCCGGCGGACGCGATACGAGCCTGCGCGGTCTCGGTGGCGCCTTCCTGCCGCGCCGCGCCGTTGAGTCCGACCGCTCCCATCAGAGAGCCGCCGAACCACGCCGCCAGTCCCAGATCGTGCAGGCTCCGAATTGCGGTGTTGCGTCCGGACATGCTGGTGCTCCTTCAGGAGGCGGCGGTGGTCGGCACTCCGTCCAGCCTCGCCCGGCCATGACCCGGCCGCTATCACTGTTGGCCCAGACGGGCTGTCCGGCCTCGGTGGACACCCTCGGTGGGCCGCGCCCGCGGCGGCCCTCGCGCTCCGGTGATTCGGTGCATGCGACGCGGCGCACGTCGGGTGATGAGTGCTCCGAGTGTCAGATGGCCTCTTGGGGGCGGGTGGTGCTGAGGCGTTCGAAGAGGCCGGCCAGATGCGTGTGCAGGGCTTCCTCGGCCTCGTTCGCGGTCAAGTGGCCGATGAGCACGTGGGTGGTGAGGCCGTCGGCGAGGGCGAGCAGAGTGCGGGCTTCGTTCCGGGAGCCGGGCGGCGCCACGCCTTCGCCGGCCGAGCGGCTCTCGGTGGCCTCCGTGACAAGGCGGACGACGAGGTTCTCCAGGGCCGCATAGCTCGTTCTCAGCGGGCCGGCGAGTGGCTCGCTGACAGCGGCCTGAGCGACGAAGGCGAGCCAGATCCTTGCCTCGGCGCGGTGTTCCTCGCGGAGCAGGGCGATTTCGTCGGCCGCGTGGCCCAGGGTGGTGGCGGCCGACTGGGCCGGGCTCGCGGCCAGGCGGGTTCTCACTCGTTCGGCGATGCGGTCGCCGACATGGTCGACGGCGAAGAGGAGCATCTCCTCCTTGCTGCGGAAGCAGCGCTGAACGGCGCCCAGCGAGACCTGCGCGCGAGCGGCGACGTCGCGCATGCTCACCGCCTCCAGGCCGTGTTCGTCGGCGAGGAGGCAGACAGCCTCGGCGATCCGGCGGCGTCGGCTTTCGTAGTCCACCTGTTTAGGCATGCTCGGCCACTCTCCTTGTTCCGATACGATCGTATCGCCTCCGGGCCAGAGTTCGGTTCCGAGTACTTCGGCGTGTGGATGGGAAGCGCGATGATCAGTCAGGACGCCCTGTGGACGATGACGGCCGCCGCCCAGGCGACTGCGGTCCGACGCGGGGATGTGTCGGCGGTCGAACTGATCGACAGTCATCTGGGACGCATCGCCGAGGTCAACCCGCAGGTCAACGCGGTCACGCAGCTGTTGGCCGACCGAGCCCGCGAGGCCGCGGCGCACACGGACCGGCGGCGAGCGGCGGGCGAGGAACTCGGGCCACTGGCCGGTGTGCCGTTCACGGTGAAGGAGACCACGGCCGTGGAAGGCGTCCCGACCACACTGGGAACGGCACGCTTCCGCGACCTGGTGGCCCCGGCCGACGCACCCCCGGTGGCCCGGCTCCGCGCGGCGGGAGCCATCCCGATCGGCCACAGCAACATGCCCACCCTCGTCCTGGCCGGGATGCACACCCGCAGCGAGTTGTTCGGCGACACCGCCAACCCGTGGGACCCGGGCCGGACCCCGGGCGGCAGCAGCGGCGGCGACGGAGTGGCCGTCGCCACCGGCATGGCTCCACTCGGACTCGGCAACGATTCGGGCGGATCCGTACGGATCCCGGCCGCTTTCTGCGGCGTGACGGGACTGAAGCCGACCACCGGGCGATTCCCCGCCGACCACCGCGTCCTCGGCCCGGACGACCCGGGACCGGCCTCACAGATGCTGGTCACCGACGGACCCCTGGCCCGTACGGTCGCCGACCTGCGGCTGGCGTTCGAGGCGCTGGCCGGCACCGACCCGCGGGATCCACGGGCCGTACCCGTGCCCCTCTACGGCGAACCGCTGCCCGGGCCGGTGAAGGTCGCGCTGGTCGCCGACCCCGGCGGCCACGGCGTCCACCCCGCGGTCCGTGGGGCCGTCACAGCGGCAGCGGACGCACTGCGCGACGCGGGGTACGACGTACGGGAGACGGCAGACGTTCCCCGGTTGGACGAGGCACTCGAGGCATACGGCCGGATCACCGTGACCGAGTTCGCCCCGACCTGGCCGGTGGTGCGGAAACTGCTCGGCGAAGGCGGAGACCGCTACATCCAGATGGCCATGGACAGGACTCCGCCCGCGGACGCCGCGGAGCTGACCGGGCTGATGGGGACCTGGCTCGGTATCCGCCGCTCCTGGGCGGAGTTCCTCGACGAGTACCCGCTGCTGCTCGGACCGGTGTTCACCGAGCCGCCCGTCGAGCCGGGACTGGAGTCACGCGACGAAGCGGGAAGGGCACGGGTCGCCGCGGGCATGCGCCTGTGCACGGTGACCAGCTTCGTGGGCGTACCCGCGGTCGCCGTACCGACCGGAGTCGGCGACGGACTGCCGTCCGGCGTGCAGATCATCGGGCGCGCTTTCCGCGAAGACCTGTGCCTGGCCGCCGCCCAGGCGATCGAAGACCGCCTGGGCGTGCTCACGCCGATCGACCCGCGCCCCGAAGCCCCGGCCGCCGCACGGTAGTTCGGCGGGTGTGCAGCGGGGGCGGGCATCGGCCGACAGCAGGTGCCGGCCGTGCCGGGCGGCCACGACGGCCGGTGCGCCGAGACCGGGGAGCACGCTGACGGCCGCAGGGCGCCGGTGCAGGCGGGAGCGGGACCGCTCCCGTGGGTCACAGCACCCGGCGCCTGCGGCCCAGCCAGGTCTGGGCGATGACGACCACCGCCAGGAAGGCGCCGCTGACCACCTGCTGGTAGGCCGAGTCGAGGGAGCCGATCTGGTTGATGACGTTCTGGATGACCTTCAGCAGCGCCACGCCGACTAGCGAGCCGCTGATGAACCCGAACCCGCCGGTCAGCAGCGTGCCGCCGATGACCACCGCCGAGATCGCCTCCAGCTCCATGCCGGAACCCAGGATCGTGACGCCCGACAGCAGCCACGCCGCGTTCAGCGCGCCCGCGAGGCCCGCGCACAGCCCGGACACGGTGTAGACGGCGACCTTGGTACGGGCCACGGGCGCGCCCATCAGCGCCGCCGCGTCCTCGTTGCCGCCGACCGCGTACACGTACTGGCCGAAGCGAGTGCGCCGCAGCACCGCCGCGCCCAGCACGAACAGCGCCAGCGTGATCCACACCGGTACGCCGACGCCGAGCAGCGAACCCTGCCCGAGCTTCGCGAAGAACGCGCCCTTGTCCACGAGGTACGTCCGCGAACCCTCGTCGGTCAGCGCCAGCAGGACGCCGCGCGCACCGAGCATGGAGGCCAGGGTGACGATGAACGGGGCCAGCCCCGAGCGCGCGATCAGCAGCCCGTTGAGCAGGCCGACGAGCCCGCACACCACGAGCGGCAGCAGCAGCGCCACCGCGGTGCCGTACCGCGAGCCCCATGCCGCGAGCACCCCGCCGAGGGCGAACAGCGAGCCGACCGAGAGGTCGATGCCGCCGGTGACGATCACGAAGGTCATGCCGAGCGCGACGACGGCGAGGAACGCCGACGACAGCGCCATGTTCTCCAGGTTGTCGCCGGTCAGGAAGGTGTCGAAGCTCAGCGACGCCACGGCCATCGCGATCACCAGGGTGACCAGCGCGCCGTGCTGCTGGGCGAGCGCGCTCAGCCGTTCCGAGCGGCCGGCGCCGGGCGGGTCGTCGGTGTTCTGAGCGGTGGGGACGTCTTCGCGCATGGTGGCTTCCCCGGCGTCCGTGGTCATCGCTTCCCCCGTTCGCGTGCCGCGTACACGGCGCCGACGATCACCACGGCCTGCGCGATCTGCGTCCACGACGGGGGCAGGTCGTGCTTGATGAGCGTGGTGGTGAGCAGTTGGATCAGTACGGCGCCCGCGACCGTGCCGCCGATGCGGACCCGACCGCCGCTGAGCGGGGTGCCGCCGACGACCACCGCGGTGATGGCGGACAGTTCCATCAGGGTGCCCAGCGAGGTCGGGTCGCTCGCGGTGAGCCGGGCGGTCGCCAGCACGCCCGCGATCGCGGCCAGCGCGCCGGAGCATACGTACACCACGACCAGCACCCGGCGTACGGGCAGCCCCGCGAGCCGGGCCGCCGGACGGCTGTCGCCGATGGCCAGCAGCTGCCGGCCGAACGTGGAGCGCCGCACGACGAAGGCCACGAGCAGGGCCAGCGCGGCCGCTATCAGCACCAGGTAGGGGACGCCCAGCACGTCGCCGGAGCCCAGGGTCGCGAGGCCGGGGTCGTGGACGTCCTTGAGCTGGGGGAGCAGCACCAGGGCGAGGCCCCGGGCGGCGACCATCAGGGCGAGCGTGGCGACGATCGGCTGCACCCCGACGAAGGCGACCAGCGCCCCGCTCGCGGCGCCTGCCACCACTCCGCCGACGACCGCGATCAGCGTGGCGAGCCAGGGCCCGTAACCGAGGTACAGCGACAGCAGCGAGGTGGACAGCGCCATCACCGACCCCACCGACAGGTCGACGCCCTCGGTGCCGATGGCGAGCGCCATGCCGAGCGCCACGATCAGCACGGGCGCCACCTGCACGGCCTGGGTGCGGAAGTTCTCCGCGGAGGCGAAGTGCGGGGTGAAGGCGAAGTTGAACAGCAGCAGGACCACCACACCGCCGTAGACGCCGTAGTCCTGCAGCAGGCGCATCGCCCTGTCCCGGTCCACCGCGCCCCGGGCGAGGCTCAGTTCAGTCATCGTGCCCTCCGGCCGGTACGGCGGCGATCGCGCGCATCAGCTCGTCCTCGGTGACGGCGTCGCCGGTCAGCTCGCGCACCACCGCCCCGTCCTTGAGGACGATCACGCGGTCGCTGCCCTCGATCAGTTCCTCGGTGTCGGAGGAGATCAGCAGGACCGCCAGGCCGTCGTCGGCCAGTTCGTCGACGAGTGCCTGCACCTCCGCCTTGGCGCCCACGTCGATGCCCCGGGTCGGCTCGTCCAGCAGCAGCACCTTGGGGTGCAGGGCGAGCCACCGGGCGAGCAGCACCTTCTGCTGGTTGCCGCCGGAGAGTTCGCCCACCTTCTGGTGCGGTCCGGCCGCCTTGATGCGCAGCCGCTTCATGAACGTGTCGACGATCCGGTCGACGCGGGCGTCGTCGACCAGGCCGAACCGGGACAGCCCCGGCAGCGCGGCGAGCGCGATGTTCTCCCGGACCGACAGGCCCGGCACGATGCCCTCGGTCTTGCGGTCCTCGGGCAGCAGGCTGATGCCGGCCCGGATCGCCGCGGCGGTGGAGCCGCCGCGCACCGGCTCACCGGCCACCACGACCCGGCCGCCGTCGAGGGGCAGGGCGCCCGCGATGGCCTTCGCCGTCTCACTGCGCCCGGACCCGAGCAGCCCGCCGAGGCCGACCACCTCGCCCGGCCGCAGGGACACCGACACGCCGTCCAAACGGTGACGGACACTCAGGTCGTGTGCCTCCAGCACCGGTCGGGCAGCGGCGTCGTGGGAGCCGGAGAACTTGGTGAGCCCCTCCGCGCGCACCTCGCCGATCTCCCGTCCGAGCATCAGCGCCACCAGCCGGAGCCGGTCCAGCTCGGCGAGCCGGCCGGTGTGCACCACCCGGCCGTCCCGCAGCACGGTGACCGCGTCGCAGATCTCGTACAGCTCGTCCATGCGGTGACTGACGTAGACCACCGCGATACCCCGGTCCCGCAGGGTGCGGATCAGCCCGAACAGCGTGCGCACCTCGCGGGGTTCGAGGGAGGAGGTCGGCTCGTCCATGATCACGACCCGGGCGTCGATCGCCACGGCGCGGGCCAGCGCGACCATCTGCTGGGCGCCGACGCCCAGTTCGCGCAGCGGGCGGCGGACGTCGACCCGGATGCCGAGGCCACGCAGGGTGTCCGCCGCCTCCCGGTGCATCCGGCGGAAGTCGATCAGCCCCAGCCGGCCGCGTGGCTCACGCCCGAGGAACAGGTTGCGGGCCACGCTCATCAGCGGGACGAGGTTGACCTCCTGGTAGATGGTGGAGATGCCCGCCTGCTGCGCCTGCAGCGGGGTGGCGAAGCGTACCGGAACGCCGTCGTGGGAGATCTCGCCGGCGTCGGGCTGGTACACGCCGGTGAGCACCTTGATCAGGGTCGACTTGCCGGCGCCGTTCTCGCCCACCAGGGCGTGCACCTCCCCGGCGCGGGCGGTGAAGTCCACCTCGGACAGCGCCCGAACGCCGGGGAAGGTCTTGCACAGTCCGGTGACCGTGAGCATCTCAGAAGGCCTTGCCCAGGTCGGACTTGGCGTTGGCCTCGGTGTAGGAGCTGTCCTGGATGACGATGTCCTGGGCCACCTTCTGGCCCTGGGTGAAGCTGTCCAGGGTCTGGAACGCCAGCGGCCCGAAACGCGGGTTGGACTCGATCACACCGGAGATCCAGCCGTCCACGATGCCCTGCACGGCGTTGCGCGTGCCGTCGATGGTGACGATCTTGACGTCACCGGGCTTCTTGCCCGCGCTCTTGAGGGCGTTGACCGCGCCGAGGCCCATCTCGTCGTTCTCGGCGTAGATGCCCTTGATCCCCGGCTTGGACTGGATCAGGTTCTCGGTGACCGACTGGCCCTTCTCCCGGGCGAACTCGGCGGTCTGCCGGAACACGATCTTCAGGCCGGGGGCCTTCTCCTTGACGCGGTCCTCGAAGCCCTTGGTGCGCTCGGTGGTGACGTTGTTGCCGGCCGCGCCGAGCAGGACGGCGATCTCGCCCTTGCCGCCGGTCGCCGCGATCATCTGGTCGGCCGCCCGCTTGCCCTGCTCGACGAAGTCGGAGCCGATGAAGCTCACGTAGTCCCTGCAGGCCGTGGCGTTGATCTTGCGGTCCACCGTGACGATCGGGATGTGCTTGGCGGCCGCGGTGCGCAGCACCGGTTCCCAGCCGTCCGAGTTGAGCGGAGCGATGACCAGCAGGTCGGCGCCCTTGGCGATGAGGTCCTGGACGTCGCTGATCTGCTTGGAGAACTGCGACTGGGCGTTGGCGGTGAGCAGTTTGACGCCCCGCTTCTGCGCCTCCGCCTTGATGGAGGCGGTCTCCGCGATCCGGAAGGGGTTGGCCTCCTTCTCGGACTGGGAGAACCCGACGGTCGCGGACTTCAGGTCCAGCTTCTTGCCGCCGTAGGCGTCGATGGCGCAGGTCGGTCCGGAACCGCCGCTCGGCGAGGCGACGACCTGGCCGGCGTCCTTGTCCTGCGAGGCGGCCTTGTCGCCGCCGGAGTCGTCCTCCGACTTGGCGCATCCGGCCATCAGGGCCAGGCTCGTGGCGAGACCGGCGGCGAGCAGGGTCCGCGTACAGGCGCGACGCAGTGGTGCTGTGGGCTTCATGCAAGTCCCCAAACGGCGTGGCCCCGGCGCGCCGTAAGCGCTCACGGGGGTAGGACGGTTCTTGCGGTCAACTCGGCGTGCACGTCGTTTCAGGGGAGGTTTTTACATCGTTGGAAGAGCGCTGTAAACCCTCCCGTCCGAAATCCCGGCCGGGCGCCCGGCGTCGCCTCTCATCGTCGTCCCAGCGTGCTCTCCCGCTCCACCAGCCGGAACTCCGCGGTGAGTTCGCGTCCGCCGGGCTCTTCGCGTCCGGCGAGACTGCGCAGCAGCGAGCCCACCGCCATCCGTGCGATGGCCTGCTTGTCCGGTGCGATCGTGGTCAGCGACACCGCGCCGAACCGGCCCTCGGCGATGTCGTCGAAACCGACCACGGCGACGTCCCACGGCACCCGCAGACCCCGCTCGTGCAGCACCCGCATCGCGCCGATCGCGATCAGGTCGTTCAGCGCGAACACCGCGTCCGGCCGTACGCCCGAGTCGAGCAGTTCGGCCATGGCCCGGGCGCCGTCGTCCCGGTCCCAGCCGCCGACCGGGACCACCAGGTCGTCCGGCGCCGGCACCCCGGCCGCCGCCAGCTCCTGCCGCCAGCCGACGAGTCGCAGGTGGGCCGGGCGGTTCGCGGAGTCCGTACGGGCGCCCAGGTAGGCGATCCGGGTGCGGCCCCGGCCCAGCAGATGGCGTACCGCGGCCCGGGCGGCGGCCACGTTGTCGATGGCGATGTGGTCGTGCGGGGCGTCGTACTCGCGCTCGCCGAGCAGCACCAGTGGCACGTCGTCGGACCGCCCCTGCAGGTCCTCGGCCTCCAGCTCCAGCGGGCTGAGGATGAGCCCGTCGATCACCCGGGCCCGGAAGCCCTGGCTGACCAGCACCTCCTGCTCCCGTCTGCCGCGGGTGTGGTCCAGCAGCACGGTGAACTCGTGCTCCGCCGCCGCGTCGATCACCGCGCCGGCGAGTTCGGCGAAGTACGGGTTGCCCAGCTCCGGCACGGCCAGCGCGATGATGCCCGTGCGGCCCTTGCGCAGGTGCCGCGCGGTCAGGTTCGGCCGGTAGCCCAGCTCGTCGATGGCCTCCTGCACCCGGGCCCGCATACCCGGTGTGACGTGCGGATAGTTGTTCACGACGTTGGACACGGTCTTGATCGAGACGCCGGCCCGCTCGGCCACGTCCTTCAGGCTGACCCGCAAGGGGATCTCCTCGGCATCGATGGGAGCTCCGAAGGGCGGAGCCATGTCATGACTCTGGACAGCGGCCGGGAGCCGTGCTCTCATGCCAACTGCCGTGCTTCCAACGTTGTACAGACTGAAGCAACAAGCCGCCACCCTTCCTCAGCCATAGGGAGATCCGTGCGCATCAGATCACTCCGACATCGCCTGTCACTGCTCCTGGCGGCCGCCCTCGGCGTGGCCGGCCTGACCGCGGCGCCCACCGCCACCGCGGCGGACGACCCCGTCGCGGTCCACGGTCTCAAGGGCGAGTACTACACCCAGTCCGCCCCCGGAGCCTTCGACTTCGACCGGCTCAAGGCCACCGGCTTCGACCCGAAGCTCGACTTCGACTCCCTGGAGTCCCGCCTGAACTCGGCCACCGGCCAGTCCGACGACGTCAGCGTCCGCTGGACCGGCCGGATCGTGCCCGAGAAGACCGGCGCCACCACGTTCTCGATCATCGGCGACAACGGATTCCGCCTCTGGGTCGACGGCAAGCTCGTCATCGACCACTGGGTCGACGACTGGGACCGCGAACAGACCGGCGCTCCGGTCGAGTTGACCGCCGGCAAGGCCTACGACATCAAGGTCGAGTACTTCGAGCACTACGGGGGCTCCAACCTCCACCTGCGCTGGACCCCGCCCGGCGGCACCAAGACCGCCGTACCGCAGTCCGCGTTCCTGCTGCCCGAGGGCTACGCCTACGACGGCGCCATCGCCACCACCGTCCTGAAGGACGGCCGCACCCTGCGGCTCGACTTCGCCCAGACGCTGGCCAAGCCCGCCACGGCGCTGTCCGGCCACCTCGACGCCGTCATCGGCGGCGCCACCTGGCCGCTGGGCACCGCCCGGCTCGACCCGGACGATCCCAGAGCGCTGCTGGTCGCCCTGAAGGAACCCGTCGTCGGCAACAAGTCCGGCACCGCGCCCGGCCTCGCGGACGTCCGCTACGACGGCGAGGGCGGCCTGACGAGCAAGGACGGCAACGTTGTCAGCGCCTTCTGGAGCAGCGGCGCCAACCACTCGACCTACGAGCTGCGCACCAAGTGGGCCGACGACGTCACCCCGGCCAACGCCCACCGCGAGTACCCCAGGCCGCAGTTGACCCGTGACGCCTGGCGCAACCTCAACGGGAGCTGGCAGTTCGCCGCCGCCAAGGCGGGCGAGCAGCCGCCCGTGGGCCGCACCCTCGGCGAGCGGATCCTCGTCCCGTACCCCGTCGAGTCCCAGCTCTCGGGCATCGAACGGCACGAGGACCGCATGTGGTACCGCCGCACCTTCACCGTCCCGGCCGGCTGGAAGATCGGTGACCACAAGCGGCTCCAGCTCAACTTCGGCGCCGTCGACTGGCAGGCCGAGGTCTACGTCAACGGCACCAAGGTCGCCGAACACAAGGGCGGCTACGACAAGTTCAGCGCCGACATCACCGACGCCCTCAAGCCCGGCCGCACCCAGGAACTGATCGTCGGCGTCTACGACCCGACGGACGCCTCGGGTGGCGAGAACCCGCCGATGGGCAAGCAGCGCCTGGACCCGAGCGGCATCTGGTACACCCCGTCGTCCGGTATCTGGCAGACCGTGTGGCTGGAGCCCGTCGCCGCCGACCACGTCGACCAGCTCAAGCTGACCCCGCACGTGGACACCGGCACGCTCACCGTCGAACCGCAGGGCGTGCGCGACGGAGTACCGGTCACCGCGACCGCGTACGACGGCAAGCGCCAGGTGGCCACGGTCACCGGCAGCACCGGGCAGCCGCTCACCCTGAAGATCCCGAAGCCCCGTCTGTGGTCGCCGGACGACCCGTTCCTCTACGACCTCAAGGTGAAGGTCGGCGACGACCGCGTGGGCAGCTACTTCGGTATGCGCTCCATCGCCGTGGAGAAGGTGAACGGCGTGCCGCGCACCGTCCTCAACGGCAAGCCGGTCTTCATGATGGCCACCCTCGACCAGGGCTTCTGGCCCGACGGCCTGCACACCGCGCCCAGCGACGAGGCCCTGGCCTACGACCTGAAGATGCACAAGCGGATGGGCTTCAACTCCGTCCGCAAGCACATCAAGGTCGAGCCCGACCGCTGGTTCTACTGGGCCGACCGGCTCGGCCTGCTGGTGTGGCAGGACATGCCGGCCATGACCGCCGGGGTGAACCCGTCGACCGCCGCCCGCGCCGAGTACGAGCGGGAGATGAAGCAGATGATCGACGAGCACATCAGCAGCCCGTCGGTCGTCATGTGGGTGGTCTTCAACGAGGGCTGGGGCCAGTACGACATCGGCCGCGTCGCCTCCCAGGCCAAGGCATGGGACCCCACCCGCCTGGTGAACAACATGTCCGGCCTCAACCTGGGCGCGGACGGCGGAGCCGGCGACATCATGGACGAGCACGGCTATCCGAGCCCGGCCCTGCCCCCGCACCCGGACGGCCGGCGCGCCCTCGTCGCCGGCGAGTACGGCGGTCTCGGGCTCGCGGTGCCCGGTCACGCATGGTCGGTGCAGCAGTCGTACGTGGACGTCGACCCCAGCACCTACACCGACGACTACCTGAAGAAGCTCGGTGAGGTGCACGCGCTGGCCTGCAAGGGCGGCAACGGCGCCGTGTACACGCAGATCTCGGACGTCGAGGGCGAGCTCAACGGCCTGATGACGTACGACCGCAAGGTGACCAAGCCCGACGTGCGGCGTCTGAAGGCGGCTCAGGACGCCCTGATCGACGACGCGTCGCGGGCGGTCGTGGCGGGCTGCGCCTGACCCCCGGGCAGCGGCGGCGGGCGCCTCCCCGCGAACCGTCGCACCGCTGCCCGCAGTCGCCGCCGTGACCGTCCCCGGCCCGGTCCGCACGCCGCATCGACGGCGGGCGGACCGGGCCGGGCCCGCACGGGCCGAGGAACGGGCGGTTCGGTGCGTCTGCCTCGCCGCGCAGGGGGCAGACGGGGCAGGGAACGGAACTTCTCAGGAGAGGAATCCACCCATGCTCGGCATAGGCGCGGCAGTACTTTTCTTCATCGCGTTCCTCATCAACGCGGCGGATCTCAGCACCAACCACGCGTTCTCCTCGGTCAACGTCATGCTGCTGGGGCTGACCGCACTGGCGCTGCACGTGGCGGGTATCGGCTCCGGCTGGTCCCGCAGACGCTGAGCGCCCGTACCGAGACCGGCCGGTGACGCATCGTCGCCGGCCGGTCCCGCGTCTCAGGGCCGCCGTCCCCAGGCCATCAGCATGCCGGGACCCAGTTCGGCGAACCCGGGCGATGCGAGGTAGGCGAGCGCCTCGTCGACGACGGCGCCGTCGACGAGGCCGGTCTCCTCCAGATCCGGCCGCATCCGGCTCCACGTCTCGGACCAGAAGGCGGCGAGCGGGCTGCCCGCGACCAGCGGCGGGCAGTAGAGCTCGGCGGCGACGTCGCGCAGCCCCTCCTCCCGCAGGAAGCGCGGGTACGCCGGGACGGAGGAGGTGTCGGTGCCGATCGTCGACTTCAGGGCCCGCCACATGGCGTCCATGACCCGGCGGTAGGCGGAGGAGGCGTCCTGCGGATCCGCCACCTCGACGGCGTCGGCGAGCACCAGCAGGCCTCCGGGGTTGAGCCATCCGGCGAGCCGGGAGATGATCGCGCGGCGCTCGCGCAGGTGCATGAGGACGAACCGGGCGTGGATCAGGTCGAAGGTGCCGGGCGCCAGGCTCTCGTCCGTGAGGTCGGCGGTCAGCACCCGGACCCGGGGATCGACCAGTCCGGCCAGGCCGCCGGTGTCCCGGTCCAGCGCGACGACCTCCGCCGCTCCCGGCTCCTCGAGCAGCCAGCGGGTCACCGTGCCGGTGCCGGCTCCCACGTCCAGGCAGCGGCTGCCGTGCGCCACGCCGAGCGCCCGGAGCCGGCCGGTGGTGACGGGGTCGTAGGCCAGTGCGGCCGCGTCGATCCGCTCGGCCTCCCCGGGATGCTTCGGCTCGAAGAGGTCCTCCCCGTAGTGCCCGTCGCCGTGATGCCCGCCGCCGGCCGGACCGCCGGGCGCGGGCGAACCGGCCGTCACCGCCCCTGCCGGTGTCCGGGCGCGCCGGTCTCCCGCGGGATGCCGCGGGCCCGGGGCGGGGGCGCCGGCGGTCCGGCGGGGGAGGTCTCGATCGGCATGCGGCGAGCGTCCGCGAGGATGCCGCGGCTGTCAATCGACACGCCTGCCGGCAGGCCGGAACTACCGCCGAAGGGCCGTGGCGCCGCGCCGGTCCGGGCGGGTACGGCCGGAGCCGGCGGCACGCGCGGGCCGGCGCCCGGCCCCGGGAATATCCCGGCCGGTCGCGACCTTAGGCTGGAGGAACGTACAAGCAGCAGGGCGAGGGAGCGAGCGATGACAGTGGGAACCCAGCGAGCCGTACTGGCCGGCGGCTGTTTCTGGGGCATGCAGGACCTGATCCGCAAGCAGCCCGGCGTCGTGTCGACACGGGTCGGCTACTCCGGCGGTGACACGCCCCACGCCACCTACCGCAACCACGGCGACCACGCCGAGGCCATCGAGATCCTCTTCGATCCCGCGGCCACGAGCTACCGCGACATCCTGGAGTTCTTCTTCCAGATCCACGACCCGACGACGCAGGACCGCCAGGGCAACGACATCGGGCGCAGCTACCGGTCCGCCATCTACTACGCGGACGAGGAGCAGCACCGCGTCGCGGTGGACACGATCGCCGACGTCGAGGCGAGCGGACTGTGGCCGGGCAAGGTGGTCACCGAGGTGGAGCCCGTCGGCGACTTCTGGGAGGCCGAGCCCGAGCACCAGGACTACCTGGAGCGCTACCCGAACGGCTACACCTGCCACTTCCCGCGCCCCGGCTGGAAGCTGCCGCGCCGGGCTTCCTCCACGGCGAACTGAGTCCGGTCCACGGCCGTGAGCCCGGTTCACCGGTGGTGAGCCCGGTTCACGGCCGTCGTCCGTTTTCGTGGTGCTGATGCCGCGGGCAGTCCTGACCTGGGGGAAAGGGGCAGTCGCAAGGAGTCATGACCTGGCTCCCACCCGTGAGCGCCTGAGCGCCTGTGGGCAGCTTCGGCAGAGCGGCCGGGTGACGGGACGGGATCAATGTGAGACTGGGGGAGTGAGGGGGTGATCCCCGTGTCGGACCCATTTCACGGGTCCGCCCATCCCGGGCCCGTGCTGGACGAGAGCCGGCTGGAGCAGCTGATAACCGAGGCGCAGACGGCCCTGCCGGTCGAATTGCCCGCACTGGCCAACCAATGCGCTTCGGCCGTCGGACTGGACACAGCGCAGATCTACCTGGCCGACCTGCAACAACGGCTGCTCATCCCACTCGAAGAGACTTCGGAACCGCTGCTGGTGGACCATTCGTCGGCCGGCTGGGCCTATCGCACACTCTCCCCGCGCGTGGCGGAATCCGCCGACAGTCTGATGGTCTGGATACCTCTCGTCGACGGCGCGGAGCGGCTCGGCGTGCTGGGTGTGGGAACCGCCTCGCTCGACAGCGTACTGATGCGCCGCAGCCGGATGCTGGCCCATCTGTTCGCCATGCTGATCACGTCCAAGCGTGCCTACAGCGACTGGCTCGTCGCCCGCACCCGCACCACGCCCATGCAATTGCCCGCGGAGATGGTGCGCGCCTTCATGCCGCCGCGCACCATCGGATCCAGCAGATGCGTCTCGACGGCGGTTCTCGAACCGGCGTACGAGATAGCCGGTGATGCCTTCGATCACTCGGTGATCAAGAACAAACTGAACTCCGCGATCCTCGACGCCATGGGCCATGATCTGACGGCCGGCCTGACCGTCTCGGTCGCGATGGCCGCGGCGCGCAACGCCCGCCGCCGCGGTGCTTCCCTGGTCGACGTCGTCAGCTCCGTCGACCAGGCGCTCGCCCAGTGGCTGCCCGACCACTTCTGCACCGGAGTGCTGAGCCAGTTCGACGCGGAGACCGGGCTGCTGCGCTGGGCCAACTGCGGTCACCCACCACCGCTGCTGATCCGCGCCGGCAAGGTTCTGGCCGGTGCGCTGGACAGTCCTCCGCAGCCGCCGCTGGGGCTGGCCGGCTCACTCGCCCCGGCGGAACGGCAGGTGCAGGAGACGGAACTCGAACCGGACGACTGCGTCCTGCTCTACAGCGACGGCGTCGTGGAGGCCCGGGACGCGAGCGGTGGAGAGTTCGGTCTCGACCGGTTCACCGACTTCATCATCCGGTCCAACGCCGCCGGCGAGCGCCCGGCGGAGGTACTGCGGCTGCTCATCCACGCCATCCTCGACTACCAGGGCAACCAGCTGCGGGACGACGCGACCATCCTGCTCTTCGAATGGCGCGCCCAATCCCACTGACGCGGCACCGGGTTGAGCCCAATCGGCTCGCGATCGCGCTCCGTGGCAGCATGCCCGCCCGATGTGCTCCTGACCGACCGCGGCCGCACTCCACGCTGGGAGCGCGGCCCTCGGCGCATGTGGTTATGAGGTCCAGCCGCCGTACGGCACGGTGATGAGTTCCATGGCGTGGCCCGCCGGGTCCATGAAGTACACGCCGCGGCCACCGTCGTTGTGGTTGATCGTGCCGGGCTGCTGCCGGCGGGGGTCGGCGTAGTGCTCGATGCCGCGCTCTCTGATCTTCGCGTACGCCGCGTCGAACTCCTCCTCGGAGATCAGGAAGGCGTAGTGCTGGGGGGTGATGCTGTCCGCGGGGACGGTGGCGAAGTCCAGGGTGACGCCGTTGCTCAGGGCGACCGCGACGAACGGACCCCACTCGGCGGTGATCTCAAGACCGAGCAGGTTCGCGAAGAATTCCGCGGACTCCCGGTTGTCCCGGGCGTGGACGATGGTGTGGTTCAACTCGACTGACAAGGAATGCCTCCGAAGGCATGTCCCGACACCTCCATGCCTCACCCGGCCGGTGACCGACACGCGATGTCGCCGTCCATCCTAGTCGCGCAGCCATCCGAGGCCGGCCCTTTTCACGCGCCGCCACCACCCTGCGGTCCCCGGTGACCGTTGGCCCTACTCGTAAGTGGACAGGGCCAGCCCCAGACCGAAGAAGGTGGGGGCCCATTCTCCGACGAAGATGCCCCACCGGTCGGCGCGCTCCTCGCCCTTCTTCTCCACCTGGAGGGAGGCGGCCCAGGAGATGACGGACAGACCGATGGAGACGAATGCGGCGGTGTAGGCGTGCTCGGCCCGGATGCCGGATTCGTGCAGCTTCTTGACGATCATCGCAGGTTCGCTCCCTGGCTCGGCCGAAGTGATAGTCCAGCCTCAGGGCAGCCGGCCGGAGTCCGCGAGTGCTGAGGGGCCATTCGGTCCACGCGTGCGCACGGCGTCGTCCTGTGCCGGCGAGCCGCGCTGCGACGCCTGCGCCGGGTCACTCGGGTGATCGTGTGCCGGCCCGCCACACGGCACCTGGTCGCGGCGGCAGCGGCGAGGCAGGACCGTCACCGGCGGCCGCGCGGGCGCCGCTGCCTCCCGCCGCGGGCCCCCGGTCCTCAACCGGCGTAGGGCCCACGGACGATGCTCTTGCCGGAGTGATCGGGCTTGCCGTTGTAGGGCTGTACGGAGACGTCGACGACCGAGTACTCCCTGAGGTCGATGTTCTCCGGCACCGGCAGGACGGCCTTTCCGTCCGGGTCCAGGGCCCCCATGGACACGAGCTTCGTGTGGGAGCGGTCCATGAGCCACACCTCGAAGTAGCCCGAGGTCATGGGAAGCCCCTTGACCTGGACGGTCAGGCTGCGGTGCGCTCCCGTACCGCGGAGACTCGCGTAGCCCGTCGACGCGGGTCGCAGGGAGTCGAGCGCCCTGGTGCGGGCGGCGGCCGTCTCGCCGGCCCCGCGAGTCACCCACCACGTGACCGCGCTCCCCGCCGTGGCGCCGAGCAGTGCCGCGCACGCGGCCAGGACGACACTGAAGCGCGCTCGGCGCGAAAGCAGCGGCCGACGCGCTGCTCGTGGGGTGGGCGCACCGCGTTCGGCGGGAGAGCCGACGCGCTCTTCCTTCTCCGCGGGGACCGCGTCAGGTGCTTCGCCGACTGCGGTGACAGCGCCGGCAGGCGCTCGCGTGAGGGCGAGTTCGGTCGCGATCCCGGTCCACAACTCCGCGGGTGGCTGGAGGAGTCCGATGTCTTCGGACTCCGGCGCCCGAGCCGCCGTGACGACGCGCCGGAGCGCTTCGAGTTCACCGCGACAGGCCGGACAGGTCCGCAGGTGGAGGTCGTCGCTGCCTGAAGGGAGCTCTCCGAGCGCCATCAGGGCCAGCGTCCCCTCATCAGTGTGCTTCACCGTCCACCTCCAGTCGATGCTTCAAGCGCATCATCCCGCGCCGTGTATGACTCTTGACCGTTCCCAGCGGCATGCCCGTCCGCTCGGCGATCTGCGACTGGCTCAAGTCGTCGTAGAACGCCATTCTCAGCACTGTCTGCTGAGGCGCGGGCAACTGGACGAGCTCGTCCATGACCACGATGTGGTCGACCACCGCATCCGCTGCCGCGGCGGAGTTCGCCTCGTCGCCGGGAGACGCGAACGTGGCGACGGCATCGTGGTTCCGCAGATTCCGCGACCGTCGCTCCAGTGCGTCGGCGATCTTCTTGTGCGTGATGCCCACGAGCCACGTCTTGAGCGAGCCACGGTCGTGATCGAAGCCCTGACGGCCCCTCCACGCTCCGACGAACACCTGCTGGGTGACATCCTTGGCCTCTTCGGAATCACCGAGCTTGCGGAAGGCGATGGTGAACAGCAGAGCTCCCCAGCGCCGGTAAGCCTCGGTCAGACACGCCTCATCCCCCTCGGCGAAGCCTTGGGCCAGCAGATCGTCGGACCATGGTCCGGTCACCGTCGCGGCTCCAGCCGCCAGTACCTCAGACCCGGGCCAGAGCGCCGTCATCGGTCCACTCCTCCCTGGTCCATTTCCGCAGGGAGTTCCCCGGCCCGGGCCTGCTCATGAAACACCGCCGATTTCAGCATCCGTGCCCACGAGGACCCCGTTCGCGGGCCCGTGCCGTGCCAACGCCCATGACGGCCTTCCTTCCAGCCTGAGATCCAGTGGATGAGTCGAAAAGCGATTCCGCTCCTGAGCCCGTTTCGGTTGCGGAGTTCCGAAACGGTCAAGAAGGGCCAGGGCTTCAGCGCCGACGGCAACTCCCTGCAGCTGGGGATGAGGCAACTCCCCGATGCTGCGGATCAGGTGCGAGTCGGACCCATCCTCCGCGGGCGAACCGCTGGGCTGTCGGCTGCATCCACTCCCGCGGCGGTGGCGGAATACGTCCCCGTCATCCGCTTCACCCGGTACAACACGGCTCAGGAGTGAACTGCCATGACCCGCACCGTACTTGTCTCCGCCGCGTCTGCTGTCGCGGCTGTGGTGATCGCAGCGCCCACCGCCTCGGCGACGCCGCACACCGTTCACATCAAGGGCGGCCACACCTCCGTGACGGTGGCTCCGGCGATCGCCGAGGCGCTGCTGTCCAACGGAATCGCCCCGATCGTCACCCGCCCCGGCAAGCCCAGCCTCAGCACCCTCGGTGGCCGGCCCACGCTGAGGGCCACCTACCCCGTGACGGGCGGCTCGCTGACCACCAGCCCCCTCGGCGGAAAGATCAAGCACCGGGGCGGCCTCAAGTTCACCAACGTCTTCAACGGCCGCTCTCTGGAGGTCAAGAACTTCACCATCGACCTCACCAAGGGCAGGCTGACGGGCCTCGTCGCCGGCACCAAAACCCGTGTGCCCGTCTTCGAGCTCGACCTGACGACCGCCCATGTGAAGCTCGGCGATCACAAGGCCCAGGCCACCGACGTCACCCTCAAGCTCACCAAGGAAGCAGCCGGCGCCCTCAACACCACTCTCAAGACCAAGGTCTTCAGCGCCGGCCTGACCGTCGGGACCGCCGACACCCAGCCCACCTTCTGACCCACCCCGGAGACACCAGCAGGCGGTGCCGTCACCTTCCGGCACCGCCTGCGGCACTTCGTCATGCGAAACCGGCCGGGTCCCCCCTCACCGGCACCTCGGCGGCAGCACCGTCATGCCCGGCCGTCCCCCCGGCGTTCGAGCAGCCCCCTCTCGGATCAGATCTGGTTGAGGCCGCCGTCGACGAAGAGTTCGGTACCGGTGACGAAGCTGCTCTGGTCACTGGCGAGGAAGAGGGCCGCGGCGGCCACCTCGTCGGGGCGGCCCATGCGGCCCAGCGGCACCTGGCTGGCGAAGAAGCCCCACAGCGCGGCCGCATCGTCCGCCTCGGGGGCGAGGCCGGCGTTCCCGGGCGTCTCGATGGGGCCGGGAACGAGGGTGTTGACACGGATCCCCCGGTGCCTGAGCTCGTTGGCCCAGGTACGGGAGAACGAACGGATGGCCGCCTTGGACGCGGCGTAGACGCCGAACGCCTCGCCACCGGAGGCCGCCGCGGTGGAGCCGGTGAGGATCACCGACGCACCGTCGTTCAGCAGCGGCAGCGCCTTCTGGACGGTGAAGAGGGTGCCCCGCACATTGATGCCGAAAGTGGTGTCGAAGTGCTCCTCGGTGACCTGCTCCAGGGTGGCGAACTCACCGCCGCCCGCGTTGGCGAACAGCACGTCCACGTGCCGCCCCTGGTCGGCGACGACGGCGTAGAGGCGGTCGATGTCGGCCGGATCGGAGACGTCGCTCCGGACGCCGGTGGCGGTCGGGCCCACCTCGGCCAGTGCGGCGTCCAGCACCGCCTGCCGTCGCCCGGTGATGAACACGTCCGCGCCCTCGGCGGCGAAGCGCTTGGCGCCGGCCAGTCCGATGCCGCTGGTGCCACCGGTGACGACGGCGGTCTTTCCGTCAAGCTGTCCCATGATCAGAACTCCAGTCCTACAAGGCGGGCGCGGTCCCTGGAAGCCGATCACGCCGCTGCGTGGCAGGGCCCGACGCGAGAGGGGCCGCGGTGTGCCGAGCCGGTCCCGGGAGTCCGCGAGCGATTCGAGGGCTACCGCGACGCCAGGACGTCCAGCGTGATCAGGCCCTGACAGCGGGGACGACCGCTGCTGTACGGGCGTACACCGGACGCGACGCGGACCGGGTGCCGACAACGCCACGGGCGGGCCCCGCCGGCGCCGGCCGCCCCGTCCACGGTCTCATCGACTCGCGGCTCGCGCCCGCCCGCGGATTTGCCGCCCCTCCTGGACGGACGCACCCTGGAAAAGGCGTCCGGCGCGGCCGACCCGTGCGAGAGCCGCTGCTGTGCTCAGCGGCCGGTCTCGGAACAGCGGAGCATGTCGCCAAGGACACGGACGTGACGACTGCCGTGGACCACCGCGAGCCCGTGCGGGCCCGCGCACGACCGGCTCCGGCCGGCTGTCCGCCGGTCGGCGGAGCACAGGGCGAACGGCAGAAGTGTTGAGAAGCGCATAACCAACCACCCGGAAGGGACACCCCATGGGCACGGTCACCACTGCGGACGGCACGAGCATCTTCTACGTCGACTGGGGGCCGAGGGACGCGACACCGCTCGTCTTCCACCACGGGTGGCCCCTGAGTTACGTCGACTGGGACAACCAGCTGCTGTACTTCCTCTCCAAGGGCTACCGGGTCGTCGCGCACGACCGTCGTGGGCACGGGCGCTCCGGCCAGCCGTCGTCGGGCCACGAGATGGACACCTACGCGGCGGACGTGGCCGCCGTGACCGACGCACTGGACCTGCGGGACGCGGTGCACATCGGACACTCCACCGGAGGCGGTGAAGTGGTCCACTACGTCGCGCGGGCCGAGCCCGGTCGCGTCGCCAAGGCGGTGATCGTGTCGGCGG
Organism: Streptomyces sp. 1-11; assembly: GCF_007176755.1. Classification (GTDB taxonomy): domain Bacteria; phylum Actinomycetota; class Actinomycetes; order Streptomycetales; family Streptomycetaceae; genus Streptomyces. The sequence goes on from NZ_BJTV01000008.1 coordinate 222,581, forward strand.
TGCCGCCCGTCATGATCAAGAAGGAGAGCAACCCCGAAGGGACCCCGGTGGAGGTCTTCGACGAGTTGCGCGCCGGACTCGCCGCCAACCGCGCCCAGTTCTACATCGACGTGGCGTCCGGGCCCTTCTACGGCTTCAACCGGCCCGGCGCCGAGGTGAACCAGGGGCTCATAGACCGGTGGTGGGCGCAGGGGATGATGGGTGCCGCCAACGCGCACTACGAGTGCATCAAGGCCTTCTCCGAGACGGACTTCACCGAGGACCTGGAGAAGATCGATGTGCCGGTGCTCGTCATGCACGGCACTGACGACCAGGTCGTGCCCTACGCGGACGCGGGGCCGAAGAGCGCTGAGATCCTCCGCAACGCGACCCTGAAAAGCTATGAGGGGTACCCGCACGGGATGCTGTCCGTCCACCCGGACGTCCTCAACCCCGTGATCCTCGATTTCGTGAAGTCATAGCCGACCCGGCCCCTCCGCACGCGTCCTCGGGCGGCTGCCCGCCCGCGCGGCTCAGAACACCGCCCGGACCTCTCCCACCTGTACCCCGCCGCCCAGCAGCGGCGCGCGGCCCACGCGAGTGACGACCGGCGCCGTCACGCCGGCCAGCTGGAGCGCGCGGGCCAGGACCGGTCCGAGGGCCCGGGCGCCGCCGTCCTCGATCTTGAGTGTCAGGGCGCGTCCGTCCGGCAGTGCGAGCGCCTGGACGGCCTCCGCGCCCACCTTCGACAGGGTGCCCGGCAACTCCCGCATCAGCCAGGTGTCGTGACGGCGGGTGCCGGCGACGTACTCGGGGTGCGCGCGCATGGCGTCGGCGACCTGCCGCTCGGGCGTGCCGGGTTCGGCCAGGACGTAGGAACGGAAGGCGCGGGCGAGGCCGGTCAGGCCGATCGCCATGAGGGGTGCGCCACAGCCGTCGGTGCCGACCGCCGCCACCCGCTCCCCGGCCGCCTCCTCCACCGCCGTCCGGATGAGCCGCTGCAGCGGGTGCCCCGGGTCCAGGTAGGACTCCAGCGGCCACTCGCGCAGCGCGGACGCGGCGAGCATCGCCGTGTGCTTGCCGGAGCAGTTCATCGCCACCGGATCGCGACGCGCGCCCGCCGCCAGGTACCGCTCCTGCTCCTCCTGGTCCAGGGGCAGGGCGGGTGGGCACCGCAGGTCGCGGGGGCTCAGACCGTGTTCGTCGAGCATCGTGCGCACGAGATCGCGGTGGAAGGACTCGCCCGAGTGGCTGCCGGCCGCCACGGCCAGCCGCTCACCCGTGAGCCGCAGCCCCGCCCGCAGCATGCCGGCCGCCTGCATCGGCTTGTTGGCGGAGCGCGGGAAGACGGGGGACGTCACGTCGCCGAGCGCCAGTTCCACCGTGCCGTCCGCCGCCAGCAGCACCAGGCTGCCGCGGTGCCGGCCCTCGACGAAACCGGACCGGACGACCTCGGCGAGGACGGGCGCGTCGCGGGTGCCGGCTGCCGCCGGGCAGTCGGTGCCGGTGACGGTCGTGGTCTCGGACATGGGCGGTGACCTCCCGGAGGCGGATCGGGACGGCCCCGGCGGCCGGCCGCCCGGGATCGCCGGGGCCGCCGGCCGGCCGGGCGGGTCGTCCGGCTGGCTTACGCGTCACCGTACCCGCGGGTGATCTCCGCACCGCACCCGGTGGTGCGGTGCGGACAGGCGCCCCACGAGCCCGCCTGCCGCGCGGGCCGGCCTGCCGCGCGGGCCGACCAGGCGCACCGGCTAGCCGTCCGTACGCCGTCCACCCGTCCGTACGCCGTCCACCCGTCCGTACGCCGTCCACCCGTCCGTACGCCGTCCACCCGTCCGTACGCCCTTCACCCGTCCGTACGCGCTTCACCGCCCCGTGTTCCGGGCGCTCCCGCGCGCAGGCCGTCCATGACGAGGTCGAGGAGCCGGGCGGCGCGCGTGCGCCAGTCGTCGTGCGGGTCGAGCTGCCACAGGCCCGCGATGGCCAGCATGAAGTCCTCCGCCGTGATGCCCGGGCGGATCGTGCCCGCCTCCTCGCCGGCGCGCAGCAGCACCTCGGCCGCGGAGGTCACCGGAGTGTGCGTGGGCTTGGCGGGGCTGCCCGGTGCGCCGGTGACCTGGCGGATCGCGTCCGCCAGGCCGGCCTTGGCCATGGCGAACTCGGCGAGCCGGTCCATCCAGGCGCGCAGGGCCTCGTCGGGCGGCCGGTTCCGCAGCAGCTGGGCCGCGCTGCCCGCGACCTGCTCGATCTCGTGCCGGTAGATCTCCAGGACCAGCGCCTCGCGGTTGGGGAAGTTCCGGTAGAACGTGCCCTGTCCGACGCCCGCCTTCTTGGCGATCACGCTCAGCGGGGCGTCGGCGCAGTGCGTCAGCTCCACGAGGGCCACCTCCAGAATGCGCTCGCGGTTGCGCTGCGCGTCCGAGCGCCGGGGTGGTTCGTCCATCGGGGGCACCCGTGTCCTCCTCGCAGGTCCGTGGCCGAACCTCGCCCTTGCTAACCGGACAGCTGTCCGTTACGTTTTCCAGGTAGCGGACAGCTGTCCGGTACGTCCACGATAGCCGGGTCCGCGAACCCGCGGCAGTCCGCGTCCGCCCTTCAGGTCCAAGCGCTCCCCATCCCGCTTCGCCCCCGCGGCAACAGCCCGCACCACGCACTCTCCACCCCGTCCGGCACCCGCTGCCGGGCCACCCCCCCATCTTCCTGGAAATGCGAAAGAAGCTGCTCATGGCCTCATCGACGTCCAGTGTCATCACCTTGAAGATCAACGGCGAGAAGCACACACTGCCCGTCGACCACCGCACCACCCTGCTCGACGCCCTGCGCGAGCGCCTCGATCTCACCGGCACCAAGAAGGGCTGCGACCAGGGTCAGTGCGGCGCCTGCACCGTCCTGGTGGACGGGCGCCGGAGCGTGGCCTGTCTGCAACTGGCCGTGGCGGCCGAGGGCCGCGAGATCACCACCGTCGAGGGACTCGCCGACGGCGACCGTCTGCACCCCGTGCAGCAGGCGTTCCTCGATCTGGACGGGTTCCAGTGCGGTTACTGCACGCCGGGTCAGATCTGCTCGGCGATCGGTGTGCTCCAGGAGCACGCGGCGGGCTGGCCCAGCGCCGTCACCGGCGACATCAGTCCCGAGGCGGGACCGCCACCGCTGACCGCCGACGAGATCCGGGAGCGGATGAGCGGCAACCTGTGCCGCTGCGGCGCCTACGTCTCGATCGTCCGGGCGGTGGCCCAAGCGGCCGGGGCCGGTGCGGACGGCGCCGCTTCCGCCGGCCTCGAGGCGGAGCCGAAGGAGGCCCTGGCATGAGGGAGTTCGCATACCAGCGGGCGTCCGACGTGGCCGGCGCCGTCGCCGTGCTCGGCGCCGATCCCGAGGCGCGTTTCCTGGGCGGCGGCACCAACCTGGTCGACCTGATGAAGACCGGTGTGGAGCGGCCGGCCCGGCTCGTCGACATCCGCGAACTGCCGCTCGACGAGATCGAGTCGACCGCGGACGGCGGCCTGCGCATCGGCGCGACCGTCACCAACGGCGACCTCGCCGCCCACCCCGCGGTCCGGCGCCACTACCCGGTGCTCGCGCAGGCGGTGCTGGCCGGCGCGTCCGGGCAGCTCCGCAACATGGCCACCGTCGGCGGGAACCTGCTGCAGCGCACCCGCTGCGGCTACTTCACCGACGTCACCAAACCCTGCAACAAGCGTGCTCCCGGCAGCGGTTGCCCCGCCATCCAGGGGGAGCACCACAATCACGCCGTCCTGGGGGCGTCCGACCACTGCGTGGCCGTGCACCCCTCGGACATGGGGGTCGCACTCACCGCGCTCGACGCCGTCGTCCACTTCGAGACCGCGGACGGTCCGGGGGAGTCGCCCCTGACCGAGTTCTACCTGCCCGTCGGCGACACCCCGCACCGCGAGACCGCCCTGCCGCCCGGCGCCCTGATCACCGGCGTCACGCTGCCGCCCGCGCCGGTCGCCGCCCACTCCCGCTACCGCAAGGTGCGCGAGCGGGCCTCGTACGCCTTCGCCATCGGCTCGGTCGCCGCCGCGCTCGACGTCCGGGACGGCGTCGTCAGGGACGCCCGCCTGGCCCTCGGCGCGGTCGCCTCCCGCCCCTGGCGGGCCCGCGCAGCCGAACGCGTCCTGAACGGTGCGCCCGCCGGCCCCGAGACCTTCGCCGCCGCCGCCGACGCCGAACTGGCGGCGGCCCGGCCGTTGCCCCACAACGGATACAAGGTGACCCTGATGCGCAACCTCATGGTGGCCGTGCTGACCGAACTCGCCGAGGAGGCCGCCCGATGACCACCGTCACCACCGGCGCCCAGGCGCGGGCGGCCTCCGTCGGCACCGCGCACACCCGCGTGGAGGGCAGGGACAAGGTCACCGGAGCCGCCCGCTACTCGGGGGAGATCCCCTTCGCGGACCTCGCGCACGGCTGGCTGGTGCTCTCCACCGTCGCCCGCGGCCGCGTCCGCGCCCTCGACACCGACGCCGTCCTGGCCATGCCGGGCGTCGTCGCGGTCCTGGACCACCGCAACGCCCCGCGCGTCAAGACCGACTACGTCGGCATGCTGGGCAGGCCGGACCCGACCTGCGCCGTCTTCCAGCACGACCGGGTACCGCACCTGGGCTGGCCGGTGGCCCTCGTCGTCGCCGAGACGTCCGAACAGGCGCGGGAAGCCGCCGAGTCGCTCGTCGTGCACTACGAACAGGAGCCGCACGACATCGACTTCCACGGCGGGCGCCCGGACGCCTACCCGGTGGAGGGCCACATGCCCGCGGTGACCGGGAAGGGTGACCTCGACGCCGAACTGGCCGCGTCCGACCATGTCGTGGACGCCGAGTACACCACCCCCGAAGAGCACCACAACATGATGGAGCCGCACGCGGCGACCGCCCGCTGGGACGGCGGCCGGCTCGAGGTGATCGACTCCAACCAGGGCGCCACCTGGGTCGTCGGCGAGCTGGCCAACCTCTTCTCGCTCGACCCGGCCTCGGTGCGGGTGCGCTCCGAGCACGTCGGCGGCGGCTTCGGCAGCAAGGGCGTGCGCGCCCACCAGGTGGCCGCGGTCATGGCCGCGACCACCCTGCGGCGCCCGGTGCGCGTGGTGCTGACCCGCCGTCAGATGTTCTCGCTGGCCGGCTACCGCAGCCCCACCACGCAGCACGTCAGGCTGGGCGCCGACGCCACTGGGCGGCTGCGCGCCCTGGAGCACACCTCGCTGAACGTCACCTCGACCGTGCACGAGTTCGTCGAGCCGAGCGCGGGCGTGGCGCGGGTGATGTACGACGCCGACGCCCACCACACCGCCAACCGCGTGGTGCGGCTCGACCTGCCGACCCCGACCTGGATGCGCGCCCCGGGCGAGGCGCCGGGCTCGTTCGCGCTGGAGGCGGCGCTGGACGAACTCGCCGAGAAGTGCGGGATCGACCCGATCGAACTGCGGCTGCGCAACGAGCCGGACCGCGGGCCGGTCTCCGGGCTGCCCTTCGCCGGCCGCAACCTGCCCGCCTGCTTCGCCGAGGGCGCCCGCAGGTTCGGCTGGGCCGACCGCGACCCGCGCCCCGGACGGCGCCGGGACGGCCGCTGGCTGCTCGGCACCGGCACCGCGGCGGCCTCCTTCGGCGCCGGCGCCGGGCCGTCCACCGCCACCGCGACCGCCCACCCCGACGGCACCTTCACCGTCCGTATCGCCGCGGCCGACATCGGCACCGGTGCCCGCACCGCGCTCACCCTGGTCGCCGCGGACGCGCTGGACGTCGACACCGGGCGCGTCCAGGTCCGCATCGGCGACAGCGACTTCGGCCCGGCGATGATCGCCGGCGGTTCGATGGGCACCCGCTCCTGGTCCTGGGCGGTCACCAAGGCCGCGGCCGAACTGCGCGAGCGGCTCGCCCTCAGCACCGACATCCCGGCGGAGGGCATCACCGTACGGTCCGACACGACCGCGGCCATCGGCGCCCTCCCGCCCGCCGAACGGCACTCCTTCGGCGCCCAGTTCGCCGAGGTCGCGGTGGACGTCGGCACCGGCGAGGTGCGCGTGCGCCGCATGCTCGGCATCTTCGCCGCGGGCCGGATCGTCAACCCTCTCACCGCGCGCGGCCAGTTCCTGGGCGGCATGATCTGGGGCATCTCCATGGCCCTGCACGAGGAGGCCGTCCGGGACCGCGCCAGCGGGGGTCACGTCGGCCCCGACCTCGCCGGCTACCACGTGGCCACGAACGCCGACGTGCCGCACATCGAGGCCGACTGGATCGAGGACACCGATCCGAACGACCCGGTGGGGATCAAGGGCATCGGCGAGATCGGCATCGTGGGCGCGGCGGCCGCCATCGCCAACGCGGTCTGGCACGCGACCGGCGTACGCCACCGCAGCCTGCCCATCCGGCCCGACCGCGTGCTGACGGCCGCCGGAGGAGCGCCGGATGCTTGACCTGGCGGAGGAACTGGACCGCTGGACGGCGGAGGGCCGGGAGTTCGCCGTGGCCACCGTGGTGGCCGTCGCCGGCAGCGCGCCCCGCGGGCCCGGCGCGGCCCTCGCCGTCGACCGCGCGGGCACCGTCATCGGCTCGGTCTCCGGCGGCTGCGTGGAGGGCGCGGTGTACGACCTGTGCCGGCAGGCGCTGGAGACCGGCGAGAGCGTCCTCGAGCGGTTCGGGTACAGCGACGAGGACGCCTTCGCCGTGGGTCTGACCTGCGGCGGCACCATCGACGTCCTGATCACGCCGGTGAGCGCCGCGGCGCCCGCCCGCCCGGCCCTGGCGTCGGCCCTGGCGACGGCCGCCCGTGGCGAGCCGGCCGCCCTGGCCCGGGTCGTCCGGGGGCCCGTCGAACTCCTCGGCCGCGCCCTGCTGGTACGGCCCGACGGCACGCGTGAGGGCGGTCTGGGGGGTCACCGGGAACTGGACCGCTCGGCGGCGGCCGAGGCCGGGGCGCTGCTGGAGGCGGGGCGCACCGGCACGGTGGAGATCGCCGAGGACGGCTCGCACTGCCCCGGCGGCCTGACCCTGCTGGTGGAGTCGAACGTGCCGCCCCCGCGCATGATCGTCTTCGGCGCGGTGGACTTCGCGGCCGCACTGGTCCGGGCCGGGAAGTTCCTCGGCCACCACGTGACCGTCTGCGACGCCCGGCCCGTCTTCGCCACCCGGGCCCGCTTCCCGGAGGCCGACGAGGTCGTCGTCGACTGGCCCCACCGCTATCTGCGGCGCACCCGGACCGACGCCCGCACGGTGCTGTGCGTCCTCACCCACGACGCGAAGTTCGACGTGCCCCTGCTGAAGGCGGCGCTCGCGCTGCCGGTGGCGTTCGTCGGCGCGCTCGGCTCGCGCCGCACCCACGAGGACCGTGAACGGCGGCTGCGGGAAGAGGGCGTGAGCCCGCGGGAGCTGGCCCGGCTGCGGTCCCCGATCGGCCTCGACCTCGGCGCCCGGACGCCGGAGGAGACGGCCCTGTCGATCGTCGCGGAGATCGTCGCCGTCCGGCGGGGCGGCACGGGCCTTCCCCTGACCGGCACGGACACGCCGATCCACCGCGACCGCGCGGAACACGGAGGGGCCTCGGCGGCCTGAACCGGCGCCCCGGTCCCGCCGGCGCCCCGGTCCCGCCCGGCGCCCCCGTCCCGCCCGGGGGCGCCGCCGGTCCCGGCAGCGCGCCGGGACCACGGCCGCCCTCCGGGCGGGACGGGCGCTCACGCTACGGCAGCTTCACGAACGGGGACAGGAACGACCGGGCGCCGGGTGTGTCGAGGCGGTAGGTGACGTTCGTGGCGTAGCACGGGCCGTCGCCGGTGATGGTCGTGGAGGTCAGGACCCGCTTGCCGCCGAGGACGGCGAAGTTCGGGCCGCCGGAGTCGCCGTAGCAGGCCCCGCCGTTGCCCTGGGGCGCCGTCATGGCGAGGCGGACCCATGCCTTGTTGAGGGCGTCGAAGCTCACCGGCGCCTTCATGCGGACCCCGCCGCCCGGATGGGTCTGGCCGCCGGGCCCCCGCGCCGCCTCCTGTGTGCCGTACCCGGCGACGACCCAGCCGGCGGAGTTCAGTTCCTTCGACGTGAGGCTGTCCAGCTGGTTCGCGCCCGGCAGGGCGGCCGGGGTGAAGGACCAGCGGGAGGCGACCTTCGCTGCGGGCAGCTCGATCACCGCGATGTCGTGCGGGTCGGAGGACGGCCCCGGGTAGCCGGGGTGCGTGTGCGCGACGCCTTCGACGGCGACGGCGTTCGCCTGGGCGGCCGGGTCGCCGTGGTACCGCTTGGCGGCGGCGTCGAGCCCCGCCTGGACGTCCTGGTCGAGCGAGACGTAGAACCTGACCCCGGCCGGCCAGTCGCTGGTGCAGTGCGCCGCGGTCAGGAAGGTGTTCGCGTCGACCATGGTGCCGGAGCACACCCAGTCGGTGCGGTCGGGGGTGGCCGGATCGCCGTCGTCGTCCCAGGTGGCCACCAGGGCGCCGACCTCGGTGCGTTCGGGCGCGGGTGTGGCGTTGTACGAGTTGATCGCGGAGGACGGCAGCGCGGCGGCGAGGACGAGGGCGCAGGTGGCCGCGGTGACGGCGGTGGCGCGTAGGGCGGTCAAGAAGAACCCCTTCACTGGGTCGGGACAGGTGTTCTCCTGTGGGGAGGTAGGGAGCATTGAAGTGGCTCGGACGGCTCGCCACAAGACGGCGCCGTACCCGGGGGGCGCCGTCGGCCGGGCCGCCCCCGCTCGTTGCCGTGACCCGGCAGGCCGGCCGGTGTGCGCGCTGCCGGTGGGAGGACTGGGCGGCGCACGGCGGACGTGCTCGAATACGCCTGCGGAACATCGTGGGCGGGGCGGGGAGGCGGCGTGGGCCGGGGGGAGCACAACGGGCTGCGGGGCGTGTGGTGGCTGCTGATCGCCGTGGTGGCCCTCGGCGGCGGGGTGGCGACGGCCTCCGAGATGGGCTCGGCGCTGCAGCGTGAGCGCGCCTACCGGGCCGCGCCGGTCTGCGCCTCGGTGCCGGTGAGGCCGTCGGCCTGCGTGTGGCGGCAGACGTTCACCGTCCGCACCGCCGACCTGCACCGGGGGAAGCGCAACGAGTCGCCGGAGGCACGTCTTTCGCTGCCCTCCGGCAAACCGTGGCGGGTGACGTTCCGTCAGACCGATCCGGTGGCCTCCGAGTTGGAGCCGGGCGACAGGGTGGTCGGCCTGATCTGGCACGGCCGGGTCGTCGAGGTGCGGGACGCCCGGGGACGGCGGCAGCAGACGTCCGACGGGCCCGTGGGGTGGCCGGAGGACCGCCTCGGCGGCGCGCTCGCCTGCGGCTCGTTCGGCCTGGCCGCGCTCGTCGGGGCGGTGTGGTCCCTGTTCGCGCGGGACGACCGGCGGCATGCCAGAGCCGCGTCCGTGGTGCGGTGGCACGGCGTCGGCATGGCCGTCCTCGCCCTCCCGACGCTGTGGGCGCAGTCGGCCAACGACTGGCCGATGTGGTCGATCCCGGCGATCTGGGGGCCGCTCGCCCTGCTCGTCCTTGCCTCCATGGTGGCCTTCGCCGTCGCGGCCGTCCGCGGCGACCTGGACGACGAGGCGGCCCCGCCGTCCGCCCGCCCGGTTCCCCCGCCGCCCGAGCCGGCGGGCGCGCCGGGCGGGACGCAGGGGCCGGGCGGCGGCCGCCCCTGACCGGCGAAGGGCCGCCGGGCGTCAGCCGCTGTGGACGCCGACCTCGTACAGCGAGTAACCCCACTGCGTTCCGCGCTCCGTGCCGGTGACGCGGACGTAGCGGGCCGGCTCCGGGGTGAAGCGCGCGGTGTCGAGGCCGCCGTCGCCGGCGGTGGTCGACCAGGCGGTACGCCAGTTCACCCCGTCCGTCGAGAGCTCGATCCGGTACGCCCTGCCGTACGCGCGCTCCCAGTCGAGCGTCACCCGTCCGACCGGGTGCGCGGAACCCAGGTCGATCCGCAGCCACTGGCCGTCGCTCCAGTCGCTGGCCCACCGGGTGTCCCGCCTGCCGTCCACCGCCCGGCCCGGCGCGTAGCTGGTGAACGGGTTCCACTCGGACGAACTGGCCGTGGCCGGCGCCCCGTCGGCGAGGTCGACCGCCGCCCGGTGGCGCTCCGCCGCTCCCCAGGTGCCGAGGTATGACTCGGCCCCGCGGAACAGGTCGTTCACGGTGTCCTGGCCGCCCACCCGCCGGATGTCCTCGATCCAGTCGGGCACCAGGCCGTAGTGCGCGGCCCCGTCGGTGTTGAGGTCCCAGGTGCGCTCGCCGGTGGTCTGCCGGTCGACGAGGGAGCCGCCGTCGACGCTGCGGAAGGGGTAGACGACCTTGTCGGGCGCGTCCGCGCCGCGGGGCCCCGGCCAGCCGCCCACGCCGTTCATGTCCGTGCCGAAGCCGTAGCCGACGCCGTACTTCTCCCGCAGTGCCTTCGTGCGGTCCGCCTCGGCGACGAACGCCTGCGAGCCGTTCATGTACTGGGCGACGAAACCGCCGAGGCCGTAGACCCGCTCGGTCCAGTTCATGTCCATCCAGCTGTGCGAGGAGACCACGCCGGGGTACGAGTCCGCCTCCAGGATGTCGAGCGCGCGGCCGGCGGCCTTGACGCCCATGTGGTCGATCTCCAGCAGCATCCCGCGCTTCATCATGCCGCGCACGGCGTACTCGCCGAGGCCGGTGAGGCCGCGGGCGTTGCACTGCGCGTCCGAGTCGTACGCGGGGACGCTCACGCCCGCCGGCAGCTTCGCCTCGGCCCCGGGCGCGGGCGCGGAGCCGATGGGGTTGTCGTGCTGCGGGCCGGCGCACTTCTCGGTCTTCCAGAAGGTGCCGGTCGACAGGAACTGCCCCACGTCGATGGCCGTTCCGAGCGCGCCGGAGTCGAAGCGCACCCCGCACAGCGCGTTGTCGAACTTGTGGCACAGGAACATGCTGCGCACCCCGAGCCCGTACAGCTCGTCCAGGCCCGCGTCGATGTCGTGCCGGTCGCACTGCGGGACGTCAAGGACCTGTTTGCAGCCGAACGGCTCGGAGGTCTCCACGCCCAGGACGACCGCCAGCTTGCCCTGCCGGACCACCTCGCGGGCCTGCGCGCTGTCGGTGACGATCCGGAACCAGCCCTTGCCGGGGCCGCCGTACATCCGGTCGACGTAGGCCTGCAGGTCGTACGTCAGCTTCGCCTGCAGCCGGATGGACGTCATCTCGTCGCAGCCGCGGTCCTTGAAGAAGTACACCGAGCAGATCACGCCGTTGGTGACCAGGTCGTTGACGAGGACCCGCTGGCCGCCGCGCCAGGCGCGCTCCACCCACGCGTAGTAGTTCTGCTGGTGGGTCAGCGAGTCGTGGGCCGGCCAGTCCCTGAACGTCGGCCAGCCGACCGGGTCGTGCCTGCCGTCGCCGCCCTTGGTGATGAAGTCGAAGACGGCGAGCGAGCCGTCGGGGTAGTGCTCGGGGCAGTCCTTGAGGGCGTCGGCGATCCCGGCCTCGGAGAACACCTTGCCGCAGATCAGCCGGCCGCCGAAGGCCTCGTTGGCGAACAGGTGGTCGTGGGCGTCGACGAACCCCCGCACCCGGCCCCGGTCGTCGGTGCCCCGGAACGGCTCGCCGGTGACACCGATCCGCGAGTCCGGGGCGGGCCGTGACACGGGGGTCCACCAGTCGTTCCCGTCCGCCGCCGCACTCGGCGCCGGACCCAGGACGGCCGCCAGCACGAGGAGCAGCACCGACAGGACGCCGGCGGGCCTGCGGTGGCGGTTCGGGCTACTGCGTACGGTCACGGCCCACGTCCCTCGGTCGGCGGGATGGCACGGCGCCTGATTGTCATGTACTACACAAGCTGTCCCGAGGATCGCCACCACGGCCCGGCACGTCAAGACGCGGGCCGCACCCGGCGAGCGCGGCACCCGCCATCCAGCCGGTGCGCGAGCGCGGGCGGGGGCGAATAATCGACCGCATGGGGCGCCGACTCACCGACGTGAGCGCTCCCGCCCGGCTGGCCGCGCCGGGTGAGGGCCTGGGACAGGACGAACTGGCGCTGGCCGCCCGCAACCACGGGCTGCCGCTCGAGGCCATGCGCCACGACCTGACACCGCCGGGCCTGCACTACGTCCTCACCCACTACGACATCCCCCACGTACCCGACGACACCGCCTGGCGGCTGACGCTGGGCGGACGCGTGCGGCACGCCCTCACCCTCTCCGTCGCGGAGCTGCGCGCCCTCCCGGCACTCACCACGCGCGTGACCATGGAGTGCGCCGGGAACGGCAGGGCGCTGCTGTCGCCGAGGCCGGTGAGCCAGCCCTGGCTGCTCGAAGCGGTGGGCACCGCGGAGTGGACAGGGGTGCCCCTGCGCCTCCTCCTCGCCGAGGCCGGGGCCGCGCCCGACGCGGTCGACGTCGTCTTCACCGGCGCCGACCACGGAGTGGAACGCGGCGTCGAACAGGACTACGAACGAGCCCTCCCGCTCGACGTGGCCACCGGCGAGGAGCCCGAGGTCCTGGTGGCCTACGCCATGGACGGCGCACCCCTGCCGCCCCAGCACGGCTGCCCCCTGCGCCTGGTGGTGCCCGGCTGGTACGGCATGGCCCAGGTGAAGTGGCTGCGCGCGATCACCGTCGTCGACCGGCCGTTCACCGGCTTCCAACAGGCAGTCGCCTACCGGATCGGGCAGGGGACCGAGGAGGCGGGACGGCCCGTCACACGGATCGCTCCCCGGGCGCTGCTGATACCGCCCGGCTTCCCCGACTTCATGTCCCGCACCCGCATCGTCGCGCCCGGCCCGGTCCGGCTGGAGGGACGGGCCTGGTCGGGACGGGCACCGGTGACCGGGGTGGAGGTCGGCACGGACGGCGGCCCGAGCCGGCGCCCGGCCGTCCTCGCGCCCGACGACGGACACCGCTGGGCCTGGCGCCGCTGGACCTGCGAGTGGTCCGCCGAGCCCGGCGACCACGTGCTGAGCGTCCGGGCCCACGACGCGGCCGGGAACACCCAGCCACTGGAACAGCCGTGGAACCGGGGCGGCTTCGCCAACAACCTGGTCCAGCGGGTACCGGTGTTCTGCCCGGATCCCGGCGGCACCGCCTGACGGCGCCGCCGCGGCCGGGGCCGTGCCGACGGCCAGGAAGGGTACCCGGACCCGGCCCGGCCACAGGAGGAGAAAGCGCCATGAGCATCATCCCGTTCCCGCCGCACGCGCTGCACGACTACGCGCTGCTGGCCGACGGGGAACGCGGCGCCCTGATCGGGCCGGACGGCGCCGTCAACTGGCTGTGCGCGCCCACCTGGCACGACGACGCCGTCTTCGCCTCCCTCATCGGCGGCGCGGGCGTCTACGCCGTGACCCCGCTCGGCCGCTGGGTGCCCGGCGGCTACTACGAGGAGGGCACCCTGATCTGGCGCAGCCGCTGGATCACCACCGACGGCGTCGTCGAGTGCCGCGAGACCCTCGCCTTCCCCGGCGAGGCCGGCCGCTTGGTGCTGCTGCGGCAGCTGCACGCCGTCGACGGCACCGCCCACGTCCGCCTGGTGCTCGACCCGCGCGCCGACTACGGCCGCGCCCCGCTGTCCACCACCCACCGCGACGACGACGGCGTCTGGCACCTGGGCACCGGCCACCACCGCCTGCGCTGGCAGGGCGCCCCGGCGGCCGTCGTCCGCGCCGGGGGCCTGACCGCCGACCTGGTGCTCGGCCCCGGCGCGAAGCACGACCTGGTCCTGGAGTGCTCCGACGCGCCGCTGCCGCGCACCCCGCCGAAGGCCGAGCAGGCGTGGGCGGCCACCGAACAGGCCTGGCGGCGGTCCGTGCCCGCACTCGGGCACACCGTCGCCACCGGGGACGCCCGGCGCTCCTACGCCCTGCTGCGCGGCCTGACCTGCCACGGCGGCGGCATGGTCGCCGCGGCCACCACCAGCCTGCCCGAACGCGCGGAGGCCGGCCGCAACTACGACTACCGGTTCGTGTGGATCCGCGACCAGAGCTACGCCGGGCAGGCGGCCGCCGCCGCGAACGCCCCGGAACTCCTGGACGCCGCCGTCCGCTTCGTCAGCGAGCGACTGCTCAGCGACGGCCCCGGTCTCGCCCCCGCCTACACCGTGCACGGAACACCCGTACCCGGGCAGCGCGAACTCGACCTGCCCGGCTACCCCGGCGGTTTCAGCCGCGTCGGAAACCACGTCGAGCGGCAGTTCCAGCTCGACTGCTTCGGCGAGGCGCTGCTGCTGTTCGCCGCCGCCGAACGCATGGACCGGCTGGGCCCGGACGGCTGGAAGGCCGCCGAGACCGCGGTACGGGCCGTCGCCGAGCGGCGGCGGGAACCGGACGCGGGCATCTGGGAACTGGACGACCGGCTCTGGACACACAGCCGGCTGAGCTGCGTCGCCGGGCTGCGCGCCCTCGCCGGCGCGGCCCCGCGCCTGCCGCTCGCCGGCACGTGCGCCGACCTCGCCGACAGCCTGCTCACCGAGACCGCGGCCGGCTGTGTGCACCCCGAGGGGCACTGGCAGCGCACCCCCGACGACCCCGCGGTCGACGCGGCCCTGCTGCTGCCCGCCGTGCGCGGCGCGCTGCCCCCGCACGACCCGCGCACCCGCGCCACCCTCGCCGCCTGCCGCGCCCAGCTCACCCAGGACCACTTCATCTACCGGTTCCGGCACGACGACCGGCCCCTGGAGGACGCCGAGGGCGCGTTCCTGCTGTGCGGCTTCCTCATGGCACTGACCGAGCACCAGCAGGGCGACGAGGTCGAGGCGCACCGCTGGTTCGAGCGCAACCGCGGCGCCTGCGGCGCGTCCGGCCTGTACGCGGAGGAGTTCGACATCGCCCAGCGCCAGTTGCGCGGCAACCTCCCGCAGGCCTTCGTGCACGCCCTGCTGCTGGAGACCACCGCCAGGCTCGCGGACGCCCCCTAGTCCCTGGTCCCTGGTCAGTCCCTGGTCCCTGGTCCCTGGTCGGCCATGCGCGGCGCGGGCCCGGCGGGAATCGGCGGACTGGGCCTGCCCGTGCGGGTTCCCGTCAGGACCGGTGCGCGAGGTGGTGGGGTGGCTCGGGCCGGCGCTCGCCGCTGGGCATGACAGGGTGCCGCCCGAGGACGAAGACACCGGTGAGCGCCGCCACCACACCGGCCGCCTGCCAGGCCAGCGCGCCCGGCGTCGTACGCAGCTCGTCGTACAGGAAGCCGATGCCGCAGGCGATGCCGCTCAGCGGCTCGGCGGCGGTCAGCGCGGGCAGCGACAGCCGCAGCGGTCCGGCCTCGAACGCGCTCTGCACCAGCAGCAGCCCCACCACCGCGAGCGACACCACGCCCCAGGGCTGCCAGGAGGTCAGCAGCCCGACGAGCCCCTCGGCCCCGAAGATGCCGCCGCACACCCGGGTGAGCGCGTCCTGCAGTCCGTAGAGCGTGCCGGCCGCCGCGGCCAGCAGGGGTGGCCGGTGCAGCAGCCGCAGCCGCTGGGAGGCGAACACGAGCATCCCGGCGACCCCCAGCACACAGCCGACCACGGCCCAGTGCCGCAACGCGCCGACCTCGCCCTGACCGCTGTGCGGGCGCCCCGCCAGGACGAAGGCCGCGACGCCGCCGCTGAGCGCGAGCGCCCCCAGCCACCCCGACCAGCCCAGCGGCTGGTCGCCCATCCACCGGGCCAGGGCCATCGCGAACAGCAGATTCATGGTGAGCAACGGCTCCACCTGGGCCAGGCTGCCCTGCGTCAGCGCGAGCGCGCCGAGGATCTGGCCCACGATCATGCAGCCCATGCCCGCCAGCCACAGCGGCACCCGCACCAGGTCCAGCAGCAACCGGAAGGACAGCATCAGGGACAGCGGTTCGCGTTCGGCCGCGTGCTGCTGGAGCACGAAGCCGAAGCCCAGCAGACAGGCGGCGGGAAGGCCGAAGAGGTACACCACGGCGTGCCATCCTCCTGCCCGGACCGGGCGAAGCCTCCGGACGGCGGGACCCCGGCCGGGACCGCCCCGCAAAGAGCACCCGCATGGCTCAGCGTCCCGCCGGCCGCCCGTCGGCGCCGGCACATCGAGGCGCCACCCGGCCTCCAGGGTGGTCACCTCACCGGTTCGGCGCGAAGGCGCCCGGCCGCGCGGCGCCGGACGGGCTCTCGCGCCCGCGGGCCGACGCCGGCGCACGTTTGAAAGCCGTGGGCTCCGGCTATCCCTCGATGGTCGCCGGCGCCGCCGGGCGCACGGCGCGCGGGAGCACGGGGACGGGCGGGGCCGGGACGGCGTGCCCGCCGGCGGACCCCGCGGCCGCGCCGGGGACCATCACTCGAGGAGGTTCAGCTTGGGACGCGCCACGGCGGATCCGTACCCCGCCCCGTCCACCCTCCTGCCGGGCACCGCGTCCATGACGGGCGTGGCGCTGGTGACGGGCGCGTCCTCCGGGATCGGCGCGGCGGTGGCGCGGACCCTGGCGGGGGAGCGGTGGACGCTGCTGCTCTCCGGACGCGACCGGGCCCGGCTGGACGCGGTGGCGCGCGAGACGTCCGGCGTCGCGATCCCCTGTGACCTGGCCGGCGCCGACGGAGCCCGGCAACTGGCCGACCGCGCGCTGCGCCGGGCGCCGGGCGTCGATCTCCTCGTCGCCGCGGCCGGCGTGGGCTGGGCCGGGCCGTTCACCTCGATGCCGGGCAGCGAGGTGGACCGCGTGCTCACCGTCGACCTGGCGTCGGTGGTGCACCTGGTCCGCGAGGTGCTGCCGCACATGGTGGCGCGCGGCCGGGGCCGGCTGGTGCTGATCGGCTCCGTCGCGGGCAGCGTCGGGGTGCGCGAGGAAGCGGTGTACTCCGCGGCCAAGGCGGGCCTCGGCACCTTCGCCGACGCGCTGCGCTACGAACTGAGCGGCACCGGCGTAGGGGTGACCCACGTCGTGCCGGGTGTGGTGAGCACCCCGTTCTTCGCCAGGAGAGGGGTGCCCTACTCCCGCCGCCGCCCGCGCCCGGTCCCGCCCGAGCGGGTGGCCGCGGCCGTCGTGGCGGCCGTGCGCGGCGGACGAGACGAGGTGTTCGTGCCCGGCTGGCTGCGCCTCCCGGTCGCGGTGCGCGCCCTGGCCCCCTCACCGTACCGGCGCCTGGCGGCCAGGTTCGGCTGACCACCGGACGGCGGCCTGTCCGGGTCCTGCGAACCACCGGGCCCGGCGACCACCGGGTCCTGCGAACCACCGGGCCCGGCGACCATCGGGCCCGGCGACCATCGGGCCCGGCGACCATCGGGTCCTGCGAACCACCGGGCCCGGCGACCGCCGGGTCCGGCGACCACCGGATTCGGACGTACCTCAAGGGAGACGCGCATGCGGGGCGGTGCCGACCGGGGCAGGCTGCTCACCACGGCCCTCGCCGCACTGCCCGTGCTGGCCGCCGCCGCCCACATCGCCCCGGCCGCCACCTGGCTCCCCGGCCCGCGTCGCGCCTGGCTGCCGTCGCTCGCCGGCACCGGCCGCGCGGACCACGTGGCGCTCACCTTCGACGACGGACCCGATCCTCGCTCCACCCCCGCCTTCCTCGCCACGCTGGACGAGCTGGCGGTCCACGCCACGTTCTTCGTACTGGGCGAGCGGGTGCTGGCCCACCGGCGGCTGAGCCACGAGATCGTCCGGCGCGGTCATGAGCTCGCGGTGCACGGCTGGACGCACGACGGCCCCTGGCGGCCCGCGCCCCTCCGGGAGACCCGGCGGCTGGCCCGGGCCGCGCGCGCCGTGGCGGAAGTGTCCGGTACGAGCCCCGTCTGGTACCGGCCCCCGTACGGCATCCTCACCGGCGACCGGCTGCTGGCCGCGCGCCGCGCCGGGCTGCGCCCGGTCCTGTGGACCGCCTGGGGCCGCGACTGGACGGCCGGCGCCACCGCCGGGTCCGTGACGGCGACCGTGCTGCCGGACCTGCGGGGCGGCGGCACGGTGCTGCTGCACGACTCCGACCGGCACGCCGCCCCGGACTGCTGGCGGGCGGCGCTGGCCGCGCTGCCCCGACTGGTGACCGCCTGCCGCGAGGCAGACCTGACCGTCGGCCCGCTCGGCGAACACGGGGTCGGGTGCCGGGCTGGTTCGGCTCGCATTGGTTGACCGGGCTGGTGGGGGTGAGGTGTCGAGTCGTTCCGGCGGGTCTGCGGGGTCAGTGCGCGTCGGGCTGGGGGTTGGGCGCCGGGTCGTTCGGCTCGCTTTGGTTGATCCGGCTGGTGGGGGTGAGGTGTGGAGCGGCTCCGGCGGGCGTGCGGGGTCGGCGTGCGTCGGGCTGGGGGTCGGGTGCCGGGCTGGTTCGGTTCGCGTCGGTTGACCCGGCGGCCTGGACGTCAGGTGCGGAGACGCTTCGGCTCGCGTGCGGCGTCGTCGCGCGCCCGGCTGTGGCGGTCGGGTGTGGGGCGGGCCCGTACAGTCCGCGCCGGTTGTCCCGCCCCCCCCGGGACGTCACGAGCAGAGACGTTCCAGCGGGCCCACGACGTCGCCCCGCGCCAGGCCGCGGCCGCCGGGTGCCGGAGCGGCCGAGGTGAGGCGGTCAAGGCACCGCAGGAGCTGCCACGGATCGGCGGCGTGCTCGGTCAGGCCGAGTGCCGCCATGCGGTGCACCCCCTCGGCGCCGTGGCCCGGGATCGGCCGGTACCCGACGACCGGCACACCGACGGCCAGCGCCTCCAGCGCCGTCTGCCCGGCCGCGTTGTCGACCAGCGCCGCGCACGCCGAGAGCAGGCCAGGCATGTCGTCCACCCAGGACAGGGCGAGCGTTCCCGGCGCCTTCGACACAAGGCGGCGCAGGCGCTCGTTGCGCCCGCACAGGACGACCGGCAGGTACCCGGCGGAGGCCAGCAGCCGGGCCGTCGCGCCGAGCCGGCTGCCCGCCCCCCACGCTCCGGCCGACAGCAGCACGGGCGGGCGGTCGCCGCCGGCCGCGAGTCGCCGCCGCCAGGACGCCTCACCGGACGGGTGCGGGCGGAACCGTTCCGGCAGCAGTGGACCGCAGGCGGTGGCGGGGCGCCCGAGGCGGTGCCGCACCTCCCCGGCGATCTGCGGGGTGAGGCACAGGTGCAGGTCGTTGCCCTGGTGCAGCCACTGCCGGTGTACGGCGAAGTCGGTGATGACCACCGCGCTGGGCACCGTAAGCCGGCCCCGCGTCCGCAGGCCGCCGGTGAGCTGGGCGGCGAGATGGAAGACCGATACGACCGCGTCGGCGCGCTCGCCCGCCACCTCCGCCCGCAACCGGTCGCCGGCGAGTGCGGCAAGCGGCGCGCTGCCCGGCCGCGGCCCCCCGCCGCCCCGGAAGAAGGCGGCGTAGATGCCCCCGTAGAGGGCGGGCGCGTGCCGGATCGTCGCGCGGTAGAAGCCGCGCAGCCCGGCTCCGGCACGGGCGGGCAGCAGCTCCAGCACGTCCCGGTGCACGGCCTCGTGCCCGGCCGCCCGTAGCCGCCGGGCAAGTTCGCGTGCCACCGCGTCGTGGCCCGAGCCCATGCTCGCGCTGACCACCAGCAGCCGGCTCACGGCAGGCGCCGCACCGGCGCGGCGTCCGGCACCCGTCCGGCCGGGCGGACGGGCGGAGCGGTCCGAGCGAACCGTGGGGCCGGGCGGTCCGGGCTCGGCGGGTGGCACGTACGCGGCATGGTCACCTCGTGGGGGCGGCGGACGGCGGGCACGACGGGTTCCGTGGCACCGGCCGCCAAGGGGTGCCGACCGGCGGCCGCCCGTGGTGGACGGGCGGTATGGACAGGTTTATCACCGCGCACGGCGGATACGTCTTTGTTCGCTTTGCCTATCTTTGTCCATCGATCGACCGAGCGTGCGGTGGCCGCCCGCCGGGTCCGCCCGCGAACGACAGGCAGTCGCATGAACGTGCTCACCGTCATCACGGCGCTGCTGTCGGCGCTGTCCAACGGGGCGGCGTCGGTCCTGCAGCGGCGGGCCGCGGTCGAACCCGACGAGGTCTCCGGCCGCGGCGTCCGCGCGGCGGCGGCCCGCCTGGGGGGACTGCTGCGCCGCCCCTTCTGGTGGGCGGGAGCACTGGCCATGTGCGCTTCCGCGGTCTTCCAGGTGATCGCCCTCGACTCCGGGCAGCTCTCGCTGGTGCAGCCCCTGCTGGCCAGCGAACTGCTGTTCACCCTCCTCATCGGCGCGATCGTGTTCCGCCGCCGGCCCAGGGCCGCCACCTGGGGTTCCTTCGCCGCGCTGGCCGGGGGACTGGCGCTCTTCCTGCTCAGCGCCTCGCCGGCGCCCGGCGGCGACCGGGCCTCCGACTGGGACTGGCTCGCCGTCGGAGGCGGGCTGGCGTGCGGCGTCGCCGTCCTGCTGGCGGTCGCGAGGCGCATGCGCGGCCCGCTGCAGGCCGCCACTCTCGGCTGTGCGACCGCCGCCTGCTTCGCGGTCACGGCGGCGCTGATCAAGGAGGTGACCGCGAGGTTCCCGGAGGGGGCCGTCGCGGTCCTCACCACCTGGCACACCTACGCCGTCGCCGTCACCGGCCTGCTGAGCGTCCTGCTGCTCCAGTGGGCGCTGCGGGCCGGCACCCTGGCCGCCTCCCAGCCGGCCCTGACCCTGGGCGACGCCCTGATCAGCGTCATCCTCGGCGGTTTTCTCTTCGGCGAGAGCATCGCCCTGGGCTGGCGGATCGTGCCCGAGATCGCCGGCATCCTCCTCATGGCGCTGGGCATCATCGGCCTGACCCGTTCGCCCGTGATGTCGACGGACCGGAGCTGGGACGCCGCGGAGCCCGAGTCCACGCGGGCCCGGCGGGACGCCTGACCGGGAGGCGGTGACCGGGAGGCGGTGCCACCCGTCGCTGCGTCGGCCGGCCGGCGGCGGGGCAGCGGACGGGCACTGCGCCGGGCGGGTGATCGGTGACGCGGGGCGACGGTGTCCGGCGGCCCGCCGCGCGACACCACGCGGGCCCCGGGCGGGCCCGGGGCGGGCCCAGGGCGGGTCGGTGGCGGCGGTCCGGGTGGTGGGCCAGGGGCGAGTCGCGGACGGCCGGCGGCGTCGCACGAGAGCCGATTGTCAGTGCCGTCTGATTAATTCCGGTGCAGTGAGATCGACATGGCCCGAAGTGGGTAATCGGTCGTCAGTTCCTGCCGTAGGAGGCCGTTCTTGATGCAGATGATGCTCCCGCGTCACCAGAGATCCCAGGGTGCTCCGCTCGGCCGCGGCGCCGCCGATCTCCTGCGCATCATCGCGGACCCGAGCACCACGGTCTTCCTGACGGTGCACGAGGGAGGCCGCCGCCGGTACGCGTACTGGAAGCCGTTCGACCCGGCCACCGGCAGGGGCGGCGGGTACATGGCGCTGCCGGTGGCCGAGTGCGACGCGCTGCACGCGGCCGGACGCATCGTCCTCGGCGACCCGCTCGTGGACCCGGGCAAGGTCACGTACCGCGTCAGGTCCGCCCCGGCGCGGTCCGTCCGCGGGAACACCGTGCGGCAGATGGCCCGGGCGGCCTGAGACCCGGGCGCGCGGCGCGTCCGCCGGCCCGCCGCTCGCGTCCCGTCCGGGCGTGTGACACGTGCGATGGGCGTGGTTCCCGAGTTCCGCACCGGGTGGTAGACACAGCGGGGTCACAGTTCCTGTCCGCCAGCAGGAAGGTTGCTGCCGCATGTCTGCAACACGCCGTCAGGTCCTGGCCCAGGCACGTGCCGTGGGGGCGGGTATCGCCTTCACCGGGGCCCTGTCCGAGCTCTTCGCGGGCACCGCCGCCGCGCGGAACCTGGGCGACACCGGCTACGGCCCGCTCGTCCCGGACCCCCATGGACTGCTCGACCTGCCGAAAGGTTTCCGCTACACCGTGCTCTCCCGCGAAGGCGAGCGCCTCCGCTCGGGAGAGGGCCCGGTGCCCTCCAACCACGACGGCATGGCCGCGTTCGCCGGTCCCGCGAACCGTACGCACCTCGTCCGCAACCACGAGAACCGGGTGACCGCGAAGATCCCCGTCCCGACGGTCGCCGGGCTCACCTACGACCCGGCGGGCAAGGGCGGCTGTACGGCGCTGACCCTCGACGCCGGACGGCGCGTACTGTCCGAGCGGGTCGCGATCGCCGGCACGGCCGTCAACTGCGCCGGCGGCCGCACCCCCTGGGGCACCTGGCTGACCTGCGAGGAGACCGAGGACCGGGCCGGCACCAACGGCTACACCAAGGACCACGGCTTCATCTTCGAGGTCCACCCCACCGACCCGCACCGCACCGGCGCCGTCCCGCTGACCGCGATGGGCCGCTTCCAGCACGAGGCGATCGCCGTCGACCCGCGCCACGGCGTCGTCTACGAGACCGAGGACGCCTTCGACAAGCCGTTCGGCCTCTTCTACCGCTTCCTGCCCGAGAAGCCGCTGGGCGGCGTGGGCTCGCTGCGGGCGGGTGGCCGGCTCCAGGCGATGCGCGTGCCCGGCGTGCCGGACCTCTCCACCGTCCAGGAGACCGGCGCGCACTTCGACGGCGTCGAGTGGGCCGACGTACCCGACCCGCTGGCCACCGGCACCCCCACCCGGCTGCAGGACTACGGCCCCGGCGGCATCACCCACGCCCAGAAGCTGGAGGGCTGCTACTGGGGAGGGAGCTGCGTGTACTTCGTGTCCTCCTTCGCCCGCGCCGCGAACGGCTCGGCGGCCGACCACTACGGGCAGATCTGGCGCTACGACCCGGCGCGCCGCCGGCTGACCCTGGTCGTCGTGTTCGGCCCGGACACCGATGTGCGGCTCCCCGGCGAGTCCCCGGACAACATCTGCCTGGCCCCCAGCGGCGGCCTGATGGTGTGCGAGGACGGCAACGGCGCCCAGCACGTCTTCGGCGTGACCCGCGCGGGCGAGGTGTACGCGATGGCGCGGAACCGGCAGAACACCGGGACCGCGCAGGAACCCGAGTGGGGTGAGTTCGCCGGGGTCACCTTCGCCCCGGACGGCCGCACGATGTACGTCAACTGCTACACGCCCGGCACCACCTTCGCGGTGACCGGGCCGTGGCGCAGGTAGACAGGTAAAGGGGCGCAACCGCCGTCATGGCGGGGCGGGGCACTCGCCCCGCCATGACGCGGAGGTCAAGGGGCGTCCGGCCGCTACCGTACGACGCGGTGCCTGCGGCCGCCCCGGTGCAGGCGCACGGCCGCGTACACGAGGTCGGCCAGCAGCACGACGGCACCGATGATCAGCAGGTAGAACAGCCCGTGGGCGGCGAACCCGATGATGCCCAGCACGAGGGCCACGAGGATCAGCAGCAGGAACAGGCTCATCGGCTCTCCCGGTGGCTTCGGCCGCTCCGCGGCGGCCGGTTCGACGTGGTGGTCGTGCTGTGCGCGGCGGCCGTCCGAGGACGGTCGCCCTGTGACGGCCGTCCGGGGACGGCCGTCCTGCGGTGCTCGGCCGGTGGCCGCCGTCCGGGGACGGCCCCCGGCGGCGGTCGCTTCACGGCGGCCCCCGGCGACGTTCGTTCAGCGGCGGGCCAGGCGGCGTTCGCCGCCGGCGCCCGGCGCGTAGTCCAGTTCGTAGTGCGCGAAGACCGCCGGCTCGTCCGACGCCGGCAACTCGCCGTCGGTGTCGATGGAGGGAGCCTTCTTCACCGCGTCCTTCGCGAACGCGACCCGCAGGTAGCCCGGTCCGACGGTCGCTCCGGTGAGCGGCACGAAGGCCAGCCGGCGGCGTGTGGGCAGCCCCACGGTCACCGTGGCGAAGGACGGTCTGTCGGTGGCGGTGTCGACGTAGACCGACTCCAGTGTGCCGATCTTGTGCCCGTCGGAGTCGACCACGTCGTGCCCACGCCACTCACGGATGTCGCCAGCCTCGAACATCATGAACCTCCGCAGACCAGGTACCCGCGTTCGGCCGCCTGATGTCCCCGGACGGGCCCGGCGCGCTGAGCGGGTCCGCGCCCTGGTCAGGGGCCGTCCACGAGCCGAACTGGTCCGGTGCGGGCAGAATCGGCCGTGATGGACGAGCACCGGCCACCGCGCACGACGCCCGACGGACACTACGTCGTCATCGGCGGGCGGCGCTGGCGGGCGACCGACCCGTCCCTTCCCGAGGAGGCCGCCGCCCGCCTGAGACGGCACCTCATGGCGGCTCGCCGCGCGGTGCGGTCCGCGACCTCCGAGGGGGACCAGCGGGCCGAACGGTCGGCACGCGCACGCGTGCACCGCGCCAAGGTCGCGCTGGGCGAGCGCGGCGCACCCTGGTGGGAGCAGTCCGGGGCCGAGCGCCGCCGGCGCTGGCAGGACGGACTCGCCCGGCTCGACGCGGACGGGCCGCGATGACCCGCTCAGGACATCAGGCGCTCCCGGTCCCCCATCACCACGACGGGCCGGGCGGCCGGGTCGAGGGTGCGCAGCAGGGTCCGCATGCCGGACTCCGGGATCGTGACGCAGGCGGACGTGCCGTCCCCGTGGTCCAGGTGCAGCCAGATGCCGCCGCCCCGGCCCACGCCCTCGGGCCGGGACCAGTCGTAGGGCGGGGCGCCCACGAGGCGGTTGTAGTTGATGGCGATGACGTAGTCGAAGTCGTGGGCGTGGGCCGCGTCGTCGGTGATCGTGGAGGCGAAGGCGTGGTCGTCGTGCCAGTACGGCAGCCGGCTGCCCGGGTTGCCGAGCGTGCCGCCCGCGTCGGTCAGGCCGAACACGCCCACGGGTGTGCGCTCGTCGTCCATGCGGTGGTCCGCGGTCCAGCCCAGCCTGCCGTTGTGGGCGGGCCAGGCGGCCCGGCGTTCCCATCCCGCGGCCCCCCGCTCGTAAAGCACGAGGAGGCTGTCGGGCGAGTCGCGGCTGTCGCCGTAGACGACCACGACCTGGCTGGAAGAGGCCGGCACCCGCTGCCACATCCGGTCACCGACCTCAGGCGGGCGCGAGCCAACGGACACCGGGGGAGGGGCCGACACGGCGGGATGGTTCCTACCCGGCGCGCCACTCGGGCCCTTCGGCTCGTCGGCGTCGCACGCGTCCGTCGCCGCCAGCAGGAGGCCGCAGGCCAGGGCCGCCCATATGGCGTGCCGCGCCCCACCGCGCCGCGGCCGCCGGGACGTGGACCCCGGGACGGACCCGGTGACTGTGGATTTCCGCATGATCAGGATCTTGGGGCGCGCGTCCCGGGCCCGCATCCAGACCCGGCATCCGGCCTAACCCGGTACGGACGCCGCGGGAACCGGTCCCTCGGGCACTCCCCGTATCGCCGCGCTCACCTGAGGCATTGGGGGTTCACATGTGCAAGTCGACGTGATTGGCCCGGGCTGATCAGGGAACCCGGACCCCGTCGACCGGCCGGTGCCGACCATTCTCACAGGCGCGCCGGCGGCTGTGGTCCATTCGCAGGGGAGAAGCCGTGACACCACGCCTCGGAGCGGAAGAAGAGTTCCATGTACTGGACGTGGAGAGCGGCCGACTCGTGCCACGCGCCGCGGAGCTGATAGGGCGTCTGGGCAGACCGGGCTTCACCACCGAGATGCAGCGTTCGGTGGTGGAGAGCAACAGCGCGGTGCACGACACCCTGGAGGAGCTGTATACCGACCTCGCCTCGGCCCGGTTGCGCCTGGACTCGGCGGCCGCCGGGGCCGGCCTCGCCGTGGTCGCCGCGGGTACCGTGCCGCTGGCCCGGGTCCGCCCCCTGGACGTCACCGCCGACGCCCGCTACCGCCACATGGCCGACGACTACCGCAGGGTCGCCGACGAACAGCTCATCTGCAGCGCGCAGGTCCACGTGGACGTCCCCGACCGGGACACCGCCGTGCGCGCCATGTGCCTGGTGTCGCCCTGGCTGCCGCCGCTGCTCGCCCTGACGGCCAGCTCGCCCTTCTGGCTGGGCTCCGACACTGGGTACGCGAGCTGGCGGACCATGCTGTGGCAGCGGTGGCCGACCGCCGGCCCGGCCGGCTGCCACCGGGACGCCGCCGACTACGACAGGGCCCTGGCGGAACTCATCGGCTCGGGCGTCATCAGCGACGCCGGTATGGTCTACCACGACGTCAGGCCCTCGGCCCACCAGCGCACGCTCGAACTGCGCATCTGCGACGCCTGCCCGCGGACGGAGACCGTGGTGCTGGTCGCGGGCCTCTTCCGGGCCCTGGTCCGCGAGGCCTGCGAGCGCCTGGCCCAAGCGGACGGCCCGCTGTGCGGCGGCCGGCACGACTGGCTGCGGGCCGCCTCCTGGCGGGCCGCGCGATCGGGCCTGGAAGGCCAGCTCGTCGACCCCGCGACCCGGCGCGCGGCGCCGGCCCGCACGGTGCTGACCGGCATGCTGGCCCGGCTGCGCCCGGCGCTCGAGGCGTCCGGCGACTGGAACACCGTGCACGCGCTCCTGGAGGAGGCACTGGCCCACGGGAGCCCCGCGCACCGGCTGCGCCGCGCCGTCCGGGCCGGAGGCCTGCTCGCCGGCGTCGACACGCTGATCGCCGAGACCCGCGGCGAGCGGCCCGGCGGCCGTCCGGCCGAGCGGCCGGCCCGGGCCACCGCGTGGCAGGGCCCCGTCCCGGCGCACGTCCCCGGCCACGACAGCGCCGCCCCGGCCCGGACCGCCTGAGCCGCACGTCCCGCGGCGCCGGGCCCTCGGCTCGCGCGAGCCGGACGGGAGCCACCCGGCCGGCCGGGACGCCCCATCCGTCGATCAAGGAGAGTCACGTCCTCATGCACACCTCGCAGCATCCCCCGGCCCCCGACCACCACAGCCCCGGACGCGCCGCCCGCACGCGCGCGCCCGGGGCCCGGCGCCGGCGCGGCAAACCCGCGCCGCGGCCGGCCCGGTCCGCAGGCAGGGGACGGAGGAGCAGCTGATGTGCGGAATCAGCGGAGAGATACGTCTCGACGGCGAGAAGCCGGACGTCGCGGCGGTGGAGCGGATGACCGACCGGCTCGCCGCCCGCGGCCCCGACGGCCGCGGGGTGTGGTCCCAGGGAGCCGTCGCGCTGGGCCACCGCCGGCTGAAGATCATCGACCTCTCCGACAGCGGCGCCCAGCCCATGACGGACCCGCGCGCCAGGATCGCCGGCGTCTTCAACGGCTGCGTCTACAACTACCGCGAGCTGCGCGACGAACTGCGGGCGCTGGGCCACGATTTCTTCTCCGACTCCGACACCGAGGTCGTGCTCAAGGCCTACCGGCAGTGGGGCGCCGACTGCGTCCGGCACTTCCACGGCATGTTCGCCTTCGCGATCGTCGAGCTGGACAGCGGACGGGTCGTGCTGGGCCGCGACCGGCTCGGCATCAAACCGCTGTACCTGACGCAGACCGCCGACCGGCTGCGGTTCGCCTCCTCGCTGCCCGCCCTCCTCGCGGCCGGCGGCGTGGACACCTCCCTCGACCCGGTGGCCCTGCACCAGTACTTCAGCTGGCACGCCACCGTGACCGCACCGCACACCGTGCTCAACGGCGTACGCAAGCTGCCCCCGGCCACGGTGCGCGTCATCGAGGCCGACGGGACCCAGCACGACCACCGTTACTGGCAGCCGTCCCACACCCGCCGGGCCGAGTTCGCCGCCCTCGGCGCCGAGGATTGGACGGACGCGGTGCTGGACGCGCTGCGCACCGCCGTACGCCGCCGGATGGTGGCCGACGTCCCGGTGGGCGTGCTGCTCTCGGGCGGGCTGGACTCCAGCCTCATCGTCGCCCTGCTCGCCGAGCAGGGACAGCGGGACCTCGCCACCTTCAGCGTCGGCTTCGAGGCCGAGGGCGGCGAGGAGGGCGACGAGTTCCACTACTCCGACCTGGTCGCACGCCACTTCGACACCAGCCACCGCCAGCTCCTGGTGCCGTCCGACCGCATCCCCGGGGCGCTGGAGTCGGCGGTGCTCGCGATGAGCGAGCCGATGATGAGCCACGACGTGGTCGCCTTCCACCTGCTGTCCGAGCAGGTCGCCAAGGAGGTCAAGGTCGTCCAGAGCGGCCAGGGCGCCGACGAGGTGTTCGCGGGCTACCACTGGTACCCGGCGATGTCCGGCGTGCCCCGGCACCAGGCAGCCGAGGCGTACATCGACACCTACTTCGACCGCTCCCACACCGAGCTGGCCCGCATCCTCCAGCCCGGGCTGCTCGCCGGGCGGGACGTCTCCGCCGAGTTCGTGCGCGCCCACATGGCGGCCGAGGGCGCCGAGACCGCGCTGGACGCCGACCTCCGGCTGGACACCCAGGTGATGATGGTCGACGACCCCGTCAAGCGCGTGGACAACATGACGATGGACTGGGGCCTGGAGGCCCGCGTCCCCTTCCTCGACCACGAACTGGTCGAACTGGCCGCCGCCTGCCCGCCCGAGCTGAAGCTCGCCGACGGCGGCAAGGGGATCCTCAAGGCCGCCGGACGCAGAGTCCTCCCGGCGGAGGTCGTCGACCGGCCCAAGGGCTACTTCCCGGTCCCGGCGATCAAGCACATGGCGGGTCCGGTGCTGCAACGGGTCCGCGAGGCCCTCACCGCCCCCGAGGCGAAGGAACGCGGCGTCTTCCGCCAGGAGTTCGTCGCGGAGCTGCTCGACGCACCCAACGCGCACCGCACCAGGCGAGGAGCGAACACACTGTGGCAGGTAGCGCTGCTGGAGATATGGCTGCAGACGCACGGAATCCGCTGACCGCGAAGGACCCGGACGCACGGGAACCGGGGCCGCCGGGCGCCCGCGCCGCCCCGGCGACGGAACCAAACGGCGGTGAGGCGCGACCCGCGGGGACGCTCCCCGCGGATTCCGCGGACCCGGCCGCCCGTCCCGCTCCCGGCGCGGCCGGGGGAGTCACGGCGACGGCGGCCCGTCCGGCGCCCGAACCGGTGCTCCTCGCCGACGCCGCCGCCGCGCACGACGTACCGCAGCGGCTGACCGCGCACGGCTGCTGGTACCCCTCCATGGACCCCGGCGGCCGCAACGTCGCCTTCATCTGCGACCGGACCGGCGTGCCGCAACTGTGGACCGGGCCCGTCGACGGCGAGGAGGCGCGACTGCTGGACGCCGACCCCGACCCGGTCACCGAGGTCTCCTGGTCGCCGGACGGCCGCTGGATCGCGTACACCACGGCCCCCGGCGGCGGTGAGCTCACCCGCGTGCTGTGCGTACGCCCCGACGGCACCGGCCGCCGCCTGCTGGCCGGCGGCGAGCCCGGCGCCTCCGCCTACCTGGGCTGCTGGACGCACGACGGCTCGGCGATCGCGGTGACGCTCACCGAGCCCGCGCCCGCCGGCCGGATCAGGACCGGCGCCGACGGACAGGCGGCGGACCTCCCGGAGCCCGCCCACACCGGCGGCTGGGCGGGGCGGGACGGCCGCGCGGTACTGCTGGGCGGATCACCGCTCGGCGCCCCGCCGGACCGGGACACCACCGTGATCCAGGAGGCCGGCACGGCCCCGTCGCGGGAACCGGGCCCGAGGGTGCTGGCGGCTTATCTCGTGGACCCCGAGGGTGCGACCGCGCCGGTGCTGGTGGCGAGCGAGGCGGGGGCCCCGACCCTGCGCGTCTGCGGGCTGAGCCGGGACGGCAGACTCGCCCTGCTGCGCCGGGGCCCGCGAGGCCGGCGCGAGGCGCTCGTCGTCCGCCGCCGGGACCGCGCCGTCACCTGCACCGTACGGGTGGCCGACGGCGATCCGTGGATCGGCGGCTTCGCCCCCGACGGCCGCACCGTGTGGCTGCGCAGCGACAGCGGCCGTGAATTCGCGGCACTCCTCGCGGTGCGGCTGGGCCCCCGGGGCGGGCGGCTGGCGCAGTGGCCGGTCGCCGCCCGCCCGGACTGCGACCTGGAGCTGCTGAGCCTGCACCGGGACGGGCAGCACGCCGTGCTGTCCTGGAACGTGCGCGGAGTCAGCGAGCTGGAGATCACGAAGCTGCCCGCCGCCGTCCCCGAGACGGACGGCCCGACGGCCCTGCGCGCCGCGGCCGGGCCGCCGGCCGGCGCCGCCCGCGGCCTCCCGCTGCCCCACGAGGTGGTAACCCGGCTCGCGCCCGGCCCCGACCCGGACGGCCCGGTCGTGGCCCTGTCAGGCTCGCGGCGGCGGCCCGGCGTGTGGTGGCTGCCGCACGCCTCAGCCCTGCGCACCCCCTGGTCCTCGCGCGACGAGGACGCCGTGCCCGACGCCGGGCACGCGCCCGTACAGCCCTTTCCCGTCCGTCCCGTCGCCAGGGACGGGCTCGCCCTCGGCGGCTGGTACTACAGGGCGCCGGGCCGCTCCCCGGGCGAGGCGGCGCCCTGCGTCGTGCACCTGCACGGCGGCCCCGAGGAACAGGAGCGCCCCGTGCTGCAGACGCTCTACCACGAACTCCTCGGCCGTGGACTGGACGTCTTCGCGCCCGACGTACGCGGCTCGTCGGGCTACGGCCGCTCGTTCGTGGACGCGGACCTCGGCACCAGGCGGTTCGCCGCGATCGAGGACGTCGCCGCCTGCGCGGCCCACGTCGTCGTCGCCGGCCTTGCCGACCCCCGGCGGCTCGCGGTGATGGGCCGCTCCTACGGCGGCTACCTGACGATGGCGTCCCTCGTCTGGCATCCGGAGCTGTTCCGCACCGGGGTGGCGGTCTGCGGGATGTCCGACCTCACCACGTTCTTCGCGGGCACCGAACCGTGGATCGCCGAGTCGGCCGCCCACAAGTACGGGCACCCCGAACACGACCGTGAACTGCTGCGGTCGCTGTCCCCGATGAGCCGTGTCGACGCCCTGCGCGTACCGGTGCTCGCCGTGCACGGGGAGCACGACACCAACGTGCCGGTGGGCGAGTCACGGCAGTTCGTCCGGGCGGCGCGCGAACGCGGCCTGGAGGCCGAACTTCTGATGCTCCGTCAGGAGGGGCACGACTTCCGCCGTGCCGACAACCGGCGTCTGTTCCGCAGGAGCGCCGCCGACTGGATCCAGCGGCACCTGACGAGCCGGCCCGCCTGACCCGCCGCACCGGCCCGCCTGACCCGCCGCACCGGCCCGTTTGACCGGCCCGCCGGGCGGGCCGGCGCGGCGCCGCCGGCTCACGCGATCGACGGGCCGGACTCCCCCTCGACGCTCCAGCTCACCCCCCGGCCGTCCTCGGCACCCCGGCGGGCTCAGGGGCGGGGTGCGGCGCCCTCGTCGACGGGCAGGGCGACCGGCTCGTCGGCCGGCGGTACGGCAGGGGCCCCGGTGCCGGGTCCCTTGCTCCGGTGGCCGCTTCGCGAGCGTGTGCGGTGCAGCGCCAGCAGCAGCACCGGCATCAGCACGCAGGTGACCCCGGCGCTCTGCCAGAGGAGCGCGTCGAGCCGCCCGGCGGCCAGGTAGGCGCCCGCGGCGACCGCGGCCAGCGCGCACACACCGCGGTCCACGATGCTCTCCACCGACAGCAGCGTGGCCCGCGGGGCGTTCGCCGGGATGGCGTCGTTGACGAGCTTGCGCTGCACCGGGTACACGAACCCGGTGATCGCGGCGAACGCGCACAACAGCGCCACCACGGCCCAGGGCCCGCCGACGGCGGTGCCCGCCAGCGTCCCGGCGAGCGCCACGCTCAGCAGGGACACCCACACCACCGGCGGCACCCGGCGGCCCAGCCACTGGGGACGGGCCGAGGTCACCGCCTCCGCGACCGTCATCGCCGCGAGCACCCCGCCGTGCGCGCCCTCCCCGATGCCGTGCTCCAGGAGCACCGGCTGGAACAGGTTCACCTGGCAGATCCGGGACAGCGTGAAGACGGCCACGCCCTGCACCATGAGCAGGGCCAGCCACGGTGACGACCTGAGGGTGCGCAGCGCCGTCCGGGTGTCGCGCAGGAGACCGCCGTCGCGCCCCGGCCGGGCGCCCGGACGGACGGGGCCGCCCCGGGGCCCGGCCAGCCGTGGCAGGGCGAGGACGCAGCCGAGGGAACCGGCCGCGCTCGCGGCGCTGAGCACGTACGGGGCCTGCGGGGCCAGCGTCATCAGGGGCCCGACCAGCGGCCAGCAGACCACCTTGGCGGCGAGCCCGAGGGCCCGGGCCGTGCCCTCGGCGCGCAGATAGTGTGTTTGCGCCCCCTCGGCCCGCAGCCCGTCGTACAGGTAGGCGCTCGCCGCCCCGGAGGTCAGCGAGCGCCCGGCGGCGATGGCGAGGAAGTGCACCAGGAAGCCCGTGTACGACGGGGACAGGACCGGGGCCAGGTTGGCCGCCGTCATCACCACCGCCCCGGCGCCCAGGCAGTTGCGGGCGCCGATGCGGTCGGCGATGGCCCCGGTCGGTATCTCGAAGAGGCAGAAGGCGATGTAGTAGATGCTCTGGATGCCGAAGATCTGGTCGTCGGACAGACCCGCGTCACGCTGGTATGCGTAGAAGACGGGCATCCACCACAGCAGGTTGAACAGCAGTTGGAAGCCGTTGTTCAGACGGATGACACGCCGCGCGGCCGGACTCGGGGCCGCCGCCGGAGCGGTGGGGCGCGGGGAGCGCATGCCGGGCCTCACCGCGAGTACGGGCGGACCTGGACCAGGCGGAACGCCCCCTCGGCGGTCATGAGCCACTCGATGTCCAGTGCGGCGTCCGGGTCGTCCGCGCCGAAGTGCGACTGCAGCAGCCGCCCGGCCAGGGCCAGCCGGGCCAGCGCGGCGCGGGTCGCGGCCGGCAGGTCCTCGCCCGACGACCCGATGTCGACCGTACGGCCGCCGCCCTCGACGGTGTTGTAGAGGTACTGCTGGGGCAGGACCGTGCCGTCGACCACCCGCTCGGGCGATCCCGGCGCGCAGTTGAGGTACACGTTGCGGAAGTCCTCGCGACGGGTCGGATTGCAGGTCACCAGCACCCCTCCGAGACCGGCCGGCACGTACTCCTGGACGATGACGCCCATGTAGGTGTCGTCCAGCGGGATACCGGCCTGGTGCCGCAGGCGCACACTGCGCGGCGACACCAGCGACGCCCACACCTGACGCACGGCGTCCATGAGCTGGTCCGTGCCGCGCACCGTGGTGACCGAGTCGTAGATGCCGGCGGCGGAGAAGCCCGGCAGGTCCTCGGCGTTGGAGGAGGAGCGCACCACCAGACGGCCCCCGCCGGCCGACAGTGGCGCCACCGACGCGAGGATCGCGCGTTCCACCTCGTCGGGCACCGGCGTGGCGCGCGTCAGCTGCTGGAGGCTGAGCGCGAGCGAGTCGACCACGTCGAACGCCTCCAGTTCGAGCGCCATCTTCAGCTTGCCGATGCCCTGTTGCAGCGCGGGCGACGAGGTGAGGAAGAGATGGTGCAGCCGGAACGGCAGCGCCACGCCCTCCGGCGCGCGGACCGTCTGCGCCACCTGGGCCGCGGCCGCGGCACGCAGCCGCTCCCGCGACGCGCCGGGCTCACCGAGCCGGGCCGCGAGATGGCCGAGCAGATCGGGCCGCGGCGGACGCGGACGCGCGTAGAACGCGGTCAGGTCCGCGGTGCGGCTGTCCAGGACGTGGTGCAGCTCCCCGAGGTTCGCCGCCTTGGTGCCGTAGCTGTCGCGGTCCGCGCCGCGCAGCCGGTGCAGCGCGAGCACCGGAGCGTCCTCGAGCAGCGGCGCCTCAAGACGGATCCGCTGCTGGTGCCAGGCGGGTTTGGTCAACGCCGGTGCGCGCGACAGCCGTTCCACGGTGACGGCGTCCTCCTGGGCGCTGTAGCGCACCCACGCGCCGTCCAGCGCCTCGCGCCGTACGACGTCGTCGAGGTCGCGGACGATCGCGTTGGGGATGCCCCAGCCCGAGGCGAGGACGTTGGTGTGGGAGAGCGGCGTGATGGGGGCCGTGTTGATGATCCCGGCGACGCGCGGCACGTCGTCGGGCGGGCAGGGCATCGCGACGATGTCCGACCAGCCCAGCTCCCGCGCCGCGCCCTCGTACTCCGCCAGGGTGCGGAAGTAGCGCAGCCGGCCCCGCGCCTCGCCCGGGTTGAGACAGGTGCGGGTCCGGTTGCCGAACAGCTCGTGGCTGAGGATCCGCGGCACCCGCGTCTCGCTGACGTGGGACAGCTCGTGCTCCTGCCCGTGGTTGGCGGGCTTCAGCAGCAGCGGCAGGCGCCCGTCCACCCGCCCGCGCACATAGCCGTAGAACTCCTCCAGCAGGGCCCCGTGCATGGTGTCGGCCTCGGTCGTCTCCAGCACCAGGAAGGGCCGCTCGTCGCCGTCGGCCTCCTCGTCGGTGTGCAGGGACAGCACGCCGAGCAGGAAACGGCGTTCGGGGTCCGTGTAGACGGAGGCGTTGAACGCGTCCAGGTCCGCGTCGAGTTCGTCCAGCGTCAGGCCGAGGATCCGGGTCGCGATGTAGTTGACGTGGAAGGGGTGCACCCGGGTGTCGAGCAGGTGCCAGGTGTCCTCCGCGCGGTCCACCACGACCTTCAGGTAGGGGTGCCCGGCCAGCACCCCGGACAGGGCGCGGAACAGCGGCAGCGAGAGATTGGCGCCCACGACCGTCCGTTCGCCGGCCGCGTCCGGTGCACCCGTCGCGTCCAGGGTGAGGGTCATGCCCGCACCCCCTCGCCGATGTGCGTGGGCAGGATGCGCGGCATGGCGTCCACCAGCGCGGTGAGGTCCCGGACCACGGACTGCGGCCGGTCGGCCGACAGCAGGCACAGCCCCGCCATGGTGTTGGCCCCGGCGGCCGGGTCGTAGACCGGCACCGGCGCGCCCTGCGGCAGCGAGTTCTCGTGCACCACGGACAGCGAACTGCCCGCGCCGATCGGGGCGCCGCGCAGCACGGCCGCCGGGTCCCACAGATGACGCCGGGCCCAGGGAGCGCCGTCGCCGTCCACCGCGAGGACCACCAGGGAACCTGCCGCACCCTCGGCGTCCTCGCCGGTCAGCGCCCGCGCGGGCCACTCGGGCGAACGGCCCAGGAGCTGATCGGTGAACAGGCCCACCAGGTCGAGCCCGAAGACCTCCTCGATCTGGGGCACCGTCATCGCGCCGCCGAACCGCGCGGCCGTCTCGATGACCCACATGCGGCCGTCCGCGCCCAGCTTGATCTCCGTGTGCGTCCCGCAGTCCTCCAGCCCCAGGGCCTCGACGGCCTGCCGGGCCAGCTCCACGATCCGGTCCTGGGCGTCGGCGCCGAGCGCGGCCGGGGTGATGCCGGCCCGCTCGGTGAACGGCGCCACCGTCGGCATCCGCCCGCTCACGCACACCGGGCGGAAGACGCCGTCCACGACCACGCCCTCGACGCTGACGTAGTCACCCCAGCCCGAGCCGTCGAACCAGTCGCCGGCGCAGCCGCTGACGATCTCCTCGACGATGAAGTCCTCGCCGGCGCCCGCCACATGGAGCTCAGCGAATCCCAGCCGCGCCGACTCCGTCATCACCGCCCGCGACCGCTGCCAGGCCGCCCGCGCCAGTTCGGGCGCCTCGATGATCTGGTGCGCCGTCGAACCGGCGCTCCAGGCCGCCTTCAACAGCAGGGGATAATTCAACTCGGCTGCGGCGCGGTCCAGTTCGGCGGCGCTGGTGACCGAGCGGAACCTGGGCTGGGGTATCCCGTGGCGCTCCCAGGCGCGGCGCATCAGCCGCTTGTCCCGGGCCAGCGCGGCGGCGGGCCCGGCACCGCGCAGCCCGAGCCGCCGGGACGCCTCGGCGACCGCGACCACCGCGTACTCCGAGAACGTGACGACCGCGTCCGCGCCGACCTCGCGCGCCCGCGCGGCGATCAGCCCGACCAGATCGGAACCGGGCGGGTCGCCGGCCATGACGACCGAGTCGCACAGCCCGGCGGCGTCCGCCGCCACCGCGGCGGGCAGCTCGCTGAGTGCCAGCAGGTGCACCGCGGACCTCGCGGCCACCCGCGTCAGGGCGTGCCCCACCGGGGGACCGCCCTTGGCATGCACGTACAGCACCCTGCTCACGAATACCCAACTCCTCTTGAATCGACGACGACCGAGGCGCGCACCGCGCCGTGTGCCGGCGGCGGGCCCGCGGCCGGGCCGGTACGACCCCGCCGTGCCACCGCCTCCTTCAAGCGAACCA
This sequence comes from Streptomyces sp. 1-11, assembly GCF_007176755.1. Classification (GTDB taxonomy): domain Bacteria; phylum Actinomycetota; class Actinomycetes; order Streptomycetales; family Streptomycetaceae; genus Streptomyces. Next base: position 258,286 of record NZ_BJTV01000008.1, read on the forward strand.
GTCCCAACCCCCTTGCGAGGGGCCGCGATACGCGAACGGCTCAGGCAAATGCCCGACTGCCGGCGGTCTCGACGGTCCTGTGGGCGGCCGGTGGTGTGCTGCTGCCGCGGCCGCCCCCAGGCGCCGCGTCCGGCCGCCCCGCATGTCCGCCGCGCTACGGGATACGCATGAAGTGTTACGCAAAGTAACGTAGTAGACGGTTGAAGGAGTTGGGCCGTGGACGAGGCCGATTTCAAGGCGCTGCTCGAAACCCTTCCGGTGTCCTGGTGGGAGGCCGACGGCGGACTGACAGTCGTCGACAGCGGGGGCGGCGCGTTCGACGACGAGCGCACCGCCCGGCGCTTCCTGGAAGCCCTCTGCGCCGACCGCGGCGGCACGCCGCTCCCCGCCGGCGCCGGCCCGTACCAGGCGTCCTTCGAGGGCCGCACCTTCGACGTGAACTGGCCGGCCCGCGACGACGGCCCGGACCGGCACGGCAGCAGGGGAGTGGCGGTCGAGGTGGGCGGCGGCGCGGAGGGGAACCCGTACGCCTCGTTCGCCGACCTCACCCCGGCCGCGGCCTTCGTGCGCGACGCCGCCGGCCGCTACCTGTGGGCCAACCACGCCTACGCCCACCTGTACGGCACCACGCGCGACGCGCTGATCGGCCGTCACCTCGCCGACGTCGACGAGCCCGAGGACGTCGAACGGTTCCGCGCCCTGGACCGCGAGACCCTGTCCTGCGGCACCCCCGTCCGGCACACCCTCACCTACCGGCGCTCCGACGGCTCACCGGGGCACGCCGCCGGCTACCGCTTCCCGGTCCGCTGGGGCGCCGCGCGCTGCGTGGCCGGCATCTACGTCGACGTCACCGAGCACACCCGGGCGCTGGACCAACGGCACCGCGCCGAGGAGGACTTACGGGCGCTGCGCGACCGCAGCGGCCTGCCCTGCGTACGGCTGTCGGCGGACGGGCTCGTCGAGGAGGCCGGCACCGCGGTCGCCGAACTCCTGCGCGTGCGCCTCTCCGACCTCATCGGCCGGCCCGTGGACACCCTGCTGGCCGACACCCCCGAACGCACCGCCCTGCACCGCCTGTGGCAGGACCTCGTCGGCGGACGGCGCAGAAGCGCGCGCGCCGCCGCCGTACTCGTCGACGCGGACAGCCGGCAGCGCCGGGCCCTGGTCCAGTTGAGCGCGGTCTCCCGCGTCCCGGAGCGGGTGGCCGGCGTGTGGGCCGTCATGACGCACCTCGGCCTGCCGCACGAGGCGCGACCGCCCCTGACCGCGGCCCAGGTGCGCATACTCGCCCTGCTGGCCGCCGGGCGCAGCAACGCGGAGATCGCCGGAGCGCTGCACCTCTCCCGGCAGACCGTGGACTACCACCTGAGCCGGCTGCGCGACCTGCTGGACGCCGCCACCCGCCCGGCGCTGGTGGCCCGCGCCTATGTGCTCGGCATTCTCTCCCCGCAGGCCTGGCCGCCGAGGTCCGTCACGGCGGCGCATCCGCTGAGCCCGGTCTGAGACCGCGCGTCGCCGCTCTTCCCGCATGGCGACGGAGACTCCGTAACGGCCGGGTCCGGGTGCGCCGCAGCGGCCGACGGGCCGCCGTCGGGCAGGGCGCATCCGCGCCGCCGGACAGCGGTGCGCGGTGTACCCCGGCAGGCTCAAGTGCCCACCGGGAATGTGTATTTGGACCCCGCGCGGCCCGCCGTCCCGGGACCGGCGGGCCGACACCTCGATGGGCGCCGACGCGGGGTACTCGGAACCTACGCGCCCGCCGCTGCAAACGGAAGACCCAATTCCTCTTGACCTGGGGCGTGTGGCGCGACACCGGCGGCGACGGGGCGGGTGGGTGGCGGCTTCCTCGAGCCGGGCCGCATCCGCCCCGAGGTGAGCAAGCGCTTGGTAAGGTGCTCGGCGGGTCCACTGGGACAGGGAGGATGCGCCATGCCGTCGTCGCAAGCAGAGGCCTTCTACGAGCGGGAGGCCGCCGACCGGTTCCTGCCCACCGACTACACCCGGGGTCCCTGGGACGCCGGCTCCCAGCACGCCGGCCCGCCGGCCGCGCTGCTCGGGCTCGCCGTGGAGCAGCGCCCCGGCGGCCGGCCCGACATGCGCGTCGCCCGGCTCACCTACGAGATCACCCGGCCCGTGCCCATACGGCCGCTCACCGTCGCCACCCGTGTGCTGCGGGCCGGGCGTGGCGTCGAGCTCGTCGAGGCCTCCCTGACCCCGGACGGCGGGGCGGAGGTGATGCGGGCGACGGCCCTGCTGATGCGGACGGCGCCCGGATCGGTGCCGCAGGTCTCGCCGGGCCCGCAGGTGCCCGGCCCCGCGGCCGTGTCCCCGCGCGCGTTCTTCCCCGTCCCCTGGGACCAGGGTTACCACACCGCCATGGACGTGCGCTTCGCCGCGGGATCCTTCCTGGAGCCCGGCCCGGCCACGGCGTGGATGCGCATGAGGGTGCCCCTGGTGGCGGGCGAGGAGACCGCACCGCTCAGCCGTGTGCTGACGGCCGCCGACTCGGGCAACGGCGTCAGCTCGGCGCTCGACTACCACCGCTACGTCTTCGTCAACGCCGATCTCACCGTGAGCCTGCACCGCCACCCCGAGGGGGAGTGGGTCTGCCTGGACGCGCGGACGATGGTGGACGGCGCCGGCATCGGCCTCGCCGAGTCCGCGCTGCACGACGAGAAGGGCCCGCTGGGCCGCGGCACGCAGAGCCTCTACGTCACCGAGCGGGGCTGACCGGCCGCCCACGGCGACACGGGGCGGAGGGCGGCCGGACGGCGGAGCGGACGGCGGGGGGCCCGTCCCCGCCGGTCGTACCGGATGGGAGGATGCATGGTATGCGCATCCGCCGAAGGAACAATGTGACGGTCACCGGCCCGAGCGACGCGACGACCCTGGTGCTCGCGCACGGGTTCGGCTGCGACCAGAACATGTGGCGCCTGGTCGCGCCGGCGCTGGCGCAGCGGTACCGGGTCGTGCTCTTCGACTACGTCGGCTCCGGCGGCTCCGACCTGTCCGCCTGGAGCGAGGCGCGGTACTCCTCGCTCGACGGCTACGCGCAGGACGTGGTCGACGTCTGCGAGGAGCTGGAACTCGACCGGGCGGTGTTCGTCGGGCACTCGGTCAGCGCCATGGTCGGGGTGCTGGCGGCCCGGGCGGCGCCGGAGCGGATCGGCGCCCTGGTGATGGTGGCGCCCTCACCCCGGTACATCGACGACGAGGGCTACCGCGGCGGCTTCGACGCCGAGGACATCGACGAGCTGCTGGCCTCCCTGGAGTCGAACTACCTGGGCTGGTCGTCCGCCATGGCCCCGGTGATCATGGGCAACCCGGACCGGCCGGAGCTGGGGCAGGAGCTGACCAACAGTTTCTGCGCCACCGACCCCGACATCGCCCGCGTCTTCGCCCGCACCACGTTCCTCTCCGACAGCCGGGACGACCTCAAGACCGTGACCGTGCCCACCCTGGTCCTGGAGTGCGCCGAGGACGTCATCGCACCGCGCGAGGTCGGCGCCTACGTGCACGCGGCGATCCCCTCCTCACGCCTGGTCACCCTCGACGCCACCGGTCACTGCCCGCAGCTCAGCGCCCCCGAGGCCACGACCGCGGCGATCGTCGACTTCCTGGAGGCCCGGCCGTGATGTGCCGTACCGACAGCATGTCCGAGCCGCCCGAGGGCAACCAACGGCGGGGCGGGGATGACGTCGACCCGGCCTTCACCGCCCTGCTCGAGGACAGCGTCGAGGACCTCTACGAATCCGCGCCCTGCGGCTACCTCTCCACCCTGATGGACGGCACGGTCGCCAAGGTCAACGGCACTCTGCTGGACTGGCTGGGACTGCGGCGCGCGGACCTGGTGGGCCGCAGGCGCTTCGCCGACCTGCTGACCGTCGGCGGCAGGATGTACCACGAGACGCACTTCGCGCCGCTGCTGCGCATGCAGGGTGAACTGCGGGGCGTCGCCCTGGAGATGAAGACCGCCGAGGGGCGCCGGATCCCGGTGCTGGTCTCCTCCTCGGTCAAGCACGGCAGTGAGGGCGAGCCCCTGCTGATCCGTACCACCGTCGTCGACGCCTCCGACCGGCGCGCCTACGAGGAGGAGCTGCTGCGCCGCCGCCAGGACGCCGACCGCGCCCGCCAGGAGGCCGAGCGGACGCGCGCCGAGGCCGAGGAGGCCCGGCGGCAGGCCGAGGAGGCCCGGCGGCAGGCCGAGGCCGACCGGGAGCGGCTGGCCGACGCGCTCGCCGTGCTGCAGAAGTCCCTGCTGCCCGACACCCTGCCGGCCGTCCCCGGTCTGGAGACGGCCGTGCACTACCACGCGGCCTCTCCCGACCAGCTCGGCGGCGACTTCTACGACCTGTTCGCCATCGGCGGCGGCCGCTGGGCCTTCTTCCTCGGGGACGTGTGCGGCAAGGGCCCGCAGGCCGCCGCGCTCACCTCGCTGACCCGCTACACCCTGCGCGCCGCCGCCCAGCACGACCCCGAGCCCCGTGCCGCGCTGACCGCCCTGAACACCGCGCTGCACGAGCGGTACACGGCCGGCGGCGACCCCCGCTACTGCACCTGCGTCTTCGGCATACTCGAACCCGGCGGCGACGGGCGCACGACCGTGCGGCTGGCCTCGGGGGGACACCCTCCGGCGCTCGTCATGCGGGCCGACGGCCGTGCCGAGTTCCTGCACACCCCGGGCGGACTGCTCGTCGGCGCCCTGCCCACCGCGCCCTTCACCTCCGCCACGACGACCCTGGCTCCCGGCGACACGCTCCTGCTGTACACCGACGGCCTCACCGAGGCCCGCACCGGTCCCACCCGTCACACCCTGTTCGGTGAGGACGGCCTGCTCGCCTTCGCCGCCGAGCACACGTCGGCGGCGCCCCGGACGCTGATCGCCGCGCTGGCCGAGCTGCTCCGGGGACTCGGCGACGGCCTCGACGACGACACGGCCCTCTTCGCCATCGGTGCCCCCGCCTCGGAAGCCCCATCCTCGGGAGCCCCATCCTCAGAAGTCCCTGCCTCCCAGATCCCCGGCTCCCAGGCCCCCGCCTTCGAAGCCCGGCCCGGCGACCCGGCCCACCCGGCGACGAGGCACCCACGATGACACCACTGAACATCACGCACCGCGATGCCTCCGACGGCCCCGTCCTGCACGTGGCCGGCGAACTGGACCACGCCCAGGCCGCCCTCCTGCGGCGGGAGGTCGAATCCCTCGCCCTGCGGGCGGGCCAGTGCCTGGACCTGGACCTGTCGGACCTGGAGTTCTGCGACTCGACCGGCATCACCGTCCTGCTGGCGGCCCGCCAGTACGCCGGGGCGGCGGAGGCGGGCATCGTCCTGACCGGGGTTCAGCCGCACCTGCTGAGAGTCCTCACGATGGTCGGTCTCGACCGGGTCTTCACGCTCCGCCCGGCTCCGGACTCCCCGTCCGCCGGCACCGCGGCAGGCTGACCACGCCGTCCCGGCGCGGGCCCGGTCCGGGAGGGCGGTCAGCAGCGCGCGGCCCGGCCTGCGTCGCGGTAGCGCGGGGCCAGGGTGGCGCCCGAGCCGGCGCGCAGCGCTCGTTCCGCGTCGGCCAGCAGGGTCACCGCCGAGGCGTCGGACAGGCCGGGCACGCACACCACCTCGTCGCTCTCCAGCGCGGCGAGGGACGCCTCGACCACGTCGGCGGCGGGCATCCCGCCCTCGTCGTGCACCCGGGCTTCTCCTTCGACGGGGGCCTCGCCGGTGCCCAGGTGGAACTCGGTGGCGGTCAGCCCGGGGCAGACGACCTGGACCCGCACCGGGGTGCCGGCGAGTTCGGCGGCGAGGGTCCTGGTGAACGTCACCATGTAGCCCTTGGTGCCCCCGTACACGGCGCGGTGGGGCAGGGGATCGGGTGGCAGGGCGCCGGCGAACGCCAGCAGTGAGGCGACGTTGACGACGGCGCCCCGGCCGCGCGCCAGCATGTGCGGGAGGGCCGCGCGGGTCAGCACCGTCGGCGCCACCACGTTGACGTCGATCACCTTGGCGAGCAGGGCGGCGTCGACCTCGGCGAAGGGCCCGTACCCGTTGATCCCCGCATTGTTGACCAGCAGTGCCACGTCGTCGGCGGCCACTCGCGCCGCGACCCGGGAGAGGTCCGGGGAGTGGGCGAGGTCGGCCGCCATCGGCTCGACGGCGGCCCCGCTCTCCTCGCGCAGCCGCCCCGCCAGCGCGTCCAGCCGATCGGCGCGCCGGGCGACCAGCACCAGGTCCCAGCCCCGTGCGGCCAGCGCGGCCGCGTACTCGGTGCCGATCCCGGACGACGCCCCTGTCACCACGGCACGGCGGGCCGGTCCGTCGTCTGCCATGCGCTGCTCCTTCGCTCAATGACCACTCGATGACCGCCCGGCCCCGCCGTACGGCCCACGAGGACCCGGCGCGCCCGCGGGCCGTACGGCCCAGGGCGCGCCGGGTCCTCGCGGGCGGGCGGGAACACGCTACGGACCGCGGCCCGCGGGGGACCGGTGCCGCGTCAGCGGTGTGTGTAGGGGGCTGTCATGCCGCGGCCGGTCTGGCCGGCCTCGGCCTTGCGGGTCGCGGCGATCGCGGCGAGGGCGAGGAGCGTGGCGATGGCGCCGGCGACGACGTTGTTGACGATGGTCTTGGTCGTGGCGACACTACCGGCGACGACCCAGGGGGCGATGATCGTCCAGATACCCAGGATGCAGGCGCCCCAGGCCATGCTGTGGGTCCGCTCGTAGGCTCGGCCGAAGCCCCCGCTCATGAGCAGGGCGTAGGCGATGCCCACGACGAGATTGGTGACCGCGAGGGTGGACAGGGCGTTGAAGCCGGTGATCCAGGGCGAAGCGGCCATGTAGATGCCGGTGAGGAAGGCGAGGGTGCCAACGGCCTGCCCCTGGGGGGTGCTGGTGGCGCGCTCGGCCATCTCGTGGCGCATTCGCATGTCGACGATGTCGGGGTGCGTCTCCATGGACGGCCCGTGGGAAGTGGTCATTGCCTTCACCTCGGAACGAGTGGCGCTCATTTCGCCCGCCGGGTACCCAGCCACCACGGCGAAACCGGACTTAACGCCCAGCAATGTGTGGTCCATGTCACATCGGCGCCCGGCCGTCTCCTGAACGGAATGGCCGAGACCCCGCCCGTGACCTAATCTAGGTAGACCTACCTACCTAGTTTGGATGGTCATGGGCGAGACCGACATGAGTACGACGACCCGCGGCAGGCGGCGCCCGGCGCGGGAGCGGCTGCTGGAGGCGGCGGCCAGGCGCTTCTACGCCGACGGCGTGGCGGCGACCGGCATCGACACGATCACCGCCGAGGCAGGCGTCGCCAAGATGAGCCTGTACAACAACTTCTCCTCCAAGGCCGAGCTGGTCCGCGCCTACCTCGACGCCCGGCACGAGGAGTGGCTCGGCCTCTACCGGGCGCGGCTGGAGCCGTCCCGAGGGCCCAGGGACGGCGTCCTGGCGGTGTTCGACGCGTACGCGGACCACGCCGCGTACGCGTACGAACGGGGTTTCCGCGGCTGCGGCCTGCTCAACGCCGCCGCCGAGCTGCCCGCCGGGGACGAGGGCCGGGCCGTGGTCCGCGCCCACAAGGAGGAGGTCGAGCGCCTGATCGCCGGGCACCTGGACGAGCTGCTGCCCGGCCGCCCCGAAGAGGCCCGCGCGACGGCCGAGCACCTGTCCTTCCTCCTGGAGGGCGCGATGGCACGCGCCGGCCTCGAAGGGGACGGCGAGCGCCTGCGGCACGCCCGCGCGCTCGCGGCCGGCCTGCTGGACCGGTTGTGAGCGGCGCCGGTCGCGCCCGGTCCGCGGGCACGGGAGCGCTGTGCGTGCTGGCGGCGTCCGTGCTGTGGGGCACGACGGGAACGGCCGCCACCTTCGCGCCGGAAGCCGGCCCACTGGCCATCGGCGCCGTCGCCATGGGGATCGGCGGGCTCCTGCAAGCCCTCGCCGCCGCGCGGCCGACCCTTCGCAGCGTGCCGCGTCTGCGGGCGCAGCGCGGGACGGTGCTGCTCGGCGCCGTCTCGGTGGCCGTCTACCCGCTGGCCTTCTACAGCTCCATGCGCCTGGCCGGGGTCGCCGTGGGCACCGTGGTGTCGATCGGCACCGCGCCACTGGCCTCGGCGGTGATCGAGCGGGTCGCGGACCGGCGCCGCCTCACACGCCGCTGGACGCTCGCCGCCCTCCTCGGCCTGCTCGGCACGGCCTCGCTGTGCGTCGCGGAGACGTCCCACGCCTCCGACGGCGCCGGGCACCGGTCCGTGGCCGGCATGCTGCTCGGAATCGGCCTGGGACTCGTGGCGGCGGCCACGTACGCCCTGTACTCGTGGGCCGCGCATCGGCTGATCACCCGTGGGACACCCCCACGCGCGGCGACGGGCGCGGTGTTCGGACTCGGCGGGCTGCTCCTGGTCCCCGTCCTGCTGGCGACCGGAGCCCCGCTCGTGCACTCCTGGACCGGGGCGGCCGTCGGCCTCTACATGGCGCTGGTCCCGATGTTCACCGGCTACGTCTTGTTCGGCTGGGGGCTCGCGCACGTGCCGGCGAGCACGGCCACCACTCTGTCCCTGCTCGAACCGGCGGTCGCGGCCGTCCTCGCGGTCCTCGTCGTCGGCGAACGGCTCCCCGCGCTCGGCTGGACCGGCATCGCGCTCGTCATCCTGTGCCTCGCCGTCCTCACCGCACCGACACGCGCCGGCGCCGGGAAGCGGGACGCGGTGAGCCGCCCGGAGGAGGCACCCGCGCCGGCGCCGGCGCACACGGCCGGGAGCGGGCCCGGCTGAGGACGGGGGAAGCGCAGGGGCACGCGCCCGGAGGGCACCGCGGGTCGCGCCGCGCCGCCTCTTCCGGCTACGGCGCGAGCGGCTGCGCCCGGGCGACGAGCAGGGCGACGTCGTCGTGGCCGGTCGAGTGCCGCAGCCGCCCCAGGAGCCGGTCGCAGGTCTCCTCCACGGTGCTGCCCGCCTCCGCCAGCAGCCGCAGCAGGGCGTCGAGGCGGTCGTCGATGGGGTCGTCGCGGGTCTCGACCAGGCCGTCGGTGTAGAGGACGAGCTGGTCGCCGGGGCTCAGGGCGATGGTCGTGGTGTCGAAGGGCGCGCCGCCGACCCCCAGCGGCACCCCGGTGGGCAGGTCCAGCAGTTCGGGCGGCCGGCCGGCCCGGACCAGGACCGGGGGCAGGTGACCGGCGGACGCCAGGTGCAGCCGGGTGCGGCGGGGGTCGTAGACGGCGTACAGGCAGGTGGCGATGTAGGGGTCGAGGCCGAGCGTGATCCTGTCGAGGTGGGTCAGGACGCGCGCCGGGTCGAGGTCCAGATCGGCGAGGGTGGAGGTGGCGGTGCGCAGCCGGCCCATGGTGGTGGCCGCGTCGATGCCGCTGCCCATCACATCCCCGACCGTGAGCACGGTGCGTTCGCCGTCCAGCGGGATCACGTCGTACCAGTCGCCGCCCACCTGGCTGAACGCCTGGGCGGGCCGGTAGCGCGCGGCCACCTCCAGGCCGGGATGGCGGGCCGGCAGACGCGGGAGCAGGCTGCGCTGGAGGGTCTCGGCGGCGCTGCGGATGTGCTCGTGCAGGACGGCGTTGTCGATGCTCAGCGCGGCGGTCGCGGCGAGCTCGCAGGCGAGGGCGAGGTCGTCCTCGTCGAACGGCTGGGGGTTGCGGGCGCGGGCCAGGCCCATCACGCCGATGACGTTGTCCCGGGCGATGAGCGGGACGGCCATGTCGGTGTGCACACCGGCCCGGGCGAGCAGGCCGGCCTTGCCGGCGTCGGCGGCGATGCGGCCGTGGCCGCCGCTGCCCACATGGGTGATCAGCAGCGGCCTGCGGGTGCGGACGCAGTGGGCCGCCGGGTGGTCGGCGTGGTACGTGGTGAGGCAGCCGGGCGGGACGATCGCCTCGCCGGCCTCGCTCGGATAGGCCGTCTTGACCGCCATGGCACGGAACTGGGCGGGGCCCTCGTCCAGCTCCGCGCGGCCCGTCTGCAGGACGGAGTCCAGGAGGTCCACCGCGACCATGTCGGCCAGACCGGGCACGACGACGTCGGCCAGTTCCCGTGCCGTCCGCTCCACCTCCAGGGTCGTGCCGATATGGGCCGAACCGTTCGCCATCAGTCGCAGCCGCTGCTGCGCCCGGTCCGCTCGCCGGCCGGCCTCGTAGCGGTCGGTCACGTCCACCACCACGTTGGCGATGCCCAGCACGTGCCCGTGCGTGTCCTCCAGCCGGTACATCGACACCGCCCAGGCGCGGTCGTTGTCCGGGTCGGCCGCGGTGCGGCCCACCACCTGCCGGTCCACGACGGGCACGCCGGTCGCCAGGATCTCCCGCATCGCGGACTCCGCGCCCGAGAACGGCTCGCCGGGCAGGACCTCCCGGAAGGCGCGGCCCACGTGCTCCGCCTCGGGCAGTCCGTGCATCTTGGCCATCGCCGGGTTGACGGCCAGGTAGCGCAGTTCGCTGTCCAGGACGGACAGTCCGACCGGCGCCTGCGAGACCAGCCGGGTGGACAGCGCCACCTTGCGCTCCACCTGCCGCAGCGTGGCCCGGTCGGTGGCCAGGCCCAGGGCGTAGTGGTCGCCCAGATGGTCCGTGAGCCGCATGTTGCGGAACTCCACCATGCGGGTACTGCCGTCCTTGTGCCGGACGGGAAACGCCCCCGCCCAGCCCCGGCCGGACACCATCACCTCGGCGAAGAGGCTGATCGCCGCGTCGCGGTGCTCGGGGTGCAGCAGCAGCGGCGCCGCGTACTGCCCGACCGCCTCCTCCCCGGCGTAGCCGAACAGCTCCTCGGCCTGTGGGCTCCACATGTCGATACGGCCGTCGGCCTCCAGCAGCACCGCCGCGACACCCAGCAGGTCCAGCAACCCGCTCGGCTCGGCGACGGTGCTCTCCACGCGGTCCGCCGCCCACCGCGGGCGCTGCTCGGCTCGGCTCATCGGGCTCGCTCCCTTCCCTCGCCGCGGAGGAACCCCCTACAGCACAGCACGTGCGGAGGCGGCGCGCCGCCTCCGCCGCCCCGCCGGTGGGACGGGCGGCCCGCACCGGCCGCGGGCCGGTCCCCGCCGCCGGCGGAGTGAACGGGGCGTGTCCATCATGCTCACAGCCCGAACAACTTCGCCGCGTTGTCGTGGCAGACCGCCCGCAGCCACTCCCGTCCGAGACCGAGGCGCTCCAGGGCGTGCAACTGGTGCGCGTACGCGTAGGGAATGTTGGGGAAGTCGGAGCCGAGCAGGACGCGGTCGCCGAGCCGGGCGAGCCGGGACAGGGCCCGGGGCGGGAACGGCATGAGCTTCTCGGTGAAGTCGGTGAACACCATCGTCGTGTCCAGCCGCACCTGCTCGTACCGCTCGGCAAGTCCGAGGAAGTCCTCGTACTCGGGCATTCCGAGGTGCGCGACGACCAGCCGCAGCCCCGGATGGCGCGCCAGCACCCGGGCGACCGGCCCGGGACCGGTGTGTTCGCCCGGCGCGGGACCGGAACCGCAGTGGATCACCACCGGGACCCCTGCCTCCGCCAGCGCCGCCCAGGCCGGCCGGAGCAGTTCGTCGGCCGGGTCGTACGCCCCGACCTGCACGTGTGCCTTGAACACGCGGGCGCCCGCGTCGAGGGCCTCACGGACGTAGCTCTCGACGCCGGGCTCGGGGTAGAGGGTGGCGGTGTGCAGGCAGTCCGGGGTGCGGCGGGCGAAGTCGGCCGCCCAGCCGTTCAGCCACCGGGCCATGCCGGGCTTGTGCGGGTAGAGCATCGACGTGAAGGCCCGGACACCGAACCGGCGCAGCAGGGCCGTGCGTTCCTCCTCCGCCTGCCGGTAGGTGATCGGCCACTCGAGGCCGGCGGTCAGCGGTCCCTGTTCGTCGAAGTAGTCCCAGACCTTGTGCAGGACGCGTTCGGGCATGAAGTGCGTGTGGACGTCGATCAGTCCGGGAAGACCGAGCCGGCGCCAGAAACGACGGACCTCCCCGGCCTCCTCGTCGCCGGAGGCCACGTCACCGGCCGGACCTCGCGAACCGGTCGCCCCGGGTGGCATGCGGTGATCATTCATGCCCCCACGATCGGCTCCCGTGGCGTCGCGGGTCCACCCCCCCTGACGGCAGACCGGGACCACGGGACCTCCGCCGCGGGCCTGGTGGAGAACCCGGGATCTCACATCGTGGTACTTGCTTTTCAGAAAGCAAGACGAGTGAGATCGTTTACCTCGCCCGCACAGGTCGCACGGTCTTTCGGCGAGGGGACGCGTGCGTGATCCGGGCCTTCGGCAACCGATCTCCACCTCGCGCGCGAAAGACCGAGCAATGCCCGCACCAGCCACAGGCTCCGCCCAGACACCCGTCAATCCGCGGTCCCGCGTCCTCATCGCCAGTCTCATCGGCACGACGATCGAGTTCTACGACTTCTACGTCTACGCGACCGCCGCCGTCCTGGTCTTCCCCTCCCTCTTCTTCCCGGGCGGCGACCCCACCACGGCCCTGCTGTCGTCGTTCGCGGTGTTCGGCGCCGCGATGGTCGCCCGCCCGATCGGCGCCGTCGTCTTCGGGCACCTCGGCGACCGGCTCGGCCGCAAGCGGACCCTCGTGGTCTCCCTGCTCACGATGGGCCTCGCCACCCTGCTGATCGGCGTGCTCCCCACCTACGCGCAGGCCGGCTGGATCGCCACCGCGCTGCTCGTGCTCATGCGGCTCGCGCAGGGCTTCGCGCTCGGCGGCGAGTGGAGCGGCGCCGCGCTGGTCGCGACCGAGAACGCGCCCCGCGGCAAGCGCGCCCTGTACGGCACCTTTCCGCAGCTGGGAGCCCCGCTCGGCTTCATCATCGGCAACGGCCTCTTCCTGATCATCGGCGCCCTGCTCCCGTCCGCGGCCGGCGGCGACCCCACACAGCCCTCCGACGCCTTCGTCAGCTGGGGCTGGCGCATCCCGTTCCTGTTCTCCGCGGTGATGGTCGCCATCGGCCTGTGGGTGCGGTCGCGGCTCGTCGAGTCCGAGGTGTTCGCCAAGACCCGCGAGGCCGGCAAGGTGCGCAAGCTGCCGCTCGCCACCGTGGTCCGGGGCCACTGGAGGCAGCTGGTCCTCGGCACCTTCTTCATGCTGGCCACGTACGTGCTTTTCTACCTGATGACGACGTTCTCGCTGAGCTACGGCCGCACCCCGAAGGACGCCGCCGTGCCGGGCCTGGGCTACAGCTACACCACGTTCGTACTGATGATGATCTTCGGCGTGCTGTTCTTCGCCGTGTTCACCCTGGTCTCCGGCCCGCTCGCCGACAAGTACGGCCGACGGACCACCCTGCTGTGGGTCACCGCCGCGATCGTGGTCTTCGGGCTGGTCTGGGTGCCGCTGATCGGTCTGGGCACGCTCGGCGTCGTCCTGTGGCTCGTGCTCGGCTTCACGCTGATGGGCATGACGTTCGGCCCGATGGGCGCGCTGCTGCCCGAGCTCTTCCCGACGAGCGTGCGCTACACCGGATCCGGCATCTCGTACAACGTCAGCTCCATCCTCGGGGCGGCCGTCGCCCCGTTCATCGCGGTGGCGCTGTGGAAGGCCGGCGGCGGCTCCCCCTGGCTGGTCGGCGTCTACCTCTCCGCGATGGCGGTGCTGACGCTGGTCGCGCTCTTCCTCGGCGAGGAGACCAGGGACGTCTCCCTCGACGAGGGCGAGGCCGTGTCGGCGGGCGACGGCGCGCGCACCCCGGCGGCCTCCTCCGCCATCGCCCCGTAGCCCGGGACCCTCAGCGCCCGCCGCTCACCCGGCCCACACCCCCCTGGCCCCGGAGCCTCTGCTCCCGCCGCTCACCCGCCCGCACCTCGGCTTTCGGCTCCCGGCTCGCATTACGCCGCCGGGGGCCGTGGCGCGTCCGCCGACGCGGTGGGCGGTGGATTGAGCCACCACCGCGCGGGCAAGCGGACGTCACGGCGGCGGAGCCCGGACGGGCCCCACCGCGTCCGTCGGTTCGACCAGGGAGAGTGGACAGGGGATGACGCGGGAAACGATCGCGGCGCCGGGAGGACCGTCCCGGCCGGCCGGGCGGGACGACGCCCCGACGCCGCCGCTGCGGCCGGGCGGGTACGACCCGGGCGACTACGCCCCGCTCGTCGTGCACAGCGCCGAGGAGGCCGGGGTGTCGGCGCTGCTGCTGATGGGAGTGCTCCACAACGAGGCGTACAAGCCCCACCACCCGCTGCTGGAGCGGCTCTGGCACTGGTGGAAGCCCGAGGCCTCCTTCGGCATCGCCAACATGCACCGGGCGACGTTCGAGGAGGTGCGGCACGCGCACGGCCTGACGGGCCGGTGGGAGGACCTGCGCGACGACCCCGCGTTCGCCGTGCGGGCGGCGGCCCTGCACCTGAAGGACCTCGACCGGCGACTGCCCGAGCGGCACGTACGCCGGTACAGCCGGGACGAACTCCTCGCCCTCGGCTACAACGCCGGTGAGCGCAACATGCGGGCCTTCGCCCGCGGCGTGCCCCCGGGCCCCATGGCCCGGTCCTACCTCCGCCGCCTGCGGGCCAACCGCCGCCGTTCGGCCAGGGCGCTCGCGGCGGTCGCCGGCCCGGACACCCCCGTTTCCCGGGCCGTGACGACACGGCCGGCCAGCGGCGATCGGGCAAATGGGGCATAAAGAGCATCCTGGGTGGGGGTGCGGGTAACGGGATGTGAAAGTCACTCCGACAGGGAGGTGCATCCCATGACGCCGACTCAGGACGTCGTCGAGATGATCCTGGAGGATCACCGGACGATGGAGGACCTGCTCCGCCTGATGCGCAGCACGGAGGCCGATCGCCAGGGCGCGCTGCACGACTTCGCCCACCTGATGATCGCGCACGGTGAGGCCGGGAGAGCCTCGGTGCACCCCGTGCTGGTGTCGTTCGAGGACGCCGGCACCGTCGAGCACGTCGAGGCCGCGCACCGGGAAGCCGTCAAGGTTCTCTTCGCGCTGCTCCACGTGGAACGGATCGGCTCCGCCGAATGGGACTGGAGGCTCCAGCAGTTGGCCTCCGCCACCGCCCGGCACACGGACGCCGAGGAGCGCACCCTGGTCAACCGGGTGCGCGAGAGCCTCAGTCGGCGGTGCCGGGAGGAACTCGGCGCCGGCTTCGCCCGGACGGAGGCCGAGTTGCTGACGGCCCGGTGCGGCAGCGTCGCCAACGTGCACCGCATGGTCCACGACGCCGCACCCGTGTGATGTCCCGCCTGCTTCGTGAACACCCGGCGCCGGGGCCGTCCCGGCCGCCGCGGAGGACAGAGCCACGACAGGAGGCCGTCATGAACTGGACCCTGGACACCTTCCTCACCCAGGTCGCCGAACGCGCGGGCTACGACGGGCCGCGGCAGGGGGCCAGAGCCGTGCGCAACGTGCTGGAGGTCCTCGGCGCCCACCTGGTGGGCGACGACCGCACCGACCTGGCCGCGCTCCTGCCCGGCGGCTGCGGGGCACTGCTGACCGAGAGCGCGCCGGCCAGCGAGCCGCTGACACCGGCGTCGTTCGTCGAGGCCGTGGCCGACCGCAGCAACGAGGACCTCGACGAGGCGAGACGCGAGATCGACGCCGTGCTGCCCACCCTCGCCGAGGTGGCGGACCAGGCGCTGCTGCGCCGTCTGCTCACGCAGTTGCCGCCGGGCCACGCCGGTCTGTTCGGCCGCACCGAACCCGGCTGACCGGGCCGCTCGCCCGCCCGGCGCCGGGTTGCGGAGTGAGGCCGCCGATCAGTCGCCGACGGCCTGGACGATCTCCTGCGGATCCAGACCGGTGAGCTGCGCGATGCGCGGCGCGGGGATGCCGGCGGTCAGGGCGCGGTGGACCAGCGACTGCCAGTCCTGCGTGGTGTCCCGGAAGTTGACCAGCTCGGTCTCCAGGTCCGTCACGGACCTCGGCGCACAGGCGTGCTCCACCCGCAGGGTCTCCTCCTCGCCGAGGGGGACCGGCAGCCGCTCCGCCTCCTCGGGGATGAGCACCTCGGATCCGGCCGGGAGGATCCTGACGTGCTCGGAGGAGGCGGGGAGCCCGTGGGCGTGCAGCCAGCCCTGCACCGCGGGGCTGTCGGCGCACTCCAGCTCACCGACCGCGGACAATGCCGCACCCAGACGCGGATGACGTTCCGGGAGAACGAACAGCAGGGCCTCGTCGGCCATGGTCGGCACCTCTTTCACAACAGCTGGGCAGGGGTCCCATCACTATCCCCTCCCCACTCGCTCTGCCCGCATCGGCACCGCTCACTCACCCCGGAGGATGGCGCACCGTTCGCGTGTACGCATGGTCGACGGTCGCGGCGGGCGGGGCCCGGGGCCCGGGCCGGCTAGTCGCTCCGCACCGTTCGGTCGGCGTCGTCCTGGGCGAGCAGGGACAGCAGCGAGGCCACGGTCAGCCCGATCCCGGCCTCCGCGGGGTGGCGCAGGATCCGGCTGGGGTCGATCCGGTAGGTGTTGCTGCGCCCCTGGCGGGTGTGGGACAGGTATCCGTCCTGCTCCAGGTCGGTGATGATCTTCTGCACGGCGCGTTCGGTCAGCCTGCAGTGGGCGGCGATGTCGCGGATGCGGGCGTTGTGGTCGTCCGCGATGGCGGCCAGTACGCGGGCATGGTTCGTGAGGAACGTCCATCCGCTGTGTGGCTCGGGCACTCCATCCATGCTCCGAGTTTACTGGTTACGGCTTCACGCATCCAAAAACACGTACTTTGTTTCCGGCATCGAGTGGCGTACTTTGGTTGCCGAGCAACGCGTCGAACGGATGACGGAGGGAGCCATGCGCGAGCCGGCCCATCACGGAAAGTCCCTCTTGGCGCGCCCCTCGGCGGGTGCGGGCGCCGGCCGGGACGCGGCGCCGCCGGGCGGCGTGGTCGTCACCTCCGCGGCGAGCGGATGCCGCACCCGCGTCACGGTCCGCGGTGAGCTCGACCTCAACGCCGGCCGGCACCTGCGCCACCGGCTGCACACCGCGCTCGCCGACTCGGCCTGCGGCCTCGACCTGGACCTCAGCAGGCTCGGCTTCTGCGACTGCGCGGGCCTCAGCGTCCTGCTGGACCTGCGGCAGCAGGCCCTGCGCCAGGGCAAGACCGTCACCATCGGCACCGTCGGCCCGGCCGTCGAGCGGCTGCTCGAACTGGTCGGCGCCCGCGGACTGTTCGACGCCCCGCACGTGTGCCGCAGGCCGGCGCCGCGGCCGGGCGCGGGGGACCGCACCCCGGCCGCCGGTCACTCCCCGTCCGGTCCGCTCACCACCGTCAGCAACTGCTCCCGGCCGGCCAGGGCGTCCAGGGAGAGCGTCCGGTAGCCGACCTCGTCGAAGAGCACGGTGATGCGGTCCCCGTCCTCGCTCAGCACGGTGCCCCGGCCCCACCGGGCG
This sequence comes from Streptomyces sp. 1-11, assembly GCF_007176755.1. GTDB lineage: Bacteria > Actinomycetota > Actinomycetes > Streptomycetales > Streptomycetaceae > Streptomyces. The sequence continues at coordinate 275,592 of NZ_BJTV01000008.1, forward strand.
TGCCGCACCGGGACCCCGGCCGGATACGAGCCCGCGTTCGCGGGCCGCTCCTCGCGCGCCTCGTCCGCGCCGGCGGCCTCCTGCTCGTCGCACACGTCGCAGTTGCCGCACGCCGTCTCGTACCGCTCGCCGAAGTAGCCGAGGAGGAAGCGCCGCCGGCAGCCGGTCGACTCGGCGTACGCCCGGGCCATGTCCACCCTGGACCGGTCCATCCGCTTGTGCGCCCGCGCGCTGTCCGCGGCCCGCCGCACCGCGCTCGACGGCTTCATGCCCGAGGCCGGCCGGATGGCGCCGGAGCCGTCCGTGACCACCGCGCCGGCCTCCTCCAGCAGGTTCACTGCCGTGGTGACCCGGGCCCGGGACATCCCCACGTCGCGCCGCAGCTCGTCCAGGTCGGGGGGATCGCCGGAACTGTCGTGGACCGCCCGCACGACCTCGTCCACGGACTCCGGCCGCACCGTGCGGCTGCTGAAGAACGCCTGCATCCCGGTGTCCTCGGCCCGGTAGTGCAGTACGGCGAGGGCGGGCCGCCCGTCGCGGCCGCAGCGCCCGATCTCCTGGTAGTAGGCGTCCAGGGAGCCCGGCAGCGAGGCGTGCAGCACGAACCGCACGTTCTCCTTGTCGATCCCCATGCCGAAGGCCGAGGTGGCCACGACGACGTCCGTGTCGCCCGCCAGGAACGCCTCGTGGACGCGCCGGCGCTCGGCGGCGCGCAGGCCCGCGTGGTAGGCCTCGGCGGCGAGCCCGAGGGACGCCAGTTCCGCGGCGTACGACTCGCTGTCCTTCCGCGTCGCCGCGTAGACGATGCCCGGCTTCGCGGCGGCGGCGGCCTCCTCGACGACCACGCGCCGCCGCTCGGCGTCCTCCAGGTGGAGGTGTGCCTCGAGTCTGATGTTGGGGCGGTCGAAACCGGTGACGAGCTGGCGTGGCCGCTCCATGTCCAGCCGCTCGACGATGTCCTGCCGCACCGGGGGCGCGGCGGTCGCGGTCAGCGCGAGCACGGGCGGCCTGCCCAGCCGCCCCACCGCCTGGCCGAGTCGCAGGTAGTCTGGCCGGAAGTCGTGGCCCCAGGACGACACGCACTGGGCCTCGTCCACCACGAAGAGACTGGGGCGCGCCTCGGCCAGCCGCCCCACGACCTCGTCGTTGGCCAGCTGCTCGGGAGACAGGTACACATAGCGCACCGCGCCGTCCCGGACCGCTTCCCACGCGGCCTCGGTCTCCGCCGCGCCGAGGTCGGAGTTCACGGCCACGGCGCCCGGACCGCGCTCGCCACCGGGCAGCCCGGCGATCTGGTCCCGCTGCAGCGCGAGCAGGGGCGAGACGACCACCACCGGCCGGGGCAGCAGCAGCGCGGGAACCTGGTACACGGCGGACTTGCCGGACCCGGTCGGCATGACGACCAGTGCGTCCCGTCCCTCCAGCACCCACCGCATGGCGGTGAGCTGCTCGGGACGCAGTTCGTCCCAGCCGAACACCTCGGCAGCGGTCTCGCGCAGCCGCCGGGTCGCCGACCGTCCGCCTGTCCGTCGTCCGTCCTCGGTCATGTGCGCGATCCATCCATCGGTGATCCACGGGGCGCCGCCGGAACGCGGCGCTGCCCGGGTCACCTGGTGCGTTCCCGGCAAACGCGGTGCGACGGGTGCGAAAGGACCGTCCGTGGTGTGCGGGTCCGGCGCGGGAGGACGGCCGGGGCCGCCTGTGCCGTGGCTCTACGGATGGTCGGGCGGTCGGCCCGCGGACCGGTAGGCGTCCCAGTCGGCGCGTCCGCCGGCACCCAGCACCGTGAGATCGGAGGCCAGCTCGGCGGGGGAGTGGTGCCGCAGTTCGCGGCGGGTGATCCGGGCCACAACAGACGGGAAGAGCGGCCGCAGCGGCTGGCACCAGCGCAGCCACGGCGGCGCGTAGACGGCCCGGGCGCGCCGGGCGATGCCGGAGGCGAGCCAGTCGGCGACCTGGTCGGCGCTGTGGACGCGGCGCGCGAACCGCGGCTGGTTGCGGCGCAGCGCGCTCAGCACGGGGTGGTCGTCGATGCCGGCGACCATGTCGGTGCCGGTCCAGTGCAGGTAGGCGACGCCCACGCCGATGTGATCGGGTTCGACCTCGCCGCGCAGAGCCAGCGCGAACGACTCCGCGCCGGCCTTGGAGGCGCAGTAGGCGCTCATCATCGGCGCGGAGCCGAAGGCGGCCGTGGAGGCGATCTGCAGGAAGTAGCCGCGTGTGCGGGCCAGTTGCGGAAGGAAGGCCCTGGCGGTGTTCGCGGCGCCGACGAGATTGACGTCGACGACCCGCTGCCACAGGTCCGCGGGCGTGTCCGCGAACGGGCCGCCGGCCGCGATGCCGGCGTTGGCCACGACCACGCTCGCCGGGCCAAGTTCCCGCTCCACCAGGCGGGCGGCGCTCTCCAGCGCGGCGCGGTCGGTGACGTCGGCCTCGACGCAGAGGGTCCGGTTCGGCAGGGCGGCGGCCGCCCGGCGCAGGGTCTCGTTCTCGCGTCCGAGCAGGACCACGCTCATGCCCGCCTCGGACAGACGCCGGGCCAGCGCCTCGCCCACCCCACGCGCGGCCCCGGTCACCACCGCGACCCGTCCGCGCAGCGGTGCGCCGGCGCCACGGCGGTGCCCGGCCGTGCCGGAGATCTCACGCACTTGGGGTCCTCGCTCCCGTCGAAGGCGGCTGACGGCGCCCTTCCGGCTCACCTACCCGGTCCGGGCGGTCCGGCCCGCGGTGCCTGGTCCGTTCGGCCGAACGGTGGTCCGTCGGTGGCGCGGGCGGCGGCCCCGGTGCGCGGGTCAACGGCCCGCCACCTCCTTCGGACGCAGGTCCGACCAGGCGCTGTCGGCCAGGCCGGGCTCCAGCAGCACGTCGGCCGCGGTGCACGCCAGAGCCTCGGCGGCGGCGAGCATCGTGGCCCGGCCCCGGGGACCGGCCGCCGCGGCGGCGAACTCGGGGGTGTGGTCCGAGGCGTCGGAGTCCAGGATGGCGACGAACGGATGGATGGCCGGGACCCTCGTGCTGACGTTCCCGATGTCGGACGAACCGAGGTGGACGCCGGGCACCGGATCGCCGACCGTCATGCCGGCCCGCTCCAGATGCCGGGCGAACGCACGGGACAGCACGTCGTTGTTGCGGAAGTGCTCGTAGCGCACGGACGCCTGCCCGACGTCCGTACGCGTATCGGTGGCCAGGGCGATCCCCTCGGCGCACCGGGTCAGCTCGGCGATCAGGGCGTCCAGGTCGTCCCCGGTGGAACCGCGCAGCCCGAAAAGCCCCTCGGCGTACTCGGGCACGATGTTCGTGGGCTTGCCGCCGTCGGTGACGATGCCCTGCACGTGGGAGCCCTCGGGGAGCCTGCGCTGCAGCCCGTCGAGCGCGGTGAACAGGCGGACGAGGGCGGCCAGCGCGTCCCGGCCCTCGGTCGGGTTGCCGGTGGGGTGCGCGGCCCGGCCGTGGAAGGCCACCCGGTACTGGACCTGGGCGGTGAGGGGCGCGGACGACCAGCTGTACACGCCCGGGTGGAACACCAGGGCCGCGTCCACTCCGTCGAAGACGCCCGCCTCCACCTCCCGGACCTTTCCGCCGCCGCCCTCCTCCGCGGGCGTGCCGACCACCAGCAGCGTGCCGTCGACCGGACCCAGTGCCCGGTTCAGCGCCAGTGCCGCGCCGAGCCCGGCACCCGCGATCAGGTTGTGTCCGCAGGCGTGCCCGAGGCCCGGCAGCGCGTCGTACTCCAGCAGCAGCGCGACCCTGGGGCCCGTGCCGGTGCCGGTCGTCGCGGTGAAGGCGGTGGGCATGCCTGCGACACCGCGCTCGACGGTGAAGCCGCCGGCCTCCAGTTCCCCGGTCAGCAGGGCCGCCGAACGGTGTTCCTCGAAGGCGGGCTCCGGATGCGCGTGCAGGTCTAGCGCGATCCGCCAGAGCCGTTCGGCGAGGGCACTGGTCTCCCGTGCGATGGCGGTGTGGACGGTGGCGAGGTCATGTGGCATGCGATGTCCAGGGCCGAGGTGGGACCGACACGAACCGGGCGACCGGCGGGTGTGCCCGGGCCCCGGACCGCGCGGGTACCACGCCCGCTCCCGGCTACGCCCGAGCGGGGCGTCGAGCGCCGGGCGCGTGCCGAGGCCCGCGGCGCGAGGCGCCGGGCGCCACCGCCGGCCGGGTCAGGGCCGCACCAGGCGGCGCAGGGCCAGCCGGGCGAGCGGGGCGTAGGCCGACAGGACCAGCCACGGGCCGTGCATCGTGAGGCTCGTCGTGCTGCCCCGCCCGTGTGCCCGCACGTCGTGACGCAGGCGGAGCCGGGCCGGGCCCAGCCGCACCCGCCAGGTCCAGGTGCGCCGGTCGTGGTCGACGGATTCGACGACGAAAGCGACGCGGAGACCCGCCACCGACTCGACCGTTCCGCGCATGCCGGCGGTCAGCCGGCGATCGGGCGTGTGCACGGCCCTGATCTGCGGGGACCAGGACGGCCAGCGATCGACGCACGCGTAGCGCCGCCAGACCGTGCCGGGAGCGGCCGGGCCGGTGGCGCGCAGGGTCAGGCGTCCCACGACGCACCCGCGGGACACCGTGCCCGGGAGGACGCCCGGGCGCCGCCGGCGCTCACCCGGTCTGGTCCCGCAGGTACTCGGTGAGAGCCTTGCCGGGACGGAACGCGGCCGTTCCGTCGGCGACGTGGAAGCTGCCGAAGCTGCCCAGGGTGACCGTCTCCTGGGCCTTGAGCACCTCGGCGATCGTCCCCGCGTGCTCCACCGTGCCGAAGAGGGTGTCGAGGACCCGTCCCACCTCGTCCGTGCCGAGCTGCTCGCCGGCAGCGCGTTCGGCCTGGCGGCGGGCGGTCATCTCGATGAGCTTGGACTTGTCCATGTGCACGTTCCTCATCGCGTCGCGGTGATGATGCTCAGCGCTTCCACCATCGCGGCACGCCGGACCGACCGCATCTCCCGGCGGGCACCCGAGTGGCCGAAACGGCCTCCACCGGGGCACCGGCCGAGCCGGACGGCGCGGTGCCGCGCCACCCGAACGAGTGGAGGCTCCTGGCGGACGCGGGTGCGCCGCTCGGGCCGGCCCTACGATCCCTGAGGAAGGCTGAGGCAAAGGGGGACCCATGTTTCTGACAAGGCTGGCGGCCGCGGGAGCGGGCGCCGTGCTCGCGGTGAGCCTGAGCGGTACGCCGGCGAACGCCGCGCCGGTGCTGTCCAACTTCGTGAACCAGGCCACGGACCGCCCGTGCCTGGACTTCCGGGCGGACTACGGCCCGTACGTCTTCAACTGCAACGGCACCTCGTACCAGAGGTGGTACTGGAACGACGATGTCGAGTACACCGCATTGCGGCAGCAGGCGACCAGGCTGTGCCTGACGCTGCGCAACGACCAGTTGAGCATGAAGCCCTGCTCCGCCGCCGACGACGCGGCACTGTGGCAGATCGACGAGACCAAGCCCGCGCTGATCAGGAACATGGTCAGCCGCAAGTGCCTCGCCCGGGCGGCGAACGACCGCGTCTCCACCGCGGCCTGCACCGGGGGCCCCTCACAGCGCTGGTCGCTCCGGTTCTCCTGAGCCGGTTCGGGGTGAACGAGGGGGCGGGGCCGGCGAAACTCGCCGGCCCCGCCCCCTCGTCGGCCGGTCAGCCCGGCCAGGTGCCGGTCAGCCGGCGAGTGGCGACCGCGCCCGCACGGTCCACGGCCGCCTTGACGCCCGCGAAGATCGCGCCCTGCAGGGTCGCCGCGAGCAGAACCTCGCTCCAGCCGCGGTCCTCGTCCGTGGCGTCGGGGGCGTCATCGTCGTGACCGGCGACTTTCCACGCCTGTTTGAACAGGCCGCCGGCCAGCATGCCGCTGACGGCGCCCAGGGCGAGACCGACCGGCTTGTAGGCGATCTTGGATGCCTTCACCGCGTCAGCCCTTCCGACGGCACATCAGCCACACCACCGCGACCGCTGAGGCGGCGGCGAGGACCAGGCCGCGGTTGTCCCGCGCCATCCGCGCGCCCTGGGCCGTCCTGGCCCGCACCGGCTCGGGCACCTTCTCCTCCCACACCTGGCCGGCCTGCCCGGCCACCTGCGCGGCCTGCTCCTTGACCGGGTCGGGCAGCTTTTCCTGCACACGCGAGACCGCCTGGGCGGCAGCGGCCCTGGCCTGCCCGGCCTTGAGCGCGGCCCGTTCCTTCAACTCACCCGCCTTGACGGCCGCCTGGTCCTTCACCTCGGCGGCCTTCTCCTTGGTACGGGCCTTGACGTCGGCCTTGGCCGCGAGCGCCTCCACCGTGTCTCCGAGTTCCCGGCGAGTGTGCTCGACCTGCTCGCGCAGCTCCTCGGGGCTCTCGGCGGTCGGCTCGTCATGAGGCGACTGGGTCATCGGTGCGCACTCTCCTTTATCTCGGCCACGTCGGCCTTCACGTTCTCGATCGTCGCCTCGGGCGCGGGCGGCGCGGCCTCGGCGAACTTCTTCTTCCCGGTCAACGCCATCACCCCGGCGACCACCGCGAGGACCACGGTCACGATGAGACCCGCGGCCCACACCGGCAGCGCCACCGCCAGTGCGGCGATCACCGTGCTCACCAGGGCCTGAAGCATCAGGAACCCGACCAGGCCGGCGCCGCCGAACAGCCCGCCGCCCTTGCCGTACTTCTTGCCCTTCTCCTTCATCTCCGCCTGCGCCAGGCGCAGTTCACCGCGCACCAGTTCCGTCAACTGCTGCGAGGCGCGCTGCACCAGCTCGCCCACGGGTTCCTGCCCCGCCGTCTCATGGCCGAGGCCCTGACGCGGCTGCGTACTGGACGACATGGGGATCACCTCCTCCGTACCGACTCCGTCCTGCGGGAAGCGCGCCTCGGCGCCCCCGGTGAACGCGCGGGTACCCCGAACAGACCAGTTCAGGACACCCAATTCGCCCGCTGCCTGCGTACGAGCCACGCGGCGGCCAGCCCGATCACGGCCCCGGCGGCGACGTCACTGGGGTAGTGGGCGCCGCTCTGCACGCGCTCCACCGACACCAGGGCGGCCGGCACCGCGCACAGCACGCCCGCCGCGGGCCACGCCGGCAGCACCGCGGCCGTGAACGCCGTGGCGGCCGCGGTGTGTCCGGAGGGGAACGAGGAGGAGTCGGGCCGGTCCTCCACCTCGTCGTGCGGTATCCATTCCTTCGGCGGCCGGGGCCGGTCCGCCAGTCGCTTGCACAACCCGTTGGCGGCCAACTGCGCCACGCCCAGCGCCACCAGGCCCGCCCCGGCGGCGCGACGCCCGCGCCGGCCTCCCGCCGCGGCCATGACCACCGCCGCGCCACACCACAGCTTGGTGCTCTGCGCGCACTCCTCCACCGCCGACAGCGTCCGGTGCACGCCCGGTGTGGCGCACGCCGCAATCCGCCGGGTCAGACGCCGATCCGTCTCACGCAACCCCGCAAACAGCATCATGAACAGCAGGTATCCCGGGCTCAGCCACTCCATGCGCACGCCGATCCGGGGACCGGTGGCGGACGATGCCGGGATGAGACGGATCCGACACCGGGGTATCCGGCGTCACCTATGACCGACGCGGGTATACGCGCGAAGGACGAACGGGGTGCAGAAGGTGGCCGCGATGGAACCATTGCCGGTGGGCGAGGACGGCACCACGCCGGGGAAGTGGACCGTGCAGACCACGGTCGCCCTGGACGGGGACGGCGCGGACATCGCGCAAGCCCGCCATCTGACCGCGGAGTTCCTCACCCGCGTGCAGACCGAGCACGGGCTGCCCGTCTCGCAGCGCGCCATGGACCTCACCCAACTGGTGGTCAGCGAACTAGTCACCAACGCCCGGAAGTACGCCCCCGGCCCGGTGCTGCTGGACCTGCGCATCACCGGTGACACGGTCGAGGTCATGGTGTGGGACTCCGATCCCGTGCTGCCCATGGCCAAAGCAGCGGACGCCGGCCGGGTGGGCCAGCACGGGCTGGAGATCGTCATGGCCGTCGCCCAGGGCTTCGAAGCGCAGCGGGAGCCGGTCGGCAAACGCGTCACCGCGCGCATCGCCCTGGCCGACGACCCCGGCGGCGCCGTGTCCGGGCGCCCGCCCCAGTAGCCCGGCTTCGGCGACCGGGGCGGGACTCGGGCGCGGCCCGGCGCCGACCGGCCGTCACAGCCAGCCGTTGCGGCGGAAGACCCGGTACAGCAGCCCTGCGCCGAGCACCATCACGGCGAGCGCGCACGGGTAGCCGTAGCGCCAGTCCAGCTCCGGCATGTCGGCGAAGTTCATGCCGTAGATGCCGGCGACCGTGGTGGGAACGGCGAAGACCGCCGCCCACGCGCTGATGCGGCGCATGTCGTCGTTCTGCCAGGTGCCGACCTTCGCGAGATGGGCGTCCAGGACGGAGCCGAGCAGGTCGTCGAGGGCGCGGACTTCGGCGTCGGTGCGGGTGAGGTGGTCGGCGACGTCACGGAAGTACGGCACGACCTGCGCCGGCCAGCCGTCGCGCGGCTTGGTGAAGGGCTGCACGACCGGAACGAGCGGCTGCACCGCGTCGCGGAACTCCACGACTTCGCGTTTGAGCGAGTAGATCTGCTCGGTCAGGTCGTCGCGGGCGGGTGAGAACACGCACCGCTCCAGTTCCGTGAGGTCCGTGCGGACCTGTACGGCGGCCTCGGCGTAGGCGTCGACGATTACATCGGTCACCGCGTGCAGTACGCAGACCGGTCCGAGCCGGGCCATCTGCGGCTGCTCCGCGAGCCGGCGCGCCGCCTCCGCCGTGGGATCGTCCGCACCGTGCCGGACCGTCAGCGCGAAGGACGGGCCGAGGAAGATCATCACCTCGCCGGTCTCCACGTCCGCCGTCCGCTCGACGAACCACAGCGTCTTCAGGGCGACCGCGAGCACGTCGCCGTAGCGCTCCTGCTTCGGCCGCTGCCGGGCCTGCACCGCGTCCTCGATCGCCAGCGGATGGAGCTTCAGGTGCTCGCCGAGCTTCTGCAGCTCCTCCTCGCGGGGTTCGTCCATGCGAATCCAGGCGAACTCGTCCGGCTTCAGTACGGCCAGACGCTCCAGGGCGCCCTCGCGGTCGCCGTCCGCCCGCCGGCAGTCGATGGTCTCGCTCGCACCGGTCTTCTCCTGGTAGATCACGCACTCCATGCCCACACGGGTGCTTCCGCCGGCGCGTTCCATGCCCCGCGACCTCAGGAAATCACCGCCGGAGGCCGGTTTCCGGCGCAAGATCCTGTTGTGGCCGGGGGCCGGAGTCGATCAGGCTCGCGGTCATGAGACCTCTTCGGCACACAGCATGGGGCGCCGTCCTCGCAGCGGCCGCGGTCATCGCGCCGGCCGCGCCCGCGTCCGCGGTCACGACCGACCTCGGCACCCTCCCGGGCGGCACGCAGAGCAGCGCGACCGGCGTCAACAGCGCGGGTCTGACGGTCGGCTGGGCCCGTCTTTCCGCCAACGCCACCTATGCCACACGCTGGAACACACAAGGCGCCATCAGCCGGTTGGCCGCCCCTCAGGGAAGCACCGGGAGCGAGGCTCTCGCCGTCAACGACGCCGGCGTGATCGTCGGCGACGCGACCGGCTCCAGCGGCCAGGAACCGGTGCGCTGGAACGCCGACGGCACGGTCACCCGCCTGGCTGCGCCACCGGGTGGCAAGGGCGGCGTGGCGCAGGCCGTCAGCGGCAACGGATTCGTCGCCGGTCTGACCTACGACGCGACCAGCGGCCTCAGACGGGCCGCGCGCTGGAATCCCGACGGCAGCGCCACGGCCCTGCCCTCGCTCCCCGGCGACAGACAGGCCTGGGCCCTGGGCGTCAACAGCTCCGGGGTGGCCGTCGGCGTCTCCCTCAGCTCCGGCCTCCGGCTGCGTCCGGTGCGGTGGAACCCGGACGGCACGGCGCAGGAACTGCCCGTGCTGCCCGGCGGCACCGCGGGCCGGGCCAACGGCCTCAACGACAACGGTGAGATCGTCGGCATGTCCGGTGTCAGCACCGCGATGGGGCCGAGGCAACTGGTCCCGGTCCGCTGGAAGGCCGACGGCACGGTCAGCGCGCTCCCGGCACTCGGCGGCGACGACGGTGGCGAGGCCACCGCCGTCAGCGGTCTCGGGGTCGTCGTCGGCGAGTCCACCAAGGGCGGACTCAACCCGCGTGCCGTGCGGTGGAGTTCGGACGGCGTCGCGACGGATCTCGGGGTGCCGGCCGGCGGCGGGAACGCGTGCGTTCCGGCCTCGGTCAACGTGAGCGGCACCACCGTCGGGGAGTGCGGCGTCAACGACCCAGCGGACGCCACGCTGTTCCACGCGGTGCGCTGGAACTGACGGCCGGTCGAGGCGCACCGCCCGGGCCGGGCCGACCCGAGCGGAGCACGGCCGCCGATGTCTCGCCGGGCGGTGCACCGGCCGCCGAGGCGGACGGGCCTGGTGTTGAATGTGGCTCCATGGACGGAAGCGGGCGTGCGGCGAGCCGGACGGCGGTACTGGTCTGCCAGGGGCGGGCGGCCGCTGACGGGAGGACGGCCACGGACCGGTTCGCGGATCCGGTCGCGGTCGGGCTGCTGCGCGCCGCGGAGCGCGCGCCCGTGGAGGAGGTACGCGCGAACACGCCACCGGAGGGCCGGCGGGAGCGCCTCGTGTACGAGAGCGTGCGGGCGTGCGCCGAGGTCGTCGTGCCGCGGACGGCCGCCATCGACGCGGCCCTGCGCGCCCACATGACCGGCCAGCTGGTCATCCTCGGCGCCGGCCTGGACACGCGCGCGTGGCGGCTGCCGGACCTCGCGCGCACGGATGTCTGGGAAGTCGACCATCCGGCTTCCCAGCAGGACAAGCGTGCCCGCCTCGCCGAGGCCGCCGCGGCGCTCGCCGGGCCGGCTGAGGACGGCCGGGTACCGGACTCCGGGCTCCCGGCCGTCGCCCGTTCCGTGCGGTTCACGCCGGTCGACCTCGCCGTCGACGACCTCGGCGCCGCGCTGGACGCCGCCGGACACGATCCGTCCGCGCCGACCACCTGGCTGTGGGAGGGGGTCGTCCCGTACCTGACGCGCGCAGAGGTGCGTGCCACGGTGGCCGCGCTCGCCGCCCGGACGGCCGCGGGCAGCTCACTCGTCGTCAACTACCAGGCGCCGTCGGCGAAGGCGGCCGCGGGGCGGCTGCTTGCGCGCGTGCTGGGTGCTTCCGTCACGGCGGGCGAGCCGTGGCGCTCGCTGTGGCGGCCGCGGCCGATGGCCGCGCTGCTCGCGGAGCACGGCCTGCGCGTGGTGTCGGACGACGACCTCCTGACCCTCGCACACGCCCTCGGCGGCCCGGTACGCGGGCGGGCGTCCCTGCGGTCGGGCCGCGTGGCCGTCGCGGAGAGCCGCTGACCGGGCCGCCGTCGCGGGAAGCCGCTGACCGGGCCCTCGGGTCCGACGTGCACGCGCGCGTGCGGGCGGGTCAGACGGCGAGCCCGTCCAGCAGGAGCCGGAGCCCGGCGAGGAACTCCTGGTCGGCGTCCACGTGCCGGGCGGTGCGGGCGGTCGCGCTCATGTGGGGGAAGTCGCCGGCCGGCAGCCGGGTGATCGCCGCGGTTCCCGGTCCGGCCAGCGGGCCGAGGTGTTCGAGCTGGATGGCCCCGATGAGGTAGGCGAGCAGGGCGCGCAGGGCGATCACGCGCCGCTCGCCGTCGATCCCGGCCGCCGTCAGGACGGCGAGCACGGTCTCCGCCCAGCGCAGCACGGCGGGGGAGTGGTGCCGGTGGACCACGGTGAGCGGGACGGCCTCCGGGTGGGCGCTCACGGTGTCGCGCATGCGTCGTGCCATGACCTCGACCTGGTCACGCCATGACGCGCCGGGGTCGGGCGGTCCGGTGTCCACCTCGCCCAGCACGCGTTCGACGACGAGCCGTTCGAGTTCCTCGCGGTCCCGCACGTACCGGTAGAGCCCCATCGTGCTCGTGCCGAGCTCCTGGGAGACGGCGCGCATGGACAGCGAGGCCAGCCCGTCGCGGTCGATGACGGCGAGGGCGGCCGAGGCGATCTGGTGTGCGGTGAGGGAACGCGGTCGTGGCATGACGGTTGACAGCGTACGGCATACGCCTACGCTGGTTGGCGTACGTCGTACGCCTACGGAGAAGAGGCATGCGCATGGTCCGGAGCCCGGGTAAGCCCCAAGTCGTCGTCGAGCGGCGCGAGCTCACCGCCGTCTCGGGCGAGCGGGTCACCCTTCCCGACCCCGATCGGCTGATCCACCTGCAGTTCCGGCGCTTCGCCGGCTGCCCGGTCTGCAACCTGCACCTGCGGACGGTGGTGCTGCGGCACCGGGAGATCGAGGCCGCCGGTGTGCGGGAAGTGGTGGTGTTCCACTCGCCGGCCGAAGAACTGGCGCCGCACGCGTCGGACCTGCCGTTCGCGGTGGTCGCCGACCCGGACCGGCGGCTCTACACGGAGTTCGGCGTGGAGCGGGCGCCGCGCGCGCTGCTGGACCCGCGGGTGTGGCTGCCCATCGTGCGGGCAGTCGTCAGCGGCGCCTGGAACGTCGTGCGCGGACGGGAGCGGCTGCCCTCCACCAGCCCGCACGGCGGCCGGCTCGGGCTCCCGGGCGACTTCCTCATCGCACCCGACGGCCGGGTGCTCGCGTCCAAGTACGGCGAGCACGCCTACGACCAGTGGCCGGTCGACGAACTGCTGCGACTGGCGGCCGGTGCGGACGCCCCGGCGGCCGCCGAGCGGCCGCCGGGGTCCGGCCGCTGACCACGGCGGGGATCACTCGTGGTGCGTGGTCACCGGGGTGCCACCCGCATCTGCTCGGCCCCGGCGGGCGCGTCCGGGCGGCGCAGCGCGAACCAGACGCTCTTGCCGGTGGCCGTCCGCACGCTGCCCCAGGCGTCCGCGAGCAGGTCCAGCAGCTCGGTTCCGCGCCCGCCCTCCGCGTCCGGGCCGGCGGCGTTGCGCACGGGGCCGGCCGGCTCGACGTCCTCCACCTCGCAGAGCAGCCGGGACTCGCCCAGTCGCAGGTTGAGCCTGAGCGGACCGCGCGTGTGCCGCAGGGCGTTGGTGACGAGTTCGCTGACCAGGAGCTCGGCGGTGTCGTCGAGACCGGTCACGGCCCAGTCGGCGAGCTGCGCCGTGACCAGCCGCCGGGCTCGGCGCACCGAGGGCGGTTCCTGTTCGAGGGGCCAGGAGGCGTCCCAGGCGGTGGCGCGTCCGCGGGGTGAGTCCAGCGGACGCACCGGCGCGAGAGCGCGCGACCACAGGGCCCACTGCCGGACGACCCATGCCCTCGTGACGCCGCGCGAGGAGCGGCTCGCGCGGCGAGCGGCCGCGGAGCGGCCGATGGCCAGGACGGCCATGGGGATCAGTCCTTCCGGAAGCAGGGGCCCACCGGTCCGCGCGCTGACGCGCCGGCCGAGCATGTAGCGGTCGCTACACCAAAAATATACATGTAATGGCTGCTACGGTAAAGATAGCTACAAAAGTAGCGTTCCGGGCATATCCGGAACCGCCCCCGCACTCCAGGAGCCGTCATGCCCCGCCCAGCGGATCCGGCGAAGCGACGCGAGCTTCTCGAGCGGGTCCGCGGCTATGTGCTGCGCAACGGTCTCCCGGGTCTCTCCCTGCGTCCCCTGGCCCAGGCGCTGGGCACCAGTGACCGCATGCTCCTCTACTACTTCGGCACCAAGGAGAGGATGCTCGCCGAGGCCCTCGCGGGCTACGAACGCCGCCCCCTCCTGCGCGCCCGCGAACTGCTGGAATCGGCCGGCTCGCCCACCGACCCCCCTGCCCTGCGCCGTTTCCTGGAAGAGGTGTGGCGGCAGTTCACCGCCCCGGACGTCCGTGCCACGCTGCCTCTCTACCTCGAGATCATGAGTGCCGGTCTGAGACACCCCGACCGCTACGGCTCCGTCATGCGCGACGTCGTCACCGGGTGGACCGCCCTGCTGACGTCCGTCTTCGAGGACCTGGGCATGACCGCGGACCGAGCGCGCACCCAGGCCACCCTCCTGGCCGACGCCTCCTTCGGCCTGCTGCTGGTGCCCCTGGCGGACGGGCACTGGGACCGTGCCGAGGAGGCCTTCCACGCCCTCCTCGACAGCCTGGAACCCGGCTGGCACGTGCCACGCGCGGGCGGGTAGGCGCTCATGCCGGGGGAGTGGGCGCGGCGGCCGCGGCGCCGGGTCCGGCCTGCGGGGCGGGCCGGGCTCCGGGTCCGGTCCGCTCGACCGGCGTCGGCCAGCCGTGGCCGAAGGCCGCCTCCACGAAGCACTGGCGGTACGCCTCCTCCGCGCCCCGCCGCAACGCGTCCCGCAGGGCCGCCGGGGCCGGTGCGACGCGCCGGGACCATCCGGCGCCCAGCAGCGACACGGCGAACCCGGTGAGGAAGGCGTCGCCGCAGCCCATCGTGTCGGAGAGGGACCCGGGGGCGGCGGTGCGGGCCGGTGCTACGGCCGTGGTCCGGCCGTCGTGGACGATCGCCCCGTGGAGGCCGCGGGTGGCCAGCGCCAGGCCGGCTCCCCGGCGCACCGCCTCGGCGAGCAGGGCGCGGGTGGCGGCCTCGTCCAGGTGCGAGCACGACAGCAGCGCCAGGTCCACGTGCGGGCAGACCTGGTCGAGATAGGCGGGCGTGCGGAACTCCTCCTCGTCGGAGAAGTCGAAGCTGACCAGCGGACCCGCCCCGGCCAGCCGCGGCAGGCCGGCCTCGGTGCCCGAGTAGACGCTGGAGTGCACCAGGCTGAAGGACGCGGCGTACGCGAGCAGCGAGGGGGTGAGGGGGAGAGGCCGGCGGACGGCTTCGCCGCCGGGCTCGTAGCCGAGGAAGACCCGGTCGCCGTCCCGCACGTGCAAGGTGGACACCGACGTCGCGCCGGGCCGCACGACGCTGTGGTCCGTGCCGACGCCCTGTGCCGCCACGGCCGCGCGCAGCCTGGTGCCGAGGTCGTCGTCGCCGAACACCCCCGCGTAGGCGGCGTCCAGGCCGAGCCGGCGGGCGTAGACGGCGACGTTGACGCAGTTGCCGCCGGGGTAGTCGGTGCCGCGGTCCACGAAGCGGTCGACGGTGTTGTCGCCGAGGCCGAGGACGTTCATCAGGGTCTCCCGAGGCGCGGGCGCGGTGCGCGGGGACACGGCGCCCGCCGAGGGCGCGCCGGTGCCGGGGCACCGGCGCGCGGGGCGGATGGACGAGGGGGAACCGGTCGGAGGGCTCAGTAGTCCATGACGCGGTAGTAGCGGCGCAGGTCGAGCGAGTGGTCGCGGACCCGCTCCAGGTGCTTGCTGACCCGGTCCATCACGGTGTCGAGCACCAGCGGGGCGAGCAGCCCGCGGAACTCCGGGCTGATGCCATCCAGCGGGTAGTCGCGGGTGTCGAAGACGGTGACGTCCTTGGAGACCCGCTTGGCGAACGCCTCGGCCCGGTCGGTCAGCGCCCGGGTCTCGTCCTCACCCTGGAACACGATGACGCTGGTGTCCTCCTCCAGCAGTTCCAGCGAGCCGTGGAAGAACTCCGCGCTGTGCACCCGGGTGGTGCGCAGCCACTGCATCTCCTCGAGGATGCACATGGAGTACAGGTAGGTGAACCCCCACAGGTTCCCGCCGCCGATGAGGAAGTGGTAGTCGGTGTCCTTGTGGGCCTCGGCGAAGTCCGCCGCCACCGGCTCGGCCCGCCGGGCGACGTCCACCAGGACGCGGGGCAGTTCCGCGAGTTCGTCGGCGAGCCGCTCGTAGCCCTCGAACTCGCCCCGGCGGGAGAGCAGCCGGCCCATGAACAGCAGCAGCTGGACGTCGAACGGCCAGGCCTTCGGCTCGGAGATCAGCGCGGTGTCGACGTTCCGGGCGACGGGGGACTCGGGGTGACCGGTGAAGCCGATGGTGTGGGCGCCCCGGGCCCTGCAGTACTCGATGGCCCGGAGACTGTCCTCGGTGGTGCCTGAGACGGAGGTGAAGACGGCGACGGTGCGCTCGCCGAGGCGGGCGTCGCCGGAGACGACGAGCTCGGCGGCGACGGCCGCCCTGACGGGCAGCAGCGACTGGCGCCGGGCGAGGTGCTCGTAGGGCCACATCTGCGCGTACGTGCCGCCGGCGCCCACGAGGAGGACGTTGTCGTAGCCCTCGTCGGCCAGACGGTCGACGGTCTTCTCTATCTCGGGACGCAGCGCCAGCAGGCTCTGCGTCTGGGAGACGAACTCGGCTTCGTTGAACTTGAGCACGGTGATGACTTCCTCAGGGGTTGTTCCGCACCGGCCGGCGTGTGCCGGTGAACCGGTGTTCCAGGGGGCGCGGGGACCGGATCGGGTCAGGCCGCGCGACGCCGGGAGAACAGCACGTTCGCCCCGGCGATGATCAGACCGCCGACGAAGATCAGCGTTCCCATGACGTTGACCTGCGGGGGCACGCCGGTACGGCTGGCGCTGTACACCCACAGCGGGAACGTGACCGTGCGGCCGGCGTTGAAGCTGGTGATGACGTAGTCGTCGACGGACAGGGCGAAGCAGAGCAGGGCGCCCGAGGCCACGCCGGGCAGCAGCATCGGCAGGGTGACCAGCCGGAACGCCGTCCACGGGCCCGCCCCCAGGTCGCGGGCGGCCTCCTCCAGCGTCGGGTCGTGCCCCGCCATGCGGGCCCGCACGGTGATGGCGACGTACGGGATGCAGAAGGCCACGTGCGCGATGACCACCGTCCAGTAGCCGCGGGGCACGCCCAGCACGATGAACAGCGACAGCAGGGCGGCGCCGAGGGCGATCTCGGGGGCCGCGATGGCGGCGAACATCAGCAGGTCCACCGAGCCCCGGCCGCGGAAGCGGTGCCGGCCGAGGGCCAGCCCGATCGGGGTGCCGAGGAGGGTGGCGACCACCGCGACGACCAGGGCGATGGTGAGGCTGTTGACGAGGGCGGAGGTCAGGTTGGGGATGGCGAACAGGTGCCGGTACCAGTCGAGCGTGAAGCCCTGCCAGGTGAAGTTCACCTTGCTGCCGGTGTCGTTGAACCCGAACAGGATCATGACCGCGATCGGCAGCAGCAGCCAGGCCAGCACCAGCACGGTGTACACGGTCAGGGTGGGGCGGCGTCGTGGGCGCCGGACGCGCGGCGCGGCGGGCGAGTCGGCCGTGGGGGCGGCGGTCGTGGTGGTCATCGCGCGGCCGCCTCCAGGACCTCGTCGGTGCCCAGGGCCCGGGCGTAGGTGAACACGGCCAGCAGCAACGCGCCCATGAGGACGAAGGACAGCGCGGAGGCGCCGGGGTAGTCGAGGTTGGTGAAGTACTCGGTCTGGATGATGTTGCCGATCATCGTCGTCGAAGGGCCGCCGAGGATGCCGGCGTTGACGTAGTCGGCACAGGCGGGCACGAACGTCAGCAGCACTCCGGCGAAGACGCCCGGCAGCGACAGCGGCAGCACCACGCGCAGGAAGGTCCCCGCCCGGGAGGCGTACAGGTCGGTGGAGGCCTCGATCACCTTGGGGTCCACCCGTTCCAGCGCCACGTACACGGGCAGCACCATGAACGGCAGGAAGTTGTAGGTCAGGCCGCCGATCACCGCGTAGGGCGTGGCCAGCAGGTGGAAGTCGGCCGGGAGCAGACCGATGTCCTTCAGCGGCCCGAGCAGGACGCCGTGGTCGGCGAGCACCACGTTCCACGACTGGGTGCGGATGACGAACGACACGAAGAACGGCAGCAGGAGCAGGAAGAGGAACACCGACTTGTGCCGGCCGGCCCGGAAGGCGATCCAGTAGGCCACCGGGTAGCCGACGACGGCGCAGGCGGCGGTCGCCGCGACTCCGTAGACCAGGGATCTGACCAGTTGCACGTGGTAGGTGCGGACCACGTCGGCGTAGGTGCCGAAATGGAAGGTCTGGCGGAAGCCGTCGATGAAGTCGCCGGTCTGCAGCGACAGCGACACCATCACGATCACGGGGGTGACGAAGAAGGCCGCCAGCCACAGCCAGCCCGGCAGGATCATCAGATACGGGGCCAGCGCCTGCCCGGGGCGACGGCGCCGCCGCCGGTTCAGGCCTGGTAGATCGGTTCGAACAGCGCGTTCCACTGCTTCTCCTCCTCTTGGTCGAGCACCCGCAGACGGCGCAGCTTCGACTGGTCGGCCTCGGTCGGGAAGACCAGGGGGCTGGTGCTCAGGGCGTCCAGCACGGTGCGCCGCCGGCCGGTCGCGGCGGCCGCGTCGCGGGCGACGACGCGCTGCGCGGCGGGGACGGGGCAGACGAACTGCACGGTCTCGCTGATCCGGGCGGCGACCTCGGGCCGGTAGGCGTAGTCCATGTAGGTCAGCGCGTCGACGGGGTGGGCGGCCGTCGACGGGATGCAGAGGTTGTCGGTCCACAGCAGACCGCCCTCGTCGGGGATGACGAACTCCAGCCGCGAGCCGCTCTGGTTGGCCTGGAAGACGTCGCCCGAGTACACGAGCGAGGCCGCCAGGTCGCCGCGCTGCAGGGAGGACTGGTAGGTCGAGGTCGAGTAGGAGCGGACCATGCCGGCGTCGCGCTGCCTGCGCAGCCAGGCCGCCGCCTTGCGCCAGTCGGCATGGGTGGAGGTCTCCGGGTCCACGCCCACGGCCAGCAGGGCGATGTTGCCCAGCACCGCGTCGTTCCACATGCCGACCCGGCCGCGCAGCCTGGGGTCGAGCAGGTCCTGCCAGCTGGTGATCCTGCGGCCGACCCGGGCCGGGTCGTAGCCGATGCCGGTCATGCCGGACTGCCAGGGGACGGTGTAGACGTTGCCGTGGTCGAACGAGGTGTTCTTGAACGCCGCTCCGCCGTACTTCGCGAAGTTGGGCAGGCGGCTGTGGTCGAGCGGGGCGAGGTAGCCGAGTTCGATGTACTTGCCGAGATAGCTGTCGCCGCCGACGACCATCAGGTCGTAGCCGATGCCCTGACCGGAGGCGAACTCGGGCTGGATCTTGCCGATCAGACCGGCCACCCGCTCGCGGGCCTCGGCCAGCGCCCGGCGGGGCGGGCCGGCGTAGGAGTGGCCGCTGGACGGGTTGCCGAAGAACTCGGTGAGGTACGGCGCCATCGCCTGCGCGACACGCGGGTCGACCGGGGTGGTCGCGTTGTGATCGAGGTAGACGGGCCCGCCGGCCAGACCCGGGTGCGTCGGGGGGCCGCCGCCCGCGCCGGTCACGCGTCCTGGAACGGGTCCGGGAACGGGTCCGGGAACGGGTCCGGCACCACGGTGTCGCCGTCCTCGACGACGGACCGGGCGGCCACGCGGGCGCACAGGGGCAGGGATTCGTCCATGACACGGAGGGTGCCCCTTCTCCGGCGTCGCTCCCGGCACCGCACCGTCCGACTCCTCCGGACGGCCCGCACGGTTCGGCCCGCTGGGGAACCGGGCGCGGTTGACCCGGCTCCGCCGGGGCCCGGGCCGCAACGCCTTCGCGGCGCCCCGGGCGGCTCGCGGTCGGGACCGCGGGCGCGCCCGAGGCGCCGTAGGCACTCGGCGGTGCGGGGACGTCAGCGCCGCGACGCGGGCGCGTCGGCGGGGGCGTGGCGTGCGGCGCTGCGGTGGACCGAGATGCCCAGGGCCAGCAGCCAGTAGCTGAGGACCGCGCCCATCAGTGCGGTCGTGCCCCAGCCGTTCGCCGCGTAGAAGTGCGCGGGGTCGTTGCCGAAGAACAGGGACGGCACGAACGCCAGGTTCACCCCTGCCAATACGAACGCGGAACGGCCGGTCCACCGTGGCAGCAGCCGTGTACGGGAGATCCCGAGGCCCAGGGCGGTCAGGAAGAGCGCGAGCACCACGCGGCCGATGGACCCGTAGAGGATGTAGGTGCCGCTGACCGTGACGGTCGGGTCGATCGGGTGGTCGGCGGCGATGACCGCGCCGGCCTCGAGCCCGCTGGAGACCAGGGTGATCGTCGCGTAGACGAGTCCGGCGGCGAAGGCCATCGTGCCGGCCCATTCACAGGCCGGGTCCGCCCGCTTGACCAGTTCGCGGAAGCTCGTGACGAACACGATCAGGAACGCCAGCGCGAGGATGCCGATCAGCAGCCTGGCCAGGACGTTCCAGTCCGGCGGTGGGCCGGAGTAGACGAAGTACAGCGGTACTTCGACGATGAGAGCGGCCGCGGTGGCGATGCCCGCGACACCCGTGAGGCGTCTGGCTGCGGTCTCGTTCATGGATGTCCCCCTGTGCCCGGATGCCGGGTCTTTCGTCGGTCGTTGCCGTAGGCGTCAATGCTGCCGCTCCCGGCGCCCCGCGTCGCTGGGCGTGGGTACCGGATACGGGGTGGTCCTGACGACACCGTCGGCTGACTCGACCACGCTGCGACACCCTGGGCGAGGCGGTCCGGAACATCCAGGACCGCCCGGGCCGGCCTTTCGCAGGCACCCCGAGAACGGCCGGCCGCTCCTCAGCCGGCCGGCGCGGAGATGTCCTGGTCGCCGACGACCGCGAGCAGGTCGAGCAGGCCGGCGCTGTCGGTGCCGACCGCGGGGGTGAACCAGAGCAGTCGCTGCCGGCCGTCCTCGCTGAACAGGTTGAGGCAGTTGACCTCGATCAGTCCGATGACGGGGTGGATGATGCGTTTGCGGTCGTTGCGCCGGAACGCCACGTCGTGCCGCGCCCACAGGGCCGCGAACTCGGGGCAGAGGTCGAGCAGTGAAGCGATCATCGAACTCGCCTCGGTGTCCTTCGCGTCCCGCCGGGCGGCGGCCGCCCGCAGGTCTGCGACGAAGGCGCGGGACTGGTGCTCGTGGTCGGCCTCGGGGTACAGCTGCCGGGCTTCCGCTTCGGTGAACCACCGGTAGACGAAGCTCGCCCGGGGCCCACGCAGACCGGACTGGTCCCCGAGCAGGGCCACCGCGAGCGGATTCTGCACGAGGGGGACGTGCAGGTCGGTGATGACCTGGGCGGGAGTCGACGGCATGCGCTGCAGCAGGTCGAGCATGCCGGGGTGGACGTGTGAGGCGGCCCCGTCGTGCGCGGGTACCGGACGGTCGGCCAGGTGGTACAGGT
This sequence comes from Streptomyces sp. 1-11, assembly GCF_007176755.1. Lineage (GTDB taxonomy): Bacteria > Actinomycetota > Actinomycetes > Streptomycetales > Streptomycetaceae > Streptomyces. The sequence goes on from NZ_BJTV01000008.1 coordinate 296,477, forward strand.
GGTCACGCTCGTCGGCGGTCAGGCGCAGCGCCCTCGCCAGCGCCGCGATCATCTGCTCGGAGGGCTGGGAGCCGGCTCCGCGTTCGAGCTCGTTGTAGTAGTCCACCGACGCTCCGGCGAGCTGGGCGACCTCGTCACGGCGCAGCCCGGGCACCCGGCGCCGTGGCCCGGTGGGCAGTCCGACGTCGGCCGGCCGGATGCGCTCACGCCGCGAGCGCAGGAAGGCGCCCAGTTCGGTGTACTTGGCAGAACCCATGTCCTCCATTGTGCGTCCGGTGGGGTGTGCGTCCGGTGGGGTCGCGGACACAGGGGATGACGTCCCCTGGTTGCGCTGATCGACCCCGCTCACCATGGAGGCATGAACACAACTTCCCCTCGAACCGGAGCCACACGGGTCGCCGTCGTCACCGGCGGGTCACGCGGTATCGGCCGGGCGGTCTCTCGGGAACTCGCCCGGGACGGCCTGGCCGTCGTGGTGAACTACGCGCAGGACGCGGCCGCCGCCGAGGAGACGGTGGCGGCCGTCACCGCCGACGGCGGGCGGGCGATCGCCGTGCGGGGTGACGTGGCGGACGAGGAGGCGATGGCCATGCTCTTCGACCGGGCGGAGCGGGAGTTCGGCGGCGTGGACGTCGTCGTCAGCTCAGCCGGCCGGCTCTCCCTGTCACCGATCGCCGACCTCGACCTGACCGTGCTCGACGCCGTGTACCGCACCAACATCCGAGGCACCTTCGTCGTCGCCCAGCAGGCCGCACGGCGATTGCGGGACGGCGGCTCCTTCGTGGGCTTCTCCACCTCCGTCGTCGGTACACAGTTCCCCGGCTACGGCGCGTACGCGGCCAGCAAGGGTGCTGTCGAGGCCATGACGTTGATCCTCGCCCGCGAGTTGCGCGGCCGGAACATCACCGTGAACACCGTCGCTCCCGGGCCCACCGCAACGGACCTGTTCCTCAAGGACAAGACGGACGACGAGGTCGACCGGCTCGCCAAGACGCCGCCGCTGCAACGGCTGGGCACACCCGAGGACATCGCCCGGGTCGTCGCCTTCCTGGCCGGCCCGCAGGGACACTGGGTGAACGGGCAGGTCCTGCGCGCCAACGGAGGCCTGGTGTGACCGGGGAAGCGGGCGTCGTGGTCGTCGACCCCGGCCGGGACGGCAGCGAGGCCGTGCCGGCCGTTTACGACCGGATCCGCGCCGAGTTCTTCCGCCGCATCGGCATCGGTGAGCTGCTCACCTCCCACGCCACCCGCTGAGCCACTGCCCCGCACCGATCCAGAACACCGAGGAGACATACCCATGCCGTTCGCGCACTTCAAGGTTCCCGCCGGCACCGTCACCGCAGAGGACAAGAAGAAGATCATCGAGCGCACCACCGACCTCTACGCGGAGATCTACGGTGAACGAGCTCGCCCCACCACCGTCGTCCTCGTCGACGAAGTCACCGACGGAGGCTGGGGTGTCGCGGGCAACGTCCTGACAGCCGCGATGCTCGACGACGGCGCCTGATCCGCACGAGGGGCCGGGGGCCGAGATCGCCGGCTCGTCCACTCTCGTGCCCGAGGACCAGCCCGAACGACTCGCTCACGTACTCACCGACTTCCTGATCCGAACCGGAGCGGAACCGGTGCGGCACGTCTCCTGAGCGCGGGAGTGACAGGCGGATCCGGCAGCCGGTACAGCCCGGGCCGGCCGCAGCCGGGCTGGTGCCCCTTGACGCCGGGTCGTCGATGACGAAGCGACGGGGTGGACGCCGTCGTCTCCCGGTGCGGCCGCGCGGGGCTGGGGCCGGACACCTGAAACCGTTCGGGACGGGCCCAGTCTCGCTGACGGTGGTCACGGAGCAGTCATGTCACGCCGGCGCGGTCGCTCGCTCGGTGGATGGCCCCGTGCGGTGGGCTTCGTCCTGCGCGAGCAGGGAGAGGAGTGAGGCCACCGTCACGCCGAGGTTGGCTTCGGCGGGATGGCGAAGGGTCCTCGTGGGGTCGATCCGGTAGGTGTTGCCGCGTCCCTCGCGGGTGTGGGAGAGGTAACCGTCCTGCTCCAGGTCGGCGATGATCTTCTGCACCGCCCGTTCGGTGAGGCGGCAGTACGCGGCGATGTCCCTGATCCGGGCGTTCTGGTTGTCCGCGATGGCCGCCAGTACGCGGGCGTGGTTCGTCAGGAAAGTCCATCCGTTGTGTGGCTCGGGCACTCCATCCATGCCGCGAGTTTACCGACCAGGTGTTCACGGACTCAAAAACACGTAATACAATTCATGCATCAGTTGACGTGTCTGGGCCCCGGAGGGCAAGGCTGCCCCATGCATGACCTTTCCGAGCAGGCCCGGTCCCTCAGAACGGGCCTGCCCTGCCAGGGCAGTGGAAAGAAGCCGCTGCCGGCGGGCCGGGCGGGCATGGCGTATGCCGTGTGTGGTGACCGGATACGGGTGACGGTCCGAGGGGAGCTCGACCTCGACTCGGGTGAGGGGCTCCGTGAGGATCTGGACGCGGTGCTGGCCGGTTCCACGAGTGGAGTGGATCTGGACCTGGGCGGGCTGGACTTCTGCGACTGTGCCGGCCTGAACGTCCTCCTCGACCTCCGGCGATGCGCCTTGGAGCAGGGCAAGACGGTCGTCATCCGCGCCAGCACCCCGGTGGTCGACAGACTGCTCACTCTTCTCGGGGCGCAAGGACTGTTCGCCCCGCCTTCTCCACACCGCGAAGTCGCCATGCGTCTCCCCTCCCCGTGCACGGGCAGCCGTGTCCTCGCGCCGACCGGGACCTGACAGCGCCACGTCCCCCACACGGTGTCCGCGCACATCGCCAAGGCCTGCGCAGGGTGACACAGTCAGCGCGGGCGCACGACGGGTACTCGGTGGGACTGTTGCATCATGAGGTTCTGACCGTCCCCGCAGTCGTGATCGCCCTGGCAGTGGTCGGCGTGGAGAGTCGGCCAGTGCCTGCTGTGCTCGCTGCCGACCCGCTGCGGCGCCGCAGCGCCCCTGGGAACCAGCCTGGAGTGAACTGCATGGACATGCGCAGAATTCGTCACGGCGCTGACCGCGGAAGCCGAGCAGCAGGTCCATGACCAGGTGGGGGAGCTGGCTCCGAGCGACCGGGCCCTTGCTCTTCAGCGCTCTCCAAGGCAAATGGCCGTCGCCTTATGGCATCAGGCCGATTCCTCGGCACGCGACTTCGTGCTCATCGCCTCGATCTCGACGTACCGTCGCGTCTGCCGCCCCGTCAACAAGCCGACGAGCGGTGCCAGGAATCCGGTTTGGCCGACTCCCAGGGTCAGGGCACTGCCGCCGTCTGCGGGGGCGACTGCGTGCGTGGCGGTTGTCGTCACACCGGCGGACGTCGACTGCCAGGTGAACGAGCGACCTGGTGTCCATTCGGTGATCCGCCACCTCAGCACCGGCATACGGGGCTGAGCGATGAGCACCAGAGAGCCCGGCCCCAGCTCCCTGTCATCCAGGGGCTCGACGCGTCTCATGGTGGCAATGAACTCCGGCCAGCGTTCAACCTCCGCAACGACCTTCCACAGCGCATCCGGCGACGCTGCGACACCGATCCGGGTCTTCCACTGCATCGACGAACACCTCCGCGCCCGCGCTGTTCGACGCTCTGCACGGTACCGCGTCATTCGAACTCCGGTCACGGTTCGGGTACCAGGCAGCTGAACGCCTCCCTGGGCACGGCCGTTTGAAACGACCTCAGGACGGTTACCGCACCGTCCAGCGTTTCGCCGATGCCGCCCGCGCCGACCGCGGCCGCGGTCCCATCCCGTCCTCGAACGCATCCGCGTCCCCCGCACTGGGCCCGGGCGGCCGCGCACCGGAGGACAGCCGGGCCGGGCGGCCGTCTGGGACAGGCCGCGCGGGCTGGCGACCTTGCCCGGGGCAGCCGCGGCAGGAGCCGGGCGGTGCCGGCATCCCCGTGGTACGACAGGCTCGCGGTTCGCTACGGGGCTACCGTTGGAGTGGTTGTGACGTACTGGCCGACGTCAACTCGAACACCCGGACTCGCCGGCCGCCGGTGGGATTGACGGTCTCACGGACCGGCTGCATCCCCAGTTTCGTCATGATCCGTTCGGAGGCGTGGTTGCCCACTTGAGCGATGCTGACGATCCGCTCCAGCCCGAGGTCTTCGAACCCGAACCGCACAGCAGCCCTCGCGGCTTCGGTAGCCAGGCCCTGCCCCCAGTGGGGACGTCCCAACCGCCAGCCGACCTCGACCGCCGGCAGTACCTCTGGCAAGTAGTCGGGCACCGAAAGGCCGGTGAACCCGGCCAACTCGCCGGTGGACCGGATCTCCATGGCGAACAGGCCGAGGCCCTGTGACTCCCACTCGCTCTCCCATGCCTGGATTCCGCCGCGAGTCTGTTGTTCGTCACGGACGCTGCCGTCACGGATCCACCGCATGACCTCGGGGTCGGCATTGATGGCGGCCATGGGCGCAACGTCTTCCTCGCGCCAGCGACGCAGGATCAAACGGGGAGTCTCAAGCACGACCATCCGATCATTCTGGATCACAAAAGCACTCTCCGTCACCCTCACCAGGCACTTTCGATACACACCCTTGGGCCGCTTCCGCGACACGCCCCAGGAGTCGGTGAGGGGAACATCCGCCCTCTCGTGGACCGGCGTGCCCGCGGAGGCGGGACGTGCCCACGGCCCACGTCCCGCATGCCGCCATGACCGCCGTCGCCGTGTCGGTCACCGACGGGCTTGCCCCTGAGACGGTGACAATGTTCCCCCTTGGGTCGTTCACCGCCGTCCGGCGATCGCGGTACCGGTCGGGGACGCTCTCACTGCCGTCGGCGTCCTCATCACGGCCGCGGTCGGCATCCTCCGGGCCGCCGTGTCCTGACCGACGCGCGGTACCGGGGTAAAGATCGTAGGGGCCCGGCCGGACCGGGCCGGCCGCACAGGGAGCTCCTGAGGGAAGCAGCCGGCGCTCGAAGCTTCCGGAATCACGGCGATGACCTGCGGTTTTGATGGGCCCCTCGACGACGTCCGACGCCACCCAGGAGCCGACTGGGACGCGATCCGGGATGCGACTCAGGGCGCGACCTGCGGGCGGGCCCGTCTGGCAGGTCCTCGACGCCGCTGACCTGTCGCAGCGAAGTGTGAATGTTGTCATCGAACATTGAGTGGTGCCGCCATCAACAGGACACGGTCAAGGCGAGCGAGGCGACGGCGGTGGCGAAGTAGACACCGGGAAACGCGAGGTTGTAGAGCACGCGGGCGCGCAGATGGAAGGTGAGCGCGCCCAGGTAGAGCAGGACGAGACCGCAGGCCGCGGCGGCACCGAGGGGGCGCAGTGCGGCGTCGAAGAGGCCGAGGAGGAGGCCCGCCGCACCGGCCAGCTTGAGGGTGGCCAGCCAGGGCAGCCAGGACCGGGGCACACCCACCTCCGCCGAGTTGGCCAACACGAAGCGTGCGGCGGCAAGGTCGGCGGCGCCGATACCGACGTTGACGGCGGCGGTGAGCAGGGTGACGACGAGGAGCGCGAGCTGGGTACCGGTCATGCCTTCAGCCTCCGCGGGCACCTCGGCACCGTCCAATACCTGCTTCTATAGCCTGGTGGCATGGACGTGGACACGCGCCTGCTTCGGTACTTCGCCGCAGTGGCGGAGGAGGGCAGCCTGACCGGGGCGGCGAAGCGGTTGTTCGTCTCGCAGCCTGTGCTGACCAAGCAGATCCGGCGCCTGGAAAACGATCTCGGGGTACGGCTCTTCACGCGCTCTCGGTCGGGCATGGCGCTGACCGAGGCCGGTCGTGAGCTCGCCTCGCGGGTGCCCGCACTGCTGGACGGCTGGGACGAGGCGGTGCAGGCAACCGGCCGGGCCGCGCGGGTGCTGCGCCTGGGCTTTCTGGACGCGGGCGCAGTGGGTGCCGTCCCCGAAGCCATCGCCGAGTTCCGCCAGGCGCATCCGGACTGGCGGGTGGAACTGCGGCAGTTCGACTGGTCGGAACCGAGCGCCGGCCTGGCCCGGGGCGAGGTGGACGCGGCCGTGGTGCGTTTGCCGTTTCCGGGGCAAGCCAGCTTCATTGTGCGGGAGCTGTCCGTTGAGGAGCGCGGAGTGCTGCTGCCGGCTGGGCATCGGCTGGCGAACAGCGAGACGGTGGAGTTCTGCGAACTGTGGGACGAGCCGTTCGTCGCGGCCGGAGCCGAGACCGGAGCCTGGAGGGAGCACTGGCTCGCGGCTGAGGAGCGGGACGGGCGCCCCGTCCGGGTCGGCGCCGTCACCAGCCGTCCCGACGAGTGGCTCGGAGCGGTGGCCGGCGGCTGCGTGGCGCTGGCCCCGGCGTCGGCGGCCCGCTTCTACTCCCACCCGAACGTGGTGTTCCGTCTGGTCCGCGGAGTCTCACCGAGCCGGGTGGGGCTGGCCCGGCCCCGGGGGCGGACACACGAGGCGGCGCTGGATGAGCTTCTCGCGGCCATCGCGCGGCGGCTGAGCCGGAGTTGATGACGGGGCAGACCGCCAGCACGCTGCCAGGCCGGGGTACTGCTCCCGGCGGCGACCACGCCGACCCGGTGGCGAACGCGGTCGGCGAGGCGGCGACAGATGCGACGCGGCCGCGCCTTGCGCAACCTGGCGCCCCGTACTACCTGGACCCCGCGCTTCACCCGCGTACCCGGGGCAAGGAGATCGCTCAGTTGACCACCGGCTAGGACGGCACCGCCGAGATCAACCACGATATGCCGGCAGTCCATCTCCAACAGCGTGGCTGAACGGGAGCCTTGTCCGCCATCGGGCCCACGCAGCGGCTGCCGGGCGCAAGGTGCATCGGCATTCCGAGGCGGTCGAACTCATCCGGTTGGGCGCTTCTATCCCTCAAGCCAGGTCATGAAGCGCGTGCGCTCTTCGCCGCACCGGCCGCTGCCGGAGGTGTGGGTGCTGTTCGGGGTGAAGGTGGAGCCATACGGTCCGGAGGTAAGCGTGCACGCTTCCCGTACGGGTTGCAGAGCGTAATAGCCGAATGCGGCCATTCCCACGACCAGCAGGGCGGTCAGCAAGGAGCGGCGGGCTATCGGGGAAGGCATGCCGGGATTCTATGGCGCCTCACATGTACAGGATGCCGATCTGTGCGACCGTTCTTGCCGGGGCAACGACTCTGGCGCCGAGTCGCATCACAGCCGAGCAGCACTCGCGCGTCCCATGACCGGCGCTGGGACCAAGAACACACCGAACGGGGCTGCGGCTAGGACGGCAGCCGTCGCCAAGGCCTGTCCCGTAACTGGCGGTGTCCCTCTGAAGAGCGAGCATGTGCTGGACGTCGAAACCAGGTCGGCGCAGGTCAGTGCGGTACCCGATCATGCGTCCATGCCTCTGAGCGAGCCCCTTGCCCAACCGGACCGCTCCGCCACCACCGCCCACCGACCCGCCGGCGGATCCGGCCGTCGCCGCGCTGCGCGCCGTCGGCGACGGCCTCGCCGTCAGGCGTCAGTAGTACAGCGTGGGACTGCAGCTGGTGCGGTGCAGGGCGCCCGTGCTGGTGTACACCTTCACGCAGGAGTAGGCGCTTCCGCTGGTCGCAGGGAGCGTGGCGACGTTGTAGTTGATCGGCCCGAACTGTCCGGTCCGGTTGAGGGCGTACGTCGCCGACTTCACCGCTGCCCCCTTGTTGTAGAGGGTAAGGACAGCCTTGGTGCTGCTGCTGTCCGGCGTGGCGTTCTGGTAGAAGTCCGCGTAGACGTAGTTCCCCGTCTTGCTGATGCAGGCATCGGTCGTTTCCTTGGCGCCGCATCCTCCTCCTGTCGCGGCGGTTGCGGGCGCGCTGGTGGCGATCATGAGGCCAAGGATTATCGCGGCCGGCACGAGCGTGGGTCGCAGTTTCGAGATCATTTTCGTCCTCCGGGCGAGAAGAAAGCATCGGTTTCGGTGCCTCACCACTCTGTGTCGATCCGTTCCGCCGCCGCGACGCTTCGGGGCAGCATTCGACCAGGTTCGAATGTTCGTCGCGGCGCGAGAGGGCAGGACGGGGATGATCGAGCTCACCGTGGACGCTGCCGGACGGGTTCCTCCGCCACGGCCATGGTGCGCCCGTCGCCGGCGCCGTCGTGCAACGGTTCGAGGGGGTGGGGCGCTCGCCCACACGCCGCCCCAGGATGGCCTGATCGTGTCCGCCGCTGAGGTGGGCTGTCGCAAGCCGGCCTGTCCATCTACCGTGTTCGTGCTGTGATCCATCGAGGCATGGAGGCAACACCGTGGTCGCGTCAGCCTTACGTCAGCAGTCCGAATCGACCCCGCGCGAGAGCCGTCGCCCCCGGCGGATGGCGCGACGCACCCTTCTCGGAGGCTCTCTCACCGCCGCACTCACGGCGCTGATGCTCGCCGCAACCCAGTCCGCTGCCTACGCCGGCGGCCCCTACCGGTGGGCGCAATACAGCGACGTCGGTAAGCGTCTGACCGTGTGCGCTCAGACGCTCGATGTCCGCAGCTCCTACGGTGGCACGCCGTTCGCCCAGCTCACCAGCGGACAGACCTTCACCGTGTACCAGAACTACGCGGAGTTCGGCAGCGAGTACGTGCGCGGCTTCGCCTGGGGCAACGTCAACGCGGAGGGCTACGTGCAGAACGGATGGTTCTGCTGGTAAGCCCCTTGCCAAGAGGGGACCGGTAGCCAGGTCGACCGAGAACGAAACTGCTGACCGTCAGCGCCATGCCCTGGGCGCGGTGGATGAGAGGACGTCGTCGAGGCGGTCGCCGCTCCAGGCGCCCAACGACGACCTCCTCCAGCGGATCAACATTCGACGTGGGAGCCGACAGGCGACGCGGGAGTCCCGGCGGGGCCCGCCGGCACGGGAGACGGTTCCTGCATCGCCTTCTCCCTCTTGCTCGGAGCCGGGGACCGGCGAGTACCCCGGATGCCGTGGAACCAGCGTCGCGGCGGGTACCCGGATGTCCGCTGTGGGAAGGAGTGATGGCTCATGGCAGGCGGCGGCGATTTCTAGTCGAGAGACCGCCCGGAGAACCCGCAGATGCCGGAGGACCGCCCGCGTGGCGGCGGACCGGCAGGCGGAACGGCCCCGGTCAGAGTCCTCGTCTGGTGGGTGGTAGCCGCGGTGATCATCGTGATCCTCTGGCCCGTGTTCTTCTTCTGATGACGTCGATGTCCGGTCGATGAGGAATCGCGCTGTCGATACGTGCACGGATGGGATGCATGCGGCGGTGGGGCATGGCCGACGGGCACCCGGCCCGGGAGCACGGCCATGTCCCACCGCCGCGTCCGCGGCCGGGCGCCGGGTGTCCGGCTCACGGGGTCCGGCGTATGTCCAGATGGCAGCGCAGCCGGATTCCGGGCTGCCCGGGGCCCCGGGTCATGCGTTCCACCGCGGTCGTCGCCCACATCGCCGCGAGGGCGGCGTGGAACGCGAAGGCGGTCCGGTCGTCGGCGGCCGTGATGTCGAGGACGACCAGACCCGGTTCGGACACGTGCACCTCGCTGATCACTTCCATGCCCGTCACGACGTCCGGCCGCCGTCAGCGGGTTCGCGTCCTTTCCGGAGTTCACCCGTGCGGCGCAAGGGCGGCGCTCGCCACCGGCGGTTTCCGCCGGGCCGGCGGGGCTACCCGTCCTACCCTCGTTTCCCTCAGCGCGTGGCCAAGGCTCCAGGAGGACCCCATGACGCGACAAGGCCCCGGACGGGCTCTGGCGATGCTCGACCGCCTGGAACGGTGGCCCGGCGCCGACGGTGTGATCGAGGCGGTCCAGCGCGCGGTGCGGTCGCTGCCGCTCGGAGCGGGCCGGGACGCGCTGCACGGACGCTGGCTCGGGCACCCGGTGCACCCGCTTCTGGTGCAGGTCCCGATCGGCACCTGGCTGTCGGCGAGCCTGCTGGACGCGCTGCCCGGGGTGCGGCGAGGCCAGCGCGCGCTCACGTTCACCGGCCTGGTGGTCGCCGTGCCCGCAGCGGTGACGGGCTGGGTGGACTGGGCCGAGCTGCACCGCCCGCAGCAGCGCGTCGGAGTCGTCCACGCCCTCGCCAACAGCGCCGCGCTCGCGCTGTTCACCGGTTCCCTGGTCGCCCGTCTCCGGGGCCGCGAGACGGCCGGCAAGGCGCTGGGGATCGCCGGGCTCAGTGTCACCGGGCTCGGCGGGGCCCTCGGCGGGCACATGGCCTACCGCCAGGCGGCCGGGGCCAACCACGCTGAGTACGTCGCGCACGCGGTGTCCCCCGGCTGGCACCGCGTGGGGGAGCTCGCCGAGTTCCCCCACGGGCAGGCCGTGCGCCGGCACGTGGACGACGTGCCCGTCATGGTCGTGCGCGAGAGCGACGACGTGGTGCGGGTCCTGGCCGACCGGTGCAGTCACATGGCGGGCCCGCTGTCGCAGGGGGACCTCGTCGACGGGTGCGTGCGGTGCCCATGGCACGGCAGCGTCTTCCGGCTGGCCGACGGCTGGAACGTGCGCGGACCGGCCACCGCGCCGCAGCCCTCGTTCGACACGCGTGTCACCGACGGCGCCGTGGAGGTCCGGCTCAGGGGCTGACGGCCCTCGTGCCGCCGGCGGTCCGGACACGGAGCCGGCCCGTCGGCGCACGGAGCCGCCCGCTCGTGCACGGCCCGCCACGACGCCTTGTACGCGGTGATCGACCGCCCGGGCCTAGTCCCTGGGCGGCTTGACGGCGATGTCGAGGTAGAAGGCGTCGATGCTGCGGACGGCCGCCTCGAACTCCTCGAGGTTGACCGGCTTGGTGACGTAGGCGTTGGCGTGGTGGTGGTAGGCGCCGGTGACGTCGTCCGGAGCGGCGGACGTGGTCAGCACCACCACCGGGATGGTCCTGAGCTCGGCGTCCTCCTTGACCACGGCGAGGAACTCGCGGCCGTTCATCCGCGGCATGTTGAGGTCCAGGACGATGAGGTCCGGGCGGTCGTTGCCCGGGTCGCGCAGGTATTCGAGGGCCGCGATCCCGTCGGAGACCTGGGTGAGGTTGCGGGTGCCGCGTTCGGCGAGGGCGTCCTGGATGAGCATGGCGTCGGCGACGTCGTCTTCGACCAGCAGGACGTCGTAAGGGCGGGTAGCGGCGGCAGCCATGGGTCACGAGCTCCGGGGTTCGGGGTGGGTCGGGTTGGGTGTGCTGTTGGTGATGAGCCCGGGCCAGCGGCGCCGGGCCCCTTGCCGGCTCATGCTCATGGCCCGGCCGATCTCGGGGTAGCCCGCCCCGCTCGCCGCCGCCGCGTGCGCCGCCTGGTCCTCCAGGCGTCTGACGGCCTGCTTGACACCGCTGAGCACACGCAGGCGCGCGAGGGCGTGCCGGCGGGCGTCCGGGGCCGTGTCCACGAGGTCCGCGAGTGAGTGGCGCACGTCCTGGGTGAGTCGCCGGGTGAGTTCGTCCACCACCTGGGTGACCAGTGCGGCCGTCTCCCCGGGCGAAGGCGGAGTGGAAGCGGGACCAGGCATGGCGCCACTCTACGGTGACGTTCCCGACAGGGACAACACAGGTTGTCGAGCCACGGGTACAGTGTGTTTGCCATATGGCAACAGCGTTCCACTCGCCGAGGAAGAGATGCAGACCGCCACACGAACCGAGTCGTCCGACAAGGGTGCGCTCTCCGACTGGACGACCCGGCGCTGGCTGCGCACCGGGGTCGCCACTACACTGGCGGTCCTGGCGGTCCTGGGGTCGCTGGGCGGCTGGGCGATGTGGCGCACGTCGCAGATCACCTCCGAGCTGGTCGACCGGCGCTCGCCCGCGCTGATCGAGGCCATGCGGGTGGAACAGGCCCTGGTCAACCAGGAGACCGGGATCCGCGGATACGGCCTCTCCGGCCGGTCCGACTTCCTCCAGCCCTACGCCCGCGGACTGGCCGACGAGAAGGCCGCCCTGCGCCGGCTGCGGCCGCTGGCCGAGGACGACCGGGCGCGCGCCGACCTGGCCGAGGTCGAGAGGCTCGCCGGCACCTGGCAGCGCCGGGTGGCCCGCCCCGTCTCGCAGGCCCCGGCCCAGGAGGCGGTGAAGCTCACCGCCGAGCGGGCCGCGGAGGGCAAGGCCGAGTTCGACGCGCTGCGACGCGCCATGACCCGCCAGCAGGACCACCTGCGCATCGAGCGGGCGGCGTCCACGAGGACGCTGAAGCGGGCGGAGACGCTGCGGAACTGGATGTTCGCGGTCATCGCCGTCCTCATCGTCCTGGTGGCGGTGCTGATCTCCGAGGGGCTGCGCCGGGGTGTGACCGGACCGCTCACCCGGCTCGGCTCGGCCGCCCGCGACGTGGCGCAGGGCCGGTTCGACCGCTCCCTCGCCGGCACCGGGCCCGCCGACCTGCGGCAGCTCGCCCACGACGTGGAGGCGATGCGGCAACGGCTGGTGGCGGAACTGGAGTTCAGCGAGCGGACGCGCACACTGCTGGACGAGCAGGCCGAGGACCTCAAGCGCTCCAACACGGAACTGGAGCAGTTCGCCTACGTCGCCTCGCACGACCTGCAGGAGCCGCTGCGCAAGGTCTCCAGCTTCACCCAGCTCCTGCAGCGCCGCTACGGCGGCCAACTGGACGCCAAGGCCGACCAGTACATCGCCTTCGCCGTCGACGGCGCCAACCGCATGCAGACGCTCATCAACGACCTGCTGGCCTTCTCCCGGGTCGGCCGTGTCCACAACGACCACCAGACCGTCGACCTCGAGTCGGTGATGAACAAGGCCCTGGACAACCTCAGCGTGTCCATCGAGGAGACCGGGGCCGAGATCACCCACGACCCGCTGCCCACCGTCGTCGGGGACGCCACACAGCTCGGCATGCTGTGGCAGAACCTGCTCTCGAACGCCATCAAGTTCCGCAGCCCCGACCGGCCGCCCCGCGTCCACGTCGGTGCGGTGTCCGACGCGGGCGTGTGGACGTTCTCGGTGACCGACAACGGCATCGGCATCGCGCCCGAGTTCCACGAGAAGGTCTTCGTCCTCTTCCAGCGCCTGCACACCAAGGACGCCTATCCGGGCACCGGCATCGGCCTGGCGATGTGCAAGAAGGTGGTGGAGTTCCACGACGGCACGATCGGGATCGACCCCGACCGCACGACGGGCACCCGTGTCGTCTTCACCCTGCCCGCCGCCGGATCCTCCTCAGAGGCCCCGCCGAGGGAGACCCAGCCGTGACCGGCCCGGCCGCTGCGCATGACGAGCAGTACGCCATCCTGCTCGTGGAGGACGACGACGGAGACGCCCTCCTGGTCGAGGAACTGCTCCACGACACCGACCTGCCGCACACCCTGACGCGCTGCCGCACGGCCGCCGAGGCCCGCGTGGCCCTGGCCTCGGACGCCGTCGACTGCGTCCTGCTCGACCTGCACCTGCCCGACGCGTCCGGACTGGACTCCGTCCAGGCGGTCCAGTCGGACACCCACGCCGCGATCATCGTCCTCACGGGCCTCGACGAACCGCGTGCGGGCGTCGACGCCCTCGCCGCCGGCGCCCAGGACTACCTGATCAAGGGCAAGGTCGAACCCGACCTGATGCAGCGCGCCCTGCGCTACGCCGTCCAGCGCAAGCAGGCCGAACGCGCCAACGCCGCGCTGCAGATCGGCCGTCTGCGCGCCGAGGAGAACGCGCGCCTGGAACGCGGCCTGCTGCCCGAGCCCCTCCTGTCGTCCGCCACCGTCACCGCCTCCAGCCGCTACTACCCCGGCCGGGCGCAGGCCCTGCTGGGAGGGGACTTCCTCGACGTCGTCCAGACCGGCGACGGGCGCATCCACGCCGTCATCGGCGACGTCAGCGGCCACGGCCCCGACGCGGCGGCGCTGGGCGTCTGCCTGCGCATCGCCTGGCGTGCGCTCATCCTCGGCGGGCACCGCGACCAGCAGCTGCTGCACCTGCTGGAGCAGATCCACATCGCCGAACGCGCCGGCAGCGACCTGTTCACCACCTGCACCCTCATCACCGTGGAGCCGGACGCGGCCACAGCCACCCTCCATCTGGCCGGCCATCACGAACCCCTCCTCCTCACCGCCGAGGGGGCCCAAGTCGTCACCGCGGCCCACGGGGTGGCCCTGGGCATCGTCCCCGGACTGGGCAAGTGGCCGTCCACCACCGTCGCCCTGCCCGCCCGCGGTGCGCTCGTCGCCTACACCGACGGTCTCATCGAGGGCTTCGCCGCCGGCGACTCCACCCGGCTCGGCGTCGAGGGCCTGCTGGACATCATCGGCACCATCGACACCGCGGACCCCGGCGCCCACCTGGACCAGCTCATCGCCCGCAGTCGCACGCTCAACGCCGACCGGCACACCGACGACCTCGCCGTCCTGCGCCTCGACTGGAACAACAGCCACACCGGCCGCGCCCTGAGCGCCTGGCGCACGGTGCCGTAGCCCGCGCCGCCCGGGCCCTCGGCGCTCACCCGCACGGGAGCCCGTCGGCCCCCTCCGGGATCGACGCACGTCAGGCCATATCCGCCAAGTCGCCGTGCGGCATGCCCGTTTTGATGGTGTGTGCCGTCTCACGCACCCAAAGGCTGCCCAAGTTGCGTGCATCACAGCGGAAATGTCCCTTTAGCGTCCATGCTCGAAGCGGTCGCCGACGCCCGAAGTAGGGCGCATCGGCATCAATTTGGGTGCGCTGTGTCGAAGTGACCCCTGCCACGGCACTCATGACCTCCCCCACGCTTCCCCCGGAAAGGTGCCCACCATGGCCGCTTACCTCTGTCCTCCTGCCGTGATACACGGCGAGCACGCAGTGAAGACCAGCCAGATCGTGGCGGAGGTGCGCGACCGGCACCCGCATGCCGCGTGGGCGCCGCGGATCGACGGCATCGCGGCCAGCACGGGCATCGAGACCCGCGGGTGGATGCTGCCGCTGGAGACCGCCGTCGCCCCGGGAGCGAGCGGGGCCCTGGGAGCCCTCGGCGCCGGGCGGGCCCAAGAGGCGCTGGCACGCGGCGGGTTCACCGAGCAGGACGTGGAGCGCGCGATCGCCGCCCTGGAGGCGGTGCCCGCGCCGCAGACCGTCCAGGAGCGCACCGCGCCGGCCTGGGAGGCCGTGCAGTCCTACGGCGAGCGCGCGGCGCGCGGCGCCCTGCAGATCGCCGGGCTGGACACCGCCGACGTCGACTGCCTGATCACCAGCAACTCCACCACTCCGGCGCTGCCGGGGCTGGACATCGCCCTGGCCAACAGGCTGCCGCTCCGCCCCGACACGATGCTGCTGCCCGCCACGCAGTGGGCGTGCGTCGCGGGCACCCGCTCACTGGCGCTGGCGGCGGAACTCGTCGCCGCGGACCCCGACCGGGTGGTCCTGGTCGTGATCTCGGAGGCGCTGAGCACGACCTACCAGCCGGCCGACGACACCCTGGAATCCCTGATCGTCCGGCTGCTGTTCGCGGACACCGCGGTCGCCGCGGTGGTCACGGGCCGCCCGCGACGCGAGTCGGTGCTGCGGCTCGACGGCGCCTGGCACCACACCCTGCCCGGCACCCAGGACCTGCACCGCCTGGAGACGCGGGCGGACGGCACCCACTTCGTGATGGACCGCCGCGGACCGCGCGCCGTGCAGGAGACGGTCACCGCGATGTGGGAGTGGCTGCGCACCCGCTACCAGGACGACCCCGACTCCTGGCACCCCGACACGCTGCTCGCGCACCCCGGCGGGACCCGGGTGCTGGAGTACATGGAGCAGACGATGCCCGACGCGTGGCCGTCGGGGCTGCTGGACCACAGCCGCGCCAGCTACACCAGCGGCAACCGCGGCGGCGCCGCCGTGTTCGACATCCTGCGGCGGGCGCACGACGCCGGGCAGAAGGCGGGAAGCCGCGCCGTCCTGTACGCGGCGGCCCCGGGCCTCACCGCCACCGCCCTGGACGGGGAGTGGCTGTGACCCCCGGAAGCTGCTGACAGGGGTGCCGTGAGGGCCGGCCGCGCCCCACTGTCCGTCCGTGACCTATTGGTCGTCCGCGCCCCACTGCCCGGCCGTACGCCGTACGGGCTGTCCAGATAGCGGGCAATCCGGCAGGGCTCTTGGTATCGCGTTAACACAGGAGTAACACTGGGAGAGTCGGCCGACCTGGCACGTTCCGCCGGGGCGGCCGCTGTCCCGCGCGCGGCAACGGCGCCGAGCGCCCCTCACCGGTCACCACCGGTGTCAGCCGTGCCTGAAAGGGACCCTGTGACCTCACGACCCGATCCCAAGACCTCGCTCGACCAGCTCCGTGCCGAGATCGAGCGCCGCAACCCGGCGGAGCCCGAGTTCCACCAGGCCGCGCGCGAGGTGCTGGAGACCCTCGCCCCGGTCCTCACGGCGCGCCCCGAGTACGCCGAGCCGGGGCTGATCGCGCGGCTGGTCGAACCGGAGCGGCAGATCATGTTCCGGGTGCCGTGGCAGGACGACCAGGGGCGGGTCCACGTCAACCGCGGCTTCCGGATCGAATACAACAGCGCCCTCGGCCCCTACAAGGGCGGCCTGCGCTTCCACCCGTCGGTGAACCTCGGGATCATCAAGTTCCTCGGCTTCGAGCAGATCTTCAAGAACGCGCTGACCGGGCTCGGCATCGGCGGCGGCAAGGGCGGCAGCGACTTCGACCCGCAGGGCCGCAGCGACGCCGAGGTCATGCGCTTCTGCCAGTCCTTCATGACCGAGCTGTACCGGCACATCGGCGAGTACACCGACATCCCGGCGGGTGACATCGGCGTCGGCGCCCGCGAGATCGGCTACCTCTTCGGCCAGTACCGGCGGATCACCAACCGCTGGGAGGGCGGCGTCCTCACCGGCAAGAGCGCCGGCTGGGGCGGCTCGCTGATCCGCCCGGAGGCGACCGGCTACGGCAACGTGCTGTTCGCGGAGGCCATGCTGCGCGCCCGCGGCGAGGACCTGGAGGGGCAGACGGCGGTCGTCTCCGGCTCCGGCAACGTCGCCATCTACACCGTCCAGAAGCTGACCGCCCTCGGCGCCAACCCGGTGACCTGCTCCGACTCCAGCGGCTACGTCGTGGACGAGAAGGGCATCGACCTGGAGCTGCTGCGCCAGATCAAGGAGGTCGAGCGCGGCCGGGTGAGCGCCTACGCCGAACGCCGGGGCGCCTCCGCGCGGTTCGTGCCCGGCGGCCGGGTATGGGAGGTCCCGGCGGACGTCGCCCTGCCGTCGGTGACCCAGAACGAACTGAACGCCGTGGACGCCGACGCCCTCATCCGCAACGGCGTGAAGGCGGTCTCCGAGGGCGCGAACATGCCGACGACACCGGAGGCCGTGCAGCTCTTCCAGCGGGCCGGCGTCGCCTTCGGCCCCGGCAAGGCGGCCAACGCCGGCGGGGTCGCGGTCAGCGCGCTGGAGATGACGCAGAACGCGTCGCGCACCTCGTGGAAGGCCGGCCAGGTCGAGGACGAGCTGGCCCGCATCATGACCGACATCCACACCACCTGCGCCGAGACCGCCGAGCGCTACGGCGCCCCCGGCGACTACGTGACCGGCGCGAACATCGCCGGCTTCGAGCGGGTGGCGGACGCGATGCTCGCCCAGGGCGTCATCTGACGCACCCGGCGGCACGGGCACGGCGTCCCGGACCCGGGACGCCGTGCCGGCCGCAGCGGGCCGCGCGCCAGGGGCCTGCGGCACGCGCACGTCACCTCGCGACCTCCGCCCAGATCACCTTGCCGGTGTCCGTCCAGCGCACCCCCCACCGGCTGGTGAGACCGTGTACGACGTGCAGGCCGCGACCGCCGTCGGCGAGCGGACCGCCCCGCCTCAGGCGAGGCCTGCCGTTGCCGGTGTCGCCCACCTCGCACAGCAGGCCGTTGCCGGACCTGATCAGCCGTACCGTGACCGGGCCGGTGGCGAACCGCACCGCGTTCGTGACCAGCTCGCTGACCAGCAGCAGCGCGTTGTCCCGGGTGTCGTCCCTGGTGCGCCACCGCCGCAGCAGCGCGGAGACCTGGGCGCGGGCCCGGGCGGGCGCGTCGTCGCGGGCGGGCAGCCGCCAGGTCGCGGTGTCCTCCTTGCGGTAGCCGATCATGCGCGCGAGCAGCAGGGTCACGTCGTCGCGCTGGCGCCCGGGCGCCAGGGTGGAGACGACGCGCCGCGCGGCCTGCTGCAGGGTGTCCCAGGGGTGCACGGCGGCCACCGCCTCCGCCAGCCTGCCGATGCCCTCGTCGATCGGCACGGCCGGATCCTCCACCAGGCCGTCGGTGTAGAGGGCGAGCAGCGAGCCCGGGGGAGCGTCGAAGGTGTGCACGTGGAACGGCTCCCGCAGCGCGAACTCGGCGCCCAGCCCGGGATGCGGGCGGACCGCGAGCGGGGCCGCGTGCCCGTCCCTGGACACCAGGACCGGGGGGAGGTGGCCGGCGCTGGACAGGGACACCCGGTGGCTGACCGGGTCGTAGAGGGCGATGCAGCAGGTCGACCCGAGGGCGCTGTAGCCGGCCGCCAGTCCGGACTCCGAGTCGTCCAGCAGCGTCACGGTCTCGTCCAGGTGCTCCAGCACCTCGTCGGGCGCCAGCCCCGCGGACAGCAGCGCGCGGGCCTCCATGCTGAGCTGGCCCATGGTCGCCGCCGCTCCCAGGCCGTGCCCGACCACGTCGCCCACCACCAGCGCGGTACGGCCGTCCGGCAGCGGAAAGCTGTTCACCCAGTCGCCGCCGACGCCCGCGCTGTCGGGCGTGGCGGGCTGGTAGACGCTGGCGATCTCGACGGTGTCACCGCCGGTCCGGGGCAGCAGCCTGCGCTGCAGCGCCAGCACCTGCGTGTGCTCGCGCTGGTGCTGACGGGCCAGGTCGACGTGGTGGGCGGTCCGGGCCACCAGCTCCTGCAGGTCGAAGAGCTCACTGTCGCGGAACGGGCAGTCCGCCCGCCGCCAGACCTCCGCCACGCCCAGCACGACGGGCGGCGAGCCGTCCAGGACCAGCGGTATGCACGCCACACCCGCCGACCGGTCCCCGGGCACCAGGGCGCGCATCACCCGCGGAGTGCCGAGCACCCGCTCGACCGCCTCCCGGTCGGGCATGACGATGGCCTGCGGGGCGTCGTCCCGCCGCACCGCCTGCGCCAGCAGCCTGCTGGCGTCGCTGGGCAGATCCTTGCCCGGCGTCACATAGCCCTCCGGCCAGGCCCGGTCCGGTACGAGGGCCGCCCGCCGCAGCCGGATGCGCCCCCGCGCCTGCTCGGTGACCCCCTCACCCGTCCACACCGCGAAGTCCAGGTCGACGGCGGCGACGTCGCCCCAGGCCAGCAGGGACTCCGCCAGCGACTGCGCGGTCTCGCCGATGTCCAGCGAGGTGCCGATCGCGGTCTCGGCGGCGTACAGGTGCAGCCTCGTGGCCATGGCGATCACGGAGACGGTCAGGCCTTCCTGCGGCACCGCGGCGGGCAGGATGCTCAGCGAGACCACCAGCTCCGAACCGTCGGCGCGCCGCAGCCGCTGGATCCGGGCGACGTGGGCCTCACCGGTCTCCAGCACCTGCCGCAACCGCCTGGTGACCGTGGGCACGTCGCCCGCCGGGAGCAGGTCCACGAAGGGGCTTCCCGGTCTCGCTTCGAGACCCGCGAACACGGGGGCGTCCAGATTGCAGCGGGTGATCAGCAGGTCCCGGTCCAGGTTGATCGCGCCGAGGATCTGGTCCTGCGGCCCGGCCGCCGCGTCGTCGGTCACGTGCCTGTCGCCGGCCCGGTCGTCCCGCGTGCCGACGGGCCCGGCCGGCGCCGCGCGTCCACCGCGCGGGATGTAACGCCCCAGGGCGCTGCTGACCAGGTCGAACGGCGAAGAGGACGAAGGGGACGGTGTGGAGTCCATGCGGCTCTCTCAGCAATCCCCGGCACGGCGCCGGGGCCGTACGCGGACCCGTGCGTCGGGGCCCCGAGATCCCTGACCGCACACCTCATTGAATAACACCGGGGGTCGCTTCGCCCACATAAGCCGATCAGCCGTCGGGCGGATCGCGTGGTGAAGGGCTGCGCGCGCCTTGGAATCGAGGCGTGTGGCGGAGGTGCGGCTGGGTAATCGAACTAACCGGAGCCAATGATTCCGTTTTGGCTCCGCCGTAGAAAGATGCTGGAGGAAGACCGTGAGCAAGCTGATTCGGCGTTGTGCCGTCACGGGCGTTTCCGCCGCTGCCGCCGTGGGCGCACTCATCACCATGGGCGGCCCCGCGAGCGCGGCCACGAACCCGCAGGCCTCGCCTGCGTCCGCCCCGGCGGCGGCCACCGCCCACCACCCGTCGGGGCAGGCCGCCGGACACCGGCAGCCCGACGCCTGGGTCGCGGGTCAACTGGCACAGTTCTGCCCCGCTGCCGCCCACTCGCTCGCGATCTACGACCCGTGGGTCAAGGACCAGATCGCGCAGTTCAGCACCCCCGCCGGTAACTGACCGGCGCCGCGGCGCCGAGGCCATGCCGGGGGTGTGACCGCCCCGCGCGCGTCGCGGCCCGACCGACGGGACCGCCGGTTCGCCCCCGCCCCGGGCCGGCGCCACCGTATGGGTTCCCGGCGGCCGGGCACACGGCCAGGAAGCGGAACTCGCCGCGGTGTCGCACGGGGAGGGTGACGGTGACCCATGCGCGTGGGTCGATGGAGAACGCCTCTGACTGGGCCTGGCTGCTGGGCATCCTCGCCGCCTACTTCGCCGTGAGCTACCTCCTGGAGTACCGGGCTCGACGCCGACGCGGCTCTCCGGACGCCGCCCCTCAGGCGCTGCACGATCTCGGCGACAGGCAGCGGGCGCAGCCGCCCCGGCAGCACCTCGCGAGCCGATTGGTCATGCTGGGCGGGGCCCTGGCGGTCGCGGGGGCCGCGATTGTCACGCCGGAGCCGTTCCGCATGGTCGTCACGGTGCTCACGGGACTGCTCGCCGTGGGCGCCTGGGCCTTCTTCGACCACCGCACCGAGGTCCGCGCGTCACGGCGGACGTCCTCCTGAACGACCGGCACGGCGGCCGGCGGGCCGGGGAACGTACCCCGCGCGGACCGACGGCCGGGCCTCGCCGGGACACCGCGCGGGCCGCCCGCGGACCCCGTCGGGCTCTCAGACCCCGGGGTCGTTTTCCACGGGGCCCGGGCGACGGCCGCGCGCCGCTTCCAGTTGCGCGGCGAAGGAGAGCCCGAGGAACAGGGCGATGGAGGTCAGGTACGCCCACAGCAGCAGGGACATGAACGCGCTCAGCGGGCCGTAGACGGTGTCGAAGGAGCCGCTGAGGTTCAGATACAGACTCAGCAGCCAGGTCAGTGTCATCCACAGCACCAGGTAGACGGCGGCGCCGAAGGCCAGCCAGGTGTAGCCGGGCTGGCGGCGGCGCGGCGAGCGGCGGAAGACGGTGCTCGCGGAGATGAGCGCGAGCAGCAGCCCGAACGGCCAGCGCAGTACGGCCCAGGCCGTCCGCACGCTGGAGTCGAGGTGGTAGACGGTCACCGCCGCCGAGGCGAGATCGTCCCCGGCGACCATCACGACGAACCCGAGACCGAGCGGCAGCCCCGCGCCGACCGCCATCAGCAGCCCGCGCAGGTACTTCTGGTGGAAGGGCCGGTCCCGTTCGTTGCCGTAGATCCGGTTGGCGCCCCGCTCGATCTGGCACATCGCGGTCGTGACGTTGACCAGGGAGAAGGCAGCGCAGAGCCACAGGGCGACGGCGGCGCCGTCACCCGCGGTGCGCCGGCCGCGGGTGAGCGCGTCGTCGACGACGCCGGCGCTCGGCCCGCGGGCGATCCGGTGGACCGTCAGTTCCGCCAGCCGTCCCACGCTCTCCGTGTGCAGGACGCTGGAGAGCCCCACGAAGGCGATGGTCAGGGGAACGAGGGCCAGCACCGTCTGCAGGGCGAGGGCCCGCGAGTGGCTGAAGCCGTCGGCGTACCGGAAGCGCACGAAGGCGTCCCGCAGCAGCGACCAGCCGCCGTAGCGCCGCAGCGCCGCCCATGCCTCGTCACCGGACAGTTCCTCCCCGCTCATGTCCCGCGTCTCGGGAACCTTCGTGGCGGTGCCCATTCACCTCTCCTCGCGGCCCGGCCGGGCGGTGAGCGCCCGGGCTGCGACGCGCGGGTGACCGGCTGCGCCGGCGCCCGCCTCGCACGCGGCGCCCGCCACTGTCTCAGGCATGTGCTGTCCCCATTCCTCGTCGGCCGCCGACGGCGGCCCTGTCCGTCTACCCGCAACCGGGGCCGCCCCAGCCCGACTTCGCGAGGCGGTCCCGAGCGCCGCCGCGGACCTGATCCGGCGGGCGGGCGTGCGTGCACCCGGCCCGGTCCGGCGGGCATGCGTGCACCGCCCCGATCCGGCGGGCATGCGTGCACCGGGACGATCCGGCGGGCACGCGGGCACCGACCCTGATCCGGCGGGCACGCGGCCACCGGACCCGGGCCGGCGGCCACGCGTGCACCAGGCCCGATCGGGCGGGCGCGCGTCCACCGGACCCGGGCCGGGCGCCGCCCAACTACCGTGCTCCGCATGACAGTCACCGGCATGGACATCACGGCGGACCTGATCCGCGACCTGCTGCGCGAGCAGCACCCCGACCTGGCGGACCGCCCCCTGAAGCTCGGCGCGCTCGGCTGGGACAACCAGGTGTGGCGGCTCGGCGACGACCTGGCCGTCCGGATGCCCTGGGCGACCCGGTCGGCGGACGCCCTGCTGCGCAAGGAACACGCCTGGCTGCCCGGCCTCGCCCCGCACCTGCCGCTGCCGATCCCCGTCCCGCAGCGCCTCGGCGAGCCCTCCGAACGGTTCCCGCGGCCCTGGCTCGTCACCACCTGGGTGCCGGGCGAACCCGCCGACCGCGCCCCCGCGACGCGCCCCGCGCAGGCGGCCGTCGCCCTCGCCGCCTTTCTGACCGCGCTGCATCGTCCCGCCCCCGAAGCGGCGCCCGTGGGCCGGGACCGCGGCGGCCCGCTGGCCGGCACCGCCGGGCACTTCACCCGAGCGCTCGACTCGGCCGCCGAGTCCGGCCTGGTCCGCGATCCGGAGGCCGTCCGCGCGGTCTGGGCGGACGCGGCCGCCGCGCCCGGCTGGACGGGCCCGCGCCTGTGGCTGCACGGGGACCTGCATCCGGCCAACATCGTCACCACGAACGGCGACCTCTCCGGCGTGATCGACTTCGGAGACCTCTTCGCCGGCGACCCGGCCTGCGATCTCGCCGCCGCCTGGATCCTGCTGCCGGACGGCGCCACCGACCTCTTCCACGCGACCTACCGTCCGCGCCCGGACGCCGCGACCCTGCGCCGCGCCCGCGGCTGGGCGGTGCTGCGCGCCCTCGCCGGCATCCACATCGCGGACGCCGGCGTCCACGGCCGCCCCGGCGGCAAGCCCACCTGGGGCCCACCGGCGCACGCGGCACTCCGGCGCCTCATCGCGTCCGCGGACGGTTGAGCGGCCGCCGGGCCGCAGTGCTTGCCCGACTCGGGCGGGATGCCGACCGGTTCGGGCACCCCGCCTTGTCAATGCTTTGACAACTCGTTCCCTGGGTGTTCAACCGGCCGTCCCCGTCCGAGCCGTGTGCCGTCCGTAAGGTCCCTGAGCGTTGCGGAAGAAGGGACTCATGGACGCACTCCTCGCAGTCCGGGCTCGCGGGATCACCAAGTGTTTCGGCGACGTCGTCGCTCTCGACGGCGTCGACCTGGACGTGACACAAGGTCAGATCCATGGTCTGGTCGGACCGAACGGCGCCGGGAAGACGACCCTACTCGGCCTCCTGCTCGGTCTGGCCGCCGCCGACAGCGGCCGCCTGGAGATCCTCGGCACACCGGTCGGACGGGCGCTCACCGCCCCGGACGGGGTCGCGGGCTTCGTGGACGGACCCGGCCTCTACCCCTCGCTCACCGCCAGGCGGAACCTCGCCGCGCTGGCCGCTCTGCGCGGAACCGGCGCACGGGCGGCGGGAATCGACGACTCGCTCGACCAGGTCGGGCTCACCGACGTCGCCGACGACCGGGTGCGCGGGTTCTCCCTCGGCATGCGCCAGCGGCTCGGGCTCGCCGCCGCCCTGCTCACCCGGCCCCGCCTGCTCGTGCTCGACGAACCCGCCAACGGCCTCGACCCTGCGGGCAAGAGGCACGTCCACGGCGTCCTCACCCGCCTCGTGGCGGACGGGACCAGCGTGGTGCTCTCCAGCCACCGCATGGACGACCTCGAAGCGCTGTGCTCCGAGGTGACGATCATCGCCACCGGACGGGTCGTCTTCTCCGGCCCGCTGGACAAGCTGGCCGCCGAGAAGCGCGAACTCGACTACCGGCTGCTGACCTCCGACCCCGCTGCCGCCCGCCGCCTGGCCGCCGGCACCCGGGGGATCCACGTCGTCGACGACACCACGACGCGGTACGGCGCCGAAGTCCTCGTCGTACGCGCGCTGGTGCCCGCCCTCGACGCACTGGTGGCGGGACTCGTGCGGGCGGGTGTCGCCCCGCGCGAGATCACCCCCGTGGTCTCGCCGCTGGAAGCCGCGTTCCTCGCCCTGACCGAGCAGCACGCGCGGGAGGCGGCCCGATGACCGCGACCCTCGCACCCGGCGCCGACGTGCGGCCCAGCCCGGTGCCGCTGCTGCGCGGCTACCGCTTCGAACTGGTGAAACTGGTCTCCCAGTGGCGGATGCGCCTGCTGGTCGCCGCCTGCTGGATCGCGCCGGCGCTCTTCGTGGCGGCGGTGAGCCGGCAGAGCACGCTGCCTGTCGACACCCTCTTCGGCCGCTGGATGCACGCCACGGGCTGGGCCGGACCGCTGGTGGTGCTCGGCTTCGCGGGCACCTGGGCGCTGCCGCTGCTCACCTCGGTCGTGGCCGGAGACGTGTTCGCGGCCGAGGACCGCCTGGGCACCTGGCGCCATCTGCTGGTGGCGGTGCGCTCCCCTCGGCGGATCTTCGCGGCCAAGGCACTGGCCACCCTCACCGTCATCCTGCTGCTGGTGACCGGCCTGGCCTGTTCCAGCGCGGCCGGCGGGGCCGCGGCGGTCGGCAACCAGCCGCTGGTCGGCCTCGACGGCCATCCGCTGTCACCGGCGGACGCCGCCGGCCGGGTCCTGCTCGCCTGGCTGTGCGTGCTCGCCCCGACACTGGCGCTCGCCGCGATCGGACTGCTGGGCTCCGTCACACTGGGGCGCTCCCCGATGGGACTGCTGCTGCCCGCGCTGTTCGCGCTCACCATGCAGCTCGCCCAGATGCTGCCGCTCCCCGTCGCCGTGCGGCTCGCCCTGCCCGGCTACGCCTTCATCGCCTGGAACGGCCTGTTCACCAGCCCGGCGCAGCTCGAACCGCTGCTGACCGCGATCGCGGTCAGCCTGGTCTGGGCCGTGGTCGCGACGGCGCTGGCCTTCCTGCTGTTCGTACGCCGCGACTTCACCAACGCCGCCTACGACGGCTCGGGACGCCGTGCCCTGACCGCGGGCGTGCTGCCGCTGGCCGGTCTTGCCGCCGCGACCGTCGCGGTCGTCGCCACCACGACCACGGTCACCGGCTCCGGGATCGAACGTGACAAGGTGCAGCGCTCCCTCGCCACGGAATTCGCCCACCTCTACCGGTTGCAGACCGGGCAACTGCACCGTCCCGACGTCACCGAGGCGCAGTTGCGGACGGCCGCGACGTGCGACAAGGGGAGCGTCCGGGTCGCCGCCGAGGGCCCGGGCAACGACTGGCGCTGCGTCGTCTCGTGGCACCTGCCCGGCGTCGAGGCCACCGGCTCGGCCGTCTACCAGCTCGACATCACCGCGGACGGGCGGTTCGTCGCCGACGGCGACGGGCCGAAGGAAGTGAACGGCTACTTCCTGGTGCGGACCCCGAACGGAGACGCACCGAACCCGCTCTGGCAGTTCGACGGCAGCGTCGATCTGCTCTCCACCTCGAAGGGATGAACCCATGCAGGTAACACGCCACCGCAGGCGTGTCCAGAAGAACGGTGTCGCTCTCCTCGGCAGACGCGTCGGCCGCCGGACCCTGCTGACCGCCGGCATCACCGCCGTCGCCGTCACCGCCGCGGGCACCGCCTTCGCCCAGACGCACCAGTTCGGCACCGACCAGGTCGGCCAGGTCACCGACCGGGGCCAGGTCGTCTCCAGCGACCAGTACATCGCGCCGTACGGCGAGCGCCTCGTCATCGACAACGGCAAGATCATGTCGTCCTCGGTCAGCCCGGACGGCACCCACCTCGCCGCCTCGGTCACCGACGGCGGCTCCGCACTGTCCATCGTGGACCTGAAGAAGTGGACGGTGCAGCAACTCGTCGGCAGCGCCGCCTCGTCCACCCCGCGCCTCGGCAGCAACGAGGTGGGCCAGGAAGGCCCCACCTACTCGCCCGACGGCTCGCAGCTCTGGCTCGGCCAGACCGACGGCTACACCAGGTTCACCGTCGGTCCGGACGGCAGCGTCGGCGACCCGGTGACGGTGAAGATCCCGGCGGACGGGACCAGGCACGCGCTGGTCGGCGAGGCGGTGTTCTCGGCCGACGGCTCCACCGTGTACTCCGCGGTCAACGGCCAGAACCGGGTCGTCGCCCTGGACGCGGCGACCGGGGCCGTCCGTCGCAGCTGGGCCGTCGGCAACGCCCCGCGCGACCTGGTCCGGGTCGGCGACAAGCTGTACGTGAGCAACGAGGGCGGGCGGCCGGCGAAGCCCGGCGACACCACGCTCAACTCCTACGACACCCAGGTGCCCGCGGACCCCAGGACGGGTGCCACCACCACCGGCACGGTCGGCGTCATCGACCTGGCGCACCCGGACGCCGCCCCGACGAGCATCGACGTCGGCCTGCACCCGACCGCCCTGTACGCCAAGCGCGGGGCGCTGTTCGTCACCAACACCGCCACCAACGACGTGTCGGTCATCGACACCCGCCGCGACAAGGTCGTGCAGACCATCGCGACCCAGCCCTGGCCCGAGGCCTCCGTGGGCTACGAGCCCGACGCGGTGACGCTCACCGACGACGGCCACCTGCTGGTGACGCTCGGCCGCGCCAACGCGGTCGCCGTCTACCGGTACACCACCCCCCAGGAGCCGGTCAGTTACGTCGGTCTCCTGCCCACGGACTACTTCCCGGCGGAGATCGCCACCGTCGGGGACCAGGTGCTGGTGTCCAACACGCGCGGTGTCGACGCCCGCCGGCCCACCAGCGGCGCCGGGCACGCCACCCACGACACGACGTCGAGCCTCACGCGGTTCGCGCTGCCCGACGACAGCGTCATCAGGTCCCAGACCTCCAAGGTCTTCCAGCAGAACGGCTGGAGCCGCGGCTCGGTGCAGCTCGCCAAGGGCAAGGGCCACCGGAAGCCGGTGCCGGTCCCGCAGCGGCTCGGCGACCCCTCGACGATCAAGCACGTGTTCCTGATAGTCAAGGAGAACCGGACCTACGACCAGCTCTTCGGCGACCTTCCGCAGGGCAACGGCGACCCGTCGCTGGCCCAGTTCGGCGAGAACGTCACCCCCAACCAGCACGCGCTGGCACGGCAGTTCGGGCTGTACGACAACGCGTACGACATCGGCACCAACTCCGCCGAGGGCCACAACTGGCTGATGCAGGCCGACAATCCGGAGTACACCGAGTCCTCGGCCGGTGAGTACAAGCGCAGTTACGACACCGAGGACGACGCCCTCGGCCACCAGCGGACCGGGTTCATCTGGTCCGGCGCGCAGGCGGCGGGCAGGAGCGTGCGGGACTTCGGCGAGTTCCAGCAGTTCCTGTCGAAGCCGGCGGACGCGAGCTGGCAGAACCTGTACTGCGACGCCAGGAACATGGACGCGACCGGGCAGGACACCGCGTACACCCTGAACTCGTCCTCGCCGATCCCGTCGCTCAACGACGTGTCCGTGCACGGTTTCGCGAAGTTCGACACCAGCGTCCCGGACATCTACCGGCAGCAGATCTGGAAGCGGGACTTCGAGCGGAACGGGCCCGCGGACCTCAACATGTTCTGGCTCTCCAGCGACCACACCGGTGGCCCGGCGAACGCGGCCGCCCAGGTCGCCGACAACGACCTCGCCACCGGCCGGATCGTCGACGAGATCTCGCACAGCCGGTACTGGAAGGACTCGGCGATCTTCGTCGTCGAGGACGACTCCCAGGCCGGCCTCGACCACGTCGACGGCCACCGTGCCCCGATCCAGATCATCAGCCCCTGGGCCCGGCACGGCGCGGTCGACAGCCGCTACTACTCCCAGATCACGGTGATCCGGACCATCGAGCAGATCCTCGGGATCCACCCGATGAACCAGAAGGACAGCGCGGCCACCCCGATGCGGGGCGCCTTCACCCAGAAGGCGGACCTCACGCCGTTCACCGCGCTGCCCAACCGGACCTCCCTGACCGGCGGCCTGAAGACCCCGCCCGCCTGCGGCACCGACACACCGGCGCCGCAGAACCCGGCCGCGGCCCCCGCGCCGACGGCGAAGGTCCCCGCGGACAAGCGGTCGCTCGCCGCGCAGTGGGACCGCTGGAAGTCCAAGCAGCGCCTGACCGGACCCCACGCGGTGCCGGACTACGCCAACCCCGCCCAGATGAACCACTTCACCTGGTACGAGACGCACAACTGGAAGAAGCCGTACCCCGGCGAGAGCAAGATCTTCGCGCCGGACGACGTGCCGGGCGCCTACATCCCGTCGGCGGAGTCCGACGGCTGACGCCCACTCCCGGCACGAAGGGGCCCCCGTCCGGCTGCGCGCCGGTCGGGGGCTCCGCCGTCCCGCGGACCGTACGGAGCCCGGGGCCGGGAGCGACGCCCGGGCGAACGGCGGGGGAGAGGCCGCGCTCGCGCTGGTCCGCTGCCGGCCGGAAGAACCCCGGGGGAATGTCATGAGGCGGAGCGGGCGGGACGTGCCCCGGGCAGTGCCGGCGATCCGCCGGGTTCAGCGCGCCGACCGGCGGTTGCGCAGCTTGCCGATGAGCTGCTGGGCCTGCGCCCGGCGACGCGGATCGGCCGCGGTGCGCCGCACCTGCTCGATCGTGCGCTGACCCTGCGGACTCCGCGCGAACTGCTTGAGCCGTTGGAGAACTCCCGACATGGCACTCCCTTCGCAAGGGGGCCTCGTCCTCGGCGGGCCCCGTGCGATTACGGCTACCCGGCGACCGGCCATCCAGTACCGCTCGGCGAGGGTCGGCGCGAGCAGCCCGGCACGCCGACGCACGGGGGAAAACCCCCGGTCGCACAGGGGGGACACCTCGCGCGCGGAGGGTGGCTGGCAGGCTTCTTCAGGCCGTGCCGCCGCCGGGAGACTTCCGGACATGACGACTTCTCCCGCTGTCTCCCTGACGTCCCGGTCCGATCCCGCCGCCCCGGAGCGCACCGGTGCCGGCGGCGGCAGCGACTTCGCACGGCTCTCCCAGCGGATAGCGGCCGCCGGCCTGATGCGCCGCCGCCCCGGCTACTACGCCGCACGCATCGGCCTGGTGACCGCCTCGTACGCGGCCGGCTGGGGGTGCTTCCTCGTCCTGGGCGACACCTGGTGGCAGCTGGCCGTCGCCGCGTTCCTGGCCTTCGTGTTCGGGCAGGTGGCCCTGCTCGCGCACGACCTGGCACACCGGCAGGTCTTCCGGCGGCGCGGGCCCAGCGAGACCATGGGCAGGCTGTTCGGGAACCTGGGCGTGGGCATGAGCTACGGCTGGTGGATGAACAAGCACACCCGCCACCACGCCAACCCCAACCACGAGGACCTCGACCCCGACGTCGCCCCCGACATCCTGGTCTGGTCCACCGAACAGGCGCGCGCCAGCCGGGGCGTGGCCCGTCTGATCGGTGGCCACCAGGCGCTGCTCTTCTTCCCGCTGCTGACCCTCGAGGGCTTCAACCTGCACGTCGCGAGCCTGCGGGCGCTGCGCTCGCCGTACATGAGGCAGCGAGCCCTGGAGGGCGCCCTGCTCCTGCTGCACATCGCGGGCGTGCTGTCCGCCCTGTTCCTGGTCCTCTCGCCGGGCAAGGCGGTGGCGTTCCTGGCGCTGAACCAGTGCCTGTTCGGCGTCTACCTCGGCTGCACCTTCGCCCCGAACCACAAGGGCATGCCCACCTTCACCGGTGACGAACGGCCCGACTTCCTGCGGCGCCAGGTCCTCACCTCCCGCAACGTGCGCGGCGGCCGGTTCACCGACGTGCTGCTCGGCGGCCTCAACTACCAGATCGAGCACCACCTGTTCCCGAGCATGCCCACGCCCCACCTGCGCCGCGCCCAGGCCGTCGTGCGGGAGTACTGCGCCGAGATCGGGGTGCCCTACCACGAGACCGGCCTGATCCGCTCCTACCGCGAGGCCCTGACCCACCTGCACCGGGTGGGAGAGCCGATCAGGCGGCAGCGAGCAGCGCACTGACCCTCGCTGCCGCGGCCGGCGTGCTCGCCGGCCGCGGCCCCCGCCGGCCGGTCAGGACAGGATCTCGACGTAACCGCCGGCCCCGTGCACACGGATCCGCTGCCCGTCGCTGATCAGCCGGGTGGCCCGCTCCACACCCACCACGGCGGGCAGGCCGTACTCCCGGGCGATGACCGCGCCGTGCGTCATCAGGCCGCCCACCTCCGTCACCAGGGCCGCGATGCCGACGAACAGGGGCGACCAGCTGGGGTCCGTGTAGGCCGTGACCAGGATGTCACCCGCTTCGAGGTCGGCGTCGGCGATGTCGAGGACGACGCGGGCCCTGCCCTCCACGGTCCCGGCGGACACCGGCAGGCCGATGAGGGCACCGGCCGGCGCGTCGTCGCGGTGGTAGGCCCCGCTGAGGCACTCGCCGTCCGACGTCAGCACCCGGGGCGGCGTCAGCGCCAGGTACGACCGGAACTCGTCCTTGCGCCGCTGGATGAGCCGGTGATCCACCCGGTTCGAGCGCACGACGTCGTGGAACTCCTGGAACGTCAGGTGGAAGACGTCCTCCCGCTCGCGGAGCACACCGGCCCGCATCAGGCGCCCGGCCTCCTCGAGCAAGGCCTGCTTGTAGACGAAGTAGCGGCTGACGATGCCGTACTTCGGGTACTCCCGGTACCCGATGAAGGTCCGCACCCGGTCGATCATCCGCCTGGTCTCGTCGGCCTTCCGCTCCCCGTCCGGCAGGTCCCGCAGGCGGGACAGCACCTCCTGCTCCTTCTTCAGCGCCTCCAGCCGCCCCTGCTCGAAGCGCCGTGCCGCGGCGCCCGGCTCGAAGTTCCTGACGTTGTCCAGGATCACGGGCACCAGCGCGGAGGGGTGCTCGCGCCAGCGCGGCCTCGTGATGTCGATCTCGCCGACGCAGCGCATGCCGTACCGGTCGAGGTAGCCCTCGATGGCGTCGCGTGCCTCGGTTCCGCCCGGGAGCCGCGGCAGCTCCTCCAGGAAGCCGTCGTCGCCGACGCCCCGTAGGAAGGCGACCACCTGCGCATGCGGGCGGATGGCGTCCGCCACGTCGAGCAGTGCCAGACCCATCTCCGAAGTGACGTTGCCGGGGGCCGACAGCGTGAGCGTGTCGGCCGCGTTCTTCTCGCCGAGCCACTCGTGAAGCTTGTCGTTCAGCCACCACGTGGCCTCCATCCCGGCCATGATCGCCTGGATGTTCAGCGGATCACCGAGGATCCGCTTGTGCTCCTCGAAGGCCTCCAGCAGGAAGTCGAACAGCGCCGGCCCGCTCTTGCCCTCGATGCCGCGCCGCAGGGCGGCGACGGACTCCTCGCTGCGCTCGATCAGCTTGGTCACGACGGCCGGATCGGTGTCGACCGGGGCCGGGGCGGCGCCGGCCGGCGTCCGGCCGGGAACCGCGTCCGGGAGCGAGGGGACGAAGCCGTCGCGGGCCAGCAGCGTCTCCAACGCGTCCCTGGTCAGCGGATCGGACCTGCCCACGATGTCCAGAAGTGCGGCGCGGCCGGCGGGCGAGGCCAGACGCCGGGTGGCGTCGACGAACAGCCTCCCGCCGGCCGCCGGCATCTCCGCCATGGCCGTGAGCTGCCACATGGACAGCCCCAGCGGCTTCATGGGGTCGGTCATCATCTGCTGGTGACCGACGGAGAGGTACACGTGGTTCTCCTGGTCAGCCGCCTCCGGGACGGGGAACAGCGTGGTGATCGGCCGGCTCTGCACGATGTGGAAGCCGTCGTCGTCCAGGCACCACTCGATGTCCTGCGGCCGCCCGAAGTGCGCCTCGATCCGCCGCCCGAGCCGCACGAGCCGGAGGACCTGAGCATGCGTCAGCGCCGGCCGCTCCTGCCGCCGCGGGTCGACCACCACGTCCCGCGTACCGCCGCCCGGCAGGGCCTCGACGGCGCGCCGCTTGGCGGAGACCGTCTCGGCGACGACCTCGCCGTCCCGCACCTTGAAGACGTCCGGGTTCACCAGGCCGGAGACCAGCGCCTCGCCGAGCCCGAAACCGCCGTCCACGGTGGCGGTCCTCCGGTCGCCCGAGACCGGGTCGGCGGTGAACAGGACGCCGGACACCTGCGGGAAGACCATGCGCTGCACCACCACGGCCATGTGCACCGCGCGGTCGTCGATGCCGTTGCGGCGGCGGTAGCCGACGGCCCGTTCGGTGAACAGCGAGGCCCAGCACCGGCTGACGTGCCGAAGGACCGCCGCGGGCCCCACGACGTTCAGATAGGTGTCCTGCTGGCCGGCGAAGGAGGCCGTCGGCAGGTCCTCCGCCGTCGCGCTGGACCGGACGGCGTAGGCGGCCTGTTCGCCGTGGCGCACGAGCGCCCCGGTGATCTCCGCCGCGAGATCGCCGGGAACGGTGACCTCCTCGACGGCCCGGCGGATCCGCGCGCTGAGCGTCCGGATCCCCTCCCGGTCGTCCGGGTCGAGGCGCGACAGCCGTTCGAGGTGGGCCTCGACGTCCGGCGCCTGCGCCATGACGCGCCGGAAGGCGTCCGTCGTCACACAGAAGCCGGCCGGCACGCGGAGGCCGGTGATGCGCGACAGTCCGCCCAGGTTCGCGGCCTTGCCGCCGACCGCGCCG
Source organism: Streptomyces sp. 1-11 (assembly GCF_007176755.1). GTDB lineage: Bacteria > Actinomycetota > Actinomycetes > Streptomycetales > Streptomycetaceae > Streptomyces. Next base: position 329,232 of record NZ_BJTV01000008.1, read on the forward strand.
GCCTGCCCCTCGTCGACCTCTCGAAGATCCAGCACGTACTGCCCGGTCATCGCATCTCCCACTACCGCCTCGACGTCACCTCACCCCCGTGCGGCGGCCACGACACACGTCGCGTCCCGTTTTCGCAGGTAGTGGGCTCGGCCGACGATTGTGCGCCAGACCCGGGGCCTTGCCGCAAGCCCCCCGGTGCGCTATAAGTTGAGAGTGGCAAGGAGAGACGACTCCTTGCCTTCTTCTTTTGCCGAACCGCCTGGGGCCAAGGCTGCTTCAGCGGACGCCGCCGAACTGAACTTGGCGGACGTGACCGACCCGTTCCGTCCAAGGGCAGTGAGCATCGCCGTCAGGGCGTCAGGCTGAAGTAGTTCTCCTCCTCCTGGATGAAATGCAGGCGGAGCACGCTGTGCAGGCCGTAGAGACAGGCCCGCAGGTCGTCGAGTTGCCCGGGCTGCAAGCCGCCTTCGGCGTCGGCGAGTTGCAGGTGGGTGCCGATACGACGGGCGAGACGGTGGATCTCCGTGTGGGCGCGGCTCATCGTGGCGGTGGTCTCCGGGCCACCCAAGGCGGCGGCCAAGGCCGGGTAGAGATCGTTTTCCTCGGCCTGTTCATGGGGCAGAAGGCGTTCCTCCAGCAGGCGGTCGACGTGGCGCACTGTCCGCAGGGCGTCCGGGCCCGTGGTGTCGCTGAGCAGGTCAGCGGCTTGGCGGACGGCTTCGACGACGTCGCGCAGGTCGTCGTGTTCGCCGGCGAAGCGATGGAGGAGCTGTTGTGTGGCTGGTTCGACGCACACCCGGGCGCTGCGGTCCAGGCGCAGGGCGCGCAGGGCGTTGAGGATGACGGTGACGTCGATGCCCTCCTGGAGCAGGGCGCCGGCGGCGGGTGGGAGCAGGCCGAAGGCGGCGGCGACCATGGCGGCCAGCGACATGGTCATGCCGGCCAGGGCGCTCTGCACAGCGATGTGCCGGGCTCGGACGGCGATGACGGAGGCGTCGGCGAGGTGGTCGACGCGGTCGGTGGTCAGAATGACGTCGGCGGCTTCGGAGGAAGCGCTGGAGCCGCGGGCTCCCATGGCCACGCCGACGTCGGCGGCGGCGAGGGCGGGCGCGTCGTTGACGCCGTCGCCGACCATGACGGTGACCGCACGTTCGCGTTCGGCCCGGACGGCGGCGACCTTGTCGGCGGGGGACTGGCGGGCGTGAAGGTCGTCCAGGCCGAGGACGGCGGCGATCTCCTGGGCCGGCTCGGCGCGGTCACCGGTGAGCATCAGCACGCGCCGGATTCCGGCTTGGCGCAGGCGCCTGATGGTGCGCGGCGCGTCGGTGCGCAGCGGGTCACGCAGCAGCACCGCGCCGGTGAGCCGCCCGTCGACCGTCACCCAGGCGACGGCCGCGCCGTCGAGGGCGGCGCGGTTGTCGGCGGTGCGGGCCCAGCCGGGCAGAGGATGCACGTCGTGTCTGCCGACGCCGACCGTCGTGGTGCCCACACGGCCGGTGGCTCCGCGGCCTGGTTCCTCGGTGACGTCGTGTGCCGGCAGCAGCGGCAGGCGGCGGGCGTGGGCCTCGTCGGTCAGGGCCTGGGCCAGGACGTGGGGCGAGTACTGGTCGACGGAAGCGGCCAGCGTGAGCACCTCGTCGGGGGTTCTGCCGGGTGCGGCGGCGATGTCCAGGACCCGGGGGCGGCCGGTGGTGAGGGTGCCGGTCTTGTCGAGGACCAGAGTGCGGGCGCGGCCGAGGGTCTCCAGGGCGGCGCCGTCCCGGACCACCACGCCCTGGCGGGCCGCGCGGGACAGACCGGAGACGATCGCGACAGGCGCGGCCAGCAGCAGTGGGCAGGGGGTGGCGACGACCAGCACGGCCACCGCCCGCACCGCCGACCCGCTGATGAGCCAGGCCAGACCCGCCACGGCCAGCGACAGGGGGAGGAACCAGGCCGCGTAGCGGTCCGCCAGGCGGACGACCGGTGCGTTCTGGGCGCCCGCCTGGCGCGCGAGGCGCACGATCTCGGCGTAGGTGCTGTCCTGCTCGGTGGCGGTGGCGCGCAGGTCGAAAGCGCTGCCGGCGTTGACGCCGCCGCTGCGCACACTGTCCCCCGCGATGCGTTCGACGTGCAGGGACTCGCCGGTCAGCACGGACTCGTCGAGCAGCGCGCTGCCACTGTCGACGCGCCCGTCGACCGGCACCACCTCGCCGGGGCCGACGACCAGCAGGTCTCCGATGCCGACTTCCGCCAGGGACACCGTGTCGATCCGGTCGCCGGTGCGACGGCGGGCCGAGCGGGGGGCGTGCTCCAGAAGATGGCGCAGATCGTGCGAGGCGCGGCGTTCGGCGGCCGCGTCCAGCCAGCGGCCCGTGGACAGCATCAGCGCGATCAGCGCCCCGGCCAGGTACTCCCTCGTCGCCAGGGTCCCTGCCAGCGCGAGGACCGCGATCAAGTCGACTCCGGCCCGGCCGCGCCGCAACGCGTCGACCATCCAGGCCGTCGCCGGCACGATCGCGATCACCGTGCCAGCCGCCCAGAATCCGCCGGCCGACGCCCTCGCCCCGGCCAGCCACGCGATGCCGCCTGCGATCAAGGCGGCGGCTGTGAGGGCGAGCAGTACCGGCTCCACCCACCGCCGGGTGACTCCGGGAGTTTGCCCCGGCCCGGGCTCACCGTTCGACCTGTCCACCTTTCAGCCCCGTCCCGCATGTCGGGTGCCATTCGTTCCTTCACCATGACAGCGGCCCGTCCGGTGAGCACGCCAGGGCCCTTCGGCCTCAGCCGTCGGCCCTTCGCGCCGGGCAGACGGCGGTCGCCGACGACAGTCGTACGGCGCCGGGCTGCGCGCGCACCCCCTGTCCGGAGCTCGTAGCCTCGGTCCACGGCGAAAGCCACGGCGCCGTCTTCATCGCACTGCCCGCACTGGTCATCGTGCTGGTGGGCGTGCTCCGACCCTGCACCGCCGTAGCGGCGCGGGGCTGCTGGCGCACGATTGGGTCACATGACCGGGTGGAACATACTGACCTGTCGGCACGGTCCGGTCGGGCAGTGGGGGAGACGTGGTGAAGTGGCTGCGCGGACGGCGCGAGGAGACGGCACAAGCGAGCGAGCGGGAGACCGCACGGCTGCGGGAGGACAGCAAAGCGGCTGAGCTGGCCGGACGCCGGGGCCGTGCGAGCGAGGCCGCCGAACGCTACACGACCCTGGTCGCGGAAGGCGAACGCCTCCTGGGGCCCCAGGACACCGACACGCTGGCGCTGCGTCACCAACTGGCACACTGGACCGGCGAGGCCGGGCAACCGGAGACCGCGGTGCGGCTGTTCGCCGCTCTGATGGCCGACCGGGAGCGGATCCAGGGACCGCACCACCCCGACACCGAACTGGCCCGGCACCAACTCGCCCACTGGCACGGCCGGGCCGGCCGGCCCGAGGAGGCCGTACGCCGCTACGAGAGCATGCGCCGGTCCGCCGAACGGGCCGGCCGTACCGAGACGGCGCTCACCCTGCTGTGCGAGATCGGGTACTGGCAGCAGAAGAGCGGTGACAACGCCGCCGCGCTGCGCTCGTTCTCCGAGGTGCTCCAGACCGCGCAGCAGGAGCTGGGTCCCGGTCACCAGCTCGTCACCGTCGCCCGCCAGCGGTACGCCGAGGTCGCCGGCCGGCTGCCGTTCGGCAGCGAGGGCGGCGACGACGGGCTGCGGGACCTGCTCGCGACGGCTGCCGCGGTCGAGGCAGCCGGGGACTCACCGCGCGCATGCCGGATGTACGCGGAGGTGGCCACCCGGTCCGAGCAGCTCTACGGGGCAGGCAGTGCCCAGGCCCTGTCCGCGTACGTCGCGCAAGCGAGGGCGGCGGCGCGGGCGGAGGACCACACGACGGCCGCCGACTGCTTCGGCAAGGTGCTCGCATGCATGGAGAGCCAGGGCCGGGGGCCGGGGACACCTGAGTACGACACCCTGCGGGCTCACCGTGACCAGCTGGTGCGCACGACCCGCCGCACGGTGGTCCGCGTCGCACGGCGGGTGGCGGAGCTGCTGGGCGACCAGACGCAGGCCGCACCCGATGCGGCGTGCGTGATCCTGGCCCGCGAGAACGGCGCCCCCTACGCGAATTGCCTCGCCGTCGTGAACGACGTCCCGGACGACGTGAGCTGGCGCGAGGGGACGCCGGAGCAATGGGCGGAGGTGCTGGCGGACCTGGCCGGTCAGGACTGGGAGGCGACGGCCCTGTGCTTCGCCCGCGACGACCCCCGTCCGGCCCCCGAAGAGGCGGCCCTGTGCGAACGGTTCGGCCTGCCGGGCGTCGTCATGTCCCGGCTCGACGAAGAGCGCGTCCAGATGCAGGCATACGTCTTCCATGACGGCGAGGCGCAGGCGGCTGCGTTCGTGGTGGTGGACGAGGGGGAGGGAACGAGGGAGGACGGGCGGAACCCGGCCGGGACGGTGGACGAGCGGGCAGGTGGGAGGGACGAACCTGAGCCGGCCGTTCAGACGGACGAACCGGAACCGGCCGGGATGACGGAGGAGTCGCGGCTGCCCGGTGCCGCCACGGCACCGACCCCTCCCGGGGACCGGATCGCGCTGCATCCGCAGGCGGAGGCGATCGGGAGCTGGCGTCGGCCGGAGCGGGCACGCCCCGCCGACGGGCCGGAGCGGCCCGGGGCCTTCGGCCCGTACGAGGTGCTCGAACGCGTCGGCGAGGGCGGCTTCGGGCGGGTGTACCTCTGCCAGGATCCCGATGGACTGATGGTGGCGGTCAAGACGCTGCACGCGCACCTCGCCGCGGCACCCACGATCAGGCGCGGCTTCGCACACGAGGTGAGGGCGGCCCAGCGGGTCGGCGGACGGTTCACCGTGCCGGTGATCGCCGCGGACCCGGACGGCCCGGTCCCGTGGATGGCGGTCCCGTACGTGGCGGCGCCCTCGTTGCAGGAGCTCACCGACCGCTGCGGGCCGTTGGACGACGGCCTGGTGCGCGTGCTGGGGGCGGGCATCGCCGTCGCCCTGAGCGCCATCCACGCCGAGGGGATCGTCCACCTCGACCTCAAACCGGCCAACGTGCTGCTCACCGAGGACGGCCCACGCGTCATCGACTTCGGCATCGCGCAGATCGAGCGGATCACCGAGCCCCGGCGCGGCTTCACCGGCACATACGCCTACGCCTCCCCGGAGCAGTTGCGTGAGCAGCGTTCCTTCACCCCGGCCAGCGACATCTTCTCCCTGGGCACCCTCATCGCCCGGCTGATGCTGGGCCGCAGTCCCTGGGGTGGGGACACGCCGACCGTGGTCGCGGCCATCCGCTCCGGCACACCGGATCTCGTCGGGCTCCCCGAAGACCTCGCGGCGGTGGTCCGCTCATGCCTCCACCCCGACCCGGACCGGCGCCCCGCGGCCGGTGACGTGGCCGAGGCGCTGGTACCGGGCGCCGGCCACGGAAAGATCAAGGCGCCGGCCCTCTCGGAAGAGGCACGCACCCTGGTGACGGAACGCGCGACACGCGCCCACGCGACACTTCCCTACACCCGGGCCCGCAGCTCGTCAGCCGACAGCACACATCACCCGACGACCGGATGATCCGTGGTGAGCAGCCCCGCTGGTCTTCTTCAGGTTCCGCACGGCGGGCGCAGCGGCCAGGTGCTCCGCGCGGCGGGCTGCTCAGAACAAGGTGTCGGTGTTCTCGGAGTCCTCGGCGGGCGCCGGGGCCGGCGTGCGGGGGCGGCGGGGACGCGGGGGCTTCGTGTCCTTCCCGAACAGTGCTTGGGTCCCGCACTCGTCGGGCACGGCGGGCACGGGCCGGCACACGGCCGCGTCGACCAGGTCGAGCGGGGCGCAGTCATCGAAGTCGGCGCGCTTCATACGGGTCCAGTCGCGGCCCTGGGGTATGGCGGTCACTTGCGGTCTCCTTTCTGCGCTCGGGGCGAGGCGCGGGCGGCGCTCGCGCCGCACGCCGGGCCGTCTCGCCCCGGCGGCCGTACTGCGGACACGGAACATCGTCTTCGCTCCGTGCCGGAGCACGGAACCTGGTCGTTGATCGTTTTCCCTCCCGGGGACATCTCACCACCCCTGGCGGCCGGGTGCGAGAGGGAAGGAGGGCCGTCCTGGAGCGTGAGCGCCGGGCCACCCTGGTTGTCAGGCTCAAGCGTCTGCCGGACTACGGTGTGCGGGTGGAAGATCTTGCGCAGGGGCCGCACAGTCGTCAGCGGCCACGTCGAACCGTGCTCACCCCCGGCTGGACGGAGGTTTCCGGATGACCGGCGCCGGCGAACCTGTACTGTTCCGCACCACCGGCCGGGCCGCCCACATCGTCCTCAACCGGCCGCGGGCCATCAACGCCCTCAATCACGAGATGGTCCGCCGCATCGACGAGGCGCTCAGGCGCTGGGAGCGCGACGCGGACGTGGAGACCGTGGTCGTCACCGGTGCGGGGGAGCGCGGCCTGTGCGCGGGCGGCGACATCCGCGCCGTCCACGACGACGCCCGGGACGGCGACGGCGCCGCCTCGGCCGCGTTCTGGCGCGACGAGTACCGCCTCAACGCCCTGATCGCCCGCTACGGCAAGCCCTACGTGGCCGTCATGGACGGCATCGTCATGGGCGGCGGGGTCGGGCTCTCCGCGCACGGCAGCGTCCGCGTCGTCACCGAGCGCTCGCGGGTCGCGATGCCGGAGACCGGGATCGGCTTCGTCCCCGACGTCGGCGGCACCTATCTGCTCGGCCGGGCGCCGGGCGAGCTGGGTACCCACCTTGCGCTCACCGGCGCCGTGATCGGTGCGGGCGACGCCCTGCACTGCGGCCTCGCCGATCACTTCGTACCGAGCGGAGCGCTGCCCCTGCTCCTCGACGACTTCGCCGGCATGCCCGCACGGGAGGCGGTCAGCCGCCACGCCCGGCCCGCCCCCGAGGACGAGCTGGCCGGCCGGCGGGAGTGGATCGACTCCTGCTACGCCGCCGGCACGGTCGAGGAGATCGTCGAGCGGTTGCTGGCGCACGGGGACCCGGCCGCCAAGGAAGCCGCCGAGACGCTGCTCGCCAAGTCGCCCACCGCCCTCAAGGTCACGCTGGCCGCCCTGCGCCGCGCCCGGCGCCTCGGCTCGCTGGAACGGGTCCTCGACCAGGAGTACCGCGTCTCGTGCGCGGCCCTGGGCACCGCCGACCTGGTGGAGGGCATCCGCGCCCAGGTCGTCGACAAGGACCGCGATCCGCGCTGGTCGCCGGCCACCCTGTCCGAGGTGAGCGACGCCGACGTCGAACGCTTCTTCGCGCCGCTCGGCGAGCACGAACTCGGACTCGCCGAGCCCGCCCCTACCGCGCGTACGGCGCGGTGAGCCGGCCCCGGCCCGGCGGCCCGGGTCGCGCTAGCGCTCCCGGCTCTCGGAGCGCGCCTGCTTGAACGCGTCGGAGATGGTCTCCGCGGCGCCGGAGAGGGCGCCCTTGGTCATGCCCTGTGCGCCGGACTCCGTGAGCTTTCCCTTCAGCTCCGTGAGTCCGGCCGGCTTGCGCGGCCCCGATTCCAGGTCGAGCCGGTTGCACGCCTCGGCGAAGCGGAGGTAGGTGTCGACGCTCGCGACCACGATCCGTATATCGATCTTGAGTATCTCGATGCCGACGAGGGAGACCCGCACGAACGCGTCGATCACCAGCCCGCGGTCGAGAATGAGTTCCAGAACGTCGTACAGGCCACTGGAACCGCCCCCGCCGCCCTGCTGTGTCGCCACGGTCATCGCGACCAACCCCTCATCGTCTGGTTTCGGCCTTGTCCGCGGAGCCCGTCGGGCTCGCCTCTCGCCAACTCGCAGCGCGGCCCGAGCTTCAATCTGCGAATGCCCCCACCACCTGTGGCAAAACACCAGTACGAGTGGGCACGGGCCGTCCGCGTCCCGTGCCTCTGCCACGGCACCGGGGCGTCGCAATAGGCTGAACGCGACCGCCCCCGCCGCGGCCCCGGTACCAGACGCACGACGACCCGACTCGCCACTTCCGCGGAAGGGACGCGATCCGCATGAGTTCACCACCGTTGCCCGGGGTTCTCGGTGACATCGCACCGATCCTCGACCACTGGGGCTACTGGGCCGTGGGCGGCGTGATCTTCGTGGAGGACTTCGGCGTGCCCGCGCCCGGCGAGACGATCCTCATCGCCGCCGCGGTGTACGCGGGGGCCGGGCAGCTCAACATCTTCGCCGTCGTCGCCATCGGCGTCTTCGCCGCCGTCCTCGGCGACAACGTCGGTTACCTCATCGGCCGCACCGGAGGGCACGCCCTGGTGCAGCGCTACGGCAAGTACGTCTTCCTGCCGCCCGAGCGGTACGAGAAGGCCGAGAAGTTCTTCGCCCGCCACGGCGGGAAGGTCGTCACCATCGCACGGTTCATCGAGGGACTGCGCCAGCTCAACGGGATCATCGCGGGCTCCGCCGAGATGCCCTGGCCGCGCTTCGTCGCCTTCAACACGCTCGGAGCCCTGCTCTGGGTCGGCCTGTGGGCGGGCGTCGGGTACTTCGCCGGCGACCACATCACGACCATCTACACCGAGGTCAACCGCTACTCGACCTATGTCCTCATCGCCCTGGGCGTGCTGATCGTCGCCTTCGTCGTCCGGGCCGTGGTGCGCCGTCGCCGCCGGACGGCGGACTGACCCCTCACGGTACGGGGAGCGCCGGTGCCGTCCCGGCCCGGAGTGTACGTTCGTACATTCGAGGGCGTAGTCTGACGCTCATGCCGACGGACTACTTCGCGCAGGACCCGCGCACCAACCTGGAACGCATGGAAGCCGGCGATCTCTACATCGCCGACGATCCCGAGATCGCTCATCGCCAGCAGCGGGCCGTACGCCTGGCCGCCCGCTACCAGGCCGCCTACGCGGAGGACGCCGACGCCGCGCAGGCGCTGCTGCGCGAACTGCTCGGCTCCCTGGGCGAGCAGGCCCACCTGCGGCCGCCGGTCCACGTGGACTACGGCAGCAACATCAGCATCGGGGCGCGCACCTTCGTCAACTACAACCTCACGGCGCTGGACGTCGCGGCCATCACCATCGGCGAGGACTGCCAGATCGGCCCGGGCGTCCAACTGCTGACTCCGACCCACCCGCTGGAGCCGCGGCCGCGGCGGGACAAGCTCGAAGCCGCCCGGCCGATCACCATCGGCGACAACGTGTGGATCGGTGGCGGCGCCATCGTCCTGCCCGGGGTCACCATCGGCGAGAACTCCGTCATCGGAGCCGGCGCCGTCGTCACCAAGGACGTGCCCGCGAACGTCGTCGCCGTCGGCAACCCGGCCCGCGTCGCGCGGAGTCTGTGAGCCGACGGTCATGGCCACCGGACACACCGATCCCCAGCGCCGGGCGCGCATCCTCGACGCCGCCCTCGACCTCATCGCCGAGGAGGGCATCGGCCGCGTCTCCCACCGGAAGATCGCCGCACGTGCCGGCGTGCCCCTGGGGTCGATGACCTATCACTTCAAGGGCATGGAGGAGGTGCTGCGTGAGGCGTTCGGGCGGTTCACGGACCACATCGTCATGGTCTTCGACCAACACCTCGCCGCGCCGGCCGATCCCGGCCAGGCCCGTCAGGCGGTGGCCGACCTGGTGCACGTGCTGTCCGAGGGGGACAGGCGTGACCTGGTGCTCACCCAGGAGCTTTACACGCTCGCCGCTCGGGAACCCGCCTACCGGGACCTCACCCACGAGTGGATGCGCCGCAGCCGCGCCCATCTGGAGAGGCACTTCGACGCCGGCACCGCCCGGCAGCTCGACGCACTCATCGAGGGGCTGACCCTGCACCGCGCGCTCTCGCGTGAGCCGCACGACCGCACGCTGACGCTCGAAGCGATCGACCGCATCACCGCACCCGGGCAGCGCCCCCGCTGACCGCCCGTGCGGCACCGACCTGACCGGTGCCGCACGGGCTCACCCGCCGGCGCCGTCCACCGGGCGCGGACGGGACGAACGCGTGGGGACGTACGGGTGGGGGCGTACGAGTGCAGACGAACACGTGTGGACGTACGAGTGCAGACGAACACGTGGGGACGTACGAGGGGGGGCGGTCCCGGGATCCGGGACCGCCCCCCCCCTCGCGGGTGTTTCAGGCCGGTCAGGGCCGGCCGGTGTCCTTGACCGACTCCTTGGCCTCGCGGGCGTTGCCCGCGGCCTCGGCCGCGTGCCCCTTGGCGACCAGCTTCTCGTTGCCGGTGGCTCGTCCGACTGCCTGGGCGGCCTTGCCGACGGCCTGCTCGGCCTTGGCCCGTGCCTTCTCACTGGCGGTCATGCCGCTCACCCCTCCTCGGTTCCGGCGTGCGGTTCTGGCTGTGCGCATGGCCCCGAACGGCGCGGGCAAACCTATGGCCAGAGAATCGCGTCGAGTGGTCGTCGATTCGGGTCCACCGAGTGCCGGACGGGGGAGAGGGGAAATGTGCGAGGCGTGCGGATGCCCTGCATCCCGTGAAAATAACTTACGTTTTGTGGGCTTGTAGGGGATGGATAAGGGCATCCGGTGGCCAGGAGGTTGATAACAATGGTTCCCCTGCTTCTGGTTCTTCTGCTGGCTCTGATCCTCTTCGGCGCGGGCTTCGCGCTGAAGGCACTGTGGTGGATCGCGGTGATCGTGCTCGTCGTCTGGCTGCTGGGCTTCGTCGTCCGGTCCGCGGACGGAACGGGGCGCAAGGGTCGCTGGTACCGCTGGTAGACGCGCTTCCTCGGATCGAGGAGCGCTGCTGGCGGCGCGGATGAACGTGGGGCCCGGCCGGGAACGGCCGGGCCCCACGTCGTGCACGGCCCGCACCGCGCGGGGTCTGCGGGGAGGGATCGGGCGTATCGGGCGCCTCAGCGGGTACATGTGCCATGCACCGGCCCCGCAGTGGCAGCAGTGGAACCCTGCGCCTCCTATCCCTGCGGGGCCGGTGCGCCGTCCCGGCGGGGTAAGGCCTGCAGTTGGGACCCCGGGACGGCCCACCGTCACGACGGACGGCGTCGTCTACCTCAAGTAGACCGGCGGGACAGCGCGGCGGCGAGGGCTTCGCAGTGTTCGAGCAGGGCGTAGCCCTCGCAGAGCGCGGTCTCGTGGCCGCCGTACGACTCCAGGTTCAGGACCGCCGCCTCCAGGTGACGGATCTCGCCGGGCAGCATCGGCACCTCGGAGACGCCACGGGCGCGGGCGGCGGAGGCCCGCTGGTGCAGCAGGGACGCCAACTCGGCGCCGCTGGCGTTGTGGATGGTCGCGGCGTCACTGCCGCTGCGCAGGACGAGACAGGCCCGGGCGTGCTCGATCACACGGACCACGGCCCGGTACTCCGGCACGGACAGCTCGAACGCCGGCGGCGGCTCGCCCGCCTGGCCGGAAGCCTTCGTACGTCTTCGTGCGCCGAAGATCGGCATCGCGGATTCCCCCCAAGGCGAAGGTGGACGCCTCGTCGGCTCTGACGGACGCCCGGACGTACCCTTGCCCGATCTTCGTCGGTCCAAGGCTCAACTGTTGTTGTGCGAAAACCTTTCGGCCATCCTTGATCAGCTTCGGGCGCCGCGGTGACCCGTCCAGGGCCTCGCTTCGAGGCCATTCGCCCCTCCGTTTCCCTTTGTTCGCGAAGATGAGGAGGGACTGATTCCTGCCCGCATGGTGATCAGATGTAAGGGCACGGCTCGGCCGCTTGTGCGATTCCCGTGTCAGGTTGTGTGCGCCCGGTGACCAGTGGGGTCGCCGGCCTCAGTCTTCCTGTGGGGGGAAGTCATGCGCACACGTCCCTTCGGCATGCCCGTTCGCGGTGGCCGCAGGAGAACGACCGGCACCATCGGTGCCGCGATCGTCGCATCGGCCGCACTGGCCCTGTCCGTACTGCCCTCGGCCTCCGCCACCGCGGCCGAGGCGAAGCCCAAGTCGGCCTGGGGGAAGGGCAGTCCGCACTTCGCGATGCCGGCGGTGAAGGTCGGTCCGAACCGCCCCGTCAAGTCCGAACCGTCGAAGCACCCGACCGACGCCGCCTACGCCCCGTGGCAGCGCGAGCAGCGCGCCCACGCCAAGGGTGCGGCTTCAGGCGCTCCGAACAAGCAGAAGTCCGCCGGTGCCGCCGCGGGGGCGTCGCTGGCGGTCTTCGTCCCGGAAGGCCAGGGCAGCGTGCCCTGGCACCGCTACACCAGCTTCGCCATCACCGACGCGCTGACGGCGAAGATCGACTACTCCACCGGCAACCTGATGCTGACGGCGACGGACTTCGACATCGCCGGCGTCGGCCAGCGCCTGCGGCTGGCGCGGACGTACAACTCGCTGGACGCCCCCTACGGCCGTGTCTCGCAGCGCTGGTGGCAGCAGTACGAGCGCTATCTGTCGGTGTTCAGCGGTGAGGTGGTCCTCTACGACGCCTCGGGTGCGACGGTGCGCTTCACGAAGAACAGCGACGGCTCCTTCACCACCCCCAAGGGCTACTCCGAGGACCTGAAGAAGAACTCCGACGGCACCTACACGCTGACGAAGTGGAAGTCCGGCTCGAAGGAGACCTACGACGCGGCGGGGACGCTGACGAAGGTCACTGACCGCAACCACGGCACGATCACCGTCACCCAGCACAGCGACGGCGGCTTCAAGCTCAGCGAGACCCGCTCGGGTCGCTGGATCGACGTGACCAAGGTCAACGACACGCTGTGGCAGGCCAAGGACAACACGGGCCGCAGCACCGGATACGGCCTCGACGCCGCCGGCAACATCGACCACACCACGGACGCCGAGGGCGGGACCACCCTGTTCTCGTACGACTCCTCCGACCGGGTCAGCAAGATCAGCACCAGTGAGGGCCGGGTGACGGTCTTCACCTACGACGACGCCGACCGGGTCACCAGCATGCTGCGCGGAACCGGCTTCGACAGCAACGGCCACACCGGGCCCACCTGGACCTACGCCTACAGCGCCACCTCCCCGACGGCGGCCGGCACGACCACGGCCAAGGACCCGGAGCTGCACGCGACGAAGTACCAGCACGACGGCGACGGCCAGGTCACCGACGTCACCGACGCCCTGGGCCACAAGCGGTCGACGAAGTTCGACGCCAACCACAACATCGACACCGCCACCGACGCGATGGGCTCGGGAACCACCCCGGGCAAGGTCACCGACTACGGGTTCAACTCCCGCAACAACCTGGAGTCCGTCACCATGCCCACGGGCGGCAAGACGGTCAACTCCTGGCAGACCATCGCCGGCGGCGACGTTCCGAAGGACTCCACCAACGCCGACGGCGAGAAGACGAGCTTCACCTACGACACGGCCGGCAACACCACCTCGGTCGCCCAGACCGGCACCGGCGGCGGCAACGTCTCCTACGACTACAACCCCGCCACCCCGACCTGCGGCGGCTTCGAGGGCCAGCGCTGCGCGCAGAAGACGAAGATGACGTCGACGAAGACGGTCACCACCGACTTCCACTACGACTCCAAGGGCAACCTGGACTGGGCCAAGGCCCCGGCGCCGCTGGGCAGGACGACCTACACCTACGACTTCCTCGGCCGCACCGAGACCGTCACCGACGCGCGCGGCATCAAGACCGTGTACGTCTACGACAACCTCGACCGCGTCAAGACCGTCTCCTCCACCAACGACACCGTCCGCTACTGGTACGACGGCGACGGCAACCTGGTCCAGCGCTCCGACGGCACGGGCACGGTGAAGTACGAGTTCGACCCGCTGCAGCGCGAGACGGTCCGCCACCTCCAGGACGGCTCCCAGACCCTGATCGCCTATACGGCGGCCGGCAACGTGGACTACTACCAGGACCCGGCCGGCAAAGTCGACTACACCTGGAACGAGGTCAACAAGCTCACCGACCTGAAGGACCCGCAGGGCGCGGTGACCGAGTACGCGTACAACAACAACGACGTCCGCGTCTCCACCACCTACCCCGGCGGTACGGTGCAGAAGGTCGACGTCGACGACTCCAGCCGCCCGAAGGCCATCAAGGTGACCTCCGACCAGGGCACCCTGGTCGACCTCGGCTACACCTACGGCTACGGCACCAATGCCGCCACCGACGGCACCAAGATCCGCACCAGCACGGACGGCGTCAGCGGGCTGAAGCGCACCTACTCCTACGACGGCGCGGGCCGCTTCTCCTACGCCAAGGAGGAGAAGAACGGCACGATCGCCGACTCCTGGCAGTACTGCTACGACCTGGCCGGCAACCTCACCTCCCAGGGCACCGACCAGGGCTGCCCGCGCGGCACCACGTACACCTACAACGACGCCCAGGAGCTCACCGCCAAGTCCAGCACCAGCGGAAGCTGGTCCTACGACGCCATCGGCAACGAGACCGCCGGCGCCTCCACCGACGACTACACCCGCACCGGCGAGAACTGGACCGACTACTCCCAGATGTCGTCGATCACGGTGAACGGCAAGACGTACGGCGGGCAGTACGGCTCCACCGACCAGAGCGAGCGCATCCGCCTCGGTGACACCTACTTCCACAACGGCCCCCTCGGCCTGTCCGCGAAGTCGACGGCCGGTGTGGACATGGGCTTCAACCGCGAACCCGGGGGCACCCTGAACTCCATGACCACCGGGGGCAAGACGTACTACTACCTCACCGACGCCATCGGCTCCGTGATCGGCCTGGTGGACGTCGACGGAAACAAGGTCGACACCTACACCTACAGCCCCCGCGGCGTGCGCATCCTGGCCCAGTCCTCCGAACCGGTCGCCCAGCCGTACCGCTTCGCCGGCAACTACCAGGACCCCACCGGCCTGTACCACCTCCAGGCCCGCTACTACGACGCCAACGTCGGCCGCTTCACCCAGCCCGACCCCTCCGGCCAGGAACAGAACCCCTACCTCTACGCAGAGGGCGACCCCGTCAACCGCATCGACCCGGCCGGCACCCTCAGCCTGAGCGGCGTGATGGACACCGTCGGCAAGGCGGGGGACGCCATCGCCGTCGGGCAGTTCGCCGGCCAGCTGGCCACCGGTGACTACCAGGCGGCCGCCGGAACCGCGCTCAGCTTCACCGCTGACAAGGTGTTCACCGCCGGCTGCACGTACCTGACCGGCGGAGCCGGGGCGATCCCCTGCGCCGTCGGCGGCATGGCGGTCGGTGAGGCCACGGACGCGGCCTACGAAGACGCCACAAGCTGATTCCGCCCCCTACGGTCCCGCACCCCGACGAAGGAGATCTCGTGCGACCTTCCGCTGAAACGTCACTGGCCTACAAGGGACTCGACGGTATTCCTCTCTGGGTCCTGTTCGGGATCGCCATCGTGGCCTTCATCGTCTTCGGAGTCACACAGGCCCGCAAGAAGAAGTAGAGGGTGCGGTGCCGGCGGTGGGCGGAGCCCGGACAGGGCTCCGCCCACCGCCGTTCCTCCGTCGGCGACCGCCGGTCCCGTCCCTCGACGGGGTCAGTGCGGGGCCACCCAGTCCGGCCGCCAGGTCCCGGCGGCGTCGTGCCCGGCCGTCGCGGCGGCCAGGTGCGCGCGGAGGGTGGCCAGCGCCGGGTGCGGGTTGTCGCGGCGCCAGATGAGCGAGTGCGGGTAGACGGGCGCCGGGTCGGTCACCGGAATACGGCGCAGGCCGTGGCCGGCGGGCCAGATGAGGCGGGTGTGCTCACCCATGAAGGTGGCCAGGCCCGGGGTGTCGGCGATGGTGTCCAGCAGGGCGTCGGAGCCGAAGTTGGGTCCGGTCGCCTCGACGGTGAGGCCGAACTCGGCGACGAGGTCGTCGTAGTAGGCGGCCCACTCGGTGCCGGGAGTGAGGCCGGGCATCCAGATCCGGTGCCCGGCGAGCTGGGCGACGCTCACCGAGCGGACGTCCGCCAGCGCGTGGGCGGGACCGGTGAGGAGCTGGAGCGGCTCGTCGACCACGCGGACGGACTCCAGGTCCTCGGGCAGGGGCCGGCCGGGCATGGCGACGGCGCGGAAGGACGCGTCGATCGCACCGGACCGGACGGCGGCGACGGCGGTCTCGATCTCGACCAGCATCAGCACGTCCAGGTCGACCTCGGGGTACGCGCGGTGGAAGCCGCGCATCAGGCCCGACGCCGCGCCGCGTGAGTTGATCACGTCGACGCGCAGGGGACGGCGGCCGGCGCGCACGGACGTGACCGCGCGCTCGGCGACGCGCAGCAGCTCACGCGCGTGCGGCAGGAACGCCCGCCCGTCGATGGTCAGCTCGGCGCCGCGCGGCACGCGGGTGAACAGCCGCACGCCGAGCTCGCGCTCCAGCGCGGCGACCCGCTTGGAGACGGCCTGCTGGGTGATCGACAGATCGGCGGCGGCCTTCTGGAACTGGCCCGCCTCCGCGACGGCGACGAAGGTGCGTACGGCCCCGAGATCCACGGCCGCCAGCCTAGTCCACAACGGATGGTTGTGGCAGGGCGCCGATGCGGTTGTTTGACCTGGCGCGGGGCCTGACGTTTAGCTCCCTCGGGCAACGTCGGTTTGTTCCGGTGGGACCAGAGGGGCGCGCTGAACATGATGGGCAGGAGACGGCTGGGCCGGCCGTTCGGCTGGCTGTGGTCGGCGTACGCGGTGAGCGCGTACGGGTCCGGGCTGGGGTTCGGGGCGCTGCCCCTGATCGCCGTGCTGGTGGTGCACGCCGGCCCCGCGGAGGTGTCCGCGCTGTCCGCCGTGGGACCCGCCGTGGGCGCGCTGATCGCGGTGCCGCTCGCGCCGTGGGTGGAGTTCCGGCGCAAGCGCCCCGTCATGATCGCGATGGACCTGACCAGGTTCGCGGTCATGGCGACGATCCCGCTCGCCTACGCCTTCGGCAGGCTCGGCTTCATCCAGCTGCTCGTGGTGTCGGCCCTGACCGCCGCCGCCAAGATCGCGTTCAACGCGGCGAGCGGGGCCTTCCTGAAGACGCTCGTGCGGCCGGACGACCTGCTCGTGGCCAACGCGCGGTTCGAGTCCACGAACTGGAGCTCCATCGCGGTCGGACCACCCCTCGGCGGAGCCGCCATCGGTCTGTTCGGGCCGGTCACCACCGTGGTGGCCGACGCGGTCAGCTACCTGCTCTCCGCGCTGGGCATCGCCGCGATCCGGGGCCGCGAGGAGGCGGCGCCGCGGCCGGCCGGCGAAGGCCCGGTCCGGGCGGGCGCCGTGCTGGACGGCTGGCGTCACATCATGTGCGATCCCGCACTGCGGGCGCTCTACCTCAACAACATGCTCGTCTCCGGTCTGATCATGGCCACCGAACCGGTCCTGGCCGTGCTCCTGCTGAGCCGGCTGGGATTCCCGCCCTGGCAGTACGGGCTCGCCTTCGCCGCCCCCTGTCTCGGCGGACTCGTCGGTTCGCGGCTGGCCGGCCGTGTCGTGGCCCGCCACGGCCGGCACCGGGTCTTCCGGACCGTCGGCACCCTGCGCGCCGTCTGGCTGATCGGCCTGGTCTTCGTCCGTCCCGGCGTCGTCGGCCTGCTCACCGTGATGGCCGTCGAACTGGCGATCATCGTCAACATGAGCCTCTACACCCCGGTGCTCGCCACCTACCGCCTGGAACGCACACCCAGGCACCTCGTCGCCCGCACCCTGGCGGCCTGGTCGATCGGCCAGCAGGCGTCCATCGCGGTCCTCACCGCGCTGTGCGGGCTGCTCGCCGACGCCACCGGCCCACGCACCGCGCTCGCGGTCGCCGGACTGCTCATCCTGGCCAGCCCGCTGCTGCTTCCCCGCCGAGACCAGACGTCGCGGCCCGAACCGGAACCGTCCCCCAGCACCGCGTGACCCACCGGTGAGCCCGACGAACCAGGCCTTCGGCCGGCTCGCTCACCCGCCCCGTCCGGACGCGGCGCCCCGCGCCCCGGACGGGGACCCGCTCACGGCTGCCGCGGACCGCCGCCCGCCGGCCGGCCGCCCCGTCCGCGCTCGGCGCGCCGCAGCGCGCGCCGCAGCTTTCCCGGCAGGGTGGCGGCCAACTCGCCCACCGGGGCGACGTCGTGGCAGGTGCCGTCCCGGCCGCCACGGCACCACCACACCGTCGGGCCGGCGGCGTCCGTCCCGTCCCAGTCCCAGTCGCCGCCGGTCCCCGCGGGACGCGGGTGCACGCCGGTCCTGTGCTCCTGGCAGACCGGCCACACCTGCCAGAGCAGCTCCATGACGGTCGACTGCGCCGCGTCCGCGACCACGGCCAGGACCGTCTCGGCGTCGTCCGGCTCCGGCGGATCGCCCTCCTCCAGGTCGACGGCGTTCACCGGGTTGCCGTGCCAACGGCCGTCGGGCATCGCCACGTAGACCTGACCCCGGTCGACCCCGCCCGGGGGCGCGGGCCGTGAAGGCGGGTCGACCATCAGGATCAGCGCGTCCTGGCCCGGCAGGGTCGCCACCAGGTCGCGGTTGACCACGGCGAGCGCGGCCTCCAGCTTCGGCCACCGGCCGGGCTCGGCCGGACGGGGCTCCTGAGGCCGCCGCCCGTCCCGGCCGGGACCGTCGCCCGCGTACGAGAAGTAGTTCACCCGGACATCGTCCCAGCCGCGCCCACACGGCGGCACGACGGTGCTTGGGAGGTTCTTGACGCGGCCGCAGGACTGAAGCGCGATCACACGGCAACGAGCAGGTGGTGACACGCATAGCAATCGTCGCCCTGACCCTCGTCGCGGGTGTGCTCGCCTCCCTGGCATCGGTCTGGCTCTCGCCCTGGTGGCTGCTCGCCGCCGTGCCGTCGGTCCTGCTGGGGCTGCTGGGCGCCTGGGACCTGGTGCAGCGCCGGCACTCGGTGCTGCGCAACTACCCGGTCCTCGGCCATGCCCGCTTCCTCATGGAGCGCATACGCCCGGAGCTGCAGCAGTACTTCATCGAGCGGAACTACGACGGCCGCCCCTTCGACCGGGACGTGCGCAGCATCGTCTACGAGCGCGCCAAGGGCACGGACGCGGAGGAGCCGTTCGGCACCGAACGGGACGTGTACGAGCCCGGTTACGAGTTCCTGGTGCCGTCGATGGCGCCGTGCCCGGTGCCCGAGTCGCCGCCGCGGGTACGGATCGGCGGCCCGGACTGCGCCCGCCCGTACGACATGGCCCTGCTGAACGTCTCGGCGATGAGTTTCGGCTCCCTGTCCGCCAACGCGGTCCTGGCTCTCAACGGCGGTGCCGCGGCAGGGGGCTTCGCCCACGACACCGGCGAGGGCGGGCTGTCGGAGTACCACCTGCGGCCGGGGGGCGACCTCGTGTGGGAGATCGGCACCGGGTACTTCGGCTGCCGTACCCGCGACGGCGACTTCGACCCGGCCGAGTTCGCCGACAAGGCCGCGCACGACCACGTCAAGTGCGTGTCCCTGAAGCTCTCGCAGGGCGCCAAGCCCGGCATCGGCGGTGTGCTGCCGGGGGCCAAGGTGAACAGCGAGATCGCCCGGGTCCGGGACGTGCCCGAGGGGCGCACGGTCGTCTCCCCGCCGTACCACCGGGTGTTCTCCACCCCGCGTGAACTCGTCCGGTTCATCGCCCGCATGCGCGAGCTGTCCGGCGGCAAGCCCGCGGGGTTCAAGCTCTGCGTGGGCTCGCGCCGGCAGTTCCTGGCCGTGTGCAAGGCCATGCTGGAGGAGGGCACGGCGCCCGACTTCATCGTGGTGGACGGCGCCGAGGGCGGGACCGGGGCCGCGCCGCTGGAGTTCGCCGACCACGTGGGCACCCCGCTCACCGAAGGCCTGCTCACCGTGCACAACGCCCTCGTCGGCGCCGGCCTGCGCGACCGGATCAGGATCGGGGCGAGCGGCAAGATCGCCACCGGTACCGACCTCGTCAAGCGCATGGTGCAGGGCGCCGACTACGGCAACGCGGCGCGGGCCATGATGTTCGCCGTCGGCTGCATCCAGGCGCAGCGGTGCCACACCAACACCTGCCCCACCGGCGTCACCACCCAGGACCCCCGCCGGGCCCGCGCCCTCGACGTGCGGGACAAGGCGCCGCGCGTCCAGCGCTTCCAGGAGGCGACCGTGGCCGGCGCGCTGCAGATCATGGCGTCCATGGGGGTCACCGACCCCGCGGAGCTGCGCCCGCACATGCTCCGCCGACGCATCGACCCCATCACCGAACGCTCCTACGAGGAGCTCTACGAGTGGCTCGAGCCAGGGCAGTTGCTCGCCGGGCCGCCGGCTTCCTGGGCGGCCGACTGGAAGGCCGCCGACCCCGACCGTTTCACCGTGTGACCTGGAGGACCCACGTGCCCCGTACCGTTGCCCAAGTCATCGTGGACGCGCTGAGCGAACTCGGCGTGCGCCAGGTGTTCGGCGTCGTCGGAGACGCGCTCAACCCCCTCACGGACGCCATCCGGACCACCGACGGCCTGGAATGGGTGGGCTGCCGGCACGAGGAGGCGGCCGCCTTCGCCGCGAGCGCCCAGTCGCAGCTCACCGACACCCTCGGCGTGTGCATGGGCACCGTCGGACCCGGCTCCGTGCATCTCCTCAACGGACTGTACGACGCGGCCAAGAGCCACACCCCGGTCCTGGCCATCGCCGGTCAGGTGCCGCTCGCCGAACTCGGCAGCGACTACTTCCAGGAGGTCGACAACGACGCCCTCTTCAGCGACGTCGCCGTCTTCCGCGCCACCGTCACCTCGCCCGACCAGCTTCCGCAGATGCTGGAGACGGCGGTGCGCCACGCGCTGGGCCGCAAGGGCGTCGCCGTCCTCACCGTGCCGGGCGACCTGGGCGAGCGCGAACTGACCGCCGACCGGCCGGCCCGGTTCTCCCTGAACGCTCCGGTGAGCCGCCCGGAGGAGTCAGCCGTCCGCCGTGCCGCGGAACTCCTCGACCGCTCCGAGCGCGTCACCCTCCTCGTCGGCCGGGGAGCCCGGGCCGCCCGCCAGGACGTGCTCACCCTCGCCGACCGGCTGGCCGCGCCCATGGTGCTCACCCTGAAGGCCAAGGCCGGCTTCGAGGGCGACGCCAACCCCTACCAGGTCGGTCAGACGGGCCTGATCGGCAATCCCGCCGCGGCGCAGGCCCTGCAGGACGCGGACACGCTGCTGATGCTCGGCACGGACTTCCCCTACCGGGACTGGTATCCCGAGGGCCGGACCGTGATCCAGGTCGACACCGAGGCGACCCACATCGGACGTCGCGTACCGGTCGAGGTCGGCCTGGTGGGGGACACCGGCGCCACCGTGCGCGACCTCCTGGCCCACCTGACCGCCACGCCCGCCGGGTCCGGCGGCGCGCGCGACCGCTCGCACCTGGACAAGGCGCGGGAACGCTTCGACAAGTGGCGCACCGGTCAGGCCCGGCTGGCCGACCCCGCGCACGACAAGGGCGTCGTGGGCCGCATCCGCTCCGCGCTGGACAACCGGGCGCACGACATCCGCCCGGAGGCCCTGGCCGCGGCCGTCGACCGGGCGGCGGCGGACGACGCCGTCTTCACCTCCGACACGGGCATGGCCACGGTGTGGCTCTCCCGCTTCGTCGAGATGCGCGGCGAGCGGCGCCTGATCGGCTCGTACAACCTGGGCTCGATGGCCAACGCCATGCCCCAGGCCCTGGGCGCCCAGTGCCTGGACCGCGAGCGGCAGGTCGTCGCCTTCTGCGGCGACGGCGGACTGAGCATGCTCCTCGGCGACCTCATGACCCTGAAGACGTACCGGCTCCCCGTCAAGCTCGTCGTCTTCGACAACCGCCGGCTGGGCATGGTGAAGCTCGAACAGGAGCAGGCCGGGCTGCCCGAGTTCGGCACGGTGCTGGACAACCCCGACTTCGCCGCCGTGGCCGAGGCCATGGGCATCACCGGCATCCGCGTGACGGACCCCGCGGACGTGGAGGGCGCCGTGCGACGCGCCTTCGACGATCCGGGCCCGGTGCTGCTCGACGTCCTCACCAACCCCGACGAGATCGCCGTCCCGGCCAAGCCGACCGTCGAGCAGGGCTGGGGCTTCGCGCTGGCCAAGGTCAAGGAGGTCGTGCGCAGTCACGGAGAGCCGGACGGGAACTGAGGTCACGGAGAGCCGGACGGCAACCGACCGGATCCGGCTCGGGCCTTACTCGCCGACCGACGGGTAAGGCCCGGGCACCCGCCCGCCCGGCGGGTGCGGAACGGGCGGACGATCACCTGGTGGACGTCAGCGCAACGCGTCCACGGCCACCTGCACACTGGGATGCAAGGTGATCACCTGGTCGAGTCCGGCCACGCGGAAGAGCTGGACCATCGCCGGGCTGAGCGCCGCGACCGAGAAGGAGGAGCCCGCCGCCTCGGCCTGACTGTAGGCCGTGACGAACGCCGTCATCCCGGTGGAGTCGCAGTAGTCCAGCGCCGACAGGTCGGCGACGACGCCCACGCCCGTGCCGCGCAGCGCCTCCTCGACGGCCTGGCGGAAACCAGGACCCGTGTAGTGGTCCAGCTCACCGGCCAGGCGTATGACCACCGCCCCCGTGGGGGAGGGGTCGATGCTGATGGCGAGAGCGCCCTCTGTGTCGTTCACCAGGTCTCCTGTGCGGCGGGTCGGCCTCGGCGGGGCGGCAGGATCGCGTCCGGCGGTCGTGTCCCACGAGGAGCACCACGCCCGCTCCCGCGCCCTTTGTCGCCATGCGTTCCCCGCGCGGGTTTCCCCACCGGCCTGGATTATCCTATGAGCCCCCGGCCGACCGCCCGGGATTGCGCGACCTGCCTTCCTGGATCGTTTGTTCGCGGTGTTCGCCGCGAAACCGGCCGGAGTGGTGAGGGCCGTCACTCGCGCGGGGGCGGGAGGCGCACGACGGCGTCGGGGGGCGATCCCGGGGCAGACGGGCGTGGGTACGGGTCAGGGGACGGTCGCGGACGCCATCGGCTTCGGTGAGGGCCACGGGGCTGGGCCGGCATGAAAGGAAGGGTGTCGCGTGTCACGCGCCGACGAGGCTGGAGACAGGCCGACCACAGCGGCCGGTGACGAGCTGTTCGCCGCCGACCCCGAGGTCGGCGGGGACCTCGCCCGGGTGGACTGGGGCGCCACGCCGCTCGGCCCGCCGCGGGAATGGCCGCAGAGCCTGCAGACGGCCGTCAGCATCCTGCTCTCCTCCCGGTTCCCCATGTGGATGGCCTGGGGCGAGCAGCTGACCTTCTTCTGCAACGACGCCTACCGGCGTGACACGCTCGGCCGCAAGTACCCGTGGGCGCTGGGACGGCCCGCGAGCGAGGTGTGGGCGGAGATCTGGGACGACATCGGCCCGCGCATCCGGACCGTGCTCAGCACCGGCCAGGCGACCTGGGACGAGGGCCTGCGGCTCTTCCTGGAACGCTCCGGCTACAGCGAGGAGACGTACCACACGTTCTCCTACAGCCCGCTGCGGAACGACGACGGCGCCGTGGTGGGCATGCTGTGCGTGGTCAGCGAGGAAACCGACCGGGTGATCGGCGAGCGGCGGATGGCCACGCTGCGGGACCTGGGATCCGATCCGAGCGTGATCCGCACCGAGCAGGAGGTGCTGGCCTTCGCGGACCGGCAACTGGCCCGCAACCCCCTGGACCTGCCCTTCACCCTGACCTACCTGTTCGACGGCGACACCGCCCGCCTGACCGGATCGACCGGGATACCCGCCGGACACCCGGCCGCTCCGGCCACCCTCCCGGCCACCCTCCCGGACGGCGGCACGGACGGCGTCTGGCCAGCCGCGGCCCTGCTCGGGGGAGAGACCGTGCTCGTGCCGCTCGCCGGCGACGACGCCACCGGCCTGCCCCGCGGCGACTGGCCGGAACCGCCCGTCGAGGCACTCGTCGTCCCCCTGCTGCGCCAGGGCAGCGCACCGTACGGCTTCCTCGTCGCGGCCCTCAACCGCTACCGCGTCCTGGACGAGGGGTACCGGGGCTTCGTCGAGCTGGCCGCGGGACACATCGCCTCGGGCATCGGCAGCGCCCGCAACTACGAGGCGCAGCAGCGGCGTGCCGAGGAACTGGCCGAGCTGGACCGCGCCAAGACCGCCTTCTTCTCCAACATCAGCCATGAGTTCCGCACCCCGCTGACCCTGATCATGGGCCCCCTCGAGGAACTGCGCGGCCGGCTCGGAGACGCGGACGAGCAGGTGCGGCAGGACCTCGACGCCGTGCACCGCAACGGGCTGCGGCTGGGCAAGCTGGTCAACGCGCTGCTGGACTTCTCCCGCATCGAGGCGGGGCGGATGCAGGCCCGCTACGGGCCGGTCGACCTGGCCGTGGTGACCGCCGAACTGGCCAGCGTCTTCCGGTCGGCCGTGGAGCGGGCCGGGCTCACCTTCGACGTGGACTGTCCGCCCCTGGACCAGCCGGTGCACGTCGACCTCGGCATGTGGGAGAAGGTGATCCTCAACCTGCTCAGCAACGCGCTGAAGTTCACCTTCGAAGGCGGGATCCGGGTCAGCGTGCGCGGCGAGGACGCGCACGCCGTCGTCACCGTCGCCGACACCGGCATCGGTGTGCCCGAGGCGGAGATGCCCCGGCTGTTCGAACGCTTCCACCGCATCGAGAACACCCGCTCCCGGTCGAACGAGGGCAGCGGCATCGGCCTCGCCCTGGTGCAGGAACTCGTCGGCCTGCACGGCGGCGAGATCGAGGCCGACAGCACCGAGGGCGAAGGCACCGCCTTCACCATCCGGATCCCGCTGGGCACCGCCCACCTGCCCGCGGACTCCGTGGTGGCCGCACCGGGCGGCGCCGTGCTCCCCACCGACGCCGACCCCTACGTCCTGGAGGCCCTGCGCTGGCTGCCGGGCACCGACGCGGGCGCCCCGGGGAGCACCGGGGTGCCGACCGACGCCGGCGCCGCCGACCCGGGCCCCGGGCGGACGGCCGGCGCCCGGGTGCTGGTGGCCGACGACAACGCCGACATGCGCGAGTACCTCACCCGCATCCTCGTCGCCGCGGGATACGAGGTCACCACCGTCACCGACGGCGTGGAAGCCCTCGACTCCGTGCGCCGCGGCGCGCCCGACCTCGTCATCAGCGACGTGATGATGCCCCGGCTCGACGGGCTGGAACTGGTGGAGCGGCTCCGCGGGGACGCGCGCACGGCCTCGGTGCCCGTGCTGCTGCTGTCGGCCCGGGCCGGGCAGGAGGCGTCGATCGAGGGCCTGCAGGCGGGGGCCGACGACTACCTGGTCAAGCCGTTCGTCGCCGCCGAGCTGCTGGCGCGGGTGCGCGCGAACATACTGCTGGCCCGGCTGCGCGGCCACCACCTGCGCTGGCGGGCGGCGCTCATCGACTCCCTGCAGGAGGCGTTCTTCGTCTGCGACGAGTCCGGCGCCGTCATCGAGATCAACACCGCGTTCACCGACATCCTCGGTTACGGACCCGAAGACCTCCCCTACACCCCGATCCACCCTTGGTGGCCGGACGCCGCCGCCGACCCGGAGGCGCACCGGCAGGTCGGAGACGCCTTCGCCGACCTGCTGGAACGCCCCCGCGGCTCCTGCACGGTGCCCGTCACCCACCGCGACGGGCACCGTCTGTGGGTGGCCGTCACCTGGAACAAGGCCGAGGACCCCGACACCGGTCGCCGGGTCACCGTCTGCACCTTCCGCGACGTCACCGCCGAGCACTACGCCGTCCAGCGCGAGACGGCCCTGGCCGCGCTGAGCACCTCGCTGTCCCGGGCCACCAGTCTGGCCGAGGCGCTCTCCGGGGCCCTCGCCGAACTCAAGGTCATCTGGCGTGCCCGGCAGGTGGTGGCCGCCGTCTTCGAACGCGGCGACGTACCGGCTCTCACGGCCACGGACGGGGACCTGCGGTGGGAGGACCTGCCGGCCGGGCGCCGCGACGCGCTCGCCGAAGTGCGCCGCCGGCCACCGCTGGCCCCGATGGCCGAGGACACGGGCGCCGGCGTCCTGCTGGAACACCCCGAGGGCTCGCTCGCCCTGTGGGTCGACCTGGGCGAGGACCGGCCGTTCAGCTCCGAGGACCAGTTGCTGCTGTCGCTGCTGGCCGGGCACCTCGCGCAGGGCCTGGTCCGGGCCCACCAGATCGACCAGCAGCGGGAGACCGCCATCGCGCTGCAGCGGGCCATCCTGGGTCCGGCCAGGCTCCCCGACGGCTTCGCGGTGCGCTACGAGCCCGCGACCCGGCCGCTGGAGGTGGGGGGCGACTGGTACGACACCGTCGCCCTCCCGAAGGGGCGGATCGGCATCGTCGTCGGCGACTGCGTCGGACGGGGCCTGGAGGCGGCCAGCGTCATGGGGCAGCTGCGCAGCGCCTGCCGCGCGCTGATGCTGGAGGACTCCAGCCCGGCGAAGACCCTGATGGCCCTCGACCGGTTCGCGGCCAGCGTGCCGGGCGCCCTGTGCACGACCGTGTTCTGCGGCGTCCTCGACCCCGGCACGGGCGAGCTGACCTACTCCAGCGCCGGGCACCCGCCCGGCATCATCGCGCACCCCGACGGCACCACCGCGCTGCTGGAGGAGGGCCGTTCCCTGCCGCTGGCCGTGCGGCCGGGCAGGCAGCGGCCGGAGGCCGCGTGCACCCTGCCCCCGCGTGCCACGCTGCTGCTGTACACCGACGGGCTCGTGGAGCGCCGCCGGCGCCCGCTCCACGCGGGGATCGACCAGGCGAGCAAGGCTGTGCAGGATGGCCGCGACGTCCCGCTCGACGACCTCGCCAGCGAGGTGATGGCCCGGCTCGCGCCGGCCGGCGGCTACGACGACGACGTGGCGCTGCTGCTCTACCGCCACCCGGCGCCCCTGGAGATGTCCTTCCCCGCCGAGTCCTCCCAGCTCGCGCCGGTCCGCAAGGCGCTGCGCACCTGGCTCGACGAGTGCGACCTCCCGCCCCACACCATCCAGAACGTTCTCGTCGCCGCCGGGGAGGCGTGCGCCAACGCCATCGAGCACGGCCACCGGCACGACGCGGGGGAGGGCGTGCGGCTGCGCGCCGAGGCCCTCGCCGACATCCTCCGGCTGACCGTCGCCGACAGCGGCCGGTGGAAGACCCCCCAGCCGGAGCTCAACCCGCACCGCGGCCGGGGCGTGGCCCTGATGCGGGCCATGATGCAGCAGGTGACCATCAGTCCGGGCCCCGCCGGCACCACCGTCGACATGCAGATGAGGATCGCCTGATGACCACCCCCCTTGTCGTCAACGCCGGCCGGGGCCCCGAGGGCACCCTCCGGCTCGCGGTCAGCGGCGAGATCGACATGAGCAACGCCGGCTCCCTGGCCGAGGCCCTCGCCGCGGACACCGGGCCCGTCGTCCTGGACCTGACCGAGGTGGAGTACCTCGACAGCGCCGGGCTGAGCGTGCTCTTCGCCCACGCCGACCGGCTGGAACTCGTCGTGAAGCCGCTGCTGGAGCCCGTGCTGACCGTCTCGGGCCTCATCGAGCTGGTCACCGTCCGCGGCCTCGGCCCGGAAGACGTGGCGCATCATGAACGGTGACCCGGCGGGCCCTGTGGCCCCGCCCGCGTCCGCAGTACCCGAGCCCGCCGGCCAGGAGTGATGACCAACGTGACCGAGACCCTCCGCGTGACCGTTCAGCACGCCGACGCCGACGCCGACGCCACCGCCGCCGTCGTCACCGTCGCCGGGGACATGGACCTGCACACGGCGTCCGCGCTGAGCGAGCACGCCCTGACCGTCGTGCAGGAAGGCGCCCCGAACCTGGTCCTGGACCTGGCGCAGGTCGACTTCGTCGACTCCACCGGCCTGAGCACCCTCATCAACCTCATGCACGCGACGCAGCAGGCGCACGGCTCGCTGCGCCTCGCCGCCGTCCCCGACCGCCTCGCCCGCATGGTCACCATGACCGGCATCTCCCAGCTGATCCCCGTCCACGCCACGGTCGCCGAGGCGCTGGCGGTGCGGGCCGCGGACGATCCGGCCGGCCGTGCCGCCGGCGAGGCCCGCTCCGTCGGCTGACGCCCCCGCCCAGGCCGCCGCGAGGCCGTCGAGCACCCGCGCGGTACCCCGCGAGGGCGTCGGGCAGCCGCGCGGTACCTGCCGTGACCTGGGCGGCAATACCTTGCGATAGGCTGCGTGGCGCTTATTCCTGACACATCCCGATCCGGTCGCACGAGGGAGGAGGCCCGATGTACGGCACATGGCCGCCCGTGAGCGGCGAAACCGCCGCGGACCGCCATCTCGCGGTGGACTACTCCAGCGACGCCGAGTGGGCGGACCACCTGGTGGCCTTCGTCCGGGCGGGACTGGACGGGGGCGAGCACGTGCAGTACTTCGCGGACGCCACCGATCCCGCCCTGGTCACGCGTACCCTCACGAACCGGGGCGTGGACGCCGCCGCCGCCCTGCGGCGGGGACAGCTCATGGTGGCGACCGCCGACGAGACCTACCTGGCCGGTGCCCGCTTCGATCCGGACGCGATGATCGGCCTGTGGCGGGAAGCCGTCGACGACGCCGCCGCGCGGGGATTCCGCGGCCTGCGGGCGATCGGTGAGATGTCCTGGGGCGCCCGGGACATAGCGGGCGCCGAGCGCCTGCTGGAGTACGAGTTGCGCATCCATCACGAGGTGTTCGAGCGGCTGCCCCTGCGGGCGTGGTGCTTCTACGACCGGCGCCTGCTGTCCGTCCAGGACCTGCGGGTGCTGGCGGGGGCGCACCTGGCGCGGACCGGCGCCGGCGCGGCCCGGACCGCCGGCCGGGGGGAACTGTCGGCGGCGCCTCTGGCCGGGCCGCCCGGGTTCCGGCTGGCCGGGTCGGCCGGCTACGAGAGCCGCCGGGTCGTCTCCTCGACGGCGGCCGCGCTCGCCGCGTCCCCGGCGGAGCGCGTCACGCTCGACCTGTCGGTCCTGGACCATCTCGACGTCGCGGGGCTGGCCGACCTCGCCGACGCGGCGCGCAGACGGCCCTCCGGCATACCCGTGCGTCTCCTCGGGGCCCCGCCCGCGCTCGAGCGCATGCTGGCACTCTTCCCGGAGCTGAGGGACGGCCTGGAGGTGGCCGGACGGTGACCACGAGCACCCGGCAGACCTCGGTCTCCACCCGGACCGACGCCGCCTTCAGCCACCCTGCCCTCTTCTACACCGGCGACGACGACTACGCGAAGAAAGTCGGCGACTTCGTCCGCGCGGAAGCGGCCCGCGGCCGTCCTGTGCTGGTCGCGGTCCCCGGCGGACGCCTCACACTGCTCCAGGACGCCGTCGGCGGCGGACACCAGGACGTCACCTGGGCCGATATGCGGCACGAGGGACGCAACCCGGGGCGTCTGCTGTCGCTGATCCAGCAGTTCTGCGACCGGCACGCGGACCGCCACCCCGCCGTCGTCAGCGAGCCGGTCTGGCCCGGGCGCACCCCCGCGGAGGTACGGGAGGCCACCCGCCACGAGGCGCTGACGAACCTGGCGTTCTCCGGCCGCCGCGCCGCGATCCTGTGCCCCTACGACACCGCCCTGCCCGAGGACGTGCTCGAACAGGCGCACCGCACGCATCCCGCGGTCGGCGACGGCCCCGACGGCTTCCGGCCCAGCCCGCGCTACGCGGACCCGCACGCGGTCTGCCGCGACTGCGACGCGCCTCTGCCCGAACCGGCCGACCCGGTCGTCCTGCACTTCCAGGAGGGGGACCTCGGAGCCGTACGCGACGCGGCGGCGGCCTGGGCCGAGCGGGCGGGCCTGGCCCCGCGCCGCCGCACCGACTGGCTGCTGGCCGTCAACGAGGCCACCGGCAACTCGGTGCGGCACGGCGGCGGACGAGGCACCCTGCGCCTGTGGCGCGCGGACGGCAGCGTCGTCGCCGAGGCACGGGACCGGGGACGGCTGACGGACCCGCTCGTCGGCCGGCGCCGCCCCGACCCGTTCTCCCCGAACGGCGGCCGAGGCGTCTGGATGATGCACCAGCTCTGCGACCTGGTGGAGATCCGGACGCCGCCGGCCGGTCTGGTCGTGCGCCTGCACGTAGCGCTGGCATGAGCGGACAGCCGGCCACCGGGTCACGGATTCAGCTTCGGAAGCGTAAGCCGGGCCTTTCGGGTGTATACGAGCCTGACAGGGCGCTGACCGATGTCGCGCGAGACAGTGACCTGACCGACAGACGCGGCAGGCGGTTCGGCGAGGGCAGGACGAGATGACGGCTGAGCGCGAGCGCAGCTCGACGAGCGAAGTCCGCCGGTCCGGGGAGGTGCGCGACACGGACGAGGACCTGTCGATGCTGTTCGGCACCTCGACCGCGCTGTTCGCGTCCATGGCGGGTCCCGCGCACGTCCTGGAGGCCGCCAACCCGGCCTTCTTCACGGCTATCGGCGAGGGACGGCGGGAACGCACCGGCGTCCCGCTGGCCGAGCTGATGCCCGAGCTGCCCGCCCAGGGCTTCATCGCCCTGCTGGACCAGGTGTTCCGGACGGGCACGCGGCACGTCGGCCGGGACGCCCGTGTCCTCATCGGCCCCGGCGACGAGGCCCGGGAGGCGTACTTCGACTTCACCTACGAGGCCCGCCGCGACGCCGGCGGCAACGTCATCGGGGTGCGGATGATCGGAGTGGAGACCACCCACGTCAAGCACGCCCGGCGCCTGGCCGCCGAGCAGCGCGCCCTGCTGGAGCAGATAGCCCGCCAGGCGCCGCTCTCGGACGTGCTGGACGGCATGTGCAGGTCGATCGAGGAACTGTCGCCCGAGGTGATCGTCTCCGTCCTGCTGGCCGACGAGGACGGCCGTCACCTGCGCCACGGCGCCGCCCCCAGCCTGCCCGACTTCTACAACCGGGCCATCGACGGCATCGCCACCGGCGAAGGCATGGGCTCGTGCGGCACCGCCGGGCACCGGCGCCGGACCGTGATCGTCACCGACATCGCCGCCGACCCCCTGTGGGACGAGTTCCGCGGCCTGGCCGGCCGGGCCGGACTCGCGGCGTGCTGGTCGACGCCGATCCTCGGCCGCGACGAGCAGCTCCTGGGCACCTTCGCGATGTACCACCGCACACCAAGGGCCCCGCAGGACACCGACCTGGCGCTGGCCCGGGTCATCGCCGACACCGCGGCGCTCGCCATCGAGCGGCACCGCGCGGAACAGGCCCGGCTGGCGGCCGACGCCCGGGAGAAGGCGGCCCGCGACGACCTCGCCT
This sequence comes from Streptomyces sp. 1-11, assembly GCF_007176755.1. GTDB lineage: Bacteria > Actinomycetota > Actinomycetes > Streptomycetales > Streptomycetaceae > Streptomyces. The sequence goes on from NZ_BJTV01000008.1 coordinate 360,089, forward strand.
TCCTGCTGGCCGCCAGCACCGCCCTGTCCGGGCAGCTGGACGAGAGGCAGGTGCTCCAGCGTCTGGCCACCCTGTCCAGTCCGGTGCTGGCGCCGCTGGCCGCGGTCGACGTCCTGGAGTCCGGGCGCGTCCACCGGGTGGCGGCCGCGGCCCCGGCCGACGACGCGCGCGCCCTGCTCGCCGCCCACGTCCCGGCCCGCGACGACGAGGACGACGCCGTCGCACGGGTCCTGGCCTCGGGACTGACCGAAGTGGCCCGGCGCACCCCGACCGGCCCGGGGCCCTGGCGGGAACTCGACGTCACCGGCTACGTCTGCGTACCCCTCCTGGACCGCGGGCGGCCGTTCGGCGCGCTGACCCTGCTGGCCACCGACGCGCACCCCTTCGACGGTCATCGGGTCGCCCTGGCGGAGGAGCTGGCCCGCCGTGCCGCCTCGGCCGCCCGCAACGCCCGCCAGTACGAGCAGAGCGCGGCCCTCGCCCGCGACCTGCAGACCGGCCTGCTGCTGCCCGACCTGCCCGAGATACCCGGCGCCCGGCTGGCCGCGTTCTACCATCCGGCCGGTGAGGGACTGGAGATCGGCGGCGACTTCTACGACGTCTTCCCCCGCGGCGACGGGAGCTGGGCGTTCATCCTCGGCGACGTCTGCGGGCGCGGCGCCAAGGCGGCCACCACGACCGCGCTGGTCCGCCACACGGCGCGCGCGGTCGCCCCGCTGCTCGACGACCCCGTCGACGTCGTCAAAGCCGTCGACAAGGCGCTGAACGACCGCTACGCCCACCAGAACAACGGCTTCGTCACCCTCGTGCACGGCCACCTCGCACCCACCGCCGACGGACTCGCCGTCCACCTCGTCCGGGCCGGCCACACGCTGCCCCTGCTGCTGGACACCGACCACAGGGTCGACACGGTGGAGGCGCCCGGCGGGCTGCTGGGCATCGGCATCCCGCCCAGACTCGCCGCCCGCCGCTTCACCCTCCGCCCCGGTGAGAGCCTGTTCCTCTACACCGACGGCATCACCGAGTGCCGGACCGAGGAGAGCGAGCAGTACGGCGAAGTACGGCTGGCCAAGGCACTGGCCTCCGTGCCGCGCCGGCCGGGCGCGGCGGACATCGTCGAGGCGGTGGCCGAGGACGTCCGCCGCTACGTGGCCGGCGCCAACGTGGAGGACGACCAGGCCGCTCTCGTCATCACCGCCGACGAGCCGCCGGCGTGCCGGGACCGGGCGGACGGCACCGGGCGCGGCTGAGCCGGGCCCCGCACGCGGCGGTGCGGGTCGCGGCTCGGGGCCGGCGTCAGCAGACGCTCGCGGTCCGGCTGACCCACTGGGGCAGCGTGAGCCGCTCGGTCCCCGGAGTCGGCCGGCGACGGCGGGGCGGCACATAGCCGCCGACAAGGCGGCCGCGCTGGTCGCGGGAGGCGCCGGCGGTCAGGGAACGGCGCAGGAGGGAGAGCTGCGGCGCCACGGCCGCGAGGCAGTCGTGCTCCTGGCGGGCCGCCACCGTCGTCCGGTCGTGACCACTGTTCTGGCGGAAGCGTTCGTTCATGGTGAGACCTCCGTTCGTGATCCCACCTTCGCCCAGCGACAGCCCCTCGCGCGTCGTCCTCCCGCAGCGAATCCCGGGTACCACGGCTGCGGTACTCGGGGCGCCCTCCTACGGCCGGGACAGACGTGCCGGGTACGCGGCCCCGGACGCCCAGGCCTAAGGCAGCGCGCCGGCCAGGCCGCACTGGTAGGCGATGACCACGAGCTGGGCCCGGTCGCGTGCCGCGAGTTTGGTCATGGCCCGGTTGACGTGGGTCTTCGCCGTCAACGGGCTGACGAACAGGTGCTCGGCGATCTCGTCGTTCGACAGCCCCAGGGCCACCAGGCCGACGACATCGCGTTCCCTGCGCGTCAGGCACTCCAGCCGCTCGTGCACCTCCCCCGAGCGGGGGTCCGGCTGCGCGAGGAAACGCCGGATCAGCGCTCCGGTGGCCGCGGGCGACAGCAGCGCGTCGCCGGCGGCAACCGTGCGGACGGCCTCGACCAGCTCCTCGGGGCGCGCACCCTTGCCCAGGAAGCCGCTCGCGCCCGCGCGCAGCGCCTCGGCCACGTGCTCGTCGTCCTCGAACGTGGTGAGGATGAGCACCTTCACCGCCGCGAGGTCCTCGGACTCGCTGATCAGCCGGGTCGCTTCGAGGCCGTCCGTCCCCGGCATCCGGATGTCCATCAGCACCACGTCGGGGTGCCGGGTCCGCGCCAGCTCCACCGCCTCCTGACCGTCGGACGCCTCGCCCACCACCTCCATGTCGCCGGTGGCGTCGAACAGCATCCGGAAGGTGCCCCGCAGCAGGGCCTGGTCATCGGCAAGCAGTACGCGAATCGTCATGCCCGTCTCTCCTCGCTGTCTCACTGATCAGCCGGCCGGGCCGCAACGGCAGGTCGGCCGTCACCCGGAAGCCGCCCTCCGGGCGCGGTCCCGCGTGCAGCCGGCCTCCGACCATCGCCACCCGCTCACGCATGCCGACCAGCCCGTGCCCGGTGCCCGCGGGCGCGGGGTGGTGCCGCGCGGTCCCCCCGTCGTCCTCGACGGTGATCGTCAGCCGCTCGGGGTGGTGGTGCAGGGTCAGCCGGGCACGGTCGGCCCCGGCGTGCTTGCGCACGTTGGTCAGGGCCTCCTGGACGATGCGGTACGCGGTCAGATCGACCGCCGGTGTCAGGGGGGCGGCCGCGGCGCCGTGACGGGTGTGGTCGACGGCCAGGCCGGCCCGGGCGAAGGACGCCAGCAGCACCGGTATGTCGGCAAGACCCGGCGCGGGGCTGCGCGGCGCCACCGGATCGCCCGACTGCCGCAGCAGCCCCACGGTCACCCGGAGTTCGTCGAGCGCCGACCGGCTGGTGTCCCGGATGTCCTCCAGGGCGGTCAGCACTTGTTCCGGCTGCCGTTTCGCGAGGTGGGCGGCCACGCCGGCCTGGGCGTTGATCAGCGCGATGTGGTGCGCGACGATGTCGTGCAGCTCGCGGGCGATGCGCACCCGTTCGGCCGCCACCCGCTGCTGCGCCTCCTGCTCACGCGTGCGTTCCGCGTGCACCGCGCGTTCCTCCACGGCCGCCACGTAGGCGCGGCGCGAGCGCAGCCCGTCGCCCACGGCGGCCGGCAGCGCCGTCCAGGCCACCAGTGCCGCGTTGTCGGGGTTCAGCCAGTCCTGCGGGGCGCACAGGATGGCGGTGCCCACCAGGACGGCGGCCGAGGCGGTGGCGCTGGTCCAGGTGGTACGCCGGTCCGTGAGCAGGCCGACGGTGTAGACGGACACCAGCACCGGGCTGATCACCAGCGGACTCTCCCGGAACCCGAGGGCCAGGAAGCTCACCCCGCAGCCGAGCGCGACGGCCAGAGCGCCGACCGGGTGGCGGCGCCGCCAGACGAGTGCCGAGCAGCCGACGCCCGCCAGGACCACGGCGGTCCAGCGCCACAGGAAACGGTCCTCGTGCGGTTCGATCGAGGCGGCCACCACGGACAGCACGAACAGCACGGTCAGGCCCAGCGCGTGCACCACGCCGATCCGGCCCGGCGCCCGCCGGTTCTTGTCGCTGATCACCACCATGCCACCACCGTAGGGTCGGCAAGGGGATCGGGCATGGCGTCGTCACCCCGGCGCACCACGCGCGTATGGCCGTCCGGCCGAGCGGCCGCGACGGTACGTCAGCGGCCGCCGGGCCCGGCCGTCGCGGCGCCCGCCCAGGTCAGGGCCTGGGCGAACGCGGTGCGCGACGCCGGGGCTCCGGCGCGCGGCGGTGTGCGTCAGAAATCGTCCGCGCCGTTGCGGAGTTCGGGGGTCCAGTAGCCGGTGAGGGCCTTCGCCGGGTCGACGGCCACCCCACTGCCGGGCGCGCGGACGGCGATGACCGCGGAGTCGCCCTCCAGCACGAGGGAGAACGCCGACACGGGTTCGTTGTCCTCGTCGACCCCGCCGTCCGACAGCTTCACCAGGGCGTAGGCGGGGGCTCCCGCCGCGAGGACGACCGGCGTGGCCGGCTTGCTCTTGGCGACGGCCGGGACGTCCTGCTTGTGGCTCTCCAGGAACTGGATGTGCGGCGCACCCGCCAGCCGGCAGGAGCGGCCGGAGGTGTTCTTCGCCGTGAGGACGAGGTGGGTGTAGGGAGCGCCGCCCTGGGTGGCGGCCGTGACGGCGACGTCCCGTGCGGTGCAGACCCGGGTGGCGGCGGTCGCCTGCTCACCGGTCGAGCCCGCGGAGCCGCCGCTGCCGCCGCTGTCCGTCGAGCCCTTCGAGGCCTCGGCGTGCGCCGGGTCGGCCGTGTCCGTGGGGCCGGACGTGCCGGCCTGTCCGCCGTCCGCCGCCTTCCCGGTCGCGGAAGAGGTCGCCGCCGGGGCCGGCTCGCCGGACGCGTCGTCGCTCTGGCAGGCGGTGAGGGACAGGGCGAGGGCCGTGCCCGCGACGGCGAGCAACGAGGTGCGGTGACGCTGGAAGTTCATGGAGATATCCCCCGTGAGCGGTGCGGGGCCGCGGCACGGAGCCGGCGGCCGGGATGGTCCTGGTGATGTGGCGCGGTTCTGCCCTTGCCCGGCCGGCAGTCGGACGGCAGGGTGTGGCCGGCCGGACTCCGTCCGGCCGGGAGGGGGCGTTCGCGCGCCGGTCCTCAGTCCACCACCGGCGGTCGGCGCGTCCCAGGCGGTTTCACCGGCAGAAATGCCGTCCGTCATACTTCTGCCGGGGGGCTCGCGTCCGGACGAGCCGGATGATCGGGGACGTCTACGGTGCGCGGTGGCACGCCTTCCACTGATGACTTCGGGCAGCGGCTGCGCGTTCTGCGCGCCCGTGCCGCGCTGAGCCAGGAGGCGCTGGCCCACGCGGCCGGGGTGAGCGTCAGGGCGCTGGCCGACATGGAACGCGGGCGTACCCGGGGGCCGCAGCGCCGTACGGTCCGGGCGCTGGCCGACGCGCTGGGGCTGGACGCGGACGAGGCGGCCGGCCTGGAGGAGTCCGCCGCCCTGGGCCGTCCGCGTCCCCGGACGGCCGAGGGTCCCGCCGTGCCCGTCGCCCTGGCCCTGCCGCGTGACATCCAGGACTTCACCGCCCGCGACGCGGTCCTCGCCCGGTTACAGGATCTGGCGGGGGACACCGGTCCGGACCGGCCGGTGGTCGCCGTGGTCGCCGGACAGCCCGGGCTGGGCAAGACCGCGTTCGCGGTGCACGCCGCGCACCGTCTCGCCCCGCACTTCCCGGACGGGCAGTTCGCCCTGGACCTGCACGGCATGGACGCCGAGCCGACCGGTCCCCGTGACGCGCTGGCCCGGCTGCTGGGCGCCGTGGGGGTCGCCGACGGCGCGATCCCGGCCGGCACCGACGACCGCGCGGGCCTGTGGCGGTCCCTGGCGGCGGAGCGACGGCTGCTCCTGCTGCTGGACAACGCCGCCGACGAGGCCCAGATCGGTCCGCTGCTGCCCGGCACCGGCGCGTCGCTGACCATCGTCACCAGCCGTCAGGCCCTGGCCGGCCTGACGTCCGTCCACCGCTGCGACCTGGCGCTGCTGCGGCGCGAGGAGGCGGTGGAGATGCTGACCCGTATCGTCGGCCCGGAACGGGTGCGGGCGGAGGAGCAGGCCGCGCGCGACCTCGCCGATCTGTGCGGGCACCTGCCGCTGGCCGTCCGGATCGCCGGACAGCGGCTCCTCAGCCGGCCGCACGAGCGCCTGGGCAAGCTCGTCGACCGGCTCGCCGCCGAGGGCCGGCGACTCGACGGCCTCCAGGCCGGAAACCTGCGGGTGCGCGCCGCCTTCGCGCTCTCGTACCGGCAACTTCCCACGCAGGCGCGGACGTTCCTGCGCCGCGCCGCGCTGGCCGCCGGGGCGGACTTCAGCCCGGAGACCGGCGCGCTCCTGGCCGGGCTGACTCTGGACGAGGCGGTCGCCCGCGCCGAGGAACTGACCGACGCCGGACTGCTGCAGAGCGACCCCGCCGTCGAGCGCTACCGGTTCCACGACCTGCTCAGGCTCTACGCGGCCGAGCAGGTCGAGGCCGAGGACGGCCCCGAGGTCCGTGACGCCGCTCTCGACCGGACCGCGCGGTGGATGCTGCGCCGGGCCGCCGCCGCCGCGCTGCACTTCGACGCCGACCACGACCACACCGCGCCGTCCGGCGACCCGGACCCGGACGGCGCGCCCGCCGGCCGGGAGGCCGCGCGGGCCTGGCTGGAGGCGGAGCGGACCCAGTGGCTCGCCGCGCTCCGCCGCGCCCACGACACCGGCCGGCACCGGCAGGTCCTGGACACGGCGGAGGCCATGCACTGGTTCTCCGACCTCAACCAGCACTGGGAGCAGTGGGTGGAGGTGTTCCAGCGCTCCTCCGACTCGGCCCGGGCACTCGGCAGCAGACGGGAGGAGGCGGTCCACCTCAACTACCTCGCCTGGGCCTACAACCTCTGCGTGCACGACCCGCGGGCCGCCCTGGTGTCCGCCGACGCCGCGCTCGACGCGGCCCGTGACAGCGAGGACGGGCTGCAGCAGGGCTGGGCACTCGGGTACGGCGCGGGGGCGCTGCAGCGCCTGGGCCGGCTGTCGGAGGCCGAGACGCGGCTGCGCGATGCGGCCGGCTGCCTCGCCGGGCAGGGAGCCCCGCAGGCGAGGCTGGCCGAGCTGTCGACCCTCAACGCCCTCGGCATCCTGCTGCGCCAGACCGGCCGGGCGGCGGAAGCCCTCGACATCCACCGCCGCGGCGAACGGATCTGCCGGGCAGGGGTCCCGGGCCGGGCGGCGGAGCTGATCGCGTTCTACCACGCGGTCCACCGACAGCAGATCGGCAACGACCTGGCCGCCCTCGGGCGCTGGCAGGAGGCCGAGCCGCCGCTGCGGCAGGCCCTCGACGTCTTCGACGCCGCGCAGATGCCGTCCTGGGCCGAGCAGGCCCGGCTCGACCTGGGCCAGGTGCTCGGCGCCATGGGCCACCCGGAGGCCCGGGAGACGCTGCTCGCCGCCCGTGACGCCCTGGCAGCGCTGAGGAGCCCGCGACAGGCCGAGGCCGCCACCGCACTCGCCGAACTCGGCCAGACCGCCACCGACGGCTGAACCCGGTCCGGTCCGGTCCGGTCTGGTCGGTGCGTGCGTGCCGGCCGCTGCGCGGGCGCGGCCCCGGGCCGTACCCCGAACCCGGGCCGTACCCCGCCCCTGGGCCACTCCCGGCCCTGGTTCAGTGCGCCAGATCAAGCCACATGGCACAGGAAATCAGCCACCTCTTCGATTGCACAGACTTCTGTGCACAGAACTCTGTGCACAGAAGTCTGTGTCAACTACCTTGGGGTGCATGGAACCTCCCGAGCAGCCCTCCCAAGTGCAGCTGACCGCCCGCAACCTGCGGGGCGTCGCGCATCCGCTGCGGGTGCGGATCCTGACGGTCCTGCGCACGGAGGGGCCGGCCACGGCCACCACACTCGCCCGGCGGCTCGACCTGAACACCGGCGCGACCAGCTACCACCTGCGCCAGCTCGCCGAGTACGGCTTCATCGTCGAGGCTCCGTCCCGGGGCGGCCGGCGCGAGCGCTGGTGGCAGGCGGCGCACGTCAACACGGTCGCCCCGGACGAATCGGTGCTCGCGGGCGGCGAAGGTCTCGGCATCGCCTACCTGCAGGCGCTCGGCCGGGTCTGGTCCGAGGCGATGACGACCGCCATCGACGCGACCGCCTCGCTGCCGCCCGAGTGGCGCGACGCCCAGGAGTTCGGCGACTACGTGCTCACCCTCACCCCCGCCGAGGCCCAGGAACTCTCCGCGGAGATCCATGAGTTGCTCCGGCGCCGCAACTCCGCGCCCGAACCGGCGGGTTCACCGCTGCCCGAGGGCGCGGCGCGGGTCGCCTTCCAGTTCCAGATGTTCCGCACCAGTGCAGACCGGCACGTCTCCCACCCCACCGACTCGGAGTGAGCAAGATGACCTCTCGGCACGCGGCCGCCCAGCAGGCGGCGGACAGTGGCACACCCGCGCCCTCCCCGGACGCCCCGGCCGACGGGCCGCGGGTCCTGCGCGGACTGGTCGGCATGCTGTCGGCCAACGCGGCGGCCCTCTCGGCCAACCGGGTGCTCTCGATCGCCCTGCCCTGGTTCGTCCTCACCACGACCGGCAGCGTCGGCAAGACCGGTCTGGTCGCCTTCTGCCAGATCGTCCCCTACGTGATAGCCCAGGCGCTGGCGGGTCCCGTCATCGACCGGGTCGGCCCCAAGCGCATCAGCGTGGCCGGCGACCTGGCCTCCACCGTCGCGACGGCCACCGCCCCGTTGCTCTACCTCACCGGACACCTGTCCTTCGGCCTGCTGCTGGGGCTGCTGGCCGTCGTCGGCGCGGCGGACGGTCCGGCCAACGGGGCCAAGGGCCTCTTCGTGCCGGCGGCCACCCGCGCGGCCCGGGTGCCGCTGGAACGCGGGACCGGCCTGTCGGCGGCGGTCGAACGGACCGCGACGACCATCGGACCGGCCGTCGCCGGTGTGGTCGTCGCCTCCTTCGGCAGCCTCTACGCCCTGTGGATCACCGCCTGCCTGTTCGGCGTGTCCGCGCTGGTCGTCTCCACCACCCTGAGCGACCCGGTGCCCGAGCCGCACGAGACGCCGGTCGAGGAGACCGAGGGCTACCTCTCGCGGCTGCGCCAGGGCGCCGTGTTCCTGCGCGACGCGAAACTGCTGCGGTCCATCGTGTGCATGCTCGCCGCGACCAACCTGCTCGACCAGGCGTTCATGTCCGTGCTGCTGCCGGTCTGGGCGAAGGAGACGGGCAACGGCGCCGAGGCCATCGGACTGGTGGTCAGCGTCTTCGCCGCGACGTCGATCATCGCCGCGCTCGTGGCAGCGGGGGTGGCCGAGCGGCTGCCCCGGCGCGCCGTCTACCTGATCGGCTTCACCCTGGGCGGCGTCCCGCGCTTCGTGGCCATGGCCACCGGCGCGCCGCTGTGGCTGGTGCTGACGGTACTGGCCGTGGGCGGCCTCGGATCGGGCTTCGTCAACCCGATCGTGGGAGCCGTGACGTACGAGCTCATCCCCACCCCGCTGCTGGGCCGGGTCAAGACGCTGGCCCAGGCCGTCACCTGGGCGGGCATCCCGTTCGGAGGACTGCTGGGCGCGGGCCTGGTGACGGTGGCGGGCACCTCGGGCGCCCTGTGGATCGTGGGCGGCCTCTACCTCGTCGCCATCGGCGTGCCGGCCCTCAACCGGGAGTGGGCGGGCATGCGCAAGCGAACGGTGTCCGACACCGGCCCCACCGGCACCGCGCAGGGCGGCGAGTCCGCGGGCGGTACGGCTCCCGTGCCGGTGGAGACGGCGGTCAAGGCAGCCGCCTGAGCGGTGGCACGGCACCGGCAGCCACCTGTGCGGTGGTACGGAACCTGCGCCGGCGGGACGCTCCACCACCCGCCGGCGTAGGCCCCGTACCACCGCCTCCGCCATGGCGGAGGCAACTCATCAGCCTCGGCGCGGGGTTGACGCCCGGACGGGCAGAAGTGTCCACGTTCCGCGGGCAGAAGTAACCAGTTATCTCCTCAAGATCGCTCTGCGAGCATCGGATTCGGCTCGGTTTCCGAGAGGTTCTCGCGAACGGTCGATGACGAGGAACTGGTGGATTACATGACGACGAATCCGATGACGGCCGCGGCCTCCGGCCCGGAGGCCGGGCAGGGCGGTTTCTCACCCGCGGAAGCCCGCATCGCGGCGGTGTGGAACGCGGTGCTCGGAACCGAGGTGACCGCGGCCGAGGAAGAATTCTCCCGGCTGGGCGGAACCCGCCCGCAGGCGGCGGAAATGGCCCGCCGGATCGCGGAGGAATTCGGTTCGGAATTCGGCGCGGAAAACCTGCCGGAACCGTTGACGGTGCGGGCGGTGGCGTCGTTCCTCGCCGAGGAGGCCATGCGGCGGGCCCGCCGCCTGTTCGAGTCGGCCGACTTCGACACCGAGGACGCGGCGGACGCCATGGGCGCCCTGGTCGCGGCCGCGACCGCGACCGCGGACGACGTCCCGGTCATCCCGCGCGCGCCCCGGGACGGACGCCCGCTGCCGCTGTCGTTCGCGCAGCGCCGGCTGTGGTTCCTCGACCAGTTGGAGCCCGGCCGCGCCGAATACCTGATCCCCATGGGACTGCGCATCCGCGGCCCGCTGGACGTCGCCGCGCTGCGCGCGTCGCTGTCGGAGCTGGTCGCCCGGCACGAGGTGCTGCGCACCCGCTTCGTCAGCGACGACGACGGCAGTCCCGGCCAGGTCGTCGACCCGCCGCGGCCGCTGCCGCTCGCCGTCCACGACCTGCGGTCCGTCGCCGGGGAGGACGCCCGCGAGGAGGCGGCCACCGCGCTCGTGGACACCGAGGGCTTCCGTCCGATGGACCTCGGCACCGGACCGATGGTGCGCGCGCTGCTGATACGGCTGGCGGACGACGAGCACCTGCTCAGCCTGACGGTGCATCACATCGCCTTCGACGGCTGGTCGGCGGGGGTGCTCTCGCGGGAGCTGACCGCGCTGTACGGCGCGCGGCTCACGGGCACCGCGTCCGGACTGACCGAACCCCCGCTCCAGTACGCCGACTTCGCGGTCTGGCAGCGCGAGTGGTTCACCGGCGAGGTGCTGGCGGAGCAACTGGACTACTGGCGCGGCCGGCTGGCCGGCACCGAACCGCTGGAGCTGCCCACCGACCGCAGGCGTCCGGCGCGGCGCACCGGCAACGGCGCCATGCTCACGTTCCGCGTACCGGTGCAGACCGCCGACGGCGCCCGCAGGCTCAGCAAGGACACCGGCGCGAGCCTGTTCATGACCCTGCTCGCGGTCTTCCAGGTGGTGCTGTCGCGCTACAGCGGCCAGGAGGACATCGCGGTCGGCACCCCGATCGCGGGCCGCAACCGGGCCGAGATCGAGAACATGCTCGGCTTCTTCGTGAACACGCTGGTCATGCGCACCGACCTGTCCGGCGACCCCACGTTCACCGAGCTGCTGGCCCGGGTCAAGGACACCGCGCTCGGCGCCTACGACCACCAGGACCTGCCCTTCGAGCGCCTGGTGGAGGAGCTGGCGCCGCAGCGGGACCTGTCGCGCAATCCGCTGTTCCAGACGATGTTCGTCCTGCAGAACACCCCCGACAGCCGGTCCTGGGAACTGCCGGGCCTGACCGTCCGGCAACTCGACGTGTCCGCCCAGGACTCCAAGTTCGACTTCACCTTCTACACCACCGAGGCCGCCGACGGAGCCCTGGACGGCACCGTCGTGTACTCGACCGACCTCTTCGACGAGGCCACCATGGTGCGGCTCGCCGGGCACTTCGAGACGCTGCTGGCCGCCGCCTGCGCCACCCCGGACGCCCGGCTGTCCGAACTGCCCATGCTGACCGCCGCCGAGCGCCGGACGATCCTCGGCGAGTGGAACGGCGCCGACACCGACGCCCCGGACACGGTGACCGTGACCCGCCTGATCGAGGAGCGTGCCGCCCGCCGGCCCGACGCGCCCGCCGTGACCTGCGGCGCCGACCGGCTGACCTACCGCCAGCTCGACGAACGGGCGGAGTGGATCGCCGGCCGGCTGCGCGAGCGCGGCGCCGGGCCGGGCACCCTGGTCGCGGTCTGCCTGGACCGCGGTACGGACATGGTGTGCACGCTGCTCGGCATCCACAAGTCGGGCGCGGCGTACCTGCCGCTGGACCCGGCGTACCCCACCGACCGGCTCGCCTACATGGTCGAGGACAGCGGCGCGCCGCTGATCGTCACCCAGCCCGCGCACACCGGCCGCCTGCCCGCAGGCACGCCGGCACTGCTGCTCGACGGAACCTGGCCGCAGCGTCCGGGCACCGCCCTCGCCGGTCCGGTGGCACACGCCGGCCCGGACGACGTGGCCTACGTGATCTACACCAGCGGCTCCACCGGCCGCCCCAAGGGCGTGCAGATCACCCACGGCGCGCTGCGCGCCCGGATGCGGGAGACCTGCCGTGAACTGGGGCTCACGGCCGAGGACCGGGTCCTGCAGTTCGCGTCGATCGCGTTCGACTCGTCCGTGGGACAGATCTTCGCCCCGCTCGTCTCCGGGGCCGCCCTGGTACTGCGCGACGACGCCTGGGACCCGGGCCGGCTGGCGGCGGCGCTGCGCGAGCACCGGGTCACCGTGGCGTGGCTCACCCCGTCGGCGTTCGGGGCGCTCGCCGCCGACCTGGACGGGCCGGACGCCCTGGGCCCGGAACTGCGGCTGGTCCGGCTCGGCGGCGAGGCGCTCCAGCGGGAACAGGTCCGGCAGTGGTTCCGGCACTGCGCGGTGCCCCTGGTCAACGGATACGGTCCCACGGAGGCCGCGCAGGAGGCGACGACCGCCAGGATCACCGGCCCCGTCGACCGGGTGCCGATCGGCCGGCCGGTCGCCAACGCGAAGGTGTTCGTCGTCGACCGCCACGGCCGGCCGGTGCCGGTGGGCGTGCCGGGCGAGATGTGGATCGGCTGCCCCGGGCTGGCCCGCGGCTACCTGAACCGGCCCGACCTCACCGACGAGAAGTTCACCGTCGTGGACGTGGACGGCACGCCGCGGCGCGTCTACCGCACCGGCGACCTCGCCCGGTGGCTGCCGGACGGGCGGCTGGAGTTCGCGGGCCGCGCCGACAACCAGGTCAAACTGCGCGGCTACCGCATCGAACCGGGCGAGATCGAGACGGCGCTGCTCGCCCACCCCACGGTCGCCGGCGCCACCGTCGTGCTGCGCGAGGACGTCCCCGGCGTGCAGCGGCTGGTGGCGTACGTGGTGCCCGTGGGCCCGCTCGACGTGAGCGCGCTGCGCGCCCACCTCCAGCGCGACCTGCCGGACTACATGGTGCCCACGGCGTTCGTGCCGCTGGAGCGCATCCCGCTCACCCCGAACGGCAAGACCGACCGCCGGGCGCTTCCCGCCCCGGCCTCCGACCGGTCCGCACTGGGCGCCGCGTACACCGCGCCGCGCACGGACACCGAACGCACCGTGACCGAGGTCTGGTCCGAGGTGCTGGGCGTCGAACGGGTCGGCGCGCACGACGACTTCTTCGCGCTGGGCGGACACTCGCTGCTGGCCACCCAGGTCGTGTCACGGTTGCGCAGGCGGCTCGGCGCCGACGTGCCGGTGCGCACCCTGTTCAGCGCACCGACCCCGGCCCTGCTCGCCGCGGCCGTGACGGACCTGGACGCCGCCGGAGCCGGCCGCATCCCGGCGGCGCCCCGTGACAACGGTCCGCAGCCGCTCAGCTTCGCGCAGCAACGGCTCTGGTTCCTGGACCAGTTGGAGCCCGGCCGGGCAGAGTACCTGCTGCCCTTCGCCTTCCGCATCCACGGCCCCCTGGACCTGGACGCCCTGAACGCCGCGTTCACCGCTGTGGTGGCCCGCCACGAGATCCTGCGCACCCGGTTCGGCACGGATGCGGCCGGCTCCCCGGTACAGCTCATCGACCCGCCGCGGCCGGTGGAGGCGCTGGTACGGGACCTGCGCGGAGCGGGTGACGCCGCCGCCCGCGAGGCCGCCCTCGCCGAGGCGCTGCGCGAGGACGGACTGCGGCCGGTCGACCTCGGCGCCGGACCGGTGCTGCGCGCGCTGCTGGTGCGACTGGCCGACGAGGAGAGTGTCCTCGCGGTCACCGTGCACCACATCGCCTTCGACGGCTGGTCGGTGGGCGTGCTGGCGCGCGAGCTGTCCGCGCGGTACGCCGAAGCCGTCTCGGACCGGTCCGGCACGGCCGCGCCCGAACCGCTGCCCGTGCAGTACGCCGACTACGCGGTGTGGCAGCGCGCCTGGCTGTCCGGCGCGCCCCTGGAGCGGCAACTCGACTACTGGCGCGAGAAGCTGGGCGGCCTCGAGCCACTGGAGCTGCCCACCGACCACGCGCGGCCCGCGGAGCGCGGCGGACGCGGCGAGGTGGTCAGGTTCACGGTGCCCGCCGAGGTCGCCGCCCGCGCCCGCACCGTGTCCGCCGAGAGCGGCGCGAGCCTCTTCATGACCCTGCTGGCGGCCTTCCAGCTGCTGCTGGCCCGCTACAGCGGACAGCGGGACATCGCGGTCGGCACCCCGATCGCCGGCCGCAACCGGGCCGAGACCGAGGACCTGATCGGCTTCTTCGTCAACACGCTCGTCCTGCGCACCGATCTGTCCGGCGACCCGGCGTTCACCGAGCTGCTGGCCCGGGTCAAGGACACCGCCCTCGGCGCCTACGACCACCAGGACCTGCCCTTCGAACGCCTCGTGGAGGAACTCGCCCCCGACCGCGACCTCTCCCGCAACCCCCTGTTCCAGACGATGTTCGCACTGCAGAACACACCGGGCGCGGACGCCTGGAACCTGCCGGGCCTGTCGGCGGAACCCGTCGAAATCCCCGTTTGTGACGCCAAGTTCGACCTGTCGATGTACCTCGCGGAAGCCGCGGACGGCACACTCGACGGCGCAGTGGTCTACGCGGACGACCTGTTCACCGAGGACACCGCGCGCCGTCTGGCCGGCCACTTCACCAACCTGCTGGCCGCGGCCACGGCTCGCCCGCACAGCGCGCTGTCCGAAGTGGAGATGCTGGACGCGGGGGAGCGCCACCGCATCCTCACCGAGTGGAACGACACCGCGGCGCCCGTCCCGGCGGCCACCCTGCACCGGCTGTTCGAGCAGCGGGCGGCACAGGACCCGGACGCGGCCGCCGTCGTCTGCGGCACCGAAAGCCTGACGTACCGTCAACTCGATGAGCAGGCCAACCGCCTGGCCCACCGGCTGCGCGCAACGCCGGGGATCGGCCCGGACGTACCCGTGGGCGTCTGCCTGGAACGCTCGCCCGCCATGGTGTGGACGCTGCTGGGCATCCTGAAGGCCGGTGCCGCATACGTCCCGCTCGACCCCGAACACCCGGCGGAGCGGCTGGCGTACCTTGTGGCGGACTCGGGCGCGCCGCTGATCGTCACCGACACCGCGCACCTCGCCCTGCTGCCGGAGGGCCCGGACCTGCTGGCCGTCGACCGGGCCGCCGACCTGCCGGACACCCTGCCCACGGAGGCGCCGGAACCCGCAGCCGACCCCGGCGACCTCTGCTACCTGATCTACACCAGCGGCTCCACGGGCCGCCCGAAGGGCGTCCGCATCGAACACCGCGGAGTGGTCAACTACCTGGCCGGCATGCAGCACGCCTTCCCGCTCGCTCCGGGCGAGGGCTTCCTGCAGGCCACGCCACTGTCCTTCGACGTGTCGGCGTACGAGATCTTCTGGCCCCTGTGGCAGGGCGCCACGGTCGTGCTGGTGCCCGGTTCCGACCGGCTCGACATGGCCGAGGTGTCCCGCCTGATGCGCGCCCACCGCGTCGTCGGCCTCCACTTCGTGCCCAGCCTGCTCGACATGTTCGTCTCCCAGGTGCGGCCCGAGGACTGCACTCACTTGCGTTACGCCTTCGCCAGCGGCGAGCCGCTCCAGCCGACGCTGGTGAACCGGTTCACCGGGACCTTCCCCGGCGACCTCGTCAACCTGTACGGCGCCACCGAGGTCTCGGTGGACACGACGTACTGGCGGGCGTCGCGCACCGACCCGGCCGGACCGGTCCTCGCGGGCCGCCCCATGGTCAACCAGACCGTGTACGTCCTGGACCCGGACCGCCGTCCCGTCCCCGCCGGCGTGCTGGGCGAGGTGTACCTCGGCGGCGACAGCGTCGGGCGGGGCTACCACCAGCGGCCCGACCTCACCGCCGAGCGCTTCCTCGCCGACCCGTTCCGCGGCGGCCGGATGTACCGCACCGGCGACCTCGGCCGGTTCACCGCGGACGGCGAACTGGACCTGCTGGGACGCATCGACCGCCAGGTGAAACTGCGCGGCGTCCGGGTCGAGCTCGGCGAAATCGAGGCGACCCTGCTCACCCACGGCGCGGTCGGCGCGTGCGCGGTCGTGGTCCGGGAGGACACGCCCGCCGACAAGCGGCTGGTCGCCTACTGCGTGCCCGCGCCCGGCGGCACGGTGGACGCCGGCGCGCTGCGCGAGTGGGCCGCCGAACGCCTGCCGCGCGCCATGATGCCGTCCGCGTTCGCGATCCTGGCGGAACTGCCGCTCAACCGGAACGGCAAGGTCGACCACGCCGCACTGCCGGTCCCCGGGAACGACGTCGACAGCACGGCCGCGTACACCGCCCCCAGGGACGAGATCGAGGCGGAGATCGCTGAAATCATGGCCGCCGTGCTAGGCGTCGAACGCGTGGGAATACACGAGGGATTCTTCGAGGCCGGCGGACATTCCCTGCTCGCCATCCAGCTCGTCAATCAGGTGGAAGCGGTGACCGGAGTACGCATCGGCCTGCGGCGCCTTTTCCAGTCGCCGACCGTAACCGGCATCAAGCAACAGCTCATCGCATTGTTCGACGCGCAGGAACAGGATTCCTGAACCAGCGGCCCATTGCCCACACGAGCAGACGAAGAGGACGGAACATCATGGGCGAGAACTCGGTGGAGGCACGGCTGCTGTCCCGCATGCGGCGGCGTGCGGAAGCGGCCCGGATCGTACCCGCAGACCGGAAGGCCGGACCGCTGCCGCTGTCGTTCGCGCAGCAGCGGCTCTGGTTCCTGGACCGGCTGACGCCGGACAGCGCGGAATACCTGGTGCCGACGGTGCTGCGGGTGCGCGGCCCGCTGGACGTCCCCGCGCTGGGCACGGCGCTGTCGGGCCTGGTGGCCCGGCACGAGGTGCTGCGGACGGCCTTCCTGGCCGACGAGGACGGCACACCGCGGCAGGTGATCAGCGCACCCTGGCAGGTGGACGTCACGGTCCACGACCTGCGGGCCGAGACGGACGCGGAGACCCGAGCGGGCGAGGTGCTGCGCGCCGAGGCGACACGGCCGTTCGGCCTGGACACCGGGCGGCTCCTGCGGGCCGACGTGGTGCGGCTTGCGGACGACGACCACTTCCTGCTGCTGATGGTGCACCACATCGTGTCGGACGGCTGGTCCTCCGGGATCCTGGCCCGCGAACTGCGCGAGCTGTACGCGGCCGCCGTCACCGGGAAGGAGGCCTCGCTGCCCGAACTCCCCATCCAGTACGCCGACTTCGCCGCCTGGCAACGCGAGCGGCTCACCGGCGACGTGCTGGAGGGGCAGTTGGCCTACTGGCGCGAGCGCCTCGCCCACGTCACGCCGCTCGAACTTCCCACCGACCACCAGCGTCCGGCACAACCGAGCGGCGGCGGTGACGTGGTCACCTTCTCGGTGCCGTCGGAGGTGGCGGAGGCGCTGCGGGCGACGGCGAGCGGTCAGGGCGCGAGCCTGTTCATGGCGCTGCTGTCCCTGTTCCAGATCATCCTGGCCCGCTACTGCCGCCAGGACGACATCGCGGTCGGCACCCCGGTCGCCGGCCGCAACCGCGCCGAGACCGAGGACCTGATCGGTTTCTTCGTGAACACGCTCGTCCTGCGCACCGACCTGTCCGGCGATCCGGCGTTCACTGAGCTGCTGGCCCGGGTCAAGGACACCGCGCTCGGCGCCTACGACCACCAGGACCTGCCCTTCGAACGCCTCGTGGAAGAACTCGCCCCCGACCGCGACCTCTCCCGCAACCCCCTGTTCCAGACCATGTTCGTCCTCCAGGCGCCGGGCAGCGCGGAGGGCCAGGCATGGGAGCTTACGGGCACGCGGACCGAGCCGGTCGAGATCGAGCGGGGAGTCGCCAAGTTCGACCTGACCCTCACGGCGGTCGAGTCGGCGGACGGCCTGCGCGCGGTCCTGGAGTACCGGACGGATCTCTTCGAGCGGGCGACGATCGAGCGGATGGCCGGCCACTTCACGACCCTGGCGGCGTCGGTGGCGGCGGCGCCGGGGGCGC
Source organism: Streptomyces sp. 1-11 (assembly GCF_007176755.1). Lineage (GTDB taxonomy): Bacteria > Actinomycetota > Actinomycetes > Streptomycetales > Streptomycetaceae > Streptomyces. Next base: position 377,873 of record NZ_BJTV01000008.1, read on the forward strand.
GGCTGTCGGAGCTGAACATGCTCACGGAGGGGGAGCGGCGGGAGATTCTGGTCGACTGGAACGGTGTCGCCGGTCCGTATCCGGAGACGGCGACGATTCATCGGCTGATCGAGGAGCGGGTTGCCGCCAGCCCCGAGGCGGTGGCTGTCACGCATGGGGAGCGCCGCTGGACGTATGGCGAGATCAATGCGCGGGCGAATCAGCTTGCTCACCATCTGCGCGGTGTTGGTGTGCGGCCGGATACGTTGGTCGCGGTGTGTCTGGATCGTTCGCCGGATCTGATCGCGGCGGTGCTGGGGATCCTGAAGGCGGGTGCGGCGTTCGTTCCGCTCGACCCGGACTATCCGACCGACCGGATCACCTACATGGTCGAGGACGCGAACGCTCCGCTGGTCATTACCAGCACCGACCTCGCCCCGCGCATCCCGGAGGAGTTCCCGCGTCTGCTGGTGGACACGCAGTGGCCGGCCGGTTCGACGGACAATCCGCAGCCTGTCGCCTCGCCGGACGACCTGGCTTATGTGATCTACACGTCGGGGTCGACGGGCAGGCCCAAGGGCGTCGCGCTGGAACACCGTGGTGTCGTCAACTACCTGCACTGGTGCGACGAGAACTACCCCGCGCACGTCCCCGGGGGTGTCGGTTCGATCCTGTATTCGTCGGTGACGTTCGACCTGACGATCACAGCCCTGTTC
>NZ_BJTV01000009.1 GCF_007176755.1 Streptomyces sp. 1-11
GCCCAGTTCCCGGGCGCGGCCCACGAAGTGGGCGAAGTCCTCCAGCGTGCCCAGGTCGGGGTGGACGGCGTCGTGGCCGCCCTCCGGGGAACCGATCGCCCACGGCACCCCGACGTCCTCCGGACCCGCGGTCAGGGTGTTGTTCGGGCCCTTGCGGAACGTCGTGCCGATCGGATGGACCGGCGGCAGGTAGACGACGTCGAAGCCCATCCCAGCGATCGCCTCAAGCCGCCGCTCGGCACTGCGGAACGTCCCGTGCGGCCGCTCCGCCGTCCCCTCCGAACGCGGGAAGAACTCGTACCACGACCCGTACAGCGCCCGCTCCCGCTCCACCAGCAACGGCATCGCCTCCGACACGGTCACCAGATCCCGCACCGGATACCGCGTCAGCACCGCCTCCACCTCGGCGGAGAGCGCGGGCCTCAGCCGGTGGTGGACGGAGAGGGTGTCGTCACCGAGCGCGTTGGCGGCGTCCAGGACCAGGTCCCGCTCCGGCCCCTTGGGAACTCCGGCGGCGGCCCGCTCGTAGAGTTCGGCGCCCTCCTCCAGGACCAGGCCGGTGTCGATGCCCGCCGGGATCTTGACGGAGGCGGTGTGCCGCCAGGTCGCCAGCGGATCGCTCCAGGCCTCCACCCGGTACGTCCAGCGCCCGGTGGCGTCCGGGGTGATCTCCGCGCCCCACAGGTCGCTGCCGGGGGCCAGCTCCCGCATCGGCGTCCAGGGGCCGCGACGGCCCTTCGGATCCCGCAGGACCACGTTGGCGCCCACCGCGTCGTGCCCCTCCCGGAACACGGTGGCGGTGACCTGGAAGGTCTCCCCGGTCACCGCCTTCGCCGGGCGCCTGCCGCACTCCACGGCCGGCCGGACGTCACGTACCGGTACGCGGCCGATGGCCGGGGTCCTGCGCATGGTTCTCACCTCCGCCGTGCGCGAAGCCGGGCCACGGGCCCGGCTTCGCGGTCCGATGCACGTCCGGCTGCTGCCGGTCCGTGGGGAACGCCATGTACGGTGCCAGGTCATGGGCTTGGCGCCGTGGAACGCCGCTCCGAAGGCGGCGCGCGCCGCGCCGCCCGGCCCGGCTGGGGCCGGCCGTCCTGCTCGCGCAGGTAGCCGGCCAGTGTGGAGCGCAGGTAGCGCTCCGCCGCGTCCGCTGCCTCCCGGGCGCAGCGCTTTCCCATCAGCACGCACAAGGTGTAGCCCGAGTCCTCGAAGGTTGCCCGGACCGTGCGGTCGTGGGGCGAGGCGAGCATCACGCGCTCCCAGGCCCGGTAACGCCGCAACTGCCTGGCCACTTCGGCCTTGGCGGGTAGCAGCATGACCCTCTTCACCTTCCACGCTCTCGACTGGGCGCGTTCCCGACGGTCGGGTGGTTTCCGCGCAGGGGTGGGCGCGGAACCGTTACGGCGATCGAGGCTTTCACTCATGGTGCACGTACAGGCACGCACCGTCCTGTTGGAACTTCAACCATCGGCCGTTAGGGATGCTCGTGTTGCACGAATGGCGTAGCGACCTCACTGTGGAGGGTGACTCAGGAGCGAACATTGCTCACGCTCGGTGTCCGGGAACCCTCCCGGACGGGGTGAGGGAGCGAGAGCCTCGCCGGTGAGGAGCAAGCGACGATGAAGACCGCAGTGCCCTGCTACTACCACATCGACGTGGAAGTCAGCCCGGAACGGGTGGGACAGGTCAGCCGCATACTGGGCGCCCACCTACGCTACTGGGACCTCGACAACCTCGTGGCCCCCGTCCGCCGCGGCGCCGAACTGCTGCTGCGGGCGATCGACGAACACGCCACGCACAAGACCATGTCGATCGAGATGTGGTGGAACGGCCAGCATCTGATCACGGCGGTCGGTGGCGACGACCGCGACCTGCGCCCCGGGCAGGACCTGCGGGCCTGCCTGGCGGACATCGCCGCTATGAGCGACGGGTGGGGCTGCTGCGCCACCGAGACCGGAAGCATGATCATCTGGTTCTCGCAGCGGGCCCGGGCCGGCGAGCGCGTCCCGCTGGTGCCGACCGCCCCGGAGCCGAGCCTCACCGAGGGCCTGCAGGTGCCGCGCGAGCTGAGGGTGGCCGCGCTCGCCGCGCCGGCCACCGCCGCGGAAGAGGTCCTGGAGGGCGCCCGGTGACGGCACGGAAGTCCCGGAAGGGGGTGTCCGTGTGGAGCGGGCACCCCTATCCGCTGGGCGCGGTCTTCGACGGCGAGGGCACCAACTTCGCCCTGTTCAGCGAGGTGGCCGAGCGGGTCGAGCTGATCCTGGTCGACGACGCGGGCGGCGAGACGCCCGTCCCGCTGCACGAGGTCGACGGCTTCGTCTGGCACGCCTACCTGCCCGGCGTGGGCCCTGGCCGGCGCTACGGCTACCGCGTGCACGGGCCCTGGCAGCCGTCCTTCGGCCACCGCTGCAACCCGGCGAAGCTGCTGCTCGACCCCTACGCCCGGGCGGTCGACGGCCAGATCGACAACCACCCCTCGCTGTACGAGCGTTCGCCCGACGGCCCGGCCCCGGACGACAGCGCGGGACACTCGATGCTGGGCGTGGTCACCGACCCGTACTTCGACTGGGGCGACGACCGTCCGCCGCGCCGCTCGTACGCGGACTCCGTCATCTACGAGGCCCATGTGCGCGGCCTGACCCGCAGCCACCCGGAGATCCCCGAGCGGCTGCGCGGCACCTACGCCGGCCTCGCGCACCCCGCGGTCATCGAGCACCTGACCTCGCTCGGCGTCACCGCGGTGGAACTGATGCCCGTGCACCAGTTCATCCACGACGGAGTCCTGCAGGACAGGGGCCTCGCCAACTACTGGGGCTACAACACCATCGGCTTCTTCGCCCCGCACAACGCCTACGCGGCCTTCGGCAGCCTGGGCCAGCAGGTCAACGAGTTCAAGGCGATGGTGAAGGCGCTGCACGCGGCCGGCCTCGAGGTCATCCTCGACGTGGTCTACAACCACACCGCCGAGGGCAACGAGCTGGGCCCCACACTGTCGTTCCGGGGCATCGACAACGCCTCGTACTACCGGCTGGTCGACGGGGACTGGGCGCACTACTACGACACCACCGGCACCGGCAACAGCCTGCTGATGCGCCACCCCTACGTGCTCCAGCTCATCATGGACTCGCTGCGGTACTGGGTGACCGAGATGCACGTCGACGGCTTCCGCTTCGACCTCGCCGCCACCCTGGCCCGGCAGTTCCACGAGGTGGACCGGCTGTCGGCGTTCTTCGACCTGATCCAGCAGGACCCGGTGATCAGCCGGGTCAAACTGATCGCCGAACCGTGGGACGTGGGCGAGGGCGGCTACCAGGTGGGCAACTTCCCGCCGCTGTGGTCGGAGTGGAACGGCCGCTACCGGGACGCCGTGCGGGACTTCTGGCGCGGGGAGCCGGGATCGATGGGCGAGTTCGCCTCCCGGCTGACCGGATCGTCCGACCTCTACCAGCACAGCCGCCGCACACCGCGCGCCAGCGTCAACTTCGTGACGGCGCACGACGGTTTCACCCTGCGCGACCTGGTGTCCTACAACGACAAGCACAACGAGGCCAACGGCGAGGGCAACCGGGACGGCGAGAGCCACAACCGGTCCTGGAACTGCGGGGCGGAGGGCGACACCGACGACCCGGCCGTGCTGGAACTGCGCGCCCGCCAGCAGCGCAACATGCTGGCCACGCTGCTGCTGTCGCAGGGCATCCCGATGCTCTGCCACGGCGACGAACTCGGCCGGACCCAGGGCGGCAACAACAACGCCTACTGCCAGGACAACGAGGTCTCCTGGGTCGACTGGGACACGACGGACGAGCAGCGCTCGCTCATCGCCTTCACCCGCCACGTGATCGGCCTGCGCGCCCGGCACCCCGTGCTGCGCAGACGCCGTTTCTTCCGCGGCGAGACCCCGACCAACGCCAGGCAGCCGCTGCCCGACGTGATGTGGCTGCGGCCCGACGCCCGCGAGATGACCGAGCGCGACTGGCACCGCGAGGACGCGCACTCGATGGGCGTCTTCCTCAACGGCGACGCCATCGCCGAACGCGACCCGCACGGCCGCCGGGTGGTCGACGACTCGTTCCTGCTGCTGCTCAACGGCTACTGGGAACCGGTCGTCTTCCGCCTGCCCGACGTCTCCTTCGGCGAGCGCTGGACGACCCTGATCGACACCGCCGACCCGGACGGCATCCCCGACGAGCGGGAGCGCAAGGCCGGCACCCGGCTGCGGGTGGAGCCGCGCAGCCTGGTCCTGCTCTCCCGTCCGGCGCGCGGCGCCCGCTGATCCCGCCCGGACCGCTTCGAGGCGCCCACCGTAGCGGCGGGCGCCTCGCAACCGTCCGGGGCCGGGCGGGTCAGCGCGGGTAGCGGGAGGTCACTGTGAACTGGGCGCCGTCCGGGTCGCGCAGGATCGCCTCCTGCTCGTCCTCGCTGAGCACGCTGCCGCCGTGCTTCTCCGCGGTGCGGGCGCAGCCCGTCACGTCGTCCACCGCGAAGTGGATCTGCCAGTGCGGCCGCACGGACGGGTCGGGGGCCGCCTCCACCGCGCCGGAGTCGATCCGTGCCACCACGTCGCCCCGGCTGCGCAGCACCACCTCGCCGCCCTCGTACTGCACCTCGCAGCAGCCCGGCGTGCCGGACGCCCAGCCGAGGATCTCGCCGTAGAAGATCGCCGAGTCGAAGGCGTTGCGGGTGTGCAGCCGGATGAAGGTCGGTGCCGCCCGGCGCCACGCCTCCCAGTTGCCGACCAGCTCGCCCTGCCAGATGCCGAAGGTGGCGCCGTCGCGGTCGGCGAGCAGAGCCGCCCGTCCCGGCGGGAACGACAGCGGCCCGACCGCCGCCGTGCCGCCGCGCTCGCGGGCCCGGGCGACGGCCACGTCGGCGTCCGGCACCGCGAAGTACGGCGTCCAGGCCACCGCCATCTGCCACATCGAGGCGACCGCGGCTATCCCCGCCACCGGCACCCCGTTGGCCAGGGCGATGCGGAAGTGCTCGCCGAGCTTGGCGCCGCGCCACCGCCAGCCCAGCAGGGCCGAGTAGAACTCCTGGGTCGCTCCCAGGTCGCGGCTGGTCAGGCTCACCCAGCACGGGGCGCCGAAGACGGAGTGCGTGGAGAGGACCTCGCGGGTCCTCGTGCCACCGCCGGCAGGCTTGTCATCGTTCATGGCTGTCGCGTCCTGAGTCTCGGGGCCCGGCGGCCACCGCTCACGCACCAGTGTCCAGCCGGAAGGGCCTCATGTGCGCGTCGAGTACCCCGGTGCCGATCGTCCAGGCGGGTGACACGATGGAGGCATGACGCACAGCGAAGCGGACCGGATCCTGGAGCTGGAGGCCGAGGTCGGCCAGCTCAGGGAAGCCATGGCATCCCACGCGGTCGTCGACCAGGCCATCGGGATGATGGTCGCGTTCGGCAGGGTGACCCCGGACCGGGGCTGGGAGGTGCTGAAGGACGTCTCCCAGCACACCAACATCAAACTGCGCAACGTGGCGGAGCTGATCCTGATCTGGGGCCGCCGGGGCGAGATCCCCGCCGACATCGGCGCGGCACTGGAGGAGACCCTGGACCGCTACGGGCCCACCCAGGTGCCGGGCACGGGGCCGGAGCCCGGGCCGGCACAGGGGCCCGGGCCGGGTACGGGGCGGGGCTGACCCTCAACCCGCCTCGGCGAGTACCCTCAGCCCGCCTCGGCGAGCAGTTCCTCGCGCAGCCGGTCGAAGCAGCCGCTCAGCAGCCGCGAGACGTGCATCTGCGATATACCGAGCTGCTCGGCGATCCGGCTCTGCGTCATCCCGCCGAAGAACCGCAGGTAGAGGATGGTGCGCTCGCGTTCGGGCAGTGCCTCCAGGCACGGCTTCACCGCGGCGCGGTCGATGACGAGGTCGAAGCCGGGGTCGGGGGCGCCCAGGGAGTCCCCGAGCGCGTAACCCTCCGTGCCGGCCACCTCGGCGTCCAGGGAGAGCGCGGAGAAGCACTCCAGCGCCTCCATGCCGGTGCGCACCTCGTCCTCGCTGAGCCGCGTGTGGGCGGCGATCTCGGCGACCGTGGGCGCCCGGCCTGGCGTGGTCTGGGCGAGTTCCTTGACGGCGCCGCGCACCCGGTTGCGCAGGTCCTGCACCCGGCGCGGCACGTGCAGGGTCCACATGTGGTCGCGGAAGTGGCGCTTGATCTCGCCGGTGATGGTGGGGACCGCGTACGCCTCGAAGGCCCGGCCGCGGTCCGGGTCGAAGTGGTCGACGGCCTTGACCAGACCGAGTGCGGCCACCTGGTAGAGGTCCTCGAGGGACTCCCCGCGGCCGCGGAACCGCACGGCGATCCGCTCGGCCATGGGGAGCCAGAGCCGGACCAGCTCGTCGCGCAGCGACTGCCGTTCGGGGCCCTCGGGCAGACCCGCGAGCCGCTGGAACGACCTGCCCGTGTCGGGGGCGTCGTCGTGGGGGTGAGGCCTGGTGCTGCTGCCGGTGACAGGCATCGCGCGCACCTCTCTCATCAGGTGCTGATCGACAGACACCGTGGGAGGGCGCGCTCGGCTGCTGGAAGGGACACCGGGGCGCCCGGCCGCAGCCGGCTCCCACGGACGTGCCTCCTGTCCGAAGCACGCGGTACGCATTCCCACTGTCGGTCATATCAAAACAAACAGGACATTCAGTGTCTCATGCGGACCCTCTCTTGACCGCTCCTTGGGATGGATTACCTCTGTAGCAGAGGTAATCTCGGAGACGTGGAAGCGGATCTCTCCGAGGAGCTGGCCGACACGCTCGTGCGGATCCAGCGGCTGATCCGGCGCCGGCTGCGCGGCGGCCTCACCGGACCCCGGCTGCGCGGCGCCGAGGTGGAACTGCTGCGACTGGTCGAGGGCCGGCCCGGCATCGGGGTCTCGGACGCCGCCAGGGCGCTGCATCTCGCCGGAAACTCCGTGTCGACCCTGGTCAACCACCTCGTACGCGACGGCTACCTGATCCGCGAGACCGACCCCGCCGACCGGCGGGCCGCCCGCCTGCTGCTCACCGAGGCCGCCGTGCGGCGGCTGGGGGACTGGCGGCACCGCCGGGCCGAACTGGTCGGCCGGCACGTGGCCCGGCTCGGCGAGGCCGACCGGGACGCCCTGCGCGCGGCCCTCCCGGCGCTGCGCGAACTCGCCGCGACCCTGCACGAGGAGGCCGAGGAGACATGACCGGCGACACCCCAGCCGCCCCCGTGGAGGCCGTCACCTGCACGGGTCTCGGATACGCCTTCGGGGACAACCGCGCGGTCGACGGACTCGACCTGGCCGTCCACCAGGGCGAGGTGTTCGGGCTGCTCGGCCCCAACGGCGCCGGGAAGACGACCGCCATCCGCTGCGTCACCACCCTGCTGCCGGTCCCGGCCGGCACGGTCCGGGTGTTCGGGCGCGACGCCGCCCGGGAGCGCATGGCGGTACGCCGGCTGCTCGGCTACGTCCCCCAGCAGCTCTCCGCCGACAGCGGGCTCACCGGCCGGGAGAACGTCGCCCTGTTCGCCCGGGTCTTCGACGTGCCGCGCCGCGAACGCGCCGCACGCGTCGGCCGGGCCCTGTCCGCCGTCGGACTCACCGACGCCGCCGACCGCCTGGCCGGCACCTACTCCGGCGGCATGATCCGCCGTCTCGAACTGGCCCAGGCCCTGGTCAGCGCGCCCCGGCTGCTGATCCTCGACGAACCCACCATCGGCCTCGACCCGATCGCCCGCACCGACGTCTGGGAGCACATCAACGCCGTCCGCGCCGCCACCGGGATGACCGTCCTGGTCACCACCCACTACATGGACGAGGCCGACCAGTACTGCGACCGGGTCGCACTGATGCACCGCGGCCGCGTCCGCGCCCTGGGCACCCCGGCCGAGCTGCGCCGGGGCCTCGCCGAACGCGAGGGCGCGGACTTCCTGCCCACGCTGGAGGACGTCTTCCGGGACGTCGCCGGCAGTGGCCTCGACGACCACTCCGGAGGAGGTTTCCGCGATGTCCGGAGCACCCGCCGCACCGCGCGCCGCGTCGGCTGACCGCACCGATCCGCTGCTGACGCCGCCCCGGCCGCGCCCGGGCTGGCGGCTGCTGCCCGCCCGGGTCGGCGCGATGTGCGCCGTCGAGCTGCAGAAGCTGCGGCACGACCGCACCGAGCTGTACACCCGGGCGGTGCAGCCCGCCCTGTGGCTGCTGATCTTCGGTCAGACCTTCACCCGGATCCGGGCGATCCCGACCGGCGGCATCCCCTACATCGACTACCTCGCGCCCGGCATCATCGCCCAGTCGGCGATGTTCATCGCCATCTTCTACGGCATCCAGATCATCTGGGAGCGGGACGCGGGCATCCTGAACAAGCTGCTCGTCACCCCGACCCCGCGCTCGGCGCTGGTCACCGGCAAGGCGTTCGCGGCCGGGGTGAAGTCGCTCGTCCAGGCCGTCGTGGTCGTCCTCATCGCGGCCGTCCTCGGGGTCGCCCTCACCTGGAACCCGCTGAAGCTGCTCGGCGTGGCCGGCGCCGTGGTCCTGGCCGCCGTCTTCTTCTCCTGCCTGTCCATGACCATCGCGGGCGTCGTGCTCAGCCGTGACCGGCTGATGGGCATCGGGCAGGCGATCACCATGCCGTTGTTCTTCGGCTCCAACGCCCTCTACCCCGTCTCGGTGATGCCCGGCTGGCTCCAGGCCGTCAGCAAGGTCAACCCGCTCAGCTACCAGGTGGACGCGCTGCGCGGCCTGCTGCTCGGCACGCCCGCGCACCTAGCCGCCGACTTCGGCGTCCTCGCCGTGGCCGCCGCGCTCGGCATCGCCGCGGCCTCCTCGCTCCTCGGCCGGCTGGCCCGCTGAACGGTCCGCGGACCGCCCGGCGCCCCCGGCCCTCCGGTCCCGCCCGCGGACGTGATGTGCGGCACGCGTCCGGACCGCGCCCGGGACCCCGCCGGAGGGATTTCTCCTGCGCAGCGCTTGATCACCGATCAAAGCGGGCGAACCCGCTGGCCACAGCGCATTCCGCTCATTTGACAGTGCGCTCGGCACACAGATAGACAGCAGCTCTCGAAAGGTGGAGAGGGGCATTGTGTACGAGCCGAACGTGGTCGGGGACTGGCAGGAGTACGACGAGCATGCCGGTCTGCGGATCCGCGTCCACCGCCTGGAAGCGGCCGAGCCGCCGCGCGGACGCGACGACGCCGCCGCGGGGCTGACGTACTTCAGTGTCCGGGTGACGGTCGAGAACCGCGGCCCGCGGCACTACGGCATCCACCTCGAGGACGGCCAGATCGACGTCCGGGTCGGCCCGGACGGCGAGGGCGCCTTCATCGACTGGCGCAACTCCCAGTTCATCGAGGGCTTCGACGTCTATCCGCTGCGCCGGGCCACCGCTGTGCTCTACGCGGCCGGTCCCGAGGCCTCCCTGACGCACGTCGACGTCCAGGTGCAGCTCCGGGTGGACGAGGAGTGGACCGAGCGCCGGCTGTGGGCGGGCGGCATCGGCGTGCTGGAGGGCACCGCGCCCGCCGCCCCGGCGGGCGGCGGCCAGAGCAGCCTGGCCCACCAGGTGAGCGCCTTCCTCAAGGAGCAGACGGAGCCGGGCGGCGCCTGAGCCCGGTCAGTGCGGGATGCCGTCGATGATCTCCCGCGCCCCCTGCCGCAGCAGCGACACCGCGACCGAGGTGCCGAGCGTGGCCGCGTCCAGCCGGCCGGCCCACTCGTGGGCGTTCAGCCGGGTCTTGCCGTCCGGGGTGAACACACAGGCGCGCAAAGACAGTTCACCGCTGCGGTCCACGCGCGCGTAGCCGGCGATCGGGCTGTTGCAGTGGCCCTGCAGCACATGCAGGAACATCCGCTCGGCCGTGGCCTCCCGGTGCGTGTCCGGATCGCCGAGACCGCTGACCGCGTCGATCAGCTCGGTGTCGCCCTCGCGGCACTGCAGGGCGAGGACGCCCGCACCGATCGGCGGCATCATCGTCTCCGTCGACAGCACCTCGCTGATCACGTCCTGGCGGCCGATCCGCTCCAGACCGGACACCGCGAGCAGCAGCGCGTCCGCCTCCCCGCCGGCCAGCTTGGCCAGCCGGCGGTTGGCGTTGCCGCGGAACGGCACGCACTCCAGGTGCGGGTGCGAGGCGGCGAGCTGGGCCACCCGGCGCACCGCAGAGGTGCCGATCCGGGTGCCCTCGGGCAGCTCGTCCAGGGTGAGGCCGCCCGGGTGGACCAGCGCGTCCCGGATGTCGTCGCGCTTCAGGAACGCGGCGAACACGGTGCCCGCGGGCAGCGGCCGGTCGGCGGGCACGTCCTTGACGCAGTGCACCGCGAGGTCCGCCTCCCCGGCCAGCAGGGCCGCGTCCACCTCCTTCGTGAACGCGCCCTTGCCCTCGACCCTGGACAGGTCGCCGAGCCACTTGTCACCGGTGGTCTTCACCGGGACCACCTCGGTGCGCACCCCCGGATGCAGTACGCCCAGCTCGGCGCGTACGCGCTCGACCTGGGCGAGGGCCATCGGCGAGTCGCGGGAGACGATACGGATCAACTCGGGCACGGACATGGTGGACACCATAGACCCTCACGGACGCCTCGCCCCACGCCACCCCGGGGGACGGCCCAGAGCCGGCGGCGACCGCCGCGACGCGTCAGGCGTTCGGGTCGAAGGGAATGCCGGCGGGCTTCGCCGACGCCAGGTGGGAGGCGAAACTCGCGTCCTTGAGGCCGAAGTTGGCGCTGCCGAAGTCGTAGGCGCTCAGCTTCTCGCGCAGTCCCGCCGGATAGCCGTCCCAGCCGACCAGCGGCGGGTACTGCCAGGTGTGCTTGTGGTTCTCGGGCGGCTCGTCGCCCGAGTTGGCCAGCCGGAAGCAGTGCGTGCCGATGCCGTCCTTGTGGTAGACGACCTTGGGGTGGCCGCCGTCGAAGCGGACCTCGGAGACCGGGTGCACGGTGAACGAGCCGTGGTTGGACGTCGACACGTACCGCACCTGCCCGTCCTGCACCCACACCACCACGTGCTCCCAGTCGTGCCGGTGCCCGCCGATGCTGCTGCCGGGCAGCGCCTGGTCCTTCTCGAAGTACAGGCCGTAGAGGTAGCCGCACCAGCCGTTGTCGCACTTGAAGCGCGAGTAGCTGTTGGTGTTGTCCAGGTCGGAGGCGTCGTGGCAGTTGCCGTTCAGCGCGCCCGTCGGGTTCAGGCCGCCGTTGACCGTGCCGTCCGGCCCGATGGCGGGCGTCGGGTAGCAGCCGTCGGTGTCGTAGTCGAAGGCCGGCTGGTACGCCAGCTCGGCGGCCCCGGCGTTGCGGGGCAGCGCGGTCGGCGGCGCGGCGAAGGCGGCGGAGGGGAAGGCCACGACGAGCGCCGTGGCGCCGGCCAGCGTGCCCAGCCAGCGCCGGGTACGGATGCGCGACAAGGGCATGGAGGACCTCCAACTGCGGTGGGGGGCAGGGGAGTTCAGCATCCCGGCCGGACGCGGCGCTGCCAAGGGGGCACAGGCGTCACAGAGGTGAAGGGCCGTGGAACAGGGGCGTCTAGCCGAATTCCGCCGGCAGTTCCGCCGACGACTGCTCGGCGGTCAGGTCGGGGCGCAGCCGCTGCCACGAGGGCTGGCGCAGCATCCCGGCCCGGGTGCGGGTGCTGTAGCTGACCTCGCCGACCAGCCGGGGCAGCACCCAGTGGGCGCCCGCGACCCTCGGCACGGGGTCGAAGGGGCACCGGCCGCTCGCGGCGGCCCGCAGCATCCCGGCCAGCTCCGTCCGCTCCGCCTCGCTCCAGCCGGTGCCCACCCCGCCGACGTAGCGCAGCCGGCCGCCGGCGCGCTGGCCGACCAGCACGGCGCCGGGCAGCCCGGTCAGCCGCCCCCTGCCGGGCAGCCAGCCGCCGATGATCACGTCCTCGCTGCGCATGTTCCGGATCTTGATCCAGGAGCGGGAGCGCACCCCCGGCTCGTACACCGAGTCGAGCCGCTTGCACACCAGGCCCTCGAGGCCGTGCTCCCGGGTCGCCCGCAGGGCCTGGGCGCCGTGCCCGGTCACCGCGGCCGGCGTCGACCAGTGCGCACCGGTCAGGCCCAGCTCCACCAGCCGCGCGCGCCGCCGGGTGTAGGGCAGCCGGAGCAGGGGCCGTTCGAGGTGCGGGACGTCGAACAGCACCAGGTGGACCGGCACCTGGGCGGCGCGGCGGCCCGCCCGGGCGGGGGAGTGCGCGAGGCCCATCCGGCTCTGCAGCAACTGGAAGTCGGAGCGGCCCAGTTCGTCCAGGGCCAGCACCTCGCCGTCCAGCACGGCGGGCGTGCCGCCCAGGGCGGCGCCGAGCGGCCGGAGTTCGGGGTAGGCGCCGGTGATGTCCTCGCCGGAGCGGGCGCGCAGCACGATGCTGCCGTCGCCGGGCAGGTAGACCATCACCCGCTGGCCGTCCTGCTTGGTCTCGTACGCCCACCGCTCGTCCTGGGCCGCGGGCGGCAGCGGGCCGGGGACGGCGAGCATGGGCGCGACGAGGGGCAGGGTCACGGCGTTCACGGCTGAAGGTGTCGACCGCCGCGGCCGCCCTCACGCGCCTTTCGGCCCCGGTTCCCCTGAACGGGCCCCGGGGCCGGCGAGTGCCGTGCTCAGCCGACCGGCTCGGCCGACGGCGCGCCGGTGGCCGCCGGGGCCGCCACCGGGTCCGCCGGGCGGTGGCGGGGCAGGAAGGCGGCGAGCAGGAAGGCCAGGACGGCGGAGCCCGCGCCGAGCGCCAGGATGACCTTGAAGCCGTTCTCGGACGGCAGCGCGTGGCCGCCGAGGCTGGTGGTCAGCTGGGCGAGGACCACGCCGGCGACCGCGCTGGCCACCGAGGTGCCGATGGACCGCATCAGCGTGTTGAGGCTGTTGGCGGCGGCCGTCTCCGAGGCCGGCACGGCTCCCATGATCAGCGCGGGCATGGCGCCGTAGGCGAAGCCGACACCGGCGCCGATGACGCAGGACACCAGGATCAGGTGCCAGACCTCGCTCATCAGCACGATGTCGAGGCCGTAACCGGCGGCCACCACGACCGCGCCCGTCATCAGCGTGGTCTTCGGGCCCCGGGAGCGGGTGATCAGGGCCGAGACGGGGGCCGTGGCCATCATCACCAGACCCTGCGGGGCCATCACGAGACCGGCGGTCAGCATCGATTTGCCGAGGCCGTACCCGGTCTGTGCGGGCAGTTGCAGCAGCTGCGGCAGGACCAGCGACATCGCGAACATCGAGAAGCCGAACGCGATGGACGCGAGGTTGGTGAACAGCACCTGCCGGCGGGCGGTGGTGCGCAGGTCGACCAGCGGCTCGGCCGTGCGCAGCTCGTAGAATCCCCAGGCGCCGAGCACGACGACGGCGAGCGCGAACAGGCCCAGCGTGGTGCCGCTGCCCCAGCCCCAGTCGGCGCCCTTGGACACCGCGAGCAGCAGCGAGACGAGGCCGACCGCCATGCCGAGGGAACCGGGCAGGTCGAAGCGGCCGCCGCTGCGCACCAGGGACTCGGGCACCAGGGCCGCCCCCAGCGCGAGGGCGACGACACCGAGGGTGGCCGAGGTCCAGAACAGCACGTGCCAGTCGAAGCGGTCCGCGATGAAGGCGGCGGCGGGCAGCCCGAGGGCGCCGCCGAAGCCCAGCGAGGCGCTCATCAGGGCGGTCGAGCCGGCCAGCCGCTCCGGGGGCAGCTCGTCGCGCATGATGCTGATGCCGAGCGGAACCACGGCGGCCGCCAGGCCCTGCAGGGTGCGCCCGGCGATCATCGGGACCAGCGAGTCGCTGAGCGCGCAGACCACCGAGCCGGCCACCAGCAGCACCAGGCTGACCATCAGCATGCGCCGCTTGCCGAACATGTCGCCGAGCCGGCCGGCCACCGGGGTCGCGACCGCCGCGGCCAGCAGCGTGGCCGTGACCGCCCACGCGGCGTCGGACGCCGGGGCGTCCAGATAGACGGGCAGCTCCGGCACGATCGGGATCACCAGCGTCTGCATCAGCGACACGGTGATGCCGGCCAGGGCCAGCACCACTACCACGGCGTTCGGCCGTGGCGCGGTGACGGCCCCGGCGGGCCGGGCGGGGGCGTCGGACATGAGAGGGGGACCTTCCGTCGGGAGCATGCCTCAGGGCATGGCGGACAGCCGGGGGAGCCGGCGTGCTTTTTAAATCAACTGCTTGACTTACTGTAGAGGCAGTCGGGGCGCGCGTCGTGCCGGACCGCCCCGGCGCCGGGTGCGGGGCGGCCGGGCGGGACGGGCCCGTAGGCTTGCCCTGCTGGACCTCGCCGCCCCGGTCGAGGGCCTGGAGCGTGCGCGGGACTGGCGGCTCCAGGGCGGTGCGCAGTCCCGGAGCGGTGGTGAGCATGGCGCGCAGGACGGCCCGTGCGGAGCAGGTGAACGCGACCCGGGAGGCGATCCTGACCGCGGCGGAGCGGCTGTTCGCCGAGCACGGCGTCTACGCCGTCTCCAACCGCCAGGTCAGCGAGGCCGCCGGGCAGGGCAACAACGCGGCGGTCGGCTACCACTTCGGCACCAAGGCCGACCTGGTCCGCGCGGTCGCCCGCAGGCACACCGCACGCATCGAGGCGCTGCAGGAGCGGGCGCTGTCCGCCGCCGCCGGCTCCACCGACGTACGCGACTGGGTCGACTGCCTGGTGCGCCCGGTGACCGGTCACCTGGCCGAACTGGGCAGTCCCACCTGGTACGCCCGGTTCTGCGCGCAGGTGATGACCGACCCGGCGCTGCACGAGATCCTGGTCGAGGAGTCCCTGGCCTCGCCCGCGCTGCGCCAGGCCGTCGAGGGCCTGAACCGCACGCTGCCCGAGCTGCCGGCCGAGGTCCGCGCCGAGCGCGGCCAGATGGTCCGCCTCCTGCTGCTGCACACCTGCGCCGAACAGGAACGCGCCGTCGCCGAGGGCACTCCGACCGCGCGCGCCACCTGGGGCGAGGTCGCCACCGGCCTCGCCGACGCCATCGTCGGCCTCTGGCTCGCTCCCGTCACCCGGGTCCGCTGACCCCCGGACGTCCGGCGGACATCCGGGGTGGCGCTTTCGTCCGTGCCGCCCGCCCGAAGCGGCCCCGACCGTGACTACTGTCGAGTAATATCCGGCGGCAGGCCACCAGAGGAGGAACCGTGCCCCGGTCCGAACGCTCACCCCTGCTGCTCGCCGGCCTGCTGGCCGCGGCGGGGGTCGCCCACTTCGCCGCGCCCCGCCAGTTCGACCACCTCGTCCCCCGGGCGCTGCCCGGCTCGCCCCGGGCCTGGACGTACGGCAGCGGGGCCGTGGAGCTGGCCCTGGCGGCCGGTGTCGCCACGCGCCGCACGCGCCCCCTGGCCGCGAGGGCCGCCGCCGCCTTCTTCGTCGGGGTGTTCCCCGCCAACGTGAAGATGGCCGTGGACTGGCGGCACCGGCCCGCGCCGCAGCGCAACGCGGCCCTGGCCCGGCTGCCGCTGCAGGTGCCCCTGGTGCTGTGGGCTCGCGGCGTGGCCCGCGGCGGGGAGGTGCGGTCGTGACGGGACGTGTCGAGGTGGGCGACAAGGTCGAGGACTTCGCGCTGCCGGACGAGACCGGCGCCGTGCGCAGCCTCGACGAACTGCTGGCCGAGGGCCCGGTCGTGCTGTTCTTCTACCCCGCGGCCCTGACGCCCGGCTGCACCGCCGAGGCCTGCCACTTCCGCGATCTCGCCGCCGAGTTCGCGGCCGTCGGCGCCCGCTCGGTCGGGATCAGCGGCGACAGCGTCGAACGCCAGCAGGAGTTCGCCGGCCGGCACACCCTCGGCATGCCGCTGCTGTCGGACGCCGACGGCGCGGTGCGCGACCGGTTCGGGGTGCGCCGGGGCTTCACCCTCGCGCCGACCAAGCGGGTCACCTTCGTGATCGGCCGGGACCGCACGGTCCTGGAGGTGGTGCGCAGCGAACTGCGCATGAACACCCACGCCGACCGGGCTCTGGCGGTGCTGCGGACCACCGGGGGCTGAGCCGGGCCGCTGCCGCGCTTGATGGACCGGAGCTTTCGGATCATCCTGGGGCATATGGAGCGAGCCGCGGCCGCTGTGGTCATCGACGCCCAGGGCAGGGTGACCGGGTGGAGCCAGGGCGCGCGGCTGCTCACGGGCCGTGCGGCGGACGAGGTCGTCGGCCGGCCGGTGGCCGAGCTGCTCGCCGGGGAACCGCCCGGCGGCGTCCTCGCCGCCGGGTCCGGCACCGTCACCCTGCGCCACCGCGAGGGCCACCCGGTCGAGGTGGCCGTGACCGTCTGCCGGATCCTCGGCGCCGACGGCGCGCCGGCCGGGCACGTGATCACCGCGGGCCGGTCCCCGCAGAGCCCGGTGCTGGTCGGCGAGGCCTTCCGGCAGGCCTCCGTGGCGATGTCGGTCCTCGACCTCGAACAGCGTTACCTGTACGTCAACGCCGACGCCTGCCGGCTGATGGGCACCCCCGAGGAGTCTCTGGTCGGCCGCCTCTACGCGGACACGGCGG
The DNA here is from genome assembly GCF_007176755.1 of Streptomyces sp. 1-11. GTDB lineage: Bacteria > Actinomycetota > Actinomycetes > Streptomycetales > Streptomycetaceae > Streptomyces. Next base: position 16,404 of record NZ_BJTV01000009.1, read on the forward strand.
AGGACGGCGAGCACGCCCGGGGCTTCCTGCGTCACCTGCGCGAGGTGGCCGAGACCGGCCGGCCGGTGCGCTACGAGAGCTTCACCGCGGCCTCCGCCGTGCCCGGCGCGCACGCCCTGAGCATCGAGATGTGGCCGCTGCGCGACGGGTCGGGCACGCCGACCGCGGTGGCCCTGGCCGCCTTCGACAGCAGCGAGCAGTACTGGGCCCGGCGCCGCCTCGCCCTGCTCAACGAGGCCGCCACCCGCATCGGCACCACACTGGACGTGGTCCGCACGGCCGAGGAGCTGATCGAGCTCCTGGTCCCGCAGTACGCCGACTTCGCCACCGTCGACCTGCTGGACTGGGTCCTCGGCGCGCACGAGCCGCCGGCGGCCCCCGGGAGCGCCACCGAACTGCGGCGCGTGGCCCACCGCTCGGTCGTGGAGGGCAACCGGGGCGCGGCGCTGCAGCCGGGGGAGTCGGAGGAGTACCGCCCGTCGACCCCGCCGGCCGTCGCGCTCCGCGAGGGCCGGCCGGTACTGGCCCAGGCCGGCGAGCCGGCGTTCGACCAGTGGCTCGCGGACCGCGACGCGCGCTCCCCGGAGGGCCGGCGCCACCGCGAGGGCGTCCACTCGATGATCGCGGTGCCGCTGCGCGCCCGGGGCATCACCCTCGGCGCCGCGGTCTGCGTGCGCAAGTACCACCCGGACGCCTACGTCCCCGACGACGCCGTCTTCGCCGAGGAGCTCGCCAGCCGGGCGGCCGTCTGCGTCGACAACGCCCGCCGCTTCGCCCGCGAGCGCGACACCGCCCACGCCCTCCAGCACAGCCTGCTGCCGAGCGGGCTGCCGGGCCAGGCCGCGGTCGAGGTGGCCCACCGGTACCTGCCGTGCGGATCGCTGGCCGGCATCGGCGGCGACTGGTTCGACGTGATCCCGCTCTCCGGCAGCCGGGTCGGACTGGTCGTCGGCGACGTCGTCGGCCACGGCATCCAGTCCTCCGCGACCATGGGCCGGCTGCGCACGGCGGTGCGGACCCTCGCCGACGTCGACCTGCCCCCGGACGAGCTGCTCACCCACCTGGACGACCTGGTCAGCCATCTGGCCACCGGCGGCACCGGCGAGGAGGCCGCCGAGCTCGGCGCCACCTGCCTCTACGCCGTCTACGACCCCGTCTCCCGCCGGCTCAGCCTGGCTGCGGCCGGCCACCCGGCCCCGGCCGTCCTCCTGCCGGGCGGCGCCGCCGAGTTCGTGCCCATGAGCGCCGGACCGCCCCTCGGGGTCGGCGGGCTGCCCTTCGAGGCGACGGAACTGCAGCTCCCCGAGGGCTCGGTCGTCGCCCTCTACACCGACGGCCTGGTCGAGGACCGCGACCGGGACGTGGACCGCGCCACCGAGGAACTGCGCCGCGCCCTCGGCGCACCGGCCGGCTCCCTGGAGGCTCTCAGCGACGACGTCCTCAAGGCGGTCATGCCCGAGCAGCCCGCCGACGACGTCGCCCTGCTCCTGGTCCGCACCCGTGCCCTGGGCGCCGACCGGGTGGCCACCTGGGACGTCCCGTCCGACCCGGCAGCGGTGGCCGCCTTCCGGCAGGCGGCCACCGAACGGCTGACGGCCTGGGGCCTGGAGGAGATCGCGTTCGTCACCGAACTCGTCGTCAGCGAGCTGGTCACCAACGCCATCCGCTACGGCGAACCCCCCGTCCAGCTCCGCCTGATCCGGGACGGCGCGCTCATCTGCGAGGTGTCCGACGCCAGTTCCACCTCACCGCACCTGCGCCGGGCGCACGCCTACGACGAGGGCGGCCGCGGACTGCTGCTGGTCGCCCAGCTCACCCAGCGCTGGGGCAGCAGGCAGACGGGCAGCGGCAAGACCATCTGGGCGCAGCAGTCGCTGCCCGCCGGCTGATCACCCGAAGGAGCAGCCCGGGTTCGGCGCGTCCTCGGAGAACGGGGCGTCGTGCGGCAGCACGTAGAGCACATCCAGGACGACCGGGGTGGTGCCGAGGTTGCGGCCTATGTGGACGTGGTCGGGACCGGCCGGCTCCTGGATCGCCGCGCCCTTGCGGTACACGCCGTCCGAGGCGCAGCCGGAGTCGAAGTGGCTGAGGGTGCCCTGCTTCACGACGCCGTACAGCGGACCGTCGTGGTAGTGCCAGCCGGTGCCCTGGCCGGGCGGGACGGTGATCTCGCGCAGGGTGTAGTCGGTGCCGCCGACCGTCGTCCGGGCGAGGGTACGGGCCGTCACCCCGGGGCCCGGCGGGGTGGCCCCCGCGGCGGGGCAGGCGAGGAACGCGGCGGCGGTCACCACGCCGACGAGGGCGGTGCGAAGTACCTTGCGCATACGGGAGCCTCCAGGTTCGCGAGCGGTTGCCGACCGCGAACCTAGAGGCATCAGCCGGGTGTTGGGGGCGGAACCAGGTGATCCGGTCAACCTGTCACCTCCCGTCGGCGTCGGCGTCGGCGTCGGCGTCGGCGTCGGCGTCGGCGTGGGCGTGGGCGTGGGCGTCGGCGGCGACCTGGGCCAGGGTGCGCCCGGTGCGCACCGAGCGGGCCCGCCGCGGATCGGGGGTGCCGTGCCCCTCCGGCCGCGCGGGGCCCTTGCGCACCAGCAGCCAGGACTCCTCCTCGTCCGGGCCGCCGCGGAACCGGGTGAGGGCCCACTCGCCGTGCAGCTTGGCCCCGTCGAGCCGGAACGTGGCGTGCCCGCGCTCCAGCGACTCGGCGAAGTCCAGCGGACGCCCCCGGCGGTCGTGGCTGAGCGGCTCGTACGTGCCGTGCTCCCACACGATCACCGTGCCCCCGCCGTACTCGCCCTTCGGGATCACGCCCTCGAAGTCCTCGTACTCCAGCGGATGGTCCTCGGTGGGCACGGCCAGCCGTCTGTCCCCGGGGTCCGTCGACGGCCCCTTGGGCACCGACCACGACTTCAGCACGTCCCCCACCTGGAGCCGGAAGTCGAAGTGCATGCGGCGAGCGTCGTGGATCTGCGCCACGAAGCGCGGCCGCTCGCCCGCGTCCGCCGCCCCGCCGGACGGCTCGCGGGTCCGTTCGAAGTCGCGTCTGCCGCGGTAGGTCCGCAGCCGGTCCTCCGTCGTCACCCGGTGCTCCTTCCGCCGGTCCGCCCCGCCGGGCCCCGGGTACCCCGCCGGGGCCCCGCTCAGCCCGCGATGCGGTCCAGCTCCGCGACCGCGTCCCCGGGCAGCGTCAGGCCGGCGGCGGCGATGTTCTCGCGCAGGTGGTCCGGGGACGAGGTGCCGGGGATGAGCGCGATGTTCGGCGAGCGGCCGAGCAGCCAGGCGAGGGCCACCTGCTGCGGCGACGCGCCGAGCCGCGCGGCGACCCGGGACAGCGTGCCGGACTGCAGCTGGGTGAACCCGCCCAGCGGGAAGTACGGCACGAAGGCGATGTTCTCCGCCGCCGTGCGCTCCACCAGCGCGTCGTCCTGCCGCTGGGCCAGGTTGTACAGGTTCTGCACGCTCACCACGGGCGCGATCGCCCGCGCCTCCTCCAGTTGGGCGAGGGACGCGGCGCTGAGTCCCAGGTGCCGGATCAGGCCCTGCTGCCGCAGCTCCGCCAGCGCGCCGAACATCTCGGCCACCGGTTCCTCGTTCGGGCTGTCCACGTCGCCGAGCCGCAGGTTGACCACGTCCAGCGTCTCCAGCCCCAGATGCCGCAGGTTGTCGTGCACCTGCGCCCTGAGGTCCGCCGGATGCCGGGACATGATCCAGGCGCCGTCCGCGCCGCGCCGCGCGCCGACCTTGGTCACTATGCGCAGGGCGTCCGGGTAAGGGTGCAGCGCCTCCCGGATGATCTCGTTGACCACGACCGGCCCGTAGAAGTCGGCGGTGTCGATGTGGGTGACGCCCGCCTCCACCGCGGCGCGCAGCACCGCGACCGCCCGGCCCCGGTCCCGCGGCGGGCCGAAGACGTGCGGTCCGGCCAGTTGCATGGCTCCGTAGCCCATCCGGGTCAGGGTCAGACCGTCCGCGGGGGTGACGGTGCCGCCGAGCTGTGCGGTCATGTCGTGCCTCTCGTGCCGTTCGACGAGCCGCCCCTCCGGCGGCTCCCCTCCACCCTGCGCCCGGCCCGCCCGGCACGGCAGTGCCCCCGCGTTCCTGGGAGTGACAGGGCCAGTCACCGCGGCGGACGCCGCCGTACGGTGGTGCCATGGACGGTACGAACGCGCTCGGCGAGTTCCTGCGGGCCCGCCGGGGACAGGTCCGCCCGCAGGACGTGGGCCTGCCGGGATCGGGACTGCGCCGGGTGCCGGGGCTGCGCCGCGAGGAGGTCGCGATGCTCTCCGGCATCAGCTCCGACTATTACCTCCGCCTCGAACAGGGCCGCGACCGCAACCCCTCCGCGCAGGTCCTCCAGGCCATCGCCGGGGTGCTGCGGCTGGACGCCGACGCCACCTCCTACCTCCTGTCGCTGACCCGGGACCGGCCCCGCGACGCCCGGCCCGGGGCGCGCACCGGGCCGGCCCGCCCCCGGGAGGAGGCGCCGGCCGGTCTGCTGCGGCTCATCGACGGCTGGCCGCGCAACCCCGCCTACATCCAGAACCGCTACACCGACTGCCTCGCCGCCAACGCCCTCGCCACGGCCCTCACGCCCAGCTACCGGCCGGGCGTCAACCTGCTGCGGGCGGTCTTCCTCGACCCCGCGGAGCGCGCGCTGCGCCGGGACTGGGACGAGCTCACCGTGGAGGGCGTCGCCGCGCTGCGGGCGTACGCGGGCCCCGAGTCCGACGACCCCCGGCTGCGCGACCTGGTCGGCGACCTCTCCCTGCGCAGCGAGAGGTTCCGCACGCTGTGGGCCCGGCACGAGGTGCGGCCCCGGCGCGGCCGGCTGAGCAGACTGAGCCACCCGCAGGTCGGCGACCTGGACCTGCACTCGGAGAAGCTGACCGCGGACGGCACCGGCGGACTCACCCTGGTGGTCTTCCACGCCGAGCCCGGCAGCCGCAGCGCCGAGCTGCTGGACATCCTCGGCAGCCTGGCCGCGCCCCGCCCGGACACGGCGCGGGCACCCGCCGAGGAGCCGTAGCCCGGGGGAGGGACATGCGGCCGTGGCGGGGGCAGCCCGGTGGACCGGCCCGGCGAGGCCGGCGGCACGGGCCGCTCGCGGCGGACGGGGCCCGGGTGCAACGATCGGTCTCGGAGCCGGTTCGCACGACCAACGGAGCGCGCATGACGACGCACAGGCCCACGCCGGAGCACACCGGGCAGGAGGAGCGCACCGGGGACGTGCGGGTGCGCCCGGTCGCCGGGCACATCGGCGCGGAGATCACCGGCGTGGATCTCGCCGGTCCGCTGGACGACGCGGTGGTCGCCTCGATCCGGGCGGCGGTGCTGCGCTGGAAGGTGGTGTTCTTCCGGGGGCAGGAGCTGGACCACGCCGCACACGTGGCCTTCGCCCGCCGGTTCGGCGAGCCGGTCGTCCTCGGCCGGCGGGGCAGCGCCTCCCCGGCGGGCTTCCCCGAGGTGGAGACCACCGCCGACCGGCTGGAGCTGGGCGGGCGCTTCGGCATGGAGCACGAGGAGTGGCTGCGGCGGCGCCGGCACAGCCTGCTGCGCGGCTGGCACTGCGACCACGGCGCCCGTGTCGACCCGCCGGCCGCGACCGTCCTGCGCGCCGAGACCGTACCGCCGTACGGCGGCGACACCACCTGGGCCAATCTGGCCGCCGCCTACGCCGGGCTCTCGGCACCGGTACGCGCCTTCGTGGACGGGTTGCGCGCCGAGCACCGGCTCGGCGTCGGCTACCAGCCGCGGCCCGGCGACGACGCCTACCTCCGTCACCTGCTGGACCATCAGGTCGCCTCCGTCCACCCGCTGGTGCGGGTGCACCCGGAGACGGGAGAGCGGGTGCTGTACGTCAACGGCTACTACCTGGAGCAGATCGCCGGGGTGTCCCGGCCGGAGAGCGCGGCCCTGCTGGAGATGCTGCTGGAGCAGGCGGTGCGCCCCGAGTACACGGTCCGCTTCCGCTGGGAGCCCGGGAGCGTCGCCTTCTGGGACAACCGGGCCACCATCCACCTGGCCCCGGGCGACAGCGCCCATCTCGGGCACCCCAGGATCATGCACCGGGTGATGCTCGCGGGCGACGTCCCGGTGGGCGTGGACGGCAGGCCCTCGGAGCCGATCACCGGTACGCAGGCGGGCCGCTGGTGAGCCGCTGGTGAGCCGGGGGCCGGCCACCCGGCGGGCGCCGGTCCCCGGCGCTCACGTCAGCGGGATCGTCGTCTCGTCCTCGACCGGCGGGTCGAGTTCCTGGGCGCGGTTGCCGGTCGCGGCGAAGCAGCGCAGCCGCACCGCCTCCGGGGTCACGTCCAGGCGCAGGAAGGACTTGAAGAACGGCGGGTCGTAGGTGACCGAACCCGGCGAGAAGAGCTGGGTGTAGAGCTTGCGCACGGGCAGCCGGAACCGGGCGGCGCGGTCGGGCCGGCGCCCCGCGCCCAGCAGGCTCGCGACCAGCCGCACCCGCCGGGTGACCCGGGCGTCCGGGCCGGGCGCCCGGGCGGGCTCGATGCCGAGCCGCTCGGCCACGACCGCGGTCGCCTGGTCCTCGGTGAGGGTGAAGAAGCGGCGCAGCCGCAGCCGCCGGGCGTACACCCCGCTGTAGAAGGCCAGCGAGTCGCCGCGCAGGGGGTAGCAGCGGAACTCCCGCTCGGTGACGTTCGCCACCGACACCCGGGGGATGGTGTGCGTGGCGTGCATGAACGCGCCCCCGCCGCCCGAGACCACGTACTGGACGGTGCGGCCGTCCACGTCGACCGGATAGCGCTGGTAGTTGTGGATGTCACCGCCGATCGCGGCCACGTAGTGGTGCTCCGGGTCGCGCACGACGTCGTCGACCGTGCCGCCGCCCTCGATGGCGCACGGGTGATGCTCGCCGTCCACGTACAGCGGGGAGCCGGTGATCAGGATCTTGGGCTTCGGTCCCCGGGACACCTCCCGCAGCCACGCGCCCTGCTCGGCGTCGATCGTGCCCAGCAGTCCGGTGTCGATGCCGACGATCCGCACCGGCCCGGCGTCGATCGCCCAGTACGGCCCCGGCTGAACGGCCCGCTGCGCCGGCGCCGACCGCAGCGCCCTCGCCTCGGCCAGACGTCGGCCGTCCGCCGGGCGCGCCCGGTGCCAGAGCAGGGTGCGCCACCAGGCGCGGGTGAGCGGGCGGGGCCGCGGTGCGGGCGGCAGCGGGGGAGCGTCGGCGCAGAAGACCCGCATGAACGCGCCGAGGTCCTCGTACCAGTCGTGGTTGCCCGGTACCGCGTAGATGGGCGCGGGATAGTCCTCGTACGGCCGGAAGAACTTGACGCCGTAGTCGTCGGCGCTGCCGACGGGGTAGATGACGTCGCTCGCGATCACCGCGAACTCCGTGTCCCGGCCGGCCTCGAGCAGGCCGGGGACGGTGGCGTACTGGGAGGCGCCGCCCTCGCCGGTGTCCCCGAGGACCAGGAAGGAGAAGCGGTCCGGCACGTCCCGCCGCACCACCTTGTCCGCGGGCGCCCCGGCCGCCTCCTGCTCGGCCACCAGGCGGCCGCGGGTGCGGCCGGTCGGGTCGCCGAACCACGACGCGAGCACCCCGTTGCGGGCGGCCCACAGGACCCGCGGGTCGAGCCAGGACAGCTTCTCCACATGAGCGGGCATCAGCCGCCGGTAGACGCCGGGTTCGGACGGGCCCCAGCCGGCGCCCCGGGCGGTATCGCGTGAGGATTCAGACACGCGGTGCACCGTAACAACGGTGCCGTGCATGGCCGGAGGGTGGGCCCCGGCGTCAAGTGCTGGTAAAATCAGAGGACTTCGCCGTCCGGTGCTGCCGAGCCGCGTCGACCGGGCCCTGCGCCGAACCATGCGCCGGCCCGGCGCGGCCGGAGCATCCGTCCCGCCCTGCCGTCGCAGGGGTCAGGGTAGGGAAAACCCTCGAATTGCCTCTGCCGCTGCTGACATGCGCGAGTCAAGGCTGTCATTCTCCCCCAGCACGCAGTCGGTTTCGCGTGAACGCTCCATGCTTCCCCACACAGTTGAGCTCGTCCCGGACAGCACACCCGTCTGCCCGGGTCTCACCGGCCGCTACCCGGCGGCCGCAGCAGGAGGAAATCGAGTGAGTCGTCTTCCCCACAGACGGGCCTTGGCCGGAGCCGCACTGGTCTCCACCGCGGCCTTCCTCGCCGTCGGCATCCAGTCGGTGCCGGCCGCAGCCAAGCCCTCCGCCCCCCACGCCGGCCACCTGCGCACCGGCGGTCTGGAGGCCAAGCTCTCCCCGGCCCAGCACGCCGCGCTGATCAAGAGCGCCCAGCAGAGGACCGCCACGACCGCGCGCTCCCTCGGCCTCGGCGCCAAGGAGAAGCTGGTCGTCAAGGATGTCGTCAAGGACAACGACGGCACCGTGCACACGCGTTACGAGCGGACCTACGCCGGGCTGCCCGTCCTCGGCGGCGACCTCGTGGTGCACACCCCGCCGGCCTCCGTGGCCAAGGGCACGGTGAGCACCACCTTCAACAGCAAGCGCACGGTCAAGGTCGCCTCCACCACCGCGACCTTCGCCAAGTCCGCCGCCGAGACCAAGGCCCTGAAGACCGCCAAGGCCCTCGACGCGAAGCAGCCCGCCGCCGACAGCGCCCGCAAGGTGATCTGGGCCGGCGACGGCACCCCGAAGCTCGCCTGGGAGACGGTGGTCAGCGGCCTCCAGGACGACGGCACGCCCAGCCGGCTGCACGTCATCACCGACGCCGCCACCGGCAAGGAGCTGAGCCGCTACCAGGCCATCGAGACCGGTACCGGCAACACCCAGTACAGCGGCTCGGTCAGCCTCAGCACCACGCTGTCGGGCTCGACGTACCAGCTCTACGACACCACGCGCGGCGGCCACAAGACGTACACGCTCAACGGCGGGACGTCCGGCACCGGCACCCTGATGACGGACTCGGACGACGTCTGGGGCAACGGCTCGGGCTCCAACACCCAGACCGCCGCCGCCGACGCCGCCTACGGCGCCCAGGAGACCTGGGACTTCTACAAGAACACCTTCGGCCGCAGCGGCATCCGCAACGACGGTGTCGCCGCCTACAGCCGGGTCCACTACAGCAGCGGCTACGTCAACGCCTTCTGGGACGACAGCTGCTTCTGCATGACCTACGGCGACGGCACGTCCAACACCCACGCGCTGACGTCGCTGGACGTGGCCGGCCACGAGATGAGCCACGGTGTCACCTCCAACACCGCGGGCCTCAACTACAGCGGCGAGTCCGGCGGTCTGAACGAGGCGACCTCCGACATCTTCGGCACGGGCGTGGAGTTCTACGCGAACAACTCCACCGACGTCGGCGACTACCTCATCGGCGAGAAGATCGACATCAACGGCGACGGCAGCCCGCTGCGCTACATGGACAAGCCCAGCAAGGACGGCGGCTCCGCCGACAGCTGGTACTCCGGCGTCGGCAACCTGGACGTGCACTACTCCTCGGGCCCCGCGAACCACATGTTCTACCTGCTGTCCGAGGGCAGCGGCACCAAGGTCATCAACGGCGTCACCTACAACAGCCCGACCTCGGACGGCGTCGCCGTCGCCGGCATCGGCCGCGCCAAGGCGCTGCAGATCTGGTACAAGGCGCTGACCACGTACATGACGTCGAGCACCAACTACGCCGGCGCCCGCACCGCCGCCCTGAACGCGGCCGCCTCGCTGTACGGCACCAACTCCGCCGAGTACGCCGGGGTGGGCAACGCCTTCGCCGGCATCAACGTCGGCAGCCACATCAACCCGCCGAGCAGCGGCGTGACGGTCACCAACCCGGGCAGCCAGAGCGCCACCGTCGGCACCGCGGTCAGCCTGCAGATCCAGGCGAGCAGCACCAACAGCGGCGCCCTCACCTACAGCGCCACCGGCCTGCCGGCCGGCCTGTCGATCAACAGCTCGACCGGTCTGATCTCCGGCACGCCCACCACCGCGGGCTCCTCCAGCACCACGGTGACGGTGAAGGACTCCACCGGCGCGACCGGCACGGCGACCTTCGGCTGGACGGTCAGCACCACCGGCGGCGGCTGCTCCTCGTCCCAGCTGCTGGCCAACCCGGGCTTCGAGTCGGGCAGCACCGGCTGGACGGCGACGAGCGGCGCCATCACCAACGACACCGGTGAGGCCGCCCACGGCGGTTCGTACAAGGCCTGGCTCGACGGCTACGGGTCCTCGCACACCGACACCGTGTCCCAGTCGGTGACGATCCCCGCGGGCTGCAAGGCGACCCTGACCTTCTACCTGCACATCGACACCGCGGAGAGCGGCACCACCGCGTACGACAAGCTGACGGTGACCGCCGGTTCGAAGACCCTCGCGACGTACTCGAACGCCAACGCGGCCTCCGGGTACAGCCAGAAGTCCTTCGACCTGTCCTCGCTGGCGGGCCAGACGGTCACGCTGAAGTTCAACGGCGTCGAGGACTCCTCCCTGCAGACCAGCTTCGTCGTGGACGACACCGCCCTGACGACCGGCTGATCACAGCACACAGCGGTCCCGCACCCCGGAGCTCCTCCGGGGTGCGGGACCGTCCCGCGTCAGCTCAGCGGATCCAGCGTCAGGTACGCCTGCTGCGGACTGCCGTCGTGCACCAGGGACTCCTGGTTGCCGACGTCGTCGAAGGCGAACGCGTACGCCTTGCCGTCGGCCATCTGGGCGTGGACGGCGCGCGCGTACTGGTTGGTCACGCCGTCCTGGTAGAAGTTCGCCGCCGAGGTGTCGGGCTGGCTGGGGTTGCTCAGCAGCGTGGAGCGGTTGAAACCGGCGCACAGCGTGCGGGAGATGGGGCCGCGCACCTGGTCGTTGGGCGCGTCCAGCAGCTTGTGGCAGCCGAAGACGCTGGACGCGTCCGGCTTCTGGAAGCTGGTGACCACGGCGCCGGAGGTGTTGGTGAAGTTCATGACGTTGCCCGACACCCGGCCGAAGTACTTGGTGTTCGGCTGGTCGGTGAAGGGCGTGACGGTCAGCGTCGACGTCGAGTACTTCTGCCACACCCGGTTGACGTAGTCGTCCATCACGTTCGCCGGCAGGGCTCCGGTCTCCACCCCGTACAGCGGGGAGAGCGCGCGCAGCACGGTGCCGTCGGAGCGGGTCTGCACCAGGCCGGACCAGCCGCCCGACTGGCCGCGCAGCGCGTTGAACACCGCGTTGTAGCCGCCGGCCTTCAGGTGGCCGGTGGTGCTCACGCTGCCGTCCGCGCGCTGCACGCCGACCGCGTACGGCGCCGAGAACATGTCCACCTGGGTGCTGTTGAGCCACAGACCGGAGTCGTTCAGCGTGTACTCCGACCAGTTGAACAGGATGTCGCGGTTCGGGTCGGAGGGGTTCTGCACGGCCGGCTGCACCAGGCCGCCGGTGGTCAGCCGGAAGTCGAGCTTCTGGCCGTAGGAGAAGTAGATCCGCCCGGAGAACTTGGGTATCCGGATGGTCTTCGACTGTCCCGGCGCCGGGCCGGTGATCGCCGCGTCCGGCGCCGGGGTCGGCGGGTTGCCGCCGGCGGGCCAGGCGTGGAAGGCGCCGCTCTCGTCGGCCCAGCCCTGCCGTCCCGAGGAGAGCTGGGTGCCGAGGTCGTACACGTACACGGGCCCGGAACGGCCCGAGTTGTTTGTGATCTTCAAGGGGATGGTGTCCGCGACGGCGGCGCCGGCGGGGTCCGGCGTGCCCAGGACGAGCACACCGCCCATCAGGGCCGCCGCGGCCGCCAGGGGCAGCACGGGACGCGTGTAACCGGGGAGCACTCTCCACCTCCGTGTGGGGTCGGGGTGGTACGGGGTTGGTCCGTACCTGTTCTGAGAGCGCTCTCAGAGTTACGGTCGATCACGTGCATGTCAATGACTTGAGCAGGATCCGCCGGGGCGCCCGCGCCGGGGCGGACGCCGCCGGGAACCTCAGAAGGCGCGCTCCAGCAGGGCGAGCAGGGCGGCCCAGTGCCGCTCGTCGGCCTCCCGGTCGTAGGCGGTGGTGTCCGCCTGCGTGTAGCCGTGGCCGGCGCCCGGGTAGACCTCGGAGGTATGCCGTACGCCGGCGGCGGTGAGCGCGTCCGTCAGGCGCCGGATCTGCTCCTCGGGCATGGACCGGTCCTGGTCGGCGTGGCCGAAGTACAGCTCGGCCGTGATGTGTCCGGCGCCCAGGTGCGGGCTGTCCGGGGCGTCGGTGGCGAGCCGCCCGCCGTGGAAGCCGGCCGCGGCCGCGACCCGGTCCGGGTGGGTGGCCGCGGTCCGCAGGGCGAGACGCGCGCCCATGCAGTAGCCCGTCAGCGCCACCGGGCCGTCGGCGACCAGCGGACTGGCGGCGAGCCAGTCCAGGTAGGCGTCCGTGTCCCGCCGGGTCCGGTCCGGGGTGAGGGAGGCCATCACCGGGCCGATCCGCTCCCAGATGGTCGGATCGGCCGCGGTGTCGATGAACTCCGGGACCTCCCCGATCGGGGTGCGGCCGTGCCGGTAGAAGACGTTGGGCACGAGCACCGTGTAGCCGGCGGCCGCGAGCCGGTCGGCCATCGAGCGCAGCCAGGGCCGCAGCCCGTAGGCGTCCTGGTAGAGGAGGACCCCCGGCCGCGGCCGGCCGTCGGCGGGATGGGCGAGATAGGCGTCCGCGACGCCGTCGGCGGTGGGGATGTCGACGTCGGTTCCCTGTACGTCGGTCATGGTGTGGAGCCTCCCGGTGGATCGGCCGGGGGACACAGGTGCCCGCCGGCCACGCGTGCACGCCTCATGCTGCCACGCAAGATCCACCCGGCCGCGCCGGCCCCGCCGTCACTCGAAGCGTGACGTGTCCCCGGCGCCCCGCCGGACGATCTCGGCCTCACCGCCGGAGAAGTCCACCACCGTGGTCGGCTCGGTGCCGCACTCCCCGGAGTCGACCACCGCGTCCACCACGTGGTCGAGCCGGTCCTTGATCTCCCAGCCCTGGGTCATCGGCTCCTCCTCGTCCGGCAGCAGCAGGGTGCTGGACAGCAGCGGCTCGCCCAGCTCGGCCAGCAGGGCCTGGGTGACCACGTGGTCGGGGATGCGCACGCCCACCGTCTTCTTCTTCGGGTGCAGCAGCTTGCGCGGCACCTCGCGGGTGGCCGGGAGGATGAAGGTGTAACTGCCCGGGGTCGACGCCTTGACCGCCCGGAACACGTCGTTGTCGACGCGCACGAACTGGCCGAGCTGCGCGAAGTCCCGGCACATCAGCGTGAAGTGGTGCCGGTCGTCCAGCCGGCGGATCGAACGGATCCGCTCCATGCCGTCCCGGCTGCCGATCTGGCAGCCCAGCGCGTAGCAGGAGTCGGTCGGGTATGCGATGAGCGCCCCCGAGCGCACCGCGTCGACGATCTGGCCGATGCTGCGCGGCTGCGGGTTCTCGGGGTGCACGTCGAAGTACTTCGCCATCCGCCGAGCTTAATGCCCCCGCCCGGATGCCGCGGGCGCGGCCGGGCCGCACCCGCCGTGACGCCCGCACGGCACGGCCCGTTTTGACTTGGGTATGAAGTCATACCTATCTTTCTCCTCATGCCCGGATCCAGCGCGCCCCAGCGGGACGTCGAACGCGTCGCCTCGGCGCTCGCCGACTGCCTGCCGTCGCTGCACCGGGCCCTGGACCGGCTCGTCGCCCGTGACTACGCGCACCCCAAGCCGCCCGAGGGACAGCTCAACCTGCTGCGCTACGTCGCCGAGCACGAGGGAGCCACCGTCCGCGAGGCGGCCGCCGCCCTGCTGATGAAACCCAACAACCTCAGCGCCCTGGTCTCCCAGCTCACCGACCGGGGACTGCTGGAGCGCAGGCAGGACGGCGCCGACCGGCGCGTCGCCCGCCTGCACCTCAGGCCGCTCGCCCGCAGGCGCCTGGCCGAGGTGCGCGCACTGCAGGTCTCCCACCTCACCGAGGGACTGCTGTCGCTGACCGAGGGCGAACTGGACGCCATCGGCTCCGCCCTGGGCTCGCTCGTCTCACTGACGCACCGGCTGCACCCCGCCGCCCACTGACGGCAGGCGCCGCGCCCCCGCGCCCCGTCGCGCCGGGGCCGCCCTCACCCGCCCCGCCGCCGAGTGCGCGCGTACCAGGGGCGCGCCGTCATGGGCGCGGCGGCGGTCCCGCCGACCGCCGACCGCCGCTTCCGTCGTCCTTCCCCCCGTAGCAGACAAGGCTCTCGCATGCCGTCCACCTCCGTGGATCACTCCGCCCTGCCCGCCTCCGGCGAGGCGCCCCCCACCGCCGCCGCCCGGCGCCGGTCCAACCCCTGGCTCACCCTGTGCGCCGTCGCCTTCGGCCTGTTCATGGTCCAGCTCGACGGCTCCGTCGTCGCGATCGCCAACCCCGAGATCGGCCGCCGGCTGCACGCCTCGACCGCCGAGCTGCAGTGGGTGACCAACTCCTACCTGCTCGCCCTCGCCGCCACCCTCATCCTCGGCGGCAAGCTCGGCGACCGGTTCGGCCGGCGCGCCTTCTACCTCGTCGGCGTCGCCGGGTTCGCCCTGGCCTCCGTCGCCATCGGCCTGTCCGGCTCCATCACCGGCGTCGTCGCCTTCCGCGCCCTGCAGGGCGTCTTCGGCGGACTGCTCATGCCCAACACCCTCGGCCTGCTGCGCGCGGTGTTCCCGCCGCGCAGGTTCGCCATGGCGGTGGGCATCTGGGCGATGGTCTCCGCCGTCTCCACGGCGCTCGGCCCGATCGTCGGCGGACTGCTGGTCGAGCACGTGAACTGGCAGTCGGTCTTCTACATCAACCTGCCGATCGGTGTACTCGCCTGCGCCTTCAGCGCGTTCGTGCTGCCCCGCTCGAAGAACTCCACCGGTCACCACCGGTTCGACGTCACCGGGGTCGTCCTGCTCGCGCTCGGCCTGATCGCCGTGGTCTTCGGCGTCGTCAAGGGCGAGACCTGGGGCTGGACGTCCGCGGGCACCTGGGGGGCGGTCCTCGCCGGGGCGCTGGTCCTCGCCGTCTTCGTCCGTGTCGAGACGCGGACCGAGCATCCGCTGCTGCCGATGCGGCTCTTCCGCAGCCGTCCGCTGGCCGTCGGCGCCGTCGTCACCGCGCTCAACTTCTTCGTCATGCTGGGCGGCATCTTCTTCATCATGCTCTACCTGCAGAACGTACGGGGACTGACGCCCGTGCAGGCGGGCGTGCACACGCTGCCGCTGAGCCTCGCCTCGCTCGTCGCCTCCCCGCTGGGGGCCGCCCTGACCCAGCGCTTCGGCGCCCGGCTGTGCATGCCGCTCGGCATGCTGCTCCAGGCCGCCGCCTGCCTCGGCATGCTCACCTGGTCCGGCGACTCCGCCTACGCCACCATGTGGCCGCCGTTCGTCGCCCTCGGCCTCGGCGTGGGCATGGTGATGTCCGCGTCCTCCGACGCGATCGTCGGCAACGCGCCCGTGCGCGACGCCGGGGTGGCCGGCGGACTCCAGGCCACCACCCTGCAGATCGGCGGGGCGCTCGGCACCTCCGTTCTGGTCTCCGTCATCAGCGCCCGGGTGGGCGCCACGCTCCGCACCGAGCTGGCCGGCGCCGGCGTTCCGCAGGCCCTCGCCGGGAAACTGGCCGGGGCGGAGGACGCCGTGGCGATGGGCGTCGCCCCCGTCTCCGGCGGCATGCCGGAGGCGCTGCGGGCGGCCGTGGTGACGGGCAGCGAGCGGGCGTTCATGAACGGGCTGCACACGTCCGCCGTGGCCACCGGGGTGCTCTGCCTGCTGGGCGCCCTCCTCGCGGCGGCCGGGCTGCGTCCGTCACGGGACGCCGGAGGCGTCCACCGGACGCCGGCCGGCGACTGACCGGCCCACACCGGAAGTCCCCTTGAATCGCCGGGTGTAGGACGTGAATCAGGGGGCATGCGAGCGAAGAGCCGCCCGGGGCCTCCCCCCGCCACCGGGCTGCGGCGCCTCCGCCGGCGGTCCATCCCCCCCCGGACCGCCGGCGGAGCCATGTCCCCGGCACCGCCGGCGGCGCGAATCGGCCAATCGGGTAACGTCCACGTCCGAAACCCGAGGTCAACGCGAGAACGAGGAGGGGCACGAGGTGGCCGGCCGAGCCGACGAGGGCCCCCGCGACGAAGAGCCGCACACCGCGGACTGGGCGGAACAGCTCCTCGACCACCTGCGCCCCGCCGCCCGTGACCCGCACCGGGTAGCCGGCTGGCTCGGGCGGGTCCTGCGGGCGCGGGTGTGCCTCCAGGACGCCGACGGCGGGCTCCTCGCGGGCGAGCCGCTGCCCCTGGACGGCGCCGTGCTCGCCGACATGGGCGGCGGCCGGATCTCCGCGGCCGCCCTGGACGACGGCGAGCACCACGTGCGCATGGTCGCGGTACGCCACCGCGAGCAGGGGCCGGCCGCCGTACTGGCCGTATCCCGCCGGGACCCCTTCGACCGGCGGGCCGCCGAACTCGTGACGCGCGCCGCCGGCGTGCTCGAACTCCTGCTGCGGCACCGGGAACTGACCCGTGCCGGAAACCGGCTGCGCCGGGCCACGGCCGATCTGCGGCTCGCCATCCTGCAGTTGCTGATGGTCGAGGACATCGTCTCCGCCCGCAGGGTCGCCGCGGGCCTGTGGCCGGGCCTGCTGGAGGCGGACACCGCCCGGGTGTACGTGGTCGAGGTCGCCCCCGCCGAACGGGACGCGCTCGCGGACGCCTGCGCCGACGCCACCCGCGGCCGGGCGCTCGTCGTGCGCTGCCCCGCGATGGACGGCCATGTCATCGTCGTCAGCCCCGAGCCCACGGCGGGGCAGCGGCTGCGGTCCCTGCTCGACGGCCGGCCCGGCACCTTCCTCGGCGGCAGCCTGCGCCAAGGGCTCGCCCACACCGCCACCGCCTACGGCCAGGCCGTCAGCGCCCTCGCCGTCGCCCGCTTCCGCCCCGACCAGTCGGCCGTCTACGCCGAACGCACCCACCCCGAGCGGCTCATGGACCCGGCCGCGCTGGGCGCCTGGTCCGCCGCGGTGCTGCGCCCCCTCGACACGCTGCCCCACCACACCCGCGCCGAGCTCCTCGCCACCACCCGGCTCGGTCTTGAGTTCACCGCGGTGAGCGCGGCCAAGGTGCTCGGCGTCAGCCGCAACACCGTCCGCGCCCGCATGGACCGCGTGGAGACGCTGACCGGCACGGACTTCTCCGGTCTCACCACCCGGGCCGCCGTCCGGCTCGCGCTCGACTCGGAGGCGGCGCGCGGGCCGTACGACCCCGGCGGCACGCAGCCGGACCCGCCGGGCGGCGTCCGGTTCGGCGACCTGCTCGCCCCGCCGGCGCTGCGCGGCTGGGCAGCGGACCTCCTGGGCCGCCTCGACGGCGACGGCCGCGATCTGCGCCGCACCCTGCGCGCCTGGCTCGCCGCCGACGCCAACGCCGAACGCGCGGCACGGGAGCTCGGGGTCCACGCGCAGACCGTGCGCGAACACGTTCGGGCCGCCGAACCCGTGCTGGAACGCCAGTTGCTGGCCGGCGGCGGCGACCTGTACGAGGTCGTCCTCGCCCACCTGGCCACCGGCGCCCTCACCGTTCCCGGCCTCGGCGGGGCGAACCGGGGTCAACCGGACTCGGCTGTGCACGAGTGAGTCCCCGGCGCCGCGGGACGGGCACGGACGCGGTACCCGTCGCCGGCTCCCGCGCGTAACGTCGGAGGTCCGCGGGGCACGACCGGCACGGGGGACCGGTCGGTGCCCCGCTCCCGTTCCCGCGGACAGGCCCTACCGCCCGCACAGCGGGGCGGTGACCGCCAGCAGGCCGTTGGCCTGCCGCAGCGCCGCCTCCAGGGTGCCGGGCGTGTGCAGCGCACCGGTGCCGTCCGGCGGAACCAGCCACTCCAGTGAACGGGCGGCCCGGTACGGCGGTGGTACGGCGACCCAGGACCCCTTGGCCGCGTACCGCAGCCCGGCGCCGACCCAGCCGCCGGCCGGATCGGGCGGCAGGAAGAACCCGACCCGCCCGGCGGCGGTGTCCACCAGGGTGGGGCCGGGCACGGGCAGCGCGGGCCGCCACAGCAGGTCGAGGGTGAGCAGGCCGAGCCGGTCGGGCACGCTCAGCACGTCCCAGAAGCGGCCCGCCTCCAGGACCGAGATGCCGTCGCCGTGGTCCCACTGCCACTTGCAGGCGCGCGGATCGGCCGCCGCCGCGGCGAGCCACTCCACGCCCCGCATCCACATCGCGTTCCTCATGCACTGCTCCGGGTGCTCCGCGCTCGACCGCCCCCGGCGCGGGAAACGGTCATGACCGGGCACTCGGCGCGTCCGCACGTCAACCCGGCATATGCATGCTCGTAGATATTTCTATCCGGCGGAAGGGGTGGCGCGGCCTGGCGTTTGACGGGGCTGCTCGGCCATCCCCCTGCCGCATCACCACCCGACGGCAGAATCGATTGCCGCGACGCTCGATTCGAGCGTCAGGCCTTGCTGAAGGTGTGTTTCCGGTCGTACGCTCACGCTGTTCCGTCGCCCAGCTCGTACGAGGTACTTCATGGACCGCACGCGTCTGCACGCCCTCCTGGCCCGCGAGAGCGCCGAGGCCGAACGCCGCAACCCGCGCTCACGGGCCGCCTACGCCGGAGCCGACCACCTCTTCGGCCGGGTCCCGATGACCTGGATGAACAAGACCGCCGGCGCCTTCCCCCGCTACCTCGCCGGGGCGCGCGGGGCCAGGGTCACCGACGTGGACGGGCACGAGTACATCGACTTCTGCCTCGGAGACACGGGCGCCATGGCCGGTCACTCGCCGGCCCCGGTCACGGAGGCGGTCCAGCACCGGTACGCGACGCTGGGCGGGGCCACCGCCATGCTGCCCACGGAGGACGCCGAGTGGGTCGGCGCCGAGCTGACCCGCCGCTTCGGCCTGGCCCGCTGGAGCTTCTCGCTGACCGCGACCGACGCCAACCGGTGGGCGATCCGGCTCGCCCGGGCCGTCACCGGACGCCCGAAGATCCTGGTCAACAGCTACTGCTACCACGGCAGCGTCGACGAGTCGCTGATCGTCGTCGGTCCCGACGGCCGGGGCACGGACCGCCCCGGCAACGTCGGCGCGCCGTGCGACGTCACCCTGACCAGCCGGGTCGCCGAGTTCAACGACCTGGAGGGGCTGGAGCGCGAGCTGGCCCACGGCGACGTCGCCGCCGTCCTCATGGAACCCGCGCTCACCAACATCGGCATCGTGCTGCCCGAGCCCGGCTACCTCGCCGGCGTCCGCGAGCTGACCCGGCGCCACGGGGTGCTGCTGATCAACGACGAGACCCACACCTTCTCCGCCGGCCCGGGCGGCTGCACGGCCGCCTGGGGCCTCGAACCCGACCTGCTGACCATCGGCAAGGCGATCGGCGGCGGCATCCCGGCCGGCGCGTACGGCCTGTCCGCCGAGCTGGCCGACCGGCTGCTGGGCCGCGACGACCTCGACCTGGTGGACATGGGCGGCGTCGGCGGCACCCTCGCCGGGAACGCCCTGTCGGTCGCCGCGACCCGCGCCACTCTGGAGCACGTGCTCACCGACGAGGCCTTCGCCCGTATGACGGCGCTCTGCGAACGCTTCGAGGCGGGCGTCCGGGCCGGCATCGAGGCCCACCGGCTGCCGTGGTCGGTCAGCCGGCTCGGCGCCCGCACCGAGTACCGTTTCGCCGCACCGGCGCCCCGCACCGGCACCGAGTCCGCGGGCGCCGCCGACCCGGAGCTGGAGGACTTCCTGCACCTGTACCTCGCCAACCGGGGCATCCTGCTGACCCCGTTCCACAACATGGCGCTCATGTGCCCCGACACCACCGAGCAGGACGTCGACACCCACACCGAGGTCTTCGCTGCGGCCCTGGCCGAACTGGCGGAGTGAGAGAGGACGGCCGGCACCCGATGGACGAGATCGACCGCGCCATCCTGCGCGAGCTGCAGACCGACGGCCGCATCGCCTACGCCGACCTCGGCCCGAAGGTCGGCCTGTCCGCCTCGGCGGCCCGGCAGCGACTGCAGCGCCTGCTGGACTCCAAGGCGGTCCAGGTCGTCGGCGTCACCGACCCGATGGCCATGGGCGGGCAGGCGATGGCCCTGCTCGGCATCGGCGTCGACGGCGACCCGCGCACCGTCGCCGACGCGCTCGCCGCCCGCCCCGAGGTGGTCTACTCGGTGCTCACCTCGGGCGGCTTCGACCTGTTCGCCGAGGTGGTCGCGCCCGGCCCCAAGGACCTGCTGGACTTCGTCAACGACGTGGTCCGGCCCGTCGAGGGTGTCCGCGAGATCCAGTCCTTCCCGTACTTCGGGATCCACACCCACCGGTTCCTGTGGGACGTGGGCTGACCGGCGCGACGCTGCACGGCGCCGCCCGGCCGGTCAGGCGGGCGGACGCCGGGGCGTCAGCACCAGCATGGTGACGTCGTCGCGTACCTCGTAGCCCAGCCGGGCCAGGTCCGCCCACACCGCGCCGGGCAGTTCGGCCTCGCCGGCGCCGGCGAGACGGGCGAGCCGCTCGGGCAGCGGATAAAAGGCGCCCGAGGCGTTCCGCGCCTCCCACACCCCGTCCGAGGCCAGCAGCAGCCGGTCACCCGTCGCGAGGACGAGCGTGACCTCCTTCGGCGGATCCAGACCGACCAGCCCGATGCCCAGCGGCGGCCCGGGGGTCACCGTCACCTCGCGGGCCTGTCCGGCGTGCAGCAGCACGGGCGGCGGATGACCGCAGGCCAGCACCCGCACGGCGCCGCCGTCACCGGTGAACTCCAGCAGCACGGCGGTGGCGAACAGCTCCGTCTGCCCGTCGCCCGCCGAGTCGACCGCGAGCCTGCGGTCCATCCGGGCCGCGACCCCCTCGAGGCCGGGCTGGTCGAGAGCCGCCTCCCGGAACGCGCCCATCAGCGACACCACCGTCGCCATCGCCGCCAGGCCGTGCCCCCGTACGTCGCCCATCACCGCGCGGACCCCGCCGGGGCCGTCCCGCACGTCGAAGAAGTCACCGCCCACCAGCGTCCCGTCCTGCGCGGCCCGGTAGAAGCCGGCGCACCCGATCCGCCCGACCCGCTCCGGCAGCGGCGGCATCACCGCCCGCTGCACGGCCTCCCCGATCGCCCGCTCCACGGCGAGCTGGGCGTCCCGGTGACTGCGCACATAGGACACGAACACGCTCAGCAGGGCGACGAAGACGATGGTGAGCAGGTCGGTGTTGCCGGGGCGGTTCAGGTGCGTGGCAGGCACGTTCAGCACCACCACCACCGCGCCGCCGAGCGCGGCTGTGGCCCACGGCCCGTACGACAGGACCGCGAGCGGCGGGATGGCGCCCAGCAGGAACCCGACATCCCGCGCCTTCGGCGTGGCGAGCGTGGCCGCGGTCACCACCACCAGCAGCACCACCGGCAGCATCCGCACCCAGCGCGGCGGCGGCGCACCCCGCAGCCAGCCACGGTCCTCCACGTCCCGACGCGACGCCCCGCCGCGCACCGAAGTCACGTTCCCACGCTACGCCGCCCCCGGGGCCCCCACCTCCCTCCGCGACCACGCACCGGCCGCGCCGCCCCAGCGGGTCGAACCGCCACCACCGACCCGCCGCATCCCGCGACCACCGCATCCCGGGACCACCGGCCCACCGCACCCCACGACCACCGCATCCCGCGACCACCGGCCCGCCGCATCCCGCGACCATCGGCCCACCGCATACGACGGCCCCGGTGGCTAGTCGGGGAGCGGGTCGGTCAGGCGGGACTCGGCCGAGGCGAGGATCTCGGTGACGCGGAGGCCGAAGGCGGCGTCGCAGGGGTGGGGGCGGCCGGTGCGGGCCGCGGTGATCAGGGCGTCGGCGGCGCGGGCGAGGGCGGGGACCGCGCCCTCGGAGCTCCTCGGCAGCACCGCCGCCCCGGCCTCGCCGCGCAGTTCGAGGTCGGCCCCGGCCGCCGCGGGCGGGGCCGACAGGCTCAGGGTGAGCGTGCTCGTCGCGCTCGTCGCGTGTTCGAGGACCAGGTGCACGGTGCCGGCGGGGCCGTGCGCCGCGGCCGCCACCTGCCGGACATCGCCGAGCACCGGCAGCAGCAGGGAGAGCGCGTGCGGTCCCACGTCCCACAGTGCGCCCTTCTCCCGCCGCCAGGGAGAGTTCGCGAACGGGCTGTCACCGGTGAACACCGCCCCCAGCCACTGCCCGTGCGCGGTGAACCAGCCCGCCGTGGCGGCCTGCTCCTCGATCCACGCCTCCGGCTCCTTCTGGAAGCGGGTGGTGAAGAACACCACGGAGGCGACCCGGGCCCGCTCCGCCGCCTCGACGACGGCGCGCCCCGCGGCCACCCCCGCCGCCAGCGGCTTGTCCAGCAGCAGATGGCGGCCCGCCCGCGCGGCCCGCACCGCCAGCTCCGCCTGCACGGACGGGGGCAGCGCCAGCGCGACCGCGTCCACGTCGGCGAGCAGCGCGTCCACGTCGTCGTACGCCCGCACGCCGTACCGGTCCGCGAGCCCCGCCGCCGCCTCCGGGCGGCGGCCCCACACCCCGGCGAAGTCCAGGCCGGGGTGCCCGGCGAGGGCCGGGGCGTGGGCCGCCTCGGCCCAGGGGCCCGTTCCGAGCAGTCCTATGCGCATGTTGTCCTCCATCCTCCGGACCGTACTCCGCGCCGTCACGGCGCTGCGTCCCGGTCACCGCCCGGGTCCGGCGCCGCCGTCCCGCCCCCGCCCGCCAGCCACCGCGCGATGCTCTCGGCGATCGGCTGGCCGGTGTCCATCTCGACGAAGCCGAACTGGCCCGACTGGTTGCACTCCAGGAACCACCAGATCCCGTCCCCGTCCTCGGCGAAGTCGAAGGCGCCGTAAGCGAGTTCGGCGTCCTTCATATAGCGGTGGACGGCCTCGGCGACCCGCGGCGGCACGTCCGCCGGCAGCCACGGCGAGACCGACGGCGCGAAGCGCACGTCCACGTCGTCGGGGTGGCCGTCGGGATCGGCAGGCTTGCGCGCGGCGAGCAGCCGGTCGCCGACGACGGTGAGCCGGATGTCGGCCCGCTTGGGTATCCGCCGCTGCAGCAGCGTCGGGCCGAAGGCGACGGCCGTGAAGTCGGCGTCCGGCGCGACCCGGCTGGTGGGCACCGCCCGGGGCGGTTCCTGCGGGTGCGCGCCGGAGACCGGCTTGACCACCAGGTCCGGGAAGCGCTCGGCGAACTCCCGGGCCGCCTGCGGAAACGTCGTGATCAGCGTCGCCGGCACGGCCAGGCCGCAGACCTGCGCGAGCCGCAGCTGCCACGGCTTGTGCCGGGCGCGGTGGGCCGCGTCCGGATGGTTCATCCAGCGTGCGCCGGTGGAGCGCAGCATGCCGTACAGCGCCTGGGCCGATTCCTCCGTCAGCCAGGCGGACGGCTGGGCGGCACGGGCGGCCGCGTCCCCGGGCCTGCGCACCCAGACGGAGCGCAGGCCGTCCATGCTCACCAGGCGCCCGCCGACGGACAGGTGCCCGCGACTGGCGCCGTGCACGAACTCGCCCGACAGGGAGACCCCGTTGGTGAGGTCGGCGGGGTCCAGCCGGACCACCGGCACGCCGGCCTCGCCCAGCCGGAGCACCACCATGTCCGCCGTCACGTCCTCTTCACTGGTCAGGATGAGCACGGTCATCTTCCGTGGGCCCGCGGTCAGTCGTCGAAGTGCGTCTTGGACCCCGCGGTTGAGGTCGTCGTCCCCAGCGCTCTCAGCGTGGCGTGGTCGGCGGCGGCGATCCGCCCGTCCGGGAGGACGTTCAACTGCAGTCCGGAGTCGTACGCGTACGGTGTGGTGACGTCCAACTGCACAGCGGGGCGCGCGTAGTTGAGCGTGAACGGTTGCATTGGTCTCTCCCTGATTCGGCTTTCACGTCCTTATACGAATCGAACGGGTGATTGGTTTCCTCACGCTCCGTAACCACGGTCAGGAGCAGGGCCGTTCGCGGGCATCAGCTACTAGGACGCCGGCCGGGGCCGCGAGGCTGCGCCCCGCCGCCGATTCATCCGGCCAGGGCCCCGCGCGCCGCGGCGACGGCCTGTCCGGCGTACCCGCGTCCGAACAGCACCACGTGCACCAGCAACGGGAAGAGCTGGTGCAGGGCGATCCGCTCCCGCCATCCGTCCGCCAGGGGCGCGGCCTCCGTGTAGCCGGCCAGCACCCGGTCCAGCCGGGGGCAGCCGAACAGCCGGAGCATCGCCAGGTCGGTCTCGCGGTGCCCGCCGTGCGCGGCCGGGTCGATGAGCCGTACCTCCCCGTCCGCGCCCCACAGCACATTGCCGTTCCACAGGTCGCCGTGCAGCCGGGCGGGCGGCTCGGCCGGCCCCGCCAGTTCCGGCAGCCGCGCGCTGACCCGCTCGATCACCGCGGCCTCCTCGTGCCGCAGGCCGCCGGCGTCGACCGCGGCACGCAGGTACGGCAGCACCCGCTGCCCGGCATACCACTCCGGCCAGTGGGCCGCCGGCGTGTTGCGCATGGGCGCGGCGCCGATGTACGCCTCCTCGGGCCCGCCGGGCGGCGGCGCGCCGAAAGCGGGCGCTCCGGCGGCGTGCAGGGCGGCCAGGGCGCGGCCGAAACGCAGCGCCGCCTCGTCGTCCGGCCGCCCGGCCGGCACCCGCTCGGTGACCATCCACCGCTCGTCGTGGCCGAGCACCGCAGGCACCCGCACCGCGCCCGCCTCGTCCAGCCAGCGCAGCCCGGCCACCTCGGCGCGCACGGCGCCAGGGGCGTCACCGCGCTTGACCATCACCACCGTCCCGCCCTCGAGCGTGACCTCGGCCGGCGACCCGGACCCCGCCCGCGCCGCCGTGACCCGGCGCCCGGTGAGCCGGGACACCACCCGCCCTGGATCCTCGTCTCGGTCGACCACCGACTCAGCGTACGGCCGCCGCATGAGGCTCTTCCGAGGACACTTCGGCCGTTGTACCGGCGGTTTCAGCCGCCTTCGAGGCTCCGGCGGCCGTCGGCGCCGGGTGCGCTCGCCCAGTCTCCTCCCGCCGGCAAGGCCTGCCCGTGCGGGGCGGGCAGGTGTCAGAGGTCCAGGACGACGTCCTGCGCGGGTCTGCTGCAGCAGATGAGGATGTTGCCCTCGCCCGGCGGCTCGACCGGGTCCGGGGAGTAGTCGACGGCCCCGGACATCATGGCCAGCTCACAGGTGTGGCAGACGCCGGTGCGGCACGACCACTGGACCGGGACGTCGCATGCTTCCGCGAGTTCCAGCAGGGAGCTCCGGTCGTCGTTCCAGGCGACGGTCAGCCCGCTGCGGGCGAAGGAGACGGAGGGACCGGTGCCGGGCGCGCCTTCCGGCTGGTGTGGCGCCCTCGCGGCGGGCGCGCTCTTGATCCCCGGAGTGAGGGAGGGGCCGCCGCTGAAGTTCTCGGTGTGCACGTGGGACGGCCGCAGGCCCGCCTTGACCAGCGCGTCGGTCATGCTGTCCATGAACGCCGCCGGCCCGCAGACGCAGGCGTCGGCATCGGCGGGCAGGCCCAGACCGAGGATCCGCTCGCTGGAGATGCGGCCCTCTTCCGAGTAGTCCCTGCCGCGCTGGTCGGCTCGGTCGGGCCTGCTGTAGTAGACGACGGAGCGTGCGTCGGCCAGGAGTGCCACCAGGTCACGTACCTCCTGGGCGAAGGGATGCTCACGGCCGTTGCGGGCGGCGTGCAGCCACCACACCTGTCTGCCGGGGGAGGCGTCCGCCAGTGCGTGCAGCATGGCCAGCACGGGAGTCGCCCCGATGCCGGCGGACACCAGCACGACCGGCGTGTCACCCCTGGGCAGGCAGAAGGTGCCGCGCGGTGCGGCGAACTCCAGGCTGTCCCCGGTCCGGACGTGCGCGCGCACGTAGGTGCTCGCCAGGCCGTGTGGTTCCACCTTCACGCTGATCCGGTACGTGCCCGTACCGGGCCGGCCCGACAGCGAGTAGCTGCGGATCAGGGACGTCCCGTCTTCGGCGGTGCGCACCTTCACGGTCAGGAACTGTCCAGGCAGCGCGGCGGGCAGGGCGGAGCCGTCAGCCGCGGCCAGACTCAGGGAGATCACGTTCTCGCTCTCGGGGCGGACGTCCGTGACGGTCAGCGGACGGAAGCCGCGCCACGCCGGAGGCGGGACGCCGGCCGCGACGGTGAGGCCGGCGCTGCCGGACGACGCGGTCGCGCCCTTGCCGGCCTGTTCGAGCAGGTCGCGCATCGAGCCCTGCCAGCCCGGGCTGAGAGCCGGTATGCGCAGTGCGCGGCGTACCTGGTCGGGAGTGTGCCCGGAGAGGTAGAGGACGGAATCGATCTCCTCGACGGTCATGGCTTCCGGGCCTGTGGAGACCTTGACGATCTGCTGCCCCGCCTCCACCTCGCCCTCTTCGATGACACGCAGGTAGAAGCCGGGCCGGTGGTGGGCGACCAGCAGCGCCGCCATGCGCGGTTCGTTCAGCCGCATGCCGACTCGGTAGCAGGTCACCCGTGGCTGCGAGACCTCCAGAAGGGCTCCGCCGATCCGGTACCGGTCGCCGATGCACACTTCGTCGTCGGCGAGCCCGTCGACCGTGAAGTTCTCCCCGAAGCTGCCCGGCGTCAGGTCGTCCCGGCCCAGTTCCTCGGACCAGAAGCGGTACGAGTCGAGCTGGTAGACCAGCACGGCCCGCATTTCCCCGCCGTGTCCGCCCAGGTCGCCCTGACCGTCTCCGTCGATGTTCAGCCGTCTCACCATCCGCGGCCCGGACACGGGCTGTTTGTGCACCCCGGTGTACACGGTCCTGCCGTGCCAGGAGACGTCCTTGGGCATCCCTACGTTGACTGAGATCAAGGTGGCCACCGCTCACCCTCCTCGTCCTCGGCGGCCGGTCACGCGGCCGAGGAATCCGTGGATGTAATCGCTTATGGCGTCCAGGTGCGTCGCCAGGGCGAAATTCCCCGCATTGGCACCTGGCTGGTGCGGAAGTACTCAGGGAGGGCACCGGGGAGAAATGCTGAATGGAAATTCACCTTTTCTCCTGTGCCAGCCGAATTGTTCGATTTCACCCTACCTGACCGCCGACGAGAGCCACCTCCGCTCTGAATGGCAGCCCTCCCTCTACCAACTCGGCCCGGAAGGCGCCCACACAGCACTGGAGCGGGGGTCGACCAGCCCTACGACTCCTACCAGTTGCTCGAACTGCGGGCTCGAGGTGAGGGCGGTCTGACCGTCCCGGCGCTCAGCCGACCATGGCGGTCATGACAAGGGCCCTCCGGGCGTCCGCAGCGTCACGGGCCCACCCCCGTGACGGGGCCGGCGTGGCAGGACCCCGAACCGTCCCACGGCGTTGCCGAGCAGTTCGGTGAACCACACGCCGCCGTCGGGGCCCGCGGTGACGCGGAACGGCACTCCGTCGGCGCCGCCGGGCACCGGGAACGAGGTGATCGTGCCGGCCGGGTCGATCCGTGCGATCCGGCCGGCCTGGTCGGCGTACCACACCCGGCCGTCGGGCCCGCGCGTGACGCCGGCCGGGCCGCTGTCCGGCTCGGGCGGCCGGAACCAGGTGAGCCGCCCGGATGGGTCGATCCGGCCGACCGGGTCCCGGCCGGACGCGGTGAACCACATGCCGCCGGGCCCGGCGACGATCGCGTCGGGGAAACCGGCCTCGCGGGGGAGCGGGAACTCGGTGATCCGCCCGGTGACGCCGATCCGCCCGATCCTGCCGCCGGCCGCCTCGGTGAACCACAGCGCGCCGTCGGCGCCGGCCGCGATGGAGCGCACGGAGGCGTCCCGGGTCGGCACCGGGTACTCGGTGATCCGGCCGGCGGTGGTGATCCGGCCGATCCGGTTGCCGTTCTGCTCGGTGAACCACAGGGCGCCGTCCGGCCCGGGCGCGATGCCCGCCGGGAAGCCGTCCGGCGTTGGCACCGGGAACCGCGTCAGCCGGCCGGCGGTGGTGATCCGGCCGATCCGGTTCGCCCTCGCCTCGGTGAACCACAGCGCCCGGTCGGGGCCGGCCGTGATGTCGAGGGGAAGGCTGTCCGGGCCCGAGGCGGGGAAGTCGGTGACCTCGCCCCCGGTGCTCACCCGCCCGATGCGGCCGGTCCCCGACCCGGCGAACCACAGCGCCCCGTCCGGTCCCGCGGTGATGCCGGCCGGGAACGTGCCGGCGGTGGTCGTGATCGGATGCACCGTCACCTCGCCCACGTCGGCCCGGGCCGGCGCCGCGACCGCGGCGGCCCCGGTCAGCGCGCCCAGCGCGGCCGCGAGGAAGCGGTGGGCCGGTCGCCGGGCGGCCGGGGTGACGCGGGGCATGGCGTGGCCCCCTTCTCGGGGGACCGGGAAACGGCGGCCCCGCCGTCATGTGATGGGTCGTCGGGTCACCGACATGCATGCCACCGCCGCCGTGGCCCGGATCGGCCCGGAAGGGGGACGGCGGTGCCGGACCCGGCGGGCCGGCCTGCCCGCGGCCGGGTGACGCGCACTGCCCCGGACGGGGGGTGCTCCGGCGTGTCGCTGGGACAGACGGGTGGCTCGATGACCCGGCTGGGCCGCCCGGATGGTGCGCGGCAAGGGCCTGACTGACGGTGGTTCATGTCGAGGCCGGGTCCATTCAGCTGATGACGTATCCGCTGCCCGGTCACGGCGGAAGGACACCGATATGCGCTCTGCCCGCATTCTTCTCGCCACGGCGGCCGCCTCCGCCGCCCTGGCCTTCGCCACGCCCGGCGCCGCTCTGGCGGCCGCGGACGGCGGCGGCCGGGACGACTCCTCGTACAGCAGGGAGCACGACAGCGACTCCGACAGCGGCCACGACAAGGGTTCCGGCCGGGACCACGACAGGGGATCCGGCAAGGGTTCCGGCAAGGACTACGACAACGACTACAGCAGTGAGGACGACGGCGGCCGCCGCCACGGCGGTCCGCGCGGCGGAATGCACACGGGCGGCGGTGCGCTCGCCGCGGTCCGGGGCGGTGACGACTGGGGCTCGGGCGGCGACAGCAGGTTCGACCCCGAGACCTACCGGGACAAGGACAAGGGCGGCGGCAAGGAGGACGGCGGCCGGGACGGCGGCGGCAGGGAGGACGGCGGCCGGGACGGCGGCGGCAAGGAGGACGGCGGCCGGGACGGTGGCGGCAGGGAGGACGGCGGCCGGGAAGGTGGCGGCCGGGAAGGCGGCGAACACGGCAAGCCGCACGGCGGCATGCACACCGGAGGCGGCGCCCTCGCCTCCTCCGGGGTCACCGCGGGCGGTCTGGCCGTGCTCGCCGTAGGCGCCACCGGCCTGTACGCGATGCGCCGCAGGAAGGCCGCCGGGCCGGCGTCCTGACCGGCCACCTCTCCTCTCAGGGCCGCGACGCCGCCGGCGAGCCCCGCGCCGGCGGCCCGCGCCCCCCGAGGAGCCAGACCCGACGCCCGTGCTGCCGCGCCCGAATGAGGTGATGTCCGATGGCAGCAGACCCCTCTTCCCCGGACCCCTCCACCCCGGCGCCACCGGCCCCCGCCGGACAGGCACCGGCCGCTCAGGGCACCGGCCGCGGCGGGCGGCTGACCCTGTGGGGCGTGGCGATCGTCTTCATCGCCGTGAGCGTGTTCGGCGGCCACCACGGTGACGGCGACGTCCCGCAGGCGCCCGGCGGCACCACGGTGAGCGCCGGCGCGCCGGCCGGCACCGAAGAACCGGACCCGGAGCCCACCGGCACGGACCAGGCCGACCGCTCGCTGCCCCGCGCCACGCCGACCCGTCTGGTCATCCCGAGGATCTCCGTGGACGCCCCCTTCGTCCCCCTCGTGCTCGCCTCCAACGGTCAGCTCAAGCCGCCGCCGGCGGGCGACACCAACCTGGTCGGCTGGTACGCCGACGGCGTCACGCCCGGCGAGAAGGGCACCGCGATCCTCGCCGGTCACGTGGACACGGTGACGTCGGCGGCCGTCTTCGCCAACCTCTACGAGCTCCGGCGCGGCGACCGCTTCACCGTCGACCGGGCGGACGGGCGGAAGGCGGAGTTCGTCGTGTACGACACGGAGACCTTCGCCAAGGACGCCTTCCCCAGCGACCGCGTGTACGCCGACGCCGACCGCCCCGAGGTCCGGCTCATCACCTGCGCCGGGGACTACGACCACAAGGTCCGGGACTACAAGGACAACCTGGTCGTCTTCGCCTACCTGGCGTGAGGCGCCGGTCGGCCGGACCCTCGCCCGAGCGGGCCGCCGGGGGCGAGGGCGAGCTCGGCGAAGCGCTCGCCGATCCGGCGGTGGGCGGCGGCGTCCGGGTGGAGGCCGTCGGGCAGCGGCAGCTCGGCGAAGTCGGCCTCTCCGTACAGCTCGCGGCCGTCGAGGTAGTGCAGATGCGGGTCCTCGGCGGCCCGCTCCCGCACGATCCGGGCCAGCTCCTCCCGGATCACGCGCAGGGTGAGCTTGCCCTGCCCGACCTCCGCCGGGTCCCCGGCGGCACGGAACCGCAGCCGTCCCGAACTCAGGGCGGACAGGTCGGGCAGGCTCGGGCCCGGCGTGTCCTCGTGGATGGGGCACAGGACCGGCGAGACGACGAGCAGCGGAGTGCCGGGGTGCCCGTCCCGGACGGTGTCGAGGAAGCCGTGGACGGCCGGCCCGAAGGCACGCAGCCGCATCAGGTCCGTGTTGACCAGGTTGACGCCGAGCTTGACGCTGATCAGATCGGCGGGCGTGTCGCGCAGCGCGCGTGCGGTGAACGGATCGAGCAGGGCGCTGCCGCCGAGACCCAGGTTGATCAGCTCCACCCCGCCGAGCGAGGCGGCCAGCGCCGGCCAGGTGGTGGTGGGGGTCGCGGCGTCCGAACCGTGGCTGATCGAGCTGCCGTGGTGCAGCCACACCGCCCGGCCCCGGTCGGGCGCCGGTTCGACGGGCGCGTCGGTGCGCAGCGCGACCAGTTCGGTGGTCTCGTTGTGTGGCAGCCAGATCTCCACGTCCTTGACCTCGTCCGGCAGGCCGGTGAAGCGCACGGTGGCGACCGGACCGGGCCGCCGCTCGGTGGCGCCGGTGGCCATGTCGACCGTCAGGGTGTCCCCGCCGGCGGCGACGGCGCGGCCGGCCGGGCGTCCGTCCACGAGCAGGTCGTACACGCCGTCCGGGCGCGGCGGGGCGCCGGTGTAGACGCGCTTGGTGGGCAGGGTGTCGAGTTCGACGGCCGTGGCGCGGGTGCGCAGCACCAGCCGTACGCCGGAGGGCTGCGACTCCGCCATGTGAAGCTGCGGATCGGCGCACTGGGCCCGGGCCCGGGCGGGCAGCCGGTGCGGCAGCAGACCGCGCTCGGTGCGTTCCAGGTCGAGGGCGCCGCGCACGAGGGCGGCGGTGAGCGGGGTGGTGATCCAGTCGGACGGGGTGGAGGTCATCGCGGGAGCCTTGTCGTACTCGTCGTGGCGGGAGTGGGGTTCAGGGGGCCGGCCAGTCGCGCAGCAGCGCGTCGAGGGCGTCCAGGATCCGGGTCCAGGACTGCTGGGAGTCGGGGGCGCTGTGGCTGAAGCCGCCGGCCGCCTCCAGATCGACGTAGCCGTGGAACACGCTGCCGAGCAGCCGGACCGCGTGGGTCTGGTCCGGCTCCGTCAGGTCGTAGCCGCGCAGGATCGCCCGCGTCATCTGAGCGTGCCGGCCGCCGGCGCTCGCGGCGGCCGTCTCCGGGTCGAGCCGGAAGCGCGCCGCCTGGTAGCGGCCGGGGTGCTCGCGGGCGTAGTCGCGGTAGGCGTCCGCGAAGGCGCGCAGGGCGTCCTTGCCGGCCCGGCCGGCCAGCGCCTCGGCCGCCCGGTCGGCGAGTTCCTCGAGCGCGAGCAGGGCGATGCGCGTCTTCAGGTCCTGGGAGCTCTTCAGGTGCGAGTACAGGCTGGCCACCTTGACGTCGAAGCGCCGGGCCAGCGCCGACACCGTCACCTTCTCGAAGCCGGCCTCGTCGGCCAGTTCCGCCCCCGCCCGGACCAGACGCTCCGTGGTCAGACCTGCGCGCACCATCAGCTTCCTCCTCTGTGCCTGAAAAGATTATGAGCTTGCCTAATGCGTTTAGGCAAATGGGATAGGCCTGTGATCGAGCGCGGGCGTCGGCGGGCGCGGGTCGGGGGAGGTGGTGGGCGTCCCGGTCCGGCGGGGTGGACAATCGAGCGGGGCCGGGCGTGGACCGGCGCCGGCGGCGGGTCGGGTCGGGCCGGGGTGGGACGGGAGTGGGCCGATGGAGCTGGAGCTTCGGCACCTGCGGGTGCTGTGCGCGGTCGCGGACGCGGGCAGCGTGGGCCGCGCCGCCACGCAGCTCGGCTATTCGCAGCCCGCCGTCAGCACCCAGCTCCGGCGCATCGAGCGGCACCTGGGGGAGCCGCTCTTCGAGCGCGGGGCCGGCGGGGTGCGGCCCACCCCGTACGGCGCCGAGGTCGTCGCCCAGGCCCGGGACGTCCTGGCCCGCGCCGACGCCATCGGCCACCGGCCGCCCGCCGCCCGGCCGGCCCGGACCCTGCGCGTCGCCGCGACCAACTCGCCCATGCTCTCGGGCACCGTGTCCCGGGTCCGCACCCGGCTGCCGGACCTGTCCGTCGCCCTCACCAGCGTCTACGCCTCGTCGCGGATCGTGGAGCTGCTGGAGGAGGGAGCGGTCGACGCGGCCATAGCCGCCGACTACCCGGGCCGGGAACTGGCGCACTCGCCCGCCGTGCGCCACCGGGGCATCGTCACCGAGCCGACGTTCGTCGCGCTGCCCGCGCGGCACCGCCTGCGCCAGAGCGCCCAGGTGCAGCTCGCCGACCTGGCCGAGGACCCGTGGTTCGTCACCCCGGACGACGGGGCCGGCTGGCCCGGGGTGTTCTACGACGCCTGCGCCGCGGCCGGGTTCACACCCGTCACCGTGCACGAGTTCCTCGGCGACCAGACGCAGCTGCAGAGCATGATCGCCGACGGGCTCGGCGTGTCCCTGGTGCAGCCCACCCTGCGCCCGATCCCGCACGTCGCCGTGAAGCCGCTGGCGGGGTCACCGCTGTGGTGCCGCTATGTGCTGGCCTGGCGCCCCGAGGCGGTCGGGGACGACACGGTGGAGGTGCTGATGCAGTCGGCCACCGGCGCCTATCGCGAACTCGTCGCGGGGGCACCGCACTTGAGGGCCTGGGCCGCACGCACCTGGAGCGTCGCCGGGGCCTAGGTGTATTGACCTGAAGCGTTGTTCACACGGCTGATC
This sequence comes from Streptomyces sp. 1-11, assembly GCF_007176755.1. GTDB lineage: Bacteria > Actinomycetota > Actinomycetes > Streptomycetales > Streptomycetaceae > Streptomyces. Next base: position 49,396 of record NZ_BJTV01000009.1, read on the forward strand.
GGTGGGTGGCCGCCGTGATCAATACACCTAGCGTCGGGGCGGGGCGGGTGCCGCACCGAGGCACCGGGGGGTCATGGGCGCGCGGCGCCATGTGCCGCGCCACACGCGGTCGCCGCTCGGGGGCGGGCGCGGTGCGCTGGGACTGCTTCCGCACCTGGAAACCCCCGTGGAGGCGCGCCGGCACTGCTCCCGCACCTGGACACGCCCGTGGAGGCGCGCCGGGACTTCTTCCGCGCCTGGAAAACCCTGGAGGCGCGCCGGCTCACCGCGTGCGTTGCGGGCCGGGCACGTGTGCCCGGCCCGCGGCGGTCCGAACGCGAGCGCCCGGGCGTCAGACAGCCGTCGCCGGGTACGTCGGGTACTCCACGCCCGAGACGTGCTGGACGACCCGCACGACCTGGCAGGAGTAGCCGAACTCGTTGTCGTACCAGAGGTACAGGATCGCGTTGTCGCCTTCGACCTTGAGCGCGCCGGCGTCCACGATCGAGGCGTGGCGGGAGCCGATGAAGTCGCTGGAGACCGCGTCGGGCGCCGTGGTGAAGTCGATCTGGCGCTTGAGCGGCGAGGTCAGCGACACCTCCCGCAGGTAGTCGTGGACGTCCTCGCGGGTGGTCTCGCGGGCGAGCTGAAGGTTGAGGATCGCGATCGACACGTCCGGCACCGGGACGCGGATCGAGCTGCCGGTGATCGGCGCCTTGAGGTCGGGCAGCGCCTTCGCCACGGCGGAGGCGGCACCGGTCTCGGTGATCACCATGTTGAGCGGCGCGGAGCGGCCGCGGCGCTCGGCCTTGTGGTAGTTGTCCAGCAGGTTCTGGTCGTTGGTGAACGAGTGCACGGTCTCCACGTGGCCGCGCAGCACGCCGTACTCGTCGTCCATGGCCTTCAGCGGCGGGACGATCGCGTTGGTGGTGCAGGACGCGCAGGACAGGATCTGCTCGTCGGGCTTGATGGTGTCGTGGTTGACGCCGTGCACGATGTTCGGGACGTCGCCCTTGCCGGGCGCGGTCAGCACGACCTTGTCGATGCCGGGGCGCAGGTGCTTGGACAGGCCCTCGCGGTCGCGCCACTTGCCGGTGTTGTCGATGAGGATGGCGTCCCGGATGCCGTACTTGGTGTAGTCGACCTGCGACGGGTCGTCGGCGTAGATGACCTTGATCGCGTTGCCGTTGGCCACGATCGTGCTGCCGGCCTCGTCCACCGTGATGGTGCCCTGGAACTGGCCGTGGATGGAGTCGCGGCGCAGCAGCGAGGCGCGCTTGACGAGATCCTCGGCGGCACGGCCGCCGCCGCCGCGCACGACGATGGCGCGCAGCCGCAGACCGTTGCCGGAGCCGGCCTTCTCGATCAGCAGCCGGGCGACGAGGCGGCCGATGCGGCCGAAGCCGTACAGGACGACGTCGCGCGGCTCGCGGCGCTCGATCTTGTCGGCGCCGGTGGCGCCGGCGACCGCCTCCGCGGTGAACTCCGCCACGCTCAGCCCGCGGTCGTCGGCCTTGTAGGTGGCGGCCAGCATGCCGAGGTCGATCTGGGAGGGCCCGAGGTCGAGGGTGGTCAAGGCCTGGAGGAACGGCATGGTCTCGGTGACCGACAGCTCCTCGCCGGCTATCTGCCGGGCGAAGCGGTGCGTCTTCAGGATGCTGACCACCGACTTGTTCACCAGGGAGCGGCTGTGCAGCAGGACGGTCACGTCCCGCTCGCGGTGCAGCTTTCCGATGATCGGGATCATGGACTCCGCGATTTCCTCGCGGTGCATCCAGTTGGTGAACGAGTCGTCGTTGACAGTCACAGATCTATCTTTCGAGCTAGGCAGCGCTCATATGGTAACCACACCCTACTTCGATCCTTCCGCGGCCCCGGAGGGGGCCCTCCACGGTTCCTGAATCAGGGTGGAACAGGCCGGGACACGCGGGTCGCGCGTTGCACGCGCGTACCGGGATGACCAAGGTCGGGGCGTGAGCACGTCTTCCGTTCCCCGGCCCGAGCCGGCCCCGCCGTCCGGTCCCGTCCGCGGAACGCGGCTGCCCCTGGCGGTCCGGCACCGGATGCCCGAGGGCGCCCCCGCCGCCCTCGCGCTGTTCGCGGCGGTCAGGCTGGCCGGGATCCTCCTCGTGATCACCGCCGATCACGTCGCCGGGCGCCCCCTGACCAGGAGCCTGGCCCACTCCTGGGACTCCCGCTGGTACCTGCACATCGCCGCCCACGGCTACGGGCGCCTGATCTGGATCAGTCCGGCCGGTGCCCTGCAGACCGACTGGGCCTTCTTCCCGCTGTACCCGTGGCTGGTGCGGGCCGCGCACACGGTGCTGCCGTGCACCCCCGGGCAGGCCGCGCTGATGGTGGCCTGGACCGCCGCCGGCGTGGCCGCGTACGGCCTCTACCTGATCGGTCACCGTCTCTACGGCCGCACCACGGCCACCGCCCTGGTCGCCCTGTGGGCCGTCCTGCCGCATTCCGTCGAGCTGACCATCGCCTACACCGAGTCCCTGTTCGCCGCGCTCGCGGTCTGGTCCCTGTACAGCGTGCTCAAGGGCCGCTGGCTGTGGGCCGGTTCGCTCGCCGCGCTGGCCGGACTGTCCCGGCCGACCGGGTTCGCCGTGGCCGCGGCCCTGGGCGTCACCGCCGCGCTCGAACTGCTGCGGCGGCGCGGCCGGGTGCCGCTCACCCTGTGGGCCGGCGCCCTCCTCGCCCCACTGGGCTGGCTCGGCTACGTGCTGTGGGTGGGCGCCCGGACCGGCGACCTGTTCCGGGGCTACTTCACGGTGCAGAGCGCCTGGGACTCGCGCTTCGACTTCGGCGCCGGCGCCGTGCGCTTCCTCCGGACGCTGTTCCGGCACGGCGGAGGCGTCGTCTACCCGGTCGCGCTGATGCTCGTGCTGACCGGCGTCGTGCTGTTCGGGCTGCTCTGCCTGGACCGGGCCCCGCTGGTCCTGGTGGTGTTCGCCGGGGTCCTGGTGCTGCTGGTGCTGTGCGGCTCGGGTTCCTTCTCGTCCAAGCCCCGCTTCCTGCTGCCGGCCTTCCCGCTGCTGATCCCGCCCGCCCGCGCCCTCGCCCGCACCTGGCGGGTGCGGCCCGCGCAGGCCCTGCTGGTGGGCGGCGCCCTGGCCGTCGTCTCCCTGCTGTACGGCGCCTACCTGACCGTGGTGGCGCACTCCCCGCTGTGAGCGGCGCCGCCGGCCCGGTGGATCGGCCGGCGGTTCGGTGGCAGGATCCTGCGGCGCCCGGACGAGAGAGGCCAGCCGATGAGACTGCACACCCGCGAGTGGGGGACCGGAGAGCGGATCGCGGTCCTGGTCCACGGGATCATGTCCGACCACCGGACCTGGCGCCGGGTCGCGCCGGTGCTCGCGCAGCGCGGCTACCGGGTCATCGGCGTCGACCTGCGCGGGCACGGCGCGAGCGGCCGGGGCGAGTACGGAGCCGGTCCGTGGGCGGACGACCTGGTGGAGACCCTGCCGGAGCGCCCCGAGCTGGCGATCGGCCACTCGCTCGGCGCCATGGCCCTCGCCCTCGCCGTGGAGCGGCTGGCGCCGAAGCGGGCCGTCTACTGCGATCCGGCGTGGGAGCTCGGCGGGCACGCGGTGTCGGCCGCCGCCCACTTCGCGGACTTCAAGCACGTCACCCGCACCGTGATCAGGGGTTTCAACCCGCGCTGGGAGGAGGCCGACGTGGACGTGGAGCTGGCGACCATCGCCGACTGGGACGCGGCGACCGCCCGGGCCCTGCCCGACACCTACGCCGTCAGCCGCACCCCGGCACGCCCGGTGGTGCCGTCGCTGGTGGTGCTGGCCGGCGCCGACAGCCTCGTACCGCCCGCGATGGAAGGCGAGCTGACGCGGCGGGGCTTCGAGGTGCGCAGGGTGCCGGGCGCCGGGCACACCCTGTACCGGGACGACTTCGAAGGGTTCATGACCGCCCTGGACGGATGGGTCTGATGCGCTCCGCCGCCGGCGCGGAGGGCGCGGCGCGCCGTGCGAAGCCCCGGAATCGGGGTAGGCGGGGTACGTCCGAGGAAAGGATCGTCATGACGACCTACGTCATCACCGTGCCCGGTACCTTCACGACGGGAGTCGGGGACGAGGCCCGTGCACGGCTGAGCAGGCAGCTCCGGCCGGCCGATCCGCACACCACGCGGATGGGCAGCACCGAGGACCTGGACGTGCTCAACGTCAACGAGGACAACACCTTCACCCTCCGTCTGACCGTCGAGGCCGACTCCGGGCCGCACGCCGAGGAGGAGGCCCGCCGGATGGCGGACTCCGCACTGCGCGGCGCGGGTCTGGACGAGCGGACGGCGCCGCTGGGACCCGCCGTCGTCACGGGCATCGACTCCGAGGTCCGCTGACGGTGCGGACCGGGCGGCGGCCCCTGCCCTGCGGCGAATCGCCATGAATGGGTAAAATTAGGCATTCTGCCCAAGGCTGCCGCCCAGCCGGATGTGATCGATGCCCCGCAAGCCCTCCACGGACGACGGCGACGAGCTGCTGGTCCGGCTCGGGATGCTCACCGCCCAGGCGCGCGAGCGCGCGGAACTGCAGCGCGCCCAGGTCGAACTGGCCATCGCCCTGCAGCGCGGCATGCTCCCGCCGGACCTGCCCACCGCGCCCGGCCTGCACCTGGCCGTGCGCTACACGCCCGCGTGCCACGGCCTCAACGTGGGCGGCGACTGGTACGACGCCTTCGTCCTGCCCGACGGCCGCGTCGGGTTGTCCATCGGCGACGTGCAGGGCCACAACATCGAGGCCGCAGCCTTCATGGGCCAGGCGCGGACCGCGCTGCGGGCCCTGGCCTCCGTCAGCACCGAGCCCGGCGAGGTCCTCGCCCGGACCAACGGACTGCTGCTCTCACTCGGCATAGAGCTCTTCGCCACCTGCACCTTCATGCGGCTCGACCCGGTCACCGGCGTCATGGAGAGCGCGCGGGCCGGCCACACACCCTGCGTCTGGGCCACGGCGGACGGCAAGGCGGGAGTCGCCGACGACGAGGGCGGCCCCCCGCTCGGCATCCAGCACGGCGCGGCGTACCCGGTGACCCGGCACCGGCTCACCACCGGCGGAGTGTTCGTACTGCTCACCGACGGCGTGGTGGAGGGCCCGTCGCTGAACATCGAGGACGGCCTCGACCAGGTGGTCCGGCTCGCCGGCATCGCCGCCGTCGCCGGCCTTGAGGCCCGCGCGCTGGCCGCCGCGGTGATCAAGGGCGCAGAGAGCGTCGGCCACGAGGACGACGCCGCCGTACTGGTCGTCGGCCTCGACGGGCCCGGCGCGCACTGGCGGGACACGGTGGCCGGAGGGCCGCGGCGGCGGCCGGAGGTTCCGCCGTAAGGGCGGGACCGGACGGCTCTCGCCTCGCAGAGGGAGGGCCATCGGTGTGAGAGTGCTGCTGTGGTGCCTTACCAGGATCTGCGCCGGCCGGGCGGCTACACCGTCCAGCTCCTGACGGTCGCCGCCTGCTACTACGGGGCGGCGCGCCTCGGGCTCATGCGCCAACTGGCCGTCGAGGACGCCGTCGTCACGCCGATCTGGCCGCCCACCGGGGTGGCCGTCGCCGCCCTCCTCGTCCTCGGCCTCGGCTGCTGGCCCGCCATCACCGCCGGCGCGCTGTCCGCGGTGTGGTCCCTCGGCACCCCCGGCCCGGACGTGGTCGGCATCCTCTTCGGCCAGACGGCGGCGCCGGTGGCCGCGGTCCTGCTGCTGCGCCGGGCCCGCTTCCGCCCCGAGATCAGCCGGCTGCGCGACGGGCTCGCCCTGGTGTTCCTCGCCGCGCTCGCGGCCATGACGATCAGCGCGACCTTCGGCGTCGGAGTCCTCGTCCTCACCGGCAAACTGGCCCCGCACGGGTTCTGGGCGGTATGGCTGGCCTGGTGGGTGGGCGACGCCATGGGCGTCCTGATCGTCACCCCGTTCCTGCTGCTGCTGCGGCGCACCCGCTGGCCGCCGCCGCTGGGACGCTGGAAGGAGGCCACCGCGCTCGCCCTGGTGGCCTGCGCCATCGTGCCGCTGGCCGCGTACAGCTCGATCAGCCTGCTCTTCCTCGTCTATCCGCTGATCATCTGGGCCGCGCTGCGCTTCCAGCTCGTGGGCAGCATGCTGTGCGCCCTGCTCACCTCCGTGCTCGCCACCGTCGCGGCGACGGACGCGGTCGGCGCCTTCACGGGGCTGGACCGCATCGAGGTCATGGCGAAGCTCCAGGCCTTCAACGGGTCGATGGCGCTCACCGCGCTGCTGCTGTCCGCCGTGATCACCGAGCAGCGCAACACCCGGCGCTCCGTCGAACAGGCCTGCCGGGAACTGGTCGAGGTGCTGGCGCACCTCACCGCGGGCGACGCGCCTCCACCCCGGCCGCCCCCGCACGCTGGCGACCGACCGCGGGAACCCGGCGGCGGCCCGTGACACGGGTGGTCCCGCCCGGCGTGTCGAACGGCCGGGCAAGGGCACTGGGAGACGATGGACGATGCCCGCACGGGCACGGCAGGGGCCTGAGGAACAGGGGCGGCATGGAACGACGGGTGGCACCCGGCACGGACGACCGGGACCCGGACACGAGCGGACACGGCCCCGGCGTCCCGGCCGGTCCCCCCGGACGCCCGGACGCGCCCGCGCCGGCGGCGTCCGACGCGCCCCGCGGCGACGGCGCCGATGTGCGGCGCCGGATCCCGCGCACCGATGTGCTGCTGCGCGACCCGCTGCTCGCCGGGGCCGCGCGGCGGCTCGGGGACGACGTGGTCAAGGGGGTGATCCGGCGGGCGCAGGACCGCGCGCGGGAGGGCCGCATCGCCCCGGAGCGGGTCCTGGACACCGCCGTCGCCCTGCTCCCCGGCACGGCCGGCGGGCTCCGCCCGGTGATCAACGCGACCGGTGTCCTGCTGCACACCAACCTCGGCCGGGCGCCGCTGTCGCAGGCGGCCCGGCAGGCCGTGGCGGCGGCCGCCGGACCCACGGACGTCGAACTCGACCTGGCGACCGGCGTGCGGGCCCGGCGCGGCCGCTCCGCCCTGGCCGCCCTGGCCGCCCGCGTCCCCGACGCCGGCGGCGTGCACGTCGTCAACAACGGCGCCGCCGCGCTCGCGCTGGCCGCCACCGCCCTCGCGGCCGGCCGGGAGATCGTCGTCAGCCGGGGCGAGATGGTGGAGATCGGCGACGGCTTCCGCCTGCCCGACCTGCTCGTCTCCACCGGCGCCCGGCTCCGCGAGGTCGGCACCACCAACCGCACCACCGCCGCCGACTACGCCGCCGCGACGGGACCGGAGACCGGCTTCATCCTGAAGGTGCACCCCTCCAACTTCCGCGTCACCGGGTTCACCCGCGCCGCGGAGGTAGGCGAACTCGCCGGGCTCGGCGTGCCCGTGGTCGTCGACATCGGCTCCGGACTGCTCGCCCCGCACCCCGCCCTGCCCGAGGAACCGGACGCCGCGACGGCCCTGCGCGCCGGGGCCGCCCTGGTCACCGCGAGCGGCGACAAACTGCTCGGCGGCCCCCAGTGCGGCCTGCTGCTGGGCCGCACGGACCTGGTGGGCGCCCTGGCCCGGCACCCGCTGGCCCGCGCCCTGCGCGTCGACAAACTCACCCTGGCCGCCCTGGAGGCCACGCTCACCGGCCCGCCCACCCCCACCGCCGCCGCCCTCACCGCCGACCCGGACCGGCTCGGGGACCGCGCCGCCCGGCTGGCCGCCGCCCTGGCCGCCGACGGGATCGACGCGCGGGCCGTCGCCGGCACCGCCACGGTCGGCGGGGGAGGGGCGCCCGGAGTCACCCTGCCCAGCGCCGCGCTGTCGCTGCCCGAGCCGTACGCCGTGGCGCTGCGCACCGGCCGGGTGCCGGTGGTCGGCCGGCTGGAGGGCGGCCGCTGCCTGCTCGACCTGCGGGCCGTGCCACCGGAGGACGACGAACCGCTGGCCGGGGCCGTACGGGCGGCCCGCCCGGCCGCCGAGAGGTAGACGGCATGCACGTCCTCGCCACCGCCGGCCACGTCGACCACGGCAAGTCCACCCTGGTGCGGGCGCTCACCGGCATGGAACCCGACCGCTACGCGGAGGAGCGCCGCCGGGGCCTGACCCTCGACCTCGGCTTCGTGTGGACGCGGCTGGAGCCGGCCGGGGAGCACCTCGCCTTCGTCGACGTGCCCGGGCACGAGCGCTTCGTCGCGACCATGCTCGCCGGCGCCGGCCCGGTGCCCGCCGTGCTGTTCGTCGTCGCCGCCGACCAGGGCTGGCAGCCCCAGTCGCAGGAGCACCTGGCGATCCTCGACGCGCTCGGCGTCCGGCACGCCGTCCTCGCGGTGACCCGCGCCGACCTCGCCGACCCCGGACCGGTCCGCGCGGACGCCGTCGAACGGCTCGCCGCCACCTCTCTCGGCAAGGTGCCGTCCGTGGCGGTCAGCGCCGTCACCGGCGCCGGGCTGGACGACCTGCGCGCCGAACTGGCCCGGCTGGCCGCCGCGCTGCCCGTCCCCGACGCCGAGGCCGACGTACGCCTGTGGCTGGACCGGGCGTTCACCGTGCGCGGCCACGGCACCGTGGTCACCGGCACGCTCGGCGCGGGCACCCTGCGCGTCGGCGACCGGCTGGTCACCGGGGACGGGGACGTACTGCGGGTGCGCGGCCTGCAGACCCTGCACGAGGAGCGGACGGAGGCCGGCGCGGTGGCCCGGGTGGCCGTCAACGTGCACGGCCCGGCGGCCGGCCGGCTCGGGCGCGGGCAGGCGCTGCTGACCCCGGACCGCTGGCTCACGACCGGCACGGCGGACGTCCGGGTCGCGGGCGAGCCCGTCGGCGACCTGCCCCGTTCGGTCACCCTGCACATCGGCACGGCCGCCGTCCCGGTGACGGTCCGTCCGCTGGGCGAGGACACCGCCCGGCTCACCCTGCACCGTGAACTGCCCCTGCGCATCGGCGACCGCGCCGTGCTGCGCGAACCCGGCGGCAGCCGCATCCCCTGCGGCGTCACCGTCCTCGACGTGCGCCCGCCCCGGCTGGACCGGCGAGGCGCCGGCCGGGCCCGCGCGGCCGAGCTGGCCGGGATGACCGGACGCCCCGACGGCGCCGCCGAACTGCGCCGCCGGGGGCTCGTCCGGGCCCGCGACCTGCTCGCCATGGGCGCCCCGCTCCCGGCCGGCCCCGTCGCCGGTGACTGGCTCGCCGACGACACGCGCTGGAAGGACCTCGGGGACCGGCTGGCCGCCGAGGTCGCCCGGCACGCCCGCGCGCACCCGCTGGAACCCGGCCTCCCCGCCGAGGCGGCCCGCCGGCTGCTGGGCCTGCCCGACCGCGCCCTGGTGGACGCCCTCGTACGGGCCGCGCCCCGGCTCCGCGACCGCCAGGGGCGGCTGTACGACACCGGGGCCACCGGGCCCGCCCTGCCCCCGGCCGTGCGCGCCGCCGTCGACGCCGTGCGCGGGGACCTGGAGCGAACGCCCTTCCGCGCACCCGAGGCCGACCGGCTGACCCGGCTGGGCCTGACCCGTAAGCCGCTGGCCGCCGCCGTGGCCGCGGGCGCGCTGCTGCGGATCGCGGACGGGATCGTGCTGCTGCCCGGGGCGGACACCGAGGCCGCGGCCGTACTGCGCCGGCTGCCGCAGCCGTTCACGCTGAGCGAGGCCCGGCAGGCCCTGGACACCACACGCAGGGTCGCCGTGCCGCTGCTGGAGTACCTGGACGCCCAGGGGCACACGGAACGCGTCGACGACCAGCGACGCCGCTGCCGGCCCGGGCGGGGGAGCGGAGGCGGACGGGAATCGAACCCGCCTGCCCGAGATCCTCGGACACCTCGGTTTTGAAGACCGGGAGGGCCACCAGGCACCCACACGCCTCCACCGCTCGACCAGGCTAGTGCCCCAGGAGACACGTATGACACCGACCCGCCAAGCCGCCGTACGCCTCACGCAGTTCGCCCACGGCGGCGGTTGCGCCTGCAAGATCCCGCCGGGCGAGCTGGAGGAGGTCGTCAGCGGCCTCGGCGCGCCGCTGTCCGGCGGCGAAAGCCCGCTGCTGGTGGGCCTCGCCACCGGGGACGACGCGGCCGTCGTCACGCTCCCCGGGCAGGACACGGCCATGGTGTGCACCGCCGACTTCTTCACCCCGGTCGTCGACGACCCCTACGACTGGGGGCGCATCGCCGCAGCCAACGCGCTGTCCGACGTCTACGCCATGGGCGGCCGGCCGGTCCTCGCCGTCAACCTGCTGGCCTGGCCCCGCGACCGGCTTCCCTTCGAGCTGGCCCGCGAGGTGCTGCGCGGCGGTCTGGACATCGCCACCGAGGCCGGCTGCCACGTCGGCGGCGGGCACAGCGTGGACGACCCGGAACCCAAGTACGGCATGGCCGTCACCGGGCTCGCCGACCCCGCCCGGCTGCTGCGCAACGACGCCGGCCGCCCCGGCCTGCCGCTGTCGCTGACCAAACCGCTCGGCCTCGGGGTGCTGAACAACCGGCACAAGGCGACCGGGGAGCGGTTCGAGCAGGCGATCGCCACCATGACGGCGCTGAACCGGGACGCCTCCGCCGCCGCCCAGGCCGCCGGGGCCACGTGCGCCACCGACGTCACCGGCTTCGGGCTCCTCGGCCATCTGCACAAGCTCGCCCGGGCCTCCGACGTGACCGCGGTGCTGGACACGGCCGCGGTGCCCTACCTGGACGGCGCCCGGGAGGCCGTGCGGGACGGCTACGTCAGCGGCGGGACCCGGCGCAACCTGGAGTGGGTCGCGCCGCACACCGACTTCGGGGCCACGGACGCGGACACCCGGCTGCTGCTGGCGGACGCCCAGACCTCGGGCGGACTGCTCGTCGCCGGCGAGGTGCCCGGAGCACCGGTGGTGGGAGAGCTGGTGCCCCGCGGCGAGCACTCGATCGTGCTCCGCTGAGCCGCCCGCCGGGGCCCGTGGCGACCCACCCGCCGCGGGCCCCGGGCGGGCCGTCCTACGGCTCGGTGCCGGTGTGCTCGTCGATGCCCGCCCGGGCCCGGTAGGACCGCACCAGCTCCAGCGACGCCGGACCCCGCGGACGGCGCCCCGGCCGGATGTCCACGGCGAACGCCTTCGCCTCCTGGATGTGCGTGTTCGGGTCCAGGGACAGGTGCAGCAGCTCGTTCGCCGCGTCCCCGGTGGTGTAGCCGTTCGGACCCCAGTGGTAGGGCAGGCCCACCTGGTTCAGGGTCCGGCCCTGCACCCGCAGCGGCGCCATCCGGTCGGTCACCAGCACCCGGGCCTCGATCACCCCGCGCGCGCTGACGATCGTCGCCCAGCCGGTGTGCTCCAGGCCCCGCTCGGCGGCCAGCTCCGGCGACACCTCGCAGAAGAACTCCGGCTGCAGCTCGGCGAGATACGGCTGCCAGCGGGACATGCCGCCCGCCGTGTGGTGCTCGGTGAGCCGGTAGGTGGTGGCCACGTAGGGGAACACCTCCGAGCCGGGCTCGGTGCCGCTCGGCTGGTAGCGGTTGTCCGGCAGGGACGGCAGCAACTGCCGCACCGGATTGCGCTGCTGGCCGTAGAGCAGGTTCGGGAACGGGGAGTCCTGGGGCTCGTAGTGCGTGGGCAGCGGGCCGTCGGTGAGCCCGGACGGCACGTACAGCCACGCCTTGCCGTCGGCCTGCATGATGAACGGGTCCCGGCCGGACAGCGCCTCGGGGCCGGTCGCCCCCTCGGGCGGCTCGTGATCGGGCGCCATGTCCTTCTTGAAGTCGGGCACGTCGTGCCCGGCCCACTCGCCCCGCTCACCCTGGTCCGGGTCCCACCACACCAGCGCCTTGCGCTCGCTCCACGGCCTGCCCTCCGGGTCCGCCGAGGCGCGGTTGTACAGGATGCGCCGGTTGGCCGGCCAGGCCCACGCCCACTCGGCCGCCACCCAGTCCTGCTCCTGGCCCGGCTTGCGGCGAGCGGCCTGGTTGACGCCGTCCGCGTACACCCCGCAGTAGATCCAACAGCCGCACGCGGTGGAGCCGTCGTCCTTCAGCTGCTCGTACGAGGAGAGCGGATCGCCCTCGGCGTCGTGGCCGTTGATCTCGGCCAGCACGGCCTCGGCGTCCGGCTCGGCGATCGGGCCCTTCGTCGGGTAGTCCCAGGCCAGGTCGAGCACGGGCCGGTCCATCTCGTCGGTGGAGCCGGCGAGCTTCCGCCGGACGAGCCGCCCCAGGTGGTACGTGAACCACAGGTCGCTGCGCGCCTCGCCGGGCGGCTCCACGGCCAGGTGGTGCCACTGCAGCAGCCGCTGGGTGTTGGTGAAACTGCCGTCCTTCTCGGTGTGCGCGGCGGCCGGCAGGAAGAACACCTCGGTGCCGATGTCCTCGGTGCGCATCTCCCCGGTCTCGATCTCCGGGCCGTCCTTCCACCAGGTCGCCGACTCGATGAGGGAGAAGTCCCGCACCACCAGCCAGTCCAGGTTGGCCATGCCCCTGCGCATCAGCTTGGCGTTGGCGTTGCCGACCGCCGGGTTCTCGCCGACCAGGAAGTAGCCCTTGCACACACCGTCGAGCTGGGCCAGGGCCGTCTCGTAGGCCGAGTGCGAGCCGGTCAGCCGCGGCAGGTAGTCGAAGCAGAAGTCGTTCTCCCGCGTCGCCGCGTCGCCCCAGTAAGCCTTGAGCAGGCTCACCAGGTAGGCCCGCATGTTGCCCCAGTAGCCCTTGTGCGTCGCCTCCGCCTCCGCGAACGCGTCCAGGTCCTGGTTCTGGTGCGCGTGCGGCATCGGGATGTAGCCGGGCAGCAGGTTGAACAGCGTCGGGATGTCCGTGGAGCCCTGGATGGAGGCGTGGCCGCGCAGCGCGAGGATGCCGCCGCCCGGCCGGCCGATGTTGCCGAGCAGCGTCTGCAGCACCGAGGCCGCCCGGATGTACTGCACGCCGACCGTGTGCTGCGTCCAGCCCACCGCGTACGCGAACGCCGTGGTCCGGTCCCGTCCGGAGTTCTCCGCGACCAGCTCGCACACCTGCCGGAACAGCTCCCGCGGCACCCCGCAGACCTCCTCGACCAGCTCGGGCGTGTAGCGGGCGTAGTGCCGCCTGAGCACCTGCAGGACACAGCGCGGGTGGGTGAGCGTCTCGTCCCGCTCGGGCTCGCCCTCGCCGATCACCGCCCCGCCGGAGCCGTGGGCCTCGCCGCGCGCCGCCTCGGTGACCGAGCTGTCGTCGGAGCCCCCACCGCTGGTGCGCTTGTCGTACTCAAGATCGCGTTCGCCGGAGGCCGCCTGCACCTCGACGCCCTCGTACTGCCAGCTCGTGTTGTCGTAGGAGCGGCTGTCGGTGTCCAGGCCGGAGAAGACGCCGTCCAGGTCCTCGGTGTCCCGGAAGTCCTCCCGGAGGATCACCGAGGCGTTGGTGTACGCCAGCACGTAGTCCCGGAAGTACTTCTCCTCCCGCAGGACGTGGTTGACGATCCCGCCGAGGAAGGCGATGTCCGAGCCCGCGCGAAGCGGCACGTGCAGGTCGGCCAGCGCGCTGGTCCGGGTGAACCGCGGGTCCACGTGGACCACCTTCGCGCCGCGCGCCTTCGCCTCCATCACCCACTGGAACCCGACCGGATGGCACTCGGCCATGTTCGAGCCCTGGATGACGATGCAGTCGGAGTTCTGCAGGTCCTGCTGGAAGGTGGTCGCGCCGCCGCGGCCGAACGAGGTTCCCAGACTGGGAACGGTGGAGGAGTGTCAAACACGCGCCTGGTTCTCGATCTGGATCGCTCCCAGCGCGGTGAACAGCTTCTTGATCAGGTAGTTCTCTTCGTTGTCGAGCGTCGCCCCGCCGAGGCTCGCGAAGCCCAGGGTGCGCCGGGTGCGCTTGCCGTCGACCTCCCACTGCCAGCCGGACCGCCGCGCCTCGACGACCCGGTCGGCGATCATGTCCATCGCCGTGTCCAGGTCCAGCCGCTCCCACTCGGTGCCGTGCGGCCGCCGGTACAGCACCTGGTGCTCCCGCGCGCTCCCGGTGGTGAGCTGCAGGCTGGCGGAGCCCTTGGGGCACAGCCGGCCGCGCGAGACGGGGGAGTCCGGGTCGCCCTCGATCTGGGTGACCTTCCCGTCCTGGACGTACACGTTCTGGCCGCAGCCCACCGCGCAGTACGGGCAGACGGACTTCACCACGCGGTCCGCGGAGGCCACCCGGGGCTCCAGCCGTGCGCTGCGCCCGCTCTTGGCGGCGGCCCCCCGGCCCAGCGGGTCCGTACCCGTGAGCTGGCGGTAGACCGGCCAGGAGCCGATCCATGTGCGTACGCCCACGACTCGCCCCTTCCGTCCGCGTTCCTGCATTCTCACGCAACCGCGCGAGCGGGGCATCCCGGCCCCGGAGTGCGACCGGAGTACCCCCGCCCGGTCCGGCCAAACCGCCGTCGCCGCCCCCGGCCGCGTGCGCCCCGGGGCCCCGTTCACCGCCCTTGCGCGGCGAGCCGCTCGCGCTGCGGCACCACCGTGTACTTCGGGTCCTCGGCGGAGGCCACCCCGGCCTGGAACACGCCGAAGCGCAGCGCCGCGGAGCCGGTCAGCAGCGCGGCGCCGGCCACCAGGCCGAGACGCCGGTCGCGCACCCGCCCGGACAGCAGCGCCAGGGCGGCGCCGCCCGCCGTCAGCGCCTCGGCGGCCCGCAGCAGCCGCTGCGGCCGGCCCTGCTCGTAGGGCTCGGCGGCCAGGCCCATCCGCTGCTTCATCAGCCGGAAGGCGCCCAGCTCCAGCGCCGCGCCGAGGGCCGCCATCCGGCGCGCGGGCCCCGCCTGGCCGGCCGGGGCCGCGGCCAGCGCCAGACCGGACGCCGCGGTCGCCGCCGACCCGGCGAAGACGTACGGGAGCTGCCGGTAGCCCTCGTGCCAGGACGGCACCGCCGTGTCCGAGAGCAGCACCGCGGTGTACGTGGCCACCGCCGGGCCGAGGACGGCGGCGCCCGCCGTGGCGGCCGAACCGGCCAGGCGGTAGCGGCCCGCGACGTCGGCCGCCGCCGCGGCCAGCGTCAGCGGCGCGTAGGCCGACAGCACCCAGGAGCCCACACTCATCGGCGAGGTGGGCTTGAACACCCGCAGCATGTTGAGGAAGCGGGCCGGGCGGCCCAGGTCGTGCACCAGCGCGGCCAGCGACAGCGAGATCGCCCCGGCCGCGCCCAGCTTCGCCGGGCGGGCCAGCGCCGGCCGCCCGCCGAGCTGGGCACCGGCGGCCAGCAGCGACGAGGCGCCGGCCAGGCCGCCGAGGTACAGGTACCCGGCGATGTCGAGCGCCTTCCACGTCGGCTTGTTCAGCACCGGTTTGCCGTAGTACGAGGAGAACTCCGCCTCCGGGACCATCGGCTGTTCGCCGCGGCCGCGCCGGCGCCGGCGGCGTCCGGCCCGCGCGCCCGTAAGGGCCTCGCGGCCGGGCCACGCCCTCCGCACGCCGTGCCTGGTGACGTCCGAACCGCTCATCGCGGCCTCCTCGCGAAGCTGGTGACGGCGAGCGCGGCGAGCGAGACGGCGGCCAGCGCGGCGTGCCGCCACATGTCGGGCAGATCCCGGGTGGTGACCACCGGGTCCGGGGGCAGGCCGTACACCTCCGGCTCGTCCAGCAGCAGGAAGAACGCGCCGTCCCCGCCGACCCCGTCGTCCGGGCTCTCGCCGTACAGCCGGGCGTCGGCCACCCCGGCCGCCCGGAGCCGGGCCACCCGGGACGCGGCCCGCTCGCGCAGCTCCTCCAGCGGGCCGAACTGGATGGAGTCGGTCGGGCAGGCCTTGGCGCAGGCCGGCTCCATGCCGACGCCGAGACGGTCGTAGCACAGGGTGCACTTCCACACCCGGCCGTCGTCCTTGCGCTGGTCGATGACGCCGTACGGGCAGGCGGGCACGCAGTAGCCGCAGCCGTTGCAGACGTCCTCCTGGACGACCACCGTGCCGAACTCGGTGCGGAACAGTGCCCCCGTCGGACACACGTCCAGGCAGGCCGCGTGGGTGCAGTGCTTGCACACGTCGGAGGACATAAGCCAGCGCAGCTCGGTGCGGCCGTCGGGGGACACCGGGGAGATCTCACCGGCCGGTGCGCCCGCGGGCGCGGCGCCGGGCGGGGGAGCGGTGGCGCCGGGGCCGGGCGAGTCCGCGCGGGTGCCGAGGCCCGCCGCCGCGGCGAAGACGTCGACGTCGTCGTGGGAGACCCCGGGCTCCTGCCCGCCGAACGGCTTGCGCTGCTCGATGAAGGCGACGTGCCGCCAGGTGTCGGCGCCGAGCCCCTGCGTGTTGTCGTAGGACATGCCGGTCAGTTCGAGCCCGTCCTCGGGGACGGCGTTCCACTCCTTGCAGGCCACCTCGCAGGCCTTGCAGCCGATGCACACCGACGTGTCGGTGAAGAAGCCCATCCGGGGCGGCGCGTCCGGGTAGCCGGCCGCGCCCGCCACGTCCGGCTGGGGGCCGGACAGCAGATGCCCGTGCGACGCTCCGGCGCCCGTGGTGCCGTCGTGGTCCGGGGTCATGGCGCACCCTCCTCGCTCAGCCCTCGCCCCGCCGGCGGCGCAGGCGCGGGAGCCGTCCGGGGGCCGGGTTCCGGTGCCCTGTCTCGAGCGTGGCACGGGTGCCCTCCTTCGGCGCGCCCGAAACGGCCCCGCAGGCGGCCGTGCCGCCTCGCGCGAGCGCCGCCGGCGCGCGCCGGGAAGGGGGGTGCCGAACACGATTGGGTACCCCGGTTCTCCGGCCCTACACCCGGGCGGACGCATCCGTCGGCGAAGTCACGGCGGCCGGCCGCCTGCTTTGTCGGGGGTCGCCGAAGTGGGTTAGCCTTCGGCGTATTTTTCTCATCAGGCAAATCCGTGAACTGCGGAAATGCACACACCAAGGGCCGGGTCAGGCCGCGTGCCCGGCGGTGGTTCCGAGCCCTCTGCCCGAGGGCTCCTGGGGAGCGGAACGAGGGTGAACATGGCCGGCAAGGCGACTGGGGCGATTGACGCGGTCCCGGGCGAACAGGAACTGAGACGTCTCCTGGCGGGACTGACCGCCGTTCGCGACGGCGACTTCGGTACGCGTCTGCCGGACGACTCCAGTGGACTGATGGGCGACATCGCCACCGTCTTCAACGGCATGGTCGACCAGTTGTCCGTGTTCACGTCGGAGGTGACCCGGGTGGCCCGCGAGGTGGGCACCGAGGGCACCCTCGGGGGGCAGGCCGAGGTGCCGGGGGTCTCGGGCACCTGGGCCGACCTCACCGACTCCGTCAACGCGATGGCGGGCAACCTCACCACCCAGGTGCGCGACATCGCCCAGGTCGCCACCGCCGTGGCCAAGGGAGACCTCTCCCAGAAGATCGACGTGCCCGCGCGCGGCGAGATCCTCCAGCTGAAGGAGACCGTCAACACGATGGTCGACCAGCTGTCGGCCTTCGCGGACGAGGTGACCCGGGTGGCCCGCGAGGTGGGCACCGAGGGCCGGCTCGGCGGCCAGGCGCAGGTGCCCGGGGTGGCCGGTGTCTGGCGGGACCTCACGGATTCGGTCAATTTCATGGCCGGGAATCTCACCGCCCAGGTGCGCAACGTCGCCCAGGTGACGACGGCGGTCGCGCAGGGCGACCTGTCGCAGAAGATCACCGTGGACGCCCGGGGCGAGATCCTGGAGCTGAAGAGCACCATCAACACGATGGTCGACCAGCTCTCGGCGTTCGCCGACGAGGTCACGCGGGTGGCCCGCGAGGTCGGCACCGAGGGCCGGCTCGGCGGCCAGGCGGACGTCAAGGGCGTCAAGGGCACCTGGCGCGACCTCACGGACTCGGTCAACTTCATGGCCGGGAACCTCACCGCCCAGGTGCGCAACGTCGCCCAGGTGGCCACCGCGGTCGCGCAGGGCGACCTGTCGCAGAAGATCACCGTGGACGCCCGGGGCGAGATCCTGGAGCTGAAGAACACCATCAACACGATGGTCGACCAGCTCTCCGCGTTCGCCGACGAGGTCACGCGGGTGGCCCGCGAGGTCGGCACCGCCGGCAACCTCGGCGGCCAGGCCACCGTCCGCGGTGTCTCGGGCACCTGGAAGGACCTCACCGACAACGTCAACGTGATGGCGTCCAACCTGACCGGGCAGGTCCGCTCCATCGCCCAGGTCGCCACGGCGGTCGCCAAGGGCGACCTGTCGCAGAAGATCACCGTCGAGGCCAAGGGCGAGGTCGCCGCGCTCGCCGACGTCATCAACACCATGGTCGACACGCTCTCCGCGTTCGCCGACGAGGTCACGCGTGTGGCCCGCGAGGTGGGCACCGAGGGCCGGCTCGGCGGCCAGGCGCACGTGCCCAACGTGGCCGGCACCTGGAAGGACCTCACCGACAACGTCAACTCCATGGCCAACAACCTCACCGGCCAGGTGCGCAACATCGCGCTGGTGACCACCGCCGTGGCCAAGGGCGACCTGTCCAAGAAGATCGACGTCGACGCGCGCGGCGAGATCCTCGAACTGAAGACGACCATCAACACGATGGTCGACCAGCTCTCGGCGTTCGCCGACGAGGTCACGCGGGTGGCCCGCGAGGTGGGCACCGAGGGCCGGCTCGGCGGCCAGGCCGAGGTCGAGGGCGTCTCCGGCACCTGGAAGCGCCTCACCGAGAACGTCAACGAACTCGCCGGCAACCTCACCCGGCAGGTCCGCGCCATCGCCGACGTGGCCAGCGCCGTCGCCGAGGGCGACCTGACCCGGTCGATCACCGTCGACGCCTCCGGCGAGGTCGCCGACCTCAAGGACAACATCAACTCCATGGTGGAGTCGCTGCGCGAGACGACCCTGGCCAACCAGGAACAGGACTGGCTCAAGACCAACCTCGCCCGTATCTCCGCCCTGATGCAGGGCCACCGCGACCTGCCCGTCGTGGCGGAGCTGATCATGGACGAGCTGGTGCCCCAGGTCTCCGCCCAGTACGGCGCCTTCTACCTCGCCGAGGACGGCGAGAGCGGTCCCGAGCTGCGGCTCGTCGGCGCCTACGGCAGGCCCGAGGAGGACGACCGGCCCGCCCGCATCCCGTTCGGCCGGTCCCTGGTCGGCCAGGCCGCGCGCAGCCGCCGCACCATCGCCGTGGACGAGCTGCCGCCCGGCTACGTCACCATCTCCTCCGGACTCGGACAGGTCGAGCCCACCGCGCTGCTGCTGCTGCCCATCGTCTTCGAGGAGCAGGTCCTCGGCGTCATCGAGCTGGCCTCGGTCACCCGGTTCACCCCCGTCCAGCGGGACTTCCTGCAGCAGCTCGTGGACACCATCGGCGTCAACGTGAACACGATCGTCGCCAACGCCCGCACCGACGAGCTGCTGGAGGAGTCCCAGCGCCTCACCAGCGAACTGCGCTCGCGCTCCGCCGAGTTGCAGGCCCGCCAGGAGGAACTGCAGCAGTCCAACGCGGAACTGGAGGACAAGGCCTCCCTGCTGGCCGACCAGAATCGGGACATCGAGGCGAAGAACCTGCAGATCGAGCAGGCGCGGCAGGAACTCGAGGCCCGCGCCCAGCAGTTGTCGCTGGCCTCGCGGTACAAGTCCGAGTTCCTCGCCAACATGAGCCACGAGCTGCGCACCCCGCTCAACAGCCTGCTCATCCTGGCCCAGCTGCTGGCCCAGAACCCCTCCCGCAACCTCACCCCGAAGCAGGTCGAGTACGCGGGCATCATCCACTCCGCGGGTTCCGACCTGCTGCAGCTCATCAACGACATCCTCGACCTGTCCAAGGTCGAGGCCGGGAAGATGGACGTCACCCCGGAGCGGGTCCCGCTGCGGCAGCTCATCGAGTACGTCGAGGCCACCTTCCGCCCGATGACCTCGCAGAAGAGCCTGGACTTCACCGTCACCACCGCGCCGGGCGCCCCCGCCGACCTGATCACCGACGACTCCCGGCTGCGGCAGATCCTGCGCAACCTGCTCTCCAACGCGGTGAAGTTCACCGAGCAGGGCAGCGTGGAGCTGAGCATCGAACCCGCCGCCGACGACGAGGTGCCCGACGGCGTGGTGCGGGGCGGGGCCGTCGTGGCCTTCCGGGTGAAGGACACCGGCATCGGCATCCCCGAGCAGCAGCGGGAGACCATCTTCGGCGCCTTCCAGCAGGCGGACGGCACCACCAGCCGCAAGTACGGCGGCACCGGCCTCGGCCTGTCCATCACCCGGGAGATCGCCCACCTCCTCGGCGGCGCCGTCACCGTGACCAGCACGCCGGGCAAGGGCAGCACCTTCTCCCTCTTCCTGCCCGTCGCCCGGGTCGATTTCGAAACGCTGCTGCGCAGCGCGCCGAAGCCGCCCGAGCTGTCGCCGGCCGGCACGGCGCCCGCGGCCGGGGCCCTGGAGAGCGCCCCCCAGGCCGTCGCCAGGCGGGAGCGCCCGCGCCGGCTGCTGGTGGTGGAGGAGCGGCCGCGCGGCCTGCTCACGCTCGTCGCCGAAAGCGTCGTCGGCGACCTGGCGCACACCCACGCCGAGGGCGCCACCGTCGACATCATCGCCGCGGTCGGCGCGCACGAGGCGGCCGGCGCCCTCGCCGCCGAACCCTGCCACTGCGTCGTCGTCGAACTCGGCGCTCCGGACGGGGAGTCGGCCCGCTTCCTGCGGGCCCTGCGCGGCGACTCCGCCCTGGCGAGCGTCCCGGTCCTGGTGCACAGCTCGCACCGCACCGAGCACCTCGCCGAGGACACCACGGGCGGCTCGCTGGAGTACCTGTACAGCCTGGACGAGCTGCGCGAGCGGATCGCCCTGCACCTGTCGGCCGAGGAGCCCGGCGAGGTGCTCACCCTGGTCCGCGGCGAGGAGCCGCAGGTCGCGGCGGTCCAGCCGGTGGACGAGCGGACCCGCGGCCGCACAGTCCTCGTCGTCGACGACGACGCCCGGAACCTGTTCGCGCTCAGCGGCATCCTCGAACTGCACGGTTTCCGGGTGCTGCACGCGGAGAACGGCCGCAAGGGCATCGACACGCTGGTGAACAACCCGGACGTCGAACTCGTCCTGATGGACGTGATGATGCCCGAGATGGACGGCTACACCGCCACGGCCGAGATCCGCCGGATGCCCCGGTACGCCGACCTGCCGGTCATCGCCGTGACCGCCAAGGCCATGCAGGGCGACCGGGAGAAGAGCCTCGCGTCCGGAGCCAGTGACTACGTCACCAAGCCGGTGGACACCCAGGACCTCATCGCCTGCGTCCGGCGCTGGCTGCCCGCATGAGGAGGCGACGCGTGACCGCGGCCGAGGAGTGTGACCGGTGAACGACTACGAACCGCTGTCCGAGGCGGCCGGCCTGAGCCCGGGCGCCCCCGGCGCCGGCCCGCCCGCCGGTCCCGGCCCGTCCGCGGGCGTGGAACCGGCGGACCCGCCGGGGGCCGTGGAACCGGCGGACCCGTCCGGGGTCGTGGAGCCCTCCGGCCCGGCCTGGGCCGTGGAGCCGTCCGGCCTGACGGGCGTCGCGGAGCCGTCCGCACTGACGGGCGTCGTGGAGCCGTCCGGCCCGACGGGGGCCGGTGAGTTCCCCGGCCCGGCGCAGGAGACGGGGCCCGGCGCGCCGGTCACCACGCCCGTCGGCAGGCTCGCCGCCACCGTCGAGCGGCTGCGCGGGGAGGTACGGGCGGCCCAGGCCGAGGCCGAGGGCCGGGCGCTGCTGGAACTGGCCAAGGGCATCCTGGTCGAGCGCCTGGGCTGCGGCCCGGCGCAGGCCGCCCGCCAGCTCGCCGAGCTGACCGAGCAGGCCCGGATGACCCCGCTGGAGTTCGCGGTCGAGGTCATCAACCAGGCCGCCCGCGACCGGGTCTCGGAGGTCGCCAAGGCCTTCCTGGCCGCCACCGCCGACCCGGTCGCGCCGGAGGAGGACTCCGCCGCCGTACGGCTGCGCGCCGCCGAGAGCGGCGCCCTGGCCGCGGACGACACCCAGGCGGTGGCCGACTCGCTCCTCCAGCACGCCCTGCGGCCGCTCGGCGCGGTCGCCGTCGCCGTCTGGGCCGCCGGCTCCGACGGCTCGCTCACCCTGGCCGGCAGCGCCGGGTTCCCGCAGGCCGAGGCGGACCGCTGGCGCTACGTCCCGCCGGACGTGGCCACCGTGGCCCGGCGCGGCCTGACCGAACCGGGCGGCCAGTGGCTCACCTCGCTCGCCGAGTCCGGGCTGCCCACCATCGGCCGCCGGGACTTCGCGGAGGGCGCCCGGGTCGCCGTGCCGGCGGGCGCGGGCGGCCGTATCCACGGCGTCCTGGAGATCGCCTGGCCCGGCCCCGAGGGTCCGCGGCCGCCTCAGGTGGTCCGCCAGCTCGAGGCACTCGCCGAGCTGTGCGCGCACACCCTGGAGTCCCACCCGCTGCTGCCCGGCCCGCAGGACACCCGGGTGCTGCCGGACGTGGTGGAACTGATGGACCTGGCGGACGGGCTGCACGACCCGGCGCTGGTCCTGGTGCCGCACCTGGACGAGACCGGCCGGCTCGTCGACTTCCGCATCCAGCACGTCAACAGCCGCTTCATGGACCCGGCGGGCCGGCCGCGGGCCGTGGTCGGCGGCGCCCTGCTGCTGGAGGCCTACCCGATGGCCGCCGGGTCCAACGAGCTGTTCCAGCGGGTGGAGCGGGTGTACGCCACCGGAGAGCCCTTCCGGGCCCACCGCATGCGGCTCACCGCCCTGGTCGACCAGGTGCCGCTGTCGGCCTTCGCGGACATCAGTATCAGCCGGCACGGCACCACCGTGCTGCTGATCTGGCGGATCGAGGACGAGACGGCGCGCCTGGCCAGCCTGCTCCAGCACGCCCAGCGGCTCGGCCGCATCGGCGGCTTCGAGGAGAACCTGCTGACCGCCGAGATCACCTGGAACGGTCAGCTGTTCGACCTGTACGGCCGCCCGCCCACCAGCCCTCCGGTCCCGCTGGAGGACCTGGCCGCGCACGCGCACCCCGACGACGCCGTAGGCATCGGCCGGTTCCTGCGCACCCTCGTGCACCACCGGCGCCCGGCCTCCGTCGCCTTCCGGCTGCAGCGGCCGGAGGGGGTCACCCGGCACGTGCGGGTGGTGGCCGAACCGGTCCTGGACACCGACGGCCAGCTGCTCGTGGTGCGCGGCGCCTACCAGGACATCTCGGCCCAGCACTGGACCGAGGTCGCCCTGGCCGCCACCCGCGACCAGCTCGCCCACACCGAGCAGCAGGCCGACGAGCGCAACCGGCTGGCCCTGCAGCTCCAGCACGCCATCATGCCCCCGGCGCACGCCCCCCTGGAGGTGCCGGACCTGCAGGTGGCCGTGCGGTACCGGCCCGCGGAGACGGAGCACCTGGTCGGCGGCGACTGGTACGACGCGGTGGTGCTGCCCTCGGGCCTCGTGCTGCTGTGCGTGGGGGACGTGGCCGGGCACGGCATAGAGGCGGCGACCAGCATGGTGGTGCTCCGCAACGCCCTGCGCGGCCTGGCCGTGACCGGCGCCGGACCGGCGCAGCTGCTGTCCTGGCTGAACATCGTCGCCCACCATCTGACCGGCGCCGTCACCGCCACCGCGGTGTGCGGTCTGTACGACGGTGAGCGGCGGACCCTGCGCTGGGCCCGGGCGGGACATCTGCCGCCGGTTCTGGTGCGGGACGGGGAGGCCAGCGCCATGCCCACGCTGAAGGGGCTGCTGCTGGGCGCCGTGCCGGACGCGGTGTACGAGGAGACGGAGATGCAACTGGCGGCCGGCGACACCCTGCTGATGTACACCGACGGGCTGATCGAGCGACGGGACCGCTCCGTCCAGGAGTCCCTGTCGCATCTGCTGTCCATGGCCCGCTCCGCACCCGGCGGCCTGGACCAGCACCTGGACCGGCTGCTCACGCACAGTAGGTCGGACACGGACGACGACACCTGCATCGTGGGGCTGAGGCTCGCCTGAGCCGGACGCCCGGGCCGGGCCGGAGCCGTGCGGCGTCGTCGCCCCGCGTCACCCGCCCGGTCGGGGGTGCAGGGCGACGGTGGCGGTGACGCGCTTGCCGCGCGGCAGCGGGGCGACCTCCAGGCCGCCGCTGAGCAGGTTCACCAGGAGCAGCCCGTGGCCGCCCACCCGGCCCGGGTCGGGCGGGGGCTGCCGGGGGAGCTCCGGGGACGTGTCGACGACCGTGATGCTCAGCGCGGTGGCGTCGGGCGTCAGCTCCAGCCGGAGCGCGCACGGGCCCGGTGCGTGTTTGACGGCGTTGGTGACGAGCTCGCTGGCGACCAGCTGGGCGTCCTGGAGAGCGCGCCGTCCCGGTGCGGGCCGGGTCCGTTCCAGGAGGGCGCCCACCGCGTCCCTCGCCTCGGCGATGCAGGGCGCGCCGCAGTCCCAGGTGCGGCTGTACCGCAAGGTGGGAGGACGGTCCTGCGTGACCGTGTGAGTCGACAGTTGGATGTCCATACCTCGTTGCCCTCTTCCTCCGGGGGTCGGGGTCCCTTCCTGATCGAGGAGGCGCGTGCCGTCCCTGTGGCGGTTACCCACTGGAGGGTCGGTCAAGTACACGCGAACCGGGGCAGGCCGCGGAGATCCGGTCGAGCGATCCCCGCGGCCTGCCCCGGCGTGCTGCTCCGGTGCAGCGCTCGTCAGTGCTTGAAGGCGTCCTTGCCCTTCTCCTTGGCCTCCCGGGCGTCGCCCCGCGCGCCCTCCATGCGGCCCTCGGCCTCCATGCGCTCGTTGCCGACGGCGCGGCCGACGGTCTCCTTGGCCTTGCCCTTGGCCTGCTCCGCCTTGGCCTTCGCCTTCTGGTTGCCTGCCATGGGGTAGTCACATCCCAACGTCGTTCGGTGTGCGGTCGACATCCGGATTGCCGTTCTGTCCCGGTCCAAACCCCCGGCTCCCGCGGCGTGCCCCTCGGCGGGCCGTGCCCCGCACGGCTCCCACCGGGCACGCGGCCCGTGCCCGGTGGGCCGGCCGGGGAGCGCCGCCCGTGTCGTCACGCCCCGTCCGGCCCGCGTCTGCTTGCCTTTTCCCGGTGACCGGGAACAGGGTGGTGGAAGGAGCCCGCCGGGCGGCGGACGGCGGTCCGCGCGCGGCGGGGAAGGACATGCGCGTGCACACGAACCCACTGGACGGCGCACCGTGACCACGGGCGCCTCGCTGACCGTGCTGCCGGTGGCCGACCGGGCGGTGGTACTGCGGCTGTCCGGCGCCTGGGACCGTCACGGCGCCGGGCCGGCCCTGAGCCGCGAACTGGAACCGAGGCTGGCGAGCGCCGGCCGGCGCGGACTCTGCCTCGTCCTGGACGTCTCCGGGGTCAGCGGAACGAGCACGGAGTTCCGGGACGCCCTGGACGCCCCCACCCGTGATCTCGGGGCCGAGTCGGTCCTGGTCAGCGGCGCTTGCCCCGCGGTGCGCGCGGTCCTCACGGCCGTCGAGCTGCCCGGTGTGCGGCTGTGTCCCACCCTGGAGGAGGCGCTGGCCCTCGTGTGCCGGGCGGCCGCCGCCGGGCCACGGCCCGAAGCGGCGCGGGCGGTGCCGGAGGACGTGCGCAGCGAGGTGTTCGGGCTGCGGGCGAAGGCGCGCACCAGCGGGCTCATCGGGATCGCCCAGGGCATCCTGCTCGCCCGCTACGGCCTGCCGGACCCCGGCGAGGCGTTCGCCCTGCTGCGGGCCGGCTCCCAGCACCACAACGTGCCGCTGCGCGTGTTGGCCGCGGCGGTGGTGAGCGCGCCGGCGCCGCGGGCGCCGCACGAGTGGTTCCCCGGACGCCGTCATGTTCCGCCGCCCGTCCTCGACCTCGCGCCGCCCGGTCCGGTGGACGTGCGCGACCGCCGGCAGGTCCTCAGGGCCGCCGTGTACACGGCTGTGACCGTGACCGACGCGGACGCCGCGGAGATCCACCTGACCGACCACACCCGCGAGGCCCTGGTCCTGGAGGCCCACCACGCGCTGGACGCCGCCTACCGCGACTGCCTGGCCCTGGTCTGCGGTCCGCCCGCGGTGTGCGCCCGGGCCCAGGCGGCCGGCAAGCCGGTGACCGTCGCCGATGTGGCCGCCGATCCCGCCCTGGCCGGGCACCCCGTCGGCCGGGCCACGCTCGCCGCGGGCAGCCGCGCCGTGCACAGCACCCCCATGATGACCACCGAGGGCGAGTGCAAGGGCGTGGTCTCCGTGCACCGGGCGGGCCCGGACGTCTGGCTGGCGCCGGCGCAGGAGACGGCCCTCGGCGAACTGGCCGGCGACCTCGCCGCCTGGCGCTCGTGGTACCGCCGCACCGTCGTGCTCGACGCCCTGGAGTACCTGCACGCCCGCGGCACGGGGTGGGCGGACTGAAGGTACCCGGCCTGGCGGCAGGCCCCGCCCGTACCGGCCGGACGGCGGGGGGCGGGCCCTCGGCCGCCCGGCGCGGGCTCAGGAGCGGCCGACGGGGTCCTGGTCCAGCAGCGCGGCCTCGCCGTCCTCGGCCGGTGACGGGCCGCCGGCGGCCGGTGCCGTGCGGCGGCCGGCGAGGCCGGCCAGCCGGCGGGCGACCGGTTCGGTGTAGCGGGCGGTGAGGGGGCCGAGGACCACCAGGATGAGGACGTACGCCGTGGCCAGCGGGCCGAGGTCGGAGTCGATGCCGGCGGTCACCGCCAGACCGGCGATGACGATGGAGAACTCGCCGCGGGCCACCAGCGTGCCGCCGGCCCGCCACCTGCCCTTCGCCGATATGCCCGCCCGGCGCGCCGCCCAGTAGCCGGTCGCGATCTTGGTGAGCGTGGTGACGACCGCCAGGGCGAGGGCGGGCAGCAGCACCGGCGGGATGCTGGCCGGGTCGGTGTGCAGGCCGAAGAAGACGAAGAACACCGCGGCGAAGAGGTCCCGCAGCGGGGCGAGCAGGTTGTGCGCGCCCTCGGCGACCTCACCGGAGAGCGCGATGCCGACCAGGAACGCGCCCACCGCCGCCGACACCTGCAGCTGCTGGGCCACGCCGGCCACCAGCAGGGTCAGTCCCAGCACGACGAGCAGCAGCTTCTCGGGGTCGTCGCTGGAGACGAAGCGGGAGATGTGCCGCCCGAACCGCACCGCCAGCAGCAGGACGAGACCGGCGACGCCGAGGGCCACGGCCAGCGTCACGCTGCCCGCGGCGAGCCCGGTCCCGGCCAGCAGGGCGGTGACGACGGGCAGGTAGACCGCCATCGACAGGTCCTCCAGCACCAGGATGCTGAGGATCACCGGGGTCTCCCGGTTGCCTATCCGGCCCAGGTCGCCCAGTACCTTGGCGATGACGCCCGAGGAGGAGATCCAGGTGATGCCGGCGAGGACGACGGCGGCGATGGGACCCCAGCCGAGCAGCAGCGCCATCACGGCGCCCGGCAGGGCGTTGAGGGTGGCGTCGACGATTCCGGCCGGGTACTGGGTCCGGAGGTTGGAGACCAGGTCGCTGGCCGTGTACTCCAGGCCCAGCATGAGCAGCAGCAGGACCACGCCGATCTCGGCGCCGATCGCCACGAACTCCTCGCTGGCGCCGAGCGGCAGCAGCCCGCCTTCGCCGAAGGCCAGTCCGGCCAGCAGGTACAGCGGGATGGGGGAGAAGCTCAGGCGCGCGGCGAGCCGGCCGAGCAGCCCGAGGCCGAGGATGATCGCACCGAACTCGATCAGGAAGACCGCGGAGGAGTGCATCCGCATCACTCCCGGCCGAGGATCGCGGCGGCCGCGTCGACGCCCTCGCGGGTGCCGATCACGATGAGCGTGTCCCCGCCGGCCAGCCGGAAGCCGGGCCCGGGGGAGGGGATCGCCTCGGCGCGCCGCAGCACGGCCACGATGGAGACCCCGGTCTCCGTGCGCATCCGGGTGTCGCCGAGCAGCCGGCCGTTCCAGTGCGAGACCCCGGACAGCTCGATCCGTTCGGCCACCAGGCCCAGCTCCGTGGTGGAGAGCAGGGTCGGGCTGTGGTGCGTCGGCTGGAGGGCCTCGGCCAGCGCCTGCGCCTCGCCGCCGGTGAGCCGCGCGGACAGGGCGCAGGCGTCGGGATCGTCACCCTGGTACGCGCTGAGCGTTCTCGCGCCGTCTCGGTGGGCCACCACCGAGAGTCGCTGCCGCTCCCGTGTCGTCAGGTCGTACCGCACACCGATTCCCGGCAACGGCGTGCTGCTGGTGCGCGCTGCGCCCATGACCGCCCCCCTGCTCGATTTGAAGGTTTTTTGGGGAAACCATTACCGAGATCTTAACCCCTTGCATGGCAAGGCCATGCAGTGGTTCCGGTCCGGGCAGGGCGGGGCGGTGCTCAGGGGGCGGAGCCGGGACCGCTCTCGCCGTCGAGCGGGTCGGGCTGGCAGGTCCGGCAGAGCTCGTGCTCGCCGTCGCGGGTGACGACGGTTCCCCAGCCGAGGCAGTGCTCGCAGTCACGGGCCAGGCCGAGGTCGGGGTGGGGCGGCGGGAAGGGGCTGCGGTGTGCTCCGTAGGCCATACGGGGAGCGGCTCCTCGAGTCGCGGTCACGGTCCGGATGGCTTCCATTATGTCTGATTTTTTACTTATGTCCACGCCTGATGTCACTCGGTGCCAGACATCAGCCGAGGGTTCCCTGGCGCGCCTCCCGCCACAGGTCCACGCCGCCGTCGGTGGCGTACTTGTCGATCTCGGCCAGTTCCTCGGCGCTGAACTCGAGGTTCTCCAGCGCGGCGACGTTCTGTTCGAGCTGCTCGGTGCGGGAGGCGCCGATGACCAGCGAGGTGACCCGCTCGTCACGCAGTGCCCAGGCGAGCGCGAGCTGCGCGAGGCTCTGCCCGCGCCGCGCGGCGATGTCGTTCAGGGCGCGCAGCCGGCCGCGCATGTCCTCGGTCAGCCAGGCCGGGTCGAACGACTTGCCCGCCGCGGCCCGCGAGTCCTCCGGTACGCCCTCCAGGTAGCGGCCGGTCAGCAGCCCCTGGGCGAGGGCGGTGAAGCCGATGACCCCGAAGCCCTCCTCCTCGGCCGCGTCCAGCAGGCCGTCGGTCTCGATCCAGCGGTTGAGCATGCTGTACGACGGCTGGTGGATCAGCAGTGGCGTGCCCAGCTCGCGCAGGATCGCGGCGGCCTGCCGGCTGCGCTCGGTGTCGTAGGAGGAGATGCCGACGTACAGGGCCTTGCCCTGGCGGACGGCGGTGTCCAGCGCGCCCATCGTCTCCTCCAGCGGCGTGGTCGCGTCCAGCCGGTGGGAGTAGAAGATGTCCACGTAGTCCACGCCCATGCGCCTGAGCGACTGGTCCAGCGAGGCCAGCACGTACTTGCGGGAGCCGCCGCCCTGCCCGTAGGGGCCCGGCCACATGTCCCAGCCCGCCTTGGTGGAGATCACCAGCTCGTCCCGGTACGGTGCGAGGTCCCGCCGCAGCAGCCGGCCGAAGTTGATCTCCGCGGAGCCGTACGGCGGGCCGTAGTTGTTCGCCAGGTCGTGGTGGGTGATACCGAGGTCGAAGGCGCGCAGCGCGATCTCGCGCTGGGTCTCGAAGGGGCGGTCGTCGCCGAAGTTGTGCCAGTAGCCCAGGGACAGGAGCGGGAGGTCAAGTCCCGAGCGGCCGGTACGCCGGTAGCGCATGGTGCCGTCGTAGCGAGCGGGGTCCGCGACGTGGTTCATCGGGTCGTCTCCGGGTGGTGCCGTAGGGGGTGCCCGTCGTGTGCGAGAGGGCACGTCCACCCTGCGCCTCCATGATTCGTAAGTCCAACCGCCGCCCGTCATGGCATTGAGCGGTCCTGTTTCTGAATCGGCCGCCGCGCGGCGCCCCGGCGCCCGGCGGGACGCGCGGCCGCCTTGCAGTGTGGCGGGTGCGAAGCGGGGCAGACGGATGGGGCACGTGGTGACAAGGGCCCGGGCGCCCGGGGACGGGCCGGCGGGCAGTGGAAGGGAGGCGCCCATGAGCGGGGTCACGCCTGAAGGCGGACACCGGGCCGGCGCAGAGCCGAGGACTCCGCGGGCCGTCGCGGAACTGCCGCGCCAGGTCCGCGAGGAACTCGCCCGCAGGCTCCGCCGCAACCGGCGCGCCTTCCGCAAGGACGACGTCCAGATCGTCGAACCGCCGCTGCTCAGGCGGGCCGTGGGCGCCTCCGCACTGGGCAACTGCATGGAATGGTTCGACTTCGGCGTCTACAGCTACCTCGCGGCCACCATAGGCAAGGTCTTCTTCCCCGGCGCCTCCCCGGCGGCCCAGGTGATCTCGTCCTTCGCGACCTTCGCCGCCGCCTTCGTCGTGCGGCCCCTCGGCGGCCTGGTCTTCGGGCCGCTCGGTGACCGGATCGGCCGCCAGAAGGTGCTCGCCACCACCATGATCATGATGGCGGTGGGAACCTTCGCCATCGGAATCATCCCCGGTTACGCCACCATCGGCATCGCCGCTCCGGTGCTGCTCCTGCTGGCCCGTATGGTGCAGGGCTTCTCCACCGGCGGCGAGTACGGCGGCGCCACCACGTTCGTCGCCGAGTACTCACCGGACCGCAGGCGCGGATTTCTCTCGAGCTGGCTCGACTTCGGCACCTTCGTCGGTTACGCCCTCGGCTCGGCCCTGGTGACCGCGCTGAACCTGATGCTGACCGACGCCCAGATGCTCTCCTGGGGCTGGCGGGTCCCCTTCCTGATCGCCGGGCCGCTGGGCGTGATCGGCCTCTACATGCGGCTCAAGCTGGAGGAGTCCCCGGCCTTCCAGCAGCAACTGGACGAGCACGAGAAGAGCCTGGCGCAGGAGTCTGCGGGCGGCGAGTTCAAGGAGATCGTGAGGAAGCACTGGCCCGCCCTGCTCATCTGCATGGGCCTGGTGCTGCTCTACAACGTCACCAACTACATGGTCACCGGCTACCTGCCGACCTACCAGACCGAGACGCTCCACCGCTCCAGCGGCTCCGCCGACGTCCTGGTGCTCATCGGCATGGTGTGGATCGTCCTGCTGATCACCTTCCTCGGCCGGCTCAGCGACCGCGTCGGACGCCGCCCCCTCTACGGAGTCGCCGCGGCCGCGATGATCGTGCTGGCCGTTCCCGCGTTCCTGCTGATCAAGGCCGCGGGGACCTGGCAGCCGATCCTCGGCGTACTGCTGCTGTCCACCCTGCTGGCCTGCTTCGCCGCCCCCAGCGCGGCCACGCTGCCCGCGCTGTTCCCGACCGCCGTCCGGTACGCGGCCATGGGCATCGGCTTCAACTTCGCCGTCGCGGCGTTCGGCGGCACCACCCCGCTGGTCACCGCCGCGCTGGTCGGCGCCACCGGCGACGACCTGATGCCGGCGTACTACCTGATGCTGGCCGGCGCCATCGGCCTGCTCACGGTGAAGTTCCTGCCGGAGAGCGCCCAGGTGCCGCTCAACGGCTCGCAGCCGATGGTCGGTTCGCAGGAGGAGCAGCGGGAGCTGATCACCACCTCGAAGGAACTCTACGACTTCGCGCGGGAGCGGGCCGGCACGCCGCACGCGTGATCCCCGCGGCGGGCGGGGGCCCGGCGCAGCGCGGCCGCACCCAGGGGTGACGAGAGCCCGGCGCGACAGGCCGGGGGAACGCACTGTTCGATCCTACGAACTTCGCGCGGGACGGGTTACGGGCTGTCGCCGGAAGCGATAGGAAACTTTCCTATCAGTTCGGCACGGAACCAACTCCCAGCCCCCCCACCTCCCCTTGGAGTCCCTGTGGCGTACACAGACCGCCGGCCGGCCGCCCACACCGCCCTCTCCCGCCGTACCGCCGTCGCCCTGCTGGGCGCCGCCGCCACCGGCACCCTGCTCGCCGGGCTCCCGCGCACCGCGCGGGCCGCGGCCGCCGCCCCCGGCCTCGACGACCCGGCGAAGAAGGAGATCGCCATGCGGCTGGTCTCCAGCGCGGAGAACTCCTCGCTCGACTGGAAGGCCCAGTACAAGTACATCGAGGACATCGGCGACGGGCGCGGCTACACCGCCGGCATCATCGGCTTCTGCTCCGGCACCGGCGACATGCTCGACCTCGTCCAGCTCTACACCGACCGCACCCCCGGCAACGTCCTGGCCCGGTACCTGCCCGCCCTGCGCCGGGTCGACGGCACCGACTCGCACGACGGCCTGGACCCCGACTATCCCCGGGACTGGCGCCGGGCCGCCCAGGACCCGGCCTTCCAGCAGGCGCAGAACGACGAACGCGACCGGGTCTACTTCAACCCCGCCGTCGCCCAGGGCAAGGCGGACGGGCTGCGCGCGCTCGGCCAGTTCGCCTACTACGACGCCATCGTCATGCACGGCGACGGCGACGACCCCACCAGCTTCCGCAACATCCGGCGCCGTGCCCTGCGCAGTGCCAAGCCGCCGGCGCAGGGCGGCGGCGAGACGGCGTACCTGAACGCCTTCCTGGACGCGCGGGTGTGGGCCATGAAGCAGGAGGAGGCCCACAGCGACACCAGCAGGGTCGACACCGCGCAGCGGGTCTTCCTGCGCAAGGGCAACCTCGACCTGAACACGCCGCTGGACTGGAAGGTGTACGGCGACAGTTACCACATCGGCTGACGCCCGGGCCCGGGACGCCGGCGCGGACGCGGCGGGCTCGCGGCGCCCGGGACCGGGAGCACCGGACCCGGCGCGCGGCCTGCCGCGCCGTGACCCGTGACCCGCCGGCCCCCGGCGACCCCTGGGGGCCCTGGGGGTGCACCGGCCCACGGCCCCCCCCGGCCCGTCCGGCGCGCCGCTGGCCCCCGGCCGGCACCGGCAGGACGAGGCGTCCGGCCGGGGCCCGCGAGGGCGGGTCCGGAAGCGGACGGTTACCGGCCTGCCGCGGGGGCACACGGGAGCCGGCGACAAGTGATCGCCGGGGAAGCGGATCACCGGGGAGCCCGCGGCCCGCGCGCCCCGACCGGTGCGGGCGCACTCGCACGCCGGGGCCCCGACGGGGAAGGATGACCCCGAGCGATCGATCACACCGATGCGGAGGAGCGGACTCATGCCGCACGAGCGAGCGGGACGGCCGGCCGGTCCCGAGGACCTCATCGACGTGGCCCGGCTGGTCACGGCGTACTACGCGCTGCGCCCCGACCCGGCCGACCCCGGCCAGCGGGTGGCGTTCGGCACGTCGGGGCACCGCGGTTCGTCCCTGGCGGCCGCCTTCAACGACGACCACATCGCGGCCACCAGCCAGGCCATATGCGAGTACCGCGCCGCCCAGGGCACCGACGGGCCGCTGTTCCTCGGCGCCGACACGCACGCCCTGTCCGAGCCCGCCCGGGTCACCGCGCTGGAGGTGTTCGCGGCCAACGACGTGACCGTGCTCATCGACAGCGCCGACGGCTACACCCCGACCCCGGCCGTCTCGCACGCCATCCTCACCCACAACCGGGGCCGCGACACCAAACTCGCCGACGGCGTCGTCGTCACCCCTTCGCACAACCCGCCCGCCGACGGCGGCTTCAAGTACAACCCGCCCAGCGGCGGCCCCGCGGCCTCCGACGCGACGTCCTGGATCCAGGACCGCGCCAACCAGATCATCACGGGCGGCATGAAGGAGGTACGGCGGCTGCCGTACGCCCGCGCGCTCGCCGCCGGGACCACCCAGCGGTACGACTTCCTCGGCGCCTACGTCGGCGACCTGCCGAGCGTCCTCGACCTCGACGCGATCCGCGCGGCCGGGGTGCGCATCGGCGCCGACCCGCTCGGCGGGGCGTCCGTCGCCTACTGGGGCCGGATCGCGGAGCAGCACCGCCTCGACCTCACCGTGGTCAACCCGCACACCGACCCCACCTGGCGGTTCATGACGCTGGACTGGGACGGCAAGATCCGCATGGACTGCTCGTCGCCCTACGCGATGGCCTCGCTGATCGAGCAGAGCGACCGGTTCCGCATCGCCACCGGCAACGACGCCGACGCCGACCGGCACGGGATCGTCACCCCGGACGGGGGCCTGATGAACCCCAACCACTACCTCGCCGTCGCCATCTCCTACCTGTTCCGGCACCGCGAGCGGTGGCCCGCCGGCACCGGCATCGGCAAGACCCTGGTCTCCTCGACGATGATCGACCGCGTCGCCGCCGACCTGGACCGGCGGCTGGTCGAAGTACCGGTCGGCTTCAAGTGGTTCGTGGACGGGCTGGCCGGCGGCACCATCGGCTTCGGCGGCGAGGAGTCGGCCGGGGCGTCGTTCCTGCGCCGGGACGGCTCGGTGTGGACCACCGACAAGGACGGCATCCTGCTGGCGCTCCTCGCCTCCGAGATCACGGCGGTCACCGACCGGACGCCGTCGGAGCACTACGCCGGCCTGACCGCCCGCTTCGGCGCGCCCGCCTACGCCCGCATCGACGCCGCGGCGACCCGCGAGGAGAAGGCCCTGCTCGCCAAGCTGTCCCCGGCCCAGGTCACCGCGGACACCCTGGCGGGCGAGGCGGTCACCGGCGTCCTCACCGAGGCGCCCGGCAACGGCGCCGCCATCGGCGGGATCAAGGTCACCACCGACAACGCCTGGTTCGCGGCCCGCCCTTCGGGCACCGAGGACGTCTACAAGGTCTACGCCGAGTCGTTCCTCGGCCACGAGCACCTCGCGCGGGTGCAGGAGGAGGCCAAGGGCGTGGTCCGGGCCGCGCTCGGCGGCTGACCGGACCGGCCGCACGACGGCTCCGGCGCGCCCGCGCCGGAGCCGCGTTGCGCGCGGTGCTCAGCCGCGCCCGCGCCCGTGCTCCAGCCGGCCGAGCACGGCCCGCGCCATGGCGTCCTCGCCGCGCGCGTTGGGATGCGCGGGGGCCGCGGGCGAGGCCGGCTGCAGCGGCTCGATCCAGCGGTCGGCGGGCGCCCGGCACATGTCGTGGCCCACCGTGGGCCCGTAGGTGTCGACGTACTCGACCCGGTTCCACGCGGCGACCGTGCGCAGCATCAGGTTCAGCCGCTTCTGCGTGTCCCGCAGGTAGGGGAAGTCCTTCGCCGCGAACGGCACCGAGGGGAAGCAGCCCACGCCGTCGTCGGGGAGCAGGTCCGGGTAGCCGACGAGGAGGACCCGCGCGTGCGGTGCGCGCCGGTGCACGGCCCGCAGGACATGGTCGACCTTCGGCGCGGTGCGCAGGACGTTCAGCGCGAGCTGGTCGAACCCGGCGGCCTTGTAGAAGCGTTCGCAGGGGTTGCCGGCCGGCTCCTGGGCGCCCAGGCGGGCGCAGGTGCCGATGATCGAGCCGAAACCGACGTCGTTGCCGCCGATCTGGACCGTCACCAGGTCGGTGTTCCGGTCCAGCGCGTCGAGCTGGGCCGCGTTGCTCCCCTGCGGCTGCCACATCTCGTTCGTCGTCGCACCGGCGCAGCTCACGTCCTTGAACGTGCTCACCCCACGCCACGAGGCCAGCAGCGAGGGGTAGTTCCGGTCGGAACGGGCGCAGGCGGCGTCCACCTGCCGCGGGATGAGCGGACCCGAGGTGTAGGAGTCCCCGAGGGAGACGTAGGTGACGTCGTGGCCGGGACCGGAGGGGTGGGCGGCGGCGGGCACCGTGGCGGCGGCGACGAGGGCACAGCCCCCGAGCGCCGTCCCCAGTACGGCGGTCCGCCGCCGGCCTCTCGCTCCGTCGGCCGCGCGGGTGTCGTTCGCCATGGTTCCTCCCCCAGAGGCAGGGCGCACGGCCCGCCCCGAGCGGCGGTCCGCGTTTCAACTGGCTCTGTATACCGCCCAGTAGGCAGCCCGGGCCAGAAGCGGGGAAGAACATTCGCGGCCGCCGGGGCGGAGGCGGTCACGAACGAGCGCGCCGCCCCCGGAGACGTACCGTCAGACCCCGGACGCCGGCTCCGCGAGGGCGGCGCCGGCGGGCCTGGCGGCCGGGTCGGCGAGGGCGGCCCCTTCCGTCACGGCGGCTGGGGCCGGCAGCGATGCGGGAGCCGACCACCCCGCCCGGGTCCGGCACGCTCCCGCCGGTCCGCGAAGCGCATGGCGCAGAGCGTCACCGACACACCCGACCGGGTGGTGACCCGCGCCTACACCGGCGAGCCGTTCCCGCGCGGTGAACTCACCCCGCGCCCCGCCGACGACGCACACGGCACCCGCCTTCCCGCACCGCACGGGACCACCCTCCACGTCCACCGCGTCCTCGCCCCCGTGCCCGGGAACCCGCCGCTGCCCCGCGCCGGCGCGGCCGGCCACGTCGCCGGCGGCTGGCCGGGACCGGACGGCGTCCGCCTCCACGCCGTCCTCATGACCCTGGACGCCGGCTGAGCACCGCACCCGCTCGGCCCAACGTCCGGCCGGAGTGACGCCGCACGGCGGTATCCGGCGTGCGGCGCGGTCCGACACCGGGTCAGATGGATCACGTGCGAAGCCTCATAACCCTTGACCGACGCCGCTCACGCTGGTCCGTCACCGGCGCTCTGACCGGCCTCCTGCTGTCCCTGACGACACCCGCGGCCGTGCCCTCGCCGGCCGGCGGGTCCACGCCCGAGCGCGGCAGCGCTTACATGGGCATCGGAGTACTCACCCACGACGGCACCGGACCCATGGACGAGTCCACGCCCACGGTGCCCCGGGCGACCCAGACCGAGGGCGTCGACGTCGCCAGCTACCAGGGCAACGTCGCCTGGCCGACTCTGTGGAACAGCGGGGTCCGCTGGGCCTACACGAAGGCCTCGGAGGGCACGTACTACACCAACCCCTACTTCAGCCAGCAGTACACCGGGTCCCGTGACGCCGGCATGATCCGCGGCGCCTACCACTTCGCGACCCCCGACACCACCAACGGCGCCACCCAGGCCGACTACTTCGTCGACCACGGCGGCGGCTGGTCCAAGGACGGCAAGACCCTGCCCGGCGTGCTCGACATCGAGTGGAACCCGTACGGCGACGACTGCTACGGGAAGTCGAAGAGCGGGATGGTCACCTGGATCCGCGACTTCCTCGACCGCTACAAGACCCGCACCGGCCGCCACGCCGTCATCTACACGGCGACGAGCTGGTGGACCCAGTGCACCGGCAACCACGCCGGCTTCGGCGCGACCAACCCGCTCTGGATCGCCCGCTACGCCTCGTCGGCGGGGACGCTGCCCGCGGGCTGGTCGGCGTACAAGATGTGGCAGTACACCTCGACCGGACCGACCGTCGGCGACCACGACCGGTTCGACGGGGCGGTGGACAAGGTCGTCGCGTTCGCGAAAGGCTGACGCGCCGTCGGCGGCGGGCGGCACCCCGTCCGCCGCCGAGGCCGCGTCAGGACGGGACGGCCAGCCGGTCGGCCAGCCGGTGGGCCTGGGTGAGCAGCGCCCCGTAGGTGGCGATGTCGTCGGGATCGTCCGTCGTCGAACGGGCCAGGTCCCGGCGCAGTTCCTCGAGCGTGGCGCGCAGTTCCACCACGGCCTCCCGCAGTCCGTCCTCGCTCGACTGGCCGAACCGGCTGCGGCTGTAGAGCCGCAGGGCATGGGCGGTCTGGTACAGGAACGTCGCGTAGCGGCGGGCGAGTTCCGGATGCGGCCGGGGCGCGGGACGCTCCTGCGCCGCGGCCTCCAGCACCGTGCGGGTCACGCCCGCGGTGTGCACGGCCGCGTAGTCCAGCACCAGCACGGCGTCGTCGTACCCCTTGCCGGGCAGCGCCCCGGCCCCGTTCCGGCGGCGCGGGTTGGCCCGCAGGCTCTCCCGGCCGAGGTCCACCGCGGCATGGGCCTGCTGCACCCGGGAGTGCAGGCGCAGCGCCCGCTCGTGCCGGTCGCCGGCCTCCTCGGCGTCCCAGCGGCCCTCGGCCAGCCCGTCGGCCACGTCGCGCAGGATGTCGTGGGCCTCGTCGGTCGCCTCCCGCAGCACCGTACGGGTGTCGCGCAGGTACAGCGGCGGCCGGATCAGCGCGTTGACGGCGATGCCGACCAGCGCGCCGAAGAGGGCCTCGCCGAGCCGGGCCGCCGAGGTGGCGACCGACACGGATCCGCCGGTCAGGACGAACAGGGCGCCGGTGGCGGCGTAGATGCCCTGGCTGCCCAGGCGCCGCCAGTACCCCAGCAGCATCGCGGCGGGCAGCACGAGCGCCATGGCGGCCATCGTGTCGTCCAGCAGCAGCCCGACCGCGGTGGCGACGACCGTGCCCGCCGCGATCGCCCCGAGCTGCTGCAGCCCGCGCGCGATGGACCGGTACACGGTCGACTCCACCAGGACCACCGCCACCCAGGGCGCGACGAACGCCACCGGAGCCTTCAGCCACCAGCCCGCCACCGCCCAGGCCACCCAGGCGGCCAGGGCGGCCTTCAGCGCCTGCACGACCAGATCCCGCTCCCGGCCGGGGGCCGCGGCGGCCCGGCGCACCGCCGCCACCGCCTCCGACACGTCCCGCCTCACCGCTTGCCACATCACTCGCATTCCACGCACGACGCGTCGAGTGCCACCCGTCGCGGGTGGTCATGCCACGCAGTGCCGGCCCGGTGGTCAGGGCGGATCCGTGCGCAGCGCCCGCAGCACCGCCCAGATCACCGAGACGAACGGGACGGCCACGACCGCTCCGATCACCCCGCCCACGATGCTGCCCGCGATGACGGACACGGCGACGGCCAGCGGATGCAGCTGGACCGCCCAGCTCAACACCAGCGGGTGCAGCACATGCCCCTCGAACTGGCCGATGACGACGATGAGCGCCAGCACGGCCAGGGCGGTCAGCGGCCCCCGCCCGGCCAGGGCCACCACGGTGGCCACCGCGAGCGCCACCGGCGAGCCGACCAGGGGCACGAACGCGGCGAAGAACTCCAGCAGCGCCAGGGGCAGCGCCAGCGGCACCCGCAGCACGAGCAGGGCGATGCCGACGAGCACCGCGTTGGTGGCCGCGACGATGATGATCCCCCGGGTGTACCCGGCGAACGTCCGCCAGGCCGTGCTCCCGGCCTTGTCCCAGGCCCGCCGGGCTCCGCTCGGCACCAGCTGGTCGCGCGCCCAGGCCCACAGGCGCTCCCCGGAGTGGATGAAGAACACCGAGGCGAAGAGCGCGAGCGCGCCGCCCGTGACCAGTTCCACCACCTTGCCGAGCTGCGTCACCGCGCTGCTGAGCAGCCTGGAACGGTGTGAGTCGAGGTAGTTCGTCACCTGGTTCTCCAGCGCGGAGAGCCGCCCCGGGCTGAGGCGGAGCGGCGGGCGCCGCAGCCACAGCTCGATACGGTGCACCCCGCCGCGGAACTCGCCCGCCAGCGTGGCCGACTCGCTGGCCACCGCGTTGCCCACCAGCGCGAACAGCGTCAGCAGCGCCAGCAGGCTGCCGACCAGCGCGGCGGCGACACTCAGCGGCCTGGGCAGGACGCGGCCGAGCAGATCGGCGAGCGGGCGCAGCACGGAGGTGACGACGAGGGCGAGGAACAGGGCCACCGCGATGAGCTGGAACAGGCCGAGCACGGTGAAGACGCCGTACACCACGGCGCCGACCAGGATGAGCCGCCAGGCGTAGGCCGCCGTGATCCGCAGCCACGGCACGATCCGCACGGCCACCGCGGCGTCGGGCCCGGGCCGGGCGCCCGCCGGGAGCCGCCCGGTGTGCGGCGGACGGCTGCCCAGC
This sequence comes from Streptomyces sp. 1-11, assembly GCF_007176755.1. Classification (GTDB taxonomy): domain Bacteria; phylum Actinomycetota; class Actinomycetes; order Streptomycetales; family Streptomycetaceae; genus Streptomyces. Next base: position 88,601 of record NZ_BJTV01000009.1, read on the forward strand.
GCCGTCCGGCGCCGCCGGCCCGCTCGTCGTCCCGGCCCGCCCACCCGGCCTCCCGTGCGCTCTCCGTCTCCATTGTGTGACTTTCGGTCACCGTCGAGAACGTTACGGGCAGGCGGGCGCCGGTGCGGCACAACGCGCCCGTGCCCGGCCGGCGCCGTCCGTGCCACCGGCGCGCCGGGGCGTCACAGGACCTTCACGCTTCTGGGGCGTTGGGGCGGCGAGTACGGGGGGACTCGCCTCCCGTACTCGCAGGGAGGAGCCCCTCCGGTGATCACCGTCGCACTTCTGCTGCTGCCCGCGCTCGGCGTGCTGCTCTTCGGCCTCGACCAGGTCGAGGACCGCTGGGTGACCCGGCCGACCGGCGCGCGGCACGCCCGGCGGCGGCCCTTCTTCCGGCGTCCCCGCCTCCGGGTGTCACACCGGCGGTGACGGACGGCCGGGGCCCGTCACGGTGACGGACGGCCGGGGCTCGTCGTGGAAACGGCCGCCCTTGGTGTGACGAGGCCGCGTGCGCGACGGGTCCTGACCGTCCGCCCGCCTCGCTTTTTTGCCCGCTTCGCCTGCCTCGTTCCTTCACCCGCCTCATTCCTCGTGGTCTCCCGTGGCACGTTCCACGGGCAGCAGTTCCCGGATGTCCGAGGGGAGCACCCCCGCCATCCGCTCGGTGAGCTCCGGGGCGAGCGCCGCGTCGAGCACCTCCAGGACGGCGGCGGCCTCCCTCAGGGCCGTGTCCTCGTCCGTGCCGGCGCGGTCGGCGATCCGTCCGGCGAACACCGCGAGACCGAACCGCTCACCCGCGTGGCCCGAGCCGGCGCCGGCCGCGTCGGCCGCCCGGCGCATGGCGGCCGCCAGGTCCGGCGGGAGCTGGGCGGCCACATGGCGGGCCAGTCCGGACGGCAGCCGCTCCGACAGGGTGCTCACCACCGCCCGCGTCGCCCGCTCCGCCGTGCCGCTGTCCGGCAGCCGGGCCAGCGTCCGCACCTTCCCGATCATCTCGTCGTGACGCATGAGGCCGCTCCCTTCCTCGCGGGCGACGGCGCGGCCGCCCGGCCCGGCGGCCGGCTTCAGCCCTCGGCCGTCCGCTGGGTCCACGTCCACGCGTACTGCAGTCCGTCCGCCACCGTCAGCGCGCCGAAACCCCCGCCGATCAGCCGGGTCAGCCGGGGCGAGGCGGTGTAGGAACACATCAGCGCCGTCGCCACCCAGGCCGAGGTGCAGAACGGGCACGCCAGCAGATCGCCCACCGCCCTGCGCATGCCGGTGCCCCGCGGTTCGTCCATGACCTCGCCGGCCTCGCCCTCGTCGGCGCGGCGGGTGAACGGGGCGCGCAGGAAACTGGTGATCTTGTCCTTGGTCAGCAGCCGGGACACCTTGTAGGTCGCCGTGCCCAGCAGGGCGACGTCCCACGGCGGCAGCTCCGGCGGCAGCGTCACGCCCCGGCGCCGGGCCACCGCCGCGTAGACGCCCAGTCCCACGGCGAACGTGCCGGCGAGAGCGGCGTAACCCGCGAGGGGCACTTCGCCCTGGTCGTCGTACCGTGCGTCGTCCGTCGTCATGCGGGCCTCCCGGTGTGCGCGCCGCCCGGCGGCGGGCCCGCCCCGAGTTCCCTGGGCGTCCGGGGCCACACGCCCGCCATCGCGCCACGACGTGGCCGGAGCCACATATGACGAAGGTCCCAGCCGCCCCACCGGCGCCGGGCCCGCGGCTACCGTGGCGTGGAGCCCCTGTTCCCATACGCATCTCGGACGGCCCGGCAGTGCCCACAGACCTCTCCCACCTCATCGCCGCGACGGCCCGCTGGCTGACCGGCGCCTACCCGGCGTCCGGCGGCGCGCTGGCCACCGCCCGCTGTGAGGCGCAGGCCCGGCAGGCTGTGACCGTCGCCGCGTGGCTGCGGTATCCGACCGAGATCGACGCGGCCCTGGTCACCATGGCCGGGCCCGGCGGCGCGGTGCGCCTGGACTGGGCCACCGGCGCGGACGGGGCCGGGGACCCGGCGGCCGCGGAATGGGCCTGGCGCACCTGGGTCGACGAGGTCGTGGCGAGCTGGGCCGCGGGCCTGCTCGCCGATCCCGCGCTGGCCGGCCGGGCGGTCGGCGCGCTCGCCGGCTCGGAGCACTCCTCCGGCCGGCCGGAGGAGTTCCGGCGGCTCCTCGCCCCCGACGAGGGCGACCGCGGTGCCGCGGCGCTGCTGCGCCACCCCGACCTGCTCGCCCCCGTGACCGCGCTCCACCACGCCGAACTGCTCGACCGCCTCACCACCGGCCCGGCCCTCGCCGCCTGACACCGCCTGCGGCCCGACGGCCCGGCTGCGCTGCGGGGGTCTGATGCCGTCTGCCACCCGACGGCCCGGCTGCTCCCCGGGGGTTGATGCCGTCTGCCCCGCGAGGGTCTGATGCCGTCTGCCACTCGGGGGCGCCGCGTGCCGAGGGCGGTCTGTGATCGCCGAGCGGAGCAGAACGTTCGAAATCTTGCGATGCGAGCCGGTTGGCGCAAGGTATCCGACCGAGCCTGACGAAACGCCGCACCGGTTCTTCACGGCACCCCGGGAAAGGACGAACATGCCGCGTCATGGACATTCTGCTCGTCGCAAGCGCGTTCAACAGCCTCTCCCAACGGGTGTACGCCGAGCTGTCGGACCTGGGCCACCGGGTGGACGTCGTGCTCGCCGCGCACGGCACCGAGCCGGTCCGGGCCGCCGTCCGCGAACTGCGCCCCGACCTGATCCTCGCGCCGATGCTGAAGTCGGCCCTGCCCGAGGACGTCTGGCGGGAGCACACCTGCCTGATCGTGCACCCGGGACCGCCCGGCGACCGCGGCCCGTCCGCACTGGACTGGGCGATCGCCGAACAGGCCCCGCGCTGGGGCGTCACCGTGCTCCAGGCCGAGGCGGCCATGGACGCGGGCGACATCTGGGCGGCGGAACCCTTCCCCGTGCCCCCCGTCGGCAAGAGCGACCTCTACCGCAACGAGGCCTCCGACGCCGCCATGGCCGCCGTGCTGCTCGCCGTGCGCCGTTACGCCGACGCCTCCTACAAGCCCCGCCCGCAGACCGGCGACCCGGACATCGCCCCGCAGATCGTGTGGCGCGACGCCTTCCGGCAGGACCGGCGCCGGATCGACTGGGAGAACGACGGCACCGAGACCGTACTGCGCAAGCTGCGCGGCGCCGACTCCCAGCCCGGCGTCCTGGACGAACTCCTCGGCCGGGAGGTGTTCCTGCACGGCGGGCACCCCGAGGACCTGCTCCGCGGCCGCCCCGGCGAGCTGCTCGCCACCCGCTCGGGCGCCGTCTGCCGCGCCACCCGCGACGGCGCCGTGTGGATCCCGGAACTGCGCCCGCGCAGGAACTCCGGCGACCCCGCGCCCTTCCGGCGCCCGGCCGCCTCCGTGCTCGCCGCCTTCCCGGACGCGCCCTGTCTGCCCGAGGACCCCGTCCCCCTCGAACTGCCCCGGGAGCGGCGCACCTGGCGCGACATCCGCTACCGCAGGCACGGCGACACGGGCTACCTGACCTTCGCCTTCCCCGGCGGCGCGATGAGCACCGAGCAGTGCCGCAGACTGCTCACCGCCTACCGGTACGCGCTGGACCGCGCCACCCCCGTGCTGGTGCTCGGCTCGGACCGGGACTTCTTCTCCAACGGCATCCACCTGAACGTCATCGAGGCGGCCGCCGACCCGGCCGAGGAGTCCTGGACCAACCTCAACGCCATGGACGACCTGGTGGAGGCGGTGCTGCGCACCACCGACCGGCTGGTGGTGGCCGCGCTCCCCGGCAACGCGGCCGCCGGCGGCGCCATGCTCGCCCTCGCCGCCGACGAGGTGTGGTGCCGCACCGGTACCGTCCTCAACCCGCACTACCGGCGCATGGGCCTGTACGGCTCCGAGTTCTGGACCTACAGCCTGCCGCGCCGGGTGGGGGACGGCCTCGCCCACCGGCTGACCACCGAGGCGCTGCCGCTCGGCGCCGCCGCGGCGGGCCGCGTCGGACTGGTGGACCGGCTGGTGCCGGCCACGCCGGGGGAGTTCCGCGGCGTGGTCGAACGGCTGGCCGCGGACCTCGCCGCCGCCCCGGACCTCGCCCGGCGGATCGCCGCCAAGGACGCGGCCCGCCGCCTGGACGAGGCACGGCGGCCGCTCGCGGAGCACCGGCGCGAGGAACTCGCCCGGATGCGCGCGATCTTCTTCGATCCCGAGGCCCCGTACCACGCGCTGCGCTCCGCTTTCGTCCGCAAGAAGCCGGCCGGATCCGTCCGGCCGCTGGCGCCGGTCCCCGGGGACCTCGGGTGAGCGCCCCGGCCGGCCGGCTCCTCGTGGCGGGCGTCGGCAACATCTTCCTCGGCGACGACGCGTTCGGCCCCGAGGTGATCAGCGCCCTCGCCCGGCGCCCGCTGCCGCCCGGGGCGACGGTGCGGGACTTCGGCATCCGCGGCATGGACCTCGCCTACGCGCTGCTCGGCGGGTGCGCCACCGCCGTCCTCGTCGACGCGTCGCCGCGCGGCCACCGGCCCGGCACCCTCACCCTGGTCGAGGCCGAGCCGCCCGACGGGACGGTCGCCCCCGAGGCGCACGGCCTCGACCCGGAGAAGGTGCTCGCCCTCGCCACCCACCTGGGCGAGGAGCCGCTGCCCCGCGTCCTCGTGCTCGCCTGCGAGCCCGCCGTCCTGCCGGCCGGCGACGAGGACATCCTGCCGGGACTCAGCGCCCCGGTGCGGGAGGCGGTCGGCCGGGCCGTCGACGCCCTGCACACGCTCGTCCCCGTCCTGCTGGCCGACCCCGCCGCACCCGCGCCGCCGTTGGGCCGCCCGATGGAATCCGGGCCCCCGCACACGGCTGCGCTGCCCCGCCTCGCGGCCCGGGCGGCCGAAGATCGGTGAGACCCCGGGCCGCGCGGGACGCGGCCCGGGACTCTCCGACCCACGACCGCGAGGAGCTGGGCCCATGTGCCGGTCCGACGTCAAGCAGGCCGTCCTGGCGAAGAACGACGACCTGGCCGCGGGTCTGCGCGAGGACCTGGCCGCGAAGGGCGTGACGGTGGTCAATCTGCTGTCCAGCCCGGGCAGCGGCAAGACGGAACTCCTCGGACAAGTCCTGGCGCGGGCGGTGGAGCGGGGCGTGCCCGTCGCCGCGCTCACCGCTGACCTCGCCACCGAGAACGACGCCGTCCGGCTGGCCCGCTCGGGCGCGCCGGTCCGCCAGCTCCTCACCGACGGACTGTGCCACCTGGAGGCCCGGCAGGTGCGCGGACACCTCGAGGGGTGGCTGCCCGAGGGCACCGCCGTGCTCTTCGTGGAGAACGTCGGCAACCTCGTCTGCCCGGCCTCCTACGACCTCGGCGAGACCCTGCGGATCGTGCTGATGGCGGTCACCGAGGGCGAGGACAAACCGCTGAAGTATCCGACGGCCTTCGGCTCCGCCCATCTGGTCGTCGTCACCAAGACCGACCTGGCGCAGGCGGCCGGCTTCGACGAGGCCGCCTTCCGGGCCAACGTCCAGCGCGTCAACCCGGGCGTGCGGATCGTACGGTCCTGCGCCCGCACCGGCGACGGGTCCGACATCCTCCTGGAACACGCCCTCTTCGCCCGGGACACCCCGCCGCAGCACCGGCCGCCGCTCGCCCCGCACCCGCACGGCCACCACCACGGCGCCGCCACCTCCGTCTCGTGACCGCGCCCGTCACCGGCCGGGTGCGCCGCCGGATCACGGTGTACGGCACCGTGCAGGGCGTCGGCTTCCGGCCGTACGTGCACCGGCTGGCCGCAGAGCTGGGCCTGACCGGGTTCGTCGGCAACACCGCCAGCGGCGTGCTCATCGAGGTCGAGGGCCGGGCGGAGGACGTGGCCCTCTTCCACGACCGGCTGGTGAAGGAGCCGCCGCCGCTGGCCGCCGTGACCGGCGTGCGCCGCGAGGACGTCCCCGCCACCGGAGCCGGCGAGCCCTTCGCCATCCGCCGCACCGGCAAGTCCACGGGCCGCACCCAGCTCCCGCCCGACACCGCGACCTGCCCGGACTGCCTGCGCGAGCTGGCAGACCCGGCCGATCGCAGGCACCGGCACCCGTTCATCACCTGCACCCACTGCGGTCCCCGCTTCACCATCGCCACCGCGATGCCCTACGACCGCGCGGCCACGACCATGGCCGGCTTCCCGCTGTGCCCGCCCTGCGCCCACGAGTACGGCGACCCCGCCGACCGGCGCTTCCACGCCCAGCCCGTCGCCTGCCCCGACTGCGGGCCCCGGCTCACCCTCGTCCCGGCCGCCGGCACCGGCGTCCGCCCGGCCCGGGACGCCGACGCGCTGGCCACGGCACGGGCCCTGCTGGCCGCCGGCCGGATCGTCGCCGTCAAGGGCGTCGGCGGCTACCACCTGGCCTGCGACGCCACCGACGAGCGGGCGGTCGCCACCCTGCGCGAGCGCAAGGAGCGCGGCGGCAAGGCCTTCGCGGTGATGTGCGCCGACCTCACCGCCGCCCAGGAGATCGCGCACCTCAGCACCGCCGAACGCGCCGCCCTCACCAGCGCCCGCCGCCCCATCGTGCTGCTGCGCCCCCGCCCGGCCGGCCCCGGACCCCGGCTCGCCGCCCAGGTCTGCCCGGGCAGCCCGCACGTGGGCGTCATGCTGCCCTACGCCCCGCTGCACACCCTGCTCCTCGGACTGCCCGGCGACCCACCCGGACCCCGCGTCCTGGTCATGACCAGCGGCAACCGCTCCGGCGAACCCATCGTCACCGACGACGGCGAGGCGCTGGAACGCCTCGCCGGCCTCGCCGACGCCTGGCTCGCCCACGACCGGCCCATCGCCTCACCCTGCGACGACTCCCTGCTGCGGGTGCGCCCCGACGGCACCGAACAGGTACTGCGCCGCTCCCGCGGCTACGTCCCCCGTCCGCTGCGCCTGCCGGTCCCGGTCCGCCCCGTGCTCGCCGTCGGCGGCGACCTGAAGAACGCGCTGTGCCTCGGCGACGGCGACCAGGCCTGGTTCGGGCCGCACATCGGCGACATGGGCGACCTCGCCACCCTCGACGCCGCTGCCCGCGCCGAACGCCATGTCGCCGCCCTCACCGGCGTCACCCCCGAACTGCTCGCCGCCGACCGGCACCCCCGCTACCACTCGGCCGGCTGGGCCCGGCGCTTGTCGGGCGAACGCGGCCTGCCGCAGCCCGTGCTGGTCCAGCACCACCACGCCCACATCGCCGCCGCGATGGCCGAACACGGCCTCGACGGCGGCACACCGGTGATCGGCGTCGCCTTCGACGGCACCGGGTACGGCGACGACGGCACCGTGTGGGGCGGCGAGGTGCTGCTCGCCGGCTACTCGGGCTTCCGCCGCTTCGCCCACCTGGCCACAGCCCCGCTGCCCGGCGGGGACGTGGGCGTGGCCAACCCGTGCCGGCTGGCGCTGGCCCGGCTGTGGGCCGCCGGACTGCCCTGGGAGCCGGACCTGCCGAGCCTCCTCGCCTGCACCGAGGGCGAACTCTTCGTGCTGCGCCAGCAGCTGGAACGCGACGTCGCCTGCGTGCCCACCTCCAGCATGGGCCGCCTCTTCGACGCCGTGTCGTCGCTGGCCGGGGTCTGCCACCGCGCGGCGTACGAGGCGCAGGCCGCGCTGGAACTCGAGGCCGCGGCGGCCGTGGCCTGGGAGGCGGACACCGCGGCCTACCCCTTCCGCTTCGGGGCCGGTCACCGGATGGACCCCGCGCCGCTGCTGGAAGCGCTCCTCGCGGACCGGCGGCGCGGCACCCCGGCGCCGGTGCTCGCGGCCCGCTTCCACCGCGGGGTCGCACGGGCCGTCGCGGAGGTCTGCCGACGGGCCCGCCGGTCCGCCCGCCTGAGCACGGTGGCACTCACCGGCGGCGTCTTCGCCAACGGACTGCTGGAGGAGGAGTGCGCCGCCCTGCTGGCCACGGACGGCTTCACCGTCCTGCGCCACCGCGAAGTGCCGCCGAACGACGGCGGGCTGGCGCTCGGCCAGCTCATGGTCGCGGGAACAGCGAACCACCACGAGACGGAGTGACCCATGTGTCTGGCAGTGCCCGGCAAGGTCGTGTCCATCGACCATCACGCCGATCCGCTCACCGGGCTGATCGACTTCGGCGGAGTGCAGAAACAGGCGTGCCTCGAGTACCTGCCCGACGTGCGGGTGGGTGAGTACGTCATCGTCCACGTCGGCTTCGCCCTGCAGCGCCTGGACGAGGAGTCGGCCCGGGCCTCCCTGGAGCTTTTCGAGCAACTGGGGCTGCTCGATGAGGAGTTCGGGGACGCCTGGGAGCAGGCGGCGCGGCAGGAGAGCGGGAGTGAGGTCAGGTGAAGTACATCGACGAGTTCAACGACCCGGCCCTGGCGCGCCGGCTGCTGGACGAGATCCGCGCCACGGCCACCCGCCCCTGGGCGCTGATGGAGGTGTGCGGCGGCCAGACGCACTCCATCATCCGGCACGGCATCGACCAGCTCCTGCCGGAGCAGGTGGAGCTGATCCACGGGCCCGGCTGCCCGGTGTGCGTCACGCCGCTCGACGTCATCGACAAGGCGCTGGCGATCGCCGCCCGCCCCGAGGTCGTCTTCTGCTCCTTCGGCGACATGCTGCGGGTGCCCGGCACCGACCGCGACCTGTTCCGGGTCAAGAGCGAGGGCGGTGACGTACGGGTGGTGTACTCGCCGCTCGACGCCCTGGAACTCGCCCGCAAGAACCCCGGTCGGCAGGTCGTGTTCTTCGCGATCGGCTTCGAGACCACCGCCCCCGCCAACGCCATGGCCGTCCACCAGGCCCGCCGGCTGGGCCTGGACAACTTCAGCCTGCTGGTCTCCCACGTCCGGGTCCCCCCGGCCGTCGAGGCCATCATGACCGCCCCCGAGTGCCGGGTGCAGGGCTTCCTCGCCGCCGGGCACGTGTGCAGCGTCATGGGCACCGCCGAGTATCCGGAACTGGCCGAGAAGCACCGGGTGCCGATCGTCGTCACCGGCTTCGAGCCGCTCGACATCCTCGAGGGCATCCGGCGCGCCGTCCACCAGCTCGAACGCGGCGAGCACAGCGTCGACAACGCCTATGCGCGGGCCGTGCGCGACCAGGGCAACCCGGCGGCCCAGCGGATGATCGAGGAGGTGTTCGAGGTCACCGACCGCAACTGGCGCGGCATCGGCCGCATCCCGGCCAGCGGCTGGCGGCTCGGCGCGGCCTTCCGCGCGTACGACGCCGAACACCGCTTCGACGTCACCGACATCCGCACCGAGGAACCCGCCGTGTGCCGCGCCGGCGAGGTCCTGCAGGGCCTGATCAAGCCGACCGAGTGCGAGGCGTTCGGCAAGGCCTGCACCCCGCGGACCCCGCTCGGCGCCACCATGGTCTCCAGCGAGGGCGCCTGCGCCGCCTACTACCTGTACCGCCGGATGAGCGGCGCCCCGGCGCCCCGCGGGGCCCGCGCTCCGCAGGAGGAGATGAACCCCGTTGGCTGACCTCGCCACCGAAGCGTCCCCCGGCGCCGAAGCGCCCGTGGACCCCGCGAACTGGACCTGCCCCGCCCCGCTGCGCGACCAGCCGGTCGTGGTCATGGGGCACGGCGGGGGCGGCGCGCTCTCCGCCGAGCTGATCGACCAGGTCTTCGCCCCGGCCTACGGCAACCCCACGCTCGCCGCGATGGCCGACTCGGCCGTGTTCGACCTCGGCGGCGCCCGGCTCGCCTTCTCCACCGACTCCTACGTCGTACGGCCGCTGTTCTTCCCCGGCGGCTGCCTCGGCGACCTCGCCGTCAACGGCACCGTCAACGACCTGGCGATGAGCGGCGCCCGGCCGGCGTACCTCTCCACGGCCTTCGTCCTGGAGGAGGGCGTGGAACTGGCCGTCGTCGGGCGGATCGCCCGCGCCATCGGCGCGGCGGCCGAGGCGGCCGCGGTCACCGTCGCCACCGGCGACACCAAAGTGGTGGAGTCCGGACACGGTGACGGCGTCTACGTCACCACCGCCGGTGTCGGCCTGGTCCCCGACGGGGTCGACATCCGCCCGCAGCGCGCCCGGCCCGGCGACGCCGTCATCGTCAGCGGCCCGATCGGACTGCACGGCGTGGCGATCATGAGCGTGCGCGAGGGCCTGGAGTTCGGCGTGGAGATCGCCTCCGACACCGCGCCGCTGGCCGGCCTGGTGGCGGCCATGCTGGCGGTCACCAAGGACATCCACGTCCTGCGCGACCCCACCCGGGGCGGCCTCGGCGCCTCCCTCAACGAGATCGCCCGGGCCTCCGGCACCGGCGTACGGCTGCGCGAGCGCGCCCTGCCCGTCCCCGAGGAGGTCGCGAACGCCTGCGGGTTCCTCGGCCTCGACCCGCTGTACGTCGCGAACGAGGGGCGGCTCGTCGCCTTCGTGCCCCAGGACCGTGCCGAGGCCGTGCTGGCGGCGATGCGGGCCCACCCGCAGGGCGCCGGTGCGGCGGTCGTCGGCAGTTGCGTCGAGGAGCACCCGGGCATGGTCGTCGTCGCCACCGGGCTCGGCGGCACCCGGGTGCTCGACCTGCCGCTGGGGGAGCAGCTCCCGCGCATCTGCTGAGGCGGCCGCCGGGACGGGAGAGGCCCCGCGCTCAGCGCGGGGCCGGCACCGCCTCCACCTCCGTGATCTCCAGCTCCCGTCCGCTGCGCAGCTCCTGCGAGGGCCGGTCGCAGCGCGGGCACCAGAAGAACGGCGGCATGCCCACCGCGAACTCCTCGGCGCACCCGCCGCACCACGCCCGTGCCGTCACCTGCTCGACGACGAGCCGGGCCGCGGCCAGCGGGGTGCCGTCCCGGGCCACCTCGAAGGCGAACCGCAGGGCGTCCGGGACCACACCCGCCAGCTCCCCGACCCGGACGGTCACCGCCGACACGGCGCCGGCGCCGTCCGCCCGGGCGATCTCCTCCGCCTGCTCCACGATCGCGGTCGCGATCGACAGCTCGTGCACGCGGCGGACTCAGGGGTAGCGGCGGTGCGCGCGAAGGCCACCGCTCATCCGGTAGATCCGCAGCTCCCGCAGCAGGCCGGGCAGCTCCTTGAGGAACAGGACCGCCACCACGCCGCCCAGCAGGGCGGCCTGGGCGATCAGCACCTGCCGTCCGGTCGTTGTCACCGACCTCGTCGTCCTCTCGGTTCCACAGCGCTTGGTCACTTTCCGCCCTCTCATCCGGGTGAGATGTTCGGCATGGCGTCGATCAGGGCGTCATGCCGTTTCCAGTGGATCCCGGTGGAGCGGCGGGCGTCGGAGGTGCCGTCCTCGTGGAATCCGGTCTGCCGGTCGCGCGGGCCGATGTTGCCCTGATGCAGACCGGGCACATGGCTGGGTGTGTCGGGCTTCGCCTGGGGGCGGCCCACTCGGATGCTGCCCATCGTTCACTCCTTCCAGGTCCTCAGCGCCGCTCGGTGAGCTCCGCGAAGAACCGTTCCACGGCCGGCCATACCCGGCCGCCACCGGACAGGCCCCGCCACTCGCGGCGGACCAGGGCGACCATCCGGAAGCAGTCGTCGACCGGCACGATCCAGTGTTGCTCGGAACCGCGTGCCGTGTTCACCAGCAGCGCCTCGACGTCGCGGGTCATGCCGGCGAGCGGGGGGCAGGCGGCGGCCAGCCGCTGCCAGGCGGCCGCGTCCACCTCCCAGCGCATGGCCCCGGCCGGGCTCGGTCCCTGCGCGGTGACCGTGCCGTCGGAGCGGGGCACGAAGAACACCAGGCCCACCGGCACGCCCAGCACCGCCGTGTCGACCGGCGGCAGCCGCAGCCTGCGCCGCGGCACCAGCCGGTAGCGTCCCTCGCCCGCCCCGTCCTCGGCGAACAGCACCGAGCAGGGGCGGCACACGCACCGCACGTCCGCGTCCGCGGTGTCGTACAGGTGCGGGTGGGTCTCGGCCACCGGGGCGGCGCACAGCTCGCACGCCTCGGCCTCGGCGGCCGCCGCGCGGGACGGGGCCGAGCGGATGAGGCGGGCCAGCGCTCCCTGTGCGGTCACCGGGCCTCCCGTGCCGTGACCCGGCGTTTGATGGAGCCCAGCGGCACGAACGCGGGCGCGGCCCGCCGCTCCTCGGCGACCGGTTCCACGGCCGTCAGCTCCGGGGCGGCGGCCAGCACCGCCGCCCGGACGACCTCGGTGACGTCGGCGGACCCGCCGCCGCACCCGGAGCCGCACCCGCCGCCGCTGCTCACCCGCACCCGGGCCACCTGACCCTCGACGCCGGCCCACTCCAGGTCACCGCCGCGCTCGCGCACCGCCGGGCGCAGCTTCTCGACCGCGCGCTCGGCCCGGCGCTCGGCCGGCTCGGGGTGCAGCGAGTGCAGCACCAGCAGGTGTCCCAGCAGCTCGTCCGCGGCCAGCCGTTCGCCCAGCCGCTCGTCCGCCAGGTCCACGATCCGGGCCAGCGCCTCCCCGTAGACCTCGCTCAGCAGCAGCACCGGCTCCAGCGCTTCGCGGGCGGCCGGGCCCGGAGCGGACTCCAGCCCGGCCAGCACCTCGTCGAGCCGGGCCAGCCGCGCCTCCACCGCCGGGTCCGGGAGCCGGACGGCGGCGTCAGCCATGACTCGCCCCGTACGTCGGCGAGTGCACGGTGGTCAGGGTCTTGCCCTTGCCCATGTACATGTGGACGCCGCAAGGCAGACAGGGGTCGAAGCTGCGCACGGTGCGCATGATGTCGACGCCCTTGAAGTCGTCCGGCCCGTTCTCCTCGAAGATCGGCTGGCCCTGCACGGCGTCCTCGTACGGCCCGGGGGTGCCGTAGATGTCGCGGGGGCTGGCGTTCCACGGGGTGGGCGGGTACGGGTGGTAGTTGGCGATCTTCTTGTCGCGGATCACCAGATGGTGCGAGAGGACGCCGCGCACCGCCTCGTGGAAGCCGCAGCCGATCGCGTCGTCCGGCACCTCGAAGTTCTCGAAGACCTTGGTGTCGCCGTTGCGCAGCATGCCCATGGCCTCCTCCAGGAACTGCAGGGCCATGGCGGCGGCGTAGGCGACGAAGTACGGCCGGGCGCGGTCCCGTTCGATGGTGTTGCTCCACTTCGGGATGTGCCACTCCAGCGTGGTCTCCGGCAGCGACTCGCCCTTGGGCAGCGAGATCCGCACGCTGCTGCCGGTGGCCTTCACATAGGGCGTGTCGACCAGGCCGCTCAGCGCCGTCGACCACAGCCGCGCCAGCGGGCCGCCGCCGGTGTCCAGGGCGAGGAGCTCGCCGGTGTCCCGGTGGTGCCAGCGCGGGCTCATCACCCAGCTGTAGTTGCCGTCGAAGTCGCGCTTCTGCGGCACGGGGACGGTGGTCTGGTTCCACGGGTGGCGCATGTCGACCGGGTTGCCGAGCGGGTCGTGGGTGACGAACGGCTGCTCGTTGACCCAGTCCTCGTAGAACGAGCTGCCCAGCATGATGCGCAGGCCGAGGTTGATGTCGACCAGGTTGTTGGTGACGAGCCTACCGTCCACGACGATGCCGGGGGTGACGTACATCGCCTTGCCCCAGCGGTCCATGTTCTCGTACCGGTAGTCGACGACGTCCGGGTTCTGCCAGGCGCCCCAGCAGCCCAGCAGGATGCGGCGCCTGCCGACCTCCTCGTAACCGGGCAGCGCCTCGTAGAAGAAGTCGAAGACGTCGTCGTTCATCGCCACCGCCTTCTTCACGAAGTCGATGACGTGCATCAGCCGGCTGAGGTAGTCGGTGAAGGTGTTCGGCTGCGGCATCGTGCCGACGCCGCCCGGGTACAGCGTGGAGGGGTGCACGTGCCGCCCCTCCATCAGGCAGAACATCTCCCGGGTGACCCGGCTGACCTTCAGCGCCTCCTTGTAGACCTCGCCCTCGAAGGGGTTGAAGGCCTTCATGATGTCGGCGATGGTCCGGTAGCCGTGGATGTCCCCGCGCGGAGCGTCGGTCCGCTCGGCGCGGGCCAGCACACCGGGGTTGGTGGCCTTGACCATCGCCTCGCAGAAGTCCACGAACACCAGGTTGTCCTGGAAGATCGTGTGGTCGAACATGTACTCGGCCGCTTCGCCGAGGTTGGTGATGTGCTCGGCCAGCTTCGGCGGCTTGACGCCGTACGCCATCTGCTGGGCGTAGTTGGAGCACGTGGTGTGGTTGTCGCCGCAGATGCCGCAGATGCGCGAGGTGATGAAGCCCGCGTCGCGGGGGTCCTTGCCCTTCATGAACACCGAGTAGCCGCGGAACAGCGACGAGGTGCTGTGGCATTCCACGACTTCCTGGTTCGCGAAGTCGATCTTCGTGTAGATGCCCAGGTTGCCGATGATCCGGGTGATCGGATCCCAGGACATGTCCACGATCTGTGCGGGTTTGCGCTGTTTCGGCCGGGACTCGGTGGTGGTCATCTGCGGTACTGCCCCTCGCTGTTCGGGATCTGCGGTTCGGTCGGGGGATGCGGCGCGGGCGCGGCGGCGGGCGCGGTCACGGGCGGTAGCGCGGGTCGTAGCCGCTGGTCAGCTTGCGCTTGTTGTGGCGCCACCTGGGCTCGTGGTTCACCATGTCGTTGGTCAGGCCGCGCAGCCGGCGGATGACCGCCCCGTAGGGCTTGATGACCATGGACGACAGGGTGCCGCCGGGCGGCTCGTCCATGAACGGCATGAAGGCGTCGGGGAAGCCGGGCATCGTGCACCCGATGCAGATCCCGCCGACGTTGGGGCAGCCCCCGATCCCCGCCATCCAGCCGCGCTTGGGCACGTTGCAGTTGACCACCGGCCCCCAGCAGCCCGTCTTCACCAGGCACTTGGGGGAGTTGTAGTCGAGACCGAAGTCGGCCTGCTCGTAGTACGAGCCCCGGTCGCAGCCCTCGTGCACGGTCTTGCCGAACAGCCACTGCGGACGCAGCATGTGGTCCAGCGGGGGCGGGGGAGCGGAACCGGCCGCGTGCTGGAGGACCCAGATCAGGGTCTCCATGAAGTTCTCCGGCTGGATGGGGCAGCCTGGCACGTTCACCACCGGCAGACCGGCCTGCGACGTGAAGTCCCAGCCCAGGTAGTCCGCGAGGCCCATGCAGCCGGTCGGGTTGCCCGCCATGGCGTGGATGCCGCCGTACGTCGCGCAGGTGCCGGCGGCCACCACCGCCCAGGCCTTCGGCGCCAGTTGGTCGATCCACCAGTTCAGGGTCTGCGGCTCGCCGGTGTCCGGGTCGTTGCCGAACGACGTCCAGTAGCCGTCGCCGTCGATGATGTTCTGGTTGGGGATCGAGCCCTCGATCACCAGGATGAACGGGGCCAGTTCGCCGCGGGCCGCCGCCCGGTAGGGGGCCAGGAAGTCCTCGCCGCCCAAGCTGGGCGAGAGCACCTTGTTGACCAGGTTGACCTTGGGCAGGCCCGGGATGAGGCCGAGGACGACGTCCTCGATCGAGGGCTGGTCGGCGGCCGTCAGGGAGACGGTGTCGCCGTCGCAGCTCATGCCCTCCGAGATCCAGAGAATGTGGATCTCGTCGATGCCCTCACGCGCCCCGGCCCGGCTGGGCTCGCGGCTGACTTCGGTGGTACCGCTCTGGGTGCTCATGTCGTCGGCCTTTGCTGCAGTCGGTCGGGGAGTCGGCCGGCTCCTTGCGCCGGCGTCTCGGAGGCGTCCGTCGCGCCGTCCATCGAGCCGTCCCTCCTCCGGCCTGCCGGCCGGGCGTCGGGGCCGCGGGGGCCGCGGCCGGGTGGGGCGACCGGCTCGTCGGAGGCGAGTGGTTCGACCTCGTCGGGCCGGAAGTAGTGGAAACGGCCGTACCAGCCGTGCAGTTCGGCCGCGGGATCGTCGTCGACGGTCACCGCGAGATGGACGCTGCCGTCCACGTCGTGGAAGACGGCCGCCACCCGCGCGGTCCGGCCGGCCAGGAACATGTCCTGGGCGTCGGCGCCCCGGCCGCGCGGCCGCAGCCGCACCCGGCTGCCGCCGCCGACGTCGGCACCGTCGACCACGACCGTGTCGGTGGCCGGGGACGGTCCGTCGTCGGCGTCCTCCCGCCACCAGGCGGGCCGGGTGGGGGCGCCGGGCGGGCCGGGCCGCGCCGGGGTGAGCGAGCGGATGGCGCCGTGCAGCCGGGCGAAGACCTCCGGGGGCATGTTGTCGACCCGGTCCAGGATGCGTGCGGCGCGCGGGTCGGTGGCCCGGGCCTCGGCCTTCTCCTCGTCGGTCAGCAGCATCGTGCGCAGCGAGAGGATCTCGTCGATCTCCGCCGCGTCGTGCAGGTCGCCGGGACTCTCCGGCGCCACCTGCGGACGGTCGGGCAGGATGATCGGGCAGGACAGCATCACCGGCCCGGTGGACCCCGTGTCCTCGGGCGCGCCGCCCAGGACGGGCCAGGTGAAGGCGTTGACGCAGCCGCGCGCCTGCTCCACAAGACCGGCCGGCGGATCGACGAGCGACACGAACTCCACGCCCTCGCCGCCGATCAGCGTGTGGGCGGCGAGCAGCGCGTGCCGCAGCGCATCGCCGCGCGCGGCCCGCGCGTCCGGCGCCCGCCCGCTGTTCTCGGTGCGCACGCGCAGCCGGTACACGTCCCCGGTGAGCCGCTCGGCCTCCACCGCGGTGCGGGCCAGGATCTCCTCGCGCCGTCGCACCACCCGCCCCGCGCCGCCGGGCAGCGTCTCGGTCTCCTCGGCCGCCGGCGCCCCCGTCGCGGCGCCGCACCCGCCGCGCAGCAGGTCCGCCAGCGGCCAGGCGAGACCGACCTCCTGCGGCACCGCCTCGTCGAACGTGAGATGGTCCCGGCCGTCGTCCGTGCGCAGCGACTCGACCGGGCGGTGCCGGCCGTCCGCGCCGGCCGCCAGCACCTGCTTGTGCTGCATCTGCAGGTACCGCACGCGCACCCGTACCAGCGCGTCGGGGCGCGGCGCGCGCACCAGGCACTCGGTGCGCTGGTACCAGGAGTCGGCCGAGCCCGCGATGCCCGGGACGACCGGGCCGTCCGCCTCCACCCAGTCACGGGGCAGCAGCACACCGAACTGCCACCGGACCCGGTTCTTGGCCGAGGAGCGGCGGTACGGGTAGAGCAGGTAGCCCTCGTACAGGACGGCGTCGGCGACCCCGCTCACCCGTGCGAACGCGTCGCCGGAACCGCCGTCCGGCGCGCCGCCGCCCAGCAGGGCGACACCCGCCTCGCCACACACGCCGCCCGCCTCCGGCATACCGCCTCCTCGTCATGGGTGCACCGGGCCATCCCTTCCACCACGGAAACACCCCTCACCGCACCTCGCCCCTCCGGCGGAGTCACGTTGGGCCGGGCAGGTGACGGGCTGAATCCAGACGCCTTCGAAACTTTCGCAGTGCGGTGACGGAAGATCGATCACACCGTCTTGTGTACGGGTGATTCCGGTAAGCCGGACTCTCGGACATCGCTCATGAACTGCGGCTATGTCACTTGCCTGACGAAGATGCGGGTGCGAATGTTTCGAAACATCTACCGAAACTGTTGACACGGCCTGCGTCCGATTCAACACTCTTCGACGTCGGCGGGAGACCCGAGGAGGCTGCATTGACATGCGCACGTCCTATGTGAAAGGCCGCGGAGGCGATCGCCTCATGCCGCTCGTCCGGAGCGCCTGCGCCCTGGTGCTGGTCGCCATGGCGGCGCTGCTCCTGCCCGGCACGGCGCGCGCGGACACCGTGATCACGTCCAGCCAGACCGGCACCAACAACGGCTACTACTACTCGTTCTGGACCGACGGCGGCGGTTCGGTCTCCATGAACCTGGGCTCGGGCGGGTCCTACGGCACCTCGTGGAGCAACAGCGGCAACTTCGTCGCGGGGAAGGGCTGGAGCACCGGCGCCCGCCGGAACGTGACCTACTCGGGCAGCTTCAACCCGTCGGGCAACGCCTACCTCGCCCTGTACGGCTGGACCACCAACCCGCTGGTGGAGTACTACGTCGTCGACAACTGGGGCACCTACCGGCCCACGGGCACCTACAAGGGCACCGTCACCAGCGACGGCGGCACGTACGACATCTACGAGACCACCCGGGTCAACGCCCCCTCCATCGAGGGCACCAGGACCTTCAACCAGTACTGGAGCGTCCGCCAGTCGAAGCGGACGGGCGGCACCATCACCGCCGGGAACCACTTCGACGCCTGGGCCCGCAACGGCATGAACCTGGGCACCTTCAACTACCAGATCCTCGCCACCGAGGGCTACCAGAGCAGCGGGAACTCCAGCATCACGGTGTCCGACTCCGGCTCCTCCGGCGGCGGAACCGGCGGTGGCGGAACCGGCGGTGGCGGCGGCAGCGGCGGCTGCACGGCGACCCTGTCGGCGGGGCAGCAGTGGAGCGACCGCTACAACCTGAACGTGTCGGTGAGCGGGGCCGCCGACTGGACCGTCACGATGAAGGTCCCGTCCCCGGAGAAGGTCCTCGCCACCTGGAACGTCGGCGCCGCCTATCCGGACGCGCAGACCCTGGTCGCGAAACCCAACGGCAGCGGGAACAACTGGGGCGTGACCCTGCAGACCAACGGCACCTGGACCTGGCCCACGGTGACGTGCAGTGCGAGCTGAAGTGACCGTCGCGACAACGGAGTCGAGAAGGAGCGAACCCCCATGCGAACCAGCACGCGCCTGCCCTTACGGGCCCTCGTCACGACACTCGCCTTGGCTGTGACGGCCGTGGCGGCCAACGTCACCGCGGGCGCCACCGCCTCGCGCGCCGCCGGCTGCGCCGGGTACGTCGGACTCACCTTCGACGACGGCCCGTCCAACGCCCACACCCCGGCCCTGCTGGCCGCCCTGCGGCAGAGCGGGCTCAGGGCCACCATGTTCAACGAGGGCCAGTACGCCGCCGCCTACCCGGCCCAGGTGAGGGCCGAGGCGGACGCCGGCATGTGGATCGGCAACCACAGCTACAGCCACCCGCATCTGACCCAGCTCGGCCAGGCGCAGATGGACTCGGAGGTCGCCCGCACCCAGCAGGCGATCGCCGGCGCGGGCGGCGGCACTCCGCGGCTGTTCCGCCCGCCCTACGGCGAGACCAACGGCACGCTGCAGGCGGTCGAGGCCAAGTACGGCCTGCGGCAGGTCATCTGGGACGTCGACTCGCAGGACTGGAACGGCGCGAGCACCGACGCGATCGTCCAGGCGGTCTCCCGGCTGACCAACGGCCAGATCATCCTGATGCACGAGTGGCCGGCCAACACCCTGGCCGCCGTTCCGCGCATCGCCCAGGTGCTGGCCTCCCGCGGCCTGTGCGCGGGGATGATCTCCCCGCAGACCGGCCGCGCGGTCGCACCCGGCAGCGCCGTCACCGGCGGACGCTGAGCACACCGGCCACGATCGCCGCACTCCGGGACGCGCCTCGCGCCCGGCGGGCGATCGTGGCCCACCCGCGCGGCGGCCGGACCACCGCCGGCGCGCCCGGCGCTCCCCGGCGCGGTCCGGGCTCTCCGGCGCTGTCCGGGCTCCTCACGGTCCGGGCTCCCCAGCACGGGCTGGCCGGCGGGGCTCAGGCGGGGCATCGGCGGGGCACCGGCGGGGCCAGTTGCGGGGGCCCGGCCACGGACGTTCCGCCGCGCTCAGCCGCCTCGTGGACGATCCCCGTCCCGCCGTTCGCGCCGTCTGCGGCGGGCCTCCGCCAGCAGCGGCAGGAGCGAGAGCGCGACGATCACGGCGACCAGCGGCAGCAGGTAGTCGTCGACGTGGGAGACCGACGAGCCGAGGAGGTAACCGGCGAGCACCAGGCTCTGCGACCAGAGCAGCCCGCCCACCGTCTGCCAGAGCGTGAACGCCCGGGCCGGCACCCCCAGCGCGCCGGCCGCCGGATGCAGCACGGTGCGCAGCACCGGGACGAAACGGCCGATCACCAGCGCCTTGCCGTATCCGTAGCGGGACAGAAGCCGCTCCGCCCGTGCCGTGCCCTTCTTCACCCGCCGGCTCGACGAGCGCTCCAGCAGGGGCCGTCCGCCGTGCCGCCCGAGCAGATAGCCCACCTGGCCGCCCAGCACGGAGCCGACGGCCGCGCACAGCATCACCTGCCACAACTGCAGCCGCGGCGCCTGCCCGTCGGCCGCCGCGCAGAGCACACCGGCGGGGAACAGCAGCGTGTCGCCGGGCAGGAAGAACCCGACGACGAGCAGGCCGGACTCCCCGAAGATCACCGCGAGCACGCCCAGCGCCCCGAAGGCGGCGAGCAGTGAGGCGCTGTCCGTCGGGTCGACGGCGATCACCACGCTCACCTCCGCTCGCCGGCCGCTTTCCCCCAGTGTCCCGTGCGCGGCGCTCCACGCCGGTCCGACGGCCCCGCCAGGCACTCGACCGCCCGAATCCGACGTTCTTTGTCCTCTGAGTGGAAAAAGTGCGCGGGAATCCGTGCACAGCTTCTTCCCAGGCTCGGCAGCCGCTGCTACTTTCCTCTCGAAAGCCCGGCACTGGTGGCCGAATACTGGCGGGGAGGGGCACGTGAGACGCATGACGGCACGACCGGCGAACACGCACCAGGCCCGCCTGCTGAAGCTGCTGCGTGACGGCGGCCCCAACTCCCGCGCCCAGCTCGGCGACCAGGTCGACCTGTCCCGGTCCAAGCTGGCCGTGGAGGTGGACCGGCTGATGGAGACCGGCCTGGTGGTGGCCGACGGACTCGCCGCCTCACGCGGCGGCCGCCGCTCCCACAACGTCCGGCTCCACCCGGACCTCAGGTTCCTCGGCGTCGACATCGGCGCGACCTCGGTCGACGTCGCCGTCACCAACGCCGAGCTGGAGATCCTCGGGCACCTCAACCAGCCGATGGACGTCCGTGAGGGCCCCGTCGCCGTCTTCGAGCAAGTCCTGGACATGGCCGGAAAACTGAAGGCCACCGGGCTCGCCGAGGGCTTCGACGGCGCCGGCATCGGCGTACCAGGGCCGGTCCGGTTCCCGGAGGGCGTCCCGGTCGCGCCGCCGATCATGCCCGGCTGGGACGGCTTCCCCGTACGGGAGGCGCTCAGCCAGGAGCTCGGCTGCCCGGTCATGGTCGACAACGACGTGAACCTCATGGCCATGGGCGAGCAGCACGCCGGAGTCGCCCGTACCGTCGCGGACTTCCTCTGCGTCAAGATCGGCACCGGCATCGGCTGCGGCATCGTCGTGGGCGGCAACGTGCACCGGGGGACCACCGGCAGCGCGGGCGACATCGGCCACATCCAGGCCGTGCCCGACGGCCGCCCCTGCGCCTGCGGCAACCGGGGCTGCCTGGAGGCCCACTTCAGCGGCGCCGCGCTGGCCCGGGACGCCGTGCAGGCGGCCGGCCAGGGCCTGTCCGCCGAACTGGCGGCGCGGCTCGCGGCCAACGGCACCCTCTCCGCCGTCGACGTGGCCGCCGCGGCCGCGGCGGGCGACGCCACCGCGCTCGACCTGATCCGCGAGGGCGGCACCCACGTCGGCCAGGTCATCGCGGGCCTCGTCTCCTTCTTCAACCCCGGCCTGGTGGTGATCGGCGGCGGGGTGACCGGCCTCGGCCACACCCTGCTCGCCGCGATCCGCACCCAGGTCTACCGCCAGTCGCTGCCCCTGGCGACCGGCAACCTGCCCATCGTCCTGGGGGAACTGGGACCCACCGCCGGTGTCACCGGCGCGGCCCGGCTGATCAGCGACCACTTGTTCTCACCCGCGTAACGAGCGACCGCCCACCCGTCCCAGCAGCCCTCACCGCCCGCACTGACTCGTGTAGACAGCGCCACCCGCACCCCGTCCGCTCCACCCGAGCACATCCCACCGCGTGACCGCACGGCAGCCGCCGCGGCCGGCCCTGCCCTGATCCCGCCCGCCCCGCCGCCTTCACCCGCACCCGCACCCACAGCGCTCAGCCCTGCCCGAGAACGACGCCTGCCCGGCACCGAGCCCGGCCGCGGGCGCAGCACGCCCTGACACCGGCCCGCACGTCCGCCGAGGGGAATCCGATGGCACCAGAAGCACCACTGCTCAGCATGTCCGGCATCACCAAGTCGTTCCCCGGCGTCCGCGCCCTCGACGGCGTCGACCTCGACGTCCAGGCGGGTGAAGTGCACTGCCTCCTCGGCCAGAACGGCGCAGGGAAGTCCACCCTCATCAAGGTCCTGGCCGGCGCCCACCAGCCGGACGGCGGCACCATCCACTGGCGCGGCGAGGCCGTCACCCTGCGCTCGCCGATCGCCGCCATGCGCCTCGGCATCGCCACCATCTACCAGGAACTCGACCTGGTGGAGCACATGTCGGTGGCCGAGAACGTTCACCTCGGCCACGAGCCCACCTCCGCCGGGTTCGTCGTACGCGGGAAGGCCGCCCGCACTTCCACGGGCGCGCTGCTCAAGCGGCTCGGGCATCCCGAGATCGATCCGGGCCGCCTGGTCGGGGACCTGTCCGCGGCCCAGCAGCAGATCGTCTCCATGGCCCGGGCGCTCTCCCACGACGTGCGTCTCATCGTGATGGACGAGCCGTCCGCCGCGCTCGACCCCGACGAGG
Source organism: Streptomyces sp. 1-11 (assembly GCF_007176755.1). GTDB lineage: Bacteria > Actinomycetota > Actinomycetes > Streptomycetales > Streptomycetaceae > Streptomyces. The sequence goes on from NZ_BJTV01000009.1 coordinate 110,962, forward strand.
TCGACAACCTCTTCCGCATCGTAGGGACCCTCACCGCGGAGGGCGTCGCGGTCGTCTACATCTCGCACCGGCTGGAGGAGATCCGGCGCATCGGCGACCGGGTGACCGTGCTCAAGGACGGCCGTGCCGTCGCCCGCGGACTGCCCGCCAAGAGCACGCCGACCAAGGACGTCGTCGCCCTGATGACGGGACGCGACGTCGCGTACGTGTTCCCCGCCCGCCCCCAGGCGCCGCCCGCGGGCGAGCCCGTGCTGCGGATCCGCCGGCTGGCCCGGGACGGCGAGTTCGCGCCGCTCGACCTCGACGTACGGCCGGGGGAGATCGTCGGCCTGGCCGGGCTCGTGGGGTCCGGGCGCTCCGAGATCCTGGAGACGGTCTACGGGGCGCGCCGGCCCAGCGCCGGCCAGGTCCTGGTCGACGGCAGGCCGCTGCGGCCCGGCAGCGTGCGCGCCGCCGTGCGGGCCGGGATCGGGCTCGCGCCGGAGGAACGCAAGGCGCAGGCCCTGCTGATGCTGGAGTCCGTCACCCGCAACGTGTCCGTCTCCACCCTCTCCCGCTTCTCCCGGGCCGGCTGGGTCGACCGGGGCGCCGAGCGGGGCGCGGCCCGCGCAGCGACCCGCGAGCTGTCACTGCGGCCGGACAACCCGGACGCGCCCGTGCGCACCCTGTCCGGCGGCAACCAGCAGAAGGCCGTCCTCGCCCGCTGGCTGCTGCGCGGCTGCCGGGTGCTGCTGCTGGACGAACCCACCCGAGGCGTCGACGTGGGCGCCCGGGCCGAACTGTACGCGGTGGTCCGCCGCCTGGCCGACGAAGGCCTTGCCGTGCTCCTCGTCTCCAGCGAGGTGCCGGAGGTCCTCGGCCTCGCCGACCGCGTCCTGGTGCTCCGCGAGGGCCGGGTCGTGCACATGGCGCCCGCCCAGGAACTCGACGAACACCGCGTCCTCGACCTCGTCATGGAAGGAAGCCCGGCGTCATGACACAGCCCGTCTCCCCGCCCCGGGACGCCACCGGCGAGCCGCCGACGGCCGGCCGGCTCCCCGCCTGGCGCGGCCTGCCGGCCCGTGCCGACGTCCGCACCCTGTCCCTGCTCGGCGTGCTCGCCGCCCTCGTCGTCATCGGCGGCGTCACCAGACCCGACGAGTTCCTGGACACCCGCAACCTCCAACTCGTCCTCACCCAGGCCTCGGTGATCGGCGTGGTCACCGTCGGCATGACCTTCGTGATCACCGCCGGCGGCATCGACCTCTCCGTCGGCGCGATCGTCGCCCTCGCCTCCGTGTGGGCCACCACCGTCGCCACCCAGGAGTACGGCTTCGCCGGCATCCTGTTCACCGCGATGGTCGTCGGCCTGGGCTGCGGGCTGGTCAACGGACTGCTGGTCGCCTACGGCGGCATGGTCCCGTTCATCGCCACCCTCGCCATGCTGGCCTCGGCGCGCGGCCTCGCCCTGCAGATCACCGACGGCCGCACCCAGGTCGTCACCGTCGACAGCGTCCTGAAGCTCGGCGAGCGCGACTCCTACGTCCTGGGCATCCCGCCGCTCGTGCTGGTCTTCGCGCTGGTCACGGTGGCGGGGTGGCTGCTGCTGAACCGCACCACCTTCGGCCGCCGCACCGTCGCCGTCGGCGGCAACGCCGAGGCCGCCCGGCTCGCCGGCATCGACGTCCGCCGGCAGCGCCTCTACCTGTACCTGCTGTCCGGACTGTGCTGCGGCATCGCCGCCTTCCTGCTGATCGTGCTCTCCGGCTCAGGCCAGAACACCAACGGCAACCTCTACGAACTCGACGCCATCGCCGCCGCGATCATCGGCGGCACCCTGCTCAGCGGCGGCCGCGGCACCATCACCGGCTCCGTGCTCGGCGTCCTGATCTTCACCACGATCACCAACATCTTCGCCCTGAACAACCTGCAGAGCGACGTCCAGCAGATCGCCAAGGGCGCGATCATCGTCGCCGCCGTCCTGGTCCAGCGCCGCACCGCGAGAACGAGCTGAGGAAGGGTCCACCGCCATGCCAGAGCACACCAGCCGCCCCACGAACGGCCTCACCAGCCGCAGAGGCCTCCTCTTCGGAACCGCCGCGGTCTCCGCCGGCACCTTCCTCACGGCCTGCACCAGCAACGACACCAAGGACCAGGGCGCCGCCGCCGACACCCGTCCGGCCGCCGACGACAAGCCCGGAAAGCACGTGACCATCGGCTTCGCCGGCCCCCAGGCCGACCACGGCTGGCTCAACGCCATCAACGACAACGCCAAGAGCCGGGCCAAGAAGTACCCCGACGTCACCCTGGAGATCACCGAGGGCTCCAACGACACCGCCCAGCAGATCGGCCAGATCGAGACCCTCATCAACAAGAAGGTCGACGTCCTGGTCGTGCTGCCCGCCGACGGCAAGGCCCTCACCCAGGTCGGGCTGAAGGCGATGCGCGCCGGCATCCCCGTCGTCAACCTCGACCGCATCTTCAACTCCGCCCAGGCGTACCGCTGCTGGATCGGCGGCGACAACTACGGCATGGGCCTGAGCGCCGGGCGCTACATCGGCGAGAAGCTCAAGGACAAGCCGAACGCCCGGGTGATCGAGCTGGCCGGCCTGGACAACCTGGAGCTGACCAAGCAGCGCACCCAGGGGTTCGACGACGCCCTGAAGAACTACCCCAACATCAAGAAGGTGGCCCGGCAGGCGGCCGACTTCACCGTGGAGTCCGGACAGGCCAAGATGGCCCAGCTGCTCCAGGCCCAGTCCAAGTTCGACGCCCTGTGGAACCACGACGACGACCAGGGCGTGGGCGCGCTGCGCGCCATCGAGCAGGCCGGCCGGGACGACTTCCTGATGGTCGGCGGGGCCGGCGCGCTCTCCGCCTTCCAGGCCATCAAGCAGGACAACGGCGTTCTGAAGGCCACCGTCCTCTACCCGCCCACCATGGCCGCCTCCGCGATCGACCTCGCCCGGGCCCTCGGCCAGGGCAAGGGCGTCGGCGGCCTCGCCGAGTACGAGATCCCCGCGTCGATCACGCTCTACTCGGCCGTCGTGGACAAGGACAACGTCGACCAGTACATGCCCACCGGCTTCCGGTGAGCCTGAGGCCTTCCGTCCGGCCCGGGCCCGGCTCACGGGGCCCGGCCCGGGCCGGACCGGAAGGCACTCGCCCGCACCCCCCACCGCGCCACGACGAAGAGGAGGACGAGCGCATGGAACAGCCGCAGCAGTCGACGGAGCCGGCGGCCCCCGCCGGGAAGCCGCCGGAGGGGAGACCCCCGCTGCGCGTCGGCATGGTGGGCTACGCCTTCATGGGCGCCGCCCACTCCCAGGGCTGGCGCACCGCGGGCCGGGTCTTCGACCTGCCCCTGAGTCCCGTGCAGGCCGTGATCTGCGGCCGTGACGAGACCGCGGCCCGCGCGGCGGCCGGCCGGCACGGCTGGGCGGACGTGGAGACCGACTGGCGTGCGCTCGTCGCCCGGGACGACATCGACCTGATCGACATCTGCACGCCCGGCGACAGCCACGCCGAGATCGCGCTGGCCGCGCTCGCCGCCGGCAAGCACGTGCTGTGCGAGAAGCCCCTCGCCAACACCGTGACGGAGGCCGAGACCATGACGGCCGCGGCCGAGGAGGCCGAGGCCCGCGGCCGGCTGGCGATGGTCGGCTTCAACTACCGCCGCGTACCGGCCACCGCGCTCGCCCGGCGCATGGTCGCGGCCGGCCGGCTCGGCACCCTGCGCCACGTGCGGGTGAACTACCTCCAGGACTGGCTGGTTGACCCCGACTTCCCGCTGACCTGGCGGCTGCGCAGGGAACTGGCCGGCTCCGGCTCGCTCGGCGACCTCGGCGCGCACATCGTGGACCTCGCCCAGTACCTCGCGGGGGAGCGGCTCGCCGGGGTGTCCGCCCTCACCGAGACCTTCGTACGGGAGCGTCCGCTGCCCCGCGGCGCGGGCAGCGGTCTGACGGCGATGCCGGCGGCCGGCACCGGCACGGTCACCGTGGACGACGCCGCCCTGTTCACCGGCCGGTTCACCTCGGGCGCCCTCGCCTCCTTCGAGGCCACCCGCTACGCCACCGGCCGCAAGAACGCCCTGCGCATCGAACTCAACGGCGAGCGCGGCTCGCTCGCCTTCGACCTGGAACGCCTCAACGAGCTGTGGTTCCACGACGCCACCGAACCGGGCCCCGAGGCCGGCTTCCGCCGCATCCTCGTCACCGAACCCGAACACCCGTACCTGGAGGCCTGGTGGCCGCCCGGCCACGGACTCGGCTACGAGCACACCTTCGTCCACCAGGTCCGCGACCTCGTCCACGCCATCGCCGAGGGCCGCCGTCCCGAGCCCTCCTTCGCCGACGGACTCCAGGTGCAGCGCGTACTGGCCGCCGTCGAGGAGAGCGCCGAGAAGAACTCCGTCTACACGCCCGTCGCACTCTGAGGAGGCCCGTCCATGCCGCGCCCGTTCACCCTGTTCACCGGCCAGTGGGCCGACCTGCCCCTGGAGGAGGTCTGCCGGCTCGCCCGCGACTTCGGCTACGACGGCCTCGAACTCGCCTGCTGGGGCGACCACTTCGAGGTGGACAAGGCCCTGTCCGACCCCGCCTATCTCGCCTCCCGCCACCAGCTCCTCGACAAGTACGGCCTGAAGTGCTGGGCCGTGTCCAACCACCTCGTCGGCCAGGCCGTCTGCGACGCCATCATCGACGAGCGCCACCGGGCCATCCTGCCCGCCGCGGTGTGGGGCGACGGCGACCCCGAGGGGGTGCGGCGGCGGGCGGCCGACCGGATGAGGGACACCGCCCGCGCCGCGGCCGCCTTCGGCGTCGACACCGTCATCGGCTTCACCGGCTCCGCCATCTGGCACCTCGTCGCGATGTTCCCGCCCGCCCCCGAGTCGATGATCGAGCGGGGCTACGAGGACTTCGCGACGCGGTGGAACCCCATCCTCGACGTCTTCGACGCCGAGGGCGTGCGGTTCGCCCACGAGGTCCACCCCGGCGAGATCGCCTACGACTACTGGACCACCCACCGCGCCCTCGAAGCGATCGGCCACCGCCGCGCGTTCGGGCTGAACTTCGACCCCTCCCACTTCGTCTGGCAGGACCTCGACCCGGTCGGCTTCCTGTGGGACTTCCGCGACCGCATCTACCACGTGGACTGCAAGGAGGCCCGCAAGCGGCTCGACGGCCGCAACGGCCGGCTCGGCTCCCACCTGCCCTGGGGCGACCCGCGCCGCGGCTGGGACTTCGTGTCCGCCGGGCACGGCGACGTCCCCTGGGAGGACGTCTTCCGCATGCTGCGCTCCATCGACTACCGGGGACCCGTCTCCGTCGAGTGGGAGGACGCCGGCATGGACCGGCTGCAGGGCGCCCCCGAGGCCCTGGCCCGCCTCAGGGCCCACGACTACGAGCCGCCGTCGGCGTCCTTCGACGCGGCCTTCTCCAGCTGACCGTCACAGCGAGGTCAGCTGCCCCCCTCTCCGGGATGACGGCGCATCCCGGCGCTCGCACCCGCCCGTACAACCGGCCCCGTACTGGAGGCATTTCGTGCACGGGAACGATCGCACCAACCGCACCGGAACCCACAGAACACGTCTGCGCAAGGCGGTCGCGCTGCTGAGCGGCGCGCTGCTGGCCGGCGCCGGCCTCACCCTGACCGCCCCCCAGGCCGGCGCAGCCGTCACCGGCCAGGACGCGACCGCCGCGGCGGCCGAGGACTTCCAGCAGGTCACCCTCGCCAAGGGCGAGGCGGAGGTCGGCGAGCCCATGTCGCTCGCCGTCCTCCCGGACCGCTCCGTCCTGCACACCTCCCGCGACGGCGAGCTGCGCCTCACCGACGCGGCCGGCAACACCAGGCTCGCCGGCAAGCTCGACGTCTACTCCCACGACGAGGAGGGCCTCCAAGGCGTCGGCGTCGACCCGGACTTCACCGACAACCGCTTCATCTACCTCTACTACGCGCCGCCGCTCGACACCCCGGCCGGCGACGCCCCCGAGACCGGCACCGCGGCCGACTTCGCGCCCTTCGACGGCGTCAACCGCCTCTCCCGCTTCGTGCTGAAGAGCGACGGCACGCTCGACGCGGCCAGTGAGAAGCAGATCCTCGACGTCAAGACCACCCGTGGTCTGTGCTGCCACGTCGGCGGTGACATCGACTTCGACGCGGCGGGCAACCTGTACCTGTCGACCGGCGACGACTCCAACCCCTTCCAGTCCGACGGCTACAGCCCGCTGGACGAGCGCGCCGACCGCAACCCGGGCTTCGACGCCCAGCGCACCTCGGGCAACACCAACGACCTGCGCGGCAAGATCCTGCGCATCAAGGTCAACGCGGACGGCTCCTACTCGATCCCCGACGGCAACCTGTTCCCGCCCGGCACGGACAAGACGCGGCCCGAGATCTACGCGATGGGCTTCCGCAACCCGTTCCGGTTCAGCGTCGACAAGAAGACCGGCATCCTCTACGTCGGCGACTACGGCCCCGACGCCGGCGCCGCCGACCCCAAGCGCGGCCCGGCCGGCCAGGTCGAGTTCGCCCGTGTGACCAAGCCCGGCAACTTCGGCTGGCCGTACTGCACCGGCGCCAACGACCCGTACGTGGACTACGACTTCGCGACGAAGACCTCCGGCGCCACCTTCGACTGCTCCGCGCCGAAGAACGACTCGCCGCACAACACCGGCCTCACCGACCTGCCCCCGGCCCAGCCGGCCTGGATCCCCTACGACGGCCCGTCCGTACCGGAGTTCGGCACCGGCTCCGAGTCCCCGATGGGCGGCCCCGTCTACCACTACGACGCCACGCTCGACTCGCCCGTGAAGTTCCCCGAGGCCTACGACGGCGACTTCTTCGCCGGTGAGTTCGGCCGCCGCTGGATCAAGCGCATCACCAGCGACGCCGACGGCAAGGTCCAGTCGATCAAGGACGTCCCCTGGAGCGGCACCCAGGTGATGGACATGGCCTTCGGCCCCGACGGCGCCCTCTACGTGCTGGACTACGGCCTCTCCTGGTTCGGCGGCGACGACAACTCGGGCCTCTTCCGCATCGAGAACGCCACCGACGGCCACTCCCCGGTTGCCCAGGCCGCGGCCGACCGCACCTCGGGGCAGGCGCCGCTGAAGGTGGCCTTCTCCTCGGCCGGGTCCAGCGACCAGGACGGTGACGCGCTCACCTACAGCTGGGACTTCGGCGACGGCGCGACCGCGACCGGGGCCGCCCCCACGCACAAGTACAAGAAGAACGGCACCTACACCGCCACGGTGACCGCCAAGGACACCACCGGCCGCACCGGCAGCGCGAGCGTCCAGGTGGTCGTCGGCAACACCGCGCCCAAGGTCACCCTGGAACTCCCGCAGGACGGGCAGCTGTTCAGCTTCGGTGACGCCGTGCCGTTCAAGGTGAAGGTCACCGACCCCGAGGACGGCAAGGCCATCGACTGCTCCAAGGTCACCGTCAACTTCGTCCTCGGCCACGACACCCACGGCCACCCGCTGACCTCCGCGCAGGGCTGCTCCGGCACCATCCAGACCAGCGCCGACGGCGGCCACGACCAGGACGCCAACATCTTCGGCGTCCTCGACGCCCAGTACACCGACGGCGGAGGCGGCGGCCAGGACGCGCTCACCACGCACGCCCGCAGCGTCCTGCAGCCCCGGCACCGCCAGGCCGAGCACTTCAGCACCTCCTCCGGCGTCACGGTGACCTCCCGCAGCGGCGCTCACGGCGCCAAGGCCGTCGGCGACGTCCACGACGGCGACTGGATCGCCTTCACCCCGTACGTCCTGAGCGACGCCACGAAGATCACCGCCCGGGTCGCCTCCGCCGGCGCCGGCGGCACCCTGGAGGTCCGCGCCGGTTCCGCGGCCGGCACCCTGCTGGGCAAGGCCACCGTGCCCGTGACCGGCGGCTGGGACACCTACCAGGACGTCTCGGCGGCGCTGTCCCGCGCACCGCGCGGCACCACCACCCTGTACCTCGTCTTCAAGGGCGGCAGCGGCGCCCTGTTCGACGTGGACGACTTCACCTTCACCACCGGCTGAGAGGAGGACCCACCGTGCGAGCAAAGGGAAGGATCACCACCGCCGCGCTCGGCGCCGCCCTGCTCCTGGGCTGCGTGACCGCACCCGCCGTGTCGGACCCGGCCCACGCCAAGCGTGTCCTGGTCTTCTCCAAGACGGCAGGCTTCCGGCACGACTCGATCCCCGCGGGCATCACGGCCGTCGAGCAGCTCGGCGAGGCGAACGGCTTCACGGTCGACGCCACCGAGGACGCCGGCGCCTTCACCGGCAAGAACCTGCGCCGCTACGACGCCGTGGTGTTCATGTCGACCACCGGTGACGTCCTCGACACCGCACAGCAGGACGCGTTCGAGGGGTACATCCGCGACGGCGGCGGCTACGTCGGCGTCCACGCGGCAGCCGACACCGAGTACGACTGGCCGTTCTACGGCGGTCTCGCGGGCGCCTGGTTCCAGAACCACCCGGCGATCCAGCCCGCCACCGTGAACGTCGAGGACCGCGCCCATCCGGCGACGGCGCACCTCGGGCGGACCTGGGAACGCACCGACGAGTGGTACAACTACCGCTCCAACCCGCGCGAGCGGGCGCACGTCCTCGCCTCGCTCGACGAGACCTCGTACTCCGGCGGCACCATGGCCGGGGACCACCCCATCGCCTGGTGCCAGGAGTACCGGGGCGGCCGCGCCTTCTACACCGGGGGCGGCCACACGAAGGAGTCGTACACCGACCCGGCGTTCCGCGCCCACCTGCTGGGCGGCCTGCGGTACGCCATCGGTGACGTGCGGGCGGATTGCCGTCCGGAGAACGGGTACAGCCGGCTGTACGACGGCACCTCCGCCTCCCTGGACGGCTGGAAACAGGCCGGTCCCGGCTCCTTCACCCGCTCCGCCGACGGCACGCTCACCTCCACCGGCGGGATGGGCCTGCTCTGGTACGCGGACCGCGGCTTCGGCTCGTACTCGCTGAAGCTCGACTGGAAGGTGGCCGGCGACGACAACTCCGGTGTGTTCGTGGGCTTCCCGCCCTCGGACGACCCGTGGTCGGCCGTGGACAACGGTTACGAGATCCAGATCGACGCCACCGACGTGCCGGAGCGGACCACGGGGTCCGTGTACGGCTTCAAGTCCGCCGATCTGAAGAAGCGCGACCGCGCGCTGAACCCGCCGGGGGAGTGGAACACCTACGAGATCCGGGTCCAGGGCGAACGCCTGCGGATCTGGCTCAACGGCGTGAAGATCAACGATTTCACCAACACCGACCCGGCCCGGAGCCTCACCGACGGACACATCGGCCTGCAGAACCACGGGGCCGGCGACCAGGTGTCCTTCCGTGACGTCCGGATCAAGGAACTGCCCGGCAAGGGCCACTGAACGGCGGCGGGCGGGGGACGCCGGACCCCCGCCCGCCGTCACCACCCCCATCCCGTCGGGGAGTCCATGCCCTGGACAAGGAGGCTGCTCATGTCCGCGTCCCTCTCCCGTCCCCCTCGCACCGGCGTCTGGCTCGTCGGGGCCCGTGGCTCGGTCGCCACCACCGTCGTCGCCGGATGCGCCGCCGTGACGGCCGGTCTGCGCCCGCCCACCGGCCTGGTCACCGAGACGCCCGCCTTCGCCGGCAGCGGTCTGCCCGCCCTGCCGTCCCTGGTCTTCGGCGGGCACGACACCACGGCCTGCCCGCTGCCCAAGCGCGCCGAGGAGCTGGCCGCCGGCGGTGTCCTGCCGCCCGGACTGCCCGCCGCCGTGGCGGCCGAACTCGCCGACGCCGAAGGGGAGATCAGGCCCGGCGGCCCGCTGCCCGGCGACACCCGGGAGGCGGACGCGCTGATCGCCGCCTTCGCCGCCGACATCCAGGACTTCGTACGGCGGCGCGGACTGGACCGCGCGGTCGTCGTGAACGTCGCCTCCACCGAACCCGCCCCGGACGGCCCGCACCTGCCGCCCAGCTCCCTGTACGCCGCGGCCGCCCTCCGCGCCGGCTGCCCCTACGTCAACTTCACCCCGTCCACGGGCCTGCACCACCCGGCCCTCGCCCCGCTCGCCGCGTCCAGCGCGGTGCCGTACGCCGGCCGTGACGGCAAGACCGGCCAGACCCTGCTGCGTTCCGTCCTCGGCCCCATGTTCGCCCAGCGGGCCCTGGACGTCCGGGCCTGGTCCGGCGCCAACCTGCTCGGCGGCGGCGACGGCGCCAGTCTGGCCGACCCGGCCGCGGCCGCCGCCAAGAACGCCGGCAAGGAACGCGTGCTCACCGACACCCTGGGCGGCACGCCCGAGGGCGAGGTCCACATCGACGACGTGCCGGCGCTCGGCGACTGGAAGACCGCCTGGGACCACATCGCCTTCGACGGCTTCCTCGGCACCCGCATGATCCTGCAGACGATCTGGCAGGGCTGCGACTCCGCCCTCGCCGCCCCCCTCGTCCTGGACCTGGCCCGCCTCACCGCCCGCGCCCACGAACGCGGTCTGACCGGCCCCCTCACCGAACTGGCCTTCTTCTTCAAGGACCCGGTCGGCGACGTCCCCGCGGCGGCGCTGGCGGAGCAGTACGCGGCCCTGGTGCGGTTCGCGAAGCGGCTGGGGGAGACGGAGTGAGCCGGCTGCGCGCCTGGGCCGAGCTGCTGCGGCTGCCCGCGCTGTTCACCGTCCCCGGGGACGCGCTCGCCGGAGTGGCCGCCGGCGCCGGGCGTCCCGGACCGCGCGCCCTGCTCGCCGTCGGCTGCTCGCTGTGCCTGTACGAGGCGGGCATGGCGCTCAACGACTGGGCGGACCGGGCGGAGGACGCGGTCGAACGCCCGCACCGGCCCATCCCGTCGGGCCGGGTCCGCCCCGCCGCCGCCCTCGCCGCGGCCTGCGCGTTCACGGCCGCCGGTCTCGCGCTGGCCGCCCGCGCGGGACGCCCCGCGCTGGCGGTGGCCGTGCCGCTCGCGGCCGCCGTCTGGTCGTACGACCTCGGCCTGAAGCGCACGCCCGCCGGGCCGGGCGCGATGGCCGCGGCCCGCGGCCTCGACCTGCTGCTCGGCGCCGCGGCCGGCACCGGACGCGTCCGCCCGGCCCTCGTCCCGGCCGCGCTGCTCGGCACCCACACCCTCGCCGTCACCGCCGTCTCCCGCCAGGAGACCCGCACCGGCTCCCCGCTCGCCCCGCTCGCCGCCCTCACCACCACCGCCCTGCTGGCCCGTGCGCTGCCGCCGCGCCCGCCCACGCTGCTCGGTACCGCCCTGGCCGTCGGCTACGCCGGGACCGCCGCCCGTCCCTACCTGCACGCCGCGCTCAACCCGTCACCGCCGCTCACCCAGCGCGCGGTCGGCGCCGGTATCCGCGCCACCATCCCGCTGCAGGCCGCCCTCGCGGCCCGTGCCGGGGCCACCGCGACCGCGCTCGCCACCGTGGCCCTCGGGCCGCCGGCCCGGTGGCTCGCGAGGCGGGTGAGCGTCACATGACGCCCGGGCGGCCGGCGTCCCCACCCCGCACCTCCCAGTGGTCCGGAAGGAAGGTGATCCCCGCATGACCCCTCGGCCATCCGCCCTGCGCTTCGGCTACGGCACCAACGGCCTGACCGACCTACGGCTCGACGACGCGCTCGCCCTGCTCGCCGATCTCGGCTACGACGGCGTCGGGCTGACCCTCGACCACATGCACCTCGACCCGCTCGCCCCCGGCCTCGCCGGCCGCACCCGGCAGGTCGCCCGCCGCCTCGCCGAGCTGGGACTCACGGTCACCGTGGAGACCGGCGCCCGCTACGTCCTCGACCCGCGCCGCAAGCACGGACCCTCGCTGCTCGACGCGGATCCGCGGGACCGCGAACGGCGCGTGGGCCTGCTGCTGCGCGCGGTACGGGTGGCGGCCGACCTCGGCGCGCACGCGGTGCACTGTTTCAGCGGAATCGTTCCGCCAGGCACCGGCCGCGCCACGGCCTGGCCCCGGCTCGCCGCCGCCCTCGCCCCGGTCGTGGAGGCGGCCGGCGCCGCCGGCGTCCCGCTCGCCGTCGAACCCGAACCCGGCCACCTGCTGGCCACCCTCGCCGACTTCCACCACCTGCGCGGCCTGCTCGGCGACCCGCCCGCCCTCGGCCTCACCCTCGACATCGGCCACTGCCAGTGCCTGGAACCCCTGCCGCCCGCGGACTGCGTGCGCGCCGCGGCGCCCTGGCTGCGGCACGTCCAGATCGAGGACATGCGGCGCCCGGTCCACGAACACCTGCCGTTCGGCGAGGGAGAGATCGACTTCCCGCCCGTCCTCGCCGCCCTGGAGACGGCCGGCTACCGCGGGCTGACCTCGGTGGAGCTGCCCCGCCACTCCCACGCCGGACCCCGGTACGCCGAGGAGTCCCTGCCGTTCCTGCGCGCGGCCGCCGCCGGCGCCCGCACCGCGGCCGTGCCAGAAGGGAGCACCGCATGAACACCCCGCCCCTCGCGGACACCGGCCCCGAGGCCCTCCGCGACCACCTGGAGACCCACCTCGGCCCGGAGGCCCGCACCTGGCTCCACCAGGCCCTGCAGGAGGCCGCCGCCCGCCCGGGCGGGCACGGGCCGATCTCCGCGTGGGAGCTGCGGCTCGCCGAGGCCGGCCGCCGCTGCGGCACCCCGTACGCGGACGCCGCCCGCGTGCTGATCCTGCACGCCGCCCGGGCCGACGCGGCCGTGCTCAGCCGCGTCTACCACCAGGGCACCGCCGCCGAACGGCGCGCCGTCCTCCAGGCACTGCCCCACCTCGTCGCCGGCCCCGACGCCCTCGCCCTGGTCGAGGACGCCCTGCGCACCAACGACACCCGGCTGGTCGCGGCCGCCCTCGGCCCCTACGGGGCCCGCCACCTCGAAGACCACGCCTGGCGGCACGCCGTTCTCAAGTGCCTGTTCACCGGAGTCCCCGTCGACGTGGTCACCGGCCTCGCCGAACGGGCCCGCGGTGACGCCGAACTGGCCCGCATGCTCGCCGACTTCGCCGCCGAGCGCACCGCCGCGGGCCGGCCCGTGCCCACCGGCCTCCACCACGTCCTGGCCCTGGCCGCCACGTCCAGCGAGGAGTCCTGATGCGCCTGTTCGACCCCCACATCCACATGACCTCCCGCACCACCGACGACTACGAGGCCATGCGCGCCGCGGGCGTCCGCGCCGTGGTCGAGCCGTCGTTCTGGCTCGGCCAGCCCCGCACCTCGCCCGCCTCCTTCCTGGACTACTTCGACTCGCTGCTCGGCTGGGAGCCGTTCCGCGCCGCCCAGTACGGCATCGCCCACCACTGCACGCTCGCCCTCAACCCCAAGGAGGCGAACGACCCGCGCTGTCTGCCCGTCCTCGACGAACTGCCCCGCTACCTCGTCAAGGACCACGTCGTCGCCGTCGGCGAGATCGGCTACGACTCCATGACCCCCGCCGAGGACAAGGCCCTGGCCGCCCAGCTCCAGCTCGCCGCCGACCACGGTCTGCCCGCACTGGTGCACACCCCGCACCGCGACAAGCTCGCCGGACTGCGCCGCACCCTCGACGTCGTCCGCGAGTCCGCCCTGCCGCTCGACCGGGTGCTGGTCGACCACCTCAACGAGACGACCGTCGCGCAGGCCAGGGAAAGCGGCTGCTGGCTCGGTTTCTCGGTCTACCCGGACACCAAGATGGACGAGCACCGGATGGTGTCGATCCTGCGGGAGTACGGCCCCGAGCGGGTCCTGGTGAACTCCGCGGCCGACTGGGGAAAGAGCGACCCGCTGAAGACCCGCCGGGTCGCCGACCTCATGCTCGCCGAGGGGTTCACCGAGGACGACGTCGACCGGGTGCTGTGGCGCAACCCCGTCGCCTTCTACGGACTCAGCGGCCGCCTCGACCTGGAGACCGGCACGCCGGACGCCACCCACGAGGGCAACTCCCTGCTGCGCGGCGGGGAGTGACCGCGATGCGGCTGCGCCACCCCGACGGCACCACCGTCCACCTCGCCTACTGCACCAACGTCCACCCCGCCGAGACCCTGGACGGCGTCCTCGCCCAGCTCCGCGACCACTGCGAGCCCGTGCGCCGCCGCCTGGGCCGCGACCGCCTCGGCATCGGCCTCTGGCTCGCCCGGGACGCCGCCCGCACCCTGGACGGCGACCCCGCCGCGCTGCGCGGACTCAGCCGCGAACTGCGCCGGCGCGGCCTCGAGGTCGTCACACTCAACGGCTTCCCGTACGAGGGGTTCGGCTCCGCCGAGGTCAAGTACCGCGTCTACCGGCCCGACTGGGCCGACCCCGAGCGCCTCGCGCACACCATGGCCCTGGCCCGGATCCTCGCCGCACTGCTGCCCGACGACGTCACCGAGGGCAGCATCTCCACCCTGCCGCTCGGCTGGCGCACCGCCTGGAGCGCCGACCGGGCCCGCGCGGGGCACCGGGCCCTGCTCACCCTGGCCGAGCGCCTGGACGCCCTGGCCGAGCTGACCGGCCGCTCCATCCGCGTCGGCCTGGAACCCGAGCCCGGCTGCACGGTGGAGACCACCGGCGACGCCCTCGCCCCGCTCACCGCCGTGGGGCACCCGCGCATCGGCGTCTGCGTGGACACCTGCCACCTCGCCACCTCCTTCGAGGAGCCGGGCACGGCACTGGACGCGCTCGCCGCCGCCGGCGTACCCGTCGTCAAGTCCCAGCTGTCCGCCGCCCTGCACGCCGAGCACCCCGGCCGGCCGGAGGTCCGCGAAGCCCTCGCCGCCTTCGCCGAGCCCCGCTTCCTGCACCAGACCCGCACCGTCACCGAGACCGGGCTGCACGGCACCGACGACCTCGGCCAGGCCCTCGGCGGCGGCGCCCTGCCCTCCGGCGCCCCCTGGCGGGCCCACTTCCACGTGCCGCTGCACGCCGCCCCGGAGGCGCCCCTGACCGCCACCCTGCCCGTGCTGCGGGACGCGCTCGCCCGGCTGGTGGGCGGCCCCCGCCCGCTCACCCGGCACCTGGAGGTCGAGACCTACACCTGGCAGGCGCTCCCGCCCGAGCTGCGCCCCCGCACACGCGACCGCCTCACCGACGGCATCGCCGCCGAACTCGCCCTCGCCCGCGACCTGCTGACCGACCTCGGCCTCAAGGAGCTGCCATGACCGCGCCCGGCGGGCCCACCCCGCTGCTCGTCCTCGACGTCGTCGGCCTCACCCCTAAACTACTCCGCCACATGCCGCGCCTGCAGGCGCTCGCCGCGGCCGGCTCCCGGGCCCACCTGGGCACCGTCCTGCCCGCCGTCACCTGCGCCGCCCAGTCCACCTTCCTCACCGGCGCCCCGCCCGCCGAGCACGGCATCGTCGGCAACGGCTGGTACTTCCGCGAACTCGGCGACGTACTGCTGTGGCGCCAGCACAACGGCCTGGTCGCCGGGGACAAGCTGTGGGACGCCGCCCGCCGCGCCCACCCCGGCTACACGGTGGCCAACATCTGCTGGTGGTACGCCATGGGCGCGGACACCGACATCACCGTCACCCCCCGCCCGGTCTACTACGCCGACGGCCGCAAGGAACCCGACTGCTACACCCGGCCGCCCGCGCTCCACGACGAACTCACCGAACTGTTCGGCACGTTCCCGCTCTTCCGCTTCTGGGGACCCGGCGCCGACCTGGCCTCCAGCCGGTGGATCATCGATGCCACCCGGCACGTCCTCCGCACCCGCCGGCCCGACCTGGCGCTGTGCTACCTCCCGCACCTCGACTACGACCTGCAGCGCTTCGGCCCCGACGACCCCCGCGCCCTGCGCGCGGCCGTCGACCTCGACGCGGCCACGGCCCCGCTGCTGGACGACGCCCGGGCGGAGGGGCGCACGGTCGTCGTGCTCTCCGAGTACGGCATCACCCCGGTGAGCCGGCCCGTCGACATCAACCGGGTCCTGCGCCGCGCCGGTCTGCTGGAGGTGCACACCCAGGACGGCATGGAGTACCTCGACCCGATGGCCTCGCGCGCCTTCGCCGTCGCCGACCACCAGATCGCCCACGTCTACGTCCGCCGCCCCGAGGACCTCGCCGCCACCCGGGCCGCGCTCGACGGACTCCCCGGCATCGGCGAACTCCTCGACGACGAGGGCAAGAAGGCCCACCACCTGGACCATCCGAGGGCCGGGGAACTCGTCGCCGTCGCCGAACCGGACTCCTGGTTCACGTACTACTACTGGCTGGACGACGACCGGGCCCCCGACTTCGCACGGCTCGTCGAGATCCACCGCAAACCCGGCTACGACCCGGTCGAGCTGTTCATGGACCCGCTCGACCCCTACGTCAAGCTCAGGGCCGCCACCGCCCTCGCCCGCAAGAAGCTCGGGCTGCGCTACCGCATGGCGGTCGTCCCGCTGGACCCCTCGCCCATCCGCGGCAGCCACGGCCGGCTGCCCGCGAGCGACGACGACGGTCCGCTCCTCCTGTGCTCCACCCCCCGCGCCGTCGGCGACCGCATCGCGGCCACCGACGTGAAGTCACTCCTGCTCGAACTCGCCGGCCTCGGCACCGGCGACCCGTCCTGAGGGAAGGCATCCGTGAACAACACCCACGACACCGCTGACCAGTTGCGCCGCAGCCTCGGCATCGGCCGCCGCGGCTTCCTGAGCACCTGCACGGCCGTCGCGGCGGGCGCGATCGCCGCGCCCGTCCTCGGCGCGGCTCCGGTGCACGCCGCCCCCAAGGCGCAGGCCGCCACCGGTGAAGGCCACACGCTGGTGCCCGCGGACAAGCGCGGCATCATCCTCTACACCGTGCGCGACGCGATCGGCCGCGACCCGCTGGCCAGCACCCTCCCGTCCGGCTTCCGGGCCGTGTTCGAGCAACTGGCGCGCTACGGCTACCGCCAGGTCGAGTTCGCCGGCTACGGCCAGCACGCCAACGCGCCCGGCGGCGCGAACCTGGAGTCCGTCGAGGGCGCCAGGCTGCTGCGTCGCTGGCTGGACGACAACGGCCTGCGCGCCCAGGGCAACCACGGCTTCATCCCCGGTTCCTGGCCGCTGAGCAGCGCCGACCTGGACACCTTCAAGAAGCACCTGGAGATCGCCAACATCCTCGGCATGGCCCACGTGGGCACCGGCGGCGACCCCACCAGCAGCTCCTACAAGGCCGACTGGGACGTGGCCGCCGACAAGTGGCACGCCCTCGGCGCCCTCGCCCGCCGCGAAGGACTCAAGCTCTACACCCACAACCACGACGCGGCCTACGGCTTCCTGCTGGACGGCGGCCCGCTGGACGCGCAGGGCCACCCCACCCGCAGCTCCGGCATCCGCAAGCTGGAGTACTTCCTGTCCATCACCGA
This sequence comes from Streptomyces sp. 1-11, assembly GCF_007176755.1. Classification (GTDB taxonomy): domain Bacteria; phylum Actinomycetota; class Actinomycetes; order Streptomycetales; family Streptomycetaceae; genus Streptomyces. The sequence continues at coordinate 128,181 of NZ_BJTV01000009.1, forward strand.
CCCGAAGCTGGTCTGGCTGGAGATGGACATCTTCTGGGCGCACGTGGCCCAGTACAAGTTCCGTACCTACACCGCCCACGACGGCTCCACGCTGACCGACGTCTTCGACCCGGCCGGCCTGGTCGAACGCAACGACAAGCGCTACCCCCTGTTCCACGCCAAGGACGGCGTCGTCAACAACACCAACGGGATGGGCTACGACATGGTCCCGTTCGGCACCGGCGTCATCGACTACACGACGTTCTTCTCCCGTGTCGGCCACCGCAACTACCACAACCCGATGGTCGAGCAGGACAACGCCCCGAGCGGCACCAACCCGGGCCAGTCCCTGGAGCACGCCGCGATCGGCTACCGCAACATGGCCGCCCTGCGCCGCTAGGAGGCCGGCCCGCCCCGCGCCGCCCGGTGCCGTCAGCGCCGCCGGGCGGCGCGGCGGCGTGCCATCACCGCGCCCGCGCCGAGGACGACGGCCCCGGCCACCGCGCCCGCCGGCGGCAGGGCGAGGCCCGAGCCGGTGCCCGCCGGCTCCGCCGTCCGCGGACCCGGCGCCGGCCCCGGTGACGGCGAGCCGGATGTCCGGCCCGTGACGCACCGGTCCTCCGGAAGCACCGGTCCTCAGGCGCCCACCGCGCGCAGTGGCTGCGCGGAGCTCCCGGCGGTCCCGCGTGCCAGCCACTCCTGGTACGCCGGGGCCTGACGCGCGGCCTCCCAGTAGGCCTCCTCCAGCTCGCGGTAGCCGGTGCGCAGTTCCTCCGCCGTCCGGGCCGCGAGCAGCAGCCGTACCCCTATCGGGTCGCCCTGGAGGGGCCGGATGACCAGGTCGGAGCGGGGCGGCAGCGCGGTGGGCTGGCTGACCGTGACCACCTCGCCGATGGCGGCCAGGAAGTAGGCGGTGAGGTAGTCGCCGTGCAGCAGCTCGGGCTCGATCCCGGCGGCCCGCAGCACCCGGCACACTCCGTCCCACTCGCCGTCGACCGTGGCGTCCACCATCCAGCGGTCGTGGGCCAGGTCCGCCAGCCGCACCTCACGGCGGGCGGCCGCGGGATGGGCTGCGGCCATGGTGACGAACTGCGGCTCGCGCTCCACCAGTACCCGCAGGCACAGCCCGTCCGGCACGCGCAGCGGGCTGCCCTCGACCTCGTGCACGAACGCCAGGTCCAGCCCGCCCTCGGCGACCTGCCGCAGCAGGGAGTTCGCGGACACGTCCATCTGCAGGCCGGGCTCGACCGCGGGCATACGGGTGCGCAGCCGGCTCAGCCAGCCCGGTATCGCCCGGCTGGCCGTGGCGCCGATGCGCAGCCGGGGGCCGCAGGCCGCGCGGGCGGCCGCGGCCCGGGTCTCCGTCACGATCGCGGAGAGTTCGGCGACCAGCGGCCGGGCGCGGCTCACCACGATGTGACCCAGCGGCGTGGGGCGGCTGCCCGTACGGTCGCGGGTGAAGAGCCGGCCGCCCAGCGACTGTTCGATGCGGCGCAGCTGGGTGCTCAACGTGGGCTGGGCCATGCCCAGTTCCCGGGCCGCCTTGTGCAGGCTGCCGGCGTCGGCGATGGCGCACAGCACGCGTAAGTGCCTCACCTCGAGCTCCATGCGCGGAGCGTAAGGGCTGGGTCTGAGGAGGCGCCAGATGTTCAAACGCCAACGGAACAGCACGAGTCGCCCTGATAGCCGTGGGCTATCCCCAGTTGCCATCATCCGCCGGGCCGCCGGGCTGACCCAGACTCTTGGCGACCGATCGTTCACCACCCCACACGAACGAGTAGGAGCCCCCCCACATGACGTCGACCCGTGCGTCCTCCACGTCCGCGAAGACCTCCAGGAGACTGCTGGCGATCGGCCTGGGCGTGACCCTCGCGGCCCTGGGCAGCGCGATCCCGGCGAGCGCCCACACCGCCGACTCCACCGCCACCGTCCGCGCCGGCTACACCGGTTCGGCCAAGGAGGCGGCGAACAACAAGGCGTTCTTCGAGGCCGTGCTCAACTCGGTCGCCAAGAAGCAGGCGGCCAACCCGAGCCTGCAGTCGGTGACCGTCTACTACAACGCCTCCCAGGCGCCGACCTTCCGCTCCCAGATATCGAGCGCCGCCTCGATCTGGAACAGCTCCGTGACCAACGTCAAGCTCGCGTCGACCACGGGCAGCGCCGACTTCTCGTACTACGAGGGCAACGACTCCCGTGGCTCGTACGCCTCCACCAACGGCCACGGCAGCGGCTACATCTTCCTCGACTACGCGCAGAACCGGCAGTACGACTCGATCCGTGTCGCCGCGCACGAGACCGGCCACGTGCTCGGGCTGCCGGACCACTACAGCGGCCCGTGCAGCGAGCTGATGTCGGGCGGCGGCCCCGGCACGTCCTGCACCAACCGCTACCCCAACGCCACCGAGCGGTCCCGGGTCAACCAGCTCTGGGCCAACGGCCTGGCGAAGGCCCTGAACAAGCTGAACAAGGTGCGCTGACGCCCCAGGACGCGCCACCCCCCCGGCTCGAAGCGGGCCGTGCCACCGGCGGCACGGCCCGCTTCGCCGTGCCGGGCCTGCGACCCGTCCGGTCGCCGGTGGGGATGGCGGTGGTGTCCGGCAGGCCACTGAAGGCCTGCCACGAAGACGGCTCGGGCCCCGCTCTGGCGACAAGACCTAGGCGTGCTCACCCGCCCGCCGCGGGCGCGGACGGCTCAGCTCCGCGGTCAGCAGGTGCGCGTCGAGCAGCGCGACGTCCGCGGTGCGGGCGGCCCGCGAGTGGCCCGCGAGCATGCGCTTGGTGAGGGTCACGGCCTCCGCCGAGCGACGCACCAGCGGCCGCACCCAGGCCTGGACGGCCGCGTCCAGTTCCCCGGCGGGCACGACCTTGTGCAGCAGGCCGAGCCGGTGGGCGGTGGCCGCGTCGAAGGTGTCGCAGGTGAGCATGAGTTCACGGATGCGCGCGGCGCCGCCCTCGACGATCAGCCGGCCCATCGCGCCGCCCCAGGCCGGCGGCAGCCCCACGCCGATCTCGGGCATGCGGAAGCTGCAGGTGTCGGCGCCCGCGCGCAGGTCGCAGAACGAGGCGAGCGCGAGGCCCGCGCCGATGACCCTGCCGTGCAGCCGGGCGACGGTGACGGCGTGGGTGTTCTCCAGGGCCTCGCAGACCCGGTGGGCCTTGTCCGCGATCCGGCGCATGACGGCCCCCGTGGGGTCCGCCGCCAGCGCGGCCCGGTACTCCTCGCGGTCGGCCCCGAGGCAGAAGTCGTCGCCCGCTGCCGACAGCACCAGCACCCGGACGTCGGGGCGGTCGTGGAGGCCGTGGAGCAGGTCGGCCAGGCCGTCGAGGGCGGCCACGGTCAGGGTGCTGTCCCGCCCGGAGGGGTTGAGGCGGACCCGCAGGACCGGCCCCTCCTGTTCGGCGGCCAGCGCATCGCCGCGGGGCGCGGCGGCGGGGGAGGAGGTGAGGGTCTCGGTCATGACAGGGCGACGTCCAGGTTCAGCAGGCGCCGGAAGGCCACACGCGGTGCCCATGACGGCCGGCGCACGAGGGTGAGGTGCGGGAAGCGCCGCACGAGCTGGTGGAGCAGGGTCTGGGCCTCCAGGCGGGCCAGCGGCGCGCCGAGGCAGTAGTGGATGCCTCCGCTGAAGGACAGGTGGCCCGGCTTGCGGTGCAGGTTGAACAGCTCCGGGTCCGGGTGCCGGGCCGGGTCGCGGTTGGCCGCGCCCACCATGAGGTGGACCATGTCGTCCGCGCGCACCTCGGTGCCGCCGAGCACGCAGTCCCGGGAGGCGACGCGGCTGATGACGTGCGTGGGCGGGTCGTAGCGCAGCGACTCCTCGACGGCCGCGGGGACGAGGTCGGGGCTGACGGCGAGCCGGTCCCACTGCCTGGGGTGCTCCAGCAGCAGCAGGGCGGTCGTCGACAGCAGCGTGGAGGTGGTCTCCAGCGCCGCGAGCAGCACGAACAGTGCCAGGTAGTAGACCGCTTCGTCCGCCTTGTCGCGGTCGCTCTCCATGGTGTCCCACACCGCGATCCAGCGGGACACGGGGTCGTCACCGGGATGCGCCCGCCGGTCGCGGACCAGCTCGGTGAAGTAGGCGCGCAGCTCGGCCGTGGCCGCGTCGGACAGGGCGAGCTGGCTGGCCGAGGGCAGCAGTTCCTGGGTGAAGACCTGGTCGTGGGTCAGGTCCCGCAGGCGGGGGAAGTCGGCGGCCGGCAGCCCCAGCCAGTGGCCGATGGTGGCCACCGGCAGCTCCTCGCTCACCAGCGCGTTGAAGTCCGCCTCGCCGTCGCGCAGCCGCTCGGCGAGCGTGTCGAGGAGCCCGCCGGTGATCTGCTCGACCGTCCCGCGCAGTTCCTCCAGCGAGCTGCGGTCGAACATGCCGGCCGACCGGCGCACCCAGGTGTGGTCCGGAGGGTTGAGCGCTGGCAGCGTCCTGCTCATCTCCCGTGAGGAGGGCGCCGTCCAGCGTGTTCCGTCTCCCTGCTGCTCCCGCCAGCGTGTGTCGGGTTCCAGCCACTCGCGACCGCGCAGGACCTGGTCGCACAGGTCGAAGCCGGTGACGAGATGGCCTCCCCACGGTGCCGCGACCACTCCGCCCCGCGACCGGAGCTCCGCATAGATCGGGAAGGGGTTGGCCTGTCCTTTCGCCGTCCGCAGGCGGGAGAAGAGCGAGACGGCGAAGCGTCTGTCTGCGGGCGGAGTTGTCGCGATCTCCACGACGGTCCCTTCTTGATCGTCAGCATCGGGCGCGCCATGCATACCCAACCGATGGCTGATACATACAAGATGACTATGCGCGGGGCGAGTTGCCTACGTCACTCTCCTCTGGTCCATGCCAGGAACCGGCTGAACAGACCGGGCCTCCCCTTGGGCGCTGCCGCGGCCGCGGCGTGCGGCGCGGGGTTCGGGACCCGGTGCCCGGCGCCCGCGGCGGGCTGCGGCACGGGCGCCTGCGAGGGCATGACGTTGCGGGGCGTGAACCGCACCGGGAGGGTCACCAGGGACCGGCTCCAGGGCGCGGGAACCCAGTTCAGGTCCTTGAACGGAACCCGGACCTCGACGTCGGGCAGCCGGTTGAGCAGCGACTCGACGGCGGTGACCGCGATCACGAACGCCGGGTCCTTGGCCGGGCAGGCGTGCGGCCCGGCGCCGAACGCCAGGTGCGCCTTGGCGCTGAGCTGTTCGCGGTGCTCGGCCAGCCGGGGGTCGGTGTTGGCCGCGGCGAAGGAGATCAGCACCGGGTCGTTGGCCCGCACGGTCCGCGCGCCCAGCTCCACGTCGTGAGTGGGGTAGTGGGCGGCGTAGTTGGCGATCGGGGCGTAGTTCCACAGCACCTGGGTGACCGCGTCCTCGACCGGCAGTCCGGCCTGCCAGTCCTCCCCGAGGATCAGGGCGCCGGCGCTGCCTATGGTCGCCGACAGGGGAGCCGTGCCACCGGAGAGCAGCGTCACCAGCTGGTGCAGCACCTCCTCGTCGGTGAGCTGCGCGGAGTGCTCCATCAGACGGGTCGTCAGGTCGTCGCCGGGGCGGCGCCGCTTCAGCGCGATCAGCTCGCCGAGCGCCTCGCCCAGCACCTGGTCCGCGCCGGCCGTGCCGTCGAAGATGCCGCTGATGCCGACGATGACGCGGTCACCGATCTCGGGCGGGCACCCGAACAGGTCGCTGAAGACCAGCAGCGGCAGCGGCTGGGCGTACTCGGCCATCAGCTCGGCCTGCCCGAGCCGGTCGGAACTGAACCGGCTGATCAGGTAGTCGGCCGACTGCTGGGTCTGCCGCACGAGCTGCAGCTCGTTGACGCCGGCCAGACTGTCGGTGACCGCCTGCCGCAGCCGGGCGTGCGCCGCCCCGTCGCTGAACAGCGCGTTGGGCCGGTAACCCATCATCGGCAGGGCCGGGCTGTCCGCGGGCACGCGCCCCTCGTTCAGCGCCCGCCAGCGCCGCGAGTCGCGGACGAACGAGGCCGGGTTCTGCAGGATGTACAGGGCGGCGTCGTAGCTGGTGACCAGCTCGACCTCGACTCCCGGCGCGATGTCCACCGGTGCGCTGGGGCCGAGGCGGCGCAGCTGTTCGTAGTGGGCGTCCGGATCGGAGCCGAACTCGGGCCCGTAGAGCGGGACGTTGCCGTGCGCGGGGCAGCCGGGCGGGGGCCCCTGGATGCCGGGAGGCTGCTGCATATGGGGGTGGCTCCTAGTCGAGAAGGGAAAGAAGGTGGTGGACGAGGGTGATCAGAGCCTGTGCCGACGACTGCTGGTCGCGTACGTCGCAGGCGACCACGGGGGTCCGCTCGGACAGGTTGAGCGCCTCGCGGATCTCAGCGAGCGGATAGTCGGTCGTGCCCTCGAAGTGGTTGACGCCGATGGCGTACGTCAGACCGAACCGCTCGACCAGGTCGAGGACCGGGAAGGAGTCCGAAAGCCGCTCGGGGTCGACGAGCACCAGCGCGCCGAGCGCGCCCCGGGACAGCTCCTCCCACATCTCCTTGAAGCGCTCCTGACCGGGCGTGCCGAAGAGGTAGAGCACCACCTCGTCGCTGATGGTCAGGCGGCCGAAGTCCATGGCGACCGTCGTGGTCGTCTTGTCCGGGGTTCCGGACAGGTCGTCGAAGCCCACGCTGGCCTCGGTGATCTCCTCCTCGGTCCGCAAGGGCTCGATCTCGGAGATGCTCCCGATGCACGTGGTCTTCCCGACCCCGAAGTGCCCCACCACGAGGATCTTGACCGCAGTGAGAACACCTGAATCCAGGTACACGAATCACGCTCCGAATCGGGCTTTGAGGCCGTCGAGTACGGCGTTGAGCACTTCCCGGTCGACGCGTTCGGCGGGTGGAACCGGCTTACGCGCGATGATGTGACCGCTCTCCTCCATCTGCGCCAGGAGAATCCGCACGATCCCCAGCGGCAGATGCGTGTGCCCGGCCACTTCGGCCACGGAGAGAAAGCCCTCCTCCACCAGTTCCAGAACCCGGCGCGCCTCCGGGGAAAGCGTGCGCGCCGAGGCTCCGGCACCTTCTTGCGCGGACACCAGCGTGGTGCGCTCGTAGGTATTGTCCGGTGGCAGCGACCGCCCGTTGGTGATCACGAAGAGCGGGACTAATGCCGACGTCAGCTCGAGTTCCGGCTCGTCATTCACGTGCGGCTCGCCTCCCCGCGTGGTGCCACATATCCGTTCAGCCGGGGCACCACCTGGTGCAGGCGGGTGGTGAACAACTCGATATCGGCGTCGTGTTCGGCGGCCGCCGCCAGGAAGGCGCCCTGCCCGGCGGAGATCAGGAAGATCCAGCCGTGCTGGAACTCGATGACCGTCTGCCGCCACTGCGCCGCCGCGTCCGGCCCGGCGAACTGCGAAGTGGCCCTGCTGTAGGCGTGGATGCCGGTCATCGCGGCGGAGATGGTGTCCGCCAGGTCCTGGCTCATGCCGGTGGTGGCGCCGCGCGGCAGGCCGTCGTGGCCCAACAGGACGGCGTGCCGAGCGCCTTGCACCTCGGCCACCGCGGCGTCGAGGTCGGCGATCTGGATACCCGTGCCTCCGACGGGCGTCTGCTGGGCGCCGCCCGACGGGCCGCCGGCGCCGTCGGCGTGCACGCGCGGCGGCGAGGTGAGGTTGTTGCCGAGCCGGGCGACGAGCCGGTGCATGCGGAAGGAGATCTGCTGCATGTCGACGTCGGGAGCCGCGGCGGCGGCCAGGTAGGCGCCCTGGCCGGCGCCGATCAGGAAGATCCAGCCGTGCGAGAACTCGATGATCGTCTGGTTCCACTGCCTGTCCGCCCCGGGACCGGCGAAGTGGGAGGTCGCCCGGCTGAGTGACTGCATGCCCGCCATGGCGGCGGAGATGGTCCGCACGTCCTTCTGGTCCATGCCGTCGGTCGCGCCGCGGGGCAGGCCGTCCGCGGACAGCAGGACGGCGTGACGTGCCTTCGGCACGTTGTGCACGATGTCCTCGAGCATCCACGACAGGTCAGTGGTCATGCGTCATCGGACCCTTCGGACGGCGCCGAGGCGAGATTGCGGCCCGAGAGCGTGCCGCGCTGGAAGGCTCCCAGGCTCCGGCCGACGGCCCGGCTGGCCTCCTCCGAGGCCGCCGCGGGCGAGGTGGCGGCGTCCTGGTCGGGAACGCTGGCGATGGGCACCTGGCGGGCGCCCCGGCGGGGCAGACCGTGCGCGGTGCGGGACACCGGCTCGGGCCGGCCCACGCTGCCGCGGATACCGCTGACCTGGGGCTCCTCGGGCACCGCCGGCTCCTCCTCGGTCCACAGTTCCTCCGGCAGCAGGACGACCGCCCGCACACCGCCGTAGCGGGAGACGCCGGTGACGTCCACCCGGAATCCGTACTGCCGGGCGAGCAGGCCGATGACCGGGAAACCGAACTTCGGCTGGTTGCCGAGGTGCGAGAGCCGGGGGCTGTACTCACCGGAGAGCAGTGCGGAGGCCTTCTGCCGGTCCTCGTCGTTCATGCCGACACCGGCGTCGTCGATGACGATGCACAGATTCTTCTGCACCCGCTGGAAATTGATCTCGATCGGCGAGCCCTGCTGGGAAAAGCTGGCAGCGTTGTCAAGAAGTTCGGCGACCGCGAGGGCGACCGGGGAAACAGCGGACGCCTTGAGCGCGAAACCGGTCTGCTGCATGATTTCGACACGCCGGAAATTACGGATCTGGCCCTGTGCGCTGCGCACCACGTCGTAAACGCTCGCCGGCTTATTGCGACGGCCCAGGGGTGCACCGCACATCACCGCAATGCCCTGTGCCTTGCGCGCCATCTGCGCATTGGCGTGGCTGACCTCCAGGAGATCGCCCAGCACGGAATGGCCGCCGTATTTGCGCTGAATTTCCTCGAGCAGTGCGAGCTGTTCCGCGGCAAGACTCTGCAGAAAGCGCGCCGATCCCTTGAGAACGGCCTTCGTGCTTTCCTCGGCGGCCTCTTCGGCCTCCGCGATGGTCTTGTCGTGCTCAGCTCTGTGCTGCTGCAACTCTGCGCTTAAAGCAGCAAGTTGGCTGTCGGCCACGCTCAGCTGCCGGGTGAGTTCGGCCTCGGCCAGGCGCTTCTTCGCGGCCATGGCCTTGTTGCGACGACTGAGCGCGAGAGCCGCGACGACGGCGATGACCGCCACCGCGACCAGGCACCAAACGAGTGCGTCTCGAAACATGGATACCTTTCCTATGTGTAGCCTGCAGCCACCCATGGACGGATGTCGGGGGAATCCGTCACACAACCGCTCGGAACCACCCGGCCGACTTCCGGTCGAGAAGCCGTTCCGAGTGCAGCGCCCGAGCCGAGTGGACCAAGGTCGCAGACGCGGGGATGCTATCACCGACTTGGTGAAACGTTTGCCACCAGGACTGCCCGTAACAGGCCCTGCGGACATGCGGGTTCCGCCTGTTCCGCGGACGTACCGGCTGTCGCGCGCACCCCGGTGACCACCGGTTGTTCGCCGGGCCGCCCGTTGAATGCGCGGCGGTCGTCATTTTCCCGACACACCGCCGGACTCATTGCCCTTTGTCGGACTTGACGTCCCGTGCTCCCGTATGTGCCGGAACACGTTCGCCTTTTTCACCGTCGCGGGCTCGCGGGACGAGATCATCCCGGCTCCGCGCCGGACCGCGGCGGACGCCGACGGGCGCCGTCAGCCGAACAGCGGGAAGCGGTGCGCCGCCGCGCCCAGCGCGCCGCGATCGGCGTCGGTGAGCGCGGCCCGTCCCGTGCCCACGCGCGCGTAGTGGCTGTCGCTCCACCAGGGCGGCGCGGGCCGGCCGAGCAGGCCGTCGAGGGTGGCGCGGACCGCGGCGAGTCCCTCGGCGGACGGGCCGGGGGCCGGCGGGAGCCGGACGACCATGTCGAGATGGTGGACGGTCGCCTCCACCGCGAGGGTGGTCATCAGATCGCCCGCCGTCAGGACGTGCCCCTGGGTCGCCACCCGCGCGGCGGGGTCGGCGCAGGCCGCCGCGTGCCCGGCCGCGGTCACGGTCTCCGTGTAGAGGTCGCGCAGTTGGCGGAAGTCGAGGAACATGCTCGCGCTCACCCGCGCCCAGCGCCGGCCGTTCGCCGCTCCCGGGGCGTCCGGCCGCCAGTCCGTCCAGTAGGTCACCGCGTCCCGGTCCGCCGGCTCCTCGCACGGGGTGTGCAGGGCGACCAGGCCGCGCCGGGCGTCCTCCAGGCAGTGCAGGACGAGATCGCGGACCGCCCAGCCGGTGCAGCCGGTCGGCAGCCACGACTCCTCGTCGCCCAGTTCCGCCACGACCGCCGACGCGGTCTCGTAGGCCGCGCGCAGCGCCGCCGCCGGGTCTGTGGTGAGACCGCCGGTCATGCGGACCGAGGGGTGCCGCCGGCGGCGCCGGGCTCGCGCCGGTGACCGGCCAGCGCCGACCGCATCCGGCGCAGCCTCCGGTGCTGGAGGTTGCCGTAGGGGATGGACCAGCCGAGGAAGACCACGGTGAGCAGCGCGAGGCCCAGGGTCTGGCGCGGCCCGGCGGTCAGCGCCGTCAGTACCGTCACCGCGCAGAAGAGCAGGACGAGCCCGATCTGGGCCGGGACGCGGTGCCGGGTGCGGTGCAGGCGCTGCTCCACCAGGGCGCGCATCGACTCGCGCTCCGCCGGGTCGGTGGGGGCCTCGCCCCGGCGCAGCCTGCCCTCCAGCGCGACGAGCCGGTCCGTGGAACCCCCGGCCGCACGCCTTTCCCGGCGGCGTGTCGACACCACCACGGCGATGGCCCCCAGCGAGCACAGCACCGTCCGCACCAGGATCGAGACCCACGAACGGGACGGGTACAGACACCAGATCAGGGCGGTGGCGAGCAGGGTGGACACGGTGATCTGCAGCCACAGGTGCCGGCCCATGAGGTCGTTCAGACGCTCCACGGCCCCGCCCGCTCTCAGCGGCGCGGCCGGCGGCGGCCGGCCGCCCGGGCGGTCAGCGCCACGGCGAGCAGGACCCAGGCCACGGCGCTGTACGCCCAGGCCGTCGTCCCGCGCACCGCGCCGGCCACGCTCCACACCGCCCAGAGGGCGAGGACGGCACATCCGGCCGTCCACGCGATGTCGGTGATCCGGGCGCGTAACTGGGCATGTTGCGCGGTGCCCGGTTCGAGGTCACCGAGCCCCCGGTCCTGTGCTGTCCCCTGCGGTGTCACGGCCAGTCTCCTCCCGTGCCGGCGTCCTGGACCGGTCGCGTACCCGGCCGCGGTACGAGCATGTCGCCAAACACCGGGCCCGATACGGAAGTTGGTGATCCGGTTCACGGCGGCGCCGCCGCGTCGCGCCGCCCGTCACACCCGGCTCGACGTGGCCGTGTCAGCGGACAGCCGCTGGGCGGCGTAGATCGGGAGGACCGAGAGCAGGACGAGGACGGCGGCCACGACGTTCACCACGGGCGCCTGCTGCGGGCGGGTCATGTTGCCGAAGATCCAGATGGGCAGGGTCTCGATGCCGGGTCCCGCGGTGAAGGTCGTGACCACGATCTCGTCGAAGGACAGGGCGAAGGCGAGCAGACCGCCGGCCAGCAGCGCCGAGCGCACCAGCGGGAAGGTGACGTCGGCGAAGGCACGGAAGGAACTCGCACCGAGGTCCATCGCCGCCTCCTCGTACGAGGCCGCCGTCCGCCGCAGCCGCGCCACGACGTTGTTGAAGACCACGACGATGCAGAAGGTCGCGTGACCGACGATCACGGTGAACAAACCGAGGCCCACGCCGAGCGGCTTCAGGACGGTGCCGAAAGCCGAGTTCAGGGCGATGCCCGTGACGATGCCGGGCAGGGCGATCGGCAGCACCACCACGAAGGACACCGTGCCGCGGCCGAAGAAGCGGTGCCGGGCCACCGCGAAGGCGATCAGCGTGCCGAGTGCCAGCGCGATGGCCGTGGCCCCCACGCCCGCCTTCACCGACACCCACAGCGCGGCGCGCGCACCGGAGTTGTCCGCGGCCACCGACCACCAGTGCAGGGTGAGTCCGGGCGGCGGCCAGCTCGCGCTGCGGTCGGGGTTCAGGGAGTTGACGAGGACGAGCAGCAGCGGGACGTAGATCACCGCGAAGCCGAGTGCGGCGCCCAGACGCAGGGCGATCCGCGCGGTGCGGCCGAGATGCATGGCGCTCCTCCTCTAGAGGTTGTTCAGGGCGCCCGTGCGGCGGATCGCCAGCAGGTACAGGACGATCACGACGACGGGGACGGTGCCGAGCGCGGCGGCCATGGGCAGGTTGAGTTCGACGTTGGAGTACACGAGGTTGCCGATCAGCTGGGTCTTGCCGCCGACGATCTGCACGGTGATGTAGTCGCCGAGGCTGAGCGAGAAGGTGAAGACCGAGCCGGCGGCGACCGAGGGCAGCACCATGGGCAGGACCACCGAGCGGAACGTGCGGCCGGCCCGCGCGCCGAGGTCGGCGGAGGCGTCGAGCAGGTTGTCCGGCAACTGCTCCAGGGCCGTGTGGACGGGCAGGATCATGTACGGCAGCCACAGATAGGTCAGGGTGAGCACGGTGGCGGGCAGCCCGAAACCCGGACCGCTCAGCCCGAACGGCCGGAGCATCCAGTCGGCCAGACCACCCTCGGCGAGGATGAGCCGCCAGGCGTACACCTTGACGAGGTAGCTCGCCCAGAGCGGCGTCAGGATGGCCACCACGAGCAGCGGACGCCACCGGGGCCGGGCCACCCGCGCGGTGTAGAAGGCGACCGGGAAGGCGATCAGCGCGCACAGCGCGGTCACCGCCAGGGCCACGCCGACGCTGCGCAGCACCACCTGCCGGAACACCGGTGTGGTGAACAGCGCGTGGAAGTTGTCCGTCGACCAGACCTTCACCACCTCGGAGGTGAAGGAGTCCGTCGTCCAGAACGCCGAGACGAACAGGACCGCCAGCGAACCGAGGTAGAGGACGGTGAGCCACAGCAGCGGGGCGGTGAGCAGGAGGGTCAGGCGCAGCCGGGGCCTGCGGTGCAGCGTCCCGGCGAGCCGCCGGACGGTGCCCCGTCCGGCGGCCGTCGTCACATCGGTCGTCACCGCTCAGCCCTTGATCTCGGTCCAGGCCTGGACCCACTTGGCGTACGGCACGCAGCGGACGCCGGTGCGGCCGTCCAGGCACTGCTCGATGGGCGTGTTCCAGAAGGCGATGTTCTTCCAGTAGCCCTCGTCGGAGGCGTGGTAGGTCGTGCAGAAGTTCTTGTCACTGGTCTCGGCGCACGCCTTGGAGTTGGCCGGCGCCTCTCCGAAGTACTCGGCGACCTGGGCGTTGACCTTGGGCGAGACGATCCAGTCGAGCCACTTGTAGGCGCAGTTGGGGTGCTTGGCCTTCGCGGAGACCATCCAGGTGTCGGACCAGCCGGTCGAACCCTCCTTGGGCACGAACGCCTTGACCCTGGCGCCCTCGTCGGCGGCGAGGCTGGCGATGACCTGCCAGGTGGTGCCGATCACGGAGTCCCCGCTCTTGAAGGCGGAGACCTCCTTGAGGTAGTCGCCCCAGTACTCGCCGATGTCGCCGTTCTGCTTCTTCAGCAGCGCCACGGCGGCGTCGAACTGCTTCTGGTCGAGCGCGTAGGGGTCCTTGATCTTCAACTCGGGCCTGGCGACCTTGAGGTAGAGGGCCGCGTCGGCGATGTAGATCGGCGAGTCGTAGGCGGTGACGTGCCCCTTGTACCGGGCGGCGTCGTCGAACACGGCCGACCAGGAGGTGGGCGCCGGGTTCACCTTGGCGGTGTTGTACATCAGCAGGTTGGCGCCCCGGCCGTGCGGGATGCCGTACATCCTGCCCTTCACGGAGTTCCAGGCGCCGTTCTTCAGCCCGCTGAAGATGTCCTTGTAGTTGGGGACCAGCGAGGTGTTGACCGGAGCCGCGTCGCCGGAGGCGATCAGTCGCAGGGAGGCGTCGCCGGAGGCGGAGACCGCGTCGTACTCCCCGGTCTTCATCAGCTTGACCATCTCGTCCGAGCTGGCGGCGACCTTGGAGTGGACCTGACAGCCGGTCTGCTTCTCGAAGCCGCTGACCCAGTCGACCTTGGGGTCGTTGGAGCCGTCCTCGACGTATCCGGCCCAGGCGATCAGATTGACCTGGCCCTCGGTCCGGCCCAGTTTCGTGGGCGCCTTGAGGTCGGGCGGGTTGAGACCGGAGGCGGGGGAGCCGCCCGAGCCGGAGGAGTCGCAGGCGGCGGCCAGCAGAAGTGCGGCTGCGGCGGCCGCGGCCTTGAGAGTACGGGTGAGACGCACGACGTTCTCCAGGGGTGAGGGAGCCTTGCGCGGAGCGGGACGGCGGGAGGGGGAGTGGGGAAGGGGTCCGGGGCGGGGCGGGACGGGCGGGAGGGTCAGGAGGGCAGTGGGACGGCGTGTCCGCGGTGCCAGCGCAGACGGACCCGGGACCCGCGGAACGCGGCGACGTCCTCGGAGGAGGTCTCCAGGTTCTGCTGCAGGGCGGTGAGCCGGCCGCCGCCGTCGAGGTCGACCAGGAAGCGGGTGGCGTCGCCGAGGTAGACGACCTCGGCCACGGTGCCGGTCGCGGTGGCGTGCCCGGGCTCGTCCGCCTCGGCGGACTCCTTCAGCACGCGGATCTTCTCCGGGCGGATGTTGTACGTGCCCGCCGCGCCGACGATCCGCCGGGCCGTCTCGCCGTCCAGCAGGTTGGAGGTGCCGACGAAGGAGGCGACGAACGCGGTGGCGGGCCGCTCGTATATCTCCGCCGGCGTGCCGACCTGGGCGATGCGGCCCTGGTCGAAGACGGCGATGCGGTCGCTCATCGTCAGGGCCTCCTCCTGGTCGTGGGTGACGAACACGAAGGTGATGCCCACCTCCCGTTGCAGCGCCTTGAGTTCGACCTGCATCTGCTCGCGCAGTTTCAGGTCGAGGGCGCCTAGCGGCTCGTCGAGGAGCAGGACGCGCGGGCGGCCGACGAGGGCGCGGGCGAGGGCGACGCGCTGGCGCTGGCCGCCGGACAACTGGGAGGGGCGGCGCCGGCCGTAGCCCTCGAGGCGGACCTCCGCCAGCGCCTTGCGGGCGCGCACCAGGCGTTCGGCCTTCGGCACCTTGCGGATCCGCAGCCCGTAGGCGACGTTCTGCTCGACCGTCATGTGCGGGAACAGGGCGTAGTCCTGGAAGACGGTGTGCACGTCCCGTTCGAAGGGGGCGAGGCCCGTGACGTCCTGCCCGGCGAGTTCGACGCTGCCCCCGGTCGGGGTCTCGAACCCGGCGATGAGCCGGAGGACCGTCGTCTTCCCGGAACCGGACGGGCCGAGCATGGAGAAGAACTCCCCGTCCCGGACGTCCAGGTCGACTCCGGCCACGGCGGTCGTCTCACCGAAGAACTTGCGCAGATCCTGCAGCCGGATCGCAATTCCCTCCATGCGGGAACCTTTCTGGGGCGCTCAACGTTGACCGCAAACATATGAAGTCATAGTTCTGAACTCAAGAGCCCCTTAAGGTAAAGCTTGAGTCAATGCACGAGGTGGTGGACGTGAGGCAGCACGAGAGAGAAGGCGGCGCGCGCATGGCCGTCTTCGCCCCGGTGGACGGCCGGGCGCGCGTGGACGCCGTCGTCCGCCGCATAGGGGACGCCATCGAACTCGGCCTGCTCGCCGACGGCGAGCAACTGCCCGGCGAGAGCGACCTGGCCGGCCGGCTCGGCGTCTCCACCGTGACCCTGCGCGAGGCGCTCATGGCGCTGCGGCAACAGGGCCTGGTCACCACCCGCCGGGGCCGCGGCGGCGGCAGCTTCGTCTCCCTGCCCGAGGTCCCCGCGGCCGGCCGGCTTCAGGCCCGGCTGCGCGGCTGGAGCACCGACGAACTGCGCGACCTGGGCGACCACTGGGCCGCCCTGTCCGGCGCCGCCGCCCGCCTCGCCGCCCGGCGCACCGAGCCCGGCGACCTGGACCCGCTGCGCCGTACCGCCGAGGAACTGGCGCTGGCGCGGGAGGCGTCCGCGCGCAGCCGCCTGTACGGCCGCTTCCACGTCGAACTCGCGGCCGCCGCCCAGTCCGCCCGGCTCACCCGTGAACAGGTGGCCCTGCAGAGCGAGGTGGGGGCGCTGCTGTGCCTGGTCCTCGGCAGCGACGAATATCGTGAAGAAGTGGCGGAGCGTCACCGGTCCGTAATCTCCGCCGTGCAGGATGGGGCCGACCAAACGGCCGGCACGCTGGCCGAGCGGTGCGTCGGGGACGCCACGGAACGGCTCGTCGCCGCACGCCTCACGCTCTGAACGCGCCGCGCCCGGTTCCCGTCCGCTGGAGGACACCATGGGCTGGAGCCCTGGGCGGGCCGTCTCGGCGGCCGCCACGCTGGACACGGACGTCGCCACCTGGGTGGCCTCCCAGGTGGGCGGCGCGCTGGAGTCGGTCTTCGACGCCGTCGCGGCCACCCGCGCCGACACCGCGGACCTGCTCGCCAGGGTGTCGGCACGCGGCCGGCGCCCGGTGAGCGCCGACCTCGCCGCCCTGCGCCCCGGACTGCACCGCCGGCTGACCGGCCAGGAACTGGTCTCCGGGGCGGGCTTCGTGGCGGCCCCCGGCCTGCTGGCCGACGTGCCGGCGTGGCTGGAGTGGTGGCAGCAGGACGGCGACGGAGACCTGCGGCCCCTGCTGCTCGACCTCGACCCCGGTCACTCGGCCTACTCCGACTACACGCACTGGGACTGGTTCACCCTGCCCCGCGACACCGGCCACCGTGCCGTGGCGGGCCCCTACGTCGACTACCTCTGCTCCGACGAGTACAGCCTCACCCTGTCCGCGCCCGTCACGACGGCAGGGCGCTTCGCCGGGGTGGCCGCCGCCGACGTCTACCTGCGGCACTTCGAGGCTGTCGTGCTGCCCCTGCTGCGCCGGCTGCCCCGGCCCGCCCACCTGGTGAACGCCCGCGGCCGGGTCGCCGCCTCGGCGGACCCCGCGCACCTGGCCGGCTCCCTCACCAAGGGCCCCCGCTTCGGGGACCTGCTCACCGGTTCCGCGTCCGCCGATCACCCCGGGCTGCGCCTGGTGCCCTGTCACGGCGTCCCGCTCGTCCTCGTCCTGCGCGAGGACTGAACACGCGGGCGCGTGCGCGGGCGCCGTTCACCCGGACGGGTCATTCCCACGGCGTTCCGGCCGGTCCGGCGCATGGGAGGGCCCCGGCCGGTGAGACATCGGTCATGGAACAACCGACACCGAGCGGCCCGGTTCCGGCTCCGCGCACCCCGGCCGGGTCCGACGTGGTGTTCACGGCGGACTTCGGCTCCGAGCGCCAGTGGGTCGCGGGCCGTTCGTGGGCGTATCCCGACGGCGGCCCGGTCAACCCCGGCGACGACAAACTCGACCACCTGGTGTCCGACGCCGCCTACAGCCGCTCGGGCGTCTTCCGGGCCCGGCGCCGGCCGGACGGCCTGTGGAACACCGGACTGCTGACCACGGAGGGCAGCCGGGAGGCCTTCCTGGTCCGGTCGGGAGACGTCCTCACCGCGCGGGTCAGGCTGCCCCGGGAGACCGGCGCCTGGCCGGCCGTCTGGACCTGGCGGGACGGCGGCCAGGAGATCGACGTCTTCGAGTACCACCCCGACAACCCCGACCTGCTGGAGTTCTCCAACCATGTACGCGGCGGCGGGAGCTACTTCCGCGACGACGCCGTGCGCCCCGGCGCCTGGGTGGACCTGCGGACCGACTTCGGCGCCCGGTCCGTCGTGTGGTGGGTGAACGGCGCCCGGGCCTTCGCGGACCGGCGAGGGGTCGGCTCCGGCTGGCACGCCCACCTCATCGTCAACCTGTCGGTCTGCGCCGGGCGTTACCACCCCGCGCCCGACGGGTCGGCGACCGGCATGTCGTTCGAGGTGCGGGACCTCGTCGTGCGGCGGCCGCGCGGCGCCCCGGCGCGCGAGGGGGAGGAGGCGGTGGCGGACGGCGGCGAGCGGCGGCCCGGCTGACGGGCCGCCCCGGCCCGGGGGTTCAGTCCACCGGCCAGGTGTGGACCGGGGCGTTGAGGTGCATGTAGTCGATGTACAGCTCGGTCATGCGGCGCAGCGCCTCGTGCCGGCCGGCCCGGGTGCCCGCCTCGATCCGGTGGAACATCTCCTTCTGCCACACCGCCCCGTTGCGGGCGGTGACACAGCGCTGCTCGATGACGCCGAGCAGCGGCTCCCGCCAGGCCGAGTCCATGCCGGAGTGCTCCAGACCGCGGTGCGCCAGCGGCAGCAGGCGACGCAGCACCAGTTCGGGCACCGGCACCTCGCCCATCCCCGGCCAGTACAGCAGGGCGTCGATCCCGTGCCGGGCCGCCGTGTGGAGGTTCTCCTCGGCCGCGGCGAAGGACATCCGCGACCACACCGGCCGGTCCTCCTCCACCAGGGCGCGCGTCAGACCGTAGTAGAAGGCGCCGTTGGCGAGAGTGTCGGCGACGGTCGGCCCGGCCGGCAGCACCCGGTTCTCCACCCGGACGTGCGGCTTGTCGTGGGCGATCGCGTAGACCGGCCGGTTCCAGCGGTAGATGGTGCCGTTGTGCAGGGACAGTTCGGACAGGCCGGGGATGTCCCCGCGGTCCAGCGTCTCGCCGGGATCCTGCTCGTCGCACAGCGGCAGCAGGGCCGGGAAGTAGCGCAGGTTCTCCTCGAACAGGTCGAAGACGCTGTTGATCCACCGCTCGCCGAACCACACCCGCGGCCGCACCCCTTGGACCTTGATCTCCTCGGGACGGGTGTCGGTCGCCTGCTCGAACAGCGGCACCCGGGTCTCGTGCCACAGCTCCTTGCCGAACAGGAACGGCGAGTTGGCCGCCAGCGCCACCTGCACCCCGGCGATGGCCTGCGCCGCGTTCCAGTAGTCGGCGAAGTTCTCCGGGGCCACCTGCAGATGGAACTGGGTGCTGGTGCAGGCGGCCTCCGGGGTGATCGTGTCGGCGTACGTCCGCAGCCGGTCGACGCCGTCCACCTCGATCCGCAGGTCCTCGCCGCGCGCCGCGAAGACCTGGTCGTTCAGCAGCCGGTACCGGGGGTTCTCCGAGAGCGTCCCCTCGCCGATGTCCTCCTGCCGCAGCGTGGGCAGGATGCCGATCACCACCAGGCGCGCGCCCACCGACCGGGCCCGCTCGTCCGCGTGGTTCAGGGCGGCGCGGATCTCGGACTCCCAGGCGTCGGGCCCGCCCTCCGTCAGCGCGCGGGGCGGCACGTTGATCTCCAGGTTGAACCGCCCCAGCTCGGTCGACCAGGAGGGGTCCGCGATCGCCTCCAGCACATCGGTGTTGCGCATGACGGGCTCGGCCGCGTCGTCGACCAGGTTCAGCTCGATCTCCAGCCCGACGCTGGGCCGCTCCGCCTCGAAGAGCTGCTCGCGCAGCATCTGCGCGAGGACGTCGAGACACTTCTGCATCTTGATCCGGTACCGGCGCCGGTCCTCACGGGTGAAGACGAGCGCCGGGACGTCGCGTCCCATCGGCCCTCCTGGATCGCCCTCCTCGCCAGACCTCTCGTCCCAGGGTGGCACCACCGGGCGAACCGCACCATGCGGGGCGGGTCTTGCCCGGCACGGCCCGTACGGGCGTCACAGCGCCCGGGCGACGAGCAGCGCCACGTCGTCGTGGTCCTCGGGATTGCGCAGCCCGTACAGCAACTGGTCGCAGGTCTCCTCCAGCGGCCGTCCGGGATCGCCGAGGAAGCCGAGGAGCACCTCCAGGCGGTCGTCGATGGGGTGCTGCCGGGTCTCCACGAGGCCGTCGGTGTACAGCACCAGCAGACCTCCGGGCCCCAGCTCCACCGTGGCCGTCTCGAACTCGACGCCGCCGACGCCGAGCGGCGCCCCGGAGGGCAGGTCGAGCAGCTCCGCCGCCTTGCCGGGCCGGGCCAGAGCGGGCGGCATGTGCCCCGCGTTGGCGATGGTGCACCGCCGGGTGCGGGGGTCGAACACGGCGTACAGGCAGGTGACGATGTAGTGCTCCAGGTCGCAGGTGATCCGGTCCAGGTGCTGGAGCACCGCGTCGGGGGCCAGGTCCAGGTCCGCGTAGGCGCAGGTCGCCGTGCGCAGCCGGCCCATGGTGGCGGCCGCGTCGATGCCGTTGCCCATGACGTCGCCCACCACCAGCGCCGTCTTGTCGTCGGCCAGCGGGATGACGTCGTACCAGTCGCCCCCCACCTCGCTGGTGGCCTGCGCGGGCTGGTAGCGGGAGGCCAGCTCCAGACCGGTGTGGTGCGCGGAGTGGTCGGGCAGCAGGCTGCGCTGGAGGGTGAGCGCGGTGTTGCGCACGCTCTGGAACCAGCGGGCGTTGTCGATGGCGATGGCGGCACGGCCGGCCAGCTCGCCGGCCAGCACGACGTCGTCGTCGTCGAACGGCAGCGGGTTGCGGGTGCGCTTGAGGTCGAGCGCACCGAGCACCTCGCCGTGCGCGACCAGCGGCACGGCGAGGTACGAGTGCACGCCCGCCCGGGCCAGATAGTCGCCCGCCTCCTTGTCGCGCGCGATGCGGGCCAGGTCCCCCCGGCCGACGCGCCGGACCAGCACCGGACGGCCGGTGTGGACGCACAGGGTCACCAGCCGGTCGCCCCCGTAGGAGGCGAGGTCACCGGGCGGGTCGGCGGCCCGCAGCGCCACGGTGGGGTGCGCCGCGCGCAGGGCGAGGGCACGGAACAGTTCCGGGCCGTCCGGGTGGCGTGCACGGCGAAGGGCCAGGGCCGAGTCGAGGACGTCCACGGCGACCACGTCGGCGAGCCCCGGAGTGGCGATGTCCGCCAGCTCGCGGGCGGTCTGCTCGACCTCCAGAGTGGTGCCGACCCGGGTGGAGGCCTCCGCGATGAGCGCCAGCCGGCGCCGGGCCCGGTCCGCCTCGGCGGCGGCGTGGTGCCGCTCGGTGACGTCGACGACCGAGGCGGCCGCGCCCAGGACCCGCCCGCCGGGGTCCTCCAGGCGGTAGAAGGACAGCGACCAGGCGTGCTCGTGCTCCGGGTCGGAGGGCGGCAGGCCCACGTGGTACTGGTCGAGCAGGGGCAGTCCGGTGGCGAGCACCTGACGCAGGCAGGACTCGACGGTGCCCACGTCGAAGAAGGGCAGCATCTCCCGCAGCCGGCGCCCGATGTGCTGCTCGGCGGGGACGCCGTCGATCCGCTCCAGCGCCGGGTTGACCAGCAGGTAGCGCAGGTCCGGGTCCAGCAGGGCCAGACCGATCGGGGACTGGTTGATCAGCCGCTCGCACAGGGCCAGATCGGTCTCCACCCGCTGCAGCAGCGTGTGGTCGGCCGCGATGCCCAGCGCGTACACGTCGCCGACGTCGTCGAGCAGCCGCATGGTGCGGAACTCCGTCAGGCGGCTGCTGCCGTCCTTGTGCCGGATGGGGAAGGCGCCGGCCCACCCCCGGCCGGTCTGCAGGACCTCGGAGAACAGGCTCACCACGGCCTGCAGATGCTCGGGCCGGACCAGCAGCTGCGCCGCGTACCGGCCTAGGACGTCCTCGGCGGTGTATCCGAACAGGTCCTCGGCCTGCGGGGTCCAGAAGACGATGCGGCCGCTGGTGTCCAGGGCGACGGCGGCCACGCTGAGCACGTCCAGCAGGCCGGTCGGGCGGGGCCGCTCGGGGCTCTGGTCGTCGTCGGCGCGGAAGGAGTCCACTGCCATACCGGATCCACCTCCACCGGCCGGTCGTCGGGAGCCTGCGCCGAACGCTGCCGGCCGGTACCTCCATGCTGCCCCCGGCGCCGGGCCCGCCCCAACCGCAGAGCGGTCCGTGCGCTTCGCGCGGACTGGCAGCACCATGGATAGGACGGAGGTCGAACCGATGGAACCTGCCGGACCGGGCCGCGACGCGTCGACGCCCGCGGCGTCGCGCGATCCCCTCGACGCCTCCACCGACGCGGTGGCGGTGCTGTCCGCCGACGGCGTCGTGACCGGCTGGTCCCGCGGCGCCGAAGCGCTGCTCGGTCATCGCGCGGCGGACGTCGTCGGCCGTTCCGCCGCCCGCCTGCTGGCCGGTCCCGGGGACCCGGCCCGGGCGGCCGCCGTCGCGCGGCACTGCCGTGCCGGGATGGGCTGGAACGGCCGGATCCGGCTGCGCCACCGCGACGGCCGCGGCCTCGACCTCGACGTCCGGGTCTCGGCGCCCTTCCGGATCCGCGACGAGGAGTGCTTCCTGGTCTCCGCGCGTGAGGAGCGGACGCGGTGGTCCGTGGGCCAGTCCGTCCTCGACGGGTTCCTGACCCGTTCGCCGGTCGGCATGGGCGTCATGGACCTGGGCCTGCGCTGTGTGTGGCTCAACGACACGCTGGAACGGTTCGGCGGTGTGCCGCGGGAGCAGCGACTGGGGCACCGGCTGAGCGAACTGCTGCCCGGTCTGCAGGCCGAGGTCCTGGAGGGGCGGATGCGCAAGGTGCTGGCGACGGGGGAGCCGGTGACCGACTACGAGTACGTGGGCTGGAGCTGGGCCGATCCCAACCGGCAGCACGCCTACTCGACGTCCTTCTTCCCGCTGGTCGACGCCGAGGGCGCCCGTAACGGCGTCTGCTACATGGTCCAGGACGTCACCGAGCGGTGGAACGCCCGCCGGCTGCTGTCCCTGGTGAGCGAGGCCGGCACCAGTATCGGCAGGACCCTGGACGTGCCGGCCACCGCGCAGGAACTGGCCGACTTCGCGGTCCCGCGGTTCGCGGACCTCGTCGTCGTCGACCTCCTGGAGCCCGTGCTCGGCGCCGAGGGCCGCGGCGCCCGGGAGGCGGGCGCCGGCCGGGCGGGCGGGCCGCCGGCGATGCGCCGCGCGGGCCTGCGGTCGGTGCGCGAGGGCTGCCCCGAGGCGGTGGCCGGGGCCGAGGAGGAGGTGTGCTTCCTGCCGCCGCCCGGCGACGGGAACCTGCTGATCAGCGGTGAGCCGGTGCTGGTCCCGGTCATCGACCCGGCGGACCCCGCCTGGCGTGCCGGGGCGCCGGTCCGGGCGGACCGGCTGCGCCGGTTCGGCCTGCACAGCCTCATCTCCGTGCCGATGCGGGCCCGCGACACCGTCCTCGGCCTCGCCAGCTTCTTCCGCTCGGTCAACCCGGTGCCGTTCGGCCCCGACGACGTACTGGTGGCCCGGGAACTGGTGGAGCGGGCGGCGCTCTGCGTGGACAACGCACGCCGGTACACCCGGGAGCACACCGCATCGGTCACCCTGCAGCGCAGCCTGCTGCCGGACGTGGTCAGCGGCGGCACGGCGGTCGACGTCGCCTCCTGCTACCGGCCGGCGGACGCGTCGGGCGGGGCCGGCGGCGACTGGTTCGACGTGATCCCGCTGTCCGGGGCCCGGGTGGGGCTCGTCGTCGGCGACGTGGTGGGGCACGGCATCTCCGCGGCGGCGAGCATGGGCCGGCTGCGCACGGCCGTCCAGACCCTCGCCGCGATGGAGATGCCCCCCGACGAACTGCTGGCCCATCTCGACGACCTGGTGCTGCGGCTGAGCGAGGAGGAGTCCGGACGCGACCAGGACAGCCGCAGCACGGTCACCTTCATCGGCGCGACCTGCCTCTACGCCGTCTACGACCCGGTCGGCGGCCGGTGCACGATGGCCCGGGCCGGGCATCCGCCGCCCGTCGTCGTCCCGCCGGACGGGCCCGCCCGTTTCCCGGACGTCGCGGCCGGACCGCCCCTGGGACTGGGCGACATGGCCTTCGAGTCCGCCGAGTTCGTCCTCCCCGAGAACAGCCTCCTCGGCCTCTACACCAACGGCCTCATCGAGGGCGCCGACCACGACATGGAGGCCGGCATGGGCCGGCTCGCCCAGGTGCTCGCCAGGTCCGGGGCCGGCCTCGACACCCTGTGCGCGTCCGCCGTGCGGCGGCTGGTGCCCACGCCCCAGCCGGACGACGTCGCCCTGCTGCTGGCGCGCACCCATGCCCTGGGCGCGGACCGGGTCGCCTCGTGGGACGTGCCCGCCGAACCGGCCGCCGTGGGGCGTGCCCGCGCCGAGGCGACCCGCCGGATGACGGACTGGGGCCTGGGCGAGCTGGCCATGACGACCGAACTCATCGTCAGCGAACTGGTCACCAACGCGATCCGCTACGCCCGCTCTCCCATCCGGCTACGGCTGGTCCGCGGCACCCGGCTGACCTGCGAGGTCAGCGACGCCAGCAACACCGCCCCCCGGCTGCGGCACGCCCGCAGCACGGACGAGGGCGGACGCGGGCTGTTCCTGGTGGCCCGGCTCGCCCACCAGTGGGGGGCCCGTCACGAGGCCGACGGAAAGGTCATCTGGGCCGAGCAGGAGATCCCGTGACAGCGGCCGGCCGTGGCCGTCGTCGGAGTGGTCGGTGCAGTGGTCGGCGAGCGAGGCGGGGCCCGGGCCGGCCATCGGGATGGCGTCCAGGTACTCCCGGGGCAGGTCGAACGCCTCGACCAGGTCGCTCATGCGCGGCGCCAGGTCGCGCAGGAGGTCGTCGAGGAGCTGGGGGAGGGCGCGGACCTGGTCGCCGGAGAGGTGGCCGTCGGCCAGCAGGTCGCCGGTGAACTCGCCTATCTGCGCCAGCAGGAACAACCGGCACAGCCGCTCCAGCAGTTCGCCCGCCCCGGGGCGGCGCGCCCGGGCCACCGCGGCCAGGAAGGCGTCGGCCGCCTGCAGCCGGGCGTGCACCGAGACCATCTCGAGGGCGGCCGAGGAGGCGCCGTTCCACCGCTCCACCGGGTCGCCCGAGGGTCCCCGGCGCAGTGCGGCCCTGGCCCGGTCCTGCCAGACGGCCTCGGCCCGGGCCAGCAGCCCGCGCAGGTGCCGGAGGTCCGCCAGCCGCTCGACGCCGCCGGGGGGTTCGGGCTCCTGGCGGGGCGGCTGGTGCTCGAAGAGCATCTCGGCGGCCGCCTTCACCCAGATCACCAGGTTGTCGCCCTCGGCGGTGATGGTGCCCTCGATGTACTGCGGGAACTCCGACAGGCCGTTGGCGGCGAACAGGCCCTGCGCGCCGCAGCGTTCCCGGCACTCGACCGTGATGTCCCGGGCCTGCCAGGTGATCCAGCCCTTGGCCACGGCCACCAGCCGCTCGGCCGCCGCCCGCTCCCCGGCGTCACCGGCGGTGCGCCCGAAGGCCCAGCGGGCGAGCGCCGCCCGGTGCAGGAAGGTCATGGCGTAGGCCGTGGCGATGCCCTTCAGCAGCCGCCCGTGGTGCGAGCGGTGGGCGTTGACCGGGACGCGCTCGCCCGCCCGCGGCCCGCTGACCAGCCGGTTTTCGCCGTGGCGCACGGCTATCGCGAGCGCCGCCCGGGTAGCGCCGACGGCGGCGCCGCTCATGCACAGCTTGCCCATGGTGACCCTGCCGATCGAATGCAGGAACCGCTTGCGCCGGTTGCCGAGAGAGCTGTGCAGCCGGCCCTCGGCGTCCAGCCGGCCGTGCTCGGACTCCAGCAGGGCCTCGCGCGGCAGCGCCACCCGGTCGAACGCGGTCAGGCAGTGGTCCACCGGGGCCCCGGTGCGCATCGGCAGCCGGCGGACCCGGACGCCCGGCAGCAGCCCCCGCTCGTCGCTCAGCGGGGTGAGGAACAGGAAGACGCCCTCGTCCCGGCCCTCGACCAGGAGGCGGGCGGCGACCACGGCGCTCTTCGGACCGCCCGTCATGCTGGTGTTGGGCATGAACTTCTGCGCGCCGGCGTGCGGGGTGCTGAGCACGAACCCGCCGGTCGCCGGGTCCAGTTCGGCGGTGGTCTCCAGCGCCGAGGCGTCGTTGCCGTGGTCCAGCTCGGTGCACAGAAACGTTCCGGTGCGCCGCAGCGCGGTGAAGTCGGACAGGTCCCGGCGCCCGGCGCCCCCGTGGTCGAGCAGGCTGCCGAGGAAGAGGTTGTAGTGGATGCTCGCCACCGTGCACAGGCCCCCGCCGCCGTCCACGATCGCCGCCCACTCGTGCAGCGCCGCCAGCGACTCGGGGTCGTCCGCGAGCCGTTCGGCGCCTCCGGCCGTGTCGTTCACCAGCCGCAGCCACTCGTAGGAGAGTGCGGCGCGCTCGGCGGCGCCGAGTCCGGGGCGGTGCCGGAAGGTGTCCTTGGCGATGAGGTCGCGCCACATCCCGTGGGCGCGCTCGCGGTCGTCGCCGAAGAGGAGCCGGGTCAACTCGCCGCGCTCCCCGAGCTCCGGCGGAGAGGGGACATGTACCTGGGACGTCAAAAGGGTCATGACCCTCTCCCGTGGTCGCAGATCCGGCAGGGTGGGTTGCGCAGGGTCAGAAGATACGGACCTCCCGGTTTGCTTATCAAGCCAAGTTTCTGCCAACGCTGGCCGAACGGGGGTGCTTTGTAAACCTCCCGGAGCGCCACCTCGGGGGGGACGCCCGTCACTCCCGCGGGCGGCCGGCTTCCCCCGGGGCGGCCGGCTTCCCCGTGCGGGCCGGGCCGGGCGGGGCATTGAGATACCGGGCGACAGGTTTTATCGTGGCGTCGGCGACGGCCCGGGGAGCCCCGCGCACCCGGTGAGGGGGAGGCATCCATATGGTTGAAAGGCCATCTTCCGGGGTGGCACGATACGTACCTGTCGGTTTCTTTTCGTGGCCGACCGGTCCGTGAAGCCAGTGCGGAGGATAGGCCGTGGCCCTGCAGGAACGAGCGATCAGGACGAGACGCAACATCCTGGTGGCGGCCGCCGAGGTGTTCGCCGACGTCGGCTACGAGGCCGCGACCATCTCGGAGATCCTCCAGCGGGCGAACGTCACCAAGGGCGCCCTCTACTTCCACTTCGCCTCGAAGGAGCAGCTCGCCCAGGCGGTGCTGACCGACCAGCTCAAGTCGGTGCCGGAATCGCCGCCGCGGCAAGTGGTGCTCCAGGAAGGGCTGGACGCGGGCTTCCTCCTCGCCCACCTGCTGGGCTCGGGGGATCCCCTGGTGCGCGGCAGCATCCGCCTCACCGTGGACCAGGGCTCACCGCACGACGGCCTGGACCGGAGGGTGCCGATGGCCTCCTGGGTCGACTACAACGCGACGCTGCTGGAACGGGCGAAGGCGAACGGGGAGCTGCTGCCCCAGGTCGACGTCCAGTCCGCGGCGAAGGCGTTCGTGGCCGCGTTCACCGGGGCGCAGGTGCTCTCCAAGATCATGAACGACCACGCCGACCTGATGGAGCGGGTGGTCGACCTCTACCGGCACCTGATGACCAGCATCGCGGTCCCCGCGGTCCTGGTGCGCCTGGACATGTCGCTCGACCGGGGCCGACGCGTCCACGAAGAGGCCATGGAACTGCGCGGGGAACCGGTGAAGGCCCCGGCCGCCGGCTGAACGGAGGGCTTCCGCCGGGCACGGCCGCCGGCCCCCTCCCGGACACCGGGGGGTGCGGGCGCCCTCCGGCGCGCGGAAGCGGACATCGCTTCCATGGGCACGTCGCCACGCAACAACGTGATGCAGGACCGACCCAGGGAGCACACCGATGGAACAGACCGCCTGCCCTTACGCCTTGGACCTGTTGGGCGGGGACCACATGGGCGAGGCCGCGACGCTGCGCGCCCAGGGCCCCGCGGTACAGGTCGAGTTGCCCGGCGGGGTCCTCGCCTGGGCCGTCGTGCGGCAGACGTACGTGGAGCGGCTGCTGACCGACCCGCGCGTCTCGCGCAGCGCGCGCCTGCACTGGCCGCCGTTCGTCGCGGGCGAGATCACCGAGGAGTGGCCGCTCTACCCGTGGGTGGCGAACGAGAACATGCTGTTCGCCTACGGGGAGCACCACACCAGGCTGCGCCGGCTGATGGCCGGCGCCTTCACCGCGCGGCGCTCCGAGGCGCTGCGGCCCCGCGTGCGGGAACTGTCGGCCGAACTGCTCGGCGAACTGGCCGCGCTGCCGCCCGGCGCCCCGGTCGACCTGCGCACCGCCTACGCCGAGGTGCTGCCGCTGCGGGTCATCTGCGAGCTGTTCGGCGTGCCGCGCGGCGCGGAGACGGACGCCCTGTCCGCAGCGCTGAGCACCGTGTTCAGCTCCACCGTGCCCGCCGCCGAGATGGAGGCCGCCCGGCTGGAGGCCTTCGGGCGGCTCGCCGCACTGGTCGAGGCCAAGCGGGAACGGCCGGGCGACGACCTCACCAGTTCGCTGATCGCGGCCCGGGACCAGGGTGACCGGCTCACCGAGGACGAACTGCTCGGCTCCCTCTTCATGTTCATCGCCGCCGGCCAGGACACCACCGCCACCCTCATCACCAACGCGGCCGGCGCCCTGCTCACCCACCCCGCACAACTGGCGCACGTGCGCGCGGGCCGCGCCGGCTGGCCGGACGTGGTCGCCGAGACCATGCGCGTGCACACGCCCGGCGCCTACGCCCCGATGCGCTTCGCCGTGGAGGACATCGACCTGGACGGGGTGCGGATCCGCAAGGGCGACTGCATCCTCGTCAACTTCGCGGCGGGCGGCCACGAGACCGAGCGGCACGGGCCGGACGCGGACCGCTTCGACCTGCTGCGCGAGCGCGACCGGGACATCCTCGGCTTCGGCCACGGACCGCACCGCTGCCTGGGTGCGCCGCTCGGGGAGATCGAGGCGGCCTCCGCGCTCTCCCGGCTCTTCGAGATGTTCCCGGACGTGCGACTCGCCTGTCCGCCCGAGGAGTTGGCGCCGCTGCCGACGTTCATGCTGAACGGCTACCGGTCGCTGCCCGTCCTGCTGCGCCCGCAGGCCTCCTGAACACGCGCCGGCGCCCGCCGGACGTCCGCCGCCCGCCCCGGGCGGCGGACACCTCCCGCCGCCGCGGCCGGCCGCACACGCGGTTCAGCCCGTCACCGGCCCGGCGAACTCGTCGGCGCGGCGCAGCCGTTGGCGAGTCCGCACCGGGTTTTCGTCCCGGCCCCACGCCGGGCCTTGCCGTGCCCGTCCCCCGTAAACATACTGAACGTGCGGTTTACGGGGCTCGGGAGAGGCCTGCCTCCGCGCCGGCCCAGGAGGAGGGCGTCATGGTCCAGCAGGCACGGGCGGCACGCACCCGGCAGGCCCTGATCCGCGCGGCGGCGGAGGCCTTCGCCCACGACGGCTACGCCCGCGCCTCCCTGCCCGCGATCAGCGGACGGGCCGGGGTCAGCGCCGGCGCGCTGCACTTCCACTTCCCCAGCAAGGACGCCCTCGCCCGCGAGATCGAGGGCGCCGCCGCCTGCTCGGTGCGGGAGTTGGCCGAGTGCGCACGGTCCGCGGAGTCCGGGGCGGCGGGGACGCTGGTCGCCGCGATCCGCCGGCTGGTGACGGCCCTGGCCGCCGACCCGGTGGTGCGCGCCGGATTCGTGCTGAGCGCCGACCCCGCGCGGGGCGACGGGACGGCGGTGCTGGACACCTGGCACGACTGGGTGCGCGACACCGCCCGGCAGGCCCATGAGGCGGGGGAACTGCGCGCCGGCGTCTCACCCGAGGGCGTGGCCACGGTCGTGGTCGCGGCGACGGTGGGCTTCGAGCGGCTCGGGGGGCCGGGGCGCGACCCGGAGTCGGAGGAGCGCATGCTGGAGTTCTGGACCTGCCTGCTGCCCCGGCTGACCGCCGCCGCGCCCGCCCGGATGCCGGCCGGCGAGCCGGTCGCCGTCCGGGGCGCCGGAAACAGCATGGCTGGTCTGTAGCCGGCCGTTCCCCGTCGTCGCGCGTCCTCGCGCGTCGTCGCTCATCGTTCCGCGCCGGACGCACCACGAGCGCCCCGCGGCGCGCGCCGAGCCGGCATTGGCCTACCCCGCCGCACGGGCCGCCTGACGGCGAACCGTCCGTGCCCCCCGCCCCCGAGCTGCGTAACCACGCCCTGCGGGGTACCCGGTGCCCATGGCAAAACTGCATCTTCCAGGGCACGGGGACCACCACGACGACGAGGCGCGGGAGCCCGAGCCGCCCTCGCCGCAGGAGGCCGGGCCCGGCCCGGAGGTCCAGCGGCGCGAACCGGAAGCGCCGACCAAGCTGCCGAAGGCGGCCTGGGGCCGGGTCCTCAAGGGCTCGCTGCGCGAGTTCAAGGACGACGAGCTGACCGACCGGGCCGCGGCGCTGACCTACTACAGCGTGCTGTCCCTCTTCCCCGCCCTGCTGGTGCTGGTCTCCCTACTGGGCATCACGGGCAAGTCGGCCACGGACAAGGTGCTCACCAACCTCAAGCACCTCGCCCCCGGCCCGGCCCGCGACATCCTCACACGCGCGGTGGAGCAGCTGCAGGGCAGCGCGGGCACCGGATCCGTCCTGGCGATCGTCGGCGTGGTGCTGGCCGTCTGGTCGGCCTCTGGCTACGTCGCCGCCTTCATCCGCACGGCCAACGCCGTCTACGACGTCCCCGAGGGCCGGCCGATATGGAAGATCCTCCCGGTCCGCCTCGGGGTGACGGTCGTGCTGATGGTGCTCGCCGTGGTCAGCGCCCTCATCGTGGTGTTCACCGGCGGCATCGCCCGGCGCGCCGGTGAGGCCCTCGGCATGGGCGACGCGGCGCTGACGGCCTGGGCGATCGCCAAGTGGCCGGTCCTCGTCGTCCTGGTCACCGTGATGATCGCGATCCTGTTCTGGGCGACCCCGAACGCCAAGGTGAAGGGGTTCCGCTGGATCACCCCCGGCAGCTTCCTGGCCCTGCTCCTGTGGATGATCGCTTCGGCCGGGTTCGCGCTGTACGTCGCCGGGTTCGCCTCGTACAACAAGACCTACGGGGCGATGGCCGGCGTCATCGTCTTCCTCGTCTGGCTGTGGATCAGCAACCTGGCGATCCTGCTGGGCCTGGAGTTCGACGCGGAGACCGCACGGCAGCGGGCGATCGCCGGCGGCAACCCGCCGGACAAGGAGCCGTACGTCGAGCCGCGCGACACGCGCGCGTGGGACGAGCGGGACGTACGCCGGCTGGACGACGCGTGAGCGAGCGGGGCCGCGATCCGGTAGGGCGGCCCGCGCGCGGGGAACCCCTCGTCGCATGCACATCGATCTGACAGGACGCACCGCCCTGGTCACCGGCTCGACCCAGGGCATCGGCGCCGCCATCGCCGCCGGTCTCGCCCGCGCCGGCGCCCGGGTGGCGGTGAACGGACGCAGCGAGGAGAGCGTGTCGGCGGCGGTCGCCGCGCTGGGCCGGGAGGTCCCCGGCGCCGAACTGGTGCCGGTGGCCGCCGACGTGGCGAGCGAGGAGGGAGCCGAACGGGTGACCCGGGCGCTGCCGCGGGTGGACGTCCTCGTGAACAACCTCGGCATCTTCGGATCCGCCGACCCGCTGGAGATCACCGATGCCGAATGGCGGCGGTACTTCGAGGTCAACGTCCTGGCCGCGGTGCGGCTGACCCGGGCGTACCTGCCCGGCATGACCGAGCGCGGCTGGGGGCGTGTCCAGTACGTCGCCAGCGACTCGGCCGTCGTCATCCCGGCCGAGATGATCCACTACGGGATGTCCAAGACGGCGCTGCTCGCGGTCAGCCGCGGCTTCGCCAAGAAGGCGGCGGGCACCGGCGTGACGGTGAACTCCGTCATCGCCGGGCCCACCCACACCGGCGGCGTCGAGGACTTCGTGTACGAACTCGTCGACCGCTCCCTGCCCTGGGACGAGGCCCAGCGGGCCTTCATGCGCGAGCACCGCCCGCAGTCCCTGCTGCAACGCCTGATCGAGCCGGAGGAGATCGCCAGCATGGTCGTCTACCTCAGCTCCGAGCAGGCCTCGGCCACCACCGGGGGAGCGCTGCGCGTCGACGGCGGGTACGTCGACGCGATCCTGCCCTGACCCTTCGCGCGCTACCAGGTCACCGGCAGGATCCGCGGCCCGCGGATCAGTCCATCGCGCTGGAACTCCACGTCCTCGGCCGCCACGGCGAGCCGCAGCCGCGGGAAGCGGCCGAGCACGGCCCGGATCATGACCTCGGCCTCCATCCGGGCCATCAGGGCCGCCAGGCAGAAGTGCGGGCCGTGCCCGAAGGCGAGGTGCCCGGCGCCGTCCCGGGTGAAGTCGAGGACGTCCGGGTCGGGGAAGACCGACGGGTCGCGGTTGGCGGCGACGTACGCGTTGTAGACGACGTCGCCCGCCCGGATGAGCCGCCCGCCGACCTCCACGTCCTCGGTGGCGATCCGGGGGATCCCCACGCCGTTGCGGTGGGGCACGAACCGGTACAGCTCCTCCACCGCCTTCGGCACCAGCGCCGGATCCCGCCGCAGCCGGTCGAGGTGGCCCGGATGGGTCAGCAGCGCGTACATCATGGAGCCGCTGTTGTTGCGGACCGCGTGACCGCCGCTGACGTAGACGGCCATGGCGAGCGAGACCGCCTCGTCGTCGCTGATCTCGCCCGCCGCGGCGGCCCCGGCCAGCACACTGGCCAGGTCCTCCCGGGGATCCTCGCGGCGGCGCGCGAGCAGGCCGACGACCCGGGCGCGGGTCGCCTCCCGCGCCGCCCGGTTGCGGTCACCGCCGTCCGGGTCCTTGGACAGCAGCGCCTCGGAGTTTCCGGTCCAGTCGCGCCAGTCGTCCTCGTCCGCGCCGAGGAAGAAGCACACCACGGCGATCGGGAAGGGCGTGTGCAGGTGCTCCATGAGGTCGGCGGGCGGCCCGGCCTGCTCCATGCCGTCGAGCATCCGGTGCGCCGTGCGCTCCGCCGGCGGGCGCAGCCGGTCCATGCCCCGGGCGGTGAACGCCCGGGCCACGACCCGGCGCAACCGGGTGTGCCGCGGCGGGTCGGTGTACTGCAGCCCCGCCGACTGCGACGCCACGGCCACGGGCGCCATGCTGGTCACCGCCCGCCCGACGATCCCCGCCCTGGAGAAGCGCGGGTCGGAGGTGACGAAGCGGACGTCCTCGTAGCGGGTGACCAGCCAGGCGTCCCCGGAGCCGTACGGCAGCGTGATCCGGGCGACCGGCTCGTCGCGGAGCACCTCGTCCAGGAACGGGTCGGGCTCCAGGGCGGGCAGGTCGTCGACGGGCCAGTGCCGTACCCGCGCGGCAGGCGCCGCGGGTTCGGTGTCGAAGCTCATGTCGCATCACTCCTGACTGTCCCGGTTACCGAAGTGCCGGCCCGCCGGCGGACGGTACGGCAGTCAGCAGGTCCCGTGCTCCACGCCGGAGTACCCGGGGGAGGGACCGTGGCGGGGCGGACGCGGCCGCCGGACGACCGCCCGGACCGGCCGCGGCGCGCCGCGCTCTCCGCCCGGCCGCGGGCCAGGCCCGGGCGCCCGTCCGGCACCGTCCGCGCCGCCTCGCCCGGACGGCCGGGGCGGTCCGCCACCGTCGGCCACGCTCGGTCCCTTCGACGCACCTGTGTGTAGCGTGCCGCAGCCGCCGACGGCCCGCACGCCGGGGCGGTCCGGGCGCTCACGCCGACCGGACGCGCCGTGCCTCGCCACCCCGGGGCGCCCCCATGTGCGTGCCTACCACCGGTGACGCTCGCGATGTGTGGCTGCCGACCATGTTCCGGCAGGCGTGGGAGGCCAACCATGTGCACGGCACGCTCCAGCACCTCCGTACCCGCACCACCGGACCCGGAAGGCCGCACCATGCACCCCAGCCGTCGAACCACCCTGCTGTCCGCCGCCCTGCTCGCGGCGGCGACCGTCACCCCCGCGGCCTCGGCCCGGGCCGCCGACGGCTCGCCCGGCCGGCGCCCCGGGCGGGGCCGGGTCACGGTCCCGGGTGCCGAACTGCAGCAGATCTCCCGGCACGACGACCTGACGACCAGCGCCCTCGCCGGCACGCCGTACACCGACACCGCCGACTGGGCCGGGCTCGCCGCCAAGGGCACCGTCAACCCCACCGGCGTGCCCGGCCTGCAGATCGACGGCTACTTCCCGGGCCCCTCGCGGCTGAACACGCTGCACGGCTGGAACCACGACGCCCAGTTCGTGATCCGGCTGCCCGACGACTGGAACGGCAAGCTGGTCGTCACCGGCGCACCGGGCGTGCGCAAGCAGTACGCGATGGACACCCTCGTCTCCGACTGGGTGCTGGGCCAGGGGTACGCCTTCGCCGCGACCGACAAGGGCAACAACGGGCCCGACTTCTACACCGACGGCAGGCGGCCCGGTGACGCCGTCGTCGAGTGGAACCGGCGCACCACCGAGCTGACCCGCGCCGCCAAGGCGGTCGTCGCCCAGCACTACGGGCACGCCCCGCGCCGCACCTACATGACCGGGATCTCCAACAGCGGCTACCTCACCCGGTGGCAGCTGGAGAACCACCCCGAGCTCTACGACGGCGGGGTGGACTGGGAGGGACCGCTGTGGCGCGCGGAGGGCCCGAACCTCTTCACGTTCCTGCCCACCGCCGTCGCCCGCCAGCTCGGCCGGGCCGGCGACGAGGACATGTACGCGGCCGGGTTCGCCCGCGGCTCGGAGTTCCTGTGGCCGTACCACGAGAAGGCCTACTGGGGACTGACCCAGAAGACCTACCGCGCAGAGTTCGACCCCGGCTACGACCCCGACTGCCCCGGCGCCTCGGCCGGTTCGACGGTCGAGGAGATCTTCGCCCCCTGCCCCTCCGACGCCGGCTACGACTACGCGTCCCGGCCCCGCGCCGTCCACGACGCGGTCGCCCGGGTCGCGCTCACCGGCCGCATCGGCAAGCCCATGATCACCGTGCACGGCACCCTGGACGCGCTGATCCCCATCCGGGTCCAGTCCGACCTGTACGCCCGGATGATCGCCGAGCAGGGCCGCTCCAGGCTGCACCGCTACTACCGGATCGAGGGCGGCACCCACGTGGACAGCCTCTACGACACCTACCCGGACCGGCTGCGCCCGATCCTGCCCTGCTACCGCGCCGCCTTCACCGCCCTGACGGCCTGGGTGGAACGCCACGAGGAGCCCCCGGCGAGCGGCACGGTGCCCCGGCCGGCCTCCGGCGACCTGGTGAACACGGGCTCGCTGACGTGACCCCGTAGCCCCCGCTGCGGCGGCCCCTCGTCGCCGACGTGACCGCGCGGCGGCTGTCCCGGAGTGGCTGTCGCCGGGCGGCACCGCGTCCCGGGACCGGGCCGGCCGGGGCCGGCCCCGGCCTCAGCGGTGTGCGGCGGTCGCGCGCTCCAGGGCGTCGTGGGCGGTGGCGAGGGCCTCGGCGCGGTCCTCGGGGACCAGGCCGATGCGGGTGCGGCGGTCCAGCAGGTCGGCCGCGTCCAGGGCGCCCTCGTGCAGCGCGGCCCAGACGAGTTCGGCCCGGGTGACCGGGTGGCCCGGCAGCACGGGTTCCGCCAGCGCGGGATCGCGTTCGGCCAGGGCCCGGACGGCCGGCGCCTCGGTGCCGTGCCGGCGGACCAGGCGGCGCGGCACGGGCAGGGACCGCAGCAGCCCGGGCGCGGCGGCGCCGACCAGCGGCAGCTCCGCGGTGGGGGAGGGGCGGGCGGTCAGGCCGCGGGCCGCCAGGGCGGCGTCCACCGCGTCCTGCGCCATCCGCCGGTAGGTGGTGAGCTTGCCGCCGACGACGGTGGTCACCCCGTCCGGCGAGGTCAGGACCGCGTGCCGGCGGGAGATGTCGGAGGTGCGGGCCGGGGCGTCACCCGCGCTCGCGGACCCGCCCGCGTCCAGCAGCGGGCGCAGCCCGGCGAAGGCCCCGACGACCTCGTCCCGGTGGACCGGGACGTCGAGGACGGATCCGAGCACGTCCAGCAGGAAGCCGATGTCGGTCTCGGGCACCTCCGGCACGTCCGGCAGGGGGCCGTCGACCGGTTCGTCGGTGAGGCCGACGTAGACCCGGCCGTCGCCCTGCGGCAGGACCAGCACGAAGCGGTTGGTCTCGCCGGGGATCGGGATGTGCAGCCCGGCCGGCAGCGTCCCGAGCCGCTCCGAGCGCAGGACCAGGTGGGTGCCGCGGGAGGGGCGGATCCGGATGCCGCCGGCCAGCTCGCCGGCCCACACCCCGGTGGCGTTGATCACCAGGCGGGCGCGGATCCCGCCCTCCTCGCCGGTCAGTTCGTCCCGGACGCGGGCGCCGGTCCCGGTCAGTTCCAGCGCCCGCACCCGGGTCAGCACCCGGGCGCCGTGCGCGGCGGCGGTGCGGGCCAGGGCGGTCACCAGCCGGGCGTCGTCCGTGACCCGGCCGTCCCAGGACAGCAGCCCGCCGCGCAGCCCGTCGGCGCGCACCGCCGGCGCCAGGTGCCGGGCCTCCGTGGCCGACAGCCGGCGCGGCGCGGGCAGCACCTGGCGCGGCGTCCGCGCGGCCAGCCGCAGCATGTCCCCGGCCCGGAAGCCGGCCCAGGCCAGCGAGGCCTGGGCGCGTGACACCAGCGGGGTCAGCGGCAGCACGAACGGCTGGGCGGCCACGAGGTGCGGGGCGGTCCGGGTCATCAGCACCCCGCGCTCCACGGCGCTCTCGTGGGCGACGTCGAACTGGGCGGAGGCCAGATAGCGCAGCCCGCCGTGGATCAGCTTCGAGCTCCAGCGCGAGGTGCCGAACGCCAGGTCGTGGGCGTCGACCGCGACGACGTCAAGACCGCGGGCGGCCGCGTCCAGGGCCGCTCCGGCGCCGGTGGCGCCGAGCCCGACGACCAGGACGTCGCAGACCCGGCCGTCCGCGGCCTCGGCGAGCTCGCGGGTGCGCCGGGCCGCGCTGAGGGACGAGCCGGGTACGGCCTCGGGACGGCTCATGGCGTCAGGGTCCTCTCCAGAAGGGTGCGCAGCTCGCCGAGCAGGGCGGCGGAGTCGAGGGCGGGGTCGTCCTCGTCGGTCATCGTGCGCAGGGACAGGGCGAAGGACTGCACCACCAGCAGCAGGGCGCGGGCCTGCCGCTCGGTGTGGGCCGTGCGCACCGAACCGTCCGCGTGGCCCTCGCGCAGCGCGTCGGCCAGCAGCGCCAGCAGCGCCTCCTGGCTGGTGCCGCGCCGGTCCAGGACGTAGGGGAGCAGCAGTTCGGGGTCGACGTCGACGATCTTCCGGAAGAGGGGGTGTGCGCGGAACGCCTCCACCCCCGCCACCAGCCCGTCCACGATCCGGGCCCGGGTGGGCGTGTCCGGCGCGGGCTCCGGTATCGCCCGGGTGGCCACGCCGATCCACTCACGGGTCATCAGATCGCCCACCAGGGTGCGCAGGTCGGGCCAGCGCCGGTACAGCGTCATCCGTGAGACACCGGCGCGGCGGGCCACGTCGGCCAGGGTCGTGCGGCGCACCCCGACGGCCAGCACGCAGTCGCGCACCGCGTCGAGCACGGGATCGCTGTCCGAACCGTTGTGACGAATAGGCGTCATGTGTCACAGTGTAACGCCCCGGGAGCCGGGCGGAGCCGCCGCCGCGCGAACCGAGCACACCGACCTGTGAGGACGACCCTTCGATGGACATGCTGTGGAACGGCTGGGGCGACCCGGCGAAGGCCGCACCGCTGCCCGCCGCGGTGACCGGACTGCTGCGCGACCTGCTCGGCGTCACCCCGCGCACCGCGCCGGCGCTCGCGCTGGAGGACATCCGGCCGCCCGCGCCCACGGCCGGCCCGGCCGCGCTCGAGGCGCTGGCCGAGGCCGTGGGCGGCGACCGGCACGTGCGCACCGACGCCGAGAGCCGCATCCGGCACACCCGCGGCAAGTCCACCCCCGACCTGCTGCGGCTGCGCGCCGGCGACGTCTCCGACGTCCCGCAGGCCGTGGTCCTGCCCGGCTCCCACGACGACGTCCTCGCCGTGCTGCGCGCCTGCGCCGCGCACGGCCTGGCCGCCGTCCCGTTCGGCGGCGGCACCTCGGTGGTGGGCGGACTCGCCCCCGAACACCGCGCCTTCGTCGCCCTGGACCTGCGCCGCATGAACGGACTGCTCGACCTCGACCCGGTCTCCCGCACCGCCGTCCTCCAGCCCGGTCTGCGCGCCCCCGAGGCCGAGGCGCTCCTCGCCGAACAGGGCTTCACCCTCGGCCACTTCCCGCAGTCCTACGAGTGGGCCACCATCGGCGGTTTCGCCGCCGCCCGCTCCAGCGGGCAGGCCTCGGCCGGCTACGGCCGCTTCGACGACATGGTGCTCGGACTGACCCTCGCCACCCCCGAGGGCACCATCGACACCGGCCGCGCCCCCCGCTCCGCCGCGGGACCCGACCTGCGCCAGCTCGTCCTCGGCTCGGAGGGCGCCTTCGGCGTCATCACCTCCGTCCTGGTACGGATCCGCCCGCTGCCCCAGGTGCGCCGGTACGAGGGCTGGCGGTTCGCGTCCTTCGAGGAGGGCGCCGCGGCCCTGCGCCGGCTCGCCCAGGACGGCCCGCGGCCCACCGTGCTGCGCCTGTCCGACGAGACCGAGACGCTCGTCGGCCTCGCCCAGCCGGACGCCATCGGCACCGGGCTCGCGCAGGGCGACGCCGGCTGCACGGCGATCACCGGCTACGAGGGCACCGCCGAGGACACCGCCCGGCGCCGCGAGCGGGCGGCGGCCGTGCTGCGGGACTGCGGCGGCACCCCGATCGGCGCCGAACCCGGCGAACGCTGGGCGCACGGCCGCTACTCGGCGCCCTACCTGCGCGACGCCCTGCTCGACGCGGGCGCCTTCGCCGAGACCCTGGAGACCGCCGCGTTCTGGTCCCGCGTTCCCGAGCTCTACACCGGGGTGCGCACGGCCCTCACCGACACCCTCACCCGGGCCGGCACCCCGCCGCTGGTCATGTGCCACATCTCGCACGTGTACGAGAACGGGGCCTCCCTCTACTTCACCGTCGTCAGCGCCCAGGGCGAGGACCCGGTCGCGCACTGGGCGCCCGCCAAGCACGCCGCCAACGACGCCGTGCTCGCCGCCGGCGGCACCATCAGCCACCACCACGGCGTGGGCACCGACCACCGCGACTGGTACCTCCGGGAGGCGGGCGACCTCGGCGTGGCCGCGCTGCGCGCCGTCAAGCACCGCCTCGACCCGCGAGGGTTCCTCAACCCCGGCGTCCTGCTGCCCACCGACTGACCCACCCGGCCCCTGTTCCGCTCCCACCGTCACCGCCCGGAGGCACACCGATGCGACAGTTCACCGCCGTCGTCAACCCGACCGCGGGTGACTCGACCGGGGCGGCGTCACTGCTCCAGGTGGCCCGCCTGCTCCGGGAGGCCGGGGCCGGGCTGGAGACGGAGTACAGCCACAGCCTCGCCCACGCCCAGGACATCGCCCGGCAGGCCGGAGCACGCGGCCGGGTGGTCCTGGCGGTCGGCGGCGACGGCATGGCCGGCGGCGTCGGCGGCGCGCTCAGCGGCACCGGCACCGTCCTCGGTCTCGTGCCCGCCGGGCGGGGCAACGACTTCGCCCGCGCCCTCGGCCTGCCCCGCGACCCCGCCGCACTCGCCGGGATCCTGCTGCACGCGGAACCGGCACCGGTCGACACCATCGAGGTCGAGTCGGCCGTCCACCCGCGCACCGTCGTCCTGGGCAGCGTCTACGCCGGGGTCGACGCGCTCGCCAACCGGCACGCGAACACCACCCGGCTGCTGCGCGGCGCCGCCTCGTACTACGCGGGCGGCCTGCGGGCCGTCACCACCTGGCGGCCGGCCGACTACCGCGTCACCGTCGACGGCGAGGTGCACCGGCACCGCGGCTACACCGTCGTCGCCGCCAACTCCCCCTACTACGGCTTCGGCCGCCTCATCGCCCCCGGCGCGCGGGTCGACGACGGACTGCTCGACGTCGTGCTGATCCGCGAGGCGCCGCGCCTGCTCTTCTTCACGCTGATGAACGAACTGAAGACCGGAGTCCATGTGCGGCGCCCGGAGGTACGGGTGCTGCGCGGACGCGAACTGCGCATCGAGGCGTCGCGGCCCGTCCCCTACGGCGCCGACGGCGAGGTGGAGGCCACCCTGCCGGTGACCCTGCGGGTACGCCCCGGCGACCTGCCCGTGCTGTACCGGCCGGACACCGCCGGCGACTGACGGGCCCTCCCCGGCCGGCGGCGGGGAGCGTGAGTCAGCCGGTGTGGTGAGTCAGCCGGTGCGGGGCGGCCGGAAACAGGCGTGCACGATCTTCCCGTCCGGACAGGGGCGGGTTTGCCAGGTGTCGGCCAGCGCGTCGACCAGCAGCATGCCGCGACCGCCCGGACGCTCGGTGTCCGCCGGGCGCGGCACCGGCAGCCGCCGGGAACGGTCGTGCACGGTCACGTGCAGACAGGAGCTGTCCCAGGTCAGCACCAGGTCGGCAGCGCTGTTCGCGTGCACGTGGGCGTTGGTGACCAGCTCCGAGATGGTCAGCAGCACGTCGTCCACGGTCTCCGGCGCCGACTCGGCCCAGCCCAGTGACGTGAGATGTTCGCGCGCCCAGTCGCGCGCGGTCTTGACGCTCGAGTTCAGCGGCAGCGAGCGCGCCCAGCCCACCGCCCGCAGTGATGATTCGCTCAAGGGATGCCTCCAGCTGTGGCCGTGCCGACGCGGATACCCGCTCGCAGCGGCCGTACCCCACCGGACGCACCGGAACCGGGCAGAACGCGCCGAGGCCCCCCGGAGGTCCCGCGGTCCCACGCGCTCAGGTCCGGGTCTCGGCCTCCCACCGGTCCGGGCCCATGCCGCGCCAGTCGATCAGCGGCGAGTCCGCCACTTCCTCCGGCTCGATCTCCAGGCCCGCCCGGCGCAGGAACTCGACCAGATCGCGCACGCTGTGCGCGAGGCCGAGGATCTCGCCGTCGACCCGCACCCGGCGTCCGCCGGTCGGGGACGGCAGCTGCACGATCACTGGACGCTTCCCGGGCATGGCTCCAGCATCGGCCGAACCTG
This sequence comes from Streptomyces sp. 1-11, assembly GCF_007176755.1. Classification (GTDB taxonomy): domain Bacteria; phylum Actinomycetota; class Actinomycetes; order Streptomycetales; family Streptomycetaceae; genus Streptomyces. The sequence continues at coordinate 168,558 of NZ_BJTV01000009.1, forward strand.
CCGCCCCCGCACCCGGGACGCCGGGCCACGTGTCGGGCGGGGCCGGTCAGGGCACTCGGCGATAACAGGCAAACGGACATATGCACCAGGAGGCGCACGTGGCGGTTCGGCATCGTCTGATCAAGACCAGTCCGGACAGGGTCTGGGAGGTGCTCGCCGACGGCAGCAGGTACGCGCAGTGGGTGGTGGGAACCGCCGCGTCCCAGCCGAAGGACGGTGAGTGGCCGCAGGAGTCGGCGTCGATCGGGTACCAGATCCGGCTGGGCCCCTTCGAGGTCGGCAACGAGACGGTCGTACGGCGCTGCGTGGAGGGATCCGTCCTGGAGCTCGAAGCCAAGGCGGGCCCGCTCGGCACCGCCCGCATCTGCATCGAGCTGCGCAAATGGGGTGAGAACTGCCTGGTCATCGTCGACGAGCACCCGCTCCAGGGCGCGGGCGGGGCCCTGCACAACATGGGCTTCGAGATGCTGATCCAGCTACGCCACCGGGCCATGCTCGCCCGCCTGGCGAAGACCTGCGAGGACGGTGACGCCTCCGAGGAGCGGGAGGGACGGTCGCGGCCGCTCGGGCGGTACGCCACGGGCGGGAACGGGGCCGGTCATGCCTGACGCGGTGGTGATCGGGGCCGGACCCAACGGGCTGGTGGCCGCCAACCTGCTGCTGGACGCGGGATGGAGCGTCAGCGTGCTGGAGGAGCAGCCGGAGCCGGGTGGCGCCGTCCGGCACGACCGGGGCGTGGACCCGGACTTCGTCAGTGACATGTTCAGCTCGTTCTACCCCCTGGCGGCCGCGTCCCCCGTGCTCTCCGCGCTCCACCTGGAGGAGCACGGACTGCGCTGGACCCACGCGCCGAGTGTGCTGGCCCACCCCCTGTCCGACGGCAGATGCGCCGTGCTGCACCGGCGGACCGAGGAGACGGCGCAGTCCCTGGAGGCCTTCGCGCAGGGCGACGGAGCCGCCTGGCACCGCCTGTTCGGGCTGTGGCAGAAGCTGCGGCCCGATGTGCTGGGCGCCCTGTTCACCCCCTTCCCGCCGGTGAAGGCCATGGCCCGGCTGGCCCTCGCCGTGCGCGCCTCGGGCGGCCTGCGCGTGGCGCGGTCCCTGGTGCTGCCGGTGCGCCGCATGGGCGAGGAGGAGTTCCGCGGCGAGGGCGGCCGGCTGCTGCTGGCCGGCAACGCGCTGCACGCCGACCTCGCGCCCGAGTCCGCGGGCAGCGGCGGCTTCGGATGGCTGATGTCCATGCTGGGACAGACCTACGGCTTCCCCGTGCCGGTGGGCGGTTCCGGCGAGCTCACCGCGGCGCTCGTACGGCGCCTGCTCAGCCGCGGGGGAGAGCTGCACTGCGGGCGGCGCGTCGAGCGGGTCGTGGTGCGCGGCGGGCGGGCCGTGGGCGTCCGCACGGCCGACGGGCAGGCGGTGCCCGCCCGGCGCGCCGTGCTCGCCGACGTCGCGGTGCCCACCCTGTACCAGGAACTGGTCGGCACCGAGCACCTGCCCGAGCAGACCCAGGACGACCTGCGGCGCTTCCAGTGGGACTTCGCCACCTTCAAGGTCGACTGGGCACTCGACGGACCGGTGCCGTGGCGGGACGAGTGGGCGGCCGGCGCCGGGACCGTCCACCTGATCGACGGGATGGACGAGCTGACCCGCTTCGCCGCGCAGATCGCCATGCGCCAGGTTCCCGACCGGCCGTTCTGCCTGTTCGGCCAGATGACCACGGCCGACCCCTCCCGTTCCCCCGAGGGCACCGAGTCGGCCTGGGCCTACACGCACATCCCGCACGACATCCGCGGCGACGCCGGCGACGAGGGCATCACCGGGAAGTGGGGGCCCGACGACCAGGAGCGCATGGCGGACCGCGTCGAGCGCCACGTCGAGAGCTTCGCGCCCGGCTTCCGGTCCCGGATCCGCGGCCGCCGCATCCTGGCGCCGCCCACCCTGTGGTCGCTGGACGCCAACCTCTTCGGGGGCGCCATCAACGGCGGCACGACCGCCATCCACCAGCAGCTCGTCTTCCGTCCGCTGCCCGGCACCGGACGGCCCGAGACCCCCGTCCGGGGTCTCTACCTGGCCTCCGCCGGCGCCCACCCCGGCGGCGGCGTGCACGGGGCGTGCGGCGCGAACGCGGCCCGGGCCGTGCTGCGCGGCCACCGGATCAAGGGTCTGGCCGGCGCCCAGCGGATGCTGGCCCGGCGCGACCGGACCGGTCGCCGGCACTGACACCGGCCGGCGACAGCGAACAGCAGGGAGTGGCATGAGCGGACACCAGGACGGACCCGACCACCGGCACCGGCGCCCCGAGGGCGTCGACGACAAGACGGTCGAGGCCCTCGGATCACTGTCGAAGGCCCTGGAGGCGACCGAACGGGCCCGGGGCCGCCTCTACGACTTCCACCAGCTCACCGGCGGCGCCGATCTCGAACTCGACCGCACGGTGCGCCTGTTGCGGGAGGCGGGGCACACGGAGTGGGCCGACCGGGTCGAGACGGAGATCCTCGGCCGCAACGTCATCCCCGGCCACTGGACGTTCCAGATCGTCGAGGCCTACGACCGGACCTACTACCGGCCCTTCCAGGAGCTCGAACGCGGCGCGGTCGACGAACTCGCCGAGGGACGTGACCACTTGTACGAGGCGGAGATGAAAGAGGCCCGCCGTACCGCCGGGCACCCGCACCACACTGCGCGCCCGGGCCCTGGGGAGACATGACCCGCGCCGCCCGCAGCCCCCTGCGCGGCCGGGTGGTCGTGGTGACCGGCGCGGCACGCGGCCTGGGCGCCGCGCTCGCCCACGAGGTCGCCCGGCGCGGCGGGGTGCCGGCGCTGCTGGGCCACGAGCCGGACCTGCTGGCCCGGGTCGCCGCCCGGCTGCCGGGGCCGGCCCTGGTCCACGAGGTCGACATCACCGACGCCCCGGCTCTGCGGGACGCCGCCGAGGAGGTGCGCCGCCGCCTCGGGCGCCCGTCCGCCGTGATCGCGAACGCCGGTGTCGCCGAGGGCGGTCCCTTCGCCTCCTCCGACCCCGCCGAGTGGCGCCGGGTGATCGAGGTGAACCTCGTCGGCAGCGCCCAGACGGCCCGGGTCTTCCTGCCGGATCTGACGGCCACGGCCGGCTTCTACCTGCAGATCGCCTCCCTGGCCTCGATGGGCGCCGCGCCCATGATGAGCGCCTACTGCGCCTCCAAGGCCGGGGTGGAGGCCTTCGCGCACTCGCTGCGGGCCGAGGTGGCCCACCGCCGGGTCGGCGTGGGCATCGCCTACCTCAACTGGATGGGCACGGAGATGATCCGGGACGCCGACCAGCACGCCGTGCTGCGGGAGCTGCGCGGCCACATGCCGCCGCCCGCCCGCCGGGTGTACCGCGCCGACGTGGCCGCCGCACGGGTCGTCCGCGGCCTGGAACGCCGCCGGACGGCGATGTACGTACCCGCCTGGCTGCGGCTCGTGCAGCCGGTGCGCGCCGCCCTGCCCCCGGTCGTCCTGCGGCTGTCCCGCCATGAGCTGCCCCGCCTCGAGGAGCGCGAACCCCTGCTGCACACCGGGCTGCTCGGCGCCGGCGGCGACGCCGACCGCGCGGCGGCCGGGACCGGGGGACAGGACTCCCGGTGATCGCGACAGGGTCGCGAGGGGAGGCGAGGGGACGCTAAGGGGCGCGACGGGATGCGAAGGGACGCTAAGGGTCGCGACGGGACGCGAGGGAACGGGCGCGGGACCGGAACCGGGCCGGTGACCGAGGGTGCCGGCCCGGTCCGCGCCGGGGTGCCGGGCGGGCCGGGCGCCGTACGGGCTGGGTGCCGGACGGGGCCGGGTGCCTGACGGCGCGGGTGCCGCACGGTGCGGGTGGGTGCCGCGGCGCACGCCGCGGCACCCACCGCGGCCTCAGCCCCGGTCGGCCAGCTTGCCGATCAGATTGACCGCCGTGCCCACGCCGTCCTCCGCGCGGAGCCGTTCGCCGATGGCGGCGGCGCGCTCGCGCAGGTCGTCGCCGACCAGCCGGTCCAGCACACCCACCAGGTGCTCGAGCCCGAACTCCTGGAAGTTCGCGTACCCGCCGACGCCGAGGCGGGCCACGCGGTCGCCCCAGAACGGCTGGTCGCTGAAGACGGTGTAGATCCAGGTGGGCAGCCCGGCCGTCAGGCCGGCGGCCGTGGTGCCGGCGCCGCCGTGGTGCACCACGGCCCGGCAGCGCGGGAACAGCCAGTCGTGGTCGACGGCGCCCACCAGCCGCACGTTCTCCGGCAGGTCGCCGGTCAGGCCGGACAGGTCCGACCAGCCCACGCCGACCAGCAGCCGAAGCCCGGTGCGCCCGGCGGCCCGCACGATCAGGTCGACCAGCTTCTGCGGGTCCAGCACCGGCATGCTGCCGAAGCCGAGGAACACGGGCGCCGGGCCGTCGTCGAGCCAGTCGGCCAGCCCGCCGGGGATCACCGCCTCGCCCACGCGTTCGCGCACCGCGTGCGGAAGCCGCCAGAAGCCGGTGACCGTGTTCTGCGGCGCCCAGTCGTGCGGGCGCGGGACCACCTGCTCGCTGAACGCCTGGAGCGTCGGCAGACCCAGGTCCACGGTCCAGGTGAGCGCCGCGCTGGGGGCCGGCGGCAGGCCGAGCGAGTCGCGGAACTCGTTGATGTCGTCCTTCTTGCCCTGCCAGTAGACGTCCTCGGCCACCCGGTGGGTCTGCAGGTGGTACTGCTCGGCCGGGACGCCGTCCGGGACCTCCATGGGGGTCAGCGGTTGCGGGAACTCGTCGGTCAGCAGCCACGGCGTCAGGTGCCCGAGGACGATGGGAATCCCGCGCGACTGGGAGACCGCGAGCGCGTAGTCCTCGGTGTTGACGCCGGTGACCAGGACGTCGGCGCCCTCGGCCGCCGCCAGCACGGAGGCGCCGATGGTGTGCCGGGCCTCCGACAGCATCTTCGCGATGCCCGCCAGGTACGCCTCCACGTTCCCGGCGGCCAGCCAGCGCCGGCCCTCCTCGGAGCGCAGCACCTCGCGGACCTCCAGGTCCATCTCGACGAACTCGGCGTCCGTCCCCGCGACCAGGCGGCGGGCGTCGCGGGGCGCGGCGAACACCACCTCGTGGCCGGCGTCGATCAGGCCCTGGGTGAGGGCCACGTACGGTTCGAAGTCGCCGCGGCTGCCGGCCGTGGACACACCGATCCTCATGCGGCCACCTCCGCCCGGCGGGACGCGGCCTCGGTGCGCCGGACCGTTGGCTGTTCCATCTCGTACCTCACTTCGTCGTGTGCTGCGTTCGCACGGTTGCGGGTCTTGCGGGTCTTGCGGGTAGGGCGGGTAAGGCGGGTGTTGCGGCCCGGGAGCCGACGGCGGATGGGAGCGCTCCCACTTGCCGCCGGCACCCGAACGCGCTTCTCTTCTCGCCGAGTCGACGTCCGTCGTGGCGTGGGCTACCAGGTGACCGGCAGGCTCTTCAGGCCGTACACGAGGGTGTCGGTGCTGACGGCGACCTCCTCCCGGGGCACGGCGAGCCGCAGTCCGGGCAGGCGCCGGAAGACGGCGCCGATCGCCACCTCCAGTTCCATGCGGACCAGCGGGCCGCCGGGGCAGAAGTGCGCACCGTGCCCGAAGGCCAGGTGGTGGCTGTTGTCCCGGTGGATGTCGAACTCCGCCGCGGCGGCGAACACGCTCTCGTCGTGGTTGGCGCCCGGGATGGAGATGATCACGGCGTCCCCGGCGGCGATACGGGTGCCCCCGATGGCCAGCTCCTCGGCGGCGACTCGGACAACGTTATCCTGGGCGATCGACCAGTAGCGCAGCAACTCGTCGACGACCTTCGGCAACAGGCCCGGATCGGCGTGGAGTTCGGCGAGCACGACGGGCCGGTCCAGCAGCGTGAAGACGCTGAGCGCGATCTGGTTGGCCGTCGTCTCGTGGCCGGCGATGAGCATCAGCCGGACCAGCGCCACCAGGTCCTCGCCGGAGAGCTGACCGGTGCGCACGTAGTCGACGGTCAGCCGGCTGAGCAGATCGTCCCGCGGTTCGCCGGCTCGCACCTCGGCCAGCCGGGCGAGGTACTCGGTGGTGGCGATGAACGCCTCGATCGCCTTTTCCGGTTCCGCCTGGTTGAGTATGGCGCTCGTATTCTCCTTGAATTCGTTCATGTCCTCGTCCGGAACTCCGAAGATCCGGGCGATCACGATACACGGGAGTGGCAACGAGAAAGCCGCGTGGAAGTCCACCGGCCCGGTCGCCTCGGTCATCTCGTCCAGTAACTCGTCCGCCACCGACTCGATGAGCGGGCGGAGTATCTGGGTGCGGTGCGCGGTGAAATCCGGCGCCACCATTTTCCGGTAGGTGCCGTGCTCGGGCGGATCCATGCGCCAGAAGGAGACGGCCCTCGGGGGCACCGGGAACAAGAGCCGATTCGGCCAGTTCGGGTGCTGGTCGTCGACGCTCAGCCGGGGGTCGGCGAGGGCTTGGCGCACATCGGCGTGACGGGAGATCAGCCAGGCGCGCCGGCCGTTCCGGAGCTGGACCTCACGAGGCGGGCCGTCGCGGTACTCGGCCAGAGCGGGAGGTTGGGACATGGGACACGTGCGCGGGAGCGGCCACTGTGTGGGGGTCGCCTCAGCGTGGATCATGATTCCCTTTCTCGTTGCGCGGTCGGCTCGGATAGCGCTTTCTCGGAGGGGGCGGACGTGGGTCATACCCAGCTTGAGCAGGCCCGCTGACACGGCGCTGACATGGCCGAATTCTTTCCGTGGGTCGTATGCGAAGATGCTCTCGGTGTCCTGGGTGTCATGGACGCGAATATCTGGGCACGTGATGACGCACGCCATTCGAAACGTATTGGGATAAATCCCCGAGGGGGCATTCATGGCGACCGAGGAGTTGTCCGGGCCGGAGCTGATGGAGGCGCCCGCCGCGCCCCCCGAGGAGCCGCCGCGCTGGAGTCCGCTCGTACTGGTGTCGCTCGGCACCTTCATCACGGTGCTGGACTTCTTCATCGTGAACGTCGCCGTACCCGACATACAGAGCGAGCTGCACGCGAGTTCCGTCGCCGTGCAGTTCGTCCTCGCCGGATACGGCCTGCCGCTGGCCACGTTGATGATCACGTCCGGCCGGATGGGCGATCTCTACGGCAGGCGGCGGCTGTTCGTGCTCGGGCTCGCGCTGTTCACCGCCGCGTCCGCGTGCGCCGGACTGGCGCAGAACCCCGAACAGCTCGTGGCGGCCCGGGTGTTCCAGGGGGTCGCCGCCGCGCTCGTCACCCCCCAGGTGCTGGCCCTGCTCGGCGCGATGTACCAGGGGCGGGCCCGGGCGGTGGCGTTCAACGTCTACGGTCTGGCGATCGGCATGGCCGCCGTGTTCGGGCAGCTCATCGGCGGCTCGCTGATCGCGCTCGACCCGGGCGGCCTCGGCTGGCGGGCGATCTTCCTGGTCAACGTGCCCATCGGGCTGGTCGCGGTGGCGCTGGTGCCCCGGCTGGTCCCCGAGTCGCGCGGCGGCGGGGGCGCCGGCCTCGACGTCGTCGGCATGCTCCTGGTCATGATCGGCCTGGTGGCCGTCGTCCTGCCGCTGACCGAGGGCCGCGAACTGGGCTGGCCGCTGTGGTCGGTGCTCTGCCTGGTCGCGGCGGTGCCGGTGCTGGGGGTGTTCGCGCTGCAACAGCACCGGGGCACGGTCCGGGGCGGCTCGCCCCTGGTCGACACGGTGCTCTTCCGCTCGCGGACGTTCTCCGTCGGCCTGGTGGCCATGATGTTCTACTTCGCCACCATGGGCGCCTGCTTCCTGGTGCTGTCCCTCTACCTCCAGCAGGGGCGTGGCATGTCGCCGCTGGGTTCGGGCCTGATGTACCTCCCGATGGGCGCCGGCTTCTTCGGCGCCACCGCCCTCGGCGGCAGCGCCGTGAGCCGGCTCGGCCGGTGGGCCCCGGCGGTCGGCGCCTTCCTCGTCGCCCTCGGCTACGGCGGACTCGCGCTGCTGGTACGGGAGATCGGCGCGGGCGGCGAGGTCGCCCTGCTCGCCCTGCCACTGCTGGTGGCCGGCGTCGGCATGGGCCTGACGATGGCGCCGCTCTCGGCCATGGTCCTCGCACCCGTGGGCCCCGACCACGCGGCCGCCGCCTCCGGCGTCCTCACCACCGCCCAGGAGATCGGCGCGACCGTGGGCACGGCCCTGACCGGCAGCATCTTCTTCCGCCTGGTCTCCGACCACTCCGGTCCGGCCACCGCCCCCCACGCGTTCAGCGTCTCCCTGACCGTCCTCGTGGCGTTCGACCTGCTGGTCGTGGCCCTGGTGGGCTTCATGGGGCGGGCGCGGGAGGGCGCGGTCTGACCGGCGGACCGGAGGACTGGCGGCCGCCACAGGGGGGACCCGGCGAAGGACCGACGTCCACGGCAGGGGGCCGCCAGGAAAGGACCGATGAGCATGGCCAGGAACAAGCGCCAGGGCTCCGGCGAGGATCTCTCCAAGGGCGACACGGTGGCCTGGAAGAGCCACGGGAGCACCACGGAGGGCGAGGTCGAGCGGAAGATCACCAAGCGGACCGAGGCGGCCGGGCGCACGGTGGACGCCTCCTCCGACGACCCCCAGTACGAGGTCCGCAGCGACAAGTCCGGCAAGCGGGCGGTGCACAAGCCGTCCGCCCTGCGCAAGAAGTGACCGCGGACCGCCGCGGAAGGCGAGGACGGCCGCCATGCAGACGTTCCTGCCCGACCCCGACTTCCACCGCTCCGCCCTGCTCCTGGACCGCCGGCGCCTCGGCAAACAGCGTGCCGAGGCGCTCCAGGTCCTGCGCGGCCTGACCGTCCCGGGCTACGGCTGGCGCCGGCACCCCGCCGTGCGCATGTGGACCGGCTACGAGGAGGCCCTGGTGCGCTACGGCCTGGAGATCTGCCGGGTCTGGCGGGACCAGGGCCACCAGGACAGCTGCGCCGCCTCGCTCGTCGCCGGCCTCGCCGCCGAGCGCCCCGGCGCTCCCGTGCGCGACCAGCCGGCTCTCGCGGCCGCCGGCGAACTGCCGCCCTGGCTCGGCGACGAGGACTTCCACCGCAGCCACCAGTCGGCGCTCGTCCGCAAGGACCGCGACGCCTACGGCCACACCTTCCCCGGCGTGCCCGACGACCTGCCGTATGTGTGGCCGCGGTCCGACCGGGAACGAGAGGGGGTGTCCGCCGGCGAGTGACAGCGGCGGCCTACGGGAGACGGGAGTGAGCCGTGCTGCCGGACCTGCGCGCCCAGCTCGGCGCGATGCTCTTCCGCCGGGTCGCGGGCCCCGACGGCGGGGAGATCCGCGCCCGTATCCACCGGACCCCGGGCCCGCGCTGGTTCGGCCCCGACCGGCCCATCCGGACCGTCCACGGCGACGCCTCGATGTTCATCGGCGGGGTGAGCGCCCTGCTGCTGCAGTCCCTGCACCCCCTCGCCATGGCGGCCGTGGACGCCCACTCCGGCTTCCGCGGCGACCCCTGGGGGCGGCTGCAGCGCACCAGCGCCTTCCTGGCCGTCACCACCTACGGGACGGCGTCGGACGCCCAGGCGGCCGTCGACCGGGTCCGCGGCATCCACGAGGGGGTGCGCGGACGCACCCGCGAGGGTGATCCTTACCACGCGGCCGACCCCCGTCTGCTCGACTGGGTGCACACCGCCGAGACGGAATGCTTCCTGCGCGCCCACGAACGCTACGGCGCCCGCCGCCTGGATCCGGCCGGTTACGACGGCTACGCCGCCGACGCCGCGACCGTCGCCGAGGCCCTCGGGGCGGCCGACCCGCCGCGTGACCGACGCGCCCTGGCCGACCGGCTGGAGCACTACCGGCCCGAACTCCGCTCCACCCCCGAAGCCCGGGCCGTGGCCCGCTTCCTGCTCCTGGAACCGCCCGTGCCGCTCGTCGCGCGCCCCCTGTACGGCGCCCTGGCGGCGAACGCGGTGAACCTGCTGCCGGACTGGGCCCGCGCTCTGCTGCGCCTGCCCAGGCTCCCGCTGGTCGAGGACCTCACCGTGCGCCCGGCCGGTCACCTGCTCACCCGCACCATCCGCTGGGCGATGGCGCCGACCCGGCCGTCGCCCTGACGGTGCGCGAATGCGTGGGGGTGGCTTGCTTCCCGGCGATGGATGCGGGACGGTTGCCAAAGGACAACATCCCCTCGAGCAGGAAGGTGGTGGGGTGCGCGGAGTGCGTGCCCCCGCTTGTGTGCGCTTCCCCGAGTTCCTTTGCCGACCCGCGGGACGCCGGCGTCAACGTCGGCGCGACCTGGGGTGATGCCCCCTACCCGGTCCTCGTCATCGACCGGCGGGGCGCTCTCGTGGGCCTGAACGCCGCCGCCCGCCGACTCCTGCCGCACGGGAACGGCGACGGTGCGCGGCAGCACCTGGTGCCGTCCTGGCTGTGCGCGGCCCACCGGCGTCTCACCGACGGATCGGCCGGCACCTTCACCGGCCCCCTGACCGGGGAGATCGACGAACGCCGCTACGAGGCGCATCCCACCCCGTCGGAGGACGGCGCGGTGGTCTGGTGGCTCATCGACGACACCGACCGGCGCGTGGCCGAGACCGCGCTGCTCAGCGCGCAGGAGCGGGTCGCCGTCCTGTCCGCCGTGTCCAGCAGGCTGCTGTCCACCCTCAACGTGCCGCGCTGCGCGGAGGCGACCGTGTCGATGGCGGCGGAACACCTCGCCGAGGCCGCGGTGCTCGTGCTGCCCCCGCAGGGGCGCCGGCACTCCCTGACCTACGCCCAGCGGGGCCGGCCCGTCCAGCGGGCGCAGCGGCAGATCGACCCGCGGGCCGTGCACGGCCTGGCCGAGGCGCTGCAGGGTTTCCCGCCGGTGCCCGCCCGGTGGATCGACCCCGACGGCCTGCCCGACTGGGTGGTCCCGGAGGGCTTCGCCGGGCCCGTCGGCTCGGTGATCGTCACCCCGCTGCCCGGGCACGGCGTTCCCGCCGGTGCCCTCATCCTGCTCCGCTCCGGCACAGAGCGGGCCTTCACCGAGGGCGAGGAGATCTTCGCCCGGCTGTTCGCGGCCCGGGCCGGAGCTGCCCTGTCCGCGGCCCGCCTCTACACCGAGCAGGCCGCCATCACGACCACCCTGATGCGCGAACTCCTGCCGCCCGCCCTGCACACCGTGGACGGGGTCGAGTACGCCGGGCAGTACCGCCCCGCCCGGGACGAGGAGCGGGTGGGCGGTGACTTCTACGACTTCCACCCCGGCGCCGAGGCCTCGCAGGAAACCCTCGTCGTGCTGGGCGACGTCGCCGGCAAGGGCCTGGACGCGGCCGTGCTGACCGGCAAGATCCGCAACACCCTGCACGCCCTGCTGCCTCTGGCCGGTAACCACGACGAGGTGCTGAAGCTGCTGAACGGCGCCCTGCTGACCGCTCAGCACACCCGGTTCGCCACCCTGGTGCTCGCCTCCGTGCGCCGCCGGGACGACCAGGTGCACGTGCGGCTGACCAGCGCCGGGCACCTGCCGCCGCTGATCGTCCGCCGGGACGGCAGCGTGGAGGAGGTGCCCACCCGCGGCACCCTGGTCGGCGCCCTGCCCGAGATCAGCTCGGTCGGCGCCGAAGCGGTGCTCGGCCCGGGCGAGACCTGTCTGCTGTACACCGACGGCATCACCGAGGCGCGCGGCGGGCCGCTCGGCGACGAGATGTTCGGCGAGCGGCGGCTGCGGCGGACCCTCGCCGAGTGCGCCGGGCTGCCGGCCGAGGCGGTCGTGGAGCGGGTCCAGATGATCGCCGCCCAGTGGCTCGGCACCGGCCGCCACGACGACATGGCCGCCGTCGCCGTCAGCGCCCCCGCGAAGGCCCCGGCGGGCGCCGCGGACCACTCCGGGGCGGGCGAGCGCGCCGGGAGGTCGGGGTGAACGTTCCGATACAGGTGAGCCTGCTGCGGGACCGGCTCTGGCAGGCCGTCCTGGAGGGCGACGAGTTCGGCGCGGCCGCCGTCGTGCACGGCGCGCTCGCCGAGGGCGTCGACGAGGAGACCGTGCTGCTGGACGTCATCGCCCGGATCCAGGAGAAGGTCGGCGTCGAATGGGCCGCCAACCGCATCAGCGTGGCCCAGGAACACGCCGCCACCGCCATCAACGAGCGGGTCGTCGCCGCCCTTGCCCACCGGCAGGACGGCGGCCCGCGGCGGCTCGGGCACCGGGGACGCGTGACGGTCGGCTGCGTGGACGGCGAATGGCACGCCTTCCCGGCCCGGCTGGTCGCGGAGATCCTGCGTCTGCGCGGCTGGCAGGTGGACTACCTGGGCGCGCAGACGCCCACCCCGCACCTCGTCGCGCACCTGCACCACACCAATCCGCGGGCGGTGCTGCTGTCGGGCTCGATCCCCACCCACCTGCCCACCGCGCACGCGGCCATCACCGCCTGTCAGGCCGTAGGCGTCCCGGTGCTGGCGGGGGGCCGCGCGTTCGGCCCGCAGGGCCGCTACGCCTTCGCGCTCGGCGCGAACCGCTGGGCGGCCGACGCCCGCGGCGCGGCCGCGGCGCTGGAGGCCGACCTGCCGCACCCCGATCCGGCCGCCGCCCGGCAGATCGTGGACGACCTGCCGCACCTGGCCGACCAGGAGTACACCCTGGTCGTCCAGTCGCGCGGCACGCTCGTCAAACAGACGCTGCACGATCTGGAGGACCGTTTCCCCGCACTGCGCGAGTACAGTGACGAGCAGCGGGAACGGACCGCGGAGGACATCGCGCACATCGTCGACTTCCTGGCCACCGCGCTCTACGTCGACGACGTCGAGGTGTTCACCGGCTTCCTGCTGTGGACCGCGGAGATCCTCGAGGCACGGCGCGTCCCGGCGCTGTCCCTGGTCAGCGCCCTGGACGCGCTGTCCGACCGGCTGCGTGACTTCCCGCGCACCAGGAAACTGCTCCGTGAGGGCGCCACCGCCCTGCTCGAAGGCGCCCACTCGCCCGCTCACGGACCCGGACCCCACCTGCACGTATGACCCAGCACCCCGCCACCGAATTCAGCCTCACCACGATCAGCGAGCCCGCGGCCCTGACCGTGCGCGTCGCCGGCGAACTCGACTACGACACCTGCGACGAGCTGGTGGACACCGTCGTCACCGGCCTCGCCGGCCCGCCGGCTCCCCGCCATGTGCGCCTGGACTTCGCCGACCTCACCTGGATCGACTCCATGGGACTGTCGGCGCTGCTGATGATCCACCGGCACACCCGGGCGGTCGGCGCCGCGCTGCACCTGGACAACCGGCCCGACGTCCTCGAGCGCGTCCTGCGCCACACCAATGTGCTCGGCCACCTCACGGCACCCGTCGCGACCCCTGCCGCGGCAGGCGAACCGGGGCCGCCGGAAGAGGGCGGCGGCACCGGGGCGGGGGTCTCGTGACACCGGCCTCGCATTCCCCGGACCACGGATGGCAGGATGACCGCATGCGGTGGGGTTCCGAGACAACAGTGCAGGTCGCGCGGCATGCGCGCGTCCTGGAGATCAGGGTGCGCGGAGAGGTCGACTACGACGAGTGCGACCTGCTGCGTGCCGCCTGGGCCGAGGCCGACGAGTCCGATCTGCCCGTCACCGTGGTGGACCTTTCCGGGGTGACCTTCGGCGACAGCCAGTTGCTCAGCGCCCTCCTCGACGCCCAGCGGCGCCACCGTGCGCGGGGCCGCGAATTCGTCATCCTCGGCCCGCTCCAGGAGGGCCTCGTCCGGCTGCTTACCATCAGCGGCACCATCGGACACTTCTCGATCACCGACTCCCGCGACAGCGCGCTGCGCAGCGACACCTCCTGACCCGCGGTGCACCATCGGGAAAGACGGGAAGGATGCCGGAAAGACCGAGGGGGACGGAATTGTCCTTGACCCACGAGAGCGAAGGCGGCCACCGGCCGCACACGGCGCGACCAGCGGACGCCGGGGCCGGTGACGGGCCGCACGAGACGCTCCGCTTCAGCGCGACCTGGGGCGACGGCGCCCTGCGCATCGCCGACGCGCGCGGCGCCGTGCGCACCCTGCTCGTCCGGGCCGGGCACCCTCCCGGCCGGCGTGCCAGCCAGGACGCGCAACTGGTGGTGAGCGAACTGATCACCAACGCGCTGCGTCACGCCCCCGGCCCCTGTGCGCTGCTGCTGGAGGTCGCACCCGGCCGGCACGAAGTGCGCGTCACCGTCTCGGACACCTCCCAGGCCCCGCCCGTCGTCCGGCCCGTGGACGCCCAGCGCCTGGGCGGGCGCGGACTGCACCTCGTGCTGAGGATCTGCGGCCGCCTGCGCGTCACCCGGCACGCCCAGGGCAAGCGGGTCTCGGCCACGGTGCCGCTGCCCGCCTAGGCGGGGACGGCCGGCTTCAGACCTCGCGCCAGCGGGCGTTGCACCAGGAGAAGACGCCGAACGCGGCCAGGCCGAGGGCGACCAGGGCGAGCAGCCACGGGCCGGCCGGCAGATCCCGGAACGAACGCAGCGTGTCGTCCATGCCCTTGGCCTTGCCCGGCTGGTGCTGGACCGCCGCGACCAGGGCGAACACCCCCGCGACGGCGAAGACGAGGCCCCGCGCGGCACCGCCGGCGACACCGAAGAAGTCGGTGAAGCGCTTCGCCTTGTGGGACATCTGCGCGGTCCGCAGGTGCTTGCGGAACTTCTTCAGCACGGCCCGGACGGCGATCCACAGCCCGGCGACCACCACGGCGGCCCCGGCCACCCCGACGATCCACTGTCCGCCCGGCCACTTCAGCGCGGTGGCCGTGATGTCGTCGGTGTTCCGGTCGGAGGAGCCGCTCCCGCTGCCCTTGTCCCCGGCCGCGTACGAGAGGACCGAGAAGGACAGGAAGGCGTAGAACACCGCCCGGCCTGCGGCCATGGCCCGCTTCGACGCCTTGCCGCCGTCCGCGCCGGCCCCGCCGAACACCGCCTCCGACAGCCGCCACAGCGCCATGCCGGCGAGGGCGACACCGACGATCCACAGCATCGCCGAGCCGAACGGCTTCGACGCCAGTTCGCCGAGCGCGCCACCGCGGTCGGCCTGTTTGCCGCCGCTGTCGCCGCCGAACGCTATCTGCAGGGCTATCACGCCCACCAGCACGTAGATCAGTCCTCGGGCGGCGAATCCCGCGCGGGCCGCCGCGGCCATCGCCGTGCTGTCGGCCGCGCGGCGGGCGCGGCCCCGGCCACGCAGGGCCCATGACTGTGCATCCATACTGCGCCGATGCCCCCGGACTCGGTTTCGACACCTGCCCCGCGCGGGCGCCGGTCCCCTCGCGCCCGACGGGACCGCACGGGCCTGCGGCGGGACGGGGACGCGCCTTCTACAGGAACCTGCGGATCGGCCTGACCGAGAGCTCGCGGGCCCGCTGCAGCACCGGCCGGCGCCGCCAGCGCACCGGATCGACCGGCTCGCTGCGCTTGAGGTCCTCGTCGAAGTCACGGTCCAGACCGGCGGTGAACTCCTCGTCGAGCACGGCGAGCATGACCTCCTCGTCGTGCTCCATGGAGCGCCGGTTGAAGTTGGTCGAGCCGATCAGCGAAGCGACCGAGTCGACCGTGATGATCTTCGTGTGCAGCATGGTCGGCTGGAACTCGCGGATCTCCACGCCCTCGTCCAGCAGCCGCTGGTAGTGGTGCTGTCCGGCCAGCCGGCAGGCGCGCTGGTCGGTGTGCGGCCCGGGCAGCAGGATCTGCACCCGCACGCCGCGCCGGGCGGTGGCGGCCAGCAGGTCCACGAAGTAGTCGTCGGGCGCGAAGTAGGCCGTGGAGAGGCGGAAGCTCTCCTGCGCCGAGGTCAGCACGACCCGCACGAGCGTCTGCATGTCCTGCCAGCCGAAGCTGGCCGAACCGCGGACCACCTGCACGACGGCACGGCCCGGCTGCTCGTGCTCGACGAAGCGGTCGCGCTCGTCGTAGAGCGTGTCGTGGCACTCGGCCCAGTTCTGCGCGAACGCGGCGGCTATGCCGTCCACGGCCGGACCGCGCACCTCGACATGGGTGTCCCGCCACTCACCGGGGCCGCGCGCGTCACCGCACCACTCCTCGGCGATGCCGACGCCTCCGGTGAAGGCGAGGCTCTCGTCCACGACCAGGGCCTTGCGGTGACAGCGGTGGTTCTGCTTGAGCAGGGACACCCGCACCGGCTTGCGGAACCAGGCGACCTGGACCCCCGCGTCGTCCATGGCGTCCAGGAGGCTCTGCTCGATCTCCTTGGCCCCGAACCCGTCCAGCAGCAGGCGGACCCGCAGCCCCGCCCTGGCCCGCTCCGCCAGCGCGTTGGCGAACTCGTGCGCGATCTCGCCGCGCCAGTAGACGAAGGTCATCATGTCGATGGTGTGCTGGGCCGAACGGATCGCGTCGAGCATGGCGGGGAAGATCGCGTCGCCGTTGCGCAGCCGCGTGAGCTGGTTGCCCTCCGTCGCGGCGATGCCGAGCAGACGCTCCAGCCGTCTTCGCAGCCGCTGCTTGCGGGCCTCCGGGCCGTCCGCCGTCGCCACCCCCGCGTCCGGGTACCCGTCCGCCTCCACCGGCTTCTGCAACATGTCCGTCTCCCCTGTCGTGGCCCGCCCCGCCGCATGACGCGGGGGCGGGCGCCGAATCCGCCGCGCGTACATATACCCGCACGGCGCGCCGCATGCCTGGGGGAGCGGGCCGCGACGGGCCGCGACTGCGGGCGGCCGGGTCACCGGTCCCGCCGGGACGCGGCCGGCGGTGGGCCGCGCACCACGGCGGCGGGCACGGCCGGGCCGCGCACGACCGCGGCGGCCGCCCTCCGCGTCGTGCGGAGGGCGGGCGCCGCCCGGTCCGTGTCTGTCACCGGCCCCGCCGCTCGGCGGCCGGGGCGCGGCGGCTCACCCCGCCGCGTTGTCGACGCGCAGCCGCACCTGTTCCTCCAGACGCCGCAGGCTGTCGTCGAGCGCGTCGCACACCTGCCGCTCGCCCGGGTCGTGGCTCTGGTCGAAGAAGGACAGGTGCACGGTGACCTCGCTGGCACCGCTGCCGATCCCCGCGACCTGGAGCCAGCCCGCGTAGCCGCCCTGCTCGCGGGTGCCCCACTCGATGCGCATCTGGTCGCTCTCGGCGCGCATCAGGGCCGGCGTGTCCTGGCCGGTGTCGTCCTCGTGGACCGTGACGGCCGGGGGATCCTCGACGTGCACGTGCAGCTCACTGGGCAGCCAGGCGTCGAGCTGGCCGGCGTTGGCCGCCTGGTCGAAGACGTGCTCGGGCTGCGCGGGCATCGTGCGCGAACGCTCGTACTCGGACATCGGGACACCGCCCCTCCGGTCGGATGGCGTACCCCCGACGCGTGCCCTTTTTCGGGCGGTCGAAAAGCCCCGGTTCGCCCGGCTGCCGAGGCGCCCGGCGGCCCGTCTTGCCGATCTCTCACCTGTGAATTGCCCCAGGATATGTGCTGTTCGGCCCAGGGGTTTGTTAGATTTCGCAACCGAAGAAACCCAGGTGGAGCCGCCCGTGCGCCGGTCCGGCCTGCCGGGCCCGACCGTTCAGGGGAGTGGAAGATGAGCGACCCGTGGGACGGCCCGGGCGGGCAGGGCACGCGCAGCCGCACCGCCCGGGTGCCCGCACAGCGCGCCGACGAGGCGGACGGGGCG
The DNA here is from genome assembly GCF_007176755.1 of Streptomyces sp. 1-11. GTDB lineage: Bacteria > Actinomycetota > Actinomycetes > Streptomycetales > Streptomycetaceae > Streptomyces. Next base: position 186,069 of record NZ_BJTV01000009.1, read on the forward strand.
CCGCCGCCCGCCGGCGGCCGCGGCGCCGCCCGCAAGGCGGCCCGGGAGGCCGCCCGCCCCCGCCGCGGCACCCGGGCGCGACGGGCCACGCCGGTCGGGCGCGGCAGGCGGGCGCTGCGGATCGCCGGACTGTGCACGGCCCTCGGAGTGCTGGGCACGGCGGGCGTCGGCTGGTGGTTCTACCAGCATCTGAACGGCAACATCCACAGCGTCTCGCTGGACGGCAAGGGCGGCACCGAGAAGGCCGACGCGTTCGGCCGGACCCCGATCAACATCCTGGTCATGGGCTCGGACGGGCGCACCAGCAAGACGGACTGCAAGCTCGGCGGCGGCTGCTCGCGCACCGGCGTGCAGAGCGGCAGCAACGCGGACGTGGAGATGGTGGTGCACATATCCGCCGACCGCTCCAACGCCACCGTGATGAGCATCCCCCGCGACACCATGACCAAGGTCCCGGCCTGCGCGGACAGCGCGACCGGCCGGTCCACGGCCGGTTACTACGGCCAGATCAACAGCGCCCTGCAGTACGGCCCCGCCTGCCAGGTGGCCACCGTGCACCAGCTCACCGGCATCCCCATCGACCACTTCGTCAAGCTCGACTTCTCCGGTGTGGTGAAGATGTCCGACGCGGTCGGCGGAGTCTCCGTCTGCGTCACCGACGACGTCTACGACACCTACTCGCATCTGAAGCTGTCCCGGGGCAGCCACACCCTCAAGGGGGTCGCGGCCCTGGAGTTCGTCCGCTCCCGGCACGGGTTCGGCGACGGCAGCGACCTCGGCCGCACCATCTCCCAGCACATCTTCCTCGGCGCGATGATCCGCAAGTTCAAGAGCGCGGGCACGCTGACCGACCCCAGCGCGGTCTACGGACTCGCGGACGCCGCCACCAAGGCGCTGACCGTGGACGACGGCCTCGGCTCCGTGAAGAAGCTGATCGGTCTCGCCACCGACGTGAACAAGGTCCCCACCAAGCGGATGACCTTCACCACCATGCAGACCGGCGCCGACCCCGGCGACAGCAACCGGGTCGTGGTCGGCTCCGGCGCCAAGGCCCTGTTCTCCGCCATCGCCGGCGACCGGTCGCTGAGCACCGGCTCCGGGAAGAAGCCGGGGGCGGCCTCGGCGACCGCCGGGGCCAAGGCCACCGCCTCGGCCGTGCCCGCCTCCGACATCGCCGTCACGGTGCAGAACGGCACCGCGATCACCGGCCGCGCCTCCGTGGTCGCCGACGCCCTCACCGGCCAGGGCTTCGGCACCGGTACGACCACGGGCAACGCCCCGAGCCCGGCGGCCACCACCACACTGACCTACGGCGCCGGCCAGAAGGCCGAGGCCCGCACGGTCGCCGAGGCCCTGGGGCTGCCCGCCTCGCATCTGAAGCAGGGCGCGGGCGCCGGGCTCACCCTGGTCGTCGGCGCCGACTGGCCGAGCGGCGCCACCTGGCCCGGCGGTTCGCCGTCGGCCTCCTCGGCGCCGGCCGACACCGGCGCCGCGGTCTCCAACGCCCACGCGCAGACCGCCGACCAGGCCAAGACCTGCGCCAAGGTCAGCCCCTACAGGACCGTCAGCCTCAACGGCGTCCCGATGACACCGGCCCAGGCGTACGCCGCGGCGCGCGGCAAGCCGGACTCCGACGGCTGAGCCGTGGCACGGGCTCCGCCGCGCCCGGCGCGGGGCGAGGACGCGGAGCCCGCGGTGTCGGCGCTAGTGTTGATCGAACCGGTGAGCGAGACGGGTGGTGGCGGATGGAGTGGCGGGAGTACGCCGAGGCGATGGCCCGGCTCGCCAGGGACCTGCTGGAGCAGGACTCGGTACAGGCGACGCTGGACTCGATCTCCGCGGCGGCGGTGGACCTCGTCGAGGGCTGTGAGTCGGCGGGCATTCTCGCGGTGCGCAAGGGCAGAGCGATCACCCTCTCCGCCACGGACGACGTGGTCCGTGAGTGCGACCGGGTGCAGGGGAAGCTGGGGGAGGGGCCGTGCTTCGACCTGGCCCGGCGCAAGAGCGGCGACCGCGTGTACCGCATCCCCGACATGGCCGCCCCCCAGCCCGGCTGGAAGGCCTTCGCCGCGGCGGCCCGCGAACTCGGCGTGTGCAGCATGACGGGAGTGCTGCTGTACACGGACCAGGAGGACTTCGGGGCGCTGAACCTGTACAGCTCCCGGCCCGGGGCCTTCGGCGAGGACATCGAGACGGCCGGCTGGCTGCTGGCCTCGCACGCCGCCGTGGCGCTGGCCAGCGCACGCACCATCGACCAGCTGGAGCACGGGCTGGAGAGCCGGCACGCCATCGGAGAGGCCATGGGCATCCTGCGCGAGCGCCACAAGCTCAGCGAGGAGGACGCCTTCCAGGTGCTGCGGCGCATCTCGCAGGAGCACAACGTCAAGCTGCGTGACGTCGCCCAGCGGGTGCGCGAGGACCGGCCCGGGCCGGGCTGACCGGCCGCGGGCGGAAGTGTCGTCCGTTCCTGGGGTGGTCCGTCGTGTCTCGGTGGTGGTCCGTTCGGCGGGTCGGCGCGCGTCCGCGTCCGCGGCGCCCGGTGCAGCGGAACAGGGTCCGCCGTCGCCTCCTGGCCGCGCGCGCCGGGCAGCAGGAGCTGGACGTCGACCTGCTTGCCGTCGTCGTGGGCCGTCACGGAGAGGGTGTGGCTGATCGCCTTGACGATCTCGAGCCCGTGGCCGCCGATCCGCTGTCCGTCGCGGGACCTGACCTCCGGCAGCCGGCGGGAGGAGTCCCACACCGTGATCCGCAGGCGCTCGCTGTCGCGGGACACCTCGAGGGCGAGCCCACATGGTCCTGACGTGTGCATTACGACATTGGTGATCAGTTCGCTGACCACCAGTTGCGTGTCCTGTACCACGCGGTCGGGGACGGGAATGCGGCCGGTGGCACGGACACGGTCGAGAAAGCGCTCCGCCGCTGCGCGGGCCTGAGCGGCGCTGATCGCACCGCTGTCCCAGGTGTTGTCCCACCGCAGCGGGGCGTCCCCGTTCCGTTCCGGTCCATCCGATGCCTTCTGCCTAAGCGGGATGGCCATGAAATGCCTCAGTCGTCAATGGTTGCGTTCGCTGATCTGAAACAGTCGGCTACCCAGAAGCCGGAACGCTAGCCGTCATCCGGCCCACCAGTGTCGTCGACGTAGGCCGCACATCCGGACGATGAGCAATATTGGCGACATGTCTACTCTTGTCGGTGTGAACGGTCCGTCGGCGGGCAGCCGATGGTCCGGAAGGTTGACGACGACTTCACTCTGCTTGTCAGCGGAGGCGCTATGCGGCCCGGTCCCCATGAGGGCGGCGCCCTGGACGAGGCGCTCGGGTCGGCGCTGACCGGCGTGGTGCGCCGCACCGGCGCGTCGATCGGCGGTCTGTTCCTGACCGAGGAGCCGCGGGGGGTGCTGCGCATGGTGGCCGTCTGCGGTGTGCCGCAGGAGTTCACCGCGCCGTGGCGGCGCCTTCCGCTCACCGCCCCCGCGCCGCTCACCGAGGCGGTCCGCGAGCACCGCATGGTGTGGATCTCCGGCCACGACGAGATGGCGCTCCGCTATCCGCGCACCGCGGCCGTGCTGCCCTACCGGTTCGCGCTCGCCGCGATCCCCCTGGTCGGCGCCCGCCGCTGCTGGGGCGGCCTGGTGCTGCTGTGGCCCGACGAGCGGGCCCGCGCCGCCTCGGCGCGCGAACGCGGCCACCTCACCGCCAGCGCGCACCAGCTCGCCCGGCTGCTGGACGACCTGCCCGGGCCGCCGCACCTTCCCGAGCTGCCCCGCGTCCTGCGTGTCGAAACCGAGCGCCACCCGCTGGTGACCGGCATGGCCGCGGCCGACTTCCTCGAACGCCTCCCCGAGGGCGCCGTCTCCCTGGACCTGGAGGGCCGCGTCACCTTCGTCAGCACCGCGGCCGCCCGGCTGCTCGGCCGCCCGGTGCGGGAACTGCTAGGGACCCGGCCCTGGCAGTCCCTGCCGTGGCTGGACGACCCCGTCTACGAGGACCGGTACCGCACGGTCGTCGTCAGCCGGACGCCCGCCTCGTTCGACGCACTGCGGCCGCCGGACCAGTGGCTGACGTTCCGGCTCCACCCGGACGCCAGCGGCATCAGCGTGCGTGTCCTCGCGGGCCGCGAGCAGGACGCCGAGCCGGCGGCGCCGCCGGTGCGCCGGGCCGCACCGGCGCCGACCGGACGGCTCTACCAGCTGGTGCACCTCGCGGCCGCGCTCACCGAGATCGTCACCGTGAAGGACCTCGTCGCCCTCGTCACCAGCCAGGTCCTGCCCGCCTTCGGCGCCCAGGGCATGATCCTCTCCGCCTTCGACGCCGGCCGGCTGAGCATCGCCGGCCACCACGGCTATTCCGCCGAGGCCGTGGAGCGTCTGGACGCGCTCCCGCTGGACACCGAGCTGACACCGGCCGGCGAAGTCCTGTCGGCCGGCGTCCCCGCCTTCGTCTGCAGCCCGGCCGAACTGGCCCGCAGCCACCCCGAGGCGGTCCGGATCAGCGGCAAGCAGGCGTGGGCGTTCCTGCCGCTGGTCGTCTCCGGCCGCCCGGTCGGCTGCTGCATCCTCTCCTACGACCGCCCGCACGACTTCAGCGCCGACGAGCGCGCCGTGCTCACCTCACTGGCCGGCCTGGTCGCCCAGGCGCTGGACCGCGCCGGCCTGTACGACACCCAGTACCGCCTCGTCCACGAACTCCAGCAGGCGCTCCTGCCCAGCACCCTGCCCCCGGTGCCGGGTCTGGAGGTCGCCGCACGCTATCTGCCGGCTGGGCACGGCCTGGAGGTGGGCGGGGACTTCTACGACCTGCTGCGCCTGGACGACGGCACCGCCGCGGCCGTCATCGGCGACGTGGAGGGGCACAGCGTCGCCGCCGCCGCGCTCATGGGACAGGTCCGCACCGCCGTGCACGCCCACGCGACGGCGGGTGCGGCGCCGGACCAGGTCATGGCCCGCACCAACCAGCTCCTCGTGGACCTGGACTCCGAGCTGCTCGTCGCCTGTTTGTACGTGCAACTCGACCTGACCGGGCACCGGTTGCTCCTCGCCAGCGCCGGTCACGTGCCGCCGCTGATCCGGTCCGGGCCAGGGCGCGCGGGGACGCTGGACGTGGAGCCGGGGCCGCTGCTGGGCATCGGCTCCCGGGTCCGCTACCCCGTCACCGCCGCCGCGCTGCCCGCGGGCGCGATCCTCGCCCTGCACACGGACGGACTGGTGGAGCGGCCGGGCGCCGACGTCGCGCGGACCACCACGGAGCTGGCCGCCCACCTCGCCGGCGCCGACGACGGTGACCTCACGGACCTGGCCGACAGCCTCGTCCGGCACGCCTGGCCGGGCGGCCGCCGCACCGACGACGTGACCGTGCTGCTGCTGAGGGCCCTGGGCGGCCCGGAGAGGTGAGGCCCGACCGCGGAGACTCGTACCTAGCGAGCGGTGCCGAAGTCCTGGGTCCAGTAGCTGCCGGGCTGCGCGAGACCGACGCCGATCTCCTTGAACGCGCAGTTGAGGATGTTGGCCCGGTGGCCGGGGCTGGACATCCAGCCCGCCATGACCTGCTCAGCGGTGGAGTAGCCGTACGCGACGTTCTCGCCGTACGAGCTCCAGGCGTAGCCGGCGCTCGTGATCCGGTCGCCGGGGGCGGACCCGTCGGATCCGGTGTGCGACATGTTCTGGTGGGCGGCCATGTCCTGGCTGTGCGCCTGCGCCGCCTTGGTGAGCGTCGCGTTCAGGGTCAGCGCGGAGCAACCGACCTTGCCCCGCTCGGCGTTGACCAGCTCCAGGATGCGGGCGGCGACACCGGAGGCCGTGGCGGTGGGCTGCGGGGAGGCCGGCGGCGCGGTGATGGCCGGCGCGGTGCCGGCCGTGGACGCCGGCGCGGTGGTGGCGGTGGGCGCAGGCGCGGTGGTGGCGGTGGGGGCCGGCTTGGGCGTGGTCCGGGGCGCGGCGGCGCGGGCCGGGTGAGCGCTGGGGGACACCTTGACGGTGTGCCGGTGCGCCTGCTTGTGCTTGTGCGCCGGCTTCGACGCCGGCTTCGGCTTGTGCGAAGCGGCCGCCGGAGTGCCCGGCGCGGTCGTGTCCGGCGTCTGCGACGGCAGCCAGCTAGGCGCGATGCCGCCGTCGCCGTGCCAGTAGTGCTGCCCGTAGCCGTCGTAGGGGCTCTGGGCGGCGGCGTCCTGTACGGCGACGGGACGGCTGCTTGCGCCGTTCGGCCACTCGCCGCAGGCCATGGCTATGGACGGCACTCCTACGGCGCCCACGGCGACCGCAGCGATGACCACCCGCCGGTGACGCTGCTTCTTGCGATGCTCTCCCATTGCGTGACCTCACTCGCTGGTCGTTGCGCGCCCCGGTGTCGGCCGACGCGCCGCGGACTCCGCTCCCGACCTGCGGGAACGCCTTGCGGATGGTCATTCTTAGGAAGCCTTCACACAGCATGCAAAGAGGCGTTCGTACTACCGCGCCTAGTAGACCGGTGCGGCCCTTGCCAAGGGGTGGCGGGCGTGCAGGACCGGCCGGCGCCGGCCGCACCGGCTCCCGGCGCACCGTCAGAAACCCTGCTGTGCCCCGTGAACGCGGATCGCGGCCGCCCGGGCGTGGCCGCCTGCGGCCGGGTCTGATCCACTTCCACACCAAGGCGGACAAATCCCATATGTCACCGGAGCGGTGTCTACTATCCCCGACGCTCAGATCGCGGGCGAGCTGTGAGGGATGTCACGGAACCATTGCTTCCGCTTGTCGTCCGGGCGCCAGGACCCGGCGGCGGCCGGTCCGGCCGGTCCGGTCGGTCAGAGGCGCACGGTCATCGTCACGCTCACGTCGTCTCCCGCCGACAGACCCTGCGGCGCGCGGACGGCCTTCTTCAGCGGCAGCAGATAGCCGCCGTCCTTGGGGAAGAGCGACGTGGAGAAGGCGCGGCCGCCGATCCGGGCGTCGACCGGGATCACGCCCCAGCCGTATGTGGCAGCCGAGGCGATCTGCCGGATGTCGGCGCACTCCTCCTCGGGCACGGCGACGAAGTAGAACGGTGACGGCCCCCGCCACTCGACGATCCGGCCTTCGAAGGCAAGTTCCATACGGAGAACTCCAGTTGACCGGGCGGGGACGGCTCGCCGTCAGCGTACCCGCCGGGCGGGGCCCCGTCCGCGCCGCGGGTGATCCGGGGCGCCGGACCGGGGCCGCGCCGCCGGCGGGGCGGGGGTCAGGCCGGTTCACCCCCGCCAGGCGCCGTCCCGCTGGGCCCAGCGCACGGCCGGCGCGACACAGAGCCCGGCGAGGGCGAACACCGCGCCGAGCACCGCCCAGCCCAGCGCGCCGTGGGCGATCGCGGTGACGGTGACCAGGGCCGGTCCCGCCATCATCCCCGCCGAGGCTCCCGCGCCGAACACTCCCTGGTAGACGCCGTGCGCGCGGGCGTCGGCGAGTTCGTAGCCGAGGGTCCAGCCGCCGGCCGCGGACAGCACCTCGGCGAAGACCTGCACCACCGCCCCGGCCGTCAGCGACAGCACGGCCCACACCGGGGAGAGGCCCGCGGACAGCGCGTACACCGCGCAGGCCGCGGCCAGCAGCAGCCCCGACCAGCCCATCGCCCGTACCGCCGTGGGCACCCGGGAGGCACGCCGGGCGACCCGCACCTGGAGCACGGCCACCAGCGCACAGTTGACGATCATCAGCAGGGCCGCCGTCCAGCGCGGCGCCGTGGTGCGTTCCACGATCCACAGCGGCAGCCCCACCTCGGACAGCGTGTACTGCGCCACCAGCACCGCGTTGAGCACCGTCACCGCCAGGAACGGCAGGTCGCGCACCGCCCGCCAGCCCTCGCCCGCCGGAGCCCCGGCGGCCGGAACGGCACGCTCACGCGCGTGCGGCGCCAGTGGCAGCCGGGGCAGCAGCAGGGCGGGTCCCGCGAACGACAGCGCGTTGAGCGCGATCACCGTCAGGTAGGCCCCCCGCGTGTCGACCTGCAGGGCGACCGCGCCCAGCGCGCCGCCCGCACCCATCCCGACGTTGGTCACCATCCGCAGGTACGCGCGCGCCTCCACCCGGGTGGCCGGCGGCAGCACGTCCGCGTACAGCGCCCCCTGCACCCCGCGGCTCGCCATCTGCAGACCCGTCGCGCAGATCACCGCCACGAGGAAGCCGGCGTACGACCCCACGAGGACGTACGAGGCGGTGGCGATCCCCGTGCCGCCCCACAGCAGGGCCCCGACCCGTCGCGCGCCCCACCGGTCCGCCGCCCGTCCGGCGGGCACCCCGGCGGCCACGCCCACCAGGCCCGCGACCGTCATCCCGAGCCCGACCGCAGTCGCGTCCAGGCCGACGATGCGCGTGAAGTAGAGCACGCCTAGGGGGAAGTACAGTCCGTTGCCGAGGGAGTTGACGGCGGTCAGCACGGTGGCCAGCCGCAGCACCGGGTCGGCCGGCAGTAGTCCGCCCGCCCGGGTCGCCCGTCCGGGCGGTGAACCGCCGTTCTCGTCAAGGGCCTTCGGAAGTGGTGTGGTGGTCATGCCGGACAGCCAACCCCGCACCCGGCCCGGTCCGACAATGATTTAGCGTGGCGCTCAATGATCGAGTTCCGCTTCGCCGTCGGCGACCTGGCCACCACCTCCTTCGCCTACTCCCCGCTGCAGGAGGCGGTGTTCTCGCTGCGCTGTCTGCACGACCCCGCCCGGTACCCGCACCACCGGCCGTGGCTGCGCCGCATCCGTCCGCTCCTGGAGCGGCTGGACCGCGAGGTGCTCACCGTCCTGGTCGCCCCCTGGCTGTGGGTGCCCGACTTCCTCACCCCGCGCCCGGCGCGGGCCCGGCCGGTCTTCGAGCGGGAACTCGACGAGGTCCGCCGTACGCCGCCGGACGTCGTCGCCGCCGACTTCCGGGCCACCTACCGGGAGGACACCCTCCCGCCGGTCGTCGCCCGGGGCCTGGCCGACCCGGCGGCCTTCCTCGCCCGGCTCGCCGGAGCCCTCGACGCGTACTGGCGCACCTGTCTGGCCGACGCGTGGTGGCCGCGTGCGCAGAGCATCATGGAGGCCGATCTCGCCCACCGGGCGGGGGTGCTCGCGGAACAGGGCGCGGCCGCCCTTTTCGCCGGTCTCGACCCGCAACTCGTCTGGACCGGAGACCAGTTGAGGCTGCACCGGGAGGGCGACACCGCCCCCTGGCCGTCGGCCGACATCCGCATCGCGGGACGCGGCATGGTGCTGATGCCTACGCTCTTCGCGCGCGGCGCCCAGACGATGATCGACGCGACACGACCGCCGCTCCTGGTCTATCCGGCCCGCGGCCGTGCCACCCTCTCCGAGACACCGCCCCCGGTCACCGGCCGCGCCCTGGTCCGGCTCCTCGGCCGCCCCCGCGCCCGGCTGCTGTGCCTGCTCGCCGAACCGGCGTCCACGACCGAACTCGCCCACCGGCTGGGCGTCACCCCGGGCGCCGTCAGCCAGCACCTGGCCGTCCTCTACGACGCGGGCCTGCTCAGCCGGACCCGCAGCGGCCGCACCGTCCGCTACCGGCGCACGCCGCTGGGCGACGAGCTGTGCCGGTAGCGGACGGCCGCGCCGGGCCAGCGGTCAGCCGGCGGCGAGCAGTTCCAGCGTGTCGATCACACGGTTGGAGAAGCCCCACTCGTTGTCGTACCAGGCGACCACCTTGACATGGCGTCCGTCGACCCGGGTGAGGGCCGAGTCGAAGACGGACGAGGCCGGGTTGCCCGTGATGTCGGAGGACACCAGCGGGTCCTCGGAGTACTCCAGGACGCCTGCCAGCGGCCCCTCGGCGGCGGCCCGGTACGCGGCCAGCACCTCGTCGCGCGTCACGTCGCGCGCGACGGTCGTGTTCAGCTCGACGATCGAACCGACCGGAACCGGCACCCGGATGGAGTCGCCCGACAGCTTGCCGTCCAGGTTCGGCAGCACCAGGCCGATCGCCTTCGCGGCGCCCGTCGTGGTGGGCACGATGTTGACGGCCGCGGCCCGGGCCCGGCGGGCGTCGCGGTGCGGGCCGTCCTGCAGGTTCTGCTCCTGCGTGTAGGCGTGCACCGTCGTCATGAAGCCGTGCTCGATGCCCGCGAGTTCGTCCAGCACCGAGGCCAGCGGGGCGAGCGCGTTGGTCGTGCAGGAGGCGTTGGAGACGATGGTGTGCCGGGCCGGGTCGTAGGCGCCGGTGTTCACCCCGAACGCGAGCGTGACGTCCGCGCCGTCCGACGGCGCGCTCACCAGCACCTTGCGCGCTCCCGCCGACACGTGGGCGTGGGCGGCCTTGGCGGAGGTGAAGCGGCCGGTCGCCTCCAGCACGATGTCGACACCGAGTTCGCCCCACGGCAGCCGCTCCGGCTCGCGCTCGGCCAGCACCCTGATCCGGCGGCCGTCCACGACCAGGGCGTCGCCGTCGGCGGTCACCGGGCGGCCGAGCCGGCCGGCGGTCGTGTCGTAGGCGAGCAGGCGTGCCAGCGTGGCGGGCTCGGTGAGGTCGTTGACGGCCACGACCTCCAGGTCGCCGCCGCGCTCCAGCAGGGCGCGCAGCACGTTGCGTCCGATGCGGCCGAAACCGTTGATGGCGATACGAGTCATGAGTGGTGTCCCTTCGTCCGCCACCAGGGTCGCGGACGGCGGCGGACCCTGACAGCGACTGGATCGCCACGGTTCGCAAGGATCGCGCCAGCGGGCGGCGCGCTACTCGCCGCGCGTGAAGGTGCGCCGGTACTCGCTCGGCGTGGTGCCGAGGACCTGCTGGAAGTGCAGCCTCAGGTTCGCGCCGGTACCGAGACCGACGTCGGCGGCGATCTGCTCGACGCCCCGCTCCGAACGCTCCAGCAGCTCGCGCGCCAGGTCGACGCGGGCCCGCATCACCCACTGCATCGGGGTGTACCCGGTCTCCTCGACGAAGCGGCGGGAGAACGTGCGCGGGGACACCGCCGCGTGTCTGGCGAGCACGTCCAGGGTGAGCGGCCGGCCGAGCCGGTGCAGCGCCCACTCGCGGGTGGCCGCGAACCGCTCGCCGAGCGGCTCGGGCACGCTGCGCGGCACGTACTGGGCCTGGCCGCCGCTGCGGTAGGGCGCCGCGACCAGACGCCGGGCCGCGTGGTTCGCCGGGGCCACCCCGAGGTCGCGGCGCAGGATGTGCAGGCACAGGTCGATGCCGGAGGCCGCGCCGGCCGATGTCAGCACACCGCCCTCGTCGACGAAGAGCACGTTCTCGTCGACCCGGACCAGCGGATGACGCGCGGCCAGCGCCCTGGTGTAGTGCCAGTGGGTCGTGGCACGCCGGCCGTCCAGCAGGCCGGTCGCGGCGAGCGCGAAGGCCCCCGTCGAGATCGCGGCCAGCCGCGCGCCCCGCTCATGGGCGCCGAACAGCGCGTCGACCACGGCCGGCGGCGGGTCCTCGCGGTCCGGGGACCGGTAGCCCGGAATGAAGACGCTCTGCGCCCAGTCGAGCGCCTCCAAGCCGTGTGCGACGTGGTACGACAGGCCGTCACCGCCGGTCACCAGACCGGGCGCCGCCCCGCACACCCGCACCTCGTACGGCATGCTCGCGCGGGTCGTGAACACCTGCGCGGGGATGCCCACGTCCAGCGGTTTCGCGCCCTCCAGGACGAGGACGGCGACACGGTGCGGCTGCGGGGGTGAGGCGGACACGGTCAGCAGAGTACGCGGACCCGCGCAGGCGGCCGGCCCGCCGGGCCTCAGGCCGGGCGGGCCGGTCAACGTGACCACCCCGGGGACGAGCCCCGGTCCTACCAGTAGTGCCGGCGCCCCGCGACCGCGTGCCCCATGGAGCCGAGGATCCAGAGGACCGCGCCGATCACCAAGAGGATGATGCCGATGGTCCACAGGATGGAGATCCCCGTGAGGAAACCGACGATGAGCAGGATGACTCCGAGGGCGATCATGACGTGCCTCCTGACGAAGTAACGCTCCTACCCCTTCGTGTGCCCCGAAGCGGCGCATCAAGCCATCCGAAGAAGCAACAATTCAGGACAGGTCCAAAACTTTAAATAAGTCTGAAGCAACAAATCTTGACGTCATCGACCGCGCTTCGTACGTTCCGCAACGGCCGCAGCGAAAGACGAACTCGGCTGACACCCCACCTTGTTGGCAGCACGTCCCGTCCTTCGAGGAGCAGACGATGCGCGGAGAGAGATCCAAGGTCACCAGATCCGGGCCCCGAGAGGGGCACGGGCCCGGAACCGAAAACGAAACCACAACCGGCACCGGGTCCCGGCCGCCGCGAAGCCCGTACGCACGCGTGCGGTCCGTGCTCGCCGTCCTGGCACTCGTGCTCGGCGCCCTGGCGGGTCTGAGCGGGCCGGCCGAGGCCGCCGGCTCGCAGCCCTGCGACATCTACGGCGCGGCCGGCACCCCGTGCGTCGCCGCGCACAGCACGGTGCGCGCGCTGTTCGGGGCCTACAACGGTCCTCTGTACCGGGTCACCCGGGCGTCGGACGGCGCCGCCGCCGACATCGGACTGCTCGCGCCGGGCGGCTACGCGGACGCCGGGCGGCAGGACACCTTCTGCGGCGGCACCACCTGCCGTATCACCAGGATCTACGACCAGAGCGCACGCCACAACGACCTCACCCCGGGACCCGCCGGAACCGCCGGCATGGGCGCCGACCGGGGTGCGGACGCCGGTGAGATCGCGGTCACCGCGGGCGGCCACAAGGTCTACGGCGTGTGGATCTCGCCCGGTGTCGGATACCGCTACACCGGCGTGGCCTCGGGCGTCGCGGTGAACGGACAGCCCGAGGGCGCCTACATGGTGGCCAGCGGCACCCACGTGGGCTCGGCCTGCTGCTTCGACTACGGCAACGCCGAGAGCACACCCGCCGACACCGGCAACGGCCACATGGACGCGGTCAGCATCGCGACCACGTGCTACTTCGCGCCGTGCACCGGTTCGGGGCCCTGGGTCGAGGCCGACCTGGAGAACGGCATGTTCCAGGGCGACAACGGCTCCAACACCGCCAACCGCGGCAACGCCGGCGCCTACGTCACGGCCGTGCTGAAGAACGACGGGCAGACCAGATACGCCCTGAAGGGCGGCAACGGCCAGTCCGGCGCGCTGACCACGTGGTGGGACGGCGCCCTGCCCTCCCGCGGGGGCTACCGGCCGATGCACCAGGAGGGCGGCATCATCCTCGGCACGGGCGGCGACAACAGCAACTGGAACATGGGCACGTTCTTCGAGGGCGTGATGGTCGCCGGCTATCCGACCGACGCGGCCGAGAACGCCGTGCAGGCCAACATCGTCGCGGTCGGCTACTCCGGCCGGACGGACCTGCCCAACGGCCCGCAGGGCACGGTCACCGGGCCCGGCGGCAAGTGCGTCGACGTCGCGGCGGACGACACCGGCGTCAACGGCGCCGCCGTACAGCTCTGGGACTGCCAGTCGTACGCGGAGGACCAGTTCTGGACGCACAACCCCGACGGCTCGCTCGGCACGCTCGGCCGGTGCCTGGACATCAACGGCAACGGCACGGCGAACGGCACGAAGGTCCAGCTGTGGGACTGCGACGGCGCCGGCGGCCAGAAGTGGGTGCAGCAGACGGACGGCTCGCTGCTCAACCCGCAGTCGGGCCGCTGCCTCGACTCGCCGAGCGGCGCCACCGCCAACGGCACCCGGCTGCAGATCTGGGACTGCAACGGCGCCTCCGCCCAGAAGTTCTCCGTCGACGGCGGCGCGCCCGTCGCCGGGCCCGGGGGCAAGTGCGTCGACGTCGCGGCGGACGACACCGGTGTCAACGGCGCCGCCGTACAGCTCTGGGACTGCCAGACCTGGGCGGTCGACCAGCACTGGTTCCACCGCTCCGACAACTCCCTGGGCACACTGGGCCGTTGTCTGGACGTCGAGGGCAACGGCACGGCGAACGGCACGAAGGTCCAGCTGTGGGACTGCGACGGCGCCGGCGGCCAGAAGTGGGTGCAGCAGACGGACGGCTCGCTGCTCAACCCGCAGTCGGGCCGCTGCCTCGACTCGCCGAGCGGCGCCACCGCCAACGGCACCCGGCTGCAGATCTGGGACTGCAACGGATCGGCGGCGCAGAAGTTCCGGCTGGGCTGAGTGCACATCGTGTGCGGAAAGAGTCACAAAGACTCCGCCGGTGTTGTTTGTTGCTTTCAATCACCGCAGTGAGCTGCGGTGATGTCCGTGGGTTCCGTCGTGGGCGGGGGGATCCGGTGGAGGTGTGTGCGGGAGCCGCTTCGCTCCCGCACACACCGGGGTGATCTGTGCGTGACAACTAGGCACGCTCCGAGTCGCACCGGCCTTCGCCGCCGGTGAGTCCCCCCACCAACCCCCCACACGCGACGAGGAGACCCCTCTTGACGTCCCATCAGCACCGCTTGGGCAAGGCGAGGATCGCCACCGCGATCGCCTCCGTCACGGCCGTCGTCGGCACCGCCATGGCCGTGTCGCCCACCGCTCACGCCGAACGCCCCGCCGAGGGAACCGTCTTCGGGCTGCACGGCCGAGGGGCGGTCGCCGGCAGCTACATAGTCCTGCTCGACGGCAAGGCGTCCCGGGCGCGCAAGGCCGACCTGGCGGAACAGTACGGCGGTGAACTCGGCCGCAGCTACGGATCGGCGGTCGACGGGTTCTCGGCCACGAGCCTCACCGAGACCGAGGCCAAGCGGCTGGCCGCCGACCCCGAGGTCGCCACCGTGGTCCAGAACAAGAAGTTCCACATCACCGCCACCCAGGACGCCCCGCCGTCCTGGGGCCTGGACCGCATCGACCAGTCCGGCACCGTGGGCGACCACGAGTACACCTATCCCGACAAGGCCGGGGAGGGCGTGACCGCGTACGTCATCGACACCGGCGTGCGCATCAGCCACAAGGACTTCGGGGGCCGCGCCTCCGACGGCTTCGACGCCGTCGACAACGACGACAGCGCCGCCGACGGCAACGGCCACGGCACCCACGTCGCCGGGACCATCGCCGGGACCGCCCACGGCGTGGCCAAGAAGGCCAGGATCGTCGCCGTCAGAGTCCTCGACGACAACGGCTCGGGCACCACCGAGCAGGTCGTGGCCGGCATCGACTGGGTGACCAAGAACCACAAGGGCCCCTCCGTCGCCAACATGAGCCTCGGCGGCGGCGCCGACCCGGCTCTCGACGCGGCGGTCAGCAAGGCCGTCGCCGCCGGAGTCACCTTCGCGGTGGCGGCCGGCAACGAGTCCACGGACGCCGGGAACAGCTCGCCCGCCCGGGTGCCCGAGGCCCTCACCGTCGCCTCCAGCACCGACGCCGACGCGCAGTCCGACTTCTCCAACTACGGCTCCGTCGTCGACCTGTACGCGCCGGGATCCGACATCACCTCGGACTGGAACGACAGCGACGAGGGGACCAAGACGATCTCCGGCACCTCCATGGCCACCCCCCATGTCACCGGCGCCGCCGCCGTCTACCTCGCCGGCCACCCGGACGCCACACCGGCCCAGGTCGCCACGGCCCTGACCGGCGGGGCGACCGCCGACAAGATCACCAACCCGGGCAGCGGAACCGCCAACAAGCTGCTGAAGGTGACCGAATAGCGACACCCACCGGCGGCCCGGCGACCGTTCGCCGGGCCGCGGTCCTGCCCGGCGACCGTTACTCACTTTCGGGTGAGACAGGGGCGGCGAACCGGGCCGGGACGTGTCGGACAGCACTCTTGGCACCATTCACCGCATTAATGGACATTGCATCCAAGAGTCACGGAAATGTGCGTGAACCGTAACGGACTCCGTGTGTCCGCCGGTGATGCGGCCCGCGACGAGCACGGTGTGGCTGTGCGGCCACCCGGCCGCCACCCGCACAACCCTGAGAAGGGGGACACCTTGTCCGCTTCTGTCATCGTGACCGCACGTCGTGTCGCTGCCGCCACCGTCGCCGCGGCGGCCGTCGTGGGTGCGGCGGCACTGCCGGCCTCGGCCGCCGACCACGGCCGTTCGCCGCGCGCACAGGTCGTCAT
Source organism: Streptomyces sp. 1-11 (assembly GCF_007176755.1). GTDB lineage: Bacteria > Actinomycetota > Actinomycetes > Streptomycetales > Streptomycetaceae > Streptomyces. The sequence goes on from NZ_BJTV01000009.1 coordinate 202,004, forward strand.
CAGCGCCGTGCAGCACGGCTCCCACGTCCGCGACGCCCGCGCCCTGAACAGAGAGTGGGTCGAACTCACCAACGAGGGCCGCCGCGACGTCAACCTGAACGGCTGGACGCTGTCCGACGCGGACGGTCACACCTACGTCTTCCGCTACTACCGGCTCGAGGGCCATGAGACGGTCCGCGTCCACACCGGGACCGGCCGGGACCGCTTCGGAGACGTCTACCAGGACCGTGGTCGCCAGGTGTGGGACAACAACGACACCGCGACCCTGCGCGACAACCACGGCCGCTACGTCGACTCCGCCTCCTGGGGCAACGACCGCCACGGCCGCTGGGGCGGCGGCCACCGCTGGGGCGGCGACGACCGCCGCTGGGACGACCGCCGCGACGACCGCCGCTGGGACGACCGCCGGGGCGACCACCGCTGGGACGACCGCCGCGGCGAGCACCGCTGGGACGACCGTGACCACCGCGGTGACCGCCGTGACAACGACCGCGACCACCGGGGCGACCGCCGTGACAACGACCGCGGCCCCCGCGGCGACCGCCGCTGACCCGGCCGACGACGACAACCGCTGATCCGGCACACAGGACGCCCGGCGGCGCGCCACTCACACGAAGTGGCGCGCCGCCGCCCGCCGTTTTCCGACGAATAGCCGTATTGCCCCACCGGGCCGGCTCCAGCACACTGTGCGTTGACCCGGGGGAGGGGTTCATGGCCGAGCCGGCGAACCGATTACGAGAGCAGCTCGCGGAGTTCATCGTCCAGCAGCGCAGGCTGGACCGAGCGGCCGCCTGGGGTGAGCCGATACCCGCCCGGCTCGCCGACGCGACACAACTGCTGCGATCCGCCAGATCCCTGCTGACCAGCGCCGAGCACACGATCCGACAGGGCCCCGAGCCGGCCGAGGGGATCGGCGCCGAGGAAGCGTGCACCTGCCTCGCCATCGTCGTACCCAGCCTTCTGGCTTCCGTGGGGTACGAGGATCCGCCGCCGCCCACCTTCACCGGGATCCTGGCCGACCTGACCGCGGCCCGCGACACCCTCGGCAGTTCGAGCGCCGGGGATGCCAGGGCCGAAGCACTGGAGTGCCTCGACCGCATCATCGATCTTGTCGGGGAGGAAGCGGAGAAGGCCCTGGCGGGCGAGGTGCCCGACCACTGGAGGCTGCGCCTGCGAGGAGCCGTCCGGGTGTCGCGGGCGCTCATCCCGCACGTGGCCACCACCACGGCCATCGCTCTGGTCTCCAGCGGCTCGGGCGGCCCGTTCACCGCGGCGCTGTCGACGGTGGGAACGTCGATCGCGGCCCTGCTGCTGCCCACCGCGCGGAGTCTGCGGGACCTGTTCCAGCCTCCCGAGCTCCGGCCGTCCGTCGTCGCTCTGCACAGGACGGCGGCGGAGACGGCCATGCGGCAGGGGGAGGACCTGCTCGCCGCGATGGGAGACGGCGACGACGAGACCGCCCGGCACTGGGCGGAGCAGGCACATGCCGCCGCCCTCCTCCATCTGCGGGTGCTCGCGGACGTGCCGGGTGAGAGCACGCTGCAACTGACCTTCGACGTGGCCGACCTCGGCGCGAAACTCCATCCGCGACGGGACGGGCGGTCCGTCGGACGGGTACAGCGCATCCAGGGGCGGCGGACGGCCGGCATCCGGCCCCCCGGGGCGACGGACGGCGCGGAACCCCCGGAGGAGCCGATGCCCGGCATCCGGCCCCCCGAGGAACCGAGACCCGGATCGCCGAACGCCGCGTCCACCCCTCCGTCTGTTCGTCGCCCAGCAGGAGTTCGCCGACGAGGCGGGATCGGCTTCGGCGGCGATTGAACCGGACGCGCGGGGCCCGGACGCCGCGTCGGCGTCCGGGCCCCGGCTCCTGTCGTGTCACGCCGCGAGCGCGTGGCCCGGGTGCAGTACGACCTTCGTGTAGCCCTCGATCCGTTTGTCGAACTTCTCGTACGCTCCGGGCGCGTCCTCGAGGGGCAGTTCGTGCGAGACCACGAAGCTGGGCTTGGCCCGCCCGGCCATGATCATGTCGCGCAGCTGGCGGTTGTACCGCTTGACGTTGCACTGGCCGGTGCCCATCTGCTGGCCCTTCTCGAACATCCGGCCGATGGAGACCAGCAACTGGCCGTGCTTGGCGTGCTCGTCGGGCGCGCCCGGGTCGGACGGCACGTACAGGCCGGGCACGCCGAGCATGCCGGTGGGACGCACCGTCTCGACGAGGGTGTTGAGGACGACGGCGGGCTCCTCGTGACCGACGTCCTTGTGGGACGAGGCCTGGTAGCCGACGGCGTCCACGCCCTTGTCGGTCCCCTCGCCCGCGGTCTGCTCCTTGATCTGCTCGGCCGGGTCACTCTTGGTGAAGTCGATGGGGATGGCCCCGATCTCCTCCGCCTTGGCGAGCCGCTCGGGCACCCGGTCGACCGTGAACACCTTCGAAGCGCCGCGCAGCAGCGCCGAGTAGGCGGCCATCAGGCCGACCGGACCGGCGCCGAACACGGCCACGGACTCACCGGGCGACACCTGCGCCAGCTCGCAGCCGTGGTACCCGGTCGGGAAGATGTCGGCGAGCAGCACGAAGTCCGTCTCGAACTCCTCGCCCGGCGGCAGCTTCAGGCAGTTGAAGTCGGCGAACGGGACGCGCAGCCGCTCCGCCTGGCCGCCGAGGTAGGGGCCCATCGCGACGTAGCCGTACGCGCCGCCCGCGAACCCCGGATTCACCGTCAGGCAGAACCCGGTCTTGCCGGCGAGACAGTTCTTGCAGAACCCGCAGGCCACGTTGAACGGCATCACCACCCGGTCGCCCTGGGACAGGGAGGCCACGCCGCTGCCGACCTCCTCGACGATGCCGAGGTTCTCGTGGCCGAAGACGATGCCGGCTTGCGCGGCCGTACGGCCCTCGTACATGTGCAGGTCGGACCCGCAGATCGCGCTCGACGTGACCCGTACGATCACGTCGTTCGGGTGCTGTATCTGCGGATCGTCGACGTCCTTCACCGTCACGTTGAACGGCTTCTCATAGACGACGGCTTTCACCTTCGGTCACCTCCGCGTCGAACGCCGGACGGCGGCGGCGACGGGCCGCTCCGCAGGGCACCCGGACAGGCGCGCCCGCGTCCGCGCCCCACGAAGTCCTCGCCGCGCTGCTGAACACTTCCAGCATTCGCCCGCCCGGCCCGATCCGCAAAGGCACGCCCCGGCGGCCGCCAACCACCGGTGAAACCGGCGATCTTGGGCACGCGTAGCCGGGTGATCTTCGTCGTCTCCACGGAGGGAAGCCCAGCATGACCGTCCCCGCGCGCCCTTTCCGCCCCGTCGACCGTGACCGGCGGCGTTTCGACCTGCGCACCACCGCCCTCTTCTTCGTCCTGCTCGCGATCATCCTGTGTGTCATGGCGTTCGTCGCCCGCACCGCGGTCGACATCGTCGAACGCCGTCCGCTCTGGGCCGGCGTACTGGCGGTGGTGAGCCTCGCGGCGGTGCTGACGGGCAGGTCCCGGTGGCGGCGGCTGTCCGTCGCGAGATGTGCGCGCCGGGCCACCGAGACCCTGGAGGCGGCGGCCGAACGGGCGTCCGACACGCTGCGCGCCCCGGAACCGGCCGGGCCGGCGGCGGCCGCGCCGGCGGCCGCCCCGGGCGCGGCCGGCGGCACCGGACCGGTGCCGGCGTACGCCCCCACCGAGCCGTTCGTGCCCGGCGGCGAGGAGGCGACCGTCCCGCTCGACGACGTGATCGAGGTCGACCACGCCGAGCTCGATCCGGACGCCTTCGAGCAGGCGATAGCCGACCTGTGCGTACGCGACGCCTGCCGGCAGGTGGAAGTGGTGGGCGGGGCGGGCGACTTGGGCGCGGACGTCCTGGCGGTCACCCCGGACGGCCGGCGCCTGGTCATCCAGTGCAAGCGCTACGGCGACACCAACAAGGTCGGCTCGCAGGACATGCAGCGCTTCGGCGGCACCTGCTTCACCGTCCACGAGGCCGACATAGCGGTGGTCGTGACGACGAGCGACTTCACGGCGCCGGCCCTGGAGTACGCCCAGCAGTGCGGCATCCTGTGCGTCAACGGCCTGGAGCTGACCGCCTGGACGGAGGGCACCGCCCCCTGCCCCTGGGACCTGGCGGAGCCTGCCGCCTGAGGGGAGCGGCGGCGCGCATCGCCGTGCCCGGGAGCGTCCTCGGCTACTCGGTCCCGGACTCCATGACGCGGCGGGCCGCCTCGGCCTCCGCGGCCGCCGGGGACAGCTCGTCGAGGGTGTCGAGTTCGGTGTCCGCGTCCAGCTCCCGCTCCCAGGCCGCGGCGAGCCGCTCCTGCTCCTCGCGGGGTCTGGCGGACACGGCCTCCCGGTGCTCCGGGTCCAGGGCCGCCAGGAAACGCCCGACCGGGTCCGTCGGCATACCGTGCTCCTTGTTCGCCGGGAAGGGGGCAGCTCGCCCTCCAGCATGGCGGGCGGCTCCCGCGCCCGCCGCGAGACACGGCCCGCGACCACCCTGATGGCCCCGCCGCCCCGCCGCCCCGCCGCCCCGCCGCTCCGGAGCCGCCCCAGCGAAGCCCCCCGCCCCGGAGCCGCCCCGTTCGCGGCCGGCCGGCTCAGGAACCCGTGAGGACCACGAGTCGCCCGGTCGCCCTGGTCATCGCGACATAGCGGTCCACCGCGCCCTCGACGCCGTCGCCGAACGCCGCCGGTTCGACCAGGACCACCAGATCGAACTCGAGCCCCTTCGCCAGCTCCGGAGTCAGCGACCGCACGCGGGACGTCGCCGGAAAGGCCGGATCTCCGATGACGCACGCAGCCGTCGGCGTGGGCGGCGAGCCAGGTGGCGAGGACCGCGTCGAGGTCCGCCCTGCGCCCGTGCGCGACCGGAACGCCGTTGCCGCGGACGGAGACCGGCACGTTGGCGTCCGGCAGCACGGCCCGGATCACCGGCTCGGCCTCGGCCATGATCTCCCGCGGCGTGCGGTAGTTGATGCTCAGGGAGGCCTCCTCGATGCGGTCGAACCCGACCCGTTCCAGCCGCTCCCGCCAGGACTCGGCGAACCCGTGCCGGGCCTGCGCCCGGTCCCCGACGACGGTGAAGCTCCGCGACGGGCACCGCAGCAGCAGCATCTGCCACTGCGCGTCGGTCAGTTCCTGGGCCTCGTCCACCACGATGTGCGCGAACGGCCCGGCGAGCGGGTCGGGTTCGGTGGTGGGCAGCTCCGACTCGTCCACCAGGTTCCGCCGGAGGTCGGCCCGGCGCAGCTGCGTCACCAGTCCCTCGCCGTCGTCGTCCGCCTCGATCAGGCTGTCGGCCACCTGCGCCATGCGTGCGCTCTGGGCGGCGAGCGCGGCCTCCTGGCGACGCCTGAGCCGCGGCGCCTCCGGATCGCCGAGCCGCTGCCGTGCCGCGTCCAGCAGCGGCAGGTCGGACAGCGTCCAGGCCTGGGCGTCCGCGCGCTGCAGACCGCGGACCTCCTCGCGGCTGAGCCAGGGCGCGCACAACCGCAGGTAGGCGGGGACCGACCACCGGCTACCGGCTCGGCACCTTCATCACCACCATGCGCGACGCCGCGAAAGCCGGCCGCCTCGAGCCGGAGTGGACGGCCGAGCTCGACGCGCTGGGCATGATCTGGGACAAGCACGACGCCGCCTGGCGCGCCCGCCGACTACCACCGCATGCACGGTCACCTCGCCGCCCCTGCCACCATCCCCGTCGGCGCCTGGCTCGCCGAACAACGCCACCTCGCCACCAGACACGAACTGGCCACCGCCCGCGCCCCTGCAAGCCACCGTGGCCCTGGGCGGGGACGATACGGTGATCGCCCAGGCCTGTCACCTGGCCGTCGGCTTCTTCACCCGCGTGCAGGCCGACCACGGCCTGCCGGTCTCGCAGCGCGCCATGGATCTGACCCAGCTGGTGGTCAGTGAGCTGGTCACCAACGCCCGCAAGAACGCTCCCGGCCCGATCCTGCTGGACCTTCGCATCACCGGCGACACGGTCGAGGTCGTGGTGTGGGACTCCGACCCGGTGCTCCCCGTCGCCCGGGCCGCGGACGTCGGCCGGGTCGGGCAGCACGGCCTGGAGATCGTCATGGCCGTCGCGCAGGCTTTCGAAGCGCAGCGGGAGCCGGTCGGCAAACGCATCACCGTCCGTATAGCCCTGCTGGACGACCCCGCGGGCGCCATTGCTGGCCGCCGCCCCCTGTAACGGCAGGCCGCACCCCCGCCGCCCGTGAGACCATCCGCGTCGACGGCGAGAGTGACGGCTTGAGTGTGCAGGCCGGCGCTCGGGGACAATGCTGGTTACGGGCACCTGCAGGAAAAAGGAGCTGGGACTGGCTCAGTGAGTGGGCGCTGAGCCCCGACCGAGGTCGGAACCCAGCGCCTTCTCATTTCTGGTCTGCCCTTCGGGCCCTTTGCTCTTCAAGCCAAAGGCGACGTAGATGCAGTGCACCGCGCAAGCCGTGCAGAAGGTAGAGAACTACCCGACACCATCCTTCTACGTCATCGACCTGGATATGAATATCCACTTGAACTTCACTCCACTCAACTGAGTGCTCTCCGTTTCCGGAGGGCGCCAGTTGAACGACCGCAGGTGCGGCCCCGCCCGAGGGGAGGGCGAAGAGCGCGGCTTGACTACCCCTCACAGACAAGGACGCACCACCGGCCCGAGAAGTTGCGGGTGTTCGCTTGTGGAAATGAGCCTTGGTACACAGCTCTGAGTGACCGTTACGCGGCTTCGGCGCTGCCTCGCTCGTGCGGGGGGGCGATAGGTCTTGCCGTCAGGCAGTTCGTCTCCCCTTGTGGCCTGCCTGTCTTATCCTTGGCCTCCTCGCTGGCGCGACGATCGCCGATGTCTACTAGCTCTCCCTTCACCGGATGCTTCTCAGGAGACTGGCGCCGCTGGGCCTCGGACTGAGTCTCGGATTGGGGCACGGGCTTGGCCTCGGGAGTGGCGTCGGAGACCGGCGGGATGTAGATGGGCGACTCGTTGGCCTCGAGGCCCTCTTCGGCGTAGTAGTTCCTGGCGAACTTGAGGGTCACACTGCCAGCAACAAAGACCACGAGAGGGTCACACTGCCAGTAACAAAGACCACGAGAAGGATCTCGTCCCTGTCCTTCTTGACCCAGTTCTTAGATTTCTGGAAGACGGAGGTGGGCTTGCCGTCCTGGGAGGGACCTCGTTGTCGGCCACCTGCATAGATTTACCGGACCTCAACTGTCAGGCGTATGGATCGACATCACGCAGCCCCCGCCATCATCAACCGGGGGGGTCTCCTGTATTCAAGGGGTTGATCGCCGGCTTCCCGGCCAGACCGAGCGGTGCGGATCGTTCGCCAACCAGGCGCGACCGGCCGCGGTGCCACGGCCGCCGGGCCCGTGCTCCGGCCTCACTGCTGCGGCCCTGGTGTGGTGGTCAGGGATGGTGCGCGGGTGGTTCGGGGCGGGGTGTCCCATCCGGTCGTGCGGGGGTTCGGGCATGGGCCAGTGGCGCCGGTCCCGTTTGCCGCCGATCGCGTCGAGTCGACCCGGCCCCGTGCAGTGGGCCTTGGCCTCCCGAAGCCTGTCGGGCGAGTTGCCCGCCTTCAACGGCGACCTAGTGCTGTGACCGGATAGGTTCGCCGGGTGGGTGGGCGAGGAGCGGGCCGTGGCGGGGGCGGGGAGGCGGGCGATGAGTGACAACTACCTGACGGTGATTCCGCCCGATGGCTTGGTCGCCGCGTGAGCGGACGGCCTTGGCGGATGCCGTGGACGGAGGGCTGCCATCACGAGCGCGTGCTGGCAGACGAGATTAACGCGGTGGACTGGCTTGCGATACCCACGCCTCGGCTCCACGTGCCGCGGGTCGGACGCGATGTCCCCGAGTGGTTCGATCTTCGCAGCCCGGTCCCGGGACTTCGAGACCTCGCCACGGCCACCAACATCCCCGCGGTGGCCGAGGCGGCGACCTACCTGACGAGCAGTTCGATCCTCCGGGGCCATATGGGAGCCGTCTTCCCGGCCGCGGTCACCGCTGCCCCGTTTCTGCTGAGGATCAGCCCGCACTGGCGGTTCGAGATCGCGGAGGTCGCCCGGACGGGTCGGATCTGATCGTGTTCGGACACCTGGGCGGGCGGATTCCCGCGTCCGGAGTGGCTGGAGAGCTGCAGAGAGACGGGATGATCGTCCGACTCGACCTGGTCGCACCCGAGTATCCCCTCGACGGCGTGTCCGGCGAGGCCTGATTGCGCATCGAACGCGCGGCCGATGAACTCCACTGCGTTCCTGGAGCCGTGATGTTCCCGGCAGAATGCGGGGACTACGTGCACTGACTGGAGTACACGACGGCGTTCTTCCACCAGGCTCCCTCCGTGTCCCGGTAGGTACGGCCCGATGCCAGCAGGCACCGGGAGCCTGGGAGCAGAGCCAGGTGGCTGGGCCGCCGCGCCGTGCCCCGTCACCGCGGCGATGATCTCAGGGTGGGGCACATCGGCGGGGGAGAGGTCAGGGCGAGTGCGCCTCCATCGTCTCCTTTCCCCCCGCGGTCTCCAGGTGGCGCAGGACGTCGGCGACGTCGCCGTGGTCCTCGGTGAAGAAGTTTTCGGTGAAGCGGACGATGGTCTGGGCGATGCCTGGCGTAAAGGCCAGGCAGGCGCCGTCACCGTGGCACAGGACATCCAGCAGTCGCCCGAGCGCCGCGGCCAGGAAGGAGTGCGTGCACGGCTCCCCGTCACAGTCGTCCACGGCGGTGACGGCCTGAGCAGTCTGCGAGGGGAGGGGTGACAGGCGGTCAGCCTAAGCGGAACCCGTCACTCATAGCAGGTGCACTTCCCCTGTATCTCGATCAGACGGCCTTGCTGGGACGGCTCGGGCCGGCGGAGCGAACATCGGACGCAAGCGTGCTCGTGGATGCACGATGTTCCGAAGGCCCGAGCGCAGGTTCCCAGCTTGGCAACCAACTCCGGGGGACTTTCCTGGCGCTCCGTGCCAAGTGGTTGGCGCTCGCTGCTAAGGCGTCCCGTCGAGGGGCCCGGTCACGATGGGTTCACGGCAACTGTCCTACGGACCCGAACTGGGGGAATCGTGCGTACCTCGCCCACGCTGCCCGTCGCGGCGGCCTTCCTTACGGCCGCGCTCGCCCTGTCCTCGGCATCACCTGCGCAGGCCGCGAGCGCTCTGCGGCACAAGAACGTGCGCTCCGGCTACTGCCTGGGCATGACCTCCGGTCACACCACGGTCAGCCTGATCAGCTGCCGCAGCAACCGCACCGCCTGGAAGGCGTACGCGGGGACCAGGGTCGGAGGCCGTACGTACTACAAGCTCAAGAACCCCGCTTCCGGCGTCTGTCTGGGCGTCTGGCACAGCTCCGGCGCCGGGGGCGCGGGGCTGGCGTGGGGCCACTGCATCAGCACCCGAGACCACTCACAGCTGTGGCGACTGAAGTACATCGGCCGCTCCAGCACCTATCAGATCGTCAACGGCCACTCGGGCCTGTGTGCCGGCACCCGAGGCAGTTCGACAGCACGCAACACCCCTGTCGTCCAGGGCCATTGCACCACGGTGACGGGCAGCACCCGGCTCTGGAAGAAGCTGAGCGGCTGACTCGACGGCTCGACCGCGAGGTCACGTGCCCGGGGCGTCGCCCGCCTCGGGCACCGGGCGCGCGTCCGCCGCGCGAGCGTGCGTCTGCTGCTCCCGGTAGTCGCTCGGCGTGACGCCGTAGCGGGTGCGGAACGCGCGGGTGAAATCGGCGGGGCGGAGAAGGCCCCAGCGGGCCGCGATGGCGGCGACGGGTTCGTGGCGCCGCCACGGGTCGGCCAGCTCACGGCGGCAGTGCTCCATGCGCTGGCTGCGGATCCAGGCGCCCACGCTCATCCCGTGCTGCTGGAACAGGCGGTGCAACGATCGCGCCGAGATGTGATGCGCGGCGGCGACGGACTCCACGCTCAGGCCAGGGTCGCCCAGGCGGCGCTGAATGTACGCGGTGACGCGCAGGAACAGGACGCGCCGGCGTGATCCGGCCGGGACCTCGCTCTCACGCTCCAGATGGTGGGCGAGTACGGCGGTGACCAGATCGAGGCAGACGGTCGCGAGCCGGAGAGCGTCCTGCTCGGTGCGGGCGGTGCCCTCGCGCTCCACGCCGACGAGGAAGTCCCCCAGCAGCCGCCCCATGCCCGCCGCCGCGGGCAGCGGCCGCGAGACGAGGGAGTACACACGACTGACCGGCAGCCCAAGAAGGGTGTGCGGCACCTGGACGAGCAGCGACTCACCGTCGGCCCACGTCTCGAACGGCCGCGAACTGTCGAAGACCGCCATCTCACCCGCACGCAGCGCCGTCCTGTTACCGCTCTGCTCCAGCACATGCCTGCCCGACCGCATGAACGCGAGCTGAAAGCACTCGGGGTCCGCTCTGCGGATCAGCTTCGCAGTGCGCACACAGTGGAACGAGTGGTAGGCCATCACCGAGACCTGCACCGCACCCAGCGCACTCGTCTGAAGGCAGCCGTGGAACGTGTCGGTGCCGACCAGCCGGAACAGGGTCGGCATCACGGCATCCGCGGTGGTGGCCGCCCAGGCATCGAGAGCATCGCACGCCGAGTAGTCCGAACTGTCGTAGACCTTCTCCATGCCATCCTCCGGACACCGAACCGGCGGCAGATCACCACATGAAACCAGCAGCAGGGTGAGGCGGCACCGGGCCGATCAATGTCCTGAGTTCGGTCGAGGTCCGATAAGACAGGACACAGGCCGTCAGGTAAGTCGGCGGTACGCCCGCCCGGCGTCGTGGTCGGGGGCCGCGACCCGCGACCGGCACGGTCGCCTCCAGTGGCCTGTGGCCGGCCCCCTACCACGGCGGCCCGGCCCGGTCCGGAGCGGCAGGGGGGCGGAGGGCTTGCCGCGTAGGGGTTGTAACGACTATAGTTACGACTAGTCCTGAGGGACGAGGGAGGTGGAGTCCGACGTGAGCGCCAACAGCAGACTGACCATCGCGGCGCACACCCTGACATGGATCGGGCTGTATCAGCGGCGTGGCCACGAGGTCGCCACCTCCGAGCAGATCGCGACGAGCGTCAACACCAACCCAGTGGTGATCCGCCGCCTGCTGGGCGAGCTGCGCAAGGCCGGCCTGGCCGATTCACGGCGGGGTGCGGGGGCGGGCTGGATGCTCTCGCGGGACCTGGCGTCAATCACCCTGCTCGACGTCTACCGGGCGATCGAACCGGGACCGGTCTTCGCCCTGCATCGCGCGACACCGGACCCCGAGTGCGTCGTGGGCCACGGTATCGGGTCGGCGCTGACCGCCGTCTACGACGACGTGGAGGCCGCCCTGTGCAGGGAGCTGGCCAAGACCACGCTGGAGGACGTGCTGCGGGACGTCTTGAAAGCCGCCTGACCTCTAACCGTCGACTTCCCCTGATCGAGGGGGGTCGCATTCCACGGCCACCGATGTAACCAAAATAGTTACACTAAGAAATTGGAAAATCTCATGGGACAACTGGACGACAAGACCGCCCTCGTCACCGGCGCCTCCAGCGGCATCGGCCTGGCGATCGCCCGCCGTTTCGCCGCCGAGGGCGCCACCGTCTACCTGACCGGGCGCCGCAAGACCGAGCTCGACGCCGCCGTCGCACAGGTCGGAGCCCTAGGCATCGCCATCCAGGCCGATGCCTCCGATCTCGGCGACCTCGACCGGGTCTTCGCCGAGATCACGAACCGCAGCGGCCGCCTGGACATTGTGGTGGCCAACGCCGGGGTCGGGGAATACAGCCCGCTCGGCACGATCACCGAGGAAGAGTACGACCGCACTGCCTCGATCAATTTCAAGGGCACGGTCTTCACTGTCCAGAAGGCGCTGCCGCTGCTGACGGCCGGCGCCTCGGTGACGCTGATCTCTTCCAACTCGGCCCTGCTGGCCACCCCGGGCCTGGGCGTCTACGCCGCCTCCAAGGCCGCGGTCCGCAGCCTCGCACGCACCTGGGCCGCTGAGCTGGCCGGCCGCGGAATCCGCGTCAACGCTCTTACCCCCGGCCCTGTCGAGACCCCTGGCCTGGCCGAGCTCGTCGCCGCTTTTCCGCGCGACGATCGGCCCACCGCGGCCGAGCCCGCCCCGCCGACCCCGCTCGGCCGCTTCGGCCGTCCCGACGAGATCGCCGCTGCCGCCCTCTACCTGGCCGGCGACCAAAGCAGTTTCACCACCGGCGCGGAACTGCTCGTCGACGGCGGCGTCACACAGCTCTAGGCGGCGAATCGGCGAGGCGGGACGCAGGCGACGCTCCCGGGCGTCTGCCGCGTACTTGCGACCCTCTCGCCAGGGCAATGGCTTCGACACAACAAGGAGCGCGTCATGAAGGGCGTGGTCCACTACCGGCGGGCGATGCGGCAGCCGTCGCACACATCGAGGACCGGCCGGAGGCGCCGGCCCCTCGGGCCGACGAAATCCAAGTGCGTGTCAGCATCTCCCCGGTCCACCGCGGCGATCTGGTCGCGACGGAGACCGGCCTGCCGGACGGATCCGCGGGGCGCAGGCTGGGCACCGAGGCGGTGGGCGTGGTGACTGCGGTGAGTCCATCGGTGCCGGCGCTCCGTGTCGACGATCGGGTAGCGGTCTTTCCGGCCCTGGGCGCATGGTCCGAGCACATCACCGTGCCGGCCCAGGCCCCCGTAGCCGTCCCGGACTCCCTCAGCGACGAAACGGCGAGCGTCCTGCTCGTCAACACCATCACCTCTCGTGACGTGCTCCGTGCGGTCGATGAGCTGAGGGCTGCCGCGGCAGCGCCGAGCGATTCTCCACTCCTCGTGTCGGGGGCCGCGTCCGCGGTCGGCAAGCTCATCGTTCAGCAGGCCCGCGACCGTGGCTGGCCCGTTGTCGCCGTCGTCCGCAGTGACCGTTCTGCGTCAACGGTCCGCACAAACTGGCCGGACGTGCCCGTCGTGGTCTCCGGAAGCGGCGGCTGGCAGCGCGAGCTGGAGGGGGCGGTCGGCGGGACGCCGGTGCCGGTCATCGCCGATGCGCACGGCGGTCCCTTACCTTCTCGCCGTTCATGCCGCCTACCCGCTCGCCGAGCTGCCGAGCACCATCTCGGCGGCGCGGACCTGCGGCACCGGCACCGTATTGCCCAAGCTGAACTGACCAAACCTGGACCGCAGGGGAGCAGTGACCTCATGGAATTCAAGACCATCGGCACCATCGGTGCGGGAGCACCAGCACAAGCCGTGGCCGCCCACGCGGCACGCGCCGGGCACCCGGTGCTGGTCAGCAACAGCCGCGGCCCCAGCACACTCGGCGACGCCGTCGCTGCCATCGGGCCCGGCGCCTCGGCGGCCACGTTCGAAGAAGCGGCGGCGGCCGACCTGGTCCTGCTCGCCGTCCCGTTCGGCGCGGTCCCCGCGGTCGGGCGGCGGCTCGGGGACTGGACGGGCCGAGTGGTGGTCGACATAACTAACCAGTTCGCCCGGTCCGACCCCTACCGCGGCTTCGCCGACGTCTCGCCGCTGACCGGCAGCGAGTGGGTCGCCCAGCAACTGCCCGGCGTCACGCTGATCAAGGCATTCAACGACATGTTCGCCACCTATATGGCTCCCGATCCCCGGCACCAGGACGGCAACCAGGTCGTCTTCCTCGCCGGTGACGACGAGAGCGCCAAGGCCCCCTTCACACGGCTGCTGACCGAATTCGGGTTCGCGCCGGTCGACCTTGGCGCGCTGCGCGAAGGCGGGGCGCTCATGCAGCTCGGCGGGCCGCTGAGCGGCAAGCACTTCCTGTTCCAGGGCTGAGGCCCGACCGACACCTCAAGAGACGAAGAGACAAAGGACAAGGACGATGACAACAGATACTCAGACCTCGCGGACCGTGGCCGAGAAGTTCCTGGAGCGCCTCGGCAGGCAGGACCCCGACGGCATCCAGGAACTGTTCTCCGAGGAGATCGACTGGCACGTCCCCGGCAGCGACGCACTGCCCTGGACCGGGCGCCGCACCCGCCAGGAGGAGGTCGCGCCGTACTTCACCACCATGTGGCCGCACTTCGCGCACGGCCAGAGCAAGGTCGTGCTGGAACGCTTCATCGTCGACGGTGGTGACGTGGTGCTGCTGGCGGTCTTCACACACACCGCCGCACCCACCGGCAAGGAGTTCACCACACCGGTGGCCATGCACCTGGCGGTCGAGGACGGCCGAATCGTTCGCATGCACCTGTACGAGGACACATTGACCGTCGCCGAGGCGTTCAACGTTGGCTGAGCGGAGGGCACTCAGGGACCCCGCGGCCCGGGGCGGCCCGGCCGGGCACGTACGCATAGGGTCAGCCGAGACACGACCGAAGCCGAAACGGATAGCAGAACTCGCCCCCGGTATGGTTCGGCTGCATGCTACTCGCGGTCACTGTCGGCTTGGCGCTACTAGGGGTCACCGACCCGTCCGCCTGCACACCGATATCCAGTGGGAACACCTCCCCAAGGAGCTCGGCTTCGGCTCCGGGATGACGTGCTGGCGCCGGCTGCGGGACTGGAACGAGGCCGGCGTCTGGCAGCGGCTCCACGAGACCCTGTTGGCTGAGCTCAACGCGGCAGCCCGACTCGACTGGTCACGGTGCGCGATCGACTCCGTCAGCGTCCGGGCGGCAAAAGGTGCCTCTATGGTTTTCGTCAAGCTGTAGCTGGGGTGGGTGGTTGGTAGAAGGTGCCGTCTCGGAGCATCGCGAAGAGGACGTCGATGCGGCGTCGGGCGAGTGCGACGAGGGCTGCGACGTGGTGTTTCCCTTCGCGGCGTTTTCGGTCGTAGTAGGCCCGGGACTCTGGTTGGGAGAGCGAGGCGAACGCGGCGAGGTAGAAGGCCCGTTTGAGCTGTTTGCTATGTGGTGAGGCGGAGCAGTCGCTTGTAGCAGCAGAGGGCGGCGGCGAGGTCGAGAAAGGCCAGGTAGTTGCGGGGATCGCGTTCGTAGCGGGGGCTGAGTCGGCGGTAGCCGGACAGCCAGGAGATCGTCCGCTCGATCACGCAACGACGGCGGCCCAGGCGTTCGCTGGACTCGATGCCTTTGCGGGCGATGCGTACGCCGATGCGCTTACCGCGTAACCATTTCCGCAGGTGGGGGATGTCGACGTGCAGGCGCTGAGGCTTGAAATGGCGGCCTCGGTGGGGGGCGTGTCTCGTTTGGTGACCCTCGACCATGGGCTTCAGCGCTTCGCTGTCGTGGGTGTTGCCGGCCGAGACGCCGACGACCAGGGGCAGTCCGTTCGCGTCCGACAGGACGTGCATCTTGGAACCGGCTTGCCCCGGTCCACGGGGCTCGGACCTGTGAGTTCGCCCCTTTTTTAGCCCGCACGTGAGCGGAGTCGAGGACCACGCGCGAGACGTCGATGAGGCCGGCGTCATCGAGTCGGTGCAGCACCACCTCATGCAGCCGACCCCACACGTCGGCCCGCAACCAGATCAGGAACCGACGGTGCGCGGTCGACTTCGGTACCCCGAAACACGGCGGGAGAGCCCGCCAGGCAAACCGCTGACCAGCACGTAGATGATCGCCGCGAACAGCGTCACATCAGGCGTGTCCTGCGTTCCCCCGCCATGCGGCCGCACCTTCGACGGTGGGATCAGCGGCTCGGCGATCTCCTACAGGCCGTCCGGAGCAATCCAACTTCACGTACGCCGCCCCACGCACAGCCCAACGAGTGATCACCACATAGACACGGTCCGAAAACCAGGCCAGGGTCTGGGCCAAGCACCACCGCCTGGTCCGCGACCAGTCAAGGGGCAGCTGACAGGACCGAATCCGACCGAACGTGGCAAAAAGGATCAAAAATCCACCTCATCGTGGACCGCCAGTGCCTGCCCCTGTCGGTCGGCATCTCCGCCGCCGCCCTCTATGACAGTCGGGCTCTCATCCCGCTTGTCCGCGGCATTCCGCCCATCCGTTCGCGTCGAGGCCCGCGACGTCGATGGCCCGGCAAGCTACATGGCGACAAGTGCTACGACTACCGCTACCTGCGGCAATGACTCGCTTCCCGCGGGCACCGTCTCGCCCGTAAAGGCGTCGAGTCGTCCCAACGCCTGGGTTGACGCCGCTGGGCCGTGGAGCGGACCGTGTGCGGCTGCCGCCGCCTCCACCGCCTTTACGAGCGCAAGCCGGACACTTCCTCGCCTTCACCACCATCGCCGCGGCCCTCATATGTCATCGCCGCCTTACCAAGTGAAATGGCGTCCGAGAGGACGACCTTGGGTGTTCGGGTACGCCCTTACCCTTGTCGCCAGTGAGCCTTTTCCAACCTCATCCCTGTACTGCTCATCGGCCTGCTGACGACTGAACCGATCTGTAGCGGGGTCGTGACCAGCAGATCCGCAGTCTGTCCCGGCGGCCCAGACGCTTCGCCGAGCATGGTCAGCGGCGCTGACAGCCGGGTTAGCAGGGGCTTAGCCCTCCGGCAGCTCCCATGAGGCGAACCAGTGGGGGAACGGTCCGGCGGAGGGCGGGAAGGCGAACGGCGGGGTGCGGTCGGTGAGCAGGCGCAGCACGAACTCGCCGGTGCCGCAGTCGAAGCGCTGCCACTCACCGTCCAGGTACTGCACCAAAACCGGCCAGTCGTCGGGATCGGCCGGTCCGGTCAGCCAGTGGAAGGTCAGCTCCTGCTCGGAGGTCCCCCATATGAGCACGCCGCCGGGCGCGGGGTGGACCGGGTATGGCCGGTACAGGTCGGCGTACCGCGCCATGTCCTGGCCCCAGGAGACTAGATCCGTGCCCAGCGCACCCGGCACCAGCAGGTCCAGGTACTCGTCGAAGCTGCCCGCGCCGAAGGTGTCGACGATGTCCTTGTAGTCACCGGGCAGCGCGGTGCCCAGCGCTGCCTCCGTCGCGGCCCAGTCGACGCCGCACCGATCGGGCTCCGTCCACCCGGTGGCCTCCCGCAGCAACGCCACCCACCCGACCCCGGGCGGGCGGGTGAACGCGCGCCGGGCGAGGATCACGACGCGGCGCGGGCCATCGGCGGTGGCCGTCACGCCGTATCCGAACCAGTGCTCGGCCAGCACCCACCCGCGCAGCTCCAGCAGCCCACCCTCCCCGCCGATGGGGAGCCCACCCTCCCCGCCCACCGGCGGACCGTCGGGCACCCCTGCTGCCCTACCCCCGACGACCCAGGCACGTACCGGCCGACCCGCCCCGTCAACCACGTCCGCAGCGACGCGCTCCAGCTCGGCCAGATCCTCCGCGTCACTGGGCACACAGACATGCCCTGCCCCATGAATGGGCAGCGGGCAGTGCAATTCGGGCGCGCGCCAGGCGTCGTTCAGACGGGCGCGCAGAGCTGAGACGTCCACGCGGCCAAGTGAACAGCACGGTACTGACATTGAGCCTTCTCAACCTGCATCAGCAGTACACCGTTGGGCTGACAACAGGATGAAGCCCCTGGTAGGTGGGTTTTCAACCAAGATCACCAGTCTGTCAGGAGTTTCCGCGTGCTTGTCTACCCGTCCGGTATCGACCTGTCCAGCCGCTCTCTGCAGCACCTATCCGGTCTCCTCGCAGGCCACCGTCGACGGATCGGCTCCCGCTGGCGTCGCCTGACCTGTGGCCGGCAGGCCATGCTCGTCCTGGCCCACCTGCGATGCGGCGACACCTACGCCCGCCTCGCAGCAGGTTTCCGCGTCGGAATCGCGACGGTCCACCGGTACATACGCGAGGCCGTGGACCTCCTGGCCGCTCTCGCGCCCACGCTGGAACAGGCCATAACGACGGTGCGGAAGAAGGCGTACGTGATCCTCGATGGCACCGTACTGCCGATCGACCGCACCGCCGCCGACCGCCCGTACTACTCGGGGAAGAAGAAGCACCACGGGATGAACGTGCAGGTCCTCGCGGATCCAGCCGGCCGCCTGGTCTGGGCCTCGGGCGCGCTACCCGGAGCCGTGCACGATCTGACCGCGGCCCGGACCCACGGCATACCCGCCGCTCTCGCCGCTGACGACGTCAAGTGCTGGGCTGACAGGGCGTATCAGGGCGCAGGCCCTGCTGTCCGCGTCCCGTTCCGGGGCAAGAACCGGCGCGGCTGGCGTCGTCGTCACAACCGCGATCACGCCAAGATTCGCAGCCTCGGCGAACGCGCTATGGCCACCCTCAAATGCTGGCGCCTCCTGAGGAAGCTCCGCTGCAGCACCACCCGGATCACCGGCGTCGTCTGTGCCGTCCTCGCACTCGAACTCGCCGCCTGATCACGATGGAAAAGGCTCAGTGGCATTCTCTACGACGAGCAGCGCATTGAACGGAAGTTGGCTGGCGTTCCAATGTAGTGCAAGACGATCAGTTTTCCGGCGTGCTAGTTACGCCCTTGCAGGCGGGCGTGTTGTCACTGGTGCCCGGCTTTGCAGCGGTACGCACTGCGTTGTAGCGGGCGAGGTAGGCAGCGTAGACAGTGGCATCGTCGACCTTCAGGAGGGACTCGTCATTCTTCGTCAACGCCGGGCCGGTGTAGTTGTGGCTGCCGGTCCACATCACCTTGCGGCCCGTAGTGTCCGCGTAATCACCCTCGATCAGCAGGAACTTGGAATGGATGATCTGCCGGGGTGTGGGGCTGCTCGCGGTGGACTCGTCGCCGTCGTCGTCGTAACTGAAGCAGCGCAGTGTCGGCCCGCCGCTGTAGTGCAGTGCCTCCCACGTTCCGGCGCTCCCGGTAGAGTCGGCGCTGTCCATCTCTGTATAGACGACGTCCACGTTGCACCCGTCACTCTTCATCGCTTTGAGTTTGTCGGCGACGGCCTGACGGGTGAACTTGTACATGCCGATTCGAACGGTGGAGTGCTTTGTCGTACCGCCCTCGGCGTACGTGCAGGTGACGTTGTTGAGGATGCCGGTGACCGTGTCTCCGGGACGGGGGTCGTCCGCTGGGCGGGGGAAGAAATAGTAGGCGTAGGGGCTGTACGGGGTGGGAGTCAGGTATGCCCAATTTGCGGGGTTCTTCGACTTCAATGCGTTGAAGTAGGCGGTGTAGGCGAGGTAGACCCCGTGGTCGTTGTCGATGACCATCGCGTCGTTCCAGTACTTGGAGTAGCTGGAGGGTGTGAGGTTCGAGGAGGACTGAACAACGGTTGAGTAGGCGCCGTTGTCATAGTCGTAGATCAGGAACTTGTTGTGGTTGATCGACGGTTCCACAGTGGAGTTGCAGGAATGGTTGGTCCCACACATCGTTACGAAGGATGCCGCCGAGGTGTCCGTGCCCAAGGCATCGCGCAGCACTGGGTAGGTGGCTTCGTCATCGTGGCTCGAGGTGGTCTCGCTGCTGTCCATCACGATCTGAACGTTGACTCCGCGGGCGTGGGCGTCTGCGAAGGCCTGCGCGACAGTCGTGTCCCAAAAGTGGTACATCGCCAACTTGAGGGTGCCTCCCACTTCGGCGCTCTGGATGACGTCGAGAAAACGACTGCGGATTGCCTGCTGTTCAGCGGTAGTTCCGGTCGGGACGTTGAAGACTGGCCCACTTTCGACCGCGAAGGCCGTTTCGCCGCTCGTTGCGTTGAGCCCGCAGGTGATCAACGTGGCGGCCATTACCGTACCAACGCGCCGTAGCGCGGCATTCCGGGCACTTCTCATGTCGGACCCCTCCCCTGGTGCCTGGCGTGACGGTGCGACAGTTCGCGTATGTCAGCCCTGCTTTCGAACAAGGCGCGATCTTGACAGATCAGGCATCGATTTTCCAGCGAGAAGTTTGCGTAAATTTTCGGCTTCCGTCGGATCCATGGTGATTGTCACCCGCCGATGAAACCTAGACCCCGGGTGTCAGCCCCCCGTAGAGTCCAGCCGCCGCGCAGCTCTCGTTCGCGTGAACGAGCACACAACTGTGCGTGGACGCGTGCCAGTAGAACCGCTTGGACGCGTGGGGGCGAAGGAATCTGGATGGGGTGCATGAGACTGCACAAGTCTCGCGGAATAGCCGTACTAGTAACCAAAGGGTTGCTGGGCGGACTTCTGACCGCGATCGTGATGGCGCCTACGGCGGCCATGGCGTTACCAAATGAAATGAAACCCGCAGTACCGTCGCAGAAGTTGGACCATGGGGTCGACGCGCCGGCCGAGCCGACACGGACGAAAGCACCCAAGGTCACATGGCCCAAGAGGGCCGAGGCCACAGTCGACGTGCCCGCGCATACAGCGAAGGCACGTGGGATCGTGTCAGCGGCTTCGGATCACCCCGTGGTGTCGGTCAAAGCCGCCACCACCAAAGCCGCGGCGAAGAGCGGAGCCGAAAACGCCAGCCAGCGCCCCGCCAGGGCACGGATCGAGGTACTGGATCGGAAGAAGATCGCTCCGGTCGGAGGCGTGGGTGTCGGCCTCAAGGTGGGTCGTGCCGACGGCGAGGCGAAGTCCGGTCCGCTCGAAGTATCCATCGACTACTCGGGCTTCGCCCAAGCCTACGGCGGTAACTTCGCCTCACGCCTGCGCCTGGTCAAGCTGCCCTCTTGTGCGTTGACGACGCCGGAGAAGCTTGGATGCGCCGACGGAAAGGTCGTCGCCGGCCAGAGCAACGACACCGCGGGTCAGACCCTGACCG
Organism: Streptomyces sp. 1-11; assembly: GCF_007176755.1. Taxonomy (GTDB): domain Bacteria; phylum Actinomycetota; class Actinomycetes; order Streptomycetales; family Streptomycetaceae; genus Streptomyces. The sequence goes on from NZ_BJTV01000009.1 coordinate 222,490, forward strand.
CTACAGTCTCTGCGGCGCCGCAGGCGGAAGCAATCTCGGGAATGGCGGCGTTGGGCACCCCGACTGTGTACGCGGTGACGTCCGGCTCCTCCTCCGACTCCGGCGACTATCGTGCCACGCCGGTGAATCCCTCCGGCAAATGGGATGTGGGTCTCGGGTCCGGGGCCTTTACCTACCAGGTGCCGATCGAACTGCCTAAGCCACCCATGGGTTTGGCACCTGACCTAGCGCTGAGCTACAACTCTCAGTCCATCGACGGGCGTACGTCAGCGTCCAACAACCAGGCCTCTTGGGTCGGCATGGGCTGGGATCTTAACGTCGGCTTCATCGAGCGCGAGTACAAGAACTGCATAGAGGACGGTCACGGACCGGACCAGAACCAGCAGTGGGGTGACCTGTGCTGGGACTCGCCCAATTCCACTGACGACCCGTCGGGCGCGGTCTACGACATCAGCCTCAACGGGGTCACCTCGCAGTTGGTCAAGGACGGCACCGGCGACGGCGCATGGCACCTCCAGAATGACCCGGGTTGGAGGGTCCAGCACCTCAAGGGAAGCCCAAACAACGCAGACAATACGGACGAGTTCTGGGTGATCACCACTCAGGACGGCACCCGCTACTACTTCGGCTGGGGCCGCACCGAACGACTGAACAACGACAATGTCCGGGAAGCCACCCACTCCGTGCTCACCGTGCCGGTCATCGGCGATGACCCTGGGGAGCCCTGCTACGACGGCGGGCAGCCCACCTTCTGCAACCAGGCATGGCGCTGGAACCTCGACCGTGTGGTCACCCCGAATGAGGTGGAGAACTCCTACTTTTACGCGAAGGAGACGAACTACTACCGTTCGGTTGCCAGCGCGGACAAGGCCCGCAAATACGATGCCGGTTCCTATCTGGAGCGCATCGACTACGGCTGGTCCTCCCAGATCGAGGGTGCCCAACTGCCGGCGATGGTCGACTTCCAGCATGTGAACCGCTGCGTGGAGCGGATGGAGGAGAAGGACCCTCTCGGCCATCCGGTCACCACCAACTGCCCGTCGATCGAATCCAAGCCAGCGTCGTACCCGGACGTGCCGGTCGACCTGATCTGCGACGGCAGCTCCAGCGACAACGCCTGCGCGGGCAAGACGTACTACCCGACGTTCTTTCAGCGCGACCTTCTGTGGGACATCAACGTCAAAGTGCGCGACACCAACACCTCGGGATGGGACCTCGTCAAGCAGTACCAGATGAAGTACGCGCTGATGAATCCGTCTGGCACGGTCGGCGACCAGCTTTGGCTGGACTACATCCAGCGGCGGGGCTACTCAGACGGCGGCATCACCATGCCCACCATCAACTTCAACGGTGAGTGGCAGGACAACAAGGTCGGTGCCGGGGAGCTCAACTTCCGCCGGGTGAACAAGGTCTTCACTGACACCGGCTCCACGGTGGCAGTCACCTACGGCCACGCCACGGACGAGAACGGCACTGTCGACCGGCAATGCGACGAGAACAATCTGCCGACCGAGTCGGACAACAAGTTCGAGTGCTTCCGACAGAGGTGGGTTCCCGAAGGCGAGACGGCGGAACGCAGCGGCTGGTTCAAGAAGTTCGTTGTCACACAGGTGGACGTCGACCCTGGGGACGCCGGCGACGGCGACCCGATGATGACCACTAGGTATGAGTACGACGGCGCCCCCGGCTGGCGGTTCACCGCCAATCCGCTGGTTAAGGACGCCGATGAGACCTGGTCGGACTGGCGCGGATACGGGAAGGTCAAGGTCAGCAGCGGTGCAGGCGCGAACGCGCACGCCACGTACCACTGGCTGTACCGCGGACTCGACGGAGACCGTACCTCTAAGACCGACGCCTCTCAGACGCGGTCGGTCGACGTCCTCGACTCCGACGATGCGAAGCACACCGATTCGCCCTGGCTGGCCGGCCAAACCCTCGAAACGTCCACCCAGGACGACGCCGGCAGCTCTCAGGAGCGGGTCTGGCACGAGTACTGGGTGCACACCACCGCCGCCTATGTGGGACTGCCTGATGCCCGCTTCGTACGGGAATCGGCGACCGACACGTACACGAAGGTCTCGACGTCGACAGCGGACAAGGCGACGTGGCGCCGCCACCGCATTGAGAACGAGTACGAGGACACCGAAGCCGCCTCCACCACGTTCGGCCTGCCACTGCGCGTTGACGACCAGGGCGAGGCAGGCGTATCCGACAACCAGTGCACCGAGTTCGGTCGTGCCTACAACACGTCCGACCTCGACAGCACTGGAACCAAGCGGTGGATGGTTTACCAGGACGACGAGCGGCACTACAGCGTTTCGTGTACCGCGCAGGAGACGGACCAGGCCAACGGCCAGGACACTCTGCACCTGGACCGCCGGGTCACCACGTTTTACGACAACGCGGCGTCCTTCAGCGAGAATGACACCATGCTGGTGGACGGCAACGCGACTGAGACCCGCACCTACACGGACGCGACCCAGTACCGCACCGCGAAGGCTGGTTACGACGGCGCGGGTCGCATCACCAGGTCCCTGGACGGTAAGCAGAAGGCAACCACGACCACGTACTCCCCGACGACCTCGTGGCCGGTTGATGGTGTCAAGGTGACCACGCCGGCTCCCAACGCGGACGGCACCGGGACGCCGCTAAGCACGACGACGTACTACTCACGGTTCTGGAATCAACCCTGGAAGGTCGTCGACGCCAACGGGAACGAGACACAGCTGGTGTACGACGCCGTAGGCCGGCTGACGAAGGTTTTCAAGCCGACCGAAGTCGCGAACGCCCCCAGCGGACATCCGTCGTTGTCCTTCGACTACTACATCCACACAGCCGACAGTTCCTCCGGCGTGCCGGACATCGCCCAGGGCGACGTGCTCCGGGTGACGTCGAAGGTGCTGCAATCCGGCACGACCGACCTCACAACCGTCGCATACATGGACGGTCTTGGCCGCAGCCGCGAGACTCAGACCCCCGCGCCCTCGGGGTCCGGACGCACGGTGGTTGTGACCCGCTACGACTCCTCCGGTAACGTAGCCGGGAAGTCAGCGCCCTTCTACACGACGGGTTCGGCGACCGACGGTCCGGTCAATCCGGCCGTGACGGCCCTGCGTTCGTACACCGACTACGTCTCGGACTGGGCCGGCCGCACCACACTGAGCCAGGTCAAGGTCAACGGCACCGCCCAGAATGCGGGCAAGGTCGTCACCACCTACACCGGCGCCGACGTGACCACCGTCAAGCCGGTCGTCGGGCAGTCCACTGACACTTACACCGATGTCTACGGGCAGAAGGTCAAGCAGGTGGAGCGCAACGGCTCGGCTGGCTACACCACCACCTACGAGTACACCCGCAAGGGTGAGCTGAAGTACATCCATGACGCCAAGGGCAACACCACTCACTACACCTACAACTTCCCCGGCGAGCGCCTGACCGCCGAGGACCCCGACGCCGGTGACACCAGCACGTCGTACGACGACAACGGGAACATCCTGACCACCACTGATGGCAACAATGCCGTGGTCACCACGGACTACGACGCGCTGAACCGGCCCACCGCGGTCCGCAAGGGCAGCACGATCCTGACCCAGACCTCGTACGACACCGCCACAGGTGGCAAGGGCGAGGTGGCGACCTCGACCGTCATCAGCAACGGCAAGGCGTACAAGTCCACCATCGGCGGATACGACAGCCGAGGCAGAGCCACCTCCAAGACGCTCACGGTTCCCGTCGACGGATCCGGATTGGAAGGCGGTTACAAGGTCTCCTACCACTACGACCTGGCCGACCACCTCACATCGGTCGACTACCCGGCCGTGGGTAAGCTGCCCGCCGAAACAGTCACCAGCACCTACGACGGTTACGGGCTGCTGAGAAAGGTCGCCAGCCCACTTGCCACCTACCTCAACCAGAGTGGCTACGACGACTACGGACGACTGATATCCCGGCAGATGGGCACCTCCGCGGCCGGCAGCACGGTCAACCGCACCTTCGGCTACGACGACACCCAGGGCACCGACTGGCTGAACAACATCACGACTCGTACCACTGTGGGCAGCACCACGAGCACGGTGCAGAACGACACCTACGCCCGCAACGGCAACGGCCAGATCACCAGCCTGCGTGAGGGCACGGCCGGCCAGCAGCAGTGCTTCACGTACGACGACATGCACCGGCTGAACGGCGCGTGGACCACCGCGTCCACCACCTGTACGGCCACCCCCCAGTCCGACTTCGCGGGACCCGAGCCCTACCAGTCGAGCTACAGCTACGACGGCATCGGCAACCTTCAGTCTGTCATTAGCAAGGCCTCGTCCACAGCCACTGCTGTGACGCGGGACTACCACTACCCGGGATACAGCGCGGACGAATCCACCTACACAGCGGACACCTCACGCCCGCACGCGGTCACCTCGGTCGTCAAGTCCTCTGGGGGCACGGACAGCTACGGCTACGACAACGCCGGTCAGCAGACCACGCGTACCGTGAGCGGTGTCGCCACATCGGTGGCTTGGAACGATCTGCACCAGGTCGGCAGCATCACCGGGGGAGGCGAGACCAGCACCTACGTCTACGACGGTGACGGTCAGCCCCTGCTGCGGACGTCGAAGGCCGAGAACGTGCTCTACTTCGAGGGCCACGAACTGCACAAGGCCAGCAGCAGCGGCACAATCCTGGCCACCCGCTACTACACCGCCGGCAATGCCTCCGTGGCGATGCGCGAGGCCGACGGCACCACCAACGGCAAGCTGTCGTGGCTGCTGAGCGACAACCAGGCTTCCACCCAGCTGGTCATCACGGCTGTGGGAGGGACAGTCCTGCGACGCCGTTACACACCGTTCGGTGCGGCGCGCAGTACCGGCAGCTCCCTCCCGTCTTCCACGGACCGGGGCTTCGTGGGCGGGCAGGAGGACGACTCGACAGGCCTGTCATTGCTGGGCGCCCGTATGTACGATCCATCGTTGGGCCGGTTCCTGAGCACCGACCCCCTGACCGCCGCAGGGGAGCCACAAAGCCTGTCGGCGTACAGCTACAGCAACAACGACCCGGTCAACTTCGCGGACCCCACAGGCCTCCGCCTCGCCAACTGCGTGGGCGGCTGGGAGGCTTGTGGTCCCGGACCCTCAAAGCACCGGGGCGCATACACGGACAACACTGCTGGTTTGAGTACGACCAGCAGCAACTCCAGCCAATCCAACAGCGCGGGTTCGCCGGCGATCGGAAAACCCCTCGACAACAAGACGTACAACTGGCTCGAGGAACTCGGCTACAACGGTAGTTCGGACTTCACCCAGGACGACTTCAACAACTGGTTCTCGAACGCCAAGCAGGACAATCTCGAGCAAGTCCAGAGCTTCTACACTTGCATGGGGAAGCAGAAGTCGGCAAAATCATGCAGAAAGGATGCCGAGAGCAAGGCCCCGGAGCCGGAGAACGAAGGTCTGGTGTCCGACGATGCGATGCAATGGTATTCCGGGGCGGCCACCCTTGCCTTTGGCGCATGGGCAGCCTGCGAAATCGGTACGGTTGGTTTCGGTTCTGTGGTCTGTTCCGCGGGCGCTGTGGGCATCTACGCAGGCGTGGTACTCGGTGTTTCCGTGATTGCTACGGTCGACTCCTGCATGGAAAAGAAGTGGGGTGACTGTGCGCTCGGTGCCGTGAGCACCCTTATGGCAGGGCGTGAGTGGGTGACGGCCGGCCAGATGTCCGCAGCCGGTTCCAGTATCCGGAGCACTGCATCCACTGCCTGGCAGAAGACCAGTTCGGGTGCCCGATCTGCCTGGAACGCCGTCTCCAGCTGGCGACCCTTCAGCTAGCCGCCATACGATGGGGGGTTCTCGCCGGGCATTCAGGGGACCCCCCATTCGCAGGACAAAGCGGCAACTCGATAGTCTGCCACTCAGAGGCTGACGTGGAGAAAGAAGTGACAAAATTGGCGGGAAGCATACGATTGGTGCGGATCGTCCCCGCTGCCATGGGGGAGGCCGTGGCCGGCATATCTGCTGCAGCCCTCGTGGATGCAGTTCTCTTTGCGACGTCTGGTGATCTCCAACTCTCCGGGAGAACTGGTCGCATTCAGTGCGGTGTCGTTCTCGCTCTCGCTCTGCTGTGGACCGTCAATCTCCTGGTGTCACGACCTCGCGAACGGCGGGCCCATGCAGCGGCGGTGCCGGTGGAAAACCCGCAAGCACTGCGCGAGCAGGTTGTTCTGCAGCGTCGCCTGATGCGGCGGGGGCAAATCCGTAGTGCAGCACTCGTGACGGTTTTCTCAGTAGTCGTTTACCTGATCCACCTGCCCATCGCCGCTCTGGGCATGCCGGCCATGCTGCTGATCTCACTCTTGCACGTTTGGCGCATTTCGGTCTGGGAGCGCTCGAAGGGTCTCACCCTCTGGAAGCCGGCACCGTCCGAGGCTGGCCGTGAGGAATGGCGAAACTCGCCGTATTACTCGACACCTGTCGCATAGGAGACGCACCGTTTCGAGGGGCATGGGCCTGGCGGAGCACCGTCTGGCCCATGCCTTTTAGTACTCCAGTCAGATTTCGTGTCCTGAGCCGGTGGTTGTCGTTGTCCGGGTATGGAGGCGATAGTCGAAGTCGACCAGTGGCAGCGTGAGTTGGAGGCGGTGTTCGCTCGGGTGGCGGGCCGCTTTGCCCGGGTGGATCTGCGCCGGCGGATGCGGGACTATGTCCGCGGTCTGCTGGCGCCGGTGGGACGCAAGAACGGCTGGCAGTTGGCCGAGTGGGCCGGCCATCGCGACCCGGCAGGTCTGCAGCACCTGCTCAACGGCGCCCGATGGGACGCCGACGCGGTCTGGGACGATGTCCGGGCCCATGTCGCCGAACGGATCGGCCCGGGCGGGGTGTTGATCATCGACGACACCGGCTTCATCAAGAAAGGCAGCACGTCGGCGGGGGTGGGTCGGCAGTACACCGGAACCTTGGGAAAGATCGACAACTGCCAGATCGGGGTGTTCGCCGCCTACGCCACTGGCTCGGGCAGGGCTTTGGTCGACCGGGAGCTCTACCTGCCCAAGTCCTGGACGTCGGACCGCGAGCGCTGCCGGGCGGCGAAGATCCCCGACGAGCGGGGCTTTGCCACCAAGGGGGAACTGGCCCGAGACATCGTGCGCCGCTGCCTGGCCGCCGGTCTGCCCGCCGCCTGGGTCACGGCGGACGAGGCCTACGGCCAGGACTGGCACTTCCGCCGCCTGCTCGAGCAACTCGACGTCGGCTACGTGGTCGCCGTGCCCAAGTCCCAGCAGATCAAGTCCCTGGCCGGAATCTGGCGCATCGACCAGCTCATCGACGAGGCACCCGGTGATGCCTGGCAGCGGCTGTCCTGCGGCGACGGAGCGAAGGGGCCGCGGATCTATGACTGGGCCGCGGCCAAACTGCCCGCCAACCTGATCTTCGACCCCGATCCGCCCACCCACCACCGCTGGGTGATGGCCCGCCGCAGCCTGCCCGACCCCGCCGAGGTCGCCTACTACCTCGCCTACGCACCCGTCGGCATCGAGCTCGACGAACTGGTCCGGATCGCCGGCAGCCGATGGGCGATCGAGGAATGCTTCCAAGCTGTGAAGAACGAGTGCGGCCTGGACGAGTACGAGGTCCGCCGCTACCTCGGCTGGTATCGACACATCACCCTGGCCATGCTCGCCGACGCCTTCCTGACCGCCCTGACCGCCCTGACCGCCCTGGCCGCTCAGGCAGACGGTGACGCAAGGGGGCAGCAGAAACGGATCAGCCCTCGCCCCGCTCACCGTGGCAGAGATCCGGCGCCTGCTGGACACTCTCCTGCCACATCCCCGCCCCCATCAGGACAGACGCCTCCACGCCCTGAACTGGTCCCACTGGCGCAGACGCCACCAAGCCACAGCCCGCCGCTGTACTACCGAAAGGGAGCCAGCCCAGGACACGAAATCTGACTGGAGTAGTAAGAGCTGTCCCGTAATTCCTCGTCACAGGTGGGATGGACTTGCCGTGGCGGGTCTGATCACGTTGCTGGCGCCGTCGCGGATAGCCCCGTTAGCCGAGTTCTCGCCGCTCTACTTGCGGCCCGCCTCACAAGGGCAGCCAACTGGGCCATCCCACGGGCGTGCCGCCCGGTTCGCACATGCTGTCCGGGCGGCCGGGCGACACGTACCACACTGCCGGCTCCGGCCAGAGCAGCATCGTACTGGCAACACCTCGTCCCAGTAGTCGCCGATCCGGCCGCCGGACCAGCGGTACCTGCGGCGGCTCGCCAGGCCCATCGGGCCGCCGTGGGTGGCGCCGAAGAACGGCTCGGCCGCGGGGGACCGCCAGTCGACCAGCAGCCGGCGTCCCGCGCCGTCCGTCAGACCGAGCCGCCCGACGTAGACCGGTTCGGGGCTGTCCGCCGCGACCATGCGCCCGAGGCACAGGTCGAGGCCGAACCGGCGCAGCGCGCGCAGCCGAGCGGTCAGCCGGTGGATCTCCGCGTCCCGGTCCATCGCCTGCCGGCCCGCGCCACCGGGCCCCCTGCGCTCGGCGTCGAGGCGGTCGGACACCTCGGCGACCGACTGCTCAAGAGCCTCCGCGACGGCGGCGAAATGCCGTTCGTCGTCGGCGATCAGCCGCGGATCGGCCTTCGCGGAAAGGCGGTCCGGAAGGTCGAACGCACTGGTGGTCAGGGGATTCAGAATAATCAGCTCCGCATTCTCGGACCGCGGGCCCACCGGGCGCGCCGGCCCGGTTCGACGTCCTCACGCGAACCGATGCCGGCAGCGCCGCGGGTACTTCGCGATTCCCGCGTTTTCGCAGGTTCTGGCTTCGGCCGGTCATTGTGCGGGACACCGGGGGCCTTGCCGCAAGCCCCCCGGTGCGCTATAAGTTGAGAGTGGAAAGGAGTGGGAAACCGCCTTTCCCTTTCTTTTTGCCCCCGCTCTTTCACCGGCCGGAACCCGGCCGGACTTTCCTGCCTGCCGCCGGGTCCGCTGCGCGTGCCGGGCACCGGACGGTGCGGGACTCTGTAAGCGTGTGTGCTGCTCCAGCCGGCCGGATCCCCGCGGCCTACGCCGCCTCGGGCCGCCGGGCGGTACGCGTGACGCTGGTCGCCACGACGGGGTTCTTCCTGTTCCGCTACGGACTGGGCCTCCCGGTCGCGGCCACGTACGCCCTGTTCTCCGCCGTGGCGCTGGGCGGGCTCTCCAGGATCCCCGGCACCGGACGGCAGCGGGCCGCGACGGGACTGCGGGCGCTGCCCGTGTGCTGGCTGCTGGTGATCGCCGGCACCTGTCTGTCGGTGCGGACCTGGAGCGCCGTCACGGGCATGCTGGTCGTCGGCTTCGCCCTGGCCTTCTCCGCCGTGGGCGGTCCCCGCCCGGCCGGGGCGGCCCCCGGCCTCCAACTGCTCTACATCCTGCCCTCCTTCCCGCCGTACGACCCCGGCTCGCTCGGTGAACGCCTCGTCGGGACGACGACGGGACTTGTCCTGCTCATGGCCGCCGAGGCACTGCTCCTCCCCGAGCCCCCGCCGCCGTCGTACCGGGAGCGGGCCGCCCTCGCCGCGCGGACCGCGGCGCACTGCGCGACCCTCCTGACCGCGCCCCCGTACGCCCTGACCGGTACGGACAGCGCGGCGGCCCGGGAGGCCGGCGCGGCTCTGCGGCCGCTGACGGTGCCGGAGGCGGAACGTCCGGCCGGACCGGGGCTGCGCGACCGCGCCCTCGCCCACACCGGTCTGGCCACCCGCACCCTGCTCAGCCGGATGGCACGGCTGACCAGCCCGGGCGACGCGCAGGGCTCCCGGGTGACCGCCGTCCTGCGTGCGGTGGCGGCCCTGTCCGCCGGGACCGCGGACAGCCTCGGATCCGGGCCGTCGCCGGTGGCCGCCCACGCCGAACTGGTGGCGGCCCGGGCGGACCTGTCGGCCGTGTCGGCCGCCCCCGCGGCCGCCGCCCGGGGCGGCCCCCGTCCGCCGGAGTTCCCGCCCGCCGTACTGCGCCGGCATGCCGCCGTGCTGGAGATCGCCGACGCCGCGCTGGCCATGGCCACCGCGGCCGACCTGGCGGTACGGGGCCGGCGGGCGTCGCTGCCGGTGCCGCCGGGCCGCTTCTGGTACGCCAGGAGCCGGGCCCCGGTGCTGTGGTGGCACCGGGCGCGCGGTCACGCCGGGCGCCGGTCGGTGTTCTTCCAGAACGCGGTGCGCATCGCCCTGGCCCTGACCGCGGCCCGGCTGATCGCGGGCGTGGCCACGCTGCCGCACGGCTTCTGGGCGATGCTGGCCACGCTCACCCTCACCCGGACCACCATGGACGAGACCTGGAGCACCATCCGCCTGGCCCTCACGGGCACGCTGGCCGGGGCGCTGCTGACCGCCGGTCTGCTGACCCTGGCGGGCTCCGGCACCGGGATCTACGCCGCCGTGCTCCCGCTGTGGATGCTCCTCGCCTTCACCCTGGGCCCGGTCAAGGGCGTCGGCTGGGCACAGGGTCTGTTCACGGTGCTCGTGGCCCCGGTCTTCGCCCAGCTCGTGCCGCCGACCTGGCGGCTGGCGGAGGTGCGGCTGCTGGACGTGCTGGTGGGCAGCGCGATCGGCGCGGTGTTCGGCCTGCTGGCCTGGCCCCGCGGCGCCCATGACGAGCTGCGTCGAGCGGCGGCGGAACTCCTGCGCCGGGCGGCCGAGATCGTGGTGGCGACCAGCGCCGAGGTGGCGGCCGGCGGCACCGTGGCCGCGCCGCCGGTGGCGTCCTGCCACCGCTCGCTGCACCAGGCGGTCATCCTCGCCGAGTCCGCGTACGCCCAGTTCCTGAGCGAGCCCACGCCCTTCGGGGGCCGGGGGAGGAGGGCGGCGCCGGCGCCGGTGGACTGGCAGGCCGTGCTCATCGCCGGGCACCACACCCTGTGGGGATCCGAGCGGCTGCTGGATCCGCCGCCGACCGTGCTGGGCCCGGCCGCCGCCGAGTCGGCCGCCGGACTCGGGGACCGGGTGGCCGGCCGGATGCTGCTCGTCTCGGCGGCGCTCGACCCCGGGAGCGACACCCCGGCCGCGCCGGTGCCCCGCCTCGATCCGGTCCTCGCGGGCTTCACCGCACAGCCGCCCGGCGCGCCCCGGCGGTACTGGGCGACCGTCTCGTGGCTGAGCGCGCTGATGACGGACCTGTCACGCATCCCGCGCACCGGCCCTGAACGCGAGCCGGCGGCGGCCGGGGCACGGGCCGGCGACTGAGGCCGCTCTCGCGACAGCCCCCGGAGGGGCACGTCTGTCTGTTCCGTCACGGCGACGGCCGGTGAGGACAGAAGCGCTTGCGGGAGCCGGGCGGCCGCATGGATGATCCATTTGAGGCCGGTCGCTCACATCTGATCGGCACGACCGTTGCACACGAAGGGAAACCCCATGCCCGAGCTGGACGAACGCTTCGACGTCGTGGTCCTCGGAGCGGGACCCGGCGGCTACGTCGCCGCCGTCCGCGCCGCGCAGCTGGGCAAGCGCGTCGCCGTCGTCGAGGAGAAGTACTGGGGCGGTGTCTGCCTGAACGTGGGGTGCATCCCGAGCAAGGCGCTGCTGCGCAACGCCGAACTGGCGCACATCTTCACGCGCGAGGCGAAGACCTTCGGGATCAAGGTCGACGGGACGGTCTCCTTCGACTTCGGCGAGGCGTTCCGCCGCAGCCGCAAGGTCGCCGACGGCCGGGTCAAGGGCGTCCACTACCTGATGAAGAAGAACGGCATCACGGAGTTCGACGGCCGCGGCACCTTCCTCGACCCGCACACGCTCGAGGTGGCGGGCTACGACGGCTCGACCCGCACCATCGGCTTCGACCACTGCGTCATCGCCACCGGCGCCACCCCCAAGCTGCTCCCCGGCACCCGCCGCACCTCACGGGTGGTGACCTACGAGGAGCAGATCCTCGCCGAGGAACTGCCGCAGTCGATCGTGATCGCGGGCGCCGGCGCGATCGGCGTGGAGTTCGCGTACGTCCTGCACAACTACGGCGTGAAGGTCACCGTCGTCGAGTTCCTGGACCGCATGACCCCGCTCGAGGACGCCGAGGTGTCCGCCGAACTCGCCCGCCAGTACCGCAGGCTGGGCATCGACGTGCTGACCTCCACCCGGGTCGACGCCATCGACGAGTCGGGACCGACGGTGCGGGTCACCGTCACCGGCAAGGACGGCGCCCAGCAGGTCCTGGAGGCCGACAAGGTGCTCCAGGCGATCGGCTTCGCCCCGAACGTGGAGGGCTACGGCCTGGACAAGGCCGGCGTACGGGTCACCGAGCGCGGCGCGATCGACGTCGACGGGCGCTGCCGCACCTCCGTCCCGCACATCTTCGCCATCGGCGACGTCACGGCCAAGCTGATGCTGGCGCACGCCGCCGAGGCGATGGGCATCGTCGCCGCCGAGACCCTCGCCGACGCGGAGACCATGGAACTGGACTACGCCATGATCCCGCGCGCGACCTACTGCCAGCCCCAGATCGCCAGTTTCGGCTACACCGAGGCCCAGGCCCGCGAGCTGGGACACGACGTCAAGGTCGCGAAGTTCCCCTTCACCGCGAACGGCAAGTCGCACGGTCTCGGCGACGCCACGGGCTTCGTGAAGCTGATCAGCGACGCGAAGTACGGCGAGCTGCTCGGCGGCCACCTGATCGGCCCGGACGTCACCGAGCTGCTGCCCGAGCTGACCCTGGCCCAGCAGTGGGACCTGACGGTCCATGAGGTGGCGCGCAACGTGCACGCCCACCCGACGCTGGGCGAGGCGGTCAAGGAGGCCGTGCACGGCCTGGCCGGCCACATGATCAACATGTGAGAGCGGGCCGCGGCCACGATCCGGCGATCGTGGCCGCGGCCCGTCCCCGCCCGCACCGGTCAGTTGAGCGCCGGCGGACCGTCATGGGCGCCGGTGCCCCACCCGGACGGCTCGGCGCCGACCGTGAACGCCAGCGACCGCATGCCGCGCAGCTGCCGCGTGGTCACGTAGGTGCGGCCGTAGGGGGCGCCGTCGACGCGCGCCGACTGGATGTAGCGGTCGCCGTCCGAGGTGCCGGGCGCCGTCACGGTGAGCGAGCCGCGCGGGTAGTAACGGCGGTCCAGGGTGAGGTCGACCCGCTCGAAGACGGGCGTGGACAGGCCCCAGGTGTCGTAGCCGGGCTGCACCGGGAAGACGCCGATGGACGACAGCACGTTCCACGCGGACATGGTGCCGAGGTCGTCGTTGCCGGTCATGCCGGTCGGGGCGTCCGTGAACAGGGTCAGCGCGGCATGCACCACGTCGGTGGTCTTCCAGGGCTGGCCGGTCGAGAGATAGGTGTAGGGGGCGATGAGGTCGGGCTCGTTCTGCGGGTTGTACTTGTCCGCGTTGTAGTAGTCGTACGGCCCGTTCACCCACACCTCACGGGCCGTTCCGGCGGGGTCCCGCACCAGCTTGTCGTAGGCGAAGAAGGAGTCCAGCCGCTCGTTCGCCGCCTTCTCGCCGCCGATCAGGCCGACCATGCCCGGCAGGTCCTGCGGCACGAGCCACTGGTACTGCCAGGACGTCCCCTCGTGGAACCCCTCGCTCCGCGCCGGGTCGGCCGGGCCGGTGAAGGCGCCCGAGGCGTCGCGCGCGCGGAAGAAGCCGGTCGAGGAGTCGAAGATCCGGCGGTAGTTCTGGGCCCGGGCCGCGTAGCGGGCGGCGTCGGCGTCATGGCCGAGGTCGCGGGCCATCTCGGCGAGCATCGCGTCCGACAGGGCGTACTCCAGGGTCGCCGAGGCGCCGTGGTCGTAGTCCGAGTCGCCCGGCTTCGCGTGCGGCCGGCCCTTGACGTAGGGCGCGAAACCGTCCGCGATGTACTCCTTGTTGGCCTCGCGGCCCACCGCCGGCGAGTCGGCGGGCGGCACCCCGTCGGCGTTCTTCCTGAGGGCGCGGTAGGCCCGCTCCTCGTACCCCTTGAGCAGGCCCTGCTGGTAGGCGTTGGTCAGGAACGGCGTGACCGGGTCGCCGGTCATGATGTTCGTCTCGACCGTGCCGTAGCCCCACTTGGGCAGCCAGCCGCTCTCCTCGTCGATCCTGATCACCGATATCGCCATGTCCCTGGCCTCACGCGGCGCGAGCAGGGACAGCAGTTGCGACTGGGTGCGGTAGGTGTCCCACAGGGACCAGTTCTGGTAGTACGTGAAGCCCCGGGCGCGGTGGACCTTCTGGTCCCAGCCGGTGTACCGGCCGTCGGTGTCGCTGCCGATGTTGGGCGCGAGGAAGGACCGGTACAGCGACGAGTAGAACGTGCGCCGCAGGGTCTCGCCGCCGCCCCGCACCCGTACGTCGTCGAGCCGGTCCTCCCAGGCGCGCTGGGCCGCCGCCCGGACCTGCTGGAACGAACGCCCGCCCTCGGCACGGAGGTTGAGCGCGGCGCCGCGGGCGTCCACGTACGACAGGGCGGTCGTGGCCTCGACGGTGCGGTCCTTGCTCGTGTCGAACCGGACGTACGCGCCGTCCCGGCCGCTGCGGGACCCGTCGCTGACCGTGGAGCCGTCCCAGGTGCCGAACGCGGTGAACGGGCGGTCGAACCGGGTGACGGTGTAGACCGTGTAGGGCTTGGTGTCCTGGCAGAAGCCGCTGCCGGTGATCGCGGTCCGCACGGTCCGGTCGTCGAGCACCTCGACCTTGGTGGAGAGCGTGCGGTGCAGCGACTGCCCGGCGTTGAGCAGGACGTTGGCCTTGTCGGTGGCGGGGAAGGTGTAGCGCTGCACACCGGTGCGCGCGGTCGCCGTCAGCTCGGCGTCGATGCCGGTCTTCAGACCGACCTTGTAGTAGCCGGGGCCGGCCTGCTCGGTGTCGTGGCTGAACTCCGCCTGGTACCGCGCGTAGTCGGTCGACGTGACGTCGCCGGTGGTCGGCAGCACCGGCAGGTCCCCGCCCAAGCCGCAGCCCACGCCGGACAGATGGACGAGCGAGAAGCCCCGGATGTGGTTCTGGGCGTAGTCGTAACCGGTGTTGTGGCCGGTGTCCGGGGACAGTTGCACCATTCCGAAGGGCACGGCGGCGCCCGGGTAGGTGTTGCCCTCGTTCTGGGTGCCGATGAACGGATTGACGAGATCGGTCAGGCGGCCGTCCTGGGTCGCGGCCGCCTGGGCCGTGGGCGCGGCGAGGGCGGCGCCGATCAGCGCTGCCGCCGCGACCACCGTGCCCGCACCGCGTAGGCGTCGGCTCCAACTCGTGCGCGGATGGGTCCCACTCATGGGCGCGTGCGCCTCCCGAGGCTAGACAACGTTGTCAAATCGCACAGCGCGCCCATTCTTTGCGCTGTACGTGTACGCGTCAAGGGTGTGGACGGAGCGGCCCGGATCCCTCCGGGACCCCGGCCGGGCACGAAGGCGGCCGACGGGGCCCGCTCGTACGCCGTGACCCGTCCAGCCAGATGACCCGTCACCTCACCACGGACCGCCCGGCACTTGGCAAGGCGCGCGGGCGGCCACCGCTCGAACGGTGGCCGCCCTCGGTACGGTCTCGGGTCCGGTGCAGCCGCTGCCTATTCGTCGTTCGAGTACTGCGGCTGGGAGGAGACGAACACGTCGGGGCCGGCGATGTCGATCGCCGTCCGGATCTGCTCCGGCGTCCACTCGCTGAAGCCAGGCGGCGGGGCGGACGAGCGAGGCCGTCCCCCGGTCTGATCGGCCAGGTGGGGGCCGAGCCGGCGGACACCACCCGTTCGGGCGGTACATGCGGGCATACACGACCGAACCGGTGGCATCCGGGAAGTGATCACCGACAGGCCTGAGCCACCGCTTCGGGCGGCCCGGTCTCGCCCGTCATCACACCGAGGAGATTCGTCGTGTCACAGGTCGAAGAGTCCATCGAGGTCAACGTCCCCGTCCGTGCCGCCTACAACCAGTGGACCCAGTTCCAGGACTTCCCCCAGTTCATGGACGGCGTCGAGCGTATCGAGCAGCGCACCGACACCCTCATGCACTGGAAGACGAAGATCGGCGGAGTGGAGCGCGAGTTCGACGCCGAGATCACGGAGCAGATCCCCGACGAGCGCGTCGCCTGGTCCACCATCGGCGGCGACGCCAAGCAGGCCGGGGTCGTCACCTTCCACTACATCGACGACAACACCACCAAGATCATGCTGCAGCTCGACTACGACCCTCAGGGCCTGGCCGAGACCGTGGGCGACAAGCTCGGCTTCGTCAAGCGCCAGGCCACCGGCGATCTGCGGCGCTTCAAGGAGTTCATCGAGTCGCGCGGCGGCACGGAGACCGGCGCCTGGCGGGGCGAGGTCTGAGCCGTCGAGCCGCGTCGCTCCGACGGTGCCGGCGCGTCGCCGGGGCGGCGTCAGGGGTCGCCGTTCCCCACGGCGGTCCGCCGTCTGCGGCTCATCGTCGGTGACCACCTCGGCCGTGCGGACCGCGGCGCCCGGCACGCCGGGTCGGCCCAGGTGGTCACCGGTCGCGTCGGTGGCCTCAGGCAGCGATGACGGTGATGACGGCGGCCCGCTCCGCCCGGCGGCAGGCCGGAGCGGGCACCGCGGTGTTCAGGCGCTGGAGGCCTCGCCCTGCGGGTGCGCTCCGGCGGCCTGCGCCTTGTGCAGCTCCGCGGTGAACTGCGCGCCGGCGAGCAGCGCGAGGTTGGACAGCCACAGCCAGATGAGGAAGACGACGATGCCCGCGAGGGACCCGTACAACCGGCTGTAGGTGCCCAGCACATCGGCGTACAGCGCGAAGCCGGCCGAGGCGGTCAGCCACAGCGCGGCGGCCAGCGCGCCGCCGAGCAGGCTGTCCCTGCTCCGGCGGGCCGGGGCCGGTCCGGTGTGGAAGACCACCACGACCAGCACCGCCACCAGGCACAGCAGCAGCGGCCAGCGCGCGATGCCCCAGACGAGCTGCGCGGTGCCGTCCAGGCGCAGCAGCCGGCCGAGGAGCTCGGCGACGGGCCCGGACAGCATCAGCACCAGGGCGCTGACCACGAGCAGGGCCAGCAGGACCAGGGCGGTCGCCACGATGCGGTGCGCCTTGCGCCAGGGCGAGCGGCGGTCGGGGATGCGGTACATGCCGTGCAGGGCACGGCGGAAGACCGCGAGATAACTGCAGGCCGACCACAGGGCGCTGACGGCGCCCGCCGCCATCAGCGTCCAGGTCGTGGAGTGCTGCCTGAGCACACCGGCGAGCACGCCGTGGAGTTCGGCGCCCGACTGGCCGGGGGCGTAGTGGGTGACGTGGGCGATGAACTCCGCGGCCGTGCTGGGGCTGACCAGGCCGAAGGCGAGCACGGTGACCAGCAGCGAGGGGAGGACCGCCAGGATCGAGTAGTAGGTCAGCGCGGCGGCGTAGTCGGTGAGGTCGTCGTTCCACATCGTCACCGGCGTCCGGCGCAGGGCCGGCCACCACTCGCGGGCCGGCCGGGCCAGACCGCCGCGCAGGCCGCGCGGCCGCCGGGCGGGGCGCAGATCAGCGGACATGCGGCGGCCAGGGGGGACGGCGGCCGGAGCACAGGATGGCTGCTGTGCAGAAGGACAACATCTCTTCCAACGATCTGGGCGCGCTGACCTGTCCTGCTCGGTCACGGTCGCCGAAGGCTATCAGCCGGCCCCGGTGAGCTGGCCCGATGCGGTGATCTTGGGCGCAGGGAGCGTGTCGGGGGCAACGAGCGTGCGGCCGGCCTACTCCCTTAGGGGGCGAATGTCATCCCATTGGCGGCGTAATCGGCCGGTCAGGGCGCATTACCGGGTTTGTCGCCGAGAGGATGGTGCCCGACTGACAACGCGAACCGCGAGCATCGGGAGAGATCCGACCAGTGAGCATCCTCAACGAACCTCCCGGAGCAGCGGCAGCCGAGGACTCCTACGAGAACGAGCTGCCGGTCAGGCGCAAGCAGCCCGGCAACGTGGTGGTCAGATGGCTGACGACCACCGACCACAAGACGATCGGCACGCTGTACCTGTCGACGTCGTTCCTGTTCTTTCTCTTCGGCGGTGTGCTGGCGCTGCTCATCCGGGCGGAGCTGGCCCGGCCCGGTCTGCAGATCGTCTCCAAGGAGCAGTACAACCAGCTCTTCACGATGCACGGCACCGTGATGCTGCTGATGTTCGCCACCCCGCTGTTCGCGGGATTCACCAACTGGATCATGCCGTTGCAGATCGGCGCGCCGGACGTGGCGTTCCCACGGCTGAACATGTTCGCCTACTGGCTGTACCTGTTCGGCTCGCTCATCGCTGTGGGCGGCTTCCTCACCCCGCAGGGCGCCGCGGACTTCGGCTGGTTCGCCTACGCCCCCCTGTCGGACGCCATCCGGTCGCCGGGCATCGGCCCGAACCTGTGGATCCTCGGACTGGGCTTCTCCGGCTTCGGCACCATCCTCGGCGCGGTCAACTTCATCACCACGATCACCTGCATGCGCGCGCCGGGCATGACCATGTTCCGCCTGCCGATCTTCACCTGGAACGTGCTGCTGACCTCGGTGCTGGTCCTGTTCGCCTTCCCGGTGCTCGCCGCCGCGCTGTTCGCCCTGGCCGCGGACCGCATCTTCGGCGCCCACGTGTACGACCCGGCCAACGGCGGCGCGATCCTGTGGCAGCACCTCTTCTGGTTCTTCGGCCATCCGGAGGTCTACATCATCGCCCTGCCGTTCTTCGGCATCGTCACCGAGATCATCCCGGTCTTCTCCCGCAAGCCGATCTTCGGTTACATGGGCCTGGTGGCCGCGACCATCGCGATCGCCGGTTTGTCCGTGACGGTGTGGGCGCACCACATGTTCGTCACCGGTGCGGTGCTGCTGCCGTACTTCTCGTTCATGTCATTCCTGATCGCGGTCCCGACCGGGGTGAAGTTCTTCAACTGGATCGGCACGATGTGGCAGGGCTCGCTGTCCTTCGAGACACCGATGCTCTGGGTGGCCGGCTTCCTCGTCACCTTCCTCTTCGGCGGCCTGACCGGCGTCCTGCTGGCGTCCCCGCCGATCGACTTCCACGTCTCCGACTCCTACTTCGTGGTGGCCCACTTCCACTACGTCGTCTTCGGCACGGTCGTCTTCGCGATGTTCGCGGGCTTCCACTTCTGGTGGCCCAAGTTCACGGGCAAGATGCTGGACGAGCGCCTCGGCAAGATCACCTTCTGGACGCTGTTCGTCGGCTTCCACACCACCTTCCTGGTCCAGCACTGGCTGGGCGCCGAGGGCATGCCGCGCCGCTACGCCGACTACCTGGCGGCCGACGGCTTCACCGCCCTGAACACGATCTCGTCCATCGGCTCGTTCCTGCTGGGTCTGTCGATGCTGCCGTTCCTCTACAACGTGTGGAAGACGGCCAGGTACGGCAAGCCGGTCGGCGTGGACGACCCGTGGGGCTACGGCCGTTCGCTGGAGTGGGCGACGACCTGCCCGCCGCCGCGGCACAACTTCCTGACCCTGCCGCGGATCCGCAGCGAATCCCCGGCGTTCGACCTGCACCACCCCGAGGTGGCCCAGTTCGAGCACGAGGCCAATCTGGGCCGGCGTGACGCGGCCGAGCCAGAGGGCGGCCGGCGGTGACGACGCCGAACCGTCCTGGCGCCCCCCGGGGCGGCCAGGACGGCTCGCTCGCCAACGAGGTCGAGGGCTACCTGCTCCTGCACGCGGAGCTCGAGCAGGCCCAGCGGGAGGCCGAGGCGCTCTGCGCCCGCCTGCCCTGGCTCACCACCGGCCAGGCCGAGGACCTCACCCAGCACTACACCGAGCAGCGCCTCGGCCTGACGCGCCAGGCGCTCCAGGTCACGGCCGACCGCGCCAAACGGCTGCGCGGCGAGTACGAGGCCCGCTACCGGGAACTGCGCCGCACGCTGATCCGGCGCCATGCCGTGGCCGCCTGCTTCATCGTCACCTGCACCGGCACCGCGAACACCCTGGCCTGGTACGCGACCCGCTGAACCCCGGTGCCCGGGACGCGGCCGGGTCCGGCGTGTGCCCGGGGGAGCGGGGGGAACCCGGGGCCGGGGGACAGGGTGCGCCGGGGCAGGCAGCCCCGGCCCGGCGAGTGAGGTCCGGCATGCATGACATGGACGACACGGACGACACGGTCGATCTTCATTTCATCGGCAACGCGACGGTTCTGCTGCGCTACCGGGGCCTCACACTGCTGACGGACCCGAACTTCCTGCACCGCGGCGAGCGGGCGCATCTGGGGTACGGCCTGGTCAGCCGCCGGCTCACCGAACCGGCCCTGGACGTGGCGGACCTGCCGCGCCTGGACGGTGTCGTCCTCTCCCACCTGCACGGGGACCACTGGGACCGCCGGGCCAGGAACCACCTGGACCGGTCGGTGCCCGTCGTCACCACACCGCACGCCGCGCGCCGGCTGCGCGCCTTCCAGGGGTTCGGCAGGGCGGGAGGCCTGCGCACCTGGGAGAGCTGCGTCCTCCAGCAGGGGGGTGCGCAGGTGCGGGTGACCTCCCTGCCCGGCCGGCACGCCCTGCGCCCCGTGCTGCGCGGTCTGCTGCCGCCCGTCATGGGCAGCATGCTCGAGTTCGGACCGGCCGGCGGCCCGGTACGGGTACGGCTCTACATCTCGGGCGACACCCTCCTGTACGACGGCCTGGACGAGATCGCCCGGCGTTTCCCGACCGCCGACC
The DNA here is from genome assembly GCF_007176755.1 of Streptomyces sp. 1-11. Taxonomy (GTDB): domain Bacteria; phylum Actinomycetota; class Actinomycetes; order Streptomycetales; family Streptomycetaceae; genus Streptomyces. The sequence goes on from NZ_BJTV01000009.1 coordinate 243,036, forward strand.
TGGCCGTGCTGCACCTGGGCGGCACCCAGCTCCCCGGAGGCTTCGTCGTCACCATGGACGGCGCCCAGGGAGCCGAACTCGCCCGGCGCCTGGACTACCGCCACGTCATGCCCGTGCACTACGACGACTACACGGTCTTCCGCTCCCCGCTGCACGACTTCCTGACCGAGGCCCGCGGGCTGGGCCTCGAGGAGCGGCTGGTGCACTGCCCCCGCGGCCGGCACGCCCGGCTGGCGCCCCGCGCCGACCGGCCCACCGTCCACTGAGCCCGCCGGCACCGTACGGCGGCGGGCTCCCGGTGCGGGCCGGGGCCGGTCATGAGGTGCGACCGGGCCGGGGTGCGGCCGTCGGGTGCGCGGCGCCGGTGAGCCGGTCGAGTATCCGCTGTTCCGAGGGCTGCAGCGGCGGCTCGGAGGTCTTCGGGAGGGCCGGTCCGGTCAGGGCGGCCAGCAGGGCCCTGGGCCGCAGCGCGCGCGTGGCGGGCGTGGTGAGGCTGGTGACGTCCCACAGCGCCGAGGCCGCCTCGTACGTCCCGGTGGCCGCCCGGGTCAGCCGGTTGGTGTACCAGGCGGCGACCCGGTCGGCGGCCCTGGGCCGGGCGCCGACGACGTCCGGGTAGAGGACGTCCACCCCGACGGCGGTCGACCAGGCCGTGTCGACGTGGCGGGCCGCGCCGCGCAGGACGCGCCGGGACAGTCCGGGACCGGTGAGGCCGTGCCGCCGCACCTCCCGGGCCAGGACCTGCGCGCCGAGCGCCGCCACCGACATGCCCTGCCCGTACGCCGGGTTGAACGTCGCCAGCGCGTCACCGAGGACGATCAGCCGCTCTGGCCAGTGGCCGGCCTTCTCCAGGTACCGGCGGTTGTTGTCGGTGCTGTGGCCCCGGCTGACCGCCACGTCGGTGAGCGGTTCGGCGCCGGAGATGAGCCGGCCGACGATGGGGTGAGGCAGGGTGAGGGCGTACTCCAGGAAGCCCTCCGGGTCGCGGGGCGGTTCGCCGCCCCTGGTGCCGGCCGCGCTGACCATCCACCGGTTGCCCTCGATGGGCAGCACCATGGCGCTGCGGCCGGGCCGGCCGTTGTACGGGTTCGCCTGCACCAGGGTCAGCGGGAACGACTCGGCACCCGCCGGGGTCCGGTAGATCCGGGTGGCGTTGGTCAGCCCGGAGTCGATCTTCTTCTCCTCGATCCCGCTGATGCCGATGCCGGCCAGCCAGGCGAGGCTGCCCGAGCCGCGGCCGCTGGCGTCGACGACGATGTCCGCCTCCAGTTCGGGGCCCAGCCCGGCGTCCGCGTCCTGGCCGACACGGACGCCGCCGACCTGCCGGGCGTCGCCGAGGAACCCCTCCACGGTCGCCCGGTGGAAGGAGACGCCGGGCCGGGTCTCGAGCAGGATCTGCCGCAGCACCCAGTCGGTGAGCGCCCGGGTACAGGTGATCATGTGCGGTCCGCTGCGTTTCCAGCGGTGGAACCAGCTGCCGTCCGGAGTGAGGGCCAGCATCCCGTTGCTCAGCGCGATCTCGTGCGCTCCCGCCTTCAGGAGGCGGTCCCGCACGCCGACGGGGAACAGGTCCTCCATCGCGGACAGGCCGCCGGCCATGAGCAGGTGGGCGTGCCGTCCCTGCGGGACGCCACGCCGGTTCTCCGGCCCCTGGGGCAGCTCGTCCCGGTCGAGCACATGGATCTGCAGCGTGGGTTCCGCCAGGGACAGCGCTGCTGCGGCCACCAGTCCGGCGGTGCCGGCTCCGATCACGACAGCTTTGTGCGGCAACGGGCTCTCCTCGTAGTGTTCTTGAGACTGCGTCACTGGGTGTGTATTCGCTCCGGCGCCGCCTTGTGCAGACGGTGCACGGCGTTCGCCAGCTCGACCAGATCGATGGTGATGCGGAACTTCTCCGGTGGATCGGCGGGGCCGGCGCACTCGCCCGACGCACGGCGTAATCCGTCCATGATCATCGCTTCCTCCGATGCGGCGCGTGCCCTGTCCTGGCGCTCACCGCGCTGGACGGCAGCCGCGTACGCGGTGTGGCCGACCCGCTGGTCGAAGTGCGCGGTGAGCTGCAACAGGGCGTCGCGGATATTGGCCTCCAGCAGGTAGAGGCGGTTGCTCGGCAGTTGCCACCACAACTGCCACCAGGTCGGTTCCGCCCTCGGCGCCGTCGCCACGTCCTGCACGGCCGGCCACAGGGGCTTCAGCGCGCGGTAGGTGGCCAGGCTCTGCCGCTCCGCCGCCGCGGCGGAGGCGAGGCGCGGCAGGACGAAGCCGGCGGAGTAGATCAGGGCGCCCAGGGCGGCGGCCGGGGGCGCCACGGTGGTCGACAGGACGTCCAGGTCGTACCCGAGCCAGCGGGCGGCGACCGCGGTCACCTTGGTGAGGGTGAAGCCGAGGGTGTCGACCAGCAGACCCGCGAGGATCAGCCGGAGGCCGATCCGCAGCAGGCCGGTGACCTCGTCCCGCGCCCACTTCAGGCAGACCGCGCTCAGCACGATGGTGCTGGTCAGGTGCCCCACGAGGTAGAGGACGATCATCTCCCTCATGTACGGGGTGTTCGCGTAGTAGGTGTCCAGGTCGGTGAGCCGCTCCGTGCGCGCGTCCGCGAGGGCGAACAGCGCGACGACGGCGACCACGAGCGTGCCGTAGACCGCGACGGTCATCCGGACCATGCGCCGTATCCGCTCCCGCGGCCCGCCCCGCCAGTGGATCAGCAGGATGATCAGCGAGCAGCTGAACGCGGAGATCGAGCCGTAGGTGAGCGGGGCGCCGACGTTGGGGATGCCGGTGGCGCGGTTGACCGCCGCGAGGGTCACCGGCGCCGACCACACGAAGCAGACGGCGGCGAGGAACGTGGTGGCCCGGGTGGCGACGGTCAGCGGGGAGCGGGGAGTCGTGCGTGGTCGGCGCAGCAGCATGGCGGCCAGGGCCAGGAGGAAAGCCGCCGTATACACGACAAGACTCATATCGTGGGGGACTCCGTTCAGGTCCTCTTGCGGTGTGGGGGGACGGGGGCGGTCGTCGTCAGACGCGGGGCCGGGCCGGTCCGGCCCCGCCGGCGACGGGGGCGATGGCCCGCGTCGCGCGTCCTGATCTCTTCAGGGCGTCGGCGATCAGGACCAGGGCCTCGGAGTCGCGGGGGTGCGACAGGCGGGTGGCCGCGCCGGCGGGTTCGAGCAGGGGCTGGGTACTTCGCTGGGCGGCGGCCGCGATGGTGGCGGCCCACGCCGCGGAGACGGCTCTCTCCCGGTCGCCCGTCCGCGTCAGCTCCGCGTCGTGGACCTCGTCGAACAGCCGCGTGTCGAAGAGCGTCTCGATCGCGTGCAGCCCGTTGAGGATGGTGCTCCGGCGCCAGGTGCCCCACAGGAACGGCGAGCAGGGCCGCTCCACCCGCAGGGCGCGGTCGCGCAGCACCGGGTCCAGCGCGGCGTCCAGGGAGGCGAGCCGGAAGAAGTCGCGCCACGCCGAGAAGTGGTAGCCCGCCATCGGCAGCAGCACCCCCGCCACGGTCAGCAGTGCCCCGAGGCCCGCGCAGGCGGACGGTACGGACGTCGCGAGCACCGGCCAGTCCCGGCCCGACCAGCGCGCGACGACGGCGATCAGCTTGGAGACGCTGTACCCGGCGGTGATCACCGTGCCGGTGCCGATCGTCAGCAGACTGGCCCGCAGCCAGGGCCGCTCGCGCACCTCCGCCTCGAAGGCCCAGCGCAGCGACCACAGGGCGCTGACCGTCCCGGCCGTCAGGTGCGCGACCAGGTACAGGACGACCATCTCGGCGATCCAGGGCGTCGTCGCGTAGTACGTGTCGAAGTCGGTGCGCCGCTCCTGCGGCGTCCTGCCCAGCGCGAACAGCGCCGAGATACCGGCGAGAACGGCCGCGTAGCCGCCCATCCAGCGCCGCGTCGTCCGCCGCACCGCGGGGCCGCCGCGCCAGCAGGCGATCAGGATGAGCAGCGAGGCGCTGTAGGCGGTGATCGAGACGTAGGTGAGCGGGGCGGCCAGGTTGGGCACACCGCTGACCCGGTTGATCATCCCGACGGAAGGGGGCGCGCCGAACAGGAAGCACAGCGAGGCGAAAGCCAGCACCGCGTTGATGGCACGCTGGGACAGCTCGCTCCGGTGCCGGATCAGATCGGGCAGCTTGGCCAGCAGTCCGACCCACAGCAGTCCGCAACTGACGTAATTTATCGCCCCGCTCATTTCCGGTTACCCCGATAGTTGAGAGCGTCGGCGATACGGCGGGCCGTCTCACCGGTGATCACATCCCGCTCCATCAGCGCCCGCATCTGCTGGCCGACCCGGATGCCGAACAATTCGGCCTCTTTCTCGGGGTCGTCGTCGAAACGAGAACGTGCGGCAGCCGGCTGTGCGCCGTGCTCATGCCCTGCTTCCAGGGGGCCGCAGCCCCCGGCGGCCGGCTGCTCGGCGGCGAAGCCCTCCCGCTGCCGCATGTGCCACAGCTCGTGGCCGAGTATCTGCGCCTGGTGCCAGATCTCGGCGCCCTGCTCGATGATGACGTCGTCCCGGTCGGCGCGTTCCAGCCACATCCCCGTCGCCTTGAACTCGCGGGGAATGGGCACGCGGTGCACCTCCAGCCGGCGGTCGCCGCGCCACTGCCTGGCGGACTCGACCAGGGCCTCGAACAGGTCCTCCGGACTCCCGGCCGGTCCGGCACCCGGCCCGCCCCCGTCAGCGCCGGTGGCGCTCAGCCTTTCCCGGATGGGGTCGATGAGCGCCGCGGCTAGTCGGCGCATCTCCCGGTCGCGCCTGCGCTGCCTGTGCCACCGGCGGAGCCGGTCCGGGGAACTCATCGGCCGTCCAGCACACGGGCATGCCGGAGGGACTCCGGGGCTCCGCCCAGCCGGGCGCCGGCATCGTCTGCTGCCACCGAGTCCTCTCCCGGGCGCGTAGCTTCGGATCAGGGAACGTGCCTGACGTGAGGGTATCCGCAACGCCCCCCGGCAGGTCACCGGAGTTCGGCATCTCCGATTCGTCCTGCGGCCCGACTGCCCCTTTCCGCGGCGCCAGTTGACACTCCGTGATACCGGTCGACGGAACCAGCACGCGCAGTGACCCCTCCGGCCTACCGGGGTCCGGCCCACGGTCGGCCGTTAATCGCTCAAATCCGCCCGCACCGCTCCGATAGCATGATCCGGCCCAAGACGAGCGTCCTCGACGCCCGTTCCCCGGGAAAGAGGTGCCAACCGGCACAACTGGCGACCCAATAACCTGAGATCTGACAAATCGGCCAAAAAGTTGATACCTATACCATCGCGCGTGTTCTCGCGAATAAACAGCGGAGTCAAGTCCGTGCCGTGGCGTGAACCGCGGACCGTCCTGTGGATCGCCGCGGGGGCGGTGACCCTCGGCTTCCTCGTCGCGCTCGAGATCGCCGCGCATCATTACGGACTCGCTGGACCGATCGCCAGCCAGGCGCGAGAGGTGATCTTCCCGCCCAAGTCGGGCTTCCTGCTGTACGCCAGCATGGCGCTGATGATGGTCGTCCTCACCTGGCGGCAACGCGTCATCGCGCTGTGCACCGCGATCGGCATCGACGCCGTCATCCTGCTGGTGCGCTGGGCCGCGGGGGCCGACCTGACCGAGGGACACCCCTTCGGCAACGGCGCGCTGTGGGTGCTCCTGGGCTGTGCGTTCATCGCCGTCACCCGCCGTACGGGTGCGGAACGCGCCCTGCTGCTGAAGGGCGTCGGGCTGGGTCTGCTGCTCGTGGCCGGCCGCAAGACGGGCGACACCTGGCTGGTCATCACGTCCCAGACGCGCCCGGAGGTGCTCGACCAGTACGTGGCGGCCGCCGACCACGCACTGGGCAACCCGTCGTGGCTGGTGGGCCGGCTCGTCAGGGCCACGGGCCCGGTCGGCGCCCACGCGCTCGACTACGTCTACGCCCAGCTCGCGGTCGCCGCCGTGGTCGTCGCGATGTACCAGTTGCGCAACGTGGCGGCCGAACGCCGCTTCCCGCGCCACCACCTGGTGCGCACCTTCCTGGTCATCGGCCTCATCGGGCCCGGGATCTACATGATCTTCCCGGTGGTCGGACCGGTGTTCGCCTACGGCGCCGACGGCGGGCACTGGGCGGTGGCCAACCTGTGGCCGGACACCCCGACACCGCTGTCCGCCCCGCGGCACATGCCCTTCGACGGCATCACCCCGCGCAACTGCATGCCCAGCCTGCACACCGCCTGGGCCACCGCGATCTTCATCCACTCCCGCAGGGGCCCCCGCCTGCTGCGCTTCGCGGGCGCGTTCTGGCTGGTCGCCACGCTGACCGCGACCCTGGGCTTCGGCTACCACTACGGCGCGGACCTCATCGCCGGCGTGGTGTTCACCCTCACGATCGAGGCGGCCCTGCGTTCCCTCGAACGCGGCTGGGACCGCACGGGGACCTGGCTCGTCGCCCACGGCACGGCGGTGTTCGCGGCGCTCCTCGTCTCCTACCGCTACCTGCCGGTCGAAATGGCCAAGCATCCGTGGGTGTCCGGACCGCTGCTCGTTCTGGCGATGGGCTCGGTGATCCACGCCTACGTACGCGCCACCAGACTCTGGGACCCGCTGCCGCTGCCGGTCCCGAATCCGGAACCGCAACCCGAGCCGGCGTGAGCCCGCCGGGGGCGGCAGGCGAAAGCCGCTCCCGGAATCGCCGCAACCAGCGCACATGCCCTTCATCGCATGGAAAAAACCAGCAATTCCGTGCGTGTGCAGAAGAACCAAGGGCATTCGGTGGCCAGGAGGTTGATAACTATGGTTCCCCTGCTTCTGGTTCTTCTGCTGGCCCTCATTCTCTTCGGCGCGGGTTTCGCCCTGAAGGCACTGTGGTGGATAGCCGTCATCGTGCTGGTCGTCTGGCTGCTGGGCTTCGTCGTCCGGTCCGCGGACGGTTCGGGCCGCAAGGGGCGCTGGTACCGCTGGTAAACGGGTGCACCCCAGCGCACGGAACACGCCACGCCTGATTCGTGGAGGGGCCCGGCCGGGTACGGCCGGGCCCCACGCGTGTGCGCGAGCGCACGGTGCGCTCCCGAGCCCGCGGCGCGCGGGGCCGGGGCGGTCCACCACGGACCGGGCCCGGCTCAGGAAGCGGCCGCGACCGGGGCCGACGCCTCCCAGACGAACCCGTCGGGGTCGCTGAACGGACCGGCGGCGCCGGCGAGCACGAGCCGGTGCGATCCGGTGCCGTCGGCGGGCAGCCCCGCGTCCTTGGCGAGCGCGCGGCGCTTGTACAGAGCGAGCTTCACGGGTCCCGCTCCGGCGGCGAACTCGACGTACGTGCCGCCGAAGCTCCTGCCCACGGTGAGGCCCCGCTCGACGTAGAACCGCTTGCTCGCCCGCACGTCCTCGACGCCCAGCAGCACCACGAACTGGTCGAAGCCGCGGGTGACCGGGCCGGTGTCCTTCTTCGCCGACGTGGCGATCTTCCAGACCGTGCCGTCCGGGGCCTGGACGACTCCGCCGTAACCCCACAGCGACTTCGCGGCGGGCCTGAGGGCGGTCGCGCCGCCGTCGAGGGCCGCGCCGACGAGGGCGTCCACGTCGCCCGGCTGGGACACCACGAGCGACAGCGTGAAGCCGCGGAAGCCGCTCGCCGGTTCCCCGCCGGAGCGCACGCGCACGAGCGAGGGGTCCAGGCCGAAGGCGGTGGAGTGGAAACGGGCGGCGGCCGCGGCGTCGGCCACCTCGAGAACGACGGAGTCGATGGAGGTCATGTCCTCGACCGTAGAGAACACCGGGGCGCCGGGGCTTCTCGAAAACTGACCGATCCCTTCCCGGCGGCACGGCCGGCGGACGGGGTACCCGATCGGCGTCCCCCGGCGCACCCCGCTGCGGCGGAACGGGTGTGACCGCGGGGCCCGGTGGGCGCGCCGCGAGCCCGGCCCCGGCTTTCGGAGTACAGGTGTCCGCGTCGAAGGAAGGGAACCACGATGACTCCGCACAGCGGGCAGCCGGACATCGTCGTCGTCGGCGCGGGCCTCGCCGGCCTGGCCTGCGCACTGGACCTGTGTCACGCCGGCCGGCGCGTCGCCCTGCTCGAGGCGTCCGACGGCGTGGGCGGCCGCATGCGCACGGACCGGCGGGACGGGTTCCTGCTGGACCGGGGCTTCCAGGTGTTCAACACCTCCTACCCGCAGGTGCGGCGGCGCCTCGACCTGAAGGCCCTGCGCCTGCGGCCGTTCACCCCCGGCGTCATCGCGCACACCCCGAGCGGGCCCGTCCGCCTGGCCGACCCGACCAGGCGGCCGAAGGAGGCGGGGTCGCTGCTGCTCGGGAGGGTCCTGCCGGCCCGCGACCTGGCCGCCCTCGCGGCGCTCACCGCACGGGACACCCTGCTGCCCGCCGGCGCTCTCAAGCGGGGCCCGGACCGCTCGACCGCCGCGACCCTGATGCGCGCCGGTGTCTCGGCGCGCACGGTGAACGAGATCCTGCGCCCGTTCCTGTCCGGTGTCTTCCTGGAGGACGAACTGGAGACCTCCGGCCGCTTCTTCCACCTGGTGTGGCGGAGCATGGCCCGCGGGACGCTCTGCCTGCCCGCCGAGGGCGTCGGCGCCGTACCCGCCCGGCTGGCCCGCGACCTGCCCGGCGGCGTGCTGCGGACCCAGACGCCGGTCACCGGGGTCACCGCCGCCGGCGTGCTCCTGGCGGACGGCCGCGAACTGCCCGCCGCGTCCGTCGTCGTGGCGACGGACGCCGGCGCCGCGGCCCGTCTGCTGCCCGGCCTGGCCACGCCGGACACCCGCACCGTCACCACGTACTACCACGCCGCCGCCCGGTCACCGCTGGCCGAGCCGACCCTGATCGTGGACGGCTCCGGTGAGGTGCTCAACACCTGCGTCCTGACCGAGGTGACGCCCACGTACGCGCCGCCCGGCACCGCGCTGGTCTCCACCTCGGTACTGGGACCCGACCGCCCGGAGGCGGGCCGGGCCGTGCTGGGGCGCCTCGCCGAGCTGTACGGCACCGACACCGGCGGGTGGCGGCAGGTCGCCGCGTACACCGTGGCGGGAGCGCTGCCCGCCATGCGGCCGCCCTGGCCGCTGAGCCGCACGACGCGCTTCGCGCCGGGCAGATACGTCTGCGGGGACCACCGGGCGACGGGTTCGGTACAGGGAGCGCTGGCGTCGGGCACCCGGGCCGCCCGGGAGGTGCTGGCCGACCTCGCACGCGCCTGAGCGGCGCGCTCCGCTCACGGGGGCGCGTCACCCCGCGCGCGTTCCTGCCGGCGTACCTCGGCGAGGTCGGCGAGCCGCTCCAGCTGCCGCACGGGCTGCGCGATCCGCTGGTTGCGGGCGAGGCGATCGCGGTGCCGGTCCAGGAACGCCCAGTAGCCGGCGGTGTAGGGGCAGGCGTGCTCACCGGTGCGCTCGCCCGGCCGGTAACGGCAGGGCCCGCACAGGTCGCTCATGCGGTTCACGTACGAACCGCCGGACGTGTAGGGCTTGGTCGTCATCCGGCCGCCGTCGGCGTACTGGGACATGCCGACGACGTTGGGAACCATGACCCAGTCGTACCCGTCGACGAAGCAGCGGTGGAACCAGTCCGTGACCGCGGCGGGGTCCCAGCCCCGCTGCAGGGCGTGGCTGCCGAGGATCATCAGCCGGGGGATGTGGTGCGTCCACCCCGTGTCCCGCACCTGCGCCAGGACCGTGCGCAGACAGCGTGCCCCGACCGCGTCCGCGTCCAGCTCGGTCCACCAGCCGGGCAGCGGGGCGGTGTGCCGCAGGAAATTGGAACGCCGGTACTCCTCACCGAAGTACCAGTACAGCTGCCACACGTACTCGCGCCAGCCGGCGATCTGCCGGACGAAGCCCTCCACACTGCCGAGCGGCGCCCGCCCGGCGCGCCACTCCGCCTCCGCACGCTCGACGCACTCGGCCGGGTCGAGCAGGCCGAGGTTGAGCGAGGAGGACAGCAGACTGTGGCTCATCACCGGGTCCTCGGCGAGCACGGCGTCCTCGTAGGGCCCGAAGGTGCCGAGCCGATGGGACAGGAAGCGTTTCAGGGCGGCTCGCGCCTCGGCGCGGGTCGCGGGGAACGAGCGGGGGCCGTCACGTCCGACGAAGGACACGTCGCCGTCCCGCTCCCAGCGGTCGAGGTCGTGCCGGACCTCCTCGTCGATCCCGTCCTCCCGGGGGCGGTAGGGCGCGGGCACCGGAAGGGTCCGCGCGCCGCCGGGCGGCGGACGCCGGTTGTCGTGGTCGTAGTTCCACTGGCCGCCGGCCGGGGCCTCACCGTCCATCAGCAGGCCGTGTCCGCGGCGCACCCAGTGGTAGAAGTCCTCCTGCCGCAGGCGTTTGCCGCCGTGCCCGTCCGCCCACGCCGCGAAGTCGGCCATCGGCACCAGGAAGCCCCGCGCGGGGCCCACGGTGACCCGGGGGAGTGAGCGCACCAGCCGTGCGGCGGCGTACGACGTCGGGTGGTGCACGGTGACCGGGCGGCCGCCCGCAGCGCGCTCCAGGCCCTCCCGGTAGGTGCCGGCCCGTACGTACGTCATCCGGTCGCCGAGCTCGGCCGCCCGGTGGCGCATCGCGGACAGCACCAGGTGTGCCTTGGCCCGGTGGAAGCGCCTGCGCCGGAACACCGACCGGGCCTCGATCATCAACAGCGGTGTGTCCCGGCCGGGGCCGTCCTCGCCGGGGGTGAGGAAGTGCGGTCCGAGCTGGTCGCCGAAGAGCCAGTGCACGGTGCGTCCCGGCTCAGCCGCGGTGGCGGGCATACGGCGCGTACCAGCCGTCGTCGTGCATGGGGGTCTCCCGTCGAGGGCTTCGGGCGGTGCCGGCCGGTCGCGGCCGGGCGGCCGGGACCGGGCCGCCCACCCATCACTTCCCGGAACGGCTGGCCGGCCGATGCGCGGCACGGCGGCGCACCACCCGACCGGGGCCGCCAGTCGGCCGAAGGGCGCGAGACGTCAGCCGCCGGCGGTGAGGGCGACGGCGAGGGCGGCGACGATGAGGGCGTACGCGGCCACGGTGAGCGCGGCCCGGGCCAGACGCAGCGCGTTCACACGCGGCCGGGCCGGCGGCGTGAAGCTGCAACAGGGCTGCTGCGAGGGCCGGGCGGGGACCTCCAGCCAATAGGAACCCAGCAGGCGCGAGGTGCCGGTGAGAGATGCGTGTTCGTCATGCACGTGCGGGCAAACGGACGTGGGACACGGCGAGTTGCGGCGGCGGGCGCGGTCGGCATCAGACCGTGATCTCGCATAGTTCGCGGGCATCTGCCGGCGAGCCGTCCCGGTGACGCCCGACGAGGAGGACCACCCGCCCCCCGCGGCGCGGCCGGCGGGCTAGCGCACCCCGGCCGCCGGCTCCGCAGATTTGTTGCGAGCCGCAGGCGTGGGTGCAGGATGTGGGGGTAAGCGCTGCGTGGTCAGCCCCTCGCCAATGGCAAGAGCCGCGGGGAGGACAGCAGCGGCGGGTCCGGGATTTCGGGAGGGGAAGCATGACGCTCACGAGCATGGTGGCAAGAGGCACGCGGACGGCGGAACTGCCGGAGGTCGCCGACCCCTCCAAGGTGGCGCCCAAGGACGCCCGCGAACTGTCCAGGCTGTTCTTCCGGCAGCTCGCGGAGCTGGAGGAGGGCACCCCGGAGTACCAGTACGCGCGCAACACGCTGATCGAGATGAACATGTCCCTGGTCCGCTTCGCGGCCGGCCGGTTCCGCAGCCGGGGCCCGGAGGAGATGGAGGACATCGTCCAGGTCGGCATGATCGGCCTGATCAAGGCGATCGACCGGTTCGAGCTGTCCCGGGAGGCGGAGTTCACCTCCTTCGCCATCCCGTACATCGTGGGCGAGATCAAACGATTCTTCCGCGACACCACCTGGGCCGTGCACGTGCCCCGGCGCCTGCAGGAGGCCCGGGTGCAGCTCGCCCGCGCCACGGAGGAACTGCAGAGCCGGCTGGGCCGCATGCCGACGGCCGGGGAACTGTCGGAACTGATGAGCCTGTCCGAGGAAGAGGTGCGCGAGGCCCGGCTCGCCGCGAACGGCTACAACTCCTCCTCCCTGGACGCCACCATCAACGGCAGCGTGGACGGCGAGGCGGCGCTGGAGCACTTCATCGGCGCCGAGGACGCGGCGCTGGAGCTGGTGGAGGACTTCCACGCGCTGGCCCCGCTGATCGCCGGGCTCGGCGAGCGGGACCGGCAGATCATCCACATGCGGTTCGTGGAGGAACTCACGCAGGCCCAGATCGGCGAACGCCTGGGCGTCTCGCAGATGCACGTCTCGCGCCTGCTCTCGCGCACCCTCGCCCGGCTCCGCGAGGGCATGCTCAGCGGCCGCTGACCACTCGGCCCGCGCACGGAACCCGATGCCCGTCACTTACCTGACGGGCATCGGCCGTGTCCGTACCGCCGGACGGCCGCGTGCGGCGGAGAGGGCAGGATTCGAACCTGCGTGGGCCCCGAGGGGGCCCGACCGTGAGGCGAGCTCGCTGGTCCCCGATCAACCGCTCCGGGCACCTCTCCCTGACCGGCCCGGGCGCCTTCCCCGTGCCGCTCACGGGAAAGAGCCTGCCGTGTCCCTCTGACGGGACGCCGACGCGGCACTGACGCCCGCCGTGGAGCGGCGTGCGGGCCGCGCGGTCCCGCGCGCGGCCCGCGCCGGCTCAGCCTGCGTCGATCTGGTGGTCGGCCCAGACGTAGCTCTCCGGCAGCAGGTCCGCGACGGGGACCGCCCGGAGGCCGTCGGCGCTGCCGACGATGACCCGGAGCGCGGGGAAGTAGTCGAGCAGCACCTGGCGGCAGCGGCCGCACGGCGGAACGACCCCGCGGTCGCGGTCGCCCACGGCGACCATCGTCTCCAGGTCGTATGCCCCCTGGGCGGCCGCCGCGCCGATGACGACCAGCTCGGCGCAGGGCCCTCCGGTGAAGTGGTAGGCGTTCACCGCCGTGACGATCCGGCCGTCGCGGGCCCGGGCCGCGGCTGCCATGGTGTGGTTGTCGCCCCGGCAGCGCGTGCCGGCGACGTCCGCCGCGGCCTGGACGAGTTCGTGGTCCACGGGGTGGGCCTGCGTGTTCATGTGCTGAGCCTCCTTCAGATGTCCAGCGACCTTGACCCGCGGAACGGAAGCCGCGCAAGCCCCTATCGACGGCGTGCCTGCCCGGGATGCCGTCCGTGCCCCGTGGACCCGGGGGGTCAGTTCAGATGCCGGGCGAAGAACCGCACGGCACCGTCCAGTTCGAAGACCGGAAGCCCGCCGTGCCCGCCGGGGTTGGCGTGCAGCGTCTTCTCGGCCGAGGCCAGGGCGTCGAACAGCGCGAGCCCCGCCGCCCGGGGCACCCGCTCGTCGTCCCACTGCAACACGAACTCCACCGGAACGGTGATCCGCGAGGCGGCTTCCACCGAGGACGGCGCCGCCGCCCCGCCCAGCCCCAGCACGGCCGCACGGACCCGGGGCTCGGCGGCGACGAAGGGGACTCCGAGCCCGCAGCCGAGCGACACACCCCAGTAGCCCACCGGACCGGCGCCCACGTCCTCCACCGCCTGGACCGCGTCCAGCACCGCCCGCCATTCCGGCACGGTCCGGCGGGCCACGAGCGCCTGGAACTCCGCGATCAGCGGGCCCGGTTCCGCGCCCGCTTCCACAAGCGCCTGGTTCTCGGCCGCGAGCCGGCCGTACTCCTCGTGCAGGGGCCGGTCACCGTGGCCCGGAACGTCGACCACCGCCACCGCGAAGCCGAGCCCGGTCACGAAGCGGCGCGCCAGGGCGACGACGTCCGGGTCCTTCTTGTGGCGGCCGCCGCCGTGCCCGATCAGGACGAGGGGACGAGTGCCCGTGGCGCCCGCGGGCGTCCACAGCACACCGGGGATCTCGCCGAGGTGGAAAAGTCGTTCGGTGACGCCGTCGGACGACGTCGCGGAGGTGAAGCGCATGGCCTTGGCCCTTCGGGATGCCTTACGCGGGCACTCCCCGGACCGTGCGAGCGAGGGAGTCCCGACCTGTCGAAGCGTTGATCGGTCTCACCTCCTCGGTTCGCAGCGGCGCACGTCGGTCAGAACGTATCACCGCGCGAACCGGCGCCGCACGGAACCGGCCCGGTCCCGGACGGATTACGGCGCGCAGAAAAACTTCGCCGAACTATGTCGAGAACCCGTGGCCGGCTCCGTCCCCGGGGTGAAGGCGGCCAGAATGGGCCGTCCCGGTACCGAGGAGTCACACCATGGCGAAGTACTTGCTGCTCAAGCACTACCGCGGCGCTCCGGCGGCGGTCAACGACGTGCCGATGGACCAGTGGACGCCGGAGGAGATCTCCGCGCACATCCGGTACATGCAGGACTTCGCGGCCCGGCTCGAGGGGACGGGAGAGTTCGTCGACGGTCAGGCGCTCGCCCCCGAAGGGGCGTGGGTCCGCTACGACGGCGAGGGGCGCCCGCCGGTGACCGACGGCCCGTTCGCCGAGACGAAGGACCTCATCGCCGGCTGGATGGTGATCGACGTCGACAGCTACGAACGGGCCGTCGAACTGGCCGGAGAGCTGTCGGCGGCACCGGGCGCGGGCGGGAAGCCGATCCACGAGTGGCTCGAGGTGCGCCCCTTCCTGGCCGCGCCGCCCACCATCACGGAGTGACGTCACCCATGGACGAGGCACTGCTCAGGAGCCTCACGCCGGGCGTCATCGCCGTCCTCGTCCGCCGCGGAGCCGACTTCGCGGCGGCCGAGGACGCCGTCCAGGACGCACTGGTCGAGGCGGTGCGGGTGTGGCCGGCCGACCCGCCGGGGGACCCGAAGGGGTGGCTGGTCACCGTGGCCTGGCGCCGGTTCCTCGACGCGGCGCGGGCGGACACCTCGCGCCGCCGGCGTGAGGACCGGGCCGAGGAGGAGCCGCCGCCGGGTCCCGCGCCCGCCGTGGACGACACGCTCCAGCTCTACTTCCTGTGCGCCCACCCCTCGCTGACGCCGGCGTCGGCGGTCGCGCTCACGCTGCGCGCCGTCGGCGGTCTGACCACCCGGCAGATCGCGGCGGCCTACCTGGTGCCCGAGGCGACCATGGCGCAGCGCATCAGCCGGGCCAAGCGCACCGTGCGGGGGGTGCGGTTCGACCGGCCCGGCGATGTCGCCACGGTGCTGCGCGTGCTCTACCTGGTGTTCAACGAGGGCTACTCGGGCGACGTCGACCTCGCCGCCGAGGCCATCCGCCTCACCAGGCAGCTCGCGGCCCGGATCGACCACCCGGAGGTGGCGGGCCTGCTCGCGCTCATGCTGCTGCACCACGCCCGGCGGGCCGCCCGGACGGCGCCCGACGGCGCTCTGGTGCCGCTCGCCGAGCAGGACCGCGCCCGCTGGGACACCGCCTCGATCGCCGAGGGGGTCGGGGTGCTGCAGGCGGCTCTCGCCCGGGACCGGCTGGGCGAGTTCCAGGCCCAGGCCGCGATCGCGGCGCTGCACGCCGACGCGCCCACCGCCGGGGAGACCGACTGGGTGCAGATCGTCGAGTGGTACGACGAGCTCGCACGCCTGACCGACAGCCCCGTCGTCCGGCTCAACCGTGCCGTCGCCGTCGGCGAGGCGGACGGGCCGCGCGCCGGGCTGGCTGCGCTCGCCACGCTGGACGACTCGCTGCCCCGGTACACGGCGGTGGCGGCCTACCTGCACGAGCGCGACGGCGACCTGGCGACGGCGGCACGGCTGTACGCCGAGGCGGGCCGCAAGGCGTCCAACCTGGCCGAACGCGACCACCTCGTCCGCCGGGCCGCCCGGCTCAACGCCCGCCGGGCCCGTTGACCGGGCGTCATCCGGACGTACCGGCACGCGGCTCGGCGGGGCGCCGGCCGTGATGTCCGGTGAACCGGAGGGGGATGTCAGACCAGGGTCGTGATGCAGAACGGGTGACCGGCGGGGTCCAGCAGCACCCGCCAGCGTTCGGGCTGCGGCTGGAACCCGGGCTTGGTGGCGCCCAGGCCCAGCAGGTGCTTCTCTGCGACGTCCAGGTCGTCCACGCCCACTTCGATGTGGGCCTGCTTCTCCTGGGCCGGGTCCGGCCAGGTGGGCGGGCGGTAGCCGGCCAGGCGGTTGAAGGCGAGGCCGGTCGCGCCCTCCTTGCCCAGCAGGATGAAGTCGTCGCTGGTGAAGTGCGCCGACATGCCGAGCAACCCGCCGTAGAACCGGGCCAGTTCGGCAGGGTCGGCGCAGTCGAAGGTGACGGCGACGTAGCGGAAAGCGGGTGCGGAAGTGGTGTCCGTGCTCATGGGGGAACGCTATGCGCCGACCCGGACAGTTCCGGTCCTGGTCGTGGTGCGGTGTGGGAAACTTCCCCGGGTGATCGGCTCATCCGCCCGCCTGCTGCGGCTGCTGTCCCTGCTGTCCTCCCGGCCGTCGTGGACCTGTGCCGAACTGGCCGCGCGGATGGGGGTCACGGACCGCACGGTGCGCCGGGACGTCGCCCGGCTCCGCGAGCTGGGCTACACCGTCGACTCCGAGGCGGGCCCCTGGGGCGGCTACCGCCTCCGCGCGGGCTCGCGGGTGCCGCCGCTGGTCCTCGACGACGAGGAGGCGCTGGCCGTGGCGGCCGGACTGCGGGAGGCGGCGCAGGGCACCGCCTCGGGCGGTGACCAGGCCGCGCTCTCCGCGCTGCTGAAGCTGCGCCAGGTGCTGCCCCCGCGGATCGCCCGGCGGCTCGGCGACCTGGACGACGCGTTCGTCAGCCTGCCCACGGCCGACGGGCCGCGCGTCGCGACGGGCATGCTGCTGGAGCTGGCGGCCGCCTGCCGGCGCGGTGAACGGGCCCGGCTGTCCTACGTCGACGCGGAGGGGCGCACGACGCTCCGGGAGGTGGACCCGTACCGGCTTGTGTGCACCGGACGCCGCTGGTACTTCGTGGCCCGGGACGTGGCGCGCGGCGAGTGGCGGACGTTCCGGGCCGACCGGGTCGGCCGGCTGCAGCCCACCGGCCGGCCGGCGGACCTGGGCGATCCGCCCGACCCGGCGCGGCTGGTCTCCCGCAACATCGCGAACGGCCCCTACCCGGTCTCGGCGACCGTCCGTATCCCGCTCCCCATGGACGCGGCGCTACGGCTCGTCCCCGCGACGGTCGGCACCCATCGCGCCGACGGTCCCGACGCGACCGTGGTCGACATAGGCGGCCCCGACCCGGACGGCCTCGCGCGCTACCTCCTCGGCCTCGGCACACCGCTGCGGGTCCTCGCACCCGACTCGGTACGGCAGGCCCTGGTGGAGCGCGCCCGTCGGCTCCTGGAGGCCCAGGGGTGACCGCGCCCTCGCCGGAGCGGGGCGCCGTGCGGGGCGCGGCGGACGCGGGCGGGTCTCAGACCTCGACGCGGGGCCGGGCGGGGCTGAGGTAGTGCACCGCGGTGCGGTCGGCCCGCGGGACGAGCAGGCCCTGCAGCTCGTCCGCGGCGAGCTTGAGGAGGTGGCCGTCGCGGGTGGCGTGGAGGGTCTCCAGGAGGAAGGCGACCGTGGTTGAGTCCTCGGTGACCCGGGTGCGATGGGCGTCGCGGTGGTTCCAGTGCCGGGTGAGGACGTCCGTGCCGTCGAGGTAGACGATCTCGCCGGGCTTGGGGTGTTCGACGGTGCCGGCCTCGCCGAGGGGGGTGAACGTCTCGCTGCCTTCGGCGTGACGGATCTCGACCTCGCCGGTGACGTGGTCGAGGTCGAAGGCGCCGGCGGGCAGGCCGTGGCGGACGGAGACGGCGTTGTAGGAGTCGACGGCCCGGTTGATGCGCGGCAGGGTGCCCTTCTTGGTGAGACGGCGGCCGAGGGCGTCGACGCTGGGGCGGATGCGGCGGGGGTTGGTGCCGAAGGAGCGGTAGGCGGTGTGCCACGCGTCGATCCGGGGGTCCTGCTCGTCGGCGGGCTGCCAGGTGCCGTCGGCGAGTTGCTGCTCCAGGGCCTCCAGCGCGGCGGTGGTGTCGGGCCAGGGCTCCCGGCCGCGCAGACCGGCGGCGGTGACCACGGCGATGAGGGTGTCGGGGAAGGCGTCGGCGACGGCGGGGCTGATGCGGAAGACGGTCATGAGCGGATTCCTGTTTCGTGCGCGTGTGCGGGGCGGGGTCAGGGCTTCCAGGGGCCGATGCGGTCCAGGCGGCGAAGCTGCTGCTGTGCGGCGGGCACGTCGAGGCCCTGCCCGCGCCCGGTGAGGTGGCCGGCCACGGCCGTGCGGTGCTCGACCGGTTTGTGGTCGTCGTACTTGAACTTGGCCCGCACCTCGACGACTTCCAGCTCCAGGCCGCGGATGCCGGGCAGCATGCGCCCGTAGGGCGGCCGGCCGGGGTTGATCGGGGCGTGGTCGCCGTCGGGCTGGAAGTGCGCCATCTGCCGGCGCAGCAGCTCGGCCTTGGCCTCGGGGTCGTCGACGACGCGGGCCCGGCAGGAGAACTGCACGGCCGCGTAGTAGCTGGTGGGCACGCCGTCGGTGGGCGGGGTGCCGGGCTCGGCGCGCCAGGGTCCGGGGACGAACGCGTAGTCGCCGAAGACGGTGAAGGTGACGTTGGGGTCGTGCTCGATCGCCGCCCAGACCGGGTTGGGCCGGGCGAGGTGTATCAGCAGCCGGCCGGCGTCGGTGGTGAAGTGGGTGGGGACGACGGCGGGCGGGTGGCCGGGCAGCCCGTTGACGCTGAGCTGGCCGAAATCGTGCCCGTCGGCGATCCAGGCCCGCCATTCGGCGTCGTCCAGGCAGGCGTCCCAGGGCTGGATGAACATGCGGTTCTCCTTGCGGCGAGGGGGAGGGGTGGCGGCTCAGGCGAGGGCGAGGAGGCCGACGGCGACGGCGGCGGTGCCCAGGCCGACGAGCTGGCCGCGGTGGATGCGTTCGGCGAGCACGCCGCGGGCGAGCAGGACCGTGCCGGCCGGGTACAGCGCGGTCGTCACGGCCACCACCGTGAGGTCCCCGCTGCGGGCGGCGAGCAGGAACAGCAGGTTCGCCACCGAGTCGAGGGCGCCGGCGGCCGCGGAGATCGCGTACGCGGGCCGCTCCGCCCCGAGCCCGCGGCGCAGCATCCCGGCCGCGGCCAGCGTGACCGCCGAGGACACGGCCCGGCCCATGATCAGCGGAGCCACGCCGCTGTCCGCGGGAGCCTGGTGCAGGCAGACCAGCTGGAGCGCGATGGCGGCGCCCGCCCCGAGGGCCAGCACCAGCGCCGTCCGGGAGACCCGCGCCGAGCGGGCACCGTGCCCCGCGCTGACCAGCACGACCGCGACGAGCGCGAGCGGCAGGCCGATCAGCCCGGCGGGCGTCAGGCGTTCGCCCTGGCACAGGCCCACGCCGACCGGCAGCGCGGCGGACACCAGCGCGGTCACCGGTGACAGCACATTCATCGGCCCGATCGCCAGCGTCCGGTACAGCAGCGCGAACGCGGCGGCCGAGGCGACCCCGGACGCGGCGCCCCAGAGGAGGGCGCCGGTGGTGAACGAGGCGCCGAGGACCGGCCACAGCAGCAGCTCCACCGCGAGGGAGGCCGGAGCGGCGACCATCACGGTGCGCAGGACGTGGGCCCTGCGGGCGCCGAGACCGCCGAGGAAGTCGGCGCACCCGTAGGCGAGGGAGCTGCCCAGGGCAAGCAGCAGAGCGATCACGGTGCATCCCTTACTATCAGTGGAACGACTGAACCGTACAACGAACCGACCGGGTTGTGTCAATCAAACGACCGGACGGTACATTGCAGTGGTCCAAGGATGGTGATCGGATGGCAGAGACCGAGGCGGCCCTGCGTGCGCTGGCGCACAACGTCCGCGCGGCCCGCACCCGCGCGGGTCTGTCGCTGGACGAGCTGAGCAGGCGCGCCCAGGTGAGCAAGGGCGCCCTGGTCGCGCTGGAGAAGGCCCAGGGCAACCCGAACTTCGCCACCCTGGTGCGGCTGGCCGACACCCTCGGCGTCTCCGTCTCCGCGCTGCTGGAGGGCCGGGCGGAGGGCCGCGTGCGCGTCGTGTCCGAGGACGCCCTCGCCCCGTTGTGGAACGGACCGCGGGGCAGCGAGGCCCGGCTCATGCTGACCACCTCGGGCCCCGCCCCGGTCGAGGTCTGGCGCTGGAGCCTGGAGCCCGGCGAGGAGTACCCCAGCCACCCGCACCAGGCCGGCGTCGTGGAGACCGTCAGCGTCACCTCGGGGCGGATGACCCTGATCGTCGACGGCACCGAACACCCCGTGGAAGCCGGTGAGACCGCCACCTTCGACGGGGACACCGCCCACACCTACCGCGGCTCGGGAACCGGGACCTGCCGTCTGATCATGACCGTCCACCTTCCGCCCGGCCCGGGCCCGGCGGCCTGACCCGCGCGGCCGTGCGCTCCGGGCGCGGCGCTCACCGGTCGTGCGAGTTCGAGCCCCCGCTGGTGGTCCGCATGCCGGAGCGGCTGCCGTGCCAGTCCAGCACCAGGGCGGTGGCGTCGTCCGCCAGCGTCCCCCCGCTCGCGTCGAGGGCGGCCGTGGTCAGGGCCCGCACCACCTCGCGGGGGTGCTCGCCGCTGGTGTCCCGGATAAGGGCGGGCAGGTCGACCGCGGCCGCCTGGCGCTCCTGCATGCCGTCGGTGACCAGCACCAGGCGATCGCCCGGCTCGAGGCGGAACCGCTGCACCTCGTATCCGGCCGGCGAGGGCACCCCGAACGGCAGGTTGATCCGCACGGTCAGTTCCTCGACCCGTCCGTCGCGCAGCCGCAGCGGCCAGGGGTGGCCCGCGTTGACCAGCTCGCAGCACCCGGATTCCAGCTCGACGCGGATCAGCTGGCCGGTGGTCATGCCGCGCGCGTGTGCGACCAGGGCACGGTCCGCGGCGCGCGCCTGGTCGAGCAGGCCGAGGCCTGCGCGGCGGGCCCCGCGCAGGGCGTTCACGGTCAGCGTGGCCAGCAGCGCCGAGTCGGTGTCGTGCCCCATCGCGTCCGTGATCGACAGATGCAGTACGTCCTGGTCGAGGGCGTAGTCGTAGGTGTCGCCGCCTATGTCGTCCGCCGGGGCCAGACCGCCCGCGAGGGTGAACTGGGCCGCCTCGCAGCAGGCCGCCGACGGCAGGAGCTGGTGCTGGATCTCCGCTGCCAGGCTCACCGCGGTCGTGCGCCGCCCCGCGTGGTAGAGGTCGGTGAAGCGACGGTCGGTCACCACTATGTACGCGAGCGCGTGCGCGGCCCTTGCCACCGAGTCCCGGACCGAGTCGTCGATGCACGGGACCACCATCTCCAGCACGCCGATGCAGTCACCGCGGTTCGTCACCGGCGCCACCAGCCGGTAGCCGGCCCCCCCGTCTTCCTCCTCGTGCATCCGCTGGGAGCGCAGCACCCGGTCGTAGACGCTGCCCGCGAGCTGAACCCGCTCCGGCTTGCCGGGGGCCTCGTCGGCCGTACCGGCCCGAGGCAGCCGGACGGCCTCCTGGCCGAGCACGTCGACGAGGAGGAAGGACACCTCCGCCGCCGAGAAGCGCTTCTGCAGGTTCCGCGCCACCACGTCCACCGACTCGACCGGCGCGGCGTCCTCCGCCGCCCCGAGCACCTCGTCGAGGCCCAACCCGTCATCGCCGGCCACACGTACCTCCCTGGTCCTGCCCTTCCGCGTGCCCCGAAAGCACGGCCCGGATGCGCGGCCCCGCGCGAGCGGCACCGGCCCGCGCCCGGCACCCGGACCCGGGCCGGCCGGGTCAGGCCCGCAGCGCGGCGAGCGCGGCGGCGAGCCGCTCGGACACCTCGGGCGGGGTGGAGGCGTGCGGGGACAGCCGGAGCGAGTCCTCGCGCACCGTCAGCGCGATGCCCTCGGCGTGCAGCAGTTTCGCGACGTGGGACGGATCGTGGCCCGGCACGGCGAAGGAGAGGATGCCCGCGCGGCGGGCCGGGTCGGCGGGGGACAGCACCCGGCCCCGGTGCCGGTGGACCACCTCGGTGAGTTCGGCGATCCGCGCGGCGACGGCCGCCTCGACGGCCGCGACGGTGTGCCGCTCCACGAGGTCCAGCGCGGCGGCGAACGAGGCGGCCGCCACCGGACTGAGATTGGTGATGGACCACCGCCGCGCACCGGCGGCGGGCGGGTGCTCCGCGCCGTCGAACACTCCGGCGTCCCGCACCCCCGTCCAGCCGGTCAGCACCGGCTCCAGCGTCTCCAGAGCCCGGTCCGACAGGGTCGCGAAGCCCGTGGCCCAGCCGGCGCGCAGCCACTTCTGGCCGCCCGCGACCACCACGTCCGCCGCCTCCCACGGCATCTCGGCCACGCCGAACGCCTGGATGGCGTCCACGACGAGCAGCCGGCCGGGCCCGATCGCCTCGCGCAGCGCCGCCAGATCGGTGCGGAAGCCGGTGCGGAAGTCGACGGCGCTGACGGACACCGCCACCACGTCGTCGGTGAGGGCGGCGCGGACCAGGTCCGCGGTGACCCCTTCGCCGGGCCCCGGGTCCAGCCAGCGAGGCGTGGCCCGGCCCAGTTCCCCGGCGCGCCGCCACGGATAGTGGTTCGCGGGGAAGTCGCTGCGCGGCGCGAGGACCACGCCCTCCCGCACGCCCAGCGCGGCGTGGAACAGACCGGTCGAGGCGTTGGGCAGCAGCACGGTGTGCTCGGCGTCGCTGCCCGCCAGCCGGGCGGCGGCCTCGCGTGCCGTCACCTCCGCGCGCATCAGGTCGTCCACGGTGGTGTGGTCCGCGTGCGCGGCTGCTTCCATCGCGCGGGTGGTGGCGGCCACGGCGTCGCGTGAGGGCGGGCCGAACCGGGCGAAGTCCAGGTACCCGGCAGGGGTGTCGAAACGGTCGGCGTAGGAGGTGAGCACGCGGCTCGTCCTTTCACGGCGGGACGGACGGGGCGGGGCGGCGGGCGCCCCGGGCGGGCAGCGCCGCCGGCCGGCCGGTGACCCGGTGTTCCTCGCCGTTGCGTGTGCGCGTCCCGCTCGTCCGCACGCTACGCGTCACGTGCCGCGCGAGCGGCCCCGGGGTGCGCGTGCCCGGCGCCGCCGCGCCGGACCCGCTACGCGACCGGCGGTGTGCGCAGGGCGAGGAGGGCGACGTCGTCGAGGCCGGGCGGCCGGACGCGCTGCAGGAGCTGATCGGTGAAGGAGGTCAGCGGGCGGTGGGCCAGGGCCGCCGCGTGCTGGCGCAGCTCGGCCAGCCCCTCGTCGAGGGTGCGGCCGGGCGCCTCGATGAGGCCGTCCGTGTAGAGCAGGAGCGTGCTGTCCGGCGGCAGCGTCGTCGTGGCGTCGGGCCGGGTGACGCGGGTACCGGTGCCGAGCAGCAGGCCGTGCCCGTCGGTGAGGTACTCGGTCAGGCCGTCGTGGGTGATGAGCAGCGGCGGGGGATGGCCGGCGTTGGTCCAGGAGAGCTGCCAGAGGCCGTCGTCGGTGCGGGTCAGCCGGGCGAAGACGAGGGTGGCCATCGCCACGTCGGTGATCGGCATGATCGCCTCGTCGAGCCGGTCGACGATCCTGCTGGGCGGCTTCTGCTGGGACCAGGCGTAGGCGCGGAGCATGTTCCGCAACTGCGCCATCCCGGCGGCGGCCTCCAGGTCATGGCCCACGACGTCGCCGACGGCCAGTGCGGTGGCGCCGTCGGAGAGGGTGAAGGCGTCGTACCAGTCGCCGCCCACCTGCGAGGCGTCGGGGGCGGGCAGGTAGCGCACCGTCAGCTGCAGCCCGGGCACGCGCGGCATCTGCGGCAGCAGGTGGTTCTGCATGGTCTCGGCCACCGCCCGCTGGCGCTGGTAGAGGCGCGCGTTGTCCAGGGCAAGACCGGCACGGCGGGCTATGTCCTCCAGCAAGGTGAGGTCGGCGACGGTGAAGTCGTCCGGCTGCCCGGCGCGGCCCAGCGTCAGCGCGCCCAGCACGGCCCGGGTGCTGCGGATGGGCGCGATGGCGGCGGAACGGATGCCGGTCGCGTCGAACAGGCGGCGCTGCTCGACCGCGATGCCGGAGTCCGGGGCGCCGCGGTAGGTCTCCGGACCCGTGAGCGTGGAGGCGACGCCCCGCAGGGCCCGGGACAGCGGCATCGGTGACGTCTCCGGCACCGGCGGCATCGGCCCCTGGAGGTTCTCGTGATGGACCAGTGTGCTGCCGTCGGCCTGGACCACGGCGGCCCGCCACACCTCGTCGCGCTCGGTGATCAGGTCGATGACGGCCCAGTCCGCCAGCCGGGGCAGGACCAGGTCCACCAGCCGGCGCAGCGCCTCGTCGACGTCGAGGGTCGAGGTCAGTCGCGTGGTGGTCTCGGCGAGCAGGGCCAGTCGTTCCAGATCGGTGAGCGTCTCCGTCGCCTCGTCGGGGTGCGGGCCGGACCGCGGTGGCTCCGTCAGGGGGTGGAAGACCACGAGCGTGCCGCTCTCCTCGGCGCCGATGTCGTAGGGGGCGAGCATCCAGGAGATGGGCAGCAGGGAGCCGTCGGCGTGCGCGAAGTAGTCGATGTTGCCGTGCGCCGGGTGCCCGGAGTGGAACGCCTTGCGCATGCCGCACTGCGTGGCGGGCAGCCGCTGTCCCCGTGACCCGCGGTGCAGCAGGTCATGGGCGTCCTGGCCGATCATGTCCTCGGGTCTGCGGCCCAGCAGGCGCCAGCCGGGCGTGTTGACGGCGACGATGTGGCCCTGCTCGTCGACGGCGTAGGCGCCGGCGCCGATGGCCTCCAGCGCGCGGGTCAGCCGGGGCGAGGGCGCTGCCCGGATCCGCTCGTCGCGCGTCTCCGTGCTCTCCGGCCGCCCCATGTCCTCGCCTCCCGCTCATCTGTTCCGGCTCCGCGCCGCCGCTCGACGCGCCGTGCGAGGCCCTTGCCTGTCCCTTGTACCCCGTCTGCCCCACTGAAGGGGAGAAACCACGGCCCGGCCCCCCGGCCCGCCCATCGGTCAGGGGTGTTCGCAGAGCTGGAGAACACCGGCGACGGAGAAGCACAGGGCGCCCGTGAGCGTGCCCCAGTTCGCGATGCCGGTGCTGACGAGGTCGCCGGTGACGGGGCGGTCGAAGGCGGCGACGGCAGAGACCATGAACAGGGCGGAGCCGAGCTGGTTCACCGCGACGATCCACCAGCCGGGACTGCGCGGGCGGGCGCAGGGGCGGCCGCCGTGACAGATCTCGGCGAATCCCAGGTGCCCGGAGATCAGGAAGAGCACGCAGCCGATCACGTCGGGCACCCAGATCAAGCGGTTGGTCTGCTGGATGCTCAGGCCCCGCAGGAACGAGTCGATCAGGTTGACGGCGAACACCAGGGTGCCGGCGAGGAGCACGAACGCGCTCAGCCAGTCCAGCCGCATCGGCTCGTAGCTCCACCAGCGCCAGCGGCGCGTGATCAGCCGGCCCCCGGCGTGGAGCGGAGCGTTGATCACCTGGAGCAGTGACACGTAGCCGCCGGTGTTGAAGAACAGACCGCCGGCGAAGTAGACGGCGGCGCACCGCAAGGCGTCACCTGAGCCGAACTGGGCGATGCCCGCGCCCACCGAGAAGAGGGCTCCGCCGATGACGAAGGCGGACGCCGCGATGACGTTGAGCCTGCGCAGCCGGCCGACGGACACCGCGTCCGCGCGGGCGTGACGGCTGTGTGCGGCGCCGGGCGGACGGACGACGACCGTGCCGCGCCGCCGGGCGTCTCGTGACTCCCACACCACGGTCCCACCGCCGGGAGGGTGTGACGTCAGCCTGGTGACGAACGGCCCCGCGCCCTCGGCCTGCTGCTCCGGCTGCCCCACGCGTCGAGGTTAGACGGCGGGCGGCCCCGCGATCGCTGCGAAACGCCGCCCCGCCCAGGGCGTGGGCCAGCCGGCCGGGCACTCGTCGTGTACGGGCGGCCCAGGGTCTGGGCCGGTCGCGCGTGTGGCGGAGAGGGCAGGATTCGAACCTGCGTGGGCCCGTGCAGGGGCCCGACCGTGAGCGTGCTCGCTGGTCCCCGATAAACCACTCCGGGCACCTCTCCTCGTTCCCGGCCCGGCGTTTTCCCGGCCCGTTCACGTGAACGAGACTGGCAGGCCCCCCTGACGTGCCGCTGATGGGGCGCTGACGCGCGGCGGGCGGGAGCGCGGCGGCCCCGGGCGCGAGCCGGCCGGCTCGTCCCCCTCCCGAGCCGGCCGGCTCGCCCCTCCCGGTCGTGACCGGCCCACCCCGGCGCGGGCCAGAAACTCGGTGGCGGACCCGGGCGGCCGTTGGCCACCATGCCACGCATGAGCGATCAACCCGCGCGCTGGACACAGGCGACCGTCTACCCCGACATGTGGTCGGACCCGGACGACGACCCGCGCAACAACGAGAACAGTCCGGAGGGCGAACTGGCCACGCTCACCGACTTCCTGGCGAACTACCGCCTGACCCTGCGGATGAAGTGCGAGGGGCTGGACGCGGAACAACTGGCCCGCAGGTCCGTCCCGCCGTCGACGATGTCGCTGCTCGGGCTGCTCCGGCACCTCGCCGAGGTGGAGAGGGACTGGCGCAACTGGCTCGGCGACGGCGAACCGCTGCCGAAGCTGTACGGGGCGCGGGACGCCGACTTCCTGGAAGCCGTCGCGGAGCAGTCCGTGGTCGACGCGGCCCTCGCCGATCTGGAGCGTGAGCAGGCCGCCACCGACGCCGCGCTCGCCGCGTACCGGGATCTGGGCGAGCGCGTCGGGAAGGACGGCATCGCCGTGCGGGAGCTGCTGGTGCACAGGATCGACGAGTACGCCCGCCACTGCGGCCACGCCGACCTGCTGCGCGAGTGCGTGGACGGAAGAGTCGGCCAGTGACCGGCCCGGGACCGGTCCCGGCGGACCGGTCCCGGGGCGCGAAATCGCGCGAAAGGACGTGACGCGGCCCATAGGAGCCATGTCACGTCCTAAGCGAGGTCGTAGGAGCGGTCCGCGGCGACGGGGGCGATCAGGCGGCGAGAAGTCCGATATGAGGCATGTCTACTCTCCTGGGTAGTAGGTCACACTCTTGCGCGGTATCGGCGGGCCTGCCAAACATGTTGCTCGTTGCCGCCCCGCACACCGCGGGGCGACCGGGCGTCCATCGCCGGGTGTGCCCGCCGCCTCGTGCGGCACGGGTCCCGCCCCGGAGCCCTGCAGCGCGACCGGCACCCGGCCGGCGCTACCCGCAGACACCCAGGAGTCCCTCACCTATGACCGCGATCACCGCCAACCGCCGCCTTGCCCGCCTGCGCACCCTCGCTCTGACCGGCATCGCCACGACTGGCGCCGCGACCGTGGCCCTCACCCTGATGCCGGCTTCCGCGCAGGCCGCCGAGGCCCGGCAGACCGCCCACACCGTCACCGCCCCCGCGCGCGACGGCAGCACCGCCCCCAAGAGCGGCACCGGCAGCGTTTCCGGGAACCTCGACGGCTGGATCAAGCAGTCGCTGGCCATCATGAAGGAGAAGGGCATCCCGGGCAGCTACGAAGGCCTGCACCGCAACATCATGCGCGAGTCCGGCGGCAACCCCAACGCCCAGAACAACTGGGACGTCAACGCGCAGAACGGGATCCCGTCCAAGGGCCTGCTGCAGGTGATCGACCCCACCTTCAAGGCCTACCACGTCCCCGGCACCGCCAACAGCGTCACCGACCCGGTCGCCAACATCACCGCGGCCGCCAACTACGCGGCGCACCGCTACGGTTCCATCGACAACGTCAACTCCGCGTACTGAGAACCCGGCCGGACGCCCAACCACCCGGAACCGACGGCGCGTCCAGGTGGTCCTCCCGGCACCGACCTGCACGGCAGGCCGGCCCGGTGAGTCGCCGAGGGCCGCTCATGGTGCGGTGAACAGGGCCGGGAAACGCGGGCCGAGCCAGGGGCGGGGACCCCAGGCGAGGACCTGCCCCCGGGCGATCGCCCGCCAGGGATCGAGCCGGCCCAGGGCGATGAGCAGGAAGGCCACGGGGCCGAGCAGGATGGTGCAGTCCGCGCGCCGCTGCGGCGGCCCGGGCGTCACCCGCACCTCACCGCCGTCGAGCGACACCGCGAACTCCGCGCCCCCGCGCAGCCGGATGCGGTAACGGGCCCTGAGCCGGGCCGTGGCCACGGGGTCGGCCACACGCGGCATGACCGACAGCATGAACGGCATGCACAGGCTGACCCGGGCCGGGTCGACCATGTGCGGGCGTCGCATCGCGCGAGCCAGGTCGTATCCGTGGCCGAGCATGTGCGTGAGCAGGTACGAGGCGAGAACGGACCGGTCCATCACGCCCAACGGCGTGGCCGGCGCCGGACCGTCGGCCGCGGTGCGCGACAGGGCGTCGAGGAACGCCCCGGCCTGCTCCGTGATCATCGTCGCGAGCGGCCCCGCCCGGCGTTCCGTGAAGGCGGCGAGGGACTGCGCGTTCGCCGCCGCGAGACTTCGCGGTGTTCCGTCGCCATAGGGACGCTCCCGCCCGGCGGCCAAGTCGGCCATCAGCTCGTTCGCCATGGCGAGGTGTGCGGCAACCTCACCGACGGTCCACTCCGACCCCGGCACGGACAGTGCCGTGTCGCCCGCGCTCCGCACCAGCGCGGCTATCTCCTCGGCGGTGCCGCGGATCGCCTGCCCCAGCCCCTCGGGCAGCTCCCACGAGCCGTCCCGCCGTACCGTCGTGCCCACGTCACCAGCTCCGTTTCCCGCCCGCCGGACGCGTCCGACGTGCCGGCGGCGCTGGTACCCAACCAGACGCGACGGCGCATCACAAGCCCCGCCGCCCGCGGAGGGCCGTGACGGAAGCCGGGGGCTGCCGGCGGGACCCCCGTCAGTCCTTCCGCGCCTTTCCCGGCGTCCGGCCGGCGGGTACGGAACAGGCGGCCGTACTGCCCGGCAGCCGGTGGCGGTTGCGGGCGACGGCGCGGTAGACGCCGTGGGCGAGCAGACGCACCGGCGCGAGCTGCAGCACCGCTCCGGCGACGGCCCAGCCGCCGCGTGCGCTCGACAGCAGTTTCGCCACCGCCTGCGCGCCGCCGTACACGGTTCCGTCGGGCGTGACCCACAGCGCCTCGTACTCGGCCCGTTCCTCGGTGACGCCCAGAGTCTCCAGTTCGGCCCACTGGCGGGCCGTGATGTCGCAAGGGGGCCTGATCCACCGTCGTACGAGGTTCACCGAGGCCGTGCAGAAGCCGCAGTCGCCGTCGTACACCAGCACGGGTCGCGTTCGCATACCTCCATGATGCGTCGGCCGGTGCGTGCGCCGCGGGCGCGGGGCCGGCCGCCCCGCGCCCGCGTGCCCCGTCGAACGGGCCGTCGGCTCAGGCGGCCAGGGACTGGGACGTCCGCGTGGCCGTACGCCGGTTCGCGCAGAGCTGTGCCAGGAGGGCGTCGGCGGCGGCGAGGGCCTCGTCGATCGTCTGGGTGCCGGTCATGACGCAGAGCGTGTAGGAAGTGTCCTCCAGCTCTCTGCTCGAGCGGCCGGTGGGCCGCAGGTCATGGCGGAAGCGGGCATCGGCGAATCGAGCCAGCACCGAACGCAGTTCCTTCTCCGCAGGCAGCAGCACAGCGACAACCTCTCTCGAAGACGGGCCGTCACCCGGGGGCCCGTGACATCCGTGACTCGTGTGCCCCCGAAGGATCACGGTATGCACCACCGCCGTCGCACGCCGCCGACGACGCCCCCGTGTCACTCGTGGCCGGCCGCGCCCGGAGTCCCTTCCCAGAACGCGCGCAGTTCGGCGACGAGCGCCTCGGGAGCGTCCTCGGCGATGTGGTGTCCGGAGTCGACCGGGCCGCCCACCAGCCGGTCGCCCGCCCAGTCGCGCCAGACGCCGAGCACGTCCCCGTAGAGGCCGGCCATGTCGTCACGGGTGGCCCACAGCACCTGCAGCGGGCAGCCGATACGCCGGCCGGCCCGCCGGTCGGCCTCGTCGTGCTCCCGGTCGACCCCGAGACCGGCGCGGTAGTCCTCGCACATGGCGTGCACGGTGGCCGGGTCGTGGATCGCCCGCCTGAAGTCCTCGTACGCCTCCGCGCCCATCTGCTCGGCACCGGCCTTGTACCAGGCGTCGGGGTCGGCGTTGATGACGCGTTCCGCGGGTTTGTCCGTCTGTCCGAGGAAGAACCAGTGCCACCAGCTCGCCGCGAACCCGGCGTCACAGCGCGCGAGCGCCTCCGCGATGGGGACGGCGTCCAGCACGCTGAGGGCGGACACGGCCTCGGGGTGGTCCAGGGCCAGGCGTGTGGCCACGTACGCGCCCCGGTCGTGTCCCACCACCGCGAACCGCTCGTGTCCGAGCCGGCGCATGACCGCGAGGCAGTCGCCGGCCATGGCGCGCTTGGCGTAGGGGCGGTGCTCCGGGTCGGTCGCGGGCTTGTCGGACTGGCCGTAGCCGCGCAGGTCGGGGCAGACGACGGTGTAGCCGGCCGAAGCGAGCAGCGGGGCGACCCGGTGCCAGGTGGCGTGCGTGCGCGGGTGCCCGTGCAGGAGCAGGACGCCGGGGCCCTCGCCGCCGTGACGCACGCGCAGTCGCGCGCCGTCGCCCTCGCAGCGCGTCGTCTCGAAGCCTTCGAACACGCAACCTCCCAGGGTCGGTTACGAGGCGACTGCCCCGGGGCCGCGCGATCACGCCGGCCGGCGCAGCCGCGCGGGGCGGAGCCGAGCGCGGGCCGCCCGTTCCGTCGTACGGGTGGGGCGGCGGCCGATGAGTTCTCGCCCGGCCGGCGGTCGTACATCCTGAATGGTGCGTCTCGGCCGCGAGCGCGGCCGCGGCCTGCACGGACCGCCCGTCAGAACCCGGACACAACACACCGAGGACCCAGGATGCGCACTCTGATCAGCACCGCCTTCGTCTCGCTCGACGGCGTCGTGGAGGCCCCGGGCGGCGAGCCCGGTTACCGGAACTCCGGCTGGACCTTCAAGCACGCCGAGTTCCTCCCGGAGGCCTTCGAGATCAAGGGGCGGGAGCAGAAGGAAGCCACCGCGATGCTGATGGGCCGGCTGAGCTACGAGGCGTTCAGCCCCGTGTGGCCGGACATGACGGAATTCGCCGACTACAAGGTCATGCCGAAGTTCGTCGTCTCCACCACCCTCACCGAGGACGACCTCGTGCCCGACTGGGGCGAGACCACGATCCTGCGCTCGCTCGACGAGGTCGCCGCGCTGAAGGAGACCGAGGGCGGCCCGATCATCGTCCACGGCAGCGCCTCCCTGAACCGGTCCCTCTCCGACGCCGGCCTCATCGACCGGTACCACCTGCTGGTCTTCCCGCTCCTGCTCGGCGCGGGCAAGCGGCTGTTCAGCGACACGGACAAGGACGCCCAGAAGCTGAAGCTGGTCGAGCACGAGGCCTACGCCAACGGCCTGCAGAAGAACGTGTTCGACGTCGTCCGCTGAGCGGGCTCCCCGACCGCCCCTGCCCGTCCGGTGCCTCCCGCTCGTGTCCGTGCCGTCGTGCTCCGAGTTTTGGAACACGCTTTACGCGATACACGCAACTGTGGCCCGCTTCCTCACTGTCTGACAGGGAGTTGGGCCTGACATGGCCGAATGAAGAGAAAGTGGGGCAGTTCGTGGGACGGGGCAAGAGCGGCATAGGGATCGCAGTCGTGACGGGCGCGATGCTGTTCGCGGTGAGCGCGTGCGGAGGCACCGGCGACGACAAGGCGGGCGGCGACGACGCGAAGGCGCCCGGCGGGCACAGCGCCGGCGCCTCGCCGTCGCCGACGAAGCCCAAGGGGCCGCCGATGCTGCTGGAGACCATCACCCCGCAGACGGGGACCACGGTCGGCGTCGCCATGCCGATCTCGGTGGTCTTCACCGACCCCGTGGCCCAGAAGGCACGGGCCGGCGTGGAGAAGCACATGAAGGTGAGCGCCTCGCAGCCGGTGGCCGGCGCCTGGCACTGGTTCGGCGACAAGCGTGCCGACTGGCGTCCGAAGACGTACTGGCCGGCAGGTACGAAGGTGAAGATCGAGGCCGACATGCAGGGCGTGAGCAACGGCAACGGCCGCTACGGCGTGCACGGTTACACGCACAGCTTCACGGTCGGCGACGACGTGCGCGCGGATGTGTCGGTGACCGGCCACACCATGAAGGTGACCAGGAACGGCAAGCTGGTGCGCACCCTGGCGATCAACGCGGGCAGTTCCCAGTACCCGACGTGGAACGGCACGATGGCCGTCATCGACAAGCAGGAGAAGGTCCACATGACCTCCTGCAGCGTCGGCATCAGCTGCGACAAGGGCAGCTCCGACTACTACGACCTGACCCTGCCCTGGGACGTCCACCTCACCCAGTCCGGCACCTACGTGCACTACTCGACCGGTGACCCCAACCCGGGCAGCGGCAGCGCCCGCGGCTCGCACGGCTGCGTCCACCTGTCCATGTCGGACGCCAAGTGGTTCTACGGCCAGGTCAAGCAGGGCGATCCCGTCACCATCACGGGCTCGTCCCGCGCCAAGGCCCCGGCCGACAACGGGTACGCCGACTTCAACCTGGGCTGGGACGAGTGGCTCGCGGCGAGCGGATCCGGGGAGGGGACCACCGCGGCACTGTGACCCGCCGCGGTTCTCCTTCACCATATGACGAGATCGGCTCCCTCCGTTCACGGGAGGGAGCCGATCTCGTCATATGGCGGCCGTGCGGCGTCACGCGTGGCGGTGCGAGCGCCGGTTGCCGGTGACGAGTCGGTAGAGCACCAGCAGGATGAGGGAGCCGACGATCGCCGCGATCCAGGTGGAGAGGTCGAAGAAGCCGTCGATGGAGTCGACTCCGAAGATGACCTTGCCGAGCCAGCCCCCGAGCAGACCGCCGACGATGCCGATGAGCATGGTGACGATGATGCCGCCCGGGTCCTTGCCCGGCATGATGGCCTTGGCGATGGCGCCGGCGAGCAGGCCGATGATGATCCACGCGAGGATGCCCATGTGTGTGTCTCCGCTTCGTCGTGTAAAGACTGTGTTAGTTCATCGTGTGCACCGTCTCGGCCCGAACAAACGTCCTCTCTTCCAAGCTTGTTCTGGGAGCCCGTCCGGGGCCGGTCGGGATGACCCGCTCTCGGCCGGGGGCGGCCCCCCGGCGCGGAGGGAACCGGCCGCCGTCGTCCGGCGCCTGTCCGAGCGGACGCGGATGTGACACCCTGCAGGGAGAACCAGCCTGGTCTGGTGGGAGACCCCGCGCCGCCGTGCGGTGACCGTGCAGGTGTGGCCGATGGACGGTGCGGGTGGTCTCGCTCGGCTGTGAGCGGCCCCTGCCGCGCGCTTGACGGCCTACTTCCCGCAGTGGGAGCCGACCGTGATGGGCTTCGAACCCGAACGGTGGTTCCACCATGCCCTCATTCGACGTACGCGTCAGCAGCCGGCACGATCGCATCGTCATCACTGTCGCGGGCGAGCTGGACTTCGACACCTGCCCGCGGATCACCCAGGTCACCGACGCGGTGAGCGTCCGCGACCGCACCCTCTGCCTGGACATGGCGGGGGTGTCGTTCATGGACGCCAGCGGCCTGGCCCTGCTGCACAGCCTGCACCGGCACAGCGAGGCACAGGGCGGAGCACTGGAACTGTCCGGCCTGCAGGCCCAGCCGCGGCGCGTCCTGGAACTCGCCGGCCCCGGCGCCCGAGGCCAGGAGGCTGCCGGGGCACCGTAGTCGGGTGTGCCTTCCGTCCCGCGTCCGCTCTCGGTGTTGGGTAAGGCCCCGGCTGCCAGCAGGCACAGGACGTTGTCGGTGGCTCCGGTGACTGATGCCGCGTAGAGAGGCGTGGTGCCCTCGGCGTCGGTTGCCTCCGGGCGGGCCCCGGCTCGCAGCAGAGCGTTGATCTGGGTGCTGTCGCCGAAGGTCGCCGCCTCGACGAGACGCTTGGCCAGTTTCCCCCGCCGTCGTCTGTTCACGGTCGCTCAGGCTAGCCAGGAGGTGAGCGAAACGTCTGGTCACAACCATTCGTCGATGGCCGCTACCAGGACGGTCGCCTCGTAGCGGACCGCGAGTTCGTCATACCTCGCGGCCACTTCTCTGGTTCAAGCGCCCGGCTGGGCTCCGCACCGCCGGGCGGGCTTCCCGATTCCGCTCGGGGCGCCGCTCCTGCCTCCGGCCCGCTCCGCCCCGGTGCGCCGACGCCGGCCCACTGGCCCGGAGGGTACCGGGTCGAAGATCTCCTCCTGCGCGATTTGCATGTCCGGCGCCACCCGGTCGAAGATCGTCGGCTCCACGAAGAAGCCCCGGTCGTACGCCTCCCCGCCGAGCCGGCCACCGCCGATCACAACCTCGGCGCCCTCCTCCCGGCCGATCCGCAGGTGGTCGAGGACCCGGGCCTGCTGGCGGGCGGCAGAGCGGACCGACAGCGGTGAAGTCGCGCCCCCACCTTGGTCAGCCGTGACATCGATGTCATGTTTCGGCCAATGATCGCCTCCATGGAGCCACTGCCTGAAGATCCCTTGAAAGCGGGATCACTTCTGGACGACGCTGGGGCGCGCATTCGTGTCCGATCGCCAACTCCGGTCGCATCAAGGAGTCTTCAATGAGCTTGGCCATCCGTGCCTCGCTGGTCGCTGTTGCTCTCGTTGGGGCTGTCGCCGCGCCTGCGGGCGCGGCCTCCCAGGATCAACCACGTTCCGAAGCGAAGCCGTTGGCCGCGCAGTCCACCGCGGTGAGCGGGACGGGCGGTCTCAAAGTCGCCATCAAAGCCGCGAGCGGGACCGAAGAGGTTCTGAAGGCCGACACCGCCGCCGCGGTCGCCGCCGCCAACGTGTGCGGATCGGGCTACACCATCTCGGTGAGCGCCGCGCGGTACGGCACCTACGGCACCGCGTACACGTGGTGGAACGGCACCTACAGCGGTAGCAACACCCTGTACGACCGGCCCATCTGCGCCGTGTTCTTCAACGACACCGGCATCACGCACTACATGGGCATCCGGCTCAAGGACAACTACACCGCCACCGCGGACACCGAGGACTTCGGCGCCTTCTCCCAGTACGCCGGTCCCGTCTACCAGAGCAAGGGTTACTGCGGCCAGGCGTACTCCTACATGGAAGACGCCACCGGCAAGGTCCTGGTCGACAACTACCTCAGTGTCGGATCATGCAACTGATGCACCTCCCGTCCCGCCCGCTCCGTCCCGGCCCGGCCACACCGTGGAAGGGCCGGGGCATGTCCGGCCTCGCCGTACTGCTCCTGACGACCGGTTGCGGCGCCGGGGAGGACAACGCCCACCGCCCTGAGACGCCGACCGCGGTGGTCTCTTCGTCGGCGCGGCCGGACACGCCGACCGCCGTCGCCACCTCCGGGGAACCGGCGGGGGACGCCGAGCCGACGCCCTCCTTCTCACAGGACGGCGCCACCAGGGTGCTCTTCTACGGCAACCTGACGGTGTCCGCCACCCCGGAGGCCGACGGCGTGCGGACCACGGTCACCGTGCGCAACGACACCGAGGACAGCGCCAACTACTACATCGAGATCAGCGTCGGGAACGGCGTCGACTGGGTAGGCACGAACACCTACCGCCTGACCGATGTGCCTGCCCATGGCAGCGACAGCCAGACCAGCACTATCGGCGGCGTCCATCTCGGGCCCATCCCGCAGCACCCGAAGATTTACGTCGACCGGATGGAGCAGTACTGAATCGGGACGCGGCGTCTACCGGCCCGAGGAGACGCTGTCACGAAGGATCCACCATGGTCGCGTCGATCGACACCCGCTTCAACCGCCTCACCGCCACCCAAGTGACCGTGGAGGACACGAGCGGCCGCGACGCCGACCACATACCTCTGGCGTTCCCCCAGGACGCCGACCAGAAGATGGCCCGGGTGAACGGGGTCGAGGCCGCTGGCGTGTACACCAAGCGCAAGGCCCTTCGCAACGCCGTCAGTGACGAATGGACGCCCGTCCTCGACCCGGCGACCCTCGCCGCTGCCCCCGCACTCGGGCTCGCCACCGGTCTCCTCGTCGGCCTGTATCCGTCCTGGCGTGCAAGCCGCATCCAACCCGTCGAAGCACTGCGGCACTGACCTCACCTCCCTGGCGCGGTCCGCCCGGATCGCGCCACTTGCACCTGGTTTCACGCGAAAGGAAACAGCTGTGGCAGACGAACAAGTCCTCAGAGCCCAGAAGTGGGTCAACTCCAACTACGGCAGCGTCGCCGGCTACGTCGCCTGCCCGGAGAACGGCCAGACCGGTTGGGGGACCATGAACTCCCTGGTCATGGCACTTCAACACGAACTCGGCATCAGCCCGGTCGTGGCGTCCTTCGGCCCCACCACGGCCTCGAAGTTCGCCGCCCTCGGCGACATCGGCTTCGAGTGGGACACCAACCGCAACATCGTTGCCATCCTCGAGTACGCCCTGTGGTGCAAGGGCTACTGGGCCGTCGAGCCAGGCAGTGAGGGCTGGTTCACCGGCGTCACCCGTGATGCCGTCGCAAAGCTGCGGTCCAACATGGGCATTGGTGGCGAAGGAGTCATCAACGTCCAGGTCGCCAAGGCCTTGATGAACATGGACGCATACGTCGTCGTCGCGGGCGGAACCGACGGGATCCGCGAGATCCAGCAGTGGCTCAACGGCCGCTACTGGACCAGGAGCGCCTACAGCATCGGCCCGTGCGACGGCATCTACTCCCGCGACGTCCAGAAGTCACTGATGATCGCCCTGCAGTACGAACTGGGCATCGCCGCTCCGAACGGTAACTTCGGGCCAGCCACCCAGGCAGGGTTGCAGTCCCACACGCTCACCCAGGGCAGCTCCGGCGTCTTCGTCCAACTCTTCTCCGCCATATGCCTCTTCAACTCACCCACCTACGACAGCGACGGCAACGACGTCAACACGACATGGCGTTCCTCCTACGACTCCGGGCTCACCCAATGGGTCCAACTATTCCAGCGATTCAACAAGCTGACCGCGAACGGGAACGGTGACTACGAGACATGGGCACAGCTCCTGGTCTCCATGGGAGACCCGGATCGTGCTGTGACCGGCTCGGATACGCGGTACGAGATCACCAGCTCCCGCGCCAAGTGGCTGTTCGACAACGGCTACCGATTTGTCGGCCGTTACATATACGACCCGCCCGGCTCCACTCTCGACAAGGAGATCAAGCCGGGTGAACTGGACGTCATCTTCGGTGCAGGCCTCAAGGTCTTCCCGATCTACCAGGACAATGCCCGCCGGCTCGCGGACTTCACCTACACCAACGGCTACTCACACGGTCTGAACGCACACAAGTGCGCCTCCGACTACGGCTTCAATCGCGGTACCACCATCTACTTCGCCGTCGACTACGACGCGACCGGCGAGGAGATCGCCAGCTCCATCGTGCCGTACTTCCACGGTGTGCAGGCGGCCCTGGCCAGCCAAGGAAAGAAGTACACGCACGGTGTGTACGGATCCAGGAACGTCTGCAGCACCGTGAGCAACAAGACGTTCGCCCGTTACTCCTTCATTTCCGGCATGTCCTACGGGTTCTCCGGAAACCTCGGCTTCCCCATCCCCAGGAACTGGACCTTCAACCAGATCAAGGAATTCCACGTCACCAACGGCTCCGACGGGTTCGATCTGGACAACGACGCGGTCTCCGGCCTCGACCGCGGCGTCTCGTCGGTGAGCGACGCCGGTGGCCCTGCCGACGACTTCATCGCCTACGTCCAAAAGCTGTACGACCTGGCGGGCTCCTACGGTGCCAGCGGCCAGAAGCGCAGTCAGCTCGTCATGGAGTACATCCGCCACCACTCGTACGGCGACAAGGACCTCGCGAACAAGGTCGGCTGGTGGTACCTCATCGGCTCGTACGACAGTGGGTTCGTCGACTACTGCAACTCCAACGGCATGAGCGTCAAGGCCCTGTTCACCGATCCCTTCACCGGCTACCAGCTCGGCGCCGAGCACATGATGGCCACGGCCAACGCCCACCTCCTGACGGCGCAGCCGGACAACAAGAAATCGGCCAACGGGGGCGATGTCGGCGGTTGGGCAGGCGACTTGATGACGTTCTGGGCCGATTGGCGCAACTCCGAGCAGGAGTATGCCGATCCGCTGCAGTTCGCCCACGCCAAACTCGCGGTACCCGGGGTCAATTCATCGTTCGGATTCAACGATCTCATCGAGGACGCCGACGGATACCTTCTCGCCCGGGCTGTAAATGGCGGCAAGACCATCGTCGATGCTGTGAGGGACCACTACAACGGCGGCGGCGGCCTCAAGCGTTTCAACGACTATTTCACCAACAGGTGGGGCAACGCCACCGACTGCAAGACTTCCGCGCACAACGCCTTGACCGCGGTGGACGCGACGCTATCCGTCGCTCAGCTCCAACTCATCACCCTCGCCGGAGTGGTGTCTCCGAGCGACTACCAGAACCTCCCCGGCGGCGGTGACAAGCTCAGCAACTTCGAGCAGGGCTTCGTCGACGCACTGCTGGCTCGTATGGGTACGGAGACCGCCAAGCTGTCTCTGTACCAGGCGAACCACGAAAAGTACCTCAAGGCGGCCCGCTCACGCGCCGCCCAGTGACGACAGATAGAACTACGGAATGAAGCAAGCCGGAGCCCTTATCGCCGCACTGATCCTCGTCGTCTGGTTGGTGTGGAACCTGTGGAATGTCTTCCGTATCGTGACCGGACTTCGAGACCGATCATGGCGGCGCCCGCTGTGGTGGGTACGCGTGTGCTCTGTCTCTCTCTTCGCGGGCCTCTTGGCGTGGATCTGGGGCGTGTTCAGGACAGGGCTCGATGTCCGCGAAACGTGCCAGTTCGTCCATCACGTGCACTACGACAGGGCGTACAGGGATGCGCACGCAGCGGAGTTCCAGAAGTTCTTCCCACTGCACAACAGGTGCAATGCACACTTCGATCTGGTTCCCGCGTGGGTCAACCCGTCCCTTGCGGTGTGCGCCGTCATCTCCATCGTCGCCATGGCCGTCCTCGTGAAGTTCGGCATCACCCACCTCACTCGCTTGCCCCGAAAGGAAAGTCAGTCATGACCCAGACTGGTCTGTCACGACGCCGGTTCATCGGCGCCACGTCCGGCGCTGCGGTAGCCGCAACACTCGTCAACCTCAGCGGAACCGCAGTGGCCTCCGCCGACACTCGCACGTGGAAGAGCGCAACGTCGAAGAACGGCTGGTCCGTCCTGGACGAGGCAACAGCGTTCACCATTGAGGGCAGTGGCCGGAAGGTCTCACTCGCCGAGGGCGACGCGGCCACGATCCTGCTGCACGTGGCCCGAAGATTCCACTACGAGATCGACTCCCTGCGGGCCGGTGACGTTCACGGTTGGACCATCAACCGTGAGGTGGCCGAGGCATATGAGTCGAACTACCTGTCCGGAAGCGCGATAGCAATCCGACCCGTCGCGTATCCGGTCGGCGCGAAGGACAACCTGTACCCGAACGAACTTGTCGTCGTCCGCGACATCCTCGCTGAACTTGATGGCGTCGTGGCCTGGGGCGGTGACTTCAAGACGCCGAAGGAATCTCACTTCGAGATCGCGCTCAAGCCCAGCCACCCACGTGTGAAGGGGGTGGCTCGCAAGATACTCGGGTGGAACGACGGCCCGGGCAACCACGGTGCCGGCGCAACCGACGCCTTCGACCCAGAGCGCCTCAAAGTATCTCGCACGTTCACGCAACGCACATCTTGACTGGTCTGGTGCTCTTGCTCCCGCGAGTTGATCTAGGCCCCTCGGATCACGTCGGCTCGGAGAGCAAGGGCGATGCTGGGTGGCTGGGTGAGTGCGTTGCGCGGGACACCGGCTTCGAGGGCGAGGGCGGCGATAGTGGGCGCATCACCCAGCCGGCTCTCACCACGTGCTGGGTGATGCGCCTCTCGGCCGGGTGAGCGGCGTGGTCGGGGCGGGGGCAGTCATGGTGGTCATCCCCGTCGGTATCGGTCAGTGGCCCGACATCGGGCGCAGGCGCACGGGGACGGAGGCGTGCCCGTTGCTGATGAGGCTCGGCAGTTTCTTCAGCGCGGTTCGCTCCGTGGCGAGTCGGGCGTCGGGGAAGCGTTCGAAGAACAGGCGCAGCGCGGTGGCGACTTCGAGTCGGGCCAGCGGGGCACCGAGGCAGAAGTGAACGCCGTGTCCGAAGGCGAGGTGTTCCTTGCTGGGGCGCATGGCGTCGAAACGGTCGGCCTCCTCGTGCCAGTCGGGATGGCGGTTGGCGGCGGCGTAGGAGGCAAGGATCGCCTCGCCGGCCTTGATCGTCTGGCCGTCGGGGAGCGGGATGTCGGTGCGGGCATAGCGCAGGGGAAGGTGCTTGACCGCGGGCTGGTGGCGCAGGGTCTCCTCGACGACGTCCTGCCAGGTGCAGCGGCCTTCCCGGATGTGGGCGAGCTGCTGGGGATCGGTCAGCAGGGTGGTGATGGCCTGGTCGATCACGTTGACGGTGGTCTCGTATCCGGCGCTGATCACCAGCAGGAGCGTGTCGCGTAGCTCGGCGTGGCTGAGGGCGGAGCCGTCTTCCTCGTCGCGGGTGGCGATCAGCAGCGAGGCCATGTCCTCACCGGGCTCAGTGCGCTTGGTCTCGATCAGGACGTCCAGCAGGCCGTAGAGGGCGGCGGTGTTCGCGGCCTGCTCCTCGACGGAGAGATGGGTGGCGAACACGTTGTCCACCACGGTGCGGAACTCGGCGCGCTGGTCGGCGGGGACGCCCACGAGCTTGCCGATGACAGCGATCGGGAGCGGGTAGGCGAAGTGCTCGCGCAGGTCGACCGTCCCGTCGGCCGGGAGGCCGTCGAGGATGCCGTCGACGAGGGCCTCGATGTCCACCTGGAGGGCGGCGGTACGGCGGGCGGAGAAAGCGGGGGCCACCATGCGGCGCAGGCGGCTGTGATCCTTGCCGTAGGCGGTGAACATGTTCTCCGCCACGACCCACAGGGCCAGCGGCCAGGCGGTGACGGTCTCTGCGAAGGCCGGCCAGTGGGCGCGGCCGTCCTTGGAGACGTCCTTGCTGGTCAGGAGCTGCTTGAGGAGGGCCGGGTCGGAGACCGACCAGGCGCGCACGCCGAGGATGTCCACCAGCGTCGCCGGGCCGCGCTCACGCAGGGCCCGGTGTTCGGCGTCCGGGTCGGATCCGGTCGGGTCGAGGACGAGTATGTGCTGTTCGGACACGGTGAGGTCTCCTTCAGCTGCTGTGGAAGGTGACGGGCAGGGCGACCAGGCAGCGGTGGAAGGGAGGAAGACGCCAGACGACGTCGTCCCGGCGGCCGTCGAGGTCCGTCACGGGCAGAACGTCGACGGCATGGTGGATGGCGGCTTCGGCGCTGAGGTACGCATGCGATCTGGCCGGGCGGCTGTGCGGGCCGGCTCCCCAGGTGCGGTGGGCCCGATTGCCCAGCGGCCGGTGGGAGCCCAGCGTGGAGTCGTTGTTGCAGGCGGTGTGACTGATGACCACCGGCGGTCGGCCGGAAGCAGGGAGCCGCCGATGTCGACCGGCCGGGTCGGGTAGGTCATCAGGAAGTCCGCCATTCGAGTCGGTCCGCCGAACGTAGTGACTCCAGCAGGCGGAGTAAGTCAGGCCGGGACAAGGCCACCGCGCACCTCCTGCGTCCCGTCAAACATGGAGAGTTGCACGGTGGCTGCCTCATGTGCAGGGAGCGGAGACCGTCACCGGATGCACGCCCCGGGCATCCGCCCGCGCACACCCGCACGGCGATCGGCTACACCGTCACGCGTGAAGCCATCTCGTCGCAGCGGCTGGTGGAGTTCGCCAGTTCGACCATGCCGGGCCGCAGCCCCTGCTCGGGGACTGAATCAGTCATGTCACGCCGGCGCGGTCGCTCGCTCGGTGGATGGCCCCATGCGGTGAGCTTCGTCCTGCGCGAGCAGGGAGAGGAGTGAGGCCACCGTCACGCCGAAGTTGGCTTCGGCGGAATGGCGAAGGGTCCTCGTGGGCTCGATCTGGTACGTGTTGCCGCGTCCCTCGTGGGTGGGGGAGAGGTAACCGTCCTGCTCCGGGTCGGCGATGATCTTCTGCACCGCCCGTTCGGTGAGGCGACAGTCGCGGCGATGTCCCTGATCCGGGCGTGCTGGGTAACGGACGGCGAGGCACCGGTAACACTCTGCGTAGTGCCGCGGGAGGTTCGTCGGTGGCTGGCCTCACGACCTCACCGGGGCCGCCCGTGCACAGCGCCCGGGCAGGCCGACCGATCTGCTGCGATGCCAAGGAGTCCCACAAAAGCGCATATGTGCCGAACCGTATGACCCTCGCTGTCCGTGGAGCCAGACAGAAGCCGACTTGCACGCAGTACCTCATCGATTCCCTACATGCCGAAGGACGGATCAGAGGTTCCCGAAACACACCATGCGATGCATGCGCTCCTGGCACCGGCCACGCTCGTCGTGTCCCCGCGCTGCGAAGTCGCCGCCACCGCGCGGCCCCGGCCCGTACTCGGCGGACACCACGGCGACGGCACTGCGCGGCGACGGAGGCGTGCAGCGATCGAGAGAGGCCGTGAACACGGCATCCACCACACATCCCTGTCCTCGCCTGCGCCCCCCTGTCGGCGCAGTCCCCGTCACCACCAGATCAGTGAGGAACCGGCACCATGCATCTGAACTTCCGCACACCAGGCCCGCGATCACGCGCTGCGGCCGGACTGGCCGTCGCCACCATCGCCACCGCCGGCGCGCTGGGGCTCCTCAGTTCGTGCGGTCCGTCGTCGCATCCCTCGTCCTCCGGAGCCGGGGCCATCACGCCCGGTCCGGGTCAGCATCAGACCCCCGGGATGCCCGGTGCCACGAGGCCGGGGAACGCG
The DNA here is from genome assembly GCF_007176755.1 of Streptomyces sp. 1-11. Classification (GTDB taxonomy): domain Bacteria; phylum Actinomycetota; class Actinomycetes; order Streptomycetales; family Streptomycetaceae; genus Streptomyces. The sequence continues at coordinate 285,529 of NZ_BJTV01000009.1, forward strand.
GCGGGCTCCCCTCCCGGCTCGTCGCCGATGCCCAGCATGAGCATGCCCACGAGTCACTCGAGCCAGGGCGCGGCGGCCGCGCCGGTGACCGGGAACGCCGTTGCGATCAAGAACTTCGCATTCTCCCCGGCCACTCTGAAGGTGAAGGTGGGCACGACGGTGACCTGGACCAACCAGGACACCGACGCCCATACCGTCACCAGTGCCGGAACGGGCGGCCCGTTGCATTCCGCCGCCCTGGCCACCCACGCCACCTACCGCTACACGTTCACCAAACCCGGCACCTACGCCTACCTCTGCACCATCCATCCGTTCATGACCGCCACCGTGGAGGTGACCTGATGACCGACTACTACGACAGTCACGACGGAGCGCCGGACGACGACGCCGGTCGGCCCGACACGGAACACGGTATGACTCGGCGTCAACTGCTCCGCCACGCAGGATGGTTCGGCGGCGCCGTGGTGCTGACCGTGGCCAGTGGAGAGGTGATCAGCCACATCGCCGACTCCCCGGGCACCAACGCCGGGGCCACTGCGGATGCCGCCGCCGTGAGAAGCGGCGCGCTGCGGTTCGTGCAGGTCTCCGACAGCCATATCGGGTTCCAGGGCCCTGCGAACATGGACGTGGCCGGCTCATTCACCGAAGCGATCAACCAGGTCAACTCGCTCGGCTTCAGGCCTGACTTCGTCATGCACAGCGGCGACCTGACCCACCTGTCCACGGCCGGACAGTTCGATCAGGTCAAGCAGATGATGGCGGGAATGAGGACAGAGCGTGTCTTCACCGTACCGGGCGAGCACGACTCCATCGGCGATGCGGGCCGCGCCTACCGGCGGACCTTCGGCATGGGCACGCTCGGCGACGGCTGGTACAGCTTCGACACCCACGGCGTGCACTTCATCGCCCTGGTCAACACCCTGAGCCTGGAGAAGCTCGGCCATCTCGGCAACGACCAGATCGACTTCGTTCGCAAGGACGTCGCCGGACTGCCGTCGGACACCCCCGTCGTGGTCTTCAGCCACATCCCGCTGTTCGCAATGTACCCGCAGTGGGGCTGGAGCACCGACGACGCCCTCAAGGTCATCGCCCTCCTGCGCCGCTTCTCCTCTGTCACCTGTCTCAACGGGCACGTCCACCAGCTGTTCACCAAGACAGAGGGCAACATCACCTTTCACTCCGCCACCACCACCGCCTACCCCCTGCCCAAACCGGGCCGTGCCCCTGCCCCCACCCCGCAGGTCGTTCCCGCCCGACAGCTCAAAGAAGCACTTGGCATCCGCAGCGTCGGCTACCGCCAAGGCGACCGCGAACTGGCCATCAAGGATCAGAGGCTGGCATGAACATCCGAAGACTCCCCATACCAGCCTTGCGGTGGACGACCGCCGCCACCCTCGCCGCCGGCGGTTACATCCACGCCCAGCTCTACGTCGACGAGTACCGCTTCATCCACATCATCGGCCCCCTGTTCCTCCTCCAGGCCAGCGCGTCCTTCGCCCTCGCCGCCCTGCTGCTCCTGGGGACACCACCCCTGCTGCTCAGGGCCGCCGCGGCAGGCGTCGCGCTCGGGGCCCTCGGCGGCTTCACCGCCTCGCGCACCGTAGGCGTGTTCGGATTCACCGAGCGCGGCCTGCAGCCCGCACCACAGGCCATCCTCAGTCTCCTCGCCGAAACCGGAACGCTGCTGCTCCTCGCGGTCTGGCAGATGACGGTGGCCACACGACACCGCGCTGCCCGACCACCCGTCAGACCGGCGATCCCGAACCGGGCCACCACCCGCGCACCATTCGACTGAGCCACCACGGCGAAGCCCGCCGTCTACGACACCGGCCACTCTTCCCGGAACCAAGAGGTATCTCCCATGCACCTGGAACCACGCCCAGGAATCGCCTGGCCGAGTCCGCACCTTCGCGAACTGAGGGACGCTGTGCGCATCCTGCTCGGCCTGGACGACGACACCGCAGTCGTGATCCGCCAATTCGGCTGTGGTGGAATCGGTTACCCACCGCTGGAAACCGTCGTCGAGGTGCTGCCCATGGACGGCGGGCTCCACCGCTGGACACTCCACCGCCCAGCCGACGAGATCACCGAGCACGACCTGGCCTCCGCTTTTCAGTCGACTGCGGCTGAGCTGGGTTGACGGCGTCGATGACGTCCTTGCTGGCCGTACGCGGTCGCGGGGCATGCCGAGGGCCCGACACGTAGAGGTCGGGCCCTCCGCTGCCGGAAGCGGTTGTGAACGGTCGACCAGGCGCCGTAATTCACCCGGCAGCGCCCGCTGCCGCCCATCGGTCATGAACCGCCACATCACGCCCTCGAACTGCTGCCGCAGCCGCCCGGGACAGGGGTCGTGACGAGGCCTCACGCCGAAATGGTGAGCAGCTTCTGGCTGCTGCCGGCGTAGATGTCGAAGTGACTGATCGCTCCTGGCGACATGGGTACCGTCCCGGAAATCCTGGCGCCGCCCGGGTACTCGCCGGCCTGCCAGGTGGCGGCGGTCGCTGTGGCGCCCGTGACCCCGACCGCTTGCAACCTGCACGTGATCCCCGGGGGCGCTCCCTTGGCCGAGACCTGCAGGTCACTGCCCCAGGCGGCGGGCGAGACCTGCACCGAGGCGGTCACGCCTGTGGCGGGGTCGGTTCCGGAGAATGTGCGGACCGGGGCCGGTGACGTCGGTGCGGGCTGTGCCACCTGGCCGCTGGTGGCCGCGACGGTAGCCAGCCACGTGCCTCCCGACGCTGCCCCCGCGATGAGCGTCGTGGCCGTGGCGACCCCCACCAGCTGCCTCCGCCAGACGGTACGACGTCGGGACGCGGCCTGCTGGAGCAACCGGTCGAGCCGGCTTCCTTCGGTTCGCCCCGGGACGCCCCGTACGGCAGCGGCCGCAGGCTGCGGCCGCGCGCTTGCGGCGGCCCGCCGTACGAGCCGATCGGCCAGTTCCTCGCCTGCAGGCGCGGCCGCGGCCTCGGCCTCGGCCACGCTGACCGTCGCGAGCAGCGCGGGCAGCCCCGCCAGTTCGGCATGCTCGGCGCGGCACTCGCCGCATTCCGCGAGGTGGGCGCGCACCCCCTCCGTCTCCGCAGGGGACAGCGCGCCTAGCACGTACCCGCCCAGGGACAACCGGATGGCGTCATGGTCGCCCTTCATGGTCTGCACCTCCTCCACGCCGCTGTCACGGCTCGATACCCCGTTCCTGCAGCGCCAGCCGCAGAGCCTTCAAGGCGTAGTACGTCCGCGACTTCACGGTGCCTACCGGAAGGTCGAGCACCTCCGCGGCCTCGACCATCGTCCGGCCCCTGTAGTACGTCTCCAGCAGCACGGCACGGTGTTCCGGGGACAGGGTCCGGAGGGCGTCGGCCACCGCCCAGCTCTGCAACGCCTGCTCGATCTCGTCTTCCCCGGCCGTCCGGTCCGCGACCCGTTCCAGCGCCTCGCCATCGACCTCGGTAGGCCTGGCCTGGCGGGCCCGGTGGGCGTCGACGACCAGATGCCGGGCAACCGTACAGAGCCATGCCCGGGCCGGACCGCGTTCGGGGTCGAACGCCTCGGGGTGCTGCCAGGCCCGCAGCAGTGTCTCCTGCACCACATCCTCGGCCCATTGCCAGTCTCCCGAGGTCAAACGCAGGACGAAGTGGAACAGCGGCCCGGCGTGCTCGGCGTACAGCGTGCGGAGCAGTTCCTCGTCCGCGTCGGAAATGGTCCCCCCGCCAGAGACACGGTTTCCGGAGCCATCCGGCTCACTCGTTGGACCGCGCTTCGGAAGACTCCACGGCATGGAACAATTATCGCATAGTGCGTAAATCTTCAAAATGTCACAAAGGGCACTTAAGTGCTGAAACAGGCGCTCCGCGAGCACGGCGGATTCACTGCCCACGTCCTGCTGGGCCCCCTGCCATCACGTACAGCGGCTGCGCTGTCGCAACCGACGCCCCGGCATCCGGCTACCGGCCGACGGATCACCACCGTCCACGCCGCAACCAACTCCGGGTCGCGCGGGCCCTTGCGCTCGCCCGCGCGAGAGGCTGTTGTGGAGCACGCGATCGAGTGTCTGCTCCTCCGCGCCGGAGGCCCGGATGACCTTACGCCGGAATGGTGAGGAGCTTTCGGCCGTTGGCCGCGTATATGTCGAAGTGGCCGATGGATCCGGGGGGCACAGGTGCTGTCCCGGAAATCGTGTTGCTGTCTGAGTAACCGCCGGCCCGCCAGGTGGCGGCGGTCGCTGTGTCCCCCGTGACCGCGACCGCTTGCAGCCTGCACGTGGTCCCGGGGGGCGCTCCCTCAGCCGTGACCTGCAAAGTGCTGCCCCAGGCGGCGGGTGAGACCTTCACCGAGGCGAACACGCCGGTGGCGGGGTCGCTTGCCGACAAGGTGCGGACCGGGGCCGGCGAAGTCGTTCCCGGTTGAGCCACTTCACTGCCGGCGAAGCCCGCGATCGCCAGCAACGTGCCGCTGGAGGCGGCCGCGGCCATGAGCGTCAAGGCGGCCGCGACACTGACCAGCCGCCGCCGACGGGTCGCGCGACGTCGGGCCGTGGTCTGTCGGAGCAGTTGCTCCAAGAGACCGGGCTCGGGCACCTGCGGGATGGACGGCTCGGCGGGTGGATCAGTCAGCTGTGGGCTGGGACGGGCGCGGTGCGCGGCCTGTCGCAGCAACCGGTCCGCCCGGTCCTCGCTGGGCGTGGGCGCGGTCCGACCCGAGGCCTCGGCCTCGGTGATCGACGCGAGCAGGGTGGGCAGCCCCGCCAGCTTGGCGTACTCAGCCTGGCACTCGGTGCATTCCGCGAGGTGGGCGCACACCCGATCCGACTCTGCGGGCGACAGCATCTCCAGCACGTATGCGCCCAATGACAGCCGGATGGCGTCACGGTCCGCATTCATACTGTCCACTCCTTCCTGCCGCCGTCACGATGCGTGTAGGGACGTCGAGCGCTGTGCTGCTTTGACCGTCGTCCGGCCCTGGTACACGTCGCGGCCAGCAGGGCGCAGGGCGCACTTCGCCTATAAGAGACACGGCTGCGGCAACGATTCGGATCAGCCATTGGAACCCTTTTTTGCGCAGGGCTTCCCTTGTCACTCCGCGTGGGTCGCTGTGCATGAGGCCGCCGCCACCGCGCGAGCCGGTCGTGGTGCCGCGTGCTGAGGAGCGGGTCTTCGTGCGGCCCGCCCGCGAAGGGACCCCACAAAAGGTGCGCATCCATCGAACCGGGTGACGTCCGCCGCCCGTGGAAATGAACAGCGCTACCGACCACGGGATCCCCCCACACCGACCGCAAGGAGCGAGCTGAGATGACCGACACGCTCCACTCGCAGCGAGGACCCGTGACGCCCGCGACGCTCACACCGACCAGGCACGTGGAAGCCTCCGCCGCCGAACGGCCGGCCCGTACGCGGCGCGAACGTCACGCACTTCGGTCGTACGAGGCGCTCGGGGAACACGGCGGCTTCACCGCCCGCCTCCACTCGGGCACGTTTGTCATCGCCCGCGACGGCTACGTCGCAACCGGCGCCGACCGCGTTCGGCTCTTGGCAGGCCGCCGGGCCGAAAGGACGACGTCGTGAGCGTGTTCCTGCCGGGGATCGGTGCCGCCTGCTGCCTCGGCTTCGGCTTTGTCCTCCAGCAGCGACAGGCCCAGCGGGCGCCCCTTTCCGAGTCTCTCTTCTTCCGGTTGCTGCTCGGCCTGATGCGTCATCCGCAATGGCTGGTCGGCGTCGCCGCGATGATCGTGGGCATGGTGCTGAGCACCATCGCCCTTGCCAACGGCGAGGTGTCGCTGGTCGAACCGCTCACCACGACCAACCTGCTCTTCGCGATGGCACTGTCCCGCTGGCTCACCGGCCAGCCGCTCGGCTGGAACGGCTGGGGCGGGGTGCTGCTGCTGGCGCTGGGCGTGACGGGGTTCCTCGTCGCCGGACAGCCGTCGGAGGGCGGGCACCTGGCCGGGCCGCTGCGCCAGTGGATCCTCTTCGGCATCGTCGTCGGACTGGCCGGGCTGCTCGTCACGCTCGCCCGGCACCTCCGGCCGGCGCTCCGGGCGGCCGTGCTGGCCTGCGCCGCCGGACTCCTGTACGGGTTGCAAGACTCCCTCACCCGCATCTCGAGCCGCATCGTCAGCAGACACGGGATCGCAGTGCTGTTCGCGCACTGGCAGCCCTACGTGGTCGCGTGCCTCGGCGTGACCGGCCTGGTGCTCGTCCAGACAGCATTCCAGGCCGCGCCGCTGCGCTCCTCACTGCCCGCGCTCACCGCTGCGCAGCCGCTGGCCGGGATCGCCAGCGGCGTCGGCATCATCGGCGACCGGCTCCAGGCCACGCCGGGCGCGCTCACCGTGCAGACCGTCGGACTCATGACGATGGTGATCGGCATTGTGCTGATCGGCCGCCACCCCTGTGTGGCTCCAGAAGTCCCGCACGGGCGCTGAGCCGCGTGTGCGCTGAGTCCTGATTCGCCGTCAGCCACTGCAGTACTCGTGGATGAGCAGGGCTGTGCCTCATACCCCCGACCTCTTCAGCACCATGCCCACCAAGCCCGGGCTCGGCGGGCAGCTACCGTCCGACCCTCAGGCGCGTGGGCCCAGCCAGGCCTCCGGTATCGACGTGACCCGCAGCAAGTCGAGCAAAAGGTGCGGATCACTCGAACCGAGGGGCGTGCGTCGGCCGTGGAACTGAATGAGCGCGCCTATCCACGATCCGGCCCACCGACCGCCCCGACCTTGTCGGCGGTCTCACCCCGTTCCGAGCTCCGCACTTCCACAGAAGAGCAGAAGACCATGTTCGTGACCGATTCCCCCAGCCCGAGCTCACAGCTCGGCCGGCCCTGCCCTCACCAGGCGTTGCTCACCCTGCCCGCGCAGGAGGCGCACGTCTCCGCCGCTCGTCACTTCGCGGCCGATCTGCTCACGGCCTGGAGTGTGCCCGCGAGCGAGCGGGACTCCGCCGTTCTCATCGTCGACGAACTCGCCACGAACGCCGCCCAGTACGGCCGAGAACGCATGACCCTCCAGCTCGTCCTCCACGACGGCACTCTGCACATCGTGGTCACCGACTCCGGCAAGGCCGTGGAGCGCCACCGCCCCGACATCGCCCCCGACGAACACGGCCGAGGCACCTCCATCGTCCAGTACCTCGCCCAGTCGACCCAGGTGCACCAGACGCGCAGTGGCCGCGAAGTCCGCGCCTGCCTGAGGTGCTCGCCATGACCGGCCCGGACGTCCCGCACGGGCCGCGGCCCTCCGCCGGGGCCGACACTGCGGCACAACGACAGGCCACCGGGGGCGGCTGCGGCGCCGGGTCACCCGACGACCCCTCCGCGCGGTCCTCCGCGGCCCACAAGCCGCGCCCCATCGACGGCTGCCCGGACCCGGCCCAGGTGCCCACACGGCTCCGGGCGAACCTGTCGGCCCTCGACCACGCCGGCCCCGACCACGACACGGTGCTGTGTCAACGCTGCGGCAGAGGCATGAGCGTGGAGGTCAGCCCGAACAGCGGCGAGGACATGGCCGCCCCGCCCCCGCATGAGGCGTACGCGGACGCCCCCGACCTGCGTCGCGAGATGCACCAGGTACTCGCCCTCGGTGCCGAACGCGACGGCCGCCGGGCCAGGTCCGTCATCGGCCCCCCGGTCGACGCGACGGCCGCCGAACGCGCCTGGCTACTCCGCCGGGCCGCCCTCATGGACCGGATGGCCCTGGACGATCCCGGCCCCGGCCCGGCCGCGGCCGCCGCACAAACCGCCGAACAACTCGTTCTGCACGACCGCCGCCATCCCGACCTGGTGGCCGGCCCACACCATCCCGACGCCATCACACTCGCCCCCAGCCGCCGCCTCTACGTCCGCCAGGAGTACGCCGCCTGGACGGCCGCAGGGCGCCCCGGAACCTGAACCGACCCCACCCCCGTCAGGAGGAAGGACATATGACTCGCAAGGATGTCGACTCCAGGAACACCCCCACAGCAACCGACCGGCCCCACTCGCCTCGCCTTCCACGCTCGAATGCCCTGCGTGAACAGTGCGCCGACCTGCTAGAGGAACGGTCATGCCAGGGAAGGGCGATCAACACACCATGGCCGAACACGCAGACCCACCAACCGCTCCAGGTGCCCGAGCGTGATTGCTCTCAGGGACAGCGGCTGGGGGTCCAACCGACCCGAAGGCCCCCGCACATCCTGCGGGCCGGGCAGCCGGCGCAAGTGGCCATGCAGGTCACAGGTGGTGAACTACGCCCCGTCATAGGCCTGTTGCTGATCGATCTCCCCACGGTCGCGGCGGCGCCCCAAGGCCGTACGGATACGCACGGTAGCAAGCATGCGTTCGAAAGGCTGGTGTAACGATGTTCCGCAATGCGTTGGAGCCCTGGCACCTGCTGCTCCTGGTCGCGGTAGTGGTTCTGATCTTCGGTTCGAAGAAACTACCCGACACGGCCCGGGCGCTGGGCAAGGCCATGCGAATCCTCAAGAGCGAGACGAAGGCCATGAAGGACGACGGCGCCTCGAACGAGCCACGCCCCGAGCCGGAGCCTGCACCGGGGCCGCGGACGATCCCGGACGCTCCCGAAGACACCGCCACTGTCCGCACCGTGCCCACGGACAGCACGACCAGACACCGAGACTGAGCCCGGTCCAGCGCGCCCCTGGCTGATCCCCCGCACGAGATGCTGCCCGAGCCTCCCCTGCCGGCTCGCCTCTCGCGTGAGCCGCTCCACCGGGCGACAGAGACGATCAAGTACTAACGCCGGGCCGGTGGTCTCCGGCCCGGCGCACGAGATGAGGACGCGGCGTGCCCCAGTCAACCCGCAACAAGGAGAAGGATTCCGGGGGGCGGATGCCGCTCGCGGAGCACGTTCGTGAGCTTCGCAACCGGCTCGCCAAGGCCGTCCTGGCCATCCTGGTCGTCACGATCGCTGCGGCCCTCCACTACAGGGACGTCATAAACTTCTTCACCAGGCCGGTGCTGGACTCGGTCGGCTGCCCGACGTCCTTCGCCGTTCTGGCCAAGCAGACCGCGAACACCACCTGCGCGCGGATTACGATCAACGGTCTGCTCGCGCCCTTCACCCTGGCGCTGAAGGTGACCCTGATGACCGGCGTCGTGCTGGCCTCGCCGGTATGGCTGTACCAGCTGTGGGCTTTCGTCGCTCCCGGCCTGCACAAGCACGAGCGGAAATACGCCTACGCGTTCGTCGGCGCGGGCGTCCCCCTGTTCTTCGGCGGCGCCTTCTTCGCCTACAAGGTGCTGCCCACGACCGCGAAGGTGTTGATCGACTTCACCCCGCACGGGGTGAGCAACCTGCTGCCGCTGGACGATCTGCTCGACCTCGTCACCCGCATGGTGGTCGTCTTTGGTCTCTCCTTCGAGATGCCGCTGCTGCTGGTGATGCTGGACCTCACCGGGGGAGTGTCCGGCCGGCGAATGCTCGGCTGGTGGCGCGGCATGATCCTGGGGATCACGGCCTTTTCGGCTGTGGCGACGCCGAGCACGGATCCGCTGTCCATGCTGGCGCTGGCCGCGCCGATCTGGGTGCTCTATTTCGCCGCCGTTGTTTTTTCGCTTTTCCATGACCGGCGCAAGGCCCGCAGAGAGGCAGAGGGACCGGGCGACGACGAGGCCTCCGACCTCGAACTCACGCCGCAGGACATCGGCGAAGTGGAATCGGTGTCCGCCGGCCAGCCCCTGCCCGCGCAGCCGGACGCTGACGACGACCGCGCCCACGGGTAACAAAAGCCAATTCGGTCACCGGCGGGCTTGACGGTTCGTGCCTGGGCCGTTGCGCCCACTGCGAGGACCCAATGCGGCACTGGTGCTGATGGACGGAATGGCCGGACGCCGGGGCGGCGCTCGCTCAGGCCGGGAAGTGACGCCACTTGCCCTCGGAGACGACCTCGACCGCGCCGTCGACGACCGTGATGGCGGTGTCGTCGTCGATCGCGTATGCGGGATTCGAGAGGCCGGCTGCCCACTTCTCCGCCTCCGCCATGGTGTTCTCCGGCAGGGCTGTGTGATCCACATGCGGGAAGATCGAGAAGTCGACGACGCCCAGCGCGCTGTCGTCCCCGGTGGGCGCCGTCCACTCGACGAAGTATTCGCCGATACGAGGGGCCATCACCATGCTCCCGGCGCTCAACCCCACCCAGACCTTCTCGCTCAACGACGGCAGCAGGTCCGCCAGGCCGGATTGCCGCATCCAGTGCGCCAGATACAGCGCATCACCGCCGTTCACCAGCAGGACGTCCGTCTCCTGGACCCAGGGGACCCAACGCTCTGCACCGATGCTGGGCAACGCCGTGAGCTCCAGCACTCCCAAGGACTTCCACCCCAGGTCGCACATGGGCAGGCGAGACTGTCCACTGATGAACCGCCAAGCCCCAGCAGGACTGCCCATGGGGTGCCCGTACCCCGCGGTGGGAATGCACAGGGCGTCGGACTCGGCGATCGGCTTGCCCAGCAGCCGCACCAGCGCGTCCTGGATGCTCGCGTTGGTGATACCCGCCGCCGTAAGAAGAAGCTTCAAAGTGGCCCCTGACCCGAGTGTGATGGAGCGGTCTGACCGGTAGACCGGGGACCACGTCGAAACTCATCGCTGTGCAGCGTGGCCATGCACCGGCGGTCGGCGAACGGACATGTAGCGCAGGGCGAGGCTCGGGGCTGGGGCGGGCGCGAGGGTCGATGGCACAGCGAGCGGCCGCAGCCATGCCGTCCGACGTGGGCCGACGCCTCGCCGAACCGATGGCATCGCTCAGCGGGGCCTGAGTCCGTCGACGACGACGTCCAGCATGCGGTGCAGTTGGGGGCGTTGCTCGGGTGCGCCGGCCACGGAGAGCAAACCGGCGAGGATGCCGCCTACCTCGACCGGGTCCATGTCGCTGCGCAGTTCTCCTGCTGTGGCGCCGGCCTCGAGCACCATCGCCAGGACTTGCTGGACCTCGTCGCAGACCGGTCCGGTGCCGAAGCGGCCGGAAGCGCTCATGGCGACCAGGGCCTCGCAGATGCCGCGTCGTTCGCCGGCCCAGTCGGCGAATCGGAGCATCCATGCGTGGAGGGCCTGTGCGGGCGGCTTGGTAGCCAGCAGGGTGTGCGCGTCTTCGCGCAGGGGGCGGATTTGGTCCCGGTAGACCTCTTCGACCAAATCTTCTCGGGTGGGGAAGTGCCGGTACAGGGTTGCGTTCCCCACTCCCGCGCGTTTGGCGATCGCGTCCAGCGAGATCGGGCGTCCGGAGGCGAAGGCTTCGGCGGCCGTGGCGATCAGCTGCTCGCGGTTGCGCTGCGCGTCGGCGCGCAGGGTGCTGCGTGGAGGTGTCATGACCTTCGCGATCGTGAGTGTCGGATGAGGCTCGGGAACTATTCGGGGATGTCCCCGGTTCAGTGTACGGTGTGACAAACGGGGAGTTCCCCGATTACGGGTGGCCTCACCCATCGCTTCAGCGACGAAAGGTTTGCCATGTCTAAAGCGGTCATCACCGGGGGAACGACCGGGATCGGCACGGCGGCTCGATCGTGCTGACCGTCGGCATCGGACCCCGTCGCGGCACCCCTGGCGCCACGGTGGGGGCGGCGACACGCGGCGCGCTGCTGGCCATGCTGCCCTTCCTCGCGCTCGAACCGGCCCCGCGCAGGACTGGCGTCAACGCCGTGAGCCCCGGGGCCACCGGCACCCCGCTGCTCAACATCACCGGCCAGGACATCACCGTGGCCGGCGGCTACGGGCTCGGCGCCTGAAACCCGGGCGAGTCGACCACCGATCCGCACCTCTCGAACGCCACGAACCGCACCTCACAGGAGAACACGATGGCACTCACTCTCGACACCTATCGGCTGCTGGGCCGTTCCGGACTCCGGGTCTCACCGCTGGCGCTGGGCACGGCGACCTTCGGCACCGAGTGGGGCTGGGGCGCCGAGCGCGACGAGGCGCGCAAGCTCTTCGACCGCTACACCGAGCTCGGCGGCAACTTCTTCGACACCGCCAGCACCTACACCAACGGCAGCTCCGAGCGACTGCTCGGCGAATTCGCCCGCACCAACCGCGACAAGATGGTGCTGGCGACGAAATACTCGACGCTGCGTCAGCCCGGTGACCCGAATTCCGGGGGTACTCACCGCAAGAGCATGCTGGCGTCGGTGGAAGCCAGCATGCGGCAGCTCAACACCGACTACATCGATCTGCTCTACGTGAACGTATGGGACTTCAGGACGCCGGTGGAGGAGATCCTGCGGGGCCTGGACGACCTGGTGAGGCAGAGCAAGGTGCTGTACGTGGCGATCTCCAGCGCCCCGGCCTGGCAGGTGTCGCGCATGCAGGCGATCGCCGACCTGCGCGGCTGGTCACCACTGGTCGCCCTGGAGACCGAGTACAGCCTGATCGAGCGCACCGCGGAGCGTGACCTGATCCCGATGGCACGCGAGATGGGACTCGGCGTGGTCCCCTTCTCCCCCTTGGGCGGCGGGGTGCTCACCGGCAAGTACAGCCGGGAGGACCAGAATCAGGCGGGCTCCGTTGTCGGCGAAACCGCCGGCAACCGCAAGAGCCTCAACGTCGCCCTGGGATGGGTCACCGACCGCAACCTTGCCATTGCCGATGTGGTGAAGGAGGTGGCCTCGGAGCTAGGCCGCACACCCGCCCAGGTCGCACTGGCCTGGACCCTGAAGGCCCCGGGCGTGACGGCACCCATCATCGGCGCCCGCACCATCGCGCAGCTGGAGGACAACCTGGGTGCTCTGCAGATCGACCTCACTCCTTCCCAGCTGGCCCGCCTCGACGAGGTCAGCTCCATCGACCTCGGCAATCCGCACGGCTTGCTCGCCAGCGATCACATCCGCACGGTCACCACAGGCGACATGAAGATCGAAACCCTCGGCTGATTCCATTCATGAATGGCGACATCCAGATATGTCGACATGCTCTTGATGATGGAACGGAGCAACCTCGGTATGGGTAAGTACAGCGACAAGGATGTGGTGATCACGGGTGGCAGCAGCGGCATGGGGCTCGCGCTGGCGAAGCTGCTGGTGCAAGGTGGAGCCCGCGTGGTGATCACCGGCCGTTCTCAGGCCAAGCTCGACGCGGCAGGCGAGCGGCTCGGCGAGAATGCCGTGGCTGTCCGGGCGGATGTGGCCTCACTGTCCGACCTGGATATGCTCGTCGGCCGTGTGAAGAGCGAGCTCGGCTCGATCGAGGCTTTGTTCGTCAACGCCGGCATCTCACCCCTCACGCCCCTCGAGTCGACGACCGAAGACGTGTGAGGGCGGAGCGGACCGCGAGCAACCCTATGAAGCGCTACGGCACCGTCGAAGAGTTCGCCAAGGCGGCCGCATTCCTCGCCTTCGATGCCACACCGGTCTACCCTCGGGGGCGCGCGGCCTGGGCAGGGCGTCCCGGGCGGTCAGGGCCAGGTCGAGGCGTCTGTTCATGTCCAGCTCGAACCGGCCGTAGGGGTCCACATGGGTCCAGAACAGCGGGGAGAGCGCCCGCCGGTCCGCGGTTGGTGATCTGGTGATGTGACTGGGTGAGTGAACGCAAGCCGTATCCGCTACGGGATCCTGATACCGCACCGGCGCTTGGTCCGCGACTACGAGCACCGCTCCTCCTCCGCCTCCCGCGTCTACTGGGCGATGTCCCACGTCATGACCCGACGCCTCACCGGCGCGAACGCCCCCACCTGGCGCGACCGGCAGACTGTGACCGCGTGACTATCCAGCCCCTACTCAACGCGCTCGGCATCCAGGAAGACGCCGCCAAGGACCTGGCCGACGGCCTCCGCACACAGATCGCCGAACTACAGGGCCGACTAAAGGAATCCGAGACCCATCTCGAGCACCTCGCGATCACTCGGAAGACCGTCACCGGCCTCACCGACCGGGAGGTGTCGAGCGTTACTGCGTACCGCTTGATGGCGATCGAAAACGGGCCACGATCTGGTGTGCGTACTGATCCTCCGGGCCGCAGTCCTGGACCGCTCGATGGGCCTCCTGGGCCCGATTCGTCTCGCACAGCAGCCGGACAAGGACGTACAGAGCGTCACGGTCACCATCTTTGGCGCGGCTACGCAGAACCGCCTCCATCCCCTGATCGCGAAGCGATCTGTTGAGTCTCCGACGTGCATGGACATCCGTGAGAGCAAGCTCCGTGAGTTCGGAGAACCGCTCCGCACGGGCGAGCAAATCCATGTGCCACAGATGGTTGTCGTGCATGTCGTGATCGGTGGAGTAGCACTCGGCATGGGCGCTTACCAACGCGATGGCCGCATCCCAATCCCGGAGCTGTTCCGCTACCCGGGCCTGCTCGAACCAGTCCACAGGACGAGTATCGCGCAGTGCTGTCTCGTACAGCGTGGCGGGAGTGGTCGCCTATGACGGTCCGCGAGGCCCAAGCACCTACCGCAACCCGTCAAATGCCATCAAAACGACCTCTTAGAGACAAGCTTCTCAATCTGATGGTTGGCCAGTGGTGATGCTTCTCGCCGGTGGTCGGTGAGCGGTGTAGGAACCGATGCGGGTGGTTCGGGCGTTTCAGCTTCACGGCAGGGGCGCTGTTTCTAGGCTGGGTCCGATCGAAGCCGCGCGGGACGGGGGAAGCAAGTGGATGCTGAGGCGGTGCAGTTGGTGGAGCAGGCGGGGCCCTATCTGACGGCTGCGGTGGGGGCGTACGGGGCGGTGGTGCTGACGCGTGCGCAGGACGCTGCCGCTGATGCCACGGTGGGTCTTGGGCAGCGGATTCTTCAGTCGTTGTGGCGCCGTGGGGACGAGGCGGGTCGGGCAGAGCTGGAACGCGTGGTGGACGAGGCCGCCGACGAACAGGACGACGTCTACTCCGCAGCGGTGCTGAGCAGGCTCCTGCGGCGCGCGTTGCGCGATGATCCCGGGCTGCAGGAGGAGTTGTCGGCCCTGTTGCCGGCTGCGGGCACGGTCACCATCACGGCGTCGGGCGAGCGTTCGATCGCCGCGCAGCACATCCGTACTGCGATCACTGGTGACGGTCAGACCCCGCCGCTGCCGTGACGACGGATGACGCCGCAGCTGGGAATCGGATCGAGGCCTCCGGGGGGCGGGCCATCGGGGCCCAGCGCATCAGAGACGCCTACACCGGCGATCTGAACGTCCTGCCGGCCGGAGTACTGCACGCGCCGGACAAGGTCACTGCGGCCCCGGGCACCTCGAACCTGCCCCCGGCCACGCTCTGCCTGGGCCGGGATGATGAGCTGGCCTGGCTGCGCCGTGTTCTGGCGGGTGAGGGCGAGGGAGCGATCACGCAGAGCGGTGCGGTGCACGGGCTGGGTGGGATCGGCAAGAGCACGCTCGCTCTGCGCTATGCCCACCGCCACCGCAGCGACTACTCACTGATCTGGTGGATCAACGCCGCCTCCGCCGACGAGATCGAGACATCCCTCACCGAATTGACCAGGGAGCTGGTCCCCGATTGGGCGGCCTCGACCGAGCGCGGGGCGCAGGTGTCGTGGGCGAGGCAGTGGCTGGCCTGGCACCGGGGATGGCTGCTCGTCTACGACAACGTCGAGGACCCTGCCGACCTCGCTCCCTATATTGGCGCACTGCACCAGGGTCACCAACTGGCCACCAGCCGTCGCACAACCGGCTGGCCGGACAGTGTCGCCACCCTTTGTCTGGGCAACCTCAGCCCCGACGATGCCACCACTCTGCTGTGCCGTCTGGTGTTGAAGGACACCCTGCCCACGCCCCAGCAGAAAGTGAACGCCCGCGCGCTCGTCGCTGATCTGGGGTATCTGCCACTTGCCGTCAAACAGGCCGGCGCCTACCTCGCCCAGAACCGAGGGGTCAGCCTGGAGGCTTACCGGCGCCGATTCGGTGCCAAACTCTACAAAACCGCCCTCGGCGTCGACGCCGAACGTACCATCGCCCGAGTTTGGAACGTCACACTCCAGATCTTGGAGGCCGAGCATCCCCTGGCTGTAGAGGTGCTGCACACCGCCGCATGGCTTGCCCCCGACGACATCCCCCACAGCCTCCTCACACCAGTCGACGCAGACCCGGACGACATCGCGGAAGCCATCGGCACCCTCGCCGCCTACAGCATGGTCGCCGACACCGGCACCACCGTCACCATCCACCGCCTGGTCCAAACCGTCCTACGCACCGGTGACCACGCCCAACCACCCCGGCACTTGCAAGGACGCGCTCATGCCGAGCAAGCAGTCCTCCACCACCTGACCGCGGTCTCAGGGAAGGAGATCTCCGCAAGTCAGTGGGATGACCTCACCGCCCACCTGGTCACCCTCGCCGCCACGACACCGCCCGGACACCACAACGCTCGCCTCACTGACTCCTACGTCACCGCCGCCGACCGCCTGCACCATCTGGGCCACACGGCCCGCGCCATCCCCTTGCTGGAAGCCACCCTCGCCGAGCGTGGACGGGTCTTGGGCGACGCCCACCCCGACACCTTGACCAGCCGCAACAACCTGGCCGGCGCCTATCGCGCGGCGGGGGACCTGGAACGGGCGATCACTCTGTACGAGGCCACCCTCGCCCAGCGTGTACGGGTCTTGGGTGACGCCCACCCCGACACCTTGACCAGCCGCCACAACCTCGCTTACGCCTACCGGGCGGCGGGGGACCTGAAGCGGGCCATCCCTCACATCGAGACCGCCCTCGCCCAGCGTGTACAGGTTCTGGGTGATACCCACCCCCATACCCTGACCAGCCGCCACAACCTCGCCGGCGCCTATCGGGCGGCGGGGGACCTGGAACGGGCCATCCCCCTGCTGGAGACCACTCTCGCCCAGCGCGAGCAGATCTTGGGTGATACCCACCCCGACACCCTGACCAGCCGCAACAGCCTGGCCGGCGCCTATCGGGCGGCGGGGGACCTGGAACGGGCCATCCCTTTGTACGAGGCCACCCTCGCCCAGCGCGAGCAGGTACTGGGTGATACCCACCCCCATACCTTGACCAGCCGCAACGACCTGGCGGGCGCCTTCCGGGCGGCGGGGGACCTGGAACGGGCCATCTCCCTGCTGGAGGCCACCCTCGCCCAGCGTGAGCAGGTCTTGGGTGATACCCACCCCGACACCCTGACCAGCCGAAACAACCTTGCCGCCGCCCGTAAAGCGGCGGCGGCTGGGCAGCAAGCGAATACAGCCACCCCAGCGACCGCGCTGGACCATCAGCCACCCTCAGACACGGCCGAAGACTCGGCATGACCGCTCAAGGGTCGCCATCCCGGCAGTTTCCATGAGGGGATTCACGGGGAACAGCAGCGTCGATCGCGCTCCGGCTCAGGTCAGGGAGTTGCCAGGTCAGCCGCCATCCGCATTCGCCGTCTTCCAAACCGGCTCATTTGCCGGAGTGAGCAGCCCTTTTCAAGACCGCGTGCGGCGGCTGACATCAGTGGCTGACACCAACAAGCGCGCATACCGACGATCGCCACCGAACCTCAGTGGACGACCGACCGAGGCTCAGAACCGGTTGGTGGA
Source organism: Streptomyces sp. 1-11 (assembly GCF_007176755.1). GTDB lineage: Bacteria > Actinomycetota > Actinomycetes > Streptomycetales > Streptomycetaceae > Streptomyces. The sequence continues at coordinate 302,964 of NZ_BJTV01000009.1, forward strand.
CATCGACTGTCCCCGTGGCCGACCTGATAAGGATGAGGGCAGATCTTCAAGTCTGTGCCTCCCGGAGGGTGCGGATCAGTTGCTGACTACGCGGGAGGGGCGTAAGGGTTCCCGTTGGGCACCGGTGGGCCACCCCACCGTGCCCCCGGTGGTGGGACAGGGACCCAGTCCGGGCCCCGGTGATCCAGCCACCATCTACCGATGGTGTGAAACTTTTTCTCGAAGCTGCGATCCCAGTTGAGGAACGCGGTGATCGGCGCCCGCAGGCGAGTACGGCGGCCACCCGCTTCGTAGATCACGACGGTCCGGCTCCCGAAGAGAGACTCGATCTGGATGGCCTGGACGCTCGACCACGGGATGGTCCGGCGGCGGAGGTTGTGCACGATGGCCGCGGATGGGGTGAGAGTGACCCCGAAGAGCCGGGAGGCGATCGGCACGACACACCACACGAGCAGTTCTGAGACCAGAAAGAGGCCGGACGGTCCGCCGTCCACCCGGAACAGGACCTGGGAGGCCACGATGATGATGCCGGGCACCATGGACAGCAAGCGTTGGAGGGGCGTCAACCGGTACCGGATGCGCGCCGGCGGTATAGCCGCGACCTGCGATTGCTCCATCGATCCCCGCCCCTCACTCGATGCAGCCCGTGATGGCCCGTCATCGCGATGGCAGCATGGCGGACCAGGGGCGCCCTGTCCATCTGCCTACTCTCGGGAGCTCGGGACGAAGAGGCCGTGCCAGATGCATGCCAGCTCGTGCGAGGAACGCCAGGGATCAGGGGCAGCTACCTGGCCTCACTGGGCGCGCCGTCCATCTGCTGTGGAGGGGGAGGGAGTGTCACGGGCTGTGGTCGCGTCCGTCCCGCGGGGCGAAGGCTGCGAGGGCGTCGGCGTCGGACGCGCGAGCGTGCAGGAAGTAGTCCGCCCACTCGGTGATGTCGGGGTAGGACGAGTCCTGGCTGAGCTGGGTGGCTGCGGCTTGGAGGTCGAAGTGCACGGTGCGGATGTCGGTATCGAGTCCGTTGAAGACTTCCTGCCAGCGGTCGAGGCGGGAGTCGACCAGGACAACCTCCTCGTCGTCGCGAGGGGTGGCATGGCAGAACAGCACCTTTCCCAGCCGATGTGGTCGGCGGTGCGGACGTCTGGTTCGGCGAGCACTGCCTCCAGGGCCGGCAGGACTCCGTGAATGTCGGACAGGACGGCTACTCGGTTCAGCATGGTCACCACTGTGGGGCGAAGGCAGCCGAGCGGAATGATCTTTCGCCGGCGCGTAGTTCAAGGGGGGCCGTTCAGCGTGTGTGGTCGCCGGGTGCGTAGTTCTTCCAGGGGGCTCCGGCCGCGGTAGCGATGCGGGCAACCAGGCAGCGCACCGCGGCGGCCGCCACCAGGAGGGGCAGCACCACCAGGCACGCCGATGTCGTGCCGCCCGCGCGGCCTCTCGCATCAGGCTCGCGCTCGTGCTCGCGCCGCCCTCGTATCCAGCCGTCGCCATCTGCCGCCCCTCCCTCGTCACGCCGGAGGCTGGCGCTCCGGGGCGATCTGACATCGTCAGCGTCGTCTGGTGTCTCTCGGGCAACACCGAGGAGTTCACCAGGTAGAAGGTGCGGTTGTCGGGTACTTGCAAGAACGCTGTTTGCCCAACGGCAACGATCCTGCCACGCCCCTGGGAGAAAAATGACGATCCCGCTGGACACCCGGTCCTCTGAGCCCTCGCCGGCATCGACGCTCGCCGGACGATACGAGCTGGGTGAACATCTGGGGGCCGGCGGTGCCGCGGACGTTTATCGCGGCATGGATCTGCGGCTCAGTCGTCCGGTGGCGGTCAAGGTTTTTCGGCCGGGGAGCGGCACGAGCCTGAAAGACCGGTTCGAGGATGAAGCTGTCGTCCTGGCCCGCTTGCACCATCCCGGACTGGTGACCGTCTTCGACGTCGGCCGCCACGAAGGGCACGCCTTTCTCGTCATGCAACTGGTCGAGGGCAGCACCCTGCGCAGGCGCATCACCGAAGCGACCATGACCGTTCCCGCTCTTGTCGAGCTCGGGATCCCGCTGGCCGAGGCCCTCGGACACGTGCACCGGGCGGGAATTCTGCACCGTGACGTCAAGCCGTCCAACATCCTGCTGGACGCGCTGAATCGGCCCTACCTCACTGACTTCGGCATCTCTCGGGCGATCGACGCCACCGCGACCACGCGGGACGGCGCCATCGTGGGGACCGCCGCGTATCTGGCCCCCGAACAGGTCACTGGCCGTCGCGTGGAGCAGAAGGCCGACATCTATGCTCTCGGTCTTGTACTGCTGGAGTGCCTGACGGGTCGGCTGGAGTACGAGGGCGCCCCGCTGGAGTCCGCGGTCGCCCGGCTGCACCGGGCACCGCGGATCCCCAGGCGACTGCCTGCGGAACTACGCGATCTGCTGGGTTCCATGACCGCGATCGAGGCGGCGGACCGGCCCGATGCGCAGACGTGCGTGGCAGTCCTGTCCAGGTTGCAGCGGTGCGAGGCCGGCGCAGGCGCTTCGACACCGGCAGCCGGCCTGCCGGACGGCGTGCGTTCCGGCTCCGACCGCGGAACTCAACGCGCAGACAGCCGAACGGTCCTCCGGCGTCACAGGATGACGCTCGCTGCGGCCGGGGCGATGGTTACCGCGACAGCGATCGGGATGACCGTGCCGACGTGGGGCTCCGAGGCCTCAGCCGATCGGAGGTCGTCCGCGACCTCGCCCATTTCTCAGAAGCCTTCGGCGGCTGCCGAGAGCAGGGAACACAGGGTTGAGAACAGTGCTGCCCAGCCTGCCCGTACGGGAGAGCCGGTGCCTACAGGCGCCGTAGCGGCCGTGGACTCCATTCCGGCTCCGGCGACGCCCCTTTCGTCTCGGCGCCCACAGCCGGAACAGGCAGACCACAAGGACGACCATCACGCCCAGAAGGATTCGGCAACGTCCCTCGCGTCTCGGTTCTCACGACCGAAACCGGCGGGACACAAGGACCACCATCACACCGAGAAGGCGACGAGGGACAGGGCCAAGGGTTCCGAATCCGGCGGGGAACACCCGGCCAGGAGCGGGCCGAAAGCAGGGAAGCACACGGCGGACAAGGGCGGAGGCCGAGGAAAGCCTCACCGGTAGCGACAGGAGGGACAGTCTCGCTGTGTCGAGTGGACTGGCGGCAACCGCAACGACGTCACCCAGTTACTGCCCCTGCTCGACGCGATCGCGCCCGTCCGCGGCCGCGTTCGCCGTCCCGTCGCAAGCCGGACTCGCTGCTCGCCGACCGAGGCTATGGCCACGACATCTATTGCCACCAGGTCCGCCACCGAGGCATCGTGCCTGCCATCGCCCGCCGCGGCACAGGGCTGGGTACCAACCGTTGGGTGATCGAGCAAACCTTCGCCTGGCCCCATGGCTTTCGGCGCCTGCGGATCCGCTGGCACGACGGGCATCCCAAAGCGAGAACCTCGGACTGCGATGCCGCCTCGGCCCGGGCGCAAGCCGTCACCGGTAATCCAGTCGCCAGGACCGGTCCCGTTCGGCAGACTCCACCCAGTGGACCAAGTAACGAAGATCGCGAGCCGGCTGGCCGGCGTTGGCGGCGTCGTCGCGGTCTGCCTCGGCGGCAGCCGGGCACGCGGCACGCATGGTCCCGGTTCCGACTTCGATCTTGGCCTCTATTACCGCCCTCCGCTGGACACCGCCGCCTTGCGCCTGCTCGCCACCGAGCTGACCGGCGGCGAGGTCGAGGTGACCGAGCCGGGCGGGTGGGGTCCCTGGGTCGACGGCGGTGGCTGGCTGACCGTCGAGGGGGTGCACATCGACTGGATCTACCGCGACCTGGACCGCGTGCACCGGATCTGGCGGCAGTGCCAGGCCGGGCACTTCGAAGTAGGCACCCAGGCGGGCCACCCGCTCGGGGTCTACTCGCACGCCTACGCCGGTGAGGTAGCCCTCGGACGCATCCTCGCAGACCCCACCGGTGAACTGGCCGCCTTGCAGGAGCAGATCCAGACCTCATACCCGCAGCCGCTACGTGAGTCGCTGGTCGCCAACGCGCGATGGGAAGTGCCGTTCACTTTGTCCATCGCCCGCAAAGGCGTGACCCGGGGCGACGCCTTCTACATCGCCGGTTGCCTGTTCCGCGTGGTGGGACTCCTCGTGCACGCCCTGCACGCCCAGGCCGGGTGCTGGGTGGTCAACGAGAAAGGAGCCGTCCAGGCGGCAGGGCAGCTTCCGACCGCTCCGGCCGACTTCTCCGCACGCGCCCACGCCCTGTTCGGCGCGCTCGGCGCCACCTCGGACGAGCTCACCGCCGCGATCGACGACGCGGACCAGCTGGCCGCCGATGTCTTGGGCAACCTCTCTCCAGGGTGACGGGGCGCACTGTCACGCACGCTACTGCAAGTGCTCCACCTGCATAGCTACGGACCGCTCGCCCGATTGCCCCGGATACGACCTGGACCACCTGGTACATCGACGCCGCCATCGCCCAACTCCGGGTCAAAGACCACGAGATCCGGGACGAGGACATCGCTCGGCTCTCCCCGCTCAAGCACCGCAACCTGAACCTGCTCGGCCGCTGCAGCTTCACCGCCAGCGTTCCGGCCGCCGGTGCCCTGCGTCCGCTGCGCGACCCTGATCTACGCCCGCCGGCCTAGGGCGGCGGGCGTCACTTCTCGTGTGTGCCGGGTTCCGCGTTGATGGATGTCTGGTAGACATCCGCGTACGTAGGGGAGTCCTTGACCAGGTCGTCGCAGAACGCGGCGACGTCGGTGCCGATAAGTTCCACAACCCCCTTGCCTGCGGCGACGCCCTCCTCGAAGAAGTCGACGATCCCGGGGAGCAGGGGCCCGTCAGACAGGCTGGTCGGTCCGACTTTGAACAGGTACTTCTGCATTTCCTTGTAGACGATCTGGTAGTCCGGGGGAAGTGCCTTGACCCGAGCCACGTGCGCCCGCCACTGTTTTTTGCCTTCGATGATGTCGTGGATGCTCACGTCAGCCTCCTAGCCGGCTCAACTTCCTTGCGACGTTCCTGTTCAACTGCGCGCGCCACCGGTCGCGATAGGTCCGGGCCCCTGCTCCGCCGGCCAGCGCGGTGCAGAAGCCTTGGATGTCCTCGCCGAGCACCTCGTGGACGCTCTGGCCGTCCGCCGCTGCTACTTCGAGCAGCCCCAGGGCGGAGTCGAGGATCGGCGCCAGGTTGCGACCGGTGAAGTCCCCGTAGGGGAAAAGGTGAGTGATGATCTGCCCCCAAGCCGCCCGGTAGCCGTCCGGCAAGACCTCGGCCCGGGCCTCGAACGCTTTCCATTCCCTGGTGAGATCGCTGCCGGTGGCCTTCTCCCAGAAGTTCATCTCCCGCCCTCCTTGAGCCTGTCGATGCGTGATGAGACGTACTGCCACTTCGCCCAGAACTTCGCGAGTTCCTCGCGTCCGGCGTCGTTGAGCGCGTAGAACTTGCGCGGCGGACCAACCTCGGAGGGTCGTTTCGTCACCTGAACGAGCCCGTTCCTCTCCAGCCGCAGCAGGATGGTGTACACCGTCCCCTCGATGACGTCGGCAAAGCCGAGCTCGTTCAGCTGACGGGTGATGGCGTACCCGTACGTTTCCTCGCTGTCGATGATTTCCAGCACGCACCCTTCGAGCGTGCCCTTCAACATCTCCGTCAGGTCTTCCATCGCGGGTACTCCTCAGCCCTGTCGGTACTGCGTAGTACCGAGTACCGCTATACGGTACCACTGAGTAGTGAAGGGTGGCAGGGCCTCGGGGGTTGAGGAACATCCATGTCAGATCGTGCGCTGAGCCGACGTCGGCCCTGGTGGGCGACCGGCGGGGCATCGGCACGGGCGCCCTTCGCCTTGACCGGGCAACGACGCTGGCCCGGCTTTCCTACGGACAAGCCCGCGCCCTGCTGGACGACCACACCGCGGCTGTCGACCGCGCGTCGCGGGCCCCGATGCGGGAGGGTGTTGTCCATTCACAACGGACGGAAAAGAGCAAAGGCAAGGAGGTTACCCACTCCTTGCCACTTTCAACTTATAGCGCACGGGGGGCCTTGCGGCAAGGCCCGGGTCGTGGCGCAGAATCGTCGGCCGAGGCCAGAACTTGGGGAAATCAGGGATTCGCGAAGTATGTGCGCCTTCGAAATGCAACCTTGTTGAATGGGGGGTTCATGATTGATGTGATCGTTGCCGGCGGCGGACCGACCGGCTTGATGCTGGCCGGCGAGTTGCGGCTGCACGGCGTGCACACGCTCGTGCTGGAGAAGGACGCGGAGCCGACCAGGATCGTCCGCTCGCTCGGCCTGCACGCGCGCAGCGTCGAGGTGATGGACCAGCGCGGTCTTCTCGAGCGGTTCCTCGCGCTCGGCAGGCAGCACCCGGTCGGTGGTTTCTTCGCCGCCATCGACAAGCCGGCGCCGGACCAGCTGGACACCGCGCATCCGTACACCCTCGGCATTCCGCAGACCACCACCGATCGCCTGCTTGCCGAGCACGCCACCGAACTCGGCGTCGAGATCCGGCGCGGCTGCGAACTCGTCGGGCTGAGCCAGGACGAACACGGGGTGACCGCCGAACTCGCCGACGGCACGCGGCTGCGCTCGCGCTACCTCGTCGGTTGTGACGGCGGCCGCAGCACGGTGCGCAAGCTGCTCGGTGTCGGGTTCCCCGGCGAGCCCTCCAGGGTCGAGACGCTGCTGGGCGAGGTGGAGGTGACCGCGCCGCCGGACACGCTGAACGCCGTGATGGCCGAAGTGCGCAAGACCCACAAGCGGTTCGGCGCCATGCCTCTCGGGGACGGGGTGTACCGCCTCGTCGCGCCCGCCGAAGGGGTGGCCGAGGACCGTACGGTGCCGCCGACCCTGGACGAGCTGAAGCGGCAGGTACGGAAGCTGGCCGGCACCGACTTCGGCGTGCACTCACCGCGCTGGCTCTCCCGCTTCGGCGACGCCACCCGGCTGGCCGAGCGCTACCGGACCGGCCGGGTGCTGCTGGCCGGCGACGCGGCGCACATCCACCCGCCGACCGGCGGGCAGGGGCTCAACCTCGGCATCCAGGACGCGTTCAACCTCGGCTGGAAGCTGGCCGCCGAAGTCAACGGCTGGGCACCGGAGGGACTGCTGGACAGCTACCACACCGAACGGCACCCGGTGGCCGCCGATGTGCTGGACAACACCCGCGCGCAGATGGAGCTGATGTCCGTCGAGCCGGGTCCCCAAGCAGTGCGCAGGCTGGTGTCGGAACTGATGGACTTCGGGGAGGTGAACCGGTACCTGATGGAGAAGATCACTGCGATCGGGGTCCGCTACGACTTCGGCGAGGGGCATGAGCTGCTCGGCCGACGGCTGCGGGACGTGGGGCTGAAGCGGGGTCGCCTCTATGAGCTGATGCATGGCGGCCGCGGGCTGCTGCTCGACCAGACCGGCCGCCTCTCGGTGGCAGGCTGGGCAGATCGAGTCGACCACGTCGCCGACATCAGCGAGGAACTGGACGCGCCCGCGGTGCTGCTGCGGCCGGACGGCCACGTGGCGTGGGTTGGTGACGATCAGCAGGATTTGCTCGACCGGCTTCCCCGGTGGTTCGGCGCTGCGGTCAGCTGAGCGCGCAACTCGGGGCACGAAAGCCCACCGGGCCTGCCGGGACGGAGCGGGTACGCAAAGCTGTCACTCGTGAGGAGACGCTGTACCCGCTCCAGGCCACTGACCAGTACTGCCCCGGAGTGGGAGGCGGCCAAGAGGCCGGTCACTCGTCCTCGAGTAGTGGCGCAGCGCCCGCGCTCCGGCTCCCGGACGGCGCCCCGGCCGGCCGCCCGGCGCGGCCGCAGCTCCGACGCACCGGCCACCCATGCTGAGAGCAGGCCACGCCACGCGGCAGCCCTTGTCACGGCGCGGGTGCTGTCGATCACTGACAGGTCCGTTGTCAGTGTCGGCGTCTATGGCACGTATCCGCGGAACCGCTGCGTCGCGGAAAAGGTCGACCACTGCCTCCGCACTGGTCGCACCCCGGCTCCGGGGACGGTGTGCCGGGGCAGCATGTCCTGAGGCTCGTGCGGTCCGTCGGGCGGCTTCGAGAGCCGCACCTCCGACCGCATGACCTGCGCCGCGGACCGGACGGGACGCCCCGCGCGCCGATGGGGCGCGCGTCCGGCACCGGGCGGGTAGGGAGCACCCGCCCGGCAGGCCGTCGACGCGAGGGCGCCGGGACCCTCAGATGTCGATGACGCGGTAGGCGATGGTGTAGACGCCACCGGACCCCTCGAGCGAGCGGTACTGGATCTCGGCGCCCGCCTCACTGCCCGTCACCAGCGTCGCACCCAGCTTGTCGTCGCCGCTCGTCGTGTCGTAGTCCCACAGCGTCATGGTGCGCGCCTGCTGCTTGCCGAGGACGAGGGCCGCGTTGCCGTTGCCATCGGTCATCGACCGGACGTAACCCGGGCCCATCGTCTGGTACTTGAGGCTCCCCGGCCACACCTTGACGGCGTTTCCGTTGGCGTCGGTGACCTTCAGGTAGGCCTCGTCGTGATCGCCCTCGCTCTGCTGGTGACAGGTCAGCTCCAGCAGTTCGATGCGGACGTAGTCGATCGGCTCGGCCTGGGCCGCCGCGGCGAATCCGGCGACGCTCCCCAGCGAGAGCAGAGCGGCCGTGGCCACTCGAGCGATTCCACGCATGGTTGGTTCCCCCTTGAACGGTGTGGTGGCCCCGCGTTGTCCTGCGAGGCCCGTGCCGTCCCCCGGCACGCATCCACCCTGCCCGCCGTCACCGCCTCGCATCTACGCGCGTCCCACTGAGTGGAACGCGGCCGGACGCCCTCACGGAAGTACCTCGATCCCGGACCGGCCCAGTGCACGGGTGACGGCGGCGGCTGCTTCGGCGACCCGGTCCGCCATCACCTCCAGCCGCTGGCCGGCCTCGACCATCACGGCCACCGCCCCCACCACGGCCCCCGCCGCGAGCCGCACCGGCAGCGCGGCGCAGCAGACACCGGCCACCACGTCCTCCCTGTCCAGGACGGCGCCGCTGCGCACCGGGCCTCGCAGCGCTTTGCCCAGCGCCGTGTCCAGCGAGAACGCCTCGCCGTTGCGGACCGGCACGAGTGGCTCCGTCCGGCCGGGCACCGAGCAGACCGTCAGAGCCCGTTCCTCGTGCATCACCGCCAGCACCGCACTGCCTCCGGTGGCGGCTCTCAGCCGGTGCAGCGGCAGGCGTCCCGCCATGCGCAGTCCCGGGTGCGGCTGCCATGCCTGGCCGAGCCGGTAGAGCTGTGCGCCCAGCCGGTAGCGCACGCCACGGCGCTCCACGGCCCCCAGGGCCACCAACTGCTCCAGCAGTCGGTGAGCCGTGCTCTTGGGCACTCCGCAAGCGACCGCCAGTTCGGTCACCCCTGCCTCGTCGCCGTGCCGCCGCAGGGCTTCCAGCAGCGCGAACGCCCCCTCCAGCACTCCGCGTCCTCTGTCCGCCGTTCGTGTACGTACGGCTGTGTCCATGACATCCCCCCGATGGCGTGTTTTGGTCGCGTCGCCCCACAACGGCGCGGCCCTCAACGTCCGGGCCCATGTTCCCCGGACCGCTGTGCCGGGCGAAACCATTCCGGCGTGTCGCCCCGCACACACCTGGGATGCTCGAAGGCTGCCTTCGCGCCACCGCTCCCGTGACCGCTGAGAACGACGCCCACGCCGTTTTCCCGAAGGAAGGACGGCCCGGTGCGGCATGCGGTCCTCGCCGACGGTCTGGACGCGTGGCTTGTCACACGCTACGACGACGGACTCACCGCCCTGTCCGCCGGGGCCGGCTCGTCGGAGTTATTCGCGAGCCTCGACACATCGCCTGACCTGGTCGAATGAAATTGCGGACAGTCGAGGTGTTCCGCGTCGCGGATCATGGTTGACGGGTTGCAGCGGATGACCTAAGCTCACTTTCCATTCGATCAAGGTTGTGAAACTCTCGGGGGGTGAATCCAACCATGATGGTCGAGACCAAGTGGGGATTGTGCGAGCGTGAATGTTGAACATCCGCTCCACCTCACACTGTTCATCTTTCATTCAACTTCCGGATCCTGATGCCGGCCACCCTCAGTGGGCTCTCTCGAAGAGAGCCGTCGTGGCCATGGACCGTTGACGTGCCGCCGGGATGGCCTGTCGTGCTGGACAGCGGGAGTCGCCGACTGAACGCGGACAGCCGCTCCCGAAGACCGTCCGGAAGTGATCGGTCCGCACGAAGAACGCGCCAGCTCAGCCGGATCAATCGGCTCAGCACGCGGCGGTCAAGCCTTTTTCGGGCCACTTTGTTCAAATCCACGGGGACCGTGCGCGCATTCTTCGGCGGCGCCTTCTAGGATTCGACGCGGAGCCAATCGGTATCGGACCTGACGGGACCACTCGCGCGATTCCCGGCACCCGCTCCAACGGCCGCCGGCACCCGGTGTCCGTCATGTCACCGAGCGCTGACTGAACCGCGACGGACTTATTCCGGCCGCTGTCGTCCTGAACTCGACAAACACTGCCCTCCGGCCCGCAGAGCGGTTCGGTCCGAACCGCATGCCCATGCGCCGGCATTCAGGGATCCCGTAGCGCGAATCCGGCTGTTTTCCACCGGCTATGCCCCCATCAGGCACACCCACCGGCCTGATGCTCCTACTGGGACGGACACCGATGAGCGAATCGACCACGTTCAGCGAGACCTTCACCGTCACCGCCGACAACCCCCTGCTGCACGGGCACGTCGTCTACGGACGCAGCCTCCTGCCCGGAGTCGGCTACGTGGACCTGGTCCTCCAGGTCCTCGCTCGGCATGGCCACCCCATGCAGGACGTGGAGTTACGCAACCTCACCATCCTTGCCCCGCTCGTCGTAGGATCCGGTAACCGCGCCCTGACCACCGTCGAGGGACGCCGGGGGCCGGACGGCGGCTGGCGTGTCGAGGTCCGCAGCCGACGCCCCGAGGACACCGCCGACGTTCTCCACGCCGTCGCGACGGCGCACCGCTGTGCCCCCGCCGCCTACACCGAACGGCTTCCGCTGCCGGTCGACGGGGCCACCCGGAAGACCACGCTCGATGAGATCTACACCTGGTGCCGCGAGTACGACCTGGTCCACTCCGGTCTGATGAAGATCGGCGGCATGGTCCACCACCGACCCGGCGACTGGATCGCCGAAGTGGAACTCGCACCCGAACACCGGGGAACCAACCCCGCGTTCCTCTTCCACCCGGCCCTGTTCGAGGCGGGCCTCCTCGGCGGTGGCGTCGCCATCGGCATGCTGTACGGCGACAACGACGGCCCCGGCCTCTACCTGCCCCTCATGTTCGAGCGGTTCCGCGCCACCGGACCGCTGGGGAGCCGCTGCTACGTCCGCGTCCGCGCCGACTCCGTACGCCGGGACGAGGAACTCATACGGCTCGGCGTGGAGTTCTACGACGCCACCGGCGCGAAGGTCGCCGAAGTGGGTCAGTTCGTGGCCAAGCGGGTACGCGCCGCGTCGTCCCTCGACGTCAGCGGCGACGCCTCCACGCGGCCGGCACCGGCTCCCGCCGCGCCTGTGGTGGCTGAGGCGGCGGTTGCTTCGGTCGGGGGGAGCCTGGCCGAGGTGGTGCAGGGGTTGGTGGCTGCCCGGTTGGAGGTGGCCGCGAACCAGGTGGATGTGGGGCTTGGCTATTACGAGTTGGGGTTGGCATCGGCTGATCTGTTGTCGTTGGTCACCGCGTTGGAGGAGCGGCTGTCGGTGGAGTTGTCGCCGACGGTGATGTTCGAGTACCGGACGATCGCGGAGCTGGGGGAGTGGCTGGAGTCGCAAGTGCCGGCGCAGGCCCCGGTGACAGCCTCCCCCGCGACCCCTCTCCCGTCCGATGGTGGGCCGGCTCCCGTCGCCCCGGCTCCCGTCGCCCCGGCTCCCGTCGCCCCGGCTCCGGACGCCGCCGCCCTTCCACAGCCCAGCGTCCGGAGCGGCGCTCCGTACTCCGACTCCGCCCTGCGCGCCGCCCTCGCCGAGGAGGTGTCCGCGCTCCTCGGCGTTCCCCTCGCCGAACTCCACGCCGACGCCGAGCTGGCCGAGTTCGGCCTGGACGTGAGGGGCCTGGCCCACCTGGCCGACCGGGTGAACGCGCGCCTCGGCCTGACCGTCCCGCTCGCCGCCTTCCAGGAGCACCACACCCTGCGGGCCCTCGCGGAACACCTCGGCCGTGCACACCGCACCCCGGTCGTCTCCGGACGGCGGATACCGACGGCGCAGCCCCATCCACTGCTCCACCGGACCGTCAGCGGTGACGGCGACAGCGACGGCACGACGTACGAGACCCGTTTCACCGGCGACGAGCCGTTCCTGCGGGACCACCAGGTGCACGGCGACCGGATCCTGCCCGGAGTCGCTCATCTGGAGATGGCCCGGGTGGCTGCCACGAGGGCGCTGGGACGAGGCGATGCCGCCGCCGTCCGGCTGACCGACGTGGTGTGGCTGCGGCCCGCCGTCTGCGGTCCCGACGGACTCGTGCTGCGGGTGCGCGTTCGCACAGCCACCGCGGACGGCTGCACGTACGAGATCCACAGCGTGGACGAACGAGGTGACTCCACCCTGTGCAGCCAGGGGCGCGTGGCCCTGGCCCAGGACGCCCCGCGGCTCCCGGTCCTTCTCGACGACCTGCGTGCCGCCTGCGTCGATGCCGTGCACCCCGGCGAGCACATCTACGGGCTCTACGACGGCATGAACATGGTCTACGGCCCCTCCCAGCGTTCCGTGACCGGGCTGCGCACCGGCACCGACCCCGACGGACGCCCCCAAGTCCTGGCCGAACTGCGCCTGCCGCCCGAGGCGGAGCCTCTCGGCGTCGC
>NZ_BJTV01000010.1 GCF_007176755.1 Streptomyces sp. 1-11
ACGGCCGGACCGACCTCCACCACCTGGCCCATGTTCTCGTGACCCAGGGTGCGGCCGGACTCGAACGAGGTGCGGCCCTCGTACATGTGCAGGTCCGAACCACAGATGTTGGTGGTGGTGATCTTGACGATGATGTCGCAGGGGTGCTCGATCTTCGCGTCCGGCACGTCCTTCACTGTGACCGTTCGCGGTCCTTCATATACCGCTGCTTTCATGATGACTTCCCTCGGTGTCACGGTATGACCGCGGCACGGCGATGATGAGACGGCGCGAAGAGCCTGACTCTCGGAAGTGCTACGACGGAGTCCGTGGCATCGGCACGCCTCTGCGGGCCGCCCACCTGGATGAGGTGGAACGGTGGTTCTGCCGCCGGCCAGTCAAGTGGAGCTTCGGCGCTCCGGCGGCGTGCGGTGCGAGTCCCCGTCGGCCTTCGACGCGAAACAACCGCGCACCGATCGATCAGGCGACCTTTCCCGCCCGGACCGCCACCGACCGAAGAGACCATCGCGGGTCGCCGGTCAGTCATCGTCGTCGTCGTCGAGCATGCGGCGGCGTTCCTGTTCGCGCTTGGAATAGGCGGCCGCCCGGATCGCCTCGTCGCTCTCGAAGCCCGATCCCAGCGCGCCGCCCACCGTGGCGATGGAAGCGACGAACCAGGACAGCGTCCAGTACTCCGAGGCGTGCAGCGGGGTCCGTGTCATGGAGGCGAAGACGCGGTCGTTGAGGATGAACAGGGCCCACACCAAGTTGATGGCCATCAGACCCGCGTAGCAGACGACCACCCCGATTCCCACGGTCACGATCGTGGACGCGTTGTAGAGGCTCGTCCTCTTCCTCTCCTCCGGCGAGGTGTCTGTTGATCGGTGCCACAGGTGCGCGTCCACGATCAACCAACCGATCATGAGCGCGACGGAACCGACCATGGCGATCACCAGGCGTGGCGTGCTCAGGGCCTCCGACAGACTCCAGAGGGTGGAGTTCACGGTGGCCACCGCTCCCGTGGCGAGGGCGGCCGCCAGGGCTTTCGACAGACCCGGCACCAGCCGCCACGGCTGATTGGCGCGGACCATACCGCCGAGCACCCTCAGATAACCACCCGGCCCGCTGACGACGTACCGCAGATCAGCGGTCTCCTCCTCACCGATGGGGCCCGGGTGAATCGGTGCGAGACGACTGACGAAGCGTCCCAGCGACTGGTGACGCGGAGTCTCCCCGGCCCCCGTGGCCTGCTGACTCGCCAAGCTGAGCACGGTCTCCTCCACCGCCCGCAGGGCCCTTCTGCGAAACCGCAGGCCTCCCAGCGACGGAAGGGACAGCAGCGCCCAGCCGTGTTCATGACTCAACTCCACTACGAGCTTGTGCCCGTGGGAGTGCAGCGGAAGGTCGGTGAGGGCCACGACGATGTCCCAGTGCTCCGCTCGCCTGCGGTCCATGATCCGGCGCGTCAACGTCGGCAGGTCCTCGGTCCCCGCGGTGAAGGGCTCACTGACCACCTCCACATCGAACCGTCGCCCCTCGCCCGACTTGCCGGCGAGCCGATCAGGAAGCACCCGGGCCATGTGCTGCGCGACCTCCGTCGGCGCGTCCGGATCCGCCAGGAGAGCCACGACCGTGACGCCCTGCGACGACTTCCGCATGACCGGACCCCTCTCGTCGGGTGCCCCGGCGCTCACCAGTGCCCAGAATGTCCCGGGTTTAACGCGGTCACCCGATAACCGCAGTCTCTTCGAGGCCTCGGGCCCCGGCTCCGCCCGTCACCAGTCGCGCGGCAGCAGGCTCCCCAGCGGTCCGAGGTCGAGGTTGAGGTCCTCCGGGCGCAGCCCGTGCTGGTCGCACAGCTCGGTCATCCGCCGCTCCAGCATCATCAGCGTCACCCCGATCCGCTCGACCTGCTCGTCGCTGAGGTCGCCCTGCTCCACCCGGCGGATCGCCTGCCGCTCCATCAGTTGCCTGAGGAGTTCGACGACGGTCAGCACCAGGGCCACCAGATCACGTCCGACCGTGTCGGGGTCCACGTCGAGTCGGGGTTCCGTCACAGTGCCCCCGAGTCCGCCCAGGGAGCGGGCACCCGCTCGTTCACCGAGGACAGGAGGGCGCGCAGCGACAGCCGTACCAGCGGCACGTCCGCGATGGCGATCACCACGTCGCCGCTGATCACCACACCCGTGGCCAGGAGCCGGTCCAGCAGGTCCACCAGCGGGACGCCGATCGGCCCGTCCAGCGGCTCGGGTTCCTGCCACGGCACGGGTTCAGCGGTCTCCATGGGCGCCGTCCTCCCCCGCGAAGGAGTAGGGCACCCAGGGGCCGGACAGCTCGATCAGCAGGGCTCCGGTGCGCCGCCGCAGTGTCTCCACCGCCTGCGTGAACGATGCCGTCCGGTCCTCCTCCACCAGATAGGCGCCGTTGAGGACCTGTGCCCCGCGGCGGTCGTCCGGCCGCTGGTCCTGGAGCCGGAGCCGGCGGGCCGCCACCGCCGAACCCCGAAGCACCGCGTCCGCCTCCTCGGCGGCCCGCAGGGCGGCGCGCCGGTTCTCCTCCCGGGCCCGGTGCGCGCCTCGCACCCGCTCGAGATAGGCGCGTCCGGCGCCCGAGGCCCCCGGTCCGGCCGGCACACGGGCGGGGACGGCGCCGTGACCCGCCCCGTCCGCTGCCGGCGCCGCGGGCAGGTACGCCTTGACGCCCCACTCGACCCGCCCGGCGACGCGGTCCAGTACGCCGTGGAAGCGGGCCGCGTCGGCGCCGAGCGCCTGCCGTGCGCGCTCCTCGCTGCTGTAGAGCGTGGCCAGCGCCATCGGCGCGGCCGGTCCCTGAGCCGCGACGGCCGTCACGACCTGGTGGTGTGCCCGGACGCATCGCTCCAGCTCCTGCGGGTCGGACAGCCGGTCGGTCCAGGACTGGCGGTCGGCCTCCGCCGCCGGCACGTCCTGCACCACGGCGTGCAGACCCTCGAACGGCAGCGCCCGCACCGGCGTGGCGGTGATCCCTGGCAGCCGGGAGAGGACGTCCTCGTCCACCTGGCGGCAGATCACGAAGACGTAGGTGGCCGCCGGGGCGGGCGGCTCCGGGGAGACGGGCTGCTTCATGCCAGCGGTCCCTCCTCGGCTCGCCGGTCCCGTCCGCCCGGCCGCCCGTCGCGGTCGTCGTGGTCGTCGTGGTCGTCGCCCACGTAGTCCTCGTCGTTCTCGTCGTCCTCGAAGTCCTCGTCGTGGTCGTCGCCCCCGTAGTCCTCGAAGTCCTCGAAGTCCTCGAAGTCCTCGTCGTCCTCGCAGGCTTCGTCGTCCCCGTAGGGGGCGTCCGTACCGCCGCCGGGCAGTCCGGCGGCCTCGGTGGACCGGGGCGCCGCGAGCCGCTCGCGCAGGAGCCGGTTCTCCTCCAGCAGTTCCTGGTGCGCGGCGCGGGAGGAGAGCGCGGGATCGGTCTCCCACCAGTCGATGCCCGCCTTCTTCGCGGTGTCGACGGAGGCGACGAACAGGCGGAGCCGGATGGTGAGCAGCTCGATGTCCAGCAGGTCGATCTTGATGTCACCGGCGATGACGATGCCCTTGTCCAGCACGCGTTCCAGGATGTCGGCGAGGTTGGTGGTGGTCGGGCCCGGCACCTGGCCGGTTCTCCGGTGGTCGACCTGGGTCACCTGGCCACCTCCGGGCCGGTTCCCGCTTCCAGCAGGTCGAGCAGCCGGTCCTCTTCCCGCTCGAAGTGGACCAGGTCGATCTCGCCGTCCTCCAGCGCCCGGTTCAACGCGGCGAGCTGGACGCGGACAGCCGCCGGGTCGTTGACCTCGCGGTCGGCGGCCTCGGCGAGCTGGTCGGCGACCCAGATCACGCCTCTCACCGGGGCCAGCGGCGCGGTGAGCAGTGCGGTGAGCAACCCCATGTCAGGCCCCTGTCCGCGCCGCCGCGGCGAGCGCGCCCTCGGGCTCGACGAAGCTGTAGCAGGGCAGCGGCCCGGCCAGGCGCAGCTCGGCGCGGTCCCGGTACCTGCTGGACACGCGGTCGACGGCGGCGCGGAAGTCCGGGACGTCCCGCCGGTCGACGAGGAAGGACATGTTCGACACGGCCTCGGCCACCTGCGGCCCCGGCGCGCGGGCCGCTGCCAGCGCCGCCAGTTCGGGAACGATCCGCTGTGCGACGTCGGCCGCGCGGCGCGCCAGGGTGTGGGCCACCGCCTCGCCCAGGCGCAGGTTCGCCTCGTACCCGGGGTGGTCGCGCGCGGCCTCGCGCAGCTCCCGGATCCGGGGCTCCTCGGCGACGAGCGCCGCGAGCGCGCCGGTGGCGGGCAGCACCTTCACGTTCATCTCCACACGGCCCGCCAGCCGCTCGAGCGCGCGGACGTTGCGCTCGTGGCCGGCCTCCAGCTGCCCGCGAACCGCCTCGGCGTCCGGGGCCAGCATCCCGAAGCGCATCGGCAGTACCGGCCCGTCGAGGGCCAGCGCGAGCAGCACTTCCTGGTGGGCCAGCAGATCCCGCCGCCGTGCGCGCAGCGGGACCGGGGCGGCGCTGACCACCGCGGCGGTCGCGCCCACGGGCAGCAGCTCCAGGGGCACCGCCGGTCTGCCCACTCCGCGCAGTCGCGCCGGCACGGGGTGATCGACGGCCACGATGCCGTAGACGTAGGGCCCAGCGGTGGTCATCGTTCGCTCTCCCGTCTGCGGCGTCCCTCGGACTTGGCCGGGGCGGTGCGGTGCCGGGGCCGTGTCTCCGGCTCCTCCTCGTCCTCCTCGTCGGAGCCGCCGACGACGTCGCGCAGCTTCTCGCCCACCGACTCGATGGTCTTCTTGACCTTGCGCTTCCCCGCGGCCTTGGCGGCCTTCCCGCCGAACAGCTCCGGGATGGTGGTGCTGCGCGAAGTCGCCTCCAGGTCGAGCCGGTTGCAGGCCTCGGCGAACTTCAGGTACGTGTCGACGCTGGCGACCACGATGCGCGCGTCTATCTTCAGGATCTCGATGCCGACCAGGGAGACCCGGACGAAGACGTCGATGACCATGCCGCGGTCCAGGATCAGTTCGAGTGTGTCGTACAGCGTCCCGGCGCGCGGTACGTACACGACCTCGCTGCTGGAGTAGGTGGTGGTCGTGGTCATGGTCAGGTGGTCCTCTCGGAAGGCTTCCGGTGGGCGCGGGCAGGCCCGTCAGTGGTTGGCGGTGCCCCTGTGGTAGCGGCAGACCCTGCGGTACTCGGCGGGCCGGCCGGACTCGTCGAGTTCCACCTCGTACGTGGCGAGCAGACTGGTCGTGTCGGGGATGCGGGCCACCTCCAGCACGTCGACGGCAACGCACCAGCCCTGCTCGGTACGCCGCACGGCGCACACGCTCTCGATGCGGTGGACGATGAAGCTCTGCAGCCAGTCGCAGGCGGTGCGGGCGGCCCGCTCGGGCCCCACGCGCGTGGTCGTCTTCCGACCCGCGTCCCCCGAGGTACCGCGGTCACGCGTGCTCTTGACGGGCGTACTGGGACGGGTGCGGCTTTGCTCCGGCATGAGGCCAGCGTGTCCGGGCGGGGCGGCGCACGCATCTCTACAGCGGCCGATCCGGCGATCAGCGCGGGGACACGCCCGCCGCTGGGCCCGGCGTCCCGGAGCCGCGCCGCCCCCGCCCGACGAGCCCGGCCGGTCCGGGTCAGCAGGACCGCCGGGTGGCGGCGCGCGGGCGGCGCCCGGTCAGGCCGGCGGTGTCCCGTACACGCGGTGGCGCTCGGCGTCCGGCCACTTGACCTCCAGGCCGAGGCCGGGCCGGCCGGGGTCGGGCCGCAGGGCGCCGTCCTCGGGTGTGAGCGTGCCGTCGAACAGCAGGCGCTCGAACCGCACGTGGTCGTGGAAGTACTCCAGGTGCCGCAGCCGGCGCACGGCGCAGAAGGCGTGGGCCGAGACGGCGGGCGCGCAGTGGGCGGACAGGTCCAGGTGGTGGGCGGCGGACAGGCCGGCCGTCTCCAGTACGCCGGTGATGCCACCGCAGCGGGTGACGTCGGCCTGCAGACAGTCCACGGCACGGCCCTGCACGAGGTTGACGAAGTCCCGGGTGGTGTACGCGTACTCGCCCGCCGCGATCTCCAGCCGTTCGGGCCCGCGCTCGCACAGCATGCGCAGGCCCTCGATGTCGGCCGAGCTGACGGGCTCCTCGAACCACCGCACGTCCCACTCCTCGTGGAACCGGCGCGCCCAGTACAGCGCCTGCTTGCGGCCCAGCGCCCCGTTGGCGTCGGTGAGGATCTCCGGCTCGTCGCCGATGGCCTCGCGGACGGCGGTGAGGCGCCGCGGGTCGTGCTCGGGGTTCCGGGACGTCTTCAGCTTCACCCGCGGGATTCCCTGCTCGACCCAGCCGCCGAGCTGGTCGGTGAGCC
This sequence comes from Streptomyces sp. 1-11, assembly GCF_007176755.1. Classification (GTDB taxonomy): domain Bacteria; phylum Actinomycetota; class Actinomycetes; order Streptomycetales; family Streptomycetaceae; genus Streptomyces. The sequence continues at coordinate 6,336 of NZ_BJTV01000010.1, forward strand.
GGTCCAGGGAGTAGTTGGTGAATCCGCCGCTGCCGTAGACCGGCACCCGGTCGTGCCAGGACGGGAGGAGGCGGATCAGCGGCAGCTCCAGCAGCCGGGCCTTGAGGTCCCACAGCGCCACGTCCACCGCGGACACCGCCATGGCGCCGGCTCCGGGACGCCCGGCGTTGCGGATCCTGCGGCCCATCAGCTCCCAGAGGGCCGGGGGTGAGGCGGCGCTCCGCCCGCGCACGACGTCGGCGAGTGCGGACTCGACGAAGGCGGCGACCGACACGTCGCCGTAGGTGTAACCGAGCCCGGTACGGCCGCCTGCGTGCACCCGCACCAGGACCATGGTGGTGGAGTCCCACTCCAGGGTCCCGTCCTGCTCCGTGCCGTCCGGGCCGTCGGTCGGCAGCCGGAAGGCGTGCACGTCGACCGAGTCGATGCGGCAGGAGAGTCCTTCGTCTCCGGCGGCCGGGGCGCCCATCAGCGCCGTCCCGGCAGGTGGCCGACCGCCTCGGTGCGCGGCCGCGACGGCACCGGCTCCGGCCGGCCCCGCGCCGGACGGAGGGCGGCCGGCGGCCCGTCGGTCCTGTCGGCCCCGGAGCCGGGACAGCCGCCGCCCCGCTCGGCCCTCCGCTCCGGCAAGCGCTGCCCAACATGGCCGGCGACCAGTGTCATGACCTGCTCCCTCGGACGCACACCTCTGCCACCGGCACTGGGTGACCGCCGGCCGCGTCGCTCAAACCGCCGACGGGTGAACTCGGGCGCCGGACCGGGCGGCGTCCTCGGCCGCTCGGCCGCTCGGCCGCTCGGCCGCTCGGCCGACACCACCGCGCCCCTGCCGGACGGCCGGTCCGCCACGGACGGGGGCCGCTCGCGGGCACCCCTGACGGTCATGACGGCGGCCGGGCGTTTTGTCCGGGGGTCCGGCGTGAATAACAAGAGCCGTGACTGGCTACCCGCCTCCCCGGCCGAGCGGCCCGGCCTGCCGGGTCGAGCCGGGGCACGCCGTGGCCGGCGAACCGCGGGTGGGCGCGGGTCCGGAAGCCGTGGCCGTGGACACCGCGGCGCGCCGGGCCTACGTGGCCTGCTCGCGGGACGACGCGGTCGTCGCCGTGGACCTCGTCCGCTGCGTCCCGCTGTGGCGGGCCGGCGTGGGCCGGGAACCGATCCCCGTCGTGCTGGACCTGCCGACCGGGCGGCTGTTCACGGCCGACGCCCGCTCCGACACCGTCACCGTGCTCGACGCGGGCACCGGCGCGCGGGTGACGCGGATCCACGTGGGGCGGGACGCCTACCCGGCGGGGCTCGGACACGATCCGGCGCGGCGGCGGGTCTTCTGCGGCAACACCGCGGCGGGCACGGTCACCGTCATCGACGCCGACCGGCTGGAGGTGATCGGCACCGTCCCCGCCGAGCTAGGGGCGGGCAGCATCGCCGTGGACGGCGAGCGGGGGCGTGCCTACTGCGCCAACTTCATGGCCGCCTCACTGACCGTGTTCGACACCGGGACCCTGCGCCCGCTGGGGCGGATCGCCGTGGGCGAGGGGCCGTGCAAGACCGTCGCCAATGCCGTGGCCGACGAGCTGTACGTGGCCGGGTCGCTGCACGGCACGGTGCAGCGGCTGTCCCTCGCCACGGGGCGTCCGCTGGACGAGATCCGGGTCGAGCGTGCCCCGGTGGGCATGTGCGTATCACCGGACGGTGGCCGGCTGTACGTTTGCAACCGCGGCGCGGGAACCGTCAGCGCGGTCGACACCGCCGCCGGGACCGAGACGCACCGCATCACCGTCGGCAACGGGCCCGGTGACTGCCAGCTCGACGCCGTCTCGGGCCGTCTGCTGGTCTCCAACGCCGGGAGCGGCACGCTGACCGTGGTGGACAGGCCCTGGCTGCCCGGGGCCACGAGACCGCGGACCCACCCGGCGGTGGGCAGGAGGCTCCCCGGGTTCGCCCTGCCGGACGCCCGCACCGGCGAGGTGCGCACGACCCGGGAGTGGGCGGAGAAGAGATATGTCATCAACTTCTTCGCGAGCTGGTGAGGCCCCTGCAACGCGGAGGCTCCGGTCATCGAGGACCTGCGCCGCCGTACCGCCCGGTCCGGGCTGGACTTCATCCATGTCAACGTGTGGGAGACACGCGACGCGCGCGAGGAGGCGCTGGCCTTCGCCGGCGTGTGGAACGTCGCGGGCACGATCCTGCTGGACGAGGCCGGCGACTACGCCGCCGCGCTCGGCATCACCGGCGTGCCCACGAACGTCCTGGTGGACGCGCGCGGGGTCGTGCGGGCGGTCGGTGCGGCGACCCCGGCCGAACTGGAGAAGGCTGTGCACGAGTTGCTGAGGGAGTGACCCCGTGCCGGCGATCGGCGGACGGACCGGGCACGGCGTCAGGCGCCGTCGTCCGCACGGGCCTTCCGTGCGCCTGCGTGTCATGACCTGGATACGTGCACACGTCCGGCGGTTCACCCGCGCTTCGCCGGAGGCTGGTGATCTGGTTCCCGTCGGTCCCCGCTTCCGATCACCGGACGCCTCAAGGAGTCATCTCATGCACAGAGCCACCCGCCGTCGCCTCACGGTCGCGACCGCGCTGGTCACCGCGACCACGGCCGCCGTGGCGATCACCAGTGCCGCCGGCGCCTCCAGCGGCGAGCAGCAGGCGCGGAACGCGATCAAGGGCGGGAAGGCGAAGAACGTCATCCTGCTCATCGGCGACGGCATGGGCGACTCGGAGATCACCCTCGCCCGCGACTACACGGTGGGAGCCGACGGCCGCCTGAACATGGACAGGTTCCCGCTCACCGGCGCCTACACCACCTACGCGGTGCACGCCGACGGCACCCCGGACTACGTCACCGACTCCGCCGCCAGCGGCACGGGGTGGGCCACCGGTGTGAAGACCGTCAACGGCCGCATCTCCAAGACCCCCGGCACCGACAAGCCGGTGAAGACCCTGCTGGAGCTGGCGCAGAAGAACGGTTACGCGACCGGCGACGTCACCACCGCCGAACTCACCGACGCCACCCCGGCCGTGCTCGCCTCCCACGCCACCGACCGCTCCTGCCAGGGGCCGGCCGACATGGCCAAGTGCCCCACCGACACGATCGCCGCCGGCGGCCCGGGCTCGATCGCCGAGCAGGAGGTCAACCACAAGGTCGACGTCCTCTTCGGCGGCGGCAAGCAGCGCTTCGACCAGGCCGTCACCGACGGCAGGTACAAGGGCCTGACGGTCACCGAGCAGGCGAAGAAGCTGGGTTACCAGGTGGTCACCGACAAGGCGTCGATGAAGACGGCCAAGTCGGGCAAGCCGGTCCTCGGCCTGTTCGCCCCGGGCAACGTGCCCACCGAGTGGACCGGCAAGGCTGCGGCGGTCGGCGGTACGGACCCGCAGCGGTGCGTCACCTCCAACCCGAACCGCCCGGCCACCACCCCCAGCCTCGCCGACTCCGCCACGAAGGCGATCGAGCTGCTGGAGGCCAAGCAGAAGGCCGGCCGCTCCAAGCAGGGCTTCTTCCTGCAGATCGAGGGCGCCTCGATCGACAAGCAGGACCACGCCGCCGACCCGTGCGGCCAGATCGGGGAGACCGCGGCCTTCGACAAGGCGGTGAAGGTCGCCCGCGCCTACGCGGCCAAGCACCCCGACACCCTGGTCGTCACCACCGCCGACCACGGCCACACCAGCCAGATCGTGCCGCTGGAGGCCACCCCGCCCGGCCTGTCCTCCACCCTGGTCACCGATGAGGGCCAGCAGCTGAAGGTCAACTACTCGACCAACACCCCGGGCCAGTCGCAGGAGCACACCGGCACCGAGGTCCGTATCGCCGCCCAGGGCCCGCAGGCCTACCGGGTCCTCGGCGTCACCAACCAGACCGACCTGTTCACCACGGTGCGCGAGGCGCTGCGCCTGCGCTGAACCCGCGCGACGGCGGCGGAGCGCGTCAACTCCCGCGCCGCGAAACGCACATGAGGGCGTGCCGTCCGGCGGGGCGGCACGCCTTCTCGGCGTCCGGGGGCCGCGCGCGGGAACGGATGCCCCGCATGCAAACATTTGATCTATCCATAGGAAAGTCATTAAGGTCTTGGACCAGCCCCCGCTCAGGCGATCACTCATCAGGGAGTGACGGCGGAGGGGCCCGCCCACCGACGTGCCCGGCAGGCGGCCGAAGGAGCAAGGAGACCGTCCCTCGTGGCGTCCCACCGTCGACCCAAGCAGCCCAGCCGCACGCGTGTCACCGTGCTGACCACCGCCGCCGCGGCCGCCGTCGCGCTGAGCGCGAACGCCGCCAACGCCGCCCCGGGCGAGAAGCTCGGCAAGGACGAGGTCAAGGCGAAGGTCGACACGCTCTACGAGCAGGCCGAGCAGGCCACCGAGAAGTACAACGGCGCCAACGAGAAGCAGCAGAAGCTGCAGAAGGAAATCTCCACCATCCAGGACAACGTGGCCCGGGGCCAGGAGGAGCTGAACAAGCTCCGCGACGGCCTGGGTTCGCTGGCCACCGCGCAGTACCGCTCCGGCGGCATCGACCCCTCCGTCCAGCTCTTCCTGTCCGCCGACCCGGACGACTACCTCGACAAGGCGTCCACCCTCGACCAGTTGAGCGCCCAGCAGGTCGAGGCGCTGAAGAAGATCCAGGACAAGCAGCGCCAACTCGCCCAGCAGCGGGCCGAGGCCACCGACAAGCTCAAGGACCTGGCCGCCACCCGCACCGAGCTGGGCAACAAGAAGAAGGAAGTCCAGGGCAAGCTCGCCCAGGCGCAGAAACTGCTCAACACCCTGACCGCCAAGGAGAAGGCGGCCCTCGCCGCCGAGCAGCAGCGCGCCAACCGCTCCTCCAGCGAGCGCGTGGACCTGGGCAACGACACCTCCGCCTCCGGCCGGGCCTCCGCCGCCTTCTCCGCCGCGCAGAGCAAGATCGGCACCCCGTACGTCTACGGCGCCACCGGCCCCTCCTCGTACGACTGCTCGGGTCTGACCTCGTGGGCCTACGCCCAGGCCGGCGTCTCCATACCGCGCACCTCAGAGGCGCAGTCGGGCATCGGCACCCGCCTCACCCGCAGCCAGCTCCAGGTCGGCGACCTGGTCTTCTTCTTCAACGACCTGCACCACGTCGGCCTCTACGCCGGCAACGGCCAGGTGCTGCACGCCCCGCGCACCGGCACGGTCGTGCGGTACGAGTCGATGGACACCATCGGCGGCCCGTTCATGTTCGGCGTCCGGGTCTGACCCGCCTTACCCGGTGACGGGCGGCAGCGGCCGCCGGCTCAGTGGTGCGGTACGACGGCCACGGGGCAGCCGGCGTGGCGTATCGCGGCATGGGTGACGGGGCCCGTGCGCGCGATCGCCGGGCGGGCGGTGGGACGACGGCCCACCACGAGCAGGCTCGCGCCCGACGCGGCCCGCACCAGCGCGGTGGCCGGCTTCTCCCGTACGACCGTCTCCAGCACCTCGACGTCGGCGTACTTGTCCCGCCAGACCTGCAGGACGGCGGAGACGAAACCCTGCCACTCCTCCGCCCGGCAGGGGCCGTCCACCAGGGCGATGTCCCCGGGGCCGAGGCCGAACGCGGGCGGGGACTGCCAGGCGTGCACCGCGCGCAGCCGGGCCCGCCGCAGCCGGGCCGCCTCGAAGGCGAACGCGATGACCTCGTCGCACGGGTCGTTGACGTCGAGGGCGAGCACCACGTCGCGGTAGCCGGTAGGGGTCGAGGCTCTGCCGCCCCGGGCCGGCAGGTGCTCGTCCGCGGCGTCCTCCTCCGTCCTGACCAGGACGACGGGGCCGGTGGCCCGGCCGACCACGCCCAGGGCGACGGAACCGACCAGGAACCCGGCCAGGCCGGTCAGCCCGCGCGAGCCCAGGACGAGCAGTTCCGACCGCTCGGCGGCCTTCACCAGGGCGGTGGCCGCCGGGCCCGCCGGCTGCTCGTAGGTGACGCGCAGGCCGGGGACCGCGGCGCGGATCCGGTCCTCCGCCCGGCGCAGGGCCCTTGGCGCCAGTCGCCGCTGCGCGTCGTTCGCGGGCTCGCCGTCCGGGCGGCCCGGCTGCCGGCCCGGGACATGGACCAGCAGCAGGGGCCGGCCGCGACGCTCCGCCTCGCGGGCCGCCCACTCGGCGGCGGCGAGGCTTCCGGGCGATCCGTCCACTCCGACGGTGACGGGTGCGGGCATGACGCCACCTCCTCCAAGAATCTGCTCGTTGGTGCCGGTGCGCGCGGCCTCAGGTAACGGCGTCCGCATGGTTCCGCGGTGCGGTACGCGGCACACGCTCCGGCGCGGGCGTCGCGCCGTCCACCGCCTCTCAGCGGAGGCGCGGGCGGCCTTGGGCGACGTCGTCCCGGTCCTGCCGCGCGGGGATCTCCCCGGTCACCTCGTCGTGGACGCCGGGGCCGGGCTTCAGGAAGACCCGGAGCAGGTCGCGCCGGGTGACGATGCCGACCAGCCGGTCCTCCTCGTCGACGACGACGAGCCGTGCCACGCCCCGCTCGGTCATGGTGCGGGCGGCCTCGGCGACGGTGGTCTCGGCGCGCACGGTGACGGGCGGCCCGGTCATCAGCTGGCCGGCCGTGCGGGCCCCGCTCGCGGCGGCGCGCCGGCGGCCGGCGCCGGCCAGTGCCGAGACGGGCGCGATACGCCGCCGGGAGGCGCCGGGGGACCCGGCCCGAGGCGCCACCAGGTCGGTCTCGGACAGGACTCCCACCACCTTCTCGTCCTCGTCGGTCACCGGCAGTCCGCTGACCCGGTGTTCGGCGAACAGTCGTGTCACTTCCTCGAAGGTGGTGCCGTACGCCGCCCGGACGACCTCGGCGGTCATCACGGAGCCGACCTTGTCGTGCCTCATGGTGTTCCCTCCCTCAGCCTCTGTCCCGTCGCGCTCAGCCGTGGGCCACGACGGAGACGGGTGCGGTTGCCTGGCGCGGTACGTCCCGGGTCACCGGACTGCTGTGGGTACCCACTGCGGAGCGGCGGATGCGCCGCCCGGTGACGACCGGGGCGGCCGCACGGGCGGCGCGGCTGCCGGCGCGACCGGCGGTGCCCGCCGGGAGGGTACGCGGCATGGTGCTCCCCACTTCCTGTCCGGGGACCGTCCGGCCCCGGTGCCAGCGTCGCGGAGAAGGGGTCCGCCGCGGCAGGGGCAGCCGGTCCCCCGGGCGGGCCGGTGGTCCTGGTCGCCCAGGGCCACCCGGCCACGCCCCGGGAGGACGCGCGTCACCCCCGGGGAGGGAGGGACGCCGGACACCGCCCCGGCCGTCAGCCTCCGCCGTGCTTCTGGCGGTCCATCACCTGGGTGGCGATGACGGCGGCCTGGACGCGGCGCTCGACGCCGAGTTTGGCGAGCAGCCGGGAGATGTGGTTCTTCACCGTCTTCTCGGCCAGGAACAGACGCCCGCCGATCTGGCGGTTCGTCAGGCCCTCGCCGATGAGGGCGAGGATCTCCCGTTCCCGGACGGTCAGGCCGGGCAGCTCGTCCGGCGCCTCCTCCGGCGCCTGACCGCCGCGCAGCCGGGCCATGAGCCTCGCGGTGGCGCTCGGGTCGAGCAGGGACTGGCCGCGGGCCACCGTGCGCACGGCCGTGACCAGGTCCGAGCCCTTGATCTGCTTGAGGACGTAACCCGAGGCGCCCGCCATGATGGCGTCGAGCAGGGCCTCCTCGTCGTCGAAGGAGGTCAGCATCAGGCAGGCCAGTTCCGGCATGCGCGAGCGCAGCTCCCGGCAGACGCTCACGCCGTCGCCGTCGGGCAGCCGGACGTCCAGCACCGCGACCTGCGGGCGCAGGGCGGGGATCCGCACCAGCGCCTGCTCCGCCGTGCCGGCCTCACCGATCACCTCGATGTCCGGTTCGTCGTTCAGCAGATCGCGCACACCGCGCCGGACCACCTCGTGGTCGTCCATCAGGAAGACCCGGATCGGGTCCCCGTCCCCGGTGCCGTTCCGCTCGCCGTCCGCCATCGATCGCCTCCTGTCGCGGGGTGCCTCGTGGACCGTGGGCCGGAGCACGCGGCCACCGGCCCCTCCCCCAGTCTCCCGCACCCGGGCCGGCCGCGGTCACCCGGTGACACCGGAACCGGGACACGGCCCGGCCACCGATCGGTCCGGTGGCCGGAGCCCCGGGCGGCGGGCGGCCGTCGCGGAAGTCCGGCGCCGCGGGCGGGGCCGGGCGGAGGCGTACCGGGGCCGAACGGCCCTGGCGCGACAGGGCCCCGGACGACTCCAATGAGGCGACGGCCGCGTCCGCGGCCCGCGCTCCGGCGTCCGCGGCGGCCGCCCGTTCACATCCCGGCCCCCGACCAGAGACACACGGCAGTGACCAACGAGACCGTACGGACCCCCGCCATGACCACTGGCACCGGCACCGCTCCCTCCCTTCCCCCCGGGCCGCGCCGGAGCGTCGAGCTGGACCGCGACGAGGCGCTGCGGCTGCTGGGCAGCGTCCCTTTCGGCCGGATCGTCTTCACCCGGCACGCGCTGCCGACGGTGCGTCCGGTGAACCACGTGCTGGACGGCGGCGACATCGTCATCCGCACCCATGACGGCGCGGCCCTGACCGCGCACGCCCAGGACGGCGACGGCGCCGGCGTCGTCGTCGCCTACGAGGCCGACGTCATCGACCCGGACAGCCGCCTGGGCTGGAGTGTGGTGGTCACCGGTTACGCCCGGCTGGTGACCGATCCCGCCGAACTGGCCCGCTACCGGGCCCTGCTGGTGCCCTGGACAGATCACGCCATGGACCACGCCGTGCGGATCCGTCCCGATCTGATCACCGGGGTCCGGCTCACGGCCGGCACCTGACGGGCGGCACCGTGCGGCCGGGCGGCGTGGCCCGCCCGCAGATCGTTGCCACCTTCGCCGCATAACAGTAGATTTCGGGCAATCGTTTCGATATGTCACCGACAGACGGACCCACGGATGAGCACGCGGGGATGGGCACGCAAGGCCGCGTCGCGGTGACGGCCGGTGGTCCGGTGGTCCGGTGGTCCGGTGACGACGCGCTGCCCCACTGCTGACACCGGGAAGGACGACCCCGTCGATGACCGACCTCACGACGACCCCGCGGACCGCGGTCCGGGGCTTCCGCGCGGGCGACGGGCCTGTGCTGGTGGAGACGTGGCGCCGGAGCGCGCCCGCCGACGCCGTCACGGCGGACCGTTTCCGCTCCCTGGTGCTGCTCGACCCCAACTTCGACCCGGAGGGGCTCCGCGTCGCCGTCGACGGCAACAGGGTGGTCGGCGCCGCCTACGCGGTGCGCCGGCTGACGCCGCTGGCCGGCACCGATCTGGAGCCGCGGCAGGGCTGGATCCCGTTCTTCTTCGTCGATCCGGCCGCCCGCGGCCGCGGCCTCGGCCGCCTGCTGCTGACCGAGGCCCTGGACTGGCTGCACGGGCACGGCCGCACCCGGGTGGACTTCTCCTCGTACACCCCCGACTACGTGCTGCCCGGCCTGGACGCCGAGGAGTACCCGCGGGCCGCCGCGCTGCTGGAGTCCCTGGGCTTTCGCACGCTGTACGAGGCGACGGCGATGCACCGCGCCCTGGTCGGCTACCGCGTCCCCGGTGACGTCGTACGCCGGCTGGGCGAACTGACGGCGCTCGGGCACCGGTTCGCCACTCCGTCCGACGACGACCTGGTGGACCTCCTCGCGCTGGCCGGCGGCCACTTCGGCCCGGACTGGGCGTGCACGATCCGCGCGTGCCTGACCGCGGGCACACCGCTCGACCGGATCGTCGTGGCCCGGGACCCCGCCGGGCGCATGGCCGGCTGGGCGATGCACGGGGCGTTCGACGCGGTGGACGAGCGGTTCGGCCCGATCGGCGTCCGGGAGGAGATGCGCGGCACCGGGCTCGGTGAGGTCCTGCTGCACCTGGTCCTGGAGCGGATGCGGGCGCGCCGCGCGCACTCGGCGTGGTTCCTGTGGACCGGGGCGCGGTCACCGGCGGGCCACCTCTACCGCAAGGCCGGCTTCCGCGAGACCCGGGTGTTCCGGGTGCTGCGCCGGGAGACCGCCCCGTGACACCGGCCCGCCGGCCCGGCGCCGCGGGCGGGCTGGGCCGCCGTCACTTCGCCCTCGCGCTTCCCTCGGCGCTGCTCGCCTCCGGGTGTGCCGCCCGGCACCGGGGCACCGGACGGCCCGGGGACCCGGTCGAGCTGACCCTGCTCTCGCACTACGCGAGCGGGGAGCTGAAGCAGGCCCTGCAGGGCCCGGTCGACGAGTGGAACGCCACGCACGACCGGGTCAAGGTGCGGACCGAGGCAGTGGAGTTCACGGACCTGCTGACCACCTTCATGGTCCGGCAGGCCGCGGGCCAGGGCGCCGACATCCTCCACCCGTACTGCCTGTGGAACGGCCAGCTCGTCCGGGCCGGCGTGCTGCGGCCCGCTCCGCCCGAGCACGCCGAGGAGATCGGACGCGGCTACGGCGAGGCGGCGGTCCGGTCCGCTTCGGTGGCCGGCCGGGTCTACGGCTACCCCACCGAGGTGCAGACGTACGCGCTCTACTACAACAGGCGGCTGCTGCGCGCGGCCGGCCTCGACGGACCGCCGCGCACCTGGCGGGAGCTGGAGGACGCGGCCCACCGCACCGCCCGGCGGGACCGGTACGGCAACACGCTGGTGCAGGGGTTCGGCCTGTCCACGTACGACGACTCCACGACGGTCGGCCAGACCCTCGCCCTGCTCAACGCGGCCGGCGGCAGGTTCGTCTCCGCCGACGGCCGGAGCACCGCCATCGACTCGGCTGCCGGCCGGGCTGTGTTCGACCTGGAGCACCGGCTCGTGGTCACGGGCGCGAGCGCGCCCGGCGTCAACGTCTACCAGGCGTTCCCGTCCGGGCAGGTGGCCATGGTGGTGGGCGCCGGCTGGTGGACCGGGAGCCTGAAGGAGCTGATGGGCGCCGGCTACCGGGACGTCGGCGTCGCGCCCGTGCCGCTTCCCGCGGCGGGCCGTGGGCCCGGGACGCTCTCCACCGGCTTCATGCTGGGCGTCAACACGGCCTGCGAACACCCGCGCGAGGCCTGGGAGTTCCTGCGCTGGCTCAACACCGAGAAGGTGGTTGTGAAAGGCGCCGGCAAGGGTGCGGCGGCGACCCGGATGAGCGCCCTGCAGGTGTCGGTCGGCTCGCTGACCGGCCGCGCCGACGACATGCGGACCCTGCTGAGCGGGGGCGGGGATCCGAACCTGCGCTGCTTCCTGGACGCGCTGGCGTACGCGGTGCCGGAGCCGAACGTGCCGGGCGCGCAGCAGGCCAAGTCGCTGCTGCGCAAGAACATCGAGGCCCTGTGGACCGGTCAGCGGTCGGTGGACGAGGCGCTGCGAGCCACCCGCCGCCAGGTCGACCAGGAGGTGTCGCGCTCGTGGTGAACACGCTGGCGCCGCCGCCCGCAGGGCGGACGGCGCGGGACACGCAGGACACGGTGCGCGGAGCCGCTGTCCGCCCCGGGCGGGCCAGGCGCCGCCAGATCGCCGTGGCCTACCTCTTCCTGGCGCCGACGCTGCTGTTCTTCGCGGTGTTCCTGTTCCTGCCGCTCGGTTTCGCGCTGCTGCTGTCGATGTCCCGCTGGACCGGGTTCGAGCTCGGCGACATCGAGCCGGTGGGCCTGGACAACTTCGCCCGCCTGTTCGCGGACGGGTCGGCCTTCCTGACCCCGGTCCTCACGAACACACTCCTGTACGCGCTGGGCACCGTGGTGCTCGCGCTCGGCGGCTCGGTGGTCGTCGCCACCTGCATCGACAAGCTGCGGTTCCAGGGGCTGTGGCGCACCCTGTACTTCCTGCCGATCGTCACCACCGTCGTCGCCGTCGGCAACGTGTGGAAGTACATGTACGAGCCGGGCGGCCTGGTCAACGGCGTGCTGAACGCGTTCGGGGCCGGCTCGGTGGCCTTCCTGCAGGACCCGGGCACCGCACTGCCCTCGGTCGTGGTCGTCCAGGCCTGGGCGTCGGTCGGCTCCGCGATCCTCGTCCTGACCGCCGGGCTGAAGTCGGTCCCCGGGTCGTACTACGAGGCGGCCGAACTCGACGGCGCCGGGCCCGTCACCGTCTTCCTCCGGATCACCCTGCCGCTGCTGCGGCCGTCCCTGCTGTTCGTGTGCGTGACCCAGTTCCTGACCGGTCTGCAGTCGTTCGCGCTGATCACCGTGATGACGAGGGGCGGGCCCGGCGACGCGACCGCCGTCGCGGCGCTGGAGATGTACCGGCAGGCCTTCGCGTACGGCGACTGGGGCACCGCGAGCGCCGCCGCCTTCGTGCTGTTCCTGGTGGTCCTCGTGGTGACCCTGGCGCAGTTGCTGCTCTTCCGGCGCACGGGGGAGGACGCGTGATCCGCCGCCGTTCCCCGTGGCTGTCGTACCTGCTGGTGGTGAGCGGCGCCGTCATCACCATGGTGCCCTTCCTGGACATGGTGATGACGTCCTTCAAGGGGCCCGGCGAGGCCGGCACGCTGCCGTACCGGTTCCTGCCGAAGGCGTTCGACCTGTCCAACTACCGGCGGGCCGTCGAGCAGCTCGATCTTCCGGTGCTCTTCCGCAACAGCGTGGTGGCCACCGCGGTGATCACCGGTTCGGTGCTGCTGACGTCGTCGCTGGCCGGCTACGCGCTGGCCAAACTCCGCTTTCCCGGCAGGCAATTCGTCTTCCGCCTGGTGCTGTCGACGATGATGTTCCCGCCGTTCCTCTTCTTCGTCCCCCACTTCCTGATCCTGGTGCACTGGCCGCTGGCGGGCGGCAACGACCTGCTCGGGCGCGGCGGCGCGGGTCTGACCGCCGGCATCGTGGCGCTCACCGTGCCGTTCCTCGTCAACGGGTTCGGGATCTTCCTGATGCGCCAGTTCATGGTCTCGATCCCGGACGAGGTGCTGGAGGCCGCGCGGATCGACGGGGCCGGCGAGTTCGCGGTGTGGTGGCGGATCGTGGTGCCGCAGACCAAGCCGGTCGTGGTGACGCTCGGGCTGCTGACCTTCGTGGACGCCTGGAACGAGTACATCTGGGCGCTGCTCGTCTCGACCGCCGACCCGGACGTGATGACGCTGCCCGTGGGCATCCAGCTCCTGCAGGACCACGTCGACCCGGCCCGCACGATGCCCGTCGTCATGGCCGGCCTGGTGCTGAGCGTCCTGCCGGTGCTGACCGTGTTCCTGCTGCTGCAGAAGCACTACATCCGGGGGGTCCTGCTCAGCGGGCTGAAGTGAGCGGCCCTCCGACAGGACGTGCGCCGGGAGTGGGCACACACTGGATCCGTGCGGAGGCGAGCCGCCGGAGGAAGCGTCGCGCCCGCGTTCACGAGGAGGCCGGAATCATGGTCCAGACATCTTGGACGACGCAGGGCGTCTTCACGGGGCCGGGGGGCGTCCGCACCGACGAGGCCGGGATCGTCACCGGCGATCTGACCGTGCACACCACATGGGACGCCAGGCAGGCCGTCGTCCAGGTCCAGTACACCGGGACCTCCCTGTGGTACACGCTGACCGGAAGCCCGGTGCCCTGCTCCTCGCAGCCGGAGAGCAGGGACCTGCACCAGGCGGTGGTCGAGGCGGTCCGGGCGGGCGGCGGAGCCACGGTCCCGCGCTACGACCGGCAGTGGGCGCGCCCCTGATCCACCGCGCGAGACAGCGCACATGGGTAGTGGAATATTCAACGAACCCACTCCGTTGTGGCCGTCGAAGGAGGTCACAGTGGAGACGCAACGAGTGGAGACCACGTACTACGACCACGGCACCCCGGCCGAGCGCTGGGAGCGCGCCCGGCTGTTCTTCGAGGCCAAGGACTACACGGCCGCGGCGCGGGTGCTGGCGCGACTGGTCGAGGAGGTGCCGGAGCAGACCGGGCCCCGGCTGCTGCTGGCCCGCGCCTACTACCACTCCGCCCAGTTGCGCCGCGCGGAGGCCGAGCTGAGGATCATCGTGGAGCGGGACCCGGTGGAGCACTACGCCCGGCTGATGCTGGGGCGCACGCTGCAGCGGCAGGCCCGGCACGACGAGGCGGCCCCGCACCTGCGGATCGCCGCCGCGCTCGCGGGTGACTTCCCCGAGGAGTGAACGACGCCGCCCAGGGGCCCGGTTCCGGTGGGAACCGGGCCCCTGCCGCTGCCGCACGCGGGGCGCGCTCCGGCACCCCGGGCCCCGGGGTGTTGGCGGCCGGCACCGCGCGCGAGCCGGGCGGGCATGGCATTCTGACGCGATGGCAGCTCCCAGTGATCAGGCACCTGTCGCCGAGCGGGTCGAGGAACTCCTCGCCGCCGGCGGCCCCTTGCCCATCGTCGCGGCCGGCCGGCCGGTCCTCAGGCGCGGCACCGAGGCGTACGACGGCCAGCTCGGCCCCGCCCTGCTGGCCCGGTTCGTCGAGGCGCTGCGCCTGACGATGCACGCGGCACCCGGCGTGGGCCTGGCCGCGCCGCAGGTCGGCATCCCGCTGCGGATCGCGGTCATCGAGGACCCGGCGCCGGTAGCGGAGGAGGTGGCGCGGGTCCGCGGCCGGGTGCCGCAGCCGTTCCGGGTCCTGGTCAACCCCTCGTACGAGCCGGTGGGCAGCGCCCGTGCCGCGTTCTTCGAGGGCTGCCTGAGCGTGCCGGGCTGGCAGGCCGTGGTGGCGCGGCACGCCGAGGTGCGGCTGCGCGGCGAGGACGAGCACGGCGGCCCGCTGGACGAGGTGTTCACCGGCTGGCCCGCCCGTATCGTCCAGCACGAGACGGACCATCTCGACGGCGTGCTCTACCTCGACCGCGCGCAGCCCCGCTCGCTGTCCACGAACGAGGCGGTGGCCGCCCTGTGGGCGCAGCCGGAACCGCGTGCGGCGGCCGACGCGCTCGGCTTCGAACTGTCCTAGGGCCCGTCCGACCATTCCCGCCGGGCCCGCGACGCCTGGCACCGCGGACCGTCCGACGCGCATGGTCGGACAGGCCCTGGCCCGGCGGCTCAGTTGTCCCGGTAGGCCTCCAGCAGCCGCAGCCACACCTCGCTCAGCGTCGGGTACGACGGTACGGCGTGCCAGAGCCGGCCGACCGGGACCCGGCCGACGACCGCGACGGTGGCGGAGTGGATGAGCTCGCCGACGCCGGGGCCGACGAAGGTGACCCCGCGCAGGATCTCCTCCTCCAGGTCGACGACCATGCGGGCGCGGCCTTTGTAGCCGTCGCCGTACAGTCCGGCGCCCGCGACCGAGGAGAACTCGACGTCGACGGCGCGGACGCGGTGCCCGGCCTGTTCCGCCTCGGCCAGGGAGAGTCCCACGGCGGCGGCCTCCGGGTCGGTGAAGACGACCTGGGGCACGGCGTGGTGGTCGGCGGTGGCCGCGTGCGCGCCCCAGGGCTCCTCCGCCGCTTCGTTGCCCGCGGCGCGCGCGGCGATCGCGGCGCCCGCGATCCGGGCCTGGTACTTGCCCTGGTGGGTGAGGAGGGCGCGGTGGTTGACGTCGCCGACCGCGTACAGCCAGTCGGTGCCGGTGACCAGGAGGCTGTCGTCGACGTCGAGCCAGGAGCCGGGTTCCAGGCCGACGGTGTCCAGGCCGATGTCCTCGGTCCGCGGGGCGCGCCCGGTGGCGAAGAGGATCTCGTCGGCCTCGATGCGGTCGCCGGCGCCGGTGACGGCCACGACCGTGCCGTTCTCCCGGGAGACGGACTCCACGGAGGTGCCGGTGCGGACGTCCACGCCCGCCTCGGTGAGCGCGTCGGCGACCAGTTCCCCGGCGAACGGCTCCATCCGGCTCAGCAGGCCCTTGCCCCGCACCAGCAGGGTGACCCGGGAGCCGAGGGCCTGCCAGGCGGTGGCCATCTCGGTGGCGACCACCCCGCCGCCGACGACGATCAGCCGTCCCGGGGCCGACTTGGCGCTGGTGGCCTCGCGGCTGGTCCACGGCTTGACCGCGTCCAGGCCCGGCAGGCCGGGCAGCCGGGCGCTGGTGCCGGTGCACACCGCCACGGCGTGCCGGGCGGTGAGCGTGGTGACCGTGCCGTCGGGGCCGGTCACGGTGACTGTGCGGGGGCCGTCCAGCCGGCCCTGACCGCGGTACAGGTCGGCGCCGGTGCCCTCCAGCCATTGGATCTGGCCGTCGTCCTGCCAGTGCGAGGTGTAGTCGTCCCGGCGGGCGAGGACCGCCGGCGTGTCGAGGGGGCCCTGGACCGCTTGCTCCAGGCCGGGCAGGCGGCGCGCGTCGGCCTGGGCGATCACCGGCCTGAGCAGCGCCTTGCTGGGCATGCACGCCCAGTACGAGCATTCGCCGCCGACCAGTTCGCTCTCCACGACCGCGGTGGTGAGGCCGGCCGCACGGGTGCGGTCGGCGACGTTCTCCCCCACGGGCCCGGCCCCGAGCACCACGACGTCGTACGCGATGGATTCCGTTTCCGTCATGGGGTCAGTCTGGTGGGTGGTTGGCGCTGAGGCCACACGGGTAGGCGCGCGGGACACACGCGTGTCCGCACGGAACACTCGTGGAATAGGCGGCCGGGCCGCCGTGTTTCCGCCGACGGCACACCCCACACCAGGAAGAGGGAAACAGGCCATGAGCAGCACTGTGGAGCTGACCAAGGAGAACTTCGACCAGACGGTCACCGAGAACGAGTTCGTCCTCATCGACTTCTGGGCGTCCTGGTGCGGGCCGTGCCGTCAGTTCGCGCCGGTGTACGAGAAGGCCGCCGGTGAGAACCCGGACCTGCTCTTCGCCAAGGTGGACACCGAGGCCCAGCCCGAGCTGGCGCAGGCCTTCGGCATCCAGTCGATCCCGACGCTGATGATCGTCCGGGACCAGGTCGCGATCTTCGCCCAGCCGGGCGCCCTTCCGGAGGCCGCCCTCGCGGACGTGATCGGGCAGGCCAGGAAGCTGGACATGGACGAGGTCCGCAAGAGCATCGCGGACCAGCAGGCGCAGGGCGAGCAGTCCTCGTAACCCGGTCCCGGGAACGGCCCGTGGCGCAGGGCGCGCCACGGGCCGTTCGCGTCCGTACGGGCCGGCGCCCTGGCCGGCGGCGCGGTCAGCCGGACTCGCGGGGCACGAGCGTGGCGCCGAGCACCCGGTGCACCTCGGGCTCGCCGCCGGGTTCCCGGACCGCGCGGTCGACGAGTTCCGCCAGGTCCCGGCCGGAGGGCAGCTCGACGTGGACGGTGGTCAGCCGCGGGCGCAGCAGCCGGCCGAGCATCAGGTCGTCGGCGCCGACCACGGCGACGTCCTCGGGGACGCGGACGCCCTCGTCCTGCAGGGCGCGCATCAGCAGCATCGCGTACTCGTCGTTGTAGGCGAAGACCGCGTCGAGTCCCGTTCCGCGCCAGCGGGCGGCCAGCCGGGCGGCGGCCTGCTCCGTGTACGCCAGCGGCAGTGCGGTCACGGTCGCGTCGGTGCCGCGCACCGCCCGGCGGACGCCGGCCAGCCGGGGCCGGGAGAACGCCTCGAGTCCGGCTTCCGCGGGGACGACCACGCCGATCCGGCGGCGCCCGCCGGCGTGCAGGTGGGCGCCGGCGCAGTGGCCGACGGCCTCGTGGTCCATCAGCAGGGCGTGGGCGCCCTCGACCCGCTCGGGACCGAGGGTCACCACGGCCCGGGCGCCGGACCGTCTGAGCACCGCGACGCCCGGCGGGCCGAGGCCCGCGCCGGGCACCAGGACGGCCACGGGGCGCAACTCGGCCCAGGCGCGGGCGGCTTCGTCGCCCTGGAGGCCGACGGTCCCGTATTGGACCACCGTGTAGTCGAGGCGGCCGAGAGCGGACTGCAGTTCGGCGAGGAAGCGGCTGTAGAGGGGGCCCGCCGGGATCGCGGGGGCGGGCATGAGGACCATGCGGCTGTGCCCGGCCCGCAGGCTGCGGGCGGCGGCGTGGGGGACGTACCCCAGTTCCCGGGCGGCCTCGCGGACGCGGCGGCGCGTCGGCTCGCTGATCCGGACGGCCGTGGCGTTGTTGAGGACGTAGGAGACGGTCGCGCGCGAGACGCCGGCCAGCCGGGCCACGTCGGCACTCGTGGGGACGGAGTGCTGCGCCGGCACCGCGGACGGCGGCGTGTTCGGTATCTGCACCATGACAGACGGCATCTTGGCAGAGGGGCCGGGGCGGGGGTCGGCCGGGGGAACGTCGTTCACCGTTGCACCAACACGGCCCGCAGGGCGCACGACTGACGCCGGGCGCTCGCCGGACCCGAGGTGCGACGAACTTGTTCGTGACGAACATGTTCGTTACTCTGGCCGCATGACCGAAACCCCGCGTTCCCGCCGTGAACGTCCCGCCAAGCCGGCGCTCAGCCGGGAGGGCATCGTCGCGGCCGCCGTCGCGATCCTGCGGGCCGAGGGCCTGCGGAAGGTGACCATGCGGCGGCTGGCGCAGGAGCTCGACACCGGCCCGGCCTCGCTCTACGTCTACGTCCGCAACACCGACGAGCTGCACGCGGCCGTCCTCGACGAGCTGCTCGGCACCGTCGGACCCGCCCCGGCCGGGGGCGACTGGCGCGAACGGCTGGAGCGGGTGCTCACCGACTGCACGCGGATGCTGCTGGCCCACCCCGACCTGGCGCGCTCGGCGCTGACCGCCCGGCCGAGCGGCCCGCACTACCTGAACCTCATCGAGACGCTGCTCGCCCTAATCGCCGAGGGCGGGGTGCCGCACGACCGGGCCGCCTGGGGCGTCGACCTGCTCCTGCAGCACGCGACCGCCACCGCCGCCGAGCACGCCGGCGAGAAGTCCCCCGGCGACTGGCAGGCACTGGACAGCGCCCTGCGCGGGGCGTCCCGGGACACCCATCCGCACATCGCCGCCCGCGCCGGGCAACTGCTGTCCGGCACCCCGGAGGCCCGTATGTCCTGGGCCTTCCGCGCGCTGCTCGACGGCATCGAGCGCACCGCCGTACCCGACTGAGCCCCATCCCCGACCCGAGCCCCAGGAGACCCGTCATGACCCTTCCCCACCACCCCGTCGCCGTGGTCGGCGCCGGACTCGGCGGGCTCGCGCTCGCCCGGGTGCTGCACGTGCACGGTGTGGCCGCGGCCGTCTTCGACGCGGACGCCTCACCGGCCGCGCGCACCCAGGGCGGCATGCTCGACATCCACGAGGACTCCGGCCAGGAGGCGCTGCGCGCGGCCGGGCTGCACGAGGCGTTCCTCGCCCGGGTGCACCCCGGCGGCCAGGCGCTGCGGGTCCTCGGCCGGGACGGCGCCGTCCACCTGGCGGAGTCCGACGACGGCGCCGGCGGGCGCCCCGAGATAGACCGCGGCGACCTGCGCGGCCTGCTGCTGGACTCCCTGCCGGAGGGCACCGTGCGCTGGGGTGCGAAGGTGACCGGCGCACGCCCGCTCGGCGACGGCCGGCACGAGGTGACCCTCGCGGACGGCGGCGCCTTCACCACCGGCCTGCTGGTCGGCGCGGACGGCGCCTGGTCTCGCATGCGCCCCCTGCTCTCGGCCGCGCGGCCCGCGTACACCGGCGTCTCGTTCGTCGAGGCGGACCTGCTGGACGCCGACGCCCGGCATCCCGGGGCCGCCGAAGTGGTCGGCGGCGGCATGCTGTTCGCACTGGGCGCCGGCCGGGGCTTCCTCGGGCACCGCGAGAGCGACGGCAGCCTGCACGTGTACGCCGCCGTCGAGGCGCCGGAGGACTGGCTCGACGGCATCGACTTCACCGACACCGAGGCGGCGCGGACGACCGTGCTGAAGGAGTTCGACGGCTGGCACGAGAGCCTGCGGGCGCTGCTGGCGGAGGCGGACGGAGCGCTGGTGCCGCGACGGATCCACGCCCTGCCGGCCGGCCACCGCTGGGCCCGGACCCCCGGTGTCACCCTGCTCGGCGACGCCGCGCACCTGATGTCGCCGTTCGCCGGCGAGGGCGCCAACCTCGCGCTGCTCGACGGCGCCGAACTGGGCCTCGCCGTCGCCGCACACCCCGGGGACACCGAGGCCGCGCTCGCCGCCTACGAGGAGCGGATGTTCCCGCGCGCGGAGGCGTCCGCGGCGGAGTCGGCGCGCAGCGGCGCGATGCTGTTCCGGTCCGACGCGCCGCGCGGACTGCTCGAGATGTTCACCGGCGAGCCCGGCTGAGCGCTGCTCGAGATGTTCGCCGGCGAGCCCGGCTGAGCGCTGCTCGAGATGTTCACCGGCGAGCCCGGCTGAGCGGCTCCGCGGCCGGACCGCGGACGCCTCAGGCGGGCGGCTGCGTGCCAGTCACCCGGGCCACGAGGTCGCTCCAGCCCGCCTCCAGGCGTTCCATCGGCATCCCGCACTGCCGGGTCAGATGGTGGATCTGGGCGGGGTCGAGGTACGCCAGCAGCGTCAGGCAGAGCAGGTCGCAGTCGGCGCCCGGCACGAGCTGCCGCAGCAGCATGGTGACGTGGGTGCGCAGCGCCTGGACCGCGGGGTGGGAGAACCGGCGGTCCGGCTCCGGCTGGGCGGCGAGCTGGAGGTCGAGCTGCTCGGCCGAGCGGTAGAGCACCGCCACGCCGAACGCCCGCAGCCGCTCCAGGGGCGGCGCTCCCGGGCCGAGCGGCGGCGGCCCGCACAGGAAGTCGCCCTGGAGCTGCCGGCCCGAGTGGTCGAGCAGGGCCATCAGCAGCCCGGTGCGGTCGCCGAAGCGGCGGAACACCGTGCCCTTGCCCACCTGGGCCGCGGCCGCCACGGCCTCCATCGTCACGCCGGCGACCCCGTGCTCGGCGATCAGCCGGGCGGCGGCCTCCAGCAGCCGGGCCCGGTTGCGGGCCGCGTCGGCACGCAGGCAGGGCTCGCCCGGACCCGACTCGACCTCCAGCAGTTGAGGCGTGTCGTGGGGCTCCTGTTGGTTCGGGAAGGGGGGCAGGGCGGCGGACATGACGACAGCGTAAAGCATCGGGAACAAAACTGGACCGCGGTCCGGTTAGCCTGATACAAAAGCTAAGCGGACCTCGGTCCGGATCGTAACGGCGATGTTTCAGCCCCCCATTTGGAGTACCCCCATGTCTGTTCGCATCCTCGCGCTCGTCGGCAGCCTCCGCGCCGGTTCGCACAACCGTCAGCTCGCCGAGGCGGCTGTCAAGCTCGCTCCCGAGGGCGCCGAGGTCGTGGTCTTCGAGGGCCTGGCCGAGGTCCCCTTCTACAACGAGGACATCGACGTCGAGGGCGACGTCCCCGCGCCCGCCGCCGCGCTGCGCGAGGCCGCCGGTGCCGCCGACGCCTTCCTGCTCTTCTCCCCCGAGTACAACGGCACCATCCCGGCCGTGCTGAAGAACGCCATCGACTGGCTGTCCCGCCCGTACGGCGCCGGCGCCTTCGGCGGCAAGCCCGTCGCCGTGATCGGCACCGCGTTCGGCCAGTACGGCGGCGTGTGGGCGCAGGACGACACCCGCAAGGCCGTGGGCATCGCCGGCGGCAAGGTGATCGAGGACATCAAGCTCTCCATCCCCGGCTCCGTGACCCGCTTCGCCGAGACCCACCCGGTCGACGACGCCGAGGTCGCCGCGCAGCTCACCGAGGTCGTCGCCCGTCTGCACGGCAACGTGGGCGAGGTCGCGGCCGCCTGAGCCGTACGCACACCGTCAGGGGCCGGAACCGGTGGGTTCCGGCCCCTTCGGCATGTCCCGGCCGGACCCGGACGGGCAGCCGCCGTCCGGCGGACACCGAGGACTCGAAACAGGCGTACGGGTCATACGTGTCGCGAGGACGCGCGACCCGCGCCCCGTCGAGTCAGGTGAGGAGAAGGCATGCCCCCGGTCCACTCCCCGTCCCCGCCGCCCCCCTTCGATCCGGAGCTCGCGGCCGTGCTGGAGCCGGCCGGCGACACGGTCCCGCCCGGGCTGACGCCGGACGAGATCCCCACCGCCCGGCAGGGGGCGAGCAAGGAGCTGGCCGAGCTGTTCGACGTCACGATGGGCGGCGCGTTCGAGGCGGAGGAACGCGCGGTGCCCGGTCCCGGGGGCGCGCCGGACGTCTCCCTGCTCATCTGCCGCCCGGTCGCCGCACCCGCCGCCCCGCTGCCGGTGATCTACCACGTGCACGGCGGCGGCATGATCCTCGGCCACAACCGGGCCGGGGTCGAGGCCCCGCTGAACTGGGCGCGGGAACTGGGCGCCGTGGTCGTCTCGGTCGAGTACCGCCTCGCGCCCGAGCACCCGCACCCGGCGCCGGTCGAGGACGTGTACGCGGGCCTGGTCTGGACGGCCGGGCACGCGGAGGAGATCGGCGGCGACCCGGACCGGATCGTGCTCGCCGGGGCCAGCGCGGGCGGCGGCCTGACCGCCGCGCTCGCCCTGCTGCTGCGCGACCGCGAGGGCCCGCCGGTCATCGGCCAGCTCCTGATGTACCCGATGCTCGACGACCGCAACGACACCGTCTCCAGCCACCAGATGGCGGGCGTCGGCGTCTGGGACCGCACCGCCAACGACACCGCCTGGACCGCGCTGCTCGGCGACCGCCGGGGCGGCCCCGGCGTCTCCCCCTACGCCGCCCCCGCCCGCGCCACGGACCTGTCCGGCCTGCCCCCGGCCTTCCTCGACGTCGGCTCGGCGGAGACCTTCCGCGACGAGGTCGTCGCCTACGCCTCGCGCATCTGGGGCTGCGGCGGCGTGGCCGAACTCCACGTCTGGCCCGGCGGCTTCCACGGCTTCGACGGACTCGTCCCGCGGGCCTCCCTGTCCCGGGCTGCGCGGGCGGCCCGGCTGGCGTGGCTGCGCAGACTGCTGGCCGGATGACGGCGCGGACGCCGCGCGCGGACGCCGGCCGCCCGGCCGAACATGACCGGATGTCGCCCGTGCCGAAGCTGTACGGCCGCCCCCGCCTTGAGGTTACCGTTCGGTAGACATCGTGCCCGCAGGCTCTCGGAGGTACCCGGCAATGACGCCCGACCGTGCCGCAGGACTCGCGGAGTCCGCCCGCGCGCTCGCCGGCGGGGAGGTGACCTCGCGGGAGCTGGTGGAGCGGGCCCTGGCCCGCATCGAGGCCGCCCGGCCGACGCTGAACGCCTTCCGGCTGGTGCGGGCCGAGGCCGCGCTCGCCGAAGCCGACGCGGCCGACAGGGAGCTGGCGGCCGGAGGGCGGCGGCCGCTGCTCGGGGTGCCGGTGGCGGTCAAGGACGACATGGACGTGGCCGGCGAGCCGACCGCCTTCGGCTGCCGGGGCGAGTTCCCGCCGGCCGCGGCGGACGCGGAGGCGGTACGGCGGCTGCGGGCGGCCGGGGCGGTGATCGTCGGCAAGACCAACACCTGCGAGCTGGGCCAGTGGCCGTTCACCGAGGGACCGGCGTTCGGGGAGACCCGCAACCCGTGGCACACGGGACACACGCCCGGCGGCTCGTCGGGCGGTTCCGCGGCCGCGGTCGCCGCCGGTCTGGTGCCCGCCGCGCTCGGCTCGGACGGCGCGGGGTCGGTGCGCATCCCGGCCTCCTGGACCCATCTGGTCGGGATCAAGCCACAGCGCGGGCGCATCTCGACCTGGCCGCGCGGTGAGGCCTTCCACGGCATCACGGTCAACGGCACGCTGGCCCGCACGGTCGCCGACGCGGCCCTGCTGCTCGACGCGGCCGGCGGCAACCACCCCCGGGACCCGCACCGGCCGCCCGCCCTGACGGTGTCGCAGGCGGTGGGACGCGACCCCGGCCGGCTGCGCATCGCGCTGTCGCTGAAGCCCCCGTTCACCGCCGTACGCGCGCGCCTGCGCCCCGAGGTACGGGCCCGCGTCCTCGAACTCGCCGAGACACTGACCGCGGCGGGGCACATCGTGGAGGAGGCCGACCCGCCCTACGGGCAGATCGGGCTGACCTTCGTCCCCCGGGCCACCGCCGGTATCGCCGACTACGTCC
Organism: Streptomyces sp. 1-11; assembly: GCF_007176755.1. GTDB lineage: Bacteria > Actinomycetota > Actinomycetes > Streptomycetales > Streptomycetaceae > Streptomyces. The sequence goes on from NZ_BJTV01000010.1 coordinate 30,030, forward strand.
GTGAGGCTCCCGACCTGGCGCTGCTCGACCCGCGCACCCGGGGCGCGGCCCGGCTGGGCCGGCTGCTCGGCGGCGCCCCGCTGCGCGCCGCCCGGCGCGCCGAGGCGGTCCTGCACCGGCGGATCGGTGCCTTCTTCGACTCCTACGACGTGCTGCTCGCCCCGACGACGGCCGCTCCCCCGCCCGCGATCGGCGCCCTGTCCGGGCTCGGCGGGCTGGCCACCGACCGCGCCATGATCGCCGCCTGTCCCTACGCCTGGCCCTGGAACGTGCTGGGCTGGCCCGGGGTCAACGTGCCCGCCGGGTTCGTCGGCGAGGGCCTGCCCGTGGGCGCCCAGCTGCTGGGTCCCGCCGCCAGCGAGCCGCTGCTGGTGTCCCTGGCGGCGCAACTGGAGGCGGAGCTGCGCTGGCACGAGCGGTGGCCGCCGGTGGCGGAGCCGGACGCCCGAGTGGTCTGACGGCCCGGCGCACGCGAGCGGCCCGGCCGAAGGGCCGAACGGCCCGGTGGCGGGGGCGCGTTCCGCCCTTACCCTGTGGCCATGGACGATGCGTCGATGGTCGGGCTCATGGGACGGGTGACGGGGACGATCGGGCCCGGTCTGGTCGGCGAGGTGATCGTCCGGGTGCGCGGCGGCGCCGAGCACTTCCTCGCCTACGCCGCCGACGGCGCCGGCCGCCTGGAACGGGGCACCGTGGTGATGGTGGTGGAGCACCTGCCGCCGAGAACGGTGTACGTCACCGCCGCGTACGACAGTTGAGCGTGCGCCGCCCCAGGTGAGGGCTTGTGCATCAAGATTGCGACAAGGACGGGCCGAGGTCTTCTCGGCGCGTCGCCACGGGCGCACACTCCCTTCGTTCGGTGCCGGGAGGGCACCATGCAAAGGGGGCGAATGCCGATGGTGATCGGCGTCGTTGCGGGGGCGGCCGTCGTTGCCGTCCTCGTGCTGATCGGGCTGTTCAAGATGATGTGGCGGGTCGCCGAGCCGAACGAGGCGCTCATCATCTCCGGGTCCAAGCACCGCACCGAGGGGCTCGAGGAGGGCATGGGATTCCGCATCGTCACCGGGCGCGGCACGCTGGTGCTGCCCGGTGTGCAGGCGGTGCGCAAGCTCTCGCTGGATCTCAACGAGACCGAGCTGCAGGTGGACTGCGTGACCCACCAGGGCATCCCGCTGAAGGTGCGGGGCGTGGTCATCTTCAAGGTGGGCGACGACTTCGTGTCGATCGCCAACGCGGCGCGCCGCTTCCTGGACCAGCAGCGGCTGATGTCGGAGCGGGTGCACAACGTCTTCGCCGGCCATCTGCGGTCCATCGTGGGCGGGCTGACGGTCGAGGACATGATCCGCGACCGGGAGAAGCTGACCGGGCAGACCCGGGCGGCGTGCGGCACGGAGATGGAGAAGCTCGGTCTGATCGTCGACTCGCTGCAGATCCACGAGATCGAGGACCCGACCGGATACATCCAGAACCTGGCCATGCCGCACGCGGCGGCCGTGCAGCGGGACGCGCGCATCGCGCAGGCCGAGGCGAACCGGCTGGCCACCGAGGCGGAGCAGCAGTCCTACGCCCGGATGGCGGAGGCCACCCGGGACAGCGAGATCCTGCAGGCCGGCTACCAGGCCGAGCGGGACAAGGCGGGGGCGAAGGCGCAGCAGGCCGGTCCGCTGGCCGCGGCCGCCGCCCGGCAGGAGGTCGTGGTCCAGGAGACCCGGGTCGCCGAACTGGAGGCGCACCGGCGTGAGCAGCAGCTCCAGGCGGACGTGCGCAAGCCCGCCGACGCCCGGGCCTACGAGAAGCGGACGCTGGCGGAGGCGGAGCGCGACGCGCGGATCTCGGCGGCGCAGGCCAAGGCGAAGGAGACGGAGCTCGCGGCGGCCGCCGAGGCGACCCGGGTCAAGGCGGCCGCGGGCGCCGAGGCCGAGGCGACCAAGGCCCGGGGCGCGGCCTCCGCCGCGGCGACCCGGGCCACCGGTGAGGCGGAGGCCGCCACCGCCCAGGCCAAGGGTCTGGCCGAGGCCGAGGCGACCAAGGCGAAGGGCCTCGCCGAGGCGGAGGCCATCAAGGCGCGGGCGGCCGCCCTGGCGGAGAACCAGGAGGCCGTCGTCGCCCAGCAACTCGCGGAGAACTGGCCGGAGATCGTGCAGGCGGGGGCGTCCGCGTTCGGCAACGTGGACAACATGGTGCTGCTCAACGGCGCCGACGGCATGGCCGAGTTGTTCGCCAAGGCGCTCACCATGGGCGGCACCGGCCTCGGCCTCGCCCGCCAGCTGCTGGCGTCGACGAACCACAACGGGAAGGCGGCGCCGGACACTTCGCTCAACGGGACGGTGCCGCCCGCCTCGCAGAAGGTACCGGTGGAGCAGGAGGGCTGAGGTCTTTCGGTCTTTACGGGGCCGTCCGTCGGCCGGGGTTCCCCACCGGGGCCCCGGCCGTCGCGCCGTTCCGGTCAGCTCCGGAGCAGCGCCACGCCCAGGGCGATCAGGGCCGCGGCCTTCGCCAGCTCCAGCGCCACGTACCAGAGGTGGCCACGGGAGCGGGGCAGCTCCTCACCCGCGAGCACACGGTCGGACCTGCGGTTCAGGCGCGGCCTGACGACGGCGAGCTGGGCGGCGAGGAGCACGGCGACGGCCGCGGTCAGCCACCCGGTCCCGGCCGTGGCGCCGCCCAGGGCGACGGCGGCGATCACGACGACGGCCAGGACGGTCTCGACGGCGTTCAGCGCCCGGAAGACCAGCCGGCCGATGCCCAGACCGAGGGGGATGGTCACGCCCGGCGCGCGGAACTTCAGCGGCGCCTCCAGGAAGGAGATCGCCAGCACCATTCCGAGCCAGACGAACACCACCGCACTCGCGGTGGCGGCCGAAGCGGTGTTCATCGGGGGGTCGCCCCTTTCTGCTCTGCGGTCCTCGCCCCGCCCAGGTGGGCGAGGCAGAAGCCGGGTTCGGCGAAGGGTTCCAGGCCGATGGCGGTCAGCGGCGCGCCGAGCCCGCTCAACGCGCCCTGCATCAGGCCGAGATGGAGCGGGCACACCAAGCGGCCGTACTCCTCGGCGAGTTCCAGGAAGGGACAGTGCTCCAGCCGGATCCGGGCCGGTGGCCCGCCCGGCCCGGACACACCCTCCGGCCGCGGGGCGAAGCCCATGTCGTCCAGCAGGCCGACGAGCCGGGCGGCCGCGCGCTCGGCGGTCGGCGGCTCGGGGGTCGGCGGCGTCGGCGACTCGGAGATCGGCCGCGTCGGCGGCTCGGGGGTCGGCGGAGTCGGCGGCTCATCCACCAGGAGGCGGCCCCAGGCCCGGCCGGTCTCCTCCGCTTCCGCGCGCGCCTCGGCGGGATCGGCGGACGCCCAGCGGCTGAGCAGCATCCTCGCCAGCAGCGGGTAGCCGCGCGCGCCGCCGCGGTCCATACCGGGCCGCGCGCGGTAGGCGGTGCGGGGGCGGCCCGGACCCGAGGGGGCCTCGGCGCCGCTCTCCACCAGGCCCTCGGCCATCAGCGCGTCCAGATGGAACCGTACGGTGTTGGGGTGGACGCCCATCCGCTCGGCCACCGCCGCGACCCCGAGCGGCGCCGGGGCGGCCCGCAGCACGTCCAGCACCTCCCGGCGGCGCGGGTTCCGCCGTGCGGCCAAGGCCGGTCACCCACTTCCACCTGCGCGTATTTTTCACGAAACCCGTGTGGAGTAATTGTAGGGTGGCCGTCCGAGCCGAGACAGCGAGGGGTGCGCATGACGTCGTCGTCCGAGACCGGGGCCGGTTCCGGCCGGGGCACGGGGCCGGAACCGCGGGTCCTGGGCGACGCCCGTGCCCTGGCCGCCGATCCTCCGCTCCCGTCGGGCGTGCTGTGGAAGCTGGCCGAGGGCGGGCGCCAGCTCGACGCCAATCTCGTCCGGCTCGCCCCGGGCGCGCGCATCGACACGCACACCGAGCCGAACCTGGACGTGCTGGTCCTGGTCGTCTCCGGGAACGGCGTACTCGGCAAGGGCGCCCGCGACGAGGCCGAGCCGCTCACCGAGGGCGCGCTGTTGTGGCTGCCGCACGGCTCCACGCGCAGCGTCACCGCCGGTGCCGCCGGCCTCGCCTACCTGACCGTGCACCGCCGCCGCCCCGGCATGCAGATCCGGTCGCACGGCGGTGCCCCGGCGTGACGCGCGGGCGCCGGGCGCGGGCCTTCGCCTCGGCCGCCCCGGCGCCGGCCGGCAACTCCGCGGAAGCGGCCCCCCGTTCACCGCGGCCGGACGCCCGCCCGGCGAGCACCCCCGCGCTCCCGGCGTGCCCACGTCAGGCCCTAGGGTGCTGTCCGTGAGCACGCCTACCGATGAGAACGTCCCGGGCCGCTTCGGCCCCCACGCCACCACCGAGGCCGACCCGCGCGGGGTCGGCCGGGTGCGTACCGAGTACTCCCCCGCCCACGACGGCGACCCCGACCCGGGCGAGATCGTGTGGACCTGGGTGCCGTTCGAGGAGAACGACGGCCGCGGCAAGGACCGGCCGGTGCTGGTGGTCGCCCGGGAGGCGACGGGCACCGTCCTCGCCGTCCAGCTCTCCAGCAAGCGGCACGACGGCGACCGGGAGTGGGTGGCGATCGGCAGCGGCCCCTGGGACCGGTCGGGCCGCGACTCGTGGGTGGACGTGGACCGCGTGCTGAGGCTCCACGACGACGGCATGCGCCGGGAGGCGTGCGCGCTGGACCGGATGCGCTTCAGCCTGGTCAGGCAGCGGCTGCACGAGCGGTACGGCTGGACCTGACGGGCTCCGGCCGGCGGTCCGTTGGCTCTGGCCGGTGGTCCGACGCCTCCGGCCGGCGGTCCGTTGGCTCTGGCCGGTGAAGCGGCCCCCTGGCCGGTGGCACGACGACCGGCGGCCGGTGGCACGACAGCCGGCGGCCGGTGGCACGACGACCCCTGGCCGGTGGCACTCCGACCGATGAAGCACCCCGGCCGGCGAACGCGACTGTCCCGGGCCGGCTCCCGCCGCCCGCCGGCCCGTCAGCCCGTGACCGCGCCCTGCGGGAAGGAGCGCGCGAAGGCCTCTCGGACCGTCGCCCCCGGCGTGCGGTCCAGGACGCCGAACACCACATGCTCGAACGTCCGCGCGAACCGCCCCCCGGGTCCGAGCAGCGTCCGGAAGGCCCCGGCGACCTGCGCCGGGTCGTTCTGGAACACGCCGCAGCCCCAGGCCCCGAGCACCAGTTGCCGGTAACCGTGCGCGGCGGCGGTCTCCAGGACCCGCTCGGCACGCCGGGCGAGGGCGGCCGGCAGGTCGCCGGCCCGCTCGGGGGCCGTACGCCGTACGACGCCCGCGTTCGGCGCCGCCGCGGTGAGGAACCCCGCCAGGTACGGCCGGTCGAGCAGGGCGCCCCGGTCGTCGCGGAACACCGGCACGGCCGGGGAGTGAATCACCCGATCGGTGTAGAACGGGTCACGGTGTGCGCGGTGGTGGTCGTAGAAGGCGCGGGCCTGGAGCAGGCAGGTGTACAGCGCCGAGGCGCGGCACAGGGCCTCCTCCTGGGCCTGGGCGCCGTTGAGGTAGCCGCCGCCGGGATTCCGGGCCGAGGCGAAGTTCAGGACGGCGACCGGCGCGCCGGCCAGCCGGCGCGCGGCCTCGGCGCTGCTCTCGCCGGTGACCTCGAAGACGGGCTCGGCGTCCGGGGCCTGCGGCACCGGTACCGGCTCGGGGCCGTACAGCCGGGTGCCCGCCCGGGCCGCCTCGACGGCGGCCGCGAGCGGCACTTCCCCTCCGCCGGGCGCGCGGTAGGCGCCGGCCGCCACGATCCGCTCGGTCTCAGCGGCCACACCGCGCAGGCGCGCGCTCATGGCGCCACCCCCGTGGGCGCCGCGACCGCCGCCCGCGCGGTCTCCCCCGTCGTGCTCATGCACGCATCCTGGGTGATGCTGGTACGCGGTGCAACGGAGTTTCCCGGGTACCGGAACGGCCGGGGGACGCACAGGGAAACGGAGGTGACCGGTCCGGAACGTCCCGATGGGCACCCTTGTGCGAATCGGCTCGAGGGTCTTGGGTGGACGGGTGCCAGTCCGGGCCCGGCGCGGGCCGGACCGGTGGCATGGTGGAATCTCAGGAGGATCCCGACATGTCCGATTCGAAGAGCGATTGCGGCGACTGTACGGAGCGCCGCGACGCCGTCACCGAAGCCGAGGTGGAAGCCCTGGTCAGGGGCATCTGCTTCAAGACCGGGCCGCCACGGACCCTCGGGGTCGAAGTGGAATGGCTCGTCCACGAGCTGCGGCAGCCGCAGCTCCCGGTCACACCCGAACGACTCGAAGCGGCCTACGCCACCCTGCGGAACGTGCCGCTGCGTTCGCCCCTGACGATCGAGCCCGGCGGCCAGCTCGAACTGAGTTCGCCGCCCGCCGCCTCCCTGATGGAGTGCGTCGACCTCGTCTCCGCCGATCTGCGGACCGTACGCGCCGTCCTCGCCAAGGACGGACTCGGCCTCCTCGGCGTCGGCCACGACCCCTGGCGCGAGCCCCGCCGGTTCCTGCGCGAACCGCGCTACGACGCCATGGAGGCCTGTCTCGACCGCACCGGCCCGGCCGGCCGGCACATGATGTGCGCCTCGGCCTCCGTCCAGGTGTGCGTGGACGCCGGACACGAGGAGCCCGGTGTCCTGGGCCTGGAACAGCGCTGGTGGCTGGCCCACCAGCTCGGCGCGGTCCTGGTGGCCGCGTTCGCCAACTCCCCGCTGGTCGGGCGGCGGCCCACCGGCTGGCGCTCCACCCGGCAACTGCACTGGACGGAGATCGGCGCCGGCCGCGCGGGCGCTCCCCCGCCGGACGGGGCGCCGAGGGCCGCCTGGGCCCGGCACGTGCTGGACTCCCCGGTGATGTGCGTCCGCCGCGACAGCGGCCCGTGGACCGTGCCGGAGGGCCTCACCTTCCGCGAGTGGACCCGCTCGCACGCCCCGAGGCCGCCCACCCGGGCGGATCTCGACTACCACCTGACCACCCTGTTCCCGCCGGTCCGGCCACGCGGCCACCTGGAGCTGCGCATGATCGACGCGCAGCCCGGCGACGACGGCTGGATCGTGCCGCTGGCGGTGACCGCGGCGCTGTTCGACGACCCGGAGGCCGCCGAGGCCGCGCACCAGGCGGTCAAGCCGCTGGCCGAACGGGCCATGAACCTGCCCGCGCCGCACAATCCGCTGTGGCTCGACGCGGCCCGGCACGGCCTCACCGACCCGGAGCTGCACGAGGCCGCCGTGACCTGTTTCTCGGCGGCGATCCTGGCGCTGCCCCGGCTCGGCGCCACGCCGGCGGTCGTCGACGCCGTCGCCGCGTACCTGGACCGCCATGTCGCGCGGGGCCGCTGCCCGGCCGACGACCTGCTGGACAGCCTGTGCGGCGCCGACCGCCGCGCGGCCCACGGGAGGAAGGACATCCGCACATGACCGCCCCCGAGACCGAGGCGACGACGACCGAGGCGGACACCGAGGCGCTGCGCGAGCGCGCGGCCGCGTCGCTGACCGCCGCCCGCGCCCGCACCAAGCTGCTGACCGACTGCGTGGAGGACCCGGACCTCACCGCCCAGCACTCGCCGCTGATGTCCCCGCTGGTGTGGGACCTCGCCCACATCGGCAACCAGGAGGAGCTGTGGCTGCTGCGGGCGGTCGGCGGCCGGGAGGCGCTGCGGCCCGAGATAGACGGCCTGTACGACGCCTTCGAGCACTCGCGCGCCGAACGCCCCTCGCTGCCACTGCTGCCGCCCGCCGAGGCCCGCGGCTACGCCTCCGAGGTGCGCGGCCGGGCCCTGGACCTGCTGCAGGCCGCGGACTTCCACGGCAGCCGGCTGACCGAGGCCGGCTTCGCCTTCGGCATGATCGCGCAGCACGAACAGCAGCACGACGAGACGATGCTGATCACTCATCAACTCCGCACCGGACCGCCGGTCCTCACCGCGCCCGATCCCGCCCCGGCCCCGCTGCTCACCGGCCCGGCCGAAGTCCTGCTCCCCGGCGGCCCGTTCACCATGGGGACGTCCGCCGAGCCGTGGGCGCTGGACAACGAGCGCCCGGCGCACCCGGTGGACGTGGCGCCGTTCTGGATCGACACGACCCCGGTGACGAACGCCGCGTACCAGGCGTTCATCGAGGACGGCGGTTACGGCACCGAGCGCTGGTGGACCCCCGAGGGCTGGGCGCACGTCCGGCAGCACGGCCTCACCGCCCCGCTGTTCTGGCGGCGGGACGGCGGTCAGTGGCTCCGGCGGCGCTTCGGCGTCACCGAGGCGGTGCCGGCCGACGAGCCGGTGCTGCACGTGTGCTGGTACGAGGCGGACGCCTACGCCCGCTGGGCCGGGCGCCGGCTGCCGACCGAGGCGGAGTGGGAGAAGGCCGCCCGCTTCGACCCGGCCACCGGACGCTCCCGGCGCTACCCGTGGGGCGACGCCGACCCGGCCCCCGAGCACGCGAACCTGGGCCAGCGCCATCTGCGGCCCGCCCCCGCCGGGAGCTACCCGGACGGCGAGTCCCCGCTCGGCGTACGGCAGTTGATCGGTGACGTGTGGGAGTGGACGGCGAGCGACTTCCTGCCGTACCCGGGGTTCACGGCGTTCCCGTACAAGGAGTACTCGCAGGTGTTCTTCGGCCCCGAGTACAAGGTGCTGCGCGGCGGTTCGTTCGCCGTGGACCAGGTTGCCTGCCGGGGCACCTTCCGCAACTGGGACTACCCCGTCCGGCGGCAGATCTTCTCCGGGTTCCGCACCGCTCGCACGGAGGCCGTCTGATGTGCCGTCACCTGGCCTACCTGGGGCCGGAGCAGCCGCTCGGCCGGCTCCTCGTAGAGCCCCCGCACAGCCTGTACCGGCAGTCGTGGGAGCCCCGCCGGCAGCGGTACGGGACGGTCAACGCCGACGGGTTCGGGGTGGGCTGGTACGCCCCGGACGATCCCGTGCCGGCCCGCTACCGGCGGGCCGGCCCGATCTGGGCCGACCTGTCCTTCGCCGACCTGGCCCGGGTGGTGCGCTCCGGCGCCGTGCTCGCCGCGGTGCGCGACGCCACCCTCGCGGGCGCGGACGCCGAGGCGGCGGCCGCGCCGTTCGCCGCCGGACGCTGGCTGTTCAGCCACAACGGCGCGATCGCCGGCTGGCCGGACACGGCGGCGCACCTGGTGTCCGGGCTGCCCCCGGTCGAGCTGCTGTCGCTGCAGGCGCGCACCGACTCGGCGTTCGTCTGGGCGCTGGTGCTGCACCGGCTGCGCGCCGGCGACGACCCTGCCGAGGCCCTCGGCGGCACCGTCCGCCGGTTCGCCGCCGCGGCCCCCGCGTCCCGCCTGAACCTGCTGCTCACCGACGGCCGGACCATCGCCGCCACCGCCTGGGGCGACAGCCTCTGGTACCGCGCCGAGCCCGGCCGGGGCACGGTCGTCGCCTCCGAGCCGTACGACGACGACCCGCTCTGGCAGGAGGCACCCGACCGCACCGTGCTCACCGCGAGCAGCGCCGGAGCAGTCCTCACCCCACTCGAGGAGCCGGCGCCCTCCCCCACTCCCGGCTCGGTCCGGGCGGGGAAACCCCCATCCCAGAAGGAGCCCTGCCGTTGAGTCCCCTGCACGTCACCCGCACGCTCCCCGAGGACGCGACGGACGCCGCGCTGCGCGCCGACGTCCGCGACGGCCTCACCGCCGGCCCGAAGACGCTGCCGCCGAAGTGGTTCTACGACGCCCGGGGCAGCGACCTGTTCGAGCGGATCACCGAACTGCCCGAGTACTACCCCACCCGCGCCGAGCGGGAGATCCTCGTCGCGCGCGCCGGTGAGATCGCCGCCGCGAGCGGCGCCCGCACCCTGATCGAACTCGGCTCCGGCTCCTCGGAGAAGACCCGCCACCTCATCGACGCGCTCACCTCGCTGGCGGCGTACGTCCCGGTGGACGTCAGCGAGAGCGCCCTCACCCAGGCCGGGCGGGCGCTCATCGCGGAGCGGCCCGGTCTTGAGGTGCACGCGCTGATCGCGGACTTCACCGCCCCGCTGGCGCTGCCCCGGACGCCCGGCCCCCGGCTGGTGGCCTTCCTCGGGGGCACGATCGGCAACCTGCTGCCCGCCGAGCGGGCCGAGTTCCTCGCCCTCGTGCGCTCCCAGCTCGCCCCCGGCGACGGCCTGCTGCTCGGCACGGACCTGGTCAAGGACGAGGGGGTGCTGGTCCGGGCCTACGACGACGCGGCCGGGGTGACGGCCGCGTTCAACAAGAATGTCCTGGCGGTCGTCAACCGGGAACTGGGCGCCGACTTCGAGCCGGACGCCTTCGACCACGTGGCCCGGTGGGACCCGGAGCGGGAGTGGATCGAGATGCGGCTGCGCGCGCGCACCGCGCAGACCGTCAAGGTGCCCGCGCTGGACCTGGCCGTGGACTTCGCGGCCGGCGAGGAGCTGCGCACCGAGGTGTCGGCGAAGTTCCGCAGGGACGGGATCGCCGCCGAACTGGCGGCGGCCGGCCTCGAACTGACCCACTGGTGGACGGATGCCGAGGACCGGTTCGCGCTGTCGTTGAGCGTGCTGCGCTGAGTCAGCCGAGGTTGTCGGCCAGGGCCTCGGTGATCCTGCGGTCGGCGCGGCGGGCCTCGCTCGCCGCGTCGGCCCCGCCGAGCACCCGGGTCATGTACCCCTTGATCGGGTTGTCGGCTTCGACCGCGGCCCACTGAGGGGTGTTGGGGGTCGCCCGGCCGTGCGCGGCGCCCGCCGCCATGGCGGCGACCCCCTCCTCCCCGGCCACCGCGGCCGCCAGGGTGGTCTTGTTGGGCACGTAGTTCATGGTGCGCGCGAGTTCGGTGTCCCACTTGGCGCCGGTGAGCGCTCCGACGACCGCCGTGGCGGCGAACTGGTCGCCGGTGTTGCGCGGTACGACGAGGTCGGAGCCGCCGGTGAAGACGACGCCGGGCCGGGCCGCGGTCCTGCCGGGCACCGGGAAGAAGCCGAGCTTGCCCTTCAGGCCCGGGTTCTGCCGCACGATCGACTGGGCGAGTCCGGGCACCCCGATGATCTGGGCGACCTTGCCGCCCGCGAACACACCGGCCTGCGGCGGGTGTTCCTCGTCGGCGTCCACCGGACCCTCGCCCAGTGCCTGGAGCCGGCGGTAGAAGTCCATGCCGCGCAGCGCGGCGGGGGTGCTCAGGGTGCCCCGCCAGTCGTAGTCCTTCTTCTCGGCGAGTTCGCCGCCCTCGTCCCAGATGAAGCCGGAGAGCGTGTACCAGTCCTGTCCTGCCAGGTATATGCCCTGGCTGCCCGCGGAGTTGAGCTTCCGGGTGTCGGCGAGCCAGGCGTCGCGGGTCTTCGGCGGGGCGGTGATGCCGGCCTCCTCGAAGAGGTCCTTGCGGTAGATGACCACCCGGTTGGCCGCGTACCAGGGCACGCCGTACTGGTTGTTGCCGTCCTTGCCGGGTTCGGCGAGGCCGGGCAGCCAGTGCTCCTTGCCCCAGTCCCGCATGGACTCAAGGGTCAGGTCGGCCAGCCGCCCGTCCTCGACGTACAGCGGGACCTGGGTGTTGCCCACCTCGATGACGTCGGGGCCGTCGCCCGTGTCGGCCTTCAGCGCCTTGCGGACCTTCTCCACGATGCCGGTCCACTCCTGGATGCGGATGTCGAGCCGCAGGTCGCCGTGGGTGCGTTCGAAGTCCTCGGTGAAGCGCCGCAGGAAGTCGTCGGAGGCGCTGTCCTTCATCAGCCACACGGTGACGGTCTGCCGGTCGTGCCCGCCGGGCAGGACGCCGCAGGCGCTGACGAGTGAGCCGGTGACACAGAGGAGGGCGAGCAGACGACGTCTCACGAGGGGTCCTGTTCTGTCTGGCCTGGGTGGTGCGGACAGGGGAGGGGGCCCGACATGGGGGGACGAACGCACGCGTTCGCACACGGGTGTGGAGGATTTTGGTATGGACCAATGCTCAGGTCAAGCGCCGCCGTGAGTCGGGAGCCGACGTCTCGCGCGCCGGGCGGGGATACGGCACGGTGGAGTACGGCGTGACGCACGGTCGCGCCGGGCGTGAGGCGTGCCGCCGCGCGGCTCCTCACGCCGGAGAGGAGCCCCCGCATGACGAACCACACCTACCGGGTCACCGAGATCGTCGGCACCTCGCACGAGGGCCTCGACCAGGCCATCCGCAACGGCATCGCGCGCGCCGCGCAGACCCTGCGCAACCTGGACTGGTTCGAGGTGACCCAGGTGCGCGGCCAGATCGAGAACGGGCAGGTCGAGCACTACCAGGTGGGCCTGAAGCTGGGCTTCCGCATCGAGGACGAGGCCGAGTAGCCGTCCGGGGCCGCTCCGCGCGGGCCCACGGGACCCTCAGGTACGGCCCTCCCGCTCCTGGGCGTCCTCCAGCGCGGCGGACCGGTCGGCCCAGCGGGCCCGCACGACGGCGAACCCGGCGCGCTCGGCGTCGTCGCACACCAGCTCGTCGTCGTCGACGAGGACCCGGACCCGCCGGCCCCGGGCGAGCCGGCGCAGGGTCTCCAGCTTGGTGAATCGGGCGGGCCTGCGGTCGGCGTCGCCGCGCATGTGCACCCGGCCCTCGGGCAGTCCGTGGGCCGCGAGCCAGTCCAGCGTGTCGCGCCGGCACCGCTCGGGCCGCCCGGTGAGGTACACGATCTCGCACTCGCGGGCCGTCTCCAGCGCGAGCTCCACGCCCTCGGCGAGCGGCGGGTCGGCGGGCGCGGCGGCGAAGAAGGCGTCCCAGTCGCGCGGGCGGCTCTCCAGGAAGTGCTGGCGGTGGGCGGTGTCGGCCAGGGTGTTGTCGAGGTCGAACACGGCGACCGGGCGCGCGCTGCTGTCTGTCACCCGGTCACCATAGCCACCCCGGTGTCAACTGCCGCCGAACCGTGGCCGCATGCTTCTGCCATGCCTTCCGAGCCCGGCCGGTCCGCCCGTCCCTGCACCGTCGTCGTCTGCCGGGGCTGCTGCTGCGGCGTCCCGGCCAAGCGGCCCGGCACCGATCCGGGCGGTCAGCTCGACCGGTTGCGGGCGGCCGCCGCCGAGGGCGGGTTCGAGGTGCGCACCAGCGACTGCCTCGGGCCCTGCGACCAGGCGAACGTCATGGTGGTGCGGCCGTCGGCGGAGGGCCGGCGGGCCGGCGGCAGACCGGTGTGGATCGGCTTCGCGCTGGACGACGACTGCACGTCGGAGGTCGCCGAGTGGGCGCGGGCGGGCGGCCCCGGTGCGGCCGAGCCCCCGCTCGCCCTGGAGTTGCAGGTGATCCGCGCGCCACGCGGTGCCCGGGACGGTGAGGGCGGCGGGCGCGGGAATCCTGGCGCCCCGGTGGCGTTGAACCCTGCGTGAGCGCAGTGATCGCCCGGACCAGGTTCTCCGTACTCGACCGCTCCCGCACGCGCGCGGGGCGGCCGCCCGCCGAGGCGCTGCGGGACACCGTCGCGCTGGCGCGGGAGGCGGAGGGCCTCGGCTACCACCGTTTCTGGGTGTCGGAGCACCACGGCGTGCCCGGGGTCGCGGGCTCCGCGCCGACCGTGCTCGCCGCCGCGGTGGCCGCGGCGACGCGCAGCGTCCGGGTCGGCACCGGCGGGGTGATGCTGCCCAACCACCGGCCGCTCGTCGTCGCCGAGCAGTTCGGGGTGCTGGAGTCGCTGTTCCCGGGCCGGATCGACATGGGTCTCGGCCGCTCCGTCGGCTTCACGGACGGGGTCCGCCGGGCGCTCGGCCGGGACAAGGACGCCGCCGACGACTTCGCGGCCCAGCTCGGCGAACTGCTCGGCTGGTTCGCCGGGACCTCCCCGACCGGGGTGCACGCCCGGCCGGCCGAGGGTCTGCGGGTCCCGCCGTTCGTGCTGGCGATGGGCGAGGGCGCGCGGATCGCGGCCCGCGCCGGGCTGCCGATCGTCATCGGGGACCTGCGGCGGCGCGAGCGGATGCTGCGCGGCGTCGACGAGTACCGCTCGCTGTTCCGCCCCTCGCCGTGGGCGTCCGAGCCGTACGTCGTGGTCTCCGGGACCGTCGCGGTCGCGGGGACGGCCGAGGACGCGCGGCGGCTGCTGGTCCCGGAGGCCTGGGCCGTGGCGTACTCGCGGACCCACGGCACCTTCCCGCCGCTGGCCCCGGCCGGGGAGATCGAGGAGCGCGCGATGACCGCGAGGGAACGGGACCTCTACGAGTCCGCCCTCGATGGCCACCTGGCGGGTACCGCCGACCAGGTGGCGCACGAGCTGGAGGCGGTGCTCGGGGCGACGGGCGCCGACGAGGTCCTCGTCACCACCAGCACGTACGACCGTGCCGCGCTGCTGGACTCCTACCGGCGCCTCGCCGCCCTGTTCGCACCCGGCAGCTGAGCGGCTCAGCCCGCCACGTCGGCCGGGCGCTCGGCGCGGATCGCCACGGAGCCGTCGGCCGCGTCCACCACCGCCCGGTCGCCCGCGGTCAGCCCGCCGGAGAGCAGCAGGTCGGCGAGACGGTCGTCCACCTCGCGCTGGATGGTGCGGCGCAGCGGGCGGGCGCCGAAGTCCGGCTGGTACCCGAGGTTCGCCAGCAGCTCGGCGGCCGCGTCGGTGACCTCGAGGGCGACGTCCTGGGCGTGCAGCCGGCGCCGGGTGTGCTCCAGCATCAGGTCCACGACCTGGCGCAGCTCGCCGCGCTCCAGGCCGCGGAAGACGATGATCTCGTCGATGCGGTTGAGGAACTCGGGCCTGAAGTGCTGCTGGAGCACCGGCATGACGGCCTCGCGGACCTTGGTGTAGTCCTCGGTGCCGGCGGCCAGGATGCGGTCGGCGCCGATGTTCGACGTCATGATGACCACGGTGTTCTTGAAGTCGACGGTGCGGCCCTGGGAGTCGGTGAGCCGGCCGTCGTCCAGGAGCTGCAGCAGGGTGTTGAAGACGTCCGGGTGCGCCTTCTCCACCTCGTCCAGCAGCAGCACGGCGTACGGCTGCCTGCGCACGGCCTCGGTGAGCTGGCCGGCCTCCTCGTGGCCGACGTACCCGGGCGGGGCGCCGATCAGCCGGGAGACCGTGTGCCGCTCCTGGAACTCGCTCATGTCGAGGCGGATCATGCGGCTCTCGTCGCCGAACAGCGCGGCGGCGAGGGCGCGGGCCAGCTCGGTCTTGCCGACGCCGGTGGGGCCGAGGAACAGGAAGCTGCCGACGGGCCGGTTCGGGTCGCTCATGCCGGCCCGGGCCCGCCGTACCGCGCGGGCGACGGCGGTGATCGCCTCGTCCTGGCCGACGACCCGCTCGTGCAGGTGCTCCTCCAGCTTCATCAGCCGCTCCCGCTCCTCCTCGGTGAGCTGGGCGACCGGGATGCCGGTGGTGCGCGAGACGACCTGGGCGATGTCCTCGGCGGTGACCTTCGGGGCCTGCTCCCCGGTCTTGTCCGCGCCGGCCAGCTCGGCCTCGGTCTCCTTGATCCGGTCCCGCAGATCCTTGGCCCGCTCGTACTCCTCGTCGGCGACCGCCTGGTCCTTCTCCCGGTTCAGGGCCGCGAGCCGGTCCTCGGTCTCCCGGATGTCCGCGAGCGGGGTCCTGGCGCGCAGCCGGACCCGGGCGGCGGCCTGGTCCATCAGGTCGATGGCCTTGTCGGGCAGGAAGCGGGAGGTGATGTACCGGTCGGACAGCTCGGCGGCGGCGACGACCGCCTCGTCGGTGATGCGCACCTGGTGGTGGGCCTCGTAGCGGTCGCGCAGTCCGCGCAGGATCTCGATGGTGTCGTCCACGCTGGGCTCGCCGACCAGGATGGGCGCGAAACGGCGTTCCAGCGCGGCGTCCTTCTCGATGTGCCTGCGGTACTCGTCCACGGTGGTCGCGCCGATCAGGTGCAGCTCACCGCGCGCCAGGGCGGGCTTGAGCATGTTGCCGGCGTCCATGGCGCCCTCGCCCCCGCCGCCGGCTCCGACGACCGTGTGCAGCTCGTCCAGGAACAGCACCAGTTCGTCGCCGTGCCGGGCGACCTCGTCGAGCAGCTTCTTCAGCCGTTCCTCGAACTCGCCCCGGTACTTGGTGCCGGCCACCATCCCGGCCAGGTCCAGCGAGACCAGCCGCTTGCCCTCCAGGGTCTTCGGCACGTCGCCGGCGACGATGCGCTGGGCGATGCCCTCGACCACCGCGGTCTTGCCGACGCCGGGGTCGCCGATGAGGACCGGGTTGTTCTTGCTGCGCCGGGAGAGCACCTCGATGGTCTGCTCGACCTCCTCGTCCCGTCCGATCACCGGGTCGAGGCGGCCGCTGCGGGCGTCCTCGGTGAGGTCGCGGCCGTATTCGTCGACGGTGGGCGTGCTGCTCGGCTCCTTGCGCTCGGCCGCGTTCTCGGCGGGCACCCGGGCCGGCTCCCAGCCGCCCTCGCCGAGTGCCTGTCCGGCCGCCGACTCCGGGTTGGCGGCGAGGGCGCGCAGCAGGTGCTCGGGGCCGATGTAGGAGGCGCCCTCGGCGCGGGAGATGCGGTAGGCGTCGAGCAGGGCGCGCTTGGCGGCCGGGGTGAGGGTGGCGGGCTCGCTCCTCGTACCGGCGGCGGGGGCGGTGAGCCGTTCGCGGATGCGGTCGGGGTCCGCGCCGGCGGCGGTGAGCAGCCGCCGGGTGGACTCGTGCTCGGTGGCCGCGGCCAGCAGGTGCCGGGCGTCGAGCTCGTCGCTGCCCTCGGCGGCGGCGATGTCCCTGGCGCCGGCCACCAGCTCGCGCGCCCGCTCCGACAGCAGGCTGCCGATGTCGACGCGCTGGGGCCGGCGGGCGGACGCGGCCGGGCCGCCGGTGCCGCCGGTGCCACCGAAGAACCGGGACATCAGCTCGTCGAACTCCTCGAACGGACTGCGTCCGAAACCGAAACCGGGGGTGCTCATGGGCGGCCCTTTCTGCGACGGGCAGACATATGCCCCCAAAATCGCATATATGTCTTTCATCTGCACGGCACGCGGCGCCGAAGCCCCGAGATGCGTTTCCGGGCCGGGCCGGTAAGGCTGGGGGTGAAAGCCTCGACTGCAAGGAGGGCTGACATGTCCTTCATGGACAAGATCAAAGGGATGCTCAAGGGCCACGAGGACATGGCCGACAAGGGCGTCGACAAGGGCGGTGACTACATCGACCAGCGGACCGGGAACAAGTACCAGTCCCAGGTCGACACCGGTCAGGAGAAGCTGCGGGACGAGTTCGGCAAGCCGCAGGACCGGCCGCCGCAGACCTGACGGACGGGGCGGACTACCATCGCCCCGATGCACAGCCCTCATGATCCCCGCGTCCGCGTCCGTGGTGCCCGCGAGCACAATCTCAAGGGTGTCGACGTGGACATCCCCCGGGACGTGCTGGCCGTGTTCACCGGCGTGTCCGGCTCGGGCAAGTCGTCCCTGGCGTTCGGCACCGTCTATGCCGAGGCGCAGCGGCGCTACTTCGAGTCGGTCGCGCCGTACGCACGTCGGCTGATCCACCAGGTCGGGGCGCCCCGGGTCGCCGAGATCACGGGGCTGCCGCCGGCGGTGTCCCTGCAGCAGCGCCGCTCGGCCCCGTCGTCCCGCTCCTCCGTGGGCACGGTAACCAACCTCTCCAACTCACTGCGCATGCTGTTCTCGCGCGCCGGGGACTATCCGCCGGGCGCGGAGCGGCTGGACTCCGACGCGTTCTCGCCCAACACGGCCGCGGGCGCGTGCCCGGAGTGCCACGGCCTCGGCCAGGTGCACCGCACCACCGAGGAGCTGCTGGTCCCCGACCCCTCGCTGTCCGTCCGCGAGGGCGCCGTCGCCGCCTGGCCGGGCGCCTGGCAGGGCAAGAACCTGCGCGACATCCTCGACGCCCTCGGCTACGACGTCGACCGGCCCTGGCGCGAGCTGCCCGCCGCCGAGCGGGAGTGGATCCTCTTCACCGACGAGCAGCCGGTCGTCACCGTCCATCCGGTGCGGGACGCCGACCGGATCCAGCGGCCGTACCAGGGCACGTACACCAGTGCCCGCCGGTACGTCATGAAGACGTTCTCCGACACCAGGTCCGCGACCCTGCGGGCCAAGGCGGAGCGGTTCCTGACCAGCGCGCCCTGTCCGGCGTGCGGGGGCAGCAGGCTGCGGCCCGAGGCGCTGGCGGTGACCTTCGCCGGCCGGACCATCGCGGAACTCGCGGCGCTGCCGCTGACCGACCTGGCCGCCCTGCTGCCGCGCGAGGGCACCGAGACCGCACGCGTGCTCACCGCGGACCTGACCGCGCGGATCGCGCCGGTCGTGGAGCTGGGCCTCGGCTACCTCAGCCTGGACCGGGCGACGCCCACCCTCTCGGCGGGCGAGCTGCAGCGGCTCCGGCTGGCCACCCAGCTCCGGTCGGGGCTGTTCGGCGTGGTGTACGTGCTGGACGAGCCGTCGGCCGGGCTGCACCCGGCGGACACCGAGGCGCTGATCACGGTGCTCGAGCGGCTCAAGGCGGCCGGGAACTCGGTGTTCGTGGTGGAGCACCACCTGGAGGTGGTGCGGGGCGCCGACTGGCTGGTGGACGTGGGTCCCGGCGCCGGCGAGAACGGCGGGCGGGTGCTGTACAGCGGCCCGGTCGCGGGCCTCGCCCCGGTGGCGGACTCGGCGACGGCCCGGTACCTGTTCGCCGGGCCGCCCGGTCCGGCGCGCACGGTCCGCGAGCCGCGCGGCTGGCTGAGGCTGGGCCCGGTGACCCGGCACAACCTGCGCTCGGTGACGGCCGACTTCCCGCTGGGCGCGTTCACCGCCGTCACGGGCGTCTCCGGCTCCGGGAAGTCGACGCTGGTCGGTGAGTTCACGCAGGAGGCGGACGCGGTCGGCAGGCTGGTGCGGGTGGACCAGAAGCCGATCGGGCGCACCCCGCGCTCCAATCTGGCCACGTACACGGGCCTGTTCGACGTGGTGCGGAAGGTGTTCGCGGCCACCGAGGAGGCCCGGGCCCGGGGTTACGGCGTGGGACGGTTCTCGTTCAACGTGGCCGGGGGCCGCTGCGAGACCTGCCAGGGCGAGGGGTTCGTCAGCGTCGAGCTGCTGTTCCTGCCGAGCACCTACGCGCCCTGCCCGGACTGCGCGGGCGCCCGCTACAACCCGCCGACGCTGCGGGTGACCTACCGGGGGCTGAACATCGCCGAGGTCCTGGACCTGACGGTGGAGAGCGCCGCGGAGTTCTTCGCGGACGTCCCGGCCGCCGCCCGCAGCCTGCGCACGCTGCTCGAAGTGGGCCTCGGCTACCTGCGTCTGGGCCAGCCCGCCACGGAGCTGTCCGGCGGCGAGGCCCAGCGGATCAAGCTGGCGAGCGAACTGCAGCGCGGCCGCCGCGCGCACACCCTGTACCTGCTGGACGAGCCGACGACCGGGCTGCACCCGGCCGACGTCGAGGTGCTGATGGACCGGCTGCACGGGCTGGTCGAGGCGGGTCACACGGTCGTCGTGGTCGAGCACGACATGTCGGTGGTGGCGGCCGCGGACTGGGTGATCGACCTGGGTCCGGGCGGCGGCGACCGGGGCGGACGGATCGTGGCGGCCGGAACCCCCACCGAGGTGGCCCGGGCCGCGGGAAGCGCGACGGCTCCCCATCTGGCCCGGGCGCTGGGCGGGAACCCCGGCCGCTGACCGCCGCCGGCGAAGCCGCCGGCTGGGGGGAGAGGGGCTGCGCGCGGCGGTCGGCCGGGCCGGAAGCCGTCGTGGGGCGGTGAGCGGCAGGGGTTCGCGGCCCCGCCGATTCAGGCCCGCGCCGGGTGCCTGCGAGGGGCGGAGGCAGGCTGGGGCTCGGCGGCCCGTGCCAGTGCCCGCCGGTCGTGGTGGCGGCCGGCCGGGATGAGCGGACGCACCTCCACCTCGGCGACCAGGCCGCGGGCGCTGGCCACCCGCCAGAGCGAGGCGAACAGGGTGTCCTCGCCGACGAACGCGGCCGCGGTGGCGTCCGATGCGCCGGCGCCGCGGTAGCTCAGGCGCACCGGCTGCACGGGCGCCCCGGCGTCGAGCGCTGCCTGGAAGACGGCCCGGCGGAAGTGCCCCCCGGTGCGGCCGCACCAGGTGCTGCCCTCCGGGAACACCGCGACGGCGGCGCCGGCCCGCAGGGCCGCACCGATCCGGGCGACGGTCCCCGGCAGGGCGCGCAGCCGGTCCCGCTCGATGAACAGCACCCCGGCCCGTGCCGCCAGCCGGCCCGCCACGGGCCACCGCCGTATCTCCGACTTGGCGAGCATGCGCGCCGGGCGCACCGCCGCGAGCAGCGGGATGTCCAGCCAGGAGATGTGGTTGGCGACCAGCAGGACGCCGCCGTCGGCCGGCGCCGACCCGGTGAGCCGGATCCGGACGCCCGCGGCCCGTACCACCGCCCGGCACCAGCGCCTGACCCAGGCGGCCGGGAGCCGGCCGCCCAGCGGGGACAGCGCGACCCCTGCGAGTACCAGGGCGGTGAGCGCGGCGAGCCGCAGCACGGCCCGGGGCACGGCCACGGCCGGGCCGGCCGGCTCCAGGCAGGCGTCCGGGGTGCAGGGCGCGGTGGGCAGCCAGGCGCTCATCAGGCCGGCACGAGCGAGAGGAAGTGCCGCAGGTAGCGCGGGTTGACCCGGCGCATCGACAGCAGCACGTACAGGTCGGTCACGCCGAAGTCCGGGTCGTGCGCGGGCTCCCCGCACACCCAGGCGCCGAGCCGGAGGTAGCCGCGCAGCAGCGCGGGCAGTTCGGCGCGCCCGGCCGGCGCGGCGCCGGCCGGCGTCCACGGCAGCAGCGGGCGTACCCGGTACTCCTCGGGGGCCAGGTGCTTGGCGCGCACCCGCTCCCAGGTGGCGGCGGCCTGCGCGCCGCCGTCGGCGAGCGGTACGGAGCAGCAGCCCGCCAGCCACTCGTGGCCCCGGTCGACCATGTAGCGGGCTATCCCGGCCCAGATCAGGCCGATGACCGTGCCGTCCCGGTGGTCGGGGTGGACGCAGGAACGGCCCACCTCCACCAGCCCGGGCCGCAGCCCGTCGAGCGCGGCCAGGTCGAACTCTCCCTCGGAGTACAGCCGGCCGGCCACCGCGGCCCGCTCCGGGGGCAGCAGCCGGTAGGTGCCGACGACCTCGCCGGTCAGCGTGTCGTGCACGAGCAGGTGGTCGCAGTAGGCGTCGAACGGGTCGACGTCCAGGCCCGGCTGCGGGGTGGTCAGCAGGGCGCCCAGCTCACCGGCGAACACGTCGTGCCGCAGCCGCTGGGCGGCGCGCACGTCGTCCTCGTCGCGGGCGAGGGTGACGGTGTAGCGGGCGGGGGCCGCGGGCTGCGCGGGACGGTCGAGCGTGGTGACGCCGGTCATGGTTGACTCCCTGGTCACGGGCCGGGGTGGGCAGCAGGGCAGTCCGGCGTTCCGGGCTGCCGCTCCTGTTCTTCCCAGGCCGGTTGGCGTGAGTGTGACCGGTGGCGGGAGCGCGGGTGTGGGGTTGTTGAACGGCGCGGTGGAGCGTCCGGGCGGGAAACCAGACGGGGCCGGGAGGAGCACCGCTCCCGGCCCCGCCCGTCCGCCCCTGTGCGGCGAACGTCCCTGTGGCCCCGGCTACCGCTTGGCCGCCTTGCGGGTGGCGCGCAGCCACTCCTTGTTCATGCCGGTGATGGACATCAGCGGGATGCCCTTCGGGCAGGCCGTCGCGCACTCACCGGCCAGCGTGCAGCCGCCGAAGCCCTCGGCGTCCATCTGCGCCACCATGTCCAGCACCCGGGTCTCCCGCTCGGGCGCGCCCTGCGGCAGGACACCCAGGTGGTTGACCTTGGCGGAGGTGAACAGCATCGCCGCGCCGTTGGGGCACGCGGCCACGCAGGCCCCGCAGCCGATGCACTCGGCGTGCTCGAAGGCGAGGTCGGCGTCCGGCTTGGGCACCGGTGTGGCGTGGGCCTCCGGGGCCGAGCCCGTGGGCGCCGTGATGTAGCCGCCGGCCTGGATGATCCGGTCGAACGCGGACCGGTCGACGACCAGGTCCTTGACCACCGGGAAGGCCGAGGCCCGCCAGGGCTCGACGTCGATCGTGTCGCCGTCCTCGAAGGACCGCATGTGGAGCTGGCAGGTGGTGGTGCGCTCCGGCCCGTGCGCGTCGCCGTTGATGACGAGCGAGCACGCGCCGCAGATGCCCTCGCGGCAGTCGTGGTCGAAGGCGACGGGGTCCTCGCCCTTGAGGATGAGCTCCTCGTTGAGGGTGTCGAGCATCTCCAGGAAGGACATGTCCGGGGAGATGCCGTCCACCTCGTAGGTGGACATCGCGCCGTCGGCGTCGGCGTTCTTCTGCCGCCAGACGCGCAGGGTGAGCTTCATGCGTAGCTCCGCTGGGTGGGGTGGACGTACTCGAAGACCAGGTCTTCCTTGTGCAGGACGGGAGCGGAGCCGGTGCCGGTGAACTCCCAGGCGGCGGCGTAGCCGAACTCGTCGTCCCGGCGGGCCGCCTCGCCGTCGGGGGTCTGCGACTCCTCGCGGAAGTGGCCGCCGCAGGACTCGGCGCGGTGCAGCGCGTCGAGGCACATCAGCTCGGCGAGCTCCAGGTAGTCGACGATCCGGTTGGCCTTCTCCAGCGACTGGTTGAACTCCTCGCCGGTGCCGGGCACCTTGATGCGCCGCCAGAACTCGTCGCGGATCTGCGGGATGCGCTCCAGGGCCTTGCGCAGACCGGAATCGGTGCGCGCCATGCCGCAGAACTCCCACATCAGTTCGCCGAGTTCGCGGTGGAAGGAGTCGGGGGTGCGGTCGCCGTCGACGGCGAGGAGCAGGTTGAGCCGGTCCTCCGTCTCGGCCAGCACCTCCTGCACGGCGGGGTGGTCACCGGTCACCGGGTCCTGGTGCGGGTTGCGCGCCAGGTAGTCGTTGATGGTGGCCGGGAGCACGAAGTAGCCGTCGGCCAGGCCCTGCATCAGCGCCGAGGCGCCGAGCCGGTTGGCTCCGTGGTCGGAGAAGTTGGCCTCGCCGACCGCGAACAGGCCGGGGACGGTGGTCTGCAGGTCGTAGTCGACCCAGAGGCCGCCCATCGTGTAGTGCACGGCCGGGTAGATGCGCATCGGCACCTCGTACGGATCCTCGTCTGTGATCCGCTGGTACATGTCGAAGAGGTTGCCGTACTTGGCCTCGACGGCGCCCCGGCCCATCCGCCGGATGGCGTCCGCGAAGTCCAGGTAGACGCCCTGTCCTCCGGGGCCCACTCCCCTGCCCTCGTCGCAGACGTTCTTCGCGGCGCGGGAGGCGATGTCGCGCGGGACCAGGTTGCCGAAGGAGGGATAGATGCGCTCCAGGTAGTAGTCGCGCTCGTCCTCGGGGATCCGGTTCGGGGGTCGGTCGTCGCCCTTGGCCTTCGGCACCCAGATCCGGCCGTCGTTGCGCAGCGACTCGCTCATCAGCGTCAGCTTGGACTGGTGGTCGCCGGTGCGCGGGATGCAGGTGGGATGGATCTGTGTGAAGCAGGGGTTGGCGAAGAGGGCGCCGCGCCGGTGGGCCCGCCAGATCGCGGTGGCGTTGGAGTTCATGGCGTTCGTCGACAGGTAGAAGACGTTGCCGTAGCCGCCGCTCGCCAGGACGACGGCGTCCGCGAAGTAGGTGGAGATCTTTCCGGTGATCAGGTCCCGGGCGACGATGCCCCGGGCCCGTCCGTCGACGACGATCAGGTCGAGCATCTCGGTGCGCGGGTGCATCTCCACGTTCCCGGCGGCGATCTGCCGGGACAGCGCCTGGTAGGCGCCCAGCAGCAGCTGCTGGCCGGTCTGGCCGCGGGCGTAGAACGTCCGGGACACCTGCACGCCGCCGAACGAGCGGGTGTCGAGCAGGCCGCCGTACTCGCGGGCGAAGGGCACGCCCTGGGCCACGCACTGGTCGATGATCTCGACGGAGATCTGGGCGAGGCGGTGCACGTTGGACTCGCGGGCCCGGAAGTCGCCGCCCTTGACGGTGTCGTAGAACAGGCGGTGGACCGAGTCGCCGTCGTTGCGGTAGTTCTTCGCCGCGTTGATGCCGCCCTGCGCGGCGATGGAGTGGGCGCGGCGCGGGGAGTCCTGGTAGCAGAACTGGACGACGTGGTAGCCCTGTTCGGCGAGGGTGGCGCCCGCGGAGCCGCCGGCAAGACCGGTGCCCACCACGATGACCGTGTGCTTGCGCCGGTTGGCGGGGTTGACCAGCTTGGCCTCGAAGCGGCGCTTGTCCCAGCGCTCGTGGATCGGGCCGTCGGGCGCCTTGGTGTCGGCGGCCGGTTCGCCGGTCGTGTAGTTCACGTAGTCGGTCATGTCAGCTCACCACTCCGGTCATGACGCCCACGGGTACGGCGATGAAGCCGGCCGTGAGCAGCAGCGCGAGGACGTTCGCGAGGGTCTTCAGGGCGCGGTCGCGGGAGCGGCTGCCGACGCCGAGGGTCTGGGCCGCGCTCCAGAAGCCGTGCCGGACGTGCAGGCCGAGCGCGAGCATCGCCACGATGTAGATCACGTTGCCGTACCAGGTGGAGAAGGTGTCCACGACGTTCTGGTACGGGTGCCCGGCCTGGAAGCCGCCGGAGTGCACCGTCCCGGTGGTCAGGTCCAGCAGGTGCCAGACGACGAACAGGCCGAGGATGATCCCGCCCCAGCGCATCGTGCGGGTGGCGTAGCTCGCCCCCGGCCGCTTGTGCACGTACTTGCTGGGCCGCGCCCTGATGTCCCGGCGGCTGAGCTGGTAGGCGGAGGTGGCGTGGGCGACCACGGCGACGACCAGGACGATCCGGACCAGCCAGAGCGTCCACTCGTAGTGCATGAAGGGTTCGCCGACGGTGCGCAGCCAGTGGGCGTAGTGGTTGAACTCGCCCGCCCCGAAGTAGATCTTCAGGTTCCCGATCATGTGCGCGACCAGGTACAGCAGCATGATCAGTCCGCTGACGGCCATGACCGTCTTCTTGCCGACCGTGCTGTCCCAGATCGTGCGCGCCATGGACGGCCGTCGGTCCGTCCGCGTTGCCAGAGCCATGTTCCGAAACGCTAGGGCCGAAAGGGCCGATCGGTCCAAGACATGGTCCGGCTTGATTCCATAGGCCAGGGCTATCCTGGAGTCCATGCAGTTCCAGCAGCTCCAGTATTTCGTGGCCGTCGCCGAGACCCGGCACTTCACCCGGGCCGCCGAACTGGTGCACGTGGCCCAGCCCTCGCTGTCCCAGCAGATCAAGGCGCTGGAGCGGGAACTGGGCGCGGACCTGTTCCTGCGCGCCCGGGGCAACATCACCCTCACCGACGCCGGGGAGGCCCTGCTGCCGCTGGCCCGGCGGATCCTCGCGGACGCGGACACGGCCCGGCACGAGGTGCAGGAACTGGTGCAGCTGCGCCGGGGCCGGGTCAGGCTGGGCGCGACGCCGAGCCTGTGCACCGGACTGCTGCCGGACGTGCTGCGCGCCTTCCACGACCGGTATCCGGGGATCCGGCTGCTGATCGAGGAGGGCGGCTCGCACGACCTGGTGCGCCAGCTCGCCCGTGGCGCCCTGGACCTGGCCCTGGTCGTGCTGCCGCTGCCCACGCCGTCGCCCGCCCTGACCACGGTGGAACTGCTGCGGGAGGATCTGGTGGTGGTGTCCTCACCGGAGGCGCGGGCGCCGGGCCGGGGCGGGCGGGTCGTCGACATCGCCGATCTGGAGGGCGAGCGGCTGGTGATGTTCCGGCACGGCTACGACCTGCGGGAACTGACCGTGGCGGCCTGCCGCTCCGCCGGGTTCGAGCCGGACTTCGCCGTCGAGGGCGGTGAGATGGACGCGGTGCTGGGGTTCGTGCGGGCCGGGCTGGGGGTGGCCGTGGTGCCGCGGATGGTCGCCACCCGGGGCGGGCGCGGACTGCGGGTCACCCCACTGGCCCGCCCCGGGCTGCACCGGACCATCGCACTGGCCCACCGCAGCGACGTCGCCCCGCCCCGGGCGGCCCGGGAACTCCAGCGGATGCTGCTGGAGCGGTGAGGCTCTCCCCGGCACGAGTACCCCGCACGCTCCGGCGCCCGAGTGCGAGCAGGCCGTCCAGCGTCCCCGGGGGGCCGGGCAGGCGTCGCGGACGGTGAGCTGCGCCTGGTCCAGCGCGCCGGCCGAGGCTCCGGTGGCCGGCGGCCGAGGCTGCGGTGACCGGCGGCCGAGGCTGCGGTGACCGGCGGCCGAGGCTGCGGTGGCCGGTGGGGAGGCCGGTGCGGGCCTCGCGTCCGGCCCGGGGGATCGAGCGGCCCGTCGTCGGTGCCGCCGTCCCCGGGTCGGTGGACGACGCGGTGTCGGGCGCGGACGCGGCCCGTCGGGGTCGTGCTCCGGCGGGGCGGCCGTCAGCCCGTCGTGTCCACGAGTGCCAGCTCGTGCAGCCGCTCCGGTGGGCCCGGCTTCGCGTAGTACCAGCCCTGGGCCGTGTCGCAGCCCAGGATGCGCAGTTGCTCCGCCTGGGCGCCGGTCTCCACTCCCTCTACGGTGACCGCGAGGTCGAGGTTGTGGGCCAGGGAGACGATGCCCTCGACGATCTTCAGGTCGACCGGGTCGGCCGGGAACTGCTGCATGCCCCGGGTGAAGGAGCGGTCCAGTTTCAGGACGCTCACCGGGAGGCGGCGCAGGTTGGCGAGGTTGGAGTAGCCGGTGCCGAAGTCGTCCAGGGCGATGTCGACGCCCATCTCGGCGAGCCGGCGCAGGGGTTTGAGGAGGTCGTCGTCGGCGCCGATCAGAGCCGACTCGGTGACCTCCAGGCAGAGCGCGTCCGGGGTGACGCCCGCGCGTTCGAGGATGTCGACCGTGTCCTGGACCAGGCCGGGGTGGCCGAGCTGGCACGGGGAGAGGTTGACGTTGATGCGCAGTGGGCCCGCGGCGTCCTGTCCCACGAGCCTCTCGCGCCATTCGCGGGCCTGCCGGATGGATTCCTCCAGCACCCAGCGGCCGAGCGGCACGATCAGGCCCGTGTGCTCGGCGAGCGGGATGAACCGGTCGGGCCCGAGCACGCCGTGCTGCGGGTGCAGCCAGCGGACCAGGGCCTCGGCGCCGCGGACGCTGCCGTCGCCGAGGTGCACCAGCGGCTGGTACTCGATGAAGAACTCGCCCCGCTCCAGGGCCGTGGGCAGGGCGGTGGTGAGGCCGTGGCGGGTGATGGCGCGGGCGTCCGCCTCCGGGTCGGCAAGCTCGGAGCGGTTGCCGCCCGCCGACTTGGCCCGGTACATGGTGATGTCCGCGCTGCGCAGGACCTCCGCCGCGGTGCGTTCGCCCGCCGGCCCCTCCACTATGCCGAGGCTGCCGCGCACCAGCAGGTCCCGCCCGTCGATGCTGACGGGGGTGACCAGGGCGCTCATGATGCGCTCGGCGAGTTCGTCGACCTCGCGCTCGGTGTCGGCGCCCGTGGTCAGCGCCACGAACTCGTCGCCGCCGAGCCGGGCGACCATCTCGCCGGGCGCGGTGGCGCAGGACTGGAGCCGGTCGGCGATCTCCACCAGCAGCCGGTCGCCGGCCGCGTGGCCGAGGCTGTCGTTGATGGTCTTGAAGCCGTCCAGGTCGAGGTAGCACAGGCCGAAGCGCTGGCCCTCGGCCGCGCCGAGGGCCTTCTCCAGGCGCTCGAAGAACAGCGTGCGGTTGGGCAGGCCCGTGAGGGCGTCGTGCGTGGCCTCGTAGCGCAGCCGGAGGTTGAGCAGGCGGCGCTCGGTGGTGTCCTCCATGAGGGCGAGCTGGTACTGGGGGTTGCCGTCAGGGTCGCGCAGCAGGGACACCGTCAGGTTGGTCCACAGAACCGTTCCGTCGGGCCGGTTGAAGGCCTTCTCGACGTGGTAGTGCTCGCGCTCGCCGCGGACGAGTTCCTCGTAGAGCTTCCAGACCTGGGGGGCGTCCTCCGGGTGGGTCCACTCCAGCACCGGGCGGCCGCGCAGGCCCTGTTCGGAGAAGCCGAACATGCGCAGCAGCGCCTTGTTGACCTGCAGGATGTTGCCGTCCAGGTCGGCGATGCCGATGCCTATGGCCGCGCCCTCGAACACGGCGCGGAACCGGGCCTCGCTGGCGTGCAGCGCCTGGGCCACCACGCCCTGGGCCCGCAGCGCGGCCTGGGCGATGGACTCCTGTTCGGCGAGGGTGCGCTCGCGCAGCGCCTGGGCGTACCCGGCGGCCATCGCGTGCTGCAACCGCGAGGAACGCGCCCGCAGTTCGTCGCGCGGGCTGTCGTCGCCGCAGTAGAGCACCAGGTAGGCGTCGACGCAGTCCAGGGTGCGGGCGAGCGCCTCGGGGTCGGTGCAGTGCGCCCCGACCAGCGCGGCGCCGACGGCCTTCGCCTCGTCGGCGGCGAAGCCGCGGGTGTGCAGCAGGTCGCGCAGCCGGCCCGCGAGGGGCAGGAGCCGCTGCTCGAACTCCGCGCGGGGCAGCGAGGTGGAGGTGACCGGGAAGACCGCCCGGCTCCAGATCGTCGCGAACCGGCGCAGTCTGTCCTCCGGTCCGTCCGGCTCCGCGCTCACGCCTTGCGCCCCACGCCCGCGAACCCGGAGAAGGCATAGGGGTCGTCGTCCTCCGGCGCCGACTCCGGCCGCCAGCGCGGCATCGGCACCACTCCGGGTTCCACCATGTCGTACCCCTCGAAGAACCGCGCGATCTCGCCGGGCGAGCGCATGATCAGCGGGTTGCGGATGTCCCTGTACACGTCCACCGTGCCCTCGGCCCGCTCCGCCGTCAGGGGTATGCCCTCGTACGAGGCGTGGGTGAGGATCAGCAGGCTGCCGGGCGCGAGCGCGTCGCGCAGCTCGGCCACCGCGCCGTAGGGGTCGTCGACGTCTTCCACGAAGTGCAGTATCGCAACGAGAAGCAGCGCCACTGGCCGATTCAGGTCGATGAGACGTTCCAGTTGCGGGCTGGCGAGGATCTCCCGCGGCTTGCGCAGGTCCGCGGCGATCACGTCCGTGCGGTCGTCGCCCTGGAGCACGGCCTGGCTGTGCGCCACCGCGACCGGGTCGTGGTCGACGTACATCACCCGGGCGTCCGGCGTCGCGGCCCGGGCCACCTCGTGGACGTTGCCGTAGGTCGGGATGCCGGAGCCGATGTCGAGGAACTGGGTGACGCCCTCGGCCGCCGCGAAGCGCACCGCGCGGCGCATGAACGCCCGGTTGGCCTGCATGATCTTCGGCAGCCCCGGCATGAACTCCATCGCCCTGCGGGCCGCTTCCCGGTCGACCTCGAAGTTGTGCGATCCACCCAGGTAGAAGTCGTAGATACGCGAAACGCTCGGCACCGAGATGTCGATGCTCCGGGGTGCCCAGGCGGGACGCTCCATGTATCTCTCCCAGGGATGGCTGACGGGGAAGGCGATCCGGTGTTCGAGCAGAGGCTACTGATCGCCCGCCAACGGAGCGACCCCAACCGGAAATTGACCATCCGTTCCCGGTCACTGCCTGCGGCGAGTGCCCGAACGACCCCGCTGCGTCACGGTGCTCCGCCCGGTTCGGGCGGTTCGCACGGCACACGAACGGTCCGCCCCCTCCGTGCGGTGCGGAGGGGGCGGACCTTCGGCCGCGCGCCGGGCGGGGCGGGGCGATCAACCCTGGGGAGGTGATCCTTACTTGCCCGGCGCGCCGACCGGCTTGCCGTCGGGCGAGACGGCGTACCACGTGCCGCCCACGCCCTGACCGTTGGTGTCTCCGGGGGCCTTGTCGCCGGAGAAGGTGTAGATCGGCCAGCAGTTGACCGACATCTGCTTGACGCCGTCGGGCCGGGTGAAGGGCATGAGCCCCTTCTTCTTCACGCCCTCGGTGTCGTCGGCCTTGACCGGGCCGACGGCCGGCCACTTCTCCAGGCAGGCTCCGGTGCAGTTCGAGACGGACTTCGGCCAGGCCTGGTCCTTCAGGAAGCGGTAGACCGTCATGCCGTTCTTGTCCACGACGATGTCGCCCAGCCGGGGGTCCTTGCGCACGGACAGACCGGGCAGGCCGGACGTCTTGGCCTTCTTCCCGTCGGGGGCGAGCGCGAACCACTTGCCGCCGACGCCCTGGCCGTTGACGTCACCGGAGTTGACGTCCTTGGCGTAGCGGTAGGCGGGCCAGCCGCCCACGGTGAGCTGCTTGCCGCCGTCGGCCCGGGTGACCTCGCCGAGCAGCGCCTTGTCGATCTCGGCCCCGGCGGTGGCGTCGTCCGCGGGCACCGGCGGCCAGGTGGTGGCGCAGTCGCCGGAGCAGTTCGACTTGGGTGGGTTGGCGGTGTCCTTGTCGAACCGGTAGAGGGTGAGACCGGATCCGTCCGTCAGCACGTTGCCCAGGTCGGGGTTGGCGGCCACGGTCAGCTTGCCCGCGGGGACGGCCGGGCTCGGGGAGGCGGAGCTCTGGTTGCCGTCGGCGCCGTAGCCGTTGCCGGCTTCCGTGCCCGCGCCGGCGCCAGGGCTGCCGTAGCCGCCCGCCGCCGCCGTGGCGCCGACGTTCTGGGCCGCCGACGCCGGCGTCGTGGTGTTGTCCTGACCGCACGCCGTCGTCAGTGCCAGCACCGAAGCGGCCGTAGCCACCAGTGAGGCGGTCCGCCAGGAGGTCCTCATCGTCAACTCCCATAATTCGCCTGGATGTTGCAGCGCCCGGCTGCGCCGCCGCACGGCCATGGGTACGCGGCGAGGGGGTGGCGGCGTTCAATCCGGGCGCGAATTTCTTTTCGCTCCCTGTGACGCGGCGCCGGGGGCGGACGCCACGAAGGCGGTCGAACCGGCCAGTTGCTGCGTTTCACCCCGTCAAACCATTGATGGCGTTTTGTCATCCCTTCGGATCAATCCCCGCACACCGCGGAGTACGGCCCCGCTCCGAGCCTCATGATCTTCGTCGTGCAAGGACCCGAAGCGACCCGATGCGCGCCCCTCGCAAGGGCGTTGGCCCTGGTGGCACTGACCTGGGCCCTGGTGGGCTGCCCGGCCGGGACCGCGTCGGCCGACGCCTGTGCGTACGCCTCGACGGGGCCGGACGGCACGGTGGCGGTGGCCGTGGCGGGAGGGTACGGCCACTGGCCCCCGGTCCCGCCCTGCCCGGAACCCACCCCGCCCCCGTGCCCGCCGACCCCCACCCCGACGCCCACACCCGAGCCGACGCCCACACCGACGCCGACTCCGACTCCGACTCCGACCCCCACTCCGACGCCGAAACCCACGCCCGAGCCGACGCCGACGCCCGATCCTCCGCCGAAGCCACGGCCACCCGCCCGGCCCGCCCCGGCGGCGCCCGCGCCCCCGCCCAGGCCCAGGCCCAGACCCGTGCCCCCGCCCGCCCCGCCGCCGCCGGCGCCGAAACCCGCCCCGAAGCCCGCCCCGAAACCGGCCCCGAAACCGGCCCCGCGGCCCGCCGCGACCCCGGTGAGCTACCCGGCCTACCACCCGCGGCCGGCCCGCCACACGCCCCCCTCCCCCACCTCACCGGTCACCTACGTCCTGCTCATCACCGTGCCCGCGATCGTCGCCGTCGCGGCGCTGCGTCCGCGCTGACGCGCCGGCCGCTCACCTCTGGAGGCACCGTTGTCGGATTGGCTTGTTCTCGTCCTCGCCATGCTGGGGGCCTGTGCCGTCGTGGTCGTCATCACCGTCGTACGGCACCGGAGGGCTCCCGAGAACGAGGACCCCAGCGAGACCCCGGACGTCATCGAGTACATGACGATGTGGATCGGCGTGGTGTACGCGATCGTGCTCGGCCTGGCCATCGCGGGCGTGTGGGAGGCGCGCAGCGCCGCCCAGGACCACGTGCAGGCCGAGGCCCAGGCGCTGCACGAGGTCTCCGAGCGGGTCCGGGTCTACCCGCCCGACGTCCGCGACCGCATCCGGGCCGATGTCGACGCGTACGCCCGGTACGTGGTCACCACCGAGTGGAAGTCGATGACCGAGCGCGGGCAGGTCACCGAGCGCGGCGGCGCGCTGCTGACCCGGATCCGCCACGACGTGACGGACTACCAGCCGAGGAACGACTTCGAGGCACAGGCGTACCAGCCGGTGCTGGACCAGATCTCGGCCGCCGACCAGGCGCGCAACGCGCGCGCCGACTCGACCGGCCCGACCATGCCGCCCGTCGTCTGGTGGGGGCTGATCAGCGGGGCGGTGATCACCATCGGCATGGTCTTCGCCCTGCAGATCCGGCGCACCGCGCGTGAGCTGGTGCTGGCCGGGCTGTTCTCCGCGACCATCGCCTTCATGCTGTTCCTCATCTGGGACTTCGACGCCCCCTACAGCCGGGGCATCGCGGCGACCGCCGAGCCGTTCCTCACCCTGATCCCGGGCGCCGGCGCGTAGTCCGCCGCCCGGTCAGGACCGCCGGTCCGGAACGCCGGCCCGCCGCACCGCGCGACTTCGCCCCGGCCGCACGACCGGGCCGGGGCGAGGCGAGGGCAGTCCGGGGGCCGGGCTCCGGCGGGGCCGGAGCCGTGCGGGGTCAGACGCGCTTGTCGGGCCGGCGGCGCAGCCAGAACGCGCCGCCCCCGAACACGGCGGCGGCGACCATCCCGCCGCCGATGGCCATGTCGGCCGGGGTGGCGCCGGTGGACCTGCTGCCGCCGAGGCCGCCCTGGACACCGCCGAGCACGGTGAAGGCCGCCCGGCGGGTCAGCGTGCGGCCGTCGCAGTCGACCCTGATCTCGTACCGTCCGGGCCGGGCGTCGCGGTCGACGTGGGCGAGACCGCGCGAGACGCTGTCGCGGACCGGTGTGAGGTGGATGGTGCGGAAGGCCCGCGAGGACGCGGTGCCGCTGCGGCAGCCGTTCACGATCACGGTGAGCCGGCCGCCGGCGGGGAGGACGTCGGGCGAGGCGATGACCCGGCGGGCGTCGCCCTCGCCGTGGCCGCCGGAGTCGCCGCCGTGCCCGGAGTCGTCGCCGCGGAACTCGTCGCCCCTGCCGTTGCCGAAGTCGCCGTTCCCGCGCCCGTTGCCCCGACCGTTGCCGCGGTCGTTGTCGTTCCCGCGCCCGTTGCCCCTGCCGAAATCGTCGTCGCCCCGCCCATTGCCGCGGTCGTTGTCGTTCCCGCGCCCGTTGCCCCTGCCGAAATCGTCGTCGCCCCGCCCATTGCCGCGGTCGTTGTCGTTCCCGCGCCCGTTGCCCCTGCCGAAATCGTCGTCGCCCCGCCCATTGCCCCGGTCGTTGTCGTTTCCGCGCCCGTTGCCCCGGTCGTTGTCGTTCCCGCGCTCGTTGCCCCGCCCGTGGCCGAAGTCGTCGTTGTCCCGGCCACCGCCGATGTGGCCGTTGATGTGCCCGCTGAAGTTGCCGTCGATGTGCCCGTTGAAACTGGCGTTCCCGTTCCCGAAGAAGTTCCCGTTCCCGTTTCCGTTCCCGGGGAAGTTGCCCGGGAAGTTCCCGTTCCCGGGGAGGACTCCGTTCCCGGGGAGGACTCCGTTGAAGTTCCCGTTTCCGATTCCGGGGATCACCACCGCCCCGGTGTTCCCGGTGCCGGTGTTGCCCGTCGTGCCGCCACCGTTCCCGATGCCGTCCGCGACGGCCACGGGGGCGGTGGCGAGCCCGAGCGCGGCGACCGCAGCGCACGCGGCCCCCAGGGCACGTTGGTTTCGCATGTGATCCTCCGCAGGAGGCACCCCGGGTCCGGTCCCCGGGCGATCGGCGAGAAAGCACCTCCGGACAAGACCCTCAGACGCCCGGAACACGCCCGCACATCGAGAATGGTCCGTTCTGGTGATCGGACACGCCGACGGAAAACCACACAATCAGATATTCGCGCAGGTCACGGCGCATCAGAAAATATCTCCGCGCTGCAACTCGGATGGCGCACCGACGAGGTGACGGGCCACCCGTTCGCCCGTCACCCCGTCGCCCGCCCCTCGCACGGGACTTAGCGTTTTCCCATGCGTGGAGACGTGGTGACCGCCGCGTCGAGAGGGGAAGGCGAATGTACGCGTTCGAGCCGGCCGAGCCGGCCGAAGAGGAGGAGCGGCGGCGCAAGCGTGCCCCCTGGGGCGTGATAGCGCTCGTTCTGCTGACCGGTCTCGCGCTCATCCGCAACGGCTCGGGTGAGTTCGACACCGGCCCGCCGCAGCCCGCGTCGGCGGCGGCCGCGGACAGCCGGGCCACGCCGGAACAGGACCCGGCCGCCGTGGCGGCCGCCGTCACCCCGCTGGGGTTCTCCCCGGTCGACCGGGTCAGGATCCCGGCGATCCACGTCGACGCGCCGGTGCAGCCCGTCGGCCTGGACACCCAGGGCTGGGTGGGGGCTCCGCCGCCGGAGAACCCCAACCTGGCGGGCTGGTTCACCGGTGCCGTGTCCCCCGGGGAGAAGGGCACCGCGGTGATCGTCGGGCATGTCGACAACCAGCAGGGGCCGGCCGTCTTCTACGGGCTCGGGGCCCTGAAGAAGGGCAACCGGGTCGAGGTCCGGCGCCAGGACGGGAAGACCGCCGTGTTCGAGATCTACGGCGTGGAGGTCTTCGCCAAGAGCAGCTTCCCCGGCAACCGGGTGTACGGCTCGAAGGGCGCCCCGGAGCTGCGGGTGATCACCTGCGGCGGCGGCTTCACCAAGCAGCACGGCTACGACGGCAACGTCGTCGTCTTCGCCCGCCTGGTGGCGGTGGAGTGATCCGCCGCCGGGCGGGCGGACGCCCGGTCAGGCCAGGCGCCGGGGCGGCACGGTGAGGTGGTAACCGGAGTCCAGCAGGTAGGGCAGGTACTCCCGGATCGCCTTCACGCTCTGCGACCGGTCGCCCCCGGCGTCGTGGGAGAGCACCACGACCCCGGGGGCGGCGCCGTTCTCCACCCGGTCGACGATGGTGCCGGTGCCGGGCGTCATCCAGTCGGTCGTGTCGACCGTCCAGGCCATCGGCTCCATGCCCAGCTCGGAACCGAGCTGGAAGGCGGCGCGGTTCCAGGCGCCGTAGGGCGCGCGGAACCACTGGGGGCGCTCGCCGTAGCTGTCCTCGATGGCGTCGCTGGTGCGCGCCATCTCGGAGCGGATCTGCTTGCGGCTGAGGGTGGTCAGCAGCGGATGCGTCCAGGTGTGGTTGCCGACCACGTGCCCTTCGTCGGCCATCCGGGCCAGCAGCTCCCGGTTGTCCACGACGCACTCCCCGCAGACGAAGAACATCGCCCGGACGTCGTACTTGGCCAGGGTGTCCAGGATGTGCGGGGTGTAGGCGGGATTGGGGCCGTCGTCGAACGTCAGCATCATCTGCCGGCCGCGTCCGGAGATGCGCAGGATGGGCTCGTGCCGCACCTTGGGCTTGCGGGGCGCGGCGCGCGGCGGGCCGTACCCGGTGAGCGGCTGGAGCCGGAAGGCCGAGGACTTGAGCTGCTGGCGGGCCTGCGGACCTGCGACGGGTGCGGCGGTGCGGGCCGGCTCTCCGCCGCCGGCCAGGACGATTCCCGCGGTGCCCGCGGCGCCCAGCGCGGCGGACCCGGCGAGCAGCATGCGGCGCCGTGTGAACAACTGATCCTTCTGCATGACTCATCAGTCGCCCGGCGCGCCACCGGCGCACCACAACAGCACCGGTGCGGCGGCGTCAATGCACCCGTTCGGCTTAACGCGGGGCGTCCGGTGAACGGTCCTCAGGAGCGCCGCCGGCCGCGGCGCACCAGCGGGAAGGGCAGCGTCTCGCGGATCGTCAGGCCGGTGAGGAACATGACGAGCCGGTCGACGCCGAGGCCGAGGCCGCCGGTGGGCGGCATCGCGTACTCGAGGGCGTCGAGGAAGTCCTCGTCGAGCTCCATCGCCTCGGGGTCTCCCCCGGCGGCCAGCAGCGACTGCGCGGTGAGCCGGCGGCGCTGTTCGACGGGGTCGGTCAGCTCGGAGTAGGCGGTGCCCAGTTCGGTGCCGAAGGCGACCAGGTCCCAGCGTTCGGCGAGCCTGGGGTCGGTGCGGTGCTGCCGGGTGAGCGGGGAGACGTCGGTGGGGAAGTCCTTGTAGAAGGTGGGCAGCAGGGTGCGTTGCTCGACGAGCCGCTCGTACATCTCCAGGACCACGTCGCCCGGGCCGTCGTCGGCGGTGTACGGCACCCCGGCGCGGTCGCACAGCCGGTGCAGCCGCAAGAGTTCGGTGCCGGGGCCGATCTCCTCGTCCAGTTCCTCGGAGAGCGCGCCGTACACCGTCCTGACCGGCCAGTCGCCGGAGATGTCGTACTCCCTGCCGTCCCGGTGGACGACCGGGGCGCCGAGGGCGGCCCGGGCGGCGCCCTGGACCAGTTCTCTGGCCAGGCCGAGCATCACGTCGTAGTCGGCGTGCGCCTGGTAGGCCTCCAGCATCGTGAACTCGGGGTTGTGCTTGTGGGAGACGC
This sequence comes from Streptomyces sp. 1-11, assembly GCF_007176755.1. Taxonomy (GTDB): domain Bacteria; phylum Actinomycetota; class Actinomycetes; order Streptomycetales; family Streptomycetaceae; genus Streptomyces. The sequence continues at coordinate 66,056 of NZ_BJTV01000010.1, forward strand.
CCTCGTTGCGGAAGGTGCGGCCCAGTTCGAACACCTTCTCCAGGCCGCCGACGCACAGCCGCTTCAAATACAGCTCCGGGGCGATGCGCAGGTACAGGTCGAGGTCGTAGGCGTTGGCGTGGGTGGTGAAGGGCCGGGCGTTGGCGCCGCCGTGGATCTGCTGGAGCACCGGCGTCTCCACCTCCAGGTAACCGCGGTCCAGCAGGCCCTGGCGCAGCGCCTGCACGGCGGCGGAGCGGGCGCTCAGCACCCGGCGGGCGTCCGGCCGGGTGATCAGGTCGAGGTGCCGGCGGCGGACCCGGGCCTCGGGGTCGGTGAGGCCGTGGCGCTTGTCGGGCAACGGGTGCAGGCACTTGCCGGTGAGCTGCCAGGAGCGGACGAAGACGGTGGGCTCGCCCTTGTCGCTGCGTGACGCGTACCCGCTCGCGGTGATGTGGTCGCCGATGTCGGCGTCGGCCCGGAAGCGGTCGAGGGCGGGCCCGCAGCGGTCGCGGGTGAGGGCGAGCTGGTGGTCGCCCGACCAGTCGCGCAGCGCCACGAAGACGATGCCGCCGAAGTCGCGGACCAGCATGACGCGGTCGGCGACCGTGACGTCCTGCCCCTGCGGGACGCGGGCGAGGGCGTGCGTGGGCCGGGGCGTGCCGACCGGGTACGGGTCGGTGCCGGCGGCGCGCAGCCGGCCGAGGGTGCGGTGCCGGACGCGGACCTGGTCGGGCAGGCCCGCGTCCGGGGCGGCGGCCACGGCCTCGTCCCCTCCGTCGAGGCCGAGCGCGCTCGAGGACGGCGGCCCCTCGGTGGTGGCGGGCCGCCGCCCTGTCTCCGGGTGCCCCTTTCCGCGGAGTTTGCGCAAGGAGGGTACGGACACGAAGCCTTCGGCGATGCCGGAGGCGAGGCCGATGCGGGCGAGGGAGGCGGCGTCGCCGTAGCAGATGAAGCGCGGGTACCACTGCGGGTGGTACTTGGCGTTGGAGCGGTACAGGGCCTCCAGTTGCCACCACCGGGAGAAGAACAGCAGCAGCCGGCGCCAGAGCCGCAGGACCGGTCCGGCGCCGATGCGGGCGCCCTCCTCGAAGGCGGACCGGAAGACGGCGAAGTTGAGGGAGATCCGGTGCACCCCCAGCTTGGGCGCGGCGGCGCACAGTTCGGCGACCATGAACTCCATCACCCCGTTGGGCGCGGCGCGGTCACGGCGCATCAGGTCCAGGGAGACCCCGTCGCGGCCCCAGGGCACGAAGGAGAGCAGCGCGAGCAGCCGGCCGTCGTCGCCGAGGGCCTCCACCAGCAGGCAGTCGCCGTCGGCCGCGTCGCCGAGCCGGTCCAGGGCCATGGAGAAGCCGCGCTCGGTCTCGGTGTCCCGCCAGGCGTCGGCCTTGGCGACGATCTCCTCCGTCTCCCGTTCGGTGAGCTGGGCGTGGCGGCGGACCCGGCAGGTGGCGCCGGTGCGGCGGACGCGGTGCACGGCCTGCCGGGTGACGCGCATGTCCCGGCCGTCCAGGTCGAACCCGGGTACGTGCAGGATCGCCTCGTCGCCGAGCTGGAGGGCGCCGAGCCCGGCCCGGGCGTAGGCGCGGGCGCCGTCCTCGGAGGCGCCCATCACGGCGGGCGCCCAGGCGTGCCGGCGGGCCACGTCCAGCCAGGCGGCGATGGCGTGCGGCCAGGCCTCGGGGTCGCCGACGGGGTCGCCGCTGGCCAGGCACACGCCCACCTCGACGCGGTAGGTGACGGCGGCCTTGCCGCTGGCGGAGAAGACGACGGCCTTGTCCCGGCGGGTGGCGAAGTAGCCGAGCGAGTCCCGGTCGCCGTAAGCCCTCAGCAGGGCCCGGACGCGGTCCTCCTCGTCGCCGTGCAGGGCCGCCTCGAGGCGTTGCGAACGGAACAGCGCGGCCGCCGCGTTCAGCAGGGCGAGCGCGCCGAACAGGCCGAGGACGAAGGTGACCCGGCGCGGCGGGCGGCCGTCGAAGGCGCTGTTGGCGACCAGCCCGCCGCACACCCGGTCCGCCGCCCAGGCCAGGTGCTGGCTCTGCGGGAGGGTGCCGGGGAACAGCGAGACCAGGCCCCAGCCGAGCAGGACGGCCACGGCGAGGCCGCCGAGCAGCACGCCCAGGGCCCGCCACACGGCGCCGTGGCGGGAGGCGGCGCAGAACTCCCCCCGGGCCACCACCAGCACGCCCAGCAGCAGGGCGCACAGCACCAGGGACGGCAGCGACTGGCCGTACAGGCCGAGGACGAGCCCGAGGGCGTCGCCGAACACCAGCAGGCCCAGGTAGACGACGACCAGCCACCAGGCGACCTTCTTGCGGGCGGCGGTGGCGCCGGCCAGCAGGAACAGGAAGACCGCGTAGGCGAGGTTGGCGCTGATCGGGATCAGAAGCAGGTCGAGGGCGCGGACCAGGGGGCGCAGCGCGCGGCGCAGCGGGGCGAAGAACGCGAGCAGGGCGCACAGCAGGCCGCACGCGGCGAAGAAGGCCGCGAAGGCCTCGGGCACCCGTCCGAGGCGCCCGCCGGCGGCCGGGTCCTCCGGCCCGCCGGCAGCCCTCCGTGCGGCCGCCCCGGCGGTGGCAGTCATGGTTCCGACTCTAGGAAGGCCCCGGTCGCGCCGCCCGTCGGACGAACGCCGCCGCGCGGGGCTCGGGGGCCGGCACGCGACCGGGCGGGCCTGGCACGCGAAGGGGTGGCCGCCCTCGGGCCGCTCCGGGGGCGGCGGGGCGAGGCGGGCGCGAACCCGTGCTTCGGGCGGAGGGGGTGCTTCCGATAGCCTCGGGCCGTGACGGAACAGCACGAACAGCACGCGCACCGGTTCGAGCGGGGTACCGACGGACCCAAGGTGATCGTGGTCGGGGTGGACGGCTCCGACTCCTCGCTGCGCGCCGCCGCGTACGCGGGCGGCCTGGCCCGCCGGCAGCGCGCGCTGCTGGCCGTCGTGTACGTGCAGCCGGTGCTCGCGGCCGGGGCCGCGCTCGGCGCGCCGGTCGCGGAGACGACCGACGAGATCGCCGAGGACCTGGTGGCCTACATCCGGGAGGCGGCCGAGCGGGTGCGGGGGATATTCGACATCCGGTGGGAGTTCCACACCTTCCGCGGCGACCCCTACAACGGCCTGGTGAAGGCGGCCGACGAACTCAAGGCGGACGCCGTGGTGGTGGGCGCCTCAGAGCAGGCCGGGCACCGCATCATCGGCTCGGTGGCGGTGCGGCTGGTGAAGGCGGGGCGCTGGCCGGTGACGGTCGTCCCGTAGCGCGCGGGGCGCCGGACGGTGACGGTCGTCCCGTGGCGCGCGGGGCGCTGGCCGGTGACGGTCGCCCCGTAGCGCGCGGGGCGCCGGACGGGGGCCGCGGCCGGGCGCGCCACGGCCTCCCGGGCGGCTCGGGGGCGGCCCGGAAGGCCGTGCGTGGCGTCTTCCGTACGGGACGCCGCTGAGCCATCATGATCCGCCGTCAGCCGTTTGCCGTCGGCGAAGAGGTGGATCGCATGGCCAAGCTCCGAGCGGGTGAAGGGATTCTCCGCCGCAAACCCATCGAGCACATCGAGGAGACCGAGGTCGGCGGGGGCGCGGGCGCCCGGCTGGAGCGGTCGCTCGGCCTGTGGCAGCTCACCGCGATCGGGGTGGGCGGCATCATCGGCGCCGGCATCTTCACGCTGGCCGGAACGGTGGCCAACGAGACGGCCGGACCAGCGGTGCTGGTGTCGTTCCTCATCGCCGGTGTCGCCAGCGCCTGCGCCGCGCTGTCGTACGCGGAGTTCGCGGGGCTGATCCCGAAGGCGGGTTCGGCGTACACCTACGGTTACGCGGTGCTCGGCGAGTTCGCGGGCTGGTTCATCGGCTGGGACCTGCTGCTGGAGTACACGGCGATCGTGGCGGTGGTCGCCATCGGCATCTCCGGCTACTTCAGCTTCCTGGTGGAGGAGATGGGCGCGAACCTGCCCGCCTGGATGCTGGGCGCCCCGGGCACGGGCCACGGGCACCGGGTGGACCTGTTCGCGGCCCTGCTGTGCCTGCTGATCGCCTGGCTGCTCAACCAGGGCATCCGCAGCGCCGCCCGGTTCGAGACGCTCGTGGTCGCGCTGAAGGTGCTGGTGGTGCTGCTGGTGATCGGGGTGGGCGTGTTCCACATCAGCACGGCGAACTACCACCCGTTCTTCCCGTTCGGCGTCAGCGGGGCGTTCACCGGCGCGGCAACCGTGTTCTTCGCGGTGTTCGGCTACGACGCCATGTCGACCGCCGCCGAGGAGTCGAAGGACGCGCAGCGGCACATGCCGAAGGCGATCATCTACTCGCTGGCGATCTCGATGGTGCTGTACGTGGCGGCCTGCCTGGTGCTCACAGGCATGCAGAACTACAAGGACATCGACCCCGAGAGCGGCTTCTCCACGGCGTTCAAGTCGGTCGGGCTGAGCGGGCTGGCCGACGTGATCGCGGTGGGCGCGATCATCGGCATCCTCACCGTGATGTTCACGTTCATGCTGGGCGTGACCCGGGTGTGGTTCTCCATGTCCCGGGACGGGCTGCTGCCCCGGTGGTTCGCCAAGACGCACCCGACCCGGCACGTGCCGACCCGGGTGACCTGGATCGTCGGAGCGGCGTCGGCGGTCATCGCCGGGTTCATCCCGATCGGCGAGGCGGCCGAGCTGACCAACATCGGCATCCTGCTGGCGTTCGTCGTGGTGTGCACGGCGGTGATCGTGCTGCGCTACCGGCAGCCGGACCTGCCGCGCACCTTCCGCACGCCGTGGATGCCGTTCCTGCCGGCGCTCGGGGTCCTCTTCTCCATCTGGCTGATCACGTTCCTGCAGTGGCAGACCTGGGTGCGGTTCGCGGTGTGGTTCGTGGTCGGCTGCGTGATCTACTTCGGCTACTCCTACCGGCGCTCGGTGCTCGCCGGGCGCGGGCCGGCCGAGCGCGGCCCGACGGGCTGATCAGTTCCCCATGACCAACCCGTCCCCGGCCGCCCCGCGGCTGAGGACCACATCCCGGATGCGGTCGCGCACCCCCTCCAGCTCGGCGCCGCCGGCGATCGCCCGGCCGAGGTCGATCACCCGCCCGGAGTCGACGTCGTACATCTGCGGGACGAACTCGGCCTTGGTGACCCGCCAGCGGCCGCCGGGGGCGGCGGGCGGGGCGAAGGTGAACCGGGCGAGGGTGGACTCGTTGCCGCGCGAGTCCCGCACGCCCCTGTCGTTGAACATCTCGCCGGCGATCTGGTCGCCGAGGCCGTAGACCACCCAGGTGCCGTTGATCTTCTCGTAGGCCTGCGGGACGTGGGCGTGGGTGCCGAGGATCAGGTCGATGTCCGGGCGGCCGTTGGTCGTCGAGGCCGTCAGGGCCCTCGCCAGCCCGAGCTGGAGCCCGTCGGGGGCGTCCTGCCACTCGGTGCCCCAGTGTGCGGAGACCACGACCAGGTCGGCGCCGGCCAGCCGGGCGGCGCGGGCGTCGGAGACGATCCGGTCGGCGTCGAGCGGGTTGAGGGCCCAGGGCTGCCCGTCGGGGAGCGGCCGGCCGTCGGTGCCGTAGGCGTACGACAGGTGCGCGATCCTGGCCAGTCCCGCCCGGTACAGGACGACCGAGCGGGACTCGGCCTCGGTGCGGGCGGTGCCGGTGTGCCGCAGGCCGGCCCGGTCCAGGGTGTCCAGGGTGCGCAGGATGCCGGGGGCGCCGTCGTCGAGGGCGTGCTCGGAGGCGGTGGCGCAGCCGTCGTAGCCGGTCGCGGCGAGGCCGGCGGCGAGCTGCGGCGGCGAGCCGGCCGCGGGGTCCGCGCCGTCGCCGGTGACGGTCTCCAGGTGGCACAGCGCCAGGTCGGCCCCGTGGACGAGGGGTTCCACGCCGGAGAGCATCGGGCGGTAGTCGTGGCCGCGGCCTCCGGCGTCGTAGCCCGCCCGTTCGGCGACCGAGCGGTCCGGGAGCACGCCACCGGAGGCGACGAGGGTGACCGCGCGGGCGGCGGGCGGCGCCGGGAGGCCCGCCGCGACGGGCTCGCGCCGCTCCTGGTTCAGGCAGGCGGCCCCGGCGGCGAGCAGGGCGGTCAGCGCCAGCGCCACCTGATGCCTGCGTGCGATCATCGGTTCACCCCAGCATCGTCGTCACTGCGGACTTCTCGTTCACCGGCAAAGCCGTGACGGGCATATGGGTATGAATCCCGCGCCCGGCGCAAACGGACGGGCGCCCGGAATTAGCCCATCCGGTGCCGCCCGCGCCGGTGCGCGCACGCTCGCGCGACCGCTCACCGACGCGATCGGACCGTCCGTCGCACAGCGGCGCGCGCCCCCTGTCCCCCGGCGACGCCCTGCGCTGCCATACGGCCATGACGGCCGGAACCTCACTTCCCCACGGGACGACGACCGCCGAGCACGAGCTCGCCGCACTCCAGCGCGAGCACGGCGGCCCCCTCTTCGCGCTGCTGCTGCGGCTGAGCGACGGAGACCGGCAGCGTGCCGAGGACCTCGTGCAGGAGACCCTGGTACGCGCCTGGCAGCATCCGGAGGCCCTGCACGCGGCCGACTTCGACTCGGTACGGCCCTGGCTGCTGACCGTCGCCCGCAGGCTCGCGATCGACGCGCGGCGGGCCCGGCAGGCGCGGCCGCCGGAGGTCGGCGACGAGGTGCCGGAGAACGCGCGGGTGACCGCCGACCACGCCGAACGGGCCACCGCGGCGCTCGACGTCCGGGAGGCTGTGAAGACACTCACGCCGGAACACCGTGACGTACTGGTACTCGTGTACTTCCGCGGGGCCAGCGTGGCGGAGGCCGCGCGGATCCTCGGCATTCCACCCGGTACCGTGAAATCCCGCGCGTACTACGCGCTGCGCGCCCTGCGCCGGGTCCTTCCGGGTTATGCGGCCGACCTGCGGTGAAACCGGCTGCCGGGTCAAGCCTCGGTAAAGCGCCTTGCTGAGAACCCCGTTCGGGCCATGAGCTGTCCTCATCCGCGTTTCCGGAGGGGGCCGGGCCCTGGCGGGTCCGGGGGTTCGGGCGACGCGCACGCACCGGAGGAAGGCAGGAAGGGATGCGGCACCGAGGTCATGAGAGCACCGACGGCGGCGACGGCACCGGCGGTGGTGAACTGGCCGTCCCGATGGCCTGGTTGTACGCCGAGTACATCGCCGACGAGCTGCTGCGCACCGGCGATCTGATGCCGCCGACGTCCTTCGAGTTCCGGGCCGGGCGGGACGCCCTGGCGCTGACCGTCTTCCTCTCCGACACCGACGGCGAGCTCTCCGGCATCCGGGTGATCTCCCAGCTGGAGAACTGGCTGTCGCTGACGGCGTACGACCAGCCGTGGCAGGAGTGGGTGGGCCGGCGGATGGCCGAGCTGGCCGCCGGGGAGTCCGCGGCCGCCGCGCCCTCGCCGGACCTGGCGCTCGCCGCCGAGGCCTGGCGCTGGCTGGAGGAGACCGAGCTGCTCGCGCCCGATCTGGACGCGGTGCCGGGCGGCGGCGCGGTGTCCGGCGAGGACGACGGACCGAAGGTGTGGACCCCCGCCTGGCGGCTCGGACTGCCCCTCGGCCATCTCGCCATCCACCTGTTCTGAGGGCCCCGGCCGACGCCCTGACCTCCGCTTCGGCCGGCTTCGAGGTTTTCCGGAAATCACACCAATCCGTGGGGCGCGCCGCTACGAATCTCTTGGTCACGATTCGGTGCGCGCCTTGAGTGATTCGGTTGTCCGCTGCGTACGGGTGGGAGCAAGGAGTAACCCCACCCGCACCCATCGGCACGAGGATTCGGCATGAGGTCCCTGGAACGGCATCGCGACGTCGGCGCGTACGCGCTCGGCGTGCTGGACGAGGCGGAGGCCTTCCGCTTCGAGGACCACCTCATGGAGTGCCCCCGGTGCGCGGCACAGGTGACCGAATTCGGCCCCGCGGCACGGCAGTTGATGCTGTACCGCCGGGCCACGCCGCGCTTCGTGCAGCCCGTGGCGCAGCCCGGCCCCCGGCTGCTGGAGCGGCTGCTGGGCGAACTGGCGCTCCGGCACCGCGCCCGGCGCCGCCGCATCCTGTACGGCCTGGCGGCCTCGGTGGTGCTGGCGGTGGCCGGACCGGGGGTCGTGCTGCACACCGCGCACGGCGCTCCGGCCGCCCGGGTGACCGCGGCGACCGACCCGGGCACCGGGGTGTGGGCTCAGGTGACCACGGAGGACGGGGACCTGGGCAGCCGGATGCGGCTGGACGTGAAGGACGGCTCGGGGCCGCACTCCTGCCGGCTCGTGGTCGTCGGCCGCGACGGCTCGGAGCAGACGGTCTCCGGCTGGACGGTGGGCGCCGACGACAGCGGGACGACCACGACCATGGCCGGCTCCTCGATGCGTCCGGACCAGATCGCCCGCTACGACGTGCGCACCGCGGACGGCCAGCCGCTGGTGTCGCTCACCCCCCGGTAGGCGCGGCGCCCCGGGTGCCGGGGCCGCCGGACGCACGCCGACGGCGACGGCCGCGCGTGCCGTTCCACCGGACGGCCCGGTCGTATCGGGCGGTCCGGGTGGGCCGGGCAGGTCGGGCGATCCGGGTGAGCCGGGCGTGCCGGGCAGGCCGGGCAGGCCGGGCGTGTCTCATTTCAGCAGCCGGGAGAGCCTGCGGTCGGCCAGCGGCTTGCCGCCCGTCTGGCAGGTCGGGCAGTACTGGAGCGATGAGTCGCTGAAGGACACCTCGCGGATGGTGTCGCCGCAGACCGGGCAGGGCTCGCCGGTGCGGCCGTGCACCCGCAGACCGCTCTTCTTCTCCGCCTTCAGCCGTCCGGCGGCCAGGCCGCGCGAGCGCTCGACCGCCTCGGTGAGGGTGCCGCGCAGGGCCTCGTGGAGCCGCTGGATCTCCTGCGGGGTCAGGGACGCGGCGAGCTTGAACGGGGACATCTTCGCGGCGTGCAGGATCTCGTCGCTGTAGGCGTTGCCCACGCCCGCGATCAGGGACTGGTCGCGCAGCGCGCCCTTGAGCTGCCGTCTCTCGTCCTTCAGCAGGGCGGCGAGCCGGCCGGCGTCGAAGTCCGGGGCGAGCGGGTCGGGGCCGAGCCGGGCGAGGCCCGGGACCTCCTCCGGATCGTGCACGACGTACACCGCGAGGCGTTTCTGGGTGCCGGCCTCGGTGAGGTCGAAGCCCTCGCCCGTCTCCAGCGCGACGCGCAGCGCGAGCGGGCCCTTGCCCGGCCGGGGCGGGCCGTCGGGCAGCCGGTCCCGCCACTGCAGCCAGCCGGCGCGGGCCAGGTGGGTCACCAGGTGCAGTCCGTCGCCCGTGGCCAGACCGAGGAACTTGCCGTACCGCCGCACGGCCGTGACCTCGCTGTCCTCGATCGCGGTGACCGGGGGGTCGTACGTCTTCAGGACGCTGACGGCGACCGGGAGCACCCGCACCACGCGGCGGCCGACCAGGTGCTCGGTGAGGAAGTCCTTCAGCGCTTCTACCTCGGGCAGTTCCGGCATGGTTCCAGGGTGCCATCCGGCGCCCGCGGCGCCACGCAGGTCAGACGGCCGCCCGCCGCGGCACCCGGAACTCGCTCCACACGGCCTTGCCGCCGCCACGCGCCTCCACGCCCCACACGTCGGCGAGCCGCTCCACCAGGAGCAGCCCGCGGCCGGAGACGCCGTCCTCCCCCGCGTCGCGGCGGCGCGGCAGGGCGCTGGAGGAGTCCTCCACCTCGACCCGCAGCCGCCGGTCGCTGCCCTCCAGGGCCCGCAGGGTGACGATCGCGGCGCCCTCGGTGTGCATGAGGGCGTTGGTGATCAGTTCGTCGGCGACCAGCTCGATGTCGTCGGCCCGCTCCCGTGCGCCCCAGCCCCGGACGGCGGCGCGGATCAGGTGCCGGGCCTGCCTGAGCGCCTCGGGGTCGCCGGGCGCCACGTGCTGCTGGAACCGGCCGCCGGCCCGCGCCGCCTCCGGGGCGCGGCGGCGCAGCAGGAGCAGAGCCACGTCGTCGTCGCCGCCGCGCGCCTCGGCCGCCGCTATCAGCCGGTTGGCGAGCGCGCGCACGTCCTCTGGGCCCTCGGCGATCAGGGCGGTCAGGGCGCGCACGCCGTCGTCGAGATCGGTGCCGGGCTGCTCGACGAGCCCGTCGGTGCACAGCAGCAGGGTGTCGCACGGGTCGAGTTCGAGGGTGCAGACGGGATACTCGAGCCGGCCGAACTCGGCGGACAGCCCGAGCGGCAGGCCGCCCTCCACCGGGACGCGGCGGCAGGTGCCGTCGGCGTAGCGGACCAGCGGGTCGATGTGCCCGGCGCGGACCACCTGGACGACCCCGGTGGCCAGGTCGGCCTCGGCGTACAGGCAGGTGGCGAAGCGGTCGGTGTCGAGGTCGCGCAGGAAGACGGAGGCGCGGGCCATGACGGTCGCCGGGGTGTGGCCCTCGGCGGCGTAGGCGCGCAGCACGATCCGGAGCTGGCCCATCACGGCGGCCGCGTGGGTGTCGTGGCCCTGGACGTCGCCGATCACCGCGCCGACCCGGCCCCCGGGCAGCGGGATCAGGTCGTACCAGTCGCCCCCGATGTCCCGGCCGAGGGTGCCGCCGACGGCCGCGGCACGGTAGCGGACGGCGACGTCGGCGCCGGGCACGCTGGGGATGGTGCGGGGCAGCATGGCCTGCTGCAGGCCCTGGGCGAGGTCCTTCTCCTGCTCGTAGAGCATGGCCCGCTGCAGGCTCTGCGCGATGCTGCTGCCGAGCGCGACGAGCACGTTGCGCTCCTCCGTGGAGAAGCCGCGCCGGTCGTCGTAGAGCAGGCCCATCGCGCCGATCGGGCGGGCCTGGGCGATCAGCGGCAGGTAGGCGGCGGAGGTGATCCGCAGGCCGGTGATGTGCGACCACAGCGCCGGGAAGCGCTCGGCGAACTCCTCCGGCGACTCGATGAAGCACGGGCTGAGGGTCCGCACCGCCTCGCTCATCGGGTAGGGCTCGTCCGTGCGGGTGACCCGGGTGCCGGGCACGAAGCTGCCCGCGGGGCCCTCCGCGACCAGCCGGATGCGGCCCGCCTCGACCAGCCCGAGGACCATGCTCCTGGAGCCGAGCAGGGTCAGGCCGTGGGTGTCCGTGACGACGTCGATGACGTCCTGGACGGTGCGGGCGTGGGCGAGCGCGGCGGTGGCGATCTGGACGACGTTGGTCTGGTCGCGGCGTGCGGCGTCCAGGGCTGCGGAGTCACGGCTGCCCGCGCTCTCGCTCTCCTCCAGTTCCTCGGTGGCGTCCCGGACGATCCCGATGATGCGGCGCGGGCGGCCGGTCTCGTCCCGCCGTATGAAGCCCTGGGTGTGGGTCCAGCGCAGGCTGCCGTCACGGCGCCGGACGCGGAAGTACGCGCCGTAGTTCTCCCGCCCGTCCTTGATGGCCAGGGACACCAGCGTGTCCAGCCGGTGCGCCTCGGCGGGCGGCACCCGTACGGCGAGCGTCCCGGGGTTGCCGTCGTACTCGTCGGGGCGCATGTCGAAGACCTCGTGCGCCTGCGCGTCCATGCTGAACAGACCGGTGTCCAGGTCCCAGTCGAAGCTGCCCATGTTGTTGAGCGCCAGGACCGGGTCCGGGTGGGCGGGCCAGTCCTCCGGGAGAGACGGGGCGCTCGCTCCCCGATCAGCCATGCGCCCACCTTGCCAGCATTTGCCTGATTCTTCGAGTGGGCGTGCGCGGCCCGTCCCACCCGGCCGTGTTACGCAGGCGGACGCGTGCGGTACACGGTGTCACGGGCCCTCCGCGCCACTGGGCACCCTCGTCGCGGTGGCCACGACCCAGGCAGGAGCGCAGTTGTGGACTGGTTCACCGCACCCGACTACTGGCTGAGCCGGCTGGTCCTCCAGCGGGCGCTCGCCGGGCTCTACCTGGTCGCGTTCCTGGTGGCCGCCCTGCAGTTCCGGGCCCTGCTGGGCGAGCGCGGCATGCTGCCGGTCCCCCGCTTCACCGCGCGGGTGCCCTTCCGGCGGGCGCCCAGCCTGTTCCACCTGCACTACTCCGACCGCTTCTTCGCGGCCGCCGCCTGGGCGGGGTGCGCGGTGTCGGCGGCGCTGCTCGCCGGGGCGGACTCGGCTCTGCCGCTGTGGGGCGGCATCCTGCTGTGGCTCGTGCCGTGGGCGCTGTACCTGTCGGTCGTCAACGTGGGGCAGACCTGGTACTCCTTCGGCTGGGAGTCGCTGCTGCTGGAGACCGGCTTCCTGGCGGCCTTCCTCGGCAACGACGAGATCGCGCCGCCCGTGGTCGTGCTGTTTTTGCTGCGCTGGATCCTGTTCCGGGTCGAGTTCGGGGCCGGGCTGATCAAGCTGCGGGGCGACGCGTGCTGGCGCAAGCTGACCTGCCTGGACTACCACCACGAGACCCAGCCGATGCCCGGCCCGCTGAGCTGGTTCTTCCACCACCTGCCGAAGCCGCTGCACCGCGTGGAGGTGGCCGCCAACCACCTGACCCAGCTCGTGGTGCCGTTCCTGCTGTTCGCCCCGCAGCCGGTCGCCTCGGCCGCGGCCGCGCTGATGATCGTCACCCAGTTGTGGCTGGTGCTGTCCGGGAACTTCGCCTGGCTGAACTGGATCACCATCGTGCTGGCGCTGTCCGCGCTGCGGCTGCCGGCGACGGCGCCGTCCCTGCCGGCGGCCCCGCTCTGGTACGAGGTGCTGGTCCTGGCCGTCGCCGCGCTGCTGCTGTTCCTCAGCCACCGCCCGGTGCTGAACATGGTCTCCCGGCGCCAGGTCATGAACCGGTCCTTCGACCCGCTGCACCTGGTGAACACCTACGGCGCCTTCGGCAGCGTCAGCCGGGTCCGGTACGAGGTGGTGATCGAGGGCACGCTGGACGACGCGCCCCGGGAGGACTCGCGGTGGCTGGAGTACGAGTTCAAGGGCAAGCCGGGCGACCCGCGGCACTGGCCGCGCCCCTTCGCGCCCTACCACCTGCGCCTGGACTGGCTGATGTGGTTCGCCGCGCTGTCCCCGGGCTACGCCGGCGACTGGTTCGGCCGGCTGGTGGAGCGGCTGCTGGAGAACGACCGCGACACCCTGAGGCTGCTGCGCCGCTCGCCCTTCCCGCGGGACACCCCGCCCCGGTTCGTCCGGGCCCGTCTCTTCCGCTACCGCTACACCACGTGGCGGGAGCTGCGGGCGACCGGGGCCTGCTGGGAGCGGACGTTCGTACGCGAGTACCTGCCGCCGACCCGGCTCGCGGGGGCCGCGCGGCGGTCCTAGCGCGGTGACCGGCTCACCGGCCGTAGACGCGGCGGGCGGTGCGCTCGGCCGGGACGAGCCGCCGGGTCAGCTCCCGCGCCGTCTCGCACACCCGGGCGTAGCCGGCCGCCTGCGGTGAGCCGGAGCGCCGCGGCCGGGCCGTCCCCGCGCCGGCGCCCCGGGGCGCGCGACCGGCCTCCGCCCGGCCGCGCAGCCGCGAGGCGTCCGCTCAGCGCCTGGTGAGACGCAGCGTCATCAGCTCGAACGGCCTGAGCCGTACGGTGATCCGGTTCCCGTCCCGTTCCGGCGCGGGAGTCCCGGCGGCCGGACGCTCCAGGAGGTCCGTCACCGTGACGCCGCCGACCTCGAAGCCGGCCGTGAGGGTGGCGCGGGCACGGCCTCCGTGGGCCTCGTGGAAGCGGACCACGACGTCGCCGCTGCCGTCGTCGGCCAGCTTCACGGCCGTGACGACGACCGCGTCGTCGTCCACCGTGACCAGCGGGGCGACCTCGCGGGCCCCGGTGACGCGCCGCTCCGGCAGGTTGATCCGCCAGCCCTCGCGGACGGCGACCGCGACCGCCGCGCCGGGGACCAGGGCGTGCCGGAAGCGGTGGACGCCCTGGTCGGTCTCGGGGTCGGGGAAGCGCGGGGCCCGCAGCAGGGAGGCGCGCACCGTGGTCGTCGTGCCGCGGTCGCCGTCCGTGCGGACCGTGCGGGTCACGTCGTGGCCGTACGTCGAGTCGTTCACCAGCGCCACGCCCCAGCCGGGCTCCTCCAGGTGGACGAAGCGGTGGTTGCAGGCCTCGAACTTGGCGGCCTCCCAGGAGGTGTTGGTGTGGGTGGGCCGGTGGACGTGCCCGAACTGGGTCTCGGACGCGTAGCGTTCGGCGTGCACGTCGAGCGGGAAGGCGAGCTTCAGGAACTTCTCCGTCTCGTGCCAGTCGACCTCGGTATCGATCACCAGCCGCCGCTCCCCCGGTGGCAGCGACAGCACCTGTGTCACCCGAGAGGCTCCGAAGGACCGCACGACCCGCACCGAGGCGCCGTCGCCGGCCGCGGTCACCGAGTCGGCCTCCGTGAGGTCCGTGACGGTGTTGCGGTAGAACTCGTCGACGTCCCAGGCGTCCCACATGTTCGGGAAGTCGGGGTGCAGCTGGAGCAGGTTGGCCGCGCGGCCCGGGGCGACGGTCTCGCGGTCGGTCGCGGCGTCGTGGACGGAGACGACCAGGCCGCGGGCGTCGATCCCGACCCGCAGGCGCCCGTTGTCCAGTACGTGCCCGCCGTCGGGGCGGGGCGACAGCGTGGTGCCGCCCGTCGTCCGGGCGGCCGCCGCGCCCCCGGCCGGCACGCCGGCGCGGGCGTGCGGGGCGGCGTTGAACACCAGGGGCGTCGCGCCCTCGCCCGCCAGCGCGCCCTGCGCGGCCTCGATGATCCCGGTCAGCTCGGCGGCGACCCGCTCGTACGTCGCCCGGGCCTCGCGGTGCACCCAGGCGATGGACGAGCCCGGGAGGATGTCGTGGAACTGGTGCAGCAGGACCGTCTTCCAGATCCGGTCCAGTTCCCCGTAGGGGTAGGGAAAGCCGGTGCGGACGGCCGCGGTGGCGGCCCACAGTTCGGCCTCGCGCAGCAGGTGCTCGCTGCGGCGGTTGCCCTGCTTGGTCCTGGCCTGGCTGGTGAGGGTGGCGCGGTGCAGTTCGAGGTAGAGCTCGCCGACCCAGACGGGTGGTTCGGGGTACTCGGCCTCGGCCTTCTCGAAGAAGGCCCGGGGTGTCTCCCAGGCGACGGTCGCGGAGCCCTCCAGGTCACGCAGCCGGGCCGCCTTGGCGACCATCTCGCGGGTGGTGCCGCCGCCCCCGTCGCCCCAGCCGGTCGGGGCCAGGGAGTGCCGGGCCCGGCCCTTCTCCTTGAAGTTCCGTGCCGCGTGGGCGATCTCGCCGCCCCGCATCGAGCAGTTGTAGGTGTCGACCGGCGGGAAGTGCGTGAAGATCCGGGTGCCGTCGATGCCCTCCCAGTGGAAGGTGTGGTGCGGGAAGCTGTTCGTCCGCGACCAGGAGATCTTCTGGGTCAGCAGCCACTTGGACCCGGCCGCCCGGATGATCTGCGGGAGCCCGGCGGCGAAGCCGAAGGTGTCGGGCAGCCAGGCCTCCTCGTTCTCGATGCCGAACTCGTCGAGGAAGAACCGCTTGCCGTGCACGAACTGCCGGGCCATGGCCTCCGAGCCGGGCATGTTGGTGTCCGACTCGACCCACATCCCGCCGGCCGGCACGAACCGCCCCTCCGCCACGGCCTTGCGCACCCGCGCCCACACCTCGGGCCGGTGCTCCTTCACCCACGCCCACTGCTGGGCCTGGGACATGGCGAAGACGAACTCCGGCTCGTCCTCGATCAGCGCGGTCATGTTGGCGGTCGTGCGGGCCACCTTGCGCACGGTCTCCCGCAGCGGCCACAGCCACGCGGAGTCGATGTGCGCGTGCCCGACGGCGCTGATCCGGTGCGCGGAGGGCACGGCCCGGGCGGCCAGGACCCCGGCGAGCGCGGCCCCCGCGCGCTCCGCGGTGCCGTTCACGTCCTGGAGGTCGACGAGGTCGAGGGCCCGGTCCACGGCGCGCAGGATGTCGTGCCGGCGGGCGGAGTCCTCCGGCAGCTCGGCCATCAGCTCGCCCAGCACCTCCAGATCCAGCACCAGCCGCCACACCGTCTCGTCGAACACGGCGAGGTCCATGCGGGTGAGCGTGTACTGCGGCTCGTGCCCGGCGGTGTCCTTGTCGCCGAGCCGGGTGGGCCGGAAGGGGTGGTAGTCGAGGATGACGGGGTTGGAGGCCGCCTCGACGTGCAGGCGCACCTCCTCCCCGCCGTCCACGGGGGCGCCGACGCGCACCCACTGGTTGCGCGGGTTGAGGCCCTTCACCGGGGTGCCGTCGGGCCGGTAGACCAGGCCCTCGCACTGGAAGCCGGGCATGTTCTCGTCGAAGCCGAGGTCGAGCAGGGCCTCGACGGTCCGGCCCGCCCAGGCCTCGGGGACGGTCCCGGTGACCCGGAACCAGCTCGTGCCCCAGGGCGCGCCCCACCGGGCGCCCACCTCGATCGGCTCGGGCTCGGCCGCGAGCCCTTCCGCCACCGGCACGGGCTCGCCGGGCGCGTGCCAGACGGCGACCCGCAGCGGCACGGACTCTGGGTACACGGCGGGGCGGAGGCGTTCGTCGAGGACGCGCCGGAGACGGGCTTCGACCAGGCTGCGGTCGTCATGCATGCGGGGTGCTCCCTGCTGGGTTCCGGGCCGGGGGCCGCGGGCGGGTTACCAGGAGTGGGTGACGGTGACGGGGGCCGAGGCGTTGTACAGCTCCCCCACCGCCCGCAGTTCGAATCGTGCGGCCCGCTCTCCCGGCGCGGGAAGCAGGCCGGTGACGAAGTGGGCGCGCTGGCAGGTGCCGCCGAGGAAGCGGCGGGTCCCGCCGGGCAGGACCCGGTGCAGCTCGTAGTGGCGGACCGGGACCCGCTGCGACCCGGCGTTCCAGGCGAATCTGAAGTCGCCCCCGGCGGCGGCGGTGATCCGCAGGCCGGCGGGGGCGGCCGGGGCCGGGGCGGCGTCGCGGACGGCGAGGTGGCCGAGCCGCCAGCGCACGGGGCCGCCGCCGGGCGCGGTCAGGCGCACTCCGAGAGCGTGGACGACCCTGCCGGACAGGCCGGTGAGCCGCACGGTCGACGTCCGCCAGGCGCCGGCCGCTTCGGCGCCCCGGCCCCGGCCGGCCGGGACGGTCCGCTGCGCGGGCAGGCAGGTGTACGGCGGGGGCGCACCGGGTCCGGCCGGTTCCGCCGTGGCGACGGCCAGCTCGACGTTCACCTGTCCGGCGTCGGTCCGGTGCGTCAGCTCGACGACCGTGCCCGCGGTGACCGGCAGCCGGGTGGCGTACAGGTCCAGCACCGCGGGCTCGTCGAGTCCGCCCGCCACCAGCACGCTGCTGCCGCCGCGCCAGGCGTCGGCGAAGTCGAGGGAGACGTCCGGCCGCGGCCCCCGGGTCCGCACCGTCCAGCGCCGCGACGGCAGCCGGTCCTGCAGGCCGAGGTGGTTCCAGGGCGCGTCCGAGGTGACGGCGCCCTCCTCGTACCAGCGCAGCCCGTGCCCGGTGTTGAACACGCTCGCGAACGGCACCGAGGTCACCGTCGACCGGTCCGCCACCGAGACCGCCGGGGCCCGCCAGGGGTCGGCGGGGTCCGGCCGTGCGGGGTCCAGTGACCGTCCGGTCCAGAACCGGTCGTCGGCCGCGTGGAAGTCCCCGGGGGCCCGCCGGTCGGCGGGCAGGTGGTTGCGGGTCCACTCGGGCCGGTAGAGGCCGATCGAGGTGGTGTGCGCCTTCGTGGCCGGCACGACGGCGTCCCAGTCGACCCGCGAGTCCGGCCCGCCGGACTCGACGTCGACGCCGGCCCACAGTTCGTAGGGGTCGCGCCCGAGCCGCCGGGCCCGGTCTGCGGAGGCGGCCAGGCCGCCCGCGCTCCACCGGAAATCGACGAACATGTCGTCGGCGGTCCGGAAGAAGGCCTCGTTCCGGTCGTTCAGCGCTCCCTGCCAGCTCACCGTCCCGTCCACCGTCATGGCGTCGTACCAGGTCACCCGCTGCCCCTGCGCCGCCGCGAGCGCCTTCAGCTCGGTCACGAAGTCCAGCACCGCGGCGCCCAGGGCGGTGTCGCCGCCACCCGTCTCGGCGTTCAGGAACCAGCCGTCGAAGCCGTACGCGGCCGCCACCTCCACCAGTCGCGCGGCGAGCGGGTGATGCCCCGAGACGTCCTTCTGCACCAGGTCGCGGGTCCAGCGCAGCTGCCCGCCGTAGGCGGTGGGCGGCAGGAAGACGTTGCCGAGGACGGGCACGCCGTGCCGGTGGGCGGCGTCCACGATCGGCGCGTTCGGCGCGAGGATCAGCCCCTCCCCCGCCGAGCCGCCCCAGAACACCAGCTCGTCCAGGTAGGCCCAGTGGGTGAGGGCGTAGTAGTCCGCGGTGGCCGAGCCCTGGGAGGGGTTGGCGGAGGTGGGCCCGAAGGAGACCAGGGCCTGGAGGCGGGCCTGCCCGGAGCGGGCGGTGGTGTTGGCCGGGGTCGGTGTGAAGCGGGCGGCGAGCGGTACGGAGGCCGCGTTGAAGGAGAGGTCGGGGTCGTCCTCGGCACGCCAGGCCTTGAGGCTGCGCCAGGTGACGCCGGTGCCGGGGCTGCCGGCGGGCAGGGAGTCCGGGTACCAGTAGGAGGCGTACGGCGCGGCGGCGGTCCCGGTGCCCGGGGCGGCCGGGGCGGGGGTGGCCGGGAGCAGGGCCGCGGCGGCGCCGGTACCGGCGACCAGGACGGTGCGTCTGGTGGGGTTCACGGGCGAGGGCCTCCTTGTGGGGTGGGGAGTACCTGGTCGGGGGTGACGACTTCGGTGATGCCGCGCGCGGCGAGGTGTGCGGCGTCGTCGGCTCGGGTGTCGAGAACGGTGGTGGGGCGGGCCCCGTCGGCGACGAGCCGGAAGAAGGCGTCGAAGACGGGCCCGCCGGGTGCGCAGGCGGAGCGGCGGCCCGGGTCGGCGGGTACGGCGAGGGCCGTGGTGCGCGCCGCCGGCTCGGTGCGGGGCCGGCGGGCCGCCTCGGCCAGGGCGCGGGCGATGTCCTTGGGCTTGCGGTCGTTGGTGAACAGGCCGAGTCCGTATTCGAGTTCGGGGAAGTCGGCGAGGTCGCGGGAGACGTCGTACGAGCACCACCAGGTGATGCCCCACAGGTCCGGGCAGTCCAGGGCGCCGGCCACGGTGGCCTCGGCGAAGGCGGCCGCGTGCTCGGCGGGCACCAGGGGCGCGGGCGCCCCGACCTCCTGCAGCCAGACCGGCCGGTGCGGCTGCTCGGCCCACGCCTTGCTCAGCTCGACCAGGTAGGCGGCGTGGTGCTCGGCCGGCACGGAGGTGCGGCCGTGGCGCTGGGCGGTGCCGTTGAACACCCAGGAGTGGACGGCGGTGACGCCGCCGAGCCGGGCCGAGTGCGCGGGCGTGAACGGCTGGTCGTCCTGGTACCAGGCGGCGTCGTAGGAGGCGTGCAGGTGGAGCCCGTCCGGGGCGCCTTCGGCGCAGGCCGCGAGCAGCGCGCCCAGCCACCGTCCGGCCTCCTCCTGCGTGATCCGGTCGGGGTCGGGGTGGGGTCCGGCGGCGAACTGGTTGACCTCGTTGCCGATGGTCATGCCGATGAAGTTGGGCCGGTCGGCGAGGGCGGCGGCGAGGGTGCGCAGGTAGGCGCTCTGGCCGTCGACCACGTCCGGGTCGGTGAAGAGGTTGCGCCGGTGCCAGGTCCGGGTCCAGGCGGGCAGGAAGTCGAAGCTGCTCAGGTGGCCCTGCAGGCCGTCCACGTTGACGTCCAGGCCGCGCTCGGCGGCCGCGTCGGCGAGCGCCACCAGCTGTGCCACGGCGCGTGGGCGGATCAGGGTGCGGTTGGGCTGGAAGTAGGGCCACAGCGGGAAGACGCGGATGTGGTCGAGGCCCAGGTCCGCGATCGCGTCCAGGTCGGCGCGCACGGCGTCCAGGTCGAAGTCGAGCCAGTGGTGGAACCACCCTTCGCTCGGGGTGTAGTTGACGCCGAAGCGCACGGCAGGGGGCATGCGGTGTCCTTGCGGTGGAGTGCGGGGGGGCGGTTCTCCGGCGGTGCGGTCAGCCCTTGACGGCGCCCTCGCCGACCCCGCGGAAGAAGTACCGCTGCAGGCAGGCGAAGAGGGCGATGAGCGGGGCCACGGCGATGACGGTGCCGGCCGCGACCAGCCGTTCGTCGTTGGCGAAGGTGCCGTGCAGGTAGTTGAGGCCGATGGTCAGGGTGAACTTGTCGGGGTCGCTGAGCACGACGAGCGGCCACAGGAAGTCGTCCCACGCGCCCATGAAGGCGAAGATCGCGACGACGGCGAGGGTGCCCTTCACCGCGGGCAGCGCGATGCGCCGGAACCGCTGCCAGGCGTTGGCGCCGTCGACGTAGGCGGCCTCCTCGATCTCGTACGGCAGGTTGCGGAAGGCGTTGCGCATCAGCAGCACGTTCATCGCCGCGACCGATCCGGGCAGTACGACGCCGATGAGCGTGTTGTTCAGGCCGAGTTCCCGCATGGTGGTGAACTGGGCGATGATGATGCCCTCCACGGGCACGAGCATCGCCAGCACGAAGACCAGCGCCGCCGCTTTCCGGCCGCGGTAGCGCAGGCGGGCCAGGGCGTACCCGGCGAGCGCCGAACCGGCGCAGTTGGTGACGACACTGGCGGCGGCGACCCGCAGCGAGTTGAGGGCGTAGTCCCAGACGGGGATGGTCCGGGCGACCCGCGTGTAGTTGTGCAGGGTGGGGTGGCCGGGCAGGAACTTCGGCGGGGAGCTGAAGATGTCCTCGGTGGGGCCCTTGAGGGACGTGGAGAGCTGCCACAGGAAGGGGCCGGCGGTGAGGGCGAGGACGGCGAGCAGCAGCACGTAGCGCAGGACCAGCTCGGCGGGCCGGATCCGGCGGCCGCGCTCGTCGGTGATCCGGGGTGCCCGGGTGACGTGCGGCCGGGCCGGGCGAGCCGGGCGCCGGGTGTGGGCGGTCTTCTCCAGGACGCTCACGTCTCCTCCCTCCGGTCGGCGCGCAGCACGAGCAGCATCAGTGCGACGGTGACGGCGAACACGACGACGGAGAGGGCGGAGGCGTAGCCGACCCGGCCGGTCAGGCCGGTGCCGGTGCGCTGGACGAGCATGACGAGGGTGGTGTCCTCGCCGGCCGGCCCGCCGGTGGGGCCGGCCATCAGGTACACCTCGGAGAACACCTTGAACGCGGCGACCGAGGAGAGCGCGGCGACCAGCACCATGGTGGACCGCACGGCGGGCACCGTGACGGTGAGGAAGCGGCGGACCGGTCCCGCGCCGTCGACGGCGGCCGCCTCGTGCAGTTCGCGCGGGACGCCGGCGAGGGCCGCCAGATAGATGATCATGTAGTAGCCGAGGCCCTTCCACACCGTCACCGCCATGGCGCTCAGCAGGAGCAGCCACTGGTCGCTGAGGAAACCGACCCGCCCGACGCCCACCGTCTCCAGCAGCGAGTTGACCAGGCCGCGTTCGTCCAGCAGCCACACCCAGATCAGCCCGACGACCACGATGGAGGCGACCACCGGGGTGTAGAAGGCGGACCGGAAGAAGGCGATGCCGGGGATGTCGCGCCGCACCAGCAGCGCGAGCAGCAGCGGCAGGACCACCAGGGCGGGCACGACGCCGAGGACGTACAGGGCGCTGTTGCGCAGGCCGGTCCAGAACATGTCGTCGTGGAGCAGCTCGCGGAAGTTGGCGAGGCCCACGAAGCGCCCCGGGACCAGGGTGCGGCGGTCGGTGAAGGAGTTCACGACGGTCGACACGAACGGGTAGAGCACGAAGGCTCCGGCGACGAGCAGTCCCGGTGCGGCGAACAGCCAGGGGCTGGTGGGAAGTTGCCGCCGTATGCGGGAGGTGGTGGAAGGCGTGGCCATGCCGCTCAGCCCTGCTGCTTCAGGAGCCGGTCGCATGCCTTGACGGCGTTGTCGAGAGCGGTGGCGGGGCTCTCCTTGCCCTGCAGCGCCTTGGCGACCTCGTTGCGCAGGGCGGTCTTCATCTGCTCGCTGAACAGCACCGGCGTGTAGTTGACGGCGTTCTTCAGCGACTTGGCGGCGGCGACGCGCACCCGTGTCTCGTCGGTCCCGTCCTCCTTGGTGAAGTACGGGTCGTCCAGGGATCGCGCGGTGCTCGGGAAGATGGCGACCTTCTTGGCGAAGGCCATCTGGTTGCGGGCGTCGGTGACGAAGTGCGCGAAGGCCACCGCGGCCGGGGTGTGCTTCGTGCGGGAGTTGACCATCACGCCCATCACGTACATGTTGACGTGCCCGGTGCTGGTGATCTGGTCGGTGATCCCGATGTCGTGGTAGAGACCGGGCGCCTGCTTCTTGAAGTTGCCGAGGTCCAGGGCGCTGCCGGGGTTCATGGCGACGGCCTGGGTGAGGAACTTGCGGCCCGCGGACTCCGGGGTGGCGGTGAGGGCCTGCGGGTCGAGCGCCTTGGCGTCGTACAACCGCTTGTACTCGGTGAGGAGTTGCACTCCCTTGGCGTCGTCGAAGGCGAAGCCGGTCCCCTCCTTGTTCATCAGGGGCACGCCGTACCGGCCGAAGTCCTCGATGGCGGGCACGTTGGCGAGCGTGGCGACCTTGCCGCCGGTCGTGCGCGCGATCCGCAGGGCGTCGGCGAAGAGGTCGTCGTACGTCTTCGGCGGTGCGCTGGGGTCGAGTCCGGCCTTGCGGAACAGGGCCTTGTTGTAGAACAGCGGCCCGGTGTTGAGGTACCAGGGGAAGGCGTAGGTGCCGCTGAGGCCCGGCACCCGGTGGCCCGCCCAGGCTCCGGGCAGGTACTCGGACCGGTACCGGCCCGCGGACTTGTCGAGATCCAGGGCGAGGCCGGCCTTGGCGAGCGGGGCGACGAGGTCCGGGGAGACGTTGACCACGTCGGGCAGGGTGCCGCCGGCGGCGTCGGCGCTGATCTTGTCGGCGTAGCCCTCGGCGGGCTGGTCGACCCACTTCACGTGGGTGCCGGGGTGCGCCTTCTCGAAGTCCGCGATCAGGCCCTCGAAGTACTGCTTGAAGTTGGCGCGCAGGTTCCAGGTCTGGAAGGTGATGTCGCCCTCCACCTTGCCCGAGGCGTCGGTCGGTCCGGCCTCGTCCCCGCCGGAGCCGCAGGCGCTCAGCGGCAGGAGGAGGGCGACGGCGGCGGCTGCGAAGGTTCTGCGGGAGATGCGCACGGTGGCTGGGCTCCTTTGCGGGGGGATGCGGCATCAGGTGCCGGGCCAGACTGTGCCCAGCGTTTGCGGGCAACGTCAATGGATTCGACCCCGCTAAAGTCATTAGTGACTCAAAACCCCTGTTCAGAGCGGCACTTGCTGCCTATTGCCGTCTTCCGCTAATGCGCTTTAGGGTAAGTGGACTCAAGCGCATTAGCAGTTGGCCGGGAGCGGGCCGTCGAGGGAAGGGGCGCAGCGTTGCCGGAGAAGCGATCACCCGCGCGCCGGCCGACGATGAAGGACATCGCGCGCCGTGCCGGAGTGTCGGAGAGCGCCGTCTCGTTCGCGCTCAACGGCCGCCCCGGCGTCTCGGAGACCACCCGCGCCCGGGTCCACCGGGTCGCCGAGCAGCTCGGCTGGCGGCCGAGCACGGCGGCCCGCGCCCTCTCCGGCGAGGGCGCGGCCACGGTCGGCTTCGTCCTGGCCAGACCCGCGGACACGCTCGGTGTCGACTCGTTCTTCCTGCACCTCGTCTCCGGCATCCAGGAGGTGCTGGCCGAGCGTCATCTGGGCCTGCTCTTCCAGGTGGCCCGGGACGTGACCGACGAGTGCGCGGTGTACCGGCGCTGGTGGGCGGAGCACCGGGTGGACGGCGTCCTGGTGGCCGACCCGCGGGCCGAGGACCCGCGGCCCGATCTCCTGGACGAACTCGGCCTGCCTGCCGTGGTCATCGGCGGCGCGCCCGACGTACGGCATCCCGGCCTGTCCACGGTCTGGGCGGACGACGCCGGCGCGATGGCCTCGGTGGTGGACGAACTGGTCGCGCTGGGGCACCGCCGGATCCTGCACATCGCGGGGCTGCCCGGCCTGGCGCACACCCAGCGCCGGATCGCCACGCTGCGCGCCGAGGCGCGGCGGCGCGGCCTCACCGGGGTCAGCTCGGTGACCACCGACTACTCCGACGCGGAGGGCGCGGCGGTGACCCGCCGGGTGCTCGGCGGGTCACCGCCGCCGACCGCGCTGATCTACGACAACGACGTGATGGCCGTGGCGGGTCTGGCCGCCGCGGCCGAGCTGGGCTTCCGCGTGCCGCGGGACGTGTCGGTCGTGTCCTGGGAGGACTCGGCGCTGTGCCGGATGGTCACGCCGCGGCTGTCCGCCCTGTCCCGCGACAGCGCCGAGTTCGGCCGGACCGCGGCGCGGGAGCTGATGGCCCTGCTGGACGGGGAGCCGGCGCGGGCGGTGGGCGTGCCGGTGCCGCGCCTCACCTCGCGCGGCAGCACCGGGGCCGCGTCCGCCGCCCGCCCGGACCCGCCGTCCCCGCGGGCGACCTGAGCCGGCGGGTCCCGCTCAGGGGGCGATCGGCGGGTCCCGCTCAGGGGGCGATCGGCGGCTGCCGCTTGTGCTCCGTGTCGCGGTAGCGGCGGACGATGGCGACGAAGGCGGCCTCGTCGACCGGCCTGCCCTCCAGGAAGTCGTCGATGTCGTCGTAGGTGACGCCGAGCGCCTCCTCGTCGGGGACACCCGGGTTGAGGCTCTCCAGGTCGGCGGTCGGGACCTTGCCGACCAGCCCGGCGGGTGCGCCCATCTCCCGGGCGAGGGCCCGTACCCGCCGCTTGGTCAGGCCGGTGAGCGGCACCACGTCGGCCGCGCCGTCGCCGAACTTGGTGAAGAAGCCGGAGACCGCCTCGGCCGCCTGGTCGGTGCCCACGACCAGGCCGGCGTGCGCGCCCGCCACCGCGTACTGGGCGATCATGCGCTGCCGGGCCTTGATGTTGCCGTGCACGAAGTCCCGGTGGTGGGGGTCGCGGAAGACGGCGCCGCCGTCCAGCAGCGCTTCCAGCGCCGCGTCGCAGGCGGGCTTCACGTCGACGGTGAGGACCTTGTCGGGCTGGATGAAGTCCAGCGCCGCCTGCGCGTCGTGCTCGTCGGCCTGGGTGCCGTAGGGCAGCCGCATCGCGTAGAACGTCGCCTCCCGGCCTCCCGCGCGGGCCCGCTCGACGGCAAGCTGGCACAGCCGCCCCGCCGCCGTCGAGTCCACGCCGCCGCTGATGCCCAGCACCAGCGAGCACAGACCGGTGGCGGTCAGCCGGTCGGCCAGGAAGGCCACCCGGCGCTCGGTCTCCTGCCGCACGTCGAAGGATTCGCTCACCCGCAGTTCGCCGGCGATCGCGCGCTGCAGGGAGAAGGAAGTGGCGGCCGGATCGGTCATGGACGCTCCTCGCTCGGGGTTCGTGGCACGGGTCGGGACACATGGACGCCGGTCCGCGGCGGGGTGCCGGTGACCGGTTCCGCCTCCGGGTTCCCGAACCGGGACCGCTTAACGACCGTGGTTCGAAGCGCCCGCACCGGCCGCGGCTCTCGACGTGCCGCGCCCGACCGTGCACAGTTCTCCCTGCGCGCTTGATTCATACCGACGAGTAACCAGGGAGTGCCCGTGACAAGCTGGGTCGGCCGGACCGCCGTCGAGATCGCCGCGGCCGTTCAGGCCAAGGACGTCACGCCGCGGCAGGTGGTGGCGGAGCACCTCGCGCGGATCGAGCGGCTGGACGCCCGGATCGGGGCCTTCCGTACCGTGCGGGCCGAGGCGGCGCTGGCGGAGGCGGACGAGGTGGCGGCGCGGGCCGGTCTGGCCGGGCTGCCGCTCGCCGGCGTGCCGGTCGCGGTCAAGGACAACCTCGCGGTGCGCGGCGAGTCGCACCGCGACGGGTCCGCCGCGACGCCGGACGAGCCGGCCGCCGAGGACCATGTGACGGTGGCCCGGCTGCGGGCGGCCGGGGCCGTGGTGGTGGGTCTGACGAACGTGCCCGAGCTGTGCGTCTTCGGCACCACGGAGGGCGTCCACGGCACCGCCCGCAACCCCTGGGACCTCACCCGCACGGCGGGCGGCTCCTCCGGCGGCAGCGCGGCCGCGGTGGCCGCGGGCCTGGTGCCGCTGGCGCTCGGCAACGACGGCATGGGCTCGCTGCGCATCCCGGCGGCCAACTGCGGGCTGGTCACGCTGAAGCCCGGGCACGGCGTGGTCCCGGCCGGGATCGGCAACGGCGACTGGTTCGGCATGTCGGAGAACGGCCCGCTGGCCACCACGGTCGCGGATCTGCGGCTGATGCTGTCGGTCCTCGCGGACGCCGGGTTCCCCGAGCCCGCGCGGCGGACGCCGCTCAGGATCGCCGTGGGCCTGCGCAGCCCGCTCGCCGGGGTGAGTGTGAGCAGGCCGTACGCGGCCGCGGTCCGGGAGGCGGCCGGGGCGCTGGCCGGGGCGGGACACCGGGTCCGGCGCGCGGAGCCGCCCTATCCGCTCTCCCTCTCCGTGACCTCGCTGCGGCACTGGACGGCGGGTACGGCGGTGGACGCTGAGGGCCTCGACCCGGCGCTGCTGGCCCGGCGGACCCGGGTGCACGCAGCCGTGGGCCGCCGCTTCGTCGGGTCGGTGCGCACCGGGGACCAGCGCGAACGCCTGCGCGCCCGGCTGACCCCGTTCCTCACCGAGCACGACGTGCTGCTGACTCCGGCACTCGCGCGCCGCTCGCCGCGGGCCGCCGCCTGGCACGAGCGCGGCTGGCTGCGCAACGTCGTGGCGAACACCGCCTACTCGCCGTTCACCCCGCCGTGGAACCTGACCGGCTGGCCGGCGATGTCCGTCCCCGTCGGCACGCTGCCGTCCGGCGCCCCGTGCGCCGTGCAGCTGGTGGCGCGGCCGGGGCGGGAGGCGGACCTGCTGGCGCTGGCGGAGGAGCTGGAGAGCCTGCGTCCGTGGATCCGGACGGCGCCCCTGACGGACCCGGCGTACACAGCCTGACCTGGCCGTTCGGGGTGCTGTAGGCATCCGGCCCGCGGAACCCGGCATGGGCGTGACCTCGTCACGCCCAGGCCCACGGCGGACCCGGTGGTCCGGGTGGTCCGGCCCGGCGGTCAGTCCACGCTGGGCAGGATGTGGGGTTCGGCGAGATCGTCCTCGTAACCCGCGAGGCGGATGGGGG
Organism: Streptomyces sp. 1-11; assembly: GCF_007176755.1. Taxonomy (GTDB): domain Bacteria; phylum Actinomycetota; class Actinomycetes; order Streptomycetales; family Streptomycetaceae; genus Streptomyces. The sequence goes on from NZ_BJTV01000010.1 coordinate 92,888, forward strand.
CGGACCGGGCCCACACGTCGAGGCTGCCGAGTTCGCCGTGCCGCCGTCCGGCGCGCTCGCCGCGTTCCTTGGGGCGTTCGTCGAGGTTCGTCGTCTCCGGTGTCACCGCGCACTCCTTATGTGTCGGGCTCACCCTCGGGGCATACCGCACAGCTGCGCTCTCCGGCGCTCGTGCCCGCTCGGGTCTGGATGGAAGGCCAGTTCGGACGCGGTGGCGCCGGTACGGACGGTGGGTGTGGGTGGAACCCTGTACTGCTGTCCGCGGACTCCAGATTAACCAAATGAGCGGGCCGCCGCTCGATAGGGAGTGCAAACAAGGTGTAACTATCGTGAGTCGCCCGACCCCCCAATGCATCTCAGAATGCGGCCGTTCGCCACAAATCGCATCACCCGATGGTCCAAATGAATCACCCACTCGGCCCATCGGGCGAACACGCCTTCGGGTCGAGTGGGCTCTTCGTCTGCCGGGGTGCGGGCCGGCTCACCACTTGCCGGGCGCGTAGTCCTTCATGAAGACGCCGTACAGGTCCTCGCCCGCCTCGCCGCGCACGATCGGGTCGTACACCCGGGCGGCGCCGTCGACCAGGTCCAGGGGCGCGTGGAAGCCCGCCTCGGCCAGCCGCAGCTTGTCGTAGTGCGGCCGCTCGTCGGTGATCCAGCCGGTGTCGACGGCGGTCATCAGGATGCCGTCCGTGTCGAACATCTCCTGGGCGCTGGTCCGCGTCACCATGTTCATGGCCGCCTTGGCGGCGTTGGTGTTCGGGTGCCCGGCGCCCTTGTAGCCGCGGCTGAAGACGCCCTCCATCGCGGAGACGTTGACGACGTAGGCGCGGCCGCGGCCGGCCCGCCGGGCCGCCTCCGCCATCGCCGGGCGCAGCTTGCTGATGAGGATGAACGGCGCCGTGTAGTTGCAGAGCTGGGTCTCCAGCAGCTCCACCGGGGAGATCTGCTCGATGGTCTGCACCCAGGTGTTGCTGTCGACCACGTCGGGGACGAGGCCGCCCGCGTCGATGGCGGTGCCGTCCAGGTGGCGGGCGACGCTGGCGTTGCCCGCGACGAGGGCGAGGTCGGCGACCTTCTGCGCGTCCAGGCCGCTGGTGCCGACGGGCAGCGCGGCTATGCCGTCGACGGCGCCGGAGTTGAAGGCGCCGATGACGTGGTGGGAGGGCAGTTCACCGGCGGGCAGCGGCGCGCTCTCCCCCTCCACCAGGGCGGCGTACGCGGAGGGCAGCCGGCGCACGGTCTGCGTGGCGTTGTTGATCAGGATGTCCAGCGGACCCGCCTCGGCGACCTGCTCGGCCAGGGCCACGGCCTGCGCCGGGTCGCGCAGGTCGATGCCGACGACCTCCAGCCGGTGCAGCCAGTCCGCGGAGTCCTCCATCGCCTTGAACCGGCGGATGGCGTCCTTGGGGAAGCGGGTGGTGACGGTCGTGTGCGCGCCGTCCCGCAGCAGCCTCAGCGCGATGTACATGCCGATCTTGGCGCGGCCGCCGGTGAGCAGGGCGCGCTTGCCGGTGAGGTCGGCGCGGGCGTCCCGCTTGGCGCGGTTCTCGTCGGCGCACTTCGGGCAGAGCTGGTGGTAGAAGTAGTCGACCTCGACGTAGCGCTGCTTGCAGACGTAGCAGGAGCGCGGGCGCTGGAGGATCCCCGCGACCCGGCCCTCGTCGATCTTGGAGGAGGGCAGGATGCCCTCGGTCTCGTCGTCGATGCGCTCGGCGGAGCCGGTGGCAGTGGCCTCCGTGACCGCGCGGTCGTGCGCGGTCTTGGCGGCCCGGCGCTCCTGGCGGCGGCGCTGCTTGACCGTGCGGTAGATGTGCGAGGTGGCACGGCGCACCGCGATCGCGTCGGGGTGGTCGACGTCTATGCGGTCCAGCTCCTCCAGCACGCTCAGGCAGACGGCCAGCCGCTCGGGGTCGATACCGGGTCCGTGGACCATCTCGTCCATGGATGCGTCCGTGGGGACGGCCATGGCTGCCTCCATGGACACGGAACCGTCCTCTGTCACCGTCATCGCGCTGCCGCTTCCCTGCTCATCCGCGCAGCGCTCCGACTCGCGCCCGCTTTCGAAGCCGGAATTTTACGGAGCGGCCCACCGTAGGACCAAATGGCTCCGCCGGCCCCCACGCCCCGTCACCGCTCCGACTCACTGAGCTGCGACGACACCCGCCCCGCCGACGGCCTTGATCCGCCCGCCCCGCCGCGACCCTCGTCCGTCCGCCCCGCCGACGGCCTTGATCCGCCGGTGACCTCGATGCGCGGCCCCGGCACCGGCCGCCAGGCGGACCGGGGCGGGGCCGCGGCGGGCGGGACCCCGCGGGCCACTCGCGCCCGGAGAGGAAGGCCACGGGCCCGGCGCGCGACAGGGGCGGCGCCCGCAGCCGGCCCCCGCGCCGGGCCGCGCCCCGGCCGGAGGCGCCGGCTCAGGGCTCGCAGACCGCGAGCAGGTCGCGCACCTCCTCCGAGACGGCGCGGGCGAAGACGTCCAGGTCGGGGACGGCCCGGGCATCGGCGACGAGTCCGTAGTGGACGTGCCCGCGGTACGTCGAGATGGCGACCGCCAGCGACTGCCCGGGGGCGAGCGGGGCCAGCGGATACACCTCCGTCAGGTCGTGACCGCCCAGCCGCAGCCCGAACCCGGGCAGCGGCACGCTGGTGACCAGGATGTCGAACCACAGCCGCGCGGCCTGGCCGACCAGCGGCCCGACGAGCCGGTGGCCGAGGGCCGGCACGTGGTCGGCGAGCAGCGCGACCGCGCCGGCGCCCCGGTTCGGCCCCGCGTCCTTGTTGCGGACCATCGCGGTACGGACGGTGTCGAGCCGGCGCAGCGGATCGGGGTCGTCCACCGGAAGCCGTATCAGGTACCCGGAGAGCCGGTTGCCCTGTGGGTGCGCGGTGCGCGGACGGCGCCGGGAGACCGGGACGAGGGCACGCGGCGCCACTCCCTCGGTCTGCTCGCCGCGCGCGTCCAGCCAGCGGCGCAGCGCGCCGGCGACGACGGCGATGAGCACGTCGTTCACGGTGCCCCCGGCGCTCTTGCGGACCCGGTGCACGTCGTCGATGTCGAGGACGACCCCGGCCGTGCGGCGGGTGCCGCTGGGCGCCGAGGTCAGCGCGGACGAGGGGCGCATGCCGAGGGTGGACCGGGCGAGCGAGGCGCCGATGTCCAGGGCCCGGCCCACGTCGGACAGCGCGCCCCGGACCAGGCCGGGCACCAGGCCGGGCAGTGCGCGCACGTCGGACAGGACGTCGGCGAGCGGGCCGCGCGGCGGCTCGACGGCCCGCGGTGGGCGTTCGGGCAGGTCCACCGGGTCGAGCACGCCGGCGGCCAGCTTCAGCGCGCGCAGGCCGTCGGCGAGGGCGTGGTGGAACTTGAACAGCACGGCGAAGGAGACGCCGTCCTCGCCGGGCAGCACGTGCGCCTCCCACGGCGGGCGGTCGCGCTCCAGCGGCCGTTCCATCAGCCGGCCCGCGACCGCGTGGAAGTCGGCGGTCGGCGCGTGCAGGCGTACATGGTCCAGCGGGTCGAAGTCGGGGGCGGGCTCACGGGTGGCGCCGCCGAACGCCAGCGGCTGCCAGGTGTCCCGGATGCGCATGCGCAGGCCCGGCACGGCGGCGGCGCGGGCGGCCAGCAGGTCGGCCGCGTGCGCGCCCGCGGTGGGCGAGTGCGCGCCGAACACGCCGAGCGCGCCCAGGTGCATCGGGTGCCGGTCGGACTCGATGTTCCAGAAGGCGAGGTCGAGGGGAGCGAGCGGGTCGGAGGTCAAGGCTTGCCTCGCACGTCGACGAAGGGGTCAAACCAGAAGTGAATCCCCAAGGGGCGATTACGGTCAAGTACGATCGTGCTACAGACAGTTAACGGCGGATTAAGTCCCGCACCGCCGGAAGGGGCGGGACGCGCGGGACAGCCGAGGTCGGCCGTGGTCACTTCAGTACGGGGGGCGCGGCCGAGGGCGCCGTACCCCACTCCGACGGGCGCGGGCCGACCGTGAACGCGAGCGTGCGCAGGGAGCGCAGCGCGGCGGTGCGCAGATAGGTCCGCGCGTGCGGGGCGCCGTTCGTGCGGACGCCCTGGATGTACCGGTCGGCGGCCGAGGTGCCGGGGGCGGTGACGGTGAGCCGTCCGCCGGGCCAGAAGCGGCGGTCCAGGGCGAGGTCGACCCGGTCGAACACCGGGGTGGACAGGCCCCAGGTGTCGTAGCCGGGCTGGATCGGGAAGAGCCCGACGGAGGACAGGACGTTCCAGGCGGACATGGTGCCCAGGTCGTCGTTGCCGGTCATGCCGGTGGGTCCGTCGGTGAAGAGGGTCAGCGCCGCGTGCACCACGTCCGTGGTCTTCCACGGCTGACGGGTCGACAGGTACGCGTAGGGCGCGGTGAGGTCGGGCTCGTTCATCGGGTTGTACTTGTCGGCGTTGTAGTAGGCGTACGCGTCGCCGTGCACCCACACCTCGCGGGCGGTGCGCGCGGGGTCGGCCAGCAGCCGGTCGTAGGCGAAGAAGCTGTCCAGGCGGTCGTTGGCCGCGCGCTCGCCGCCGATCAGGCGGACCACGCCGGGCAGGTCGTGCGGCACCAGCCACTGGTACTGCCAGGCGGTGCCCTCGTGGAAGCCGGGCGCGCGGGCCGGGTCGGACGTGCCGGTGAAGGCGCCGGCGGCGTCGCGGGGGCGGAAGAAACCGGTCGCGGGGTCGAAGAGGGTCCGGTAGTTCTGCGCGCGGGCGGCGTAGCGGGCGGCGTCCGCGCGGTGCCCGAGGCCGCGGGCCATCTGGGCGAGCACGGCGTCGGCGAGGGCGTACTCGAGGGTGACGGAGGCGCCGTGGTGGTAGTCGGAGTCGCCCATCTTGGCGAGCGGGCGGTTCCATACGTAGGGCGCGAAACCGTGCGCGAGGTACTCGGCGTTGGCCTCACGCCCGATGCCCGGATAGGCGGCGGGCGGCACGCCGTCGGCGTTCTTCCTGAGCGCGCGGTAGGCCCGCTCCTCGAAACCCTTCAGCAGCCCTGTCTGGTAGGCGGTGGTCAGGAACGGGGTGACCGGGTCGCCGCTCATCACGTTCGTCTCGACCGGCCCGTAGCCCCACTTGGGCAGCCAGCCGCCGTCCTCGTCCACCTGCACCACCGACCGCGCCATGTCGCGGGCCTCACGGGGCGCGAGCAGGGCGAGGAGCTGGGCCTGGGTGCGGTAGGTGTCCCACAGCGACCAGTTCTGGTAGTACGTGTAGCCCCGCGCCCGGTGGACGCGGCGGTCCCAGCCGAGGTAGCGGCCGTCGGCGTCGCTGCCGGCGTTGGGCGCGAGGAACGAGCGGTACAGCGAGGAGTAGAAGGTGCGGCGCAGCGCCGGCGCGCCGCCTCGGACGCGGACGGTGGCGAGCCGCCGCTCCCACTCCTCGCGGGCCCGGCGCCGCACGGTGTCGAAGGACCGGCCGCCCTCGGCCCGCAGGTTGGCGGCCGCGCCGTCCGCGTCCACGTACGACAGTGCGGTGGTCGCCTCGACGGTACGGTCCCGGGTCGTGTCGAAGCGGACGAAGGCGCCGCCGCCGCCGGTGCGGGCGCCCACGGTGACCTTCGCTCCGTCCCAGGTGCCGTACGCGGTGAACGGGCGGCTGAAGCGGGTGATCGTGTGGACGGTGTAGGGGCCGGTGTCCCGGCAGAAGCCGTGGCCGGTGATCTCCGTGCGCACGGTGCGGTCGTCGAGGATCTCGACCTTGCTGCCGCCCGGCCGGTGCAGTGCCTGGGCGGCGTTCAGCAGCACGTTGGCCCGGCCGGTGGCCGGGAAGGTGTAGCGCTGCACCCCGGTGCGCGCGGTCGCGGTCAGTTCGGCGCGGATGCCGGAGTCGAGGCCGACGCGGTAGTAGCCGGGGCCCGCCTGCTCGTCCGCGTGGCGGAACCCCGCGGCGTACTGGGCGTAGTCCGTCCGCGTGACGTCGCCGGTGGTGGGCAGCACGGGCAGGTCGCCGCCGATCCGGCAGCCGACGCCGGACAGGTGGACCAGCGAGAAGCCGCGGATCCGGTTCTGCGTGTAGTCGTAGCCGGTGTTGTGCCCGGTGTCCGGGGAGAGCTGCACCATGCCGAAGGGCACGGCCGCGCCGGGGAAGGTGTTGCCCTCGTCCTGGCTCCCGATGAAGGGGTTGACCAGGTCGGTGAGGTGGCCGTCGGTCCGCTCGGCGGCCCGTGCGGCGGGGGTGGCGATCAGCGTGGACGCTGCCATCACCCCGGCCAGGCACAGCCGTGTGCGCCGGGTCCCTCTCATGTCGGATGACCTCCGGTGGTTCGACATCGCTGCCTGCATCGTGGCGGGCGGACGAGGCGAACCCGGGCATTCCGGGAGGATGATGCTGAACGCGTCGCGGCGACGCGTTCCGGCGGGGCGCCGGTCAGTCGACCCGCTGCCCCTTGCCCAGGGCGATCACACCGCCCTTGGAGACGGTGTACAGCTCGGTGTCCCGCTCGGGGTTTACGCCGATCGTCGCGCCGGGCGGGACCTCGACGTTCTTGTCGAGCACGGCGCCGCGCACCACCGCGCCCCGGCCGATGCGCACGTTGTCGTGGAGCACCGAGCCCTGGACGACCGCGCCCGGATCGACCCGCACCCCCGGCGACAGCACGGAGCGGGTGACCTGGCCGCGGATCAGGCAGCCGGCGCTGATGATGGACTCGCTCGCCATGCCGCCCGCGTTGAACCGCGCCGGGGAGAGCTGGTAGGAGTGCGTGTAGATGGGCCACTGACGGTTGTACAGGTTGAAGGCGGGGCGCTCGGCTATCAGGTCCATGTGCGCCTCGTAGTAGGCGTCGAGCGTGCCGACGTCCCGCCAGTAGCCCTGGTCGCGGGTGGTCTCGCCGGGGACGTGGTTCTGGCTGAAGTCGTAGAGCTGCGCCTCGCCGCGGGCGGTGAGCTGGGGCAGGATCGAGCCGCCCATGTCGTGCACGGACTGGCTGTCGTCCGCGTCCCGCTGCAGCGCCTCGATGAGGGCCTTGGTGGTGAAGACGTAGTTGCCCATCGAGGCGAACACGCACTCGGGGGCGTCGGTGAGGCCGGGCGGGTCGGCGGGCTTCTCCAGGAAGCGCTCCACGGTGCGGCCGTCCGAGCCGGGTGTGATCACCCCGAAGGAGGAGGACTCCGAGCGCGGCACCCGGATACCGGCCACCGTCACGCCCGCGCCGCCCTCGATGTGCTGGCGGAGCATCTGCCGCGGGTCCATCCGGTAGACGTGGTCGGCGCCGAACACGGCCACGTACTCGGGCTGTTCGTCGTACACGAGGTTCAGCGACTGCAGGATGGCGTCGGCGCTGCCCAGGTACCAGCGCGGGCCGAGCCGCTGCTGGGCGGGGACCGGCGTGACGTAGTTGCCCAGCAGGCTGGACATCCGCCAGGTGGTGGTGATGTGCCGGTCGAGCGAATGCGACTTGTACTGGGTCAGCACGCAGATGCGCAGCACGTCGGCGTTGACGAGGTTGGACAGGACGAAGTCGACGAGCCGGTAGGTGCCGCCGAAGGTGACCGCTGGTTTGGCGCGGTCGGCGGTGAGCGGCATCAGGCGCTTGCCCTCCCCGCCCGCCAGCACGATCCCGAGTACCGAAGGCCCACCACGACGCATGACGGCTCCCCTCACCCCTGGTTCCACATGGATGCCCCGAGCGGGCCGGACTAAGCCTGCTTGAGGATCTCCGCGTACAGTCCGGCGGTCCGCCGGGCCACCGCGTCCCAGCCGAACTCGCCCACCGCGCGCAGCCGTCCGGCCTCCCCCATCCGGCCGGCGGCCGCCGGGTCGCCGAGCACGGTGTCCAGCGCCCGGGCGAGGTTCGCCTCGAAGCCGTCGTCGACGTCGACCAGCAGACCGGTGCGCCCGTCGTCCACGACCTCCGGGATGCCGCCGACCCGGGAGGCCACCACGGGCGTTCCGCAGGCCATCGCCTCCAGGTTGACGATGCCGAGCGGCTCGTACACCGAGGGGCAGACGAACACGGCGGCCCGGGTGAGGAGCTGGATCACCTCCGGGCGGGGCAGCATCTGCGGGATCCAGAGCACGCCGGCCCGGACCCGGCTCAGCTCCTCGTACAGGTCGCGGAACTCCCGGTCGATCTCCGGGGTGTCGGGCGCGCCCGCGCACAGCACCACCTGGGTGCCGGGGTCGATGTCCCGCACCGCGCGCAGCAGATGGGGCACGCCCTTCTGCCGGGTGATCCGGCCGACGAACAGCACGTACGGTCGGGTGGGGTCGACGCCGTGCCGGAGCAGGGCGTCGATGCCGTGGTCCGGGCGGTACAGGGCGGTGTCGATGCCGTTGTGCACGACGTGCACGCGGTCCGGGTCGAGGGCCGGGTAGCAGGCGAGGATGTCCTCGCGCATCGCCCCGGACACGGCGATCACCGCGTCGGCGGCCTCGACCGCGGTGCGCTCGGCCCAGCTCGACAGCGCGTACCCGCCGCCCAGCTGCTCGGCCTTCCAGGGGCGCAGGGGCTCCAGCGAGTGGGCGGTGACCACGTGCGGGACGCCGTACTGGAGCTTGGCGAGGTGCCCGGCGAGGTTGGCGTACCAGGTGTGGGAGTGGACGAGTTCGCGGCCCTCCAGGGCGGCGGCGACGGAGAGGTCCACGGAGAAGGTGCGCAGCGCGTCGTTGGCGCCGTCCAGCGCGGACCAGGGGCGGTGGCGCACGACTCCCGCCGCCCGCCCCTCGCCCCAGCAGTGCACCTCCAGGTCCACCAGCTCGGCCAGTTCACGGGCCAGGAACTCCACATGGACGCCCGCGCCGCCGTACACGTCCGGGGGGTACTCCCGGGTCAGCAGTCCCACTCGCACCCGACAACCCCCAGGTCTCGTCCGTACGTTGCCCTTCATGGTCACCCAGATGCGGCGCGCGGGGAAGAGCGCGGCGGCCGGGTGAAGCAGCAGTCGCCGCAGACTCCGCCTCCGGGCACCCGGTAGTACAGGCAGCAGCTGCGGCGGCGGAAGGCCGTCGTCGTGCGGGTGCCGGTGCCGCGCAGCAGCGGGTGGGCGAAGAGGCCGTCGGTGAGGGCGCGGGTCCGCCGCGCCACGTCGGTACGGCCGTTGGCGCGGGCCCAGCGGTCCAGTTCCCGCGCCGCGCCGGCGAGCGCGGAGCCGGCGTTGCCCCGCAGCAGTCCGGCGGCGATCCCGTAACGGGTCCTCAGGGCCGCCCCTAGGGGTTCGAGATGGCCGTGCAGCACGGTGTCCGCGAGCGTGGCGGCGTCCCCGGGCAGCGGGCGCACCTCGGTCAGCCACAGGTCGTCGGGTGCGGCGGCGGCCGGGTCCCAGCGCAGCAGCCGGGGGTCGAGGCCGGGCAGCCGCCCGTACAGCGCGGCGCAGCCCAGCGCCACCGACCACAGCCGGGCGGCGAGCCCCTGCTGGCTGATGGAGGCGGAAACCCGCGGCTCAGGGGCGCGCAGCCGGCCGGCGACGGTCGCGACCCGGAGCGCGAGCGCGTCGGGCCGGGCCTCCGGTGCCGTGGCCGCGTACGTCTCCGCGAGGGTCGCGAGCCCTTCGGGCGCCGGCCCGGCCGGGGCCGCGGCGGTGCGCAGCACGAAGAAGCCGCCCAGCGGGCGGAGCGCGGCGAGTTCGGCGTCGAGGTCCACGGACAGCACTACTACCAACCCCCGGACACCGCCGCGGAACCGGGGTCCGCCGCCCGCTCGCACCCGTCCTGGGGATGACCGGGGCGCAGGTGTACTCCATCGGCAGTATGACCCAGTGCGTGCTCAGGGACGACGACGGGAACGGGCCCGGGCGGGCAGAGTGTTCGCCATGACCGCCGACCGTACGCCGCGCCGGGCCCAGGGGGCCCGCCCCGCGCGAAGGAGCCGCAGATGAGCGCCCTCGCGCTGTCCGTGCTGCTGTCGTTCGTCTCCGCCGTCGCCTACGCGGGCGGGGCCATCGTGCAGGAGCAGGTCGCGGTGTCGTGCCCCGACGGGTCGTACATGCCGCTGCGCCGGGCCGGCTGGTGGGCGGCGCTGGCGCTGAACGGCCTCGGCGGCGTGCTGCACGTCGTGGCGCTGGCCTGCGGCCCGCTCAGCCTGGTGCAGCCGCTGGGCGCGCTGACCATCGTCTTCGCCCTGCCCATGGCGGCGCTGTTCGTCGGCCGCAGGGCCGGGGCGGCCGCCTGGCGGGGCGCGGTCATGGCCACCGTGGGCCTCGCGGGCCTGCTGTCCCTGGTCGGTACGGCCGGCGCGCAGTCCCTCGGCTCGGCCGAGCGGGTGGCCGTCGCGCTGGTCACCGGCGGGGCGGTGGCGGCGCTGACCTGCGCGGGCCTGGCCGTGCACCGGCACCCCGCCGTGCGCAGCGTGCTGCTCGCCACCGCCTCGGGCACGGCGTTCGGCATGTCGTCGGTGTTCACCAAGACGGTCGCGGTCGACTGGAGCCACGGGATCGACCTCGGCGACCTGCCCTCCCTCGCGGTGATCGGCGCGTTCGCGACGGCCGGCGTCATGCTCTCCCAGGCCTCCTACCGGGGCGGTGGCCTCGCCGCCCCGCTGGCCACGGCCACCGTGGTCAACCCGGTGCTGGCGGCGGCGGTCGGCATCCTGATGTTCGGCGAGACGTTCCGGCACGGCAGCACGGGCACCGTGCTGGCCCTCGGCTGCGCGGCGGTGACCGCGGGCGGCCTGATCCTCCTGACCACCGAGCGGCTCGAGCGCACGCCCGCCGCGGCCGGCGCCGGGCCGGCGGAGACGGGCCCACAGCAGGAGGGCCTGACGCGCGAGGGACCGGTCCGCTCGGGCCCGGAGGGCCCGGCCCAGGCCGGCCCGGCCCGGGCGAACCCGGTTCCGGCGGCTTCCGCTCACGCGGCCGCGCCCGAGGGTGACTTGACGCCGGCCGTGCCGGAGGACGTACGGGTGCCCGAGGACGTACGGGTGCCCGAGGACGTACGGGTGCCCGACGACGTACGGGTGCCCGACGACGCCCTCGGCGCCGCCTGCGACGACATCCCGTACGTCCCGCTGTGCGCGAACATCTACGCCCCGCTGCCCGTGCTGAACGCCCACCGGGCGCCGGTCAGATCCTGACGCCGGCGGCCCGGAGGAAGGCGATCGGGTCGACGTCGGAGCCGAAGCCGGGCCCGGTCCGCACCTCGAAGTGCAGATGCGGGCCCGTGACGTTCCCGGTGGACCCGGACCGGCCGATGCGCTGGCCCGTGGCGACGCTCTGCCCGGCCCGCACGGAGATCGCCGACAGGTGGGCGTACTGGGTGTAGTGCCCGCCCGCGTGCCGGATCACCACCTGGTAGCCGTAGGAGCCGCCCCAGCCCGCGGACACCACCTGCCCGGCCCCCGCCGCCTCGACGCTGGTACCGGTCGGCACCAGGAAGTCGATGCCCGTGTGGTAGCCCTTCGACCAGTGCGACCCGGCCACGTGGTAGCCGGTGCCGATGCCCGCGTGCACCGGGGCGGTGAACGCGTGTCCGCCGGACGGCGCCGGATGCGTCCTGTGCTCCGCGTGCCCGGACCGGCCCGGGTGGCCCTTCCTCTCCGCGGGTCTCTCCGCGGGCTTCTTCTCCGCGGGTCTCTTCCTCGAAGGCTCCTTCTTCTTCGGGGACTTCGACTTGGGCGCGGTGCCGGTGTGCGGCCGGGTGTCGGAGGCCGGGGACGCGGTGGCGCCCAGGCCGAGCCGCTGGCCCGGCAGGATGAGGTCGGGGTCGGAGCCGATGACGGCCCGGTTGCCCTCGTAGAGCTGCCGCCAGCCGCCCCGGACGTGCTGCTCGCCCGCGATGCCGGACAGCGTGTCGCCCCGCACCACGGTGTACATCTCGGCCCGGCCCGCCCGGGACTGCGGGGTCGTCTGCGGCTTCACGTCCCGCATGTCCCGCTTCGGACCGGTCCTCGCCGGCCGGCTCGCGGCGCCGTCGGTGTGCACGTCCGGGGCGGCGCCGCCCCGGCTCAGCCCGGCCCGCACCGAGCACGCCGGCCACGCCCCGGGCCCCTGGCCGTCGAGGACGTGTTCGGCGACGGCCATCTGCTGGCCTGAGCCGGCGAGGTCGGCGCGCGGCGCGTACCGGGTGCCGCCGTAGGCCTCCCAGGTGGACTGGGTGAACTGCAGCCCGCCGTAGTAGCCGTTGCCGGTGTTGATGTGCCAGTTCCCGCTGGACTCGCAGGCGGCGACCTTGTTCCAGGTCGCGGCGTCGGCCGCGTCGGCGGTGCCCGCGGCGACCAGCGGGATCGCGAGTCCGGCGCCGCCCGCCGTGACGGTCAGTGAGGCGCGGTTGATCCTGTTCGGCTGGTACCGGCGATGCCGGCCGCGTACGGCCATGTCCGAAATCCCCTCGGCATGCGTCAGGAGCGGCAAAAGTAAGCGCCGCGAACAGGCCATGACAAGACGGGAAATCGGCCTCCTGTCCGGCGCAAGTGGCCGGTAAGGAACCTTCCTTGGCGGTACCTGCGGCCGCGGTGAGCCGACCGGCGCGTTCCGTGCGTAAACAAGCGTGGCGGGTCGGATGTGCGCTCGCCGTGGCGGCGCGTCAGGATGGGCGAGGGTCCGCACCGACGGAGCCGCAGTCACGAGGCAGCTAGGGAGCAGGCGGTATGAGCACTACAGCGCAGATCGGCGTCACCGGGCTCGCGGTCATGGGCCGCAACCTCGCCCGGAACTTCGCGCGCAACGGCTACACCGTCGCCGTGCACAACCGTACGGCGTCGCGGACGCACGCGCTGGTGGAGGAGTTCGGTCACGAGGGCGACTTCATCGCGGCCGAGACCGCCAAGGATTTCGTGGCGGCGCTGGAGCGTCCGCGCCGGCTGGTCGTCATGGTGAAGGCCGGCGGGCCCACGGACGCGGTGATCGAGGAGTTCGCGCCCCTGCTGGAGCCCGGTGACATGATCATCGACGGCGGCAACGCGCACTTCGCGGACACCCGCCGCCGGGAGAAGGCGCTGCGCGAGCAGGGCATCCACTTCGTGGGCATGGGCGTCTCCGGCGGCGAGGAGGGCGCGCTGCACGGGCCGAGCATCATGCCGGGCGGCCCGAAGGAGTCCTACGACTCCCTCGGCCCGATGCTGGAGAAGATCTCCGCCAAGGCGAAGGACGGGGCGCCGTGTGTGACGCACGTCGGCCCGGACGGCGCCGGTCACTTCGTGAAGATGGTGCACAACGGCATCGAGTACGCCGACATGCAGCTCATCGGCGAGGCCTACCAGCTGCTGCGCGACGTCGCCGGGTACTCCCCCGCGCAGATCGCGGACATCTTCCGCACCTGGAACACCGGGCGCCTGGACTCGTACCTGATCGAGATCACCGCCGAGGTGCTGTCCCACGTGGACGCGGCCACCGGCGAGCCGTTCGTGGACGTGGTCGTGGACCAGGCCGAGCAGAAGGGCACCGGCCGCTGGACCGTGCAGATCGCGCTGGACCTGGGCGTGCCGGTGTCGGGCATCGCCGAGGCGGTGTTCGCGCGGTCCCTGTCCGGTCACGCGGCGCTGCGCGAGGCGTCCCGGGGGCTGGCCGGACCGAAGCCGGCGCCGCTCGGCGAGGCGGAGGCCGCCGCCTTCGCCGACCGGGTGGAGCAGGCGCTGTACGCGTCCAAGATCGTGTCGTACACGCAGGGCTTCCACGAGATCGCGGCGGGCAGCGAGGAGTACGACTGGGACATCGACCTCGGCGCGGTCTCGGCGATCTGGCGCGGCGGCTGCATCATCCGGGCGGCCTTCCTGGACCGCATCCGCGCCGCGTACGACGCCCGGCCGGACCTGCCCAGCCTGCTGTCGGACGAGACGTTCGCGCAGGAGATCGCCGAGGCCCAGGACGACTGGCGCGAGGTGGTCATCGCGGCCACCCGACAGGGCGTCCCGACCCCCGGCTTCGCGGCGGCCCTCGCCTACTACGACGCCCTGCGCGCGGAGCGCCTGCCGGCGGCCCTCACCCAGGGGCAGCGTGACTTCTTCGGGGCGCACACCTACCGCCGGGTGGACCAGGACGGTTCCTTCCACACGCTGTGGGGCGGAGACCGGTCGGAGGTCGGCGCGTAGCGCTCCGCGGGGGGCGGGGGTGGGGGCGCCTTCGTCGGCATGGAGACGCCGTCCATTGCCGCAGCCTCGTGGCCGCATGCTTTTCGAGCGCCGGTCAGTGTCCGCTGACCGGCGCTCGGGCTGAGGGGGCGGGCCGGGGCCGCGAGGGTCGGCTTCGGGCCGGAAAGGGGCGCCGGGGTCGGCTCGGGGCCGGGAGAGGGCCGCGAGGATCGGCAGGGCCGCGAGGATCGGCCGGGCCGGGAGAGGGCCGCGAGGATCGACCGGGCCGGGAGAGGGCCGCGAGGATCGACCGGGCCGGGAGAGGGCCGCGAGGATCGACTCCGGGCCAGGACGGGGCGCAAGGATCGACTCCGGGCCAGGACGGGGCGCAAGAGTCGGCTGGGCGGGGACGGGGCTTGGCCCTCGGTTCCCTCTTCAGGTTCCGGTGGTCAGCGGCGGACCGGAGCCCGGGCTGAAGGGCCGCCCCGGACCTGGGGCACCGGGGACAGTGAAAGCTCCGGCGGCCGGGAGTCGACTCGGGGCCGGGACAGGGCGGCAAGAGTCGGCTCCGGTCCGGGGCTCGGCCCTCGGTTCCTTACTTCAGGTTCCGGTCGTCAACGGCGGACCGGCGCCCGCGCTGAGGGGCCGCCCCGGACGTGGGGCGGCGGGGACAGTGAGAGCTCCGGCGGCCGGGAGTCGGCTCGGGGCCCGCGTCTGGCCTTCCGCCCCGCCAGGCCCCTCGTCATCAGCGGCTTGCCGCGGTGGGGGCGAGGCCGGGGCGGAATGTGGCCTTGGCTCTCGGTCCCTTCAGGTTCCGGTCGTCAGTGGCGGACCCGGTTCCGGGCTGGGGGTCGGCTCGGGGCCCGGGGGGATCGGGGACGGGGAGGGCTCCGGCGGGCCGGGGGCCGGCGGCGCGGGAGGCGGTGTCGGATCGGGTCCCGGGGCCGGCGGCGTGGGCTCGGGCCCCGGCGCCGGTGGCGGGACCGGGCTCGGGTAGGGATCAGGCGGGGTGGGCCCCGGGCCCGGGGTCGGGCCGGGCGGTACGGGGTCGGGATGCGGACTCGTCATGACTGGCCTCCGGCGGTCGCTGAACGTCGTCGCCTCTTGACTACTCCCCCGCCTACCCGGGCCCCGCCCGGCCACTCACCCGACGGCGACACGCAACCCGCCCAGGTGGAGGCGTCGAGCACCCCCGGTGCGCAGCGGCCTCACGCCCCCGCTGAGCGGGCGGCTGTCCGACGGTACGGCTCGACGCCCGGGCAGCCCGCACCGTAGCGAGGGCGGCAAGGGCCCGCGCCGGCCGCAGCCCTGGCAAGGCCCCGTATCCAATGCTCAGCACCATCGCTCCGGGAGCAGCCGCCGCACGACCGGCTCTGTGCTGAGCGGCCCGCATCGTCGCTGCGGCCCGCATCGTCGCTCGGGCAGCCGCAGTTCCGGCGCGGCTCCCCCTCAACGACCGGAATCACCACCAGGACAGCCGCACCCCGGCGAGGCCCCGCGCTCAGCGGCCCCGCACCGCCGCCGCCCTGCCCGCTCCCCCGGTGCGCCGCGTCCTCACCGGCCCCGCGCCGCAGCGGCAGCCGCGGCCAGGCCCGGGCCGGGGCTGGACAGCACCGGGGTCGTCGTCGTGGTCAGGTGCTGGGCCGGGGCCATGGAGGCCTGGGCCAGGACGATGACGTCGGTGCCGGTGAGCGCGTCCGCGGCGGCCGCGATCCGCCGCGCGTACGCCTCGGTGGCCCCGGCGGTGAAGTGGTCCCAGGCCCCGTCGACCAGCACGGTGCGGACCGAGACGGGACGGCCGGCCCTGCGCGCCTCCTCCTCGACGAGGCCGGCGGTGGGGCCGAGGGTGCTCTCCAGGGCGGCGAGGACGGTGACGCGCGGGCCCGCCGCCACGGCGGCGGCCGCCATCGGCCGGTCGACCCGCAGCACCGGCACCCCGACGGCGGCGGCCTCGGCCTCCGCGACCGCGCCGATGGTGGAGCAGGTGCACAGCACCGCCCGCCCCCCGGCGCTCACGGCGTGGCGGAGGGCCTGGCGCACGTCGTCGCGGACCGCCTCCGGGCCGTCCCGCCGGGCCCGCTCCAGCAACTCCTCGTCGACGAAGTGCCGCAGTCCGAGGCCCGGGTGGCCGGTGTCGCGCAGGGCGTCGAAGACCGGCACGTGCACGGGTGAGGTGTGCAGGAGGGCGAGCATCTGTAGTCCGAAGTCCCCGCGCGGAGTTCCTGTGGTCCGGTCCGCCGGTCTCAGAAACGGCCGGGGTGGGCCCGCAGCCAGTCCTTGGCGGCGGCCAGCAGTTCCGGGTCGGCCGGCGGGGCCACCTCGGGGTGCCGTTCGGC
Source organism: Streptomyces sp. 1-11 (assembly GCF_007176755.1). GTDB lineage: Bacteria > Actinomycetota > Actinomycetes > Streptomycetales > Streptomycetaceae > Streptomyces. The sequence goes on from NZ_BJTV01000010.1 coordinate 109,164, forward strand.
CCACTTCACGACGTACGGGCAGAGCGGGGCGACCGGGACGCCCTCGCGCTCGGCGACGGCGTACAGCTCCCGGGCCAGGGAGCCGGCGATGCCCTTGCCCTCGTGGGCCGGCTCGACGATGGTGTGGACCGGGACCAGGGCGCGCGCGGGCGACTCCAGGACGAAGTACTCGATGCGGCCGGCCACTTCGCCGTCACCGACGGCCTCGAGGCGGCCCGCCGCCCGGTCGTCGCGGATCTCGATGTCAGTCATGGCACGCACGCTCCTGGTTCTGGTCCCCGATCAGGCCGTAACGGCCTGCGGGCTGCGCTGCTGGTCCGTCCCGGGCACCGGGGCGGACGGGTCCGCGCCGAGCTCGACGATCCGGTTGTCGGCGTCGACGTGGACCACCCGCGGCTTCAGCTCCCGCGCCTCGGCGTCGGTGACCTGAGCGTAGCTGATGATGATCACCAGATCACCGGGGTGCACGAGATGGGCGGCGGCCCCGTTGATCCCGACGACCCCGGACCCGCGCTCACCCTCGATGACGTAAGTCTCCAGGCGGGCGCCGTTGGTGATGTCCACGATGTGCACGAGCTCGCCGGGCAGCAGATCGGCGGCGTCGAGCAGATCCGCGTCGATGGTCACCGATCCCACGTAGTGCAGGTCGGCCTGGGTGACGGTGGCGCGGTGGATCTTGGACTTGAACATGGTGCGCAGCATGTCGGACTCCCGAAAGACGGCTCCCTGCCTGCTTTCTGCAGGTCAAGGGCGGTCTTCACTGTACACGGGCACGCGTTGGAGCCGATGGCCGTGAGGAACATCGCTGCGCTCAGGAAAGCGGGCTCCACACCTGAGCTTCGACCCGACCGGATGGGTCGGCAAAACGCCACCCATGCACCTCCTAGGACACTCTTCGCGAAATGCGCAGGACCGATTCCGACGAAGCGCCGACTTGACCGACGCGACCAAGCGAGCACCGAAGCTCCGTGCCCCCGGGCACGGCTCCCGGACCAGCTGACCGTCCTCTCCCGCGCGGGCCGCCTTCATGGCACTCGCGCCCCGCCGGTCGCAGTATGGACAGTGGATCAGCTGCCTGATGCGGCCGGGGCCCGGGCTGCCGACGGGCCGGGGCAGGAAGGTGGGCGGTGGTGGCTCGTGGGCGTCTGCGGGTGTACCTGGGAGCGGCTCCCGGGGTGGGCAAGACGTACGCGATGCTGGCCGAGGGGCAGCGTCGCAGGGGGCGCGGCACCGATGTGGTGATCGGGCTGGTGGAGCCGCACGGCCGCCGGCTGACGACGCGGATGGCCGAGGGGCTGGAGACGGTGTCGCGCCGGACGATGGTGTACCGGGGGCTGGAGTGCACGGAGATGGACCTGGACGCGGTGCTGGCGCGCCGGCCGCAGGTCGCCCTCGTCGACGAGCTGGCGCACACGAACGTTCCCGGCTGCCGTAACGAGAAGCGCTGGCAGGACGTCGAGGAGTTGCTGGACGCCGGGATCGACGTGGTGAGCACGCTCAACATCCAGCACTTGTTGTCGCTGGCGGACGTGGTGCAGGAGATCACCGGTGTCAGGCAGACGGAGACCATCCCGGACGAGGTGGTGCGGCGCGCGGAGCAGGTGGAGCTGGTCGACATGACGCCTGAGGCGCTCCGGCGCCGTATGGTCCACGGCAACGTCTATCCACCGGATCGCGTCGAGGTGGCCCTCACTCACTACTTCCGGCCCGGCAACCTCACCGCGTTGCGGGAGCTGGCGCTGCTGTGGGTGGCGGACCGGGTAGAGGAGGGGTTGCGGCGCTACCGCGCCGAGCACGGCATCCTCGCGCCCTGGGAGACGAAGGAGCGGATCGTCGTCGCGCTGTCCGGCACGCGGGACGAGGAGGCGCTGATCCGGCGTGCGGTGCGCATCGCGGGCCGGATCCCGGGCAGCGACCTTCTCGCGGTGCACGTGTCACGCGACGACGGCCGCGTGGGGGCCGATCCGGCGGTGCTGGCCGGGCACCGGGCCCTAGTGGAGTCGCTGGGCGGCAGCTACCACCGGGTGGCGGACGAAGACGTCGCCGAGGCGCTGTTGCGGTTCGCGCGTGCGGAGAACGCCACACAGATCGTGCTGGGCGGCGCCTACCGTCCGCTGCACGAACTGCTGGGCGACCGTGTGGTGGCGCGGGTGACGCGCCACGCCGGCGGCCTCGACGTGCACGTCCTGACGCACGAGCGGGCCAAGAGAGTCGAGGTGCCGGCTCTCCCTCCGCTCACGGGCGGTCTCGGCCGGAACCGTTTCGGGTGGGGGCTGTTGCTCACGGCGGTACTGCTGCCCCTCCTGACCGTGTTCCTGACCACCGTGCGGGGATTCGGACTGGCCGGTGTGCTGCTGGTGTACCTGTTGGCCGTCGTAGGCATCGCGCTGGTGGGTGGCGTGTATCCGGCGCTGGCCGGCGCACTGGTTGCCGGTGTGCTGGCCGACTACCTCTTCGTACGGCCGGTCCACTCACTCACGGTGGCACGCGTCGGCGACGCCTCCGTCCTGGTGGCGTTCGTGGTCGTGGCGGCCACGGTCAGCGCCGCCGTCGAACGGTCGGCCCGGCGGGCTCGCCGGCACGCGCGTGCTTCGGCGGAGGCGGGCACCCTCGCGGATCTGGCGACCTCGGCACTGCGCGACCGGGACGATCTGCCGGCCCTGCTGGAACGTGTGCGCGTGAACTTCGCTCTGGAGGCACTCAGCCTGCTCCAGCGGGACGGTGCGGAGAGCCGGCGGTGGTTCGTCACCGCCAGCTCGGGGCCTCGTCCGCCCGAGCGGCCCGAGCAGGCGGACACGGAGGTGGCGGTCACGGACGAACTGATGCTGGCCGCGCGCGGACGGCCTCTCGACGCGGACGACCGGCGTCTTCTGCACGGCTGCGCGGCTCAGGTGGCCGCGACCTGGGAGAGCCGGCGCAGCCGCCGGCAGGCCGAGGCGCTGGGCGAGCGGGCCGTCGCCGACCGGTACCGTGCCGAGGCGCTGCGGGCCGCCGCGAGTGACCTGGAGGCGGAGGTCACGGCGGCACAGGGGGCACTGGAACGGCTGCGGGAGCGCCGGACGCCGGTGACCGCCACGCAGTGGGCCGCGCTGTGCGACCGGTCCCAGCAGGCCGTCCGCCGGATCGGGGCGCTCGTCGGCGACCTGCTGGACCTGAGCCGCGTGCACGCCGGGGCCCTGGACGTGCATCTGCGACCCGTCGACATGGACGAGGTCATGGCGGTCGCGCTCGGCGACCTCGGGCCGGGCGGGCACACCCTGACGCTGGAGATGACCGAGGATCTCCCGGACGTGATCGCGGATGCCACGGTGCTCACCCGGGTGGTGACGGACCTGGCGGCCCATGCGCTGCGTCGCAGCCCCGACGGCGAGCCGCCCGACGTGGCCGTGAGGACGGCCGACGGCCGGGTCGAGGTCCGGGTCACCGATCACGGTCCCCTCGACGTCGAGGCGAGGGAAGCCGTCGGCGCTCCGGTTCCCGTCACTGGTCTGGTGCCGCGCCTGTGCGCGGATCTCGTGCAGCTGATCGGTGGCGAACTGCGGTGGGACGCCACGGCGGGCGGCGGTGTGACCGCCGTGCTGAGCCTCCCGGCGGCGGCCGGGAGCGCGGCGGGTCGAGCGGCGGACTGAGTTCTGCTTCTCCCGAGCCGTGGCCACCCGTGTGCCTGACGGGCAACGGTACGAAAGTCGTCGCCCGCGCCCAACTCCGAGGACGCCCTGACGTCAGGAGTCGCACAGCCCGACGGGCTGAAGGGGAACGCCATGGAACCGGATGGCGGCACGCTCGGTGCTCGGTGCGCCTTCATCCTCGCCGCAATGCGGTCAGATCGTGGTTGAGCTGGACGACGTTGACGCTTTGCTGACCCAGGAAGCCCAGCGTGCGGCCGTCGATGTGCCGGGCGACGAGGCCGCGGACCGCGGCCGGGTCCAGCCCGCGGGCCTTCGCCACCCGGTCCACCTGCTCGTAGGCGTAGGCGGGTGAGATGTCCGGGTCGAGGCCGGAGCCGGAGGCGGTGACGGCGTCGGCGGGGACGCTGCTCGGCCGGACGCCGTCGAACGCGGCCACGGCGGCGCGGCGCTGGGCGATCGTCTTGATCAACGTGGCGTTGTTGGGGCCGAGGTTGGAGGCGCCGGAGCTGGTCGGGTCGTAGCCGGTGCTTCCCGCCGCGGACGGGCGGGGCTGGAACCACTTGGGGTCGGGTGCCAGGGAGGTCTGGCCTGCGCGCGGCGGGAGGTCGAAGTTCTGGCCGATGAGGGCGGAGGCCACCGGCCGTCCGTGGTCCTTGATCATCGATCCGTTGGCCTGGTGCGGGAAGACGCCCTGGGCGATGCCGGTGACGGCCAGCGGATAGGCCACTCCCGTGATCACGGTGAACACCAGCAGCATGCGCAGCGCCGCCAGGTACTGGCGCATCGCGTGGGCGAGAGAGCCGAGCATGAGGAGCACCCTCCTTGTCGGTCAGTGCAGTCCGGGAACGAACTGGACGATCAGGTCGATGGCCTTGATGCCGAGGAAGGGCAGTACCAGGCCGCCGAGGCCGTAGATCCAGATGTTGCGGTTCAGCAGTGCCGCCGCCGAAGAGGGCCGGTAACGCACCCCGCGCAGCGCCAGCGGGATCAGGGCGATGATGATCAGCGCGTTGAAGATGATCGCGGAGGATATGGCGGAGGTCGGGCTGTGCAGGCCCATGACGTTGAGATGGTGCAGCCCCGGATAGACGCCGGCGAACATCGCGGGGATGATCGCGAAGTACTTGGCGATGTCGTTGGCGATCGAGAACGTGGTCAGCGAGCCCCGGGTGATCAGCAACTGCTTCCCGATCTCCACGATCTCGATGAGCTTGGTCGGGTTGGAGTCGAGGTCGACCATGTTGCCGGCCTCCTTGGCGGCCGACGTGCCGGTGTTCATCGCCACGCCGACGTCCGCCTGCGCGAGCGCCGGGGCGTCGTTGGTGCCGTCACCGGTCATCGCGACCAGCTTGCCGCCGGCCTGCTCCCGTTTGATGAGGGCCATCTTGTCCTCGGGCGTGGCCTCGGCGAGGAAGTCGTCGACGCCCGCCTCCTCGGCGATCGCCTTCGCGGTCAGCGGGTTGTCACCCGTGATCATGACCGTTCTGATGCCCATGCGGCGCAGCTCGTCGAACCGCTCCCGCATGCCGTTCTTGACGACGTCCTTCAGGTGGATGACACCGAGGATCCTGGCGCTCTCGACGCCGGCCTGCCGCAGCACCTCGCCGACGACCAGCGGCGTGCCTCCGGTGGCGGAGATACCGTCGACCAGCGGGCCGACCTCGTCGGTGGGGTGGCCGCCGTGCTCCCGGACCCAGCGCATGACCGCGGTGGCGGCGCCCTTGCGCAGCGAGCGGCTGTCCAGCTCGTCGGTGAGATCCACCCCTGACATCCGGGTCTGCGCGGTGAACGGGACGAACTCGGCGTGCGCCAGCTCCCCCTCGGTCCGGGCGCGCAGCGCGTGCCGTTCCTTGGCGAGGACCACGATCGAGCGTCCTTCCGGCGTCTCGTCGGCGATCGAGGACAGCTGAGCGGCGTCCGCCAGCATCTCCGGATCCACACCGTCGACCGGCAGGAACACGGCGGCCTCACGGTTGCCCAGGGTGATGGTGCCGGTCTTGTCCAGCAGCAGCGTGTTGACGTCGCCCGCGGCTTCGACGGCACGTCCGGACATGGCCAGCACATTGCGCTGCACCAGCCGGTCCATGCCCGCGATGCCGATCGCGGAGAGCAACGCGCCGATGGTGGTCGGGATCAGGGCGACGACCAGTGCCACCAGGATGACGATGGACTGCTCGGCACCGGCGAAGACGGCGAAGGGCTGCAACGTCACCACGGCGATCAGGAAGACGATGGTCAGCGAGGCCAGGACGATGTTGAGCGCGATCTCGTTCGGTGTCTTCTGCCGGGCCGCGCCCTCCACCAGTGCGATCATGCGATCGATGAAGGTCTCACCGGGTTTCGAGGTGATCCGCACCACGATCCGGTCGGAGAGCACCTTCGTCCCGCCCGTCACCGCGGAACGGTCACCGCCCGATTCGCGGATCACGGGCGCCGACTCACCCGTGATCGCGGACTCGTCCACACTCGCGATGCCCTCGACCACATCGCCGTCGCCGGGGATGGTCTCGCCGGCTTCGACCACGACGTGATCGCCCAGCCGCAGTCGGGTGCCCGCCACCTCCTCGGTGACCTCCGGCGTACCGGGTCGCCCGGCCATGACGAGGCGGCGGGCCTGGGTGTCCTTCTTCGTCCGGCGCAGTGTCTCCGCCTGCGCCTTGCCGCGTCCTTCCGCGACCGCCTCCGACAGGTTGGCGAAGACCACGGTCAGCCAGAGCCACACGGTGATCACCCAGGTGAAGACGCCGGGGTCCCTGATCGCCGACAGGGTGGTCAGCACCGCGCCGACCTCGACCACGAACATCACGGGATTCTTGACCATGACACGCGGGTCGAGCTTGCGCAGCGCGTCGGGGACCGAGGCCAGGAGCAGCTTGGGGTCGAGCGTGCCCGCTGAGATCCGGTGCGGCGCCGCACCGGGCGTACTCTTCGGTTCTGCCGCTCGCACGGCGGTGGTGGGCATCAGTGCAACCCCTCCGCGAGCGGCCCCAGCGCGAGCGCGGGCAGGTAGGTGAGGCCGACGACGACGAGGATCACGGCGGACAGCAGGCCGACGAACTGCGGCCGGTACGTCGGCAACGTGCCCGCCGTGACGGGCACCGGCTGCTGCTGGGCGAGCGATCCCGCCAGCGCCAGCACGAACACCATCGGCAAGAACCTGCCCAGGAGCATCGCGAGCCCGAGCGCGGTGTTGTACCAGGCGGTGTCGGCGCTCAGCCCGGCGAACGCCGAGCCGTTGTTGTTGGCGGCCGAGGTGAAGGCGTACAGCACCTCGGAGAAGCCGTGCGGACCGTGGTTGAGCATCGCCGCCCGCTCGCCCGGCAGAGCCATGGCGACGCCGGCGCCGACCAGCACGATCGCCGGGGTGGTGAGGATGTACAGGGAGGCGTACTTCATCTCCCGGCCGCGCAGCTTCTTGCCCAGGTACTCGGGGGTGCGGCCGACCATGAGGCCGGCGATGAACACCGCCACCACGGCCAGGATCAGGATGCCGTAGAGACCGGATCCGGTGCCGCCTGGCGCGATCTCGCCGAGCATCATGTTGAAGATCGCCAGGCCGCCGCCGCCCGGGGTGAGCGAGTCGTGGGCGGAGTTGATCGCACCGCACGAGGTCAGTGTGGTGGACACGGCGAACAGGGCCGAGGCCCAGATCCCGAACCGCTGCTCCTTGCCCTCCAGCATCCCGCCCGCCGCGTGCCCGGCCGTACTGCTCACACTGTGGAGCTCGTTGGCGGTGACGACGGCCACCGAGGCGGCCCAGATCAGCGCCATCACCGCGACGATCGCGTAGCCCTGGCGGTTGTCACCGACCATCCTCCCGAAGGTGCGCGGCAGAGCGAAGCCGATCACCAGCAGCAGGTAGATCTCCAGCCAGTCGGTGAACGGGTTGGGGTTCTCGAAGGGGTGGGCGGAGTTCGCGTTGTAGAACCCGCCGCCGTTGGTCCCCAGTTCCTTGATGGCCTCCTGGGAGGCGACCGGACCACCGGGGACGGACTGGTGCTGCCCGGCGATGGTGGTGATCGACTCGAAGCCGTGGAAGTTCTCGACCGTGCCCGCGGCGACCAGCACGACCGCCATCAGCAACGAGATCGGCAGCAGGACGCGCAGCACGACCCTGGTGAGGTCCTGCCAGAAGTTTCCGACCCGGTCGGTCCTCCTCCGGGTGAATCCGCGGATCAGGGCGGCGACCACCGCGATCCCGACCGCCGCCGAGACGAAGTTCTGCACGGCCAGGCCCGCCATCTGCACCAGGTGGCCCATGGCCGACTCCCCGGAGTAAGCCTGCCAGTTGGTGTTGGTGACGAAGGAGGCGGCGGTGTTGAAGGACAGGTCGGGGGCGAGCGGCTTCGTGCCGAGGGAGAGCAGCAGATGGCTCTGCAACCGCAGGAAGCCGTACAGGAACAGCACCGAGACCACTGAGAACGCCAGCAGGCTGCGCAGATAGCCGGGCCACGTCTGCTCGGTGTCCGGGTGTACGCCACCGGCCCGGTACACCAGGCGCTCCGCCCGCCAGTGACGGGGGGAGGTCAGGACGTGGGCCATGTAGTCGCCGAGCGGGCGGAAGGTCAGGGCCAGCGCACCGACCAGAGCGATGATCTGCAGCCAGCCCGCGAGAGTGGCGTTCATGGAGAACCTCCCGGCTGCGGACCGTGAGGGACGCAGCTAGAACTTCTCGGGGAAGATCAGGCACACGACCAGGTAGATCACCAGACAGATCGCGACGACCAGGCCGACGATGTTGTCCAGGCTCACAGCCGGCTCACTCCCCTGGCGATCAGACCTATGAGGGCGAACACGGCGATGACGAGGACGATGAATCCGATATCCGACATGAGTGACACCCCGGTGACGGTGACGGAGGGGGACGCCAGATTGCGGCAAATAAGCAAGGCGAGGAGGAGGCCGTTGGAAACCGACCCATTCACCCATTCAGTACAGGCGCGTGTGCGTCGCTTGGCCAGCCGTGTTGGCGGGGCCATAACGCCGTAGGGCATTTCCTTGAGGTGTTCTTGACGCGTGCAGGCGAGGACCTGCTCCGACGCGAGCGCCCGTCGTCCCCCTCGGCCCGGGGCACTGCCCTGTTCTCGCTCTCACTCTGCGACTTGTCCGGTTCGACCCGTGTGGCCTAGCGCCCAGCACCCCCTCATTCGCCTCCGGACGCAGAGGATCGCTGATGCCTGTACCTGGAGCGAAGCCGCGAGGGGGACGAGCAATCAGATGTCATCGGTGGATCACCGTCCCTCAGCGACAGATGATGACCATTTACAGGATGTCTGCCTGCGGGCAGGGGCGGGCAGGGGCCGTAGGTCCCCGAGGTGGGGACGAACGGGGCAATGGTGCGATGGCTGTCTGTTCTTCCCAGGCAGTATCCGAGGAAACGACCAGCCGGCTGTCGTTCGCGATGCTGCCCGGCATCAGGTGCCGGTAGATGCGATACATCTCCTTCGAGAGGATCAGCCCATGCGCAGCAGCACCAGCATCCGTCTGATAGAGCCCACCGATGCCGGCCCGATCGCCGCGCACCGGGTGCGGGACTTCGAGACTTTCCGGCCGTGGGAACCGGACCAGCCGGCGAGCTTCTTCACCCCGGAGGGCCAGGCGGAGCGGATCGACAGGCTGCTGGCCGGATACCGGGCCGGTACGGTCTGGCCGGGTGTGGTGCTCGCCGACGACCTGGTGATCGGGCAGGTCACCGTCGGAGGCATCCTGCCGCAGCCGCACCTTCGCCGCGGTTCCGTCGGATACTGGATCGCCGGCGTCGCCCAGAATCAAGGGCACGCCGGGCGGGCCGTCGGGCTCGCCCTCCGGGTCATGACGGACGAACTCGGATTGCACCGCGCCGAGGCGTCCACCAACCTGGAGAACCTTCCCTCGCAGCGGGTGCTGCGCCGCAACGGGTTCAGCCCGTGCGGCGTCGCGCACTCCTCGATCTTCCTCGACGGGAGTTGGCGGGATGCGTTGCTGTGGGAACGGGTCCTGGGTGACTGACTGATCGTTTCACAGCGAGGCGGCTCCCCCGACTTGAGATCAGCTTCGCTCGCGCCGCGGGTCACCTGAGCGTTCTTGGTGTGGCGGTGAGTGATCAGGCAGATCTGACGCACTCACTCGACTACTCTTCGTGTTCATGCGAGCCGAATTAGTCACGCGTCGCTGCTCCGTGCCGTGGGCCGGGGCGGCGCTCGTCGTGCTGCTGACCACGCTCATGCATGTCTTCGCCTGCTCCCACGGCCCGACGGCCACCCCCGCCCAGCGTGCCGACGTCCTCTTGCAGGCGTCTGCCCACACGTGCGGGGAGCGGCCTCACGCGCATGGGAGCACGGCCGGGCCGCATGCGCCCGCGCCCACTCAGGACGACCGGGCTCACTGCTGCGGTCTTGACGAGCCGGCCGGTCCACCGCCCCGTGACCTGGCTACGCCGCACTCGTCCCACCCTGCCGTTCTCCCGGCCGGACTCTTCGCTCCCGGTCCGCCCCACCAACCCCTGGCTCCGCGCCGGACACCGTCTTCCTTCCTGGCGCTGTCCGCCGGACATGCGCGGGCTCTTCTCGGCGTGTGGCGGACCTGATCGGCCCCTCGCCGCGCCCCCCCGATCCGGGGCGCGCGGCGAGCGATCAGCTCCGTCTGTTTCCTCTCCCTCCTCACACAGCGGTCGGCTGTCCCCGGGACGCGCCGACCGCAGGAGACGCACGTCATGAACCAAGAGCACGCCCCGAACCGACCAGCCCCCACAACGCCGTCGACACCCCCCGCCCAGGTGCCGGCCGACGCCAAACACCCCCTGCACACCCCCGCCGGCCTGGTCGGCGACACGCCCGTGCTGTGGATCGGCGCCCCCTTCACCGCCGCCGGCCGCGGCTTCTGGGCCAAACTCGAGGGCTACAACCCCGGCGGCATCAAGGACCGCACCGCCCTGCACATGGTCCGCGCCGCCCGCGAGAGCGGCCGGCTCGTCGCCGGTGCCCGCATCGTCGAGTCGACGTCCGGCACCCTGGGCCTCGGTCTGGCGCTGGCCGGCGCGGCCTACGGCCATCCGGTCACCGTCGTCACCGACCCCGGCATGGAGCCGCTGATGACCGGCCTGCTCACCGCCTACGGCGCGCGGATCGACCTCGTCGCCACGCCTCACCCGGAGGGCGGCTGGCAGGAGGCCCGCCGGCAGCGCGTCGAAGAGCTGCTGGCCGTCCGTCCGGATGCCTGGTGCCCGGACCAGTACAACAACCCCGACAACGTCGCCGGCTACGCGCCGCTCGCCCGCGAACTCGTCGCCCAGCTGGGCCGCGTCGACGCCCTGGTCGTCTCCGTCGGCACCGGCGGCCATTCCGCCGGCGTCGGCTCCGTGCTGCGTGAGTACTTCCCGCGGATGCGGATCGTCGGGGTGGACACCACCGGTTCGACGATCTTCGGTCAGCCCCCCGCCGCCCGCCTCATGCGCGGGCTGGGCTCCAGCATCCACCCCGGCAACGTCGCCTACGGCCTCTTCGACGAGGTGCACTGGGTCGCCGCCCCGGAAGCCGTGTGGGCCGCACGCCACCTCGCCCGCCACCACTACGCCACCGGCGGCTGGAGCGTCGGCGCCGTCGCGCTCGTCGCCCGCTGGCTGGCCCGCACCCTGCCACCGGAGACGCGGATCGCCGCGGTCTTCCCCGACGGACCGCAGCGTTACGTGGGCACGGTCTTCGACGACGCCTACTGCCGCCGCCACGACCTCCTCGGCCACCTGCCCGCCGACGACCCCGACGAGATCTCCGACGGCCGGGAGCGCACCGTCACCCGCTGGACCCGCTGCACCCGCGTCGTCGACCCGCTCGCCCGCTCCGGCCGCGACGCCCTCGTGGGAGCCGCCCGATGAGGCACCTGTGGCAGCAGACCCTGTCCTTCCCACCCGGCGCACGGCTGATGATGGCCAACCAGTTCGCCATCAATCTCTCCTTCTACATGCTCATGCCCTACCTCGCCGCTCACCTGTCCGACGGACTGGGGCTGGCCGCCTGGGCCGTCGGACTCGTCCTCGGCGTCCGCAACTTCTCTCAGCAGGGCATGTTCCTCATCGGCGGCACGCTCGCCGACCGCTTCGGCCACAAGATCCCCATCATGGCCGGGTGCCTGCTGCGCACCCTGGGCTTCGGCCTGCTCGGCTGGGTGGATGACCTGCCCGCCCTCATCGCCGCCTCCGCCGCGACAGGCTTCGCCGGCGCCCTGTTCAATCCGGCGGTGCGCGCCCATCTCGCCGCCGAGGCCGGCGAGCGGCGCGTGGACGCCTTCGCCACCTTCAACGTCTACTACCAGGCGGGCATGCTGCTCGGCCCCCTCGTCGGACTCGCCCTGCTGGCCGCCGACTTCCGGCTCGTGTGCGCCGTCGCCGCCGGCGTCTTCGCCCTCCTCACCCTGCTGCAGTGGCGTGCGCTGCCCGCGCATCACCGGCACACACGCGACGGCGGGCAGGAGAGTGTGCTCACGCAGTGGCGCAGCGTCGTGGTCAACCGGCCTTTCCTGCTCTTCTCCGCGGCGATGATCGGCTCGTACGTCCTGGCCTTCCAGGTCTACCTCGCCCTGCCGCTCGCGGCGGCCCAGTCTCTCGGAGCCCGGGGCACGGCGGTCACCAGCGGGTTGTTCGTCGTCTCGGCCGCGGTCGCCGTCGTGGGCCAGCTACGGCTCACCGGCTGGGCCAAGAAGCGCTGGCGGCCCGGTGAGGCGCTGGTGCGCGGGCTGGCGGCGATGGGGCTCGCGTTCGTACCACTGGCTCTCAGCCCGCGCGACGCCCCGAGGGCCGTACTGGCGGCGCTGGTGGTGGCCGTGGTCCTGCTGGCGGCCGGGTCCGCGATCGTCTACCCCTTCGAGATGGACACGGTCGTCGCCCTGGCCGGGAACCGCCTGGTGGCCACCCACTACGGCTTCTACAACACCGTCTCCGGCCTCGGCATCACCCTGGGCAACCTGGGCACCGGCGCGCTGTGGGACTACGCCCAGCGCCAGGACGCCACCTGGCTGCCCTGGGCGGCGCTGACCGCGACCGGGACGGCCTGCGCCGCGGCAGTCGCGGCCCTGGCCAGGACCGGACGCCTCACCGCACCACACGCCGAGGTGCGGCCCGTTCCGGCGTAGGCGCGCCTGTTCCCGGACGGTCCGGCCTCCGCATGTCACCTGGGGCCGGCCGGGTCGGGTGCCGAGCCCGGGCCCGGGGACATCGCGGGCCCGGGATCCGCTCCGCTCCGCACCGGCCGGCCTCAGCGATTCGGGATTCGGGATTCGGGGTTCGGCTCGACGGCGGTGCTCCGCTCCCGAACATCCGCCCGGCCCTTCCACGGACGACCGGATACAGTGCGCGAGACGGCAGCCCGGGCAGAGAGGCCAAGCGTGACCGACACCAGCAGCACCCGATCCGCCGACAGCGAAGCGCGGGCGCCGCGGCGGAGCCGGCTGCACCGCCTGATGCGCTTCATACCCCTGGTCGCCCCCGTCCTGTTGTGGGCCGTGCCGTGCTGGGTGCTCCTGTACACCGGCCAGCACTGGCCGCTGCCCGGCACGCTCGCCGGCACCGCCCTGTTCGTCCTCGGCCTCGCCGGTATGCCGCTCGCGATGGTGCGCGGCCACGGCCGGCGCCAGCAGGACCGGGCGGCGATCGTCGGCGACACCCTGCTGGGCACGAGCTGGGTACTGTTCACCTGGTCCGTGCTGCTCGGCGTGCTGCTGCGGCTCGCGCTGACCGTGGCGGGCGTCGGTGAGAGCCAGGACCGGGCCCGCATCGTCACCTGGGCCGTGCTCGGCGTAGCCGCCGTACTGCTCGTCTGGGGGTACGCCGAGGCGCGCCGCGTGCCACGCGTGCGCAGGCTCGACGTGCCGCTGCCGCGACTGGGCGCCGGGCTGGACGGCCTGCGCGTCGCCCTCATCACCGACACCCACTACGGCCCGCTGGACCGCGCCCGCTGGTCGGCGCGGGTGTGCGAGACGGTGAACACCCTGGAGGCCGACCTGGTCTGCCACACCGGTGACATCGCGGACGGCACGGCCGAACGCCGCCGCGCCCAGGCCGCCCCGCTCGGCACCGTGCGCGCCACCCGGGCCCGGGTGTACGTCACCGGCAACCACGAGTACTACAGCGAGGCCCAGGGCTGGGTCGACCTGATGGACGAGTTGGGCTGGGAGCCGCTGCGCAACCGCCACCTGCTGCTCGAGCGCGGCGGCGACACCCTCGTGGTCGCCGGCGTGGACGACGTCACCGCCGAGTCCTCCGGCCTGGCGGGCCACCGCGCCCACCTCGCCGGAGCCCTGGACGGCGCCGACCCCGGCCTGCCCGTCCTGCTCCTGGCGCACCAGCCCAAGTTCATCGACCGGGCGGCGGCCGCCGGGATCGACCTCCAGCTCTCCGGTCACACCCACGGCGGCCAGATCTGGCCCTTCCACCACCTGGTCCGCATCGACCAGCCCACCGTCGCCGGCCTCAGCCGGCACGGCGCCCGCACCCTCCTCTACACCAGCCGCGGCACCGGCTTCTGGGGACCGCCGTTCCGTGTCTTCGCGCCCAGCGAGATCACCCTGCTCGTGCTCCGCTCCCCGGACCGGCCCGCCACGCCGTAGTCACTACCGGACGGGAGGCGTACGGCGCCGCGGGTGCGCCCGCCGCGCGTACGCCGCCGCGGGTGCGCCCGCCGCGCCCTCATCGGAACCGGGCGGTGACGAAGCACCGGCGCCCGCTCGTCCACTCGTCCGTGACGCTGAGGGCGAGGTTCCCGGCGATCCTGTGCAGCGCTTCCCGGCCCAGCCGCGCCCATGGGAAGGGAGGTCCGCTCCGGCCCCGGGCGTCCTCCAGCCGGGCCGTGCACGACTCCTCGACGTCGTCGGATTCGACCTCGATGACGAGGCGGCCCGTCGGGGAGAGGAGGCCGCCGCAGCGTCGCAGCAGGCTCTGGGGGTCTCCTCCGATGCCGATGTTGCCGTCGATGAGCAGCAGGGTCTGCCAGCCTCGCTCGGCCGGCAGCCGGTCGAAGACCGAACGGCAGAGCGCGAGCCCGCCCAGGGCGCTGGTCAGGGCGACCGCTCTGGGCGCGATGTCGACCCCGAGCGCGAAGACTCCCCGGCTCAGCAGTTCTCTGCACAGCCGGCCCGGCCCGCAGCCGACGTCGAGGACCGGGCCGGCACAGCGCTCCAGCACCGTCCTGTCCGCCGCGGTGGGCCGCGCGTGCCAGCGGTGCGCCGGCATCCGGATCCGTCGCCCGTCCGCCAGCCGCAGGTACACCGGTCCGCGGAACGGCCGGAGGGCCAGCGCGTAGGGAGTGCCGTCGGCACCGTACGGCTCGTCCTCGTCCACGGTCACGGTGCGCCCCGACGACCCGTGGCGGCACGGTTCCCGCCGTCGCGGCCGGTCCGCCGGGCACGGCGGAGCCCGAGTGGGTGGCCGGCCGCGGAGGCGGCGGGGAGCACGGCGGCCGCAGCGCCGCGCGTGCGCCCCGGCCGCTGCCGCGCCCGCTTCCGGTCCGGCGCTCTCCCGTGCCGTGGCCCGCGGGAGGGCGCGGGGTCCAACGGCCCTCGGCCGCTCGCCATGGGCCGCCTCCTCCGGTCGAAGGGAACGTTCACAAGCCGGCACGGGCACGGCGCGTTGCCGGTTCCGTGGCGCAGGCGGCCGCCGGGCGGGTGCGCTGCCCGGGCGTGCGTCCTAACGGTGTTCGGGGTTCTCGAAGTCGTGGCGGCATCCGGCGTCCCAGGCGGTGCGCTGGTTGCCGTAGGCGGGGATGCCGCCGAGGTCCTTCAGCGCCCGCGCCAGGTGCAGCAGGTTCCAGGTCATGAAGGTGGTGTTGCGGTTGGTGAAGTCGTTCTCCGGGCCGCCCGATCCGGGGTCGAGGTACGAGGGTCCGGGGCCGGCCTCGCCGATCCATCCGGCGTCCGCCTGGGGCGGGATGGTGTAGCCCAGGTGCTGCAGGCTGTACAGCACGTTCATGGCGCAGTGCTTGACGCCGTCCTCGTTGCCGGTGATCAGGCAGCCGCCGACACGGCCGTAGTAGGCGTACTGGCCGGCGTCGTTGAGCAGGCTGGAGCAGGAGTAGAGGCGCTCGATCACCTGTTTCATGACGGAACTGTTGTCGCCCAGCCAGATCGGACCCGCCAGCACGAGGATGTCGGCCGCCAGGACCTGCCGGTAGAGGTCCGGCCAGGCGTCCGTCTCCCAGCCGTGCTCGGTCATGTCGGGCCACACACCGGTGGCGATGTCGTGGTCGACGGCCCGAACGACGTCGACGCGCACGCCCTGCGCCTCCATGATGCCGGTACTCCGGTCGATCAGTCCCTGGGTGTTGCTCGTCTCCGGTGACCGTTTGAGGGTGCAGTTGATCACCAGGGCCCGCAGGTCGTCGTAGCGGTTCGGCGGTGCGCCGGCGGTGGGCGACGGAGCGGTCACGAGGTCCTCCCGGACTTGGAGCCGCGCGAAGGGCGGCGGCGCGTTCACATCCAGATCCAGCGTCCGGGCAAGCCGCGGCGGGTGCTACCGCAGCACCTCCGAATGGGCCTGACGGGTGGACCTGACGGACCGGCCCCCGTTCGGTCCGCGGACAACGCATCGTCCGCGGTCCGCACCCGGGCCCGGGCCGCCGTCCGGCCGGTGGACCCGGGCCCCGGCGGGCCGGCTACCGCACCAGGCAGGGCCGCTTGGCGTCGAACTCCCAGCCTGGCATCAGGTACCGCATCGCGGCGGCATCGTCCCGCGCCCCCAACGCCTCCTCGCGGTACAGCTCGTGAGCGGCGAGCAGGCGGTCCATGTCGAGCTCGACGCCCAGGCCCGGGGCGTCGGGGACGGCGATCTCTCCGTCGGCGATCCGTGGCGGGTCGACGGTGAGCCGCTCCAGGCCCTCCTGCCAGATCCAGTGCGTGTCCAGGGCGTTGTACTCGCCGGGGGCCGCCGCGCCGCAGTGCGTGATCATGGCGAGTGAGATGTCGAAGTGGTTGTTGGAGTGACAGCCCCAGGTCAGGCCCATCGCGTTGCACAACTGGGCCACGCGCACCGAGCCCTGCATGGTCCAGAAGTGCGGGTCGGCCAGCGGAATGGACACCGACTGCAGGGCCAGGGCGTGGGTGAGCTGCCGCCAGTCGGTGGCGATCATGTTGGTCGCCGTGGGCAGGCCGGTGGCGCGGCGGAACTCGGCGAGGATCTCCCGCCCCGAGTAGCCGCCCTCCGCCCCGCAGGGGTCCTCGGCGTAGGCGAGCGTGCCCACCAGTGGCGAGCACAGCTCGACCGCCTCGCGCAGGGACCACGCGCCGTTCGGGTCGAGGGTGATCCGGGCCCCGGGGAAGCGGTCCTTGAGGGCGCGTACGGCCTCGACCTCCTCGGCGCCCGGCAGGACACCGCCCTTGAGCTTGAAGTCCCGGAAGCCGTAGCGGTCGTACGCCGCCTCGGCCCTGCGGACGATCGCCTCGGGCGTGAGGGCCTCCTCGTGCCTGAGCCGGTACCAGTCGACGTCCGAGTCGGGCTCCCGGACGTACGGCAGGTCCGTGCGGCCGGGGTCGCCCACGTAGAAGAGATAGCCGAGCACCCGTACGGACCGCCGTTGCTGGCCGTCTCCGAGCAGCGCCGCGACCGGTACGCCGAGGTGCCGGCCGAGCAGGTCGAGCAGCGCCGACTCGACGGCTGTGACGGCGTGGACGGTGGTGCGCAGGTCGAAGGTCTGGGCGCCCCGTCCGCCCGCGTCGCGGTCGGCGAACCGGCTTCCGATCTCGCGCAGGACGCGCTTGTAGTCGCCCACCTTCGCGCCGACGACCAGTGACTCGGCCTCCCGCAGCGTCCGGGTGATCTTCTCGCCCCCGGGCACCTCCCCCAGTCCCGTACGGCCGTCGGAGTCGGTGAGTACGACGATGTTGCGGGTGAAGAAGGGGCCGTGGGCGCCGGAGAGGTTCAGCTCCATGCAGTCGCGGCCGGCGACGGGGTAGACGGCGAAGTGGGCGATGGTCGGCTGGCTCATGCTGGTCGGGTTCCTCGTGTTCAGTGGCTTCTCGGGTCGGCGGAGGCCTCGGGTGTCTCAGAGGGCGAGCGCGTCGAGCACCCGTTCGCCCGCCAGGACACCGCCGAGGCCCAGGACGGCGAGCACGGTCGTGTAGGTGGTGCGTACCTTGATGGCGTCGAGGACGGAGAGGTTGAAGTACTCCTTGAACAGCCAGAACCCCGGGTCGTTGACGTGGGAGAAGGCGATCGAACCGCACGAGACGGCGAGCACCATCATCTCGGGGTGGGTGCCGCTGCCCGCCAGGAGCGGCAGGACCACGCCGGACGCCGTGACGACGGCGACCGTCGCGGATCCGAGCGCGACGCGCAGGATGACGGCTATCAGCCACGCCAGGACGATCGGCGAGACGGGCCAGCTCTCCGTGACGTCCTTGATGTAGTCGGAGATGCCGCCTTCGACGAGGACGTTCTTGAAGGCGCCGCCGGCGCCGATGACCAGGAGGATCATCGCCATGGCCTGGGCCGCCGAGCCGCAGGAGGCGCTGACGTCGGCCATGCTGCGGCCGATGCGCGGTCCGAACGCCCAGGCCGCGAGGGCGAGGGTCAGCAGGAGCGCGATCGGTGCCGAACCGATGAAGGCGACCGTGTGCAGGACCGGGCTCTCACCCGACGTGACCATGTCGACGACGGCGGCGCCCGCGATCAGCACGACCGGGAACAGAGCGACGGACAGCGACCAGCCCAGGCCGGGCATCTCCTCGTCGGTGAACTCGCGCTCGGCGACCAGGCCGTGGGGCACCGAGGGGTTCATCGCCCTGACGAACGGCAGGCGCGGCCACACGAGCGCGATCAGCGCACCGGCCGGTACGGCGA
Organism: Streptomyces sp. 1-11; assembly: GCF_007176755.1. Classification (GTDB taxonomy): domain Bacteria; phylum Actinomycetota; class Actinomycetes; order Streptomycetales; family Streptomycetaceae; genus Streptomyces. The sequence continues at coordinate 127,590 of NZ_BJTV01000010.1, forward strand.
TGAACAGGCCGTAGAAGAGGGTGTGTCCGACGGAGGCGTGGAAGGTCGCGGCCACGGCGGTCGGGCCGGGGTGCGGGGGCAGGAAGCTGTGCATCGTCGACAGGGCGATCGACATCGGCAGGCCCACCCACAGCAGGTTCGCCCTGGTGACCCTGACCAGCGTGAAGGCGATGGGCACGATGATGATGAAGGCCACCTCGTAGAACATGGTCACACCGATGAGCATCGAGGTGACCACCATCGCCACCTGGACCCAGCGTGGCCCGAACGCGTCCAGCAGCCGGTCCGCGATCCGCTGGGCGGCTCCGGAGTCGCCCATGACCCGGCCGATCATGGCGCCGAGTCCGATGGTGAGCATGGTGTCGCCGATCTGCCCCCCGACGCCCTCGGCGAGGACGTCGGGGATGCCGGCCACCGGTATCCCCTGGACCAGCGCGACGCCGACCGCGACGAGCAGGAGCGCGGCGAAGCCGTTGAGCTTCAGTCGGGTCATCAGGAACAGAAGGACCAGGACGCTGATCCCTACTACGACGAGTGGCATGCCAGTTCCCCTTTGAACTCGGCGGTGGTGGCGTCGTCGGCGAAGCGGAAGCAGTCACCGTTCAGCCGGCTGAACGTGCTGAACCGCTTCACGGCGCTCATCCTCATATGCAGACGACGGACATGTATGGGAACGGAGCTAAGCGGTTCGGCCGGGAACGGTCAAGATGTGCGACAGCACGGATCTACGATGTGGCCATGTCAGAGAGCAGCCGGGTCCGGGAGGTCAAGTCGGCGGCCCGCACCGTCGCCCTGCTCGAGCTGCTCGCCGCACGTGGCGACCGGCCGGCCCGGCTGGACGAACTCGCCGGGGAACTGGGCGTGCCGCGCAGCAGCATGTACCAGCTGCTGCAGACGCTCGTCGGCTGCGGCTGGGTCCGTTCGGACACCACCGGCTCCCTGTACGGGATCGGGATCCGCGCCCTGCACACGGGCACGAGCTACCTGGACAGCGACCCGCGCGTGCGCGTGGTCCGCCCCTGCCTCGACGAGGCCTCGGACGCGCTCGGCGAGACGATCCATCTGGCCCGGCTCGACGGCCCGAACGTCGTCTACCTCGCCACGCGCGAGTCCCACGAGTACCTGCGCACCATCAGCCGGGTGGGCCGGCGGATCCCGGCCCACGCCGGGGCGCTCGGCAAGGCTCTGCTCGCCGAGCGGCCGGACGACCGGCTCCCGCTGCCCGACGGCCCGTTGGCGGCCCTCACCGGGAACACGCACACCGAACGCGGCACGCTGCTCGCCGACCTCGCCCGGACACGCGAGCGCGGCTACTCCATCGACCGCGAGGAGACCGTGCCGGGCATCGCCGGCTTCGGCTTCGCCCTGCGGTACGACACACCGGCCATCGACGCCATCAGCTGCTCGGTGCCGGTGGCGCGGCTCAGCGAGGAGCACGGCGCCCGGATCGTGGCGGTCATGCGGGAGACGCGGACGAAGATCGAGAGCGCCCTGTCACCGGCCTCCGGCGCCCCTGACTGGCGCTGACCGGCCACCCCGGACACCACGGGCGGCTCGGACCGCGCGGCGTGCCGCGCGGCGTGCCGGGTGGCCTCGCGCCGGGGCTCCGTCGCCGACGACGGCCTGGTGGCCGGCCCGACCCGCCCCGGACGAGACCCGTGACGCACAGGGCCCCGGCCTCATGACCGGCACGCCCGACTCGCCCCGGACGAGCCCCCTGGCGCGGGGGCCCCGGCCCCATGACCGGCGCGGGTGGCCGGATCCGCGCCGCACGGCGAAGGCCGGGGCGGCCGGGCTCGCGCCGCATGGCGAAGGCCGGGGCGGCCATCCCGGGATGGCCGCCCCGGCCAGGGGTGGAGCCGTGTCGTCCGCGGCGGCGCCGTACGGCTCTGCCGCGCAGGGGTGTTGGGCCGCGTCGCCGCGGGTCGTCAGGGTCTACGGCGCCCCGGCTCCGGCCGGTCGGCCGGGGCCGGGGTGGGGTGGTTCACCGGGAGGCGGGTGCTCCGGCGTCGGCCGGGTCGTCGCCGGGCCGGTCCGAGCCGGCGGTGCCCGCGCCGGGCCCCTGCGAGCCGGTGTCCGCCACGGCTGCGGCCGGAAGGGGCTCGGAGGGGCCGGGAAGTCCCGCGGCCTGCACGCCGGCGGTGTCGTCGACGGCGGTCCGCAGGGGGATCTCCTTGATGAAGAGGATGGCGATCAGGGCGACCAGGGCGATCGGCGCGGCGATGAGGAAGATGACGCCGGTGGCATGTCCGTAGGAGTCCTCGACGACGGCGGCGATCGGAGCGGGCAGGGTCCTGATGTCCGGCAGGGAGCCGCCGCCCGAGGCCTTGACCCCCAGCTCGGCGAGGCCGTCGGCCATGTAGGCACTGACCTTGGAGGCGAGCACGGCGCCCAGTACGGAGACACCGATGGCACCGCCGAGCGTACGGAAGAAGGCCACGACGGAGCTGGCCGCGCCGAGTTCGTGCATCGGCACCGTGTTCTGCACGGCGAGGACCAGGTTCTGCATCGTCATGCCGACGCCGCAGCCGATCAGGAACATGTAGACGGCGAGCACGCCGTAGGCCGTGTCGGCGCGGGCGGTGCCCATCAGGGCCAGGCCGGCTATCAGCAGCACACCGCCGACGACGAGGTACCGCTTCCACTTGCCGTAGGCGCTGATGAGCCGGCCGACGACGGTGGACGAGGCCACCAGACCGATGATCATCGGCAGGGTCATCACGCCGGCCCTGGTCGGCGAGTCACCGCGGCTGATCTGGAAGTACTGGCTGAGGAACACCGTCGCGCCGAACATCGCGGTGCCGACCGCGAGGCTCGCGACGACCGAGAGGGTCAGCGTGCGGTTGCGGAACAGTTGCATCGGGATGATCGGCTCGGGCGTCCTCAGCTCCACCAGCACGAAGCACACGGCCAGGGCGGCCGCGGCGAGCACCATGGCCACGGTCTGCCAGGACCACCAGTCGAAGTTGTCGCCGGCCAGGGAGACCCAGATCAGCAGCAGGGAGACCGCGGCGGCCACGAGGGCGGCGCCCAGGAAGTCGACCTTGACGTCCCGGGTCGCCAGCGGCAGCCGCAGGGTGCGCTGGAGGACGACCAGAGCCGCGAGCGCGAAGGGGACGCCGACGTAGAAGCACCAGCGCCAGCCCAGCCAGGAGGTGTCGACGATGACGCCGCCGAGCAGCGGGCCGCCGATGGTGCCGAGCGCCATGACCGCGCCGAGGTAGCCGTTGTAACGGCCGCGCTCACGCGGGGGGATTATCGAGGCGAGGATGACCTGGGCGAGCGCGGTGAGACCGCCGGCGCCGAGGCCCTGCACCACGCGGAAACCGATGAGCATGCCGGTGTTCTGCGACAGGCCGGCCGCGGCAGAACCCACGATGAAGACGACCAGGGAGAGCTGCACGAGCAGCTTCTTGCTGGTCAGATCGGCGAGCTTGCCCCAGATCGGGGTCGAGACCGTGGTCGCCAGCAGGGTGCTGGTCACCACCCAGGTGTAGGCGGACTGGCCGCCGTGCAGGTCGGCGATGATCCGCGGCAAGGCGTTGGACACGACCGTGCTGGAAAGGATCGCCACGAACAGGCCGAGCAGGAGGCCGGAGAGGGCCTCCATGATCTGCCGGTGTGTCATCGGAGCGTCGCCGGCGTGGGCCTCGGCGACGTCCGTACTCCCTTGCTGTGACACGTGCTGTCTTCCCCTGAGAGTCGTCGGAATGCTCCCGCGCCGTCGCGGGAGAGGAGATCTTCGGTGTGGTGGTGGAATCGTCGCGCCGGTCAGGCGTGCGCCCCGTCCCGCGCCGGACGCGCGAGCGGGGTGGGTGAACCGCCGGTGGCGGCGCGGCCGGGTGCGTCGTCGCCCGGTTCCGCGGTGTGCGCGCGGCGGGAGAGACCGCCCTGCAGCCGTTCGAGCAGCGTCGTGAGCGTGGTCAGCTCCTGCGGCGTCCAGTCGGCGGTGGCCGCGCCGATCAGGCCGACGTGGATCCGCACGAGGTCGTCGACCAGGGCGCGGCCCTGCGGAGTGATGCTGACCAGGCTGGAGCGGCGGTCCTCCGGGTTGGCCCGGCGGGTCACCGCGCCCTGCTGCTCCAGATGCGCCACCTGCCGGCTGACCACCGACAGGTCGCAGTCCATGTGGTGGGCCAGTTCCTGGAGCCGGGTCTCTCCGCAGTGCGCGAGGGCGGCGAGCACGGCGGAGCCGTTGCCAAGACCCTGCGGCAGCCGGCGGACCAGCCGCCGCCGTATCGCGGCGATCGCGGCCAGTTGCCGGACGACGTCGCCGAGAGGCTCCTCGTGCGCACCACTGTTCATGAATCCCCGCCTACAAGCCTCGGTGCGGCCCGAATCCCGCCCCGTTTGATTGCCCCAAGCAACCATAAGGCGATTTCTGGACCGGATGCAACTTTGGCCTGAGTGCATGCAGCGGCTCCGTGACCGTTTGGTCTCGGGTCCGGCGATCTCATAGGGTTGCCGGCATGGCCAGCCGGAGCGGGACGGGACTACGGGAGCGCAAGAAGCTCGCCACCTGGCAGGCGATCCGGGACGCGGCCCTGCGGCTGATCGAGGAGCGGGACTTCGACGCGGTCAGCCTCGACGAGATCGCGGCGGCGGCGGGAGTCTCCCGGACGACTCTGTTCAACTACTTCACCTCGAAAGAGGCGATCGTCCTCGACCCGGCTCCCAGCGATCCCGAGCTGTGGCGCTCCCTCATGGACGAACGCCCCGAGGACGAGCCCCTGTGGGCCTCCCTGCAGGCCATCTACCTGGGCTACCTCGCCACCTTCTCCGACCGTCTGGGCGCGCAGAAGCGGCTGAAGGCCGTCTCCCCCACCCTCGCCGCCTCCAGGCGGGAGCACGCGGCCCGCTTCAAGAGCGAACTGCGGGACTGGGCCGCCCGCCGTACTCCGGCCGGCTGCGAGCTGCGCCTGGAGCTGGCGCTCAATACCGCCGAGGCCGCGACGGCCACGGCCTACACCCTGTGGTCCCCCGACGACGGCTTCGACCGCCTCATGGAACTGGCACGGGCCTGCTTCGAGCAGGCCGGCCACGGATTCGCCCACCCCTGAGGCCGCCCACGCGGTCACGGCCGGCGTCGGACGGACCCGGCCCGGCCGACGGGACGAGGGCGGCCGGGTCGCGGGAACTGCCGGATCAGCCGCCGCTCTTGCGCCTGAACGACCGCTGGCTCGCGGCCGGGCCGTGCGCCGCCCGCACCTTCGACGCGTTGGGGCCGCCGGCGACGTCGGCGGCGTCCGACTGCGCACCGTGCTTGCGCGCCAGGGCTTCGCGGAACTTGCGCTTGAGGTCGTAGTTCCCGTCGCTGTCGGGCGCCAGAGGGGACGGCTCCGGCGCGTCCGGCTCCGAACCTTCCGTCGATACGGGCTCTGCGGGCATGGTGACCTCCTGGGGTTCGGGGACGGACGAGCACAGCTTGTCATGCCGGGGCGCGGTACGGGGCGCCGGCGGCATCGGCCCGCCCACCGCCGGGCAGCGCCCCTCAGCCGTTGCGGCGCACGAGGGCGGCCTTGCGGGCCTCGGCGAGCTTGCGGGCCTCGCTCGCCTTCCTGGACTTGCCGTCGCCGCCGCGGGAGCCGCCCTTGCTGGTGCCGAGGCCGCGGAAGGGGGCGTTGGTGTTCTTGGGCCGGGGGGCGGCGGGCCCGCCGTCGAGCGGGACCCCCGAGGGCGCCTTGGCTCCGGTGATCCGGCTCAGCTCGGCCTCGCCCGAGCGCACCTTGGTGACGGTCGCCTCGACGCCGGCTTCGGCCAGCATGCGGCCGGTCTCCCGGCGCAGGGCCGCCGGCACCAGCGTGACCACGCTGCCGGACGCGCCGGCGCGGGCGGTGCGGCCCGCCCGGTGCACGTAGTCCTTGGGGTCGGTGGGCGGGTCGACGTTGACCACGAGGTCGAGGTCGTCGACGTGCAGGCCGCGCGCCGCGACGTCGGTCGCCACCAGAGCGGTGATCTGCCCGCCCTTGAACTGGGCCAGCGTCCGGGTGCGCTGTGGCTGGGACTTGCCGCTGTGCAGGGCGCCGGCGGGCACGCCGCTGGCCCGCAGGTGCCGGGTGAGCTGGTCGACGGCGTGCTTGGTGTCGAGGAACAGCAGTACGCGCCCGTCGCGGGCGGCGATCTCCGTGGTGACGGCGTAGCGGTCGGGGCCGTGGACGACCAGCAGGTGGTGCGCCATCGTCGTGACCGTGCCCGCGGCCGGGTCGACCGAGTGGACGACGGGGTCGTGGAGGTAGCCGCGGACGAGCTGGTCGACGTCGCGGTCCAGGGTGGCGGAGAACAGCATGCGCTGACCGTCGGGGTGCACCTGGTCGAGGACGTCGACGACCTGCGGCAGGAACCCCAGGTCGCACATCTGGTCGGCCTCGTCGAGCACGGTGATCCGCACCCGTCCCAGGCGGCAGGCGTTGCGCTCGATCAGGTCGTGCAGGCGTCCGGGGGTGGCGACGACCACCTCGGCTCCCTGGCGCAGCTCGGCGATCTGCCGGCCGATCGACATGCCGCCGACGACCGCCGCCATCCGCAGCCGCAGCGCCTCGGCGTACGGGGCCAGCGCCTGGGTGACCTGCTGGGCCAGTTCCCGGGTGGGCACGAGGATCAGGGCGAGCGGCTGCTTCGGCTCGGCTCGCCGCCCGGCCGTACGGGTCAGCAGCGGCAGGCCGAAGGCGAGCGTCTTGCCCGAACCGGTGCGCCCGCGCCCCAGGACGTCGCGCCCCTTCAGCGCGTCGGGCAGGGTGGCGGCTTGGATCGGGAAGGGCTCGCGCACCCCGAGCCCGCTCAGGGTGCTCAGCACCTGCGCCGGCAGTCCGAACCCGGCGAAGGAGACGGCCTCGGGCGGCGCCGGGGCCGTGGACTCGGGCCGGGCGGGACCGCCGTGAGCGGTGATGGGGTCTTCGGGGTGCTTCATGAACAGCCTTCCGCAGGGGAACGTACCGAGGAAGGCCCGGCAGGATTGCACAGCCCACGCACGAGCGGGGCCGGGGAGGCAGCAGCGCCCACCGCGACGACCACGCAAAAGCATGACGGTAACACACGGCATGGCGTCGCGCCGGGGGCACCGATGCCGACGTGCTGCGGTGGCTCCGCGCGATCCCGCGCGGAGCCACCGCCGCCGGACGCGGCCCGTCCGGCCCGTCCGTCAGGACGGACAGCCCGAGTCGGCGATCACGTAGTAGCCGGAGGAGGTCTCCTTCAGGGTGTGGGTGACGGCGACGTTGTAGAGGCCCATGTTCTGGTCGGAGCCGTTGGCGTAGACGTAGCCGAGGCTCTGGTGGGCGCGGCCCGCCGCGACCTGGTTGTAGTTGTTGTCCGTGAAGCACCGCGGCTGGTACCCGGTGGTCGTGGCCGTGACCGCCGCCGAGCGCGCGCCGGCCGTGCCGCCGGAGTCCGTGGCCGCGACGGTGTAGGTGTACTTCGTGCCGGAGCCCAGCCCGGTGTCGGTGTACGACGTACCGGTGGCCGAACCCGCCTTGGCGCCGTCGCGGTACACGGTGTACGACGCCGCGCCGCTCACCGCGGACCAGGCCAGCGACGCGGTGGTGTCGGTGGTGCCGGTGACGGTGAGCCCGGTGGGCGCGGGGAGACTGCCGGTTCCTCCCCCGCCCGCGCCGTCCAGGCCCCAGAACTTCGCGGTCCAGTACGACGAGCAGATGGAGTTGAGGTAGTAGGTGCCGGTGCTGCCGCACTGGTCGGCGCCGGAGCCCGGGTTGACCGCGAGGCCGTGCGCCATGCCGGACACGGAGAAGGTCTCCACGGCCGGCTTGCCGCTCGCGTCGTCGTACACGGCCTGGGTGGTGCCGCCGGTGAGGGTGGTGGTGGAGGACGGGGTCCGGCTGATGCCCCAGACGTTCGTCCACTGGTCGCGTGACTCGGTGGCGTTGGCCGGGTTCACCGTGGTGTCGGCGGTGCCCTGCCAGATCGCGACGCGAGGCCAGGGGCCGCCCCAGCCGCCGGAGGCGCCGCGGACCGCGTCGCCCCACTGCTGCGGGGTCTTGCTGACCGCGTTGTGCTGGCAGGTCAGGCCGCTGGAGAGGTCGGTCGCGCAGCCCGCCGGGATGCCCGAGTCGATCGAGCCGCCCGCGAACACGTCGGGGTAGTCGGCGAGCATCACCGAGGTCATCGCCCCGCCGGCCGACAGCCCGGTGATGTAGATCCGGCCGGGGTCGCTGCCGTAGTGGGACTTGGCGTTGTCCACCATCTGCCTGATCGACAGCGCCTCGCCCTGGCCCCGGGTGTAGTCGGAGGACTGGAACCAGTTGAAGCAGGAGTTGGCGTTGTTGGAGCTGGTGGTCTGCGGGAAGACCACGGCGAAGCCGTACGTGTCCGCGTACTTGGGCCAGCCGGAGTGGCCGTAGTAGTCGCTCGCGCTCTGGGTGCAGCCGTGCAGGGCCACGACCAGCGGCGCCCCGGACGGCAGGTTGTCGGGGGCGTACTGGAACATCTGCAGATTGCCGGGGTTCGAGCCGAAGCCCGTGACCTGCTGCAGGCTCGCGGCCCGCGCCGGGGCCGGGGCGAGCCCGAGGACCACGGCGATCAGGGACAGGACCAGCGCCGCGGCGGAGGCGGGGCGTGGCCACGAGCGGCGCGGCAGCGGGTGGGGGGAAGTGGGGTTCATCGAGCCACCTGGGTGATCGCGACGGGTGGGGAGGTGGGGGCAGCCGTGCTTCCGCTGCGAAACGCGGTGCATGGCCCGGGGGTTACCGGGACGTTACGTGCGGGCTGCGGGAGGCCGTAATGGAGACGCGCCCCACCTCGCGATGGCCGGATCTGTGGGCCCCCACCGTTGTGGTGCGCGGAACCCGGTGGCCGGAAGCTGCCGGGGCCGGTCCAGTCCGGGGCCGTCCGATGAGTTCCTGCCGGGCGCGCAGGCGCGCCGGCCAGCGTGCCACGGGGGCGGCCAGCCACTGGGTCGGCTCCGGCACCCGTCTGCCGGAGCGGACGCCGGCCGCCTGCTGCGCCGGCTCGGCGTGGCCGAGGGGAACGTGCGTGGCCGAGGGGAACGTGCGGGTGTTCCCCGACCGGACGGCGGCCCTGGCGGCCGACGTGGGGGGGGCGCGGGGTGACGAGCCGCGCGTGCTGGTGGCGCCCGCCACGCCGGCGGACGCCACCTGTCACGTCACCGCTCTTGCGGCCGGGGCGCCGTTCCCCGGCCGCGGGCGTGCCCCCGCTTCCTGCGCACGCCCGCGGCGACCCGCATCATGCGGGCGCCGGGCGCGCGAACCCCTGCTGCCCCAACGCTCCCGGGCGGGCCGGGCGGCTCAGGCCTTGTGCTGCATGGAGCTGCGTGCCGGGTTGCCCTGTTCGGCGGCCTTGGGGTCCTTCTCGGCGGCCTTGGCCCGGACGCCGTCGGCGATGCGCTTGCCGATGGTCTCGTCGATGTTGGACCAGTACTGGAAGGCCCGTTCCAGGACGGGTTCGGTCACTCCGTTGAGAAGGTGCCCGACGACGTTGTCGACCAGACGGTCGCGGGCGGCGTCGTCCATGACCTCGCGCACCAGGGTGCCCGGTTGCCCCCAGTCGTCGTCCTCGGGGTGGGAGACGTAGGCGGAGCGGGTGATCTCGCCGTCGGCCGTCCAGCTCGGCGGGGACCCGTAGCGCTCGGTGTCCGCCGCGGGGCCGCCCTTGGAGTTCGGGGCGTAAACCGGGTCGGTGGTGTTCCGGTACGCCATCGCCCCGTCCTTGGAGTAGGTGTGGACGTCGACGACGGGCGCGTTCACGGGCAGCTGCTGGTAGTTGCCCCCGATGCGGTGGCGGTGGGCGTCCGCGTAGGAGAACAGGCGGGCCAGCAGCATGCGGTCCGGGCTCGGTCCGATGCCGGGGACGAAGTTGTTGGGCTGGAACGCCGCCTGCTCGATCTGGGCGTGGTTGTCGGTGGGGTTGCGGTCGAGCGTCATGCGGCCGACCGGGATGAGCGGGTAGTCCCCGTGCGGCCACACCTTGGTCAGGTCGAACGGGTTGAAGCGGTAGTTCGCGGCCTCCTCGTACGGCATCACCTGCACGTACAGCGTCCAGCTCGGGAAGTCGCCGTCCCGGATGTGCTCGAAGAGATCACGGGTGTGGTAGTCGGTGTCGGCCGCGGCCATCTGGTCGGCCTCGTGCTGGGTGAAGAACTCGATGCCCTGGTCGGTCTTGAAGTGGTACTTCACCCAGAACCGCTCGCCGGCGGCGTTGATCCACATGTAGGTGTGGGAGGTGTAACCGTTCATGTGGCGCCAGGTCCGCGGGATGCCGCGGTCCCCCATCAGCCAGGTGACCTGGTGGGCGGACTCCGGGGAGAGGGTCCAGAAGTCCCACTGCATGTCGTGGTCGCGCAGGTTGTTGTCGGCGCGGCGCTTCTGGGACCGGATGAAGTGCTGGAACTTCATCGGGTCCTTCACGAAGAACACCGGGGTGTTGTTCCCGACCATGTCGTAGTTGCCTTCGCTGGTGTAGAACTTCACCGCGAAGCCGCGCGGGTCGCGCCAGGTGTCCGGGCTGCCGCGCTCCCCGGCGACGGTCGAGAAGCGGATGACCAGGTCGGTGCGGGCGCCCGGCTGGAACAGCGCCGCCTTGGTGTACGCGCTGACATCGTCGGTCACCTCGAAGTGGCCGAACGCGCCGCTGCCCTTGGCGTGCGGCTGGCGCTCGGGAATCCGCTCCCGGTTGAACTGCGCCATCTGCTCGATCAGGTAGGCGTCCTGCAGCAGGATCGGCCCCCCTGGCCCCACGGTCAGAGAGTGTTCGTCGCTCTCCACCGGTGCGCCGGAGTCGGTCGTCGTGGCGGGTCGGATCTCCGTCATTGCTCTGCCTTCCATGGTGGCTGTCGTCTCCGAGCGTCCGCGTGCCGTGCGGACGCGGCGGAGCGCTCCCGGCCGGCATGTCGTCTCCCACAGACCACGTGACCCACGGGAAGCCGGGTAAACACTCGCGTCCCGGGGCGCCACCGGCAGGGGTGGCCGGTGTCGGCCGGCCGGAGCAGTCACGGGGCGCGGGCGCCGGCCCGGCGCCCGCGCGCGCCTTCCCTGCGGCCCGGACCGGCCGAGTACCGGCGCTCCGTCGGCTCAGGTACGGACGAGGGGGGTGTCGACCAGGTGCTCCGCCAGGAACCACGCCTGGAGTTCGCCGGTCCGGATCACCTGCGAGACCAGCAGGTCCTCGGTGCCGTCGTCGCCCATCTCACCGGCGCGCGAGGCCGCGTCGTGCGCCTCGGTCAGGATGGTCTCGTGGGCCTCGAGCAACCGCGACAGCATGGCCGGCACCTCCTCCACGCCGTCCGGCGGACGCGGGACCGAGGTGATCTCGGCGACGTGCCGGGGGTCCCCCACCGCGACGCCGCCCAGGGTCTGCACCCGTTCCGCGAGGGCGTCGACGATCTCGAGCTGCTCACCGGCGTGCTTGTCCAGCACCAGGTGGAGCTGGTAGAAGGTCGCCCCGCGCATCAGCCAGTGGTGCTTCTTGTACAGGCCGTACAGGATCTGGGTGTCGGCCAGGACCTTGTTGAGCCGCTGGCAGGAGTACATCCGCGTCTCGTAGGACAGCGCGAGGGGGAACTGCTTGACCGTCCCGAACTCCTGGATGATCTCGCCCTTCTGGTGGAGCCAGGGCTGGCTGCTCGCATGCTGGGAGCTGGTGGTCATGATCCGCCTCCTGCGGTCCGGGGTGGGTGTACCGGAGTGACGCTAGGCGCCCGTGCCGCCGGCCCGTTGTCCAGGAGCGCATGCCGTGGTGCTCGTCAGCGCACTGACCGGGGCGTTCGCGCCCGGTGTTCGTTCTCGGGCAAGCCCCCGTGCGCCCGTGGGCACGCCCCGGTGCGCCGCCCCTCCTAGCGTCTCGCGCACGGCGTGGGCCGAGACGCGTGGAGAGGCATGAAGGTGAGCGAACGGGCCGATGTGGTCGTCCTGGGGCCGGGGCGGGGCGGCGAGCACGCTGCGGGCGCCCTGGCGGAGGCCGGGCCGCAGGCGGTGGGCGCCGGGGCGGAGACGGCCGACGGCGAGTGCCCGTCCCGGGGAGGCGTGCCCGGCAGGATGACGGTCCGGGCCGGCCGCGCGGTGCTGACCGGGGCGACCTCGGCGGGATGGGCGGGGGGCGAGGTGCTGTGCGGGCTGAACGTCACCTCGGCGGGGCCGGCGGGAGGCGAGGTGCTGTACCGCCTGAACGTCACCGTGCACGCGGAAGTGCCCGTCGAGCGGCTCCGGCGGACGATCCGCGCCTGCCCCGCCTTCCACCGGACGGTGGGGGCCGCTCCGGGAGCCCTGCGCTGAGCCCGGCCCTGCCCGCACCGCTGCGGGCCGGAGCACGGCGCGGGTCGCCGCGGCCCGGAGCACGGCGCGGGCGACCGGGCGGCGGCATGCCGGGCCGGGACCCCGGTGAACCGCACCGGTCCGCGACGTCGCTGGAACTCCTCTTCGACCTGTGCTTCGTCATCGCGGTGGCGCAGGCGTCCACCGGTCTGGCCGCGGCGGTGACCCACGGGCACTACCTGGCCGGATCGCTGCGCTTCGCGCTGGTGTTCTTCACCGTCTGGTGGGCGTGGATGAACTTCACCTGGTTCGCCTCCGCCTACGACCCCGACGACGTCCCGTACCGGCTGACGGTGCTGGTCCAGCTCACGGGGTCCCTGATCCTGGCCGCCGGCGTGCCGCGGGCGTTCAAGGAGGGCGATCTGCGCGTCGTCACGCTGGGCTACGTCGTGCTGCGCACCGCCCTGGCGGCGCAGTGGCTGCGTGCCGCGCGGTCGGATCCGGCCAGGCGGCGCACCGCCCTCCGCTTCGCCACCGGAGTGACGGTCTGCCAGGCCGGCTGGGTCGGCGTGCCGGCGCTGCCGTCCGCGGCGCGACTCCCGGCGATCATCGCCCTGATCGTGGCGGAGGTGTCGGTGCCGGTGTGGGCGCAGTCCGCCGGGATGACGCCGTGGCATCCGCACCACATCGGCGAACGGTACGAATCGTTCACGCTCATCGTGCTCGGTGAGACCGTCTCGGCCGCCGGCATCGCGGTCCGCGACGCCTTCGACCGGCACCACGGCGCCGGCGCCCTGTACGCCCTCGCGGCGGGCGGCCTGCTCATGGTCTTCTCCATGTGGTGGCTGTACTTCGACCGGCCCGCGCACACCCTTCTCGCCACCACGCACCAGGCCCATCGCAGGAGGTTCCCCTGGGCCTACGGCCACTACCTCGTCTTCGCCTCGGCGGCCGCCGAGGGGGCCGGTCTGGCGGCCTACGCCGAGCTGGTCACGGAGCACCCCGGTGTCCCGCCGGCGGCGGCGGGCGCCGCGGTCACCCTGCCGCTGACGGTCTACCTGGCCACCGTGTGGGCCGTACACGTCAGGCCGCACCAACGGAGCCGGGGCGAACGGCTGGCGTTCCCCGCCGTCGCGACGGCCGCCCTGGCGGCGGCCCTCTCGCCGGCCCCGGCCCTGGTCGCCGGAGTGCTGGCGGCGGCCCTGGTCGTCGTGGTCGCCCTGGCCGGCCGGGACGAGCGGCCACCGGAGTAGGCGGAGACACCACTGCGCGGACGAAAACACGCTCGTCCGCGCAGCGGGTACCGCCCCGGTCGGGTCCGCTCCGGCGGACAGGCCCCGGGGCCGGGCCTCAGGCCCCGTGCAGGGCGGTGCGCAGGGTGGTGACGGCCATCGTGATGGCGGCCTCCGCGGCGTGGGTGCCGCGCAGCGCGTTGAGCATCACAAAGTCGTGGATGACGCCCTGGAAGCGGACGGCGGTGACCGGGACGCCGGCCTCGCGGAGCTTGTTCGCGTACGCCTCGCCCTCGTCGCGGAGCACGTCGGCCTCGCCGGTGATGACCAGGGCCGGCGGCAGACCCGCGAGCTGCTCGGTGGTGGCGCGCAGCGGGGACGCGGTGATCCGGGCGCGCTCGCTCTCGTCGGTGGTGTACTGGTCCCAGAACCACTGCATGCCGTCGCGGCGCAGGAAGTAGCCGGTGGCGAACTGGTGGTACGAGGCGGTGTCGAAGTTCGCGTCGGTGACCGGGTAGAACAGCACCTGCTGGACCAGCGGGACGTCGCCGCGCTCCTTGGCCATCAGGGTCAGCGCGGCGGTCATGTTGCCGCCGACGGAGTCACCGGCCACGGCCAGCCGTGACCCGTCGAGCCCCTTGGCCGCGCCCTCCTCCACGACCCACCGGGCGACGGCGTAGTTCTGCTCGATGGCGACCGGGTAGCGGGCCTCGGGCGACAGGTCGTACTCGGGGAAGACGACCGCGGCGTTCGCGCCGACGGCGAGTTCGCGCACCAGGCGGTCGTGGGTGTGGGCGTTGCCGAAGACCCAGCCGGCGCCGTGGATGTAGACGATCACCGGCAGGGTGCCCCCGGCGCCCGCGGGCTTGACGATCCGGGCGCGGACGGTGCCCGTCGGACCACCCTGGACGGTGATCCACTCCTCGTCGACCGCGGGCTTGTCGATGTCGCCGGACTGCACCTCGTCGACCGCCTTGCGGCCCTCCGCCGGCGGCAGGTCGAAGAGGTAGGGCGGGTTGGCGGTAGCCTCCGCGAAGGCGGCGGCCTCGGGCTCCAGCACCGGCTTGACCGGCTCGACGGCGTCGGACATGTGGATCTCCTGGGATGCTCATGGGATGCCGGTACTTCCGGCGGTACGGCCGGGTCACGCCGAGGGCGTGCCGGTCCGCTGATCGCCACGCTAGGGCCGCCGGGCGGGCGGCGATTGCCCACGGGCGCACCGCCGCTGTTCCCCGAGCGCACTGCCGGCGCCCGGCCGCCCTCCCACCCGGCGCCGGGGGCCCGCGAGCACCGGTGCACCGTGAGGCAAGCCCCGGTGCGCGGGCGGAACACCGGGGGGTCCTGGCCCCGGAAATGGTGAGGGCGAATTCGCTCTCGGTCGACTCGGTCAGCCGGGCGTTCCCGCACCGCCGGACCGCCCCCGTCCGCCGGCGGCCGGCGACGACTCGGGTCGAAATCGCTTCCCGGAGGGGTTTTTCAGGAGATGTCAACCATGCCCGTCGGCGGGCTCGTTCCGCACGCCACCGACGACGCCGCGGACCTCGTGGTCCGCAACGCGAAGATCCACACCGGGGATCCCGGCCGCCCGCACGCGCAGGCGCTCGCCGTCCGTGACGGCGCCATCACCGTCGTCGGCGACGACAAGGACGTGGCTCCCCGTGTCGGCCCCGGCACGAAGGTGGTCGACGCCCTCGGGCGACGGGTGGTCCCCGGCCTCAACGACGCCCATCTGCACGTGATCCGCGGCGGCCTCAACTACGTGCTGGAACTGCGCTGGGACGGTGTGCGCAGCCTGCGCCAGGGCCTGGCCATGCTGCGGGAACAGGCCGCCCGCACCCCGAAGGGCCAGTGGGTGCGGGTGGTCGGCGGCTGGTCGGCCGAGCAGTTCGCCGAACGCCGGCTGCCGACGGTCGCCGAGCTGAACGCCGCCGCCCCCGACACCCCCGTGTTCGTCCTGCACCTGTACCAGTCGGCCGTGCTCAACCGGGCGGCGCTCAGGGCCGCGGGCTTCACCAGGGACACGCCCGACCCCAGGGGCGGCCAGATCGTGCGGGGCCGGGACGGGGAACCGACCGGCATGCTGCTGGCCGCGCCCAGCGCCCTCATCCTCTACTCCACCCTGGCCAAGGCGCCGGTGCTGGAGGGCGAGGACCAAAAGTCCTCCACGCGCCACTTCCTGCGCGAACTGAACAGATTCGGGCTGACCTCGGCGATCGACGCCGCCGGCGGGTTCCAGAACTTCCCCGGCAACTACGCCACCGTCATCGAACTGGCCAAGGCCGGGCAGCTCTCGATGCGCATCGCGTATCACCTGTTCCCGCAGACGGCCGGTCAGGAGCTCGACGATCTCGCCCGCTGGATCGAGACGGCCCGCCCCGAGGACGGGGACGCGTGGCTGCGGCTGAACGGCGCCGGCGAGAACCTCACCTGGGCCGCCGCCGACTTCGAGAACTTCAGCCAGCCGCGTCCGGAACTCGCCCCGGACTACGAGGCGGAGTTCGAGAAGGCGGTGCGCCTGCTCATGGAGAACGGGTGGGGGTTCCGGCTGCACGCCACGTACGACGAGACCATCCGCCGTGACCTGGCGGTGTTCGAGAAACTCGCCGCGGAGGGGCTCTTCCCGGCGGGCAACCGCTGGCTGTTCGACCACGCGGAGACGGTCTCCGCGGACAGCCTCGACCGTGTCGCCGCGCTGGGCGGCGCCATGTCCGTGCAGAACCGGCTGTCCTTCCAGGGCGAGGCGTTCCTGCGGCGCTACGGTCCCGGTGCCGCGGCGGACGCCCCGCCGATCCGGGCCATGCTGGACCGCGGGCTGACCGTGGCGGCCGGCACCGACGCCACCCGGGTCTCCACGTACAACCCCTGGGTCGCCCTGCACTGGCTCGTCAGCGGCCGCACCGTCGGCGATCTGGCGCTGCGGCCGCCCGCGAACCGCGTGGACCGGCAGACGGCGCTGGCGATGTTCACGCGCGCCGGCGCCGCGCTGACCGGCGAGTCCGACGTCAAGGGCGTGCTGCGGCCGGGCTGTTACGCGGACCTCGCGGTGCTGTCCGACGACTACTTCACCGTGCCGGAGCCGCGGATCGCGGACATCGAGTCGCTGCTGACGGTGACCGGCGGCCGGATCGTCTACGCCGCCGCGGAGTACGAGGGGCTCGACGAGGAACTGCCGCCCGTCGGTCCCGCCTGGAGCCCGGTCGCGCACTTCGGCGGCTACCAGGCCCGTCCGCCGGCGCCCCTGCCCGGCGCCCGCCAGGCGGAGGCGCTCGGCGAAGCCGTCGCCGAGTCCGAGCTGCACCGCGAGTGGCGTGTCGCGCGCGGCCTCGCGCCGGAGACGGCGAGCACGCCCTTCGACCCCTGTTTCGTGCTCTGAACGCGGCCGGGGCGCGCGGCCGTTGAGCCGCGCCATCCGGACGCCACCCCCATGGCCCCGTCCGCCGGACGGTCCTTCCCACGGCACGGACAGCGGTCCGCGCCACCTTCTTACCGAGAAAGGCTCACTGTCATGACCGACATCACCGAGGTCACCGCGGCTCCCAGCCCCGACCTGCTCACCCCGGACAACTGCGCGGTGCTGTTCGTGGACCACCAGCCGCAGATGTTCTTCGGCACCGGCAGCGGCGACCGCACCGCGGTCATCAACTCCACGGTGGGCCTGGCCAAGGCGGCCAGGGCCTTCGACGTGCCGGTCGTGCTGAGCACCGTGGCCGCCGAGTCCTTCTCCGGCCCGCTCATGCCCCAGCTGGCCGACGTCTTCCCGGACCAGAAGATCGTCGACCGCACCACGATGAACGCCTGGGAGGACCCCGCCTTCGTCGACGCGGTGAAGGCGACCGGCCGGCGGAAGCTCGTCATCGCGGGCCTGTGGACCGAGGTCTGCGTCGTCCTTCCGGCGCTCTCCGCCATCGCCCAGGGCTACGAGGTCTACGTGGTCACCGACGCGTCCGGCGGTGTCAGCCCGCAGGCGCACGAGCACGCGGTCCAGCGCATGGTGCAGGCCGGCGCGATCCCGGTGACCTGGGTGCAGGTGCTCCTCGAGCTCCAGCGCGACTGGGCCCGCGCCGAGACCTACGGGGCGGTCATGGACGTGGTGAAGGAGCACGCCGGGGCCTACGGCCTCGGTGTCGTCTACGCCCAGGCCGTCATCGGCGCCCACGCCGCCGGCTGAGCCCCGCGGCGGACCGGAACGTCAGGAACGGACAGGAACACGATGGACGCTGGACTGTTGGTCCTCCGGCTGGTGGTGGGCTCGCTCATCGCCGGTCACGGAGTGCAGAAGGTGAGCTTCCGGCTCGGAGGCGGCGGATTGGCGGGCGGGACCGAGGAGTTCCGCCGCGACGGCTTCCGCGGCGGCCGGCTGACCGCGGTCGTCGCGGGGGCCAGTCAGATCGGTTCCGGTCTGTTCCTGGCGGCGGGTCTGCTCACGCCCCTGGCGGCGATGGCCGCGATGGGCGTGATGACCGTCGCCGGCACCGTGAAGCGGCCCAAGGGGCTGTGGGTTCAGAACGACGGCTACGAGTACCCACTCGTCCTCGTCGCCGTCTCCGCCGCGCTGGCCCTCACCGGGCCGGGGCGGTGGTCGGCGGACCGGGCGCTGGGCGTCCTGCCCTGGCCGCTGTGGCTCGCGGTCGCCGCGATCGTGATCGGGCCGGCGAGCGCGCTGCTCACCCGTGTGGTGCTGCGCCGTCCGGCCACCTCGACGGAAGGAGCGCGGTATGCGCGCACTGCTGACTGACGCGGCCCGCACCCTGGTGCCGCGCGGCGAGGAGCGGCACGGCCCGCTGCCGCCCCTGATGCTGGCCCTGACGGTGGCCACCGGCCTGGTCGACGCCGTGAGCTATCTGGCGCTCGGGCACGTCTTCGTCGCCAACATGACCGGCAACGTGGTCTTCCTGGGGTTCGCCCTGGCCGGCGCCGACGGCCTGTCCGTGACGGCGTCCGTCGTCTCGCTGGCCTCGTTCCTGCTCGGCGCGATCGCCGGGGGCGGGCTCGGCACGCGGTTCGCCCAGCACCGCGGGCACCTGCTGCGCGCGGCGACGGCCGTGCAGACGCTGCTGGTCACGGTCGCCGTGGTGGCCGCCGCCCTGTCCGACGGGCGCGTCACCACCGATGTCAGGTACACCCTGATCGTGTTCCTGGGGATCGCGATGGGCCTGCAGAACGCGGTCGCCCGGCGTCTGGGCGTCCCGGACCTCACCACCACCGTGCTGACCCTGACCCTGACGGGCCTGGCCGCGGACTCCCCGGCCGCCGGGGGCGAGGCGCCGCGGCCCGGCCGCCGGATCCTGTCCGTGCTCGCCATGTTCCTCGGCGCCCTGGCCGGAGGCCTGCTGGTGCTGCACGGGCACCTCGTCCTCACCCTGGCGCTGACGCTGGTCCTGCTCGCGGCCACCTCCGTGATCACCCATCGCCTGTCGTCCGCCGCCGCCACCTGGATCCGGCCCCGCCCTTGACACCGCGACCCGCCGCCGACCACGGTCGAGTCCGCAGGGCCGGCACGCCGGCTCACTTGACGGCTCCGCTCGTGGCGCCGGCGGCGACGTGGCGCTGGGCGACCACGAGCAGCACGGCCGCCGGCACGGATGCCAGGACGGCGGTGGCCATGATGGCGTTCCAGTGGTTCGTGTGGGCGCCGATGTACTGGTAGAGGCCCAGGGTGATCGGGCGCACCTGCTCCGTGGTGGTCAGCGTGAGCGCGAAGAGGAGGTCGCTCCACGCGAAGAGGAAGGTGAAGAGGGCGGCGGTGATCAGTGAGTTGGTGCTCAGCGGCAGCACCACGCGGCGGAAGACGCGCAGTTCGCCGGCGCCGTCCACGCGCGCCGCCTCGATGATCTCCCGGGGGATGCCGCGCATGGAGGAACGCAGGAGGATGACGGCGAAGGGAACCCCGGCGGTGGAGTCGGCGAGGACCAGGCCGAGGTGGGAGTTCAGCAGTCCCAGGTCGTTGTAGGCGCCGTAGAGCGCGTCGGCCACGACGATGCCCGGCACCATCTGGCTGAGCAGGACGCCGAAGAGCACGAGGTCGGTTGCCCGGCCGGGGAACCGGGCGAGCACGTAGGCCGCCGGCGCGGCGAGCGCGAGACTGAGCACGACGCTGCCCAGGGCCACGAGGAGGCTGGTGACGAGGTTGCCTCCCTGGTCCCGCAGCGCCGTGGCGTAGCCGCCGAAGTCAGGATGGCGGGGGACCCACCCGGTCGGGAGGGTGCCGCCCGCCGGCTGGAGGGAGGCGTTCACCGTCCAGTAGACGGGGAACAGCATCAGCGCGAGCACGAGGACCGCGACGGCCGTGGACAGCCGGCCGCGGCGGGGCGCCTTCTTCACGACCACCGCCTACCGGCCCTCGCGGGCGCGCCGGCCGGCGCGCAGGTGGACGACGGCGAGGCCGAGCGAGACGACGATGAGCACGTTGCTCAGCGCGGCTCCGCGCCCGAACTCGAACTGCTGGAAGGACAGCCGGTAGGCCACGGTGGCGAGGGTCTGCGTGGCGTCGGCCGGTCCTCCGCCCGTCACCACGAGGATGATGTCGAGCGTCTTGAGCGTGTACATCACGCCCAGCAGGAGCACGACGCCGGCCGCGGGGCGCAGCAGCGGCCAGGTGATGTGGCGGAACGAGGCCACCGGGCCGGCGCCGTCCAGCTTCGCCGCCTCGTACAGGTGCGCCGGTATGTCCTGCAGAGCGCCGTACAGGATCGTGGTGTTGAACGGGATGCCCACCCAGATGTTGATGAGGACCACCGAGACGAGCGCCTGGGTCGTGCCGGTGAGCCAGGGGATGCCGGACGTCAGGCCGAGGTGGCGCAGCGTCCCGTTGACGACTCCCGTGTCCGTGTCCAGCATCCACCTCCATGTCGTTCCGGAGACGACCAGGGGCAGCAGCCACGGCAGGAGCAGCAGTGCCCGCAGCACGCCGCCGAGCGGGAAACGGCGCCGGAAGAACAGGGCGAGGGCCAGGCCCGGCACGAACTGCCCGGCGACGGAGCCGGCGGTGAACAGGAGGGTCGTCAGCAGGGCCTTGGTGAACGGTTCGGAGGACAGCACCTGCGTGTAGTTCTCCAGCCCCACGAACGGCGCCGCGCCGGTGAAGAACGTCGTGGTGGTGTACTGCCGGAAGCTCATCGCGGTGTTCTCGACGACCGGGTAGCCGAAGAACAGCAGCAGGTACGCCACGGCGGGCCCGAGGAACATCCACCGGGCGGCCGGTGCCCCGAGTCGTGCCCGGGCCGGGCCCCGGTCGCCGTCAGGGGCTGGTGGCCGTCCGCTGCGCACGCTCGAGCGCCTCCTCTGGTGTCTGTTCGCCCGTCAGCGCGGACTGGATCGCGGTGTAGACGGCGGCCGCGGCCTTGGGCCAGTCGACGCCCAGCTCGCCCGTGCGTGCCCGGGCGCCCTCGACGCTCTTCGCGAAGACGGCCATCGACGGGACCCGCCGGGCGTACCGGGATGCCACCGGCAGGCGGGAGGGCACCGTGAAGTTCTGCTCTGCGAGGGCGAGCGTGTGCGCGGGGTCGTTCAGGCAGGCGAGGACCCGGGCGGCCTTCTCCTGCCGCGCCGTCGACGCGCTCCGCGGGACGGTCCACACCTCGCCGCCGAGCGGTGTGACGAGGGACTGCCCCGCCCGGCGGACCGGGAGGGGGGCCACTCCCCAGTGCAGGTTCTCGTCCTTGTTCAGGGCGGAGATCCGCCAGGGGCCGTTGATCATCATGGCCGCCCGGCCGGCGGCGAACTGGTCGTGGACGTCGGCCTGGTTCCAGTTCAGGACCGACTTCGACATGGACCCGCTTCGGAGCAGGTCGGCCCACAGCCGGAGTGCCTGTGCGGCCTGCGGGCTGTCCAGGTGCTTCTCGTCGCCGCCGTTGGACCACAGGAAGGGCAGGAACTGCCAGGTGCCCTCGAAGGTGGCGTTCGCGTCGAGCGCCAGGCCGTAGCGCCCCGGGCGGGTCAGCCGGGCCGCCGCCGACTCCAGCTCGTCCCAGGTCCGGGGCACGGCGACACCGGCCTCGGACAGCATGTCCTTGTTGTAGAACAGGGCGGTGGTGGCGACGGTGGGCGCGAGTCCGTACAGCTTCCCGTCGTAGGTGCCCGCCGAGAGGATGCCCTCGGTGAAGCCGGTGGAGTCGACGCCGAACCGGTCCAGGGGGGTCAGCGCGCCGGTCCGGGCGATCTGCTGCAAGTCGGGGTTGTCCAGCATCAGCAGGTCGGGCAGGGTCCGCGACGAGGCCCGCTGGAGCACCTTGGGTATCAGCGACGGCCCCGGAACGCTCGTGTGCTCGACGGTCACGCCGGCGGCCCGGCCGCACTCGTCGAGCCGCTCGGTCCACTGGGCGTGTTCCGTGGCGTCCGTGTAGTAGTCGAGCGCGGTGATGGAGGTGACCTCGCCGGTGCCGGATCCGTTGCCGCCACCGCAACCGGTGGCGGCCATGAGCAGCGCGAGGGATCCGAGGAGTGCCGTGATCCGCCGCACCGCCGGCCTGGCCGGTGGGGACATGGTGGTGCCTTTCCCGAGTGACATCAGTGGCCGGAGGTCGGTCTCGGGAGTACCGGCGAAGTCCGTGGGGGCCGTCCCGTAGCGACGTGATCAGCCTAAACATACGGGGAAGGCCCCGGACGACCGGGTCGGCGGACGGGAGCCGCCGGTACCGTTCCCCGCCGGTGAAGGCCCGGCATCGGTCCGGGGAGTACGGGCGTGCTCACCGCGGAGTACGGGCGTGCTCAGCGGGAACGGGCGGCCGTGCTCACCGGCGACGGGCGGGCGCGCTCACGGGGTCGGTCGTGGCCCGGTGCCGGGCTCCGTGCCGTGTGCGGCGGCTTCCCGGATCATCGCCGCCACGGCGCCGGGCTGTGACAGCACGACGGCGTGCGAACCGTCCAGCACGTGTTCGGTGGCGGCCATGCGCTGTGCCATGAAGCGCTGGGCGGCCGGGTTGAGCATCCGGTCGGCGGTCGCGATGGCGTACCAGGAGGGCTTGGCGGCCCAGGCCGGCGGACCCGACCGTCCGGTCAGCGCGCTCCGGGCGATCGGGCGCTGCGCCACGGACAGCACGCTCGTGACGTGGGACGGCAGGTCGGCGCCGTACAGCTCGGGGAACCGTTCCGTACGGATGTACAGCTCCTCCTCCGGGCCGGCGGCGCCCGGGGCCGGTACGGGCGCGGTGACCACCGCCCGGCTCGCCGGCATGGGGGCGAAGCGGCCCGTGATGTCCAGGACGCACTCCCCGGTGTCGGGGCCGAACGCCGCGACGTAGCACAGCGCCACGATGTTGTCGGCGCCGGTCGCGGCGTGGGTGATGACCGCTCCGCCGTAGCCGTGGCCGACCAGCACGACGGGGGCGCCGAGCCGGCGCACCACG
The DNA here is from genome assembly GCF_007176755.1 of Streptomyces sp. 1-11. Lineage (GTDB taxonomy): Bacteria > Actinomycetota > Actinomycetes > Streptomycetales > Streptomycetaceae > Streptomyces. The sequence continues at coordinate 150,384 of NZ_BJTV01000010.1, forward strand.
CTCTCGATGTACGCGGCGTCCTGCGCCAGGCCGCGCAGCGGGTTCGCCGGGGCGCGCACCGTCGATCCGGCGGCGTGCAGGTGACCGATCACGCCCGTCCAGGTGGAGGCGTCGGCGAACGCCCCGTGCACGAGCACGACGGTCGGCGGTTCGGGGGTGGGTCCCACGTCGGTGGCCTCCATGCGTTGGCCCTCCAACGAAGCACGTCCCGGCCTCGCGCGCCTCGCGTGAACGTACCAACTGTCCCGCTCAGTGGTCGCGCAGGGCCATGACCAGGTTGGCGAGCTGCACCCGGGAGTTCACCGACAGCTTGCGGAAGGCGGAGGTCAGGTGGGTGTTGACCGTGTGCGGCGAGACGACGAGCAGGTCGGCGGCGGACCGGTTGGTGTGGCCCTCGGCGATGAGGCGCGCCACCTTCCGCTCCGAGGCCGTGAGCGCGTCCCATCCCTGGACGGGACGCTCCCCTGCCGCCGGCCTGCGGCCGGCCGCACCCGCGCCCGCGCCCTCCAGATCGCGGCGTACGCGGGCCGCCGCCGCGTGGGCGCCCGACCGGGCGAAGGCGTCGTGCGCACGGGTCAGGGCGGTGACGGCCTCGGCCTTCCGGCCCGCGGCCAGCAGCGCCCGCCCGACATCGGCGCCGGCGGTGGCCCGGACCAGCGGGCGCGGGCTCGACTCGAGCAGTGCCACCGAGCGTTCCAGCAGGGCGAGGTCGCCGGTGACGAGTCCGGCGGCATGCGCCGCGATGCCGGTGGCGGTGGCCACGCCGGGGTTGCGGCCGGCGTGGTCCCCGGCCTGGGCGGCCAGGTTCTCGGCGAGTGGGCGGTCGGCGCCGCGCAGCGCCATGCGGATCGCGGAGCCGACCCAGGTGCGCAGCAGCCGCCAGCGCATGAAGTCACCCTGCTGCTGGACCTGCCGGATCCTGTCGACGGCGAGTGCGGCGTCCCCGTCGGCCTCGGCGTGGACGGCTTCCAGGAAGCGCACCGCGGCGGTGTTGCCCGGGTTCGGCTTGGCCGCCAGTCTCTCCCGGGCCGCGGCCAGATGCAGCCGGGCCGCCTCCCGGTCGCCGCGCAGCAGGGCGATCCGGGAGCGGATCACCCGGGCGTTGAGCTGCTGCACGGGCACCTGCACGTCGTCCTCGAGGCGCTCCATGGTCACGAAGTCGGCCTCGGCGTCGTCGAGTCTGCCGAGCCCCAGGTGGCGCTGGCCCTGAGCCCACATCAGCATGGCCTGCCGGGGCGCCCCGTCCTGGTCCGCCGCCCGCAGGAGCAGCCGTTCCGCCGCCTCGAAGCCGTCCAGGTGCGTGTGGGCGACGATCTCCTCGGGGAGGAAGGCGGGGTCGACGGCGCTGAGCGCGGTGAAGCGCTCCAGGGCGCCGGTGGTCTCACCCGCGTTGAGCGCGATCTCGCCGAGCCCGAACAGGGCCAGTACGTGCGCCTCCCGGTCACCGGTCCCGACGGCGGCCCGCAGCGCTTCCTCGCCCGCCGCGCGCGCCGCGGCGAGGTCCCGGCCGCGGGACAGGGCCAGCGCGCGCAGGGCGGCCAGCCGGGCCCCGACCTCCGGGGCGGCGCCGCCGACCGCGAGCGCCGCTTCGGTACGGCGGAGCAGTTCGTCCGCCACGTCCAGGTTCCACAGCGCCCCGCCGAGGGCGGCCTGCAGCCGGCCGAACGCCTCCAGGGGCGGCCGCCCGGCGAGCAGCAGGTCGCCGGTCAGCAGCGCCTCCCGGTTCCGGCCGGCCCGGGTGAGGCAGACGATCGTCTGCTCGCCCACGTCGAACCGCAGTGGCTTCGCGGACGGCGTCAGGTCCAGGGCGCGCGTCATCAGGTCGGCCGCGAGTCCCGGCGTGACCGGCAGTACGTCGTCGGCGGCTCGCCGCAGGAGCGCCACCGCTTCCTCGTCCCCGGGGACGGCGCCCTCGAGGAGGTGCGAGACCGCGTCGATCGGCTGGTGGCCGGTGGCGACGAGGCGGGCGGCGGCCTCACGGTGCAGTGCCTTGCGGGCCGACGGCGGGATGCCGACGTAGACCGCCTGGCGCAGCAGGTCGTGCCGGAAGACCAGGTGGTCGCCCTCGTCGTCCAGGAGCCCGGCGCCCACCGCCTCCTCCAGGGCCCCGATCAGCGTGGCGGGCGACCGGCCGCAGAGCGCGGCGGCGTCGTGGAAGCCGAACCGGCGGCCCAGCACCGCTCCCATCTGCAGGAAGCGCAGGGTGTCCGGATCCAGAGAGCTGAGCCGGCCGCGCACCCCCACCACGAGTCCTGGTGGCACGGGCTCGCCGGAGGGCCGGGCGGTGCGCAGTCCCGTGAGCATCTCGACCGCCAGGAACGGGTTGCCGCCGGCTCCGTCGAGCAGGTGCCGTACCCGCTCGTCGGCGTACGTCCCGAGCGTGTCGCGGGCCAGCTGGGCGATGGCCGTCTCGGACAGGGGGCCCAGTTCCACGGTGACCCGCGGGAGCGAGCCGTTCGCGGCCGCGGCGATCTCCTCCGCCGGGCCGGCGGGGCCCTGTCGCGCGGTGAGCATCCACAGGACGGGGGAGGTCCGCAGACGTGCGGGCAGCTGGTTCAGGGCGAACCGGCTGAGCGGGTCGGCCCACTGCACGTCGTCCAGCGCGATCAGCACCGGCACGTCCGCGGCCCTCGCCTCTATCGCCTCCGCCAGCCGCTCCACCAGCCAGATGCGCTGGTCGTGGTGGCGGGTGAGGTCGGCGAAGACGTCGGGGGACAGCAGCGGCCGGTCGCCGTGCAGGACGCAGGCGGTCAGCGACGAGAGCGGCACCAGGTGGTGCAGCTCGTCGGCCTTGCCCAGCCCGACGGAGAAGCCGGCGGCCGTGGCCCTCGCGACGGCCTCGGTGAGGAGCGTGGTCTTGCCGATGCCCGGTTCGCCGCGGATCAGGGCCAGCGCGCCGCCTCCGGTGCGGGGCACCGAGGCGATCAGCGCCTCAAGCTCCTCCAGCTCGGCCTCCCGGCCGCGCAGACCGCTTCGGGCCAGCGGCTCGCCTGCGCCCGCCACCCCCACGCCCCTCCTGTGTCCGCGTCCGCCGGCCGAAGCCGTGCCCGGCCCGTGCCGGACGGCGGCTCTGCCAACTATCGCAAGAAACGGCGGCTCAGCGCACACCGGTCACCTGGGACGCGTGACGCCGGCCACACTGCCGTCCGCGGCCCGGTGCCGAGGGCGGCGTACAGGCGTCACGGGAAGGGCCGGCCCCCGCGCTCCTCAGGCGGCGGTGTCCCCGGCCTCGTCGGCGCGGTGGACGGGGAGCCGGGAGACCGGCAGGCGGGGAGGCCGGGGCAGCGACGCCGTCGACGCGGCGGCCGGCGCGTCCGGCGCCGCGCCCGGCGCCGGAGGTGTGAGGGGCGCTCGCGCCGCGGAGTCCCGCCACTCGGCGGGGGACATGCCGTAGGCGGCCCGGAACACCCGGCTGAAGTGGGCGGCGCTGGTGAAACCCCAGGTGCGGGCCACCGCGGCGATGGTGCGGTCCGCCGTGTCCCGGCGGCCCAGCTCCCGTCGGCACTCCTGCAGCCGACGGCGCTGGATCCACCGGCCGACCGTGACATCCTCGGCCTGGAAGAGCCGGTGCAGGTAACGGACGGAGATCTGGTGGGCCCTCGCTATGACCTCCGGTGTCAGGTCGGGGTCGGCGAGGTGGCGGTCGATGAACACCTGGATCCGCGGCAGCAGCGCCCGGGCCGTGCCCGGCGTGTCGTCCGCCTCCTGGTGGAGCCGCTCCGCGACCAGGACGGTGAGCAGGTCGACGAGGTGGCGGGCCAGCGCCTCGCCTATGGCCGGCGGGTACGTCGCCGCGGTGTCCACGAGCTGGTTCAGCAGGGGTGACAGAACCTGGCCCAGCGGTGTCTCGGGGCGGACGGGCGCCGCCGTGAGCCGTCGCAGGCCGGGTTCCTCAAGGCCCAGCAGCCGCCGCGGCAGGACGAGGGACTTCGTCCGGAACGGCTGCGGGAACTCCCACTGCATCGGGTGTCCCATGTCGCTGAAGACGATCTCACCGGGAAGCAGCGGGACCTCGCGGCCGTCCTGCCCGACCCGGGCGGCGCCGCTCACCAGGAGCGTGACGACCAGGGGCTCGTCCTGTCCCTGGGTGATCAGCCGCTCGGTCCGCCGGGCCCGCAGCGGACCGCCGTCCATCTCGGCGACCCGCAGATGGCCCAGCCGCACCGTGCGGACGACGTCCGAACAGGCCTCCTCCGGTGCGGCGACCTCGACCGCGGCGAACGTCCGGGACAGGGCTTCGCGCCAGTACGTCCGTCGTGGGTGGACGGGCGCCGGAACCGTGGTGCGGAGGGTGTCCGAGGACCGCCTCCCGGGTTCCGCTGCCCTGATGTCCGGCGACATGATCTCCGCCTTTCAGCCGGTGTGCACTGCGCACACCGTGCCAACGGGCGTGCGGGGAGCACATCGCATGAACGCGCGAGATCGGGGGGCGGACCGGGAGCGGGCCGGCGGAGAGGACGCGGCTACGGCCGGTGGGCGTCGCGCCATTCGCTCGGGGACATCCCGTAGGCGGCCCGGAACACCCGGCTGAAGTGGGCGGCGCTGGTGAACCCCCACCGGTGTGCCACCGCGGCGATGGCGAGGCCCGGGGCGTCCCTGCGGGCCAGCTCCCGCCGGCACTCCTCCAGGCGGCGGCTCTGGATCCAGCGGCTGACCGTGGTCCGCTCGGCCTCGAAGATTTTATGCAGGTAGCGCACGGAGATGTGGTGCGCGCTGGCGATGCCCTCGGGCGTCAGGCCGGGATCGGCGAGGTGCCGCCCGATGAACGTCTGGATCCGCAGGCGCATCGCGGTCTCGCCGCTCGGGGTCTGCGCGGAGGACCTGCCCAGTCGCTCGTCGGCGAGGACGGCCAGCAGGTCCACCACGTTGCGGGCGAGCAGTTCGCCGGTGTGCGGCCGGTACGACTCCAGGGTGTCGGCGAGCCGGGACAGCAGGACCGACAGCAGCCCGCCGACCGCCGTCTCGGAGCCGAGGGGCGAGGCGGTGAGCTGCCGCAGGTCCGACTCCGCGACGCCGAGGACCTGCTTCGGCAGCACGAGCGACCTCGTCTCGAACCGGTCGGGAAAACGCAGCCGGACCGGACGGGCCATGTCGTACATGAAGACCTCCCCCGGCCGCATGGCCACGTCGCGGCCGTCCTGCTCGAGCCGGGCCGCACCCCTGCTGAGCAGTTTCACCACCACGTGATCGTTGTTGTCGCCCTGTCCGACGAGCCGAGGCGTGCGCACGGCCTCCTGGAGATCGCCCTCGACCACGTTGATCCGGAACCGGCCCAGCGGCGCCGTGCGGATCGTTCCGCACCACACCTCCTCCGGGACCGACATGTCCACGGCGCCGAAGGTCCGGGACAGGGCGTCGCGCCAGTAGGCCCGCCGCCGCTGACGCGGCACCGTGGCGGTGGCGAGCAGTTCGCCGGCGAAGTCGGGTTCCTCGATCGGAGGTGCGGCTGACGTCATGCGACTACTCTTTCAAACTTTCAAGCACTTCACGAGCCGGTGCCGCCCGGCGGCGGCACCGGCGCACGTCAGTCGAAGCGCAGGTCGGAGAGCTGCCGTTCCAGGGCGGCGACATCGTCGTCCCCGGCCGGCTCCCCCGCCGGACGGGCCGCCACGAGGGCGGCCAGCTCGGCGGCCGCCCGCCGGGTGCGCGCGGGCAGCCCCTCGGTGTACTCGTCGCCGCCCGAACCCCAGTCCTCGGACGCCGCGTACACCGCGGTGGGTACGACGGTGGCGCGCAGGTAGGCGAAGAGCGGGCGCAGGGCGTGCTCCAGCACCAGGGAGTGGCGGGCGGTGCCCCCGGTCGCCGCGACCAGGACCGGTTTCCCGGTGAGGGCGTCCGGGTCGATCAGGTCGAAGAAGGACTTGAACAGCCCGCTGTAGGAGGCGGTGAACACGGGTGTCACGGCGATCAGGCCGTCGGCGCCCGTCACCGCGTCGACGGCGGCGGCCAGTTGGCCCGACGGGAAGCCGGTCACGAAGTTGTTGGCTATGGCGACGGCCAGTTCGCGCAGCTCGACGACGTCGACGCGCACGTCGTGGCCCTGGGCGGCGAGTTCGCCGCGGGCCGCCTCGGCGAGGCGGTCGGCGAGCAGGCGGGTGGAGGACGGGGTGCTCAGACCCGCCGAGACGACGACGAGCCTCATGCGGCGGACACCTCCCGGACGCTGCGCAGGGACTCGTGGGTGGGGGCGTCCGGCACGTCGGCCGGGCGGCCGATGGCGAACTCCTTACGCAGCACGGGCACCACTTCCTCGCCGAGGATGTCGATCTGCTCCAGGACGGTCTTCAGGGGCAGCCCCGCGTGGTCCATCAGGAAGAGCTGGCGCTGGTAGTCGCCGACGGTCTCACGGAAGGACAGCGTCCGTTCGATCACCTGCTGCGGCGAGCCCACCGTCAGCGGAGTCTCCCGCGTGAACTCCTCCAGCGACGGCCCGTGCCCGTAGACGGGCGCGTTGTCGAAGTAGGGACGGAACTCGCGTACGGCGTCCTGGGAGTTCCTGCGCATGAACACCTGCCCGCCGAGGCCGACGATGGCCTCTTCGGGCCGGCCGTGGCCGTGGAAGGCGTAGCGCCGCCGGTAGAGCTGGACCATGCGCCGCGTGTGCTCGGCCGGCCAGAAGATGTTGTTGTGGAAGAAGCCGTCGCCGTAGAAGGCCGCCTGCTCGGCGATCTCCGGGGTCCGGATGGAGCCGTGCCAGACGAACGGCGGCACACCGTCCAGCGGCCGGGGCGTGGAGGTGAAGCCCTGCAGCGGCGTGCGGAACTTCCCCTCCCAGTCCACGACGTCCTCGCGCCACAGCCTGCGCAGCAGCGCGTAGTTCTCCTTGGCCAGGTTGACGCCCTGCCGGATGTCCTGCCCGAACCACGGGTACACCGGGCCGGTGTTGCCGCGCCCCATCATCAGGTCCACGCGCCCGTCGGCCAGGTGCTGGAGCATCGCGTAGTCCTCGGCGATCTTCACCGGGTCGTTGGTGGTGATCAGCGTCGTGGCGGTGGAGAGGACCAGCTTCTCGGTGCGGGCGGCGATGTAGCCGAGCATGGTGGTCGGCGACGACGGCACGAACGGCGGGTTGTGGTGCTCACCGGTCGCGAAGACGTCCAGGCCGGCCTCCTCCGCCTTCAGCGCGATGGCGACCATCGCCTTGATGCGCTCGCTCTCCGACGGGGTACGGCCGTCGGCCGGATCGGGGGTGACGTCCCCCACCGAGAAAATTCCGAATTGCATGGGGCCTCTTGTTCGTTCGGGCGGCTGTGCGGGGGCCGGGCCGGCGGGGGTCACTTCGCCAGGAAGGCGAGGAGGGCCGCGTTGACCTCTTCGGCGTGGGTCCACAGCAGGCCGTGCGGGGCGCCCTCGATCTCCACGTAGTCCGCGGCCGGAAGGGCCTTGCGGAACGGCCGGGCGGTCCCCTCGACGGGCAGGATGCGGTCGCCCGTGCCGTGCAGGATCAGCGCCGGGACGTCGACGGCCGGGATGTCGGCGCGGAAGTCGGTGTACCAGGTCGACGGCGCGGCGGCCGCCGCGAAGAAGCCGCCGGACGCGGCGACGTTCCAGCTGTTGCGCACGGCCTCTTCGCTGATCCTGGTGCCGAGGTTCTCGTCCAGGTTGTAGAAGTCCTTGAAGAAGTCGGTGTAGTACGCGTAGCGGTCCGCCCTGACGGCCGCGACGACGCCGTCGAAGAACTCCTTCGGGGCCACCCCGTCGGGGTTGTCGTCGCTCTTGAGCAGGCAGGGCTCGAGCGAGGCCAGGAAGGCGACCTTGGCGACGCGGCCGGAGCCGTGGTTGGACACGTACCGGGCGACCTCACCGGTGCCCATCGAGAATCCGACGAGGACGGCGTCCCGCAGGTCGAGGGTCTCCATCACGGTGTTCAGGTCGGCCGCGAAGGTGTCGTAGTCGTAGCCGGTGGTGGGCTGGCTGGACCGGCCGAAGCCGCGCCGGTCGTAGGTGATCACGCGGTAGCCGGCCTCGAGCAGCACGGCGCTCTGCCGCTCCCAGGAGTGGCCGTCGAGCGGGAAGCCGTGGATGAGGACGACCGGCTGTCCGGCGCCGTGGTCCTCGTAGTAGAGCTCGACGGCGGTGGAGTTCTCCTGGCCAACGGTGATGTACGGCATGTGTGGCGTCCTTGGTGTCGATGTCGGGAACGCCGTCACGCTAGGCCGCCCGGTGGGCCGGCGGTTGTCGCACGGTGCACCCGTCGTAGCCCGCGAGCGCAGTGATCCCGGGCAGGGGGTGCGGCGCCCGGTGCGCGCGGGACCGCGGCCGCCGGACGTACGGGCGCTTCGGCGGTGACGGGCCCGCGGCCGCCGGACGCACGGGCGCTTCGGCGGTGACCCTACGCCCCGGGCGCCCGCCCGGCGGTGAACGCCCGGCGGGCCACCGTGACGAGCTCCGCGGCCGGGCCCACCAGACGCCGCCCGGTCGGCCAGACCGCGCGCAGGTCGCGCGTGAGGTCGACGCCCGCGACGTCGACGCCGATCAGCCGGCCCTCGGCGATGTCCCCGCGCACGGCCAGCTCGCTCAGCACGGACGGCCCGGTGCCGGCGATCACCGCGCCGCGCACGGCGGCCGTCGAGCCCAGCTCCACCAGGGGCCGGACGCGTTCGCAGCCGGCGAGGTGCAGGGCGCGGTCCAGGGTCTGGCGGGTGCCGGAGCCGCTCTCCCGCAGGACGAGCGGCGCGCGGGACAGCTCCCGCGCCGACAGCGGCTCGTGCCGCCGGGCCCACGGGTGGGCGGGGTCGACCACGACCACGAGCCGGTCCTCGGCCACCTGCCGGGTGGACATCACGCGGGACAGGCGCGGGCCCTCGATGAACCCGATGTCGGCCTCGCCGGACTCGACCAGCTCGGGCACCTGCTCGCTGTTGGTCACCTGCAGTCCGATGTACAGCTCGGGCCGGCGGCCGCGCAGCTCGCTGATCCAGGCCGGCAGCAGGTACTCCGCGATGGTCAGGCTGGCGGCGACGCGCAGCTCGGCCTCCCGCCGGTCGCGCAGCCTGCCGGCCCCGGCGAGAAGCTGGTCCAGCTCGTCCAGGACCCGCCGGGCGTGCCCGGCGACGACCTGTCCGGCGAGGGTCGGCCGGGAGCCGCGGCGGGTCCGGTCGACCAGCACCAGGCCCAGTCCGCGTTCCAGCGTGGACAGCCGGCGGCTCGCGGACGGCTGGGAGATCCGCAGCCGCTCGGCCGCCCGGCCCAGGCTGCCGAGGTCGGCCACCAGGACTAGGAGCCGCAGCGACTCCAGGTCGGGGGTGCGCGGCGGGAGGAGGCCGGCGCGGGGATCCGGAACGGGAGCGTTTGTCACAGCCCCAGCGTATGTACCGGTCATACGTTCTCGCTATGACCTCCTGCCCGATCGAGGGCTACAGCGCGGGGGCGGGGGCGCCCAGAGTGGTGATCATGAAGGACGCCAGCCTCTCCCGGTCAGGGACAACCCGCCCGCTCCGTTCCGCCCGCGCCGCCCGGTTCCACGGTTTCGCCGCCCAGCTGCCCGGGCTCGCCCTGGCCGTGGGCGTCGCTCTCGTGGCGACCGCGCTGGGCCGGCTGGTCCCCGTCGTCGGCGGGCCGGTGAGCGGGATCGTGCTGGGGGTGCTGGTGGCGGTGGCGGTGCGGCCGGGCGAGCGGACGCGGCCCGGTGTCGCCTTCGCCGCGCGCGGAGTGCTGCAGGCGGCGGTGGTGCTGCTGGGCGCGCAGCTCTCCCTCGGCCAGGTGCTGCGGGTCGGGGCCGGCTCGCTGCCGGTGATGCTGGTGACCCTGGCGGTCTGCCTGGCGGCGGCGTACTGGATCGGGCGCCGCCTCGGCGTCGTCCGCGACCTGCGCACCCTGATCGGTGTGGGCACCGGCATCTGCGGGGCCTCCGCGATCGCCGCGGTGACGCCGGTCATCGGCGCGGCCGAGGCGGAGGTGGCCTACGCCGTCTCCACGATCTTCGTGTTCAACATCGCCGCGGTGCTGACGTTCCCCGCCCTCGGGCATCTGCTGGGCCTGGGCCAGCACGCCTTCGGCCTGTTCGCCGGCACCGCGGTCAACGACATGTCGTCGGTGGTCGCCGCCGCCACCACCTACGGCGGCCCGGCGGCCGACTACGCGGTGGTGGTCAAGCTGGCCCGCACCCTGCTGATCATCCCGGTCTGCCTGGGCCTCGCCGCCCTCGCCCGCCGCCGCGCGCGGACGGCGGACGCGGCCGCCGGCGCCGCCCCGGCGGACCCGAAACGGGCCCTGCCCGCTCCGGTGCGCGTCGGCCGGCTGGTGCCGTGGTTCCTCGTCGGTTTCCTCGTCCTGGCGGCCGCGAACACCGCAGGCCTCGTCCCGGCCGCCGCCCACGGCCCGCTCGGCTCGCTCGCCGGCTTCCTGATCACCGTCGCACTGTCCGCGATCGGCCTGTCCACCGAGCCCGCCGGACTGCGCCGGACCGGCCCCGCTCCCCTGCTGCTGGGCGGCTGCCTGTGGCTGGTCGTCTCCGCCACCAGCCTGGCGGTCCAGTTCGCGACCCGGTACCTGTGACCCGGTACCTGTGTCTCGCGGTGCCTGCGTCCCGGTACCTGTGACTCGCACGCGCCAGGGCTCCCGGCCGCGCTCGGCGGCCGGGAGCGGCCGCCGAGCGCGGCCGGGAGCCCCGGGGGTGGTTCACGCCGTAGGCAGGAGGGGGTCGGAGGCTTCCGGCTCCGCGGGCCCCGCTTCGCCGTCAGATCCGAGCCGCATCTCTGGGGCGGGGCGGCGGAAGCCCTTGGTGATCACCGCGAGCCAGACGATCCCGATGACCAGCCAGCCGAGGCCCAGTCTCACCGCGGTGCCGCCGAGCTGGGTGATCAGGTAGACGTCGACCGCGGCGCCGGCGGCCGGCAGGAGGAGGTACCGCACGGGCGAGTGGCGGGTGCCGGAACGCCACTGCCGCACGGCGTAGGCGATCACACAGACGTTGACGAGCGTGAAGCCCAGGAACGCGCCGAAGTTGATGAAGGAGGTGGCGTCGGCGAGCGAGAGGTTCATGGCCAGCAGGCCGACCGCGCCGATCACCAGCACATTGGTGACGGGGGTGAGCAGCTTGCGGTGCAGGCGTCCGAAGACGCGGCGCGGCAGGGCGCCGTCCCGGCCCATGACGAACATCAGGCGGCTGGTGCTGGCCTGGATGGCGACGCAGGAGGCGAACCCGCCCAGCATGCCGACGATGTTGGCGACGTCCGCGAACGTCTTCCCGCCGACGGTGGTGGACAGCAGGTACCCGGCGGAGTCCTGGTCGGGAAAGGAACCGCCCGGGTGGGCCCACTGCATCAGGAAGGAGATGACGATGAAGATGCCGCCGCCGGTCAGCACGGTCAGGATGATGCTGCGCGGGATCGTGCGCCGCGGGTCGCGCACCTCCTCGCTCAGGGTGCTCACCGCGTCGAAGCCGAGGAAGGCGTAGGCGGCGACGGCCGCGGCGGCGGTGACGGCGGAGAAGCTGGTGGCGTGGTTCCAGAAGGCGTGGCCGGCCGAGGCGGTGCCGCCGTGGCCGAGTCCGTAGTGGACGCACAGCACCGCGAGCACGACCAGGACGGCGGTGACGCCGAGCAGCAGCACCCGGTTGACCCGGTCGGCGACCTTGAGGCCGACGATGTTGATGACGGTGGCGAGCACCACGTTGATGACCAGCCAGGCCCACTCCGGCACGGCCGGGAACTGGGCGTGCAGGTAGATGGCCTGGATGAGCCAGGCGACCATCGGCAGGAAGAGGTAGTCGAGCAGCAGGGCCCATCCGGCCAGGAAGCCGACCCGGGAGTCCAGCTCCTTGCGGGCGTAGGTGTACACGGAGCCGGAGCTGGGGTGGACCTTGGCCATCTTGGCGTAGCTGAGGCCGGTCAGCAGCATGGCGCCGGTGGCGATGGCGTAGGCGGTCGGCGCGGCGCCCTTGCTGGTGGCGGCGATGACGCCGAAGATCGACATGACGACGGCGGGGGCCATGTAGGCGACGCCGAAGGCGACCACGGACAACAGTCCGAGGTCTCCTCGCATACGGGTGGGCTGGTCTGTCACGGGTTGCTCTCCTCCCCGAGGGTACGGCGGGTCTCGGTGCGGGCGCCGGTGTCGCCGGCCCAGGCGGCGGGGTCGATGCGGCCCTGGTACAGGGGCAGGGCCAGGGGCTGGTCGTCGGGGCGGAACTGCTCCCACGGCCGGTTGAGCGCGGCGGTGCCCAGACGGCGTACGTTGGCGACCTCGTCCAGGTCGATCACGTCGGTGAGGGTGGTGTCGCTGTCGGCCGCGGCCTCGGAGCGCACGTTGCCCTGCGGGTCCACGAGCAGGCTGCGGCCGGTGCCGGCGGGGGCGGCGCAGTTGACGCTGGCGACGAACACCTGGTTGACGATGGCGTTGGCGCGGGCCAGCACGGTCTCCTGGGCCCGGTCGCTGCCGGAGGTCAGCACGAAGTTCAGCACCAGCTCCGCGCCCATCCAGGCCAGGTGGCGGGTGGTCTCCGGGAACCACGCGTCGTAGCAGATGGACAGTCCCACGCGGCCGATGCCGTCGAGATCGAAGACGGTGAACCCGGAGCCGGGGGCGACGGTCTCGTAGGGCCGCCACGGGAAGACCTTGCGGTAGGCGGCGATCCGCTCGCCGCGCGGGGAGTACACGGGGGCGGTGTTGTACACGCGCCCGTCGGCCCCCCGCTCGTAGACGCTGCCCGGGGCGAGCCAGACGCCCAGGTCGCCGGCGATCTCGGCGAGGGCGCGGTCACGGGGGCCGTCCAGGGGTTCGGCGAGGGCTTCCGGCAGCTCGGCGGGGGTGAGCGCGGCACCGCCCGCGGGGGCGCCGAGATGCAGCTCGGGATATACGACCAGCGGCGCGGCGGGGAGCCCCGTCGTGCGCTTTCGCACGTCGGCGGCCAGGCCGTCCAGGTCGTCGGCCGGGCGCTGGGCCGCCTGGGCCAGCAGGAGAGGGAGGGGTCGGGACATGGGGCACCGGGTCTTGCCTCGGGGATTCGTTAAACGAAATTTAGTTAACGAATGTGGACCGGTCAATGGATTGCCACAGGTGAGATACGGGCGACCGTCGGCGGTGTGCGAGCATGTCAGCCATGGCCCGACCCAGGAACCAGGCGGAACGCCGCGCCCAGCTCATCGACGCGACCGCCAGGACAGTGGTCGATCTCGGTGCCACCGCCACCAAACTGCGGGACGTCGCCCGGGTCGCCGGGGTCACCCCCGCCTCGGTGCTCTACTACTACGCCGACATCCAGGAACTGTTCGCCGCCGTGTTCGAGCGCAGCGCCGCGACGTACTTCGTCAGGCGAGAGCAGGCCATCGCGGCGGCGGAAGGCCCGGTCGACCGGTTGCGCGCCTGTGTGCGCAGCGGGGTGCCCTGGCCGGGAGAGGGAGAGGAGAGCACGCGGCTGCTCTTCGAGCTGTTCCCGGTGGCCCTGCGCAACGAGGGCGCTGCGGACCGGCAGCGCACCTTCGCGCACCAGCAGTCCGAGCTCTACCGTCAGGTGCTCGAACTCGGGCAGAAGAGCGGGGAGTTCACGCTCACCGGCGACCCCTGGGCCCTGGGACGCTCGTTCGTGGCGCTGGAGGACGGCTACGCGATGGACCTGCTGGTCGGCGACGCGACCGCCCAGGACATCGAGGACCGTCTGCTCGACCACGCCCGCATCGTCACGGGTAACCCGGCCTTCGCCAGGCGTGGTTGACGGGACGCGGGCCGCGCCCGCGCGGCCGCGGTCCGTTGGGGCAGGCGCTTCGCACCCGGAACACGACCGGGCCCCGGCGATCGACGCCGGGGCCCGGGTCCGGGTGCCGCGGACTCAGCGGTCCGTCACTTCGCCACCGTAGGAACGGTGCACGGCGTCGGCGGCCTTGTCGGTCTGGGCGTCGTACTTGTTCCCCGTACGCTCGTCGACCATCCGCTCGGCGCTCTCGACGCCCCTGTCGGCCTGGTCGGGGTGGCTCTTGGCCATCTCCTTGGCCTTGTTCGCCATGTCTCCCAGCTTGCCCATAGGTACCTCCCGGCGATGCGTTGGCGTCGTACCAGGCTGCGGGTACCCGTGCCCCGCCGACACATGCGGTGCCCCACGGACGACGCCCTCCCCGCGGTCCGGGCCGTGAGCGGCTGACGGCCGCCGGACGCTCCGGCGGACCGGCGACCGCGTCGTGCTGGTGCGTCGCCGGGTCCATGTGGTTATCTGGCTCCATGACCGTGCTCGTGACCCGCCGCCACGTTGACTACGGGCGTGTCACCACCACGCGTTGTCCCGCCGCGAGCTGAGTCCGCGCTCCGGCTTCTGACCGGTCTCTTTCCCCCCGCGTCCCGCTGAACGCCGCCCGTTCCAGGGCCGGTTCGCAACGCCGCGGCACTTCCGCGCATCCGTGTCCGGCATCCGTGTCCGCATCGCGCGTCCGTGTCCGCATCGCGCGTCCGTGTCCGTATCCGTATCCGCGTCCGTATCCGTATCCGCGTCCAGCACCGCGCGCCTCCGCTCTCCGCACCCGCACTCGTAAGCGCACCCGCACTCGCACTCGCACTCGCACGAGGAGCCCCACCATGAGCCAGCCCATCGACTCCGTCACCGCGGGCCACACCCCGGAGGAACCCACCGGCCCCGACACCTCCGCGTGGTCCTTCGAGACCAAGCAGATCCACGCGGGCGCCGAACCCGACCCGACGACCGGCGCCCGGGCGACTCCCATCTACCAGACGACGTCGTTCGTCTTCCGGGACACCCAGCACGCCGCTGACCTGTTCGCGCTGGCCGAGCCCGGCAACATCTACACCCGCATCCACAACCCCACCCAGGACGTCTTCGAGCAGCGCGTCGCCGCCCTGGAGGGCGGGGTGGCGGCCGTGGCCCTCGCGTCCGGGCAGGCGGCGGAGACCCTGGCGATCCTGACGCTGGCGCGGTCCGGCGACCACATCGTCTCCAGCACGTCGCTGTACGGCGGCACCTTCAACCTGTTCCGGCACACGCTGCCGAGGCTGGGCGTCGAGGTGTCGTTCGTGGACGACCCGGACGACCTCGAGGCGTGGCGGGCGGCGATCCGCCCGAACACCAAGGCGCTGTTCGCGGAGACCCTGGGCAACCCGCGCGGCAACGTGCTCGACGTGCGGGGCGTCGCGGATGTGGCGCACGCGGCCGGGGTGCCGCTGATCGTGGACAACACGGTCCCGACTCCCTATCTGCTGCGGCCCGTCGAGCACGGCGCCGACATCGTCGTCCACTCGGCGACCAAGTTCCTGGGCGGACACGGCACGGCCGTCGCGGGTGTGGTCGTCGACGGCGGCACCTTCGACTTCGGCGCGCACGCCGAGCGGTTCCCGGACTTCACCGAGCCCGATCCCAGCTACCACGGGCTGCGGTACTGGCCCGCGCTCGGCCCGGGGGCGTTCGCCGTCAAGCTCCGGGTGCAGCTGCTCCGCGACCTCGGGCCGGCCCTCTCCCCGCACTCCGCCTTCCTGCTCCTGCAGGGCGTGGAGACCCTCAGCCTGCGGCTCGACCGCCACTCGGCCAACGCGCAGGCCCTCGCCGAGTGGCTGGAGCAGCGGGACGAGGTGGCCGCCGTGCACTACCCCGGGCTGGAGAGCAGCAGGTGGTACGAGGCGGGGCGGAAGTACCTGCCCCGGGGCGCGGGCGCCGTCGTCTCCTTCGAACTCCGGGACGGCGTCGAGGCCGGCAAGCGGTTCGTGGACGCCGTGGAGCTGTTCAGCCACCTCGCCAACATCGGTGACGTCCGCAGCCTCATCATCCACCCGGCGTCCACCACGCACAGCCAGCTCGACGAGGAGCAACTGGCTGCCACCGGCACCTCACCGGGCCTGGTGCGCCTGTCGGTCGGCATCGAGAACCTCGCCGACCTCAAGGCCGACCTGGAGGCGGGGTTCCGCGCGGCCAAGGGCGCGTCCTGAACACCGTGCTGACGCCGCCCGAGGCTCCCCTCCCGCCGGCCTCCGGGGCCTGGCGGGAGGGGGACCCGCCGGGCCGTCGCCGGTGGTACGAGCACGCCGGGCCGCTGCCGTTGGAGGCGGGCGGTGAACTCCCGGACGCGCGCCTGGCGTTCGAGACCTGGGGGCGGCTCGCCGACGACCGCTCCAACGCGGTGCTGGTGCTGCACGCGCTGACCGGCGACAGCCACGCCGCCGGCGACGCCGCACCCGGTCACCCCACCCCCGGCTGGTGGGACGGGCTCATCGGCCCGGGACGCGCCCTCGACACGGACCGCTGGTTCGTCGTGGCGCCGAACGCGCTCGGCGGCTGCCAGGGCAGCACCGGGCCCTCGTCACGCGCGCCGGACGGACGCCCCTGGGGCGGCCGCTTCCCCTTCCTGACGCAGCGCGACCAGGTGGCGGCCGAGGCCGGCCTGGCCGACCGGCTGGGCATAGACCGCTGGGCGCTGGTGGCCGGCGGGTCGATGGGCGGCATGCGCGCACTGGAGTGGGCCGTGTCGTATCCGGAACGCACCCGGGCCCTCCTGGTGCTCGCCACGGCGGCCGCGGCGAGCGCGGAACAGATCGCGTGGGCGGCCGTCCAGCTGCACGCCGTGCGCGCGGACCCGCACTGGCGCGGCGGCGACTACCACGACGCCGGTCCCGGACTCGGCCCGCACGCGGGACTCGGCCTGGCCCGCCGCCTCGCCCACGTCACCTACCGCAGCGAACCGGAGCTCCGGGACCGCTTCGGCCGCGCGCCGCAGGGTGCCGAGGACCCCTGGCGCGGCGGCCGGTACCGGGTCGAGTCCTACCTCGACCACCACGCCGCCAAGCTGGTGCACCGCTTCGACGCGGGCAGTTACGTCACCCTGACGGAGGCCATGAACAGTCATGACGTCGGCCGTGGCCGGGGCGGTGTCCGCGCCGCCCTCGGCCGTGTGAGGGCCAGGACGCTCGTGGCCGGCGTCGACTCCGACCGGCTCTACCCGCTGTCCCAGCAGGCCGAACTGGCGGCCGGCATCCCCACCGCGGACCACCTGCGGGTGATCGGGTCCCCGCGCGGCCACGACGGCTTCCTCACCGAGGTGGAGCAGGTCGGCGCGCTGGTGGGAGAACTTCTCGGGTAGGGCCGGACCCCGGCGGGTCCGGCCCGTCCGCGTTCAGCTCACCGGCGCTGCCACTCCTCGGCCGGGAGCCGGTAGGAGCGCACGCGGTCCTCGTGGTCGTGGGTGATGGTGGTGACGACCGGCTCGTCCGCTCCGGTGGCCTCCGGGAGTCGTTCGAGGCAGGGGCCTTGCCCGGCCATCTTCCCTATAATTCCTATCGATTTACTAGGGAAGCGTTGACGTGCCCCCGGCGGGATGCGCAGGATGATGTACGCACCGTCCACGCGGCGGCCGTTCGCCCGTCGTCCGCGCGCCGGGTGCGAGGCACCCGGCCGGCCCGGCGGCACGGGCGGCCGGCCGAGGCCGTCGCCGCCCGGCAGTTCGCCGTCGACTTCGAGGAGACCTCCACCATGGGCGTTGCCACCGCGCCGGCCGGCCCCCTCGCGGACGCGGACCTGACCGGGCCCGGCCGTGCGCACTGGCTGCGCGTGGCGCGCGAGTCGGCGGACGACCTGGCCACGGACGCGGTGGCCCGCGAGCAGGCGGGCAAGCCCCCGCTGGACGAGGTGTCCCGGCTGCGCGAGGCGGGCCTGCTGACACTCCTCGTGCCCGCCGGGTCGGGCGGAGGCGGCGCGGACTGGCCCACGGCCTACGCCGTGGTCCGGGAGATCGCCACGGCCGACGCCGCGATCGGCCAACTCCTGGCCGGCCACTACTTCCTGTCGTGGAGCGCCCGGTTCCTCGCCGAGCCCGCCCACGCCGCCCGGCTCGAGCGGCAGTGCGCGGCGGAGCAGTGGTGCTGGGGCGGCGGACTGGCCGGGCAGGACGTACCGCTGACGCTGGCCAGGGCGCGCGGCGGCCAGGTGCTCGACGGACGGCAGAGCTACGCCACCGGCGTCCTGGTCGCCGACCGCCTCGCCGTGCGGGCCGTGCGGGCCGACACCGGCGAACCGCTGGCCGTCGTCGTCGATCCGGCCCGCCACGGGGTCGGCACCGGCGGCGACGCCGACGCCTTCGGCCAGCGCCTCGCAGCGGGCGGGAGCGTGGAGTTCGACGCGGTGCCGGTCACCCCCGACGACGTGCTGGGTTCCCTGTCCGTGGACGAGGACGACCTGTCGCCCGTGACCGCCATGGCGTCACCGGTCGGGCGCCTCCTCTCCGTCCAGCTCCGCCTCGGCATGGCCGAAGGAGTGCTCGCCGAAGCGCGGGAGTACAGCAGGGCGGGCCACGCGCACCGGCACGCCGCCCGGCCGGCCGGCGCCCCCCAGGACCCGCACGCACTGGCCGCCTACGGGGAGCTCACCGTCCTGACCCGCTCCGCGTCCGCGCTCGCGGACCAGGCGCTGGAGGCCGTGCACGCCGGGCTGGCACGCGGCGAGGACCTCACCTACGACGAGTACGCGGACGTCTCCGTCCTCGTCGCCATGGCCGAAGCCGCCTCCTCCCGGGCCGCGCAGGAGTCCACCGCCCGCGCCCTCGACATCGTCGGCGCCCGCTCCGCGTCCATGCGGCTCGGCTTCGACCGCTTCTGGCGCAACGCCCGTACCCACACCCTGTACGAGCCGGTCGGGCCCCGGCTCCGCGAGGTGGGGGACTACTTCCTCAACGGCACGCATCCGCCGTTCGTCCTGCCCGTCTGACCGCCGCCGTCCATCATGCGAACACCCTCTTGGGGCGGACGCCTCCTTCTGCCACGATCCCTAGCAACCAGGTAGGAAAGCTAGGGAAGACGGGGTGGGGTCATGAGGCCGGCGAACCGCGCGCTCCTGACGCCGCCCCCGCTGACCTCGCGCCGGCACATCGACTTCGGCCGCACGTCCAGCGCCATCTGTCGGCCCGTCTGAGCCGTCCGCGGACCGCGCCGCTCCCGGCGGGCGGTCCGCCGCCGCCCGGTCCGCCCGCCACCGCGCCCGCTCCGGGGTCCGGAAACGCCCGTTCCGC
Source organism: Streptomyces sp. 1-11 (assembly GCF_007176755.1). Classification (GTDB taxonomy): domain Bacteria; phylum Actinomycetota; class Actinomycetes; order Streptomycetales; family Streptomycetaceae; genus Streptomyces. Next base: position 169,316 of record NZ_BJTV01000010.1, read on the forward strand.
CGCCGCGGGCCGGCGAGCCGAGCACCCGCGCCCGGCCGCGTTCGGCCCTCGCGGCACCACGTGCGCAGCCGGCTTCGCGCGGCCCGTGTCACCACGTCCGCAGCTCCCCGCACACCCCTTCGCCGAGAGGACACCTCCGTGTCTGCCGCAAGACCGCTCACCACCCTGCGCACCATCGCCGTCGTAGCGGCGCTCCCCGTCCTGCTGACCGCCTGCGGGTACGGTTCCGACTCCACCGACGACGGGAAGAAGACCGCGGTCGCGGCGGGCGCGAAGAAGCTCTCCGCCGACGAGGTGAAGATCGGCTACTTCCCGAACCTCACGCACGCCACCGCACTGGTGGGCGTGCAGGAGGGCCTGTTCCAGAAGGAGCTCGGCGGCACCACGATCAAGACCTCCACCTTCAACGCCGGCCCTTCGGAGATCGAGGCGCTCAACGCCGGGTCCATCGACATCGGCTGGATCGGCCCCTCCCCCGCCATCAACGGCTACACCAAGTCCAAGGGCAAGAACCTGCGGATCATCGGCGGTTCGGCCTCCGGCGGCGTGAAGCTGGTCGTGAACCCGAAGAAGATCAAGTCCCTGAAGGACGTCAAGGGCAAGAAGATCGCCACGCCGCAGCTCGGCAACACCCAGGACGTCGCCTTCCTCAACTGGATCGCCCAGCAGGGCTGGAAGGTCGACGCCGAGAGCGGCAAGGGCGACGTCTCCGTCGTCCGCACCGACAACAAGATCACGCCGGACGCCTACAAGTCCGGCTCCATCGACGGCGCCTGGGTGCCCGAGCCGACGGCGTCCAAGCTGGTCGCCGAGGGCGGCAAGGTGCTGCTGGACGAGTCGACGCTGTGGCCCGGCAAGAAGTTCGTGATCACGAACATCATCGTGTCGCAGAAGTTCCTCAAGGAGCACCCGGACGTCGTCGAGGCCGTGCTGCGCGGCTCGGTGCGGACGAACGAGTGGATCAACGCCAACCCCGGCGAGGCTAAGGCGTCCGCCAACAAGGCACTGGAGAAGCTGTCGAGCAAGGCGCTGCCCGCCGATGTCATCGACCCGGCCTGGAAGTCCATCGCCTTCCTCGACGACCCGCTGGCCTCCACCCTCGACGCCGAGGCGCGGCACGCGGTGACGGCGGGCCTGCTGGACAAGCCGGACCTGAAGGGCATCTACGACCTCGCCCCGCTCAACAAGGTCCTCAAGGCCGAGGGCAAGGGCCCGATCGACGCCGCCGGCCTCGGCACCGAGTAACGCCGCCCGCGGCGGTTCCGCGCCACCCGGCCGGGTCCTGCCGTCTTAGGGGCCGCACCACCTCACAGGAATACCCCCCGGGGTACTCGTGTTACGTTGGAACACATACCCGGGGGGGTAATCTCTGGAAGGGACATCTCCGTGTTCTTCGTCGACACCATCGAGCTCGAGGGGCTGGGCAACCGCCACTACCTGGCCGGCGGCCGGGAGACGGCCGTGGCGGTGGACCCGCCGCGCGACTTCGATCAGGTCCTGGCGGCGGCCGCCCGGCGCGGGGTGCGGATCTCGCACGTGGTGGAGACCCACATCCACAACGACTACGTCACCGGCGGCCTCGAACTGGCCCGGGTGACGGGAGCGACCTACCTGGTGCCGGGCGGGGCGGACGTGTCGTTCGCCCGGGTGCCGGTGCGCGACGGCGACACCGTCACCGTCGACAGCGGCCTCGAACTGCGCGCCGTGGCCACGCCCGGCCATACCCCGCACCACACCTCCTACGTGCTGAGCGAGGACGGCGTACCGGTGGCCGCGTTCACCGGCGGGTCGCTTCTGATCGGCACGGTGGGCCGCCCCGACCTGGTCGAGCCCCGCCTGACCGAGCGGCTGGCGCGTGCGCAGCACGCCTCGGCCCACCGGCTCGCGGCCGAGCTGCCGGACGAGACGCCGGTGCTGCCCACGCACGGCTTCGGCAGCTTCTGCTCCTCGGCGCAGGCGGAGGGCGACGCCACCACGATCGGCAAGGAGAAGGCCGTCAACGCGGCGCTCACGCAGGACGTGGACTCCTTCGTCGCGGACCTGCTCGCCGGTCTCGAGGACGTCCCCGCCTACTACGCGCACATGGGTCCGGCCAACGCCGCCGGTCCGGCTCCGGTCGACCTCACTCCCCCGGCCGTCGCGGACGCCGACGAGATCGCCGCCCGGCTCGCGGCCGGTGAGTGGGTGGTGGACCTGCGCAACCGGGTCGCGTTCGCGCGCGGCCACGTCGCCGGCTCCTTCAACTTCGAGGCGGACGGCAAGATCGCCACCTATCTGGCCTGGATGATCCCGTGGGGCAAGCCGGTCACCCTGCTCGCCGAGTCCCCCGAGCAGCTCGCCGCCGCCCAGCGGGAGCTGGTCCGGGTGGGCATCGACCGGCCCGCCGCCGCGGCGACGGGCACGCCCGAGCAGTGGGTGCCCGAGGGCGGCCGGCCGGTGTCCTTCCCCCGCTCCACCTTCGCCGGCCTGGCCGAGCGCGGCACGGACGGCGTGGTCGTGCTGGACGTGCGCCGGGACTCCGAGCGGGCCGGCGGACACATCGAGGGTTCGGTGCACATCCCGGTCCACGAGCTGCACAAGCGGCTCGCCGAGGTACCGGCGGGCACCGTCTGGGTGCACTGCGCCGGCGGAATGCGAGCCGCCATCGCCGCCTCGCTGCTCGACGCCGCCGGGCGGGACGTCGTGGCCGTGGACGACGGCTTCGACGCCGCCGCCCCCGCCGGGCTGACCGTGGTCACCGGCTGACCGGCCCTGGCACCCACCCCCATTCGACTTTCCGAGAGGTTGTGTGATGTTCCTCTTCCGTAGCGGCGACCACCGCGTCACCGTGGACGAGGCCCACCGGCGCACCCAGGGCCCCGAGGCCCCGGCCGTCCTGCTGGACGTGCGCGAGCGGGACGAGTGGAACGCCGGGCACGCGCCCGGCGCGGTCCTCGCGCCGCTGTCCCGGCTGACCGCCGGGGCGGCGCTGCCGGCCGCCGCCCGGCAGCGGCCCCTGGTGGTGATCTGCCGCAGCGGGCACCGCTCGCGGCGGGCCGCCGAGCTGCTCGCCCAAGGGGGCGCCGAGGCGGTGGACGTCAAGGGCGGCATGAAGGCGTGGGCCGCCGCCGGGCATCCGGTCGTCGACGAACGCGGGAACCACGGATCGATAGCATGACCGCCCTGCTCCTCGCGCTCGTCGCCGGCGCCGTCGTCGGCCTGGCCCTCGGCGGGCTGGGCGGTGGCGGCAGCGTCCTCGCGGTGCCCGCGCTGATCTACCTGCTCGGCCTCACCCCGGCGGAGGCGACCACGGCCGCCCTGGTCATCGTCACCCTGACCTCGGTCACCGCCCTCGTGGGGCACGCCCGGGACGGCAACGTGTCCTGGCGCACCGGCCTGCTCTTCGCGGCGGCGGGCATCGTGCCCGCGATGATCGCCGGGGCCGCCGCCGGACACCTGCCCCAGGCCGTGCTGACCGCCGCCTTCTCCGTCGTCGCGGCGCTCGCCGCACTGCGTATGCTGCGTCCGGCCCGGACCGGCGCCACCGGGACGGTACGGCCCGCGAAGGCCGGCGCCGCCGGTGCCGGGCTCGGCGCGGTGACCGGGTTCCTCGGCGTCGGCGGCGGCTTCCTCGCCGTGCCGGCCCTGGTCGGTGTGCTGAGCCTGCCCATGCGCCGCGCCGTCGGCACCAGCCTGCTGGTCATCACGGTCAACTCGCTGGCCGCGCTCGGGGCCCGGGCCGGCACCGGCACACAACTGGACTGGGCGGTCGTCGCCCCGTTCACCGCGGCGGCGATCCTCGGCGCCTGGGACGGCAAACGGCTCTCCAAGAAGATCAAGGGCCAGGCCCTGCAGCGTCTGTTCGCCTGCGTCCTGCTAGCCGTGGCCGCCCTGATGCTCCTCGACGCGCTCCTGTGACCACGGCGGGACCCTCGGGCCCGGCCGTCACGGTCCTGCGCACCTCCACAGCAGTCCGGCCCCGGTACGGGGCACCTCCGCACACAAGGATGAGATCCACGATGAACACCCCCGTCACCCTCGACCCCCAGCAGGCCGGCGACCGGCTGCACGAACTCACCGTCATCGACGTCCGCACTCCGGGCGAGTACGCCGGCGGCCACATTCCCGGCGCCCTCAACATCCCGCTCGACCAGCTCGGCCGGGCGCTGCCGGAGATCCGGGCCGCCGCCGGACGCGGCGAGGTCCTGATGGTCTGCGCCTCCGGCGCCCGCTCCGCCAACGCCTGCCGGACGCTCGCCGAGAACGGCGTGCGGGCCGCCACCCTCGTCGGCGGCACCGGCGCCTGGGCCGCCCAGGGCAACGCGCTCGCCCGCCCCGAGGGCGGCACCCGGGCGGTCTGGGGCATGGAGCGGCAGGTGCGCCTGGCCGCGGGCTCCGCGGTCCTGCTCGGGCTTGCGCTCGGCGAGTTCGTGCACCCCGCCTTCCGGCTGCTGTCCGCGGGCATCTCGGGCGGCCTGGTCTTCTCGGCCGTGACCAACACCTGCGGCATGGCCGCGCTGCTGGCCAAGCTGCCGCACAACCGGCCCCGCCAGGCCGACCTCGAGACGACGCTGGCCCGCCTGCGCGGCAACTGACCGGGGCGGTCGCGAGCGGCACGCCGCGTGGCCGCCGGTGACGGTGCGCCGGTGCGGTTCCGCACGCGGCGAGGGGTGACCCCGGGAGCCGGGATCACCCCTCGCGCTTCGGCGGCCCCGTCAGCCGAGGTCGCGCACCCCGATGGCCTGGATACCGCGGCCGTGCGTGGCCGCGTACAGGGTGCCGCCGTCCGGGCTGAGCTTCAGCTGCAGCACGGCGACGGCCGGGAGGGAGCCGACGCGCCGCCACTCGCTGTGACCCGGGGCGCGGTGGACGACACCGAGGTCGGTGGCGAGGACGAGACCGCCGTTCGGCGTCACCACGGCCGAGTCGGCCGGCACGTCGGGAAGGTTCGCCGAGACGTCCTTCCAGGTGGTGCCGCCGTCGGTGGACTCGAAGACGTGGCCGGCGCCGGCGCCGGGGCCCTCGGTCCAGTGCCGCGAGAAGCCGTTCACCGTGAGGAAGACGTGCTCGGCGTTCTTCGGGTCGACGGCGAAACCGCTGAGGTACCGGTTGGGCACCGTGCCGTCCGCTCCGGTGGCCGGCAGGCTGATGTCGTGCCAGCCGGTGCCGTCCGCGTTGCCGACGGCGATGCCGCGGGCGAACCCGTCCTCGTTGCAGGGCCCGCACCAGGCCGCGTACACCTTGCCGCCCGAGGCGGCGACGGCGGTGGCGGTGCGGCCGGCGCCGAGGTCGTACACGCTGCGCCACTCGGAGCCGCTGCGGATGGCGTAGCCGTGGTCCTGCACCCAGATGTGGCGGCCGCCCGCGATCCAGGTGGCGCTGTTCCTCAGGTCGGCGGCGAGCGGTGCGATGAAGCGGGCCTCGCCGGTGGCGTTGTCGGCCGGGGCCACGTTGTACGAGGTCGCCTTCGCGGGGTCGGTCATCCAGGAACCGTCGTTGACGGCGCAGTTCTGGGTGACCTGGACGGCGAGGTAGACGTACTCCTCGGCGAGGTTGCAGCCGTTCGCCGGGTCGGTGAGGGTGTCGCCGCCGTCACCGCCGAAGTCGGAACCCATCACCTTGTCGTCGCTGCGCAGGATCGACTGGCCGTTGTCCTGCAGACCGCCGGTGACGGCCACCCCGTGGTGGTCCGGGTCCTTGCCGACGCCCACCGAGTAGTACTGCAGGGTGTCGATGGTGCCGTCGTTGAGCGAGGCCCAGTCGGTGGCGTGGCCGGAGGAGTCCTGGGAACCGCGCACCGGGCGCCGGTACGCGCCGCCGTCGTTGCCGACGTAGACGTAGCTGCGGCCGTGGTAGCGGCCGATCGCCACGCCGTGCTGGTCGGAGTGCGTGGTCTGGCTGCAGCTTCCGGACTGCCGGGCGGGATCGATGCTCCAGCACGGGAAGTTGAAGTTCCAGTACGGGCCGACGGTGGACCAGGAGGCGCCGCCGTCCTTGGTCTCGTAGACCTCTTCGAGGCCCGCGTACACGTGCTCGGGGTCGGCCGGGTCGACGGTCAGGAACTGGTTGTACCAGGCCTGTACGCCCGGCATGTATCCGGCGGTGGTCAGCGCGGAGCCGTCGGCGGCGAGCTGCTTGTAGTCGGCGATCCTGGTCCAGGGGCCGAAGGGCGAGGCGGCCCGGTAGATGCCCTGCAGGCCGCTGTCCGGGTTGGTGGCCATCTGCTCGGGCGACTGGTCGATCGCGTAGTAGCGCGAACCGTCGGCGGAGCGGGCGAAGGTGACCGTGCCCACGTTGCCGGCGTCGGTCGGCAGTTCGCCGAAGCCGCTGGTGATCCGCCGCCAGCCGCCCGCGGTCCGGGTGTAGAAGCCGTTGTAGTCGTCACCGCTGCGCCAGCCGACCGCGAGGATCACCCGGGAGGGGTTCTTCGGGTCGACGGCGATGTCGTTGGTGATGTTCTTGTACGCGGCGTGCGCGTCCGTCGCCTTCGAACCGCCGGGCAGGTAGTCGGGGTTGGGCGCGAACTCCAGCTTCCAGTGGCCGCGCAGGTTCTTGGTGGAGTGGCTCCACACGCCTTCGCTGGTCGCCGCCCAGACCTTGCCGCCGCCGAACCGCAGTTGGCGCACGGTGGTGCTCTCCAGCTCGTCGCCGCCGACCCGGCTGCGGGCGCTGAAGGCGCCGTGGTGCGGGTCGGACAGCACGTACACGCCGCTGCCCAGGTAGGCGTCGGCGTTGGTGTTGGCCTCGCCGGTGCCGAGCCACAGCCGGCCGGCGCCGTCGACGGCGAGCGCGCCGGTGGACTGCGAGGGCAGCCGGTCGCTGATGGACCGCCAGTGGCCGCCGCCGGTCCGGGAACGCCACACTCCGCCGCCGGCGCTGCCCGCGTAGACGTAGCCGTCGTCGTCGGCGGCCATCGCGGCCATCCGGCCGGTGACTTCGCCGGACCCGCCGCTGGAGTTGGAGTCGATGTCGCGGTACCGGGGGTCGTCGGAGTCGTAGGCAAGTCCGGTGACGTGCCGCCAACTCCCCTTGGTCCGCTTCAGGTCGTTCAGGCTCCGCCAGGCGGCGCCGTAGGCGCCCGGTGCGACGACGCCCGGCGCGGTGCGGGCCTCGGCGTACTGGTCGGCGCCTTCGGCTATCTCGTCGGCCTCGTTGCCGTCGTCCCCGTCCTCCGGTTTCAGCCGGGGGGCGGCCCCCACCGTGTGCTCGCGCTGGGCGGCGAGCCGGTCGAGGGCGCGGACCCCGAAGGGACCGCCGTGGCCACCGGGCGCGGCGCTCGCGGGTATCGCGACGAGCCCGGCTGTTGCGGTGATGGCGCAGATCGTGAGCCATCGTCTTCTGCGGGTTGGTGCTGGCACCGGATCCTCCCGAACGGGTGTGGTACAGCCGTCGCAGCAGACCCGATCACGAGCGGGCGGAGGGATCCGGCACTTGGCCAACTCTTTGTCCGGAACCTGACATTGCGAGAGAGAGGGCGGTGCGGACGCGGCGGGAGCCGGCCGCGGGCCCGCGTTTGACCCTCGACCTGGTCGAGGGCCCAGAGTTGCGGGTGTGGAGAGCGAGATGCGCAGTATCGGGGAGATGGCCCGCGACAGCGGACTGGGCGTGAGCGCCCTGCGGTTCTACGACCGGGCGGGTGTGCTGGTCCCGGTCCGGGTGGACCCGGTGAGCGGGTACCGCTGGTACGGCCCCGGACAGCTGGACGAGGCCCGGGTGCTGGCGCTGCTGCGCCGGGCCGGGATGCCGCTGGCCGACGTCCGGCTGGTACTGGCCGCCTGGTCCGGCGCCGACACCGGCCTGGTCCGCAAGCTGCTGCAGACCCACCTGGGCCGCCTGGAGGCGGGGCTGTCCGACGCCCGCACCGGGTTCTCCACGCTCCGAGCCCTACTCGACCAGAGGGAGAACCCCATGACCACCCCGCTCCGCACCGCCCCCGTGCACCTGTCCGTACCAGCGCCTGCCCTGGCGGCGGCCCTGGACGCGGTGCGCTTCGCGGTCGGCACCGATCCCGAACTGCCCATGCTGGGCGGCGTCCTGTTCGACGCCGAAGGCGACGCCCTGAACACCGTGGCCACCGACCGCTACCGAATGGCGGTCGCCCGGGCCGCGACCACCGGACACGACGGCACGGGCGCCCGGTTCCTCGTGCCCGCTCCGCTCACCGACGCCATGCGGGCGCTCCTGGACGGCACGGAGACCGCCCGGCTGACCCTGGACGGCGACCGGGTGACGCTGGAGGCCGGCGACCGCCAGGTGGCCGGCCTCCACCTCGGCCACGAGTTCCCCGACTACCGCCGCCTGGTCCAGCTCCCGGCGGGACGCCGCGCCCTCGTCGACGCGCCCGCCTTCCGCGAGGCGCTGGCGACCGGACCGGTCCACGAACAGGACGGCTCCGCGGCCGTCCTGAGCGTCCTGGACATCACGGACGACGGCACGGCGACCGTCTGCGAGGACACCGAACCGGGCCAGGGCCGCATCGCCGTCAACCGCGACTTCCTCCTGCAGGCCCTCACCGCCGTGCCCCACACCCACCTCGTCCTGGAGTCCACCTCCCCGACGGCCCCCCTGGCGATCCGCCACCCCGACGACGACCACACCTTCTCCCTCCTCATGCCGGTGCGGCTGGAGGACTGAGGCGACGGTGAAGTGACAGATGGGGCCGCCCAGCGCCAAGATCGTCCTGCTGGGTTGCCCCCAGCTCTTCGACGAGGACTCCCTCACCCGTGCGAGCGGCGTCGGCGGGCGGGGATGATCCGCATCAACGCCATGGCCCGGACCATGGCGAGCGCACAGCAGCAGATGGTCACGACGCTGCACTCGTCCGGCGTGCCGGTGAGCTACGAGTCGCCCGATCCGGACTTCGCGGGCCGGCGCGCCTGCGGCGATCCCGAGGGCATCAACAAGATCGTCGTCGCCCCGCAGGGGAACGGTGACTTCCGCTGCAAGCCGGGAGGAAGCTGGTGCGTCAGCCGGGAGAGTTTCCACCCCCCCGGGACCGGTACGAGCGCCTACGCGCAGGCGTTCGCCCGTGCCGTGGGCAAGCTGTGACCCGCCGTGCCCGCTGACGGCCGGGGCAGGACCGCCGGGTGGGCGAAGGCGCTGGCCGCCTTCGTCCTCCTGGTCCTGTTCCCGCTGGTGATCTGGTTGTTCGTCTCCTTCCACGGGTCGGGCGCGTTCCCCTGGTGAGACCGATGAGGCTGTCCGGGGACGGGGTAAATCCCTGCCCCCGGCGCAAGCGCTCTCTGTACACCGGACAGGGCCCCGGCCACCGTGCGACACGGTGGCCGGGGCCCTGTCGCGGCCCGTGGGCGCTCAGGCACGTCGCGGCCGCGGGGCGCTCAGGCACGTCGCGGCCGGTGGGCGCTCAGGCGCGTGGCGGCCGCGGGGCGCTCAGGCGCGCAGCCACACCGCCGTGTCACGCGGCAGCCGGCCCGCTTCGTCCAGCGGGCCGCTGGCGAGCAGCAGCGCCTCGTGCGGCGGGAGTCCGGCCAGCCGCCCGGAGAGGTTGACGACGCAGACCAGACCGGGCGCCCGGGCGAAGGCCAGCACTCCGTCAGCGGCGGGCAGCCAGGTGAGGGGGCCGTCCCCGAGGCCCGGCTCGCAGCGGCGCAGTCGCAGGGCCGCGCGGTACAGCGCGAGCATGGAGTCCGGGTCGGCCGTCTGCCGGTCGACGGCGTAGCGGCCCCAGCCCTCGGGCTGCGGGAGCCAGGGCCCGGCCCCGGTGCCGAATCCGCACCAGGGGGCGTCGGCCTCCCACGGCAGCGGGACGCGGCAGCCGTCCCGTCCCGGGTCGGTGCCTCCCGAGCGGAAGTGCATGGGGTCCTGGATGCTCGCCCGCGGGACGTCGGCCTCGGGCAGCCCCAGCTCCTCCCCCTGGTAGAGGTAGACCGAGCCGGGCAGGGCCAGGGTCAGCAGGGCGGCGGCGCGGGCCCGCCGGGTGCCCAGCGCCAGGTCGGTCGGGGTGCCGAAGGTCTTCTTCGCGAAGTCGAACGAGGTGTCGGCACGCCCGTAGCGGGTGACGGTACGGGTGACGTCGTGGTTGCACAGCACCCAGGTGGCGGGGGCTCCGACGGGGGCGTGCTCGGCGAGGGTGTCGTCGATCGCGCGCCGCAGCCGGTCCGGCTCCCAGGGGCAGGCGAGGAAGTTGAAGTTGAAGGCGGTGTGCAGCTCGTCGGGGCGCAGGTAGCGGGCGAAGCGCTCGGCGTCCGGCAGCCAGACCTCGCCGACGAACACCGCCCCGTACTCGTCGGCGATCGACCGCCAGGAGCGGTAGACGTCGTGCAGCTCGTCCTGGTCGATGTACGGGTGCGGGTCCACGCCCTCCTCGAAGTCGGCTAGCGCGGGATCCTTGACCAGCAGGGCGGCGGAGTCGATGCGCACGCCGGCGACGCCGCGTTCGAACCAGAACCGCAGGATCTCCTCGTGCTCCCGGCGGACCGCGGGGTGGGCCCAGTTGAGGTCGGGCTGCTGCGGGGTGAACAGGTGCAGGTACCACTCGCCGTCGGGCACCCGGGTCCAGGTGGGGCCGGAGAACTGCGACGGCCAGTCGTTGGGCGGCAGTTCGCCGTTCTCGCCGCGCCCGGTCCGGAAGTGGAACAGCTCCCGCTCGGGGCTGCCGGGCCCGGCGGCCAGCGCGGCGCGGAACCAGGGGTGCTGGTCGGAGACGTGGTTCGGGACGATGTCGACGATGACGCGGATGCCCAGTTCGGCGGCCTCCGCGATGAGCTTCTCGGCTTCGGCGAGGGTGCCGAACGCCGGGTCGATGGTGCGGTAGTCGGAGACGTCGTAGCCGCCGTCCACCAGCGGGGAGGCGTACCAGGGGGTGAACCAGACGGCGTCGACGCCCAGTTGCGCGAGGTGGGGCAGTCTCGCCCGGACTCCCGCGAGGTCCCCGGTGCCGTCGCCGTCGCCGTCGGCGAAGCTGCGCGGGTACACCTGGTAAATGACGGCTTCGCGCCACCAGTCGTCGGTGCGGGGCGAGTGAGGGGCTGCCAACTGACGTTCCTTTCGGGCAGGGTGGATCTCCGCCGCCGGCCCGGATGCTGCGGGGCGTCGGACGGGCCGGCGGCGAAGGCTGGGGAGGGCAGGACGGGGGCGGGCCGTGCGGTCAGCCCTTGAGGCCGCCGGCGGTCAGGCCGCTCATGATGTTCCGCTGGAAGACCAGGAAGATCAGCAGGGTCGGCAGCGAGGCGATCGTCAGGGCGGCGATCAGGATGTTCACGGGCACCCCGGTGGAGAGCGAGTAGATGCCCACGTTGAGCGTCTGCCTGGTCGGGTCGGGAAGGGTGAGCATCGGCCAGAGGAAGTCCTTCCAGACGCCGACGATCGCGAAGATCGACACCACCCCGAGGATGGGCCGGGAGAGGGGCAGCACGATCGACCACAGGACGCGCGTCGGGGAGGCGCCGTCCATGGCGGCCGCGTCGAGGAGTTCCTTCGGGATGGAGTCGAAGAACCGCTTCAGCAGGAAGATGTTGAAGGCGTTGGTGACGGAGGGCAGCCAGATCGCCCACGGCGAGTCGAGCAGGTTGCGGTGCACGAACGGCACGTCGAGGACGGTCAGGTACTGGGGTACGACGAGCACGGTGGCCGGGATCATGAGCGTGGCCAGCATCATGCCGAGGATCGCCTTGCCGAGGACCGGGCGCAGCCTGGACAGCGAGTAGGCGGCGGCGACGTCCAGGACGAGCTGGCAGGCCAGCGCGCCGAACGCGTAGAACGTCGTGTTGAGCAGCAGCCGGGAGAGGTCCATGACGTCCCAGGCGCGGCTGTAGTTGCCCGGCGTGAAGGACCTCGGCACCAGGGTCGGCGGGGTCTGGATCACCTCCTGGGGGTCCTTGACCCCGCTGGAGGCCAGCCAGTACAGCGGTCCGAGGAACACCAGGGTGAAGGCCGCGACGACCACGGTGAACGCCGCCCAGTACAGGAACCTGCCGCGTGACTTGGCGAGTTGGGCCGGTGAGATGAGTGTGCGCGTGGACATGCCGGTCTCCCCCGTCTACTCGTCGCCGGCGCGGCTGAGCCGCACGTACGCCGCCGAGAACCCGGCGAGGAGTACGAGCAGGAGCAGGCCGAGCGCCGCCGCGGCACCGTAGTTGTTGAAGTTGAAGGCGTACTGGTAGATCAGGTAGACGACGGTGGTGGTCGAACCCTCGGGGCCGGCGCCGCCGGTGAGCAGGAACGGCTCGACGAAGACCTGCATGGTCGCGATGACCTGCATCAGCAGCATCAGCGAGAGGACCAGCCGGGTCTGCGGGACCGTGACGTGCCAGACCTTGCGCAGCAGGCCGGCGCCGTCGAGCTCGGCCGCCTCGTACAGCTCGCCGGGGATGCCCTGGAGCGCGGCGAGGTAGATCAGGGTCGCGCCGCCCATGTTCATCCAGGTCGAGGCGATGACGACGGACAGCATCGACAGGCCGGGGTCCTGCAGCCACTGCTGCTCGGGCAGGTGCAGGAAGCCCAGCAACTCGTTGAGCAGACCGTACCCGGGGTCGTAGAGGTACTTGAAGAGCAGTACGGAGGCGACCGGCGGGAGCATCACGGGCAGGTAGACCAGGAGCCGGAGGTAGCCCTGGCCGTGCCGGAACTCGTTGATGACGATGGCGGTGACGAAGGGCACCGCGAAGCCGAGGAGCAGCGCCAGCAGGGTGAACAGCAGGGTGTTGCGCCAGGCCTGCCAGAAGGCGGGGTCGTGGTAGACGGTCTCGAGGTTGTCCAGGCCGACCCAGCGGGTCCCGCCGTTGCCGGTCTTCTGGAACGCGAGGGCGAACTCCCTGATCATGGGGTACCAGGAGAACACCGCGAAGCAGACGACCGCGCCGATGAGGAAGCCGTGGGCGGTCAGGTTGCGCCGCAGGCTCCGGGCGAACCGGCCGTCGGGGGGCGGCGGGCCCGCGGTGCGCGGGGATGCCGGGCGGGCGGGGCCCGCCGTGCTCGGGGTCAGACTGGGGGCCGCCATCGTCGCTCCTTGGTGCTCGGCTGCCGGGTTGCTGGGGCACAGGGGCCGCGGGGGTCGGGCCGCGGCGGCGCGGACGCGGTGCTCCCGGCGGGGGCCGCCCGTGGGCCCCGCCGGGAACCGGTCACTGGTTGGCGAGGACCTGGTCGACCTGTGCCTCGGCCGTGGAGAGCAGCTTGTCGACGTCGGCGTCCTTATTGGTGAGGATGCCGGACATCACGTTGTCGAGGACCTTGTAGATCTCCTGCGCCTTGGGCGGTTCGGCCTTGCCGGGCACCGGGTTGTCCATGAACGTCTTGAAGTTGGTGACCGGCATGGTGGCGTTCGCGAGCCGTGCCGCGTCGTCCTTCTTCTTCGACTCCCCCAGCCAGAAGTTGGGCTGCGGGACGCCGACCGGCAGCTTGTCGGCCTTGGTGCGGGCCCAGTCGAACTGGCCCTTGCCGACGGTGAGGTTCTTGAAGTCCAGCCAGGCGATCGCGGCCTTGATCTTGTCGCCGGAGATGCCGCTCTTGATCATGTAGTTGTTGCCGCCGGCCAGTGTGCTCTTCTCGCCCGGGATCGGGCCCATGCCGAAGTTCTCGTACTCGGCGCCGAGTTGCTGGACCATGTAGGCGATGTCGTCGGGGGCGGCGAGGAACATGCCGAGCTTGTCGCTCGCGATCTGCTTCTGCAGGTCGCCCCACTTCAGCAGCTGGGTCTTGCCCATGCTGTCGTCGTCCCAGCGCATGGCGTGCAGGTTGCGCGCCACCTGACGGCCGATGTCGTTGTTGAAGGCGGCCTTCTTCCCGCTCGCGTCCACGATGTCGCCGCCGAGGCTGTACACCTGGGCGGTGAAGTGCCAGCCGCCGGTGTTGGCCGCGCTGTAGTCGCCGTAGCCGGCGATGCCGTTGCCGAGGGCTGCGATCTTCTTTGCCGCGGCGCGGACCTCGTCCCAGGTGCGCGGCGGGGAGTCGGGGTCGAGGCCGGCCTGCTTGAAGAGTTTGCGGTTGATGAGCAGGCCCATGGTGTAGTTGCTGGTGGGCAGGCCGTAGAGCTTGCCGTCGTGCTTGAGCGAGCCGAGCACGTTCGGGTCGATGTCCTTCAGCAGCGGGACCGTCCTGTCGTTGACGTAGGCCGTGATGTCGGCGGCGCCGTCGTTGTCGAGGACCTGCGGCAGGTCGGTGAAGTACGTGTAGAACACGTCGGGCTGGGACTTGGCCTTGAGCATCGCGGTGAAGCGGGGCGGCTCCAGGCACTGGCCCGGGGTGGAGCGGCCCTCGATGGTCACGTTCGGGTACTTCTTGTTGAACTCGGCGACGTCCTGCTTCCACTCCCGCAGCTCGGCCGCCTTGGCCGCGGGGGGCATGCAGTCGATGGTGATCGTCACCTTGGTCTTGGGATCCAGGGGGGCGGCCGGGTCGGAGGAGCCACCTCCGTCGGAACCACCGGCGCCGTTGTCGCTCGCGCTGGTGCCGCAGGCGGCGAGCGCGGTCAGGGCGAGCGCGGAGACGAGGGCGACCGCGCCGGAGCGGCGGGTACGGCGGAACCGGGCACTTCTCATGGGTGGTCCCCTTCGGGCATGAACGGTGAGGTCGCCCCACCGTCGGTGCGACTCGGTGCGTTGTGGGGCGCCGCACACTCAACCACCCCCGACAACAGCCCGCAAGATGTCGCGCTAATTTCGTAATTGATTGACAGACGCGCAGTACGGCCTGCGCGTGCGGCGTCGGCGTGACGGCCTCAACAGGCAATCCACGGGTGCCAGAACAGCCCGCTGCCCGCCTCGGGAGGCACCCGAGGCGGGCCGGCTCGCCCTCGTCACGAGGGCAGGGAACGCACGCAAATGTGTTGCAAGGTTCCGCAAACGGCTTGCGGATGCCTCAGGGGTTGATGTCGATCTTGAAGGTGCTGGTCGTGTTGCGGACGTCCACCGCGTTGCCGCTCAGCCGGAGGCCGTTGAACGTCACCTCGCCGACGGCGGGACCCTGACCCGCCTCCGGCATCTCGTTGGCCCACAGGCCGAAGCCCGACTTGGCGTCGTAGGCGTCCCCGCTCCTGCGGGCGCCGCTGATGGAGACGTCGGTGAAGACGGTGTCCTTGACGGGGTACTGCGGCTGCCCGCCGGAGTAGTTGGTCTGGAACATCACCCCGCTGTAGGTGGGATCGACGATGTCGACGTGGTTGACCCGGATGCCCTGGAACACCTTCGACGCGGAGAAGACCCAGATGGCCGGGAAGGTCTGCGCGCCCCAGAAGTGGCCGCCGGCCCGCTCGATGGTCACGTTCTCGAAGGTCGTCGGATCGGTCCCGAAGCCGTTCATCGGGTAGCCGAAGTCCAGGGAGGAGATGGTGATCCCGGAGTACACCAGCGTGTCCGCGATGCGGATGTTGCGGAAGGTGTTGTGGTAGCCGCCGTAGACGGCCACGCCCGCCGCGCGCCAGGTCAGGGTGCTGGTCAGGTTCTCGTAGACGTTGTTCTTCTCGTCCGCGCCGCCCGCGTCGATCGCCGAGAACAGCGCGAAGCTGTCGTCGCCGGTGGCGCGCGCGTCGTTGTTGGTGACCAGGTTGTCGGTGGAGCCGTTGGTCATGTTGATCCCGTCGGCGAACATGTCGCGGATCCGGGAGTTCCTGATGGTGATCCGGTCCGTGTCGGCCCCCCAGTACAGGCAGACCATGTGCTCGTTCCAGATGTCGTCGATGACGATGTCCGAGACGCCCGAGAAGTTGAACACCTTGCCCGGGCCGTCTATCCGTGAGGTGTAGTTGCCGAAGTACGCGAAGCCCTTGAAGAGCGAGCCCTTGGCGGTCGCGTCGGCCCGGAAGCCGATGTCGGTGTTCTCCTGCGCCGCCGGCGCGTGGAAGGCCGTGTACCAGGGTCCGGCGCCGACCACCTTCACGGCCTTGCCGTACACCTGGAACTTGCTCGACGTCTCGTAGTCGCCGGGCGGCAGGTAGACGCCGACGAGCTTGCCGGTGGTGTCCATGCGCACCCTGTCCAGGGCGTCCTGCACGGCCTGGTGGGTGAGTCCGGTGGGCACGGCGTAAGCGGCGGGGTCGGGGTTGGCGACCGGCGCCACCTGTTCCAGGCTGACGAAGTCGATGGCGTACGTCGAGGTGTTCGCGGCGTCCTTCTGCAGCCGGATGGTGCTGCCCTTCGGCACGGTCTCGCCGAGGAGGACGTGCGCCTCGTCGTAGATGTGCCGCGGGGCGCCGGAGCCGGGTGAGTTGCCGGGCGCGGTCTCCGCCCCGTACAGCCAGGCGTACTTCGACGTCAGGGGCAGCGCCTTCTTGAGGACGCCGTCGACGTAGACGTCGATCGTCGTGTCGATGCCGCCGCCGCCCGGCGCGTCCGGGACGGAGAAGCGGGCCACCAGGGTGTTGGTCGCGGCGCGGGTGGTGAACTCCACGTACTGCCCCGTCGCGTTCAGGGTGACGGCCTTGCGGCCGGAGGCCTCGCCGGCGATGTCGCCCACGGTGCGGTTGGGCCCGACCACCTTGGCTCCGCCGCCGGTGGTGCCGTCCTCCGCCTCGTACATGTCGTAGGGCATGTGGGCGCCGCGGCCGACGAACAGCGGCTGGACGGAGGTGTTGTTCGCGCGCTTGACCGGCACTTCCTCGGCGTCGTCGGCGACGACGGTCCGCACGGTGTACGAGCCGTCGGCGGCGGTCCACGGGCCCAGCCGGACGTCCTGCGCGGAGCCGGCCGCGAGGGTGCCGTCCCAGGAGCCGGTCAGGGTCTTGACCGTGCCGCCCTTGGAGTCGGTCAGGGTGAGGGTGACGCCGTGGGCGCCCGCGGCGCTGGCCCGGGTGCCCTGGTTCCTCAGGGTCACCCTGAAGGTGACCTCGTCGCCCGCCGTCGGGCTGGACGGGGAGGTGGTCACCGCCGAGGCGACCAGGTCGGAGCTGTCGACGGGCTTGACGACCAGCGGACCGGGGCTGGTGTAGGTGTTGTTGGACTCGTTCTGCTCGATCACCGCGTCACCGTCGTCGGCGACGGCGCCGAGCGGGTAGGTCCCCGCGTCGCGCTGTCCGAGGGAGGCGGTGACGGTGGTCTTCTCCCCCGCCGCGAGGGCGCCGACCTGCGCGGTGGCGGCCTTGGTGCCGCCGAGGGTCACGGCGACCCTGCTCGGCGGGGCGGCGGCCGGGCCGCTGTTGCGCACGGTGGCCGACACCGTGACGGAGTCCGACTCGACCGGGGCGGCCGGCGACACGGTCAGGCCGGTGACCTCCAGGTCGGGGTTGGGCGCCGGGACCCCGATCACCTGGAACTCGGCGAGCTGGCCGCCGGTGGCGCCGGAGTTGGCCGTGAACCGCAGCCGCACGTCGGCCACCCGGGCGGTGACCGGGACGGTGACGGCGTTGCCGTCGGCCGGGTCGAAGGTGTAGCTCCTCGCCGCGACCAGGGACGTGAAGCCGTCGGCGCTCTGCTCCCGGCCCAGCACCTCGATCGTCTGCGTCCGCCTGGCCCAGAGGGAGTCCGGGTTCAGCTTCAGCACGAGGCGGTCCAGGTCGGCGTTGGCGCCCAGCTCGACGGTCAGCGTGTTCGGGTAGCTGCCGGCCGCGCCCTCCCAGTAGGTCGTGGTGTTGTTGTCGTCGGCGTTCGCGGCGACGTAGGGGTCGACGGCGGAGGAGGCGGCGATGGGCTTGCCGACGGCGAGGTCGGAACCCGCGCCCCCGGTGCCGTTGCGGGTCACGCTGTCGCTGGGCGCGGACCGGTTGCCGGCCGCGTCCCGGGCGCGCACGTAGTAGGTCACCGTGCGCGTCGGGGGCTGGGTGTCGGTGAAGGCGGTGACGTCACCGGCGACGCTGTCGCGCAGGGTGTTGTCGGCGTAGACGTCGTAGCCGGTGACCCGGGTGTCGTCCGTGGACGCGGTCCAGGTCAGCTTGATCGTGCCGGCCGCCGGCTCGGTGTACGCCAGGTTCGTGGGGGCGGTCGGTGCCTGGGTGTCGCCCTTGTCGCCGGTGCGGGTGACGGTGTTGCTGTCGCCCGACTGGTTGCCGGCCGCGTCGCGGGCCCGTACGTAGTAGGAGACGGTCTCGCCGGCCGGGCGGATGTCGGTGTACGTGGTGACGTCACCGGCGACGCCGGCCAGCAGCGAGCCGTTGGCGTAGACGTCGTACCCGGTCACCGCGACGTCGTCGGTGGCCGCGTGCCAGCTCAGCCGCACCTGTCCGGTGGCGGGCTCGGTGAGCGCCAGTCCGGCCGGGGCGCTGGGGGCCCGGGTGTCCCCCGTCAGCGGCCCGTACACCTCCATCTCGGCGATCTGGGCGCCTGGCTGCGCGGAGTTGGCCGTCACGAGCACCCGGACGTAGCGGGTGGTGGTGGCGTCCAGGGCGACGGTCGCCGAGTTGCCCGTCGCCGGGTCGAAGGTGAGGGCGCGGGAGGCGGTCAGATCGGTGAAGTCCGTGCCGTTCGCGCTGCCCTGGACCTTGAGCGTCTGGCTGCGCTTCTCCCAGCCGGCGGGCAGCCGCAGCACCACGCGGTCGACACGCACCGAGGAGCCGAGGTCGGCGCGCAGCCACTGCGGGAAGTCGTCGTTGCCGCTCTCCCAGTACGTGGCCCGGTTGCCGTCGCCCGCGTTCTGCGGGACGTACGTCTGGGTGTGGCTGCTCGCGGTCAGGATCCGGCCGGCGGCCAGGTTCGCCGACGACTCACCGGCGGCGTGCACCTCCAGCTCGGCGAGCTGCGCCGCGCGCCAGCCGGTGTTGGCGGTGACGTCGATCCGTACGAACCTGGTCCGGGCCGCCGGGAAGGCGACCGTGACGGTGTTCCCGGCCCCCGGGCTGAAGGTGTACGAGGCGGAGGTCTTCAGCGTGCTGAAACTCGTGCCGTCGGCGCTGCCCTGGACGGAGAGGGTCTCGGCCCGGCTCTCCCAGCCGGCGGGCAGCTTGAGGACGACCTCGTCCACGTTCTCGGTCGTGCCCAGGTCGGTCTGCACCCACTGGGGTAAGTCGGAGCCGGCGCTCTGCCAGTAGGTGCCCTGGTCGCCGTCGGTGATGTTCGCGGCGGCGTACTCGCTGTGGGCGCTGCTGGCCGACGACCTGTCCCCCAGTGCGATGTCCGGTCCTCCGGCGGCCCGGGCGGTCACCACCGGGCCGACCAGCGCCAGCAGGCTGGTCACGATCACGGCGCTCAGGCACCGCGATCCCCTTCTGCGGATTCTCATCAGTCCCTCGAATCTAGGCCTCATGAATGAAACGCATGGATGTCTTCTCTTTGCGTTGAACGCTCAGAGAGTTCCAGAGAGCTGTTGAGTCGTCTACGCTGCCGACGCGAGAACTTGTGGTCCAGGGCATACGAGAACACCGGTACGGGGACACCGCTGTGCGGTGTCCCCGTACCGGTGTTCGGCCGGGAGGCGAGGAGGCGGGATCAGCCCGCGGGCGGGGGCGCCGTGGAGCCGCGGAGTACCAGTTCGGGCTCGAAGAGCAGCTCACCGGGGTGCGAACGGGTGCCCTGGAGCTGGGCGCAGAGCAACTCGACCGCCGCCCGGCCCATCGCCTCGATGGGCTGACGGACCGTCGACAGCGGCGGCTCGGTGCAGTTCATGAAGGCGGAGTCGTCGTAGCCGACGACCGACACGTCCCCGGGGACGCTCAGTCCGCGCCTGCGCACCGCCCTTATGGCGCCGAGCGCCAGCGGGTCGCTGGCGCACACGATGCCGGTCACCCCGCGCTCCAGGAGCCGGGCGGCCGCGGCCTGTCCGCCCTCGAGCGAGAACATGGACCGCGCGACGAACTCCTCCGGCAGCTCGGCGCCGTTGCCGCGCGCCACCGCCCGGGCGGCCTCCAGCTTGCGGCGCGAGGGGACGTGGTCGCTCGGGCCGAGGACCAGCCCGATCCGCTCGTGCCCCAGGGAGGCGAGGTGGCGCCAGGCCTGCTCGACGGCGACGGCGTCGTCGCAGGCGACACAGGGGAAGTCGAGGCCCTCGATGGAGGCGTTGATCAGGACCACCGGGATGTCCCGCTCGGCGAGCTGCCGGTAGTGGTCGTGCGGCGCGTCGGCCTGCGCGAACAGACCGCCCGCGAAGACCACGCCGGACACCTGCTGCTGCAGCAGGAGGTCCACGTAGTCCGCCTCGGAGACGCCGCCCTTGGTCTGGGTGCAGAGCACCGGCGTCAGCCCCTGCTGGGCCAGCGCGGCGCCGATGACCTCGGCGAACGCCGGGAAGATCGGGTTCTGCAGCTCCGGCAGGACGAGCCCGACCAGCCGGGCCCGCTCGCCGCGCAGCTGCGTGGGCCGCTCGTAGCCGAGGACGTCGAGAGCGGTGAGCACGGACTGGCGGGTCGACTCCGAGACACCGGGCTTGCCATTGAGGACACGACTGACCGTCGCCTCGCTGACCCCCACTTTCTTAGCCACCTGAGCAAGTCGTCGCGTCATGTACGCAAGCCTAGCGCAATTCCCGCAAATGAATTGCGGTGATTGCCGCCCGCGTTGGCGGCGCGTGCGGCGCCGTCCGTTCCCGCGGATCTCGCGTGCTTCTCGCTTCAGCGGGCCGAGCCCGGGTGGAACTTGGGGAGCCGTACGGTGATCTTCGTGCCGGCCCCGACGCCGGTCTCGATGACGAGGCCGTGGCCGTCGCCGTAGACCTGGCGCAGCCGCATGTCCACGTTGCTCAGGCCGATCCCGGCGGACGGCCCGCCGCGTCCGCGCAGCAGGTCGCGCAGGCGCTGCGGGTCCATGCCGACGCCGTCGTCCTCGATGACGACGCGGGCCTCGGTGCCCTCGTCCTCGGCGGTGATGGTGATCCGGCCGCGGTCCACGGACTCCTCCAGACCGTGTTTGAGCGCGTTCTCGACGAGGGGCTGCAGGCAGAGGAACGGCAGGGTGACGGGCAGTACCTCGGGGGCGATCCGCAAGGTCACCTCCAGGCGTCTGCCGAAGCGGGCGCGGGCGAGTTCCAGGTACTGCTCGATCGAGCGCAGCTCCTCGGCGAGCGTGGTGAAGTCGCCGCCCCGGCGGAAGGAGTAGCGCGTGAAGTCGGCGAACTCCAGCAGCAGTTCCCTGGCCCGCTCGGGGTCGGTGCGGACGAACGAGGCGATGGAGGCGAGCGAGTTGTAGATGAAGTGCGGGGATATCTGGGCGCGCAGGGCCCGGATCTCGGCCTCGATCACGCTGGAGCGCGCCCGGTCCAGGTCGACGAGTTCGAGCTGTACGGAGACCCAGCGGGCGACTTCCTCGGCGGCCCGCACCACGACGGCGGACTCCTGGTCGGCGAAGGCGGCCAGGGCGCCGGCCGCCCGGCCGTCGACCGTCAGCGGGACCACCACCCCCCAGCGCACGGGGCAGCGGGCGTCGGGGCAGGCGAGCGGGAAGGTCCGGGTGCGCGCGGCGTGGGCGAGGTGGGCCTCGGCCGCGGCCCGGTGGTGGTCGCCGGCGCCGTCCCAGGCGAGCACGGACTCCTGGTCGGCGAGGGCGAGGGCGACGGTGCCGAGCAGCGGCCGCAGCCGGCGGGCCGCCTTGCGGGCGGTGTCCGGGGTGAGTCCGGCGCGCAGCGGCGGCGCGGCGAGGGAGGCGGTGTGCAGGGTGTGGAAGGTGGCCCGCTCGACCGGGGTGCCCACGTCGGCCGGGTTCTCCTGCTGCCGGCGGGCGCCGGCGTGGCCGAGGGCGGCGCCCAGGGCGAACAGTGCGAGAGCGGCCACGGCGAGGACGACGGTGCCCAGCGCGGTCACGAGCGGCGTCCCGCGGCCCGCCGGGCACCGCCGTGCGGGACGCCCAGGGCGCTCGCCGGCTCGGGCAGGTGGAGCCGGGCCATCGTGGCGGCGACGGACGCCGGGACCCGGTGCCGGGTGGCCAGGGAGATCAGCACCATGGCCGCGAAGCCCACGGGCACCGACCAGACGGCCGGCCAGGCCAGCAGGGTGTGCAGCGGGCCGGATCCCGCCCCGCCGGCGATGGTCACGGTCACCGCGGTGAGCGCGGATCCGCCGCCGAGGAGCAGTCCGGCGACCGCGCCGGGCGGGGTCAGGCCGCGCCACCAGATGCCGAGGAGCAGCAGCGGGCAGAACGAGGAGGCGGACACGGCGAAGGCGAGACCGACCGCGTCGGCCACCGGCAGGTCGCTGACGACGGCGCTGGCGGCCGTGGGCACCGCGATGGCGGGCAGGGTCGCGAGCCGGTAGTTGCGGATGCCGAGGGTGGGCAGTACGTCCTGGGCGAGCACCCCGGCCACGGACATGGTCAGTCCGGAGACGGTGGACAGGAACGCCGCGCAGGCGCCGCCGGCGACCAGGGCGCCCAGCAGGTCGCCGCCGGGCCCGCCGATCAGCCGCTGCGGCAGGACGAGCACCGCCGCGTCGGTGTCGCCGGTCAGCAGCAGGTCGGGGGCGTAGAGCCGGCCGAGCACGCCGTAGAGCGGGACCAGCAGGTAGAAGGCGCCGAGGAGTCCGAGGACGACGACGGTGGTGCGGCGGGCGGCCCGGCCGTCGGGGTTGGTGTAGAAGCGGACGACGACGTGCGGCAGGCCCATGGTCCCGAGGAAGGTGGCGAGGATCAGCCCGTAGGTGGCGTACAGGCCGTTCTGTTCGCGGCCCTCCGACAGCGGCTGCGTCCAGCCGGCGGGGGCCGCGTCGGGCCCGCCGTCGCCGGGCAGCGGCACGGGGGCGCCGGGCGGGAAGTTCAGGGCGGTGCCGGGGCCGATCCGGTGGGTGCCCGCGCCGAGGGTCAGCGGGCCGCCGTCCAGGGGCCGTCCGTCGACCGTCCCGGTGACGGTGACGCGCACCGGCTCGTGGACGGTCAGGGTCAGCGGCCGGTCCACGGCGACCCGGGTGGAGCGCTGGAAGACGGGCCGCTCGTCCCAGGCGGGCGCCGGGGCCCGGTCGGCGCGCCAGGCGATGAGCAGGAACACGGCGGGCACCAGCAGGGCCGTGAGCTTCAGCCAGTACTGGAACGCCTGGACGAACGTGACGCTGCGCATGCCGCCGGCGGCCACCGCCACGGTGACCACGGCGGCGACGACCAGGCCGCCGGACCAGCCGGGCGCGCCGGTGAGCAGCCGCAGGATCAGCCCGGCACCACGGAGCTGGGGCAGCATGTAGAGCCAGCCGACGCCGACCACGAGCACCCCTGCGATCCGCCGCACGGCACGGGACTCCAGACGGGCCTCGGCGAAGTCCGGCAGGGTGTAGGCGCCGGACCGGCGCAGCGGGGCGGCGACGAAGGCGAGCAGGACCAGGAACCCCGCGGTGTAGCCGATGGGGAACCAGAGCATGTCGGCGCCCTGGGCGAGGAGCAGTCCGGCGATGCCGAGGAAGGAGGCGGCGGACAGGTACTCGCCGCTGACGGCGAAGGCGTTGAGCCGCGGCCGGACGCTGCGCGAGGCGACGTAGAAGTCGGAGGTGGTGCGCGAGACGCGCAGGCCCAGCGCGCCGACCAGCACCGTGGCCAGGACCACGGCCGACACCCCGGCGATTCCGTACGTCTGGTTCAACGCCCGGTCACGTCACCCTCGTTGCGCTCGGCCCGGCGGACGTACCAGGCTCCGGCGCAGAGCAGGACCGGGTACGGCGCCACGCCGAGCAGCAGCCAGACGGCGAGCGGGACGTCGTGCCGCGCGCCGCCGGCCGGGACGAGCCGCAGGAGTACGGGGAGCGGTCCGAGGGAGGCGGCGAGCAGGGCCGTCGTGGTGAGAGCGGCCCGGAGCTGACGGCGCATCAGCGAACGGACGGAGGCGTCGTCGCCCGGGGTTGCGGCGCGGCCGCCGGGCGGGGCGGCGGCGCGGGGCGGGGGGAGGCCGGCGCGGTCGGTGCGGGGGCGTCCGGTGACCACCTCCCTGCGAGGGACGGATTCCGCACCCATCACGCACTCCCCGGCACCGCGGTGATCACCCTTGTTGCCGCGAGTGTACGCAGCGCGGGGGCGGTCAGGTAGACACCGGACGCGGATCGCCGCCGGGCCGCCGCGGCCGCCGCGCGCGGGTCCGGCGACCGCCCGCGTCACCGCCGTCCGCGTACCGTGCCCCGGGCCCGCGCGGCCAGCAGGTCCCGCAGTTCCCGGGCGTTGCGGCGGCTCACGGCGAGGATCCGGTCGCCGATCCGGACGGTCAGGTTGCCGCCGTCCAGGCGGAGTTCCTCGATGCGGCCGAGGGCGACCAGGCGGCTGCGGTGGATGCGGACGAAGCCGCGCGGGCGCCACTGCTCCTCCAGGGTGGTCAGCGGGACGCGCACCAGGTGGCTGCCGTGCGGGGTGTGCAGGCGGGCGTAGTCGCCCTGGGCCTCGACGTAGGTGATGTCGGCGACGGGCACGAACCGCGTCACGCCGCCGAGTTCCACGGGGACCTGGTCGCCGGGGCCGCCCGCCGGGGCGGGGCCGGACGGCGGGAGCCGGGGCGGTCGGGGTCCCTGCCCGGCCCTGGTCAGTTCGGCGACCCGCCGTACGGCCTCCGCGAAGCGTTCCTTGCGCAGGGGCTTGAGCAGGTAGTCGACGGCCTTGAGGTCGAACGCCCGCAGCGCGAAGTCCTCGTGGGCGGTGACGAAGACGATCAGCGGCGGGTCCGGGTGGCGGCCGAGCAGACCGGCCAGGTCCAGGCCGCTCAGGCCGGGCATGTTGATGTCGAGGAAGACGACGTCGAAGGCGTCCGGGCCGCCGGGGCCCGCCGCCGTGGCGTCCTCCAGCAGGCGCATCGCGGCGGTGGCGTCCAGGGCGGGTACGACGCCGCCGATCCGCTCGTCCTGCTCCAGGAGGTACAGCAGTTCCCCGAGCGCGGGTTCCTCGTCGTCCACCGCGAGCGCGCGCAGCGGCTCCTGCCCGTCGCCGGCCCGCGGCCCGGGCCGTCCGGCCGCGCCCATGTCCCGCATCTCCTCGTCCCCCGCCCTCTCGTCCTCCGCCGGACCGCCGGTTCCCGCGCCGGCGTACGCGCGCGCGTCCGCCCGAAGGCATCCTCGCCCCTCGGTGCCGCGGCCGTCGAGAAGCCGGCCGGCACCGCGCGCCGGTCAGTCCGGCAGCCGCATGCGCACCCTCTCCCCGGGCCCGACCCGCACCACCCGGTCCGGCAGGCGGAAGTCGATGGGCGGGCGGCCGGTGGCGGCCGGCACGACGGCCTCCAGCATGCCCGCGCGCAGCCGCAGCCGTACGCCCCAAAGGCCTTGGTAGCGCAGGGAGAAGCCGTAGGAGGAGAGTTCCGGCAGCGGCACCGGGTCGAGCCAGAGGGCGCCGTCGCGGGTCTCCAGGCCGGTGAGGCAGCGCTGTACGAGGTCGAGGGTGCCGGCCATGGCGCCCAGGTGGATGCCCTCACCGGTGGTGCCGCCCTGGACGTCGGCGATGTCGCCGCGCAGCGCCTCCTGGACGAAGCCCCACGCGTCCGCGCGGCGGGCGCGGGCCAGGATCCAGCCGTGCACCAGACCGCTGAGGGTGGAGCCGTGGGAGGTGCGGTGCAGGTAGTGGTCGACCGTCGCGGACCAGATGTCCTCGTCCATGCGGTGCCCCAGCCGCCGGAACAGGGACTGGAGTTCGGCGGGCGAGAACAGGTAGCCCAGCATCAGCACGTCGGCCTGCTTCGATGCCTTGTAGCGGTTGACGGTGTCGCCCTCCGCCTCCAGGATCCGGTCCAGGCGCCGGATGTCGCCGTACCGGTCGCGGTAGCCCTGCCAGTCCAGTTCGGCGAGGTCGCCGTAGCCCTCGAACTGGCTGATCACGCCCTCGTGGTGGGGCACGTGGAGGGTCCTGGAGACCTCCTCCCAGCGGGCGAGTTCGTCCTCCTCAAGGCCGATGAGCTCGGCGAGTTCGCGGCGGCGCGGCTCGGGCAGGTCGCGCAGCAGGCCGAGCGCGCGCAGCAGCACCCAGGCGGCGGTCACGTTCGTGTACGCGTTGTCGTCCAGGCCGGGCCGGTCGGCGCCGGGGTAGGCGTCGTGGTACTCGTCGGGGCCGACCACGCCCAGGATGCGGTGCCGGCCGAGGTGTTCGTCGTAGGTGGCCGAGTCGGCCCAGAAGCGGGCGATCTGCAGCAGCATCTCGGCGCCCTCGGTGTGCAGGAACTCGGTGTCGCCGGTGGCCTCGCAGTACTGCCACACGTTGTACGCCACCGCCGAGCCGACGTGCCGCTGCAGCCGGGAGTGGTCCGGCAGCCAGCGCCCGGAGCGCGGGTTGAGGTGCAGCTCCTGGGTCTCCTCCCGGCCGTCGCTGCCGCTCTGCCACGGGTACAGGGCGCCGCGCCGGCCGGCTTCGCGGGCCGTGTGGCAGGCGGCGTCCATGCGGCGGTGGCGGTAGCGGAGCAACGCCCGGGAGACCTCGGGCAGATGGAGGTTGAGGTAGGGCAGCACGAACAGCTCGTCCCAGAAGACGTGTCCCCGGTACGCCTCGCCGTGCAGTCCGCGGGCGGGAACGCCGACGTCGAGGTCGGCGGTGTGCGGGGAGAGGCACTGCAGCACGTGGAAGAGGTGCAGGCGCAGGATGCTGCCGGGCTCGCCCGGTACGTCGAGTTCGGCCCGCCGCCACAACTGCTCCCAGGCCGTGGCGTGCGAGGCGAGCAGGTCGTCGAAGTCGGGTGCGGTGTCGGCCCGGTCGACGGCGGCGCACAGCGGGTCGCCGATGGCGGGGTCGTGGGAGGTGTGCAGGGCGACGCACTTGTCGACGGTGACCGTGCGGCCGGGCGCGAGTCCCAGGCGCAGGCGCCGCACGGCCCGGGTCGGCTCGTGCGCGTCGGCCGCGGGGGCGTCGGCGGTCAGCCGGCAGGCGAGCCCGACGGTGATGTCCGAGGTGCGGGTGCGGCAGCGCAGCCACATCGCGCCGGACTCGGCGCTGCCCGTCTCGACCTGGGTGAGGTGGCGGCCGTCCAGGTCGCGGTAGCGGGCCACTCCGGAGTTGGTGACGCCGCCGTCGAGCGCGGCCTCGACGTCGATCTCGCCGGTCCAGTCCTCGGCGGTGACGTCGGTGCGCAGGGCGGCGAGGTGCGGGTCGCCCATGTGGACCAGCCGCAGTTGCCGCACCAGGAGCGTGCCGCCGCCGTCCAGCGGGTACCGGGTGCGGCGTTCCAGCACGCCCGGGTCCAGGTGGAGGATCTGCCGGTGCTCGGCGACCGGGGCGGTGTCGGGTCCGAGCCAGTCGTGGCCGGCGGGGCGGATGCGCAGCGGCAGCCAGTCGGGCAGGTTGACCATGTCCTCGTTCTCGACCCGGCGGCCGGCGACGTCGGAGGTGAGCCGGTTGTAGACGCCGGCCGCGTAGGTGCCCGGGTAGTGCACGTCGTCCGCGGCGTACTCGGGCAGCGCGCCGCGGGTGGCGAAGTAGCCGTTGCCCAGGGTGCACAGCGACTCCCGCAGGCGTTCCTCGGCGGGGTCGTAGCCGTCGTACTCCCACAGCAGTCCCGGCACCTGGGCGGTCCCCCTCTCCGGGTCCCTCTCCGGGTCCCTCGCCGTGGCCGTCACCGTTCGGACAGCAGTCCGGACAGGATCCGGTCCGGGGTCAGGGGCAGTTCGCGGAACCGGATCCCGGTGGCGTGGTGGACGGCGTTGCCGAGGGCGGCGGCGATGCCGACGATGCCGATCTCGCCGATGCCCTTGCTGCCCATGGGGTTGAGGTGCGGGTCGTCCTCCTCGATCCAGTGCGCCTCCACGTCGGGTACGTCGGCGTGGGCGGGCACGTGGTACGAGGCGAGGTCGGCCTCGGGGAAGTCGCCGAACGGGACGTCCATGGTGCTGCCCTCGGTCAGGGCCATGCCCAGGCCCATGGTCATGCCGCCGACGAACTGGGAGCGCGCGGTGCGGGCGTTGAGGATCCGCCCGGCGGCGAAGACGCCGAGCATCCTGCGGGCCCGGACCTCGCCGGTGACGGTGTCGACGGCCACCTCGGCGAAGTGGGCGCCGAAGGCGTGCCGGGCGTACGGGGATTCGGCGTCCGCCCGGCCTGCGGTGTCGGAGCGGGCGACGAGTCCGTCGGCGGGCAGCGGGCCCCGCTGCTCGGCGAGCCGGACCGCCAGGGCGGCGCACGCCTCGTGCACGGCCCAGCCCCAGGAGGCGGTGCCGGAGGAGCCGCCCGCCAGCGACGCCGGGGGCAGGTCGCTGCGGCCCACTTCGGTGCGCACCCGGTCCAGGGGCACGCAGAGCGCGTCGGCCGCCACCTGGGCGAGGACCGTGCGGGCGCCGGTGCCGATGTCGGCTGCGTCCACCCTGATGACGTAGGTGCCGTCGGGCAGGGCCTGCGCGGAGGCGGTGGACGGCCAGATCTGGACCGGGTAGGTCGCCGCGGCCACTCCGGTGCCGATGAGCAGCGGGCCCTCGGCGGCGGAGCGCGGACGCGGGTCGCGCCGGTCCCAGCCGAAGCGGCGGGCGCCCTCGCGCAGGCACTCGGCGAGGTGGCGGCTGCTGAACGGCTTGCCGCTGCCGGGTTCGGCGTCCGGCTCGTTGCGGATCCGCAGTTCCACCGGGTCCAGGCGCAGGGCGTCGGCGAGTTCGTCGACCGCCGACTCCAGGGCGTACATGCCGGGGGCCTCGCCGGGGGCGCGCATCCAGGACGGGCTGGGCACGTCCAGCGGCACCACCCGGTGGGTGCTGAGCAGGTGCGGGGCGGCGTACATGACCCGGGAGGGCACCGCGGCCTGCTCCACGAACTCCTTGACGTGCGAGGTGTGCGTGGTGACCTCGTGCAGCAGCGCCGAGAGGTGTCCGTCGGCGGTGGCGCCGAGGCGCAGCCGGTGCAGGGTGGGGGCGCGGTGGCCGACGACGGTGGGCAGGTACCGGCGGGGGTAGGCCACCGTGACCGGCCGGCCGGTGTGCCGTGCGGCCATCGCGGCGAGCACGACGTCGGGGCGCGGGGTGCCCTTGGAGCCGAAGCCGCCGCCGACGTGCTCGGCCACCACGGTGACGTGTTCCTCGGGCAGGCCGAAGAGACCGGCGAGCACGGACCGGACGGTCGTGGCGCCCTGGCTGGAGGTGTGGACGGTCAGCCGGCCGCCGTCCCAGTGCGCGGTGCTCGCGTGCGGTTCCATGGGGTGGTTGTGCAGGGGCGGCACCCGGTACTCGGTGTCCAGGCGGACGTCGGCGGCGGCGTAGACGCCGTGCGGGTCGCCGTGTTCGACGCGGCCCGGCTGGCCGCCGTTGGCCTCCTCCGGCTCGTAGGCGTCCGGGTGGTCCGGGCGGAGCACGACGTCGTGCTGCTCGGTGGCGTAGCCGACGCGGACGGCCCGGGCCGCGGCCCTGGCCGCCTCCGGGGTCTCGGCGACGGCGAGGGCGACGCACCAGCCCCGGTGCGGCACGTGCCGGTTCTGCAGGACGGCGAGGGTGGCGTCGTCCGTATTGCCGAGGCGGGGGGCGTCGCCGGGGGTCAGCACGGCGAGGACGCCGGGCAGCGCGAGCGCGGCCGAGGTGTCCACGCCGGTGACCCGGCCGCGGGCCACGGCGGCGGGCACCGGCCAGGCGTGGGCGCGGCCGGGCAGCGGATACTCGGCGGCGTAGCGGGCCTTCCCGGTGACCTTCTCCCGTCCTTCCCGCCGTCCGGCGGGGGCCCCGAGGGCGGTGCCGGTCCGCGGGGTGGGGAGGGGGTCCTGCTCCAGGGCTCCCGTGCCGGGGCGCCGGCCGGCGCCGGCTTCGGGGGCGGCGGCGGTGCGGGCGAGGGGGTCGTCGTGCGGCAGCCCGGTCCCGGCCACGGGGTCGTCCCGGGGCGCCCCGGTGGCGGCCATCGGGTCGTCGTGCGGCAGCCCCGTCCCGGTCGTCGGGTCGTCCCGCGGCAGCCCGGTGGCGGCCATCGGATCGTCGTGCGGCAGCCCGGTCCCGGGCAGCGGGCCGCCGTGCGCCAGTGGGTCGTTCGCCATCGGGTTCTCCTCGGGTCGGCCGGGTCCGTGGGTCAGGCCGCCGCGGGGGCGGGCGCGAGGCGGTTCAGGACGTCCAGTGCGAGGTTGCGGGCGAGGGGCACCTTGTAGGCGTTGTCGCGCAGCGGCTCCGCGCGGTCCAGTTCCAGGGCGACGGCGCCCTCGAAGGCCTCGGGGGTGGCCGCCGCGCCCAGCAGGGCCGTCTCCGCGTGGTGGGCCCGCCAGGGCCGGTGGGCCAGGCCGCCGAAGGCGAGCCCCACCTGGTCCACGACGCCGTCCGCGACCCGCAGCACGACGGCCACGGAAGCCAGGGCGAAGGCGTACGAGGCCCGGTCGCGGGCCTTGCGGTAGGCGGAGGGCACGCCGGCCCGGGCGGCCGGGAGCAGCACCCCCGTGATCAGCTCGCCGGGGCGGATCTCGGTGTCCCGCTCCGGACGCACCCCGGGCAGCCGGTGGAAGTCGGCCACCGGGATGCTGCGGCCGCCCTCGGCGCCGTACAGCTCGACCCGGGCGTCGAGGGCCGCGAGGGCCACGGCCATGTCGGAGGGGTGGGTGGCGATGCAGTGCGAGGAGTGGCCGAGCACGGCGTGGTCGCGGTGGACGCCCTCCAGGGCGCCGCAGCCGCTGCCCGGCTCGCGCTTGTTGCAGGGCTTGTCCAGGTCCTGGAAGTACGGGCAGCGGGTGCGCTGGAGCAGGTTGCCACCGGTCGTGGCGGCGTTGCGGAGCTGGCCGGAGGCGCCGGCGAGCAGCGCCTGGGAGAGCACCGGGTAACGGTCGCGGACGAGCGGGTGGGCGGCGAGGTCGCTGTTGCGGACGGTGGCGCCGACGCGCAGCGCGCCGTCCGGGAGTTCCTCGACCGCGTCCAGCGGCAGCCGGCCGACGTCGATGAGGACTGCGGGGCTCTCCACGCCGAGTTTCATCAGGTCGACGAGGTTGGTGCCGCCGGCGAGGTAGCGGGCGCCGGGGTGGGCGGCGTGGGCCTCGACGGCCTCCTGGACGCCGGTGGGCCTGAGGTATCCGAAGCTCTTCACCCGATCACGTCCTCCACCGCTTCGACGATGCGCGGATAGGCGCCGCAGCGGCACAGGTTGCCGCTGAGCCGTTCGCGGATCTCGGTCCGGTCCAGCGGCACGGGCCGGCCGGAGGGCTCCGCGGGGTCGGTGACGTGCGAGGGGTGGCCGGCCGCGGCCTCGGCGATCATGCCCACGGCCGAGCAGAGCTGCCCCGGCGTGCAGTAGCCGCACTGGAACGCGTCGCGTTCGAGGAAGGCCCGCTGCAGGGGGTGCGGCTCCTCGCCGTCGCCGCCGAGTCCCTCGACGGTGGTGACCTCGCTGCCGTCGAGGGTGACGGCGAGCAGCAGACAGCCGTTGACGCGCCGCCCGTCCACCAGGACGGTGCAGGCGCCGCACTGACCGTGGTCGCAGCCCTTCTTGGAGCCGGTGAGACCGAGGTCCTCGCGGAGCAGGTCCAGCAGGACCCGCCGGTGGTCGACGAGCAGGGTGTGCGGTTTGCCGTTCACCCGAAGGGTGATCTCCGAGTGCGGGTCGAGCCGGTCTTCTCTGGTCATGGCGGGAAGGCCTTCCGGGCGGGCCGCGGTGTCCGGCACACCGCGTATCCAGGCTGCGACGCCTCACACTTCCCGGCCACTCCAGGGCCCCGCGCGGCCCCCGCCGCCGGGCCGGCCGGTGGGGCCGCGGCGGCGGGGGCGGGACACGGGGTCTCCTGGGGGGCGGGGTCAGCCGGTGTAGCCGGCGAAGACGCGGGTGTAGTCCCACGCGGACTGGGAGACACCGGAGCAGCTGTCGGCGGGGCCGCCGGCGCAGGGGCGGTCGCGGTTGGCGGACCAGAAGGTGAGCCGGGCCAGGTGGTGTGCCTGCGCGTAGGCCAGGATGGTCCGGAAGTCGTTCACCGTGACGGTCTCGTTGTCGTCGGTGACGCCGTTCATGGACGAGATGCCCATGTCCCGGTAGGCCTGGTCGTCGCTGTAGTGGTAGGCGTTCTTCAGCGCGTTCTTCAGGCCCTCGGCGGCCTGCGTGGTGAGGTTGCCCATGTTCTGTCCGGCGCCGCCGAAGTCGAACGGCATGATGGCCCAGGCGTCGACGGTCAGTCCGGAGGAGGCGGCCCGGTTGATGAGGCCGGTGTCGGGGCCGCTCTGCCCGGTGCCGATGGTGATGTACACCTTCAGGCCGGGGTTGGCGGCCTTGACGGTCTTCAGCGCGTCCACGGTCCGCTGCTGCACGGTGGGGTTGCTGTAGGCGTCGGCCTCGATGTCGATGTCGATCGCCTTCAGGCCGTAGGCGTCGACGACCTTCTGGTAGGCGGCGGCGAGTTCGCCCGCGCTGGAGCAGGAGCTCTCCAGCTTGTTGCCGCTGTAGCCGCCGAAGGACGGGATGACGTCACCGCCGTTCGCCCGCACGGTGCTCACCGTCTGCTGGTCGACGCCGCCGGTCAGCGGGCGGCTGCCGTCCCACTGCGGGTTGCAGTGGCCGTTGCTGAGCACGAAGGCCAGGGTGAACCACTTCACGCCGGTGGCCTGGGTGACGGTGGTGGGGCTGGGCGGGCTGCCCCAGCCGTTGTACAGGTAGGGGGCGACGGCCATCGGCGCGGACGGGGTGGTGCCGCCGCCCGCCGCGGGGGCGTTCCACTTCTGGTTGGCTCCGCCGCCGCAGCTCCAGATCTGCACACGGGTGCCGTTCGCGGAGTTGTTGTCAGTGACGTCCAGGCACTTGTCGGCCTGCGGGTTGACGATGTCGTGGGCGGCGGTGACGGTCCACTTCTGGTTCGCGCCGCCGGTACAGGACCACAGTTGCGCCTTGGCGCCGTCGGCGGTCGAGTTCCCGGTCACGTCCAGGCACTTGCCGAGGGCGCGGATGGTGCCGTCGGCGCCGACCGTCCACTGCTGGGCGGCGGTGCCGTTGCAGTCGTAGAGCTGCACGGGCGTGCCGTCGGCGGAGGCGGCCCCGGCGACGTCGAGGCACTTGCCGGCGAGGCCGGTGACGGTGCCGGTGGCGGCCTGGGCGGGGGCGGCGGCGAGCAGCCCGGCGGCGAGGGACAGGGCGGCGAGCGGTACGGCCGCGGTGAGCGGTCTGGCCATGTGGGAGCCGGCCTTTCACGTGGGGGGCGGCCGGACGCG
This sequence comes from Streptomyces sp. 1-11, assembly GCF_007176755.1. Classification (GTDB taxonomy): domain Bacteria; phylum Actinomycetota; class Actinomycetes; order Streptomycetales; family Streptomycetaceae; genus Streptomyces. Next base: position 202,101 of record NZ_BJTV01000010.1, read on the forward strand.
GGACAGCGGCGGGGACCGCGGGTCCGAGCGTACGGCGTCTTTGTTTAAGGCGTGAAGTTAAAGGTACGGACCACAGGCGTCAAGGGTTTGGACAGCGGTCATGTATCTGGACGGACACGGCGCACGCCCCGGTGCCCCGCGACCTGCCGGTACGGCCGGCCGCGGGGAGGCGCGGCCGTCAGACCGCGGGCACCTCGCCGTCGCGGCGGGCGAAGCGGGTGCGGTGCGGCTCGCCGTCGCGGCGGGCGAACTGGGTGCGGTGCAGCTCGGCGTACCGCCCGTCCGCCGCGAGCAGTTCGTCGTGCGTGCCGCGTTCGACGATCCGGCCGGACTCCACCACCAGGATCTGGTCGGCGGCCCGCACGGTGGACAGCCGGTGGGCGATCACCACAGCGGTGCGCCCTTCCAGCGCCTCGGTGAGGGCCTCCTGCACGGCCGCCTCCGAGGTGTTGTCCAGGTGGGCGGTGGCCTCGTCGAGGATGACCACGCGCTGGCGGGCCAGCAGCAGGCGGGCGATGGTCATGCGCTGGCGTTCGCCGCCGGAGAGCCGGTAGCCGCGCTCGCCGACGACCGTGTCCAGACCGTCCGGCAGGGCGCGCACCACCTCGGCGAGGCGGGCACGGCCGAGCGCGTCCCACAGCTCCTCGTCCGTGGCGTCCGGGCCGGCCAGCAGCAGGTTGGCGCGGACGGTGTCGTGGAAGAGGTGGCCGTCCTGGGTGACCATGCCGAGGGTGGCCCGCAGCGAGGCGGCGGTCAGGTCGCGTACGTCGGTCCCGCCGATCCGCACGGCCCCGGAGCCCACGTCGTACAGGCGCGGCAGGAGCTGCGCGATGGTCGACTTGCCGGCGCCGGAGGAGCCGACCAGGGCGACGGTCTGTCCGGGCTCGGCGCGGAAGGAGACGCCGTGCAGGACCTCGGTGCCGCCGCGGGTGTCCAGGGCGGCGACCTCCTCCAGGGAGGCGAGGGAGACCTGGTCGGCGGCCGGGTAGGCGAACCGGACGTCGTCGAACTCCACGGCGACCGGCCCGGCCGGGACCTCGACGGCGCCGGGCTTCTCCTCGATGAGCGGCTTGAGGTCGAGCACCTCGAAGACGCGCTCGAAGCTGACCAGGGCGGACATGACCTCGACGCGGGCCCCGGCGAGCGCGGTGAGCGGGGCGTACAGGCGGGTGAGCAGCAGGGCCAGGGAGACGACCGCGCCGGCCTCCAGGGTGCCGTGCAGCGCGAACCAGCCGCCGAGGCCGTAGACGAGGGCCAGGGCGAGGGCGGAGACGAGGGTGAGGGAGGTGATGAACACCGACTGCGCGGTGGCCGTGCGCACCCCGATGTCGCGCACCCGTCGGGCGCGGGCCGCGAACTCCGCCGACTCCTCCTCCGGACGGCCGAACAGCTTCACCAGGGTGGCGCCGGGCGCGGAGAAGCGTTCGGTCATCCGGGTGCCCATGGCCGCGTTGAGGGCCGCCGCCTCCCGCTGCATGCGGGCCATGCGGCTGCCCATGCGGCGGGCGGGCAGCACGAACACCGGCAGCAGCACCAGCGCGAGCAGGGTGATCTGCCAGGACAGGGTTAGCATCACCGCGAGCGTGAGCAGCAGCGTGACGAGGTTGGTCACCACGCCCGAGAGGGTGTTGGCGAACGCGCGCTGGGCGCCGATCACGTCGTTGTTGAGACGGCTGACCAGCGCTCCCGTACGGGTACGTGTGAAGAACGCGACGGGCATGCGCTGCACATGATCGAACACGGCCGTGCGCAGGTCGAGGATGAGCCCCTCCCCGAGCGACGCCGACAGGCGCCGGCCGAGGATGCCCAGCCCCGCCTCCGCGAGCGCGACCAGCGCGATGAGCAGGGAGAGCCGTACGACGGTACGGGAGTCGTGGCCTGCCACGATCGCGTCGACGACGTGGCCGGCCAGCACCGGGGTGGCCACGGCCAGCAGGGCCGTCACCACCCCGAGCAGGACGAAGCGGGCGATGCCCGCGCGGTGCGGGCGGGCGAAGGCGGCGATGCGGCGCAGCGTGGCGCGGGCGAGGGGGCGGCGGTCGGCCTGCGCGTTCATGACGCTGTGCAACTGCGTCCAGGCGGTGGTCTCCATGCTCATGGAGAGAACGTAGGACCTCAAGCGTCGTTGAGGTCAATGTCCGCGCCTCCCCGATTCCGCCGGCCTCCCCCGCGTCCGGAGGGCCCCATGACTCCTTCCGCTCATCCGCTGCCCGTCCGTAAGCCGCCGTCCGCGCCCGCGCCATCCGCCGTTGGCGCGGCGCGGAGAACCTCTCCCGGTGTGACAGCGCTCCGATTCCCCGACGTCCCCCGGGGCCGCCTCCCCCGGCGTCTCCCGGTCCGGCACGTGCTGTGCGCCGTGCCGCTCGTGCTGCTCGCCGTGGCCGCGGTGCGGCACCGCTCGGTGGTCGCCGAGGGCTTCGGCCAGTTGCGCACCGCCTCCTGGCCGTGGCTGCTGGCGGCGGCCGGCGCGACCTGCCTGACCTGGGTGGCGGCCGCGTTCACCCGGCAGGGCGCGGTGGTGCAGCCGCTGCCGAAGGGACGGCTGCTGGCCACCCAGTTCGCGGCGGGCGCGGCCAACCACCTGCTGCCCACCGGGCTCGGGGCGAGCGCGGTGAACCTGCGCTTCATGAGCGTGTGCGGGGTGCCGCCGGCCCGGTCCTCGGCCGCGCTCGCCCTCTACCTGCTGGCGGAGAGCGCGGGCCGGCTCGGTCTGCTGGCCGCGTTGCTGGTGGCCTTCCCGGACGCGCTGCGGCCCGGCACGCCGCTGCCCGGCGGTCACGCGCCGGTGCTGCTGGCCGGCGCGGGTGCGCTGGTGCTGCTGGCGGCGGCCGCGCTGACCCTGGTGCGGCGGCTGCGCACGGCCGTGTCCGCCTTCCTGCGGGACGCCCTGGCCGAGGCGCGGTCGGTGCACACGCGTCCGGCCCGGGCGCTGGCCCTGTGGGGCGGCTCGCTGGCCTTCCCGGCCTGCCAGGCGGCCGGTCTGGCCGCGGTGGGCCGGGCGCTGGACCTGCCCGTGCCGCCCGCGCACATCGCGCTCGCCTACCTCGCGGCGACGGTCGCGGTCGCGCTGGTGCCGGCGCCGGGCGGCCTCGGATCGGTGGAGGCGGCCCTGGTCGTGGCGCTGGTCGCGGCGGGCGGCCCGGCCGCGGTGGCCACGGCGGTGGTGCTGGCCTACCGGGTCATCACCGTGTGGCTGCCGCTGCTGCCGGGGGCGCTGACGCTGGGGGCGTTGGTGCGGCTGAAGGTCATCTGAACGGCGCTCCGCACGGCGCCGCCGGCTCACCGGCGGGCCGGAGACGCGGCCGGTGCGGAAGCCCGTGCCGGCGGTCCACGAAGGGGGCTTCCCGGAGGTCGGCGGCGCCGGCGCGCCGGGAGTACTCTGCCAGGCCTCACCACAGCGAGAGGGGTCCCATGCCGGTCCGCGTGGAACGCAGGGAGCACGTCACCACGGTCGTGCTGTCCCGGCCCGAGGCCCGCAACGCGGTCGACGGCCCGACGGCCGCCGAACTCGCCGCCGCCTTCCGGGCGTTCGAGGCGGACGACACCGCGCGGGTGGCGGTGCTGTGGGGCGAGGGCGGCACGTTCTGCGCGGGCGCCGACCTGAAGGCGGTCGGCACGGAGCGCGGCAACCGGGTCGCGGAGGACGGCGACGGCCCCATGGGACCGACCCGGTTGCGGCTGTCGAAGCCGGTGATCGCGGCCGTCGCGGGGCACGCCGTCGCGGGCGGCCTCGAACTGGCCCTGTGGTGCGATCTCCGGGTCGCCGAGGAGGACGCCGTGTTCGGGGTGTTCTGCCGCCGCTGGGGCGTTCCGCTGATCGACGGCGGCACGGTGCGCCTGCCCCGGCTGATCGGTACCAGCAGGGCCATGGACATGATCCTGACCGGCCGTCCGGTACCGGCGCGCGAGGCCTACGACATCGGCCTGGCCAACCGTGTGGTGCCGGCCGGCCGCGCCCGCGCCGAGGCCGAGGATCTCGCGGCGGCCGTCGCCCGCTTCCCGCAGGCCTGTCTGCGCGGCGACCGGGCTTCGCTGCTGGACCAGGAGGGACAGGACGAGGAGACGGCGATGCGCGGTGAACTCCGCTACGGCGTCGCCGTGCTGGCGGAGGGCCTGGAGGGCGCGGCGCGGTTCGCCGGGGGCGCGGGACGGCACGGGTCCTTCACTGAACTCTGAGGACCCGTGCCGTCTTGGCTCTGAGGTCCCGTGCCGTCCCGGCTGCGAGGATCCGTGCCGTCCCAGAGGACCCGTGCCGTCCACGGAACTCTGAGGGCCCGTGCCGTCCCGGCTGCGGGGAGCCGTGCCGTCCCACGGCTCGCGGGGCCGGCCGGTCCGGTCAGGCGCCGGGCCAGGGCGCGCCCGCCAGCCAGCGCAGCACCGCTCCGGCCGCCGCCGCCCCGTCCCGGGTCGCCGCTCGGGCGGGCTGCCCGGGGTGCAGCAGACCGCCGGCGGCGAAGACGCCGGGGTGCGAGGTGTACGGGCTCGCGCCCAGCCGGACGCCGGCGGTTCGGGCGAGTTCGTTCTCGCCCACGAAGTCGCCGGTGAAGACGATCGTGTCGCAGGGCAGGACCGCCGTGCGGCCGTCGCGGTGGCGCACGCGGACCCCGGACAGGCGGCCGTGGCCGAGGAGTTCGGCGACCGCGGTGCCGGTGAGGAGCGGGATGCGGTGGACAAGGCGCGCCGACTGGGCGCGGGCGGAGGGCACTTGGGCGTGGTTCTCCTCGGTGACCAGGGCGGCGACCGTGACCCCGGCCGCGAGCAGGGTGCCGGCCGCGGCGTACGAGACCGGCTCGGCGCCGGCCACCACCGCGCGGGTGCCGACCGGCTGGCCGAACAGGTGCACCGCCTGCTGGAGTTCGCCGGTGGTGTAGACACCGGCCGGACGGGTGCCGGGGACCAGCCGGGCCGCGCGAGGGCGTTCCCGGGCGCCGGTGGCGAGCACGACGGCGCGGGCTGTGACCCTTTCCGGCCCGCCGGGCCCGACGAGCGTGAGGACCGGTCCCGGCAGGTCGCCGTCCGTCACGGCGCCGGGTACGGCTCCGGCGGGCCGCCCGGGCGCGGGTCCGCCCCCGGACAGGGTCACGGCCGCCGAAGGGGCGTCGCCGCCCGGCCCGAAGGTTCCGCCCGCGGGAGGGACACGCCGTGCCTCGGGGCCGCCGGCCGCGTCCACCGCTGCGGCGTCCAGGGCGGCCGTCGCGCCGGCCCGCGTACCCGGGGAACGTGGCCCGCCGTCCGGGCCCGCCGTCACCGTGGCGCCGGCTCCCGGGGCGCCCGCGGTGCCCGGCGTCGTCCGGCTCGCGGGCCCGGCGTCCGTCCACTCCAGGACCGTCACCCCGGTGCGCACCACGGCGCCCGCGCTCACCGCGGCCCCGGTGAGGAGGCGGGCGTAGCCGGGGCCGGTGAGCGGACGCGTCCAGGTGCCGAAGCCGCCGTGCGCGCAGTACCGGGGCGCTCCCCCGGGCCGCTCCTCCCGCTCCAGCACCTCCACCCGGCCGGCGCCGGCCGCGGCCAGGCGTGCCGCTGCGGCGAGTCCGGCGGGTCCGGCGCCGACGACGAGGACGTCGACGCGGCGCACGGGCGCGTTCGCGGTCATGGGCGTGCCTCCTCGAACAGCTGCCGTACCGCCGCGCCGCAGTGGAACCCCTGGCAGCGGCCCGCCCGGGCGCGGGTGCGGCGGCGCAGGCCCTCCAGGGTGCGCGGCGGGATCGGGCCGGCCAGCGCGTCGCGGATCTCGCCGCGCGAGACCCGTTCGCAGTGGCAGACCAGCACGCCGTACTCCGGGTCGGCGGCGACCAGTTCGGGTCGCGTGCACGGGCGCGGGGAATCCTCGCCGATGCCGGGCATCCGTACCGGTTCCGGCTCGCGCGGCGGACCGGGGTCGAGCCCGGTGCCGGTCAGCAGTTCCACGACGTGGGCGGCGATCGCCATCGACGCGGTGAGGCCGGTGGAGCGGATGCCGCCGACGGTGACGTACGCCTGTCCGGGGTGGGCGGCGATCCGGTAGTCCTCGTGCCCGGTCGCGGCGCGCAGCCCGGCGTAGACGGCGGTGACCTCCTCGTCGAGCAGCGCGGGCAGGATGCGGCGGCCCTTCTCCCGCAGCAGGGCGAGGCCCTCGGCGGTGGACTGGGTGGCCCGTCTGTCGTCCAGGTCCTCGGCGGTGGGGCCGAGCAGGACGTTGCCGTGCACGGTCGGCGCGATCAGCACGCCCTTGCCGGCGGCGGTCGGGACGGGGAGGAGGATGTGCCGGACCAGGGGGCGGGCGAACCGGTCGTGGACGATGAGCTGGCCGCGGCGCGGGGTGACGGTGAAGTCGTCGTGGCCGAGCGTCCGGTCGAGCGTGTCGGCGTGCAGCCCGGCCGCGTTGACCAGGTACCGCGCGCGCAGCGGGCCCCGGGAGGTGGCCAGCAGATGGGTGCCGTCGCGCCGGTCGGAGCGGGACACCCGGGTGTTCAGGTGCAGGTGGACGCCCGCGCGGACCGCCTGGGTGGCGTAGGCCAGGGTCGTCGTCCAGGGGCAGATGACGCTCTCGCCGGGCACGTGCAGGGCGCCGAGCGCGCCGGGGCCGAGGTGCGGTTCGCGGGCGTAGAGCTCGCCGGCGTCCAGGAGCCGGGTGTCCGGGCAGCCGTTGCGCCCGGCCTTGTCGGCGAGCCGGGGCAGGGTGGCGAGCTGCTCCTCGTCCCAGGCGACCAGCAGTGCGCCGGTGCGTTCCAGGGGGATGCCGGACTCGGCGGCGTAGGCGGCCAGGCGCCGGGAGCCCTCGCGCACCAGCGTCGCCTCCAGGGTGCCCGGAGTGGCGTCGAAACCGGTGTGCAGGATGGCGGTGTTGGCCTTGGAGGTGCCCTGGCCGACGTCGTCCTGGGCCTCGACGAGGGCGACGCGCAGACCGGGGTGGCGGGCGAGTTCGCGGGCGACGGCGCAGCCGACGACCCCGCCGCCGACGATCGCGACGTCGTACGGGTGTGCGGGCAGCGGCCCGTCGGCGGTGACCGTCATGAGCCGAGCAGCGCGGCGACCGCGGTGCGGAAGCCGGCCAGGCGTTCGGTGGCCAGGTCGGCCGGGATGCGGGGCTCGTACACGGCGGCGGGCTTCCAGTCGGGGAGGGCTTCGGCCACGCTCAGCGCGGGGTCCGCGCCGAGCCGGGCCAGGGCGGCGGCGCCGAGCGCGGTGGCGTCGGGGAGGGCGGAGACCTCGACGGGGCGTTGCAGCAGGTCGGCCTGGGTCTGCATGAGCAGGGCGGAGCGGGTCAGGCCGCCGTCGACGCGCAGCGTGTCCAGGGGGGCGCCGAGGTCGGTGGCGGCCGCCCGGGCCAGCTCGGTCACCTGCGCGGCGAGGCCCTCGCACAGGGCGCGCACCAGGTGGCCGGGCCCGGTGTCGAGGCCGAGCCCGGTCAGGGAGCCGCGCAGGTCGCCGCGCCACCAGGGGGCGGCGAGCCCGGCGAGGGCGGGTACGAAGGTGACGCCGCCGCTGTCGGGGACGGCGCCGCCGACCGGGTCGAGGTCGGCGGCCGAGGAGATGACGCCGAGGTCGGTGAGCCAGCGCACGGCGGAGGCGGCCGTGTACACCTGTCCGTCGAGGCAGTAGCCGGTGTCGCCGGCGAGCCGCCAGGCGACACAGCTCACCAGACCGGAGTCGCCGCGCCGTGGGGCGCCGCCGGTGTGGGCGAGCAGGAACGCGCCGGTGCCGTAGGTGCACTTGGCGCCGCCCGGCCCGGTGACGCGCTGGGCGAGCAGGGCGGCCTGCTGGTCGACGATCAGGCCGGTGAGGGGAATCTCCGGCCCGAACGCCCGAGTCGTCCCGACGGTCTGGGCGTTGTCGGCGAGTTCCGGGAGCCGTTCGCCGAGCAGTCCGTACGCCTCCAGCGCCCGCGCCGACCAGTGGGCGCCGTCCAGATCCAGCAGCTGGGTGCGGCCCGCGGTGGCGGCGTCGGTGACGAAGGCGCCGGTGAGCCGGTGCACCAGCCAGGCGTCGGAGGTGGTGACGACGCCCTCGCGGGTCAGGTGGCGGCGGATCCAGGCCATCTTGGGCGCCGCGAAGTACGGGTCGAGGGGCAGGCCGGTGAGCTGCCGCAGTTCCTCGGCCCGGTCGGCCAGCCCGGCGCACACGGTCTCGGCGCGCCGGTCCTGCCAGACGAGGGCGTCGGTGAGCGGGCGGCCGGTCGCGGGGTCCCAGGCGAGCACGGTCTCGCCCTGGTTGGCCAGGCCCATCGCCACGACGGCCTCGCCCGCCTCGGCCAGTGCGGCGCGGCCGGCCTCCAGCACGGAGGCGTACAGCGCCTCGGGGTCCACCTCGACCAGTCCGCCGGGCAGGTGCCGGGGCCGCACGGCGGCGAACCCGGTGCCGAGGACACCGCGTTCGGGACAGACGACCAGCGCCTTGGTGCCGGACGTGCCCTGGTCGACGGCGAGCACCGGCCCCGTCATCGCATCCTCCCGCGCGTCCGTCCGGCCCCTCGAAGATCGGCGCGAACAGCCTGCCGCCGGGCGGCGTCCGGCGTCAAGCCGGGTCGCGCGATGATCAACAACGTTTTGTGGAGGTTGAGTTGGCGGCGATGGCACGCCGTGGAGGACACCCCTATAGTGACCGCCGACCCCGTACGTGCCCCTCAACCACCGCCCCGAGGAGGGCTGTTGCTAGCGCACCGCGTCACCCTTCCCGTCCGCTCGCGGACCGGGGCGGGTGGCTGATGGCCAGAGAGGGCGCCCGCCCCTCCTACGATCCCGCAGGTCACGACGGCGCCCTGCGCGGCGCCCTGCAGGACCTGCGCACCGGCCGCTGGATGGCGATGCGCACGCTGCTCGCGGACACCACGAGCTGGTGGCAGTGGACCCAGCGCACCCAGATCCTCGCGGCCGCGGCGGCCGGCACCGACGTGGTGCGGGCCTGGCTCTCGGAGGAGCCGCACAGTGTGCCGGCCGCGGTGATGCACGCCCGGGTCGGCGTGGAGCGCGCCCTGCGTGCGCAGCGCGAACGGCACCTGAAGGCACACGAGTTGTGGATCGAGGCGTGGGACGCCGCGCAGTCCGCCACCCAGGCCGCCCCGCAGGACCCGGTGCCCTGGGTGTGCCTGCTGGCGCTGGCCCAGCTCGACCCGGAGCAGCGCTGGCCCGAGCACCGGACGCCGCCGCCGGAACCCCTGCTGCCGCCGGGCCCCTGGGGGCTGCTGGCCGAGGCCGGCAAGCGCGACCCGCACAACCGCGAGGCGCACCACCGCATGCTGCAGTTCCTGTACGCCACCGCCGCCTCCGACCGGCTGGCCGAGGCCGCCGGCTACGCCCAGTGGGCCGCCGCCTCGGCGCCGGCCGGCTCCGCGCTGTACGTGCTGCCGCTGTACGTCCGGGTCGAGCGCTACCGGCGGGCCGCCGGGCACGACATGGCACTCGACCTGCACTGGGTGGCGGAGGACGCCGCCCGTGAGGCCGTGCGGGCCTGGCGCTCCTGGTTCGGGCACGCGCCCCGCGCGGAGCGCTCGCTGCTGGACCTCAACCACCTGGCGCACGCGCTGTGGGGCGCGCAGCTGTTCGCCGAGGCGGGCCGGGTGTTCGAGGCGATCGGCCCGTACTTCACGCCGCCGCCCTGGATGTACCGCTCTCCGGGCCGCGGCACCGCGGTGGACGTGTTCCTGCGGGCCAGGGACCGCTGCCGCGCGGCCGGGGAGGATCCCGGCACCCGCTCCTGACACTCCCCCTCGTTCCCCCCTTTTCCCGGAGGTTTCCGCATGTCCCCCGTCCCCGATCCATCGCCCTCCCCCGCCCGGCCGCAGCACGACGAGGAGCAGCGGCTGCGCGAGCTCGGCTACCGTCCCGTGCTGGCCCGCCGCATGGGCGGCTTCGGCAACTTCGCGATCAGCTTCTCGGTGATCTCGATCCTGTCCGGCTGCATGACCCTGTACGGCTTCGGCCTCGGCACCGGCGGGCCGGCCGTGATGCTGTGGGGCTGGGCGGGCGTCGGCCTGTTCGTGCTCTGCGTCGGCCTGGCGCTCGCCGAGGTCACCAGCGCCTATCCGACCTCCGGCGCCCTGTACTACATGGCGGACCGGCTCGGCGGCCGCCGCTGGGGCTGGTACACGGGCTGGCTGAACCTGCTCGGGCTGCTCGGCGCGATCGCCGGCATCGACTACGGGGCCGCGCTGTTCGCCGGCGCGTTCGCCAACCTCCAGTGGGGCTTCGAGCCGACCCCCGGCAAAACCATGCTGATCTTCTGCGGCATCCTGCTGCTGCACGCCGTGCTGAACCTGTTCGGCGTCCGCCTGGTCAGCCTGCTCAACTCGGTCAGCGTGTGGTGGCACCTGGCCGGTGTCGCGCTGATCGTCGGCGCGCTGGCCATCGTCCCCGACCACCACCAGTCGCCGTCCTTCGTGTTCACCGAGTTCGTGAACGACACCGGGTGGTCGAGCCCGTTGTACGTGGCGGCGATCGGCCTGCTGCTCGCCCAGTACACGTTCTCCGGCTACGACGCCTCGGCGCACCTGTCCGAGGAGACCTCCAACGCCTCGGTGTCCGCCGCCAAGGGCATCGTGCGGGCCATCTGGGTGTCGTGGATCGCGGGCTTCGTCCTGCTGGCCGGGCTGACCTTCGCCATCCAGGACTACGACGCCACGCGCGCCACGGACACCGGGGTGCCGCCCGCGCAGATCCTGCTCGACGGCCTCGGCTCCGACGGGGCCAGCGCGCTGCTCCTCGTCGTGATCGTCGCCCAGTTGTTCTGCGGCAACGCCGAGGTGGCCGCGGCCAGCCGCATGGTGTTCGCGTTCAGCCGGGACGGCGCCCTGCCGGGCTCGCACCTGTGGCGCAAGGTCAGCAGCCGCACCCAGACGCCGGTCGCCGCGGTGTGGCTGTCGGTGATCGTCGCCGGTGTGCTCGCGCTGCCGTCGCTGTACTCGGCGACGGCGTACGGCGCGGTCACCGCCATCAACGTCATCGGCATCACGCCCGCGTACGCCATCCCCGTCCTGCTGCGGCTGCGGGCCGGCGACCGGTTCCGGCCGGGGCCGTGGAGTCTTGGCCGGTGGAGCAGGCCGGTCGGCTGGATCGCGGTGATCTGGGTGGCCTGTGTGACGGTCCTGTTCTGCCTGCCGCAGTCCTCGCCGGTCACCGTCGACACGATGAACTACGCGGCCGTGGCGCTGGTGGTCGTGCTGCTGCTGGCCAGCGTCTGGTGGTACGTGGCCCGCCGTTCGTACGGCACGCCCACCACCGCCGCCTACGGTGACGACCGCGATCAGGCCGAACTCGCCGAGGGCATCGTCTGATCCGCGCCGTCCCGGTGCCGGCCCGGCCGCCGGATACGGCAGGATGTGCGATCGCGCCGCTCGCCGACGACGTCGGCGGCCGGCGCGATCGCACATGCACGACATCGAACAGGTGACAAAGTGACGCAACCTCACTCCAGGCTCCGCGCCGCCCTCTCGCGCCCCGGGGGTGACCGGTGAACCGTTCGCTGACCCTGGACGACCTGGTCCTCGCCGGCATCGCCGTGGCCGCGGGCCTGCTGCTGGCGTTCCTGTCCCGCACGGTGCTGCGCTGGCTGGCGGGGCACGCCAAGCGGACCCGCTGGAGCGGCGACGACGTCATCGTGGACGCGCTGCGCTCCGTCGTCCCGTGGGCGGCGATCGCGGGCGGCGCGGCGGTGGCCGCCGCGGTGCTGCCGCTGACCCGGACCGTCCGGCACCACGCCGACCAGTTCCTCGAGGTGTGGCTGATCCTGGTGGTGACCGTGTCCGCGGCCCGGGTGATCGCGGGCCTGGTCCGTTCGGTGACCCAGTCCCGCTCGGGGGTGGCCGGCTCGGCCACCATCTTCGTGAACATCACCCGGGTGCTGGTGCTGGCGATCGGCTTCCTGGTCGTGCTGCAGACGCTCGGCGTGTCCATCGCGCCCCTGCTCACCGCCCTGGGCGTCGGCGGTCTCGCGGTCGCGCTGGCCCTGCAGGACACCCTCGCCAACCTCTTCGCGGGCATCCACATCCTCGCCTCCAAGACCGTGCAGCCGGGTGACTACATCAGGCTCACCAGCGGCGAGGAGGGCTACGTGGTGGACATCAACTGGCGCCAGACGACGGTCCGCCAGCTCTCCAACAACCTGGTGGTCATCCCCAACGGCCAGCTCGCCAAGACCAACATGACCAACTACACGCGCCCCGAGCAGCAGTTGACGATCCTGGTGCAGGTGGGCGTGAGCTACGACAGCGACCTGGACCACGTCGAGCGCGTCACCCACGAGGTCATCGCCGAGACCATGACCTCGACCACCGGCGCCGTCCCGGACCACGAGCCCGCGATCCGCTTCCACACCTTCGGCGACTCGCGCATCGGCTTCACGGTGATCCTCGGCGTCGGCGAGTTCAGCGACCAGTACCGCATCAAGCACGAGTTCATCAAGCGCCTGCACCGCCGCTACCGCGAGGAGGGCATCCACATCCCGTCCCCGACGAGGACGGTGGCCCTGCAGCAGGGCACGGTGGTGATACCGCAGCAGCGCGGCGCACTGGACGCGGCCCCGGCTGTGCCCGAGTAGGACGCTCGGCGCCGGCGCCTGAGCGGCACCCGGAGCGCCGGTGCCCGAACAGGCCCCGGCGCCGACGCCTGAGCAGGACCCGGGGCCGGCACAGGCCGGGCGGGACCGGGACCGGGGCCGGCACAGGGCAGCCCTGGGGCCGGCACAGGCCGGGCGGAATCAGGGCTGGCCCAGGCCGGGCGGGACCGGGCAGCGGCGGTCGGCATACCCTCGAAGGGCCATGACCTCCCCGTCGCCGGACCCCGCCGCCCGCTCCCTCGACGAACGGCTCGACGCGATCGCGCGCCAGCCGTTCCGGGCGAAGTTCCACCTGCGCGGGCGGGAGCTGGCCCTCGCCCGGGAGAAGGGGCCGGCCACGATCCGGTGGCACGCCTACGACCTGACCGCCGAGCGGCTCGCCCCGGCGCGGCCGCGCAAGGACGGCAGACAGACGCCGTACCGGGGACATCCGGTGTTCGTCGCCCAGCACGCCACCGCGACCTGCTGCCGCGGCTGTCTCGAGCGCTGGCACGGCGTCGCCCGGGGCCGGGAGCTGAGCCGCGCCGAGCACGTGTACGTGGTGGACGTGATCTGCCGGTGGATCGAGCGCGAGGTGGCGGGCGGCGCCGGGCCGGGCGCCGCCCGCCACGGCTGATCGGCCGGGGGTGAGGGCGAGGGCGGGTTCCAGGGCGGTGGCGCGGGCGGCCGGCACGTGCGATGTCTCATGGTCCGCTTTCGTTCGGGCGGCCGGGTGGTCAGGTCCGGCCGCCGGTCGGAGGCGATCACGCGTGGTCAGCGTGATCCTTTGTCATGACCACACGAAGACGGGGTCCGGTTGCGCCGGCGCGGCACGACTTTCCGGCCGGGACCCCTGTCGAGCCGGACCCGATCACGAGATATCTTGATGTCGAGCAATGTTGCAGACGTGGAGCGGAGCACCCGGTGACTGACTCGACCATCATCTACACGTACACAGACGAGGCCCCGGCCCTCGCCACGCACTCGTTCCTTCCGGTCGTCCAGGCGTACGCCGCGCAGGCCGGCGTGTCCGTGGACACCCGGGACATCTCGCTGGCCGGGCGCCTGATCGCCGTGTTCCCGGAGTACCTGAACGAGGACCAGCGCATCCCCGACGCGCTGAGCGAGCTGGGCGAGCTGGCCAAGACGCCCGCGGCCAACATCATCAAGCTGCCGAACATCTCGGCGTCCATCCCGCAGCTCAAGGCCGCCGTCGCCGAGCTGCAGGGCAAGGGCTACGCGCTGCCCGACTACCCGGACGACCCCAAGACCGACGAGGAGCGCGAGATCCGCGCCCGCTACGACAAGGTCAAGGGCTCGGCCGTGAACCCGGTCCTGCGCGAGGGCAACTCCGACCGGCGCGCCCCCGCGTCCGTGAAGAACTACGCCAAGACCCACCCGCACCGCATGGGCGCCTGGAGCTCCGACTCCAAGACCAACGTGGCGACGATGGGCGTGGACGACTTCCGCTCCACGGAGAAGTCCGTGGTGATCTCCGAGGCCGGTTCGCTGCGCATCGAGCTCAAGGGCGACGACGGCTCGACCACCGTCCTGCGCGAGTCGGTGCCGGTCCTCGAGGGCGAGGTCGTCGACGCCTCCGTGATGCGCGTCGGCGCGCTGCGCGAGTTCCTGGCCGCGCAGGTCGCCCGCGCCAAGGAGGAGGGCGTCCTGTTCTCCGTGCACCTGAAGGCCACGATGATGAAGGTCTCCGACCCGATCGTCTTCGGTCACGTGGTGCGCGCCTTCTTCCCGAAGACGTTCGCGAAGTACGGCGAGACGTTCGCCGCCGCCGGCCTGACCCCGAACGACGGCCTGGGCGGCATTCTGAAGGGCATCGAGGCGCTGCCCGAGGGCGCCGAGATCAAGGCCTCCTTCGACGCCGAGCTGGCCGAGGGCCCGGCGCTGGCGATGGTCGACTCCGACAAGGGCATCACCAACCTGCACGTGCCGTCCGACGTCATCGTCGACGCCTCGATGCCGGCCATGATCCGCACCTCCGGCCACATGTGGGGCCCGGACGGGCAGGAGGGGGACACCCTCGCGGTGCTGCCGGACTCCTCCTACGCCGGCGTCTACCAGGCCGTGATCGAGGACTGCCGCGCCAACGGCGCCTACGACCCGTCGACCATGGGCTCGGTCCCGAACGTCGGCCTCATGGCGCAGAAGGCCGAGGAGTACGGCAGCCACGACAAGACCTTCGAGATCCCGGTCACCGGCACCGTCCGCCTGGTCGACCAGGCCGGCAACGTCGTGATCGAGCAGACGGTCTCCGCCGGCGACATCTTCCGCGCCTGCCAGACCAAGGACGCCCCGATCAAGGACTGGGTGAAGCTCGCCGTCACCCGCGCCCGTGCCACCGGCGACCCGGCCGTCTTCTGGCTGGACGCCACCCGCGCCCACGACGCCAACCTGATCGCCAAGGTCGAGCAGTACCTGGCGGAGCACGACACCGAGGGCCTGGACATCCGGGTCCTGTCGCCGGTGGAGGCCACCAAGCTCTCGGTGGAGCGCATCCGCCGCGGCGAGAACACCATCTCGGTCACCGGCAACGTGCTGCGCGACTACCTGACCGACCTGTTCCCGATCCTGGAGCTGGGCACCAGCGCCAAGATGCTGTCGGTCGTCCCGCTGATGGCGGGCGGCGGCCTGTTCGAGACCGGCGCCGGCGGCTCCGCCCCGAAGCACGTCCAGCAGCTCGTCAAGGAGGACTACCTGCGCTGGGACTCCCTCGGCGAGTTCTTCGCCCTGGTCCCGTCCCTCGAGCAGTACGCGGAGGCCACCGGCAACACCCGCGCCAAGGTCCTCGCCGACGCCCTCGACCGCGCCACGGCGACCTTCCTCAACGAGGACAAGTCCCCGACCCGTCGCCTCGGCGGCATCGACAACCGCGGCAGCCACTTCTACCTGTCCCTGTACTGGGCGCAGGAGCTGGCCGCCCAGACCGACGACGCCGACCTGGCGAAGGCGTTCGCCGCGTTCGCCGAGGCCCTCGCGGCCGACGAGCAGAAGATCGTCGAAGAGCTGATCGCCGTGCAGGGCAAGCCGGCCGACATCGGCGGCTACTACCAGCCGGACAAGGCCAAGGCGGACGCGGTCATGCGCCCGTCGGCCACCTGGAACTCGGCGCTCGCGTCCCTGAGCTGACGCCCGCGGCGCGCCAGGCGCCGCACTGAGTGAGACCTCCGCCCCGGCCGGTGCCCCCGGCCGGGGCGGAGGCGTGCCGGGCACCGGCGGCGCGGTGCGCCCCGCCCGTCGTGCCCGTCCGCCGGCGGGACGCCCAGGGCGTTGTCAGTGCCGTGTGGCACCTTGATCATGAACGGTCCCGCCGACACCCGTGGAGCAGCCCGTGCAGCCCGTGCCCCAGCACGCCCCCTCGTTCGAACTCCTGCCCGGTTCCGCCGAGTCGCCCGTGCTGCTGCACGTGCCGCACTCGTCGCGGGCGATACCGGACGACGTCCGCGCGGGCATCGTGCTGGACGACGCGGCGCTCGAACGGGAACTGGACCACATCACCGACGCGCACACCGCGCGGATCGCGGAACGGGCGGCGGCCCTCGCCGGGACCACCCCCTGGCGGTTCGTCAACCGGCTGTCCCGGCTGGTGGTGGATCCGGAGCGGTTCCCGGACGACCGGGAGGAGATGCTCGCCGTGGGCATGGGGGCCGTGTACACCGGGACCACGCACCGCGGTGCGCTGCGGGCCGCGGACACCGACCCCGAGCCGCTGCTCGGGCGGTACTTCCGGCCGTACGCCCGTGCGATGACCGAGGCGGTGGCCGGGCGGCTGGCCGCGACCGGGCGAGCGGTCGTGATCGACGTGCACTCCTATCCGCGCCAGGCCCTGCCCTACGAGCTGCACGGGGCGGGCCCGCGGCCGCCGGTGTGTCTGGGCACGGACGCCTTCCACACCCCGTCCCGGCTGCGCGAGGCGGCCCTGGAGGCGTTCGCCGGGTGCGGGGGCACGGGGCTGGACAGCCCGTTCAGCGGGACCTATGTGCCGCTGGAGTACTACGGGCGCGAGGCCCGGGTGAGCGCGCTGATGGTGGAGATCCGCCGGGACACCTACATGACCGAGCCCGGCGGCCCCGCAGGGCCGGGGCTCGAGGACCTCGCCGGGGCGCTGGCCGCGCTCGTGGACGCCGTGTAGCGGCGCGGCCGGGTCCGGCGCGGGCCCGGGCCCTCCGGCTGGAGCACTCCGGCAGGACAGCGGGCGGGGCGCGTACGAAGGTGGTGGGCATGACGGAGGAGATCACGCTCACCGGCCGGGCCGCGCCGCCCGAACGGGACTGGCCGCCGCCCGTACGCGACTGGCTGCCGCCCGACCTGGACGGGACCGAGTTCGACCCGGTCCTCGCCGCCCTCATGCGCGAGGGCCCGCTGACCCGGATCCGGCTGCCGTTCGGCGAGGGGTGGGCCTGGCTGGCCACCCGGTACGAGGACGTGAAGCTGGTCACCAACGACCCCAGGTTCGGCCGGACCGAGGTGACCCGCCGTCAGGTGACCCGGCTCGCCCCGGACTTCACGCCCCGGCCGGGCTCGCTGGCCTGGGCCGACCAGCCCGAGCACAACCGGCTGCGCAAGCCGGTCGCCGGGGCCTTCACGGTCAGCGCCATGAAGCGGTTGCGGCCCCGCGCGCAGCGCATCCTGGACGAGCTCGTGGCCGGCGTCGTCCGGGACGGACCGCCCGCCGACCTCGTCGAGCGGGTGCTGGAGCCCTTCCCGATCACGGTCGTCAGCGAGGTGATGGGCGTACCGCCCGCGGACCGCGCCCAGGTGCACGCCTGGACCCGGCGGATCATCTCCACCTCCGGCGGCGCCGAGGCCGCGCAGGCCGCCAAGACCGGCCTGTACGGCTGGATCACCGACGCCGTCCGGGCCCGCGCGCACAGCACGGACGAGGACGTCTACTCGCTGCTCGGGGCCGCCGTGTCCCGGGGCGAGATCAGCGAGGAGGAGGCCGTCGGCCTCGCCGGGCCGCTGCAGATCGGCGGCGAGGCGGTCACCCACAACTGCGGCCAGATGCTGTTCCTGATGCTGACCCGCCCGGAGCTGCTGGAGCGCGTGCGCACCCGCCCGGAGGCGCGCGGTCCCGTCCTCGACGAACTGCTGCGCCACATCCCGCACCGCAGCACGGTCGGGCTCGCCCGGATCGCCCTGGAGGACGTGGAGGTCGGCGGTCACCGCATCGCGGCCGGCGAGCCCGTCTACGTCTCCTACCTGGCCGCGAACCGCGATCCGGCCGTCTTCCCCGACCCCGACCGTATCGACCCCGACCGGTGCCCCAACCCGCACCTGGCCTTCGGCAACGGCCCGCACTACTGCACCGGGGCGGTCCTCGCCCGCCTGCAGACCGAACTGCTCGTCGACACGCTCCTGGACCGCCTGCCGGGCCTGCGCCTCGCCGTCCCGCCGGAGGAGGTCCGCTGGCGGCACAGGACGATGATCCGCGGGCCGCTCACCCTGCCCGTCACCTGGTGACCCGGACCGGTCCGGCCGCACAACCCCGGCCCCCGGTCCCCTGCCGCCGGCCCGGCGCGGCCGAGCCGGCCGAACCCGCGCACGGGCACGCCCCCGCACACAGGAACGCCCCCGCATCGCGGGCCGGCGGCCCGCGTCCGGCCCACCCGGCCCGTCCCGCCCGGCCCGTCCCGCCCGGCCCGGCTGACCCTTCCCGCCCGGCCCGACTGACCCTTCACGCCCGACCCGCCCCCTGACCCCGTCTCGCCCAAAAACGTCCCGCCCGACCCCGTCTCGCCAAGCCCTTTCTCTCCCGGCACCTCGACGGTCGGCGTTTCGGCCATGGCCGTTCCGGCCCGCCTCCTTGCACCGCACCGGTCGATGCAGTACGCACGCTCCGGCGCGCGCTCGATACCGGGGTTGCCGACGCGTCCGAAACACATGTGTTCGGAAACTCCGGCTGATTCGTTGAGCCGTACGAACCAGTCGCACAGCCGTCAAGGGGGAGACAGCATTGACACCGACCGACGCACAGGCACAGCCCGCCGTGACACCGCGGCCGTCCGCACCGGCTCTCCGCGGGCCCGGCCGGTCCGCGCGGGGAGGCGCCCGATGAAGAGGTTCCTCGGACGCGTGCGGCCGGCCGAGCCGGAGGTCTCCGACGCCGAGCGGGAGCTCTTCGGTGGCCCCCTGCGCTACGACTTCGGCTGGTCGCAGCACGAGGGCGCCCGGCTCGACCTGACGATGACGTCGGCGCTGCGCTCCATGCCCGGGCTGGTCGGGGCGACCCTGCGGATGGCGTGGCGGGCGGACCGCCGCGCCCTGCTGGCGGTGGCGGTCAGCGAGATCGGGCAGGGCCTCGCCGCGGCCGTCGGGCTCCTCGCGGTCAACTCGGTGATGCACGCGCTGCTCGGTTCGGGCACCCCCGGACAGCGGCTGCACGCGGTGCTGCCCGGCCTGCTCCTCGCCGCCGGGGCCGCCGTGGTCAACTCCGGTCTGGCCGGCTGGTCCACCTCGCGGGCCGGCCGCCTCGAACCGCTGGTCGAGCGGATCGCCACGACCCAGTACCTGTCCGCCGCCGCCTCGGTGGAGCTGGAGGCCATCGAGGACCCGGAGTTCCGGCGGCTGATCGACGTCGCCCAGTTCGGCGCCGCGTCCGCCAGCCGCATGATCAGCGCCTGCGTGGCCGCCCTGAACGGGACCATCTCGCTGATCTCCACGGCCGGTGTGCTCACCATCCTCCACCCGGTGCTCCTGCCGATGCTGATCCTGATCGCGGCGCCGCGCGGCTGGGGCGCGATGCGGGTGGCGCAGGAGCGGTACGTGTCGGTGATGAGCTGGATCGAGCACGTGCGCGCCGCCCGCCTGATCGGCAACCTGCTCACGGAGCGCACCGCGGCGCAGGAGGTGCGCATCCACGCCGTCGGCCCGTTCCTGCTCAGCCGGTACGAGCGCATGGCCGAGAGCGCCGAGGCCGAGCAGGAGCGGCTGGCCGCCGGCAAGGCCGTCACCGAGTGGGTGGCGGCCGCGCTGTCCGGGCTCGCCATGGCGGCGACGTACACGGCCATGTTCCTGCTGATCAGAGGCGGGCACATGAGCCTGGCCGTGGCCGGGACCGCCGTCATCGCCGTCCGGTCGGGCTCGGCGAGCCTGGGCGCGCTGGTGATGAACGTGAACCAGTTGCACGAGGAGTCCCTCTACGTCCGCGACCACTCCCGGTTCCTGGGCGAGGCGGCGCGCCGCACCGTTCCCAGCGGGGGCGACCCCCTTCCGGCGCGGGTCCGGGAGGTCGTCCTCGACCGGGTCGGCTACCGCTATCCGGACCGGGAGACACCCGCCCTGGACGAGGTCTCGCTCACGCTGCCCATGGGCTCGGTCACCGCGGTGGTCGGTGAGAACGGCTCGGGCAAGAGCACGCTGATGAAGGTGCTGTCGGGCCTGCTGCTGCCGCAGCACGGGACGGTGCGGTGGGGCGACGCCGAGATCGCCTCCCTGGACCGTTCGCAGGTCTTCGACCGCGTCGCGCTGCTCACCCAGGACTTCCAGCGCTGGCCGGTCACCGCGGCGATGAACATCCGGATCGGCCGGCCCGCCCGGGAGGCCGGTCCCGACGACCTGCGGCCGTCCGTCGACTACGCGGGTGCCGGACCGGTCATCGCCAAGCTCCCCGACGGCCTGCACAGCCTGCTCGCGCGCATCTTCCGCGGCGCCAGCGAACTCTCCGGCGGCGAGTGGCAGAAGATCGGTCTGGCCCGCACCCACTGGCGCAGCTCCACCTCGGACGCCGACGGCCTGCTCATCGTGGACGAGCCCACCTCCGCCCTCGACCCGGAAGCCGAGATCGCCGCGTTCGACCGCATCCGCCGGCTCGCGGCCCCGAACCGCGCCGTCGTCCTGGTCACCCACCGCATGTCCGGCGTCCGCCACGCCGACCGCATCCACGTCCTGCACCACGGGCGGCTCGTCGAACAGGGCAGCCACGAGGAGCTCATGGCGGCCCGGGGGCGCTACGCCTCGATGTTCGACGCCCAGGCCGCCCAGTACGCCTCCGCGGGCTCCGTCCCCCGCCCCGCCTCCCCCACCGTCGCGGACCCCGCGTGACCGGGCGGGGTGTGTCCTCAGGCCCGCAGCCACTCCGTGACGACCACCTGGCCGCCGGTGCGCAGGCGCAGGGCGAACGGGCCGGTGGGCGGGGCGTCGCTGGTGAAGCGGCCCAGGGTGTCGACGGTGACCGGCCGGGCCGTCTGCGGGCCGCCCAGCACCTCGACGCGGGCCGGGCCCGGCGGCAGCACCTGGCCGATCAGGCCCTCCCCGGTGACCTCGACGTCGACGATGAGGGCGCCCGCTCGGAAGGTCAGCATCCGGGGCGCGTCCGGCACTCCCCTGACGGGCAGCGCG
This sequence comes from Streptomyces sp. 1-11, assembly GCF_007176755.1. GTDB lineage: Bacteria > Actinomycetota > Actinomycetes > Streptomycetales > Streptomycetaceae > Streptomyces. The sequence continues at coordinate 222,963 of NZ_BJTV01000010.1, forward strand.
TCCACCAGCGAGTCGAAGGTCAGCTCGGCGATGTCGGCGTCCAGGTCGTGCAGCGCGTAGGCGCCCAGGGCCAGTTGGCGCAGCTCGGCCGGGACCGGGTCCAGCGCGGCGGCCGCCTGGCGGAGTTCCTCCTCCAGCAGGGCGCCGTCGAACCCGTCGTCGTCGAAGCCCTCCTCCGGGAATCCGTCGTCGTAGTGCGCGCCGCCGCTCATGCCGCTCCCCGCTCGTCCATCCGGGCCCGCAGCCGGCGCAGACAGCGCTGGCGCAACGGGCCGATGCTGCCGACCGCGATGCCGAGCGCGGCCGAGACCTCCAGATAGCTCGGCGGGGGCGAGGCCATCAGCACCCGCAGCAACTGCCGGCACCGCTCGCCGAGCGCCTCGAACTCCTGCCAGAGCCGGCGGATCCGCTCGGCCTGCGCGGCCTCCTCCTCGGAGTCGATCAGCGACTGCTCCGGCGTCCGTTCCTCACTGGCCCGGTCCAGCACCTGCGGGTCGTCCGTCAGCGTCAGCCGGGTCAGCCCCTTCAGCACCTTCAGGCACTCGTGCCGGGCCGTGCTGGCCAGCCAGGAGCCCGCCTTGTCGGGTTCCCGGAGGCGGTGCAGGTGCTGGGCGAAGCGGAACCACGCGGTCTGGTAGACCTCGTGCGCGTCGGCTTCGGAGAGCCGGTGTGCGCGCACCACCGACCACACCAGCGGACTCAGTCCTTCCACCAGCGCCTTCCAGGCCGCAGCGTCGCCGTCGGCCGCGGACCGGACCAGCGCGCCGACCTCTGTTCGGTCCACGGCTCCACCCCTCGTGTACGGCACGTCATCGTACGCCGTGGAGCGGAGCGTTCCGGCCCTCATACGTGCTGGACCGGGATCGCGACCGGGGTCGGTCGCCAGGTGGCCGGGCGGAGCACCGGCACGTGCGCCCCGCGCACCTCCGCGGACTCCCTGACCGAGCCGAGCAGTTGCGCCCTGGCCGCGCGCGGGTCGCGTTCCTTGTGCGCCGTCATGTGGGCGGCGACCAGCCCGGCGACGACCGGGGTGGCGAAGGAGGTGCCGCTCCACTGCGCGAGGCCGTCGAACATCACCTGGTCGGGTTTGCCGGCGCCGCTCTCCGGGGTCTCGCTCAGCACGCCCGAGTGCCGGGGGTACTGGCAGGTGCACACGTACTCGAAGCCGTACCGGCAGGAGTCGTAGGTGGAGTGCTGGTAGACGTAGGGCACGGGCGTGCGGAAACCGGTGAGGGCGCCGGTGAGGCGCTCGCCGGGGGCGTAGACCCGTACCCAGGGGCCGTGGTTGCTGAAGCAGGCGCCGGACTCGCCGTCCCCGCGCAGCGCGCCGACCGACAGCACGCAGTCCTCGTACTCGGGGAGGGCGGCGTAGGCGGCCGGCCAGAAGGGGTTCTCACTGGCGTTGTTGCCGGCGGCGGCCACCAGCAGGGTGCCCTGCTCGCGCAGTTCCCGCATGAAGGCGTCGAGGCCGAGCAGTCCGTCGGTGCGGCCGTTGGACGTGCCGGCCGAGAGGCTGATGATGTCGGGCCAGCCTCCCTGGTCGACGGCCTCGAAGAGCCTGGCGCCGAACTCCGACTCCAGGACGGCGCCCGCGTCGGCGAGCGTGCCCCGCACGGTGATGTCGGTGTTGGGGGCGACGGCGGCGACGATCCCGGCGATGAACGTGCCGTGTCCGACGTACTGCCGCAGCACGCCGTCGGGGCCGGTCTCGACGGCCTGCGGGTCGCCGGTGGTGTGCGCGAGCGGCGGGTAGGAGCCGTGGTCGTGCACCAGGCCGGTGTCGACGACGAGGACGCCGACGGCGGTGGCCGGGTCGTAGGGGGTGCCGGCCGGGGCCGGGTTGGGCGGCTCGCCGTGCCGCGCGGGGACCGGTTCGTCACCGGGGCAGGCGTTGACCGCGATGTGCACGACGTGGTTGCGGCTGACCAGGCGGCGCCCCTGGCGGCCCTCGGCCTCGCGCAGGGCGCCCAGGGCGTGCGGGACGACGTCCTCGCCGAGGCCGGGGTCGCCGACCCGGATGCGGGTGACGCCGGTGCGGTTGGCCGCCGGGCCGGTCCGGCGCACGTGGTCCGGGACCAGGCCCCGGGTGTCGGTGAAGTGACGGCGCACGGTGTCCTCGACCAGCCGCGCTTCCTCGCCGTCGCGGGCGAGGACGACACCCTTCTCGTAGAGGAACTCCGCGGCGTCGTCCGGTCCCATGGCCAGCGCGGTGCCGGGCATCGCGCGCTGGATGTGGCCGAACTGCTCGTGGAATCGCTGAGGTGCCATGGTGTGTCCTCCCCCTCGGGACGGTGTCCGACAGTCAGAGTCGCCCGACGGCCCGTTGATACAGCCGGCCGGTGCGGCGCTCGGTGACAACGGCGAACCCGTGGGACGGGTTTGCGCAGGCCACTACCATGCGAGGGGTGACAGCGGGAAGCGAGCCGGTCCTCGAACTGCTGCCCTTGGTGTTCGCCGACCCCGGCGAGGCCCGGGCGCGCGCGGAGCACGTGCTGCACACCGGCCCGCCGCCGCTGCACGCCAGCGTCGCGCACCAGGTGCTCGGCATCTGGCAGCGGGACTTCGGCGACCTGCGGATCGCCCTCAGGCATCTGCGCCGGGCCCGTGACCTGGCCGCGCGGGCCGAGTCGGCGGAGCGTGAGGCGGACGTGCTGGCGACACTGGGGGTCGCACTGGTGCACGCGGGGCGCACGCGGCAGGGACTGGCCTCGTTCGAGCAGGGGGTCGCGCGGGGCAGCGGACACACCAGGGCCCGGGTGCGCTACCGGCGGGCCTATGTGTGGTGGGTGCTGGGCCACCACCGGGAGGCGCTCGAGGACGTGCGCCGGGCGCTGCCCGCCCTGCGGCAGGCCGGTGACGGCATCTGGACGGCGCGGGCGCTGACGCTGCGGGCCACCGTGCACCTGGCGCTGGGCGCGGTGGACCGGGCGGTCGCGGACTTCACGGCGGCGGAGCGGCTGTGGGACACCACCGGCCAGGAGCACGACAAGGCGGACGCGGTGGAGAGCCGGGGCCTCGCCGCGTTCCGCTCCGGGGACATCCCGGCCGCGCTGCGCCTGCTGGACGAGGCGCAGGAGCGGTACGCCAAGCTCGGCACGCCCACCTTCATGCTGTCGGTGCGGCGCTGCGAGGTGCTGATGGCCGCCGGGCTCGCGCCCGAGGCGCTCACCGAGGCGGACACCGCGATCGCGCTGCTGGACCGGATCGGCGGGCAGTCCACGCGCAAGGCCGAGCTGCTGCTGGCCGCGGCGCGTGCCGCCCGCTCGGCCGGCAAGGCGGACGTCGCCACCGACCGTGCCGCCCAGGCGGTCCGGCTGTTCGCCAGGCAGCGGCGCACCTGGTGGGAGACGCACGCCCGGCTGGTGCTGACCGAGGCGCGGGCGGCGGCGGGGCCCGGCTCGGGCCGGCTGGTCGCGGACGCGGCCCGGGTCGCCGAGCGGCTGGCCTCCTTCGGTTCGCCCGCCGCGCCGGAGGCCTCGCTGCTCGCCGGGCGGATCGCGCTGGCGCTGGGGCGGACGGCGGACGCGGAGCGGCATCTGGCGGCCGCCGCCCGCGGCAGGCACTCCGGTCCGCCGCCGGCCCGGGTGACGGGCTGGGTGGCGCAGGCGCTGCGCGCCCGGGCGGCGGGTTCCGGGCGCGGCGTGCTGCAGGCCTGCCGGCGGGGCCTGGCGGTGCTCGACGACCACCGGATGACCCTGGGCGCCTCCGAGCTGCGGGCCCGTGTCACCGCGCAGGGGGCGGAACTGGCCGCGCTCGCCCAGGAGGTGGGCCTGGCGCAGGGCGGTCCGCGACGGCTGCTGGAGTGGAGCGAGCGGTGGCGGGCGACCGTGCTGGCCGCGCCGCCCGCCCGGCCGCCCGCCGACCCGGCGCTGCTCGGCGGGATCACCGCCTACCGGGAGATAGCGGCCCGCGCCGACGAGGCGCGGATGGAGGGCCGGCCGGTGCCCGCCCTGGAGCGCGAACAGCGGCGGCTGGAACGGGAGATCCGCTCCCGCACCCACCACATACGCGGTGACGCGCCCGGCGTCGGCGGCCGCTTCGACACGGCCCGGCTGCTGGAGCGTCTCGGGGACGCCCGGCTGGTCGAACTCGCCGTGGTGGACGGCCGGGTGCACATCCTGCTGTGCGGGCGGGGCCGGGTCCGGCGGTTCTCGGGCGGGGCGCTCGCGGAGGCGGTGTCCGAGGCGGAGCACGTGCAGGCCGGGCTGCGCCGGCTGGCGCACCCGGGTGGCGAGGCGCGGCTTCCGCTGGTGGAGGCGGCCGGCCGGCGCCTGGAGGAACTGCTGCTGGGCGGTGCCGCGGCGCGTCTCGGGTCCGGTCCCGTGGTGATCGTGCCGCCGGGCGCGCTGCACCGGGTGCCGTGGGCGCTGCTGCCGGCGCTGCGGGAGCGGGTGCTCAGTGTGTCGCCGTCGGCGGGCAGTTGGCTGCGGGCGCGGGAGACCGCGCCGCCGGGCGGCGGCCGGCATGTGCTGGTGCGCGGCCCGGGCCTGGCCACGGGCGGCGCGGAGGTGCCCGAACTTGCGGACCGGTACGGCGACGCCACGGTGCTGGAGGGGCCGCGGGCGCAAGTGCCCCGGGTGCTGGAGCACCTGGACGGCGCGGCCCTCGCGCATCTCGCCGCGCACGGCACGTTCCGTGCGGACAGTCCGCTGTTCTCCGCGCTACGGATGGCGGACGGCCCGCTGATCGTCCACGACTTCGAGCGCCTGGCCCGCAGCCCGTACCGGATCATCCTGTCGAGCTGCGACACCGCCCGGCTCGCCTCGGTGGGCGCCGACGAACTTCTGGGCCTGGTCACCGCGTTGCTCCCCCTGGGCACGGCCGGGGTGGTGGCGAGCAGCGCGCCGGTCAACGACGCGGCCGTGGTGCCGCTGATGCTCGCCCTGCACAAGGGCCTCGACGCGGGCCTCTCCCTCGCCGAGGCCCTGCGCGACGCCCGCGCCGCCCAGCCGGGTGACGCGGTCCACCAGGCGACGGGGTGGGCGTTCGCGGCGTTCGGGGCGGCCTGAGAGGACGGCCGCAGGGGGTGGGCCGGCACGGTGGCCGGATGCGTTGGGACGGCCGTGAGGACGGCCGGGCCGGCACGGTGGCCGGATGCGTTGGGACGGCCGTGAGGACGGCCGGGCCGGGAGCATGGCCGGATGCGTTGTGACGGCCGTGAGGACGGCCGGGCCGGGAGCGCGTGCGCCGTTCGGAGGGGCCCGCACGCGGTACGGGCCCCTCTGGTCAGGCGGGTTCCGCTGTGGCGGCGTCCGTGAGCCACGGCAGGGCTGCGCGGTCGCCGGTGCCGAGGCGGGCGTACGCTCCGTAGAGGTGGTTGCCGACGGTCCGGACGGAGAGCGTCAGCCGCTCGGCGATCTGCCGGTTGCTCAGACCGGACGCCGCGAGGGCGACGATCTGCCGTTGGCGCGCGGTGAGTTCGCCGAGGACGAGTCCGGCGAGCGCCGGCGTGCGGGCGCCCTGGCAGCGGTGGGCCAGCGCCAGCGCCCGGGTGCGGGAGAGACGGGCGGCGCGCGGGTCGCGGTGGACCGGTACGGCCTGCGCGTGCGCCTCGGCCGCGAACAGCAGGAAGCCGCGCTCCGCCAGCGCGTCGGCGGCCCGGTCGAGGGCGGGGCCGTCGCCGCGGGCGAGCGCGTCGGCGTGCCGGGCGAACACACCGTCGCCCGTCAGCCGTCCGGCGACCCGCTCCGGCGCCCCGAGCCGCACGGCGTCGTACAGCGCGAGCACCTCGTCCCCGGCGATCCGCTCCAGGGCGCCGTCGAGGTCGCCGCCGGCCGCCGCGGCCCACACCCCGGTGCCCGTGACGTCGCCCGACTGACCTGCCGCTAAGTTTAGTTCGACGCGGCAGTCGGTGTCCTCCGGCGCCGCGCGCAGCCCTTCGCGCGCCCAGGCGGCCGCCTCGCGCAGTTCTCCGCGCAGCCGGGCGTACCGGGCGCGTACGGCGGCGTAGCCGCCCGGGACCGGCAGCCCCTCGGACAGCAGCCAGTCCCCGACCGGCGTCGGCACGGCCCGCACGTCGTGCCGCTCCAGCCGGCGTTCCAGCGCGGCCCGTTCGACCGCCAGGGCGGGTTCGCACCGGTCCGGGGTGCGGGCCAGCCGACGGGCCTGCAGGGGGCCCGCGGTGGCGCGCAGGGCCGGGCCGTGCAGAGGGTGGGCGAGGCGGACCGAGCCGTGGCCGTCGACGGCGATCAGCCGGTCCCGCTCGAGCCGTTCGAGGACGTCCGGGTCGAGGCCGTGGAGGGCGAGCGGCAGGGGCTCGGCGAAGGCGAGCCGGTACAGGGTCTCGCGCTCGTCGGCGTCGGACCGGTCGAGGACGTCGGCCAGGCGCTCCCGGACGGTCGCGGTGACCGGGACCGGACCGCGCCACGCCCATCCGCCGCCGCCCGGCAGCCGGATCAGCGCACCAGAGCCGCGCAGCGCCCCCAGCAGGTCCCGCAGCAGCCGCAGATCGCCCTGGCACAACCGGTGCAGGCGGCTCATGGTGAGTGCTTCGAGGCCGGCGGTGGCGAGGAGCCGGTCGGTGTCCTCGCGGGGCAGCGGCGGCAGCGGCAGGCGCGGCAGCAGCTCCCCCGTCCACAGCCGGGAGACCGCGCCGGGCACGGGCACGCCGTCGGTGGCGGTCACCGCAAGCCGGGTGCCGCCCCGCACGGCGAGCTGGTGCACGAGCGCGGCGGAGGCCTCGTCGAGCAGATGGGCGTCGTCGACGACGAGGAGGCGTACGCCGGACAGGAGCCGCACCGCGCGATGGAGCGAGACGGTGTCGGGCAGCAGGTGCGCGAAGGCCGCGAAGCGCAGGCCGCGGGTCCCGGGAGTGCCGGTCACCCGGGCGCAGTCCAGGCCCCGGGCGGCTTCCGTGATCAGCCGGGTCTTGCCCCGGCCGGGCGGTCCGGTCACCACGATGCCGGGCCGTACGCCCGACAACGCCCGTCGCACCAGGTCCAGTTCGTCCTCGCGCCCGGTGAACGGCCAGGGCAGTTCCAGCGTCTTCGCGTCCTGATCGTGAGTCGTCACACGAACAGGAGCGCGCCTGCTCAGTTCTGATACACGCCGACTTGAGTACCCCCCGACTCAGGTGCCCGGACCGCCGGGTACGGCACTCTGTCGGTCCAGGCCACATCCGGGCACCGGGGGGAGCGGTCGGGGGACGTCACCTTCGGGGGAGGGAGACGTCCTCCGGCCTCGCCGTCGCGCCCGAGGGGAGGCGGCCCGTGCCCCGGTCCGCTGAGCGGCCGGGCGTGCCGCGGCGTCGAGGGGGCGTCCGTACGGCGGACCGGCACGGGACCGGCGCGGGGACGGCACGGGACCGGCGCGGGGGTCACCCGAACGCCACGCTGTGCTCGTCCACCGGCCGGGCCGGTGCTGATGTGGAGGGACGCACCGCGCTTCGAGGAGGCAGCCGCGATGGACCGTCCGTCCCGCCCCGCACGTGTTCTCGCCTCGGCGCTGGCGACGGGGACCCTGCTCGTCACCGCCGCCTGCGCCGACGGGACCGGGTCCCCCGAGGCCGCGCCGGCCTCCCCGGCGGCGGAGCAGTCCCCGGCCTCCCCGTCCCCGGCCTCCCCGTCGCCCTCGTCCCCCTCCCCGTGGCCCACGCGGGCGCTGACCACCGGCGGGGCGAAGGCCGCGCTGATCACCCGGGCCGACCTCGGGGACGGGTGGAACCAGGTGAACAACGCGGCGAGCTGGCGCGACAAGCTCCTGGCCGGCAAGGTCGACGTCGCCTCGTTCCTGAACGGGAAAACCGGGTCCCAGGACTGCCAGAAGCTGCTCGACAGCCTGTACTCGGACACCCTGCTGGGCCGGCCGGTGGGAGCGTCGGCGCTGACCGGCTTCACGAACGGCGACGCCCGGCTGCTGTACCAGGTGGGCGACTACGGCAAGGGATCGCTGGAGAAGTCCCTGGACTGGATGAAGAGCCTGGCGCAGACCTGCGGCCACTTCACCGTGACCGGCTCGGGCGGCGGCAAGCGGACGGTGCGGGTGGTGAGCAGTGCGCTGCCCGCGGTCGGGGACGGCCGGCAGGGGCTCACCCTCACCGTGCAGGGCACCGCCGACGGCGCGCCCGTCACGCTCGTCCTGGACGTGGCCGCCGTACGGGCCGGCTCCTCGGGGATCGTGGTCACCAACGGCGGCCCGTCCGGTGTCGACCACGGCGCCACCGAGACGGCGGTACGGCAGGGCGCCCAGCGTCTGCAGCAGGTGCTCGCCGGGAAGACGCCGTCCCCGACCGCGACGGGCTGACGGCCCCGAAGGCCCCTCCCCCGGCCCCCGTCCGGCCGGCCGCGGCCGCGCCCGTCAGCCGGCGGGCACCGGGTCGCCGGACGCGTCGCGCCCCGGCGTGCGGGCGAGGACCGGGACGGACAGGCCGGCCAGCAGGAAGACCGAGGCGAGGGCGCACCAGCCCACCGCTCCGGTGCCCACGACGACCGTGGACAGCAGCGCCGGGCCGGCCACCGTCAGGACGGTGGCGCCGAGCTGGTAGACGCTCAGGTAGTAGGTCCGCTGCGCCTCGGGCGCGAGGCTGTAGGAGATGCCCCAGCCGCCGGCCGACTGCCACAGCTCCCCCAGGGTCAGCGGCACGGCCGCGACCAGCAGCAGTACGGCGGCCTCGCGGGCCCCCGTCGCGGCGGTGGCGGCCGTCAGCAGGCTGAACACGGCCAGCGCCACGCCCGCGGCCCGCTGCTTGCGTCCCGCCCCGCGGGCGCTCCCGCCCCCCTTGCTCAGCCGCACCTGGAGGGTGACCGCCAGGACCGTGTTCACCGCCAGCGCGACACCGACCAGGCCGCGCGGTGCCTGCGTGCGGGTGACGATCCACAGGGGAAGGGCCACCGACAGGATCGGCACGTGCAGGTACAGCACCCCGTTGGCCAGCGACAGCAGCAGGAAGCGGACGTCCCTGAGCGGCCGCAGCAGCGGCCGGGCCGGCCGGGAGCGCCCGGCGGCGGGCCGGGAACGGGCCCCCGTCCGCAGGCGGGTCAGCAGGACGGCGCTGCCGAAGAGGGTCGCCGCGTTGGCGAGGACGAAGGTGACGTAGGCGTCCGGGCTCGCCAGCGAGATGACCGCGGTGGCGATGACGGCGGACAGCGTGTACCCCACGTTGCGCACGGCCGCGATCACGGCCATGGCCTCCACCGGCGGGCGCTTTCCGGCCGTCGTGCCCGCCATGGACTGGATGATGGGCCCGACCGCCTGCTCGGCCATGCCGATCAGGCACGCGTCCACCAGGAACGCCCGGAAGTCGGTCACGAACGGGTACACCAGGAAGGCGGCGCCGCGCCACACCTGCAGCAGGATCAGCGTGCGGCTGTCCCCGATCCGGTCGGCGAGCCATCCGACCGGGACGGCGCACAGGACGCCGAGCAGCCCGGCCGCGGACAGTCCGAGGCCGACCTGGGCGGCGCTCAGGCCCACCACCTGGGTGTAGAAGAGGGTCGAACCGGCGAGGAAGAACCCTCTGCCGAACGCGTCGACGAACGCGGTGAACAGGAAGGTCCGACCCGCCCGGGAGTCCGGCAGCCAGCGCGGCGTCCGGCCGGCCGGCCCGCGTCCGGCCCGCCGGGGCGGTGCGGTGCCCCGCCCGCCGCGCGGTCCGTCCGGCCGCGCGCTCACGCCGGCTCCTCCGCCCGCCGCTCGACCGAGACGCGGACGGCCTCGCGGACGGCGGAGTCGAACCGCTCCAGCTCCTCCGGGCCGGGTGCGTCGAACAGGGCGGTGACCGCGCGGCCGAAGGAGTCGGTGAGGGGTTCGAGACCGGCGCCGCGCGCCTTCAGCACCAGGACCTTGCCGAGCCGGGCCGGCGCGTCGGCGGCGACCGGTTCGAGCGTCGGCCACAGGCCGTGTTCCACCACCCAGTAGGGGTCCGCTCCGGCGCACTCCTCCCCCGCCTCCACGGTGACGTCGCCGAGGGTGCCGGGTTCGTGGTCGAAGTAGATCTGCCGCGTCCGGCGCACCGCCCGCGGGTGCAGGACCGGTTCGCCCAGTGCCGCGCCGACGACCGAGTCCTCGACCGAGGCGCCGGTGGCCAGGTGGTAGAGGTGGAGGATGCCGTCACCGGGCGGCCGGGCGGCGATCTCCATGAGCGCGACGCCGCCGTCCGGCAGCAGGCGGTACTCGCCGTGTGCCATGCCGGTGCCGAACTCCAGCCGGGCCAGGACGGTTTCCTGGGCCTCCTTGAGGCGGCGGGCCTCGTCCGGGGTGACGTTGGCGGCGGGGAGGGTGTGGGTCATCTCCACGAAGAACTCGCCCTCCTTCTCGTTGGTCGCCTTCTGCGTCACCTCCGAGAACACCGGGCGGCCGCCGGTGACGATGGTCTCCACGCTGAACTCGCGCCCGGACACGCACTGTTCCAGCAGCGTCGGGGTCCGCTGCCCAGAGTCGAGGTGGGCCTCCAGGGCGGCACGGTCCCGCAGGATCCGCACCCCGATGCTGCAGTACAGGTCCAGGGGCTTGCTGATCACCGGGTAGTGGCCGTCGAGCGTGTCCAGGATCGTGTCGCGGGGCGCGGTGGAGAGCACCGACACCGGGCTGAACTCCCCGAGGTAGAGCCGCTGCAGGTGCTTGTTCCGGCACACCCTGGCCGCTCTGAGTCCCACCCCGGGCAGGCCCAGGAGGTCGGTCGCCAGCGCGGCCGGTTCGACGAAGGTCTCGGAGGAGGCGAAGACCCCCTTGATGTCGTACGCGCCGGCCCACGTGGAGACGCGGGTGAGGATGCCGGCGGTGTCGTCCGGCGCGAGGAACTCCAGTCGCTCCACGGCCTCGAAGGGGTGGCCGGCCCGGCCGACGCAGGAGACCGCCACCTGCTCCAGCGGCCACCGCGGCGGTCCGGTGACCACCAGGCTGTGCAGTCCGCGCCCGGCGATCGCCGCGAGGTAGGCCCCCGCTTTGGGGAGGTCGGTGAACAGGACGAAGGCGGGCGGGCGGTCCGGTCCGGTGGAGGACATGAGGGGCGTCTCCCTGCTGGTGTGGGGGCTGGTGCGGTCGGGGCGGGGGCACGGGGGCCCGCACCGTCAGAGCGTCCGGGGCGCGTGCTCCCCGGCCGCGGCGAGCGGTTGCCGGGCCGGGGTGCCCGAGGGCGCGGGCCGGCTGCGGGCGGCCGCGATCCGTGCCAGGAACGCCGTGGTGACGGCCAGGACCGCGTGGCCGGTCACGCCGCCGGTGTCGTGGCCCGGCGCGAACTCCATCACGTCGTAGGCGAGGACCGGTTCGGGGAGCGCTTCCAGCAGGCCCAGCAGCTGTCCGCTGCCGATGCCGCCGGCCACCGGGGTGCCGGTGCCGGGCACGCAGGAGGCGTCCATGACGTCGATGTCGACCGTGACGTAGAACGCGTCGACCCGGCCGGCGATGGCGTCGAGGTGGCGGCGGTAGGCCGCGGTGGCGGTGGCCGGGTCGTCGGTGAAGGCGGCCGCCGGCACCTCGGCGATCCCGTGCTCGCGGATGAAGTCCACCTCGCCCGCGTCGTAGGCGCGGGTGCCCACGAGCAGCACGTTCGCGGGGTCGACGGCGCCGTCCTCGATGATGCGGCGCAGCGGGGAGCCGTGGGAGACGCGGGAGCCCTGGTAGCCGTCCAGGACGTCCGGGTGGGCGTCGAACCAGACCAGCCCGAGGGTGCGTCCCCGCGCCGCGGAACGGACGATCGGGTAGGTGACCGAGTGGTCGCCCCCGAAGGTCAGCACGGGGGCGGACACCTCGCGGAAGACCGACTCGTAGGTCCGCCCGATCCGCTCGACGGTGCGCGGCAGGTCGAAGCGCCAGGTCTCCACGTCGCCGAGGTCGAGCAGGCGCAGGCGGGAGGCGTCCCGGCCCCGGCGGTCGACGGTCTTGAGCCGCACGGACAGTTCGCGCACCCGTGCCGGTCCCAGGGACGCGCCGCCTGCGCCGCCCGCGCCGCCCTCGAAGGGCACGCCCACCACGACCACGTCCGCCTGCCGCGCCCCGCCGGCCGGCACGGCGAGTCCGTTCCAGACCCGTGCGCCCGGGCGGTCGATGTTGTGCACCACGCGTTCTCCTCGCTCGGTTCGGGTCGGCTACGGCAGCGCGGGCACGGAGAAGTCGATGTCCGCGCCCTCGCGGACACGGGCGACCACGTCGTCCATGGGGAGGACCACCGCGCAGTAGGAGGCGAGCCATTCCAGGGCCCGCGTCCGGTCCTCGTCCCGGGTGGAGACGACGCCGTCGGAGGGGACGACCACGTTGTAGCCGCGGAAGTGCGCGTCGGCGGCGGTGGTCTGGATGCACACCTGGGCCTGCATCCCGGTGATCACGACCGTGTCGATGCCGCGTTCCTGGAGGAAGTCGTGCAGCCGCGTCTCGAAGAAGCCGCTGTCCTTCTTCTTCTCCATCACGACGTCGTCGGGGTGCACGAACTCCGGCAGCAGCTCGGCCCCGGCGGTGCCCCGCAGCACGGGGATGCGGCCGTCGTGCAGTTCGATCTTCTTGTCGTCCACGTCGTAGACGAGCTTGAGGTGGACGACCGGGACGCGCAGGTCGCGCATCCGCGCCAGGAACCGTGCGAAGTGCGGGGTCATCCGCTCCACGTGCGCCTTGCGCTGCGGGTTCTTGTCGACCAGGTCGCGCTGCAGGTCGTTGGTCAGGATCGCGTATCGGGACATGCTCACTTCCGCCCATGGAGGAGGGGTGTCCCCGGGTGCCGACGCCCGGGTCAGCCGGTGGTCATTGGGATGAGCGGGCTCGAATCTAGGGCGGTGAAGTGCCGTGGCAGTAGTGGGCACTTCTGCCCTCTGACGCCCGGTCCGGGCCGTGCCTACGCTCGTGCCGTTCGCCGCCGCTCCCGCTCCGCCTCCCCCGCATCCGCGGTGCGGCCGGCGGACCGCGGCCCCGTTTCCCCGCCGTCTTCGACTTCCCGAGGTGCAGCATGTCCGAGCGTCTGTCAGCCGAGATCGACGTCGTGAACGACGCGTTCACCAGCGCCGTGAAGAGCCGGATCCTCGGCGCCCTTCCCGGCCTGGACACCCAGACCCTGGAATGGCTGGTCATGGAGCACTACCAGTTCTCCTTCGCCAACACCGGCCTGCTCCAGGCCGCCGTGGAGTGCACCCGCAAGTTCGCCGAGCCGGGGGTCTCCGCCGAGCTCCAGCGCAATGTGGAGGAGGAGGACGGCCACGCCCCGATGTACAAGCAGGGCATGCTGAACATCGGCACCGACATGGACCGGCGCACGGAGTTCCCGGCGACCACCGCCTTCCTGGCCGGCGTCGCGGACCTGTGCGCTCCGGACCCCTCCCGCTCGCTCGGCGCCCTGTACGCGACCGAGACCGCGGCGATCTTCGAGCACGAGACCTTCTTCGAGATCTGCCGCGAGATCAGCGAGCGCCGCGGGCACGCCTACGAGGGCAGCCTCATCAAGCGGTTCCACGACATCCATCTCGAGGACGGCGTCGAGCAGGGGCACAAGGACGGCCTGGCCGCCTTCGTCGATCTCGACCAGAGCGGCCGGGAGTTCCCCGGCGGCGAGGCCATCGACCGCGAGCGGGTCCGCCGGGGGGCCCTGGACGCCATCGAGGTCATGCGGGTGTGGTGGGACGCCCTGCTGGAGAAGGCCCTGCCGCGCCGCGTCGGCGCCGCGTCCTGACCCCGTTTCCACGTCGAGCGGAAGGAACGGCACACATGACGGAGAAGGTCGTCCTGGACCACGGGGCCGGCGGCGGGATGAGCCAGGAGCTCATCACGGACACCATCGCCGCGATCCTCGGTGACACCTACGTCGGGGAGATGGAGGACAGCGCCCTGCTGGAGCTGCCCGGCACCCGGATCGCCATGACGACCGACTCGTTCGTGGTCGATCCCGTCTTCTTCGGCAACGGCGACATCGGCAAGATCGCGGTCGCCGGCACGGTCAACGATCTCGCGGTCAGCGGTGCCCGGCCGCTGTTCCTGACCTTGGCGGTGGTGCTGGAGGAGGGCTTCGCGCTCGACGACCTCCGCCGCGTCCTGCGGTCCGTGGCGGACACCGCCCGGGCCGCGGACGTGCAGATAGTCGCCGGTGACACGAAGGTCGTCCGGCGCGGCGAGGCCGACGGGATCTTCCTGAACACCGCCGGCGTCGGGGTGCTCCAGCGGTCCTGCACGCTCTCCAGCAGGAGTCTGCGGCCGGGCGACCGCGTCGTCGTCACCGGTTTCCTCGGGGACCACAGCATCCACCTCCTCTCCCTGCGCGAGGGGCTGGGGTTCGAACGGCGGGTGCTCAGCGACTGCGCGGTGCTCAGCCACGTCGTCGCGCACCTGCTGGACGTGTGCGGCGACGGCGTGCGCTGCGTGCGCGACATCACCCGCGGCGGCCTCGGCACGGTCGTCAACGAGTTCGCCCAGGCGTCGTCCGTCTCGGTCCTGCTGGACGAACCGGCCCTGCCGGTGCGGCCGGAGACGGCCATGGCCGCGGACATGCTCGGCGTGGACGTGATGTACCTGGCCAACGAGGGCAACCTGTGCCTGGTGGTGGCGCCGGACCGCGCGGACGCGGCGCTGGCGGCGCTTCGCTCCCACCCGGAGTGCGCGCGGGCCGCGGTGGTGGGGGAGGTCGTCGCCGGGGAGCCGGGCAGCGTCGCCATGACCGACGCCGACGGCCGGGTCCGGCCCGTGGACCTGCTGTACGGCGCCCAGTTGCCGAGGCTGTGCTGATGGCCGCCGGGGTGCGCCGGACCCTGCGGGTGACCGGCTTCGTGCAGGGCGTGGGCTTCCGCCCGTACGCCTACCGGCTGGCCACCGGACTGTCACTGGGCGGCTGGGTGCTCAACGACACGCAGGGCGTGACCATCGTGGTCGAGGGGGCGCGGCAGGCGGCCGACCGGTTCACCCGCAGCCTGCCCGAGCGGCTTCCCGAACTGGCGCGCATCGATTCGTGCACGGTGCTGTCCGAGGAACCGGTGGGCGAGTGGGCCGCCTCCTTCACCATCCGCGGCAGCCGGCCGGACGGCGCCTCGGGCGCGCTGGTCACTCCGGACAGCCATGTCTGCGGCGACTGCGTCGCGGAACTGTTCGACCCCGGCGGCCCGCGCCACCGCTACCCGCTGATCAACTGCACGAACTGCGGCCCGCGGTACAGCATCATCCGCGCCGTCCCGTACGACCGTCCCGGAACCACCATGGCGCGGTTCGCCCTGTGCGCGCGCTGCCGCGCCGAGTACGAGGACCCCGCCGACCGCCGGTTCCACGCCCAGCCCACCGCCTGCCCGGCGTGCGGTCCGCGGGTGCGCCTGCTGCTGCCGGACGGGACCGAGGCGGCCGGCGATCCGGTCGACGCCGCCGCGGCGATGCTGCGCGAGGGGCGCGTCCTGGCGGTGAAGGCGCTGGGCGGCTACCAGTTGACGGCCGACGCCGCCCACCGGACGGCCGTGACCGGCTTGCGCGCCCGCAAGGAGCGCGGCGGCAAGCCCTTCGCCCTCCTCGCCCGGGACGCGGAGGCCGTCGCCCGGCACGCCGTGGTGGACGCCGACGAGCGCCGGCTGCTGGAGTCGCCCGGACGCCCCATCGTGCTGCTCCGGGCCCGTGCGGACCGCGCGCTGTCCCCTCAGGTGGCGCCGGGCTCGGCGACGCTGGGCTTCATGCTGCCGGCCACGCCGCTGCAGCACCTCCTCCTCGACGCCGTCGCCCCGGTCCTCGTGGCGACCAGCGCCAACGCGCCCGGCGAGCCCATGGCCCGCACCGAGCGGGAGGCGCTGGAGGGTCTGCAGGGTCTCGCCGACGCCTTCCTGGTCCACGACCGGGAGGTCCACGTGCGCGTGGACGACTCCATCGCGCGCGTCGTGCACAGCACCGTCCGGCCGCGGACCGCCTTCGTGCGCCGGGCCCGCGGCTTCGTCCCCGACCCCCTCCCCGCGCCGTTCCCGCTGCCGCCCGTGCTGGCGGTGGGCGCCGAACTGAAGAACACCGTCTGCCTCGCCGGCGGCGACTCCCTCTTCCCGAGCCAGCACATCGGCGACCTCAAGTCCCCGGGGAACCAGCGGTTCTTCAAGGACACCATCGGCCACCTGCGCACCCTCTTCGGCATCACGCCGGCGTACGTCGCGCACGACCTGCACCCCGACTTCCACAGCACGCGCTACGCCCGCGCGTGCGGCGTGGAGACGGTCGCCGTGCAGCACCACCACGCCCACATGGCCTCGTGCATGGCGGACAACGGGCTCGACCGGCCGGTCATCGGCGTCATCTTCGACGGCACCGGCCACGGCCCGGACGGCACCGTCTGGGGAGGCGAGTTCCTCGTCGGCGACTACCGGGGCTTCGAACGCAGGGGCCACCTGGCCCGGTTCCGCCTGCCCGGTGGCGACAGGGCCGTACGGGAACCCGCCCGGGTCGCGATCGGGCTGCTGGCCCAGCACTTCGGCGGCGACCCGGCCGACCTGCCGCTCGGCCTCCTTAGCCCCCGCGACCCCTTCGAGGTCGAGGTCCTGGTGAAGATGACCGAGCGCGGCGTCAACGCGCCCGAGACCTCCAGCATGGGCCGCCTGTTCGACGCCTTCTCGGCCCTGCTCGGCGTCTGCGAGACGGTCGGCTACGAGGGCCAGGCCGCCATCGAGCTCGAACAGCTCATCGCCTGGGACCACACCCCGGCCGCCCCGTGGCCGCTGCGGCTGCGGCAGGAGCAGGACCGGCTCGTCGTCGACCACCGGCCCTGGCTCGAAGGGCTGCTGGCCGACGTGGGCGACGGCGGGCGGACCGCGGCGCAGGTGAGCCGGACCTTCCACGAGAGCGTGGTGCACGCGGTGGTGGAGGTGTGCCTGCGACTGTCCCGGGACAGCGGGATCCACGACGTCGTCCTGAGCGGCGGCGTCTTCCTCAACCAGCACCTGCTGATCCGGTGCGAGCAGGAACTCACCGGGGCCGGCCTGCGGGTGCACACCCACAGCCGCGTCCCCACCAACGACGGGGGCATCTCGGTCGGCCAGGCGATGGTCGCCGCCGCCCGGGCCCGTGCCCCCCGGTGACGGAGGCGGACATGGACGACAAGCGGGTACGGGCGAGCCTCGGCGAGATCGTCGGGCAGATCCGGCGCTACGTGCCGGCCATGGCGCCCTACTTCGAGATCGAGGCGCCCCTCGGCGCGTACGCGGCCGGGCTGCACCCCACGGGCGTCGATCCGGTCCACGCCGGACGGCAGGAGCGGATCGCGGCGGCGGTCGGCCGTGTGCTGCGCCGGGCCCTCGGCCCGGCCGCGCCGGCCGTCCCCGTCGGCGCCGCGGACGTGCGCGCCGTGAACATCGTCGACCACCACCAGTTGCTCAACCATCCGCTGCTGCTGGGGACGAACGTCATCGCGAACGCGGACCGCCTGGCCGGCGCGGGCCCGCGGCGGCCCATCGTCACGCTGTCGTGCAGCAACGTGGCCCCGGGCAACCACTACATGCGCGGCGGCTTCCAGTACCGCGGGGAGACGATCGGGTACTTCGGCGCGAAGGAGCACCGGGACGCGATGTACTGCGCCCCCGCCCGGCCCTTCGACTTCGTGGAGCGGCTGCGCGCCCTCAGGCGCTGGGACCGCTTCGGCCCCGACGACCAGGACTTCCTCGCCGGATACCAGGCCACCCTGAACGGCCTCGACTTCGCACACACCTCCCGCCACCGCGACCAGATCGCCGTCGCCCTGCGCGCCACCTGGCCCCTGCTGTTCTCCCCCGCGCTGCGTCCGCGCCTGCCCGACCTGCTGTACGCCACGATGGAGGACGTCACCCGGGAGTGCCTGCCCGACCTGCTCGCCGAGGACAACCCCCTCTCCGCCGCGCTCCTCGACGCCTCCTTCCGCGGCCGGGTGCTCGACGCCTTCCGCGGCATCACGGTCGCCTGGGACGAGGCCGCGGGCAAGGGCACGCACTTCTTCTGGCGCCGGCGCCCCGGCGGGCGGCAACTGCTGCGGATGTTCGCCGAGGGAGCGGACCTCGTCCCCGCCGACCCCCGGTTCCGCGGCCTCAAGGTGCCGTTGGAACGTCAGGCCCTGTGCGACCACCTGGAGCGTGAGGAGATCGTCCCGTCCGTGGCGCTGTGCGTGAGCGTCCTGCTGTACGCCGGCGTCAAACCCCTGGTGGGCCCCGGCTCCCTCGTCTACACCACGCGGCTGAGGGACGGCTGGGCCGCGCTGCTGCGCCAAAACGGCCACCCGTTCGAGGCCGGTCTCGTGGCGGGCGTCGACACCGCCGGCATGATCGCGGGCACCCCGCTGTTCTTCGCGCGCGCCGGCGCCGGCGTCCGCACCCTCTACGCCGCCGACGTTTTCCGCCGGGGCGGGATGTCCGAGCAGTACGTGAAGTCCGTCCTGGACGTCCCGGTCAAGGACCTGCTGTCCGTGGGCTCCGGCGGCGTCTACGACCTGTTCCGCCACACGTACATCCCCGCGGACCGTCAGCTCACCGAGCGCGTCGGCTTCGACGAGGCCGCCGCGGCGGTCCACACGTGGCTGTGACGGTGACGCGGGAACCCCGGGCCCGGACCGCGGCCCCGGCCGCGGAACACACCCGCCGGAGAAACGGCCGAGGGCCGGTCCCGGATCACTCCGGAACCGGCCCTCGGCCGCGACTCACATACGTCGGGACGACAGGATTTGAACCTGCGACCCCTTGACCCCCAGTCAAGTGCGCTACCAAGCTGCGCCACGTCCCGTTGCCCTCCCACGCGGGCGCTCCCGCGTGATCACGCAGGTCAACCCTACCGCACCCGGGCGGGCGCTCGCGCCCGCCGGGTCAGGGCCGGGCGGCCGGTGCGGCGCCGGCCGCGGACGGCGCGACGAAGTGTCCGTCCGCGGGGCCCGATGCCGCACACACTGTCCACGGCGGCGCGACGGCCGCCCTGGCTAGGGTCGCCGCATGACGCACAGCTTCGCTCTCCACGTCCCCGACGCCGACCTCGAACCCGAGCCCCTGGACCCGGCGCAGATCGTCTCCGGGAACCCGGAGGTGACGGGCAGGGTGGTGTGGGAGTCGGCGGACGGCCGGCAGATCCGCGGGGTCTGGCAGATCACGCCGGGCGTGGTCACCGACACCGAGGCGGACGAGCTGTTCGTGGTGATCAGCGGATCGGCGACGATCGAGGTCGAGGGCGGCCCCACGCTGCGGGTGGGCCCCGGCGACCTGGCCGTGCTGCGGGCGGGCGACCGTACGACGTGGACGGTGCACGAGACGCTGCGCAAGGCCTACGCGATCACTCTGTGAGGGCGGCCGCCCGGCGGGGCCGGCTCCGCCGGTCCGGCCGACACGTGCGCCGACCCGGTTGACAGGCTCGCCATGTCCGCACAAAGGTGATCCGGACAGGGTTGAACCGGGCCGGGCATGAGCAGAGGTGCCTTCATGGTGGACGCACTCGGTGTCGCCGTCGTCGGTTTCGGCTGGATGGGCCGGGTGCACACCCGGGCGTACGCCCGGGTCGGCCACCACTATCCGCAACTGCCGCTGCGCCCCGAGCTGCTGACGGTCGCCGAGGAGGTGCCGGACCGGGCCGAGGAGGCCGCCGCCCGCTTCGGATTCGCCCGGGCCACCCGCGACTGGCGTGAGGTGGCCGCCGATCCGCGGGTGCGGGCCGTGAGCGTCACCGTGCCGAACTTCCTGCACCGGGAGATCGGGGTGGCGATGGCCGAGGCGGGCAAGCACCTGTGGATCGAGAAGCCGGTGGGGCTGACCGGTGCGGACGCCCGGGCCGTCGCCGACGCCGTCGCCCGGGCGGGCGTCCAGGGCGCGGTCGGCTTCAACTACCGAAACGCGCCCGCCGTGGAGGCCGCCCGCGACCTGATCGCCGGCGGGGAGCTCGGCACGGTCACCCACGCCCGCTTCCGGCTGTTCAGCGACTACGCCGCCCACCCGGACGCTGCCCTGACCTGGCGTTACGAGCGGGCCCGCGGCGGCAGCGGAGTCCTCGGCGACCTGGCCTCGCACGGCGTCGACCTGGCCCGCTTCCTGCTCGGCGACATCGCCTCCCTCAGCGCCGACACGGCCGTCTTCGTGCCCGTGCGGGCCCGCCCGGCGGGCACAGCCGCCGGGCACGCGCGGGCCCCCGGCGGTGAGCCCGGGCCGGTCGAGAACGAGGACTACGCCGGCTGCCTGCTGCGCTTCGCCTCGGGCGCCCGCGGGGTGCTGGAGGCCTGCCGGGTCTCGGTCGGGGAGCAGAACAACTACGGCTTCGAGGTGCACGGCACCCGGGGCGCGGTCTCCTGGGACTTCCGCAGGATGAACGAACTGGCCGTGAGCCGCGGCACGACGTACCAGGACCAGCCGGTGAGCACGGTGTACGTCGGGCCGGGCGCGGGCGAGTTCGCCGCGTTCCAGCCGGGCGCGGCCAACGCGATGGGCTACGACGACCTGAAGGTCGTCGAGGCGTACCGCTTCCTGCGCTCCGTCGCGGAGGGCAGGCCGTACGGCGCCACCCTCGCGGACGCGGTGCACGGTGCGGCGGTGCTCGACGCCATGGTGCTGTCGGCCGGGACCCGCAGGTGGGTCGATCTGCCGCCCGGACCGCCGGGCGGCCCGGGCTGAGACGGAACGCGCACCGGGCGGCCCCGCCCGGCACGCCCCCGCACCACCGCACCACCGCACTAAGGAGCCAGAGCCTCATGCGCATCGGAATCCTCGGTCTGGGCCGCATCGGCGCCTTCCACGCCGCGACCCTCTCGGGTCTGGACGTGGTCGAGTCGCTCGTCGTCGCCGACCCGTTCCCGGCCGCGGCGAAGGCCGCCGCCGAGCGGTTCGGCGCCCGGATCGCGGACTCGCCCGAGGCGCTGCTCGCGGCCGGGGTGGACGGCCTGGTCGTCGCGGCGGCGACGGACGCCCATCCGGCGCTGATCCGGGCCGGGGTGGCGGCCGGCGTCCCGGTCTTCTGCGAGAAACCGGTGGCCCGCACCATGGCGGAGGGCCTGGAGGTGCTCAAGGCCCTCCGGGGCGCGCGGGTGCCGGTGCAGATCGGCTACAACCGCCGGTTCGACGCGGGGTTCACGGCCGCCCGCGCGGCCGTGCGCGGCGGTGAGCTGGGCAGGCTGCACACCGTCCGCTGCACGACGTTGGACCCGGCGCCGCCGCCCGCCGCGTACGTCGCCGCCTCCGGGGGCATCTTCCGCGACTGCTCCGTGCACGACTTCGACGTCATCCGCTGGGTGACCGGCCGCGAGGTCACCGAGGTGTACGCGGCCGGCGGCAACCGGGGCGCCGCCCACATCCGGGAGGCGGGCGACGCGGACACCGCCGGCGCGATCCTCACCCTGGACGACGGCACGCTCGCGGTGGTCTCCAACTCCCGCCACAACGGCCGGGGTTACGACGTCCGCATGGAGCTGCTCGGCTTCGAGGACTCCCTGTCGGTGGGCCTGGAGGACAGACTGCCGCTGCGGTCGGCCGAGCCCGGGGCGACCTTCCCGTCCGGCACCCCGCACGACTTCTTCATGGACCGCTTCGCCGCCGCCTACCGGGCCGAACTCGCCGCGTTCACGGAGGTGGTCGCCGGCGTCCGCCCGTCCCCGTGCACGGTCGAGGACGCCCTGGAGGCGGGCTGGATCGCCGAGGCGTGCACCCTGTCCCTGCGCGAGCACCGCCCGGTGACGCTCGCGGAGGCACGGGCCGCCTGAGGGCGCTGCGCCGCCCGGTCCGGCCGGCGCAGCAGGTCCGGCCGGCGGAGCGGGGCCGCGCCGCTCAGAGGCAGTAGCGGACCAGCCACTCGTCGGGGTCGAAGGCGTCCCGCGCGGGGTCCCTCGGCGTGGCGGGGCGCGTCTCCACGGTGTCCTCGGGCCGGACCCGCTCCGGCAGCGCGCCGAACCGGGCACGGCGCGCGGTCGCGGCCGTGTCCGTGGGCGTGTCCGTGTCCGTGTCCGTGGCCGGCTCCCGGTGCGCCGTCCGCGGCCCGCCGCTCCCGTTCGTCCGGTGCGCCCGGTCCGGGGCGTGCGCGTCGTCCGGCTCGGGCATCCGGTTCAAGTCGTGCGCGTCGTTCGGCTCGTGCGTCTCGTTCGTCAACTCGGTCTCCCCGTGAGCTCGTACGGACCCGTACACCTTCCTGAACGCACGGGACCGGTCCGTCGTTCCGTGCGCCGGCGCCGTCAGCCGTCCGTCTCCGCGGAGCCGGCCGGCGGGGCGGTGCGGTCCTCCGCCTCCGGCAGCCCGTCGACGTCCACCCCGCGCACCTGCGCGAGTTCGTGCTTGAGCACGGCGAGTTCGGCGCCGCCCGCCATGTGGTCGGTCAGCTCCTCCACGGTGATCTCGGCGCGGGCGGCGCTGAGTTCGAGGGTGCCGAGGCGCAGCACGCTGAAGTGGTCGCCGACCATGTAGGCGTGGTGCGGGTTGTGGGTGATGAAGATGACGCCGAGCCCGCGGTCGCGGGCGGCGGCGATGTACTTCAGGACCACGCCGGACTGCCTGACGCCCAGGGCCGCCGTCGGCTCGTCCAGGATGAGCACCCGGGCGCCGAAGTGGACGGCCCGGGCGATGGCCACGCACTGGCGCTGGCCGCCGGACAGGGTGCCGACGGGCTGCTCCAGGTCGTCCAGGACGATGCCCATGTCACGCAGTTCCCGGTCGCAGGTCGCCTTCATGCGGGCGATGTCCAGGCGCCGCACCGGCCAGGGCCCCTTGGTCAGCTCGGAGCCGAGGAAGAAGTTCCGCCACACCGGCATGAGGGGGACGGTGGCGAGGTCCTGGTAGACGGCGGCGATGCCGCGGCCGAGAGCCTCGCGCGGGGTGCCGAAGCGCACCGGGCGGCCGTCCACCAGGAGTTCGCCCTCGGTGTGCCGGTGCAGCCCGGACACTATCTTGATGAGGGTGGACTTCCCGGCGCCGTTGTCGCCGAGGACGCAGGTCACCCGGCCCGCGTGCACCCTGAGGTCGACGCCGTGCAGGGCGCGGACGGTGCCGTAGGACTTGCCCGCGCCGCGCAGTTCGACGATCGGGCCGTCCGCGGCGGGCGCGATGTCCCGCCGGGCCGTGCCGGTGGTCCCGGTCTGGTTCGTGGTCATGGGAGGTCACCTCCGGGTGGCCGTGCGCCGGACCCACAGATTGATCAGGACGGCGCCGAGCAGCATGACGCCGAGGAAGGCCTTGAACCAGTCGGGGTTCCAGCCGGCGAAGACGATGCCCTGGTTCACCATGCCGAACATGAAGGCGCCGAAGACGGGCCCGATCGCCGTGCCGTGGCCGCCGGTGAGCAGGCAGCCGCCGATGACGGCCGCGGAGATGTAGATCAGCTCCTGGCCGACGCCCTCGCCGGACTGCACGGTGTTGAAGGAGAACAGGTTGTGCATGCCGGTGAACCAGGCGCCGAGGCCGACCAGCATGAAGAGGGTGATCTTGGTGAAGGTGACCGGCACGCCGACGGCCCGGGCGCTCTGCGCGCTGCCGCCGACGGCGAAGACCCAGTTGCCGTACCTGGTGCGCAGCAGCAGCCAGGTGGCCAGGGCCGCGAAGGCGAGCCAGTAGAACACGGTGATCTTCACCTGGACGCCGCCGATGCCGACGGAGGAGGCGAAGATCCTCTTGGCCTGGCCGAAGCCGTCCATGTCGCTGATGTCGTCGGTGGCGACGTTGTCGGTGACCAGCTTGGTGACGGCGAGGTTGACGCCCTGCAGGATCAGGAAGGTGCCGAGGGTGACCAGGAAGCTCGGCAGCCCGGTCCTCGTCACCATCCAGCCGTTGAGCGCCCCGACGCCCAGCGACAGCACGAGGGCGACGACGACTCCGGTCCACACGTTCACCGTGAGCTGGTAGCTGAGCATGCTCGCGGTGAGCGCGGAGCTGATCACGGCGACGCCCGCGGACAGGTCGAACTCGCCGCCGATCATCAGCAGGGCCACGGGGAGCGCCATGATGCCGATGGTGGAGGACTGGTAGAGGACCGTGGCCATCGAGCTGCCCTGGCGCAGCGAGGGCGCCGCGATCAGGAAGAAGACCAGCACCGCGAGGGCGCCCAGGAGGACGCCCACCTCCGGGCGGGCCAGCAGTCGCAGGACCAGCGGGCGCCGCGCGGTGCGGCCGTCGCCGGCGGGGCCGGGCGCCGGCGACGGCCCCGTGACCGGACCGGCGTGCGGCGTCACGCTCATCAGCGGGTGCCCTTCGCGGCGAACTCGGCGACCTTGTCGACGTTGGACCTGTCGACGAAGGCCGGGCCGGTCAGCACCGGCTGCTCGCCACCGCCGCTGTAGTTGCCGTTGGTCCGGTACAGCCACAGGGAGTCGATCGCCAAGTAGCCCTGGAGGTAGGGCTGCTGGTCGACGGCGAACTGGATGGTGCCCTTCTTGACGGCGGCGGTGAGGTTCTTGTTCAGGTCGAAGGTGGCGATCCGGGCCTTGCTGCCCGCGTCGTCCACCGACTGCACGGCGGTCAGGGCGAAGGGCGCGCCCAGCGTGACCACGTGGTCGATGGACTTGTCCTGCTTCAGCTTGGCCGTGATCGTCGACTTCACGGACGGCATGTCGGCGCCGTTCACGTACAGGTTCTCCGTCGTGCCGGAGAACGTCTTCCGCAGGCCGTCGCAGCGCTGGGTGAGGCCGATGTTGCCCTGCTCCTGGATGACGCACACGGCCTTCTCGGCCCCGACCTCGTTCAGCTTCCTGCCGAACGCCTCGCCGGCGACCGTCTCGTCCTGCCCGAAGAACTGCAGCAGGCCGAGCTTCTTCCAGTCGCTGAGACCGGAGTTCAGGCCGACGACGGGGATGCCGGCCGCGCCCGCCTTGCCGACGACGTCCTTCATGGCGTCCGGCTTGGCCAGGGTGACGGCGATGCCGTCGACCTTCTGGTCGACGGCGTTCTGGACGAGTCCGGCCTGCCGGCCGGCGTCGGGGTCGTGGGAGTAGACGAGCTTGATGTTGTCCTTGGCGGCGGCCGCCTCGGCGCCCTTGCGGACGATGTCCCAGAAGGTGTCGCCCGGCGACTGGTGGGTGACGAGGGCGACGGTCATCCGGGGGGTGTTCGCCTTGCCCGCGGCGGCGCCCGAACCGCCCTCCTCGGCTTTCTTCCCGCCGGACCCGCTGGAGCAGCCGGCGAGGGTGAGGGCTGCCGCGGCGGCCACGGCCACGACGGGGGCCAGGCGGCGGGAGCGGAAGTGAGCGGAGCGGTCCATCGTTCGTGCACCTCACTGTGCTACGGGGACAGGACGCTGTTGCGCTGGCACGGGATCCAACCCCCCCTGCGGAGCCCGCTGTCAATACTTTGTCAAGACATCACTTCAAGGCGCCCGTTCGGCCGCGGTCACGTTTCGGGCAAGAGAACCGCCGGTGCGAGCGGGACCTATTGACGCCGGGCGGAGGTCGGGCTGTCATTACGCCCACGCTGTTCGGTCGAGTTGATTTCTGAGCGGTTTCGAGGACCTGTCGGTGATCGACTCATCCCCTTGGCCGGACCCCGCAATCCTCAGGAGCCGCCATGCGCCACTCCCCCTCCACCCTCTCCGTCCCCGGGCCCAGCCGTCGCTCGCTGCTGCGCGGAGCGGGCGGTGCCGCGCTCCTCGCCGGTGCGGGCACACCCTTGCTGTCCGCCTGCGGCGGCAGCGGCTCGGCCGCCGACCCGAAGACCGTCACCCTCGGCTCCAACGCCTCCGACGCCGTGCCGAAGAAGGCGTTCGCGGAGATCTACGCGACCTTCAGGAAGCGGTCCGGCATCACGGTCGACGTGAACACCAAGGACCACAACACCTTCCAGGAGCAGATCAACTCCTACCTCCAGGGCACCCCGGACGACGTGTTCAACTGGTTCGCCGGCTACCGCATGCAGTTCTTCGCGGCGAAGAAGCTGGCGACGCCGATCGACGACGTGTGGGCGAAGATCGAGGGCGACTTCCCCGAGGCGATGAAGAAGCTCAGCAAGGGCGAGGACGGCAAGTACTACTTCGTGCCGCTGTACACCTACCCCTGGGCGCTCTTCTACCGCAGGAGCCTCTTCCGGCAGCACGGCTACGAGATACCCGCCACCTGGGACCAGTTGGTCGCCCTGTGCAAGCGGATGAAGAAGGACGGCCTGGTCCCGATCGCCTTCGGCGACAAGGACGCCTGGCCGGCGATGGGCACCTTCGACCAGATCGACTTCCGGCTCAACGGCTACGACTTCCACGTCGATCTGATGGCCGGCAAGGCGTCCTGGACCGACGCGAAGGTGAAGGCCGTCTTCGACCACTGGAGCGAGCTGCTCCCCTACCACCAGGACGGCGCCCTGGGCCGCACCTGGCAGGACGCCGCGCAGACCCTGGTGGCCAAGAAGGCCGGCATGTACCTCCTGGGCTCGTTCGTGGGCCAGCAGTTCACGGCCAAGGCGGACCTGGACGACCTGGACTTCTTCGCCTTCCCCGAGATCAACCCGGCCTACGGCCAGGACACCGTCGAGGCGCCGACCGACGGCTTCATGCTCAGCAGGTCGCCGAAGAACCACGCGGGCGCGGTGAAGCTGCTGCAGTACCTCGGCACCCCGGAGGCCGAGACGGTCTACCTCAAGGCCGACTCCAGCGTGGTGGCCGCCTCCAGCAAGGCGGACACCTCCTCGTACACCGCGCTGCAGAAGAAGGCGTACGCGATGATCAGCGGCGCCAAGAGCCTCACCCAGTTCATGGACCGCGACAGCCGGCCGGACTTCACCTCCACGGTGATGCAGCCCGCGCTGCAGAAGTTCGTCCAGAACCCCAAGGGCGTGGACGGCCTGCTGTCGTCGATCGAGCGCCAGAAGAAGACCATCTTCGCGTCCTCGTGAGCGCCCCGATGACGACCGACACGACGACGAAGACGCCGGAGGCGGCCGCCGTGCCGCCTCCTGGCGCCGCGCCCGGTACGACGCGGGCCGCACGGGGCCACCGGCGCCTGCTGACCCGCCGCGACCGGATCACGCTCGCCTTCATGGCGGGCGTCCCCACGGTCCTGCACGTGGCCCTGGTCTGGGTCACCGCGCTCGCCTCGGTCCTCCTCGCCTTCACCACCTGGGACGGCATCGGGTTCGACTCGATCCGGTGGGTGGGGCTGGAGAACTTCCAGCAGCTCTTCGACGACAACCCGCAGTTCTGGCCCGCCGTCCAGCACAACGTCATCTGGTTCGCGGTCCTGATCCTCCTCCCGACGCCGTTCGGGCTGTTCCTGGCGGTGCAGCTGGACAAGCGGATCCGGTTCAGCCGGGTCTACCAGACCGCGTTCTTCCTGCCGGTCGTCATCTCGATGGCGTGCATCGGGTTCGTCTGGCAGCTCGTCTACAACCCGGACACCGGCCTGATCAACAGCATCGTCGGGGCCAACGAGCCCGGTCACTACATCGACTGGATCGGCGACCCCGACCTGAACCTGTGGGCGGTGCTCGTCGCCGCGTCCTGGCGGCACACCGGCTACATGATGATCCTCTACCTGGCCGGCCTGAAGAGCGTCGACCCGTCCCTGCGGGAGGCGGCCGCGCTGGACGGAGCGGGCGAGTGGCAGTCGTTCCGGCACGTCGTCTTCCCGACCCTGCGCCCGACCAACACGGTCGTCCTCGTCGTCACCATCATCGAGGCGCTGCGCGCCTTCGACCTGGTCTTCGTCTTCAACAAGGGTGCGCAGGGGACGGAGTTGCTGTCGATCCTGGTGACGAACAACATCATCGGCGAGTCCAGCCGCATCGGTTACGGCTCCGCCATCGCGGTGGTCCTGCTGGTGATCTCCCTCGCGGTGATCATCCCGTACCTGGTGGCCACCTTCCGGAAGGAGCGGCGACCGTGAGCGCCCCCACCGCCGCACTCAGGCGGCGCGCCCCCGTGCGCCCGGCCCGGGTCCTGCTGCACGTCTTCCTCTCGGTCACCGCCCTGGCGTGGCTGGCGCCCCTGCTGTGGGCGGTCTTCTCGGCCCTGCGCCCCTACAGCGAGACCAGCGCCAAGGGGTACGTGTCCTGGCCGGACAAGCTCGGCCTGGACAACTTCACCCACGCGTACCAGCAGTCGGACATGACGCACTACTTCGTCAACACGCTGCTCATCGCGGTGCCGGCGGTGCTGCTGACGCTGTTCCTGTCCTCGTGCGTCGCCTTCTACGTCGCCCGGTTCGACTTCCGGGTCAACCTGGCGCTGCTACTGGTCTTCACCGCGGGCAACCTGCTCCCGCAGCAGGTCATCATCACGCCGCTGTACCGGATGTACCTGCTCACCGATCTGCCCGGCATCACCGCGAGCGGGAAGCTGTACGACTCCGCGCTCGGCCTCGTCCTCATCCACGTGGCGTTCCAGTCCGGGTTCTGCGCGTTCGTGCTGAGCAACTACATGCGCTCGCTGCCGCACGAGCTGACCGAGGCGGCGCTGGTCGACGGCGCCTCGGTGTGGCGGCTGTACTGGCAGATCACACTGCCGCTGTGCAAGCCGGCGATGGCGGCGCTGGCGACCCTGCTGTCGATCTGGATCTACAACGACTTCTTCTGGGCCCTGGTGCTGATCTCCACCGGTGAGAACATGCCGATCACCTCGGCCCTGAACAACCTGTCCGGCCAGTACTTCACCGACCCCAACCTGGTCGCCGCCGGGGCCCTGCTCACCGCCGTCCCCACCCTGATCGTCTACTTCGCGCTGCAGCGCCAGTTCGTCAGCGGTCTGACCCTGGGCTCCGGCAAGGGCTGACGGACGTCTCGCGGTACGAAGGCCTCACACGAGCATTTCTTTCGTCATCGAACGGGTCCAACGGGACAAAAAACGGCGATTTTGTTTCAGGTCGGGGCATCCCCGACCATGGCTTGGTCCCCGGCGATCCCGGGAACACCCGTTCGATGAGAGGCACACCCACCCATGCACGTCACCGGGACCGCCGCGCGGCAGGCTCCGGCCCCCTCGGGAACCCACCCCGTTCCCGCCGAGGACCCGAACGGCGACACCGGACGGCACGCCCGCCGCTTCGGACTGCCCGTCGCCACCGCGCTGGTCATGGGCAACATCATCGGCGGGGGCATCTTCCTGCTCCCCGCCTCCGTCGCCCCCTACGGCACCGTCAGCCTGGTCGCCTTCGGTGTGCTGACCGTCGGCGCCATCACGCTCGCCCTGGTCTTCGGCCGGCTCGCCGAACGCGACCCGCGCACCGGCGGCCCCTACGTCTACGCCCGCGAGGCCTTCGGCGACTTCGCCGGCTTCCTCGCCGCCTGGGCGTACTGGATCACCACCTGGGTGTCGAACGCCGCGCTCGCCGTCGCCGCCGTCGGCTACCTCGACGTGCTGATCCCGGTGGCCGGCCACCGCTGGAGCGCGTGTCTGGCGGCCCTGGCACTGCAGTGGCTACCCGCGCTCGCCAACTTCGCCGGCACCCGCTACGTGGGCGCCGTGCAGCTCGTCTCCACCGTGCTGAAGTTCGTCCCGCTGCTGCTCGTCGCGGTCGGCGGGCTGTTCTTCTTCGACCCGGCGAAGCTCGGGCCGTTCAACGCCACCGGCGGCGGCGCCATCGGCGCGGTGTCCGCCTGCGCCGCCCTGCTGCTCTTCTCCTACCTCGGGGTGGAGTCCGCCGCCGTCAGCGCGGGCGAGGTCAAGGACGCCCGCCGCAACGTGGGGCGGGCCACCGTCATCGGCACGGCCGGCGCGGCCCTGGTGTACCTGCTCGGCATCCTGTCGGTCTTCGGCACGGTGGGGCACGGGCGTCTGGTGACGTCCACCGCGCCGTTCTCGGACGCCGTGAACGCCATGTTCGGCGGAAGCTGGGGCGGCTGGGCCGTGGCCCTCGCCGCGCTGGTGTCGATGACCGGCTGCCTCAACGGCTGGACGCTGCTGAGCGCCCAGACCCCGTACGCCGCCGCACGGGACGGCCTGTTCCCGGCCGCCTTCGCCCGCCGCCGCCGCGGCGTGCCCACCGTCGGGGTCGGTGTCACCGTCGTCCTCGCCTCGCTGCTCACCGTGTACAACTACACGGCGGGCTCCGCGAAGGTCTTCGACATGCTGGTGCTCGTCACCACGTTCACCGCGACCGTGCCGTACCTGCTGGCCACCGCGGCCCAGGTGTTCCACCTGGTCTCCGGCCGGCGCGAGTCGGTCGACCGGGCGCGGCTGCTGCGGGACGCCGTGGTCACCGCGGTGGCGGCCGCCTTCTCGATGTGGCTCGTCGCGGGCGCCGGCTACGCGGCGGTGTACCAGGGGGTGCTGTTCCTGTTCGCCGGGATCATCGTCTACGCGGTGATGGCTGCCCGGCGGCAGCGCCCGGCCTGACCGGGCCACGGCGGACGGACACGCGCCCGCGTCCGGGGCCCGGACACGGCGAAGGGGCCGTACGAGACTGCTCTCGAACGGCCCCTGACCTGCTTCTTCGCAAGTCGGGACGACAGGATTTGAACCTGCGACCCCTTGACCCCCAGTCAAGTGCGCTACCAAGCTGCGCCACGTCCCGGTGCGCTCACTCGCGGTGACCCGCGTGATCGCGCGAACAGCACTTTACCCCACGCACGGGGGTGCGCCGAAGAGGCCCCGGGCCGGGACCGGGACAATGGGCCCTATGACAGACGCGGACACGACGGCGGGACGTCCGGCGGACGGCCGGGACCGGGACGCGGACGGGCGGGCGCGCAACGCCCGGCCCCGGGACGGGCTGGGCCGGCCGCTGCCGTACGGGGCGGCCGGGGTCGAGCGGCAGCCGGAAGGCGTCGTACGGACCGCCGCCGAGACGGTCGCCGAGGCGCAGGCGCTGCTGGACGCGGGCCGGCCCTTCCACGCCCACGAGGTGTTCGAGGACGCCTGGAAGTCGGGACCCGAGGACGAGCGGACGCTGTGGCGGGGTCTCGCCCAGCTCGCCGTGGGGCTCACGCACGCCGCCCGGGGCAACGTCACCGGCGGGGCGCGGCTGCTGCGGCGGGGTGCGGACGCGGTCGAGGAGTGGGCGGTCGTGCGCGGCGAGGACCGGCCCTACGGGATCGATCTGGCCGGGCTCGCCGGGTGGGCGCGGGAGCTGGCCGGGCGGGTGGAGAGCGGGCCGGAGCCCGTCGACGCGGCCGCCGAGGCGCCGCGGCTGACGTCCTGACCGCCTCCGCGCGGCCCTCGTGGAGGCGGTGGGATCACCGTCGGCGGCATGCGGCAGACTCGGGGCGTGCGAAAGATTCATGTCATCGGTATCGGTGCGGGCGACCCCGACCAGCTGACCCTCCAGGCGGTCAAGGCGCTGCGCGGCACGGACGTGTTCTTCCTGCTGGACAAGGGCGAGGTGAAGAGCGACCTCACCGGGCTCCGCCGGGACATGCTCGACGCGCACCTGCCCGAGGGCGGCTACCGGGTGGTGACCGCACGCGACCCGGAGCGGGACCGCACGGCGGGCGGGGCGTCGTACTCCCCGGCCGTGGAGGACTGGCGTGCCGCGCGCGCGGACATCTACGAGCGGCTGATCACCGAGGAGCTGGGCGAGGACGGCACCGGCGCGTTCCTGGTGTGGGGGGACCCGTCGCTGTACGACAGCACGCTGGGCATCCTGCAGGAGGTGCTGGCCCGGGGCACGGTCGGGTTCGAGTACGACGTGGTGCCCGGCATCAGCAGCGTCTCCTCGCTGGTGGCCCGGCATCGCACGGGGCTGAACCGGGTGGCGCGTCCGGTGCAGATCACCACCGGGCGGCGGCTGGCCGAGGGCTTCCCGGAGGGGGTGGACGACGTCGTGGTGATGCTGGACGCGCACCAGGCCTTCCGGCGGTACGCCGGACAGGACATCGACATCTACTGGGGGGCGTACCTGGGCACCCCGGACGAGATCCTCGTCTCCGGCCCGCTCGCCGAGGCCGGCCCGCGTATCGAGCGGGTGCGGGCTGAGGCGCGGGAGCGCAAGGGCTGGATCATGGACACGTATCTGCTGCGCCGGAACCCCGCGGAGAGCTGAGGCCCAGCCGCAGCAGCACGCCGGCCACGTCGGGCACCACCGTGGCCCCGGCCGGCGGTTCCGGGCGGCGTACGACGACCACGGGCAGCCCCAGGTCCCGTGCCGCGGTCAGTTTCGCGGCCGTCGCCGCGCCCCCGCTGTCCTTGGTGACCAGGACGTCGATCCGGTGGCCGCGCAGGAGGCGGGTCTCGTCGGCCACGGTGAAGGGGCCGCGGGCGAGGACCACCCGTGTGTCCGGCGGCAGCGGCGGCTCGGGCGGGTCGACCGAGCGCACGACGAAGCTCAGGTCCGTGAGGTGGCGGAAGGCGGCGAGACCGAGGCGCCCGGTGCTGAGGAACACCCGTCGGCCCAGGCGGGGCAGCGCCTCGGCGGCCGCGTCGAGCGAGCCGACCGAGTGCCATCGGTCGCCGGGTCCGGGCGACCAGCCGGGGCGGCGCAGCAGCAGGGCGCGTGTCCCGGTGGCCGCCGCCGCGCGGACCGCGTTGGCCGTGATCGTCGCGGCGAACGGGTGGGTGGCGTCGACCAGGACGTCCACCCGGTGCGCGCGCAGCCAGTCGGCGAGGCCCCCGGACCCGCCGAAACCGCCGGTGCGCACTTCGCCCGCCACCGGGGCCGGGCGGGCGACCCGGCCGGCCAGCGAGGTGGTGACCCGGACTCCGGGGCGCGCGGCGAGGTCCGCGGCGAGACGGCGGGCCTCGGTGGTGCCGCCGAGGATCAGGACGTGCTGCGACATGGGGACGAGCGTACGTCCCGGCACGGCCCGGCCCGTCCCGGCACGTCCCGGCACGTCCCGGCTAGCGCAGCAGCAGCTGCAGGGCGCCGACGACGGTCGCCGCGATCACCAGTCGTTCGAAGAGCCGCTGGTCGATCTTGTGCACGGCCCATCTGCCGATCAGCGCGCCGGGCACCACGAACACCACGAGTGCCGCGTCGAGGAGCAGCGAGCGCCCGTCGATCAGGCCGAGTCCGGCGCTGAAGGGCACCTTGGAGACGTTCACGACGAGGAAGAAGAAGGCCGACGTGCCGAGGAAGCCGAGCTTGCGGAAGCCCGCGGAAAGGAGATACATCGACATCACCGGGCCGCCCGCGTTGGCGACCATCGTGGTGAACCCGCCGAGGACGCCGTAGGAGCGCGCCTTGATCCGGCCCGCCCGGCCGACGACCGCGTCCGGCCCGGCCTCCGTCCCGGCCCCGCGCCGCCGCCACACCGTGACGCCCGCCATCAGCAGCAGGATCGCGCCGATCGAGGTCCGCACGACCGCGTCGTCGGCCCACAGCAGGAACACGGTGCCGGCCACCACGCCGGCCGCGACGGCCGGGAACAGCCGCCACAGCGTGGGCCAGTGGGCGTGCCGCCGGTAGGTGAGCACGGCGAGCACGTCACCGGCGATCAGCACCGGCAGCAGCACTCCGGTGGAGGCGCGGGCGGGCAGGACCGCCGCGAAGACCGCGAGGCTGACCGTGTTGGCCCCGCTGACGGCGGTCTTGGAGAAGCCCACCAGCAGGGCCGCGAGGGCGAGGGCGGTGAACCCTCAGCCGGATATGTGCCAGAGCGTCATCGTGTTCATACGGCGACCGATGCTATGCGCGCACATCCGTCAACCGGACACGGGTTTCCGGGCCCGGCCGGCCTCAGCGGCCGGTGTACCGGGTCCGCAGCTCGCGCTTGAGCACCTTCATGCTCGGCCCCAGCGGCAGCGCGTCGGCGAACTCCACGCGGCGCGGGTACTTGTGCCGGCCGAGGTGCTCCTTGGACCACTCGGTGAGGCCGGCGGCGTCGGGCACGGCGCCCTCGGCGGGCACGACCACGGCGCACACCTCCTCGCCGTGCAGTTCGTCGGGCAGGCCGATGACGGCCACCTGGGCGACGCCGGGGTGGCGCACCAGGACCTCCTCGACCTCCCTGGGGTAGACGTTGTAGCCGCCGCGGATGATGACGTCCTTCTTGCGGTCGACGATCCGCAGGAAGCCCTCGTCGTCCTTGACGCCGAGGTCCCCGGTGCGGAACCAGCCGTCGACCAGCGCCTCGGCGGTGGCCTCGGGACGGCCGAGGTAACCGGAGAAGACGTTGTGGCCGCGGATGACGACCTCGCCCAGCTCGCCCGGCGGCAGCAGTTCGATCCGGCCCTCCGCCTCGGCGCGGGCGATCTCCACGTCGACGCCCCACAGCGGGTGGCCGATGGTGCCCGCCCTGGTGCCGAACACCGGCTGGTTGACGGTGGCCGTCGGGGAGGTCTCCGACAGCCCGTAGCCCTCGAAGATCCGGGCGCCGAACGCGGCCTCGAACCGCTCCAGCACCGCGACCGGCAGCGACGCGCCGCCCGAAACGCACACACGCAGCTCGGGCAGGGCGTCGGCGTCGGCGGCCGCCGCGGCGAGCGCGACGAACATGGTGGGCACCCCGTGGAAGGTGTTGACGCCCTCCTTCACCATCAGCTCGATGGCGCGGGCCGCGTCGAAGCGGGGCAGCAGCACCAGCGTCGCGCCCGCCCGCCAGGTGGAGTTGAGCGAGACCGTCTGGCCGAAGGCGTGGAAGAGCGGCAGCGCGCCGAGCGCGATGTCGTCGGCGCGGATGTCGTTGGCGTCGAAGGCGTTGACGGTCGCGTTCATCACCAGGTTGAAGTGGCTGAGCACGGCGCCCTTGGGCACGCCGGTCGTGCCGCTGGTGTAGAAGATCACCGCCGGGTCGTCGGCGGCGCGCGACACGTACGAGGGCAGGGGCTCGGCGCCGGCCGCGAGGGCGTCCAGTTCGCCGCCCAGCTCGGCCACGCGGACCCCGAGGGCCTCGGCGGCCGCCCGCCCGGTCGCCGCCTGCGCGGGGTGCACGAGGAGCATCGTGGCGCCGCTGTCCCGCAGGACGTGCTCGACCTCCGGCGGCGACAGCAGCAGGTGCACGGGGACGACGACCGCGCCGGCCGCGGCGATCGCGTAGTAGGCGATGGGGAAGTCGGCGGTGTTGGGGGCCATCAGGGCGACCCGGTCACCCGGCCGGACGCCCAGCCCGGCGAGCGCGCCCGCCTGGGCCAGGGCGCGCCGCCACACCTGCTCGAAGGTCAGCCGCAGATCCCCTTCGACGAGGGCCGTGCGGTGCGGGCGGCGCCGGGCGTTCTCGGCGAGGATGGCGGCGACGGACAGGGTAGCCATGCCAGTGGTGCTCCGTTCTTGCTGCGGCTCTTGCTTGCGACCCCCTTGCCGGGGACCCCCGTTGCCCCCCGTCCGGCCCCCGCCGGCTAGGGCCTCTCGACCAGGACGGCGCTGCCCTGCCCGACGCCGACGCACATGGTCGCCAGTCCGCGCCCGGCGCCCGTGCGGCGCATGCGGTGCAGCAGGGTGGTGAGGATGCGGGCGCCGGAGCAGCCGAGCGGGTGGCCGAGGGCGATCGCGCCGCCGGTGGGGTTCACCAGGTCGGGGTCGATGCCCAACTGGTCGACGCAGGCCAGGGCCTGGGCGGCGAACGCCTCGTTGAACTCGGCCTCCCCCAGGTCGCCGATCGTCCAGCCGGCCCGGGCCAGCGCCTTGCGGGTGGCGGGGACCGGGCCGATGCCCATCACGTCGGGGTGGACGCCCGCCGAGGCGCCCGCGACGTACCGGCCGAGGGACTCCAGGCCCAGCTCGTCCAGCACCTCCTCGCTGACCAGGAGCAGTCCGGCCGCGCCGTCGTTCATCGGGGAGGCGTTGCCCGCCGTGACCGTGCCGCCCGCGCGGAACACCGGCTTCAGCCGGGCCAGTTTCTCCAGCGAGGTGTCCTCGCGGACGCACTCGTCCTGCTCGACGGTGACGCCGTCGGGGCGCTCCACGGGCAGGAGTTCGTCGTCGAAGTGGCCGTTCTTGCGGGCGGTGGCGGCCAGTCGGTGGCTGCGCAGGGCGAACTCGTCCTGGCGGGCGCGGGAGACGCCGTACCGCTCGGCGACCTCCTCGGCCGTCTCGCCCATGGCCAGCAGACCGTGCAGGTCCTTCATGGCGGGGTTGACCAGACGCCAGCCGAGCCGGGTGTCGTGGGTCTCGATGCGGTGCGGCAGGGCCTCGTCGGGGCGGGGCAGCACGAAGGGGGCGCGGCTCATGGACTCGGAGCCGCCCGCGAGCACGACGTCGGCCTCGCCGGCCGCGATGGTGCGGGCGGCGGTGGTGACCGCCTCCAGGCCGGAGGCGCACAGCCGGTTGACGGTGGCGCCGGGCACGGACTCGGGCAGGCCCGCGAGCAGGGCGGCCATCCGGGCGACGTTGCGGTTGTCCTCGCCCGCCTGGTTGGCGGCGCCCCAGTAGACGTCGTCGATCCGGGCCGGGTCCAGCGCGGGCAGGTCGGCCACCAGACGGCGGATCACGCCGGCCGCCAGGTCGTCGGGCCGCACCGTGGAGAGGGCTCCGCGGAGCTTGCCGATGGGGGTGCGGCGGGCGGCCGCGAAGTGGACGGGACGCACTGCTGGGACTCCTGACCGACGACGGTGTGGATCAGCACGGACCCCGGGGTCCGTTCCGCAGCACCCTTAATTAGCACTGCTAGTTTTGGACTATAGCCCGACCGCCCGCCCCCTGGGAAGATCCTCCCGTGACCCGTGCCGAACCGGCTGGAGGAGACATGACCGACGTCCGCGAGCACGACCTCGGCGCGATCACCGTGACCGAGTGGCCGCACCCGCGGCCGCGGTACCTGGCCCTCGTGGTGCACGGCTACGGGGAGCACGCCGGCCGGTACGACGAACTCGCCGGCGTGCTGACCCGCCACGGGGCCGCCGTGTACGGCCCCGACCACACCGGGCACGGACGGTCGGCCGGTGAACGGGTGGTGATCGAGGACTTCGAGGACGTGGTCGCGGACGTGCACCGGGTGGCCGCCCTGGCCCGCGCCGCGCATCCCGGGCTGCCGCTCGTCATGGCCGGCCACTCCATGGGCGGCCTGATCGCGGCCCGGTACGCCCAGCGGCACGGGGCCGGCCTGAGCGCGCTGGTCCTGTCCGCGCCGGTGATCGGCGCCTGGGAGCTGCCCGGGCGGCTGCTCGCCCTGGACGAGATCCCGGACACCCCGATCAGCCCCGCCGCGCTCTCCCGGGACCCCGCCGTGGGCGCCGCGTACGCCGCCGACCCGCTGGTGTGGCACGGCCCGATGAAGCGGCCCACGCTGGAGGCGTTCACCCGGACCCTGAAGGCCGTGGACGACGGCGGCGACGTCGGGGAACTGCCGCTGCTGTGGCTGCACGGGGACGACGACCGGCTGGTTCCGCTGCCGGGCAGCCGGACCGGAGTGGAACGGCTCAGCGGCGGCCGGCTCACCGAGCGGATCTTCACCGGAGCACGGCACGAGGTGTTCAACGAGACGAACCGGGCCGAGGTCTTCGCCGAGCTGACCCGGTTCCTGGACCGGGTACTCCCCCGCTGATCAGGCGCGTTTGCCCGGGCACACGCCGGGCACCCGCATCGTCGGACGTGACGGCACGAAACCGGATGTCGCGGCACCCAGCCGGACGAAACGGTACGAATTCCCGCGTCACGCAATCAGACGACGGAAGGGAGAACCGCGCCATGACCGTGGTGAAGAGCACGCTGTCCGACGAGGCGCTGAAGATCACCGGCACCGCCCTGCAGGACACCCTGGTCGACCTGCTGGGCCTGTCGCTGGTCGGCAAGCAGGCGCACTGGAACATCGTCGGGCCGCGGTTCCGCTCGATCCACCTCCAGCTCGACGAGGTGGTGGACACCGCCCGCGCCCACTCCGACACGGTCGCCGAACGCGCCGCCGCCCTCGGCCTGCCGCCGGACGGGCGGCCCGGGACCATCGCCGAATCCTTCGCCCTTCCCGGCACCAAGGAGGGCTGGCTGCGCGACACCGAGGTGGTGGCCCTGATGGTGTCGGCTCTGGAGTCCGCGATCGGCCGGCTGCGCGAGCGCATCGCCGCGACCGACGAGCCGGACCCGGTCACCCAGGACCTGCTCATCGCCATCACGGCGGACCTGGAGAAGCAGCGCTGGATGTTCGAGGCCGAGAACTGGCCGCGCGACGAGAAGTGATCCGGCACCGGCCCGACGCACGACGGCCGGCCCGCCGCACCTGAGCCGGCCCCGCACCCGGAAGGGGAGATCCATGGCGGACGCACTCGAGACCGAAGCGCTCTGGGAGGACTTCCACCGCGTGGTCAACATGACCTCGGCGGAACTCGCGTCCTGGCTCAGGGTCCGGGACGCCGACGAGGAGGTCGAGCCGCTGCCCGACGAGGCCGGCTCGCCCACCGGGCGGCATGTCCTCGCCATCCTCCAGAAGCGCCGCACCGACCTCACGGACGACGACGTGCGGGTGATGCACCGGGTCGTCGACACCGTCGGCGAACTGGTGGACATGGAGAACGAGCCCGAGCCGGAGCGCACGCCGGCGGACACCCGCCGCAGGCACCGGCTGATGACCCTGGGACACGACCCGCTGAAGCCGTAGGGCGCCGCGCCGTGAACCGCGACGAACGGGTCGTGCACGAGCTGGTGTCCGCGCACGGGCGCACGTACGCCGAGGAGGCGGGGATCCGGCTGAAGGACTCCCCGCAGCCGCTGTACCGGCTCCTCGTGCTCTCCCTCCTGCTGAGCGCGCGGATCCGGGCCTCGGTCGCGGTGGCCGCGGCCCGCGCGCTGCACGAGGACCACCTCGACAGCCCGCGGCGCATGGCCGCGGCCGGCCGGCACAAACGGGTGGAGGCGCTGGGCCGGGGCGGGTACCGGCGCTACGACGAGCGCACCGCGACCCAGCTCGGGGACGGCGCCGAGCTGCTGACCGAACGCTGGCACGGCGATCTGCGCCGGCTGCACGAGGAGGCGGGCGGCGACACCGGCGAACTCAGGCGGCTCCTCCAGGAGGAGCCGGGCATCGGGCCGGCCGGCGCCGACATCTTCCTGCGCGAGGCCCAGCGGGTGTGGCCGGACGTCGCCCCGTACCTCGACCGCAAGGCGCTGTCGGGCGCCGGCCGGCTCGGCCTGCCGGAGGACCCCGGCCGGCTCGCGCGGCTCGCCGGGGACACCGAACCGGCCGTGCTGGCCGCGGCGTTGGTGCGGGCGGCACTGGACGAACAGGTGGCCGAAGACTGTCTGCGCCGCGCATCGTGACCGTGCCGGACTGCTCCCGATCCCCCCGCCGACCACGGGGGCCGGTCGAGCGGAGGAGCAGCGCACGTGACGGGGACCGAGCCGGCCGCCCAGGCCATGGACACCACCCGGCCGCACCCGGCCCGGGTCTACGACTGGTTCCTCGGCGGCAAGGACGACTACCCCGTCGACGAACGGCTCGGCCGGCGGATCGCGGAGATCGACGGCGGCGCCCCGCGCGCGGCGCTCGCCAACCGGGCCTTCATGCGCCGGGCCACCCGGGCGCTGGCCGCCGGGACCGGCGTCCGCCAGTTCCGCCGACTTCGAGCCGGAGAACGTCCGCCGGGGCATCGCCGCGTACGCGGCGGGCGGGGTCACCCTGGTGGCCCGCTCGCACAGCGAGGTCGGCGCGTTCTTCGAGGGGCTCGAACTGCTGCCGCCCGGCATCGTGTCGGTCGCCCGGTGGCGCCCGGAGGAGACGCCCGACGACGCCGCGCCGGTCTCGCTGTACGGCGTGGTCGGGCTGAAGCGCTGACTCAGGCCCGCGGCAGCGGTATCCCGAGCACCTCGGCGATGGTCCGCAGCACCCCGTTGTCGTTGTTGCCCGGGGCGAGGTGGCGCGCCCTGCGCACGACCTCCGGGTGGGCGTTGGCCATGGCGAAGGACCACTCGGCGGCGTCCAGCATCTCCAGGTCGTTGAGGTAGTCGCCGAACACCATCGTCTGCGCCGGTGTGATGCCCAGCTCCCGCTGCAGGCCGCGCAGGGCGGCGCCCTTGTTGGCGGTGCGGTTCATGACGTCGACCCAGTGCTCGCCGGACACGACGACCTGGTGGGTGGCGGCGAACGCCCCGAGGGCCGGCGCGGTGGTCCGCTCGGCCGGGCCGAAGTCGAACAGCGCGACCTTGATCACCTCGTCGTCGACGGCGGTGACGTCCTCGACGACGCGGTGCTCGACGTAGTACTTGCGCACCTCGGCGAGGAACGCCTCGTCGGACCGCTCCACGTACGCCGACCGCTTGCCGCACACGACGGCGCCCACGTCGACGCCGTCCGCGCCGAGCCGCCGCACCGTACGGGCGACCTCCGCCGCCACCGCCGGGTCCAGCGGGTCGGAGCTGAGTTCCACGCCGTCGCGGACGACGTAGGTGCCGTTCTCCGCTATGAACACCATCCCCTCGGCGACGTCCGCGAACTCCCGGGCCAGCGTCGCGTACTGGCGGCCGCTGGCCGGGCTGAACAGCACGCCCCGGCGGCGCAGTTCGGCGAGCATCGGCCACAGGCCGCCGGGGACGCGCTTGGCGTCGTCCAGCAGGGTGCCGTCCATGTCGGTGACGACGAGCCGGATGTCGGCGGGGCCGGTGACGGGCGCGGGGACGTCGGCGAGGGGCGCGGGCGTGGCGTGCATGTCCTGCTTCCGGATCGGGGAGGGGTTGCCGACCCAGTGTTCCTCATGCGCCGGAAAGCACCGCTGGGTGCCCGCGCCGTCACGGTCCGGGGTTTCCGGGACAACGCGATCAAGGGGGCGGCACAATGACGTCGGGCAACCGCACGGGAGAAGGGCGGACACGTGAGCGAGGGCCAATCCCCGGCCGTCGGGACGGCGAGGCTGAACACCTCGGTGGCGCACAACGCGCGCGTCTGGAACTACTGGATCGGCGGCAAGGACAACTACGAGGTCGACCAGCGGGTCGGCGAGCACGTCGCCGGGATGTTCCCGGTGATCCGGGCGGTGGCCCGGGCGGACCGGGACTTCCTCGGCCGGGCGGTGCGTTACCTGGCCGCCGAGCGGGGGGTGCGCCAGTTCCTCGACGTCGGCACGGGCCTGCCGACGGTGGACAACACGCACGACATCGCGCAGCGCCTCGCGCCCGACTCGCGGATCGTCTACGTCGACAACGACCCGATCGTCCTGGTGCACGCGCGCTCGCTGCTGACCAGCTCCCCCGAGGGCGTCACCGACTACATCGACGCCGATGTGCACGATCCCGAGTCCATCGTGCGCGGCGCCGCCCGGACCCTGGACCTGGACCGGCCGGTCGCGGTGATGATGCTGGGCATCCTCAACTTCGTGCTGGACGCGGCGAAGGCCCGGGACATCGTGCGGCGGATCATGGCGGCGATGCCCTCCGGGAGCTTCCTGGTGCTCACCCACCCGACCTTCGACGCCGAGGTGGGCGGCGAGGGCAACATCGCCGCGATGGAGTTCTGGAACGCCAACGCCACCCCGCCGATCACCGCCCGCGGCCGGGCCGAGATCGCCGCGTTCCTCGACGGCCTGGAGCCGGTCGAACCGGGTCTGGTGCCGTGCTCGCAGTGGCGCGCCGAGCCCGACGCCGCCGCGGTACCGCAGTTCGGCGCGGTGGCCGTGAAACCCTGAGGGGACCGGAGCCGGGTCCGGCCCCGCCGCCCCGGCCGGGGCCGAGCCCGTCGAGGAGGACGTATGACCACCCTTGCCGACCCGGTGCCCGGCGGGCGGCCCGGCGAGCTGGAGCGGGCCGTCCCGCTCACCGCCGAGCTGACCGCGCGCGGCGTGCACGGCATCGTCCTCGCGTACGTGGACACCGCGGGCGTCACCCGGGTGAAGGCGATCCCGACGGCCCGGCTGGAGGCGGCCGTGGCCTGGGGGGTCGGCATGTCGCCGGTCTTCGACACGTTCCTGTCCGACGACTCGATCGTCACCACCGACGTACTGGGCTCCCCGGACGGCGATCTGCGGCTCCATCCCGATCTCGACCGGCTCGTGGTGCTGGCCGGGCAGCCCGGCTGGGCCTGGGCGCCCGTGGACCGGATCACCCAGGAGGGCGGGCGGCACCCCGGCTGCGGCCGCACCTTCCTGCGCCGCACCGTAGCGCGGGCCGCGGCGGAGCACGGCCTCGCCCTCAAGGCGGCCGTCGAGGTCGAGTGGGCGTTCGGGCGCGGCGACGTGCCGGACGGCGAGTTCGTCCCGGCGGTCTCGGGTCCGGCGTACGGCGCCGTCCGGCAGGTCGAGCTGAGCGACTGCACCGCCGATCTGCTCGCGGCGCTCGCCGCCCAGGGGGTGGACGTCGACCAGATCCATCCCGAGTACGCGGCCGGGCAGTTCGAGGTCTCGGTGGGGGCCCTGGACCCGGTGGCCGCCGCCGACCGCAGCGTGCTGGTGCGCCAGACGATCCGGGCCGTGGCACGGCGGCACGGCCTGCGGGTGTCGTTCGCGCCCGCGGTCCTCGCCGAGGGCGTCGGCAACGGCGGCCACCTGCACCTGTCGTGCTGGCGCGACGGTGTGAACCTGCACGCCGGCGGCGACGGCCGGTACGGCATGACGGCCGAGGCGGAG
This sequence comes from Streptomyces sp. 1-11, assembly GCF_007176755.1. Lineage (GTDB taxonomy): Bacteria > Actinomycetota > Actinomycetes > Streptomycetales > Streptomycetaceae > Streptomyces. The sequence goes on from NZ_BJTV01000010.1 coordinate 265,059, forward strand.
TCGTTCGCGGCCGGGGTGCTCGCGCACCTGCCCGCGCTGACGGCGGTGACCGCGCCCAGCCCGGCCAGCTATCTGCGGCTCAGGCCCTCCCGCTGGGCGGGCGTCTTCGCCGCGTGGGGCCGGGAGACCCGCGAGGCCGCGCTGCGGATGGTCACCGGCAGCACGGGCCACCAGGCCCAGGAGGCGAACATGGAGGTCAAACCGGTCGACCTGGCCGCCAGCCCGTACCTGGCGCTCGGCTGCGTCATCGCCGCCGGACTGGACGGCCTGGCGGCGTCCCTGCCGCTGCCGGAGGAGATCACCGGGGACCCGGCCCGGTACGGCCCCGACGAGGCGGCCGCGCTCGGCGTGCGGCGCCTGCCGGTGTCGCTGCCGGAGGCCGTCGAGGAGTTCCGGGCCGACGCGGTGCTGCGGGCGGCGCTGGGCCCGGTCCTGGCGGACGCGGTGACCGCCGTACGCCTCGGGGAGGCCGAGGCCGTGGCGGGCATGGACGACGCGCGGGTGGCGGCGGCCTACCGCTGGAGGTACTGAACGTGGCCGCGCCCGGACCGGTCCACGAGGCCCTCGCCGCGCTGCCGCTGGTCGACCACCACTGCCACGGCACCGTCACGGCCGACCTCGCGCCCGCCGAGTTCGAGTCGCTGCTCACCGAGGGCGACGCGTGGCCCGGCGTGTCGGCCTTCGACAGCCCGGTCGGCGTGGCCGTGCGCCGGCACTGCGCGCCGCTGCTGGACCTGCCCCGGCACGCGCCCGCCGAGGAGTATCTGGCCCGGCGCCGCGAGCTGGGCCGGCGGGAGGTCGACCGCCGCTTCCTGACCGCCGCCGGAGTGGAGGTGTTCTGCGTCGACACCGGCTACGCCCCGCACCCGGTCACCTCCCCCGCCGAGCTGGCCGGGGCCTCGGGCGCCGCCGCCCACGAGGTGGTGCGGCTGGAACAGGTGGCCGAGCGGACGGCCGCCCGGGGCGTGACGGCCGGCGGGTACGCCGAGGCGTTCCGGTCGGCCGCCGAGGAGGCCGTGCGACGGCCCGGCGTGGTCGCGGTGAAGTCGGTGGCCGCCTACCGCACCGGCTTCGCCCTCGACCCGGAGCGGCCCGCGCCGGGCGAGGTGACCCGGGCGGCCGGGCGCTGGCTCGCGGGCGGCGGACGCCTCACCGATCCGGTCCTCGAACGGCACCTGCTGTGGACCGCGGTCGACCTGGGCCTGCCGCTGCAGTTGCACACCGGCTTCGGCGACGCCGACCTGCGGCTGCACCACGCCGATCCCGCGCTGCTCACCGACTGGCTGCGGCTGACCGCGGGCACGGTACCGGTCCTGCTGCTGCACTGCTGGCCGTACCACCGCCAGGCCGCCTATCTGTCGGCGGTCTTCGAGCAGGTGCACCTGGACGTCGGCCTCGCCCTGCACCACACCGGCCCGGCCCGCTGCCGGGCGGTGCTGGAGGAGGCGCTGGAGATCACCCCGTTCCGCAAGATGCTGTACAGCTCCGACGCCTACGGTCTGGCCGAGTTCCACCACCTGGGCGCGCTGTCCTTCCGCCGCGCGCTGGCCGCGCTGCTCCAGGACCGGGTGGACGCCGACGAGCTGAGCCTGCCCGACGCCCTGCGCATCGCGGCCTGGACGGGCCGCGACAACGCCCGCCGGCTGTACGGACTGCCCATGAACGAACCGGCCCGCGACCCCAGCGAGCGCCCCGCCCGGAAAGTATGATCAAGCAATGTCTGACATGACCGAAACCACGCCCGGCTGGCTGACCTCGGACGAGCTGGAGATGGCCAGGGCCCGGATGCCGATCCTGTACGTCGAGGCCGTGCCCGTGCGCGTGGACGACAGCGGCGAGGTCACGAGCATCGGGCTGCTGCTGCGCATCGGGCCGGACGGAACGGTGAGCCGGACCCTGGTGTCCGGCCGGGTCCTGCATCACGAGCGGGTCCGGGACGCGCTGCTGCGCCATCTGGAGAAGGACCTCGGCCCGGTCGCGCTGCCCCGGGTGCCGGCGTCGCTGCAGCCGTTCACGGTCGCCGAGTACTTCCCCACGGCCGGCATCACGCCGTACCACGACCCGCGTCAGCACGCCGTGTCGCTGGCCTACATCGTGCCGGTCACCGGCGACTGCCGCCCCCGCCAGGACGCGCTCGACCTGGTCTGGTTCAGCCCGCAGGAGGCCGCCTCGGCGGCCGTGCAGGGCGAGATGCCGGGCGGGCACGGCGTGCTGCTGAAGCAGGCCCTCGCCCATGTGGGGTGCGTGTCCTGACGCCGCCGGCGGGTGCCGCTCCCGTCCGCGGCGCCCCGGCCCGTTCCCGCTGAGGCCGCGGCCCGTCGATGCCACAATCGAAGGACGACACAGCCGCCACGGGGGATCGTGTCAGGAGGCCGGCATGCACCGCTGGACCGGGGGGCTGTCCGAGCCGGTCCGCCGCGGCCGGCGGGCGGGCCCGGGGACCGGGCGCCGGACGGCAGGGCGCGCGTGATGGCCGGACACCGGGAGGGCCGGCACCCGCGGCGCCCGCCCCTGCCCGACCTGCACTCGCGCCTGCGGTCCGAGCTGGGCCGGATCGACGAGCAGTTGCGCGGGCTGCTGTTCACCATGGACCGGCTGCAGGGCCTGCTGGACGCGGTCGTGGCCATCACCCGCGAGGTCGAGCTGCCCGCTGTGCTGCGCCGCATCGTGACCACCGCGATGGAGCTGGTCGGCGCCCGCTACGGGGCCCTCGGCGTGCTCAACCGGGCCGGTGAGGGTCTGGAGCAGTTCATCGCGGAGGGGCTTTCGGAGCGCGAACGCCGAGCGCTGGAGGAGTCCGGTCTGCCGCGTGGCCTCGGCGTCCTCGGCCATCTGATCCGCTACCCGGAGCCGCTGCGGGTCGACGAGATCACCGCCCACCCGTCCTCCGTCGGCTTCCCCTCCGGCCACCCGCCCATGCGGACGCTGCTGGGTGTCGCGATCAGCGTCCGCGGCGAGATCTACGGCGACCTCTACCTCTCCGAGCGGCTGGACGGGCGGCCCTTCGACCTGCACGACGAGAACGTGGTCGTCGCCCTGGCCAGCGCGGCCGGCATCGCGATCGAGAACGTCCGGCTGTTCGAGCGGGTCCGGGTCGGCGCCGAGCAGTTCCAGCGGCTGCTGCTGCCCACCCTGCCCGACCTGCGGCCCTTCACCGCCGCCGCCATCTACCGGCCCGCGGCGGAGCCCAGTCAGCTCGGCGGGGACTGGTACGACGCCGTACGGCTGCCCGACGGCGCCGTGGCCGTCGTCATCGGCGACGTGGTCGGCCACGACCTGCAGGCGGCGGCCGCGATGGCCTCCACCCGCAACATGCTGCGCGCCCTGCTGTTCGACCACCGCAATCCGCCCGGCGCGGTCCTCACCCAGCTCGACCGGACGCTGGAGGCGATCACCGACAACCCGGTCACGACGACCACGCTGGCCCGCATCGAACCCGAGGGGACGGGCTGGCGGCTGCGCTGGAGCACCGCCGGCCACGTCCCGCCGATGCTGATCGCCCCGGAGCACCGGGCGGAGTTCCTGTTCGCCGAGCCCGGGCTGCCGCTCGGCGTGGACCCCGGGCAGCCCCGCCCCGAGCACTCCCGGCCGCTGCCCCCGGCCGCCACCGTGGTCTTCTTCACCGACGGCCTGATCGAGCATCCCGCCCACGTCATCGACGAGAGCCTGCGCGAACTCGCCGAGCTCGCCGGGTCGTACGCCGCCCTGCCGCTGCCGGAGTTCGTCCGGGAGCTGGCGGACCACCACCCCAGCGACGGCCACGACGACATGGCCGTCCTCGCCCTGCGCACCCCGGTCGGCTGACCCGGGCGCGCGGCCCGGCGGCGCTGACGCGCACGAGAGGCGCAACGGACGGATGATGGCCTCGGGGCGATGTGAGCGGAGGTCGCCCGATGTCCGTGGCGTGGCGGGAACGGCTCCGGAGCGGTGGTTCGACCGCCCTCGAGGTCTGCGTCGTCGCCGCGCTCTACTACGGCTCGGCCAGGCTGGGCCTGCTCCAGGAGCTGGTGCGCGGTCAGGTCACGCCCGTGTGGCCGCCCAGCGGGATCGCGGTGGCGGCGCTGCTGCTGCGCGGTCCGCGGGTCTGGCCCGGCATCACGCTCGGCGCGTTCCTGGTGAACATCACGCTGGGGCCGTCGGTGCCGGCCGTGCTCGCCATCACGGCCGGCAACACCCTCGCGCCCTTGTGCTCCTACGCGCTGCTGCGCCGCACCGGGTTCCGCGAGGAACTGGACCGGCTGCGGGACGCGCTGGCGCTGATCTTCCTGGGCGCGTTCACCGGGATGCTGATCAGCTCGACGACGGGCACCGCGGCCCTGGTGATCTCCGGTGCGCTGGCCCCCGACCGCTTCTGGCCGACCTGGACGGTGTGGTGGACCGGTGACGCGACGGGCGTCCTCGTGGTCACCCCGGTGCTGCTGGTGCTGGCCAGGGCCCACCGGCCGGGGGACGTGGCGCCGGTCCGGTGGGCGGAGGGGCTGCTGCTCGCCGTGGCCACGGTCTGTGTCGGTTTCCTGGAGGCCGGTCGCGCGCCGCTGCTGTTCCTGGCTTTCCCGCTGCTGTTCTGGGCGGCCTTCCGCTTCCGGCTGGCCGGGGCCGCTCCCTGCGCGCTGGCCGTGTCGGCCTTCGCGATCGTGGCCGCCGCGCGCCGGTCGGGTCCGTTCGCCGGCCACGACCTGGTCACCCGCATGATCACTCTGCAGGCCTTCAACGGTTCCGCCGCGCTGACCGCGCTGCTGCTCGCCGCGGTCCTCGGTGAGCGGGCCGAGTCCCAGCTCGAGATCGAGCGGGCCTGCCGGCAACTGGCCTCGATGGTCGCCGAGATCACCACCGGGGACCACCATGCCCTGCACGCCCGGGGGCCGGACGGGGCGGCCGGCGAAGACACCGGGAAGGACGACGGGGCCGGTGCGGGCGAGCCTCGGTCGGAGGAGCGGCGGGCGGAGGAGCGGCGGACACGACAAAGGCCGTCCCCTCATCGCTGAGAGAACGACCTCCGACCATCTCAAGAAGCTGGTCGGGACGACAGGATTTGAACCTGCGACCCCTTGACCCCCAGTCAAGTGCGCTACCAAGCTGCGCCACGTCCCGGTGCCGTTTGACCTGGGGTTTCCCTGGTCGAAACGCGCAGGGAAACAATACCGCACTCGGGTCGGTGGTCGCGCATCCGTTTCCGGCGGCCGGGGGTCGTAGGCCTCTCGGAGGGCGCGGGGGCGCGCGGGCGGGCGCCCGGGGTCGCTCAGCGCGCCGGGGTCTGGCCGTCGGCCCGAGTGAGGTCCCGTATCGCCGGGACCGAGAGCAGCGCCACGGCCACCAGCAGGCTCACGCCGCCCGCGACCAGCAGCACGTGCCCGGCGCCGAGGGCGGCGGCCGCCGGTCCGGCGAGGGCCTGGCCGGCGGGCATCATCGCGAGGGAGCCGGCCACGTCGTAGGCGTGGATGCGGTTGAGGACGTCACCGGGCACCTGGGTCTGCACGCTGGTCGCCCACATCACGCCCCAGAACGACATCCCGGCCCCGGCCACCGCCGCGCCCACCGCCATGGCCGGCACGCCGAGACCGGCGCCGACGGCGACCGGGAAGCCGAAGAAGGCGAACAGGGCGAGTGCCCCGGCGCGCAGCATGCGGCGCGGTCGCAGCCGGAGTGCGAACAGGCCGCCGACGACCGTGCCCGCGCCGAGGGCCGAGTTGATCAGGCCGTAGGCGCGCGGGCCGTGCTGCTCCACGACCTCGGTGGCCACCAGCGGCACGGTCGGCCCCCAGGTGGCGATCATGTACACGCCCCAGATGACGATCACGCCCCACAGCCAGGTCCGGGACCTGAACTCCCGCCAGCCCTCGACCAGATCGGCCCGGAAGGCGCGCAGTCCGGGCCCGGCGGTGCGGTGGCCGGCGGGCAGCGGGGGCAGCCGCAGCAGCAGGAGGCACAGGGCGCTGACCGCGTAGGTGGCGGCGTGCGCGACGAACACACCGCCGGGCGAGGCGAAGCCGACCAGCAGGCCGGCCGCGGCCGGTCCGGCGAGCTGGGCCGCGGACTCGGCGACGCGGATCGCGCCGTTCGCGCCCTGGACGTCGGGGGCGAGCCGGGGCACGGTGCTGGCCACGCCCGGCTGGAAGACGGCGGCGGCCACGCCGCCGACGACCCCGATGGCGCAGATCTGCCACAGGACCACGTGCCCCGTGAAGAACAGGCCCGCGGCGAGGGACTGGGTGACCAGCCGGACCAGATCGGCGCCGATCATGAGTCTGCGGGTGCTGAACCGGTCGGCGATCACCCCGCCGAACACGACGAGGCCCGCGAAGGCGGCGGACGTGGAGGCCATGGCGAGACCGACCGCGCCCGCGCCGTACCCGTGCCGCAGCAGTCCGGCGGCGAGCGCCACGGGGAGCATGGTGTCGCCGAGCCGCGCGACGGCCCTGGCCACGAAGAACAGCGCGAAGTCCCGCGACCAGACCGCCGGGCCCCCGGCTCCGGCCCGGCGTCCCCGCCCCGTACCCGTGTCCGCGACGCCGTCGCGCCGTGAGCGCGTACCCGTCATCCCGCGTCCACCCCTCCCGGCTCCCCGCCCTCGCCTGGTGCGCCGCGCGGGATCATGTCATGCCGCGCCGGTGCCCGCCGAGCCGTTTTCAGCGGCCGTCCGGCGCCCCCAGGTCCGGGTGCGCGTCCTGGAGCCGGGGCGGGGCGGCCTGGCGCCAGGAGTCGGCGAGGATGTCGCGCAGCTCGGCCTCGTCGTCCAGCGCGGCGAGCCGTGCCCTCACCCAGGCGAACTGGGCCTCGTGGCCGGCGATCCAGAACTTCTCCGGTTCGGCCAGCACCAGTTCGTCGCGCTCCTCCTTCGGGCAGCGCACGGCGATGGACGTCTCGTCCTCGGGGAGGGTGGCGAACATCTTCCCGGCCACCCGGAACGTGGGCATGCTCCAGGCGGTCTTCTCCGTGGTGTCCGGCAGGGACAGGGCGATACGGCGTGCGTCTTCTGCGTCCGGCATGCCAGGCACCGTAGCCCCCGCCTCTGACAGTCACCCGGCGGGCGGGGCGAGCCGCTTGTAGTAGAGGGTGGTCGGGCGCAGTTCGCCGGCCGGGTTCGCCGCGTAGTCGGGGATGGTGCCGGCCAGGGTCCAGCCGGCCGAGCGGTACAGGTGCTCGGCGGGGCTGCCGGTCTCGGTGTCCAGGTGGAGCAGGGTGATGCCGGCGGAGGCCGCCGCCCGCTCGGCGGTGGCGAGGAGCCTGCGCCCGAGGCCCTGTCCGCGCGCGGAGCGGTGCACCATCAGCTTGACGAGTTCGGCGCGGTGGCGGCTGTTGGGCTTGTCGGGCAGGGCCAGGCTCACCGTGCCGGTCACCCGGTCCGTGCCGTCCACCGCCACCCACACCGTGAGCCGGCCGGCCGCCACCGCGTCGGCCCGCTCCCGCCACCAGCCGGCGGCCTCGGCCGGGCCGAGCGGGGCGAGGAACCCGACCGACGCTCCCCCGGCCACGGTGTCGACCAGCAGGCCGGCCAGTTCCCGGGACCTGCCGCGCAGTTCGGTGTCGGTCCAGCGCAGCACGGTCACGGCCGCACCACCGCCAGCACGTAGCGCGCCCCGCCGGGGCCGGGGCAGCGGAACCGCGTCGGCCCGTACACCCGCATCCGCAGGCAGTCCCCGGCGCCGAGGGCGTGGCCGGTGTCCCCGACCGTCACCTCAAGGGTGCCGTCCAGGACCCACAGGTGCTGTTCCAGGCCGGGCACGGGCGGGCGGTCGTACGCGATGTCGGCGCCCTGGGTGAGCCGGCCCTCGACGAGTTCGCCGCGCAGGCCGCCGTGCGGCGGGGAGACGGACCGCCGTGCGAAGCCGGCGGCGGGGTCCTGCCAGAGCCGCTGATCGGCCGCCCTGACCAGCGCGGCCGGTTCCGCCTCGACCTCGCTGAGCAGCTGGGACATGGTGCGTCCGTAGACGTGACAGAGACGGTTGAGGAGGGAGGCGGTGGCGCTGATCTCGGCGCGCTCGGCCCGGGAGAGGGTCGACCTGCTCACTCCGCTGCGTTCGGCCAGCTCGCCCATGGACCAGCCGCGGCCGGCACGGAGTTCGGCCAGCCGGGCGCCGATCCGGGCGTCCACGGAATCCGGGGACTCGGTTCTCATATCCGGGACGCTATCCCTGATATGAGACGGCCCTGTTACGGAAGGCTCACGCCCGCCGCCCGCCCCAGGGCCTGGAGCACCGGGCGGATCAGCGGGTGCCCCTCGGCGCCCCGGCGCACCGCCGCGAAGACCCGGCGGGTGGGGGCCACCCCGTCGACCGGGCGGACGACCACGCCCGCGAGGTCCATGCCGCGCAGCGCGGAGCGGGGCACGAGGGCCACGCCCGCGTCGGCCGCGGCGAGGGCGACCACGGCGCGGAAGTCGTCGGAGGAGTGCTCAAGCCGGGGCTGGAACCCGGCGCTCTCGCAGGCCAGGACGACCACGTCGTGGCAGGGGTTGCCCGGGTACGGCCCGATCCACACGTCCTTGGCCAGCTCGGCCAGGGGGACCTCCCCGGCGTCGGCGAGGCGGTGGCCCACCGGGAAGACCGCGTCGAAGGGCTCGGCGTACAGCGGCACATGGGTCAGCCGGGGGTCGTCGGCGGCCGGGGCGCCCCGGTACTCCACGGCCACGGCCACGTCGACCTGCCGGTCGAGCACCATCGGCAGGCTGGCGTCGCCCTCGGCGTCCTGGACCCGGATCCGTATCCCGGGCGCCGAGCAGGCCAGCCGGGCCACGGCGGGCGCCACCACCTCGGCGATGCCGGTGGCGAAGGCGGCCACGGTGACCGTGCCGGCCTCCCCCGAGCCGTAGGCGGCCAGCTCGGCCTCGGCCCGCTCGAGCTGGGCCAGGACGGCGTTGGTGTGGCTGAGCAGGATCTCGCCGGCCGGGGTCAGGCGCACGCCCTTGGCGCTCCGCTCGACCAGCCGGTGGCCGGTCTCCTGCTCCAGCGCGGTGAGCTGCTGGGAGACGGCGGAGGGGGTGAGGTAGAGCGCGGCGGCCGCCGCCGTGACCGTACGGTGGTCGGCCACCGCACGGAGGATGTGGAGCCGCCGCGCTTCGATCATGGGGTCAATTATCGCCCCATGTCCGGGCCGGTCAGACCGCCAGTGCGGCGCGCGCCGCGACGAACGCGTCGACCGCCCGGTCCACGTCCTCGGTGGAGTGCGCGGCGGAGAGCTGGACGCGGATGCGGGCCTGGCCCTGCGGGACGACCGGGTAGGAGAAGCCGATCACGTACACGCCCCGCTCCAGCAGCAGTTCCGCCATCCGGGCCGCCTCGGCCGCGTCGCCGATCATGACGGGCGCGATGGCGTGGTCGCCGGGGAGGACGTCGAAGCCCTCATCGGTCATCCGGCGGCGGAACAGCGCGGTGTTCTCGGCGAGCCGGACGCGCAGGTCGTCGGCGGACTCCAGCAGGTCGAGGACCTTCAGGGAGGCGGCGGCGATCACCGGGGCGAGGGTGTTGGAGAACAGGTACGGGCGCGAGCGCTGGCGCAGCAGGGCGACGATCTCGGCGCGGGCGGCGACATAGCCGCCGGAGGCGCCGCCGAGCGCCTTGCCGAGGGTGCCGGTGATGATGTCGACGCGGTCCATCACACCGTGCAGCTCCGGGGTGCCGCGGCCGGAGGGGCCGACGAAGCCGACGGCGTGCGAGTCGTCGACCATGACCATCGCGTCGTAGCGGTCGGCGAGGTCGCAGATCTCGGCGAGCGGCGCGACGTAGCCGTCCATGGAGAAGACGCCGTCGGTGACGATCAGCTTGCGCCGGGCGCCGCCCTCGGTCGCCTCCTTCAGCCGGGCCTCCAGGTCCGCGAGGTCGCGGTTGGCGTAGCGGAAGCGGCGGGCCTTGGACAGCCGGATGCCGTCGATGATGGAGGCGTGGTTGAGGGCGTCGGAGATCACCGCGTCCTGCTCGCCGAGCAGGGTCTCGAAGACACCGCCGTTGGCGTCGAAGCAGGAGGAGTACAGGATGGTGTCCTCCTGCCCGAGGAAGGCCGCCAGGCGGGCCTCCAGCTCCTTGTGCACCTCCTGGGTGCCGCAGATGAAGCGGACCGAGGCCATGCCGTAGCCCCAGCGGTCGAGCGCCTCGTGGGCGGCGGCGACCACCTCGGGGTGGTCGGCGAGGCCGAGGTAGTTGTTGGCGCAGAAGTTGAGGACCTGGCCGGGGCGGCCGCCGGCGCTGACGTTGACGGTCGCGGACTGCGGGGTGTCGATGACCCGCTCGGGCTTGTGCAGACCGGCGGCGCGGATCTCTTCGAGGGTGGCGCGCAGGTCGTCACGGACAGAGGTGAACATGAGGGACTCCAGCGAGTACGAGGGGGAGGGGCGAACCGGGCCGGGGATCAGGCGGTCCAGTCGAGGATGACCTTGCCGCCCGTGCCGGAGGCCGCGTCGGCGAAGGCCGCCTCGAAGTCGCGGTAGCCGTAGCGGCCGGTGATCACGGGGGCGAGGTCCAGGCCGCCCTCCAGCAGGACCGACATCGCGTACCAGGTCTCGAACATCTCGCGGCCGTAGATGCCCTTGATGGTGATCATCGAGGTGACGACGCGCGCCCAGTCGACCGGGAACTCCTCGGCGGGCAGGCCGAGCATGGCGATCCGGCCGCCGTGCGTCATGTTGGCGATCATGTCCCGCATGGCCTCGGGGCGGCCGGACATCTCCAGGCCGATGTCGAAGCCCTCGCGCAGACCGAGTTCACGCTGCCCGTCCGCGATGGTGGTCGCGGCGACGTTCAGGGCGAGGCTGACGCCGATCTTGCGGGCCAGCTCCAGGCGCTCCTCGCTGACGTCGGTGATGACGACGTTGCGGGCGCCGGCGTGGCGGGCCACCGCCGCGGCCATCAGGCCGATCGGGCCGGCGCCGGTGATCAGGACGTCCTCGCCGACGAGCGGGAACGACAGCGCGGTGTGCACGGCGTTGCCGAACGGGTCGAAGATCGCGGCGACGTCGAGGTCGACGGGGACGCGGTGCACCCAGACGTTGGACGCCGGCAGCGCGACGTACTCGGCGAACGCGCCGTCCCGGCCCACGCCGAGTCCGACGGTCGCCCGGCACAGATGGCGCCGCCCGGCCAGGCAGTTGCGGCACTTGCCGCACACCAGGTGGCCCTCGCCGCTGACCCGGTCGCCGACCCGGATGTCGGCGACGTCGCGGCCGGTCTCCACGACCTGCCCGACGAACTCGTGCCCCAGCACGAGCGGGGTGCGGATCGCCTGCTGCGCCCAGCCGTCCCATGCCCTGATGTGCAGGTCGGTGCCGCAGATACCGGTCCGCATGACCTTGATCAGCACATCACCGGGACCGATGGCGGGCTCCGGGACGTCCGTGAGCCAGAGCCCGGGCTCCGCCTTCTCCTTGACCAGCGCCTTCAACGCTACGGCTCCTGTGGGTGAGGTCCCGGCCCGCGGGCATGCCGAGCGGCCCGCACCGGGTCAGAGGGGTGGAATCACCCCGCAATCTGCCGTACGCGCGCACCGGGGTCCATCGATCTTTTCTTAACCGCCGCCTCAGCTTTCCTTCACGCCCCACGGGCGCGGACCGCGCCGCGCGCCCGGGGCCGGCGGGCGTCCCCTCACAGCGGCAGGCCGTCGCGCGCCGATCCCTCCAGGTGCGCGGCGAGTTCGGCGGCCAGCGACTTGATCGTCTCCAGCCCGGTCCTGCCCCAGGCCCGTGGGGCGACGTCGGCGGCGCACACCGTGCCCAGCGCCATGCCGGTGCTGTCGATGAGCGGGGCGCCCAGGTAGGAGCGGATGCCGTACTCGTCGACCACCGGATTGCCGGCGAAGCGCGGGTAGTCGCGGACGTCCTCCAGGACCAGGGCCTTGCGCCGGACCACCACGTGGGGGCAGAAGCCGTGGTCGCGCGGCAGGAAGCGGCCGGCCCCGGGCCTGCCGCCGTCCTCCCGGACCGCGGGGGCGGCGCCCGGGGCGCGCAGGCCCGCGAAGAACTGGCGGTCCTCGCCGACGAAGTTCACCATCGCGTACGGCGCCCCGGTGAGCCGGGCGAGATGGTCCGCGAAGGCGTCGAGAGCGGGCTCGGCCCGCTCCCCCAGGCCGAGCCCGCGGAGTCTGGAGGCACGGGCGGGGGCGTCCTTGTCCTCGGGGGTGAGCAGCAGGCCCCTCACCGGACGGGGCGGCTCGTAGCTCATGACCGTTCTCCGGCGTCGTGGACGTACCTCATGGGCGGCTCCGTCGGCGGTGTGGCTGGATCACAGGTGGGCGCCGTGGCTCGGCGCGGGCGCCGTGGCGTGGGCGATGAGGTGGCGTACGAGGGCGAGCAGGGTCTGCACGCCCGAGCTGGAGATGCGGGCATCGCAGGGGACGACGGGGATCCGCGGGTCGAGGTCGAGGGCGGCACGCACCTCCTCCGGGTCGTAGCGGTAGCCGCCGTCGAACTCGTTGACGGCGACGATGAAGGCGAGGCCGCGCTCCTCGAAGAAGTCCACCGCCGCGAAGCACTCCTGCAGGCGGCGGGTGTCGGCGAGGACGACCGCGCCGAGCGCCCCTTCCGACAGCTCGTCCCACATGAACCAGAACCGCTCCTGCCCCGGCGTGCCGAACAGGTAGAGCACGTGCCGCGGGTCGAGGGTGATCCGGCCGAAGTCCATGGCGACCGTCGTCTCGACCTTGTTCTCGATGCCGTCGAGGTTGTCGGTGGCGGCGCTGACGGTGGTGAGCAGCTCCTCGGTGCTGAGCGGGGCGATCTCGCTGACCGCTCCCACGAAGGTCGTCTTGCCGACCCCGAACCCGCCCGCCACGAGGATCTTCAGCGCCGTGGGGAACAGGTCAGAGCTGTCGTCGTAGTCCATCGAGCACTGCCTCCAGCAGAGACCGGTCAGTGGGTGTGTGGCGGAAGACGGGCGGCTTGGTGGTCAGCGCCCCGCAGTCGACGAGGTCCGACAGCAGCACCTTGGTGACCACCGCGGGCAGTCTCAGGTGCGCGGCCACCTCGGCCACCGGGACGGGCGCCCGGCACACCTCGAGCGCCTGGGCGTGCTCGGGACCGAGGTAGCCGAGCGGGGTGACGCCGGTGGCCATCACCTGCGACAGCAGGTCGAGGGAGATGCTGGGCTCGGTGCGCCCGTCGCTGACCGTGAAGGGGCGCACCAGCCGTCCGGCGGCGTCGTCGAGCCAGGGCCCGTCGCCGGCTGCGGCCACCCTCAAGGCCGCGTCCCCGTGGGTTCGGCGGCGTGCCGGCGGGGCGCGGTCACCAGGTAGGGGCGCACGCTCTTGACCAGCATCGCCATCTCGTACCCCAGCACCGCGGCGTCGGCCTCGCGGCCGGCGAGCACGGCGAGGCAGGTGCCGGAGCCGGCCGTGGTGACGAAGAGCAGCGTCGTGTCGAGTTCCACGACGACCTGGCGGACGTCGCCGCCGTCGCCGAACCGGACGCCGGCGCTGCGGCCGAGGGAGTACAGGCCGGAGGCCAGGGCCGCCATGTGGTCGGCGCTGTCGGGATCGAGGCCGTGCACGGACTTCACCAGCCCGTCGCAGGACAGGAGCACCGCGCTGGAGGTGTGCGGTACGCGCTGCACGAGGCCGCTCAGCAGCCAGTCGAGGTCGGATGCCTGGGCGGTCGGCGCATCGCTCGCCATGGTGGATCGACTCCTTGGGGTACGAGGACCAGCGGGAGCGCTGGGGCTTGGGGTGCTGGGGACGGGGGCGGGGCCCGTGGGACCGGTCGGCGGGGTCATCCGGCCGGCGTGCTCCCGCCGGGGCGGCCGGCGCCTTCGGCGGCGGGCGAGTGGACGTGCTGCGGGGCCGCGGGCCGCGGATCGGGCTCCGTGTCCTGCTGCGCCTCGGCCAGCCCCGTGCCGCGCTGGAAGGCGGCCATCAGCCCGGGGTCGTGGCCCGCGACGGGTCCGGTGTCCTGCCGCGGGGCGGGGCCGCCGCGCAACTGGGGGACGATGTGCTCCTGGGCGCGGCGGCGCGGCAGCCCGGGTCTGCCCATGGTGCCGCGCACGGCCGTGGCGGCGCGCGGGGCGGGCAGGACGCCCGCGCGCGACTCGGCCGCCGACCGGTGCTCGGGCCCGACGCCCGGTACCGCCTCGGCGGGGTCGGCCCGCTTCTCCCGCGCGGCCCGCACGGGAAGCGGTGCCGGGGCGGCGCCGTCGGGCGCCGGTCCGCTCCGCCCGGCTTCGCCGCGGGCGGTCGCGCCGTGCGTCCCGTCCGGGTGCGTACTCCCCTTCCGCTCAACGGCGTTCAGGTCGCCGGGGTGCCCGGTTGCGCGCAGCGCGTGCCGCCGCCGGCCGGTGGCCGGGACCGGGACTGGGGCTGCGTCCGGCGCGGGCTCCGGCGCGGGCCCTTCGCCGCCCGGACCGGTTCCGGCGGCCCGCTCCGCGTCCGCCGGTCCGGATGCGTTCCCGAACGCCGTCGTGGCGTACGGGACTTGGGCGGGTGGCGTAGATCGCCCCTGCATCGCCGGATCCCGGGGCTGCGGCACCGCCGCCCCGCCGGCCTCGGCCCCGGCCGCCTCGGCCGCCCCGGGTGCCGTGCCCAACAGGGCCTGGGGGACTACGAGTACGGCCTGTACGCCGCCGTAGATGTTGCTCTGCAGACGCACCGAGATGCCGTGCCGCCGGGCGAGCTGGGAGACCACGTAGAGCCCGATGCGGCCGTCGGCCAGCAGGCTGGCCACGTTGACCTGGTCGGGGTCGGCGAGCAGGGCGTTCATCCGGTGCTGCTCGCCGACGGGCATGCCGAGCCCGCGGTCCTCGACCTCCACGGCGAGCCCGGCGGTGACGAGGTTGGCGCGGAGCAGCACCTGGGTGTGCGGGGCGGAGAACACCGTCGCGTTCTCGACGAGTTCGGCGAGCAGGTGGATGACGTCGGCCACGGCGTGGCCGCGCAGTTCGCCGTCGACGGGCGGGACCAGTCTGACCCGGGAGTACTGCTCGACCTCGGCGATGGCCGAACGCAGCACCTCGGTCATGTCCACCGGGTTGCTCCACTGCCGCCGGGACACCGCGCCGCCGAGCACGGCGAGGTTCTCGGCGTGCCGCCGGATCCGGGTGGCGAGGTGGTCGACGTGGAACAGGCCCTTGAGCAGATCGGGGTCCTCGATCTCGTTCTCCAGGTCGTCGAGGATCGAGATCTCCCGGTGCACCAGGGACTGCAGCCGGCGTGCCAGGTTGACGAAGACCTCCAGCTTCTGTTCGCTGCCGGCCTGGCTGGAGAGCTGGGCGGCCCGCACGACGGCGGTGACGGCGCCGTCGTGCGCCCGGGCCAGGTCGGCGGCGAGCAGGTCGAGGTCATCGGCGTCCGCGGGCGGCCGGCGGCCCGGCCCACGCCTGGCCGGCGCCTCACCCTGCCGCAACGCTTCGACCAGGGCGTGCAGTTCGGCCTCGCCTCGGGCGGCGCCGCGGCGCAGGGCGTCGACCCGGTCGGCGACCGAGCGGGCGGCGCGGTCGGCGGCCACGGCGGCGATCAGGACGCCCGCGGCGGTCACCGCCATCGCTCCGGCCAGCACGGCCCACAGCGCGGGGCCCGGGCGGGCGCCGGTGGAGCGGACGGTGAACAGGACGGCGGCGGTGGCGCTGAGGGCGACGGCGACGGGCGGCAGCACGGCGAGCCGCATGAGCTGGGGCCGTATGTGCGTCTCGGGCAGTGCGGGAGCGGGTCGGGCGACCGGTCTTCCGTGGCGGCCGCCCTCACGGCGGTCGGCACGGGCGGCCGGTGCACGGAGATGAGACATCTGCGTCCTCGTACTGGTCCGTCGGCCTGGTTCGCCCAGGCCCTGCGTCGGGCGACGGACACTCACAGTAGTCGTCTGTGCATCAGGTGCGACGGGCAGTCGGCAAAGTCCCCCGGGCAGCGTCCCGCTCTGGTATGAGGCGTCGTACGACAGACCGACGACCGCGCCGGGCCGACGGGGCAGACCCGTAAAGAGTCGATCCGACCTGGTCAGAAGTGGTCGGAACCAAGCAGCGGGGGCCGGTAGCACTGGTGTGCGTACCGGCCCCCGGAAAGGCCGCCGAGCGGATCGCGGTGTCTGGCCGACACGGACGCCGCGGGCGGTGGCCGCGGCAGCGGAACCGCGATCAGTCACCTTCCGTCACTCGCGGCGGGCCCCGTCACTTCGGCGCGAGCCGCTTGACGAGACGCCGCGCCTTGGTGGGCAGCCGCTTCTTCGCCTGGGCCTCGAGGGCCCGCAGCCGCTTCTCGCTGGACTCGCGCTGTGCGGCGAGCGCGGCTTCGAGTTTCTTGATGTGGCCGGCCTGGGCTGCGGCCTTCTTCTCCGCCCTGGCGGCCTGGCGCGCTATCGCCTTGTTCTGCTCCCGGAGCATGGTGATGCGGAACAGCAGGTCCTGCACGCTCTCGGCCTCGGAGCGACGGAACGGACTCGGGAATTCCGCGGCCCGCACCCGGCGGTCGTATTCGGCTCCGCCGTCCCCGTGCTCGTAGGTGTTCCGCAGGCCGTTTCTGGTCATGAAGTCGAGCAGCCGCTGGAATCCCTCGGCATAGTTGGCGTTGAACGCCGTGTAATCGGCCTCGGCGTAGAGGCGGGCGACGTCGGCGTCGGCGTCCAGGTCGGTGATGACCCGGTGCGGGATGTGGTGGTAGCGGGACAGTTCGAGCGTCCGCGAGTCATGGGCGAGGACGAACGCCGGGGTGCCGGCGACCAGCGCGGCGATATTGCCGTGGATGCGCGTTCCGAGGGCGAAGTCGTAACGGGCCAGGGCATCCATCCAGCTGTGCGGCTCCAGCGGGACGCACACGTCGGCCGAGCGGATCAGCGGGTGCGAGCTGAGGTCGGGCATCGGCATGGACCGCCGGGCGGCGACGGCGGTGTCACCCCAGTAGAGCGTCTGGAGGTCGCGGCCCTCCTGGGCGAAGTAGGTGAGCCCGGGGTGCTGCTCGAGGACGGAGTCGTTGATGGCGGAGGCGAGTTCGGCGTTCGCCAGCCGCAGCGCGGTGGACAGGGCGATCCGGGCCCCCTCGGGCAGCGCCTGCCCGCCCGGGTGCTCCATCCGGAAGCCGGGGCCGCGGAAGTAGACCGAGGGGCATCCGATGACGTCGACGTCGCGGAAGCCGAGTTCGCCGAGGTAGCGCTGGGTGAACTCGCCCCGCACGCCGATGGACGCCGAACGGTCGAGCACCGCCCCGACGAACCGCTTGACGGCCTCGTCGACGGGCTTCAGGAACGCGGTGTCGTAATCGAGTTTCGCCTGTGCGCCGACCCCGAACACCACCACCGGCACCCTCAGCTTGCCGATGAGGTCCGCGAGGATGTGCATGTGCGGAATGAACTTCGATTTGAAGGCATTGGCCATCGGCAGCACGAAGACGTCGCATTCGTCGTTGATCCGGTCCGCGTCCGCGACCGTCAGTTCGGCGAAGTGCGTCGTGTCGACCCGTATCTCCGCGTCCGGCACGGACATGTGCCGGTAGGCGGCATTCGTGTACATCAGATTGCCGACGTTGCCCCGAATGCTGTTGCGCACCAGGGTGCTTTCGATCGAGGGCACACTGAAGGGGTCGTTGCCCGCCTGCATGAGAATGCGCATCACAGGCCGAGAGCGTAGCCCGCGGCTCCCTTTTACGGAATCCTTGCACATCCTTTTCTTCGGCGTGGCAGGCGGTCCCGCCTCACCGCTCGCCGGCGAGGCCGTCCCGTCTCACCGCTCGCCGGCCAGGTCGACCTCGGCGCGGTCCAAGTCCGCCGCGGCCGGCGGCTCCTGGGGCCGGCGCCGGAGGTGGGCGACGGGCGCGGAGACGAACCGCCACCAGGCCTCGGCGGGGAGCTTCCCGGCGGCTTCGAAGGGCTCGCCCGGCCGGGGCAGGGCCACCGCCTGGCCGGCCGCCTCGGCGGCCTCCTTGGTCCAGTCGCCGGGTTCGGCCCACGGGTGCGGGGCGAGGTTGAAGGTGCCCCAGTGGATCGGGAGCAGCACGCCGTGCGGAGCGCCGCCCTGCAGGTCGAGGTGGGCGCGCACACCCTCCTCGGGGGTCATGTGGATGTCGGGCCAGAACTCGCTGTACGCGCCGATCTGGACCATCGTGACGTCGAACGGGCCGTGGGCGGCGCCGATCTCCCGGAAGCCCTCGAAGTAGCCGGTGTCACCGCTGTGGTAGACCCGGTGCTCCTCGCCGGCGACGACCCAGGACGCCCACAGGGTGTGCTGGGTGTTGCGCAGGCCGCGGCCGCAGAAGTGGCGGGCCGGGGTGGCGGTCAGGGTGAGGCCGCCGACCTCGGTCGACTCGTGCCAGTCGAGTTCGCGCAGCCGCTCGGCCGCGACGCCCCAGCGCTCCAGGTGCGCGCCGACGCCCAGCGGCACGGCGAACAGGGTGTCCGTGCCGGCCAGCGCCTTGATCGTGGGCATGTCCAGGTGGTCGTAGTGGTCGTGCGAGACGACCACCACGTCGACCGGGCCCAGCGCGGCCAGCGGCAGCGGCACCGGGTGCAGCCGCCTGGGCCCGGCGAAGGGGAACGGGGAGCAGCGCTCGCCCCAGACGGGGTCGAACAGGACGCGGTGACCGTCCATCTCGACGAGCACGCTGGAGTGGCCGAGCCAGGTCACCCGCAGCCCGGTCGTGGGCGGCTTGGCCAGGTCGGCGAGGGTGGTGGCGTGCACCGGGACGGTGCCGGCCGGGGAGCGCAGGGGCCGGGTGTCCTTGTCGAGGAAGACCTTGACGAGGTCGAGCGGCGAGCCGGAGGGCCGGGTGCGGGCGGTGCCGCCCGGGTTCTGGAAGACGCCGTCCCTGAAGTGCGGGGAACGGCGGATCCGGGCGAGGCGCTCACCGCTCGGCTGCGCGCCGAAGCCCTCGGGCCGCAGTGCGCCGAGCCCGGAGCCCTTGGAACGCCGACCGGTCACGGTTACCTCCAGTGGAGTCGCTGAGGTCCTCCATTATGGACGGCACCACCGACAGCGCGGCCCGCCCGCCCCTGCGGCCGCACCATGGCCGTGCCGGTCCGTGCCGGTCCGCAGGGCGCTTTGACAGGGAAGCGGCGGCTGCGAATACTGACCGGCCGTTCAGTGACCGTCCCCCGGGAGCCCCCATGACCGCCGCACCTCACCTGTCGCTCGTGTGGACCGACCACGTCACCGGACGCCAGGGCTTCCTGGTCGTCGACCGGCTGGTCCGGGGAGTGGCCAGCGGCGGGCTGCGCATGCGCCCGGGCTGCACGCTCGAGGAGGTCACCGGACTAGCGCGCGGCATGACGCTGAAGGAGGCGCTGCACTACGACCCCCGGGCCCGCTACGTCCCCCTCGGCGGCGCCAAGGGCGGCATCGACTGCGATCCGCGGGACCCGGCGGCCTACGGGCTGCTCGTGCGCTACCTGCGCGCCGTGCGGCCCTACGTGGAGAGCTGCTGGACCACCGGCGAGGACCTGGGCCTCAGCCAGGACCTGGTGGACCGGGCCGCAGCCGAGGCGGGCCTGGTCTCCACCGTCCAGGCGGTCTTCCCGCTGCTGGACGACGAGCCGGCGGCCCGGGCCCGGCTCGCGGACGCCTTCGCGGTGCGGGTCGACGGCATCGGCCTGGACGAGCTGGTGGGCGGCTGCGGGGTGGCCGAGTCGGTGCTGACGGCCCTGGACCGGGCGTCGGTGCCGTACCGGGGCACCCGGGTGGCCGTGCAGGGGCTGGGCACGATGGGCGGGGCCACGGCGCGTTTCCTCGCGCGCGCGGGTCTGACGGTGGTGGCGGTGGCCGACGTCAAGGGCACCGTCGCCAATCCGGACGGCCTCGACGTGGAGGCGCTGCTGGCCGCACGGGACGCGTACGGCACGCTCGACCGCTCGGTGCTGCGCCCGGACGACCGCGAACTGCCCGCCGGCGCCTGGCTGTCGGCGGACGCCGAGGTGCTGGTGCCGGCGGCGGTGTCGTACGCGGTCGACGCCGCCGGGCAGGCGCGGGTCACCGCCCGCTGGATCGCCGAGGCCGCCAACATGCCCGTACTGCCGGAGGCGGAGCGGCTGCTGGCCGCGCGCGGGGTGACGGTGCTGCCGGACGTGGTGGTCAACTCCGCGACCAACGCCTGGTGGTGGTGGACGCTGTTCGGCGACATCGGCCCGGCCGCCGAAGAGGCGTTCGCCCACGTCCGCCGCTCGATGCGCGCGCTGACCGGGCTGGTGCTGGACCGCGCGCTGGCCGACGGGACGACTCCGCGCGCCGCCGCCCACGCCCTGGCCGCGGACCGCCTGCCGGTGATCGCGGACCGCTTCGGCCCGGACCGCTGAAGCCCGCCGGGCGCGGGGGCCGGCGGCGGCCTGGGGCGGTGTCCCCCGGACGGTCTAGGGTGACCGCGTGGCGAGAGTGCGGTTGAGCGTGGCCGAGCGGCGGGAGGAGATGCTGCGGGCGGCCATCGGGCAGATCGAGGCGCGGGGCGTGGCGGCGGTCAGGATCGCCGACGTGGCCGCAGCGCTCGGGGTGAGCAACGCACTGGTGCTGTACCACTTCTCGACGAAGGAGAAGCTGGTCGCCGCCGCCTTCGCCCACGCGGCCGAGGACGACCTGGCGCGGCTTCGGGCGCTGCTGGGCCGGCGGACCTCCGCGTTGCGCCGGCTGCGCGCCGCCGTGCGCTGGTACGCGCCCACGGGCCAGGCCAAGGGCTGGCGGCTGTGGATCGAGGGCTGGGCGGTGTCGCTGCGCGAGCCGGCCCTGCGGGCGGTCGCCCGGGACCTCGACCAGCGGTGGAAGGCGGCGATCGCCGAAGTCATCGCCGAGGGAGTGGCGGGGGGCGAGTTCACCTGCCCCGACCCCGCGAGCACCGCGCTGCGGCTGACCGCCCTGCTCGACGGCCTGGCCGTACAGCTCACGTCCTACCCGGGCGCGGTGGCGCGCGCCCGCGCCCAGGAGTGGGTGGACGACGCCCTGGCCCGTGAACTGGGCCTGCGGCCGGACGAACTGACCACCCGCAGACGTTGAGCCGGCCCGGCCCGCGCGGAACCCCGGGCCGGACGCCCCTGCGGGCCGCCGCCCGGCGGCATCGCGCCGACCGGACTCCAGGGGCCGGGGGCACGGGCCGAGGTCGCGGGCCGGGGTCGCCCCGGGCGCGCGGCGTGCCCCGTGCCGGCACGGTGGCCGGCACGGGTGCGGGTGCGCCGTGGGCCAGGGTCAGGCGACCGCGGCGATGCGCATCTTGATGTCGTGCGGCGACAGGGCGCCCTTCGCCGTGATGTGGTCCCCGGAGGACTGGCCGCGCAGCCGGCGGCCGATCCACGGGACGAGGTACTCGCGGGCCCAGTGGACGTCGTCCCGGCGGATCTCCAGGGTGCCCCGGGGCGGGAGCGCGGGCCAGGCCTGCTCCGGGTCGGCGGGGATCTCCAGGCCGAGGGCCTGCCCGGCCCGCAGCGCCACACGCGTGTGCCCCTCGGGCGAGAGGTGGAGCCGGTCGTGGTCCCAGGCCCTGCGGTCCTGGACGGACCGCAGTGACCACAGGTCCAGCACCGGGCAGCCGTACCGGTCGGCGATGGCGCGGACGTGCCCGTTGTAGGTGGCGATCTTGCCGCGCAGGTGCTTGAGCACCGGCACGCCCCGGGTGTCGAAGCCGGTCGTCACCATCACCGTGCCCGCGGCCGCCGCGAGGCGGGCGACGGCCCGCTCGAAGCGCTCGGCCACCTCGTCGGGGTCGGTGCCGGGCCGGATGATGTCGTTGCCGCCCGCGCAGAAGGAGACCAGGTCCGGGGCCAGTTCGACCGCCTGCGGGAGCTGGTCCTCGATGATCTGGTCGAGGAGCTTCCCGCGGACCGCGAGGTTGGTGTAGTTGAAGTCGCCCTCGGGCCGCCGGTCGGCGAGCAGGACCGCGAACCGGTCGGCCCAGCCCACGAACGACCCGTCGGGCCCGGGGTCGCCGACGCCCTCGGTGAAGCTGTCCCCCACCGCCACGTACGACCCGATCACTGATGTGTTGTCACTCTTCGAATCGTCTGCCACGTCGGACCATGATTCACCTTCGGATGTGACCTACGCGACCGTAGGCAGGGGTTGACTAACGGTGAGATGAGACACCCGTAAAGAATTTGCCAACCCAGGAATAGAGCCGCTACGCGGACCGTCCGGACACACCGGAGGCCGGATCCGGGGATCGGGGGTCCGGCCTCCGGAGGCGTGTCAGGCAGGTGGTGGTGCCTCGCGCGCCCCTGGCGGGGGCGGCTACAGGGCGACGCCGTGCGAGCGCAGGTAGGCGACCGGGTCCACGTCCGAGCCGTAGTCCGGCGTGGTGCGGATCTCGAAGTGCAGGTGCGGTCCGGTCACGTTGCCGGTCGCGCCGGACAGGCCGACCTGCTGACCGGCGGTCACCGTCTGACCGGCCGACACCGAGAGCTGCGACAGGTGGGCGTACTGGGCGTAGTGGCCGTCGTTCAACCTGACGACGACCTGGTTGCCGTACGCGCCGCCCCAGCCGGCGGAGACGACGGTGCCGGCCCCGACGGCCTTGAGGGAGGTGCCGGTGGGGACGACGAAGTCGATGCCGGTGTGGTAGCCGCTGGACCACATGCTGCCCGCCACGTGGTAGCCGGTGCCGACGGTGGGGACCGCGACCGGCAGGGTGTAGCCGGTGGCCGGGGCGGCGGCCGGCACGGCCTCGGCCGTCCGGGCCGCGGTGGACGCCTGGGTGGCCGGGACGGCCTTCGCCGGGGCCGCCGCCCGGGCGTCCGACGGCCCTGCGGACCGCGCGGTGTCCGAGGAGGCGGTGTCGGATGGGGCGGAGGTCCCGGTGCGGGCCGGAGCCGCGGCCTTCTTGCCGAGGGACAGCTTCAGACCCGGGTGGATCAGCGCCGGATCCTCGCCGACGGCCTGCCGGTTGTCCGCGTAGAGCCGCTGCCAGCCGCCGCTCACACGCTGGTCGTCGGCGATCCGCGCGAGGCAGTCGCCGGGCCTCACCGTGTAGGTGCGGGCACCGGCGTCCCGCTGGACGGCCGCCGTGCTCTGCACGGTCTTGACCGGCAGCACGGCCGCCCCGGTGCCGGGCTGGGCGGTGGCGGCGTGCGCTGCGGCGGCCCCCAGCAGGGGCAGGGCCAGGGCGGCGCCGCCGGTTCCGGCGACGGCGATGGACCGGGTGAAACGCCGGGTCCTGGGACGGCGGTGCTTACCCTTCGTGGACATGACGCATTCCTCTCCGGTGCCTGCGGGGTGAGCTGTCGGGTTCGGGCGGGAGCTGCCCTGCCGCGCGGTGCGCGGCTGCACCCCGAGCCTGTCGCGGAGACCGGGACAGGCGGTCGTGCCTGGTGGGTCCCCCGCTCCTGCCGGGCACGGGTCATGTGTGGGGTTCCGGGCGGCGGCAGGATTCGGCGTTCCGTCCGGATCGGTGGTGAACGTAAGCGAGCTGGAGACATCGAAACAAGCGGCCGATTCCCGGCTTTCGGGCACCAGAAGATCGAAAAGGGGAATTCGCGGTCACCGTGGGTGAATTCCGGGCCGCGCCACTCGCTCAATTCCCCGGCCGCTCAGCGGGATTAGGTGGACATGATGAACAGCGGACGGTCACGCCTATGACGCTGCTCACGCGCTCCCCCACCAGGTTCCCTCATTTCAGGACAAGTTGGGGTGAAGAGTCGAACCTGAACAGAAGGGTCATATGCGGCGCAGGCGGATGACCGTCGCGTCCAGGTCGCCGCGCAGGCCGGTCCGCACGCCGTGGTGCAGCAGCACCGCCCCTCGGTGCACTTCACCCGTTTCGCGGCATTCGTACGAGGCTGTCGGATCGAGTCCGCGCAGCCGCACGCGCGGTACCGGCTCGCCGTAGCTCTGCGCCTGGAGGCAGGCCAGGACCACCGTCTCGTCCCCCAGCAGGTACTGGACCGCGCTCAGGCCGCCCGCCGGGGGCCGCAGCCGGTACAGGTCGCCGTGCTGGACGAGTGGCCGGATCTCCTTGTAGAGGGCCACCCACTCACGGGCCTCGGCCAGCTCCTCGTCGGTCCACTCGGTGAGGTCGCCGCCGACCCCGAGCACGCCCGCCATGGCGCTGACGAACCGGAAGCGCAGCGAGCTCGACCTGCCGTTGAGCTGGGTGTTGGGGCTGTCGGTGACCCAGGCCGCCATCACGCGCGCGGGATGGATCTGGCTGAAGCCGTGCTGGATGGCGAGCCGGTCGAGCGGGTCGGTGTTGTCGGAGGTCCACACCTGGTCCGTGCGGCTCAGCACCCCGAGGTCGATCCGCCCGCCGCCGCCCGAGCAGGACTCGAAGGCGACCCGGGGGTGGGCGGCGCGCAACCGGTCCAGCAGGGCGTACAGCGCGCGGACGTGGTCGATCCACAGGCGCTGCGGGTACGGCTCCCCCGGCCACCCGGCGTCGGTGAAGCAGCGGTTGAAGTCCCATTTCACGTAGTCGATCGGGGCGCCGGACAGCAGGCCGTCCAGCCGCTCCCACAGGTACTCCTGGACGTCCTCGCGGGCGAGGTTGAGGACGAGCTGGTTGCGCAGTTCGGTCCGCCTGCGGCCCGGCTGGTACTGGACCCAGTCGGGGTGGGCGCGGTACAGGTCGCTGTCCGGGTTGACCATCTCCGGCTCGACCCAGACGCCGAACCGCATGCCGAGGCCGTGCACCTGGTCGGCCAGGGGTTTGAGGCCGTGCGGGAACCGGTCCGGGTTGGGGGTCCAGTCGCCGAGGCCCGCGCGGTCGCTGGTGCGGGCGCCGAACCAGCCGTCGTCGACGACGAACAGCTCGACGCCGATGCCGGCCGCCCGCCGGGCGAGGGCCGCCTGCTGCTCCTCGGAGATGTCGAAGTACGTCGCCTCCCAGGAGTTGAACAGCACCGGCCGGTCCCGCCCGGCGTCCGGGACGACGTGCGCGCGCTGGTAGGCGTGCCAGGTCCGGCTGGCCCCGCCGAAGCCGCCGTCGCTCCACAGGCCCGCGAAGACGGGGGTGGTGTACGACTCCCCCGGCTCCAGGAGCAGCAGGCCCGAGTTGTCGTGGCCGGCGCCGCCGGTGATCTGCACGCGCGCGTCCGGCAGTTGCGCGACGGCGATCCGCCAGGAGCCCGACCAGCCGAGCGCGCAGCCGTAGACCTCGCCGCGCTCCTCGGTGGCGTCGGTGTCGAGGGCGACCCAGGGCAGGTGCTGGTGGCCGGTGTGGCCGCGGCGGCTGCCGATGACCTTCTCGCCGTGGGTGAGCGGCGCGCGGGTGAGCAGGGACTCGGCGGCCCAGCGGCCGTGGAGCTGGGACAGCCGCCAGCCCTCGCGGTCGGGCAGGGTCCAGGTGGCGGCGTCGGCGCGCAGCAGCTCCACGCTTGCCTGCCCGTGGTTGTCCAGGGTGACCCAGCGCTCCACGACGTCTCCGCGCATCCGGTGGTGCAGGGTGATCGCCAGTCCGTCGTCGTCGAAGCGCAGCCGCAGCTCCGCGCCCTCGGCGCCGGCTTCCGGGCCGTCCGCCACCTCGTACGACACGAATCGCCACTCGGTGCCGCGCCGCTCGCCGGTGCGCACGGAGAGGGCGGGGCGGACGAAGCGGGGGCCGCCCTCGACGGGGTACTCCTCGCGGCCGTCGAGCGGGGACTCGAAGGGCCGGTAGCCGGGCAGCGGGCTCCGGGCCAGGGCCTCGGCGTCGGCGAGTGCGATGCGGGGGCCCCAGTGGAGGTGGAGCAGTTCGTCCGCCTCGGTCAGGTGCAGGGCGTAGCCGCTGGTGGGCCCGGTCAGGAGCCAGGTGCGACCGTTCTCGGCGATGTCCACCATCGAGACCTCACAGGTGTCAACAGATTCGCTCAGGTGGGCACATCATCGGGGCCCGTGAGCTCGGTCGGCAACGCCTGTGGACAACTCATTGCCCGAGGTGACCGATGTCGTATCGTCGTCGCAGCGCCCGCCGGCGAGCCGAGCCGACGGGGTCCGACCGGGAGGAGCCCCCGTGACGCAGCAGGTCCCGTCGACCGAGCCCGAGCTGGCCGGCGTGCGCAACTTCCGCGACGTGGGCGGAATGCCGACCGTGGACGGCCGGCGGGTGCGCCCGGGGGTGCTGTTCCGCAGCGGCCACCTCGCGCACGCGACGGAGAAGGACGCCGCCTTCCTCGGCGCCCTGGGCCTGCACACGGTGTTCGACTTCCGCAACGCGGCCGACCGCAGGCTGGAGGGCCCGGACGTCGAGCTGCCGGGCGTGCGGAACGTGAACCTGCCGCTGAGCGATCCGGCGGACGGCGCCGAGTTCTGGAAGATGGTCCGCGACGGCGACCTCGACCAGTTGCGCGACATCCTCGCGGACGGCAAGGCCGCCGCCCGGATGGTCGCCTCGTACCGGACGATCGTCACCGAGCGCACCGCCGAGCACTCGCGGGTGCTGCACTCGCTGGCCGAGGACAGCGTCCCCGCGCTGATGCACTGCGCCGCCGGCAAGGATCGGGCGGGCATCTCGATAGCGGTCACCCTGCTCGCGGTGGGCGTGGAGCGCGACGCGATCGTGGCCGACTACCTGGAGTCCAACGCCAAGCACCGCCGCTACAAGGTGCGCCGCAACGGCAGCCCCGACACCGCGTACACCCCCGAGGTGATGGAGCTGCTCAGCCCGCTGTTCGACGCCCGGGAGGAGTACCTGCAGGCGGCGTTCGCGAGTATCGACGCTACGTGGGGCGGGGTCGAGGCCTACTTCGAGCAGGGCCTGGGGCTCACCGAAGGGACGCGTGAGCGGCTGCGGGAGCGCCTGCTCGACTGACGTCCGTCAGCTCTTGGCACCCACCGCGAACAGCAGGTAGAGGAACGCGGCGAACAGGTGGCCCACGGCGATGTAGATGACCAGCCGGATCCACAGGGCTCGGGGGAACTTCTCCTCGAAGTTGCTCATGGCAGTTCTCCAGTCGAGGGGCCCAGGCACAGCGCGGCCGTGGGACTCTGCAGCAGGGTGTGGACGAACAGCAGCTCCACGCCGTCCTGGTCCTCGGCGGCCAGGCGGTGCGGGGTGAGGGAGTCGAAGTGCGCGCTGTCGCCGGGGGCGAGCAGATGCGTGGTGTCGCCGAGGCGCAGTCTGAGCCGCCCCTTCAGCACGTGCAGCCACTCCTCGCCGGGGTGGACGCGCACGATGTCGCCCTGGGCGCCGTGAGGCACCCGGACGCGCAGCGCCTGCATGCCCCGGCCGGAAGCGCCGGCCTGGTAGTAGGTCCAGCCGCCGGCCCGGGTGGGCTCCATGTCGGCGGCGCGCACGATGGCGTCCCGGTCGGCGACCCGCTCGCCCAGCAGTTCGGAGACGGTCGTACCGTAGGTACGGGCGAGCGCGAGCAGCATCGGCAGCGAGGGCTGGCGCCCGCCGGTCTCCAGCCGGGAGAGGTGGGCGGGCGAGAGCCCGGCGGAGCGGGCCGCCGCCTCGAGGGTGAGGCCGGCACGCCGGCGCAGCTCGCGCAGCTGCGGCGCCACGGCGGGCAGGTCGCCGCCCTCGCCCGCCGGCGGCGGGACTTCTGAGGCGTTCATGCCTCCATTGAGCCGCAGATTTGCCTCTGCGGCAAATTTCTTGCCTCCGAGGCAAACTCGGTCCGGTGGGCGGTTCTAGCGGTTGCCCACCGCCTGCCTGATCAGCGTCTTCCCGAAGTCCCACATGAGGCCGCCGCCGCTGTGCGCGTCGTCCATGACGGCGGTGAAGGCGGTGACGAACCGGTCCACGTCGGCCTCGTCGATGATCAGCGGCGGGATGAGCTTGATCACCTCGAGGTGGTCGCCGGAGACCTGGGTGAGGATGTGGTGCCGCTGCAGCAGCGGGACGACCACCATCTGCGCGAACAGGCCCTTGCGGGCGGCCTGCAACATGGTCCAGCGGCCGCGCAGCTTCAGCGAGGAGGGCCGCCCGAACTCGATGCCGATCATCAGACCCCGGCCGCGCACGTCCGCGAGCAGCTCGTAGCGGTCGATCAGCGCGGTGAGCCGTGACCTCAGCAGCTCGCCGGTCGTGCGCACCCCGGCGACGATCTGCTCGTTCTCCATCACCGAGAGCACGGCGAGCCCGGCGGCCATGGCCTGGGCGTTGGCGCCGAAGCTGGCCGAGTGCACCAGGACACGGTCCATGGACGAGTAGACCTTCTTGAAGATCCACTCCTTGCCCAGGGTGGCGCCGACCGGCACGTACCCGCCGGACAGCGCCTTGGCCACGCACACCAGGTCGGGCTCCACCCCCTCCTCGTGCTGGTAGGCGTAGAAGTCGCCGGTGCGGCCGAGGCCGGTCTGCACCTCGTCGGCGATCAGCAGCGCCTTGTGCCGGTGCAGCAGTTCCTGGGCCGCGCGTAGATAGCCGGGCGGCGCCTCGTGCACGCCCTTGCCCTGGATGGGCTCGACGATCAGGGCGGCCACGTCGCCCTTCCTCAGCTCCCGGGCGAGGGCGTCGAGGTCGCCGAGGGGTACGGCGGTGTCGGGCAGCAGCGGGGCGAAGCCGTCGCGGAAGCCGTCCTCGCCGTTGACCGACAGGGAGCCGGTGGTCAGGCCGTGGAAGGCGTGGTCGCAGTACAGGACCCTGGGCCTGCCGGTGGCGTACCGGGCGAACTTCAGGGCGGTCTCCACCGCCTCCGTGCCGCTGTTGCCGAAGAACACCCGGTCCAGGTGCGGGCTGTGGGCGAGCAGCCGCTCGGCGAGCAGGCCCGGCAGCGGCTGGCAGTCGAAACGGGTGAGGTCGGCGAGGCCCAGGTCCAGGACCTCGTGCAGCGCCTTGCGGACGACCGGGTGGTGGCGGCCGAGGCCCATCACGCCGAACCCGGCGAGCATGTCCAGGTAGTCGGTGCCGTCCGCGTCGAAGAAGTGGGCGCCCTCGGCCCGTTCGTAGACGCGGTCGAAGCCGATGGTGTGCAGCATGCGCGGGAGCTGCGGGTTGAGGTGCTTGGTGTGCAGCTCGTAGCGTTCGGCTCCGCGCTCGGCGAGGAGGGCGCCGAGGTCGAACTCCGTGCTCATTCACTCTCCTTGGCTGCGCCGTCGACGGACGCGACGGCCGGGCCCTGTTGCGGAAGTCCGGTCGATCGCCCGGCGGGGACGTTCGCGGCGGCGCCCAGGCTCGCGCCGATGCGCCCGGCGATCTCCACGGGCGTGAGGCCGATGTCGGCCAGCACCTCGCCGCGTTTGGCGTGCGCGAGGAACTGCTCCGGGATGCCGAACCGCCGTACCGGCACGTCCACGTCCGCGTCGCCGAGGGCGAGGGCCACGGCCGAACCGACGCCGGCCGCACGGCTGTTGTCCTCCACGACGGCGACCAGGCGGTGTCCGGCGGCCAGGCCCGGCAGGGCGGGGTCGACGGGTTTGACCCAGCGGGGGTCCACCACCGTGCAGCCGACACCCCGGGCGGCGAGCAGTTCGGCGGCCTGGAGGCACACCGGCGCCATCACTCCGACCGCCACCAGCAGCACCTCGGAGTGTTCGTCGCGGAGCAGGACGTCCATCCCGCCCACCTGGCCGACGGCCGGTACGTCCGGGCCTGCCGGCTCCTTGGGGAAGCGGACCAGGGTGGGCGCGTCGTCCACGGCGACGGCCTCGCGCAGTTGGGCGCGCAACTGCCCGGCGTCGCGCGGGGCGGCGATCCGCAGCCCGGGCACGACCTGAAGGACGGACATGTCCCACATGCCGTTGTGCGAAGCCCCGTCCACTCCGGTGACGCCGGCCCGGTCCAGCACGAAGGTGACCCCGCAGCGGTGCAGGGCCACGTCCATCAGCAACTGGTCGAAGGCGCGGTTGAGGAAGGTGGCGTAGACGGCGACGACGGGGTGGAGTCCGCCGGTCGCGAGCCCGGCCGCCGAGACCGCCGCGTGCTGCTCGGCGATGCCGACGTCCCACACCCGGTCGGGGAACCGCTCGGCGAAGGGACCGAGGCCCACCGGGTGCAGCATGGCCGCCGTGATCGCGACGACGTCCTCGCGTTCCTCGGCGATGCGGACGATCTCGTCGCCGAACACCGAGGTCCAGGACGGCCCGCCGGCCGGGGAGAGCGGCGCGCAGGTGAGCGGGTCCATCACGCCGACGGTGTGGAAGCGGTCCTCCTCGTGGGCGAGGGCGGGTTCGTAGCCGCGGCCCTTCTCCGTGAGGCAGTGGACCACGACCGGCCCGTGGAAGCGTTTGGCGCGGCGCAGCGCCGACTCGACGGCGCCGATGTCGTGTCCGTCGATCGGGCCGACGTACTTCAGCCCCAGGTCCTCGAACATGCCCTGCGGGGCGAAGGCGTCCTTGAAGCCCTTCTTCGCGCCGTGCAGGGACTCGTAGATGGTGCCGCCCACCACCGGGGTGCGCAGCAGCACCTCCTTGCCCCACGCGAGGGCCTTCTCGTACCCGTCGGTGGTGCGCAGGGTGGCCAGGTGGTTGGCGAGGCCCCCGATGGTCGGCGCGTAGGAGCGCTCGTTGTCGTTGACGACGACGATCAGCGGCCGGTCCTTGGCGGCCGCGATGTTGTTCAGCGCCTCCCAGGCCATGCCGCCGGTCAGCGCCCCGTCGCCGATGACGGCGACCACATGGCCCCGCTCCCCCAGCACCTGGTTGGCCTTGGCGAGGCCGTCGGCCCAGCCCAGCGCGGTGGAGGCGTGGCTGTTCTCGATGACGTCGTGCTCGGACTCCTCACGGGAGGGGTAGCCGGACAGGCCGCCCTTGCCGCGCAGCTTGGAGAAGTCCTGACGTCCGGTCAGGAGCTTGTGCACATAGCTCTGGTGGCCGGTGTCCCACAGGATGCGGTCGACCGGCGACTCGAAGACCCGGTGGAGCGCGATGGAGAGTTCCACCACCCCCAGGTTGGGCCCGAGGTGACCACCGGTCCTGGCCACCGCGTGCACCAGGAACTCGCGTATCTCCTCGGACAGTTCACCGAGTTCCGCCTCGGACAGCGCTTTCAGGTCGCGTGGTTGCCGGATGGTCTCCAGGATCGTCACGCTGGGCCCCCTCTCGGTCCGTGCCGTGCCTTGCCTCAACTCAACCCGTCCGCGGCGCTCGTCCCCTCGGCGAGCTTCATGGCCTCCTCGATGAGGGTCTCCACGATCTTCGACTCGGGGACGGTCTTGATGACCTCGCCCTTGACGAAGATCTGGCCCTTGCCGTTGCCGGAGGCGACGCCCAGGT
>NZ_BJTV01000011.1 GCF_007176755.1 Streptomyces sp. 1-11
TGGTGAGCGGGGGCAGGAGGATGTCCGGGAGGCGGGCGGCGGTGGCCAGGCGTAGGGAGAGTCCGGCGGGGTCGGTGTGCGGGGCGTGGGCCTTGGCGACGGTTCCGGCGTGCCGTACGACTGTGGCGTCGGGGCGGTCGGCGAGGGTTGTGGTGGGGCAGGTGCAGGGGGCTCCGCCGGGGTGGGGGGAGTTGGGGTGGGCTGCGGTTCTGGCCTTCGTGGACAGGGCGTTGAGGAGGTTCACTTCGGCCTCGGGGGGCGGTGGGGTGTCGGCTGAGGGTACGCCTGTGAGGGCTGCGCTGTGCTGGACGGGGGGTGCCGCTGGGCGGTGCTGTGCTGGACGGGGGGTGCCGCTGGGCGGTGCTGTGCTGGACGGGGGTGCCGCTGGGGGGTGCTGTGAGGTGACCCGTGCTGTCGCTGGACCAGGGGTGTTTCGCTTGCCCGCGCTTGCGGGGTGCCGCTGCGCCCACCCGTGCCGCCCCTAGCGGCACGCATGCCCGCAGCTACGGGCCCGGTGCCCATCGCTGCGCCGGCCCCGTCTCCACGGCTACGCGAGCCTGGTGCGACCAGCTCGGCGAGCCCGGTGTCACGAGCCGCGCGGTCTCCACGGCTACCCGAGCCTGGTGCGACCAGCTCGGCGAGCCCGGTGTCACGGGCCGCGCGGTCTCTACGGCTAGACGGGCCCGGCGCCCCGAGCCAGGCAAGCTCGGCCTCCATGCCTACGCGGGCCCTGTGTCGGAGTCGTCGGACGTTGTCCCGGGTGGTGGGGACCGGCGTAATGCCGGCGCAGCTCCCCAGCTGCGCCGGCATTGCTGCCGTCCGCCGCACCCCCGTCCCCACGGGGTTTCATGGATGGATGTCCCCGCCCGGACCGCTCTTCCGGGCCTGGGGTCGCCGCTCAGCGCCCCAGCATCGCACCCACGGACGACGCCTGTGTGGCCACCGTCTCCCAGCCGTCGAAGACGATCAGGAGCAGGGCCGCCAGGGGAAGGGCCATCAGCGTCGCCACCAGGGGGTGGCGGCGGCCCGTGCGGCGGGGGGCGAACGTCGTGCGCCGCGGTGCCGTGTGGGCCATGGTCCCTCTCCTGACCGTGTCTGTTGTCCTTGCAGCGGCGGGTGCTTGACCTCGGGGGACGAGTGCTGCACCCGCCGCTTGACCTCAAATCTAGGCGCGTGGGCCCGGGCGGGCGTCATGCCCTCGTACCGATTGCCGGGCCTCCCGGAGGATGAGCGGCGAGTGGAGGCGTACTCCCCTGGGTGGAGACATGAACCTGACTCTCGGGGTCTTCCCGGAGGGGACGTCCGCTGTGTCCCCTCATGTCCGGTCCTGCCGGTGTGACACTTCGAGTGAGTTCGATCACTTCCTCCGGTTCCGGGCGGTCGGTGACGGGTGTCCCGATCGTCCGGCGGCCCGTCCCGCCGGGCGGGGCCCGGTCCGTCCGCGGACGCGGGGTCCCGGTCGGCGTGGCCTGCGCCTGGTCGACGTACGCCGGGTCAACGCCCTTCCCCCGGGGCTTGGTTGGAGTCGCCCAGGTCTCAAGGGCGCTGTCGGCCATGGCTTCCTGACCGACTCTCACCCGGGCCGCCCGCGGGGGACAATCCCTCGGGCCGAGAGGGCGCGGCCTATGCGCGCGGGCGGCCGTGGAAACGTAAGCTGTGCCACGTCACAGGGACCGGGCAGCGGGGATGAACATGGCGATGATGCGCCTGAGGCGCGAGGACCCGCGCGTCGTCGGCTCGTTCAGGCTTCACCGACGGCTCGGCGCGGGCGGGATGGGCGTGGTCTACCTCGGCTCCGACAAGAAGGGGCAGCGGGTCGCGCTCAAGGTGATCCGGCCCGACCTGGCGGAGGACCAGGAGTTCCGGTCGCGCTTCGCCCGCGAGGTCTCGGCCGCCCGGCGGATCAGGGGCGGGTGCACCGCCCGGCTGGTGGCCGCGGACCTGGAGGCCGAGCGGCCCTGGTTCGCCACGCAGTACGTGCCCGGGCCCTCCCTGCACGACAAGGTCGCCGACGACGGACCGCTCTGCGCGGCCGACGCGGCGGCGATCGGGGCGGCGCTGTCCGAGGGGCTGGTCGCCGTGCACGAGGCCGGTGTCGTGCACCGGGATCTGAAGCCGTCCAACATCCTGCTGTCCCCGAAGGGGCCGCGGATCATCGACTTCGGCATCGCCTGGGCCACCGGCGCCTCCACGCTCACCCACGTCGGCACCGCGGTCGGCTCGCCGGGCTTCCTCGCCCCCGAGCAGGTGCGCGGCGCCGTGGTGACGCCGGCGACCGACGTGTTCTCGCTCGGCGCGACGCTGGCCTACGCGTCGACCGGCGACTCGCCGTTCGGGCAGGGCAGTTCCGAGGTCATGCTGTACCGCGTGGTGCACGAGGAGCCGCATCTGAACGGCGTGCCCGACGCCCTGGCCCCACTGGTGCGGGCCTGTCTGGCCAAGGACCCCGACAACCGGCCGAGCACGCTGCAACTGTCGCTGCGGCTCAAGGAGATCGCCGCCCGCGAGGCACAGGGCCTGGCCGACGTACGGCCGCCCGCGCCGCGCGCCGCGCAGGCGGACCTGCCGACCGGACGGCTCGTCGACACCTACCCCGAGCAGCAGCGCACCCAGCGGCGCACGGCTCCCGGCACCCCGGTGCCCCGGGGGAACACGCCCGCGCGGGGCGGTGCGCCGGTCCGCGGCGGCGGTGTCCCGCGCGGCGGACCCGCGCCCTCACGGCCGGGCACCGCCAGGCCCACTCCCGTGCCGCGCGGCGGCGGCCCGCGCTCCGGCAGCCGGCCCGCTCCGCGCAGCGGCGCCGGGCGGCCGGCCCCGCGCCCGAAGGGAGGCCGGCTGCGGCCGGCCAATCCGCGGCTGCTGCGCCAGCGGCTGTTCGTCTTCGTGGTGGTGACGCTGCTGGTCGCGCTCGGGATCGCGGTCGCGCAGGGCTGTCAGGGTCCGGCGCGGGGTCTCGGCGACGACGGGCGGCGGCAGGCACAGCACGCGGGGGCCGGACTCGGTCCGGCGCCGGACGGACGGCCGGCGACGCCGGTTCAGGCTTCCGGGCGTCCCGAGGCCACCGCGTAGAACGCCACCGCGGCGGCCGCGCCGACGTTCAGCGAGTCGACGCCGTGCGACATCGGGATGCGGACCCACGCGTCGGCGGCGGCCAGGGCCCGCGCGGACAGGCCGTCGCCCTCGGCGCCGAGCATCAGGGCCACCCGGTCCATCCGGTGCGGGGCGACCTCGTCCAGGGTGCGGGCCCTGTCGTCGGGGGTGAGCGCGAGCAGGGAGAAGCCGGCCTCGTGGACCGGGTCCAGGCCCTTGGGCCAGGTCTCCAGGCGGGCGTAGGGCACGGAGAAGACCGCGCCCATCGAGACCTTGACGCTGCGCCGGTACAGCGGGTCGGCGCAGTCCGGCGAGAGCAGCACGGCGTCCATGCCGAGCGCGGCCGCCGAGCGGAAGACGGCGCCGATGTTGGTGTGGTCGTTGACCGCCTCCATGACCACGACCCGCCGGGCGGTCCGCAGCACTTCCGCCGCCGCCGGCAGCGGCTTGCGGCGCATGGAGGCGAGGGCCCCGCGGTGCACGTGGTAGCCGGTGACCCGCTCGGCCAGTTCCGGGCTGACCGCGTACACCGGCGCGGGCATGTCGTCGATGACGTCCCGCATGACCTCGATCCACTTGGCCGTCAGCAGCATGGACCGCATCTCGTACCCGGCGTCCCCGGCCCTTCGGATGACCTTCTCGCCCTCGGCGATGAACAGGCCCTCGGCGGGCTCGCGCCTTCGGCGTAGCTCGACGTCGGTCAGGTCCGTGTAGTCGCGCAGGCGCGGGTCGTCGGGGTCGTCGATGGTGATGAGCTCGGCCACGGGGTGCTGCTGCCTTGTCCTGGGAGGGGTGGGTTGCGTACGGCCGGGGTGTGGGCGGGCCGCCCCCGGCCGTCCGTGATCAGGCCGCCGGTCCGGGGCCCACGCCGACGACCTCGCCGACGACGATGACCGCCGGGGGCCGGACGTCCTCGGTGCGCACGGTCTCGGCGACCGTGGCGAGGGTGGCGTCGACGCGGCGCTGGGCGGCCGTCGTGCCCTCCTGGACGAGGGCGACGGGGGTCCCGGGCGGCCTGCCGTGCGCGACGAGCGTCTCGGCGATCTTCCCGATCTTGTCGACACCCATCAGGATCACCAGCGTGCCGGTCAGCCGTGCCAGGGACGGCCAGTCGACCAGGGAGCGCTCGTCGTCGGGGGCGACATGGCCGCTGACCACGGTGAACTCGTGGGCCACGCCCCGGTGGGTGACCGGGATGCCGGCCGCGCCGGGCACGGAGATGGAGCTGGAGATGCCGGGCACCACCGTGCACGGGATGCCGGCCTCGGCGAGCGCCTGGACCTCCTCCATGCCCCGGCCGAAGACGAACGGGTCGCCGCCCTTGAGCCGCACCACCGACCTGCCCCGCTTGGCGTGCTCGATCAGGGCGTTGTTGATGGCCTCCTGGGCCATGTAGCGGCCGTACGGGATCTTCGCCGCGTCGATGACCTCGACGTGCGGCGGGAGTTCGGCCAGCAGGTCGCGCGGGCCGAGGCGATCGGCGATGACCACGTCGGCCTCGGCGAGGAGACGGCGGCCGCGGACGGTTATCAGGTCCGGGTCGCCGGGGCCGCCGCCGACCAGCGCGACGCCGGGGGTGCGGGTGCGGTGGTGCGGGGCGACGAGGGTGCCGTCGCGCAGGCCCTCGACCACCGCGTCGCGGACGGCCGCCGTGTGCCGGGGGTCGCGGCCGCGGGCGTCGGTGGTGAGGACGGCCACCGTGACGCCCTCGCTGTGTCCGGTCGCCGGGGTCCAGGCGGTCGCCCGGTCGGCGTCGTCGGAGCGTACGCACCACACCCGGTCGCGCTCCGCCTCGGCGGACGCGGCCTCGTTGGTCTCCGGGTCGCTGGTGGCGATGAGGACGTACCAGGCCTGCTCCAGGTCGCCCGGCGCGTACGGCCGGCGCTCCCAGGTGATCTCGCCGGCGTCCGCCATGGCCTCGACGGAGGGTGTGGCGTGCGGGGAGACGAGGACGATGTCGGCGCCTGCCGCGATCAGCGCCGGGAGGCGGCGCTGGGCCACCTGGCCGCCGCCGAGGACGACCACGCGGCGGCCGGAGAGGCGGAGGCCTACGGGGTAGGCGGGGTGTTCGGCCATGAGGGAGGGCTCCTCGAGCAGCTCTGCGATGGGCGCGCTGCGACGTCGGAGCGGCCCTGACGTGGGGATTTTAAGGCGTGGGAGCGAGCGGGGGCACGGGCGGTCCGGTGGCTGGGCACCGGACCGCCCGCCGCGGGCGGCCGCTACTTCTCCGTGACCCCCGCCGAGTCGAACGTCGCGACCTCGTGCATCGCCCGTGCGGTGCTCTGGACCAGGGGCAGCGCCAGCAGGGCGCCCGTGCCCTCGCCGAGGCGGAGGTCGAGGTCGACCAGGGGACGCAGGCCGAGCTTGTTGAGCGCCGCCACATGGCCGGGCTCGGCGCTGCGGTGGCCGGCGATGCAGGCGGCGAGGACCTCGGGGGCGATGGCGCGGGCGACCAGGGCCGCGGCGCCGGCGCTGACGCCGTCGAGGATCACCGGCGTACGCAGTGAGGCGCCGCCGAGGAGCAGGCCGACCATGGCCGCGTGCTCGAAGCCACCGAGGGCCGCGAGGACGCCGATCGGGTCGGCCGGGTCCGGCTGGTGCAGTTCCAGGGCGCGGCGGACGACCTCGGTCTTGCGGGCCAGCGTCTCGTCGTTGATGCCGGTGCCCCGGCCGGTGACCTCGGCCGGGTCGGCGCCGGTGTACACCGAGATCAGCGCGGCGGACGCCGTGGTGTTGGCGATGCCCATCTCACCGGTGAGCAGCGCCTTGTTGCCGGCCGCCACCAGGTCGCGGGCGGTCTCGATGCCCACCTCGATGGCGGCCTTGGCCTCCTCGCGGCTCATAGCCGGACCGGCGGTCATGTCGGACGTGCCGCCGCGGATCTTGCGGGGCAGCAGGCCCGGGGTGGCCGGCAGGTCGGCGGCGACACCGACGTCCACGACGCACACCTCGGCGCCGACCTGGCCGGCGAAGGCGTTGCAGACCGCTCCCCCGCCGAGGAAGTTGGCCACCATCTGCGCGGTGACCTCCTGCGGCCAGGGAGTCACGCCCTGGGCGTGCACCCCGTGGTCACCGGCGAAGATGGCGACGGCCGCGGGCTCCGGGATCGGGGGCGGGCACTGCCGGGACAGCCCGGAGAGCTGGGCGGAGATGATCTCCAGCATGCCGAGCGCGCCGGCCGGCTTGGTCATGCGCTTCTGGCGCTCCCAGGCCTCGCCGAGGGCCTTGGCGTCGAGCGGGCGGATCTGGGCGACGGTCTCGGCAAGCAGGTCGTGGGGCTCCTCTCCGGGCAGGGCGCGGCGGCCGTAGGTCTCCTCGTGCACCACCCAGGACAGCGGGCGCCGCTTGGACCAGCCGGCCTGCATCAGCTCGGGCTCGTCCGGGAACTCGTCGACGTATCCGACGCACAGATAGGCGATGACCTCGAGGTGCTCGGGCAGGCCGAGGGCGCGGACCATCTCACGCTCGTCGAAGAAGCTGACCCAGCCGACGCCGAGGCCTTCGGCGCGTGCGGCGAGCCACAGGTTCTCCACCGCGAGCGCGGCGGAGTACGGGGCCATCTGCGGCTGGGTGTGCCGACCGAGGGTGTGGCGGCCGCCGCGGGTGGGGTCGGCGGTGACGACGATGTTCACCGGGGTGTCGAGGATGGCCTCGATCTTCAGTTCCTTGAACTGCTTGGCCCGGCCCTTGGGCAGCGACTTGGCGTAGGCGTCCCGCTGGCGCATGGCGAGCTCGTGCATGGCCCGCCGGGTGTCGGCGGAGCGGATGACGACGAAGTCCCAGGGCTGGGAGTGGCCGACGGAGGGCGCCGTGTGGGCCGCCTCCAGCACGCGCAGCAGCACCTCGTGCGGGATCGGGTCGCCGCGGAATCCGTTGCGGATGTCACGGCGTTCGCGCATCACCTTCAGGACGGCCTCGCGCTCGGCGTCGTCGTAGGCCGGCGCGGCCGGTCCGGCGGACCGTCTCGGCTCTTCCTCCGCCGCGGCCGTGCTCTCCTCGGCGGCCCTGGTCCGAAGGTCCTCAGCGTGCTGTACGACGCCGGCGGCGGCCTCGCCGTCCGGCGCGTCCAGCGTGTCCGGCGCCCCGGCGGTCCCGGCCCCGCGGGGCGCGGGGACCGCGGCCACCGGCTCCGGCCGGCCCTGGGCGGGCAGCACCAGGGGGTGCGGCGGGGTCGGGGCCAGGTGCGGGGTGGTCGGCACCTGGCCGTCGACGGGGACGAACTGCCCGAGCGGCTGCTCGGGGCCCGCCTGCGGCGGAACGGCCGTGGGCTGGGGTGCGGCGGCCGCGGCCGGGTCCGCCTCTTCGGCGGGCGCGGGCGGCGTCACGGCCTCGGCGGCGGCCGGTGCGGGCGCGGCGCCGGCGGGCTGGTGCTGCGGGCCCGAGGGCGCGCCGTGGCCGGCGGCCGGAGCGGGCGCCGCGCCCGTGGCGGTGCCGTCCGGGGCGGTGGCCCCGGGCTGGTCCTCGGGGTGCTGGGGCCGCTGCGGCTGCTGCGGCTGCTGAGCGGTCATCGCGTCGCCGTCGGGCGTGACGGGTGTGGCGGGTGCGGC
This sequence comes from Streptomyces sp. 1-11, assembly GCF_007176755.1. Classification (GTDB taxonomy): domain Bacteria; phylum Actinomycetota; class Actinomycetes; order Streptomycetales; family Streptomycetaceae; genus Streptomyces. The sequence continues at coordinate 7,638 of NZ_BJTV01000011.1, forward strand.
GGGTGCGGGCGCCTCGGTGGCCGCGGTCACCGTCTCTGCTTCCGTCGCCGGGGCGAGGGGCTGGGCGGCCGGTACGGCCTCCGGGGCCTGCGCGAACTCGGGCGCCTGCGGCGGCTCCGCCGCGGCCGCGGGTACGACGGCTTCGGCCTGCGCGGGCGCGGTGGCGGCGGCCGGGATCTCGGCGGGCGCGACGGGCTGGGGCTCGACGGGCTGGGGCTCGACGGGCTGGGGCTCGACGGGCTGGGGCGCGACGGGCTGGGGCGCGACGGGAGCGGGAGCGGCGTCGACCGCCGGAACAGCTTCGTCCGTCGGAACGGCTGCGTCCGCCGGGCCGACTCCGACCTGGTCGGCCTGCTCGGGCACGTCCTCGGTCACTTCCTGAGGCGCGACGACGGCGGCGTCGGCCACTGCGGCCACGTCCTGTGCCGGGAGGGCACCGCCGGCTTCCGCGACCGCGCCGGCTGCCGCGTCGACACCCGGGGCGTCCCCGGCAAGCACGGTCTCGGCGGACACGGTCTCGGCAGGCACCGTCTCGGCGCCGACGGGTGTGTTCCCCTCCGGCTGGACGGGCTCGGCGGCCTCACCGGACGCCACGGGCTCGGGCGCCTGGACCGCCTCGGGCTCCTCCGCGCCCTGTGCCTGCGCCTCGACCGCCGCAGGGGCCTGCTCCGCGGCGTCCGGGCCGGCGACCGCCTGGCCCGGCCCGGCACCCGGCGTGACACCGGGGGCCTGGCCCGCTTCCCCGGCGTCACCGGGTGCGGCACCCGCCTCGGCCTCGGGCGCGGCCGCCTCGGCCGTCGACGGTGACGCCTCCACCGCCGGCCCGTCCTCGGCGCCGTCCGCGCCGGGGACGGTCGCGGCCTGCGGTTCCTGACCAGTGTCCGCCGGGAGGGCGTCGCCGTCGTCGCTCTGCCCCTGGCCGGCGGCGGGAGCGACGTACCCGCCGTCGTGGCCGTGCGCGGGCTGCACTCCGTCGTGACCGTGCACACCCTGGGCCGCGACGGGAGCCTGCGGCTCCTCGGGCTGCGGCTGCGCGGCCGCCTGGGTGGCGAGGCGGGCCACCGCCGCCTGGGCCGCGCCGGTGGCGTCGGTTGTGGCGTCGGCGGTGGGCTCGGGCTCGCCGGCCGGAGCGACGGGTTGCGCGGCCGGAGCGACTGGTTCCGCGGCCGGAGCGACCGTCTCCGCGGCCGGCGCCTGGGCGCCCGCCTGGGCAGCGGCGACCGGCGCGGCGCCCCAGGGGGCCGCGCTCTGCGGGGCCCCGTTCGGCAGGGCCTGGGCGTCGAGGTACTCGGGCCCGGTCGTGGCCGGACCGGGCTGCCGGACCGGCGCCCCGGCCGGGCCGCGGTCGGCGAGGGAGCGGACCGGGCTGGCGGAGGCGTCGGGGATCGGCGGGCCGAGGTGCAGCGGCCGGCGCGGCTGCTGCGCGGCTGCCGCGGCCGCGTCGTGGGGGACCGAGAGAATGGGGGAAGGGGTCACGGACACCGGGCCCGAGTCGGGCAGCCGCACGCCGCTCAGGTCGACGGAGCCGCTGTCCCGGCCGGCCGTCTCGTGCGGGCCGGGCTCGTGGAAGGCCTCGACGACGGGTTCCGGCGCGGGCGGCGGAACCTCGTTGCCCCAGGCGCCCTGAGCACCCGGCAGCAGCAGGTCTTCGTCCTCGGCGGGAAGCTCGGAGAGGTAGGTGTACGCGCCGTGCGCGGGGACGCCCGGCTGCTCCACCATGCCTGCGCTCTCCGGCTGTCCCTCGGCCGGGACCTGGCCGGTGTCGGTCATGCGTACCCCTCGCCCATCGGTTAGTGCTTCTCTACGACCAGCTCACCCGGGACGGCGCACCGACCGCCCCCGTAGTGAAGAACGAGCGTGCGTGCCCAGCGGCACGAACGACCGCCCGGAAAAGGCGACAAAGCCATTCAGTGGCATTGTCCCGGCCGTTCCGCCGTCGCGACAGCATGATCCGCGACAGCCCGCTGTGGACTGCGCCACGTTGCGCGTCCTCGGGTTGTGCCGTACCACACCCCACCCCAAAACGGGCGCGCTTTCCGGACATTGATGAACGAAGCTCCGGGCCACCGGTGCGGTACAACGATCGGCCAGCCTACCGCGCGCGGTACGACAACCGGATCACGGGGCGCGATCGACCAGGACCCCGCTGAGCAGGAACGCGACGTTCCGCTCGGTCTCCCGCCAGGCCCTGGTGTCCAGTTCGACGGACTGCAGCAGGGCGCACTCGACCTGGTATCCGTGCTCGGTCAGCCCGCGGCCGACGAGTTCGGCCTCGTCGCGGGTCGCGGCGTGGGTGACGATGCGCTGCGGCCGGCGGTCGGCGACCGCTGAGACCACGGCCGCTCCCCCGCCGCCCACGCGTACGACGTCGGGTTCGGGCAGGTTCTCCAGGACGTGCGGGGCGGTGCCGTGGACCACCTGGAGCTGGACGCCGAAGCGGCGCGCGGCCGCCTCGGTGCGGGCGCAGGCCTCGGGCAGCCGGTCGACGGCGATGACCGCGGCCCCGGCGCGCGCGGCCTCGGTGGCCAAGGCGCCGCCGCCGCAGCCGATGTCCCAGACGAGGTCGCCGACGCGGGGCCCGAGGCGCGCGAGTTGGGCGGCCCGCAGCAGCTGGGTCTCGCCCTCGCCGAGGCCGTCGGGCTCGGCGTACGCCTCGTCCGGCTGCACCCAGCCGCGCGGCCCGGTGCCCGGGTCGCGCCCGGCGATCCAGCCGCCGTCCTCGGCCACCGCCGCCCGGCCGCCGACGACGATGACGACGTTGGGGTCGCGCCAGGTGTGGTCGGCGGCCTTGTCGGAGGTGACGACGGTGACCTGTTCGTGCTCGGTGCCCAGTTCCTCGCAGATGACGAAGGTCCGGTGGACCCCCTCCATGAGGAGGCCGAGTTCGGCGGGTCCGGCGCCCGGCGAGGTGAGGACGGCGACCTTGGTGTGGGCCCGGCACACGTTCACGGCCCGGCGCAGGGTGCGCCGGTGGGCGACGACCACCTGGGCGTCGTCCCAGGGCATGCCGGCGCGGGCGAAGGCGGCGGCGACCGGGGAGACGGCGGGGACGACCTCCACCTCCAGTCCGAACTCCGGTGCGCGCAGGGTCCGTACGACGCCGAAGAAACCGGGGTCGCCGTCGGCGAGCACGACGGCGGTGCCGCGGTGCGCGGCGATGCGGCGGGCGGCCAGGGCGACGCTGCCGAGGCGGACGCGTTCGGCGGCGGGCGGGATCTCGGGGAGCGCCAGATGGTGGGCCGCGCCCGCCACGAGCGTGGCGGCGCCGAGGGCGGCGCGTGCCGCTTCGGTCGGCGGCGAGCCGTCCCAGCCGATCACCGTGACCCGGTCGGCCATCGTCGTCAGTCTCCGTTTTTCACAGGTCGTCTGGGGTGGGCGGCCCTGAGCGGGCTCCGTGAGCGTACCTGGTGCGGCCGGCGGGCGTGCGACGGGGGCGGGGGCGGGGCGCGGTGCGGCCCCCGGGGGGGTCAGTTCCAGTCGGAGTAGGAGCTGAAACCACTGGTGTCGGCGAACTGCTCGTCGCCGCCTTCCAGGTCCTCCGGCAGCAGGCTCCAGACGATGAAGTCGGTGCGCGCGTCGGTCCAGCCGCCGTCCGCGGTGCGGACGTGGACTATGCAGGCGTTGCGCAGTACGCCCTCGCTGATGCAGCCGATCTTCTGGGCGACCTGCTGGGAGGCGGTGTTGTCGGCGGCGGTGCGCAGTTCGATGCGCTCGAAGTCCTGGTCGCCGAAGAGCCAGTGGGCGGTGGCGAGGGCGGCCTCGGACGCGTAGCCCTCGCCGCGGGCCCAGGGGGCGATGATGTAGGACAGCTCGGTGGAGCGGATGCGCCAGTCGGTCTTGGTGAGCTGGACGATGCCGACCAGGCGCTGGGTGAGGAACTCGGTGACGGCGAGGTCGAGGCCGTGGCCGGCGGCGCGTTCGGCGGGCGCCCAGGCGGTGATCCAGTGCCGGGCGCCGTCCTCGGTGAACGGCTGTGGCACGTCGGTCCAGGCGGCGACCTGCTCGTCGTTCATCATCTCGGTCATCGCGGGCACGTCGTCCTCGTCGAGGGGACGCAGCACCAACCGCTCCGTGCTGATGGAGATGTTGGGGAAGGTGCTAGTCATGCGCCGCTCCGTAACCTTCGGAAAAACCTTCAGGGGCTGCTGAACTGCCCAGCATGCAGCATGAAAGCACCCAAACGCACAACGGGGTCCGCACCGTGCGAGGGTGCGGACCCCGTGCGTGGGGATATGGGATCAGAAGGACGGGATGACCGAGCCCTGGTACTTGTCCTCGATGAACTTCTTCACCTCGGGCGAGGTCAGCAGCTTGGCGAGCTTCTTGACCCGGGGGTCCTTCTCGTTGCCCTCCTTGACCGCGAGGAAGTTGCCGTACGGGCTGTTCTTCGCGGACTCCAGGACCAGGGCCTCCTTCGCGGGCTTGATGCCGGAGGAGATGGCGTAGTTGCCGTTGATCACCGCCGCGTCCACGTCGTCCAGGGAGCGCGCGGTCTGGGCCGCCTCGACCTCCTTGAACTGGAGCTTCTTCGGGTTCTTGGTGATGTCCTGCGGGGTCGCCTCGGTGCCGACGCCGTCCTTGAGGGTGATCAGGCCCTTGGCGGCGAGCAGCTTCAGGGCCCGCGCCTCGTTGACGGCGTCGTTCGGGACGGCGATGGTCGCACCGCTCTTGAGGGCGTCCACCTTCTTCACCTTGTGGGAGTAGAGGCCGAGCGGCTCCAGGTGAACCGTGACGACGGGCGCGATGTGGGTGCCGCGCTTCTTGTTGAAGTCGTCGAGGTACGGCTGGTTCTGGAAGTAGTTGGCATCGACCGAGCCGTCCTCGGTCGCCGTGTTCGGCGTGATGTAGTCGGTGAACTCCTTGACCTCGAGGTCGAGGCCCGCCTTCTTCGCCAGGTTCTTCTGGACGAAGTTCAGGATCTCGGCGTGCGGGGTCGGGCTCGCGGCGACGACCAGCGGGCCGCTGTAGTCGGAGGAGCCGGCGGAGTCCTTGCCGGAGCCGCAGGCGCTGAGCCCGAGGGTGAGGGCTCCGGCGGCGAGGACGGCGGTGGTGAGCTTGGCGGTGTTACGCACGAAAAGTGCCTTTCCTTAAGGGTGGTGCGACCCCGTGGTGGGTGCACGGGGAGTTCTGGGGGGCGCCGCTCAGGCGATCTCGGTGACGTCGGCGGCCGCGGGCTCCTTGGCCTTGAGCAGGCGGAGCTTCGGCGCGGGGCCGGAGCGGGCGCCGCGGTGGTGCAGGGCGCGGGCCGCGTAGTCGCCTGCGAACTGGATGAGGGAGATGACGACGGCGAGGATCGCCACGATCACCCACATCAGGCCGGTCTCGAAGCGCTGGTAGCCGTAGCGGACGGCGAGGTCGCCGAGGCCGCCGGCGCCGACGGTGCCCGCCATGGCGGAGTAGCCGATGAGGGCGACGAGGGTGGTGGTCGCGGAGGCGATCAGCGACGGCAGGGCCTCGGGCACCAGGACCTTGCGGACGATGGTGAGGGTGTTGCCGCCCATCGACTGCACGGCCTCGACCAGCCCGCCGTCCACTTCGCGGACGGCCGTCTCGACGAGGCGGGCGAAGAACGGGATGGCGCCGATCGCCAGCGGCACGATGGCCGCGTCACGGCCGATGCTGGTCCCGGTGACCCATCGGGTGAGGCTGGTCAGGGCGACCATGAGGATGATGAACGGCATCGAGCGGGTGATGTTCACGACCTGCCCGAGGACCTTGTTCACCACGACGTTCTGCAGCAGGCCACCGCGCTCGCTGAGCACCAGCAGGATGCCCAGCGGCAGACCGCCGGCGACGGCGATGAGCGTGGACCACCCGACCATGTAGGCGGTGTTCCAGCACTCCGGCTCCAGCAGCGACCACATCTCGGACCAGGTCACTTCGCACCCTCCTCGACCAGCACGGGCTCCTGGCCCTCGTGCGCGACGACATCGATCTGCAGACCCTGTTCGCGCAGGAACCCGACCGGCACCACGTTGTCCTCGTAGCGGCCGGGCAGCTCGATGCGCATGCGGCCGATCTGGAGGCCGCCGACGGTGTCGATGGCGGCGCCGAGGATCGAGATGTCGATGTTGTAGGTGCGCGAGAGCTGGGAGATGACCGGCTGGGTCGCGGCCTCGCCGTGGAAGGTGACGTCCAGGACGGTCCGGTCGGCGCCGGTGGCCTCGCCCCCGACCGGGAAGAGCGCGGCGGCCAGCTCCGAGCCCGGGGTGGCCAGCAGTTCGCTGACCGTGCCGGACTCCACGATCCGGCCGTTCTCCATGAGTGCGGCGGAGTCGCAGATCGACTTCACGACGTCCATCTCGTGGGTGATGAGCAGGACGGTCAGGCCGAGCTGCCGGTTCAGGTCGCGCAGCAGCTGGAGGATGGAGCGGGTGGTCTCCGGGTCCAGGGCGCTGGTGGCCTCGTCGGAGAGCAGCACCTTGGGGTCGCCGGCCAGGGCGCGTGCGATGCCGACGCGCTGCTTCTGGCCGCCGGAGAGCTGGGCGGGGTGTGCCTTCGCCTTGTCGGCGAGGCCGACAAGGTCGAGCAGTTCCAGGGCCTTGCGGGAGCGCTCCTTGCCGGACTTGCCGAGGATCTCCAGCGGCAGTTCGACGTTGTCCTGCACGGTCCGCGAGGAGAGCAGGTTGAAGTGCTGGAAGACCATGCCGATCCGGCTGCGCGCCCGGCGCAGTTCCCGGCCGGCCCGCGGGCCGCGCCCGGCGAGCGCGGTGAGGTCCTGCCCGGCGACGGTCACGGTGCCGGCGGTGGGGCGCTCCAGCAGGTTGACGCAGCGGATGAGCGAGGACTTGCCGGCGCCGGACTGGCCGATGACGCCGTAGACCTCGCCCTCGCGGACGTGGAGATCGACGCCGTCGAGGGCGGTGACCTCGCGGCCGCGGGAGCGGTAGACCTTGGTCAGGCCCGATGTGGTGATCACAGGGATTCCGTCACTGTCGAGTGCGCGGGCGCGGGTGTGCCCGGGCACGGGTGCATGCGTTGCAGTCGGTCAGGGACGCGGCACGGTTCTCGCTGTGGCGATGGAACCGGGGAGAACGTCGTGTGCGCGGTGCGGGTCCCCCCACGCCGTTCGGGCGGTGGGGGCGGCGTCGGTCGCCACGGCTGCGGAGACCGGCCACGGCTCTCGCTTCGGGGCGCGAGGCTCAGGTGGTGCGGGGGCCCTCTAGAAGGCGCACATTCGACACATACAGCGAGCACCGGGCGGCATGGTCGCCTCGGTCGCAGGGATGCGGCTGCTCGTCGTGGTCATGCGAGCAGTAAACCAGACCGACGGTGCTGACCGGCGACCGCTGTCCGCATGGTGGACAGCGGTGGACAGTGGGGGGTGCGGGCTCAGCCGCGGAGGGAGATCTCCACTCCCCGGTCGGTGACCAGTGCGGACAAGGCCGAGAGGTCCTCGACCACCAGGTCGGCCCGCAGTTCGGCGGCCCGGTGGGTTGTGGCCAACGCCACGGTGGTCATGCCGGCCGCGCGGCCCGCCCGGAGCCCGGCGGGGGCGTCCTCGAAGACCACGCAGTGGGCCGGGTCCACGCCGAGCTGCCGGGCGGCGAGCAGGTAGGGCTCGGGGTCGGGCTTGCCGCGGGTGACGTCGTCGGCGGTGACGAACGTCTTCGGCAGGATGCCGACGGCGTCCAGCCGGGCCTCGGCGAGCCGCCGGGTGGCGGAGGTCACCACGGCCCAGCGGTCGGCGGGCAGCGAGTCCAGGAAGTCCCGCGTCCCGGGCAGCAGCCGCACCCCGCCGTTCGGCACGTCCTCCACCTCCAGCCGCTCGACCCGCGCGACCGCCTCCGGGACCAGGCGGGCGGGCAGCAGGTCGGCGACTATCTCCGCCGCGGTCCGCCCGTGCAGCTCCACCCGGCCGAACTCCTCGGCCGTGATCCCGTACTCCCCCGCCCAGCGCGTCCAGCAGCGCTCGACGGACTCCAGGGAGGAGACCAGGGTGCCGTCGTTGTCGAACAGGAGGGCTTGCGCGTGGATCGTCATGGTCCTGACCCTACGGCGTACGACGGGGTCGGCGGCGGCGGGGCGTTTCCGCCGTAATAAGGTCACCGCATGCTCAATGCCCTGACGCTGGTGACCGGGCTCACCGCGCTGCTGCTCGCCGCCTGGTGCGGTTGGGCGGCCTACCGGGACCAGCCGACCAAGGACTGGCACTTCATCGGCATGGCCGTGGTGTCCCTGCTGGCCGCGGTCCAGCTGGTCGTCGGCATCGTGCAACTGGCGCGGGGCGAGAAGCCGGAGCAGGGCACGGCGATCTTCCTCGCGTATCTGCTGGGCGCGTTCGCCTGTGTGCCGGCGGCCGGTTTCATGTCGCTGGCCGAGCGGACCCGCTGGGGTTCGGTGACGGTGGCCGCCGGCGGTGTGGTCCTCGCCGTGCTGGAGGTGCGGCTCTATGACATCTGGGGAGCCTGAGATGACGGCGGTGCGGGAGAGGCCGGCCCGGCTGATCAGCGGGCCGGGGATGCTGCTGGTCTGGTTCTACGGCGTGATGGTGGTCGGGGCGGTGTCGCGCTCGGTGTACCAGATCGCGACGGACTTCGACCGGGCGCCGCTGGCCTACTCGCTGTCGGCGGTGGCCGGTGTGGTGTACGGGTTCATCACGTACTCGCTCGTCCGGGGCGGGGAGAAGGCCCGCAGGGCGGCACTGGTGTGCTGTGCCGCCGAGCTCGCGGGCGTGCTGATCGTGGGGACGTGGACCCTGGCCGATCCCTCCGCCTTCCCGGACGCGACCGTCTGGTCCGACTACGGCATGGGGTACGTCTTCATCCCGGTGCTGCTGCCGCTGTCGGCGATGTACTGGCTGCGCCGGTCCCGCGAGCGCGTCACGCGGTAGCCGCGTACGTGCCCGCCCGCTTCTCCAGCACGATCAGCTCCACGCCGTCGGCGCCCGTGGACCGGCCCACGGCCTCGTAGCCGACCCGGCGGTACAGGCGCAGGTTGCCCTCGCTGCGGTGGCCGGTGTGCAGGCGGAAGCGGGTGGCGCCGCGCTGCTCGGACAGCGCCGTCTCGGCCGCGCGCAGCAGCCGCGCGCCGATGCCGTGGCCCTGGAGCCGGGGGTGGACGCAGAGCTTGCCGATGGCGGCCGCGCCGTCCTCGGTCGGCTTGCCGCACACCGAGCCGACCACCTCCTCGCCGAGCCGTGCGACGAACACGCAGTCCTGGACGACCTCCTGACGGACGGACTCCAGGCTCTGGACGAGCGGGTCGATGCGGTAGTTGCCGTACAGCGCCGCCTCGCTCTGGAAGCACAGGTACTGGAGCCTGAAGATCTGCTCCGCGTCCTGCTCGGTCGCCACCGAGATGGTCACGCTCATGCCCATGTGCGCATGCCTCCCGCTCACCTGATCACCGGTCGTCCCCCACTCCTATCCCCGCGCTCAGCGGGCCGCAACCTCCGGTGCGAGCAATCGCCGAAGACATCCCAGACATCTGGAGCGTTCCGGTCCGAGACTGCCCTGTGAGATACCCAACTCCCCGGCGATCTCCCGGTATGTCAGGTCTTTGGGCGAGAGCAGCGCCGCCAGCAGCCGCGGGCAGCGTCCGGGCAGTGCGCGCACCGCGTCGCGCAGCGCGCGGTGCCGGGCGGCGGCGAGCACGAGCTGCTCGGGCCCGCGGCGCGCGTCGTCGGCCGGTTCGGCCTCGTACGGCCGCTCGCGCCGGGTGGTACGGCGGCTGCGGCGGGCCTCGGCGCGGACGGCGCTGCGCAGCCAGCCGTGCGGGTCCGGCGGCGGGCCGCCGGCCGCCAGCCGCTCCAGCAGCCGGAGCCAGACGGCCTGTTGGAGGTCGTCCGGTTCGCTCCCGGACGCCTGTGCCTCGGCGGACGCCTCGGCGGTGAGCAGGGGTCCGAGGGCCGCCAGCAGGTCGTGCGTCATGTGCGCAACGACGCGCCGCCCCGGTGCCGGGTTCCGGGACGGCGCGCGTTCCCCCCGAAAGGGTGGGTGCCCGCTGGGGTCTTGACGCGGGCCACCGGGTCAGCGGGCCAGGAAGTCGGCCCGGGCGAGCAGACCGGTGTCGGCGTTGTCGGTGAAGACGCCGTCGATCCCGGTGGCGAAGTACGCGGCGAAGGCGCCGAAGGCGTCACCGTAGGCGTCCGCCGCGGTGCCCTTGCGGTACTCGGCCGGGAGGAAGGGGTTCTCGTTGCGCATGGTGTAGGGGTGCAGGATGAGGCCGACCTTGTGCGCGTCGGCGACCAGCGTGCTCGGCTCGGCGAGGGTGCCGTCCGCCTTCCTCGGGATGACGAGGTCCAGCGTCGGGCCGATGCCCTGGGCGTAACCGGCGATCTCCCGCAGGCCCTTGGGCGAGACCAGGTCGGCCACGGTGCGCGGGTCGCCGGTGTCGACGAAGTCGTAGGGGCGGCTGTTCGCCGAGGAGAGCAGCACGACGAGCGGGTTGTCGACGAGCCGGTTCAGCCGCTGGATGCTGGTCGGCTCGAAGGACTGCAGGATCACCGGCGCGTTCCGGCCGTCCTTGCCGTGCTTGCGCAGCAGCTTCGCCACCCGCTCCTCCAGGCCGAGGCCCAGCTTGCGGAAGTAGGTGGGGTGCTTGGTCTCCGGGTAGATCCAGACCTGCCTGCCCCGCTTGCGGGTCTGCTCGTCCTGCCACTTCAGGACCTCTTCGAAGGTGGGGATCTCCCAGCGCCCGTCGTAGAGGGTGTTGTGCGGCCGGTTGGCCGGGATGCGCTCGACCGCGCGCAGCGTCTTCAGCTCGGCGAGGGTGAAGTCCTCGGTGAACCAGCCGGTGGTGGAGACGCCGTCCAGCACCTTGGTGGTCTTCCGGCCGGCGAACTCGGGGTGCGAGGCGACGTCCGTGGTGCCGCCGATCTCCGGCTCGTGCCGGCAGACGAGGTGGCCGTCCCGGGTGGGCACCAGGTCACCGGCCTCCACGATGTCCGCGCCGAGGTCGAGGGCCAGCTCGTAGGAGCCGAAGGTGTGCTCGGGGCGGTAGCCGCTGGCCCCCCGGTGCCCGATGATCGTCGGCACCGGCAGGCCCTTCAGCCCGCGCCCGCCGTGCGCGGCCGTCCCGGCGCCGGCCGCCCGGGCGGCGCCGGGCAGTCCGAGGACCGCCCCGCCCGCGCCGAGCACCGCCGCGCCGAGCACGGCCCGCCGTCCGGTGGTCTGCCGCCGCTCGTTCGCCCGGTCGCCGTCCATGCGGTCCATGCGCCCTCCTGCCGTTCGCTGCGTGTCCGTTCCCGGCGCTCCGGATCCCGGGCGCCGGTGCGCGCCGATCGTAGGGGTGTCCGGATGACGGAAGGGAGGCCCCCGGCCGAACACGCGGGTGGCACCGGATGTCCGCCAGGCGGCGGAATGTGACGGCGTGTCGGGGAATTCCCGGCGGCGGGGCGGGAACCCGGACGGTGCGGGCTGCGGGCGATGTCCGTCACATCGCCCGACCGGACGCCAGGCCTGGTTCCGGCGCTTCACCGCAGGTAAACCAACGTCAACAACGCGTAAGACCTCGGTGAACCGGACCTTCCCGATGTGCGCTTCCCCCGGAGCCGCGAGTAATGTCCTCACCTGCACAGACACATATCGCTCACCTCGACATCGGAGGACCCGTTGTCCCGCTTCGCGCTCATCAAGGCAGTGCTCGGACCGATCATGCGTCTGATGTTCCGCCCCCAGGTGGAGGGCGTGGAGCACATTCCGGGGGACGGGCCGGTCATCCTCGCGGGCAACCACCTGACCTTCATCGACTCGATGATCCTGCCGCTGGTCTGCGACCGTCAGGTCGTCTTCATCGGCAAGGACGAGTACGTCACCGGCAAGAGCCTCAAGGGCCGGCTGATGGCGTGGTTCTTCACCGGCGTCGGCATGATCCCGGTGGACCGCGACGGCGGCCGCGGTGGTGTGGCGGCCCTGATGACGGGGCGCCGCATCCTCGAGGAGGGCCGGATCTTCGGCATCTACCCCGAGGGCACCCGCTCCCCCGACGGCCGCCTGTACCGCGGCCGCACCGGCATCGCCCGGCTCACCCTGATGACGGGCGCGCCGGTGGTCCCGTTCGCCATGATCGGCACGGACAAGCTGCAGCCGGGCGGCTCGGGCATCCCGCGGCCCGGCCGGGTGACCGTGCGCTTCGGCGAGGCCATGGAGTTCTCCCGGTACGAGGGGATGGACCGGGACCGCTACGTGCTGCGGGCGGTGACCGACTCGGTGATGACCGAGGTCATGCGGCTGTCGGGCCAGGAGTACGTGGACATGTACGCGACCAAGGCGAAGGCGGCGTAAGCCTCCGGCGGTTCGGCGCGTCACCGCCGTGGGGGTGCTGCTTCATCGCGCCCGCGGGTGCTTCTCGGTCGGTCGCGCAGTTCCCCGCGCCCCCTTCGGGGGCGTTTCGCTCAGTCTGTGTCTTCCAGGCTCTGGTTTCTCAGGAGGAACCAGGCCGCCGCCGCTGTGGCGAGCAGGACGGCCGCGCCGGCGCCCGAGGCCAGGTGGAGGCCGTGGACGAAGGAGTCGCGGGCGGCGTCCAGCATCTGCCCGGCCGCCTCGGCCGGCATGCCCCTCGCCGCCTCCACCGCGCCGCCCAGTGACTCGTGCGCCTGGGCCGGGGTACCCGCCGGGCCGGTGAAGCCGCGGTAGGCGCCCGTCACGATGGAGCCGAGCAGGGCGATGCCCAGCGCCGCGCCGAGTTCGTACGCCGTCTCCGAGACCGCGGACGCCGCGCCCGCCTCGTCCTTGGGGACGCCGGCGAGGATGACGTCGGCGGTCACCGTGAAGGAGAAGCCGGCGCCCACGCCCACGACCAGCAGCGCGGCCCCGAGCAGCGGGTAGCCCGTCGACCGGCTCAGCGTCGTCAGCACGGCCAGGGCGGCGCCGATCGCCGCCAGGCCGCCGGAGACCACCACCCGCACCGAGAAGCGGCGGGCCGCGCGGCCGGCGACCAGGCCGGCCGCCACCGCGCCCACGGCCGCGGGCAGTTCCGCCAGCCCCGCCTCGAACGGGCGCCTGCCCTGGACGAGTTGCAGGTACTGGGAGAGGAAGAACACCAGGCCGGACATGCCCAGCACGGTCAGCAGGTCGGCGAGGACCGCCCCGCTGAAGCCACGGCGCCGGAACAGACGCATGTCCAGCAGCGGGACCGGCATGGTGAGCTGGCGGCGCACGAAGCCGTACAGCGCGGCCGCGCCCAGCAGGCCCGCGGCGAGCGGGACGGGCGCGAGCCCGTGCGCGGCGGTCTCCTTGACGGCGTACACGATGCCGATCATGCCGACGAGGGACAGCACCACGCTGCTCAGGTCCCAGGGGCCGGGGGCGGGGTTGCGGGACTCGGGCAGCGTGCGGACGCCGACCAGGACCAGCACCGCCATGACCGGCAGGTTGATCAGAAACACCGAGCCCCACCAGAAGTGCTCCAGCAGGAAGCCGCCCGCGATGGGGCCGACGGCCGTGCCGGCGGAGGCGGTGGCGCCCCAGACGCCGATGGCGAGACTGCGCTCGCGCGGGTCGTGGAAGAGGTTGCGGATCAGGGCGAGGGTGGCGGGCATCAGGGTGGCGCCCGCGACGCCGAGCAGCGCCCGCGCGAGGATCATCAGTTCCGGGGTGGTCGCGTAGGCGTTCAGCACGGAGACCGCGCCGAACGCGGTGGCGCCGGCGAGCAGGATGCGCTTGCGGCCGATGCGGTCGCCGAGGCTGCCCATGGAGACGAGCAGGCCGGCGATGACGAAGGAGTAGACGTCGCCGATCCACAGCAGCTGGGTGCCGGAGGGGCGCAGGTCCTCGCTGATGTAGGGGGTGGCGAGGCCGAGGACGGTGGCGTCGACGGCCACCAGCAGCACGGCCAGGACGAGGACGCCGAGCGCCAGCCAGCGGCCCGGGCGCTTCACCGCCCCGGTCGTGCCGGCCGGCCGCAGGGTGCTGGTCATGATTCCTCTCTTCGGGGTGCGTTCGCACGTCGTGCGCCGCCGAGCAGCAGCTCGACGACCATGTAGCTGAAGTCCTTGCCGGCCAGCCGGCCCTCGGCCACCGCCCAGGCGCCGGAGGCCAGCAGGCCGTACAGCGCCTCGGTGAGCCAGGCCGGGGTGAGGTCGATGCGGAACTCGCCGCTCTCCTGGCCGCGCCGGAACAGGCCCGTGAGGCGTTCGTCGAGGCGGGTCCAGCCCTGGTTCTGCCCCTCGCCCTCGAAGAGCTGGTTCTCGGTGTAGAGGAAGGCCAGCAGGCCGGCCGCGGGCTCGATGGCGCGGACCAGGCGGTGCACCGCCTCGCCCGCCGGGCCCTCGTCCAGGCGGGCCGCGTCCAGGGCGGCCTCGCACTCGGCGATGCCGAGCGCCTCCAGGGCGCGGACGAGCGCGTCGCGTCCCGCGAAGTGGCGGTGCAGGGTGGCGCGGCTGATCCCGGCGGCCTTGGCGACCTCGTCCATCGTCGCGGTGGACTTGCGGGTCAGCAGGGCGGCCGCGCTGCGCAGCACGTGGTCACGATCGAGGGCCATGAGACAAGCGTAGACCATGTGAGACGTTGATGTCTCACATTGGGCATGCGTGACTCATAACTGTCGTCGAGTGGGGCGTGCGGAGCGGGTCTCCGTCAGTGCCAGGGCAGCCGTCCGCGCCGCTCCCAGTAGGCGTGCGGATCCTCCACCAGGGTGGCGAGCCGGGTGAGCTGGTCCGCGTCAAGGTCGACGACGGCCGCGTGCAGATTGGAGGCGAGCTGGGCGGGCGTCGCGGCGCCGGACAGGACGACACCGGCCCAGGGCTGCCGCAGGATCAGGGCGAGGGCGACGGCGTCGCAGCCGAGGCCGGTCTCCTCGGCCACCTCCTTCAGCCTGCCCGGGGCATGCGGCGCGGCGAGCCGGCCGTTGGCCATGCCCTCCTTGACGATCACCGTCAGCCCGGCGTCGTGCGCCTCGGCCAGCGCCGGGCCGGCCGAGGTCTCCAGGGCGTTGTACGTCGACTGGACGGTACGGAACAGCGGTTCGCCCCCAACCGTCACCGCGAGCGCGGCGCGGATGGCGTCGGCCTGGGCGGGGCCGCTGGTGGAGAAGCCGACGGTGAGCCCGCCGGCGGCGGCCTCGGCGAGCCTGGCGTGCAGCTCCTTGTCGGTGAGGGCCGGGCTGTCCGGGGTCACCGAGTGGATCTGGTAGAGGTCGAGCCGGTCGCCGAGGAGTTCCCCGGTCTCGGCGCGCTGCCGCTCGTAGGTCGCGAGGCCGTGGTCCTTCACCTCGTGCCGTTCGGCGTCGGTGGACCAGTCGGCGGTGTAGGTGTAGCCCCACTTGCTGCCGACGACGACGTCGTCGATGTCCGGGCGGGCGTTCAGCCAGTCGGCGAGGAACTCCTCGGAACGGCCGTAGGAGCGGGCCGCGTCGATGTACCGCACGCCCTGCGCGTAGGCGGCGTCGAGGAGCTCGTGGGTGCGCTCGCGCAGGGCCGCGACGCTGCGGTCCGCTCCGAGGTCCTGGTCGCGGCCCAGGTTGATGTAGCCGGGGCGGCCCACCGCGGCCAGGCCGAGGCCGATGTGGCTCGTCGGCGTGGTCACTGTCGCGAGGCGGGCGAAGGGCATCGCAGGCTCCGTTCGGTCGGCTCCGGTACGGCTGGCGACCAACGTAACCCGCGACGACCTCCTGGTCCGGCCGACGACCCGGCCGGAGCGGTGCTCCGGCGCGGGCGGGCGCCCCCGCTCGGGGTGCTCCGGCGCGGGCGGCGCCCCGCTCGGGGTGCTCCGGCGCGGGCGGCGCCCCGCTCGGGGTGCTCCGGCGCGGGCGGGCGCCCTGTTGTTCGCCGTGGTCAGCCGCGTCCCTTGCGGGGCGCCGTGGCCCAGGCGTGCTGGGCCGCCAGGTCCGCCTTGACCTCGGCGAGCTGGACGGCGACCGCGCTGGGCGCCGTGCCGCCGCGGCCGCTGCGGGAGGCGAGGGCGCCGGGCACGTTGAGGACCGAGCGCACCTCCGGGGTGAGGTGGGCGGAGATCTTCGCGAACTGCTCGTCGGTCAGCTCGTCCAGTTCCTTGCCCTCGGCCTCGGCGGCCTTCACGCACTCCCCCGCGACCTCGTGGGCCACGCGGAACGGCACCCCCTGCTTGACCAGCCACTCGGCGATGTCGGTGGCGAGCGAGAAGCCGGCCGGGGCCAGTTCCTCCATGCGTTCGCGGTTGACGGTGAGGGTGGCCATCATGCCGGTGAAGGCCGGGAGCAGGACCTCGAGCTGGTCGCAGGAGTCGAAGACCGGCTCCTTGTCCTCCTGCAGGTCGCGGTTGTAGGCGAGGGGCAGGGCCTTCAGCGTCGCCATGAGACCCGTCAGGTTGCCGATCAGCCGGCCCGACTTGCCGCGCGCCAGCTCGGCGATGTCAGGGTTCTTCTTCTGCGGCATGATCGACGAGCCGGTGGAGAACGCGTCGTGCAGGGTCACGAAGGAGAACTCCTTCGTGTTCCAGATGATGATCTCCTCGGCGATCCGGGACAGGTTGACCCCGATCATCGCGGTGACGAAGGCGAACTCCGCCACGAAGTCGCGGGAGGCCGTGCCGTCGATGGAGTTGCCGGCGCTGCCGTGCTCGAAGCCGAGGTCGGCGGCGACCGCCTCCGGGTCCAGGCCCAGGGAGGAGCCCGCCAGGGCGCCGGAGCCGTAGGGCGAGACGGCCGTGCGCTCGTCCCACTGGCGCAGCCGCTCGGCGTCCCGGGACAGGGACTGCGCGTGCGCGAGCACGTGGTGGGCGAAGAGCACCGGCTGGGCGTGCTGGAGGTGGGTGCGGCCGGGCATGGCCACGTCCGGGTGGGCCTCGGCGAGGCCGACCAGCGCGTCCTGGAGTTCGGCGATCAGACCGCCGATGATCCGGGCGTGGTCCCGCAGGTACATCCGGAAGAGGGTCGCGACCTGGTCGTTCCTGGACCGGCCCGCGCGCAGCTTGCCGCCCAGGTCGGGGCCGAGGCGCTCCAGCAGGCCGCGCTCCAGGGCGGTGTGGACGTCCTCGTCGGCGATGGTGCCGACGAAGGAGCCGTCCGCCACGTCCGCCTCCAGCCGGTCGAGACCGGCGATCATGCGCGTCAGCTCGTCCTCGGTGAGGAGCCCCGCCTTGTGCAGCACGCGCGCGTGGGCGCGGGAGCCGGCGATGTCGTAGGGGGCGAGCCGCCAGTCGAAGTGGACGGACGCGGACAGCTTCGCCAGGGCCTCGGCGGGACCGTCGGCGAAACGGCCGCCCCAGAGCCGTACGTCACCGCTGTTGCTGCTCACTTGCGTTGCTCCTCGGAAGTCGTCTGTGTGCGGCCGCCTCCCCACCCTTGCAGGCGGGGAGGCGGCTGTCAGGCGATGCGCGCGAGGTGACCCCTACGGAGTCACCCGCCCGGGACTCAGGCCAGGTCCCGCTTGGCGGCGATCTTCGACGACAGGCTGTAGATGTCGATGAAGCCCTTGGCCGCGGCCTGGTCGAAGGTGTCGCCGGTGTCGTAGGTGGCGAGGTTGAAGTCGTACAGCGACGACTCCGAGCGCCGGCCGGTGACGACGGCGCGGCCGCCGTGCAGGGTCATCCGGACGTCGCCGGAGACGTGCTGGTTGGCCTCGTCGATGAAGCCGTCCAGGGCGCGCTTGAGCGGGGAGAACCACTGGCCGTCGTAGACCAGCTCGCCCCAGCGCTGCTCGACCTGCCGCTTGTAGCGGGCCAGCTCGCGCTCGACGGTGACGTTCTCCAGCTCCTGGTGGGCGGTGATCAGGGCGATCGCGCCGGGGGCCTCGTACACCTCGCGGGACTTGATGCCCACCAGGCGGTCCTCGACCATGTCGATCCGGCCGATGCCCTGGGCGCCGGCGCGCTCGTTGAGCTGCTGGATGGCCTGGAGCACGGTGACGGGCTTGCCGTCGAGGGCGACCGGGACGCCCTCCTTGAAGGTGATGATCACCTCGTCGGCCTCGCGCGGGACGGCCGGGTTGGAGGTGTACTCGTAGATGTCCTCGATCGGGGCGTTCCAGATGTCCTCCAGGAAGCCCGTCTCGACGGCGCGCCCGAAGACGTTCTGGTCGATGGAGTACGGGGACTTCTTGGTGGTGGCGATCGGGAGCTGCTTGGCCTCGCAGAAGGCGATCGCCTTGTCTCGGGTCATCGCGTAGTCGCGGACCGGTGCGATGCACTTCAGGTCGGGGGCGAGGGCGACGATGCCGGCCTCGAAGCGGACCTGGTCGTTGCCCTTGCCGGTGCAGCCGTGGGCGACCGTGGTGGCGCCGTGCTTCTTGGCGGCGGCGACCAGGTGCTTGACGATCGTCGGCCGGGACAGGGCGCTGACCAGCGGGTAGCGGTCCATGTAGAGGGCGTTGGCCTTGATCGCCGGGAGGCAGTACTCGTCGGCGAACTCGTCCTTGGCGTCGGCGACCTCGGCCTCGACGGCGCCGCACGCGAGGGCGCGCTTGCGGATGACGTCCAGGTCCTCGCCGCCCTGGCCGACGTCGACCGCAACGGCGATGACCTCGGCGCCCGTCTCCTCGGCGATCCAGCCGATGGCGACGGAGGTGTCCAGACCGCCTGAGTAGGCGAGTACGACGCGCTCGGTCACGGGATTCTCCTCACAGTGCATTCGCTGACATGCATGAGTATGCAGAACTCCGCATGATTCGTCAATCGGCGCTCCGGCGAGCCGGAAGTCCCGGCACGGATTGAACGGGTGAAACCGCTTTCCCGTACTCACCCCCGAACGCAGGCGCCGCGTTGCCCGACCCGGTCTCCCGACCTCCCTCCGTCCCTCTTTCCGACCAAGTGAGGCTTCCGCATGTCCAGGGCTCTTCCGAAGTACGACAAGCGCCGCGTGGCGGTCATCGGCGGCGCCGCCGCAGTGGTCCTGTCCGGCGCGGTGATCGCCGGCTCGGCGCTGGCCGGGACGCCCGACGGAAGCGACGGCGCGGCGAACGCCCGCACCCTCGCCGCGGCGGGCACCATCACCTGCCCCGACGTCGCCTCCCGGCTGCCCGCCGTACCCGCCTCCGCCAAGGCCGAGGTCGACCGCAACCTCACCCTGCTCCAGACCCAGATCAACGAGGCGAACACCCGGCTCGCCCGCACCGTCGGCCAGGGCGGACCCAACTTCGTGAACAACGCCATCCTCGGCCCCCTCAAGGACAAACGCGCCTCCACCATCGACCGCATCGCCATCGCCATCGGCCGCACCACCACCAAGCCCACCGGCCTCGACACCCTCGCCGCCTGCACGCTCACCAAGTGAGGTGACAGGCGACCGCGGCCGCCCCGCAGACGCCGGCCGGGGTGGCCGCGGTCGGGTGGGAGCCGGACCAGAGGAGCCAAATACTTAGACAGCCGAAGGAGTTGCGCCGATAATCGGCGGACATGGGAAAGACCTACGAACGCATAGACGGCAGGCTCCGCACGTTCATCGAGGAGCAGCCCCTCTTCTTCACGGCCACCGCTCCCCTCTCCGGCGACGGCACGGTCAACCTCTCCCCCAAGGGGCTCCGCGGCTCCTTCGCGGTGCTGGACGAACTCACCGTGGCCTACCTGGACTTCGCCGGTTCCAACGCGGAGACGATCGCGCACCTGCGGGAGAACGGCCGGATCACCCTCATGTGGTGCGCCTTCCAGGGGCCGCCGAACATCGTGCGGGTGCACGGCCGGGGCGAGCCGGTATTCCGTGACGACCCGCGCTTCGCCGGGCTGCTCGCCCGCTTCCCGGACATCGACCCGGGCCCGCACGGACTGCGCGCGATCGTCGTCGTGCACGCCGAGCTGGTCCGCGACACCTGCGGCTACGCCGTCCCCCGCATGGCGTACGAGGAGGACCGCGATCTGCACGCGAAGCGGTTCGCGCGGGAGGACGACGCCTCGCTGAACGCCTACTTCACCAAGAAGGAGCACGTGGCGAGCAGCCTGGACGGACTGCCCGGGCTGCCGCTGCCACTGCCCCCCTCTAGCGTCTGAGCCATGCGCCCAGGTGTCGTCCTCGCCCTCGTGTCCGCCTCCGTCTGTGTGCTCGGCCTCACCCCCGCGCGCGGCACGGACCCGCTGCCCGCGCGGATGGCGGACACCGGCGGCGGCACCCAGCTCATCACCGCCCTGGCGCCGGCCGCCGGCTCGACGTCGGGCACGGTGACCTGGTGGGACCTGCGGGACGGCACGTGGACGGAGACCGGCTCCGCGCCCGCCAGGTTCGGGGCGAACGGGCTGGTGGAGGGCGGCGCCCGGGTGCAGGGGACCGACACGACGCCGACCGGGCTGTACGGCCTCCCGTTCGGCTTCGGCCTCCGGGCCGCCCCGGTTGGCACCCGGGTCGGGTACCGGCCGGTGACGGCCGCGTCCTGGTGGTGCCAGGACAACGACTCCGCCTCGTACAACCGCTGGACCGAGCCGCTTCCGGCGGACTGCCTGGCCTCGCGGTCCGAGAAGCTGGACTCCTACGCTCCGCAGTACGGGTACGCGCTGGTCATCGGCTTCAACTACGACCGGCCGGTGCGCGGGCGCGGCGCCGGGATCTTCCTGCACGTGAACGGCAAGGGGGCGACGGCGGGTTGCGTGTCCGTGCCCGAGGACGCCATGCGCGCGATCCTGAGCTGGGCCGACCCGGCGCGCGAGCCGCACATCGCGATCGGGACGGCGGACGGCGCCACGGCCGTCACCCGGTACTGAGCCGCACGGCCGTCACCCGGTGCTGAGCCGCACCGTGAAGGTCGTCGAACCCGGCTCGCTCGCCAGCTCCACGCTCCCTTCGTGCGCCTCCACCACCGCCGCCACGATCGACAGCCCGAGGCCGGCCCCGCCACCGGAGGCGTCCGGGCGGCGGCGGTGCTCGGCGCGGGTGAAGCGCTCGAAGACGCCCGGCCGCACGTCCTCCGGGACACCGGGGCCGTCGTCGTGGACGGAGAGGATGGCCGTGCCCTCTCCGGCGGCCAGGGTCACCGTCACCTCGGTGCCGTCGGGGGTGTGCAGCCGGGCGTTGGCCAGCAGGTTGGCCAGCACCTGCTGGAGCCGGTGCGCGTCGCCGGGCACCGTCACCGGTTCTTCCGGCAGGTCCAGCGTCCAGCGGTGCCCGGGGCCCGCGGCGCGGGCGTCCGTCACCGCGTCCAGCACCAGACGGGTCAGGTCGACCGGGCGGCTCTCCAGGGGGCGGCCCGCGTCCAGGCGGGCCAGCAGGAGCAGGTCGTCGACCATCTCGCCCATGCGCGAGGACTCGGCGGCGATGCGCTCAAGGGCCCGGGTCACCTCCGCGGGCACCGGGCCGGGGTGCAGCAGTGCCAGTTCGGCGTGGCCGCGGACCGAGGCGACCGGGGTGCGCAGCTCGTGGCTGGCGTCGGCGGCGAAGCGGCGCAGCCGCTCCTCGCTGGCGTGCCGTTTGGTCAGGGCGCCCTCGACATGGCCCAGCATGCGGTCGAAGGCGGCCGCCACCCGGCCCACCTCGCTGCCCGGGTCGGACACCGGGACGCGCGGCGGCAGGGCGACCTCCCCGCTGGCCAGCGGGAGCTCGCTGACCCGGGTGGCGGTGGCCGCGACCCGGCTCAGCGGGCGCAGCGACCAGCGGACCCAGAGCGCCCCGGCCACGCCGGTGACCACGAGGGCCAGGCCGAAGACGATGCCGGCCACCCGTTCCAGGCGGTGGACGGTCGCCTCGACGGGCTCCAGCGGCAGGCCGACGATCAGGACGTCCCCGTCCCGGCCCGACGAGGCGATGACCCGGTAGTCGTGCAGGGCGGACAGCTGGATGGTGTGCGGGCGGCCGTCGGCCGGGAGCCGGGCGAGCCGCCGCTGGTCCCCGGCCGTCAGGTCGACGTTCAGGTCGGCGGAGGGGTCGCCGGAGCGGATGAGGCCCTTGTGGGTGACCTTGCCGTCCAGCAGGCGGGCGCCGAAGGTGCCGGTGGCCTGGCGGCGGGTGTCGAGGTGCTCGTCGCCGTCGTGGTCCGTGCGCGGCGGGTCGTGCTCCATGCTCTCCGGGAACCGGGTGCCGACCTGGACGAGCTGTTCGTCCAGGCGCTGGGTCAGGAAGCCGTTCAGCTCGACGACCGCCGCGAGCCCCACGGCCGCGCAGCTCACCGCGAGCAGGACCACGAGGCCGACGGTGAGCCGGGCGCGCAGGGTGCGGGGGCGGGGCAGGCGGCGCGGGGCCCTCACCGGGTCACCGGCTTCAGCACGTACCCCGCCCCGCGCACGGTGTGGATCATCGGTTCGCGGCCCGCGTCCACCTTCTTGCGCAGGTAGGAGATGTACAGCTCGACCACGTGGGCCCGGCCGCCGAAGTCGTAGGACCAGACCCGGTCGAGTATCTGGGCCTTGCTGAGCACCCGGCGCGGGTTGCGCATGAGGAAGCGCAGCAGCTCGAACTCGGTCGGGGAGAGTTCGATCAGCTCCCCGGACCGGGTCACCTCGCGGGCCTCCTCGTCCATGACCAGGTCGCCCACGACCAGCCGGGGCCCGTCCTCCTGCTGGCGGGCCATGCCGGCCCGGCGCAGCAGGCCGCGCAGCCGGGCGACGACCTCCTCCAGGCTGAAGGGCTTGGTGACGTAGTCGTCGCCGCCCGCGGTGATGCCGGCGATGCGGTCCTCCACCGCGTCCCGGGCGGTGAGGAACAGCACGCACACCTCGGGCGTCACCTCGTGCAGGCGCCGCAGCACGGCGAAGCCGTCGGTGTCGGGCAGCATCACGTCGAGGACGACGGCGTCGGGCAGCAGCTCGCGCGCGGCGCTGACCGCCGACGCGCCGTCGCCGGTCGCGCGCACCTCCCAGCCCTCGTAGCGCAGGGCGCCGGTGAGCACCTCGGCGAGGTCGGGATCGTCGTCGACGACCAGGACGCGCAACGGGGTGCCGTCGGGTCGGGTGAGGGCCGGTCGGCCGGAACGGGTCGTGTTCATCGCGCCTACCAGCATCGCCCCTCGACCGGCCGGCCGTCCGCCCCGCGGCCTGTGAGTTTCCTCTGAGGACGCGGGCGGCTCTGTGAGATCTCTCTGAGAAAGCCCTGCGGGACCCCGCCGGAGCGGCTTTTTCAGAGGTGCCTCAGAACTTCGGCCCGCACAGTGGCATCGCTGACGGACGAAGGGAACGGCTCTGATGACCACCGTGGATACGAGGCGGGCGGCCCCGCCCCTGCCGGGGACCGCGCGGCGTTCCCCGGCGGGCTGGGTGCTGGCCGCGCTGTGGGCCGGTGCGGCGGCCGTGGTCGCGCTCTGGTGGACGGACACCGGGTCCGTGGTCGGCACGGCCGGCTGGCTGACCGGGGGCGGGCGGATCGCCGGCCTGCTGTGCGGGTACGCCTGCGCGGTCCTGGTGGGGCTGATGGCCCGGGTGCCGCTGCTGGAGACCCGGGTCGGCTCGGACCGGGTGGCCCGCTGGCACGCGATGGCCGGCCGCTACACGATCTGCCTGCTCGTCGCGCACGTCGTGCTGATCCTCACCGGGTACGCCGCCCAGGACCGGGCCACGCTGTGGCACGAGACGGTGACGGTGGTCCTGGACTACCCGGACATGCTCAAGGCGACCGCCGGCACGGTGATCCTGCTCGCGGTCGGCGTCACGTCGGTGCGGGCCGCGCGCCGCCGCACCAGCTACGAGTTCTGGTACTACGTCCACCTGCTCACGTACGCGGCCGTGTTCCTGGCCTTCTTCCACCAGCTCACGCTGGGCGACCAGTTCAACGGCCGGCCGGTGGCCACCGCCGTCTGGTACGTGCTGTACCTCGGGGTCGCGGGGCTGGTGGTGTGGTTCCGCGTCCTCGCCCCCGTCCGGCTCAACCGGCGCCACCGGCTGCGGGTGGACTCGGTGCACCAGGAGGCGCCGGGCGTGTACTCGGTCGTCGTGCGCGGCCGGCACCTCGACGAGCTGGGCGCGCGGCCGGGGCAGTTCTTCCGCTGGCGGTTCCTGGGCGAGGGGATGGGCTGGACGTCGACGCCGTACTCCCTGTCGGCGCCGCCGCGCCCGGACATGCTGCGCATCACGGTGAAGGCGCTCGGCGGTCACAGCGCGGCCGTCGCCCTGCTGAGGCCCGGCACCCGGGTGTGGGCGGAGGGCCCCTACGGCTCGCTGACCGCCGACCGGGCCACCAGCCACCACTCCCTGCTGATCGCGGCCGGTGTCGGGGTCACCCCGCTGCGGGCGCTGTTCGAGACGCTGCCCGGCGAGGTCACCCTGCTGTACCGGGCGCGGTCCGCGGCGGATCTGGCGCTCGGCGCCGAACTGGAGTCGATCGCCCGCTGGCGCGGCGGCCGGGTGCTGTACGCGCTGAACGGGCCGCGGGGCGAGCGCCCGCACATCACTGCGGAGTCCCTGCGGGCGTCCTTCCCCGGGCTGGCCGGCCACGACGTCTACATCTGCGGGCCGCACGGCTTCGCACAGGACGTGTACGGGGAGCTCCGGGCGGCCGGGGTCCCGGACCGCCGCATCCACCACGAGTCGTTCGAGCTGTGAGGCCGCAGACGTGCACGCGTTGAACAAGAACCGCCCCTTCCGCCGCATCGTGCTGGCGAGCGCGGCCACCGTCTCCGGGATGGTGCTGCTGCTGTCGCTGAAGCCGCACGCCGCCCCGGCGCTCGCCGCGGGCACGCCCGCGCCGGCGCCGACGAGCAGCGGCTCCGGTGCCTCCCCGGGGTCGACGAAGGCGCCCGACACCGGGACCAGGACGGTCACCGGGGACACCGTCCAGACCCGCTGGGGCCCGGTGCAGGTGCGGGTGACGATCCGGAGCGGCAGGCTCACCGACGTCACCGCGGTCACCTACCCGACGGAGAACCCGCGCGACCAGGAGATCAACAGCTACGCCATCCCCCAGCTGCGGCGCGAGGCGCTGGCGGCGCAGAGCGCGGACATCGACATGGTGTCGGGCGCCACCTACACCAGCACCGGTTACAAGCAGTCGCTGCAGTCCGCGCTGGACTCCGCCGGCGGATGAACACCCGGCGCGCGCCGCGCGTATCTCTGGGCCAAGGGTCAAGTCCCCACGGAGGAACCGTGACCACCACGCTCGCAGGCGGACGTGCCGCCCGCCGCCAGACGATGCGCCGCATCCGCCCGCGCCGCTCCCCGGCCGTTCCGCTGCTGATCGCGGTCTGGGCGGGCGCGGCGGCCGTGCTGTGGCTCTGGTGGCACAACACCCCGGCCATCGCGGACGACGGCGGCCGGATCCTGAACGCGGGCCGGATCACCGGCCTGCTGGCCGGTTACCTGATGGCGCTGGTCGTGCTCCAGATGGCGCGGGTACCCGCGCTGGAGCGGCGGGTCGGCTCCGACCGGGTGGCCCGCTGGCACGCGATGAGCGGCCGTTACACGCTCTGCCTGGTCGTCGCGCACGTGTTCCTCACCATGTGGGGCTACGCGCTGCAGGCGGGCAAGTCGCTCGGAGACGTGGTCCGGCAGACCGTGGACTCCGTCGAACAGCTCCCGGACATGGGCAAGGCCGCGATCGGCACCGGCCTGTTCGTGCTGATCGGCGTCAGCTCGGCCGGCGGGATCCGCCGCCGGCTGCCGTACGACGCCTGGTACCACGTGCACCTGCTGACGTACGCGGCCGTGTTCCTGACCTTCTGGCACCAGATCACCACCGGCAACGACTTCGCGGTCGAGCCGGTCGCCAGGACCTTCTGGTACGGGCTGTACGGCGCCGTCACGGCGCTGGTGCTCTGGTACCGGGTCATCACCCCGGTCCGGCTGAACATCCGTCACCGGATGCGCGTGGAGGCGGTGATCGAGGAGACGCCGGGCATCGTGTCGGTGCTGATCGGCGGCCGGCGGCTGCACCGGATGGGCGCCGAGGCGGGGCAGTTCTTCCGCTGGCGGTTCCTGGCCCCCGGGATGCGGTTCAGCTCGCACCCGTACTCGCTGTCGGCGGCGCCCCGGCCGGACATGCTGCGGATCACGGTGAAGGCGATCGGCGACCACAGCTCCCGGCTGCGCGAGCTGGCGCCCGGCACCCGGGTGTGGGCGGAGGGCCCGTACGGGGCGCTCACCGCGCAGCGGCGCAGCCGGGGCAAGGTGCTGCTGGTGGCCGGCGGGGTCGGCATCACGCCGATGCGGGCGCTGTTCGAGACGCTGCCCGGGGCGGCCGGTGACATCACCCTGCTGTACCGGGCCAACACCACCCAGGACCTGGCACTCTGGGACGAGCTGGCCGCGATCGCCGAGGAACGGGGCGCCCGGCTGATGTACGCGGTCAACAGCCCGGACGGCGAACGGCCGGACATCTCGGCGGAGAACCTCCAGCGGAAGATCCCGGACGTCGACCGCCACGACGTCTTCATGTGCGGCCCGCCCGGGTTCGCGCAGTCCGTGTACGAGGCGCTGCGCGGCGCGGGCGTCCCCGCGCGCCGTATCCACCACGAGTCGTTCGAGATGTGAGCGGGAGCTGCGAAGCGATGAGGAAGAGCCACCCCATTCGGCGCGTCGTGCTGGCCACCGCGGCCACCGTGTCCGGAGTCGTGCTGCTGCTGTCGCTGAAGCCCGCCTCGGACCCGGCGGCGGCGTCGGCGGCCGGCGCGGCGCCGCAGGCGGGCGCGGCCGCGCAGCGGTCCCCCCAGGGCGGGCAGCAGGGCGGCGCAGCCGCGGCGGGCACCGTCACCGGTGACGCGGCGCAGACCCAGTACGGGGCCGTGCAGGTACGGCTGACCGTCGCCGGCGGGAAGATCACCAAGGCGGAGGCGGTACAGGCGCCCAAGGGCGGGGTCAGCGACCAGAAGACCGCGCTCGCGGTGCCGAAGCTCAACCAGGAGGCCGTGGCCGCCGGGAACGCCGACATCGACGCGGTGTCCGGGGCGACGTACACGAGCGCGGGGTACAAGAAGTCGCTGCAGTCGGCGCTGGACAAGGTGAAGGCGCCGGCGTCCGCCGGGTCCGGCACCGGCGCCGGTTCCGGGCCGGGCGGTGGGGGCGGCTCCGCCTCCCCGGCCTCCCCGGGTGCGCGGGGTACCGCCGGGACCCGCACCGTCACCGGCCGGGTCGCGCAGACGCAGTACGGCCCGGTGCAGGTCAGGATCACGGTCAGCGGGGGCAGGATCACCCAGGCGGCGGCCGTGCAGGCGCCGAAGGGCGGGGTCAGCGGCCAGAAGACCGCGCTCGCCGTGCCGAGGCTCAACCAGGAGGCCGTGGCCGCCGGGAACGCCCGCATCGACGCCGTGTCCGGGGCCACCTACACCAGCACCGGCTACCGGCAGTCGCTGCAGTCGGCGCTCGACCAGGCGGGTGGCTGACCCGATGGGCGAGCCGGCCGACGCCCCCGCCGCGCTGCGGCACGCGGAGGAGGTCATGGGGACCGTCTTCTCCTTCGACGTGCGCGGCGGGCGGCCCGGCGCGGTGCGCGAGGCGCTGGCCGGGGCGGTCGCGGGACTGCACCGCGCCGACGCGCTGTTCTCCACCTACCGCGAGGACAGCGAGGTGTCCCGGCTGGCCCGGGGTGAGCTGACCGTGGCGCGGTGCGCGTCCGAGGTGGCCGAGGTGCTGGAGCTGGCGGCCGAGGCGGAGCGGGTCAGCGAGGGCTGGTTCAGCGCTCGGTACCAGGGCGGCCTCGACCCGACCGGCATCGTCAAGGGGTGGGCCGCGGAGCGGGCCGCCCGGCTGCTCGCCGCGGTCGACGGGGTGTGCGGGGTCAGTGTGAACGGCGGCGGCGACGTCCAGATGCTGGGCGCGCCGGAACCGCGGCGGGCGTGGCGGGTGGGCGTGGCCGATCCGCTCCGGCCGGGCGGGCTGGCCGCGGTGATCTCGGCGGCGGGTGCGGACGAGCTGTCCGTGGCGACGTCCGGCACCGCGGAGCGCGGCGCGCACATCGTGGATCCGCGCACCGGCCGCCCCGCGGTCACCGACCTGGTCTCGGTGACCGTGGTGGGGCCGCGGCTGACGTGGGTGGACTGCTGGGCCACGGCCGCCTTCGCGATGGGGTCGCGGGCGGGGCTGGCGTGGCTGGAGTCGCTGCCCGGCGTGGAGGCCCTGCTGATCACGGCCGGGGACGAGGTGCGGTGCACCGGGGGCCTGGCGGAACGGCTGGGCTGAGCGGGGCCGGGCGGGGCGGTCCGGCGGGCGGCGGGTGCCCGGCGGGGCCGGCCGGGACGGCGGGGCCGGCCGGGACGGCGGGGCCGGCCGGGACGGCGGGGCCGGCCGGGACGGCGGAAAGTTTAATTTTGGCCTTTTTGCCCCGAAACGCCATCCGAGTCGCCCCCTGGGACGTATCCAGTGTGAGACGAGATTCAGGAGGAACACATGGCCATCTTCAGCAATCTCATGCCGGCCTACGGCCATGACCACGGCGACGAGTCGTCCTTCGAAGGCGACCGGGGCGACTTCGGCGACCACGGCGACTTCGGCGACCGCGACCACGGCCACGGCCACGGCGACCACGGCGACCACGGTGACCGCGGCGGCCACGGCGGCCACGGCGGCCACGGCGGCTACTGATCGCATCCCCAGGCGGAGCGGACCGGTGACCGGAGGACCCGGTCCGCTCCGCCGCCGACTCCCGAGGAACGCATGCCATGGCGCAGGTCCTGCGGCGTCTGCTGTCGGTGGGTGACACCTCCGACGCCCTGGTGGCCGCGGCGCCCCCGGTGCCCCTGCGTGAGGTGTTCCGGCGGTTCTGGCCCTACACCCGTGGCGGGCGGCGCTGGCTCGTGCCGCTCGCCCTGTTCAGCCTGGCCGGACCGGTCGTGGACGCGGCCGAGATCTGGCTCTTCAAGATCGTCGTGGACGATGTGCTCGTCCCCCGGGACCTGCGCCCCTTCCTGTGGATCGCCCCGGCCTACCTGGGGCTGATCCTCTGCTCCGGCATCCTGGGCTTCGGCGACAACGTGACGTCCACCTGGGTCAGCGAACGCTTCCTGCTCTCCCTGCGCTCGGACGTCTTCCGGCACGTCCAGGGGCTGTCGCTCGGCTTCTTCGAACGCCGGCGGCTCGGCGACGTGCTGTCGCGGGTCACCGGCGACGTCGACGCCGTGGAGACGTTCCTGCTGTCCGGGGTGGCGGACGTCCTCTACTACGTGATCCGCCTGGGCGTCTTCCTCGGGCTGCTGTTCTACCTGCGCTGGGACCTGACCCTGCTCGCCCTCGCCATCGTGCCGCTGTTCTGGGGCGCCGCCCGGCACTTCTCGCGGCTGATCAAGGCGGCGTCGCGGGAACGCAGGCGGCGCAGCGGCTCGATCAGCGCGATCGCCGAGGAGTCGCTCGGCAATGTCGCCCTGGTGCAGGCGTACAACCGGCAGGGATGGGAGGAGCGCCGCTTCGAGCGGGAGAACCTCGGCAGGTTCCGGGCGGCGATGACGTCGGCCCGGATCCGTGCCGTGTACGGGCCGGTCGTGGAGATCATCGAGGTGGCCGGGGGCATCGCGGTGATGGGCCTCGGCACCTGGAAGCTGGCCCAGGGGCAGCTGACGCTGGGCGGCCTGCTGGTCTTCCTGGCACTGATCGGCAAGCTGTACGGGCCGGTCCGCGGCCTGTCCCACCTCGGCACCACCTTCTACGCGGCCTCCGCCTCGGCCGAGCGGATCATCGAGCTGCTGGACCAGCGCCCGCAGGTCGTCGAGGCCGCCGAGCCCCGGCGCATCGGCCGGGCGCGCGGCGAGGTGGAGTTCGACGGCGTCCGGTTCCGCTACCCGGGGGCCGCGTCCTGGGCCCTGTCGGACGTGTCCTTCGAGGTGGCGCCCGGCGAGACCCTGGCGCTGGTCGGGGCCAGCGGGGCGGGGAAGTCGACGGTCGCGAAGCTCCAGCTGCGGTTCTACGACCCCGACCGGGGAGCGGTCCGCCTCGACGGCCGGGACCTGCGGGAGCTCAGCCTCACCGACGTACGGGACAGCGTCGCCGTGGTGCTGCAGGAGACACTGGTGTTCCACGGCACCGTGCGGGAGAACATCGCCTACGGCCGGCCGGAGGCGACGCAGGCCGACATCGTCGCGGCGGCGCGCGCGGCGGACGCGCACGAGTTCATCGAGATGCTCCCGGACGGTTACGACACCCTGGTCGGCCAGCGCGGCCGGACCCTGTCGGGCGGGCAGTGCCAGCGGCTGGCCATCGCCCGGGCGATGATCCGGGACGCGCCCGTGCTGGTGCTGGACGAGCCGACCACCGGGCTCGACGTCCGCTCGGGCCGGCGGATCATGGACCCGCTGCGCCGACTCATGGCCGGGCGGACGACCGTCGTCATCTCGCACAACCTGCTGACCGTCCAGGACGCCACCCGCATCGTCGTGCTCGACCACGGCCGGGTCGTCGAGCAGGGCGCCCACGACGAGCTGCTCCGCCGCGACGGCGTCTACGCGCGCCTGCACCGGCTGCACGCCGACGGCGTCCCGTCCCCGGGGCGGGTGCCGTCGTGACCGCCCCGGCCCGGGCGCTCCCGCGGCCGGCGCCGGCCCTGGCGCCGGGCGCGCGGCCGGTCCCGGGCTACCAGATCCTGGCGCATCTGACCCGCACCGGCTGGCTGGACGTCCACGACGCCTGGAGCGAGGACCGGGACTGCCGGTGCGTGGTCAAGGTGGTGCGGCCGGACCGGCGGGACGAGACCCGGCTGGGCGAGCGGCTGCTGCGGGAGGGCCGGTGGCTGTGCGGGTTCAGCCACCCCCATCTGGTCCGCGGCTACGAGACCTTCGAGTCGCCCGAGCCGCTCGTGGTGCTGGAGACGCTGACCGGGGAGACGCTGTCCCACCTGGTGGGGCGGCTGCGGCACCGGGCGTCCGCCGCCGACGTGGCGCTCCTCGGCGTGCAGCTGTGCTCCGCCGTCCAGTACCTCCACCGCCGGGGCCTGCTGCACCTGGACCTCAAGCCGTCCAACGTGGTGGTGGACCGCGGGCACGCGAAGGTGCTGGACCTGGGTCTCGCGCGGCCTCCCGGCCCGGCGCCGGCGGGCGTGGGCACCTTCCGCTACCTGTCCCCGGAGCAGGCGCGCGGCGAGCCGCTGACGGCCGCCGCCGACGTGTGGGGCGTCGGCGTCACCCTGTTCGAGGTGGCCTGCGGCGAGCCGGCGTTCGGCCGCGGCGGGCGCACCGGGGAGGCGGACCGCCGGCGCTACCCCCAGCTGGAGGCGACCGCCCCGCCCGTCGCCGCCCGCCGCCGGCTGCCGCCCGCCCTCGCCGCCGCCGTCGACGCCTGCCTGCGCCCCGGCCCCGGAGCGCGGCCCGCGCTCGACGAGCTGTCCGCCGCCCTCGCCGACACCCTGCCCGGCACGCGACGCCCTCGCGGCTGAGGCCGTCACCGGGCGCCCGGGTCCCCGCGGGGTGCCCCGGGTTCACGCCTCGCCGGTGGTGATCCGGCCGGTCTCCAGCGGGGCGGTGGCGAGGACCGTGCCGTCCGGCGAGGTCAGGCGGGCGCCGGAGACCGCGGCGGCGTCGACGGGGGCCGCCACGCCCCAGGCGCCGCGCCCGTCGCGCACCGGGAACTCGCCGAGCCGCACCGTGGTGCCGTCGGAGCGCTCCAGCAGACAGGTGACCTTGCCGTTGTACCCGGCGCCGGGGCCGGTCAGGTCGACGGTCATGAACACCCAGCCCGGCCGGCCGGAATGGGCGTAGACCTCGCCGCCGGGCCCGCCTCCGGACCGGGCCGAGGTCAGATCGCCGACCAGCATGGTCTCGGTCGCGGCGGGCGAGGCCGTGACCTGCTCGACGGCGGTGCCGATGCCCCAGCCGGCGAACCCGGCCGCGACGGCGAAGGCGACGGCCGCCGAGGCCAGCCGCAGCCGGCTGCGCCGGACGCGGCCGTACAGTCCCTCGCGGAGACGGCCGGGCGCCCGCGCGTGCGGGCGCCCCTCGTCGGCGGTCGTGTCCCCGGTCAGGGCGCGCGCCGCCCGGGTCTCGAAGCCGGGGGGCGGCTCGCGGCCCGGCAGCAGGCCGATCAGCCGGTCGCCGACCAGGGTGAGGTGCTCGATGTACTCGCGGCAGTCCGCGCAGTGCTCCAGATGCTCGACGGCCTCGGCCCGTTCGCGGCCGTCGAGCACGCCGAGCGCCAGCTCGGCGCCGAGCTCCCGCAGTCTCCCGCAGGTCACCTCACAGGACATGGTCGCCTCGCTTCGGAGCGGCGAGGGTGGTCCGCAGTTTGCCCATGGCCGCCCTGATCCGCGTCTTGGCGGTGCCCAGCGGAATCTTCTCCTGTTCGGCGATCTGCTGGGCCGTCATCCCGTAGACGCCCGCCATCACCAGCGCACGCGCCTGCTCCCGCGGCAGCCGCGCCAGGGCGCTCCGGAGCTGGGACGAGGCCTCGTCGGCCAGCGCCCAGCGCTCGGGCGTCTCGGTGACGACGCCCAGGAGCGCCTCGATGTCCTCGGGCGCCACCGCCTGCGTCCGCCGGGCGCGGACGGCGTCGATGGCGAGGTTGTGCGCGATGGTCGTCAGCCAGGTCGTGACCGACCCGCGGCGCGAGTCGTAGATCTGCGCATGACGCCACGCACGCTCGAACGTCTGCTGGGCGATGTCCTCGGCGAGCTGCGGGTCACCGGTGACCGCCATGGCGACACCGAAGACCCTGTGCTGGAACCTCCGTACGAAGGCGACGGCGAGTTCCTCGTCACCGGTGGAGAGTCCGGACAGAAGAGCCTCGTCCGGAAGACGGTCCACCGGTGACCCGTAACCCGACACACCTCTGTATACGGACGGCCGCCGCCAGGGGATTGCGCCCCGGCTCCGGAAGATCACAAGGCCATTGTCCGCCGGTCGGGCGGGACCCGCACGCGGGTCACTGCCCGTTCTGTGCCAGCCGCAGCAGATGGTCGGCGAGCGCCTGGCCGCCGACCGGGTTCCGGCTGATCAGCAGCAGGGTGTCGTCGCCCGCGATGGTGCCGAGGATGTCGTGCAGCTCGGCCTGGTCGATCGCCGAGGCGAGGAACTGGGCCGCGCCGGGCGGGGTGCGCAGCACCACGAGGTTGGCGGAGGCCTCGGCGGAGATCAGCAGCTCCTGGGAGAGCCGCCGCATCCGCTCCTCCTTCGCCGACTCGCCCAGCGGGGCGCGCGGGGTGCGGAAGCCGCCCTCGCTGGGCACCGCGTAGATCAGGTCGCCGTCGTTGTTGCGGATCTTCACCGCGTTCAGCTCGTCGAGGTCCCGGGAGAGCGTCGCCTGGGTGACGCTCAGACCGTCGTCGGCGAGCAGCTTCGCGAGCTGGCTCTGGGACCGCACCGGCTGCCGGTTGAGGATGTCCACGATCCGGCGGTGGCGGGCGGTGCGGGTCTGCGGGACGGCGGGTCCGGCGCCCGCCGCCTGCTCGTGGTCCTGCGCCTGGCTCATCGTCGTCTCATTCCCCGGTTCGTCCGTCCCCGTCGGCTGCGTCGAGGATGCCGGGCAGTGCCCGCAGCAAGGCGCCCGTCTCGTCGTCGCGCAGGTTCAGCGGCGGCATGAGCCGTACGACGTCGGGAGCGGGCGCGTTCACCAGGAACCCGGCTTCCTGGGCCGCCTGCTGCACCTGTGGCGCGTGCGGCCCGGTGAGCACGATACCCAGGAGCAGACCCGCGCCCCGGACGTGGTCGACCAGCGGGTGGCCCAGCGACTCGATCCCGTCGCGCAGCTTCTCGCCCTGCCGCTTGACGTTGGCCAGGAGTCCCTCGTCCGCGATGGTGTCCAGGACGGCGAGTCCGGCGGCGCAGGCGACCGGGTTGCCGCCGAAGGTGGTGCCGTGCTGGCCGGGCCGCAGCAGCTCGGCGGCGCGGCCGAAGGCGACGGTGGCGCCGAGCGGCAGCCCGCCGCCGAGTCCCTTGGCGAGCGTGACGACGTCCGGCAGGACGCCTTCGTGGGCCTGGTACGCGAACCAGTCGCCGGTGCGGCCGACGCCGGTCTGCACCTCGTCGAGCACCAGCAGGGCGCCGGTGGCGGCGGTGATGGCGCGGGCCGCCTTGAGGTAGCCGGCCGCGGGCACCACGACCCCGTTCTCGCCCTGGATCGGCTCGATGATCACCAGGGCCGTCTCCTCGGTCACCGCGGCGGCCAGCGCCTGCGCGTCGCCGTAGGGGACGTGGGTGACGTCGCCGGGCAGCGGCAGGAACGGCTGCTGCTTGCCGGGCTGGCCGGTGAGCGCGAGGGCGCCCATCGTGCGGCCGTGGAAGCCGCCCTGGGTGGCGACCATGTGGGTCCGCCCGGTGAGCCGGCCGATCTTGAAGGCGCCCTCGTTGGCCTCGGCCCCGGAGTTGCAGAAGTAGACCCTGCCGTCCCGGCCGAAGAGCTGCAGCAGGCGCTCGGCGAGGGCGACCGGCGGCTCGGCGACGAACAGGTTGGAGACGTGGCCGAGGGATCCGATCTGCCGGCTGACGGCCTCCACCACGGCCGGGTGGGCGTGGCCGAGCGCGTTGACCGCGATGCCGCCGACGAAGTCGAGGTACTCCTTGCCGTCGGCGTCCCACAGCCGGGCTCCCGCACCGCGCACGAGGGGCAGCCGGGGGGTGCCGTAGTTGTTCATGAGCGCGCCCTGCCACCGCGCGGTCAGCTCCTGGTTGCCCGTCACGACTGCTCCCCCTCGGTCTCGTCGGGCACGACCATCGTGCCGATGCCCTCGTCGGTGAAGATCTCCAGCAGGATCGAGTGCTGCACCCGGCCGTCGATGACGCGGGCGGTGCGCACGCCGCCCCGCACGGCGTGCAGGCAGCCCTCCATCTTCGGGACCATGCCCGCGGACAGCTCGGGCAGCAGTTTCTCGAGCTGGGAGGCGGTGAGGCGGCTGATCACCTCGTCGGAGTCGGGCCAGTCCTCGTAGAGGCCCTCGACGTCCGTGAGGACCATGAGGGTCTCGGCCCCCAGTGCCGCAGCGAGTGCCGCAGCCGCCGTATCAGCATTGACGTTGTAGACATGTCCGTCGTCCTGTGACCTGGCGATCGAGGACACGACCGGGATGCGGCCGTCGGCGAGCAGTGCCTCGATGGTGCCGGTGTCGATCTCGGTGATCTCGCCGACCCGCCCGATGTCGACCAGCTCGCCGTCGATCTCGGGCTGGTGCTTGGTGGCGGTGATGGTGTGGGCGTCCTCGCCGGTCAGACCGACGGCGAGGGGACCGTGCTGGTTGAGCAGGCCGACCAGTTCGCGCTGCACCTGCCCGGCGAGCACCATCCGTACGACGTCCATGGCGTCCTCGGTGGTGACCCGGAGGCCCGCCTTGAACTCGCTGACGATGCCGTGCCGGTCGAGGGCGGCGCTGATCTGCGGACCGCCGCCGTGCACGACGACCGGCTTGAGGCCGGCGTGCCGCAGGAAGACGACGTCCTGGGCGAAGGCGGCCTTCAGGTCCTCATCGACCATGGCGTTGCCGCCGAACTTGATGACGACCGTCCTGCCGTGGTGCCGGGTCAGCCAGGGCAACGCCTCGATGAGGATCTGGGCCTTGGGCAGTGCCGTGTGTTTCCGCGTCGTGGTCATGAGGAGTAGGCGCTGTTCTCGTGGACGTAGTCGGCGGTCAGGTCGTTGGTCCAGACGGTCGCGGTCTCGTCGCCCGCGGCGAGGTCGGCGACGATGTGCACCTCGCGGTAGCGCATGTCGACCAGCTCGCGGTCCTCGCCCACGGAACCGTTCTTGCAGACCCAGACGCCGTTGATGGCCACGTTCAGCCGGTCCGGTTCGAAGGCGGCCTTCGTGGTGCCGATGGCGGACAGGACACGGCCCCAGTTCGGGTCCTCGCCGTGCAGGGCGCACTTGAGCAGGTTGTTGCGGGCGATCGAGCGGCCCACCTCGACGGCGTCGTCCTCGGTCGCCGCGTTGACGACCTCGATCCTGATGTCCTTGCTGGCGCCCTCCGCGTCGCCGATGAGCTGCCGGCCGAGGTCGTCGCACACCTGCCGGACGGCCTCGGCGAACTCCTCGTACCCGGGAGTGATGCCGGAGGCGCCGGAGGCGAGCAGCAGCACGGTGTCGTTGGTGGACATGCAGCCGTCGGAGTCGACGCGGTCGAAGGTGACCCGGGTCGCGGCGCGCAGGGCCTCGTCCAGCACCTCGCCGCCGAGGTCGGCGTCGGTGGTCAGGACGACCAGCATGGTGGCGAGGCCCGGCGCGAGCATGCCCGCGCCCTTGGCCATGCCGCCGACGGTCCACCCTCCCCCGGACTCCGTCCGGGGGGACCCGCAGGTCACCACGGACGTCTTGTGGACGGTGTCGGTGGTCTTGATGGCGATGGCGGCCTTCTCGCCGCCGTGCTCGCTCAGGGCGCCGGCGGCCGTCTCCACCCCCTTCAGGAGCTTGTCCATCGGGAGCGGCACGCCGATGAGCCCGGTGGAGCAGACGGCGATCTCGACGGCGCCCCGGCCGAGCACCTCGGCCGCCTTCTCCGCGGTGGCGTGGGTGTCCTGGAAGCCCTTGGGGCCCGTGCAGGCGTTGGCGCCGCCGGAGTTCAGCACGACGGCCGACACCTGGCCGCTCCTGATGACCTGCTCGGACCAGAGCACCGGGGCGGCCTTCACGCGGTTGGAGGTGAAGACGCCGGCGGCGGCTCGGCGGGGCCCGTCGTTGACCACGAGGGCCAGGTCGGGGTTGCCGTTCTCCTTGATCCCGGCGGCGATGCCCGCCGCCGTGAATCCCTTGGCTGCCGTGACGCTCACTGCATCTCCTTGTTCGCTTCTCCGCCCGCGCAGCGCAGCGGTGCGGCCATCGTCGTCGTCTGCGGCCCGGCGGCTGCACGTGCGTCGCTCACGGTGCGACTCCGATCGTGGAAAGTCCCGTGGTCTCCGGGAGACCCAGGGCGAGGTTCATGCTCTGCAGGGCGCCGCCGGCGGTGCCCTTGGTCAGGTTGTCGATGGCGCTGATCGCGATGACCCGGCCCGCGGCGTCGTCGTACGCGACCTGCACCTGCGCGGCGTTGGAGCCGTACACGGACGCCGTGGCCGGCCACTGCCCCTCGGGGAGCAGGTGGACGAAGGGCTCGTCGGCGTAGGCCTTCTCGTAGGCGGTGCGGACGGACCGCGCCGTCACCCCGGGGGCGGCCTTCGCGCTGCACGTGGCGAGGATGCCGCGCGGCATCGGCGCGAGGGTCGGGGTGAAGGAGACCGAGATCCGCTCCCCCGCCGCCCGGCTGAGGTTCTGGATCATCTCGGGGGTGTGCCGGTGGCCCCCGCCGACGCCGTACGGCGTCATGGAGCCCATCACCTCGCTGCCGAGCAGGTGCGGCTTGGGCGCCTTGCCCGCGCCCGAGGTGCCGGACGCGGCGACGACCACCGCCTCGGGTTCGGCGAGACGGGCCGCGTAGGCGGGGTACAGGGCGAGGGAGACGGCGGTCGGGTAGCAACCGGGTACCGCGATGCGCTTGGACCCCTCCAGCGCGGCGCGGGCACCCGGCAGTTCGGGGAGGCCGTAGGGCCAGGTGCCGGCGTGCGGGGAGCCGTAGAACCGCTCCCAGTCGGCCGGGTCCCGCAGCCGGAAGTCGGCGCCCATGTCGACCACGAGGACGTCCGGGCCGAGCCGCTCGGCGACGGCGGCGGACTGCCCGTGGGGCAGCGCCAGGAAGACGACGTCGTGCCCGGCGAGGTTCTCCGGCGTGGTCTCGGCCAGCACCCGGCCGGCCAGCGGCAGCAGGTGCGGCTGGAGCTCGCCGAGCCGCCGGCCCGCGTTGGAGCTCGCCGTCAGGGCCCCGATCTCGACCTCGGGGTGCGCGAGGAGCAGCCGCAGGACCTCACCGCCCGCGTACCCGCTCGCTCCGGCCACCGCCGCACGTACCACCATGTCCATCCTCCTCCGGATGGCATGACTATACGGATTGCTGCACGTTTATGCAATCGTCCCGGACTCGCCTGCGCTTTGGCCTGCCGAAGCGCCGTGGGGACCCGGTCCCCGGGAGTAGCGTGGGCGGCAGGGATCTTCGGGACACGGGGGGTCGTCATGGGATCTGAGGCGGCGCCGTCCGGGTGCGGCAGCGTCCGGGTGCGCGATGTGGTGCGCGACGTGGTGGCGGAGACCGCCCCCGAGGAACTGCCGGTCGTCGCGGGGCTGGCCCACCTCGACGACGCGGTCGTCCTGCGGCGGCTGGAGCGCGGGGGCCGGGGACGCCCGGATCCGCTCGGTTTCGGCCTGGGCGAGATCACGGTGCTGGTGGCCCCGGTGGTGTGGCTGGTGGTGGACCAGGCGGCCCGGCAGATCGGAAGCGCCGCCGCGGAGAGCACGACGGCCGGCCTGAGGTCGCTGCTGCGCAGGAGATCGCGGCGCGGGAGTCCCGCGGTGACCGTCCCGCCGCTGACCCCCGGCCAGCTCGCCGAGGTCCACCGCCG
Organism: Streptomyces sp. 1-11; assembly: GCF_007176755.1. Lineage (GTDB taxonomy): Bacteria > Actinomycetota > Actinomycetes > Streptomycetales > Streptomycetaceae > Streptomyces. Next base: position 45,658 of record NZ_BJTV01000011.1, read on the forward strand.
GATCACGGAGACGGCCGGGCGGCGCGGGCTCGCGCGGGAGCGCGCGGAATCGCTCGCGGACGCGGTGGTCGCGAGACTGGCGCTGATCGCGCCGGAGGAGCGGACGGACCCGCCCGCGGCCCCGGCCGCGCCGCGAGAGCCGGCGGACGCGGGCAGAACCCTGACCGCACCGGCCGGGGACGCCGACCAGTCGCAGGGCTAGCCGGCGGTGGCAGCGGACACGGGGACGGCTTGCGGTGACACGCGGCCGGTCGGCGACGGCACCACCGTGCGGTTCGCCGTTCTGGTGATCCTGATCCTGGCGACCAGCGGCCTGATGCTGATGTACGTCGCCATCTGGTGGGTCTCGCACGCCGACTCCTCCGGCTGCGGCCTCGCCGCGGGGCTCGACCCCAGCCACCCCTCCGATCTGCAGGCCGCCGTCAGCCAGATCAACCAGGGCATGGCGTACGCGAACTGCCAGCGCCGCTTCGCACAGCCGCCGCCGTGGTGGGTGCCCGTCTCCTGGCTGGCCCTGCTGGCCGCCGCCGCCGTCGCGCTGTTCGGCTGGCTGCCGGTGTGGAAGGCCCGGCGGAGCCGGGTGGTCCCGCTGGCCGCGGTGGACGGGGACGGGGAGATCCGGCGCGTCCTGGAGGAGGTCGCCTCGGTGGCCGGGGTGGCCCGGATGCCGCGTGTCGTGGTGGACCCGGCGGCCGCCTCCGTCGGGGCGCTGGTGTTCGGCCGCACCGGGAAGCCGGTCCTGAGCCTGCACGGCGGCCTGCTCGCCCGCCGGGTCCGCGACCCCGAGGGCTTCCGCGCGGTCCTGCTGCACGAGTTCGCCCACATACGCAACGGGGACATCACCCTCACCTACGCGACGGTCGCCCTCTGGCGGGTCTTCCTGGCCCTGGCCGCTCCGCCGTACCTGGTGGGGCTGGCCATGATCCTCTTCAACGGGCTGCGGTCCGGCAGCCGGTTGCTGGCGGTCCCCTCGCGCAGTGTCCTGCTGGTGGCCTTCCTCACCGCCCTGGTGTACCTCGCGCGGTCGGACGTCCTGCGCAGCCGGGAGTTCCACGCCGATCGCGCCGCGGCGCGCTGGGGCGCCGACCCCCGCGGCTGGCACGGCACGGCGCCGGCGAAGAGGGGCGGCGTGCTGACCCGCGAACTGGCCACGTTCGCGGGTCTGTGGCGCCCCCATCCCCGGTGGGACCTGCGCCAGGACGCCCTGACGGACGCCGGTCCGGTGTACGGCGTCTTCGCCCTGCCGATGTTCCTGACCGGCGCCGGCGCCGTTCTGATCAACACCCAGCTCCTGGCCGCCCCGATGCCGTACGTCCAGTACACGGTCGGCCAGCTCGTCGGGCAGGCGGCTGCGCTGGTGGCGGCGGGCACGGTCGCGGGGGTCGTCGGGACCGCCCTGTGGCGGGCGGTGATCCACGCGGTGCTGACCGGGCGCCGCCCTCCCTCCGGCATCCGGGCGGGGCTGTGGCTGGGGGCCGGCATGACCGTGGGCAACCTGATCAGCGGTCAGGGCACGATCGCGCAGTTCTTCCCGAGCCGGAGCACGCTGCTGCTGCAGTTCCTGCTCGGCGGCCCCGCCTTCACCTGGTGGACCGCTCAGTGCGCCCAGCTGTGGGTCAGGACGTGGCGGGGGCGCACGCTCCGGCCGGCCCTGGTCGTGAGCCTGGTGGCGGGCGGACTGGCACTGGCGCAGTGGTTCACCTGGTGGCACGGCTACGGGGTGCGGCTCGCGACCGGATGGTGGTACGACCCCGCGGGGTTCCGGCAGTGGCTGGAGCAGGTGTACCCCGGCCCGGCCGCGGACCACCGGACGATGCTGTCGGCGATCGCCCTCGTCTCCCCGTTCATGCTGAATCTGGCGCAAGGAGTGCCGCTCGTCGGCCTCGCGGTCGCGGCCCTGTGGGTCGTGCCGCTGGCGGCCTGGGCGCTCCGCCCTCGTCCCGGCGCGCCGCCCTGGACGCGCGGCGCCGCACGCGACATCGAGGGCGCCGTGGAGCCGCCTGCCGAGGCCCTGCCCGGGATGCGCCGGGTGATGCCGCCGAGCCTGCTGTGCGGGGTCGGGTGCTGGGCCGTCGTGGTGGCGGTGCTGTTGATCCCGCAGGCCGGCGTCTCCGGGGCCGATCCGCGGCGGGCCAGCGTTCCGGGGCTGCTCTTCCTCGCCTGGACCTTCGTCGCGCTGACCGCGGCGGCCCTCACGGCCGCCGTGGTCGCCGCCGTGCGGGCGGACCGCTACCGGCTGCTCGTCACTCTCGCCGCCGCCCAGACCACCGTGCTGGTGGGCCTGGCCGCCCCGGTGGCGCTGCTGACCTTCGACGGCTGCGTCGACCGGTTGAGCCTCTTCGAGTCGTCCTGCGGATGGCGGCCCGGCAGGCTCGCCGGCTGGACGGACTCCCACACCGTCCTGGACTTCGCGGTGATGACCGTGACCGTCGCGGCCTTCGTGGTGGCCGCGACGGTGTCGGCCGTCCGCAGGGCGCCCGGGCTCCGGCGGCGGCCCGCCTCCCCGGCGCCGCGGGGGAGGGAGGGTCCGCGCGTGCGCCGCGTCCTGCCGGCGGCGCTGTGCGCCCTGGCGCTGACGGTCTCCGCGGCCCGGGCGGCACACCAGGAGGAGGTGGTCGCGGCCAGCTCCGACGTCCGTCACTGGCAGGAGTCCGCCCTGCGCGACTCGCAGGAGCAGGCCCGGAAGGTGCAGCCCAGGATCAGGACCGGGCCGGTCTCCCCGCGGATCAGGGCGATGCAGGTGAACGCCTGGAGCCGGCTCGGCGGGGAGGAACTCCTGAAGCGTGTCCGCCGCGAACGGGACGGCATCGCCGCGATCGGGCGGGTGTTCGTCGCCGGGAAGAAGCCGCCCTCCTACCTCGATCGCATACGCCCCAACTGTGAGCGCATCGGCCGGACGGTCCTCGACGCGGCCTCGTACTTCGACGTCCCCGACCCCCAGGCGCAGAAGCTGTGGGAGCGGTTCATGCTCAACGCCGCCTACACGACCCTGAACTGCCGGAAGGCCCTTGCCCACCTGGACGCCGACCGTTTGAAGGAGGCGCACGACGCCCTCGGCACGTCGTTCCGCGAGCTGCGCGCGGCCTGCCTCCTCGGCGAGGCGATCGACTCCCGGATCAAGGCGGTCGAACGCGCGGGCGGCATGTAGTGCGGGGCGGCACTCGGTCCAGGCCCGGACCGGCACCCGGTGCGGCCGCGGGGCCGCCTCGCCGGCCGGGAGGCCGGGCCGGCCGGGTGGGGTGCGCCGGGCGCGGCCGGCGCGTCAGCGGCCCGGCGGGGCCGCCCGGACCGGGACGCTCCGCCAGGCGAGGGCCGCGGCGGACAGGTAGGCGAGGGCGCCGGCGGCCATGGCGGTGCGCAGGCCGGTGCCGTAGTCGGTGCCGGTGGCCAGGAGGCTGCCGCCCAGGGCGACGCCGGTGGCGCTGCCGACCTGGCGGGTGGTGTTGAACAGGGCGGAGGCGGCGCCCGCGTAGGCCGGGGGCGCCGCGCCCATCACGGTGGCGGTCGAGCCGGTCAGCGCGAAGGACGTGCCGAACCCGGCGGCCATCATGGGGAGCACCAGCAGCGGGTACGCGGGATCCGGCCCGGCCGCGGCCCAGCCGGCCAGCCCCAGGGCGCCCAGGAGCATGCCGGAGACCACCAGCGGACGGTCGCCGGTGCGGCGGCTCAGCCGCCCGGAGAGCACGGAGGCGAACATCGTCATCGCCACCGCGGGGAAGAGGGCCAGCCCGGTCCGCAGGGCGCTGTAGCCGCGCTGGTGCTGGAAGTACAGGCTGGCGGTGAAGACCATGCCGTAGAAGGCGAAGTTGAACAGCAGGCCGACGGCGGCCCCGCCGCTCATCGCCCGGGAGCGCAGCAGCGCCGGCGGGAGGGCGGGAGACCGGGCGAGCCGCTCGCGCACGGCGAACGCCGCCACGGCGAGTGCGGTCAGGGCGAGACCGGCGAGCACGGCCGGGTCGGTCCAGCCGCGCCGCCCCGCCTCGTTGAGCGCGGCGGTGAGCAGCGCCACGGCCGCCACCACGGCGCACTGCGCCGGCCAGTCCAGGGCCCGGCCGGGGTGCCGCGGCGAGGGCGCCACGAACCGGGACGTCAGCACCAGGCAGACCACGCCGACCGGCAGGTTGATCAGGAAGACCCAGCGCCAGCCCGCCGTGGAGACCAGCAGCCCGCCCAGCAGCGGCCCGGCGGAGGCCGCGATGCCGGCCATCGACCCCCAGAGCCCGAAGGCCCGTGAGCGGGCGGCCGGCTCCGGATAGGCCTCCTGGAGCAGGGCGAGGGAGCCGGGCACGATCAGGGCCGCGCCGAGCCCCTCCAGCAGCCGGGCCGCGACCAGCAGGGAGGCGTCCGGCGCGGCCGCGCACGCCGCCGAGGCCGCCGTGAACACCCCGGTGCCCGCGCGGAAGACGCTCCGGTTGCCCAGCCGGTCGCCCAGCGCGCCGCCGGTCATCAGGAAGCCGGCGAAGACCAGGGTGTACCCGTCCGTGATCCACTGGATGCCGGTGAGCGAGGCGCCGAGGTCCCGGCCGACCACCGGCACGGCCACGTTGATGATCGTGACGTCCAGGATGACCATGAAGTACCCGGCGCACACGGCCAGCAGCGGCGCCGTGGAGCGCGGCGCCGCCGACGGGGCCGGGCCGGGCGGCGCGGGCCCGCCGCCCGCGGACTCAGCGAAGGGCACGTCGCCGACTCCGTCCTCGGTCCGGGGAACCCCTGAGCGGTGAGCATGCTAGGCGGCGCGGGCGCGCCGATCGACGACCCCGGGCCGCCGGGCGGCCCGCATGGACCGGACGGACCAACCGGCCGCGGCCGGCCGGGGCCGCGGCACGGTCCGCTCAGCGCCGCCCGCCGAACTCCCAGTCGTGGACCTCGACGGCGGCGTACTCGTCCGGGGCCAGGACGGCCCGGGCGGTCTCCGGGTCCGGGGCCCGGACCAGGGCCGCCGTGCCCAGCCAGGTGGCGCCGTCGTCGGAGAGCAGCGGCCCGAACGCGATCAGGTCGTCCCGCCCGGGCGGCACCTCGGGCCCGGTGGTCCCCCGCGCGCCGAGCCCGAGCACCAGGTACCGGTTGCCGCCGGCCGCCCCGCCGGGGAAGTCCCACATGGTACGCCCCAGCAGGTCGCGCCACCGGCGCAGCAGCACGTCCCGGTACACGCCGGCCTGGTGGTTGGGCTCGTCGAAGGCGAACGCGCGGGCGGCGGCGGGGCCGGGCAGGTCGACGATGTGCACGCTGCCCGTGGGCGTGCCGTCCCCGGCGAAGGTCGGGCCGCGCGCGATCAGTTCCGCCGCGTACCGGTCCATGTACGACCAGTGCTCCTCGGTCAGTTCGCCGCGCAACGCCGTCGAGCCGGGCCGGTCGCGGTGGTAGCAGAAGAACTCCATGCCGTGGACCCTGGCGTACCGCGGGCCCGTGTCTCAACCGGATTCGGGCGTCACGCCGAGAGGCGCGGCCGGTCGCCGGCGCTCCTGCCGCCGGGCAGCATGATGCGGCGGGACACCACGAACGTCACCGGGATCGCGGCGGCGGAGGCGAGCAGCGGGGCGAAGCGGCTCCCGGCGTGCAGGACGTCCACGATCACGTACACGCCCGCGGTGGTGACGAGGAAATTGGTGACGTTCGTCAGCGGGAACAGCAGGAATTTCCGCCAGGTGGGCCGCGTCCGGTAGGTGAACCGCGCATTGAGGAAGAAGGATCCGACCATGCTGAGCAGGAATGCCAGAACGTGCGCGCCGAGATAGGGCAGCCGGTGCAGGAACAACAGGTAAAGGCCGTAGTAGACGGCCGTGTTGACGACACCGACCACGGCGAAGGTGACGATCTGTCTCAGAATCAAGGGATGAGGTCTTTCGTTCGTTCCACGTTGGTCGCCTTGACCAGGAAGTGCGGACGCCCCTTCACCTCGTAGTAGATGCGGCCGGTGTACTCCCCGATGACTCCCAGCATGACCATCTGCACGCCGGCGAGGGCCGTGACCGCGGTGATGATGGTCACATAGCCGGGGGTGTCGACGCCGTTGACGAGTGCGGCGCCCACGATCCAGGTGGTGTACAGGCCGGCGCACAGCAGCAGGCCCATGCCGAGCCAGAGGGCCGCGCGCAGCGGCCGGTTGTTGAAGGACAGCAGGCCGTCGAGACCGTAGTTGAGCAGGCTGCGCAGGTTCCAGGAGGTGCGGCCCGCCTCACGCGCGGCGTTCTCGTACTCGAAGGTGGTGCTCGGGAAGCCCACCCAGGCGAACAGGCCCTTGGAGAAGCGGTTGTACTCGGTGAGGGCCAGCACCGCGTCCACCACGCGGCGCGACATCAGGCGGAAGTCGCCGACGCCGTCGACCAGTTCGACGTCGACCAGGCGGTTGACGAGCCGGTAGTACAGGCGGGCGGTGAGGGTGCGGGTGAGCCGGTCGCCGGCGCGGGTGCGCCGGGCGATGACCTGGTCGTGGCCCTGCTCGCGCAGCCGGACCATGCGCTCGATCAGCTCGGGCGGGTGCTGGAGGTCGGCGTCCATCACGACGACCGAGTCGCCGCCGGCGTGCCGGAGGCCGGCCAGCAGGGCCGCCTCCTTGCCGAAGTTGCGGCTGAAGGAGACGTACCGCACCCGGGAGTCGCGCCCGGCGAGGTCCTCCAGCACGGCGAGGGTGCGGTCGCGGCTGCCGTCGTCGACGTAGACGAACTCCATGTCGTGCCCGAGCGGCAGCAGTTCGTCGGCGGTCCGCTGGACCGCCTCGTGGAACCGTTCGAGGACGGCCTCCTCGTCGTAGCAGGGCACGACGATCGATATCAGCATGACGGGTCTCCCCCAGGGCGCGGTCGGAGCACGGTGGTCACGCGCTCGCGTGGCGGTGTGGTCGGGTGCGGTGCCGGGACGCGCCGGCGGCGCACGGCCCCGAGCACGGCGAGCACGGCGAGCGTCAGGAGCGAGCCGGCCCCGACGACTGCGCCCAGCCGCAGGCCGGGCGGGTGGAAGGTGCAGGTCAGCGAGGTGGAGGCGCCGTCGAGCGGGACGGCGATCAGTCCGTGGTACGACTCGGCGGGCCGGGGCCGGCCGTCGCCCGCGGCGCACCGCCAGCCGGCGGTCCGGGGGACGGCCACGACGGCGGTACCCCGGCTGCGGGCGGGCAGTTCGGCGCGCAGGGTGCCGTCGGAGACGGTGACCCGCGTGGCGCCGGTGGCCGTCAGGCGGGCGGCGGCGGCGCGCAGGCGGCCGGTGTCCAGGCAGCCGACGGCGCCGCCGGGGACGCGGCCGGGCCGGTCGGGGGTGAGCGTGACGCGCAGCCGTCCGGACGCCGGGGCGGGTCCGAGCGGCTCCATGGCGGCGCGGTTGCGCGGGTGGGCGAACCGGAAGCGCGCGTCGGCCCGGGCGCCGTCCAGGCGCGCGGTGCCCGAGAAGTGCGGGGCCCACAGGAACACCTGGCTGCCGGCCGGGCAGCCGGCCGTGACCGTCGGGTGGGCGAGCGCGTTGCCGGTGCCGACCCCGCCGCCCGGTGCGGGCCGCCCCGCGTCGTCGCGCACGGTGGTCCGGGGCACGGTGTAGACGCGGCTGCCGAGCAGCAGTTCCTGGTTGCGGTAGGGCGACGGCCCGAACCCGGTACGCGCGGGTGCGTCGCGCACGGTCACCAGGGGCGGCACGTCCCGCCGGGTGACGGTGACCGGTCCGCCGCCGCCGTCGTGCGGCGGCCTCGACTGGTGCGGGTCCGGCGGGGAGTGCACCCGGGCGCCGACGGAGAAGACGACGTCGGTGACGGGGTTGTCCAGGCTCTGCACGCTCCGGCCGCGGGAGGTCCAGCCGCCGCCGAGCGCGGTGAGGGTGCGGCTGAGCACGTCGGAGGTGAGGCTGCTGTAGTACTGGGCGCCCTGGCCGCCGACCAGCAACGGGTCGTTGGCGACGGTCTGTTCGCGGCCGGGGTCGGTGCGGTACCGGGGCCACCCGTCGGCCCGGGCGATCGCCGCCGCCTGCCGCTGCTGCCGCGGCCCCCAGGGCGCGTAGTCGTCGAGGTGGGCGAGGCGCGCCCGGGTGGCCACGGCGGAGGTGGCGGCGCTCTCGCCGAGCTGTGCGCCGAGCAGGAGCACGGCGGCCAGCCCGGCCAGGGCCCGCGCGCGCCGCCCGGAGTCCGCGCGGCCCAGCAGGGCCAGGCCGCCGAGCGCCCCGGCGGCGGCGAGCAGCAGCACCGGCCAGGTGTGCGGGCGCACCAGGTGGCTGCGGCCGGCGAGGACGGCGACCAGGGCGAGCAGCGCGGCCGCGGCGGCCAGGACGCGCGGGGGCGGCGGGCCGTACGAGAGGGTGTGCCAGGCGGCGATGACCAGCAGTCCGCACACCACGAAGGCCTGCCGGTAGGGGCTGCCCTGCGGTGTGGCGAAGGCATGCCACAGGAGATGGGTGGGCGTCCACTGCAGTGACAGGGTCACCAGCAGCACGAGCAGGGTCCAGCCGGTGCGCACCCGGGCCGGGACCGCGCGGTGGAACGGCAGGGCGAGAGCGAGCAGCAGGGCGGTCAGGCCCACGTAGAGGGCCGGGGAGCCGAAGCCGTAGGTGGTCGGCAGCAGCCGGGCCAGCAGGTCCTCGTCCGGTACCGGGCTGAACGCGTGGAACCTGCCGGGGTAGGCGTGTTCGGTGCCGAAGTAGACGACGGCGACCAGCGGGGCGGCGAGGCCCATGCCGAGGGCGGCGGTGAGCGCGGCCCGGCCGGCCGCGGCGAGCGCACGCCGGCGGGGCGGGTCCGCGAGCAGCAGGCGCAGCAGCAGGACCAGTCCGGCGCCGAGGGTGGCCATGTAGGCGGTGTAGAAGTTGGCCGTCCAGGCGAGGGCCACGACGAGGACGCCGAGCACCCGGCGGCGTCCGGCGAGCGCCCATTCGCCGGCCAGGCAGAGCAGCGGCAGGGCGATGAGGCCGTCCAGCCACATGGGGTTGTACGAGGCGTCGGCCACGCTCCAGCCGCACAGGGCGTAGGAGGCGCCGAGCAGGCCGGCCGCCCACCAGCGTCCGGGGCGCAGGGCCAGGAGCAGCCAGGCCATGGCGGCGCCGGCCGACGCGGTCTTCAGGACGGTGATCACGTAGACCGCGAGGTCGATCTCGTTCCGCGGGAAGACGGCGACGAGCAGGGCGAACGGGCTGCCCAGATAGGTGCCGAGGTCGGGCAGGAAGCCGGCGCCGTAGCCGGACTGCCAGTTGACGAGGAGGCCGCCGTCGGCGCGGCCGTGCAGCAGGTCCCACAGGTGGGCGTGGAACGGTATGTACTGGTTGCCCAGGTCGTTGACGTCACGGGTGCGGGGGCCGAAGGGCCGGCTGCGCGCGAGGACGTCGGCGGCGCAGAAGGCGGTGACGGTGACGACGGCGGCGAGCAGGGCGGCGCGTGCCGTCGTGCGCGGCCCCTCGGGCCGGGTCGTGCGGTCCATTGTTCGGCAGGCCCCCAGCGAATTCGAATTCCTCGATCTTCTCGTTTTCGCCGTATCAGACGGGGCCTGATCAGGGATGGTTGTGCGCACATCGAGAAGTGAGGCTTTCCGTTCCGAATACGTTGAACGCGTCGTGAATTTCTCGGCGCCCCGGAAAACACGGAATTTCGGGAAGATGTTTTCAAGGTGAATCGACGTTCTGTACGGCGCGGGCGGGAGGCGTGCGCGGCGGGTCTTGACCTGGAGTGCGCTCCAGCTCCTAGCGTTCCGGTGACGGCGAACGGCGGCCGCGTCCGGCGGCGGCCCGGAAGGGATGTACGACATGAGCGAGAGCACCACGCGTGACGAGCGTTTCGCCCACGGCCTGGCGGTCCTGCGGACGGTGGACGGCGAGGCCGGGCAGCGGGTCGTCGACTCGCTCGCGGACGTCAGCCCGGAGCTGGGCCACCAGGTCGTCTCCTGGGCCTTCGGGGAGATCTACGACCGGCCGGGACTGGCGCCGCGCGACCGCCAGCTCGTCACGCTGGGCGTCCTCACGGCGCTCGGCGGCTGCGAGGCCCAGCTCGACGTGCACGTGGGCGCGGCCCTGAACGTGGGTCTCACTCCGGAGGAGATCACGGAGGCGCTGCTGCACTCCGCCGTGTACTGCGGCATGCCGAGGGCGCTGAACGCCACGTTCGCCGCGAAGAAGGTCTTCGCCGAGCGCGGGCTGCTGCCGGTGGGGCAGCCGCCCGCGCCCGGGGCGGCCTCCACCGCCCGGCCCTGAGGGACGCGGCGGAGTCCGCCGGGAAGGCGTCGCACTGGGAGGCGTGCTCCGAGGCCGCCCCGGGGCGGCGCGGGACCCGCTCGTAGACTCGGGGCATGCATGAGCCGATGCCTCGCCGGCCCGCCGGGCGGCAGTCGCCCGCCGGGCCGCCGGACGGGCCCGCGGCCGGGGTCCCGATAGGACCGGCGGTGAGCGATCTCGTGCCGGTGCCCGACGTGCTGGCCCATCTGGCCGGGCGCTGGCGGGTGGAGCGCCGGGTGCGGGACCTGGCGGGCGGGGACGAGGGGCGGTTCACCGGGGTCACCGTGTTCAGCCCGCTCGACGGCGGCGGCCTGCTGCACGAGGAGTCCGGGGAGTTCACCTGGCGGGGCGTGGCACGGCCCGCGACGCGGACGCTGCGCTTCCTGCCTGGGCGGGAGCCGGGCACGGCGGACGTGCGGTTCGCGGACGGCCGGCCCTTCCACGAGCTGGACCTGACCTCGGGGCGGTACGTCGCCGCCCACCCCTGCGCGGCCGACTTCTACCGCGGCGAGTTCACCGTCACCGACGCCGACCGCTGGCGGACGGTGTGGCGGGTGGGCGGGCCCGCGAAGGACCTGGTGCTCACCACGGACTACGTGCGCGAGGGCTGAGCGAGGACGCCGTCGAGACGGAGGTTCCAGCGGCCCGAGCGGCCCGCCACGGTGGTCACCGACAGCGGGCGGACGTCGATGTTCCAGTACGCGGCGGGCGGCGCCTTCAGGGCGTACACCAGGGCCGCGCGGATCACCGAGGGCTCCGTGACCGCGACGATCCGGCCGCCGTCGTCGGCGGGGCGCGTCTCGAGCCAGCCGCCGACCCGGGAGATGAAGGCGAGCAGCGACTCGCCGCCGTGCGGTGCGGAGCGCGGGTCGGCGAGCCAGGCGTCCACGGACTCCGGCTCGCGGGCCATCGCCTCGCCCAGCGTCAGCCCGCGCCAGCGGCCCATGTCGCAGTCGCGCAGGGCGAGCTGGACCAGCGGGGCGTATCCGAGGGCGTCGCCGGTGGCGCGGCTGCGCGGGGTCGGTGAGCAGTAGCGCAGTTCGGCCGCGGCCAGCGGCAGCAGGTCCCCGGCGGCGCGCTGCACCTCGTCCCAGCCGGCCTGGTCCAGCGGCCGGTCGTCCTCGAAGCGCTCCGCGAGCAGCGGGGAACTGCGCGCCGCGGCGACGAACGTCACCCGAAGTGGCATGCCGTGATGGTGGGCCCAGGGGGTATCCAGGTCAAGGGCTGCCGTACGGATGTTACCGAGGGTAGGAAGCCGCTCACTCGAAGGAGTGCACCATCCAGCGCCCGGGGTGGTCGACCGGCCGGAAGCCGAGTCTGGCGTACACCTCCTGCGCGTCCTCGGTGGCCAGCAGGATGCGGCGCAGCCCGTAGGGCCGCAGGTGCTCGCGGATCAGGCCGACGAACGCCGTGCCCACTCCCTTGCCGCGCACGGCGGGGTCGACGTACACGTCGGCGAGCCACGCGAACAGCGCCCGGTCGGTCACCACCCGCGCGTACGCCACCTGCTCCCCCGAGGCCGCGTCGTACACGCCGAAGTTGACCGACTCCGCCATGGCGCGCTCGTGCTTCTCGCGGGGTCTGCCGAGCGCCCAGTAGGCGTCGGACGACAGCCAGCCGTGCACGCGGTCCACGTCCACGCGGCCGGTGTCGGCGGAGAACTCGTAGCCGTCGGGCAGCTCGGGTGCGTCGCTCATGCCGGCATCCTCACAGGCCGCCGGGCCCGGCGTCGACCCCGTTTCGCCGCCGGACCGGTGGGTTCGGCCCTCGGCGCGCCGCGGCCGACGGCGGCCCGGCCGTGCGCCCCGGGGTCAGCGGGCGCCGCGCCGGAACACCTCGTCGCAGGCGGTCCGCAGGCGGCGCACGCCCTCCGCGATCTCGCCGGTGCCCGCGACTGCGGCGAAGCTGAGGCGGAGGTGGCCGGCGGGGGGCTCGGCGCTGAAGTAGGGGCGGCCCGGGGTGACGGCGACGCCCGCGCGCAGCGCGGCCGCGGTGAGGGCGGACTCCGCCCCGGGGCCCGAGCCGCCGGCGCCCGCCGTGCCGTCGGGGAGGCGCACCCAGAGGTGGTAGCCGCCGGACGGGATGTGAGGCAGGGACAACTCGGGCAGGTGGCGGGCGAGTTCGGCGGTCATGGTGTCGCGGCGCGCTTTCAGCTCGGCCGACAGCGCCCGCAGGTGGCGCGGCCAGGCCGGGGAGCCGACGAGTTCGAGCGCGGCCTCCTGCAGCGGCCGGGGCACGAAGAAGCTGTCCACCACCTGGATGGCCCGCAGCCGCTCCAGCACCGGCCCGCGGGCGGCCAGTGCGCTCACCCGGAAGCTGGGCGAGGTCGCCTTGGTCAGCGAGCCGACGTGGACCACGACGCCGTCGGGGTCGTCGGCGGCCAGTGGGCGGGGCAGCGGCCCGGCGTCCGCGTGCACCATGCGGCGCACGAAGTCGTCCTCGACCACGAAGGCGCCCGCCGCCCGGGCGATGCGCAGCACCTCGGCGCGGCGGCCGGGGGCGAGGACGGCGCCGGTCGGGTTCTGGAAGAGCGGCTGGCAGACGAAGACCCGGGCGCCGGTCGCCCGGAAGGCGTCGGCGAGCAGGTCGGGGCGCACCCCGTCGGGGTCGACCGGCACCGGGACCGGGCGCAGCCCGGCGGCGCGGGCCAGGGCGAGCATGCCCGGGTAGGTGGGCGATTCGACGAGCACCGGGGCGCCGGGCGGGGCGAGCGCCCGCAGGGCGGTGGCCAGCGCCGACTGCCCGCCGGCCGCGATGAGCACCCCGGCGGCGGTGACCGCGCCGCCGATGCCGCGCGCGAACCACTCCCGCAGCTCCGGCAGCCCCTCCAGCGGGGGTCTCTCCCAGGCGCCGGGCCGCCGCCCGGCGCGGGCGAGGGCGGCGGCCATCGCCCGCTCCGGCTGCAGGGAGGGGTGCGGGTAGCCGCCGCTGAACTCCAGGACGCCCGGCGGCGGCGCCGCCAGCGAGACAGTGACCCCGGAGGCGTCCACCGTGCGCGGCGCCGGCTCGGCGCCGTCGGCGCTCAGCGCGACCTCCTGCCAGGAGGTGTCCCCGGCGGGCGCGGCGGCGGCGCGCGGCCCGGCCCGGAAGGCGCCGGCGCCGGGCCGGGTCACCACCAGTCCCTCGGCGGCGAGCTGTGCCAGGGCCCGGGAGACGGTCACCGGGCTCACCCGGAACCGCTCGACCAGGGCCCGGCTGGACGGCAGCTTTCCACCAGGTGAGTAGCGGTTCACTTCCCGGCGGAGCTGTTCTGCCAGTTCGCCCACGCTGCTACGCTCATGCATGAGAGCACAGAGTAGCGCTACTGCCGCGACCTCGATAGCAGTCACCGCCCCCGCCGCCGAGCGCCCGGGCTTCGGGGCCGGACAGGCCGCGCTCGGCGTCCTCGCCTTCTCCCTGACGTTCCCGGCCACCGCCTGGGGCCTGGAGGGCTTCGGGCCGTGGACGCTGGTGGCCGTCCGCAGCGTGCTCGCCGCGCTGGTCGCGGGCGGGTGTCTGCTGGCCCTGCGCGTGCCGTTGCCCGAGCGCCGCCATCTGCCGGGCCTCGCGGTCGTCGCCGCCGGCGTGGTGTTCGGCTTCCCGCTGCTGACCACGCTGGCCCTGCAGACCTCCACCACCGCGCACGCCGCCGTCGTGGTCGGCCTGCTGCCGCTGACCACCGCCGTCTGCTCCGCCCTGCGCACGGGCCACCGCCCCGCGCGGCGGTTCTGGCTGGCGGCGCTGGCGGGCGCGGCGGCCGTGGTCGCGTTCACCGTCGGCCAGAGCGGCGGCGCGCTCACCGCCGCCGACGGTTACCTCTTCGGCGCGCTGCTGGTGTGCGCGGCCGGGTACACCGAGGGCGGCAGGCTGGCCCGGGTGATGCCGGGCTGGCAGGTCATCGGCTGGGCGCTGGTGCTGTGCCTGCCGCTGAGCGTCCCGGGTGCCGCGCTGGCGCTGTCGTACGAGCCGGTGCGGCTGACCGCGCACGCGGTGACCGGCCTGCTGTGGGTGGCGGTCGGCTCGCAGTTCCTCGGGCTGGTGGTCTGGTACCGGGGCATGGCGGCCATCGGCGTCCCGCGGGCCAGCCAGTTGCAGTTGGCCCAGCCGCTGCTCACACTGGTGTGGTCGGCGCTGCTGCTGGGCGAGGGCCTCACGGCGGCCGCTCCCCTGACCGCCGTCGCCGTGCTCGTGTGCATCGCCGTGACCCAGCGGGCGTGACGTGAGGAGGGCCTGCCGATGCGTGCATCCGTGGGAGACCAGCTTGTCCAGCACGGCAGGGTGGTCGGCCAGCACGACCAGGTGTCGGAAGTCGTCGAGGTGATGGGCTCGGAGGGCAACCCGCCCTACCGCGTCCGTTTCCCGGACGGACACGAGGCCGTGATGTCCCCCGGCCCTGACTGCCAGATCAAGCACAAGGAGAAGGAACAGCAGCTCTAGGGCCTGTCTGACAATTCACGTCGGGTCGGCCCGCGGCGTCTGGTGCCGTGCATCGCAAGGCGGAGGGCCGCCCTTGTACTGGATGTACCTGGGCGTACCCGACAACGCGGCGAGGTGCGGTGCCAGGCGTCGCGGGCCCGGCGGGAATTGTCAGACAGGCCCTGGCCGGGAGCTCCGTCCCGGACGGGCCGCGCCGGTTCAGCGCGGGGTTCTCGCCGGCTGCCGGTAGTGGTCGGCGACCACCCGTGCCATCGCGCCGATCGGGTCCGCCGCCACCTCCTTGGCGGCGAAGAAGACGTGACCGCGCACCTGCGGGTACCGGGCGGCCAGCGTCAGGTGACGGGACAGCTCGACCGGGTCCTGCCACTCGGACGGCTGCCCCGCGGCACCCGCCTTGTACAGCGCCTCCCCGACGTACAGCCGGGTGCCGGTGCCCCGGGCCACCTCCGCCCACCAGTCGACCAGGGTCGCGTAGTCGGCGGCGGCGAAGCCGATGTGCCAGTAGAGCTGCGGGACGATGTAGTCGATCCAGTGGTTGCGCACCCAGGTGCGGGTGTCCGCGTGCAGGTCGTCGTACGTCTGCACGCCGGCCCGGGTGTCCGAGCCGAGCGGGTCGGTCGTGGCGTTGCGCCACACCCCGAAGGGGCTGATCCCGAACCGGGTGCCGGGCCGGACCCGCCGGATGCCGGCCGCCGTCTCGCGGACCAGCCGGTCGATGTTGTCCCGGCGCCAGTCCGCCCGGGAGGCGAAGTCGCCGCCGTACCGGTCGTAGGAGGCGTCGTCGTCGAAGGTCTGGCCGGCGACCGGGTACGGGTAGAAGTAGTCGTCGAAGTGGACGGCGTCGACCGGATACCTGGCGACGGCGTCCAGCATGGCCCGCTGGACGAAGGCGCGGACGTCCGGGCGGCCCGGGTCGTAGTAGAGCTTGCCGCCGTAGGGCACCACCCAGTCCGGGTGCACACGGGCCGGGTGGGACGCGACCAGCCGGCCGGGGTCGGTGTGGTTGGCGACGCGGTACGGGTTGAACCAGGCGTGCAGCTCCAGGCCGCGGGCGTGCGCCTCGTGCACGGCGGTGCCCAGCGGGTCCCAGCCGGGGTCCCGGCCCTGGGCTCCGGTCAGGTACTCGGACCACGGCTCGTGGGGCGAGGGCCACAGCGCGTCGGCCGTCGGGCGCACCTGGAGGATCACCGTGTTGAGCCGGTCCCGGACCGCCCGGTCCAGATGGGCGATCAGCTCCGCGCGCTGCTCGGCGGCGGTGAGGCCCGGCTTCGAGGGCCAGTCCCGGTTCGCCACGGTCGCGAGCCACACGCCCCGCATCTCGGCGGCCGCGCGGTGCCGGCCGGCCGCGGTCCGCCCGGCGCCGGAGCCCGCCCGGCCGGACGCCGCGTACGCGTCCTGGGCTCCGGCCGCCCCGGCCGCCGCCAGTGTCGACAGCGCCGCGGCCGTGAACGCCCGGCGTGAGATCCGCCCCATACCCGCCACCCCCATACGCTCCGGATCCGCTCCCTCACGGATCGTCCCGCGCCCCAGGATGCCCCCACCCGCGCGATCGATCATCGATACTTGGCGGTAACGTGCACGATCGGAGCAGGCGCCGACCAGGAGGCCTGCCACACCCGGACAAAGCCGCCGGAGAACCAGCGAAGGGGACGATGTGACCGACATCGAGCGCGTCGGAGTCGTGGGCTGCGGCCAGATGGGCGCGGGCATCGCCGAGGTGTGCGCCCGCGCGGGACTGGACGTGAAGGTCGCCGAGACCACCGGCGAAGCCCTGGAGATCGGCCGTACCCGGCTGTACAACTCCCTGGCGAAGGCCGCCGAGCGCGGCAAGATCACCGAGGAGGAGCGGGAGGCCACGCAGGCGCGGCTCAGCTTCACCACGGACCTCGGCGAGTTCGCCGACCGCGACCTGGTGATCGAGGCCGTGGTGGAGAACGAGCAGGTGAAGACGGAGATCTTCCAGGTGCTCGACCAGGTGGTGACCCGTCCGGACGCCATCCTCGCCTCCAACACCTCCTCCATCCCGCTGGTGAAGCTGGCGGTCTCCACCTCCCGGCCCGACCATGTCGTGGGCGTCCACTTCTTCAACCCGGCCCCGGTGCAGCAGCTGGTGGAGCTGATCCCCGCGCTCACCACCTCCGAGGGCACCCTCAGCCGGGCCCAGGCCTTCGCCGAGAAACTGCTCGGCAAGCACGCGATCCGCGCCCAGGACCGCTCCGGCTTCGTGGTGAACGCGCTGCTGGTGCCCTACCTGCTGTCCGCGATCCGGATGTTCGAGTCCGGCATCGCCAGCCGGGAGGACATCGACAACGGCATGGAGATGGGCTGCGCCCACCCGATGGGCCCGCTGAAGCTGTCCGACCTGATCGGCCTGGACACTATCGTCTCCATCGCCAACTCCATGTACGCCGAGTACAAGGAGCCGCTGTACGCCGCTCCCCCGCTGCTCCAGCGCATGGTCGAGGCGGGCCGGCTCGGCCGGAAGACGGGATCGGGCTTCTACAGCTACTGATTACCGTCCGCTACGCCCGTGGGCCCGGCACCGGATTCGGTGCCGGGCCCATCTGTTTCACACGCCGTGTGCGCGCCGGGCCCGCATATGCCCGTCACACACGCTCCCCACGCGCCCACCAGCCGAGTTGACTCTGCATGCGCATGCAAGGGGTGCGGAACCCCTACGTCCGACTACGGAAAGGAGTGGACCCGTGAGCGCCGAACCGGAGCATCCCGTGGTCCATGGTGAACTCGCAGAGTTACGGCGCCGACTCGACGTGGCCTACGCCCGCGTCGAGGGAGGACTCGCCCTGCTCAGTCACCGCGCCGAGGAGACCGCCAAGGAGGTGGACGACCTGCACACGCGCATGGCCTCGCTGGAACACACGCGCTGGCCCCTGCCCTCGCTCGCCGTCCTCACCGCCCTCGGAGCCCTCGTGGTGACGGTCTGGCAGGCGCTGGCCCGCTAGCCGACGGCGTCGCCGGCGAGCCTCATGTGGTGCAGCAGCAGTAACGCGGCCGCCATGTTGGCGGCCGGGACCTCCCCACGGGCGATGAGGTCGGGGACGACCTTGAGCGGGACCCACTCCCGGCGGTCCGACTCGAAGTCGTCCACGGGATGTCCGACGTACTCGCCGCGGTCGGACCAGTAGATGTGGTGCCGGGCGTCGGTGAGGCCGTTGGACGGCTCCACGCTCATCAGGTGGTGCAGCGGTCCCGGCCGCCAGCCGGTCTCCTCCTCCAGTTCCCTGGCGGCCGCGCTCGCGACGTCCTCGCCGTCCTCCACCACGCCCGCGGCCAGTTCCCAGCCCCAGCTGTCGGTGATGAAGCGGTGCCGCCACAGCAGCAGGACCTCGTTGGCCTCGTTGACGACCGTGGCGACGGCGACCGGCCGCAGCCGGATCAGGAAGTGGTCGAGATGCCGGCCGTCCGGCAATTCCACATCCGCGAGATTGACGCTGAACCAGCGGTTCTCATACACAGTTTGTTCGTTCTGTTTCGTCCACTGCACGGTTCTGCCACCTTCCGCCGAGTAAGGGGCAATATCGCAGCAGCGGCGGTGTACCTACAGTGGGCCTACAGCGGTAGGCGCGGTACGCCTACAGCGGTACGCGCAGTGCGCCGTCGATGAGTTCGGCGGCTTCGGCGGTCCCGGCCGAGCCGCAGCGCACCAGGTGCTCGCGCACCGCGCGGAGTCTGTCGCGCAGCCGCTGGGACTCCATCCCGCGCGCCTGCTCGGCCATCCGCACGGCCGTGGCCACCGCGGTGTCGGCGTTGCCCTGGCGCAGCTCGATCGTGCTGAGCATGGCCAGCCGGTGCACCCGGCCGCGGTCGTGGGCCGGGTTGTCCACCGCGGCCGCCGCGTGCTCCCGGGCGGCGGCCAGTTCGCCGAGGCTCAGCAGCGCCTCGGCCACCTGGACGTTGACCAGGCCGGGCTGGACGTAGCCGGTCTCGTCGGGCTCGTACCCGCGCCGGATGCGGTCGGCGGCCGTCTCGGCCCGGCGGATGCAGGACAGGGCGCTGCCGGAGTCGCCGAGGTGGGCGTACGCCTTGGCCTGCATCGCGTACAGGTCGGAGGCGAGGGCCGGGGTGATGTGCCTGCCGGCCGCGCGCAGGGCGGCCTCGGCGAACGCGACGGCCTGCCGGTGCTCCCGCATGAACAGCGCCTGGTTGACCAGCAGCGCGATCACGTAGGCGCCGAGCCCCCGGTCCCCGCTGGCCTTCGCCAGCCGGAGGGCCTGGTGGAAGTAGCGCTGGGCCAGGCCGTGCGCGTCGGAGTCGTAGGCGCAGATGCCGGCGATCGCCACCAGGCCGCCCGTGGCCCGGTGCAACTGACGTCCGGTGGCGTCGGTGTAGCCGCCGCGCAGCAGCGGGGCCGCCTCGGCGTTGAGGAAGCCGACGATCCGCGCCCGGGTCGCGACGCCGCCGGCCTTGCGGTACATCTGCTCGTAGTGCGTGCGGGCGGCGCGCAGCAGTTCGAGGTCGGCCGCGGTGACCCGGTGCCGGCCGCCCCGGGAGACGTCCACGTCCTCGGGCGGGTTCTCCCACTCCCACACCGGCATGACGGCGGGGGTGCCGGTGACCGCGGGCGCGCCGAGCACGTGCGGGCGCTGCTGTTCGTCCGAGCGCCACAGCGCGGTGGCCCGCTCCACGAAGCCGGACAGCGAGCCGGTGTGCGGGGTGCTGGGCTCACCGGGCACCCCGAGGCCGATGTCGTCCAGCGTCACCGGCCGGTGCAGCCGTCCGGCGAGCACCTCGCAGATCAGGTCGGGCACCTGGCCGCGCGGCCGCTGGCCCTTCAGCCACCGCGCCACGGCCGTGTGCTCGTAGCGCAGCGCGAGGCCCCGTCCGCGCCCGGCCTGGTTCACATGGGCGGCGAGACCGGCGTGCGAGATGCCCGCCTCGTCCAGGATGGCGTCGAGCAGAGTGTTGGGCTGCATGAGTGCCCCCCGAGTGGCCTGGTGACCGTCAGCGTAGTGGCTCGGCCTTCACACGGGGTGTGAACGGAGTGCGCGCACCCGGGCCGTGCGCGCACTGTCGCGGAGCGTGGTCCCGCCGCTTGACTGGTCGCCCGGCCAAGCCACCGGCTCCCCCTCGAAAAGCGGTGGCTTGGCCGGGTCGGCCACGGCGGCTCGGGGGCGGTGGGCGAAAACGGACGGACCGGCCCCGCAGGACCGGTCCGTCCGCCGCCGGCGGGCACGGGCCCGCGCGGCGGGCCGCCTCGGCGCGGGTCAGCCCCGCAGCACCGCTCCGGTCCGCTCGCCCGCCAGGGCGACCGCGGCGTCCCGGGCCGCGGACGCCTCGTCCACGGTCAGCGTCCGGTCACCCGCGCGGAACCGCAGCGCGTAGGCCAGGGACTTGCGCCCCTCGCCGAGCTGCTCCGCGTTCTCGTACACGTCGAACAGCCGGATGGACTCCAGCAGTTCGCCCGCGCCCTCGCGCAGCGCCGCCTCGACCTCGGCGGCCGGGACGGGCAGGTCGACCACCAGGGCGACGTCCTGCGTGGCCACTGGGAAGGTGGAGATGGCCGGCGCCTGCGGAACGCCGTCGCCGGCCGCCGCCAGGGCGTCCAGGTCCAGCTCCATCGCGCAGGTGCGCTCGGGCAGACCGAGCGCCTTGAGGACGCGCGGGTGCAGTTCGCCCGCGTGGCCCACGACCCGCTCGGCGCCGTCGGCGACGACGAGCAGCTCGGCGCAGCGGCCGGGGTGCCAGGGGCCGTACTGGCCCTTGCGGACGGTCAGGTCGGCACCGGCCTCGCGGGCGACGGCGCGGCCGGCCTCGATCGCGTCGGCCCAGTCCGCCGGGCGGCCCTTGCCCCACCAGCCGGCCTGCTCGCGGGCGCCGGTGAGCACCACGGCGACGTGCCGGGGCTGCTCGGGCAGCGCGCCGTCCAGCGAGGCGATGTCCTGGTCGGTCGGGCGGCGGTCGACGGGCAGGTGCACGCCGGGCAGCCGCTCCTCGCGCGGCTGGAACACCAGTCCGGTCTCGAACAGGGCCAGGTCGTGCGAGCCGCGGCCGTCGTTGCGCCGCAGGGCGCCCAGCAGGCCGGGCAGCAGCGTCGTGCGGAGCGCGGGCTCCTCGTCGTTGAGCGGGTTGACCAGCTTCACCACGCGGCGGGCCGGGTCACCGGACTCCAGGCCGAGCTGGTCGAAGACCTGCTCGCCGACGAAGGGGTAGTTCGGCGCCTCGACGTAGCCCGCGCCGGCCAGCGCGCGGCCGACCCGGCGGTGCAGCCGCTGGCGGTGGGTCAGGCCGCGGCCGGAGGCCGGCCTCGGCAGCGTGGAGGGCAGGTTCTCGTAGCCCTCGAGGCGGATGACCTCCTCGGCCAGGTCGTTGGCCTCGGTGAGGTCGGGACGCCAGGACGGCACCGTGACGACCAGGTCGTCCTGGCCGTAGACGTCGCAGCCGATCTCCTGCAGCCGGCGCACCACGGTCTCGCGGCCGTACTCCACGCCCGCGACCCGGTCCGGGTGGTCCGCCGGGACCGTGATGGTCCGCGGGGCGGAGGGCGCGACGACCTCGGTGACGCCGGCCTCGGCCGTGCCGCCCGCGAGCAGCACCAGCAGGTCCACGGTGCGCTGCGCGGCGGCCGCGGCGGCCTGCGGGTCGACACCCCGCTCGAAGCGGCGGGAGGCCTCGGAGGACAGCTTGTGACGGCGGGCCGTGCGGGCGATCGAGACCGCGTCGAAGTGGGCCGCCTCGACGACCACGTCGGTCGTGGCGTTCTCCACGTCCTCGTGGTCGGCGATCTCCGTGTCGGCGCCGCCCATCACGCCGGCCAGGCCGATCGGGCCGCGCTCGTCGGTGATGACCAGGTCCTCGGAGTGCAGCGTGCGCTCGACGCCGTCGAGGGTGACGAGCTTCTCGCCCTCCTCGGCCCGGCGCACGCCGATGGTGCCCTGGACCAGAGTGCGGTCGTAGGCGTGCAGCGGCTGGCCCAGCTCCATCATCACGTAGTTCGTGACGTCGACGGCGAGCGAGATCGGGCGCATGCCGACCTTCTGCAGCCGGCGCTGGAGCCAGATCGGGGAGCGCGCCTCCGGGCTCAGACCGGTGACGGTGCGGGCGGTGAAGCGGTCGCAGCCGACCGGCTCGGCGACCTTGACCGGGTAGCCGAAGGCGTTCGGGGCGGGCACGTCGATCAGCGCCGGGTCGCGCAGCGGCAGGCCGTAGGCGATGGCGGTCTCGCGGGCGACGCCGCGGATGGACAGGCAGTCGCCGCGGTTGGCGGTGACGGCGATGTCCAGCACCTCGTCGACGAGCTGGAGCAGCTCGACGGCGTCCTTGCCGACCTCGGTCTCCGGCGGCAGCACGATGATGCCGTGGGTGCCGTCGTCGCCCATGCCCAGCTCGTCGCTGGAGCAGATCATGCCGTGCGAGGTCTTGCCGTAGGTCTTGCGCGCGGCGATGGAGAAGCCGCCGGGCAGCGTGGCGCCCGGGAGGACCACGACGACCTTGTCGCCGACGGCGAAGTTGCGGGCGCCGCAGACGATCTCCTGGGGCTCGCCGGTGCCGTTGGCCTCGCCGACGTCGACGGTGCAGAAGCGGATAGGCTTCTTGAAGCCCTCCAGCTCCTCGATGGTCAGCACCTGGCCGACGACCAGCGGACCCTTGAGGTCGGCGCCGAGCTGCTCGACGGTCTCGACCTCGAGGCCCGCCGAGATGAGCTTGGCCTGGACGTCACGGCCGGTTTCGGTCGCCGGCAGGTCGACGTACTCCCGCAGCCAAGAAAGCGGGACCCGCATCAGATCTCCATCCCGAACGGCCGGGTGAACCGGACGTCACCCTCGACCATGTCTCGCATGTCTTCGACGTTGTGGCGGAACATCAGCATCCGCTCGATGCCGAACCCGAAGGCGAACCCGCTGTACTTCTCCGGGTCGACGCCGCAGGCGGCCAGCACCTTGGGGTTGACCATGCCGCAGCCGCCGAGCTCGATCCAGCCCTCGCTGGAGCAGGTGCGGCAGGGCCGGTCGGGGTTGCCCACGGACTCGCCGCGGCAGACGTAGCACACCATGTCCATCTCGGCGGACGGCTCGGTGAACGGGAAGAAGTTCGGCCGCAGCCGGGTCTTCATGCCCTCGCCGAACAGCGACTGGACCATGTGGTCCAGGGTGCCCTTGAGGTCGGCCATGGTCAGGCCCTCGTCGACGGCGAGCAGCTCGACCTGGTGGAAGACCGGGGTGTGGGTGGCGTCCAGCTCGTCGGTGCGGTACACGCGGCCGGGGCAGATCACGTAGACCGGCAGCTCACGGCTGAGCAGCGAGCGGATCTGCACGGGCGAGGTGTGGGTGCGCAGCACGACGCCGGAGTCGGCGGTGCCGTCGGGGCCCTCGACGAAGAACGTGTCGGCCTCGCCGCGGGCCGGGTGGTCCGGGCCGATGTTGAGCGCGTCGAAGTTGAACCACTCGGCCTCGACCTCGGGGCCCTCGGCGACCTCGTAGCCCATGGCGACGAAGACGTCCTCGATGCGCTCCGAGAGCGTGGTCAGCGGGTGCCTCGCGCCCGCGGGGACGCGGTCGTACGGCAGCGTGACGTCGACGTCCTCCTCGACCAGCACGCGGGCGTCCCGCTCGGCCTCGAGCTCGGCCTGGCGGCCGGCGAGGGCCTTGTTCACGGCGCCGCGGGCCATGCCGACGCGCTTGCCGGCGTCGGCCTTGGCGTGCGGGGGCAGGGCGCCGATCTCGCGGTTGGCGAGGGCCAGCGGGGAGGCGGGGCCGGTGTGGGCGACCTTCGCCTCGTGGAGCGCGTCGAGGGAGTCCGCGGCGGCGAAGGCGGCGAGCGCCTCGTCCCGCATGCGCTCGATCTCTTCCGGTTTCAACGCCTCGACCTCGACAGGGTCGTACGACTTATTGGGTGCCGACATTTCTTCCCGTGCTTCCGATTGGCTGGCGGACGGTCCCCGTCACCGACTCCGAGACGGCGGTGGCTCGCTGCGGGCCGTGTACAGGACACAGTGGTGCCAATCGCCGAGTCTAACGGGGCGGGGGTGGACGAATGGCCCGTGGGCCGCTAGGCGAGATACGCCGGCGCGCACACGGGCAGCGTAAATCGGAACTCGGCGCCGCCGCCGGGGGCGCGGCCGACCGTGATGGTGCCGCCGTGGGCCTCGACGATGCCCTTGACGATGTACAGCCCGAGACCGGTGCCGCCGCGCTTGCTGCCCCGCCAGAAGCGGGTGAAGACGCGGTTCATGGACTCCTCCGGGATGCCGGGCCCCTCGTCGCTCACCGTGACCGACGTGGCCGTTTCCTCGCCCTCGCGCGGGGATGCCGCGGGCGTGATGTCAATGGTGACGGTTCCCTCGCCGTGCCGCACCGCGTTTTCCAGCAGGTTGCTCAGCACCTGGTCGACCTTGTCGGGATCGGCCCACAGCGCGGGCAGCGGCTGCTCGACGCGCAGCAGGAAGCGGTCGGCCCGCTGGCCCGCGGCGACGTAGGCCTGGATGTGCCGGCCGACGGCGGCGCCGATGTCGACGGGCTGCCGGCGCACCTCCAGCCGTCCGCTGTCGATCCTGGAAATGTCCAGCAGCTCGGCGATGAGGCGGGTGACGCGGTCGGCGTCGGCGTCGACGGTCTCCAGCATCAGCCGCTTCTGGTCGTCGGTGAAGCGTTCCCACTTGGCGAGCAGCGTGGCGGTGAAGCCCTTCACGGAGGTGAGCGGGGAGCGCAGCTCGTGCGCGACGGTCGCTATCAGCTCGGCGTGGCTGCGCTCGGTGCGGTGGCGGGCCTCGGTGTCCCGCAGGGAGACGACCAGCCCGCGCACGGGCCCGAGGGGTTCGGCGCGCACGTACCGCGCGGAGACCAGCACCTCGCGTCCGCCGGGCAGCAGCAGGTTGCGCTCCGGCTGCCGCACCCGGATGGCGAGGCCGCCGTAGGGGTCGGTGAGCTGCCACCAGCGCCGCCCCTCCAGGTCCTCCAGGGGGAGCGCCTTCTCCAGGTGCCGGCCGAGGGCGTCCTCGGCGCGGAGGGCGGTGATGCGTTCGGCGGCGGCGTTGAAACAGGTCACGCGGCCGTGTTCGTCGGCGGTCACCAGGCCGTCGGGCAACTGGTCGGGGTCGATGCCGGTGTGGTCGGCGTGCCGGGGCGCGGGCGTGCGGCGCGCGTCGCGCCCGTCCGGCGCGGTGCTGCTGCCGACCACCCTCATCCCCGTACCCCACCTCTCAGACGGCGCAGGGCCCCGAGCTGGCCACCCTACTAGCTCTGGGTGACGGAGCGGCACCCTCCGGAGGCGCGCTGGGCGCGCGCCGACGCGTAGAGACATACGGCGGCGGCGGTGGCGAGGTTCAGGCTCTCGGCCTTGCCGTGGATGGGGACGCGCACGACGGCGTCGGCCAGCGCGCGGGTCTCCTCCGGGAGCCCCCAGGCCTCGTTGCCGAACACCCAGGCGGTGGGGCCGCCCATGGTGCCCTTGTCGAGTTCCTCGTCCAGGTCGCGGTCGCCCGCCCCGTCGGCGGCGAGGATGCGCACGCCCGCGTCCTTCAGGCCCTCGACGGCCCGCTCGACGGGCACGCCGACGGCGACCGGCAGGTGGAAGAGGGAGCCGACGGAGGCGCGCACGGCCTTGGGGTTGTAGAGGTCGACGGAGGCGTCGGTGAGCACGACGGCCTCGGCGCCCGCGGCGTCGGCGCAGCGCAGCACGGTTCCGGCGTTGCCGGGGTCGCGCACGTGGGCGAGCACGGCGACCAGCCGGGGCCGGGCGGCCAGCACGTCCTCGAAGGACGTGTCCAGGAACCGGCAGACGCCGACCAGGCCCTGCGGGGTGACGGTGGTGGAGATGTCCGCGATGACGTCCTCGGAGGCGAGGTGCACCCTGGCGCCGGCCTCGCGGGCCGCCCCGACGATGTCGGCGTACCGTTCCGCGGCCTCGACCGTGGCGAACAGCTCGACGAGCGTGGGGACGCCGTCCGCGCGGTGCCCGGCGGCCTCCCTGACGGCCTGCGGGCCCTCCGCGAGGAACAGCCGGTCCTTGCCCCGGAAGTTCCGCTTGCCGAGCCGCCGGGCAGCGACGACACGACCGGACCGGGCCGAGATCAGCTCGGGACTGACGGGGGGCATCTTCCTCTTCACCTTCGGGAGCTCGGCGGGGCGCCCCGCGGGGGCACGGGGAACGGCGCGACCAGCCACGGAGTACCCGCGGCCGGCCGAGGACCCCAATGATTGGACCCGCAAGCCTCACGAGGCTTGCGGGTCCATGAGCCGGCCTGGAGCCGGCGCGGCGTCACGCGGCCTTGGGCGCGTTCACGTCGCTCGGCAGAGCCTTCTGGGCGACCTCGACGAGCGCGGCGAACGCGGTCCCGTCGTTGACGGCCAGCTCGGCCAGGATCTTGCGGTCGACCTCGACGTTCGCGGCCTTCAGACCCTGGATGAAGCGGTTGTAGGTCATGCCGTTGGCGCGGGCAGCGGCGTTGATGCGCTGGATCCACAGCTGACGGAAGTCGCCCTTGCGCTTCTTGCGGTCGTTGTAGTTGTAGACCAGCGAGTGGGTGACCTGCTCCTTGGCCTTGCGGTACAGGCGCGAACGCTGACCGCGGTAGCCGGAGGCCTGCTCGAGGATCGCCCGGCGCTTCTTGTGGGCGTTGACTGCCCGCTTGACGCGTGCCACTTCTTAACTCCTTGTAGCGGGGCCGCGGGGATACTCACGCGGCCCGGAAACGAATGGGTCCCGGTTCAGACGTACGGCGTCGCCCTGGCGACGCCGGGGCGTCACTTGCCGAGAAGCTTCTTGATCTTCGCGGCGTCGCCCGGGGCCATCTCGGCGTTGCCGGTGAGGCGACGCGTCACACGGGACGACTTGTGCTCGAGCAGGTGGCGCTTGCCGGCGCGCTCACGGAGCACCTTGCCGGAGCCGGTGATCTTGAAGCGCTTGCTGGCACCGCTGTGCGACTTGTTCTTCGGCATAGCGCCGTTCTCTCCTCGTCGGTGGCGCTCCGGTGCCCGGTCGTGGAAACCGGGCACGGTGGAGCGTCGCTCTTGTTTCGGTTACATCCTCGGGGACACGTGTCCCCCGGGATCACGCCTCGGCAGGCTCCTCGGACGGCGCCTCGGACGGCGCCTCGGCCTCGGCGGCGTTCTGCGACTTGCCGGGGTTGGCCTTCGCGTCCGCCTTGCGGGCTTCCTGTGCCTGGCGAGCCTCGGCCATCGCCTCGGTCTTCTTCTTGTGCGGACCGAGGACCATGATCATGTTTCGGCCGTCCTGCTTCGGGTTCGACTCCACGAAACCGAGGTCCTGGACGTCTTCCGCGAGACGCTGCAGCAGTCGGTAGCCCAGCTCGGGGCGGGACTGCTCGCGGCCACGGAACATGATCGTGATCTTGACCTTGTCGCCCTGCTTGAGGAACCGGACGACGTGACCCTTCTTGGTGTCATAGTCGTGCGGGTCGATCTTCGGCCGGAGCTTCATCTCCTTGATGACCGTGTGCGCCTGGTTCTTGCGCGCCTCACGGGCCTTCATGGCCGACTCGTACTTGAACTTCCCGTAGTCCATGAGCTTGCACACGGGCGGACGGGCGTTCGCCGCGACCTCGACCAGGTCCAGGTCGTACTCCTGCGCAAGCTCCAGTGCCTTGGCCAGCGGGACGATGCCCACCTGCTCGCCACTGGGACCGACAAGTCGCACCTCGGGAACGCGAATCCGGTCGTTGATGCGGGGCTCGGCGCTGATGGATCCTCCTCGGTAGCACCACGCGACCGCCTGGCGGACAGCCGCGTATGTCTGTTTTCTACAGACCTAACCGCGCCGAGGCACAAAAAATGCCCCGGACGATCACAGGCGGGGCTCCCACGGCTACCGGAGCACCGCCGCGGGAGACCGCGGGGCGCGCTTCGGACGGCTCCATCGTCCGTACGGAACGATGGTGGCCGTCTGACCGGATGACCCGCCGTCCCGGAGGACGGTCAGGTGGGAGATCGGAGCCTCCACTTGTGGGCCGGGCACAGCGTGTCCGGCCGGTCGTCTTCAAGGTTAGCAGGATCGCTTGACAAGGGCTAATTGAGGAGGCGTGCCGGGGAGCGCCTATCGTGTGGGGCATGAGTGACATCCCTCCTGAGTCCCCCGACTTCGACGCGATGACCCGGGACATCGCCGAGGTCCCCGCCGTCGAGGTGATCGTGACGGTCGCCGTCAACCTGATGAGCGCCGCCGCCGTGAAGCTCGGGCTGAGCGAGGAGGGCGAGAAGTACAAGGACCTGGACGAGGCCCGCAAGCTGATCGGCGCGCTGGCCGGCCTGCTGGACGCGAGCGCCACCGAGGTCAGCTCCTTCCACGCGGCCCCGCTGCGGGACGGCCTGAAGTCGCTGCAGCTCGCGTTCCGCGAGGCCTCGATCGTGCCGGACGAGCCGGGTCAGGGCCCGGGCGAGAAGTACACCGGCCCGATCTACGGCTGACCCGAGGCGCGGCACCGGCTTACCTGCCCGGCCGCTTCCTCACTCCCGCACGAACAGGGGCTCGCCCGGAGGCGTGGTCCCGGCCGGCAGCAGTGCCAGGTCGAGGCCGCCCACCAGGCGGGCCCTCAGTGTCTCGTCTGCGGCCAGCCGCCCGGCGACGGCGCGGGCGGCCCCGGCGGGGTCGGCGGCCGGGTCGAGGACCAGGGCGAGGGTGCCGTCGGCCCGTCCGGGGCCGAGGTGGGCGCGCAGGACCGCCGGCTCCGCGGCGACGGCGCCGCGCACGGCCCGGATCACGGTCGGGTCGGCGAGCGGGTCGGTGCTGGTGCGGCCCTCGGCCAGGGCGAGCAGCGCGGGGCCGGTCAGCTCGAAGGGCACCGGTCCGGCGAGGTCGAGCACGACCGTGTCCGCCTTCTCGTGCGCCGCGGCCTCCAGCGCCTGGTGCAGGGGTACGGCGACGGGCCGGGCCGCCGGGTCCCAGCGGGCCAGGGACTCGGTGGAGGTGAAGGCGGGCAGGGCGGTGCGGTCGCCCGCCTTCAGGGTGGGCACCGCCATGTCGCTGGTCTTCTCGCGGCGCAGCCCGTTCTCGTCCTCCTCGACCTCACCCAGCACGGCCACCACCGGCACCAGCAGCCGGGCGCCCTTGAGCGCCGCGAGGACCGGCCCCACGGCGGCGCGGTCCCCGGCCCAGGCGGCGAGCGCGGCGCTCAGCCGGGGGTCGGCGGAGCCGTCGTCGTCGGAGTAGCCGGAGTCGGGAATGTTCTTCTTCGCCACGGTCCCGACCCTATAGGGAGGCAGGCCCCGGGCCCGTCCCGGGCCGGGGGGCGAAGCCAGGGCCGAGGCGGGGGCCGGGACCTGCGCAGGGACCCGCGGGGGCCGCGGCCGGCGATGGGGCCGGGGCCCGGGGACCGGCGCCGGGTCGTGGGCCGGGTCAGCCGTAGGCCAGGCTCAGCGCCAGGTAGCAGGCGAAGGTGGACAGGACGTAGTAGGCGGCGGACGCGGCCGGCCAGCGCGGGGCGCGGGCCCGGAAGAACCGCCAGCAGGCCCGGGCGGGCAGCAGCAGCGGCAGCAGCGACAGCGGCACCAGCAGCGCCTCCGGGCGGGCCTGCGTGAGAAGCAGCAGCACCGACAGCACGGGGGCCGCGAGCGCCACGGCCACCGTGCCGCCGAGGCCGAGGGTGCTGACGTAGCTGCGCTCACCGGGCTTGAGCCCGCGGGTGATCTTCTTGGCGAACTCCAGGTGGACGGTGACCAGCACGGTGATCACGATGGCCAGCACTCCCCCGCGGTCGGCGCCCTGCCCGGTGTCGCCCAGGTAGCGGGTGTACAGGTAGACGTGCAGCAGCAGTTGGGCGGGGAAGCTGATCAGGAGGCTGAGCAGCAGCCGGTCGCCCGGCGGCCAGGCCAGGGCCCGGTCGGCGGCCAGCACCAGGGCGCAGTAGAGGAGTTGCCCGGCGAGCACGGCGAGGGCGGCCGGGCGGCCCGCGTTCAGGGCGAGGACGAGGACCGCGCCCACGGCGCACAGCGCGAGCAGGTCGCGCTCGCGCACGGCCCCGGCGGCCAGCGGCCGCCGGGGGTTGAACGCGCGGTCGTAGGCGAGGTCGCGGATGTCGTCCACGGCCCGCATCAGCAGCAGCGTGACGGTGAGCGTGAGCGCCGCGGTGAGGGTGCCCGCGCCGGGGCGCCAAGCGGGGTGCGCGGGCTGGACGACCGCGAACAGCCCGGAGACGCCGTAGGCCCACAGGAACGCGAACGCCACGGACGGCAGCGGCGGGTAGCTGCCCGCCACGAAGCGGGCCCAGCGGCTCAGCACGGCCGTGCCTGACCCGACGGGCGGACGCGTACCGGCAGTTCCCACACCCCGCGCATGAACATCCGGTCGCGCCAGTCCAGTTCGGCCGGGTCGGCGGCGAGTTCCAGTCCGTCGAGCCGGGCGAGCACGGCGGTGAGGCCCTCCTGGAGCTCCACGCGCGCGTGGGCCGCGCCGAGGCACAGGTGGCGGCCGTGGCCGAAGCCGATGTGCGGGTTGGGCGAGCGATCGGCGCGGAAGACGTCCGGGTCGGGGAAGACCTCCGGGTCGCGGTTGGCGGCGTCGGTGAGCGGGACGACCACCTGGCCGGCGGGCAGGACGCGGCCCGCCAGGCGCACCTCCTCGGTGGTGACGTGCGGCTGGCCGCCGGTGCCGGCGAACCAGACCCAGCGCACCAGTTCCTCCACGGCGGCCGGGACCGCCGAGGGGTCGCGGCGCAGCTCGTCGGCGAGGCCGGGCGTGGTGAGCACGTGCAGCACGCACATGGCGAGGTGGGAGGCGGTGGTCTCGCCGCCCGCCATCATCAGGCCGAAGCCGAAGACGGCGATCTCCTCGTCGCTGAGCCTTGAGTCCGGCGGCGCGGTCAGCAGCTGGGTGAGCAGGTCGTCGCCGGGCCGGCCGGCCTCTACGGCCGCGCGGCGCTCGGCGAGCTGCCCGAAGAAGTAGTCGTACATGAAGGAGTGGGCCCGGGCGCTCTCCTCCGGGGTGAAGCGCCCGGCGGACATCATGACGGTGACCTCGGGCAGCAGCCGGTCCAGGTCGGCCACGGGCACGCCGAGCATCTCGCAGATCACCCGGTAGGGGAACGGGGTGGTGAACTCGGCGATCAGGTCGACGGGGCCGTCGGCGGCGCGCAGCCGGTCCAGGAGTTCGGCGGCGATGGCGGCGATGCGGGGCCGGTCCTCCTCGGCCCTGCGGTGGGTGAAGCGGGCCTGGACCCGGCTGCGGCGCCGGGTGTGGGTGGGCGCGTCGCTGGTGACCAGGGCCAGGGCGCTGGACTTCCGGGCGAACAGGGTGCCGCCGGCCCAGGCCTCGCGGCTGAAGCGGTCGTCGGACAGGACGGTCCTGACGTCCTCGTGGCGGGTCACGAGCAGTGCGTCCCGGCCGTTCCCGAGCCGCACCGGCACCAGCGGCTCCTGGCGGAACCGGGCGAGCCGGCCGGGGTCGAGGCAGACGCCGGGCAGGTCCGGGAAGGGGTAGGCGGGCGGCTGCCGGTCGGGGCCGGCCCCGGTGACCGGGCACCGCAGGGTGGACGTCCCGGTCATCGCAGCCACCCCTCGGCGGGTTCGAGCTCCTGGTCCGGGGCGCCGTGCCAGTACTCGTGGAAGGAGGCGCAGCGGCCGTCGGCGGCGAACCGGAGCACCAGGCAGCCGGCCGCGTTGCGGGGTGCGCCGGTGGCCGGGTCGTACAGGACGCACCACCACTCCACGGCGGCCCGCCCGCCGGAGACGACGGGCTCGCCGAACCACATGCGGGCGTCCTTCTGCCGGGACAGGGTGTTGCGCCAGTGCGCGGCGACGGCCTCGCGGCCGGTGTGCGGGGCGCCGTAGGGGCCCTGGTGGTAGACGGCGTCGTCGGTGAAGAGGGCGGCGATGGCGTCCGCGTCGCGGGCCCGCCAGCCGTCCGTCAGGGCGTCGATCCACCGTTGCACGGCCGTGGTGGCCCCGGGCGCCGGGGCGAGGGTCTGCGGCTGGGTCATGTCCGTTCCTTGTACGGGGAGGGCGTCCCGGTGGCCCAGGACGGGGTGGCGGTGATCTCGACGACGGCGGCGAACAGGGAGACGCCGAAGCTGTTGTTGAGCATCAGCACCCGGTCGCCGGGACCGACCTGGCGGGTCTCGACGAGGTGGTGCAGGGCGGCGAAGTGGTCGCTGGTCGTCATGTGGCCGAGGGCGCGCCCGAAGTCGAGGACGCCGCGGGCCGGGTCGATGCCGAGGGGTTCGAGGACCGAGCGGATGTACTCGGGGCCGCCGGACAGCACGTGGGTGACGCGGGTGATGTCGCCGGGCCGCAGCCCCGCGTCCTCGATGGCGCGCAGTCCGGTCTCGGTGCGGGCCGCGTCCACGGCCTTGCGGGCCAGGGTGGCGGCGCCGGGGTCGCTGCGGGCGTAGTCGATCATCCGGGCGACCAGGTCGATCCGGCCGGTGCGGGTGCGCCGGGGCGGGAAGAGCGCGCCGCGGGGGCGGTTCATCTCCTCCAGTTCGGGCAGCGAGCCGGAGACCAGGGACAGGACCCGGGCGAAGCCGCCGCGGGTGGACAGCACCACGGCGGTGGCGGCGTCGCCGAGGATGGAGGGGCGTTTCATCCGGGCGCCGCTCTGGTAGCGCCAGCGGTCGACGCGTTCGGTGCCGAAGTTCTCGGCGGCCGTCACCAGCGCGGCCGTGCGGGACGGGTCGGCGCTGAGGTGGCCGTGGGCCAGTTCCAGGGCGCCTAGGGCCGCGTTGCAGCCCTGGCGCACCTCCATCGCCGGCACCCGGGTGCCGACCGCGTGCCGGAGCACGTACTGGTGCGGGGTCCACAGTTCGGGGCCCTGCTCGTGCAGCGAGGCGTGCAGCACGAGCGCGATGTCGGCGGCCTGGTGCGCGGAGCGTTCCAGCGCGGTGCGGGCGGCCTCCACCGCCATCTCGGGCGGCGAGACGTCGCCCGCCACGGCGGCGCCGGTCCAGCCGCCGGCCCGCCACTCCTCCTCGGCGTACCGGCCTTCCGCCACCGCGCGTTCGGCCGGGTAGGGCCGGGGCAGGTAACAGCCGAGGCCGTCGATGAACAGGTCGGCTACGCGCACGGTCCGTCCTCCTCCGCCGCGGTGTCGTCGCCGGGCAGCAGGCGTACGGTGCCCGCCGCGCCGTCGATCTCGATGAAGGCGCCGTCCTCGATGGCCGTCATGGCCTCGCGGACCGCGACGACGGTGGGGACGCCCAGCAGCCGGCCGCTGATGGCGGTGTGCGAGACGAGGCTGCCGCGCTCGACGACGATGCCCTTGGCGGCCATCATCAGCGCCAGCCAGCCGGGGTCGGTCTCCTTGGCGACCAGGATCCGTCCCACGCACTCCTCGGGCGGCACGTCGGTGTCCCGGACGACGAGGGCCCGGCCGCGTGCCGTGCCGCTGCTGGAGGCGATGCCGCGCAGCACGCCGTCCGCGTCGGGGCCGCCGGCCGCCGCGGTGTCCTGGCGGGAGGCCAGCGCCACCGGCACGGGCAGGCCGCCGGGGACGGTGAAGTAGGCGGGCGGGTCGGCGGCGGCCGCGCTCTCGGCGGCCCGGGCGGCGCGCCGGCGCACCAGGGCGCGCAGGTCGGTGTCGGGCAGGGTGCCGTCGAAGGCGCCGAGCACCTCCTCGGTCTGCAGGTGGACGACGTCCTCGGCCCGCTCCAGCAGGCCCGTCTCGACCAGGCGCCGGGCGAGGTGGCGCATCACCTCGCGGGAGACGCCGTAGAGCTGGCTGCGGCAGAACCGGGTGTCCTCGCGGGCCTTGACGCTGAACCGCAGCGAGGCCAGCACGGCGCCGAGCGCGGCCCGCTTGAGCGGGGCGGGGCAGGCTTCGCGCAGGGCGCGCCGGGCGGCGTCGCGGGCGGCGGCCTCGTCGGCCTCGTTGGCGGCGACGGTCAGGCCCTGGCCTATGTAGGGGCGCAGCGCGGTGACGATCTGCCAGGGTTCCTGGCGCGGGGTCAGGACCTCCAGTTTGAGGTCGTGCAGCGCGCGGTCGCCGTAGGTGCGCAGATGCCGGGCGAAGGCGTCGGCGGTGCCGGTGCCGTACTTCCCCTCGGTGATCTCCCGCCAGACCTCGGGCGCGGGGCGTTCCAGGACGGCGGCGCGCAGGTCGGGGTCGGCGGCGGCGCGTTCGGCGAGGGCGAGCGCGGAACGGACCGAGGCGAGCGTGCGGTTGGGGCGGCCGCCGCCCATCAGCCGGGGCAGCAGCGCGCGCCCGTCCGGCACCCAGCGCTCCAGGAGGGCGTCGGCGCAGGTCAGGGAGACCAGGGCGAAGTAGCTGGCGACCATGGTGACGCCCCAGCGGTGTTCGGCCTCGGTCCACATGGTGCGGTAGCGGGCGATGAGCTCGTCGGCGGTGCAGTCCTCGAAGGAGGGCCAGCGCGCCATCAGGTCGTCCCACCAGCGCAGGAACTCGCGCAGCCGGCGCGGCTGGGTGAGGTAGGCGCGGGTGAGGCGGGGGGCGGCGCGCAGCACCTGCTTCCAGGCGCGGCGGCGGGCCGCCGGGCCGGGGGCGGTGTCCTGGTCGCGTTCGGTGAGGCCGAGGGAGCGCTGCCACATGGGGCGGATGAGGTCGAAGCCGGGGATCTGGCCGTGCAGCGCGAACCAGGCGTCGAGCCGGTAGTAGACCCGCCCGTCGAGGTGCCCGATCATCCGGCTGAGGTGGTGCTGGTTGCGGCGCAGGGAGTCCTCGGGCACGCCGAGCCGGCGGTAGAAGTCGGCGAAGCCGGTCCGGTAGAAGACGCGCGCCTGGGAGTAGGTCAGCGTGGAGGTGACGCCGGGGAAGGACTCGGTGAGGTTGTGGTTGGTCCACGGCACCGGCGGCGCGCTCTCCCGGGGCGGGGCCGCGGCCCGCACCACGGGCCTCGCCTGGACGAGGTGGATTTGGCCGTCGGCGGTGAGGGTGCCCTCGATGTCCTGGGGGCCGCCGAACAGTTCCTCGGCGCGGGCGGCCAGTGCGCCGACGGCGCGTACCTCGTCGTCGGACAGCACGGGCGGTCCGCCGAGCGCGTCCGGGACGGGCAGCAGCACCGGGCCGGCGTCCGGCCGGGCCGGGTCGAGGCCCGCCATCACGGACTTGACGGCGAGTTCGGCGTGTACGGCGCCGGTGGCGCGGTCCATGAAGAAGTGGTCGATGTCGGCCTTCTCCTGCACGATGCCCTCGCCGATGCCGTGCGCGGCGGCGACCACCGCCTGGTCGGCGCCGCCGCGCGGATCGCTGGTGAACATCACGAAGGACCGCACGCCGGGCACCATCCGCTGGACGCCGACCGCGACCCGCACGGCGGTGGCGTCGACGCCGCGCCGCACGCGGTAGAGCACGGCCTCGGGGTTGTAGGCGGAGGCCCAGCAGTCCGCGACGCGGTCCAGGAGGGCTTCGCGGCGGACGTAGAGGTAGCTGTCGGAGAGTCCGGCGAAGGGGTCGTCGGCGCCGTCCTCGCCGCTGCCGTCCGCCTCGGCGGCGACGCAGCCGCGCACGGCCACCAGCCCGCCGGGGCCGGCGAGTTCGTCGAAGCCGGCGAGCACCTGCCGGGCCAGCCCGGGCGGCAGCGGGGTGGCGCGGACCTCGTCGCGGGCCGCGCGGGCCCAGGCGGTCAGCTCCGCGGTGCCCGTCCCGGCGCCCGGGAAGCCGGCGGGGACCGGCACGCAGGCCGTGTAAGCCTCCGCGGTCAGCGCGAAGAAGGCGGGGACGGGCAGCCCGGCGTGGCGCATCTCGTGCTGCCGGGAGAACTTGTGGCCCACCAGGGCCGGGTCGGCGAGCGCGGCTTCGGCGGCGCCGGCCAGCAGCGGGCCGCTCGTGGTGGCCGGGCCGGTGCGGGCGAGCGGGGTCGTGGAGGCCATGGGCTACCACACCCCCGGCAGCAGCCGCGCCCGGCCGCCCGCGTATCCGGGGTATCCGGGTACGGCCCACAGGACGCGTTCCTCGACCCGGATCCGCCACACGATCACCGCGGCGAGGGCGAGCAGGAACAGCACGCTCAGCGGATTGCAGAAGAAGGCCACGAACGCGGCGTTGGCCAGCAGCATCCCGGTGTACGCGGGGTGCCGGACGTGCCGGTAGGGGCCGTCGGTGACGATGGAGTGGTCGGAGTAGCGGACCACGTGGTGGGAGTAGAACCGGCCGAGGGCGCGGATGGCGGTCAGGCGCAGCGCCACGGACGCGGCGAACACCACGGCCGGCACGGTCAGCCACACCGACCAGGCGTGCCAGGGCAGCGGCCACAGCACCGCGGAGACGCCGGTGCCGGCGCGGGCCAGGGCGTACGGCAGCAGGGTGCTGTTCTCGGCGGCGGACTGCTTGGGGTGGCGCACGGTGATGCCGGTCTCGGCGAGGATCCACAGCAGGTAGAGGCCCGCGAACAGGGCGGCCTCCGTGTGCGGCCCGGCGCTGTCCGAGGTGAGCTGCAGCGCGATGGCGAGGGCGAACAGGGCGCAGGTCAGTGGCAGCAGGGCGCGCAGGACGAGGACGACGAGGCGCTGGTTCATGCCGCGACCCCGGCGCCGGCGCGGAAGGCCCGGTAGGCCTCGGGGGTCAGGCCCTTGCTGACGTAGACGAGGCTGCCGATCCCGGTGCCCGCTCCGTCGCCCGCGACCAGCTCGAAGGTGAGCCGGGCCTTGTCGTCGGACATGCGGGTCTGCCGCCAGCGCAGGGCCAGCGGAAGCGTGGCGGGCAGGTCGGCCGGCAGGTCGGCGGTGAGCCGCAGCCACAGCATCTGCACCTCGTCCGGCCAGCCGCCGACCCGGTGCGAGAGCCAGGTGGCGAACTGGCGGCCCGCCTCGACGACCGACTTCACCGAGCGGCGGCCCGGGCGGCGGCTCGCCAGGGTGTGCCCGGCCCCCGGTAACAGGACCGCTGCGGTGAACACGCCGTCCTCGGCGCGGGGTTCGCCGAGCATGACGTTCTCCGGGCGGGTGCGGTGCACCAGGGAGGCACGGGCGGGCTCGCCGGCCGGCGCGTGCGCCGCGGCCGCCCCGCCGGGCCGGCCGGCCTCCGGGTCGCCGGTGAGGGTGAACCAGCTGTCCGAGACGACGGTCGGGCCCTGGGTGACGCGCAGGGTGTGGCGGCCGTTCTCGGGCGGGGCCGCGTAGAGCACCAGCCCCGGGGACAGCTCGGGCATCACCCGGAAGTTGACGACCCACTTCACGCGCGAGCCCGCCGGGATGTCGACGCGGTCGGCGACGGCGTCCGCCATGGCGCACGCCAGGAGCATGCCGGGGACGTGGTCCAGCGGGTGGTCGTAGAAGAACGGGTCGCTCTGGTCGACGGTCAGGTCGGTGAGCCAGGAGTCGGCGTCGTGGTCCCGGGCGGTGCGGGGCCGGTCCCCGGCCGGGTCGTGGCCGGTCCGCTGAACGCGTGTCTGGGCTCGGGTCGTTGGCGTGGTCATCCGTCTTCCTCGATTCCTGACTGTGCTGCTGCTCGGCTCGGGCCGGCCCGCGGCGTCGGTGCCCGTGCCCGCGGTGGCGGCGCGCCGCCCGGCCCCCGGTGTGTCACGTGGGGCGCGTCCGCGGCGCCGGGTCGGGTGCCCGGCCGCATCGGTGCGGGCCGTCCTCGGCCCGGTGTTCGCGGCAGTCTTGACGAGGCGCCTGACATGCCGCTGACCCCTGCCGGGGGCAGCGGCGCCCGGCATGACAGCGTTGTCCGCGCGTCAGCGGCGGGTCAGCGGCCCGGACCACGATCGGTCCTCTGTTCGCTTGTCGAGGGACCGGACGCGGGCGCGGGCCGTGACGCGGCCGGCGGCGCGCGGTCCCCGTGATCCGGCTGGGGAGGCCTCCGCATGATTCTGGTGACGGGCGCGACCGGAGTGGTGGGCGGCGAGGTGGCACGGAGGCTGGCGTCGGCCGGTCCGGTGCGCGTGTTCTGCCGTGACGCGGCGCGGCTGCCGGCGCTGGGCGCGAACTGCGAGGTGGCCGTCGGGTCGTACCAGGACCACGGTTCGCTGCTGCGCGCGTTCGCGGGGGTGGACCGGGCGTTCCTGGTCACCCGCGATCCCGGCGGCGACAGCGACGCGCGTTTCCTGCGCGCCGCGGAGGCGGCCGGGGTGCGGCACGTGGTGAAGCTGTCCGCGTACGCGGCCGGCGAGGACGACGCCGACGACCTGATCACGCGCTGGCAGCGGGACTGCGAGGACCTGCTGCGCTCCTGCGGTCTGGAGTGGACGCTGCTGCGCCCGCGCGCGTTCATGTCGAACACGCTGGCGTGGGCGGGCTCGATCCGCGCCGAGGGCGTGGTGCACGCCCTGCACCCCGGGGCGCCGAGCGCCTGCGTCGATCCCCGGGACATCGCGGAGGTCGCGGTGGCGGCGCTGACCTCACCCGGGCACGAGGGCCGGATCCACCCGCTCACCGGTCCGGAGGCGATCTCCGCCGCCGACCAGACCCGGGAGCTGTCCAGGATGCTCGGCATCCCCCTGGTGTGCCGCGAACTGACGGCCCGGCAGGCGGCGGCCCGCTGGTCGCGCCGTCATCCGCCGCACGTGGTCGAGGCGCTGCTGCGCGGCGCCGAACGGCAGTCCAGGGGCCGGAAGACCACCGTGGACCCGGCGTTCACCCGCCTCACCGGCCGTGCGGCCCGGTCGTACGCGCGGTGGGCGGCGGATCACCGGGACGCCTTCGGGCCGGTGCCCGCGGCGGCGGTGCTCGCCGGGGCCGCGCGGCCGCGGTAGGGGCCGTCCGGCGGTTTCCGTCGTCCGCCACGGGGCGGGCGGGAGGCGCCGGGCCTCAGTACTCCTCGCCGTACTCCTCGTCGCGCCGCCGGCCCTGGTCGCGGCCCCGCCACAGGACCACGCCGGCCACCAGCAGCACCGCGCCGGCGCCGCCCGCGAGCGGGCCCGCCCAGCCGGAGGCGGAGCCCGTGGCCGTGGCGGTGTCCGGGCCGGGGCCGAAGTACTCCTTCCCGTACGACGCCGGGCGCAGGCTCCGGGGCTGGAGGCGGGCCGCGGCCTTCAGGGCCGCCGCGGGGTCGATCATGCCGAAGCCCCGTGAGTCGTCCCGGCCGCCGACCGGGGCGTCGCGGGCGGTGTCCTCCAGCACCTTCTTCACCTGGGCCGGGGCCAGCCCCGGGCGGGCCGCCTTGATCAGCGCCGCGGCGCCCGAGACGTAGGCCGCGGCGGCCGAGGTGCCCCAGCCCTCGTAGTACTTGTGGTCGGGGTCGGCGATCACGACGTTCACGCCGGGCGCGCTGACCGCCGCGTACCAGCGGCGGGTGGAGAAGGAGGCGCGGGTGCCGTAGCGGTCGACGGCGGTGGCCGCTATGACGCCCGGGTAGGCGGCCGGGTAGGAGACGTGGTCGCCCTTGGCGCCGCCGTTGCCCGCGGAGGCCACGACCACCACGCCCTTCTTCAGGGCGTACTGCACGGCCTCGTCCTCGCCGGGCTCCGGGTGGGCGGAGTCGGAGTCGTCGCCGAGGGAGAGGTTGATGACGTCGGCGCCGTGGTCGGCGGCCCAGCGGATGCCGTCGGCGAGGGCGTTGCCCCGGGTGGTGCGGGCCTTGCCGCGGGCGGAGTCGCCGTCCTCGAGGATGACCCGCACGGGAAGGATCTTCGCCTCGGGGGCGACGCCCATGACGCCGTCGGTGCGGCCGGCGCCGTGGCCGTGACCGGCGATGATGCCGGCCATGGCGGTGCCGTGCCGGGCCCACTCCCGGTCTCCGGGGCCGGCGCCGAAACCGATCATGTCCTTCGCGGCCAGGACGTTGCCGGTCAGGTCCGGGTGGCCGGCGTCGACGCCGGTGTCCAGCACGGCGACGGTGACACCCCGGCCCTTGGTGGTGTGCCAGGCCTCGTCCAGACGCAGGGCGGACAGGCTCCACTGCTGGGCGCGGATGCCGTCGGCGCGGGCGGCGGCGGACGGCAGCAGGACGAGGGAGCCGGCGAGCAGCAGGCTCACCGCTGACCCCACCCCGCTCAGGCGCCGGCTCCGGCGCGGGAGTCGCCTCATGAGGGGCTCTCCGTGGCCGGTCCGGCGGTCTGGCGCAGCCGGCGTTCGACGCGGTCGGCCAGGCCCTGCGCCTCCTGCCCGAGGCCGGCCTGAGCGGCGGCCGAGGCGGCGCCGGCCCGTACGGCCTCGGCGGCGGGCTGCGGCGAGTCGACGGTACGGCCGTCGGCCCAGCCGGAGACGGCGTAGGCGACGACCGGGGCGTCGGTGAGGACGGAGACGGTCCAGGCGGCGCGCTGCCCGTCGCCGAACAGGGCCGCGGCGGTGCCCTTGGCCGCGTACGGCCGGGGCATCAGGTCGGTGCGCCGGTCCAGGTGCTCGTCGCGGAAACGGGCGGCGAGGGCGGACATGGCGGCGGGGTCGCCCTTGGTGAACATCAGGCCCACGGTGGTGACATGGCTCTGGGTGGCGTCGGTGTACGTGGCGCGCAGCAGCCTCCGGCAGCCGACCGGGGCGAGTACCTCGCGCAGCAGCGGGTCGAAGGCCCCGGCGCAGCCGCTGTCCGGGGCGACGGCGATCCGGGTCCAGGTCCGGTCGGCGCCGCCGGGGCCGGCGCCGGTGCCCTGGACGACGGGCGGGAACAGCTTGTCCACGGGGACGCTGTGCCACAGCGCGCCGGCCGCGCTGAACCCGGTGCCGGCCTTCCCGTCGGCGCCGTCGCCGGTGAGCCAGCTCCCGGTCGCCGCACCGCCGATGAGGCCGAGACCGAGGACCAGACAGGCCGCCGCGGCGGCCGCGCGGGGCCCCAGCCACGCGGGGGTCCGGGTCCGCGGCCGCTCACCGTACTCGGGCACCCCGAACGACACGACGGGCCGCCCGGCCCCACCGGCGCCCCACGACAGACCGGGGTCCGGCGACACCGGCGCGGGGCTCCCGGGGTACGCCGGATCAGCCGGACTCCACCCGGCCCGCCCGTCACGGGCGACGGACCCGGAGGTCGGCGCGGAGACGGACGAGGCTCCCGCACCGGGGACCGGCGCGGGCTGCGACGGCACGGCCGGACGCGCGGGGGCGGGCGGCTGTGCCGGTGCCGGGTAGGCCGACGCGGGTTGTGCGGACGGACGCGCGGGGGCGGGCGGCTGTGCTGGTGCCGGGTGGGTCGAGGCGGGTTGTGCGGACGGGCGGGTCGGCGCGGGCGGCTGTGCCGGTGCCGGGTAGGCGGGGGCCGGCTGTGCGGACGGACGCGCGGGGGCGGGCAGTTGCGCTGACGCCGGGTAGGCCGACGCAGGCGGCACGGCCGGACGCGCGGGCGCGGGCGGCTGCTGTGAAACGGGGCCGGCAGGAGCAGGCGGCTCCGCTGACGCCGGGTAGGCGGAAGCAGGCTGTGCGGACGGGCGCGTGAGGGCGGGCGGCTGTGCTGAGGACGAGCGGGCGGGGGCGGGCGGCTGCTCGGACTCGGGACCGCCGGTGACCGCCGTCGAGGCGGAGCCCGCGAGGCCCGCGGCGGCGGGCTCCAGGGAGGATCCGGAGCGGCGCTGCTCGGGCGCCTGCGGCGTCGGCCGCAGCCGGGTCGTCGTCTCCGGCACGGCTTCGGCGGGAGCACCGGGCCGCGTCGGCGCCGGCATGGCCGGACCGGAACCGCGCTGCTCGGGCGCCGACGGAATCGGCCGCAGCCGGGTCGTCGTCTCCGACAGGGCCTCGGCCGGGGCGCCCGGCCGGCGGGCCGGCGGGGTGTCGGGGAAGCGGGCGGAGGCGGGCGGCGGAGGCGGGCCCGGGTCGGCGGCGCCGGGCACGGCGGGCCCGGGGAAGACGGGGAAACGGGGCCCTTCGCCCCCGTCGGCGGCGCCGGACCGCTCGCCGCGCCGGCGCGTCCGCGCCGTGTCCTGGCCGACCTGGTTCCGCGCGGCGCGCGGCGTGAAGACGGAGGGCTCGTCGTCGTCGGCGTCGTCACCCGACGGCACAGCGGGCGCGGCGCCGGCGGGGACTCCTTCGGCCCGGCCCGGAGCCTGCTGCCCGACGGCCCCACGCGCGACCCCCCGGCCACCGACTCGGACGCCCTGCGCGGCTGCGGGCGCGGCGGCGGCGGAACGCGTCGCGCCCTGTCCTCGGTCAGCGGTGGCTTCGGCTCCGTCTCCGGCCGCCGCGCCGTCCCGGCCCGCTCGGGCGCCGGGGGGCGGGGTGGCGGGGCGTGGTGGGAGCGGGGCGCGGCGCGCTTCCGTGCTCATGCACCCCCCGTTTCCTCGTGCCCGGGCCGTCGTCGTCGGCGGGCCGCTGTGCTCTCGGCCGTGCCCGGTGCGAAGCTCCGTCCGGGCACGCATACCCGTACGGCTGGACCGGCATCCCGGTTCAGGCGATGCGGGCCGGGCGCGTTCCGCCGTCGTGCGCGTCACTCTACGGGTTCTCCCGGAGGGAACGAGAACCAGTCCACGAGCCCGGGGCATCTGCCCGTATCGTCCCCCTACCCTGCGGTAATCCTGTCTGGCAGGCTTCCGTCATGACTGCGCGCGCCGCCGACCGGGCCCGTTACGACCGGGCCACCGCCCATCTCGACGCCCCCCTCGCGATCGTGGACCTGGACGCGTTCGACGCGAACGCGGACGACCTCCGGCGCCGGGCCGGCGGCAAGCCGATCCGG
Organism: Streptomyces sp. 1-11; assembly: GCF_007176755.1. GTDB lineage: Bacteria > Actinomycetota > Actinomycetes > Streptomycetales > Streptomycetaceae > Streptomyces. The sequence continues at coordinate 87,643 of NZ_BJTV01000011.1, forward strand.
GTCGCCAGCAAGTCCGTGCGCTGCCGCGCCCTGCTGGAACGGGTCCTGGCCAGGGACGGTTTCCAGGGCGTCATGTCGTTCACCCTCGCCGAGTCCCTGTGGCTGGCCCGCTCCGGGTTCGACGACGTCCTCCTCGCCTATCCGTCCGCCGACCGGGCGGGTTTCGCGGAGCTGGCCGCCGACCCCAAGCTCGCCGGCGCGGTCACCGTGATGGTGGACGACGTGGCCCAGCTCGACCTGATCGACGCGGCCCGGGACGGCGGACGCGAAGTGGTGCGCGTGTGCCTGGAGTTGGACACCTCGCTGCGGCTGCTGGGCGGCCGGGTGCGGATCGGGGCCCGGCGCTCGCCGCTGCACTCCCCCGCCCAACTCGCCGAACTGGCACGGTCGGTGGCGCGGCGTCCGGGCTTCCGGCTGGTCGGCGTCATGGCGTACGAGGGCCATGTCGCCGGGGTCGGGGACGCGGTGGCCGGGCGGCCGCTGCGCTCACGGGCGGTCCGGCTGATGCAGGCCGCGGCGCGGCGCGAACTGGCCGAGCGGCGCGCGGCCGTGGTGCGGGCGGTACGCGCCGTGGCACCCGGCCTGGAGTTCGTCAACGGCGGCGGCACGGGCAGCGTGCAGCACACCGCCGCCGAGGACGCGGTCACCGAGATCGCGGCCGGTTCCGGGCTCTACGTGCCCCGGCTGTTCGACAACTACACGTCCTTCACCGGGCGTCCGGCCGCCCTGTTCGCACAGCCCGTCGTGCGGCGGCCCGGCGTGGGCGTCGTCACGGTGCTGGGCGGCGGCTATCCGGCCTCCGGCGCCGCCGGGCCCGACCGGCTGCCGGTTCCTCATCTGCCGGAGGGGCTGGCGTACGACCCGCAGGAGGGGCCCGGCGAGGTGCAGACCCCGCTGCTCGGCCCGCCCGCCGACGACCTGCTGATCGGCGACAAGGTGTGGTTCCGGCACGCCAAGGCGGGCGAGCTGTGCGAGCGGTTCGACGTCCTGCACCTGATCGAGGGCGACACGGTCACGGCCACCGTGCCCACCTACCGCGGCGAGGGCCACACCTTCCTGTGAACCGCGCCGGGGCGCGCACCCCCGGGCCCTGACCGGTGGTGCGCGTCCCGGTGAGCCCCACCGGGCATCGACCGGTGGCCGCCCCGGTGAGCCGCGCCCGCCGTCCGCTCAAGTGGTGCGGCCGGCCTGGTCCGGCACCACCGAGCCGTCGGGGCGCAGCAGCGGTCCGGGCGTGCCGTCCGGCGCGGTCCAGGCGGTGGCCGAGCACGGGTACGGCGTGGTCCGGCGCGGCAGCGGGTCGATGAACATGGGGTTCACCAGCCAGCGCCCGTCGGCGTCGTCGTAGGCCCGGCACATCAGTTCCGGCTTGCCGCGGTCGATGACGAGGTGGGCGCCGGTGGCGTCGCCGACGAAGGTGACGTCGGTGTCGGCGTCGCCGGCCGCGAGGGCGGGCCGCCGCCGCCAGGGCTGCCGCTGCCAGGCGGCGGCGCCCCGCACGCCGTAGACCTCCTGGTTGATCCAGCAGCGCTTGCCGTCGATGTACGGGATCACCGCGCCCCGGGTCGCCGGGACGCCGCCGCAGCCTTCGTCACGGGTGGTGATCCGGCCCCGGCGGTCCAGGACCGGGCGGATGGCGATCGTGTGGGCCGCGTCCACGCCGACGCCCTTCGACCACACCTCGGTGACGGGCTCGGCGCCCGCCGAGACGACGTAGACCCGGAATCCGGCCCGGTGCAGGGTCCGGATGAGGTCGCGCATCTGGCCGTAGGGGCGGACGTAGGCGGGGACGGTGTGGGTGCCGAGGACGCGGGTCGCGCCGACCGGGGCGGCCAGGGCCTCGCGGCGGGCGGCGCGGGTGTAGGAGGCGAGTTCGGCGGGGGTGCGGCCGGCGAAGAGCTGGGGGACCCAGGCGTACTGCGGCACGGTGCGCCGGTGGTTCCAGTGGCCCGCGAAGGCGGGGGCGCCGCTCATGGTGGTGGCGTTCTCGCGGATCTCGAGGATCTCGTCCGTGCAGCGGGGCTCGGCCGAGGTGCGCAGCGGTGCGCCTGCCCCGGTGCCGCAGGCGGCGGTCAGGGCCCGGTCGGCGGCCTCGGTCAGCCAGGCGCTGGTGTCCTTCCAGCGGGCGGGACGCGGCAGGCGGTCGTGGCGCAGCGCCCAGGAGAGGGTGGCGTCGGTGACGTCGTTCTTGGTGACGGTGTTGTCCCAGTCGAACGCGGCGACCGCGCCGGTGTGCCCGGAACAGGTGCCGCGGGCGTCGATGACGCGTTGCAGCCGGGCGCGGTTGTCGCCGTGCCAGGAGGTGGTCAGCCGGGGGCAGTCGGGGCGCGCCGCCGGCGCGGTGGGCGCGGCCGCCAGGGCGGCGGCCGCTGCCAGGGTCCACGCGAGAAGTTGTCGCATGTGCGCGGACCGTACACCTTTGCCCCTTACAGGGGGGTGACGTACGCGCCCGAGATCCCGCCGTCCACCAGGAAGTCGGTGGCGTTGACGAAGGAGGAGTCGTCGCTGGCCAGGAAGGCGACGGCGGCGGCGATCTCCTCGGCCCGGGCGAACCGCCCGGCCGGGATGTGCACCAGGCGGCGCGCGGCCCGCTCCGGGTCCTTGGCGAACAGCTCCCGCAGCAGCGGGGTGTCGACCGGCCCCGGGCACAGGGCGTTGACCCTGATCCCCTCCCGGGCGAACTGCACGCCCAGCTCACGGGACATCGCGAGCACGCCGCCCTTCGAGGCGGTGTAGGAGATCTGCGAGGTGGCCGCTCCCATCCGGGCCACGAAGGACGCGGTGTTGATGATGGAGCCCCGGCCCTGCCGCCGCATGTAGGGGATGGCGGCCTTGCAGCACAGGTAGACGGAGGTGAGGTTGACCTCCTGGACGCGCTTCCAGGCCTCCAGGCCGGTGTCCAGGATGGAGTCGTCGTCGGGCGGGGAGATGCCGGCGTTGTTGAAGGCGATGTCGACGCTGCCGTAGGTGTCGTACGCCGCCGCGAACAGCGCCTCGACCTGAGCGGGGTCGGTGACGTCGGCCTGGACGAAGAGTCCGCCGGTCTCGTCGGCGGCGGCCTTGCCGGTCACCTCGTCGACGTCGCCGCAGACGACGTGGGCGCCTTCGGAGGCGAGCCTGCGGGCGCTGGCGAGGCCGATGCCGCTGCCGGCTCCGGTGACGACGGCGGTGCGGCCGGCCAGGCGGCGGCAGACGGGTTCTGCGTTCACTGTGCGGGGCCCTCCGTGCTGATGAAGACGTTCTTGGTCTCGGTGAAGGCGGTCAGGGCGTCGGGGCCGAGTTCGCGGCCGAGTCCGGACTGCTTGAAGCCGCCGAACGGGGTCCAGTAGCGGACGCTGGAGTGGGAGTTGACGGACAGGTTGCCCGCGCGGACGGCCCGCGAGACGCGCAGCGCGCGGCCGACGTCCCGGGTCCACACGGAGCCGGACAGGCCGTAGGGGGTGTCGTTGGCGAGGCGGACCGCGTCCTCCTCGTCGGTGAACGGCAGCAGGACGGCGACCGGGCCGAAGATCTCCTCGCGGGCCGCCGGGGAGCCGGGCCGCTCGCCGGTGAGCACGGTAGGCGGGAACCAGAAGCCGGGGCCGTCGGGCGCGGCGCCGCGCAGGGCCGGCGCGTCGTCGGGGACGTAGGACCGTACGCGGTCGAGTTGCCGCCGGGAGATCAGCGGGCCCATCTGCGTCTTCTCGTCGGCCGGGTCGCCCACGACGACGGCGGCCAGCGCGTCGGCGAGGAACTCGCGGGCGTGCTCGTACACCGGTTCCTGGACCAGGATCCGGGTGCGGGCGCAGCAGTCCTGGCCGGCGTTGTCCAGGAAGGAGAAGGGGTCGAGGGCGGCCTCGAGGTCGGCGTCGGCGAAGACGACGCTGGGGCTCTTGCCGCCGAGTTCCAGGGTGACCGGCTTGACCAGCCGGGCGCAGCGCTCCATCACCTCGCGGCCGGTGCCCGTGGAGCCGGTGAACACGATCTTGGCGACGTCCGGGTGGTCCACCAGTGCGCGGCCGGCGGTGTGGCCGTGGCCGGGCAGCACCTGGAACAGATCCTCGGGGAGCCCCGCCTCCAGGGCGAGTCCGGCGAGGCGCAGGGCGGTGAGCGGGGTGGTCTCGGCGGGCTTGAGGACGACGGCGTTGCCCGCGGCGAGCGCCGGGAAGGAGCCCCAGGCGGCGATGGGCATGGGGAAGTTCCAGGGGGCGATCACCCCGATGACGCCGAGGGGTTCGTGGAAGGTGACGTTCCAGCCGCCGGGAGCGGGGATCTGGCTGCCGAGGACGCGCTCGGCGCCGCCGGCCGCGTACAGCAGCAGATCGCGGGCGTTGCCGGCCTCCCAGCGGGCGTTGCCGATGGTGTGCCCGGCCTCGCGGACCTCGAGCCGGGCCAGTTCCTCCAGGTGGCCGTCGACGGTGTCGGCGAAGCGGCGCAGCAGCCGGGCGCGGTCGGCGGGCGGGAGCGCGGCCCACTTCGGCTGGACGCGGGCGGCCCGCGCGACGGCGGCGTCCACGTCCCGCGCGCCGGCGGCGGGGACGGTGGCGACGACCTCCTCGGTGGCGGGGTTGAGGACCTTCAGCTCGTGCGGGTCGGACACGTGAGGACCTTTCACAGGCGTTCGAAGGAGCGGCGCAGTTCCCAGTCGGTGACCGCGGCGTCGAATGCGGCCAGTTCGACGCGGGCCATATTCCGGTAGTGGGCCACCACCTCGTCGCCGAAGGCGGCCTTGGCAAGGGGGCTGTTCTCCCAGAGTTCGGCGGCCTCGCGCAGGGTGGTGGGCACGTGCTCGTAGTCCGCGGTGTAGGCGTTGCCGGGGCAGGGCTCGGGCAGTTCGAGCCGCTGCTCGACACCGTGCAGTCCGGCGGCGACCAGTCCGGCCACGGCGAGGTAGGGGTTCACGTCGCCGCCGGGGAGGCGGTTCTCGAAGCGCAGGGAGCGGCCGTGGCCGACGACGCGCAGCGCGCAGGTGCGGTTGTCGTGGCCCCAGGCGACGGCGGTGGGCGCGAAGGAGCCGGGCTGGAACCGCTTGTAGGAGTTGATGTTGGGGGCGTAGAGGAGGGAGAAGTCGCGCAGGGCCGCGAGCTGCCCGGCGAGGAAGTGCCGCATCACGTCGGACATCCCGTCGGGCCCCGCCATGGCGTTGGCGCCGTCGGCGCCGGCGAGCGAGAGGTGGATGTGGCAGGAGTTGCCCTCGCGCTCGTTGTACTTGGCCATGAAGGTGAGGGAGACGCCCTCCTGGGCGGCGATCTCCTTGGCGCCGGTCTTGTACAGGGCGTGCTGGTCGCAGGTGACGAGGGCCTCGTCGTAGCGGAAGGCGATCTCGTGCTGGCCGGGGTTGCACTCGCCCTTGGCGGACTCGACGGTCAGGCCGGCGCCCGCCATGTCGTTGCGCAGCCGGCGCAGCAGGGGCTCGACGCGGCCGGTGCCGAGGATGGAGTAGTCGACGTTGTACTGGTTGGCCGGGGTCAGGCCCCGGTAGTCCGCGTCCCAGGCCTGCTCGTAGCTGTCCTTGAAGACGATGAACTCCAGCTCGGTGCCGGCCTGCGCGGTGTAGCCGAGCCCGGCGAGCCGCTCGAGCTGGCGGCGCAGGACCTGGCGGGGCGCGACGGCGACCGGTGAGCCGTCGCTCCAGGCGAGGTCGGCGACGAGCAGGGCGGTGCCGGGGTGCCAGGGGACGCGGCGCAGGGTGGCGAGGTCCGGGCGCATGGCGAAGTCGCCGTAGCCGCGGTCCCAGGAGGACATCGCGTAGCCGTCGACCGTGTTCATCTCGGTGTCGACGGCGAGCAGGTAGTTGCAGCCCTCGGTGCCGTGGTGCAGGACCTCGTCGAGGAAGAAGCGGGCGGCGAACCGCTTGCCCTGCAGCCGCCCCTGCATGTCGGGGAAGGCCAGGACGACCGTGTCGATCTCACCGCCGGCGACGAGGGCGCGCAGTTCCTCGACGCTCAGCGGGGGTGTGCGGTCTGCCACGGGAGATCCTCCTTCGGCTGTTCGGCGCTTTTTCGGCCGGACCGGGAGCCATAAGGTATTGCCGGGAACCATTGGCTGGGAAGGGGGCACGGCCGCATGCCGCGGGAAACGGACGCGCGGGGGGCGCACGAGAGGGCGGGGCGGGACCGGCTCGCTCCGGTGCTGCGGCCGGTACGGGCGGGCAACGGCTTCGAGGAGGCGCTGGAGCAGATCCTCCAGGTGGTGCGGCTCGGGCTGGTGCCGGGCGGCGAACGGCTGCCCGCCGAGAGGGAGCTGGCGGAACGGCTCGGCATCAGCCGGGTGACGCTGCGCGAGGTGCTGAAGGTGCTGCACGACCAGGGTCTTGTGGAGTCGCGGCGCGGCCGCTACGGCGGGACGTTCGTGCTGCCGCGCGCGGACGCGGGCGGCGAGGACGAGCTGCGGCGGCGGATCGCCGAGGTGGACATCGAGGACGTGCTGCGTTTCCGGGAGGTGCTGGAGGTGGGCGCTGCCGGGCTGTGCGCGGCGCACGGGCTGGCCCCTAAGCAGGCCGGGCGGCTGCGCGAGGCGCTGCGCCGCACCCATGAGGCGCCGCTCGCCGACTACCGGCGGCAGGACACGCTGCTGCACCTGACGCTGGCCGGGCTGTGCGGCTCGCCGTCGCTGGCCGCCCGGTACGCGGCGGTCCGGGCGAGCGTCAACGACCTGCTGGACTGCATCCCGCTGCTGGTGCGCAACCTGGAGCACTCGCAGCGGCAGCACACCGCGCTGGTCGAGGCGGTGCTGGACGGGGACGCGGACGGGGCGCGGGAGATGATGCGCGAGCACTGCGCGGGCACGGCGGCGCTACTGCGGGGGTTCCTGGCATGACCGGGCGCCGGAAAGGTACGCGGACGGACCTTTGCACTTCGGGAAGGGCGGTGAACACGTGCGGCCGCTGATCGGTGTGAGCACCTATCTGGAGCCGGGTGCGCGGTGGGGGGTGTGGGAGCTGGAGGCCGCGCTGCTGCCGGCCGCGTACCCGCGGCTGGTGCAGCGGGCCGGCGCGCTGGCCGCCATGCTGCCGCCGGACGAGCCAGCGATGGCCGCCGCTGCCGTCGCCCGGCTGGACGGGCTGGTCGTCGCGGGCGGCCCGGACGTCGACCCGGCGCGCTACGGCGCCGAGCGCTCTCCCCGCACGGGGCCGCCCGCGCCGGAGCGGGACGCCTGGGAACTGGCCCTGATCGAGGCGGCGTTGGCGGTGGGCGTGCCGCTGCTGGGGGTCTGCCGGGGCATGCAACTGCTGAACGTCGCCCTCGGCGGCACGCTCGTGCAGCACCTCGACGGGCACGCGGAGCTGGTCGGCGTCTTCGGCGGACACGCGGTGAAGCCTGTGCCGGGCACCCGGTACGCCGGGATCGTCCCGGAGGAGCTGACCGTGCCGACGTACCACCACCAGGCGGTGGACCGGCTCGGCACGGGACTGCTGCCGTCCGCCCACGCACCGGACGGGACCGTGGAGGCGGTCGAACTGCCACCGGAGGAGGGGTGGGTGCTCGGGGTGCAGTGGCATCCGGAGATGGGCGACGACACCCGGGTCATGCGAGCCCTGGTACGGGCCGCCACGCCCTGAGATCATCCCGAACCCCGTCGGCCGGGCGAGGGCGAGGGCGGGGGCGAGGGCGGGGCCCGTCGCGGCGCTAGCCCTTCGTCAGCGACAGCAGTTCGCGGGCCGGGCCGGTGGGGCGGTGCCCCGTCGGCCAGACCGCGCGCAGCTCGCGGCGCAGGGCGACGCCCTCGACCGGTATGCGCACCAGACGCCGCATCGCCAGCTCCTCCCCCACCGCCAGCTCGCTGAGCACCGACGGGCCGGCGCCGCTCACCGCCGAGGCCTTCACCGCCGTGGTCGAGGACAGCTCGATCAGCGGCCGGGCCAGACCGCCCAGCGCCGTGTCCAGCACCTGGCGGGTGCCGGAGCCGCGTTCGCGCAGGATGAGCGGGGTGGCCGCCAGCTCCGACGGGGTGAGCGGGCGCCGGCGGCGGGCCCAGGGGTGGCCGGGCGCCGTGACGACGATCAGCCGGTCCCGGGCGACCACCGCCGAGTCCAGGCCGGCCGGGACCGTCAGGCCCTCCACGAAGCCGAGGTCGGCCTCGCCGTCCAGCAGCAGTTCCGCGACCTTCGCCGAGTTGCCCGCGAGCAGGGACACCGCGGTGTCGGGCCGCTCGGCGTGCAGGGCGAGCAGCCAGCCCGGGAGCAGGTACTCGGCGATGGTCATGCTCGCCGCGACACGCAGCCGGGAGTCCCGCCGGTCGCGCAGCGCACGTGCGCCCGCGTCGAAGGCGGCCGCCGCCTCCACCACCCGCCGGGCCCAGTCGGTCACCAGGGCGCCCGCGTCCGTCAGCCGGGAACCGCGTGGCGAGCGGTCGACCAGGGCCACGCCGAGCTGCCGCTCCATGGAGCGAAGGCGGCTGCTGGCGGCCGGCTGCGTGATGCCGACCTCCCGCGCCGCCGCGCCCAGACTGCCCAGCCGCGCCACGGCCAGCAGCAGCTCCAACGCGCCGAGATCGGGCACCCGGTGCGCCAGCGAGCCGCCGGCCGGGCCGTCGTCCGTCGCGTTCCGCTCGCTCATAAGACCAGCTTATGCCCGGCGCACACCGGCACTCCCCGGCCGGACCGGCGACCGGTACGACTGGAGTGCGCGTCCGAGCCCGTGGGACCCCGCCCTGCGCCGGCCACCGAGCCGCCCGGCGAGCGGTGTGGGACCAGCAGCCGTCACGGGGCCGTCACAGGACCGGCGTCACGAGCCCAGCCACCGCCAACACGCGCCCGGCGACCGTCGCGGAGCCGGCGACAGAGGCGGGCCAGGGCGTGGCACGACCGGCGACCGTCACGAGCCGGCGATCACCGCTGGACCAGCGACCGCTCTCGACGACCGGCCGGTGCCGGTGCCGGTGCCGAGCAAAGGTGGGCCGCACGAACGGCACCGCGTGACCCCTGCCCTGCGCCGGCCGGCCGGCCGCGTGACCGGCGGCCGCTTCCGGGACGGTACCGGGCCGCTCAGCGGCGAGCCGCCGCGAGGGCCTCGCCCAGCACCCGTGGCGCCTCGGTCAGCGACGGGCCGTACCAGGTCAGGTGGCGCCCGCTGACCAGCGCGCAGCTCAGGCCGGGGAAGGCCTCGGGACCGTCGGCGGCGGTGAAGCGGTAGGGCTCGTCGGGCAGGACGACCAGGTCCGGGGCGGCCGCCACCAGCTCCGCCAGGGGCGCCCGGGGGTAGCGGTCGGGGTGCCCGGCGTAGACGTGGTCCACGCCGAGGCGGGCCAGGACGTCGCCCGCGAAGGTGTCCCGGCCCAGCACCATCCAGGGGCGGCGCCAGACGGGCACGACCGCCGTCGTCCGGGCCGGCGGCTCCGGCAGGTCCGTCCAGGCGGCCTCCGCCCGGTCCAGCCAGCCGGGCCGGGCCGGGGCGCCGCAGGCCGTCAGCACCCGGTCCAGCTCGCGGAACGCCTGGGGCACCGTCCGCACCTCGGTGACCAGCACGCCGAGACCCGCCGCGCGCAGGGCGTCCAGGTCGGGGGCGCGGTTCTCCTCCTCGTTGGCGATCACCAGGTCGGGGGCGAGGGCGAGGATGCGGTCCACGGCCGGGTTCTTGGTGCCGCCGATCCGGACGGCTTCGAGGCCCGGCGGGTGCGTGCACCAGTCGGTGACCCCCACGAGCGCGCAGGGCAGCGTCGCGGCCACCGCCTCGGTCAGCGACGGCACCAGGGAGACCACGCGCACCACGGCTCCTAGGTCGTGTCCGCAAAGTCCCGCCTGCCCCGCAGCGCCCGGCACGCACTCTCGCCGCACCGGGCGAAGCCCCGGGTACGTCCAGTACGAGTGCCTCCGCCCGGCACGCCGAGAGCACGCACCGGACGCCGCGGGGCCCGCCCTCCGGGCGGACGACGGGACTTTGCGGACACGACCTAGCGCGCCCGGTCCTGCACGGCCTCGATGTGCTCGGCGACCGCCACCACGATCACCCGGGTGTCCGGGACGGTGGCGCGCCAGCGGTGGCGGACCCCGCCGGTCAGGTACAGGGTGTCGCCGCGGCCCAGGCGGTAGGCGCGTCCCTCGGCCTCGATCTCGACGGCGCCGTCGGCGACGTACATCAGCTCGTCGTTGCGGTGCTGGAACTCGCGGCCGGCGTCGTGGTCGCCGGTGAACTCGGAGGCGTGCAGCTGGTGGTGGCCGCGCACCAGGGAGCGGGTGCGGGGCAGGAAGTCCGACTCGGTGACGGGTTCGGCGCGCACGACGTCGACGCTGGCCGCCGGGTCGGCGGCGGCGAGGAGTTCCACCGCGGTGGTGCGCAGCGCGTCGGCCAGCTTCTCCAGGGAGCCGCGGCTCGGGCGGGCCTTGTCGTTCTCGACCTGGCTGAGGAAGGGCACCGACAGGCCGGTGCGCTCGGCCACGACGGCGAGGGTCAGCTCCAGCGCGCGACGGCGCCGCCGTACGGCCGCGCCCACCCGCACGGGCTGCTGCTCTTTGTGGTCGCCCATCGCTCCGGCTCCCTCCTTCACTCGTCGTGCCGCCGGCCGGACGCCCGCCGCCGGGCAGTCCCCTGAAGAGTTGTCTGCACCCTACGCATGTTCGGCAAACCGTTTCACGCGCCTGTCACATCCCTGACACGCCGGTGGGCCCGCACCCCCACGGTTCGCGCCAGTGCGGCGGCGCGCGGTGCGGGACGGGTCTCCCCTGGTTCAAGGCTCGCAGAGCCCCCGATGTTCCGCCGGAGCGGGGTCCATGACGCTCCGTGGTTGGCCGGATCCTTGCCTTGGGCGGTCATGGGGGCGTCGGGGAGGCGTCCGGGCCGTGCCGGGGCCCGGTCATGCCGCGAGGGGTGGGCGCCGCGGGCACGTGCATCGACGTGCGCGCGGCGCCCACCCCTCGGGCGGCGGTCGGGACGGTCAGGTCACCCGGCCGCCTGGCTCTCGGCGCCCTTGCGGTCGATCGGCGCCCACTTGTCGGCCAGGCCCGGGTTCCGCTTCAGCCAGGTGCGGACGGCGTCCTGCTCCTTGCCCTTGCCGGCCTTCTGGATCTCCGCCTCAAGACCGGTGAGCTGCTTCTCGGTCATCGAGAAGTTCTTCAGCCATGCGCCGACCTCGGGGTTGTCGTCGGCGAAGCCCTTGCGGGCGAGGGTGTGCACCCCGTCGCCCTTGCCCCAGGCGCCGGCCGGGTCCTTCAGCTTCTTCAGGTCGTAGTCGCTGTACGCCCAGTGCGGCGACCACAGGGTGACGACGACCGGCTGCTTCTTGGCGTAGGCGCGCTTGAGCTCGGCGAGCATCGCGGGCGTGGAGCCGTCGACGACCTCGTACTTGCCCTTCAGGCCGTACTGCCCCAGGACCTTGTCCTTGAGCAGGCCCATCATGCCGGCGCTCGGCTCGATGCCGACGATCTTGCCGCCGAACTCGGAGGCGTGGTCCTTCAGGTCCGCCAGGGAGTTCACGTCCTTCACGTAGGACGGCACGGTCAGCTCGAGGGAGGTGGGGCCGAACCAGCTGCCGAGGTCGTCCAGCTTGTCGCCGTACTTCTTCCAGTACTCGGCGTGCGTGACGGGCAGCCAGGAGTCGGTCTCGAAGTCGAGCTGGCCGGTGGCGAGGCCGGTGTAGAGGGGGCCGGCGGCGTACTGGGTGGTGTTCACCTTGAAGCCGCGCTGCTCCAGGAGCTCCTTCCACAGGAACGTGGAGGCGATGCCCTCGTCCCAGGGGATGTAGCCGATGTTGATCTCCTTGCCCCGGCCGATGTCGGTGCCGGAGGCCTCGGAGGTGCCGGTGGAGCCGAAGACGCCCAGGCCGCCGGCGACGAGCGCGAGGGCGGCCACACCGGCGACGGCGACCACCGGGCGCGGCCGGTACGACCAGGCGGTGGTCCGGGTCTTGGCGGCGGCCCTGCGGCCCAGCGGGGAGAGCTGGGTGCCGAGCGCGCCGGTGACGCGGTCCAGGTAGATGGCGAGGACGACGATGCCGACGCCCGCCTCGAAGCCGTAGCCGATGTCGAGCTGGCCGATGGCCTCGTTGACCGCGCCGCCCAGGCCGCCGGTGCCGACCATGCCGGCGATGACCACCATGGACAGGCCCAGCATGATCACCTGGTTGACGCCGGCCATGATGGTCGGCAGCGCGAGCGGGAGCTGCACGCGCCACAGGGTGTCGCGCGGGGTGGTGCCGAACGCCTCGGCCGCCTCGACGAGTTCGGCGTCGACCTGCCGGATGCCCAGCTCGGTCATGCGGACGCCGGGTGCGAGCGCGAAGATCAGGGTGGCGACGACGCCGGCGGCGGTGCCGAGGCCGAAGAACAGCATCGCGGGGATCAGCAGGACCATCGAGGGCATCGTCTGGAGCAGGTCCAGGACGGGCCGTACGGCGGCGCTGACGGCCTTGGAGCGGGCGGCCCAGATGCCCAGCGGGATGGAGATCACCAGGGCGATGACCGTCGCGACCAGGACGAGGGCCAGCGTGGACATCGCCCGGTCCCACAGGCCGAGCGAGTCGACGAGCGCGAAGCCGGCGAAGGCGAGGACGCCGCCGACCAGGCCGCGCAGCCACCAGGCGATCACCGCGAGGATGCCGGCCATGAGCAGCGGCGCGGGGGCGGCGAGGACGGCGTCGATGCCGTCGTACATGCCCTCCATGACCGCGCGGATCGCGTCGAAGAGCCAGGACAGGTGGTCGACGAGCCAGTTGACGCCGGAGTCGACCCAGTCGCCGAGATGGATCCTAGGCATGGGCGATCACCTTCCCGCCGTTGTCGTCGCCGCAGGCGGTGGGGTCGCCCTGTTCGTCGCCGATGAGCCCGACCAGGCGCCGCCTTGGCACGACGCCGACCAGCTCGCGGCCGGCGTCCAGGACGGCGACCGGGTGGCTGAGCCGGGCGCTGATCGCGCACAGCTCGGTGAAGGGCGTGTCCGGCGCGGCCGTCTCGCAGCCGCAGTCGGCCTCGTCGCCCCGGACGTCGGTGTCCATCACGGCGGCGGCGGTCAGCACCCGGGAGCGGTCGACGTCCTGGATGAAGGAGGCCACGTAGTCGTCCGCGGGGCGCAGCAGGATGTCCTCGGCGGTGCCGGTCTGGACGATCCGGCCGTCGCGCATGACGGCGATGCGATCGCCGAGGCGCATGGCCTCGTTGAGGTCGTGGGTGATGAAGACGATGGTCTTCTTCAGGGTCTTCTGCAGTTCGAGGAGCTGGTCCTGCATGTCGCGGCGGATCAGCGGGTCGAGGGCGCTGAAGGACTCGTCCATCAGCAGCAGGTCCGCGTCGGTGGCCAGGGCGCGGGCGAGGCCGACGCGCTGCTGCATGCCGCCGGACAGCTCGTCGGGCCAGGAGTCCTCCCAGCCGGCCAGACCGCACAGGGCGAGCGCCTCGTCGGCGCGGCGCTCGCGCTCGGCGCGGGGCACGCCCTGCACGGACAGGCCGTAGGCGGCGTTGTCGCGGACGCTGCGGTGCGGGAAGAGCGCGAAGTGCTGGAAGACCATGCTGATCTTCTTCGAGCGCAGTTCGCGCAGGTCGTGGTCGCTGAGCCCGGTCAGGTCCCGGCCGTCGAAGCTGACGCGGCCGGCGGTCGGCTCGAGCAGGCCGTTGAGCATCCGCAGCAGAGTGGACTTGCCGGAGCCCGACAGCCCCATGACGACGAAGATCTCGCCCGCCTCCACCCTGAAGGACGCGTCGATCACGGCGGCGGTGGTGCCGTCGGCGCGCAGCTCCTCCCGGTCGGCGCCCTCGCGCAGTCTCCGCACTGCCTGGTCCGGTCGTCTGCCGAACACCTTGAACAGGTGCTCGGCCTCAAGCCTTGGTTGCACGCGTGCCTCTCGTCCTCGGCCGTACATGACAGAAGCCGCGCCTCCCCAAGTTCGCATTGGTCAAACTTTTAAGTGTCTTACGTCACATCCGGGCCGCGTCAGTGGCGTACGGCATGATGCGAGGCGTGACCGGACGACTCATGCTCCTCGACGCCGCATCGCTCTACTTCCGCGCCTACTTCGGCGTGCCGGATTCCGTGAAGGCGCCGGACGGCACCCCGGTGAACGCCGTGCGCGGGCTGCTGGACTTCATCGACCGGCTGGTGCGGGACCACCGGCCGCAGCACCTGGTGGCCTGCATGGACGCCGACTGGCGGCCGCGATGGCGGGTGGAGCTGATCCCGACCTACAAGGCGCACCGGGTCGCCGTCGGGCACGAGGGCGCGCGGCCGGACGAGGAGGAGGTGCCGGACACCCTCTCCCCGCAGGTGCCGGTCATCGAGGCGGTGCTGGACGCCGTCGGCATCGCCCGGGTGGGCGTCGCCGGGTACGAGGCGGACGACGTGATCGGCACGTTCACCGCGCGGGCCGGCGGGCCCGTGGACATCGTCACCGGCGACCGCGACCTGTACCAGCTCGTCGACGACGGGCGCGGCGTCCGGGTGCTGTACCCGCTGAAGGGCGTCGGCACGCTGCAGCTCACCGACGAGGCGGTGCTGCGCGAGAAGTATGGGGTCGACGGGCGCGGGTACGCGGATCTGGCGCTGCTGCGCGGCGACCCGAGCGACGGCCTGCCGGGCGTGCCCGGGATCGGGGAGAAGACGGCCGCCAAGCTGCTCGCCGAGTTCGGCGACCTGGCGGGGATCATGGCGGCGGTCGACGACCCGCGGGCCAGGCTCACGCCGTCGCAGCGCAAGCGGCTGACCGAGGCCCGGCCCTATCTCGCCGTCGCGCCGAAGGTGGTGCGGGTGGCCGGTGACGTCCCGCTGCCGGACGTCGACACCGCTCTGCCGCGCGCTCCGCGCGACCCGGCGGGTCTGGAGGCGCTGGCGGCACGCTGGGGACTGGGCGGCTCCCTCGATCGACTGCTGACGACGCTCGGTACGTGATGCTAACTTAGGTAAACCTAACCAATGCAGCAGGAGGCCGTGATGGCAGAGCGTCCGGGACGAAAGCCGCGCAAGCCCTATACCGCCCAGGTGGTGCGGACCGAGCGGCTGACCCCGCACATGCAGCGCGTGGTGCTCGGTGGCGAGGGTCTCGCCGGGTTCGCCGCGGACACCTGCACCGACCACTACGTGAAGCTGCTGTTCGGCCCCGAGGGCGTCACCTATCCCGAGCCGTTCGACCTGGAGCGGGTCCGTGCGGAGTTCCCGCGCGAGCAGTGGCCGGTGACCCGGACGTACACCGTGCGCGCCTGGGATCCCGGGCACCGCGAGCTGACCCTGGACTTCGTCATCCACGGCGACGAGGGGCTGGCCGGGCCCTGGGCCACCCGGGCCCGTCCCGGTGACACGGTGCGCTTCATCGGCCCCGGCGGCGCCTACGCCCCGGATCCGGGTGCCGACTGGCATCTGCTCGCCGGTGACGAGAGCGCGCTGCCCGCGATCGCCCGCGCCCTGGAGACGCTGCCGGCCGGCGCCCGGGCGCACGCCTTCGTGGAGGTGTCGGGCCCCGGGGAGGAGCAGAAGATCGACTCCGACGTGCAGGTCGTCTGGCTGCACCGCGGGGACCGGCCGGTGGGCGAGGCCTTGCTGGAGGCCGTACGGGCGCTGGAGTTCCCCGAGGGCCGGCCGCACGCCTTCGTGCACGGCGAGGCGGCGTTCGTGAAGGAACTGCGCCGGATGTTCCGGGTCGAGCTGCAGATCCCGCGCGAGGATCTGTCGATCTCCGGCTACTGGCGCCTCGGCCACAACGAGGACGGCTGGCAGGCCTCGAAGCGGGAGTGGAACGCCCGGATCGAGGCCGAGCAGGAGGACGGCGGCGCGGCCGCCGCCTGAACCCGGCCCGCGACGGCCGCCAGGGCCTGTCCCGGGGCGCCGGCCGTGTCCCGGAGGGCGCCGACCCCATCCCGGGGGGCGGCCTCCGCCCAGCCCGGCCCGCCGCCGCGCTCGTACCCTTGCCCTCGTGAGACGCCGTACCCCGCCCCCGCCCGCCCCGCTCCCCCAGCGCCACGGTGTCGACCCGGTGCGGGTGCGGCTGCCGTTCGACGGGACCTGGTCCACGGTGCGCGAGCATCTCGTGGCGCGGCTGACGGGCGCCGGGCCCGGCACGGTCGAGGCGATGTTCGACGCGGGGCTGTTCGTCGGCGCGGACGGGCGGGCGGTCGCACCGGACGCCCCCTACCGGCCGGGCATGTTCGTGTGGTTCCACCGCGAGCTGCCCGCCGAGACGCCGGTGCCCTTCCCGCTGGAGCTGGTGCACCGGGACGAGCACATCGTCGTGGCCGACAAGCCGCACTTCCTCGCGACGACCCCGCGCGGCTCGCACGTCGCCCAGACCGCGCTGGCCCGGCTCCGCGACGAGCTGGGGATCCCGGCGCTGACCGCGGCGCACCGGCTGGACCGGCTCACCGCCGGTCTGGTGCTGTTCACGGTGCGGCCCGAGGAACGCGGCGCCTACCAGACGCTGTTCCGGGACCGGCGGGTACGCAAGGAGTACGAGGCCGTCGCGCCGTACGATCCGGCGCTCGTCCTGCCCCGCACCGTGCGCAGCCGGATCGTGAAGGAGCGCGGGGAGCAGGCGGCGCGGGAGACCGAGGGCGCGCCGAACGCGGTGACCCGGGTGGAGCTGGCCGAGCACCGGGGCGGCCTTGGCCGGTACCGGCTCCTCCCGGAGACCGGTCAGACCCATCAGCTCCGGGTGCACCTGAACGCGCTGGGCGTGCCCATCCTGGGTGACCCGCTGTACCCGGAGGTGACCGGCCCGGTACCGCCCGGTGACTTCCGGCGTCCGCTGCAACTGCTGGCCCGGGAACTGGAGTTCACCGATCCCGTCACCGGAGCCCGGCACGCCTTCACCAGCCGGCGGACCCTGCGAGCCTGGTCCTGCCCGGCCGACTGGGACGCCGCCCGGCGACCATAGCTAGCCCTCCGCGGCCGGCCTCCCCGCGCTCCAGCCCGCCCGCCCGGCCGCGCCCGGTGGCGCGACCGGCCCGCCCCGCCGATGCCGACGCGTCGGGCCGTCGTCGTCCTCGTCGCGGCCGACGGGCCAGCCGTCGCCCCGCGTCGTCACTCCCCGTCCGGGACCCCGCTCACTCCCCCCGCCACCAGCGCAGCAGCCGCTGCCAGACGCCCGTGCGGTGGGGCGGCTGCGGCGTGGTGGGGGCTTGGGCGGTGGTGGTGGCCGGGGGCAGGGGGCCGGCGGCGGGGACCTCGGCGGGGGGCGGGGTGGCGGAGGGGCCGGCGGAGCGCTGCGGGGGGACGACCGAGGGCCTGGGCGGCAGGCTGGCGTCCTGCTGGGCCTTCGGCTCGAAGCGCACCGGCAGCGACACCAGGTGCCGGGAGGCGATGGAGGAGCGCCAGCGCAGCTCCTCCTCGGCGCAGTCGAGCTGGACGTCGGGCAGCCGCATCAGCAGGGCGTCCACCCCGACGTCGGCGATGGCCCGGCCGATGTCCTGGCCGGGGCACTCGTGCGGGCCGCCGCCGAACGCCAGGTGGGACCGGTTGCCCCGCATGCCGGCGGAGAGGTCGGGCCGCACCCGGGGGTCGACGTTGCCCGGGGCGGGCGCGAAGAGCAGCCCTTCGCCCCGGCGGATGCGCTGCCCGCCCAGCTCGGTGTCCTGCTTGGCGAAGTAGCCGAAGACGGTGCTGAACGGCGGCTCGTCCCACAGCGACTGCTCGATGGCCTCCGGCACGGTCATCTGGCCGCCGTTGAGCCGGGCGCGGAAGCCCGGCTCGGTCAGCACCATGCGCAGCGCGTTGGCGAGGAGGTTGACGGTGGCCTCGTAGGCCGCGAACAGCACGAGCCGCAGGTGTTCGCGGACCTCGTCGTCGGTCAGCCCCGCCGGGTGGCCGATGAGGTGGCTGGCGAAGTCGTCCTCGGGGCGGGCCCGGCGGCGGGCGGTGAGCCGGCCGAGCGCCTCCATGACGTGGGCGTGGCTCCGGATGGCGGTCTCGGTGCCCTTGAGCGCGTCGCGGGCGGCCTGCACCATCCGGCCGTCGTACTCCTCGGGCATACCGAGGATCTCGCACATGACGGCCATCGGCAGGTGCTCGGCGAACTGGGAGACCAGGTCGGCCCGGCCGCGCTCGCAGAAGTCGTTGACCAGGTCCTGGGTGTGGCGGCCGATGTGGCGCCTGAGTCCGCGGTGGTCGATGGGCGCCATCGCGCCGGTGACCGCCGCGCGCAGCCGCTGGTGCTCGTCGCCCTCCGCGTGCGAGCAGATGGGCTGCCAGGCGATGTGCGGCATCAGCGGGTGGTCGGGCTTGACCTGCCCCTGGAGCAGCGGGGACCAGATCCGGCTGTCGCGGGTGTACTGGGAGGGGCTGCGCACCAGTTGCAGGTTCTCGGCGTGCCCGAGGACCACCCACATCGGTACGTCGTCGTGGAGCAGGACGGGCGCCACGGCGCCGTGCCGCTCCCGCAGGTGTTCGTAGAGGTCGCCCAGGTCCTCGGCGTCGGGGCCGTGGAGGCGGTGCGCCTCGCCGGGACCGAGGCCGTGCGCCGGGCAGCCGGGCGGCGGGCCGGGGGTGGGGGCGGTGCCGGTCAGGGACTGGGGTTCAGACGTCACGGTGCAGCTCCGGAACGGACGGGTCGGTGGGACACGGGTCAGCGCAGGGCGCCGGACAGGGCCAGGGAGTGCAGGAAGCGCATCAGGGTCATCAGCACGTCCTTGCTGGAGGCCCGGCGGCGCACGTCGCAGTCGATGATCGGGATGTCCGGCGCCAGGTCGAGCGCGGTGCGCAGTTCCTCGACCGGGTAACGGGGCGCGTCCGGGAAGGTGTTGACGGCGACGACGAAGGGCACGCCGCGTTCCTCCAGCCGTCCCATGACGTCGAAGCTCACTTCGAGGCGCCGGGTGTCGACCAGCACGACCGCGCCGAGCGCGCCTTCGAACAGGCCGTTCCACAGGAACCAGAAGCGCTCCTGGCCGGGGGTGCCGAAGAGGTACAGCACCAGCTTGTCGGTGATGCCGATGCGGCCGAAGTCCATCGCCACGGTGGTGGCCGTCTTGGTCTCGGAGCCGTAGTCGTCGTCGACCCCGATGCCGGCCTGGGTCATGGTCTCCTCGGTGGTCAGCGGCCTGATGTCGCTGACCGAGCCGACCATGGTGGTCTTGCCGACACCGAAGCCGCCCACGATCACGATCTTCACCGCGGCCTGGGCCGTCCGCGGCAGGTGGTCCTCGGTGCGCGGGCCGGGGATGGTGTCAGAGCCGTTGAAGTCCATGCATCACCGCTTCGAGGAGTGAACGGTCGGGAAGCGCCTGGCGCACGATCGGGGCGCGCGCCTGCACCAGTTCGGCCGCGATCAGCTCGGTGAGCAGGACGGTCGTCGCGCTGAACGGCAGATCGAGGTAGGCCGACAGTTCGGCCACGGACAGCGGCGCGGTGCACAGCCGGAGCACCGCCGCCTGCTCGGGGGAGGCGGACGGTGTCGGCGCCGCGTGCGCCACGATCAGCGTCACCAGGTCCAGTTCGGCCCGGGGGCCGTCGGCGGAGCCGGCGATGGTGTACAGCCGCTCGGGGTTGCCGGGCCGCTCGGGGCCGTCCTGCGAAGCGGCGGCCGGCGCGGGCGGGGGTGACGGCAGTCGCGGTGGGCGGCGGCGTCTGCGGCGCGGCGGAGTCATACGGTCTGCCCGTTGCGCCGGGGCGGGCTCGTCAGGTGGGTGCCGATCCGGACGACGAGGTCGCGCATCATGCCGCTCATCCGGCCCGGTTCGCAGGTCACGTCGGCGAGCACCGCGAGGAAGGCGTTGGCGCCGGCGTTCATGAGGTAGAAGTAGCCGCCGTCGATCTCGATGACGACGAGCTTCATGTCGCCGGTGCCCTCGATCTCCTGGGTGATGGCACCGGCCAGGCTCTGCAGTCCCGCGCAGGCCGCGGCCACCCGGTCGGCGGCGTCGGGGTCGCCGCCGTGCCGGGCGATGCGCAGTCCGTCGGCGGAGAGGACCACGATCATCTGGATGCCCGGGACGCCGTCGTTGAGCTGCTTGAGCATCCAGTCGATGTTGCCTCGCTGCTGGATCACGTGGGGTTCCCCTCTTCGTCGGCCTCGGTGGGGCCTGCCGAATCGTCGATCAGGTGCAGGTAAGCGGTCGGGTTGCGGGTGAAGTCGGTCAGCTCGGCCGCGGTGGCGCCTTCGGGCATGCCCTTCTTCAGTCCGTCCCAGAAGGCGTCGACCCACATGCCGGGGGGCCGGTCCTTGAGCTTCTGGAGCTCGGGGTCGATCTCGGGCCCGGGTTCCGGTTCGGGCGCCGGGCGGGACCAGACGGTGGGGGTGCCCTCGCGCTCGGCGCGCTCGACGGCGGCCTGTTCGGCGTAGCGCACGCTGAGCGGGGTCTTCACCCGGCTGCGGCGCTGCGGCAGGCCGCCCGCCGTCCACTCGGTGACCTCGGGGACGTCGTCCTCCATGGAGACACCGGCGGGGATGCGGGGGCTGGTGGGGCGGCGCTTCTTGGGCGGGCGCGCGGGGCCCTCCACCGCGCCGAGTTCGGGCATGGGCACGGCGGTGGCCCCGATGCCGTGGGCGGCGCCGACGCCGGGCTCGGTGGTGGTCATCACGCGCGGCACGACGAGGATGGCGCGGACGCCGCCGTAGGCGGACGCGCGCAGCGAGACCCGCATGTCGAACGCCTTGCAGAGCCGGCCGACGACGGCGAGGCCGAGGCGCGGGCTGTCGCCCAGGTTGTGGGCGTCGTCGGCCGCCATGGCGTCGGCGATGGCCTTCTCGATGCGGGCCCGGGACTCCTCGCTGAGACTGACGCCCGCGTCCTCGATCTCGATGGCGAGGCCGGCCTGGACCTCGACGGCGGTGACGTGCACCTTGGTCGACGGTGGCGAGTAGCGGGTGGCGTTGTCGAGCAGCTCGGCGGCGGCGTGGATGATGGGCTCCACGGCGGTGCCCTTGATGTTGATGTTGACGATGGAGCTCAGGTTGATGCGCCGGTACTCCAGGATCCGGGACATCGCGCCGCGCAGGACGCTGTACAGCGACACGGGCAGGGGCCACTGACGGCCCGGGCGGCCGCCGCCGAGGACGGAGATGGAGTCGGCGAGGCGGCCGATCAGCGCGGTGCCGTGGTCGATGCGCAGCAGGTCGTCGAAGACCTCGGGGTTGCGGCCGTGGTCCTCCTCCATCTCGCGCAGTTCGCCGGCCTGCTGGTGGACGATGGCCTGGACGCGGCGGGCGATGCTGACGAAGGAGCGCTCGGTGGCGTCGCGCATCGAGATCTCGCGGTCGGCGCCGCGCAGCGCCGTCCACAGCAGCGTGCGCTGCGACTCGGGCAGGTGGCGCAGTTCGGGGTCGGCGTCGACGACCTTGCGCATGACCTCCCGCGGCGGGTCTCCGGCACGCAGGTGGAGCAGCGCGGTGGGCAGGATGTCGTCGCCGAGCCGGATGATCTCCGCGTCGTGGCCGGTGATGCGGTGTTCCAGATACGCGGTGTGACGGGCGTGCTCGGCCTGTGTCTCGCCGAGCCGGCGGGCACGGCGGACGATCTCCGAGGCCAGGGCGAGCAGCAGCAGAAGGGCCACGGCCCCGCATCCGGCGACGGCGACCCGGGCGCCCGCCGGGACGAGGGCGGCGGCCGCCCCGGTGACCGCCGTCATCACCGCGGCGGGCGGCAACAGCACGCGTGCGAGGGAAAGTTCACGGCCGCCGGGAGGCTTTCGGACACTCACCATGGTTGCCTTCCGAGACGGGACGGCTGGGTGTCGGGGGAGCTTGCGCGGGGAAGATTCACGGAACTTCCGGTATCTTCGGGGCGTTTGGGAACAAGCGCGCGAAGTCGCTCAACTCGGTGCGCCGCGGGCGAGCTTAGTCCGACCGGATCACCGCCGTGTCGTGTTCGGCAAGCACCTGAATTCACCCGCGCAACAGGAGTACGCTCGGCCCCATTTCCACGCTGCGCACCTGTTCGAACACCTTCGGTGACGGCGTACGGGCATGCGAATACCACTCACCGTGATGAGTGGAGGGGGGTCGGGCGCGGACGCGACCGGCTCCTGGCCGGTCGCGTCCGCGCGGCGGGGCTCAGCCCACCGACGAGTAGGCCACCACGCCGCGCAGCAGCTGGTCCACGGCCTTGCGCGCGGCCTTCGCCACGGTCGAGCCCTCCGTGGGCGCCGCGGCGGAGATCTGCCCGAGGACGTCGATCACCTGCTTGCACCACCGCACGAAGTCGCCCGCCGGCATCTCCGCCTCGCGCAGCACCTCGTCGAGGCCCTTGCCGGAGGCCCACATGTAGGCGGCCCAGGCGAAGCCGAGGTCCGGTTCGCGCTGGCCGACGCCCTCGGTCTGGCTGATCCGGAACTCCTCCTCGACCGCGTCCAGCCGGCCCCAGATGCGGACCATCTCGCCGAGGGCGGCCTTGGCGCCGCCCGAGGGCAGCTTGGGTGCCATCGCGTCGTCGCCGACCCGGGCCTCGTACACCAGCGCCGAGACGCAGGCGGCGAGTTCGGCCGGGGCGAGGTTCTCCCAGACGCCTTCGCGCAGGCATTCACTGGCCAGCAGGTCCAGTTCGCCGTAGAGGCGCGCGAGCCGCCTGCCGTGCTCGGTGACCTCGTCGCCGCGCAGGTAGTCCAGTTCGGTGAGCAGCGCCACGATGCGGTCGAAGGTCCGCGCGATGGTGTTCGTACGGCCCTCGATCCGGCGCTCGAGCTGCGAGGTGTCGCGCAGCAGGCGGTGGTAGCGCTCCGCCCAGCGGGCGTGGTCCTCACGGTCGTCGCAGCCGTGGCAGGGGTGGGCGCGGATCGCCGTGCGCAGCCGGGCGATCTCCCGGTCGTCGGCGGCCTGCGACCGCTTCTTGCGGGCCCGCTCCGGCGGGATGTGCCCGGCCTTGGTGCGCAGCGCCGAGGCGAGGTCCCGGCGCGACTGCGGGGAGCGCGGGTTGAAGGACTTCGGGATCCGCATCCGGTCCAGCGCCTCCACCGGCACCGGGAAGTCCATCGACGCCAGCCGCTTGACCTGCCGTTCGGCCGTCAGCACCAGCGGGCGCGGGCCGTCCTGGTGGTCGTAGCCGCGGTGGCCGTTGGAACGCCCGGCGGGCAGGCCCGGGTCGAGCACCAGCGCGAGGCCCGCGTACTTGCCGGTGGGCACGTGGATGACGTCACCCGGCTTGAGCTTCTCCAGCGCGACGGCGGCCTCGGCGCGCCGCTGGTGGGCGCCCTGCCGGGCCAGTTCGGTCTCCCGGTCCTTCAGCTCCCGGCGCAGCCGCGCGTACTCCTCGAAGTCGCCGAGGTGGCAGGTCATGGAGGCCTTGTAGCCGTCCAGGCCCTCCTCGTTGCGCTGCACCTGGCGGGAGATGCCGACGACCGACTTGTCGGCCTGGAACTGCGCGAAGGAGGTCTCCAGCAGCTCGCGCGAGCGGTGCCGGCCGAACTGCTCGACCAGGTTGACCGCCATGTTGTACGACGGCTTGAAGCTGGAGCGCAGCGGGTACGTGCGCGTGCCGGCCAGGCCCGCGAGGTGCTCGGGGCTCATGCCGCGCTGCCACAGCACGACCGCGTGGCCCTCGACATCGATGCCACGGCGTCCGGCCCGGCCGGTGAGCTGGGTGTACTCGCCGGGGGTGATGTCGGCGTGCTGCTCGCCGTTCCACTTGACGAGTTTTTCCAGGACCACCGAGCGGGCGGGCATGTTGATGCCGAGCGCGAGCGTCTCGGTCGCGAACACGGCCTTGACCAGGCCGCGCACGAACAGCTCCTCCACGACCTCCTTGAAGGTCGGGAGCATGCCCGCGTGGTGCGCGGCGATACCGCGCTCCAGGCCCTCCAGCCACTCGTAGTACCCGAGGACGTGCAGGTCCTCCGGCGGGATGGCGGCGGTGCGCTCCTCGACGAGGGCCCTGACCTGTTCCCGGGCCTCGTCGTCGTTGAGCCGCAGGCCCGCGTACAGGCACTGCTGGACGGCGGCCTCGCAGCCGGCCCGGCTGAAGATGAAGGTGATGGCGGGCAGCAGGCCTTCGGAGTCGAGGCGCTCGATGACCTCGGGCCGGCTGGGCGTCCACACACGGGAGCGCTGTCTGCGCTCCCGCTCCCGGTCGGCCTCGCGCATCGCGCGCCCGCGCCGCCGGTCCTGGTACGAGGGCCGGCTCGCCTCCATGCGGGCGAGGCGGACGAGGTCGGGGTTGACGGCCTTCTTGTGGCCCTCGCCCTCCTCGAACAGGTCGTACGTCCGGCGCCCGGCGAGCACGTGCTGGAACAGCGGCACGGGCCGGTGCTCGGAGACGATCACCTCGGTGTCGCCGCGGACGGTGTCCAGCCAGTCGCCGAACTCCTCGGCGTTGGACACGGTCGCCGACAGCGACACCAGGGTCACCGACTCGGGCAGGTGGATGATCACTTCCTCCCAGACGGCGCCGCGGAAGCGGTCGGAGAGGTAGTGCACCTCGTCCATGACCACGTAGCCGAGGCCGAGGAGGGTCTGCGAGCCCGCGTACAGCATGTTGCGCAGCACCTCGGTGGTCATCACGACCACCGGGGCGTCGGAGTTCACGCTGTTGTCGCCGGTGAGCAGGCCGACCTTCGACGCGCCGTAGCGGCGGCACAGGTCGGCGTACTTCTGGTTGGACAGCGCCTTGATGGGTGTCGTGTAGAAGCACTTCTTGCCCTGCAGCAGGGCGAGGTGGACGGCGAACTCGCCCACGATCGTCTTGCCGGAGCCGGTGGGGGCGGCCACCAGCACGCCCTTCCCCGCCTCGAGCGCCTGGCAGGCCTCGATCTGGAAGGGGTCGAGGCCGAAGTCGTACATCTCGCGGAAGGACGCGAGCGCGGTGGCCTGCTCGGCTGCCCGCCTGCGGGCTGCCGCGTACCGCTCGGCCGGTGAGAGGTCCTCTGTCATCGTGCTTTCGAGCGTACCGGGCTCCACTGACAACAGGACGATCATTATCCCGATCGTGCGCTGAGCGGCACCGGATCCCGCACCGGGCACGCGACGGCCGGCGCCCCCGCCCTGCAACGGCCGGTGCCCCCGTCCTCGGGGACGGGGGCACCGGCGGTGTCGTGGCGCAGGGGTCAGGTCACGTCGTCGTAGCCGTTGACCCGCTCCGTGCTCGTCTGCTCGGGCAGCGCCCGGGCGGCCGGGACGGGCTCGACCTCGCCGATGTCCTCGGGGGTGAGATCCAGCTCGGACGCCTCGTCGTCGCCGGGTCCCGCGGCCTCGCGGCGGGCCCGCCGCGAGTCGTTGATCAGCGCGATCGCCACGGCGATGAAGTACAGCCCCCAGATCGGCGCCGCCAGCGCCAGCATCGTCATCGGGTCGGGGCTGGGCGTGGCCACGGCCGCGAAGGCGGTGATGCCGACGACCATGCCCCGCCACCAGCCCAGCATGCGCCGGCCGGACAGGACACCGGTGAGGTTGAGCATGACCAGCAGCAACGGCATCTCGAAGGCGAGGCCGAAGACGACGATCATGCGGGTGACCAGGTCCAGCAGGTCGTCCAGCGGCAGCAGGTTCTCGGCGCCGGACGGCGTGAGGTCGATCATCACCCGGGCGGTGGTCGGCAGCACGTTGAACGCGAGGTAGCCGCCGCCGAGGAACAGGGGGAAGCCGAAACCGACGAACGCGTAGGCGTACTTCTTCTCGTTGCGGTGCAGGCCCGGCGCGACGAACGCCCACAGCTGGTAGAGCCAGATCGGCGACGCGAACACGACGCCGGCCATCAGGGCGACCTTCAGCGCCAGGGTGAACGGCGCCAGCAGGCCGCTGACGGTGATGTGCGCGCAGTGGACGTTCTTGGCCGCGGCCAGCTCACCGAAGGACTGGTGGCAACCGATCTCGTCGAGCACCGGCTCGGTGACGAAGTTGATGATGTCCCTGTAGAAGAACGCCGCCACGATCGTGACGACGACGATCGCCAGGACACCCTTCGCGAGCCGGTTGCGCAGCTCACGCAAGTGATCCGCGAGCGGCATCCGCCCCTCGGGATCCCTCTCCTTCTTGCGGGCGGACTTGAGCAACCCACATCCTCATCTCGTGCAGCGGACCGGACGCCCCCGGTCCTCGCGTCAGCGCTTGGTCGTGTCCGTGGGCTCGTTGACCGGCCGGGAGCTGGTCACGTCACCGGGGGCGGCCTGGATCGTGCGCTGCGCCGCAGCGGGGTCCTCGGTGGACTGGGCGGTGCCGGCGTCGGACTGCTTGCCGTCGTCCTTCATCGCCTTGGCCTCGCTCTTGAGGATGCGCGCGGACTTGCCGAGCGAGCGGGCCATGTCGGGAAGCTTCTTGGATCCGAAGACGAGGACGATCACCAGTACGAGGAGCAGCAGGTGCCACGGCTCAAGTCCGTTGCGGAACATAGTTCTTCACCTTCTCACCGAGGCGGGTGGGTGTCCGACCGGTCGGACACGGGTCTGACCATCGTGCTGGCAGCGATCGTAACGCCCGGGAGTGAACGCGGAACAATCCCCTTGCGTATTTCTCTGCCGCGGACCGTGCCTCGCTCACCGGGCCGCGACCAGCAGCGTACCTGGCCCGACCCGGGCCATGACAGGGCGAAGCGGCCCACACCGTACAAGGGTGCGGAACTCACAACGTGTCCACGGCGCGGGCCGCGCTCACCGCCGCGCGCTCCAGGTCCTCGGCGGCCCGGTTGATGCGGCGCGCGGAGTCGGCGACCTGCTGTCCGAGGCGCCGGGCCGCCAGGAAGACCCGCACGGCGAGCACCCCCAGCACGGCGAGTGACACGAATCCCACGGCTACCGCGAACATCGGCCAGAACATGACCTCGACCTTAGACGGTCCTACACCGCGGAGTGCAGCCGCAGGGTGCGGACGCCGCCGCCGGTGAGCAGTTCCACGATCCGCTCCCCCGCGGGCTTGCGCACCGAGGCGCCGCAGTCGGGACAGGTGAAGGAGTAGAAGGTGGTCCGGCTGGTGGCGCCTATGGCCAGGCGCAGGGCGCCCGCGGCGAGCTCGAAGCGGCCCCGGCAGTCCGGGCAGCCGGCCCGGAACACCACCGGCACGGCCCGTCTCATGCCGGCGAACGCGGACGCCACGGTCATCTGGGCGCCGGCCTCCCCCGCTTCCCTCGTGGCTCGGCCCGCACCGGACACCAAAGGCTCGCTCAACGCTTCAGCTCCTGCCTGTCGTCACGCCGGTCGGCACCGCCGCCGCGCACCGGCGGGGTGTGCGTGTCGTACGCCGCCAGCGCCTCGCGGGCCGCCCGGCGGGCGCTGTCGGCCAGCTCGGGCGGCGAGACGATCCGGCCGTCGCGGCCCAGGCGCAGGGCCAGCCGTCTCAGCGAGGCCGGATCGGGGGTGCGCAGAGTGATACGCAGCCCGCCGTCGGGAAGCTCATCGGCGCTGTCGTGCGGGTAGTACTCGGCCACCCAGCGGCCGCCGGGGCCGACCTCGATGACCACTTCCGGGTCCTCGGCGGCGGGTTGCACCAGCGCCTCGGACAGGTCCCGCAGTTCCATCTCGGGCGGCGCGGACGGCTCGTCCAGGATCCTGATCTCGGCGACCCGGTCCAGCCGGAAGGTGCGGCGCGCCTCGGAGCGGCGGCACCAGGCCTCGACGTAGGTGTGGCCGACGCTGACCAGGCGGATGGGGTCGATCTCCCGCTCGGTGATCTCGTCGCGCGCGGGCGAGTAGTAGCGGATCCACAGCCGGCGGCGCTCGGAGATCGCCCGGTCGACGTCGGCGAAGACCCCGCCCTCGGACTCGAAGGTCACCGAGAGCCGGGCGCTGGCGCCGGCCGCCTCGCCGGCCGCCGTCTCCACCTTGGCCGTCGCCCGCAGCAGCGCCTGCCGGTCGCTCTCGCGCAGGCCGGGCAGCGTGGACACGGCGCGGGCCGCCACCAGCAGCGCCGTGGCCTCGTCGGCGGCGAGCCGCAGCGGCTCGGCCGCCTCCTCGCCGAGCGCGGCCGGGTTGTGCCACCAGATGCGCTCGCCGTCGGTGTCGATGTCCAGCAGGTCGCCGCCGCGGAAGCTGGTGCCGCACATGGGCAGCAGGTCGAGGTCGGAGACCAGCTCGTCCTCGGTGATGCCGAAGGCGCGCGCCACGTCGGCGATCCGGGCGCCGGGGCGCTCCCTGAGGTAGGTGACCAGGGAGAGCATCCGCCGGGTCTGGTCGATGGCGTTCACGGGCCTGACCGGTTTGCCTGCCATGGTTGTGCTCCGCTCCCCCTCAGCCCTTGGCCACGGCACGCAGCCGGTCGACCACGTCAGCGCGCAGCTCGGCCGGCTCCACGACCACCGCGTCCGGCCCGAACTCCACCAGCCAGGCGTCCAGCCCGTGCCCGTACGGAATCTCCAACTCGTCCCAGCCGTCGCCGAGTTCCCGCACCGCGGTGGCCTTCGCCCGAAGCGGGTAGCCGGAGCCGGAGCGCAGCCGGATCAGCGCCGAGCGGTCGGCGATCTCGCCGGCCCAGCTCGCGACGGTCTCGCGCACGGTGACCACGTCGGGCACGGGCGCGGTGAAGCCGGTGCCGCGGGAGCGCACCCGGCCGGTGATCCGGGACAGCCGGAAGACGCGTTCGGCGCCCCGGTCCCGGTCGAAGCCGGCCAGGTACCAGTGGCCGCGCCAGCACTCCAGCGCCCACGGCTCGACATGCCGGGGCTCGGGGCGGGCGGCGGAGGCCTTGCGGTAGTCGAAGACGACCGGGCGGCGGTCGCGGCAGGCCAGCATCAGCGGCTCGAAGGCCGCCTCGTGCACGGGGATGCGCGGCTCCAGGGCGCCGTGCGCCTCGTAGGGGTCGACGTCCTCGGGGAGCCCGGCGGCGCGCAGCTTCTGCAGGGCGCCGCTGGCCGCGCCGGCCAGCCGGGCCTGCTGCCAGACCTTGGCGGCCAGGCCCAGGGCGGCGGCCTCCTCGGCGTCCAGGGTGATGGGCGGCAGGCGGTTGCTGTCGCGGCGGGCGAGGTAGCCCACCTCGCCGTCGAGGTTCTCCACGGTCTCGATGACCAGGCCCAGCTCGCGCAGGTCGTCCTTGTCCCGCTCGAACATGCGGTTGAAGGAGTCGTCGCTGCCCGCCGCGCCCCGCTCCGGCCTCGCGGCCTCGACGTACGCCTCGATGGAGTCGCGCAGCTCGCGCTTGCTGAGCGGCCGGCGTGTGCCGAGCAGGCACAGCGCGAGGTTCATCAGCCGCTCTGCCTTGGCAATGGCCATCGACGCCCTTCGCCTTCCCTCATGTGCTTCCGACCGTTGACCGTACCGTCCCGGAGGGTCGGGGCAAAAGCCGGATCGGGATGCGGAGCCGTCTCTGAACAGGGGCGGTCACGCGAGAAGGGCCCGTGCGGAGCGCACGGGCCCTTCTGCGACCGGGTCCGGTCAGCGCTTGGCGACGCCCACGAGGTCGCAGACGAAGATCAGCGTCTCGCCCGGGGCGATCCGGCCGCCGGCGCCGCGGTCGCCGTACGCGAGGTGCGCGGGGATGGTCAGCTGGCGGCGGCCGCCGACCTTCATGCCCTGCACGCCCTTGTCCCAGCCCTGGATGACCTGGCCGACGCCGAGCTGGAAGTCCAGCGGGGTGCCGCGGTTCCAGGAGGCGTCGAACTCCTCGCCGGAGGAGAACGCGACGCCCACGTAGTGGACCTTGACGATGTCGCCCGCCGCGGCGACCTCGCCGTCCCCTTCCCAGATGTCCTTGATCTCCAGGTCGGCCGGGGGCTCGCCGCCCGGGAAGTCGATCTCGGGCTTCTCGATGCTCACGTCAAAAGCTCCTGCTTGTGTACGACACGAAACATGGACAGTCTGTCATCCCCGCAGGTCTGCCGCCCGCCAGCGCGCCCGGTGCGGGGACCGGTCACATGGCGGCGAGGATGTCCACCGAGAAGACCAGCGTGGCGCCCTTCTTGATGCCGCTGCCGCTCGGCGGGGTGTCGCCGTAGCCCAGATCCGGCGGTACGACGACCAGGACCCGGCTGCCCACCTTCTTGCCGGTCAGTCCCTGCGACAGCCCCTTGACGACCTGCTGCATCTGCTCCAGCGAGAACTGGCTGAGCCGCCCGGAGTCGTACGTCTGCTGGAACGCCTTGTCGCTGCCCCAGACCACGCCCTTGAACTGGCACAGCACCGCCTGGTCCGCCTTGACCTCGGGGCCGTCGCCCTCCAGGACGTAGGCGGTGGCCAGCTTCTCCGGCGGGGTGTCCTGCTTGGCCGGCTTGATATCGGGCGCCTTGCCGTCGGTGTTGGTGCCGACCGTGGGCAGCGCGGCGTCGTTCTGCGGGACGGGCTTGCCGTGGGCGGAGCTCTTGGAGTTGAAGGAGTCGATCAGGTCGATGACGAAGACCAGGGTGTCGGTGCCCTTGATGCCCGCCTGCGCGTTGCCCGACGTGCCGTAGCCCCAGGTGGGCGGGACGGCGATCAGCACCCGGCTGCCGGTCTTCTTGCCCTGCAGGGCGTACCGCCAGCCGTCGATGAGGCTGCCCTGGGAGAGCTGCATGACCAGCGGCCGGTGGCGGTCGTAGGAGTTGTCGAAGACCTTCGCCGTGCTCCAGATCTGGCCCAGGTAGTTCGCCTGGACGAAGTCGTTCTCGGCGACCGTGCGGCCGCTGCCCGCGATGACCGTCTTGACGGCGAGGTCCTTCGACGGGTCGCCCGGCCCCTTGGCGACGGTCGGCTTCTCACCGAACCCGGTGCCCGCCGTGATCGCCGGCAGCGGCCCCTCCACGATCTTGGGCGGGGGCACGGAGGACGCCGAGCCCGACGGTGTCGGTGTCGGTGACGCGCCTGCCTTGCTGGACTCGGACTTGCCGTCGCCGCACCCGGCGAGCGTGACCAGTCCTGCGGGTACGGCGGCGAGGAGGAGTGAGCGTCGGCGCACGGGGAGGGCCTCGTAATCGATCGGTCTTGCGGATTGGCGTGCGCGCAACTCTACGACGCGAGGCGGGCGCCGTACGGGAAACGTACGGCGCCCGTGTGGCGTTCCGGCATTTCTGCGCGGTGACGCTTGACTCGCGTGCGGGTGTCACATTCCGGCGATGAGCTTCTCCACCCGGTCGTCCACCGAACGGAATGGGTCCTTGCACAACACGGTGCGCTGTGCCTGGTCGTTGAGCTTGAGGTGGACCCAGTCGACCGTGAAGTCCCGGCGCTGTTCCTGTGCCCGGCGGATGAAGTCGCCGCGCAGGCGGGCCCGAGTGGTCTGCGGGGGCACCGACTTGCCCTCGAAGATCTTCAAATCGTTGCAGATCCTGGCGGCTTGGCCCTTTTTCTCCAGCAGGTAGTACAGGCCCCGGCGACGGTGGATGTCGTGATAGGCGAGGTCTATCTGGGCGACCCGCGGGTGCGACATGGTCATGTTGTGCTTGGCCCGGTACCGCTCGATGAGCTTGTACTTCATGACCCAGTCGATCTCGGTGCCGATGCGGTCAAGTTCCTCGGTCTCGATCGCGTCGAGGGTGCGGCCCCACAGCTCCAGGACCTGCGCGACGGTGCCGGTGCGGATGCCGCGGCGGTCGCAGAAGTCGACGGCCTTGTCGAAGTACTCGCGCTGCACCTCCAGCGCGGAGGCCTCCCGGCCGCTGGCCAGGCGCACCTTGCGCCGGCCGGTGATGTCGTGGCTGACCTCGCGGATCGCCCGGATCGGGTTCTCCAGGGTGAGGTCGCGCATCACGGTGCCCGCCTCGATCATGCGCAGCACCAGGTCGGTGGCGCCGACCTTGAGCAGCATGGTCGTCTCGGACATGTTCGAGTCGCCGACGATGACGTGCAGCCGGCGGTAGCGCTCCGCGTCCGCGTGCGGTTCGTCGCGGGTGTTGATGATGGGCCGGGAGCGGGTCGTCGCCGAGGAGACGCCCTCCCAGATGTGCTCGGCGCGCTGGCTGACGCAGTACACCGCGCCGCGCGGGGTCTGCAGGACCTTGCCCGCGCCGCACAGCAGCTGCCTGGTCACCAGGAAGGGGATGAGGATGTCCGCGAGCCGGGAGAACTCCCCGTGCCGGGCCACCAGATAGTTCTCGTGGCAGCCGTAGGAGTTGCCCGCCGAGTCGGTGTTGTTCTTGAAGAGGTAGACGTCGCCCGCGATTCCCTCCTCGTGCAGGCGTCGTTCCGCGTCCACCAGGAGTCCTTCGAGAATGCGCTCTCCGGCCTTGTCGTGGGTGACCAGTTCGGTCACGTTGTCGCATTCGGGTGTGGCGTATTCCGGATGCGAACCCACGTCGAGATAGAGCCGGGCGCCGTTTCGCAGAAAGACATTGCTGCTGCGGCCCCATGACACGACACGGCGGAAGAGGTACCGCGCCACCTCGTCAGGAGACAGGCGGCGCTGTCCCCTGAACGTGCACGTGACGCCGTACTCGTTCTCCAGCCCGAAAATGCGGCGGTCCATGACTGAACATTACGCCCGATCCCCCGAGCTGAAACGGGGTTCGGCAGCACGATTTGGATCATTTTCCGATGAAGCCGCAACAACCCCGCTCCGCACGGGAGCTGCGAGGACCCGCCCGGTGGCGAGCAGGACCAGCAGGGACACGGCCCCCGCGGCGCCGGGAACGGCGTATCCCCACAGCGCGCCGCCGGCCTGGACCACCGGGCCCGCCAGGCCCGTTCCCACCGACGCGCCCACGGTGAACGTCGTGACGAGCCAGGAGAACGCCTCGGTGACGGTGCCGCTCGGCGCGTGCCGGTCGACGATGATGAAGGCGCAGGCGATGCAGGGGGCGAGGAACACCCCGGAGACCATGCTGAGCAGCACCATGGCGGCGGCGCCCGGCATCAGCGTCAGCGGCAGGTAACAGACCGCCAGAAGGGCGACCAGCACCCGCAGTCGCCGCTCGGGCGGGCCGCTCCAGGCGCGCGCGCCGTACACGGTGCCCCCGATGAGCGCGCCGAGGCCGAGAGCGGCCATCAGCCAGCCGTACACCGCGTCGCCGCCGTGCTCGTCGGCGTACGGCACCGAGGCCACGGTGATGGAACCGAGGGCGATGCCGACGAACAGGAACGCGCCGAGCAGCACGAGCAGGCCGGGCGAGCGCAGGGCGCCCAGCCAGTGCGCCTCGCGCGGCGCCGAGCGCCACGCGCGCGAGGGCGGCGAGAGGACGACGCAGAGGGCGCCGAGGACGCCGAGGACGTTGAGCACCAGCAGCGCGGCCCGCTCCGACCACAGCGACACGCACAGCGTGACCAGCAGGGGGCCCACGGTGAACATGACCTCCTGGGCGACGGCGTCCATGGCGTACGCGGTGTGCACCTGCTCCTCGCGGCGCAGCACCGAGGGCCACAGGGCCCGCAGGCCGCCCTCCAGCGGCGGGGTGAACAGGCCGGCCGCGGCCACGGCGGCGCAGGCGAGCGGCAGCGTCGCGGTGCCGCTGAACGCGAAGACGGTCATCGCCAGCGCCGACGCCACCGCAGCGGGGAGCTGGACGCGCGGCTGGCCGTACAGGTCCACCAGGCGGCCCAGCACCGGCTGGCCGACGGCGTTGGCGACGCCGTAGACGGCCGCGAGGGCGCCCGCCAGGCCGTACGTGCCGCCCTCGGCGCGGACGAACAGCACCAGCGCGATGGCGGCCGTCGCGTTGGGCAGCCGGCCCACCAGGGTGCCGGCCAGCAGCCGGGCCGCGTGTCTCGCCCTGAGGATCTCCAGGTATCCCGCGGCCATGTCCCGCCTCCAAGTGTTACGTATAACCCCGCCCGTCATACGTACCATGTGCGCTGTTCACCCGTCCACACGACCGGACGTGGACCGGCGGGCCGCCAAGCCCGACGGGCACACGGCCGCCAGAACAGGAGCACCCCCGCGGTGGCACGCAGCAGCACCCGCCCGACCAGCCGTGACGTCGCACAGGCGGCCGGCGTCTCCCAGGCGGCCGTCTCCCTCGTGCTCGGCGACAAATGGCGCGGCCGGGTCTCCGAGGCCACCGCCGACCGGGTCCGGGAGGCCGCCCGCGACCTCGGTTACCGGCCCAACCTCGCCGCCCGCAACCTCCGCCTGGGCCGCACCCGCACCGTCCTGCTCGTCGTCCCCGCCCTCACCACCGAGTTCTTCGCCGGCGTCTACACCGGCGCCGCCCGCGTCGCCGCCCGGCACGGCTTCGGCGTCGTGCTGTACCCCTCCCCCGAGGGCATCGGCCCCGCCCGCGACCCCTTCGCCTCCGCACAGTCCGCCCTGGACGGCGTCATCGCCTCCTCCATGGCCGCCGACGCCCTCACCGCCATCCGCGGCGACCAGCTCCCCCTCGTCATGCTCGACAGCGACCCCGGCGGCAGCCCCGGCGCCGCCACCGTCAACCTCGACATCGCCGACGGCGTACGGCAGGTCGCCGCGCACCTGCTCGCCCTCGGCCACCGCCGCTTCCTGCACCTCGCCGCCGACGTCCCCTCCTGGACCTTCGAGGCGCGCGCCAGGGAACTCGCCGCCCGCCTCGCCGCCGCACCCGGCACGGAACTGCGCACGGCCGCGGCGCCCATCTCCATCGACGGCGCCCGCACCGCCACCGAGGCGGCCATGGCCGCCCCCGGCCCCCGCCCCACCGCCGTCGTCTGCGACGACGACAAACTGGCCGCCGGCGCCTACAAGGCCCTGCGCCGCCTCGGCCTGCGCGTCCCCGACGACGTGTCCGTCACCGGCCTGGACGACCTCGCCCTCGCCACCGCCCTCGACCCCGAACTCACCACCGTCCGCCTCGACGCCGAACTGTTCGGGCAACGCGGCATGGAAGCCCTCCTCGCCGTCCTCGACGGCCGCGAACCCGCCCGGGACGACATCCCCGTCGAACTCGTCGTACGCGGCTCCACGGCCCCCGCACCGCCCGCCTAGGGTCTGTCCGACGATTCCCGCCGGGCCCTAGACGGCGTCCGGCAGCAGACGGCCCACCGTCTCCTCCAGCCGCGGCAGCACCCGCTGCCCCGCCAGCGCCACCGCGATCCCCGCCACCACACCGGCCCACCCCACCGGCCCCAGCGGAGTGCAGCCCACCGCCCGGCTCACCCCGGGCACCTGGATCAGCGCGACCAGCGCCACCGCCGAACCCAGCGACGTCACCCGCACCAGCGGACTGTCCCGGCGGTCCAGCAACGTCTGCGCGAGCTGGGTGCCGACCACCCCGCACAACGCCATCGTGCTCGACCGGCGCGCCGTACCCGGCGTGAAACGACCGATCAGCCACGCCGTCACCGCACCCAGACACGTCGTCAGCGCCCGGTGCCGGATCTGCCGGATCAACGGCTCCCCCAGCACACCGCCCGTCACGTCCTCCGGCGACCGCGGCCGCCCCGCCCCCTCCGCCCCGGCCTTCGGCGTCACCGCCACCGCCATCGCCGGGAACAGATCCGTGAACAGGTTCACCAGCAGCATCTGCCGCGTCGACAACGGCGCCCGGCCCGACACCAGCGTGCCCAGCAGACCGAAACCCACCTCACCCGCATTGCCGCCTATCAGGATCGCGATCGCGTCCGCCACGCTGTGCCACAGCGCACGCCCCTCGACCACCGCGTCGATCAGCACCGTCAGATCGTCGTCCGTCAGCACGATGTCCGCGGCGTTGCGCGCCGCCGCCGAACCCCGGGCATTGATGCCCACACCGATGTCCGCCGCACGGATCGCCGCCGCGTCGTTCGCACCGTCGCCCACCATCCCCACCACCCGGCCCGCATCCCGCAGCGCCTCCACCACCTGCAGCTTCTGCTCCGGCGCCACCCGCGCCACCACACCCGCGTCCCGCAGCATCCGCGCCCGCCCCGAACGGTCCGCCGCACCCAGCTCCTCCCCCGTCACCACCACCGGCTCCTCCGGCCACCCCAGCTCCCGGGCGATCGCCCGCGCCGTCTGCGGATGGTCCCCGGTCAGCATCACCGGCCGCACACCCGCCTCGTACAGACCCCGCACCAACGCCGTCGACGTCTCCCGCGGCACGTCCGAGAACGCCAGCAGACCCGTGAAATCCAGCTCCCGCAGCGCCCCCTCCAACGCCCCGGCCGCCCCCTCGCCCTCCACCAGCCGGCGCCCGGCCACCGCCAGCACCCGCAGCCCGTCACCCGCCAGCACATGCGCCCCGTCCCACGCGTGCGACGGCAGATCCCGGCAGGCCGGCAGCACCGTCTCCGGAGCACCCTTCACCACCAGCACCCGGACACCGTCGGCCGTCCGGCCGACCGCCGCCGCATACCCGCGAGCGGCCTCGAACGGCAGCCCCTCCAACTGCGTCCACCCCGGATCGTCCCCGGCCGCGTCCAGCACCGCCTCGTCCGTCGCGTGCACCACCCGCTGCGAACCGCCGTTCGACCGCGGACACGCACGCGCCGCCGCCCGCACCGTCTCCTCCGCCGCCCCCTCGCCCGCGCCCCGCACCAGGCCACCCGCGTCCCACACCCGCACCAGCCGCAGCCGGTTCTCCGTCAACGTGCCCGTCTTGTCGAAACACACCGTGTCCATCCGCCCCAGCGCCTCCAGCGTGCGCGGCGTCCGCACCAGCACCCCGCCACGGCTCAGCCGCCGCGCCGCCGCCAACTGCGCCACCGTCGCCACCAGCGGCAACCCCTCCGGCACCGCCGCCACGGCCACCGCCACCCCACCGCTCACCGCGTCCCGCACCGGCGTCCCCCGCAGCAACGCCAGCCCCGACACCGCCGCCCCGCCCCCCAGCGTCCACGGCAGCGCCCGGCGCGTCAGCTCCTGCAGCCTCGCCTGCACCCCACCCGCCGGCGGCGTCCGAGCCGCCAGATGAACCGCCCGCGCCGCCTCCGTACGGTCACCGGTGTCCACCACCACCGCACGGCCCTGCCCCGCCACCACCGTCGTCCCCTCGAACACCATGCACCGCCGGTCCGCCACCACGGCATGCGGCGTCCGGTCCGTCTGCTTCTGCACCGGCAGCGACTCCCCCGTCAACGCCGACTCGTCGACCTCCAGACCCTCCTCCCACAACAACCGGGCATCCGCCGGCACCACGTCGTCCCCGGCCAGCTCGATCACATCACCCGGCCGCAGACCACCCGCGTCCACCGTGCGCGTACCACCCGCCGGCGCCTCCTCCCGCGCCGGCGCCACCCGCGCCTTGCGCTTCTGATCCGCCAGCAGCCCCGACAGAGCCCGCTCCGCACGCAACCGCTGCACCCCACCCACCAGCGCGTTCAGATCCAGCGCACCCACCACCAGCAGAGCGTCCACCACCGAACCCAAAATCGCCGACGCCGCCGAACCCACCGCCAGCACCGGAGTCAACGGATCATGCAGCTCACCACTGACCGCCCGGCCCAGCCGCACCCCCCAACGCAACGGAGCCACCGCCGGATGCCCGGCCACCGCGCCCGCGGCACCACGCACCCCGGCCACCACCCGGCCCGCCCCGCCCACCTCAGCGGCCGGCTCCCGACCCAGCCGCTCCCGCGCCTCCTCAGCGCCCAGCTCATGCCAGTGCACCCGCGGACGCGGATGCGGAGCCGACGCCACCGCCACCGCCAAACCCGACCGCACCCCCGACAACAGCGCCCCCGCCGCCGCCGCGTCCACCGGCACATGCCGCACCCCCGGCAGCAACGCAAACCGCCCACGCACCCGCCGCGACTCCCCCACCGCCACCAGCAGCCCCGACAACGCAGCCCCCGACCGCGCCAGCGTCTGCGACCGCCCGCCCACCGCACGCGCCACCGGAACCGCCCTCAGCAGCCGCCACACATCCGGCAGCCCCTGCCGGGCCAGCACATCCGCACCCCACACCACCGCCCCGTCCCCGTCCACCAGAGCCACCGCCAGATCACTGGCACACAACCCCGCCAGCACCCCGCCCTCGT
This sequence comes from Streptomyces sp. 1-11, assembly GCF_007176755.1. Classification (GTDB taxonomy): domain Bacteria; phylum Actinomycetota; class Actinomycetes; order Streptomycetales; family Streptomycetaceae; genus Streptomyces. The sequence goes on from NZ_BJTV01000011.1 coordinate 125,151, forward strand.
CCGCCGAACCCAGCCGGGCGACCGTGATCACCGCCCCCTCGTCACCCCGCATCTCACACACCACGTCATCCAGCGGCCGCCGCGCGTCCACCACCACATCCGCCAGACCCGCGAAATCCTCCAGCACCGGATCGTCCACCACCACGACCCGCAGCCCCGCCCGCCGCGCCGCGTCCAGCACCGGCTCCGTCCACGCGTCCGCCGACCCGTCCGCCGCCCGCAGCGCACTCGGATGCAGCACCACCGTCCCCGCCAGCTCCAACTGCCGCAACCGCTCCGGCGCCCGCACCAGCACTCCCACCCGCGCCAGCGCACCACCCAGCACCGCGTGAAAAGCCGCCGGACCGTACCGCGCCGCCTTCGGCGAACCCGCCAGCACCGCCTCCGCCGCCTCACCCACGTCATGCTTCAGCAACAACGTCACCAGCGCGCCGATCACACTCCCCGCCGCCGCGTGAGCCGCGTACTCCTGCGCCGGAGTCGACCGCAACTCCGGCCGCTCCCACGCCCCGCCCCCCACACTCACCCGCTCCGGAGCGCACAACTCGTCATGCACCGCGTCGAACGCCGCGATCCCGGCCACCGCCTCCGCCAGCTGACACACCCGCAACGCCCCGTCCAGCACCAGCGAAGCCGGAGTCTGCCCCGCCCCGTGCGCCACCGCGTTCGCACCCGCCAGCACCAGATCCATCCCCGGCCCGCCCAGCCGGCGCCGCAGCACCGCACGCACCCGCGGGTTCTCCCGCACGAACGTCACCGCCGCCGTCACCGTCCGCGGCGACGGCGGCAACCGCCACGCATACGCCGCGAACGCCGCACCCGCACCCACCACATCCGCCGCGAGCGCCGCCGCCGCCACCCGCACCGCCACCGGATCCGCCGGATGCGACAACTCCTCCGGATCACCACCCAGCTCCAGACCGTGCCGCGCCGCCACATCCGCCACATGGTCCAGCACCCGATCCGACAACTCCTCCTCCGACACCCTCACCACCAGACGCGCCAGCCCCTCGTCCCAGTAGGCCAGCAGCACATCGGGATGCTCCGCCACCACCGCGGCCACCCGCCGCCCCAACCGCGCCAGCCCACGCCGCGCCGCCTCGTCGTCCACCGGCCGCAACGCCACATGCTGCCGCGCCCCCGCACGCCACCGCCCCGCACCACCCGGCAGCGCGTTCCCCGCCACCCGGGCCACCCGCACCGCCGCATCCGCGCCCCGCACCCCCGCACGCGCCGTCCCCGCCACCGCCCCCGCCGCCACACCCACCGCCGGAACGGCCACCCGCGCCAGCAACCGCGGCGCCGCCGGCACCAGCCGGGCCGCGGCCGCCGGAACCGTCAGCAAGGAGAACGTCATCGCACTCCCTCAGCGCGTCGTACGGTCCGGCCGCGCCGTGGGCCCGAGCGGCCCACCGTGCAGAGCGTGACCAGCCGGACCCCCAGACCCCGCGGCCTCCCCGTGCGGCTGCCCCGCCCGCTCCCCGGCGGGCGCCGTCCGGTGCGTCGCCGCCCACGCCATCGCCTCGTCGTCCGGCTCGACCGGCACCGGCTCCTCCGGCACATCCGCCACATCCGCACGCTCCAGCGGCTCACCGTCCTCCACCGGCTCACCGAGCCCCCGCCCCGCCCCCGCCGCCACCTGCCCGGCGACCACACCACCGGGCCGCGGCTGCGTCAGCCACGCCACCGCGGCACCCGTCAACGCCACCGGCCACTCCACCACCCCGGCCACCCCCAGCACCCCGGCCCCCGTATACACCGCCAGCCGACGGCTCCTCGGCGACACCGCGCCCACCTTGTTCAGCGCGCCCTCCGCGGCCCTGCTCACCATCCCGGCACCGGGCAACCGCCCCAGCACCGAGGCCGCACCCCGCACCGGTGCGGTGAGAACCGAGGACGACCTCTGCTCCGCCATGACTCCTCCACCTCCGCACAGTCCCGCCGTGCCCCTCCGAGTGCCCCGGCCGAGACCGTCATCCCACAGGAAAACGGGCGAAACGACGCCCACACCTCCAGGTTCCGGTCCCCCGGCGCGCACCGCACCCGGAACGACACCCGGCCCGCCCCACAACGCACCGCGCCCCGGCCGGAACGGCCGGGGCGCGACAGGGAAACGACAGGGAAAGGGGCGCGGCGAAACCGCCCCGGACGGACTACTCCTCGTCCTCCACAGAGCTCTCCGCCTCCGTGGCCGCACCGTCCGCCTCCAGCAGACGCCCCAGCTGACGGCCCACGATCCGCTTGAACTTGCGCTGCTGCGGCCGCGTACGGTCCAGCACCGCCACCTCGAGCCGCTCCGCCGGAATCTCCCGCTCACTGCCATTGGTGTCACGCGACAGCGCCTGCACGGCCAGCTTCAGCGCCTCCGCCAACGACATGCCGTCACGATGACGCTGATCCAGGAAACCACTGATCTGCTCCGCGTTGCCGCCCACCGCGACCGAGCCGTGCTCGTCCACGATCGAACCGTCATGCGGCAGCCGGTAGATCTGATCCCCCTCCGGCGTCGCCCCGACCTCGGCCACGACCAGCTCCACCTCGTACGGCTTCTCCGCCGCCGAAGAGAAGATCGTGCCCAGCGTCTGCGCGTACACGTTCGCCAGACCCCGGGCCGTCACGTCGTCCCGGTCATAGGTGTACCCACGCAGATCCGCGTACCGCACACCGCCGATCCGCAGGTTCTCGTACTCGTTGTACTTGCCGGCGGCCGCGAAACCGATCCGGTCGTAGATCTCGCTGAACTTGTGCAGCGCACGGGACGGGTTCTCGCCGACGAACACGATGCCATCGGCATACTGCATGACCACCAGACTGCGGCCACGCGCGATCCCCTTGCGGGCGTACTCCGCCCGGTCGGCCATCGCCTGCTGGGGTGAGACATAGAACGGCGTCGACACCGGTTATCCGTCCCTTTCTGTCATGGTCACTGGATCACCTCGAAAACAGCCCGGCCACGCTCAGAGCAGAGCGGCCTTCGGACCGTCCGGCTCCTCCAGCCGCCGCTGGAGCACCGCACGCGACAGCTCCGAAGCCTCGTCCTCGGTGAGCCGGCGGAAACCGTCCTCGGTGATCACGGTGATGATCGGATAGATCCGGCGGGCGACATCGGGACCACCGGTCGCCGAGTCGTCGTCGGCCGCGTCGTACAGAGCCTGCACCACCAGCGTCGTGGCCTGCTCCTCCGACAGGTCGTCCCGGAACAGCTTCTTCATCGCACCACGCGCGAAGATCGAGCCCGAACCCGTCGCCGCGAAGTTGTGCTCCTCGGAACGCCCGCCCGTCACGTCGTACGAGAAGATCCGCCCACGCTCCCGGTCCAGGTCGTACCCGGCGAACAGCGGCACCACGGCCAGCCCCTGCATCGCCATGCCGAGGTTGGAACGGATCATCGTCGACAGCCGGTTCGCCTTGCCCTCCAGCGACAGCTGCGCGCCCTCGACCTTCTCGAAGTGCTCCAGCTCGAGCTGGAAGAGCTTCACCATCTCCACGGCGAGACCGGCGGTGCCGGCGATGCCGACGGCCGAGTACTCGTCCGCCGGGAACACCTTCTCGATGTCCCGCTGGGCGATCACATTGCCCATGGTGGCCCTGCGGTCACCGGCGAGCACGACACCACCGGGGAAGGTCACGGCCACGATCGTCGTCCCGTGCGGCGCCTCGATCACACCCTGGGTGGGCGGGAGCTGCCGCTTGCCGGGCAGCAGCTCGGGCTGGTGATCGGAGAGGAAGTCCATGAAGGAGGAGGATCCTGGCGTCAGGAAGGCAGCTGGTAGACGCCCGGTGCTACGAGTGTTGGCTTCCACGCGTTTCCTTCCACGTATGCAGCAGCCCGCCTTATGACCTCGGGCTGATCCTTGAACTGCCCCAGTGCGGCATTGCAGCTGAAGCACAGTACGCCACGGACCCTACCCGTCTCATGGCAGTGATCCACATGTGCGGGCGGGGCTTCCAGGCAAATCGCACACAGACCTCGCTGGGAGGCGATCATCGCGTCACGCTCGGCCTCGGTGAGGCCGTAGTTGCGCTTCAGGTACTGCGTTCTCCCCTTCGCGGCCTTACACGCCTTGCAGAGGGTCGCCAAGCCGTCCGAGGCGCTGCGATTCCGGGTCCACTCGCCGTGGGGCTTGATCTCCCCGCACGTACGGCAGAACTTGTGCCCTGGCGGCACAGCGACCCTCGGCCGGACATTGCGCCCTTTGGCTACCTGGCGCTCTTGGTGGTACTCGGCGGCGCACGCTCTGCAGTAGGCCTGCAGCCCGTCACGCATCGCCTTGTTCCGCGCGAACGTTGCCCGCGGTTTGTCTCGCTTGCACCGCGAGCAACGCTTCGCGCTTTCTCCGCTCTCCAACCCCGACTCCCCCGTCACCTTCGATTCGAAGGCGATTTGCGCTTACTGCCCACCCTTTTGAACGAAGGAGCGCACGAAATCCTCTGCGTTCTCCTCGAGGACGTCGTCGATCTCGTCCAGGACGGAGTCCACGTCGTCGCTCAGCTTCTCGTGCCGTTCCTTGAGGTCCTCGGAGCCCTGCGCGTCCTGCGCCTGCTCCTCGACCTCCTCGGTGGAGCGCGTAGCCTTCTGCTGGCCGCCGCCGGTGTCCTTGGTTGCCATATCCCTCACCCCGCTCAGTTCGCCCGACATGGTCGACGGGTCGGCATTCCTGCCGATCGGTGATGATCAGACCCTACAAGCCGGGTCCGACATCGGCCCCGCAGTTTCGACAACGTGCGGGGGCCATCTCGATGATTCCCGGACGGCGGGGTTTCCACCCCGGCCGCCCGGACCGGTCCGAGTACCCCGCTGGTCACGCTCAGCCGCCCGACAACACCCTGACCAGGTCTTCCGCCGTGCGGCAGCGGTCCAGCAGCTCCTTGACGTGATTTCGCGTTCCGCGAAGCGGTTCGAGGGTTGGGACGCGCTGCAGCGAGTCCCGGCCGGGCAGGTCGAAGATGACCGAGTCCCAGCTCGCCGCGGCCACGTCGTCGGCGTACTGCTCCAGGCAGCGGCCGCGGAAGTAGGCGCGGGTGTCCTCAGGAGGCGTCGTGCGGGCCCGCTCGACCTCGGCCTCGTCCAGGAGGCGCTTCATGCGGCCGCGGGCCGCCAGGCGGTTGTACAGCCCCTTCTCGGCGCGCACGTCGGCGTACTGGAGGTCGAGGAGGTGCAGCTTGGCGGCGTCCCAGTCGAGGCCGTCGCGGCGGCGGTAGCCCTCCATGAGTTCGCGCTTGGCGACCCAGTCGAGTTCGCCGGCCAGGCTCATCGGGTCGTTCTCGAGCCGGTTGAGGGTGTCCTCCCAGCGGGAGAGGACGTCCTTGGTCTGGTCGTCGGCGTCGGCGCCGAAGCGTTCCTCGACGTACTTGCGGGACAGTTCGTAGTACTCCATCTGGAGCTGTACCGCGGTGAGTGTGCGGCCGCTGCGGAGGGTGATGAGGCGCTGCAGGCCGGGGTCGTGGGAGACCTGGTGGAGGGTCCGTACGGGCTGGTCGACGGCCAGGTCGACCGCGATGAAGCCGTCCTCGATCATGGACAGGACCAGGGAGGTCGTGCCCAGTTTGAGGTAGGTCGAGATCTCGGAGAGGTTGGCGTCGCCGATGATGACGTGCAGGCGGCGGTACTTCTCCGCGTCGGCGTGCGGTTCGTCGCGGGTGTTGATGATGGGCCGCTTCAGCGTGGTCTCCAGGCCGACCTCGACCTCGAAGTAGTCGGCGCGCTGGCTGAGCTGGAAGCCGTGTTCGTGGCCGTCCTGGCCGATGCCGACGCGGCCGGCGCCGGTGACCACCTGGCGGGAGACGAAGAAGGGCGTCAGGTGGCGCACGATGTCCGAGAACGGGGTTTCCCGCTTCATCAGGTAGTTCTCGTGCGTGCCGTAGGAGGCGCCCTTGTTGTCGGTGTTGTTCTTGTAGAGGTGGATGGGCTGGGCGCCGGGGAGCTGTGCGGCGCGTTCGGCGGCCTCGGCCATGATGCGTTCGCCGGCCTTGTCCCAGAGGACGGCGTCGCGGGGGTTGGTGACTTCGGGGGCGCTGTATTCGGGGTGGGCGTGGTCGACGTAGAGGCGCGCACCGTTGGTGAGGATGACGTTGGCGAGGCCGATGTCCTCGTCGGTGAGCTGGCTGGCGTCGGCGGCCTCGCGGGCGAGGTCGAAGCCTCGGGCGTCCCGCAGCGGGTTTTCCTCCTCGAAGTCCCAGCGGGCCCGGCGGGCCCGGTGCATCGCCGCGGCGTAGGCGTTGACGATCTGGGATGAGGTGAGCATGGCATTGGCGTTGGGGTGGCCGGGGACGGAGATGCCGTACTCCGTCTCGATGCCCATTACTCGCCGTACGGTCATGCGGCCCTCCTTGCCCGGCGGCACCCTCGGTCGTGGGTGGCGCTCGCGTACCGCCGGCGCTCCGGTGCGTGTGCGGTGCCCGTCCCCGCATTGTGCGACTCGGCGGTAGGAAAGAGCCTAGAACGCCTTTGCGCTGGTGGGGAGATCATTTGCGTCATTGGCTGCTCCGGTCGTGGCCGGAAAAGCAGTCGGCTGCGGGTACCCGTGGTGGGCACCCGCAGCCGCCCTTGTCCTACAGGTACTGACCGGTGTTCGCCACTGTGTCGATGGAGCGTCCGGTGTCGGCGCCCTGCTTTCCGGTGATGAGGGTGCGGATGTAGACGATCCGTTCGCCCTTCTTTCCGGAGATGCGGGCCCAGTCGTCCGGGTTGGTGGTGTTGGGCAGGTCCTCGTTCTCCTTGAACTCGTCCACGCAGGCCTGGAGGATGTGGGAGACGCGGAGGCCCTTCTGGTTCTTGTCCAGGAAGTCCTTGATCGCCATTTTCTTGGCGCGGCCGACGATGTTCTCGATCATGGCGCCGGAGTTGAAGTCCTTGAAATAGAGGACTTCCTTGTCTCCGTTGGCGTAGGTGACTTCCAGGAAGCGGTTCTCCTCGGATTCGGCGTACATGTGCTCGACCGCCGTCTGGATCATGCTCTGGACGGTGGTGGCCTTGTCGCCCTCGTGCTCGCCGAGGTCGTCCGCGTGGAGCGGGAGGCGCTCGGTGAGGTACTTGCCGAAGATGTCCTTGGCGGCCTCCGCGTCGGGCCGCTCGATCTTGATCTTCACGTCGAGGCGGCCGGGACGCAGGATGGCGGGGTCGATCATGTCCTCGCGGTTGGAGGCGCCGATGACGACCACGTTCTGCAGGCCTTCCACGCCGTCGATCTCGGCGAGGAGCTGCGGGACGATGGTGTTCTCCACGTCGGAGCTGACGCCGGAGCCGCGGGTGCGGAAGAGGGATTCCATCTCGTCGAAGAAGACGATGACGGGGGTGCCCTCGCTGGCCTTCTCGCGGGCTCGCTGGAAGACGAGGCGGATCTGCCGCTCGGTCTCGCCGACGTACTTGTTGAGGAGCTCGGGGCCCTTGATGTTGAGGAAGAAGCTCTTGCCGGCGGCCTGTCCGGTGACCTCGGCCACCTTTTTGGCGAGCGAGTTGGCGACGGCCTTGGCGATGAGCGTCTTGCCGCATCCGGGCGGTCCGTAGAGCAGGACGCCCTTGGGCGGGCGCAGCTCGTGCTCCTTGAAGAGGTCGGGGTAGAGGTAGGGCAGCTCGACGGCGTCGCGGATGGCCTCGATCTGGTTGCCGAGGCCACCGATCTGCTCGTAGCCGATGTCGGGGACCTCTTCGAGGACGAGTTCCTCGACCTCGCTCTTGGGGACGACCTCGTAGACGTAGCCGGAGCGGGGTTCGAGCAGGAGTGCGTCGCCGGGGCGGATGGTGACGTCGAGGAGGGGTTCGGCGAGCCGGACCACTCGTTCTTCGTCGGTGTGCCCCAGGACGAGGGCGCGCTCGCCGTCCTCGAGGATCTCCTTGAGGGTGACGATGTCGCCGACGCGCTCGAACTCCATGGCGTCGACCACGTTGAGCGCCTCGTTGAGCATGACTTCCTGGCCGCGCCTGAGGTCGTCGAGTTCGACGCTGGGGCTGACGTTCACGCGGAGTTTGCGGCCTCCGGTGAAGATGTCGGCGGTGCCGTCCTCGTTGGCCTGCAGGAAGACTCCGAAGCCGGCGGGCGGCTGGGCGAGCCGGTCGACTTCCTCCTTGAGGGCCACGATCTGGTCGCGGGCCTCGCGGAGTGTGTTGGCCAGGCGCTCGTTCTGGGCGGAGACGCCGGCCAGGTTGGTCTGCAGTTCGACGATCCGCTCTTCGAGAATTCTCGTGTGCCGCGGAGAGTCGGCGAGCTTGCGTCGCAGGACGGCGATCTCCTGCTCAAGGTAGGCGATCTGTCCGGCGGGGTCGTCGGACCCTCGTCCCGGGCGGATGCCGCGGTTCATGTCGTCGTCGTGGGCTGCCACGGTCCTCACCTCCTCCAAGGGGAGCTGGACGCTTCCAGACCCTACCTGGGTGGGTGTCGATTGAAACCCCTAGATCACAAAGACTGTCAAGGTGTGTCGTCGGTCACCCGGTGCGCTCCCTCTCGCACGGAGGGGATACCCACTGAACGTGATGCGGAAGCCGCTTGTTCCTGGTCGGTGGCGGTCAATACCCGGCGTGTGTGGCCGGAGTTGTCCGTTCCGGGCCGGTCGGCCGGTTCGCGGGCACGTTTCGGGGCACTCGCGCGGTCATCACGCAGAGCGACGGTGTGGTCGGTCGGTGTCATCGGCGGGGTGGCTGGATCTGTTCGCTCCGTTCCGGGGCTCCCGTGCCCGGTCGGGCGCTCGTACCCGAGGGGGTGCCGAGGGAAACCCGATACCCGTGGAATCGGGAGGGTATGCGGGCGGGGGTAGGGTCGGGGTTGTTCAACAGCCGCTGGTGCGGACGTCGCTGGCCGTGGTGCCGGGGCGCCGGCCGGCGATTCGACGGCAGGAGAGGTGACCGTGCAGCAGGAGGCCGCGGGCGGCGAGGCGCTGGAGGTCTGGATCGACCAGGCCCTGTGTACCGGCGACGGGATCTGCGCCCAGTACGCGCCGGAGGTGTTCGAGCTGGACATCGACGGCCTGGCCTATGTGAAGGGCGCGGACGACGAGCTGCTGCAGGCGGAGGGTGCGACCGTGCCGGTGCCGCTGCCGCTGCTCACGGACGTGGTGGACTCGGCGAAGGAGTGTCCCGGGGAGTGCATCCATGTGCGCCGGGTTCTGGACAAGGTCGAGGTGTACGGTCCGGACGCGGAGTGAGGTCCGGCCGGTGACCGGCTGTGGTGTGCGCGCGCGTGGGCCGTCTTCGGGCGGGTCGCGCGCGTGCTGCGTGTTCGGGCCGGGTGCGCGGGTGCGGGGTCCGGCCGGAACGCGTCACACGCTGTGGGCCGGGGTGGGCGTGGAGCGGATGAAGGCCTTTCCGTTCCAGTGCCAGCTCGTGGGGGTCTTCAGGTCGGGGCAGCAACTGGGTACGTCGGCCGTGGAGTAGCCGAGCAGGGTGGCGGTGACGGTGCCGGCGTCGAGGGCGAAGTCGGTGACGGTGTGCCGGTCCTTGGGGTCGACGAGGGTGGCGACGACGCGGGCGGGGGCGCCGGCGGCGCCCCGGGTGAGGACGTAGACGCCGTCGGGCGGTGTGCCCATGGGGGCGTCGCAGTGGACGACCGCGACGGTTTCGGGGGTGCCGTCGCCGTCGAGGTCGCCGGTCGCTTTCTTGACCACCAGTGCTTTGACGGGTCCGCAGTCGAGCGGGAAGTGCACGCCGGTGGTGCTGGGCGGGGCGGCGGCCGCGGGGGCGGTTCCGGCCTCGGTGCCGGGGGCGGGCTGGGCGGCGGTGGCCGATCCCGGCTGCAGGGCGGAGGACAGGGCGACGACGCCGGCGATCGCGGCGGCGGTGGCGACCCAGTGGACGGGCCGGGTGTGCGTGTGGGCGAGCTCCGGAACGGCGGATGGCTGCACTAGGAGTGTCTCCTGTGAGGGCTGTGCCGGTGGGGGGGGTGGCCAGCATGGTGCCACACGTCACAGTGCGGGGGAACGGGGGGGTCGGTACTGGGTTCTCGCAGGCGAGCAGTACGCGCGCGTGGGGCCCCGTGTGCCGCCTGGTGCCGTGTCAACGCGTGGGCGCCGTGGCCGGGTTCCCGGTTGCGGTGGGGAACTGGGCCACGGCGCCTCGGCGTTGGGCGGGCCTGGAGGGGCCGGTCAGCGGCCGGTGCCGCCGTCGGCGTTGGGGCCCGCGTAGTCCTCGCCGTAGGCGCCCTTGGCGGGGCGGCGGCGGCGCATGGGCGGCTCGACTCCGTCGGCGAGGCGGCGGGCGGTGAGCAGGAAGCCGGTGTGGCCGATCATGCGGTGGTCCGGGCGGACGGCCAGGCCCTCGATGTGCCAGTTGCGGATCATGGTCTCCCAGGAGGTCGGCTCGTTGAAGCAGCCGATCTCCCGGATGGACTCGACGGTCCGGGCGAGCTGGGTGGTGGTGGCCACGTAGCAGCAGACGATGCCGCCGGGCACGAGTGCCTTGGAGACGGCCTCCAGGCACTCCCAGGGGGCGAGCATGTCGAGGATGACGCGGTCGACGTCGGTGTCGGACAGGTTGTCCTGGAGGTCTCCGACCGTGAGCTGCCAGGCGGGGTGCGGGCCGCCGAAGTAGCGCTCGACGTTCGCCCGGGCGATCTCGGCGAAGTCCTCGCGGCGCTCGTAGGAGTGCAGCATGCCCTGGTCGCCGATGGCGCGCAGCAGGAAGCTGCTGAGCGAGCCGGAGCCGACGCCGGCCTCGACGACGCGGGCGCCGGGGAAGATGTCGGCGAAGGCGAGGATGTGCCCCGCGTCCTTGGGGTAGACGACGGCTGCCCCGCGGGGCATGGACAGGACGTAGTCGGGGAGCAGGGGGCGCAGCGCGAGGTAGGCGACGTTGCCGGTGGTGCGGACAACACTGCCTTCGGGAGCGCCGATCAGTTCGTCGTGCGGGAAGGAGCCCTTGTGGGTGTGGAAGTTCTTCCCGGCTTCGAGCGTGAACGTGTAGTGGCGGCCCTTGGGGTCGGTCAGCTGAACCTGGTCCCCGACCTTGAAGGGCCCGCGCCTGCGGGCGGCACCGGTCGGTTCGGACATGTGACCAGCCTACCGGCGTTTGCGGGGGCCGCCGACCACGGGAGGGCGGGCGGTCAGGGGCGGGCCATGGCCTTGACGAAGGCGCGCTCGACGTCGGCGGCGGACAGGACGCCGTAGATCTCGCCGGTCTCCTCGACGACGAGGTATTCGGTGGCGGGGGTGGCCCGGAGGGTGTCGAGGAGTTCCTCTCCGGCCAGCTCGGCGGAGACCCGCATGCCGTCGGTGAGGTCCTGGGCGAGGCCGCTGACGGCGACCCAGGGGCGGCGGTGTTCGGGTACGCCGACGATGGCGGCCTCGCGGACGAGGGAGAGGGGGTTGCCCTCGGCGTCGACGACGACGAGCGCGCGGGCGCCCGCGGCGTTGGCGCGGCGGAGTGCCTCGGACAGGGGGGTGTCGGTCTCGACGGGGACGGCTCGCCGGGTGAGGGCGCGGGCCTTGAGTTCGGGGAGGTGTTCGCGCAGGCGGGCCATGCGCAGGCTGTTGCCGGCGCCGGTCCAGATGATCGCGGCGAGGATGGCGGCGAGCAGGGCGTCGGTGACGGTGTCCATGCCGCCCACGTCCCGGTTGCCGCCGCCGAAGGCTCCGGACTGGTTGAGCACCGGCAGGCCGACGAGGACGGAGATGGCGAGGGCGCGGCCGACCCAGGCGGCGGCGACGGTGCCGCTCATGGGTTTGCCGGTGATCTTCCAGACGACGGCGCGGAGCATGCGGCCGCCGTCGAGGGGCAGGCCGGGCAGCAGGTTGAAGGCGGCGACGATGAGGTTGGAGATCATCAGGCCGGCGAGCAGGACGCCGGGGACGCTGTCCGGCCGCACGGGTTTCATGGCCAGGTAGAACAGGCCGGCCAGGACGAGGGAGAGCAGGGGGCCGACGAAGGCGAGGACGAATTCGCGTCCTGGGGTCTCGGCCTCCTTCTCGATCTCGGAGACGCCGCCGAAGAACTGGAGCTGGATGCGGCGCACGGGCAGTTTGAAGCGGAGCGCGGCGACCGTGTGGGCCAGTTCGTGGACGAGGACGGAGGCGTAGAAGGCGACGGCGAAGAAGAGGGAGACCAGGTAGCGAGCGGCTCCGAGTTCGGGCAGGACCCGGTCGAGCTGGCCGCCGAAGACCCAGGTGATCAGGGCGGCCACGAGGAACCAGCTGGGTGCGACGTAGACGGGGACGCCGAAGGGGCGGCCCATGAGCAGTCCGCCGCCGGGTTCCTTGGGCCGTCGCGCCGGGGGTTCGCCCTTGGCGATGCCGGAGTGGGCGAGGGTGCGGTGTTCGGTGGGGTGGGCGCCGGTGCCGGGGGCGTCCTGCTCGGGGCGGGCGGGGCCGGCGGTGTGTCCGGTTCCGGGCGGTCCCGGAGGCGCGGCCCCGGTGTCCCGCCGGGTGTCCGTGCGGGGGTGCTCGTCGGCGCCGGGGTGCTCGTGCGCGCCGCCCCGCTCGTGCCGGTGGCCCGCGTAGGCACGGTCGTCGTGGCCGGTCGTATCGGGCTGGTCGCCGTGGCCGGTCGTGTCAGGCTGATCGCCGTGGCCGGTCGTATCAGGCCGGTCGCCCTGGCCAGACGACTCGGGCCGGACGTCGTGGTCGCCCGTCCCGGATCGGTCGCCGTGGTCGGAGGACTCGGGCCCGTCGCCGTGGCCGCCCGTCCCGGGCCGGTCGCTGGGGCCGGTCGACTCGGGCCGGCCGTCGTGCCCGCCCGTCCCGGGCCGGTCGCCGCGGCCAGTCGTCTCGGGTCGGCCGTCGTGGCCTCCCATCTCAGACCGGCCGTCGTGGCCGGACGACTCGGGCCCGTCGCCGTGGCCGCCCGTCCCGGGCCGGTCGCTGGGGCCGGTCGACTCGGGCCGGCCGTCGTGCCCGCCCGTCCCAGGCCGGCCGTCGAAGTCGGAGGACTCGGACAACCGGCCGTCGTGGCCGCCCGGGTCGGGCCGCGGGGTGCCGGTGGGTTCAGGGGCGTCGTGGTCGCCCGGGTCGGGCCGTGGGGCGGTGGTGGGTTCGGGGGCGTCGTGGGGCTCCGGTCCGCGGTGGTGGCCGGTGGATCCGGTCGCCGGGGCCGTAGGACCCGCGGGGTGCTCGGCCGGCTCGTCGTTGCCGGACCGCGGCTGCCCGCTCCCGCCGCTCACGTCCACGCTGTCCCCTCGTTCGAAGCGTCTCCCGGGCCAGGGGCCGGAAGGTCTCGGGTCGATGGTATGCGGCCCCGGTGGTCCGTTCCGCCCCGGCACCCCTTGTGTTTGCCCCGCTGTCGCGCGGCCTAACGCGGGCCGTGGCTGGGTCGCTGTCAGTGCCGGGCCGTATGGTCTGGGGTCATGGACAGCAGCATCGAGGACGCGGGGGCCCTGCCGGGTCCGGCCGGGGAGACGGATCCGGCGGCGGGCGCGCCGGGGGCGGCCGTGGCCGTTCCCCCGCAGGCCGCCGGGGAGGCGGCGGTGTCCGGCGGCGGTGCGGCCGGGTCCGCCGGTGCGCGCGCGGCCGTGGCGCCGTCCTCGTTGTCGCCGTCGCGGGCCAGTGACTTCATGCAGTGCCCGCTGCTGTACCGGTTCCGGGTGATCGACCGGCTGCCGGAGAAGCCGAGCGAGGCGGCGACGCGGGGGACGCTGGTGCACGCCGTGCTGGAGCGGCTGTTCGACGCGCCCGCCGCGGAGCGGACGGCGCCCCGGGCGAAGTCGCTGATCCCGGGGCAGTGGGACCGGTTGCGGGAGAGCCGGCCGGAGGTCGGGGAGCTGTTCGCCGAGGACCCGGAGGGCGAGCGGCTGGCTCGCTGGCTGGGTGAGGCCGAGCGGCTGGTGGAGCGGTGGTTCACGCTGGAGGACCCCGTCCGGCTGGAGCCGGCCGAGCGGGAGCTGTTCGTGGAGGCCGAGCTGGAGTCGGGGCTGCGGCTGCGGGGGATCATCGACCGTGTCGACGTGGCGCCCACCGGCGAGGTGCGGATCGTGGACTACAAGACGGGGAAGGCGCCGCGGCCGGAGTACGCCGAGGGCGCGCTGTTCCAGATGAAGTTCTACGCGCTGGTGGTGTGGCGGCTGAAGCGGGTCGTCCCGCGCCGGCTGCAGCTCGTGTATCTCGGCAGCGGTGACGTGCTGACCTACGATCCGGTCCTGGCCGACCTGGAGCGGGTGGAGCGCAAGCTGCTGGCGCTGTGGGAGGCGATCCGGCGGGCGACGGAGACCGGCGAGTGGCGGGCCCGGCCGACGAAGCTGTGCGGCTGGTGCGATCACCGGTCGCACTGCCCGGAGTTCGGCGGCACTCCCCCGCCCTATCCGCTGCCGGTGCGGCCCGCCGCGGGCGGCGAGTAGCGGCCGGCGGCCGCGTGCAGGGTGCCGCGGGCGGCCGGGAGGGGGCAGGGCAGAATGGGTGCGGACTAGCGAAGGAGTGTCACGTGGCCATCCGCGTCCTACTGGTCGACGACCAGCCCCTGCTGCGCACCGGTTTCCGGATGATCCTGGAGGCCGAGCAGGACATCGCGGTCGTCGGCGAGGCCGGTGACGGTCTGCAGGCCCTCGATCAGGTACGGGCCCTGCAGCCGGATGTGGTGCTGATGGACATCCGGATGCCGCGGATGGACGGTGTGGAGGCCACCCGGCAGATCTCCGGTCCGGGGCGGGACGGCCCGGCGAAGGTGCTGGTGCTGACCACGTTCGACCTGGACGAGTACGTGGTGGAGGCGTTGCGTGCCGGGGCCAGCGGGTTCCTGCTGAAGGACGCGCCCGCCAACGAGCTGGTGCAGGCGATCCGGGTGGTGGCCGCCGGGGAGGCGATGCTGGCGCCGAGCGTCACGCGCCGTCTGCTGGACAAGTACGCCACGCACCTGCCGTCCGGCGAGGAGTCCGTGCCGGACACGCTGCACACGCTCACCGACCGCGAGGTGGAGGTGCTGAAGCTGGTGGCGCGCGGGCTGTCCAACGCGGAGATCGCCGCGGACCTGTTCGTGAGCGAGACGACGGTGAAGACGCACGTCGGGCATGTGCTGACCAAGCTGGGGCTGCGTGACCGGGTGCAGGCGGCGGTGTACGCCTACGAGAGCGGGCTGGTGCGGCCGGGCGCGAGCTGAGCCGGGTCCGCGGCGGCACGCCGGTACGACGCAGAGGGCGCCCCCTCCCGTGCGGGAAGGGGCGCCCTCGGTGTTGTGCGGGGTGGGGTGTCAGCCGCTCACGCCGCGGCCGAGCTCCCAGAGCTGGAGCGAGGCGACGGAGTTGAGGGCGTAGGAGACACCCGTGATGTTGTCGCGGGCGGCGACGTACTGCTTGCCCTGCCACAGCGGGAGCACGGGGACGTCTTCGGCGACGGTGTCCTGGATCTCGGTGAGGGTCTTGACCGCGTTGAGGCGGTCGGCCTCGCGCCGGGACTCGGGGATCAGGGTGCGCTGGATGGTGCTGTTGGAGTAGGGCGAGCCGAGGAAGTTGCCCTTGTCGAGGAAGGGCGCGACGAAGTTGTCGGCGTCGGGGAAGTCGGGGAACCAGCCCATGCCGTAGACGTCGTACTGGCCCTTCTGCTCGGCGGGCCGGAAGGTCTTCCAGGGGTGGCCCTGGATGCTCACGTCGAACAGGCCGCTGTCGTTGAGCTGCTTCTGCAGGATCTCGAACTCCTGCTTGGTGGCCGAGCCGTAGTGGTCGGTGGTGTAGTGCATCGTCAGCTTCACCGGGGTGGTGATGCCGGCCTTCTCGAGCAGGCTCTTGGCCTTGGCGGCGCTGGGGTCGCCGTACTTGTTGAAGAACGAGTTGGAGTGGCCGGTGAGGGTGGCCGGGACCAGCGAGTACAGCGGCTCGGCCTGGGTGCCGTAGACCTTGGAGACGAGTTCGCCGCGGTTGATGACGTGGGCCATGGCCTGGCGGACGGCCTTGTCCTTCACGGTGGCGGCATTGGTGTTGAAGGCGAGGTAGCGGATCTCGAGGCCCGGCATGTCGACGAGGTCGACGTTGGCCTCGGAGCCGGAGTCGAGCTTGTCGATCTGGGACGGCGACATGGTGCGGGTCATCATGTCGATGTCGCCCTTTTCGATGGCCTGGCCCATGGCGTCGGCGTCGTCGAAGGAGCGCATCTGGACCTGGTCGTTGTTCACCGTCACGCTGCCCTTGTAGGAAGGGTTCTTGGTGAAGGTGGCGGTGACGATCGCGTTGTCCTTGACGTCGGCCTTGAGGGTGTAGGGGCCGGAGCCGTCGACCTCGAAGCCGTCGCGCAGCTTGTCCTTGGCGTAGTCCTTCGGGTTGACGATGGCCGCGACCGGGGTGGACAGCTTGTACGGGAAGGTGGCGTCGGCCGTCTTGAGGTGGAAGATCACCTCGCGGTCGCCCTGGGTCTCGACCGTGTCGATCGTGTTGAGCAGGGTGGCGACACCGCTGTCCGCGTTGATGCGCAGGGCGCGCTCGATGGAGTACTTGACGTCGGCGGCCGTGACCTTGTCGCCGTCGGAGAACTTCAGGCCCTCGCGCAGCTTGCAGGCGTAGCGCTCGTTGCCGCTGTCGGTGAAGGAGCAGCTCTCGGCGGCCTCGGGGACGGGGTTGCCCTCGCCCTTGGGCTGGGTCATCAGGGTCTGCACCGTCTGGCGCAGGATGTTCCAGGTGCCGACGTCGTAGGCGTAGGCGGGGTCGAGGGGCGCCGGGGCGTCGCTGGTGGCCTCGAAGCGGTCCGTGGTGCCGACCACGATGGCGTCCCCGCTCTTGCTCCCGCTGTCGGATCCGCCGCACGCGGCGAGAACCGGCGTCAGCAGGCCGGCCACTGCCGGCAGCACCAAAGTCTTGCGGTTCATGCGGGAGTTTCTCCAGAGCTGTTCGAGTCCATGTACTCGGCATGCAGGGGTGGTGCGGCGAGCCACGGGGGTTGCTTCGATGTTTCCGCGACGAGATTAGTCCGCGCCCGCACGGGGGTTCACAGGCGCGTGAGTTGAGCGTCCATCACGGAGTGAAACCGGGTGTGGACACACCGAAAACCCGACAGCGGCAGGATTAGTGCAGCGTCCCCCCAATCGGGACACAAGGACGTGCCGTCACGTCCCGGATCGGGGCGGTCTGCACACTTGGGCAACGTTGTCGAGGACCCCGCGCGTGGGGAACGTCACAGCGTCGGGCCCGGTCGGCGGTCACCGGAATTCAGCCGGGTGACCCGCCGGTATTCCACTCCTGGTGTACTTTCCCGGAAATCTGTCCAACAGTCTCTGTCGGCTTGGCAGTACGGCGGAGTCCGGCGGGATCCGGGTCCGGTGACGGCGCCGGTGAACGGTCAGCGCATTTGCGTCATCAGGCCGCGCAGGAATGCCAGGTCCACCTCTTCGAGGGAGGACACGACGGTGCGCCGTTCGGCCGGGGCGATGGGGGCGATGGAGGGGACGGCGACCACCTGGCAGCCGGCGGCCTCGGCGGCGGTGACCCCGGTGACGGTGTCCTCGACGACCGCGCAGCGGGCCGGGTCGACGCCGAGGCCGGCGGCGGCCAGCAGGTAGGGGTCGGGGTAGGGCTTGGTGCGCGAGACCTCGTCGCCGGCGATGGACAGGCCGAAGTGGTGGGGGCCCAGCACGTCCAGCACGCGGTCGATGATGCGCCGGTGGGAGGCGGAGACCAGGGCGGTGGGGATGCCGTGCTCGTGGAGTTCGGCGAGCAGCCGGGCGGCGCCGGGCATCAGTGGCAGGGCCTGTCCGATGCGGGTCTCGAAGCCTTCGTTGAGCAGCACCGAGACTTCGGCGAGGGTGATGGCGGCGCCGGTGGCCTCGATGAGGAAGCCGGCGCTGCGGGTCATGGGGCCGCCGACGACGACGTGCCGCCAGGACTCGTCGAGGACGTGGCCGAGGGCGGCGAAGACCTCCACCTCGACGTCCCACCAGAATCCCTCGGTGTCCACCAGGGTGCCGTCCATGTCGAGGAGCACCGCCTGCAGGGCGGAGCCTTCGGCCGTGCGGGTTCCGAGCGCTGGGACCGTACTGGTCACGGGCGCACCTCCTTGGGGACGGCCAGGCCGGTTCCCGTGCGGGAACCGGCCTGCGGTGGACCGACCAGTGTACGACGCCGGCGTCCCGAGCGCCTCGTCCGGCGCTTCGGGCGGGGAAAGTCAGCGGGCGTTGAAGTACTTGGCCTCCGGGTGGTGGATCACGATGGCGTCGGTGGACTGCTCGGGGTGGAGCTGGAACTCCTCGGACAGGTGGACGCCGATCCGCTCGGGCCGCAGCAGGTCCGCGATCTTGGCGCGGTCCTCCAGGTCGGGGCAGGCGCCGTAGCCGAGGGAGAAGCGGGCGCCCCGGTACTTCAGGGCGAACATGTCCTCCATGGCGGCGGGGTCCTCGCCGGCGAAGCCGAGTTCGGCACGCACCCGGGCGTGCCAGTACTCGGCGAGGGCCTCGGCGAGCTGTACGGACAGTCCGTGCAGTTCGAGGTAGTCGCGGTAGGCGTTGGCCTCGAAGAGCCTGGCGGTCTGCTCGCCGATCCGGGAGCCGACGGTGACGACCTGGAAGCCGACGACGTCGGTCTCGCCGGACTCCTCCGGGCGGAAGAAGTCGGCGAGGCACAGGCGGCGGCCGCGGCGCTGGCGCGGGAAGGTGAAGCGGGTGCGTTCGTTGCCCCGCTCGTCGAGGATGATCAGGTCGTCGTCCTTGGAGACGCAGGGGAAGTAGCCGTAGACCACGGCCGCCTCCAGCAGGTTCTCCGTCTGGAGCCGGTCGAGCAGGCCGCGCAGGCGGGGGCGGCCCTCGGTCTCGGCGAGTTCCTCGTAGGTCGGGCCGTCGCCGGTGCGGGCCTGCTTAAGGCCCCACTGGCCCTTGAACAGCGCGCCCTCGTCGAGCCAGGTCGCGTACTCCTTGAGCTGGATGCCCTTGATGACGCGGGTGTCCCAGAACGGCGGGGTGGGCACGGGGTTGTCGGTGGCGACGTCGGAGCGGACGTGCCCCTCCTCCGGGCGCTCCTCGGCCTCCACGGCGGCCGTGGCGCGGACCCGGCGCTGCCTGAGTTCGGGCAGCTTGGCTCCGGGCACGCCCCGCTTGACGCCGATGAGGGCGTCCATCAGGCGCAGGCCCTCGAAGGCGTCGCGGGCGTAGCGGACCTCGCCGTCGTAGATCTCGTGCAGGTCCTGCTCGACGTAGGCGCGGGTGAGGGCGGCGCCGCCGAGGATGACCGGGAAGCGGGCGGCGAGGCCGCGCTGGTTCAGCTCCTCCAGGTTCTCCTTCATGATCACGGTGGACTTGACCAGGAGGCCCGACATGCCGATGACGTCGGCGCGGTGTTCCTCGGCGGCGTCCAGGATCGCGGAGACGGGCTGCTTGATGCCCAGGTTGACGACGTTGTAGCCGTTGTTGGACAGGATGATGTCGACGAGGTTCTTGCCGATGTCGTGGACGTCCCCGCGCACGGTGGCCAGCACGATGGTGCCCTTGCCCTCGGCGTCCGACTTCTCCATGTGCGGTTCGAGGTGGGCGACGGCCGTCTTCATGACCTCGGCGGACTGGAGCACGAAGGGGAGCTGCATCTGGCCGGAGCCGAACAGTTCGCCGACGACCTTCATGCCGTCCAGCAGGGTGTCGTTGACGATGTCCAGGGCGGGCCGGTCCCGCAGGGCCTCGTCGAGGTCGGCTTCGAGGCCGTTGCGCTCGCCGTCGATGATGCGGCGCTTGAGGCGCTCCTCCAGGGGCAGCGCGGCGAGTTCCTCGGCCTTGCCGGCCTTCAGGGACTTGGCGGTGGCGCCCTCGAAGAGCTGCATCAGCTTCTGCAGCGGGTCGTAGCCCTCGGCGCGGCGGTCGTGGATGAGGTCGAGGGCGGTGGTGACCTCCTCCTCGCTGAAGCGGGCGATGGGCAGGATCTTGGAGGCGTGCACGATCGCCGAGTCGAGTCCGGCCTTGACGCACTCGTCGAGGAAGACGGAGTTCAGCAGGATGCGGGCGGCCGGGTTCAGGCCGAAGGAGATGTTGGACAGGCCCAGGGTGGTCTGGACGGCCGGGTGGCGGCGCTTGAGTTCGCGGATGGCCTCGATGGTGGCGATGCCGTCCTTGCGGGACTCCTCCTGGCCGGTGCAGATGGTGAAGGTCAGGGTGTCGATGAGGATGTCCTCCTCACGGATGCCCCAGTTCCCGGTGAGGTCGTCGATGAGCCGTTCGGCGATCTCGACCTTCTTCTCCGGGGTGCGGGCCTGGCCCTCCTCGTCGATGGTCAGCGCGATCAGCGCGGCGCCGTGCTCCCGGGCCAGTGCGGTGACCTTGGCGAAGCGGGAGCCGGGCCCGGCGCCGTCCTCGTAGTTCACGGAGTTGATCACGGCGCGGCCGCCGAGCTTCTCCAGGCCCGCCTCGATGACGTCGACCTCGGTGGAGTCGAGGACGATCGGCAGGGTGGAGGCGGTGGCGAAGCGGCCGGCGAGTTCCTCCATGTCGGCGACGCCGTCGCGGCCGACGTAGTCGACGCACAGGTCCAGCATGTGCGCGCCCTCGCGGATCTGGTCGCGGGCCATCTCCACGCAGTCGTCCCAGCGGCCCGCGAGCATGGCCTCGCGGAACTTCTTGGACCCGTTGGCGTTGGTGCGCTCGCCGATGGCGAGGTAGGAGGTGTCCTGGCGGAAGGGCACGCTCTGGTAGAGGGAGGCGGCGCCGGCCTCGGGGTGCGGGTCGCGGGCGCCCGGGGTGATGCCCTGGACGCGTTCGACGACCTGGCGCAGGTGTTCGGGGGTGGTGCCGCAGCAGCCGCCGACGAGCGAGAGGCCGTACTCGCGGACGAAGGTCTCCTGGGCGTCGGCCAGCTCGGGCGCGCTCAGCGGGTAGTGGGCGCCGTCCTTGCCGAGCACCGGCAGGCCCGCGTTGGGCATGCAGGACAGCGGGATGCGGGCGTTGCGGGCGAGGTAGCGCAGGTGCTCGCTCATCTCGGCCGGGCCGGTGGCGCAGTTCAGGCCGATCATGTCGATGCCGAGCGGTTCGAGCGCGGTGAGGGCGGCGCCGATCTCGGAGCCGAGGAGCATGGTGCCGGTGGTCTCGACGGTGACGGACACGATCACCGGCAGGTCGAGGCCGAGGGCTTCCAGGCCGCGGCGGGCGCCGAGCACGGCGGCCTTGGTCTGCAGCAGGTCCTGGGTGGTCTCGATGAGCAGCGCGTCGGCGCCGCCGGTGACCAGGCCCTCGGCGTTGCGCTGGTAGGCGTCGCGCAGGGTGGTGTAGGGGGCGTGGCCGAGGGTGGGCAGCTTGGTGCCGGGGCCCATGGAGCCGAGGACCCAGCGGGGCCGGCCGTCCCGGGCGGTGAACGCGTCGGCGCTCTCGCGGGCGACGCGGGCGCCGGCCTCGGACAGTTCGTGCACGCGCTCGGGGATGTCGTACTCGCCGAGGGCGGAGTGGTTGGCCCCGAAGGTGTTGGTCTCGACGCAGTCGACGCCCACGGCGAAGTACGCCTCGTGGACGGAGCGGACGATGTCGGGGCGGGTGAGGTTGAGGATCTCGTTGCAGCCCTCGAGCTGCTGGAAGTCCTCGAGGGTGGGCTCCTGGGCCTGGAGCATCGTGCCCATCGCTCCGTCGGCGACCACCACACGGGTGGCGAGCGCCTCTCGGAGCGCGGACACACGGGTCCGGCTGTCGGCGGAAGGGGTCGTTGGCGACGAGGCCATGAAGGGGCTCCCTGAGGTGCGACGGCTGTCGGCTATGCGCCTTCCCCGGCGGTAACCGGGGCAGGGCACGGCGTCAGCGTAACTGCCGGTGGGCTTGGATGGGCACCGGCGTCCACGAGACGGACGCGGGGCGTGCCGGATGGCCGGATCGTCACCGGCGGGCCGCGCGGGATGTAACAGGTGTCGTCGGACTATTGGCGGTCGGTCGACATGGACCGGTAGTGTTCGACATTGCCGAACGGGGTGTTGTGCACTGTTCGGCAGTGGTCGAAAGGGACGGAGGGCAGGACGGCGATGGCACGGAACATCCAGTCGCTCGAACGGGCGGCGGCGATGCTGCGGCTGCTCGCGGGCGGCGAGCGGCGGCTCGGCCTCTCGGACATCGCCTCGTCACTCGGCCTCGCCAAGGGCACCGCCCACGGCATCCTGCGCACCCTCCAGCAGGAGGGGTTCGTCGAGCAGGACGGCGTCTCCGGCCGCTACCAGCTCGGCGCCGAGCTGCTGCGCCTGGGCACGACCTATCTGGACGTGCACGAGCTGCGGGCGCGGGCCCTGGTGTGGACCGACGACCTGGCCCGCTCCAGCGGGGAGAGCGTGTACCTGGGCGTCCTGCACCAGCAGGGCGTGCTGATCGTGCACCACGTCTTCCGGCCGGACGACAGCCGGCAGGTGCTGGAGATCGGGGCGATGCAGCCGCTGCACTCCACGGCGCTGGGCAAGGTGCTCTCCGCGTACGACCCGGTGGCGCACAGCGAGGCCCTCGAGGCCGACCGCAAGCCGTTCACGGACCGCACGGTGTGCGAGGCGGCCGACTTCGAGCACCTGCTGGACCTCACGCGCGCGCGTGGCTATGCGGCGGACGTGGAGGAGACCTGGGAGGGCGTGGCGTCGATCGCCGCGCCGATCCACGACCGGCGCCGGATGCCGGTGGGCGCGGTCGGCATCGCGGGCGCGGTGGAGCGGCTGTGCCGGGACGGCGAGGTGCGTCCCGAGCTGATCGCCGCGGTGCGCGACTGCGCCCGCGCGGTGTCGCGGGACCTGGGCGCGGCGCGTTTCTGACCCCCCCTCGGGGCGGTCCGCTGCCGGGCCGCGGGCCCGTCGGGGCCCGCGGGGCCCGTGCCATCCCTGACGACCGGGACGCGAGGCGGCGTCCCGGTTATCGCCCTACCCTGAAGTGGACATATCGGGTGAGTAGGTACGTCAGTGCAGGAAGAGCGATAACCGGCATCGATCAATAACGATCCTGTTTTCGATAACAGAACCCTTGACGCACGCGTGACGCCGAAGCAAGACTCCCGTCCATCGGTCGGCATTGTCGAACACCTGACGGCAATACGCGCTAGAGTGTGACAACGCCAAGGGCCGGCATCGCTCTCACCCCCGAGGGCGCCAGAACCCCCGGAGGGACCCGGGGTTCGGTTTCCCTGGACGAAGGACAAAGGAGTCGCGGGTGTCCAGCTCCGACATCTTCATCGGCGAGACCATCGGTACCGCCATACTCATCCTGCTCGGCGGTGGCGTGTGCGCCGCCGTCACGCTGAAGGCCTCCAAGGCCCGTAACGCCGGCTGGCTCGCCATCACCTTCGGGTGGGGTTTCGCCGTTCTGACGGCCGTCTACACCTCGGCGCCGCTCTCCGGCGCCCATCTGAACCCGGCCGTGACGCTCGCGCTCGCGATCAAGGACAAGGACTTCAGCACCCTGCCCGTGTACTGGGGCGGTCAGCTGCTCGGCGCCATGATCGGCGCGGCCCTGGTCTGGGCGGCCTACTACGGCCAGTTCCACGCCCACCTCACCGACAAGGAGATCGTCGGCGGTCCGGGGGCGCAGGCCACGACGACCAAGGCCGTCGAGGCGCAGGAGAAGGGCGCCGGTCCGGTCCTGGGCGTCTTCTCCACCGGTCCGGAGATCCGCAACGCGGTCCAGAACCTCCTCACGGAGATCATCGGCACCCTGGTGCTGGTGCTCGCCGTCCTCACTCAGGGCCTGAACGACAAGGGCAACGGCCTGGGCACCCTGGGCGCCCTGATCACCGCGCTCGTCGTCGTCTCCGTCGGCCTCTCCCTCGGCGGCCCCACGGGCTACGCGATCAACCCCGCCCGTGACCTCGGCCCCCGCATCGTCCACGCCCTGCTGCCCCTGCCCAACAAGGGCGGTTCCGACTGGAGCTACGCCTGGGTCCCGGTGGTCGGTCCGCTGATCGGCGGCGCCATCGCCGCAGGCATCTACAACGTCGCCTTCGTATAGGAAGCACGAGCCTCCGCGCACGCGCCGTACGTAAAGCCCCATCTCCACGGATCTTTCAGGAGCACACAGTGACCGACGCCCACACCGCAGGCCCGTTCATCGCCGCGATCGACCAGGGCACCACCTCCTCACGCTGCATCGTCTTCGACAAGGACGGCCGGATCGTCTCCGTCGACCAGAAGGAGCACGAGCAGATCTTCCCCAAGCCGGGCTGGGTCGAGCACAACGCCAACGAGATCTGGACCAACGTCCAGGAAGTCGTCGCCGGGGCCATCGAGAAGGCCGGCATCACCCGTGACGACATCAAGGCCATCGGCATCACCAACCAGCGCGAGACCACCGTGCTGTGGGACAAGAACACCGGTGAGCCCGTCCACAACGCCATCGTCTGGCAGGACACCCGCACCGACGCCCTGTGCCGGGAGCTGGCCCGCAACGTCGGCCAGGACCGCTTCCGCCGCGAGACGGGCCTGCCGCTGGCCTCGTACTTCGCCGGGCCCAAGGCCCGCTGGCTGCTCGACCACGTCGACGGCCTCCAGGAGCGCGCCGAGGCCGGCGACATCCTCTTCGGCACCATGGACAGCTGGGTCATCTGGAACCTGACCGGCGGCGTCAACGGCGGCAAGCACGTCACCGACGTCACCAACGCCTCCCGCACCCTGCTGATGAACCTGCACACCATGCAGTGGGACGCGAAGATCGCCGAGTCCATCGGCGTCCCGCTGGCGATGCTGCCGGAGATCCGCTCCTCCGCCGAGGTCTACGGCGAGATCACCGGCGGCAAGCTGGGCGACCTGCTGGGCGGCATCCCCGTCGCCTCCGCGCTCGGCGACCAGCAGGCGGCCCTGTTCGGCCAGACCTGCTTCTCCGAGGGCGAGACCAAGTCCACCTACGGCACCGGCACCTTCATGGTGATGAACACCGGTGACAAGATCATCAACTCCTACGCCGGTCTGCTGACCACCGTCGGCTACAAGATCGGCGAGCAGCCGACGGTCTACGCCCTCGAGGGCTCGATCGCCGTCACCGGCTCCCTGGTGCAGTGGATGCGCGACCAGATGGGCCTGATCTCCACCGCGGCCGAGATCGAGACGCTCGCGCTCTCGGTCGAGGACAACGGCGGCGCCTACTTCGTGCCGGCCTTCTCCGGCCTGTTCGCCCCGCACTGGCGTTCCGACGCCCGCGGTGTGATCGCCGGCCTGACCCGGTACGTCACCAAGGCGCACCTCGCCCGCGCGGTCCTGGAGGCCACCGCCTGGCAGACGCGGGAGATCGCGGACGCCATGACCAAGGACTCCGGCGACGAGCTGGTGACCCTCAAGGTCGACGGCGGCATGACCTCCAACAACCTGCTGATGCAGACCCTGGCCGACGTCCTGGACGCACCGGTGGTGCGCCCGATGGTCGCCGAGACCACCTGCCTCGGCGCCGCCTACGCCGCCGGTCTCGCCGTCGGCTTCTGGTCCAGCACCGACGAGCTGCGCGCCAACTGGCGCCGGGCCGCCGAGTGGACCCCCCAGATGGACGCGGACACCCGCGACCGTGAGTACAAGAACTGGCTCAAGGCCGTCGACCGGACCATGGGCTGGATCGAGGACGAGAGCTGAGCTGACCCCCGACAGCTCTGACGAGGAGTAAGTACCCGACATGACCAGTCAGTCCACCCTGCAGTCCGTGCCTGCCCTGGGAACGCACCCGGCCTCCGGCTCCAACCCGAGCCGCGCCGAGACCAGGGAGCAACTCGCCAAGGCGTCGTACGACCTTCTTGTGATCGGCGGCGGCATCCTGGGCATCTCCACCGCCTGGCACGCCGCGCAGTCCGGGCTCAGGGTGGCTCTGGTCGACGCCGGCGACTTCGCCGGTGCCACGTCCTCCGCCTCCTCCAAGCTGCTCCACGGCGGTCTGCGCTACCTGCAGACCGGCGCGGTGAAGCTGGTGGCGGAGAACCACTTCGAGCGCCGCGCGGTCTCCCGCCAGGTGGCCCCCCACCTGGCGAACCCGCTCACGTTCTACCTCCCCGTGTACAAGGGCGGCCCGCACGGCGCGGCGAAGCTCGGCGCGGGCGTCTTCGCCTACTCCGCGCTCTCCGCGTTCGGCGACGGCGTCGGCCACCTGCTCTCCCCCGCCCGGGCCGCGCAGGACGTGCCCGAGCTGCGCACCGACAACCTCAAGGCCGTGGCCGTGTACGGCGACGACCAGATGAACGACGCGCGCATGGCGCTGATGACGGTCCGCGCGGCCGTCGAGGCGGGCGCGGTCGTGCTCAACCACGCCGAGGTCACCGGCCTGCGCTTCACCCGGGGCCGGGTCACCGGCGCGGACCTCAGGGACCGGATGTCGGGCACCGAGTTCGGGGTCAACGCCCGGCTGGTGCTCAACGCGACCGGCCCCTGGGTCGACCACCTGCGCCGGATGGAGGACGCGAACGCGGCGCCCTCGATCCGCCTCTCCAAGGGCGCGCACCTGGTGCTCAAGCGCACCGCCCCCTGGAAGGCGGCGCTGGCCACCCCGATCGACAAGTACCGCATCACCTTCGCCCTCCCCTGGGAGGACATGCTGCTGCTGGGCACCACCGACGAGGAGTACGAGGGCGACCCGGCGGACGTCTCGGTCACCGAGAAGGACATAGCCCAGATCCTGGACGAGGCCGCGTTCTCCGTCCGGGACCAGCAGCTCCAGCGCGACCTGATGACCTACTCCTTCGCCGGTCTGCGGGTGCTGCCGGGCGGGCCCGGCGACACCGCCAAGGCCAAGCGCGAGACCGTGGTGACCGAGGGCAGGGGCGGCATGCTGTCCGTCGCGGGCGGCAAGTGGACGACGTTCCGCCACATCGGCCGCACGGTGATGCAGAAGCTGGAGCAGCTGCCGGGCCACCCGCTCGGCGACGACTTCGAGCCGATCTCCTCGCTGCCGAAGAAGCTGCCGCTGCCCGGCGTGGCCAACCCGCGCGCGGTCGCCCACCGCCTGCTGGTGGACAACCCGGCACCCGGCCCGCGCATGGCCGCCGACACCGCCAGGCACCTGTCGACCCACTACGGCTCCCTGGCCTTCGACATCGCCCGGCTGGCCAACGAGCACCCGGAGCTGGCCGAGCGCGTCCACCCGGACGCCCCGGAGATCTGGGCGCAGGTCGTCTGGGCCCGGGACCACGAGTGGGCCGAGACGCCGGACGACGTGCTGCGCCGCCGCACCACGCTGACCATCCGCGGCCTCGCCACGGACGAGGTCCGCGCCAGGGTCCAGGACGTGCTCGACAAGAAGTAGGCCCGGGCGGCGGCCGGCCCCCTCCCCTGACCAGGGCCGGCCGCCGCTGCCGGTCCGGGCCCCGCCGCACCGGGGCCGCGGGGGCGGGAGGGGCGGCTCCACAACCGTGGGGCCGCCCCTCCCGCCTGCCCGGCCGCCCCTCCCGCCTGCCCGGCCGCCCCTCCCGCCTGCCTGGGCGGGCCGCCGCGGCCCGGCCGGGGGCGGTCGGCGCGGCCCGCTCCGCCGGGTGTTCCGGCGTGGCGAACGGGGCAGTGATCCGGGCAGCCCCCGGTCAAGGGGGTCGCGGGCGCTCCCGCCGGACGCCGTAAGGTTGGGTGGTCAGGCGAGAGCACGTCGGAAGGAGGCACTGGGTGATCGAGCTGGAGGGGGTTCCCGAGCTGATCGACCCAGTCATGGTGGCCGCGTTCGAGGGCTGGAACGATGCCGGTGACGCCGCCTCCACGGCGGTCGCGCACCTGGAACGCGAGTGGAAGGGCGAGGTGTTCGCGGCGCTGGACGCCGAGGACTACTACGACTTCCAGGTGAACCGCCCCACGGTGTTCATGGACGGCGGGGTGCGCAAGATCACATGGCCGACGACCCGGCTGTCGGTGGTGCGGGTCGGCGGGGACAAGCCGCGCGACCTGGTGCTGGTCCGGGGCATCGAACCGTCCATGCGCTGGCGGTCGTTCTGCAACGAGCTGCTCGGCTTCGCGCACGAGCTGGGCGTGGAGCTGGTGGTCGTCCTGGGCGCCCTGCTCGGCGACACCCCGCACACGCGGCCGGTGCCGGTCAGCGGGGTCACCTCGGACCCCGACCTGGCCCGCCGCATGGACCTGGAGGAGACCAAGTACGAGGGCCCGACGGGCATCGTCGGCGTCCTGCAGGAGGCGTGCACGCACGCGGGCGTGCCGGCGGTGTCGCTGTGGGCGGCGGTGCCGCACTACGTGTCCCAGCCGCCCAACCCCAAGGCCACGCTGGCCCTGCTCAACCGGCTGGAGGACCTGCTGGACCTGCGGATCCCGCAGGGCGAGCTGCCGGAGGACGCGCGCGCCTGGCAGGTGGGCGTGGACCAGCTCGCCGCCGAGGACAGCGAGGTCGCCGAGTACGTGCAGACGCTGGAGGAGGCCCGGGACACCGCCGAGCTGCCGGAGGCGTCCGGCGAGGCGATCGCCCGCGAGTTCGAGCGGTACCTGCGGCGCCGGGACGTCGGCCCTGCGGCGGGAGGGCACGCCA
The DNA here is from genome assembly GCF_007176755.1 of Streptomyces sp. 1-11. Lineage (GTDB taxonomy): Bacteria > Actinomycetota > Actinomycetes > Streptomycetales > Streptomycetaceae > Streptomyces. Next base: position 153,385 of record NZ_BJTV01000011.1, read on the forward strand.
CGGCGGACGGCGGCGAGGGCGGCTCGTTCCGCCGCGACACGCCCCGGGACACGCCGGGCGGGCGGGCCCGGCCGCCGAAGCCGGCCAAGCCGGACACGGACACTCCCGACGGCGCCGAGGCCGACGACGAAGGCGGCTCCGAGGACTGAGAAGGGGCGGTACGCGACTCGCGTACCGCCCCTTCGCCGTCAGGCCGGGTCCGCGCCCGGCCCGGGCGGGTAGGTCACAGGGCCACGCCGAGCAGCGCGTCCACGGCCCGGGTGACCAGGCCGGGGGCGCCGGTGTCGGTGCCGCCCTCCTGCTGCTGGAGTTCGGTCCAGCGGTCGACCGCGGCGAGCGCGGCGGGCGCGTCGAGGTCGGCGGCGAGGGCCTCGCGGATCTCCTCGACGAGCGCGTCGGCGGACGGGCCGTCGGGCCGGGAGACGGCGGCCCGCCAGCGGCCGAGCCGGTCCACCGCGTCCCGCAGCACCTGGTCGGTCCACTCCCAGTCGGAGCGGTAGTGGTGGGCGAGCAGGGCCAGCCGGACGGCGGCCGGGTCGACGCCGTCGCGGCGCAGCCGGGAGACGAAGACCAGGTTGCCCTTGGACTTGGACATCTTCTCGCCGTGCAGGGCGACCATCCCGGCGTGCACGTACGCCTGGGCCATGGGGAACTCGCCGGTGAGCACCTGGGCGTGCGAGGCGCCCATCTCGTGGTGCGGGAAGGCCAGGTCGGAGCCGCCGCCCTGGACGTCGAAGCCCATGCCGAGGTGGTCGAGGGCGATGGCGACGCACTCGATGTGCCAGCCCGGGCGGCCGCGGCCGAGGGTGCCGCCGTCCCAGCTCGGCTCGCCGTCGCGGGCGGCCAACCACAGCATCGGGTCCAGCGGGTTCTTCTTGCCCGGCCGGTCCGGGTCGCCGCCGCGCTCGGCGGACAGCAGCCGCATGGCGGCCGCGTCCAGGTTCGAGACCTGCCCGAAGTGCGGGTCGGACTCGACGGAGAAGTAGATGTCGCCGTCGAGTTCGTAGGCCGCGCCGAGTTCCCGCAGCCGCTCCACGAGCGGCACGATGCCGGGTATGGCCTCGACGGCGCCTATGTAGTGCTTCGGCGGGAGCATCCGCAGGGCGGTCATGTCCTCGCGGAAGAGGGCCGTCTCCTTCTCGGCGAGGGCGACCCAGTCGACGCCGTCCCGGTCCGCGCGCTCCAGCAGCGGATCGTCGACGTCGGTGACGTTCTGGACGTAGTGGACCTGCCGCTTGGTGTCGAGCCACACGCGCTGCACGAGGTCGAACGCGTTGTAGGTCGCCGCGTGACCCATGTGGGTCGCGTCGTACGGCGTGATGCCGCAGACGTAGATACGGGCGACGGGACCGGGGTCGAGGGTGACGAGGCCGCCGGTCGCGGTGTCGTGGATCCTCAGGTCGCGGCCCTGACCAGGCAGGGCGGGGACCTCGGAAGCGGGCCAGGCATGCATGTACATGAGCCTAACCGGCGGCGAGCTGCGGATACGAACGGGATCGGACCGGATGGCCGGTTGTGCGTCCTTGCGGTTCGCGCCGTGATGTGCTCACACGGGCGGCCAGGGGATCGCCGGCCACTCCCCGCCGGGCTCCGGGTGGAGGCCGGTGCCGAGCAGCGCGTCGACCCGCGCGCGCGTCGCGTCGATCTCGGCCGGGGTGATCAGCGGGGCCAGCCGCGCGGCCAGTTCGCCGCCGGCGGCGAGCGACCCGCGCAGTTCCCCGAGCACCGCCACGGCCTCGGCCGTGAGCGGTTCCCCGGCCCAGCCCCACAGCAGGGTGCGCAGCTTGTCCTCGGTGTTGAAGGTCACGCCGTGGTCGATGCCGTAGAGCCGGCCGGCCCCGGTGGGCAGCAGGTGGCCGCCCTTGCGGTCGGCGTTGTTGATCACGGCGTCGAGCACGGCCATGCGGCGCAGCCGCTGGTCGTCGGCGTGGACGAGCAGCGCGGTACGGCCCTCGCCGACGTCGGCGAGGCCGATCGCCTTCCAGCCGGGTTCCGGTTCCTCGGCGTCCACCAGGGCGAGCAGTTCCGCGTCGGCGACGGCCTCGATCCAGAGCTGGCACATGCCCTCGCCGTAGGGGCCGTCGCGCAGCACGGTCGGCGGGACCAGGCCCCAGCCGGTGGCCTCGGAGACCTCGTAGGCGGCCACCTCGCGGCCTGCCAGGGTGCCGTCGGGGAAGTCCCACAGCGGGCGCTCCCCGGCCACCGGCTTGTACACGCAGGCGGCCTCGCGGCCGTCGAGCGCGACCGTGCAGAACAGCGCCGCGTTGGACGCCTCGCGGATGCGTCCGCGTACGGACAGCTCTCCGCGCGCGAGCAGCTCGGCGGCGCCTTCGTCAGCGGCCGTCACGCCCCGCGGCGGTATCCGTTCTGGCGCGGACATACGTGTCCTTCCGGGTCGAGCGGGAGGCTGCACAGCGGGCACGGCGGCCGCCCGGCGTTGACGACGTCGAGGGCGCGCTTGGCGAAGGCCCTGGCCTGCGCGCCGGTCAGCCGGACCCGCAGCATCGGGGGCCCGTTCTCCTCGTCCTGGAGCAGCCGCTCCTCGGCCTCGGCGAGATCCTCCTCGGTGTCGGCGTCCAGCTCCACCAGGGCCTGCGCCTCGACGATCATGCGCTGTTCCTCGCCGTCCCAGGCCAGGGCCATGGTGCCGACCCGGAACTCCTCCTCCACGGGGGTGTCCAGCGGGCCGGTGTCGGTGATCTCGGTGGGCGCCACCGCGGGCACGGCGGCGCTGCCGCCGCTGCGCCGTACGACCTCGTCCAGCAGTTCGTCCATGCGCTCGGCGAGCGCGGCGACCTGGGTCTTCTCCAGGGCCACGCTGGTCACCCGGGGGCCTGCGGTGGCCTGGAGGAAGAACGTACGGCGTCCGGGCATCCCCACCGTGCCCGCGACGAAGCGGTCCGGCGGGTCGAAGAGGAACACCTGACGGGACACGTCCTGTCTCCATGTGCGATCGGGGGCTGCTGTGGTGCGGGCCGTGGCGGGTTCTACGGGATGGACCGCTTCACCCTACTGCGGGCGACGATCACGGTGCGCCCGCACCGCCACCGACCGGTGCGTCGCCCTCTCCGGGTTCCTCGCGCGGGGCGAGCGAGGCGAAGTCCCCGGTGTCGCCGAGCCGGACGAGGAACGGTCTGAGGCGGGTGTAGCGGATCGCGGTGACGGAACACGGTTCGACGGAGATCCGCTGGAAGAGGTCGAGATGGAGTCCGAGGGCGTCGGCGACGAGCGACTTGATGATGTCGCCGTGCGAGCACATGAGGTAGACGGCGTCGGCGCCGTGGTCGCGCTCCACGCGCGCGTTCCACTCGCGCACGGCCTCGGCGGCGCGGGTCTGCATGGCCCGCATGGACTCGCCGCCCGGGAAGGCGGCGGCGGACGGGTGCGCCTGGACGACCTCCATCAGCGGCTCGTCCTTCAGCTCGGCGAGCTTGCGGCCGGACCAGTCGCCGTAGTGGCACTCCCCGATGCGTTCCTCGGTGTGGGCGCGCAGCCCGGGCCGGGCGTCGAGCAGGGGCTGTACGGTTTCCTGGCATCGTTGCAGGGGGCTCGCGACGACCTCGGCGAGCGGCAGTCCCGCCAGCCGTCCGGGAAGCGCGGCGGCCTGGGCGGCGCCGCGCTCGTCGAGGGCGACGCCCGGCGTCCAGCCGGCGAGCACACCCGAGGTGTTCGCGGTTGACCGTCCGTGCCTGACGAGGATCAGCGTGGGCATGCGGCCCAGGGTAAGCGCATCAGTACATGCACCGGTGAACGGGCGAAGGGAGAGTGCGCTCCGTGATCGTGGACTGCGCGGTGTACCGGCACGGGCACCGCACCGAGGGCCCCGAGGACCTTTCCGACGCGCTGGACGAGGCGCGGGCGGCGGGCGGTTTCGTGTGGATCGGGCTGCACGAGCCGTCGGAACGGGAGTTCGACCTGGTCACCCGGGAGTTCGGGCTGCACCCGCTGGCGGTGGAGGACGCCCTCAAGGCCCATCAGCGGCCCAAGCTCGAGGTGTACGACGACTCGCTCTTCATGGTCCTCAAGCCGGTGGTGTACGAGCCGAAGGGCGACACCGTCTCGGCCGGGGAGGTCATGGTGTTCGTCGGCGACGGCTTCGTGGTGACGGTCCGGCACGGCGTGGGGGCGCCGCTGGCGGCCGTGCGGCACCGGCTGGAGGACGAGCCGGAGATACTCGGCAAGGGCCCCACCTCGGTGCTGTACGCGATCTCCGACGCCGTCGTCGACCACTACCTGGAGGTGGCGACGGAGCTGCAGACCGACCTGGAGGAACTGGAGGCGGAGGTCTTCGAGCCGGTGAGCGGCGGTTCGCGGCACACCGCGTCGCGGATCTACGCGTTCAAGCGGCAGGTCCTCGAGTTCCGCCGGGCGACCGGGCCGCTCGCGGTGCCGCTGACCCGGCTGGCCGGCACCGGGCCGCTCGGCGGTGGCGGGGTGCCGTTCGTGGACGACAAGGCGCGGCCCTTCTTCCGGGACGTGAGCGACCACCTCACGCGCGTGAACGAGTCCGTGGAGGGCCTGGACCGGCTGGTGTCGGACATCCTCTCGGCGCACCTGGCGCAGACGAGCGTGCGGCAGAACGACGACATGCGGAAGATCTCCGCCTGGGCGGCGATGGCGGCGGTGCCGACGATGATCGCGGGCGTGTACGGGATGAACTTCGACCACATGCCCGAGCTGCACTGGCTGTGGTCGTACCCGGCGGTGATCGCGTTGATGGCCGTGCTGGAGCTGCTGCTGTACCGGCAGTTCAAGCGGCGCGGCTGGCTGTGAGCGGAAGAAGGGGCGCCGGGGGTCGTAACCAGCGGGCGTCCGGCGCGTTGTTCCGCGTGACGGCCGTGGCGGGGAGGACCCCCGAGCCCCCACCACGGCCGCTGAACACCCCCGCTACAGGCCCTAGCCGAGCCCGGCGCGCTCCAGTGCCTCGCTGCCGGCCCGCAGGGAGGCGATCCGCTCGTCGAGCGTGAAGCCGGCGGGGGCCAGCGAGAGGGTGGTGACGCCGGCGGCGGCGTAGGCCTTCATCCGGTCGGCGATGCGGTCCACCGAGCCCAGCAGCGTCGTCTTGTCGATCAGGTCCTGCGGGACCGCGGCCGCGGCGCCCTGCTTGTCGCCGGACAGGTACTTCTCCTGGATCTCGGCGGCCTCCTGCTCGTATCCCATGCGCTGGGCGAGCCGGTTGTAGAAGTTCTGCTTCGCACTGCCCATGCCGCCGACGTACAGCGCGGTGTAGGGCCGGAAGGTGTCGGCGAGCCGGGACACGTCCTTGTCGTCGCCGACGGCCAGCGGCAGGGTCGGGCAGATGTCGAACCCGTCGAGGGTCTTGCCGGCCTTCTCCCGTCCGGCGCGCAGGTGCGTGATCGTGGTGTCCTCGAGGTGGTCGGCGGACGGGAAGATCAGCAGGGCGCCGTCGGCGATCTCGCCGGTCTGCTCCAGGTTCTTCGGGCCGATGGCGGCGATGTACAGCGGGATGTGCTCGCGCTGCGGGTGCACGGTCAGCTTGATCGGCTTGCCCGGGCCGCCGGGCAGCGGCAGCGTCCAGTGCTCGCCCTCGAACGAGAGCCGTTCGCGGGTCATCGCCCTGCGCACGATCTCCACGTACTCGCGCGTACGGGAGAGCGGCTTGTCGAACCTGACGCCGTACCAGCCCTCGGAGACCTGCGGTCCGGAGACGCCGAGGCCGAGCCGGAAGCGGCCCTCGGACAGCGAGTCCAGGGTCGCCGCGGTCATCGCGGTCATGGCGGGCTGCCGGGCCGGGATCTGGAAGATCGCCGAGCCGACGTCGATGCGCTCGGTCTGGGCGGCGACCCAGCTGAGCACCGTGGCCGCGTCCGAGCCGTACGCCTCGGCGGCCCAGCACACGGCGTAGCCCAGCCGCTCGGCCTCCTGCGCGACGGCCAGATTGTCCGCGTCCATCCCGGCACCCCAGTAGCCGAGGTTGATCCCGAGCTGCATGGCCGAATCCCCTTACCCATGAGTAACGTCCGTTGGCTGCGACCTTAGCGAGCCGGGGCCGTCCGCGCACAGCCCCCGCCCGCCGCGCGCCGCGGGCCCGAGCCGCGCGGCGGCCCGGGAATCCGGGCGCCCGCCGGGGCGGATCCGGTTGTCCACAGGCACCCACGGGGCCAGTTCCGGCCAGTAATCTCGCGCTCATGGAGCAGAGGCATCTCGGCCGTACCGGCCTGCGCGTGTCCCGGATCGGGCTCGGCACCCTCACCTGGGGCCGGGACACCGACGAGCACGACGCCGCGGACATGCTGAAGACGTTCTGGGAGGCGGGCGGCACCCTCGTCGACACCGCGGACGTGTACGCCGACGGTGAGGCTGAGTACCTGCTCGGGCGGCTCATGGACGGCCTGGTGCCGCGCCGGGACCTGGTGATCTCCACCAAGGCGGGCAGCGTCGCCGACCCGGACCGCCGCGTCGACGGCTCCCGCGGCCATCTGCTCGCCGCCCTCGACGCCTCCCTGGCCCGCCTCGGCACCGACCACGTCGACCTGTGGCAGATCCACGTCTACGATCCCGGCACCCCGCTGGAGGAGACCCTCCAGGCCCTGGACCTGGCGGTGAGCAGCGGCCGGGCGCGGTACGTGGGCGTCGCCAACTTCTGCGGCTGGCAGCTCGCCAAGGCGGCCACCTGGCAGCTCGCGGCGCCGGGCCGGACCCGGCTGGCCGGCACGCAGCTCGAGTACTCGCTGCTCCAGCGCGGCGCCGAGCGCGAGGTGCTGCCCGCCGCGCTCGACCTGGGCATCGGCCTGCTGCCCTCCTCACCGCTGGGCCGCGGTGTGCTCACCGGGAAGTACCGGCACACCACCCCGGCGGACTCGCGCGGCGCCTCCGAGCATCTCGCGCCGTTCGTCGAGCCGTACCTCGACGACGCCGCCTCCCACATCGTGGACGCCGTGACGACGGCCGCGGACGGGCTCGCGGTGACGCCGCTCCAGGTGGCGCTCGCCTGGGTCCGGGACCGGCCCGGGGTGGCCGCGCCGGTGGTCGGCGCGCGCAACGCCCAGCAGCTCACGGCGGCACTGTCAGTGGAGGCGCTTAGTCTTCCTGACGAGATCTGCCGGGCGCTGGACGATGTGTCGGCGCCCGTGCACCGCTATCCCGATCACGACTGGAGCACGCTGTGAGCACGGAGCCGGAGACCACGGAGGGCACCGGGCCGAAGGACCCGGACACCCCGGAGAGCCCGGACACGACGCGAACCCCGGAACGGGGCACGGCGGCCGACGACGGCCCGACAGACCCGGAGCCCGCCGGGGGCGTGGGGGCGGATATCACCGGGGGCATGGGGGCCGAGCCCGACAGGGGCACGGGCGCCGAGCCCACGCCGGACGCGAGTGCCGAGCCCGCCGGAGACGCGAGTGCCCAGCCCGCCGGGGACGCGGAGGCGGAGCCCGCCGGAGACGCGAGTGCCCAGCCCGCCGGGGACGCGAGTGCGTCCGAGTTGTCCGAGGCGGCGGCCGAGCTGGCCGCGCAGCGGGTGGAGCGGGAGCGGATCGAGCGGCGCAAGGCCGAGCGGACGGCGCCCATCGCCAGCGGCACCAAGCTGAGCGGCAAGGCGGCCGACCTGCTCGCCGCGGTCCGGGCCGTGGAAGGCGGCGCGCAGCCGGCCGCCACGGTCTTCGCCGAGCCCGCGCCGGCTCCGCGCCGGCCCGCTCCCGAGCCGGTGCGGCGGCCGCAGCCCGTCCCGGCCGCGGCGCCCGCCGCCCCCGCTCCCGCGCCCGGGACCGTCGAGGCGGTGCGGCGGGTGCTCGCCGAGGGCGGGGCGCCCGAGGCCCTGGCCGCCCAGGTGGCCGCGGGACTCGGCGAGGGCGCCGACGACGTGCTGCGCGAGGACCCCTGGCAGTTGCTGCGGATCGGCGGGGTGCGCCCGGAGCAGGCCGACGGGTTCGCGCGGGCGCTGCTGGGCGCGGAGTGCCGTCCGGACGACGAGCGGCGGGGCCGCGCGGTGACCGTGTGGCTGCTGGAGCAGGCGGCGCTGGCCGGGCACACCGCGCTGGAACTGCCGGCGCTCACCGCGGCCCTGGCGCAGCGCGGCGTGCCGGACCCGGACGCGGCGGTGCAGAGCACGGTCGCCGAGGCGGAGGCGCTGGTCTTCCAGGACGCCCTTGAGGAGCCGGGCGCCCCGGGCCCGCAGGAGGAGGACGGCGAGGAGGAGGAGCGCCCGGTCCGGGTCCTCGCCGGTCTGGAGCGGTACGCGCTCGCCGAGGAGAGCCTCGCCGACGGCCTGGCCCGGCTGGTCAACTCGCTGCCCAAGGAGGCCGCCGGGCCCTGGCAGGCGGTCGTCGCCGAGGCGGCGTCCGGCGCGGCGGCCGAGCTGGCCCGTGCGGTCGGCGGGCACGCCCTGGTGCTGCACACCGGCGGCGAGGCGGCCCGCGCCGAACCGGCCGCGTTGCTCGGCGCGGCCCGGGCCGCGGGGCTGCGGGCCTTCGCCATCTGCCACACCCCGGGCGGCCGCCGGCGCCTGGCCGCCCTGCTCGGCGGTCCGGAAGGCGCCCCGGCCGTCGGCACGGTCGCCGGTGTGCTCTCCGGGGCCGAGGGGCCCGGCCGGGACGCGGAGGGCGCGCTCGACCTGGATCTCCTGATCGTGCTGGACGCGCCGCAACTCGACGTGGAGAGCGGCGCGATGCTGGTGGAGTCGCTGCCCGACGGGGCCAGGCTGGTGCTCAGCGGCGACCCCGCGGTGCTGTGGTCGGCGGGGCCCGGCCGGGTCTTCGCCGATCTGCTGGCCGCCCGCGCCTGCCCGCAGGTCGCCTCCCGCGTGCCCGACCCGGGCCCGCTGGGCGAGCTGGTCTCGGGCGTCGGGGCCGGCGAGCTGAACCAGGTGGCGGCGCCGGGCAAGGAGGTCGTCATCGTTCCGGTGCGCGACGCGGGCGAGGCCGTGCACCGGACGGTGCAACTGGTCGCCGACTCGGTGCCGCGGGCGATCGGGGTGCCGTCCGAGGAGACGGTGGTGATCACCCCGGGCCACGGCGGCGCCGCCGGCACCCGGGTGCTGAACACCGCGCTGAAGGAACGCCTCAACCCCGGTCCGGGCCGTTTCGGCGGCTTCGACCCCGGCGACCGGGTCGCCTACTCCCCCGCCCCGGGCCGTACGGTGCCGGGCCGGGTGGTGGGCGCGGATGCCGGCGGGCTGCGTCTGGAGTGCGCGGGCGAGACCGTCGTCGTGCCCCGGGAGCGGGTGGAGCAGTCGGTGCGGCACGGCTGGGCGCTGACCGCCCACCAGGCGGTAGGCGGCCGCTGGCCGGCCGCGGTGGCGGTGCTGCCCGGGGACGCCGCGCAGATGCTCACCAGACCGTGGGTGTACACGGCCTTCAGCCGGGCCGAGCGCCATCTGTCGGTGGTGCACGGTGTGGAGCAGGCGCTGCCGAGGGCCGTCGCGGAGGTCCCCGCCAAGCCCCGCACGACCCGTCTGCAGACGCTGCTGCGCTCCCAGGTCCCGGCGGCGGGCTGACCCGCCGGGCGCGGCGGGCGCCCGGCGGAAGCCGGCGGTGCCGTGCGGGCCGTGGGCCCTGCGGCACCGCCGGGCGGGTCACCGCTCGGCGTCCAGCGGCTCCAGATCGTCGCCGTCCAGCTCGTCGTCGCCGTCCAGTTCGTCGTCCGCGTCCAGTTCGTCGAGGGCGTCCTCGTCGATCCCGTCGTCCTCGTGGTCCGCGTCCTCGTCCTCGTCGAACACCGCGCTGACGTCGAACCGGCACAGCACCCGCTCCGGATCGACCTCGTCGAACGGGGCCTCCAGCCACTCACCGGGTTCGGCCGGCTCGTCGGCGGCGGTGACCCAGAGCGTGGAGTCGCCCTCCTCCAGGCCGAACTCCTTGTGCCGGGAGGCGATCTCGTCCGGTTCGAACTCGCCGAAGAGGACGCCGAGCGCCCGGGGGACGGTGGCGGCGTCGTCGTTCAGGCCCTCGACGCCCTCGTACTCCGCCGCCTCGACCCGCTGGGCCTGGGCCAGCAGCCGCTGGGGCTCCGCCACGGAGTAGTCGCGGCGGATCAGCACGCTGACGGCGCTCGGTTCCCCGGGGCCGGCGTAGGGCGGCAGTGAGTCCTCCGCACCGGGGATCTCGAAGGGGGTCACCTCGTCGTAGCGGTCGTAGAGCAGTTCGTCGTACGTCTCGGCGGCCGCGGCCAGCTCGTTGAAGGCCTCGTAGACGGCCTGGTCGTCCTCCCCTGTCCGGCGTTCTACCGCAGCCAGGTGACGGTCGAGCGCGGTCTTGACCGCCTCGACGGCGGCGCGTACCTCGGCAGCGGTGGGCTGCGCAGCATCAGACATAGTGCAGACGCTATCCGTACCGGGCACCAGCCCGCACAATAGATGCGATGCCGGAATACGAATTTGTCGACGTGTACGTGCCTCGCGGGGTGTCCCGCAAGGAGGCGACGCGTCTGCTGACGGACCATGCCGAGTACGGACACTGGGAGTTGGACCGACTGAGCCTGATGCGCGACGGCAGCCGCAGGGTGCGGTTGCGCCGACGGATCATCCGCCAGGTGCGGGCCACGTGGTGAGGCGGGACCCGTGAACGACGGAGCGGGCCCCGCCATGGACGGCGGGGCCCGCTCCGGTTCCCGGGGCCGGACTGCGACGCCGGCCGCCTAGGCGGAGGCCCGGGCCTTGCGGTACAGCACGGCGCCGGCGAGCAGCGCGCCCGCGCCGGCCGGCAGGGCGAGCCCGAGCGGCACCTCGCTTCCCGTGTGGGCGAGCTGACCGCCGCCCACGGACCGCGCCGAGTCGCCGCCCTGCGCCCTGACCTGGGTTGAGCCGTGCGGAGTCCGGCCGCTGTCGGCGGGCGGCGTGGCGGGCTTACCCGGGTGGCCGGGAGTCCCGGGCTTACCCGGGTGGCCCGGGGTGCGGGGCGTGCCGGGGTGGCCCGGCTCACCGGGATGGCCGGGGTGGCCCGGCTCGCACGGGTGCCCGGGGGTGCCGGGCGGGTTGTGGTGCCCATGATGCCCGTGGTGCCCGTGGTGCGCGCCGCCGTTGGCGCAGTCGTTGCCCTGGGCGGCGTTGCCGGCGCCCACGACGTCCACGCTGTTGCCGCACACGTTCACCGGGACGTCGACCGGTACCTGGACGGTGTTGCCGGAGCCGACGCCGGGCGAGCCGTGGGTGCGGCCGCTCGCGTGGGAGCCGCCGTGACCGCCCGAGCCGCTGCCGCCGTGGTTCGCGCAGGCGTTGCCCGCGGCGGGATCGAGGAGCCCGACGACGTTCACGGTGTTGCCGCAGACGTTCACCGGGACGTGCACCGGAGCCTGCACGGTGTTGCCGGACAGCACACCGGGCGACCCGGTGGCGGAGCCGGCCGCGCCGGCGTCGGCGTGCGCGTAGCCGCTCGCGGCGGCGATCACACCGGTGGCCGCGGCCATGGTCATCAGACCCTTGCGGGTGCTTTGTCGCATGACGGAATTCCCCCCTGCCTTCGTATGTCTGTGAACCGTCCGCGCCATGGGAAAAGCGCGGAGGAAGACCGGTCGGCCCCGGAGCGCGTGACGCGCGTTCCGGGGCCGACGGTTCGTAAAAGACGCCCCTCGAGGAGCCGGCGTCAGTCGTTGACGCAGGCGTTGCCGAAGGTGGGGTTCAGGAGCCCGATCACGTCGACCGTGTCGCCGCAGACGTTCACCGGAACATGCACGGGCACCTGGATGACGTTGCCGGAAACGACGCCCGGCGAGTGCGCGGCGGCACCCTGGGCACCCGAGTCGGCGACGGCGAGGCCCGCCCCCGCGAGAACCAGACCACCGGTGGCGGCCGCGGCAGCGACGACCTTCTTGATCATTATTCCTCCTAGTAGGCAATGCGATTCCAAGGTGCGGAATCACATCACCTGTAACGAGGGGGAATTAATGGGGCTACGAGCTTATCGTCGCATTCACTCTTCTCAGTCGATCTCGCACAGTCGCCCGAATACCTCGGCTCAGGACGTCACGACGCGTCGATGAAGCGGTCGAGCACCCGCACCCCGAACTTCAGGCCGTCCACCGGAACCCGCTCGTCGACGCCGTGGAACATGCCGGCGAAGTCCAGCTCCGGCGGCAGCTTCAGCGGCGCGAAGCCGAAGCCGCGGATGCCGAGGTCGTCGAAGGACTTGGCGTCGGTGCCGCCGGAGAGCATGTAGGGGATCGCCTTGGCGGTCGGGTCCTCGGCGAGCAGCGCGGACTGCATGGCCTCGACCAGCGCGCCGTCGAAGGTGGTCTCGACCGCCTTGTCGGAGTGCACGTCCTCGCGGCGGACGTTCGGGCCGAGGAGCCGGTCGAGGTCGCCGAGGAACTCCTCCTCGTACCCCGGCAGGAACCGTCCGTCGATGTGCGCGGTGGCCTCGCCGGGGATGACGTTGACCTTGTAGCCGGCGCCGAGCTGGGTGGGGTTGGCGGTGTTGCTGAGGGTCGCGCCGATGAGCTTGGCGATGCCGCCGAGCTTGGCGAGGGTGGCCTCCATGTCCTCCGGGTCCAGCTCGGTGCCGAGCGCGTCGCCCAGCTCGTCCAGGAAGGCCCGGGTGGTCTTGGTGACCCGGACCGGGAACCGGTGCCGGCCGACCCGGGCGACCGCCTCGGACAGCTCGGTGATGGCGTTGTCCCGGTGGATCATCGACCCGTGCCCGGCGGTGCCGGCCACGGTCAGCTTCATCCAGTGCATGCCCTTCTCGGCCGTCTGGATCAGGTAGAGCCGCCGCTGGTCGTTCACCGTGAACGAGAAGCCGCCCACCTCGCTGATCGCCTCGGCCACGCCCTCGAACAGGCCGGGGTGGTGGTCGACCAGGTGGCGCGCGCCGTACGTGCCGCCCGCCTCCTCGTCGGCGAGGAAGGCGACCACGATGTCGCGCGGGGGCCGGCGGCCGCTCCGGAGCCGGTCGCGCACGACCGCGAGGGTCATCGCGTCCATGTCCTTCATGTCGACGGCCCCGCGCCCCCACACGCACCCGTCGGCGACCTCGCCGGAGAACGGGTCGTGGGTCCAGTCCTGGGCGTTGGCCGGCACGACGTCGAGGTGGCCGTGGATGAGCAGCGCGGGCCGGGAGGGGTCCTCGCCCTCGATGCGGGCCACGGTGGAGGCGCGGCCGGGGTGGGACTCGAAGATCTCCGGCTCCAGCCCGACCTCGGCGAGCTTCTCGGCCACGTACTCGGCGGCCGCCCGCTCGCCGGGCCCGGAGTGGTCGCCGTAGTTGCTGGTGTCGAACCGGATCAGCTCGCGGCAGAGGTCCACGACCTCGTCCTCGCCGGTGACGCCCCTGGTCGTGTCCGTCTCGCTCACGCTGATTCCTCCCACTGTCCATGCTGGTGGTCCCGTCCATCCTCTCCCCGGTCCCGCCCCGCGCCCAAGACCGGGCCCGGCCCGTCACGCGCCGTTCACGCCGGGCGGGCCGGGGGGACGGGGTGTGATCGGCCACCCCGGAAAGCCTGGTAGTGTTTCCTTCGTCGCCGCGGGGAAATCCCCGCACGACAGACACCTTGTCCGGGTGGCGGAATGGCAGACGCGCTAGCTTGAGGTGCTAGTGCCCTTTATCGGGCGTGGGGGTTCAAGTCCCCCCTCGGACACCAGTGAGGCCCCTGCTCGGCAGGGGCCTTTCGTGTGTCCCGGTCCGGGAACCGGGCGGGCCTCAGCGGGGCGCGGTGGCGCGCAGGGGCCGTGCGGTGAGGGTGCCGTCGCCGCTCCGCTCGACGCGGGTGCCGAGATCGCGGCCGCACTTGTCGAGCACGCCCCGCAGCCAGGCGGTGTCCTCGGCCGGGGCGGGTTCCAGGCGCATCCGGCGGGCCCGCAGGGGCACCATCCGCAGGCGGGACAGCCGGCCGGTGTCCGTCTCCAGGGTCACCAGGTAGAGCAGGCGCAGGTCGTCCCGGTAGTTCTCGTAGCCGCTGATGCCCTCGTAGTCGTCGACGAGGTCGCCGCAGCCGTACAGGACGAGCCGGCCCCGGTAGAGCTCCAGGGCGCGGGGGTGGTGGGAGGAGTGGCCGTGGACGACGTCCACTCCGGCGTCGATCAGGGCGTGCGCGAAGCGGACCTCGCCGGCGGGGACGCCGTATCCCCAGTTGGGGCCCCAGTGGACGGAGACGAGGACGAGGTCGGCGGGCCGCCGGAGCTGCCGCAGGCAGTCGGCGAAGGCGGCCGCGCCGGCCGGGGTCGGCGCGGGGATCAGGGCGACTCCGGAGCGGTCGGCGGTGGCGGCCCAGTCGTGCGGTATGCCGCTGGAGGGCATCCCGAAGGAGAAGACGAGGAGGCGTCCGCCGGTCCGGAGGGGCACTGCGGCGGGCCGCCAGGCGGCGACCGCGTCGGTGCCCGCTCCGGCGGTGCGCAGTCCGGCGCCGGCCAGGCTGTCCAGTGTCTCCGCCAGGCCGGGCGGCCCGAAGTCGAGCACATGGTTGTTGGCGAGTGCGCAGACGTCGGGGCGGATCGCGCTGAGGCAGGGCAGGTTGGCCGGGTTCATCCGGTAGTGGACGGCCTTGCCGGGGGCGAAGTCTCCGTCCTGGGTGACGGCGGTCTCCAGATTGACCACCCGCACGTCGGGCGCGGCCCGGTCCAGGCAGGGCAGTGCCTCGCCCCAGGGCCAGGCCGGGTCGACCGGGCGGGGTATCGGGCCGTTGGCGGACTCGGCGAGGGCCACGTAGTCCCGGGCGTCGCGCACGTAGTCCTCGCGCAGGGCGGGGTCGCCGGGGTGCGGGAGGATCTGGTCGACGCCCCGGCCGAGCATGACGTCTCCGGCGAGGAACAGGGTGACGGTGCCCTCGCGCATCATCGCGGCCTAGACGCGCGCGGGCGCCATGTGGTCGGTGAACCAGTCGCGGGCCAGTTCGGTCACCCTCTCCAGCGTGCCGGGCTCCTCGAAGAGATGGGTGGCGCCGGGCACGACCTCGAGCCGGCTCTCGCAGGTCAGCGCGGCCTGTGCCGCCCGGTTGAGCCGCAGCACCTCCCGGTCGGCGCCGCCCACGATGAGCAGGGTGGGCGCGGTCACCTCGGGCAGCCGGGGCCCGGCGAGGTCGGGGCGGCCGCCGCGGGAGACGACGGCGGCGGGGCGTGCCGACGGTTCGGCGGCGGCCCACAGGGCGGCGGCCGCGCCGGTGCTGGCGCCGAAGTAGCCCACCGCGAGTCCTTCGGTGTCGGGTTCCTCGCGCAGCCACCGGGTGACGTCGTGGAGCCGGGCGGCCAGCAGTCCGATGTCGAAGACGTTGGCCCGGTCCCCCTCCTCGTCCTCGGTGAGCAGGTCGAAGAGCAGGGTGCCGAGTCCGGCCCGGTTCAGTCCGCCGGCGACGAACCGGTTGCGGGGGCTGTGCCGGCCGCTGCCGCTGCCGTGGGCGAACGCGACGACGCCCGTGGCGCCCGCGGGCAGGGTGAGTCGTCCGCGCAGCCGGACGGCTCCGGCGGCGATCTCCGCCTCCCGGTCCTCGGGTCCGGGGCCGGCGAAGCGCTCGTGATGGTGGGCCGCCTGCCGCAGCCAGGCGGTGACCTCGTCGTCGGGGACCTGGGTGAAGTCGCCGTAGAACTGGCCGATCGCGTAGAAGTGCGCCGGGGTGGCGAGACAGACCAGGTCGTCGGCGTCCCCGGCGAGCCGGTGCGGGAAGTCCTGGGGTGCGACGGGGACCGCGAGGACGATGCGGGCGGCGCCGCGGGCCCGGGCGATCCGGCAGGCGACCCGCGCGGTGGAGCCGGTGGCGACGCCGTCGTCGACGACCACCACGGTGCGGCCGGCGACGCCGGCGGGCCGGCGGTCGCCGCGGTAGCGGGCGGCCCGCTGGGCCAGGACGGCGCGCTCGTGCGTCTCGACCTGGTCCAGTTCGTCCGGGGAGACCCCGCCGGCGTGCAGCACCTCCTGGTTGACGACGCGGACGCCGTCCTCGCCGATCGCGCCCATGCCCAGTTCGGGCTGGGTTGGCACGCCCAGTTTGCGGACCATGCAGACGTCCAGCGGTGCGTCGAGGGCCTCGGCGACCTGCGCGCCGACCGGGACGCCGCCCCGGGGCAGGGCCAGCACCACGACGTCCTGGCCTCTGAGGTATTCGAGGCGGGCGCCCAGCCGCCGTCCCGCCTCGGTGCGGTCGGTGAAGAGCACGGTGGGCTCCCTCATTCGCGGGACAGCCAGAGCGGCGCCGGGGTCTCCCGGTCCATCGCGCCCATCTCCTTCATGTCGCCGGTGGCCGCTCGCACCAGCAGCCGGCCCATGGCGATCAGCGCGCGTCCGGCGGCGAGTTCGTCGCCGATGTCGGGCACCGCCGTGTCGTACGGGTTGCGGCGGGCCTCGGCGTGGCTCTCCAGGACGTTGTCTCCGGTGTCCAGGACGATCCGGGCGGTGGTGTCCGGGTCGTGTTCGGACAGGTACAGGTTCAGCCGCCATTCCTTGACGGACGGAGGACGGCTGCTCAGGGGTCGGGTCATCGTCCGCCTCTCCTCACTGCGCTGCGAGGCCGAACGGGGCGCGCCGGCGCGCGTCGCCCCTTCCACTGTGCACCGGCCGGGCGTGCGCCGCACCGGCGGCGGACCGGTGCGGCGGTCCGGGCACAATGAGGGGCATGACCTCGCGCGACTGCCCCTGCGGGCTCCCCCGGCCCTACGACGCCTGCTGCGGCCGTTTCCACTCCGGGGCGGCCGCCGCTGCGACCGCGGAGGCGCTGATGCGGTCGCGGTACAGCGCGTTCGTCCGGGGGGACGCGGCGTACCTGCTGCGGACGTGGCATCCGCGGACCCGGCCCGAGCGGCTGGACCTCGATCCGCGGACGAGGTGGACGGGGCTGGAGATCCTTCAAACCGGTGAGGGCTCGGCGTTCCACCGGGCGGGGACGGTGACCTTCCGCGCCTCCTACCGGGGCGGTTCGCTGCACGAGCTCAGCCGGTTCGAGCGGGTGGACGGGGCGTGGGTGTACGTCGACGGGGACTTCCTCGGCTGACCGCGGCCGCGGTGGCGGCGGGCCCGGCGGGGTCAGGGCGCCAGGATGTCCAGTTCCTGGAGGGCGCCCTCGGTGATCTCCCTGGTGAGCCGTTCGGCGCGGGCGCGGTCGCGTTCGCGGACCGCCTCGGCGACCTGGACGTGCAGGGTGACGGCCGCCGGGTCGGGGTCCTCGAACATGACCTCGTGCTGGGTGCGTCCGGCCAGCACCTCGGCGACGACGTCGCCGAGCCGGGCGAACATCTCGTTGCCGGAGGCGGTGAGGACGACCCGGTGGAAGGCGATGTCGTGGATCAGGTACTGCTGGAGCCGGTGTCCGCTTGAGTTGGCCACCATCCCGAGGGCGCACTCGGTGAGTTCGGCGCACTGTTCGGGGGTGGCGTGGGCGGCGGCGAGGCCCGCGGCCACGGGTTCGACCGCGGAGCGCAGCACGGTCAGGGAGCGGAGCTGGTGCGGGCGGTCGGCGCCCGCCAGCCGCCACCGGATGACCTGCGGGTCGTAGACGTTCCACTCGCACTTGGGGCGGACGGTGACGCCGACCCGGCGGCGGGACTCGACCAGGTGCATGGACTCCAGTACGCGCACGGCCTCGCGCATCACGGAGCGGGAGACCTCGAAGTGCTGTGCCAGCTCGTCGGTACGCAGCACGCTGCCCGGCGGGTACTCACCCGCGGTGATCGCGGGACCGAGGGTGTCCAGTACGCGGCCGTGCAGCCCCCGGCCCGGTGTGCTCATGGAGTCAGCGTACGGCCTGGATCACGATCACAAAAAGTCAGACTTATGCGTCACACTCTCTTGAATTCGTCGTACCTAATAGGTTTCAGTGTGGCGACGCCGATGTGGCGTCGGATGTCGAGGAAGACAGCGAGGCAGTCATGCGCACCCCCCAGGTCGTCGTCGTGATGGGCGTCGCCGGGACGGGCAAGACCACGATCGGTCCGTTGCTCGCCGCCCGGCTGGGCGTCCCGTACGCCGAGGGCGACGACTTCCACCCGCAGGCCAACATCGACAAGATGTCGGCCGGCGTTCCGCTCGAGGACGCCGACCGGTGGCCGTGGCTCGAAGCCATCGGGCACTGGGCGCACGGGCGTGCCGGGCTCGGCGGGGTGGCAAGCAGCTCGGCGCTGAAGCGGTCGTACCGCGACCGGCTCAGGGCCGTCGCCCCGGGGGTGGTGTTCCTCCACCTGACGGGCGACCGCGAGCTGATCGCGGACCGGATGTCCCACCGGCAGGGTCACTTCATGCCGACCGCGCTGCTGGACTCCCAGTTCGCCACGCTCGAGCCGCTGGAGCCGGACGAGGCCGGAGTGGCCGTGGACGTCAGCGGCAGCCCCGAGGAGATCACCGCACGCGCCGTGCGGGCCCTCGAAGCGTTTTCCGACACCTCCGAGTAACACCTCACCCCCGTCCCCCGTACCTGCAAGGGAACCCCCGTGACCAGACTCAGCGTCGAGATGCTGGCAGCGGACGCACCTCCGCCGATCACCTCCGCCGGCCATGCCCAGCTCGGCATCGCCGTCCTGGTGGGCATCGCCGTCATCGTGCTGCTCATCACCAAGTTCAAGCTCCATGCCTTCCTGTCGCTGACCATCGGGTCACTGGTGCTCGGCGCGGTCGCCGGGGCGCCGCTGGACAAGGCCATCCTCAGTTTCACCACCGGGCTCGGCGGCACCGTGGCCGGCGTGGGCGTCCTGATCGCGCTCGGGGCGATCCTGGGCAAGCTCCTCGCCGACTCCGGCGGCGCCGACCAGCTCGTCGACACGATCCTCGCCAAGGCGGGCGGGCGGTCGATGCCGTGGGCGATGGTGCTGATCGCGTCCGTGATCGGTCTGCCGCTGTTCTTCGAGGTCGGCATAGTGCTGCTGATCCCGGTCGTGCTCATGGTCGCCAAGCGCGGCAACTACTCCCTGATGCGCATCGGCATCCCGGCGCTGGCCGGTCTGTCCGTGATGCACGGCCTGATCCCGCCGCACCCCGGCCCGCTGGTCGCGATCGACGCCGTCAAGGCCAACCTGGGCGTCACGCTGGCGCTCGGCATCCTGGTCGCCGTCCCCACGGTGATCATCGCCGGTCCGGTGTTCTCGCGTTTCGCCGCCCGCTGGGTGGACGTCCCGGCTCCCGAGCGGATGATCCCGCAGCGCCCGTCGGAGGAGCTGGAGCGCCGTCCGGGCTTCGGCCCGACGCTGGCCACGGTGCTGCTGCCGGTGGTGCTGATGCTGGCCAAGGCGCTGGTGGACATCGTGGTGGACGACACCGCGAACATGACCCAGCGGGTCTTCGACGTGGTCGGTTCCCCGCTGATCGCGCTGCTCGCCGCCGTCATCGTCGGCTTCTTCACGCTGGGCCGGCCCGCCGGGTTCAGCAAGGACCGGCTGCAGCAGACGGTCGAGAAGGGCCTGATGCCGATCGCCGGCATCCTGCTCATCGTGGGTGCGGGCGGCGGCTTCAAGCAGACGCTGATCGACTGCGGTGTCGGCCAGATGGTGCTGGACATCTCCAAGGACTGGTCGATCCCGGCGCTGCTGCTGGCCTGGCTGATCGCGGTCGCGATCCGGCTGGCCACCGGCTCGGCGACGGTGGCCACGGTCTCGGCGGCCGGCCTGGTCGCGCCGCTCGCGGCCGACATGTCGACCACCCACACCGCCCTGCTGGTCCTCGCCATCGGCGCCGGCTCGCTCTTCTTCAGCCATGTCAACGACGCCGGTTTCTGGCTGGTGAAGGAGTACTTCGGGCTGAGCGTCGGACAGACCGTGAAGACCTGGTCCGTGATGGAGACGATCATCTCGGTGGTCGCGGGCGGACTGGTCCTGCTGCTGTCCCTCGTCATATAGACGCGGTGCGCACCCGCACCGCGCCGGTGCGCACCGCGTCGAGACGCCACTCGCCCCCTCCCCGGCCGCCGAGGAGGGGGCGAGCGGCGTCTCAGGGCCGCCAGAGCGGGTGTTCCCGTTCGGCCCACCGTCTGCTGACCGTGCCCGTCCGCAGTCCGCGCCGCGCCTCCGGGTCACCGAGCGCCATGCCGATGTGACCGGCCAGGACCACGCCGATCGTCAGGGCCAGCCAGTCGTGCACGAAGGTGGCCGAGGTGCGCCAGACCAGCGGGGTGAGCCGGGTGAACCACATCATCAGACCGGTGCCGAGCATGACCAGCGACGCCCCCGCGATCCAGGCCGCGTAGACCTTCTGGCCGGCGTTGAACTTGCCCGCCGGCCGGGAGGAGCGGCGCTTGTCCCGGCTCAGCGCGGCCCACAGCCAGACGCGGTCGTGCGGGCCGAAGCGGTTGAGGAAGCGCAGGTCGGCGCGGAAGGCGCGGGAGGCGAGACCCAGCAGCACGGGGACGGGCAGGGCGAGTCCGGCGCACTCGTGGACCCGCACGACCAGATCCCGGCGGCCGACGAGCACGGCGAGCTGCGGGACGTAGAGACAGGCCGCGGTGATCACGCACACGCCCATCAGGGCGGCCGTGGCCCGGTGCACCCAGCGCTGGGCCGGTCCGAAGCGGCGGACGCGGGAGTCCGGCGGCGCCGGGGTGTCAGCTCGTAGGCTCATCGGTCCGTCCGTTCGACCGGCCGACCCAGCCGTCGACGTCGTAGCCGAGCCGCTCCCAGTAGCCGGGCCGGACGCGGTCGGTGACGGTGATGCCGGAGAGCCACTTCGCGGACTTGTAGAAGTACATGGGCGCCACGTACAGGCGGACCGGGCCGCCGTGGTCGTGGCCGATGTCCTTGTCCTGCATGCGCAGGGCGACCAGGACGTCCGGGCGCCGCGCCTGGTCGAGGGTGAGGCTCTCGGTGTAGGTGCCGTCGAAGCAGGTGAAGCGGACCGCCCGGCCGGCGGCCCGTACGCCGGCCGCGTCCAGCAGCCGGGAGAGCGCCACCCCCTGGAAGGGAGTGCCCGGGACCCGCCAGCCGGTGACGCACTGGACGTCCCGGACCAGCCGGGTCTGCGGCAGTGCGCGCAGGTCGGCGAGGGTGTAGGTGTGCGGGTGGTCGACCAGGCCGTCGACGGTGAGCCGGTAGTCGGCGGGGCCCTTGTGCGGGACGGACGCGGCCACCGAGTAGTAGCGGAAGCCGCCGCCGTTGGGCAGCAGACCGGTCAGGCCCGTCGGATCGCTGCCGGAGACGCCGCCGAGGAAGCCTTCGAGGCCGCGCTGCAGCACCGGCGCGGTGGCGACGCCCAGCGCGCCCAGCGCGAGGGTGCCGAGGAAGACACGGCGGCCGACGGGCCGGCCCTGGGCGCCGGGGTCCTCGGGTGGTTCGGGGTTCACGTGTTCATTCGAGCACTTCCGGCCGGGGGCGGGCCAGTGGGTGCGGGCACCGGTCAGAGTTCCGTAATGACTTCCCGCCCGAGTTCCGCGAGGACGTCCCGCCCGGATGCGGGAGCGCTCCCGCCGCGCTGCCGCGGGTGGCCGCCCAGCGCGCGGGCGCGGGCCGCGCGGAAGGCCGGCCACGGCTCGCGGTGCGGGTAGGCCCAGGGGACGCGGGTGGCGTGCCGGCCGATGCGCCGGAACAGGGCCGCCGCCTCGGCCGGGCGGCCGGCGCAGGACATGGCGAAGGCGAGGTGGTTGAGGTCGGTGTGGCGGCGGGGGTGCTCGTCGTGCTCCCACTCCAGCCACCAGTCGAAGGCCGCGCGCAGGACGCGGCGGGCCCGCGGGCCCGACCAGTGGCCGCCGGCGGCGGGGTCCGAGGGGGCCAGGCCGGTGGCGGCCAGGACGCGGTAGCGCTCGGCGTACGCGACGACCGGCAGCACGGCCAGCGGGGAGTCGGCGGGGGCCTCGACGGCGGCCCGCTCGGCGAGGTCGTACACCAGGTGGGACTCGCCCCCGCCGTCCTGGGGCCGCTCGGCGAGCCGGGCGACCAGCAGGTGGTGGGCGTGGTGGTGCTCCGGGTGCCGTTCACGCAGCTCCGCGAAGGCGTCCAGCACCTCGCGCTCCGGGCCCTGGGTGCGCGCCAGCTGGAGCAGGCCGAGCCAGGGCGTGGGGTCGGCGGGGGCGAGGGCGGCCGCGGCGCGGCAGGCGGCGCGGGCCCGGTCCGGGCTCTCCTTGCCGCGCAACGACCGCCGGACCAGTGCCAGGGCGCGCAGGGCGGCGGCGTCGGGCGACTCGGGCTCGGCGAGCAGCCAGTCCTGGGCCCAGTCGACGGCCTGGGGTGCGCCGGCCAGCACGGTGAGGCGGTGTCCCCGGCGGTCCCAGTCGTCGCCGGTGCGCAGCAGCAGGGCGCGGGTGGCCTGCCGTCGGCCCTGGGCCAGCGCGGCCCGGGCGGCGAGGAGCTCGGCGTCGTCCAGGGCGGCGTCGAAGGCGCCGGCGGCGCCGGAGTCGTCCGGGGCGGTGTCGCCCGGCAGGTCCGGGAAGGCGCGGCGGGCGCTCAGCAGGGACGGGATTGGGGGCACCGCGGGACTTCCTGTTTCTCGGGCTGCCATCGGCCGATCACGCACAGCAAACCCTCAGCCCAGGTGTGCGTCAAGCGGAACCGGAGTGTTGCCCTCTTCAACCACCCTGTGGTGAGGCCCACTTGGGCCACGGACCCGCTGGTCGCCGCGTGCGGGGGGAGGTCTGCGGGCGCGGCGGTGTGGCGAACGCCATGGCGCGGCGTTCCCCGGAGGCTACAGTCGGCCACCAGGGCCTGTCTGACCATTCCCGCCGGGCCCGCGACGCCTGGCACCGCACCTCGCCGCGTTGTCGGATGCGCCCAGGTACATCCAGTACGAGGGCGACCCTCCGCCTTGCGATGCACGGCACCGGACGCCGCGGGCCGATCCGACGCGCATGGTCGGACAGGCCCCAGCGTCCGTGGTCCGGCCGGATGATCGAGGTGCGCCGCGTGTCCGTTCTGGTTCTTCTGCTCGCCGTGAGCGCCGCCTGCTGTGTGGGCTTCGGGTTCGTGCTCCAGCAGAGCGCCGCGCAGCAGGCGCCGCTGAGCGACTTCCTGTCCTTCCGGCTGCTGCTGGACCTGATGCGGGTGCCGCGCTGGCTGGGCGGCATCGCGCTGATGGCGGCCGGCATGGCGCTCGGCGCGGTCGCCCTCGGCAAGGGCGAGATCTCGCTGGTCGAGCCGCTGCTCGCGACCAACCTGCTGTTCGCGCTCGCCCTGTCGCGGCTGCGGACCGGGAAGTCGCTCGGCCGCCAGGGCTGGGCGGGGCTCGGGCTGCTCGCGGGCGGCGTGAGCGCGTTCATCGTGGCCGGCGAGCCGCGCGCCGGCAGCGCCGTCACCGATCCGGTGCGGCACTGGCTGATCATCGGCGCGACGCTCGGCGCGGCCCTGGCGCTCACCGCCTGGGCCAAGCGGTCCCGGCTGAGCTGGGGCCCGGTGCTGCTGGCCACCGCCGCCGGGCTGCTCTACGGCGTGCAGGACGCGCTGACCCGGATCTGCGGCACCCGTTTCGCGGCCGGCGGCCTCACCGGGCTGCTCACCGGATGGCAGCCGTACGGCGTGCTCGCGCTGGGCGTCACCGGGCTGGTCCTGGTGCAGAGCGCCTTCGAGACGGCCGAGCTGCGCATGTCGCTGCCGGCGCTCACCGCCGCCCAGCCGCTGGCCGGCATCCTGTGCGGGGTGGGCTTCCTCGGCGACCGGCTGCGCGCCGGCGCCGGGGCGCTGGCCTGGGAGGCGGCGGGGCTCGCGGCGATCGTCGCGGGCATCGTGCTGCTGGGGCTGCACCCGGCGATGCCGTCCAGGGCGCGGGACGCGGAGCGCGCACGGGACCTGCAGTCCCGCTGAGGCGGCGGGTGCGGTCCTGCTTGGATACCGGTATGAACCCTGCTGACGAGATCCTCGACATCGTCGACGACAACGACCGGGTCCTCGCCCAGGTCCCGCGCGGCGAGGCGTACGCCCGGGGCCTGCGCCACCGGTGCGTCTTCATCCAGGCCCGGGACGCGGCCGGGCGTCTGTTCGTGCACCGCCGCACCCCCACCAAACTGGTCTTCCCCTCCCTGTACGACATGTTCGTCGGCGGTGTGGTGGGCGCGGGCGAGTCCTACGACGAGGCGGCGCTGCGCGAGGCGGAGGAGGAGCTGGGCGTGTCGGGGCTGCCCCGGCCGGAGTTCCTCTTCAAGTTCCTCTACGACGACGGCGCCGGGAAGAGCTGGTGGTCGGCGGTGTACGAGGTGTGCTGCGACCTTCCGGTGGACCCGCAGGCCGAGGAGGTGCAGTGGCACGACTTCCTGACGCCGGACGAGGTGGAGCGGCGGCTCGGCGAGTGGGAGTGGGTGCCGGACGGCGTGGCGGCCTACGAGCGGCTGCGGGCGTTCCGCGCCGCCCGGTGACGCCCCGGTAGGGTCCTGCGCGTGAGTGAGTTCGTACGCAACGTCCGGCTCTGGTTCGCCCCGGAGCGCGTGCGCGAAGAGGGCGGCACGCCCGACTACCGGTTCTCGCTGGCCAACGAGCGCACGTTCCTGGCCTGGCTGCGGACCGCGCTCGCGCTGATCGGCGGCGGGTTCGCGGTGGACCAGTTCCTGCCGCACCTGCGCTGGGCGTGGCGGACCGGTCTGGCGCTCGCGCTGCTCGGCGCCGGGGTGCTGTGCGCGCTGCGGGCGGTGAACCACTGGGTGAGCTGCGAACGGGCGATGCGGCGGGGCGAGGACCTGCCCGCCTCCCGGTTCCCCGCGGTGCTGAGCCTGGTCGTGGCGGTGGTGGCGGTCGCGATGGTCGTGGTGGTGCTGGTCGGGTGGGAGGGGTGAGCACGGCGGAGCGCGATCCGGGGCTCCAGCCGGAGCGCACCCGGCTGGCCTGGCGCCGTACGACGCTGTCGGCCGCCGTGGCCGCCGTGCTCGCGGTCAGGGCCGCGCTGCACGGCGGTGCGTCGGCCGCCGCGATCGCCGGATCCGTGCTGTGCTGCGGGCTCTGGCTGGTCCTCCTGTGGGTGGCCCAGCACCGCATCCGCGCCCTGGCGGCCACCGCCCGGCCGCCCGCGCTCACGCCCCGGCAGGCCGCGGCGGCGGCACTGTGCGCGGTGGCGATGGCGCTGTGCGCGGTGACCCTGGTGACCTGACGCGGCCGCCGGCGTCTCCCTCCGGGGCGGCCGCGGGGATCCAGGCGGCTGCCCCGGCCTCGGAGGCGGCCGCCGGACCCCGGAAGCCTGCTAGGCGGAGGCGGTGCCCCCGGCCTCACCGGCGACGGTCACCACGATCTTGCCGCGGGTGCGTCCCTCCTGGCTCAGGCGGTGTGCGTCCGCCGCCCGCTCCAGCGGGAAGGTCTCCTGGACGTGCACGGACACCACGCCCTGCTCGGCCAGCTCGGACAGCTTGCGCAGGTCCTCGGCGTCGGGCCGGACGAAGTAGTAGCGGCCGCCGTACTTCACCACCTCCGGGTCGGCGATGGACACCAGCCGTCCCTCGGGGGCGAGCAGGTTGGCCGAGGCCTTGAGGGTGTCGCCGCCGATGGTGTCGAAGGCGGCGTCCACGCCCTCGGGGGCGAGTCCGCGCACCCGCTCGGCCAGGCCCTCGCCGTAGCTCACCGGCTCGCCGCCGATCCCGCGCACGAAGTCGTGGTTGTGCTCGCTCGCCGTGCCGATCACCCGGGCGCCGAGGTGGGCGGCGATCTGGACGGCCAGGGAGCCGACCCCGCCGGCCGCCGCGTGCACCAGCACGGTCTCGCCGCGCTTGACCTCCAGCGCCCCGACCAGGACCTGGTAGGCCGTGAGCCCGGCCAGCGGCAGCCCGGCGGCCTCCTCGAAGGAGAGGTTGCGCGGCTTGCGGGCCAGGGTGCGCACGGGCGCGGCGACGTACTCGGCGAAGGTGCCGCGGGACAGGAAGTCCTCGCGGACGTAGCCGATGACCTCGTCGCCGACGGAGAACTCCGGGACCGCGGCGCCGGGCTGCACCACCACCCCGCTGACGTCCCAGCCGGGGATCACCGGGAAGACGGCGTCCAGGATCTGGTCCAGGTAGCCCTCCCGGCACTTCCAGTCGACCGGGTTGACGGCCGCGGCGCGGACCGCGACCAGCACCGAGTCGGGGCCGACCTTGGGGTCGTCCGCCTCGCCGTACTCCAGCACCTCGGGCCCGCCGTAGCGGCTGTAACTGATGGCCTTCATGCCCACGACCCTCCGGGGTCCTCGTACGCCACGCAACCGGTGTGCCGGGATGTGCGCCGTTCGCGTGACGGCAGCGTCCATGTCCCCGTCACCGGTACCCCGCGGGGGCCGCCGTGATCGTCCGCCGCGCTCGCGGCGCGCGGCGATTATGGTGGCTCCGGTCACGTTCGGGGGCAGGTTCGGCACGCGTACTGGACGGCATACCGACCGGTCGGCATCATGATACCCGTTCTTGTTCACCGGTTCGTAGGAGTGATGTATGAGCGCCGACCACCCGCCCGGGCTCGATCTCGACCGGCTGCGCGCGCTGCTCGACCGCGAGCGCCCCGGCCTGGTGAACGGCCCGCTCGACGGCCGGCTGATCGAGGGCGGACGCTCGAACCTCACCTACGCGCTCTCCGACGGCGCCTCGCGGTGGGTCGTGCGGCGGCCGCCGCTCGGTCACGTGCTGGCCACCGCGCACGACATGAAGCGCGAGCACCGGGTGATCAGCGCACTGCACCCGACGGACGTGCCGGTCCCCCGGCCGGTGCTGCTGTGCGAGGACGAGGAGGTGCTCGGGGCGCCGTTCTACGTCATGGAGTTCGTCGAGGGTACGCCCTACCGCACCGCCCGGCAGCTCGCCCCGCTCGGCGAGACCCGGACCCGGGACGCGGTGCTCTCGCTCGTGGACACGCTGGTCGGGCTGCACGGCGTGGACCCGGCGGCCGTGGGGCTGGAGGACTTCGGGCGTCCGGAGGGCTTCCTGGACCGCCAGCTGCGCCGCTGGGGCAAGCAGCTCGACGCCTCCCGCAACCGCGAGCTCGCGGGCGTCGACGAGCTGCACGCGGCACTCGGCCGGGCCCTGCCCGCCTCGCCCGCCCCGGCCGTCGTCCACGGCGACTACCGGCTGGACAACGTGCTGATCGGCCCCGACGACAGCATCAGGGCCATCCTCGACTGGGAGATGTCGACCCTCGGCGACCCGCTCACCGACCTGGGCCTGCTGGTCATGTACAGCACGCCGCTCGGCCTGCCGGAGTCGCCGGTGTCCACGACCGCCGAGGCGCCCGGGCACCCCTCCCCCGCCGAGCTGATCGAGCGGTACGCCGAGCGCTCGGGCCGCGACGTCTCCGCCGTCTCCTGGTACACGGCGTTCGCCTGGTTCAAGCTCGCCGTGATCCTGGAGGGCATCCACTACCGGTACACGCTCGGCCAGACGGTCGGGCGCGGCTTCGACCGGATCGGCGAGCTGGTGCCCGTCTTCATCGACCACGGACTGACCACTCTTCAGGAAGGCTGACCGCACATGGACTTCGCGTTCGACGCGCGCACCGAGGAGCTGCGCGCCAGGCTGCTGGCCTTCATGGACGAGTACGTGTACCCGGCCGAGCCGGTCGCCGAGGAGCAGCGGGCCGCGCTGGCCTCGCCGTGGGACACCCCGGCCGTGGTGGAGGAGCTGAAGGCCGAGGCGCGCAGGCAGGGCCTGTGGAACCTCTTCCTGCCCGACGCCGAGCACGGCGCCGGTCTGACGAACCTGCAGTACGCGCCGCTCGCCGAGATCACCGGCCGCTCCCCGCACCTGGCGCCGACCGCGACGAACTGCGCCGCGCCCGACACCGGGAACATGGAGGTGCTGGCGCAGTTCGGCGACGAGCGGCAGAAGAAGCAGTGGCTGGAGCCGCTGCTGGCGGGTGAGATCCGCTCGGCGTTCGCGATGACCGAGCCGGAGGTGGCCTCCTCGGACGCCACCAACATCACCACGCACATCGAGCGGGACGGCGACGAGTACGTCATCACGGGCCGCAAGTGGTACATCTCCGGGGCGATGAACCCGGACTGCAGGATCTTCATCGTCATGGGCAAGACGGACCCGGACGGCGCCGACATCCGCCGCCAGCAGTCCATGGTGCTGGTCCCGCGCGACACCCCCGGCGTGACGGTCAGGCGCGCGATGCAGGTCTTCGGCTACGAGGACCACTCCCACGGCGGCCACGCCGAGGTGGTCTTCGACCACGCGCGCGTGCCGGTCACCAGCCTGATCGGCGAGGAGGGCGGCGGCTTCGCCATCGCCCAGGCCCGGCTCGGCCCCGGCCGGATCCACCACTGCATGCGGCTGATCGGCATGGCCGAGCGGGCGATCGAGCTGATGTGCCGGCGTGCGGTGTCCCGGACCGCCTTCGGCAAGGCGCTGGCCCAGCAGGGCGTGGTGCAGAACTGGATCGCCGACGCGCGGGTCACCGTCGAGCAGCTGCGGCTGCTGGTGCTGAAGACGGCCTGGCTGATGGACACCGTCGGCAACCGGGGCGCGCACACGGAGATCCAGGCCATCAAGATCGCCACACCGCGCGCGGTGGTCGGCATCCTGGACCGGGCGATCCAGCTCCACGGCGCGGGCGGCGTGAGCCAGGACTTCCCGCTGGCCGAGCTGTACGCGAGCGCCCGCACCCTGATGCTCGCCGACGGCCCGGACGAGGTGCACCAGCGCTCGCTGGCCCGGCGCGAGCTGAAGAAGTACCTGTAGGGGAACGCGGCGGAGGGGCGGCCGCCCGTGGCGGCCGCCCCTCCGCGTGCCCGGTCAGGGGCTCACGCGCGTCCGCCGCCGGTCACGGGCGCAGCGCCCGCAGCAGCAGGTCGGCCAGGTGGTCGGCGACCTGCTGCGGGGTGAGCGGGCCGTCGGGGCGGTACCAGGTCGACAGGTGGTGGACCGAGCCGAAGTGGTAGTCGACGACCAGGTCCGCCGGGGTCGCGGTGGAGAAGACGCCCTCGCGCTGGCCCTCCTCGATGAGCGCGCGGAAGCGCTCGTGGTAGCGCCGGCGCTCGGCGCGCACCTGCTTGTTCTTCTCCGGGCTCAGCTGGTGCATGGAGCGGAAGAAGATCATCGCGTCGTCGAGGTTCTCGATCGTCGTGACGACGACGTCGGCCGCCGCGCCCCTGAGCCGCTTCTCGACCGGCTCGTCGGCGTTGGCGAAGGTGTCGAGGCGCTCCTGCTGGATGCGCAGCACGCGCGCGTACACCTCGTGCAGCAGGTCGTCCTTGGAGCCGAAGTAGTGGTACAGCGCCCCCTTGGTGACGCCGGCCGCCTCCACGATCTCCTGCACCGAGGTGCGGTCGTAACCCTGCTCGGCGAAGAGGCGGGTGGCGGCGTCCAGCAGCCGCTGCGGGACGGGCGTCCCGTCTCCGTCCGTCGTCCTGGGCACTGCCGCCACCTGCCTTTCCGTCGTGTCTACCGACTGTCGTTGCCGCTGTCCTGCGCCCGGGTGCGCAGTTCCCGCCGGAGGATCTTCCCACTCGCCGTCTTGGGCAGGTCGGGCAGGATCTCCACCTGCCGCGGGTACTTGTAGGCGGCCAGTCTCTCCTTGCAGTACACCGCGAGTTCACCGGGGTCCGTGTCGGAGCCCGGGCGCAGGCTGATGTAGGCCTTGACGGTCTCGCCGCGGTAGCCGTCCGGGACGCCCACGACGGCCGCCTCGCGCACCGCCGGATGGGTGTACAGGACGTCCTCGACCTCGCGCGGCCAGACCTTGAAGCCGGACGCGTTGATCATGTCCTTCTTGCGGTCGACCACGTAGAGCCAGCCCTGCTCGTCCATGAACCCGATGTCGCCGGTGCGCAGTTCGCCGTCCGGGAAGGTCTCGGCGGTGGCGTCGGGCCGCCGCCAGTAGCCGGGGACGACCTGCGGGCCGCGTACGACGATCTCGCCCTGCTCCCCGAAGGGGAGCTCCGCGCCCCGGTCGTCCAGGATCCGCACCACCGTGTCGGCGCCGGGCAGGCCGACCGAGAGGGTCCCGGAGACGGGGTCGACGGGCGCCTCGAGGCCGGGCGGCACGGAGGCGCACGGCGCGGTGCACTCGGTGAGGCCGTAGCCGGTGCGGATGTACGGCCCGAAGCGGTCGCGGAACCGCTCCACCAGGGCGGGCGGCACGGGGGCGCCGCCGGAGGAGATGTTGACGAAGGAGGAGAAGTGCTCGGCGGTGACGTCCGGGTGCGCGGCGAGCGCCATGAACGCGGTGGACGGGCCGACCGTGTAGTGCGGGCGGTGCTCGGCGAAGGCCTCCAGGACCACGCCGGGCTCGAAGCGGTAGGTGAGCACCAGGGTGCCGGTGCTGTTCAGGCAGGCGCCGAACTGGCAGACCATGCCGGTGATGTGGAACAGGGGCGCGAGCGCGTAGTAGACGGGCGCCTCGGGCAGGGCGAGACCGGTCCGCTGGCGTTCGGCGTTGTGCATGATGTTGCCGTGCGTGTTGGTGGCGCCCTTGGGGGTGCCGCTGGTGCCCGAGGTGTAGCTGATCAGGGCGATGTCGCCGGGCAGCGGGTCGCGGCCCGCCGGGGCCCGGCCGCCCTGCCGGGCGACGGCCAGGAGGTCGTCGGCGTCGGGGGCCTTTGGCAGCCGCTCGAAGCCGAGTACGCGCGCGTCGTCACGGGTCTGGAGGTCCAGCTCGCAGGCGGTGAGCACGACGCTTACCGGCGAATCGGCGGCCGTGTCCCGCAGGTACGACTCCCAGGCCCGGTCGGAGCAGACCAGCGCGGTGACCTCGGCGTCCCGCAGCACGTGGGCGACCTCGGCCGACTTGTACATGGGGTTGACCGGCACCACGGTGGCGCCCGCCTTCCAGGCGCCGAGGACGGCGAGCACGAAGTGCGGGGAGTTCTGCAGCAGCACGGCCACCCGGTCGCCGCGCCGCAGGCCGCGCCCGGCGAGGTGGGCGGCGACCGAGTCGGTCAGCTCGTCGGTCTCCCGGTAGCCGAGCCGGGCGTCGAAGTAGGTGAGGAAGGTGCGGTCGGGGGCCTCGGCGACGGCGCGGCGCAGGGCGTGCACCAGGGAGTCGGCGGGGTCGACCGGGGCGCGCTGGGCCTCGTCGAGCAGGGCCAGCCAGGGCCGGGCCGCGTAGCGGGAGCCGCTCATCGGGT
Source organism: Streptomyces sp. 1-11 (assembly GCF_007176755.1). Classification (GTDB taxonomy): domain Bacteria; phylum Actinomycetota; class Actinomycetes; order Streptomycetales; family Streptomycetaceae; genus Streptomyces. The sequence goes on from NZ_BJTV01000011.1 coordinate 184,173, forward strand.
GGCCTCCCACTTGCGCTGGATGTGGTTCATGCCGGCCAGCCAGCGGTCCGGGACGGCGGCCCTGGCCTGGTAGTACTCGGCGACCTCGGGGTGCGGCAGGATCAGGAAGCGGTCCTCCTCGATGCCCCGGAACAGGGCGTCCGCGACGTCCTCGGGCTCGATCGCGGTGGGCTGCAGCACCAGGTCGCCCGCGCTGCCGGTGGCGGCCAGCATGTCGGTGCGCACGCCCTGCGGGCAGATGGCGTGCACCTTGACGCCCCGGTGGCGGTAGGTCAGCGACAGCCACTCGGCGAAGGCCAGCGCACCGTGCTTGGTGACGGCGTAGGACGGGGCGCCGATCATGGTGAGGAGCCCGGCGGCCGAGACGGTGGACACGAAGCGGCCCGCGCCGCGCTCCAGCCAGCCCGGCAGCAGTTCCTGGGCCGCGCGGACGTGCGCCATCACGTTGACGTCCCAGGAGGCGGCCCAGGCCCGCTCGTCCAGCGGCTTGCCGGGTCCGGCGTCCTCGAAGGCGACGCCGGCGTTGGCGCAGTAGACGTCCACCGTGCCGCCGAGCGCGTCGCGGGCCTCGCCGACGACGGCCGAGGCGTCCCCGGGCACGGCCGTCCCGCCGATCTCCTCGGCCACGGCCGCGGCCTTGCCGGCGTCCAGGTCGTTGACGACCACGCGGGCGCCCTCGGCGGCGAACCGCCGGGCCAGCGCGGCTCCGATCCCCCCGCCCGCTCCGGTGACGACCACTCCCGCATCCTGCACGGCTTTCACCATCGGTCTCCTTCGACGCGACGCGACTCGGCTCAGCGAGCGCCAGACTAACCGGTCGGTATGTGTGAGGGAAGGGTGGCCGGATCAAACCTAGGGCGCGGGGCCGTACCGATGTGCGACTCCGCCGCGTGGGCACGAACCGCCACGCACGGCCCGCACTTCCCGACCCACGGAGGTCTCCTCGTGCACCTGTCCAGACGGAGCGTACTGGCGGCGGCCACGGCCGGCGCGGCCCTTCCCGCGGCGCCGGCCCTGCTGGCGGCGTCCAGGGCCACCGCCACCCTCCCGGCGGCGGCAGCCGCCGCTGAGCATCCGCGCACCGGCTTCGAGCGGCTCTCGGCCGACGGCTACCGCCTCCTCGACGGCCGGCGCGTCGGCGTCGTCACCAACCCCACCGGGATCACCCGCGACGCCCGGCACATCGTCGACGTCATGCACGCGGACCCCCGGGTGCGGCTGACCGCCGTCTTCGGCCCGGAGCACGGCTTCCGCGGCACCGCCCAGGCGGGCGGCTCCGAGGGCCGCTACGACGACCCGGCGACCGGCCTGCCGGTCTTCGACACGTACCTGAAGAGCGGTCAGCCGCTGGCCGACGTGTTCACCGCCTCCGGCGTGGACACGGTCGTCTTCGACATCCAGGACGTCGGCGCCCGCTTCTACACGTACATCTGGACCCTGTACGACTGCATGGAGGCGGCCCGGCTGGCGGGCAAGAGCTTCGTCGTGCTGGACCGGCCCAACCCGGTGACCGGCCGCTCGGCCCAGGGGCCGGTGCTGCACCGGGAGTTCGCCACGTTCGTCGGGCGGCAGCCGATCGCGCAGGCGCACGGGATGACGGTGGCCGAGCTGGCCCTGCTGTTCAACGGGGAGTTCCTGGACGGGGCGGTCCGGCTGGAGACCGTCCGGATGACGGGCTGGAAGCGCGACCGGTTCTACGACGCGTCGGGCCTGCCCTGGGTGCCGCCGAGCCCGAACATGCCCACGCCGGACACCGCGCTGGTGTACTCGGGGACCTGTCTGTTCGAGGGCACCAACCTCTCCGAGGGACGGGGCACGACCCGCCCGTTCGAGCTGCTCGGGGCCGAGGGCATCGACGGGCGGTGGGCGGCCGAGGCCAACGGGGCGGGGCTGCCGGGCGTGCGGTTCCGGGAGGCGTACTTCGCGCCCACGTTCTCCAAGTTCCAGGGGAAGACGGCCGGAGGCGTGCAGATCCACGTGCACGACCGGGCCGCCTTCGATCCCGTGCGCACCGGGATCGCGCTGCTGGTGACCGCGCGGAAGGTCTGGGACGGCTTCGCCTGGCGGCCGGACGACTGGATCGACAAGCTCACCGGTTCCTCCCGGGTGCGGACGATGATCGACGCGGGCGCGGGCACCGACGAGGTCGTCGGCGCCTGGCAGGACGAGCTGGCGGCCTTCCGCAAGGTCCGCGGGAAATATCTCCTCTACAGGTGAGCCGCCCGCTCTGGCCAACTCCCCCGTGCCGCAGGACGATACGCCCGCATCGCACCGTTTCGGGGCACGAGGGAGCCTGTCATGGCGGAGCCGGGGATGAGCGTGTCTCCCTACTGGGAGCTGACCTTCGACGCGGACGGGGACGTGGACGGCCCCGAACGGGACCGGCTGCTGGCGCAGGTCACGGAACGCGGCGTCCGTGACCTGATCGTCTTCGCGCACGGCTGGAACAACGACCGTTCGACCGCGACCGCGCTGTACCGCGCGTTCTTCGCCCCGGTCCCGGGCCTCGCCCCGAAGGCCCGGATCGGGTACGCCGGAGTCGTCTGGCCGTCGATGCGGTTCTGTGACGAGCCGATCCCGGACCTGCCCCGGTCGGTCGCGGCCGTGGAGGCGCAGGCGGCGCCCGGCCCGGCGCTCGACAAGGACACCCGGCGGGCCCTGCTGGGCGCCTTCCCGGCCCGGGCCACCGTGCTCGGCCGGCTGGCCCGGCTGCTGGACGAGCGGCCGCCCGGGGACGAGGGGCTCGCGGAGTTCGGGCGGCTGGTGCGGCTGCTCGTGGAGCCGGGGCCGGGCGGGCCCGGGGTGGCCGATGTCCCCGGGGAGGACGGGCCGGCGGTGTTCCGGAGCGACCCGGTGGCGGCCTGCGCGGAGCTGGCCGGAGCGCTGGCGGGGCTCGGCACGGCGGAGGGGTTCGCGCTGCCGGACCCGTGGAACGGCGCCAAGGAACTGCTGCGGCAGGCGACGTACTACACGATGAAGCGGCGGGCCGGGACGGTCGGGGAGCACGGGCTCGGGCCGGCCGTCGGGCGGCTGGCCGCGGCGGCGCCGGGCGTGCGGGTGCACCTGGTCGGGCACAGCTTCGGCGGGCGGCTGGTGTCGTTCGCGCTGCGCGGGCTGCCGGCCGGGGTGCGCTCGGTGAAGTCCGTGACGCTGCTCCAGGGCGCCTTCTCGCACTACGCGTTCGCGGCCGCGCTGCCGCACGACGCCGGCCGCGCGGGCGCGCTGCGGGACCGGCAGCAGCGGATCGACGGCCCGCTGGTGTGCTGCCACTCCCGCTTCGACACGGCGCTCGCCACGTTCTACCCGCTGGCCTCGCGCTGCGCCGACGACGACCGCTCGGTCGGCGGCCTCGCCCTCGGGCGGCTGCTGGGCGACCGGTGGGGGGCCATGGGCCACGACGGGGTGCGGGCGGTGCCGGGCACCGCCGCCCTGGACCTCGCGGCGGCCCTGCGCGGGCCGCTGCCCGGATCGGGCTGCGTGAACGTCGACGTGGCCGCGGTGGTGCGGCGCGGCGGCGCGCCGAGCGGGGCGCACAGCGACATCCTGCACCCGGAGCTGGCGCGGCTGGTGCTGGCGGCGGGCCGTATCGCCTGACCCGCCACCGTCGCCGGGGCCGTACCGCGGCGGAAGCCACCGCGGTACGGCGATCGCCGGTCACGCCGGCGCCGGTCCGTCACCGGTGCGAGGTGTACTCCACGACCTGCTGGTAGGTCGGCCGGTTCTGCCAGCTGATGCTGCCGTGCTTGACGCCGCCGAGGGGGCGCTGACTGATGGAGTCGGCGCACCACTGGTCGCCCGCCGAGCACTGGTCGTCGCCCGGGTAGACCTGGGCGGCGGTCTTCCCGGCCGCCTCCTTCAGGGTGCCGATCAGGACGTCCCGGCAGGCGCCGAGGCCACCGGCGCCGCAGTACTTCTGCGCCAGGCCGTCCCGCACGGACTCGCCGAGCACCGCCCTGATGTCCTTGTCGACATAGCTCCACCAGCCGTACTGGAAGGAGCTGCCGGCGTGCGATCCGGTCGGGCCGTGACCGGCGGACGGGGCCTCGTCCACGGGCAGGTTGCCGGTGAACGCGGTGTACAGGTCGCCGCCCAGGCCGGGTTCGAACTCGGCCTTGACCAGCAGCGGCCACCAGGCGTCCAGGATCCGGACGGCGTCCGCGTCGGCGTACTTCCTGGAGCCGGCCGAGGTCTCGGTGCGCTTCGCGCCCGCGGTCACCCACGCCTGGAGCCTGCTCACCGCCGCGGCGGCGGTGGAGTCGGTCACCGGCGACGAGTTGATCACCCTGAGCAGCTTCGGCAGGACGTCCTCGGCGCGCAGGTCGGTGAGGGCCGCGTCCGCCATGGCCTGCACGAGCTGGGTGCGGGTCACCCCGCCGGCCGCGACCAGTTTCGCCACCCGGTCGTCGAGCAGGTCGCCGCGGTGCACGGAACCGTCGCCCCAGGACGCGGTCGTGTAGTCCTTGGCCTGCTTGTTGTTCCAGGAGACGTAGTAGTCCTGGTCGGCCGAGTTCGGGTGGGCGGAGGCCGGGGTGTAGTCGGCCGTGTTGGTGGCCGGGTCCCAGCCGCGCCACTCGTAGGCGGACTCGGCCAGCACCGGGAACTCGGCGTCGACGCCGCTCGCCCGGACCGGGTTGTCGCCGCTGTTGTAGTACGCGGTGTGCTGTGCGTCGGCGTAGAACCAGTTGAAGGTGAAGTTGATGTGCTGGGCCGCGCTCTGGAAGTCCTTCGGGCCCTTGACGTAGCCGGGGTCGTTGAGCATCTGGAAGCCGATGATGGAGTCGGCCTCGTGCAGGTAGGAGGAGCGCAAGGTGGTGTAGGCGACCTTCTTGCCGCCGACGGTCGCGCGGTACTGCACCGGTCCGTACTTGGTGCGCCACACTCGCATCGTGTACGAGCCCGCGGCGGTGCCGTCGGCCACGGTGGGCTTCCAGGAGTTCTTCCGCTCGACCTGGTCCATGGCGGTGCAGGTGCCGTGGAAGAGGTAGTGGTGGTCGTCCTGGCACAGCTCGACGGCGTAGGTGTCGATGATGTCCTGGCCGGAGGTGGTGGCGCTCCAGGAGTAGTCCTGGCCGCGGCCCAGTTCGACGTACATGCTCAGGCCCGCGAAGGAGGCGCCGCGGGCGCTGATGCCGGGGCCCTGGATCTCCTGGAGGAGCAGGAGCTGCGGGGCGAAGTAGCCGGTCTGCGGCCCGAAGACGGCGACGGGGTGGCCGCTCGCGGTGTACTTGCCGCTGACCACGAGGGCGTTGGACATCCCGCGCCGGGCGGAGCTCAGCGAGGTCCTCGCCGCCGCGCCCGAGGCGCTCTTCGCGCTCGCGGTGGCCGCGCTGCCGGTGCGGTCGTAGACCAGGGGCTCCTCGGTCACCGTGCCGGCGTCGGGCAGTGCCCTGCCCTTGGGGTCGGCGGGCCGGCCGGCGTACGGGAAGCTGGTGCCGTCGTGGACGGTGAGGGCCGCCTCGGCGTCGTTGCGCATCCGGAACGACTCCCAGACCCTGGTGCCCTGCTCCACGCCGTACTTGGACTGGGCGGCGATCAGGGAGAGCGCGTTGTTCACCTCGCCGCCCCCGCCGGAGCCGAACAGGGAGCCGACGACCGAGGCGAGCGCCACCAGGTCGGTGATCTTGAAGTGCTCGATGGTGCCGGCGTTGGTGATGGAGTCCTTGTGGCCGGTCAGGACGTACTCGCCGGGGAAGTAACGGCCGCTGTCGGAGGCGTCGATGTAGGAGTTGATGCCGGCGAGGTAGGCGTCCGCGTCGGCGAGGGCCTGCTGCCCGCGGTCGCCGTTGCGCGCGACGGCGTTGTCGATCTGCGCCTGCAGGTCCGCCTCGGTGTACGGCGCGTTGCGGTAGAACTGCTGCTCCAGGCCCTGGTTGGCGGCGGCGCCGCCCGCGAAGCCGGTGAGCTGGCCGCGGCCCACGTGCCGGAAGACGTCCATCAGCCACAGCCGGTCCTCCGCGGCCGCGTACCCGGCGCCGAACTCGGTGCCGTAGCGGGTGGTGCCCGTGATGTGCGGCACACCGGTCTTCTTGTCGCGGACGATGGTCACGTCGCCGCGCCCGGCCGGTTTCTCGGTGGAGGCGACCTGGTCGGAAGGCACGCCGAACGACGCGTCGTTGAAGAAGGTGTTGATCTTCGCGTCGGTGAGTCCCCGGTATCCGGTCGCCAGGCCGGCGTAGGGGCCGAGCTGGTCCTCGGCGTGCGCGGGCTGGGTGCCGAAGGCCTGGTTGAGCAGGATCTGGGCGAGGGTGGCGTTGCCGTTCTCGCCGGGCGGCAGGATGTCCGAACACTGCCCGCCGCAGTAGTCGTCCGAGGTCACGGCGGCTTGTGCGGCGGTGGCGTGGGTGAGCGGGGAGAGAAGTGCGGCGACGAGAACGCATATCGACGCCGTCTTCAGGAACCCGGTGAGCCTGCGGGGAGTTCTCAGTTTGTCGAACAGCACGTTGCGTGGGGCGCGCCGTGGCATGGCAGCTCCTCCCGACTGGGGTGGGCCGGACGTTACCGCCGGTATCCCCGGGAATGAAGATGAACATGCGTCAACTTTCCGAAGTCGTCACAGCGGCGCCCGGGCCGACCGCCGGGCGCCTTATGGGAGGGCATCGGAAAACGGATGGAGCCGAATCTCGTGTCGACACGTCTATTCGGCGACGTCGCGCGGAACCCGTACGACGACGGAGAACTGACGCAAGAGCGGACGCAGGTGTGACGGAGGTGCATGGCGATGGCCGGATTCCGAAGTCTGGCGAGACAGGTGCGGGACCCGCGGTGTGATCTGGCGCTGCGGCGCTACTCGCTGCGCAAGTGCCTGGAGCGGTTCGCTCCTTATGGGCACCGGGCGACCTGGGACCATCTCTGCTCCCGGGCCGGTTTCGGCCCGGAGGACCGGTCCCCCGATCCGGCGCGGCTCGTGGCCGCGCTGGAGGAGCTGGAGGAGGCGCGGGCGGTCTGGCTCGGCTACGAGGCCGAGTTCGCCGAGCGCCGCAAGAAGGAGAAGCACGACGGGCTGCGCCGGCCGGGGACGGTGGACGACTGGCACCGGATGACCTGGGGCGGGTTCGGGGTCGCCTGGTGCGACGACCCGCGGATCCATCCCGGCGAGCCGCTGGCGGAGGTGCTGCGCCGGATCATCGCCGCGCTGAACCGCGAACCGGGCGCGTGCTGCCCGGTCTGCGACGGGGAGCGGCTGGTCTGGAGGTACGGCCTCGACCACGAGCCGTCGTCCGGCCCGGTCTGCGCGGACTGCGGCATCCTCGTGCCCCGGCCCGTGCTCACACCGCAGGCGCTGGCGTACTCCAGGAGCGAACGCCTGCTGATGTCGGCCTGATCCGCGGGCCGGCCCGACCGAGGGGGATGCGCGGGGGGTGCGCCGGGGGATGCCGCGCCCCTGACGCGCCCGGAAGCCGTGCCGGTGGCCTCTGGCACCATCGACCCATGGTGCAGGTGTGTCTCAACGGAACCCGCTCGGCCGCCGACGGCGTCGGAGTGCCGCTGTCCCCGGCGGAGTTGGCGCGGTCCGCGGCCGAGGCCGTCGCGGCGGGCGCCACCGAGGTCCACGTCCACCCGAAGACGCCGTGCGGGCACGACAGCCTGTCCCCCCGGGTGCTCGCGGCGGCGCTCGAGGCGATACGGGCGCGGGTGGCGGTGCCGGTCGGCGTGACCACCGGCGCCTGGGCCGAACCCGAACCGGCCGCCCGGCTCGGCCGCGTGCGGGCCTGGTCGGTGCTGCCCGACTTCGCCTCGGTCAACTGGCATGAGCCGGGCGCCGAGGAGGTCGCCGCGCAACTGCTCGCCATGGGCGTGGGGGTCGAGGCGGGCATCTGGTCCGGCACGGACGCCGCCGGGCGGTTCGCGGCCTCGCCGCTCGGCCCCAGGGTGCTGCGGGTGCTGGCGGAGGTGACGGATCCCGACCCCGGGACCGCGGAGGCGACCGCGCACGCCCTGCTGGCGCGTCTCGGTCCCGCGCACGGCCGCCCGGTCCTGCTGCACGGTGAGGAGGGCGGCGCCTGGCCGGTGCTGCGGCTGGCCGGCCGGCTGGGCCTGGCCACCCGCATCGGCCTGGAGGACACCCTGTTCCTGCCCGACGGCGAACCCGCCGCCTCCAACGCCCGGTTGGTGGCGGAGGGACTGGTCCAGTACGGGTCGGTCCGGCGTTCGCCGTAGCGCGGGGGCGGTCCCGGACTCCCGCGGGCGGGGCCGTGCCCGCGGCGCGCGCCCGGACCGGCCCTATGACCGTTCGGGCAGGAGACGGGAGCCGGTCAGGCGGTTGCCGGAGATGTCGTCCGGGTTGGACAGCACGCAGTTCTCCAGGGAGAGGCAGCCGCAGCCGATGCAGTCCGTGAGGTGGTCCCTGAGCCGGTTCAACCGCCGGATGCGTTCGTCGAGTTCGGAGCGCCACGCCTGGGACAGACGGGCCCAGTCCTCGCGGGTCGGGGTCCGCTCCTCGGGGAGCCGGGCCAGCGCCTCGCGGATCGTGGCCAGCGGGATGCCGACCCGCTGGGCGGCGCGCACGAAGGCGACCCGGCGCAGGGTGTCACGGGTGTAACGGCGCTGGTTGCCCGCGGTGCGTCGGCTGGTGATCAGGCCCTTGGACTCGTAGAAGTGCAGGGCGGAGACGGCGGCGCCGCTGCGCGCGGACAACTGGCCGACGGTCAGCTCGTGGACCTTCTCGGGGATCTGGGGCACCCGGCAGAGACTACCGACCCGGCCGCACCGCCCTCCGTTGACATCCTCCCCGCACCCGACCATGCTAAGCAGTTGCTTAGGAATGCGAGCGAGAGGCCGGGAACATGGCAGAACCGAGGACCTTCACCTCCCCCGACGAGCTGAAGGCCGCAGTGGGCGAGCAGCTCGGGCACACGGACTGGCTGGAGATCGACCAGAAGCGGATCGACCTGTTCGCGGAGGCGACCGGGGACCACCAGTGGATCCACGTGGACCCGGAGAAGGCCGCCGCGGGGCCGTTCGGGACGACCATCGCGCACGGCTACCTCACGCTCTCCCTGCTGCCGCTCTTCGGCCCGCAGCTGCTGCGCGTCGAGGGCGTGCGGATGGGCGTCAACTACGGGACGAACAAGGTCCGCTTCCCCTCCCCCGTCCCGGTCGGCTCCCGGCTGCGCGCCACCGCCGTCATCAGCGGCGTCGAGGACGTCAAGGACGGCATCCAGGTGACGCTCGCCTTCACGGTGGAGCGGGAGGGCGGGCAGAAGCCCGTGTGCGTCGCGGAGTCGGTGTCCCGCTACTACCTCTGAGCCCGGGCCTCTGAGCACGCGCCTCCGGGCCCGGGCCTCCGGGCCCGGGCCTCCGGGCCCGCCGGCCCTATCGCCGGGCCGGCGCGTCCGGCTCGGCGCCCACCATGCGCAGCACGAGGTCGGCGTAGAGCGCGCCGACCTCCTCGGGCGTGCGCGGCCCGGCCACGTTGAACCAGCGGGCCACGTCGATGCAGAGCGACAGCACCGCGAGGGTGGTGCCCTGCACGTCCGGCACCCGGAACTCGCCCGAGGCGACACCCTCGTCGATGATCCCGCGCACCTCGGCGTCTACCTGGCGGCGCAGCGCGACGATCTCGGCGCGGGCGGCGGGGCCGAGCGCGTCCAGCTCGTACTGCACGACCCGCGCGGTGGTGCGCCGCCCGGCGTGCCAGCGCACGAAGGAGCTGACGGCGTCGGCGAGCCGCTCGGTCGCGCTGCCCTCGCGCCGGGCCGCCGTGCGCAGGATGTCCAGGGCCTTGTCGTGGCCGATCCGGCTGATCCGGTGGAGCAGCTCTTCCTTGGTCTTGTAGTGGATGTAGAGCGCGGCCGGGCTCATGCCGGCGCGGCTCGCGATGTCGCGGGTCGTCGTCGCGTGGTACCCGCGCTCGGCGAAGGCCTCCACGGCGGCGACCAGCAGCCGCCGTGCCGCGTCAGGGGTGACCTCTTCCCACGGCTCGACCTCGCCGCCGGCCGTCTCCTGCGCCGTACTCATCGCTCGTTCGCCCCTCTCGGTGACAGGAGCACCACCATACCGCCGAAGGTGAGCGGCCGCTTAGCCCAGCCTTCCGGCGCGCGGCCGCCGCACCCGGGCGGTCAGATCTTCTCGAAGGGGTCGTGCTCGGCGAGCAGCTTCTCCAGCCGGGCCTGGTCGACGCGGCTGACGATCTGCCCGGCCTCCTGCCGGTCGCGGATCACCTTGGCGAGGGTGAAGGCGGACGTGACGAGGTAGAGGACGGCGATGGCCAGGAAGGAACGCACCCAGGCGTCGGCGTCCAGCCGGAAGATGCCGATGGCGGTGGCCGCCATGGCGACCGCGAAGGAGGCGACGGCCTGCCCGTAGAAGGCGGCCGTGTTCTGCTGCTTGACCGGTGTGTCACTCATGACGACGAGCATCGGCGGACGTGGCCGGCGCTACATCCGCCGGGATACTCAGAACACGTACTCAGCCGGCCCCCGACGGGCCTCAGAAGGCGGAGACCCCGGTGAGCGCCCGCCCGATGAGCAGCTTCTGGATCTGGCTGGTGCCCTCGTAGAGGGTCATCACCCGGGCGTCGCGTAGCAGTTTGCCGGCCGGGTACTCGTCGATGTAGCCGTAGCCGCCGAAGACCTGGAGGGCGTTGTTGGCGGCCCGGACGGCGGCCTCGGAGGCGAACAGCTTGGCCTTGGAGGACTCCACCGCGAACGGCCGGCCGCGGTCGATCAGGTCGGCGACCCGCCAGGTCAGCAGCCGGGCGGCGTCCACGTCGACGGCGATGTCGCTGATCAGCTCCTGGACGAGCTGGTGCCGGGCGATGGGCTTGCCGAACTGCTCGCGCTCGCCGGCGTAGCGCACGGCCGCGTCCAGCGCTGCCTGGGCTATGCCGACGCATCCGGCGGCGACCGACATCCGCCCCTTGGCCAGCGCGGACATGGCGACGGAGAAGCCCTTGCCCTCCTCGCCGACCAGCGCGGAGGCGGGCACCCGCACGCCGTCCAGGACCAGCTCGGCGGTGGCCTGGCCGCGCAGGCCGAGCTTGCCGTGGACGGTGCGCCGGGTCAGGCCGGGGGTGTCCGTCGGCACCAGGAAGGCGGAGACGCCCTTGTGGCCGGGGGCGTCGGTGGACCGGGCGAACAGGAGCACCACATCGGCCCAGGTGCCGTTGGTGATGAACATCTTGGTGCCGTCGAGGACGAAGTCCCCGCCGTCGCGCACGGCGCGGGTGGAGAGGTTGCCCGCGTCGGAGCCGGTGCCGGGCTCGGTGAGGCCGAAGCAGCCGACGTACTCGCCGGAGGTCAGCCCCGGCAGCCAGCGCCGCTTCTGCTCCTCGCTGCCCCAGGCGGCGACCGACTTGGCGACCAGCCCCAGGGACACCGACACGATCCCGCGCACCGAGGAGTCGCCGCGGCCCAGTTCCTCGGTGACCAGGCAGTACGCGAGGTGGTCGCCGCCGGAGCCGCCGTACTGCTCGTCGACGGTCAGCCCGAGGAAGCCGACCTCGCCGAGCTTCTTCACGATCCCCCGGTCGACCTCCTCGGCCCGGTCCCAGGCGACCACGTGCGGGGCGATCTCGCGCTCCACGAAGTCCCGGGCGAGCTGCCGTACGGCGGCCTGCTCCTCGCTCAGCTCCAGGTTCACCACGCGATCACCCCACACGGATACAGATCTTGAAAGACGTACATTTAAATTAGCACTGCTAGTTTCTGGTCGCAGCCCTACTATGTGCGCCATGGCCCGACCGCGCAAGCCCCTGCTCAGCACCGACCGGATCGTCGAGACGGCCCGGGAACTCGTGGACGCGGAGGGCCTCGCGGCCGTCTCCACCCGGCGGCTGGCCGCCGAGCTGGGGGTCAGCGGGCCCTCGCTCTACAACCACTTCCGCACCAAGGACGAGATCCTGGAGGCGGTCGCGGACTCGGTGAGCGGGCAGGTCGACCTGTCGATGTTCGAGGACGGCCGGGACTGGCGGACCGCGCTGCACGACTGGGCCGTCTCCTACCGGAGCGCACTGCGCGACCACCCCAACATCGTCCCGGTGCTCGCCCGCGGGCCCGGCCGCCGCCCGGCCTCCCTGCGGCTGGCCGACGCCGTGTACGGCGCGATGGTCGACGCGGGCTGGCCGCCGGCGCAGGCCACGTCCATCGGCGCGCTGATGCGGTACTTCATCATGGGCTCCGCGCTCGGCTCCTTCGCGGGCGGCTTCGTCGACGACGCGAGCGCCTACGACCCCGCCGACTACCCGCACCTCGGGCAGGCCCACCTGCTCGCCGAGCAGCAGGAGAAGATCGACGAGCGGGCCTTCGAGACGGGGCTGACGGCACTGCTGGACGGGCTGGCGCGGCAGTACGAGCAGGCGCGGCAGAGCGTGTGAGGGCGCCGGGGACACTTCGGCCCGCGCCGAAGTACCGGTGCCGCATGCTGGGTGCATGACCACCAAGGACTCCCGGGCCGCCGGGCTCGCCGCGTTCGCCTCGCTGGTCGCCGACGAGACGAGGGCGGCGTGTCTGCTGGCGCTGCTGGACGGACGGGCCTGGACCGCCGGGGAACTGGCCCGGCACGCCGGGGTGGCCCCGTCCACGCTCAGCGAGCACCTGGGCAAGCTGGTCGCCGGCGGGCTGCTCGTCCAGGAGCGGCAGGGACGGCACCGCTACGTGCGGCTGGCGGACGCGCGGGCGGCGCAGCTCGTCGAGGACCTCGCCGCCCAGGTGGCGCCCGCGCCGGCCGCGCGCCCGCGCACGCTGCGGGAGTCCAGCGCGGGCTCCGCGATGGCCCGGGGCCGTACCTGCTACGACCATCTCGCGGGGCGGCTGGGCATCGCGATCACGGACGCGCTGACCGGGCGGGGTCTGCTGCGCCAGGACACCGGTTTCGCGCTGACGGACGCGGGACTGCGCTGGTTCGGCACGGCGGGGATCACCCTGGACCGGGCGGCCCGGCGGCCACTGGCCCGGGCGTGCCTCGACTGGACCGAGCGGCGGCCCCATCTCGCGGGTTCCGCCGGCGCCGCGCTGTGCCGGCACGCGCTGGACGCCGGCTGGTGCGTGCGGATCGGGTCCGAGCGCGCGGTGCGGGTGACTCCGTCGGGCGAGCGGGCGCTGTTCGAGCTGCTGGGCGTGGAGCGGGAGACGCTGTGCTGAGCGCGGTCGAGGGGGGCGGGCCGCCGCGCCGGTCGCCGGGCGCCGGCCCGCCGTGACCGGTCGCGCCGTTCCCCGCGCCCCTCGCGTGTTCCCATGTCCCCCGCAGTCAGGGCGCCGTCGCTTTTCCGCGAGCCGCCGCCGCACCGTCCCCCCTAGCCTCAGGAGCATGATGAGCAACGCCCCGCGTCACCCCCTGCTGCCCGCCGCCGCGGCCGGCCTCACCGTCGTGCTCTGGGCCTCGGCCTTCGTGGCGATCCGCAGCGCCGGCGACGCCTACTCGCCGGGGGCGCTGGCGCTCGGGCGGCTGCTGGCCGGAGCGCTCACGCTGGGCGTCCTGTGCGTCGTACGGCGGGAGGGGCTGCCGCCGAGATCCGCCTGGCGCGGCATAGCCCTCTCCGGGGTGCTCTGGTTCGGGTTCTACATGGTCGCCCTCAACTGGGGCGAGCAGCGGGTGGACGCGGGCACCGCCGCTCTCGTCGTGAACGTCGGCCCGCTGCTGATCGCCCTGCTCGGGGCCCGGCTGCTCGGCGACCCGATGCCGCCGAGGCTGCTGGCGGGCATGGCGGTGTCCTTCGCCGGCGCCGTGACCGTGGGGCTCTCGATGTCGTCCGGGGGCGGCGGGGCCTCGCTCCTCGGGGTGGTGGCGTGTCTGCTCGCGGCGGTGGCCTACGCGGCCGGGGTCGTGTCGCAGAAGCCCGCGCTCGGGCGGGCGAGCGCCCTGCAGGTGACGACGTTCGGGTGTCTCGTCGGCGCGGTGGTCTGCCTGCCGTTCGCCGGGCGACTGGTGACCGAGGCCGCCCACGCGCCGGTGTCGGCGACCCTGAACATGGTCTACCTGGGCGTCTTCCCGACCGCGCTGGCCTTCACGACCTGGGCCTACGCCCTCGCCCGCACGACCGCCAGCCGGATGGGCGCCACCACGTACGCCGTGCCGGCGCTGGTCGTGCTGATGTCGTGGCTGGCGCTCGGCGAGGTGCCGGGGGCGCTCACCCTGGTGGGCGGCGCGCTGTGCCTGGCGGGTGTCGCGGTGTCGCGGTCCCGGGCGGCCGGCCGCTCGCGCCGGGTCGCGGCAGGGGAGCCGCGACCCGAGAAGGTCGGCTGAACCGTCGGGCGCCGGACCCTCAGAACACCACCAGCGCGCGGCCGCCCTTGCCCGCGAGCATGTTCTCGAAGGCCGCCGGGATGCCCTCCAGCGCGATCCGCTCGGTGACCAGCACCGAGAGGTCGAGGCGGCCCTCCCGCACGTGCTCGGCGAGGACGGGTACGTCGCGGGCCGGGTCGCTGTCGCCGTAGACGCAGCCGGACAGGGTGCGGCCCCAGTGGAAGATCTCCAGGGCGTTGAAGGTGACCTCCTGGTCCTTGCCGCCGATGCCGACGACGGTCGTCCGGCCGCCCCGGCGGGTCGAGTCCCAGGCGGCGCGGATGCTGACCGCGCGGCCCACGCACTCCACGGCGACGTCGACGCCCTGCCTGCCGGTGAGGCCGCGGATCTCGCGCGCGGTGGCGTCGGAGGCGAGGACGTAGTCGGTGGCGCCGGCCGCGCGGGCCAGTTCCTCCTTCTCCGGTGAGACGTCGACGGCGATGATCCTGGAGGCGCCCGCGATCCGGGCCGCCTGGAGCGTGGCGAGGCCCACGCCGCCCGCGCCGAACACCGCGACCGACTCGCCCCGCCGGACGCGTGCCGAGTGGTGGACCGCGCCGTAGCCGGTGAGCACGGCGCAGCCGAGCAGGGCGGCGTCGGTGAGCGGCACCCCGTCGGGGAGGGGCAGCACGCAGGACGCGGCGACCACCGTCTCCTCGGCGAACGCGGCGACGTTCAGGCCGGGGTGGAGCTCGGTGCCGTCGCTCGTGCGCGCGTGCACCCCGGCGGCGCCGGCCAGGGCGTCGGCGCACAACCAGACCTCGCCGAGCGCACACGCGTGGCAGGTGCCGCAGGAGGGCGCCCAGTTGAGGACGACGGGGGCGCCGGGCGCGACATGGGTGACGCCCTCCCCCACGGCCACCACGGTGCCGGCGCCCTCGTGGCCGAGGACGGCCGGGACCGGCACCCGCATGGTGCCGTTGGACAGGGACAGGTCGGAGTGGCAGACCCCGGCGGCGGCGAGGCGGACGCGGACCTGTCCGGGGCCCGGGTCGGGCAGCTCGATGCCGGTGATCTCCAGGGGTGCGCCGATGGCGGGCAGGACGGCGGCTCGTACGGCCATGTCTCGCTGACTCCCTTAGAACTGGAGGGACTTGGTCTGGAGGTACTCGGCCAGTCCGTGGCTGCCGAGTTCCCGGCCGACCCCGGACTGCTTGTAGCCGCCGAACGGCGCGAGCGGGTTGAACCGGCCGCCGTTGATGTCGACCTGGCCGGTGTCCATCCGGCGGGCGAAGGCCACCGCCTCGGACTCC
Organism: Streptomyces sp. 1-11; assembly: GCF_007176755.1. Classification (GTDB taxonomy): domain Bacteria; phylum Actinomycetota; class Actinomycetes; order Streptomycetales; family Streptomycetaceae; genus Streptomyces. The sequence continues at coordinate 199,646 of NZ_BJTV01000011.1, forward strand.
TCCCCGGCCCAGACGGCGCCCGCGAGCCCGTACACCGTGCCGTTGGCGATGCGCAGGGCGTCCTCCTCGTCCTCGTAGCGCAGGACGGACAGGACCGGGCCGAAGATCTCCTCCTGGGCGACGGTCATCTCGGGGGTGACGTCGGCGAGGACGGTCGGGCTGACGAAGTACCCCTGCTCGCGCGGGGCTTCGGGGCCGCCCGCGACCAGGCGGGCGCCCTCGGCGACGCCCTTCTCGATGTAGCCGAGCACGCGGGCCTGCTGCCTGGCGTTGACGACCGGGCCGATGCGGTCGCCGTACTTGGCGGCGGCGGCCGCGGCGAGTTCCACGGCCTCGTCGTAACGGTCGCGGTGGACCAGCATCCGGGTCCAGGCGCTGCACGTCTGGCCGGAGTTGGACATCACGTTGGCGACCCCCACGTTGACCGCCCTGGCGAGGTCGGCGCTCGGCAGGATGACGTTGGCGGACTTGCCGCCCAGTTCCAGCGCCACCTTCTTGACGGCGGCGCCGGCCGCCGCGCCGATCCGCCGGCCGACGGCCGTGGAGCCGGTGAAGGAGACCAGGTCGACGTCCGGGTGCTCGGCGAGGGCCTGCCCGGCGACCGGGCCGAGTCCGGTGACGAGGTTGAACACACCGGCCGGGACGCCCGCCTCGTGGACGGCCTCGGCGAAGAGCTGTGCGGTGAGCGGGGTGTCCTCGGCGGGCTTGAGGACGACGGTGCAGCCGGCCGCGAGGGCGGGGGCGACCTTGGCGACGATCTGGTGCAGCGGATAGTTCCAGGGGGTGATCCCGCCGACCACGCCGACCGGCTCGTGCAGCACGGTGGAGTTGCCGACCTTCTCCTCGAAGGAGTGGGCGGCGGCCAGCTCGGCGTAGGAGCCGGCGACCGCGATCGGCACGCTCGCGTGCACGGCCTGCGAGAACGGCAGCGGTGAGCCCAGCTCGGCGGTGACCGTCCCGGCGATCTCGTCCTTGCGGGCCGCCAGCACGTCGCGGAGGGCGCCCAGGCGTGCCGCGCGTTCGGCCGGGGGTGTGGCGGCCCAGGTCGCGAGGGCCGCGCGGGCGGCGCGTACGGCGGTGTCGACGTCCATGGCGTCACCGGCCGGGACCCGGCCGATGACCTGCTCGTCGGCCGGGTTCACGACCTCGATCTCGTCGCGGCCGGCGGCGGGGCGCCAGGCGCCGCCGATGTACAGGCCGTCGTGTGCCTTCATGCTGCTTCCTCCCGGCGGGTCTCCGTCGTCCGGCACTCAAACTAGCGGCGATAGTTTTCTCGCGCCAGAGATGTCCGGGCGCCGGCGCCGCCGTGCACCCGGACGTACCAGGACATCCTCGCCGGGACGGCGGCCGCTCACTGCTCCAGATCGGGCAGGTGGGCCGGGGACGGGCAGATGCGGTCGCCGTGCTGGTCGAAGACGAAGAGGTGGGCGAGGTCGACCAGCAGGGGCACCTGCATGCCGTGGCGCAGCCGGATGTCCGGGGTGGTGCGGACCACCAGGTCGCCGGGGAGCCGGCCCTCCGGCGGCGCGGGCTCGGGCAGGGGTTCGTGCGGGTGCTCCAGGACCACCACCGGGCCGGCCCGCAGCGACCCGGCCCGCTCCCGCAGCCGGTCCAGCACGCCCGGCCCCTCCCGGCGGCGCCGGCGCACCGGCCGGGCGGCCGGGCGCGGAGCCTCCAGTTCGGGCACCACGGCGGGGCGCGAGCCGGTGTTGAAGTGCACGAGGGTCTCGTGCCCCTGGAACTCCATGTGCTCCACCAGCCCGGTCAGCGGCACCTCGCCGGGCCGGGCGGCGCTGTGCTTGGCGATCCGCACCGCCTCCGAGCGCAGCCCGACGATGACCTCGCGGCCCTGCTGGACGCGGAGCAACTGGTGGTCCAGCGACAGGGGTTCGGGCAGGCGCAGGTACTGCTTGCCGAGGCTGACGGTCATGGCGCCGTCCAGCGGGGCGCGGACCAGACCGCGCAGCAGGTTGATGCGCGGGGTGCCGATGAACGCGGCGACGAAGACGTTGCGGGGCAGGGCGTAGACCTCGCGCGGGCTGCCCACCTGCTGGAGCACCCCGCCGCGCAGCACGGCGACCCGGTCGCCGAGGGACATCGCCTCGGACTGGTCGTGCGTGACGTACACCGTGGTGACGCCCAGCTCGCGGGTGAGCTGGGATATCTCGGCCCGCAGATGGTTGCGGAGCTTGGCGTCGAGGTTGGACAGCGGCTCGTCCATCAGGAACGCCGAGGGGTGGCGGGCGATGGCCCGGCCCATGGCGACCCGCTGACGTTCACCGCCGGAGAGCTGGCCGGGGAAGCGGTCGAGCAGGTCCTCGATGCCGAGCATGCGGGCGGTGGCGTCCACCCGCGGGCCGGGGTCGGCGGCGGGGGCCTCGATGCGCAGCGGGAAGCCGATGTTGTCGCGGCTGGTCATGCTCGGGTAGAGCGCGAAGTTCTGGAAGACCATCGCGATGTCCCGCTCGGCGGGCAGCCAGTCGTTGGCGTACTCGCCGTCGAGCAGCAGCCGGCCGTCGTCGATCTCCTCGAGCCCGGCGATCATGCGCAGCACGGTGGACTTGCCGCAGCCGGAGGGCCCGAGCAGGACCAGGAACTCGCCGGGTGCGATGTCCAGCGAGACCCGGTCGACCACACGGGGGCCCCGGGCGTAGGACTTGCTCACGTCGTGCAGAGAGATGGCGCGTGTCATGGGTGCTGCCCCCGGGGGCTGTGCGGAGCGCCGCTGCTCCTTGGGTCCGGGGCCCCGTGCGGACGTACGGGGCCCAGGGGCATGCCGTCGCGCCCCGTGGCGCGGCCGGCGGGGAGGGGACGACAGGCCCCTTGAGTCACGGAAGTTAACGGAATGTGCCGGGCGGGGGGAAGAGTGGCGACGGGGTCCGGAAGCCGCGCCCCGGGCGGGGGCGGAAACGGAAGGCGCGGTTCGGGTCCGCGGGCCTCCCGGCGCGGGCGCGGGAGGCCTGGTCCGGGCCGGTCAGCCGGTGGCGGTGAGGTGGGCGAAGACCACCACGTTGCTCGTGTAGCCGGTGCGCCGGCTGTACAGTCCGCCGCAGGTGAGCACGCGCAGCTCCGGGCGCCCGGAGGAGCCGTAGACCTCCTCGTCGGGGAAGCCCGCCTTGTCGTACACCTTCACCCGGTCCACGCTGTAGACGGCGGTGCGGCCGTCCGCCCGCCCGACCTCGATCGGCTTGCCGGGCTCGACGTGGGCCAGGGCCGCGAAGACGGCGGCGCCGGTCCGGGTGTCGCGGTGGCCGACGGCGATCGCGGTGCCGGTCTCCCCCGGTGTGGGACCGCCCTGGTACCAGCCAACCTCGTTGGGCCGGTCGAGCGGCGGGGTCGACAACTGCCGGTCGCCCTCCAGCGCCAGACCGATGACGGGGGCGTCGATCCCGAGGGACGGGATGCGGAAGTCCGTCGGCCGGGACCGGGTGGACAGCGGGCGGGGCGGGGGCGTCCGGCCGGCGCCGTCCCCCTGCCGTGCGTCGCCGGTGCGGCCGCCCGCCAGGTCCGGTCCGTCCGGGCCGCCGCAGCGGACTCCCACCGTCACCAGGACGGTCGCGAGCAGAGCCGTCCTGGCGAGGCGGTAGGCCCGGGTCCGGTACCACGGCCTGCGTCGGCGCCTACGCGGCACCATGGGGCCGCCGGCGGATCAGCCGGATGTACAGCGCGCCGCTGACCGCGACCAGTCCGACGGCCGCGGCGGCCGCCACCGGCGAGAACGCGCCCGAGGTGTCGACGAGCCCGCCGCCGCCCGCGTGCACACCGCCCCTGGGGGGACCGTCGTTGCGGTCGCCGCCCGGACCCCAGGCCGAGTCGCCCCGCTGGTCGTTGTTCTGCTGGTGGTCCTCGATCTGGCCCCCCGGGCCGTGCTGGCCCTCCGTCCTGCCGTCGTGGCAGTTGACGCGGAACACCTTCTCCTTCAGGGCCGGTGGCGTCCCCACGGTCCAGCTGATCTTGTACTGCCCGTCCGCGAGCCCCAGCGGGTCGGTGTGGCCGGCGCCGCCGGCGAGCTGGATGCTCCCGGTCACGGTGGCGGCGGTGGGCAGCGGTGGCTGGGGCGTGATGGTGTACGTGACTGCCGGCAGCGAGTCGAAGTTGACCGCCTCGAGGAAGAACTTGCAGACCACCGGGTCGTCCTTCGCCGAACCGATGAACGAGGGCGGGTTGGTGGAACGCGCGTTGTGGATCCTGATGTCGCCGTTCTCTCCCTGAGCCGCCGCGTTGGGGGCCTCCACCCACGACGCGCCCGCCACGGCGAGGGCGGTGAGGAGAACGGTGGCACTCGCGCGGGAGAAGGTCCGTGGAAGTGTCAGGGTGGGCATGCAAGCTCCTCCGAGTTAGACGATTTTCATACAAATCGCTCTTCGTTGGACTCTCACGCATGCGCTCCACGGCCGGCCGCACCAACGCCGGACGCGCCGTCAGATATCGCTCGTGCGGCGCAACGCCGCTCCCTTCCGGCCTTTCCCGGGTGCCGAATCGGCTGCCCGGTACGGCTTTCCGCCCTCGGGCGACCGCACCGCCACCGCCGAGGACAGCAGCAGCAACGCCCCCAGCATCACGAACGGCGCGGCCACTCCGGCCACCCCCGCGACCAGTCCGGCCGCGGCCGGTGCGGCGACCTGGCCGAGCCGGTTGCCGGTCAGCCGCAGGGCGAGCGCGGTGGAGCGGGCGCCGGCCGGGGCGGCCTGCACGACCGTCGTCATGGACAGCGGCTGCCCGACGCCGAGGCAGAAGCCGAGGACGGTGAGCATCACGCCGAGCGCCCACACCGGCACCGGCACCGGCACCCCCGCGCACAGCACGGCCGCCAGGAAACAGGTCACCGTGAGCAGCGCGGGACGGCCCAGCAGCCGCAGCAGCGGGGTGAGCACGAGCCGGCAGGCGATGGTGGCCCCGGCGCGCAGGCTGAGCAGGACGCCGATCACCGCGGGGGCGATGCCCCGGTGCTCGCCGACCACCGGGAGATAGGCGGTGAGGATGTCGGTGGCGGAGAGCACGGAGAGGCTGATCAGCATTCCGGCGGGCACGCCCCGGGCCCGCAGGATCCCGCCCACCGGCACCCGTTCGCCGCCCGGGACGCCGGATCCCACGGCGTCCCGGTCCTCGACGCGCCACAGCGACGTGAGCGCGAGCGCCCCGCCCGCGCCCGCCACGACGAGGGCCAGCGCGCTGCTGCCGGCCATGTCGGGACCGCCGATGAGGGCGCCGGCGGCGACCGGCCCGACGAGCTGGCCGAGGGAGGCGCCGATGGTGAAGTGCCCGAAGTTGCGGTCCTGTTCGTGCGGCGCGGACTGCCGCGCCACCAGCGACTGGGCGCCGATCACGAAGCTCAGGTGCCCGAGCCCCATCACCCCGCTCCACAGGGCGGTCGCCCACAGGGAGCCGGCCAGTCCGCTGAGGAGGCAGCCGCCGGAGATGAGGACCACGCCGGCCGGGAGCAGCGGAGCGCAGCGGCCGTGGTCGGTGCGGCGGCCGAGCGGTACCGCCGCGAACAGCGGGAGCAGGGCGTACACGCCCGCGATGACACCGACCGCCCGCTCGTCGGCGCCGAGCGCGAGGGCCCGGTAGGAGACGGCGGGCCGGGCCATCGACACCGCCCCCTGCGCGAGGCCGAAGGCGATGACCAGGCGGAGCAGCCAGCCGCGGTTCCCACCGGGCGTCATGAGCGCGTTCCTTCCGGGACTCCAGGGGCTTCCGGGACTTCAGGGGCTTCAGGGGCTTCCGGGCGGGTCAGAGGATGCCGAACACGGCGGCCGCGCCGAGCACCACCAGGGAGGTGAGGGCGGCCCACTTCACGACGAACCTGGTGTGGTCGCCGAACTCGACCTTGGCCATGCCGACGAGGACGTACACGGCCGGGACCAGCGGGCTGGACATGTGCAGCGGCTGGCCGGCGATCGAGGCGCGGGCGATCTCCACGGCGGGGACGCCGTGCGCCTGGCCCGCCTCGGCGAGCACCGGCAGGATGCCGAAGTAGAAGCCGTCGTTGGACATGAAGTACGTGAGCGGGATGCTCAGCACGCCGGTGACGAGGGCCATGTGCGGGCCCATCCCGTCGGGGATGTTGCGCACCAGCCACTCCGCCATGTGGTCCACCATGCCGGTGCCCTGGAGCACCCCGGTGAAGACGGCGGCGGCGAAGACCATGCCGGAGACGTTGAGGACGTTCTCGGCGTGCGCGGCGATGCGGGCCTTCTGGTCCGGCATGTGCGGGAAGTTGACGGTCAGCGCGAGGGCGGCGCCGAGCAGGAACAGCACCGGGATCGGCAGCCACTCCATGATCATGGCGGTGAGCAGGGCCACGGTGAGCAGCGCGTTGAACCAGTACAGCTTCGGCCGCAGGGTCGCGCGTTCGGGGTCGAGGCCCTGGAAGCCCTCCTCACCGGGCTCCCCGGGCAGGCCATCGCCGGCGCCGGCGGTGGGCGCCGGGGTCCTGCCGGAACCCGCGCCGACCAGCACGGTCTCCGTCTCGGGGGCCTCCACCAGGGCCTCGTCCAGAGTGAGCACGCCGAGCCGCTTGCGCTCGCGCCGCCCGAGGACGTACGCGAGGACGAGGACGAACAGCAGGCCCACGGCCAGGGCCGGGATCATCGGGACGAAGATGTCACTCGCGTCCAGCTTCAGCGCCGTCGCGGCACGCGCGGTCGGCCCGCCCCACGGGAGCGTGTTCATCACGCCGTTGGCCATGGCCGCCACGCCGGTCATCACGACCATGCTCATCTTCAGCCGCTTGTAGAGCGGGTACATCGCCGAGACGGTGATCATGAAGGTGGTGGAGCCGTCGCCGTCGAGGGAGACGATCGCGGCCAGGACGGCCGTGCCGACGACGATCCGCAGCGGGTCGGCCTTGCAGAACCTGAGGATGCCGCGGACGACCGGGTCGAAGAGGCCGACGTCGATCATCACGCCGAAGTAGACGATCGCGAACATGAGCATCGCCGCCGTGGGGGCGAGGCCGGTGACGCCGTCGATGACGTAGTCGCCGAGGTGGGCGCCCTTGCCCACGAACACACAGAAGAGTGCCGGTATGAGCACGAGCGCCGCGATCGGCGACATCTTCTTCAGCATGATCAGGACCAGGAAGGTCGCGATCATGGCGAAGCCGAGGATGGTCAGCATGTGGATACCTAACGTTCGCCCTTGAACATCCCACCTGGGGCCGGCGGTGCGACGACGTTAGGTCCCGTCAAACGGCGTTAACAAGTGGTCGACACGCGAGCAATAAGCGCGAAAGTCCAGGTCACAGCTTTGCTCAGGTCCGCGCGGTGAGCTTTTCCGGCACGGCCGCCACCTCGACGGGCACGCCGTTGAGGACCGCGTTGCCGGACAGCGGGTCGAGCAGGCTGCCGTCGAGAAGCTGGTTGACGTTGACGCCGGGGTCGGCGCCGGCGTGGTTCAGCCGGGTGCCGGCGCGGTCGTGGCCCCAGCCGTGCGGCAGGCTCACCACGCCCGGCCGGACCGCGTCGGTGACCTCGGCGGGCGCGGTGACCGCTCCCCCGGCGCCCGTCACCCGCACCGGTTCGCCGTCCCCTATGCCGAGGCGCGCGGCGTCCCGCGGGTTGAGCTGGAGGGTGCAGCGGTTGCTGCCGCCGGTGAGGGCGGGCACGTTGTGCATCCAGCTGTTGTTGGAGCGCAGGTGGCGGCGGCCGACGAGGACCAGTGCGGCGGGGCGTTCGCGCAGCGCCCGGCGCAGCCGCGGCAGGTCGCCGGCGATCGGCGCGGGCAGCAGCTCGATCCGGCCGCTCACGGTCTTCAGCGGCTGCGGCAGGCGTGGGCGCAGCGGGCCGAGGTCGATGCCGTGCGGGTGGCCGAGCAGTGCGCGCAGGGTGAGCCCGTCGGGCCGGGCGCCGAAGCCGTCGCCGTAGGGGCCGAGGCGCAGCATCAGGTCGAGCCGTCGCTCCGGGCCGTCGTCCCCGGTGAGCTGTGCGGCGAGTTCCCGCGGATCGCGGCCGTGCACCGGGGAGTGGACGTCCTGCACGGCCTTGCCGAGGGTCTGCTCGACGACCGTCGCGTCCACGGCGGCCGGGTCGGCGCCGTGCATGCCCGTCGCGGCCAGCACCAGCCGGGCGTGGATCTCGGTCTCGGCCATGCGGCCGGGTTCGAGGGGTACGGCGGGGCGGCTGTAGCGGACCTGGTTGCGGACGGCGAAGCCGTTGAAGGCGAAGTCGTGGTGCGGGCTCTGCGAGGGCGGCGGCGGGGGCAGCACGACGTCGGCGTGGCGGGAGGTCTCGTTGAGGTAGGGGTCGACGCTGACCATGAAGTCCAGTGAGCGCAGGGCCTTGTCGAGGCGGTCGCCGTCGGGCGCGGACAGCACCGGGTTGGCCGCGATCACGACGAGCGCGCGGACCGGTTCGCCCTCGTCGGTGGCGGTGTCGATCTCCTCGGCGAGCGCGGAGAGCGGCAACTCGCCCTTGGCCTCGGGCAGACGCCGGACCCGGGAGTGCCAGCGGCCGAGGGCGAAGCCGTGCCCGGGGCCGGCCGGGCGGGGGGTGCGGCCGGTGGCGGCCTGCGGGAAGAGGGCGCCGCCGGGCCGGTCCAGGTTGCCGGTGAGGACGTTGAGGACGTCGACCAGCCAGCTCGCCAGGGTGCCGTGCGGGACGGTGCAGCTTCCGATGCGGGCGTAGACGGCGGCGGTGGGGGCGGCGGCCAGTTCGCGGGCGAGGGTGCGGATGAGGTCCGCGTCCAGGTCGCAGGCCTCGGCCACCGCCTCAGGGGTGAAGTCCCGCAGGGCGTCGCGGAGTTCCCCGACGCCCTGGACGTGCGGGGCGAGCGCGCCGAGGTCGGTCAGGTCCTCCTCGAACAGCACGGTGGCCAGGGCGGCGAGCAGCAGGGCGTCGGTGCCGGGGCGGATCGCGAGGTGCCGGTCGGCGAGTTTCGCGGTGCGGGTGCGGCGGGGGTCCACCACGGTGAGCCGGCCGCCGCGGGCCCGGAGGGCCTTGAGCCGGCCGGGGAAGTCGGGGGCGGTGCACAGACTCCCGTTGGACTCCAGGGGGTTGGCGCCGATCAGCAGCAGGTGGTGGGTGCGGTCGAGGTCCGGGACGGGGATGGCGTGCGCGTCGCCGAAGAGCAGGCCGCTGGAGACGTGCTTGGGCATCTGGTCGACCGTGGAGGCGGTGAACAGGCTGCGGGTGCGCAGGGCCGCAAGCAGGACCGGCGGGTAGAGCGCGCCGGCCACGGTGTGCACGTTGGGGTTGCCGAGGACCACTCCGAGGGCGTGCGGCCCGTACCGCTCGACGACCGGGCGCAGCCCCGCCGCGACCGCGTCGAAGGCCTCCTCCCAGGTGGCCTCGCGCAGCGCGCCGTCCTCACGGACCAGCGGAACGCGCAGCCGGTCGGGGTCGGAGTCGACGGCCCCGAAGGCGGCGCCCTTGGGGCAGATGAAGCCCTTGCTGAAGACGTCCTCGCGGTCGCCGCGGGCGCCGGTGACCCGGGTGCCCTCGACGGTGAGGGTCAGCCCGCAGGTGGCCTCGCACAGGGGGCAGATTCGCAGGGCGGTGCGGGGCACGGGTCCTCCCGGAGGATCGGCGGCGTTGCCGAGCCCGCCCCGGTGGGCCCGGGCGGGCCCGGGCAGGCTCGGACGGTGAGCATACCGACCGGTAGGCATGGAGGGGAGCCCTGTGGCGGCGTCGGCCGGCGGCCGGCTCAGTCGAGGACGCGCCCCAGGTACGCCCGCAGCAGCTCACGGGTCTCGTGGATGATCGCCGGGTCCCCCTCGGGGGCGACCCGGAAGGCCAGTTGGACCAGGGTGTCGGCGCTCTCCACGGCGACCAGGAAGACGCGGCGCAGCTCCTCGCCGGGGGTGCGGCCGAGATGGCCGGCGAGCAGGTCGGTGAGCCGGTCGGCGACCCGGGTGTTGGGCTCCGCCTGCCGGGCGCCGACCGGTATCTGGTTGCCGAAGTCCACGAGGGAGAAGCCGGGCGCGGTGCGCTTCATGGCCAGGTACTCGTCCAGCACGGCGTCCACGGCGGCCCGCCAGTCCCCCCGCCGCTCGCCCTTCATCCGCTCCGCGACGCGTTCGGTGTACCGCTCCAGGTTCCGCTGGGCGAGGGCGTCGGCCATCTGCCGCTTGTTGCCGAAGAACCGGTAGACCGAGCCGATGGGCACCTCGGCGCGCGCGGCCACCGCGCGGGTGCTCAGGGCCTCGTAGCCGACCTCGTCGAGGAGGTCGGCGCAGGCGTCGAGGATCCTGGTCAGCCGTTCCGCGCTGCGCCTCTGGACGGGCGCGCGGCGAAGCGATGTCGCGTGGGGCACGGACTTCATGATGCCTCTCCGGCGGGGTCGGGTGAACCTCGCCCCCCGGTACGGAAAAAGGTGGCTGCTGCACTCATCGACCGCACGGGCCGGGACGGCGCCCGCTCGGAGGGCGGGCGGGGTAAGGACGCCCGACACCCGGCGTCCGGCGCCCCCTTGCGCCCGCGCCCCACTCATTCCTACGGTGATGCATAGGAATCAGGAGCGCAAGGGAGCGATCGATGAGCGGGGACGCGCGGAAGACCGCCGAGGGACTGTCGTACCTGACCGGGTTCGGCAACGAGCACGCCTCGGAGGCGGTGCCGGGCGCCCTGCCCGAGGGCCGCAACTCGCCGCAGCGCGCGCCGCTCGGCCTGTACGCCGAGCAGCTCAGCGGGACGGCGTTCACCGAGCCGCGGGCGCACAACCGGCGCTCGTGGCTGTACCGCGTCCGCCCCTCGGCCGCGCACCCCGCGTTCACCCGCACCGGCAACGGCGCGATCCGCACCGCGCCGTTCACCGAGACCGTGCCCGACCCCAACCGGCTGCGCTGGAACCCGCTGCCCGAGCCGCCGGCCGGCACCGACTTCCTGGCGGGCCTGTGGACGCTGGGCGGCAACGGCGACGCGACCCAGCGGACCGGCATGGCCGTGCACCTGTACCACGCCAACGCCTCGATGGAGCGGGTGTTCTCCGACGCCGACGGTGAGCTGCTCATCGTGCCGGAGCGGGGCGGACTGCTGCTGCACACCGAGTTCGGCCGGCTCCATGTGGAGCCCGCACATGTGGCGCTGATCCCGCGCGGGGTGCGCTTCCGCGTGGAGCTGCTCGACACCGCACCGGACGGCGGGCCGAGCCCGTCCGCCCGCGGCTATGTGTGCGAGAACTACGGAGCGCCCTTCCAGCTCCCCGACCTCGGGCCCATCGGCGCCAACGGACTCGCCAACGCCCGGGACTTCCGGGCCCCGGTCGCCGCGTACGAGGAGGTGGAGGGGCCGGTGGAGGTGGTCAACAAGTTCTGCGGCAACCTCTGGACCGCCACGTACGACCACTCCCCGCTCGACGTGGTCGCCTGGCACGGCAACCATGTGCCGTACGTCTACGACCTGCGCCGTTTCAATGTGATCGGGACCATCTCCTACGACCACCCGGACCCGTCCATCTTCACGGTGCTGACCTCCCCGTCGGACACCCCGGGCCTGGCCGGCGTCGACTTCGTGGTGTTCGCTCCGCGCTGGCTGGTGGGCGAGGACACCTTCCGGCCGCCGTACTTCCACCGGAACGTGATGAGCGAGTACATGGGCCTCATCGAGGGCGCCTACGACGCCAAGGCCGAGGGGTTCGTGCCGGGCGGCGGCTCGCTGCACAACATGATGTCGGCGCACGGCCCGGACCGGGAGACCTTCGACCGGGCGAGCGCGGCCGAGCTGAGGCCGCAGCGGGTCGACGACGGGCTGGCGTTCATGTTCGAGACCCGCTGGCCGCTGACGCTCGCCCCGCAGGCGGCCGGCGCCGGCCATCTCCAGCAGCGCTACGACGACGTCTGGCAGGGCCTCGAACGTCACTTCCGCGCGCTGTGACGGCTCCGTTGCACCGAACGATCCCGAACAGGTACGGATAGCCCGTGACCTCCTTCGCCCCGGATTCGATCGTCCTGAACCGCAAGCTGCCGCTGTGGTACCAGGTCTCGCAGTCGCTGCGCGCCTCGATACTGGGCCGCTCACCGCGGGACCCGCTGCGCCTGCCCACCGAGGAGCGGCTCGCGGAGCACTACGGGGTGAGCGTGCTCACCATGCGCCAGGCGCTGAAGGAACTGGAGGACGAGGGGCTGATCAGCCGCCACCGGCGGCGCGGCACGTTCATCGAACCCGATGCGCGGCGCGGCGCCCCGGTGCGGCTGCTGGGCTCGGTGGACGCGATCGTCGCCCAGCAGTCCGGCATGACCACCGAGCTGCTGGAGCAGGGCAGCACCCCGGTGACCGGCGAACTCGCCGAGCACTTCCCGGACCTGGCGGAGGTGGCGACGTACCACCGGCTGCGCAGCGACGAGAAGACCGGCGAGCCGACCAACCACGCGCGCAACCACGTCCGGCCCGAACTCGCCGCCCGCATCGACGTGCGGGACCTGGTGCGCTGGCCGATGACCAAGGTGCTGCGGGACGTCGCGGGCGCGGACATCAGCCGCATCACGGACACCGTGGAGGCCCGGCTCGCCGACCCGGAGACCGCGCGGCTGCTGCGGGTGCCGCTGCTCAGCCCGATCCTGCACTACACCGGCGTGACCTACGACACCGCGGGCCGGGCGCTGGACGTGGTGGTCATCCACTACCGGGGCGACCGCTTCTCCTTCACGGTGACCCTGGACGCCACCTGACCCGGCCGTCGCCGGCAGGCTCTACGATGCCCAGCGTGACGCACGACGACGCTCCGCCGCTGGCGGACCTCATGCCGTGGTCCGTCGCACCGCCGCGGCCGGGCCGCGCCTGGCCGACGGCGCCCGACCCCGGCTCCCTGCGGGCCCGCTGGGACGCGCTGCTCCGGGCGGCGGGTCCGGAGCGGGAGGCCCTGTTCGAGCCGACCCGCTCCCGCACCCCGCACTCCGCGGTGGGCCAGCTCCCCGGCCAGTCCACCGGCACCGAACGGCTGGCGCGCGCCGAGGGCCCCTGCGCGGAACCGGTGCGGGTGCTGGCGGCGCCGTTCGACGAGCAGTGGCTGATCCCGGACCACCGGCTGCTCGACGCGGCCCGGCCGGAGCTGTGGCGGGTGGCCGGCGAGCGGCAGGTGTTCGTGGTGGAGACCGGCGACGGCGGCCCCCTGCTCGCGACCTCGCTGCTGCCGCTGCTGCGCCCCGGCCGGATCCGCCCGCTGTACCGCCGCCCGGACGGCACGGAGCCGAACCTGGCGCCCGGCCTGCTGGACCATCTCGCCGCCCTGCTGGGTGAACGCCCCACGGCCGTGGACGTGCTGGCCTGGATCCTGGCGGCGGCCCGCCCCGATCTCACCGTCCCGCTGACGCGGGACGCCGAGGTCTGGACCGCGGGCGTGGAGCTGGGCCGGCGCGTGCTGTGGCTGATGCGCCGCGACGGCGAACGCCCCAAGCTGCCCGGCGGCCGCCGCCCCTACGTCCGCGCCCCGCTGCCCGCGCGCCCCCTGACCCTGCACTACGACCGCGAGGAGGAGACGCTGCACCTCGACGACGGCCGCATCTCCCCCGTGCCGCCGGAGGCCTGGGACTACGAGGTGGCCGGGGTCCGGGTCCTGCAGGCCTGGTTCACGGCCCGTACCGCGCCGGCGGCGCCGGGCACCCTCTCGGCGATCCGCCCCGCCGGCTGGCCGCAGGCCTGGACGTCGGAGCTGCTGGAGCTGGTCACGGTGCTGACCCTGCTGGCGGAGCTGCGTCCAGGGCGGACCGCCTTCGAGGTCACCTCACCGGTCACCGCGGCCGGGCTGCGGCGCGCGGGCGTCCTCCCGGTCCCGGCCTCCGCCCGCCGCCCCGCCTCGGTCCTGGACCACCAGGAGGAGGGCCCGGACGGCCAGTTCGCGCTGCTGTAGGGCCTGTCCGACGATGCGCGCCGGATCAGCCCGCGGCGTCCGGTGCCGTGCGTCGCAAGGGGCTGACAGGACCGCCGGTCAGGGGAGATCATCCGGCCCATGGATCAACTGCCGCTGCCCCTGGAGGGCATCACCGTCGTCGCCGTCGAGCAGGCCGTGTCCGCGCCCTTCGCCACCCGGCAGCTCGCCGACCTCGGCGCCCGGGTCGTCAAGGTGGAGCGGGTCGACGGAGGTGATTTCGCGCGGGGGTACGACACCGCCGCCGGCGGGCTCGCCTCGCACTTCGTGTGGTGCAACCGCGGCAAGGAGTCCATCGCCCTTGACCTGAAGGACCCGCGCGGCCTGGCGGTGGTGCGGCGGCTGGTCGCGGAGGCGGACGTGTTCGTGCAGAACCTGGCCCACGGGGCCGCCGCCCGGCTGGGGCTGGACGCGGCCACGCTGTGCGCGACGCACCCGCGGCTGATCGCCGTGGACATCTCCGGGTACGGCGGTTCGGGCCCGTACGCGGACAAGCGGGCGTACGACATGCTCGTGCAGTGCGAGGCCGGTCTCGTGTCGGTGACCGGGACACCCGGGCAGCCGGTCAAGGCGGGCATCCCGGCGGCGGACATCGCGGCGGCCATGTACGCCTTCTCCGGTGTGCTGGCCGCCCTGGTCCGGCGCGGCGTCACCGGGCGGGGCGGACCGGTGGAGGTGTCGATGCTGGAGGCGCTCGCGGAGTGGATGGGGCATCCCCTGCACCACGCGATGCACGGCGGAGAGCCGCCGGCCCGCACCGGGCTCGCGCACGCCGTCATCGCGCCCTACGACGCCTATCCGACGGCGGACGGCGGACGGGTGCTGCTGTCGGTGCAGAACGACCGGGAGTGGCGGCGGCTGGCGGAACAGGTGCTGAACAGACCGGAGTTGGGAACGGACCCGGACTTCGCGACGAACGCGGCCCGGGTGGCCAACCGGGCGCGGACCGACGAGCTGGTGGCACGGGAGCTGGCCGCGCTCGGCGCCGACGAGGCGCTGGACCTGCTGGAGAGGGCCGGGATCGCCTGCGCGCGGTTGCGCGACCTGCACGAGCTGGCCGGCCACCCGCAGCTCGCGGCCCGGGACCGGTGGCGTCAGGTGGGTACGCCGGCCGGACCGCTGAAGGCGCTGCTGCCTCCCCTCACGCTGCCGGGCGGGGAGGAGGCACGGATGGGCGACGTGCCCGCGCTCGGACAGCACACCGAGCCCCTGCTGCGCGCCGTGGGGATGACGGACGGCGAGATCGCAGCATTGCGCCGGGACGGTGTGGTGGCCTGAGCGCGGGCCCCGGACGGGTCCGGGTCCGCCGGCCCGCTCGGGGACCCCGCGGGGCCTCGCGGGGTGCGCTCGGTGTCGGCTCGGTGCCGGCTCAGTGCCCGCCGAACAGCGAACGGCGCAGCCGGCGCAGCGGCGCGAACAGGGAGACCCGGCTGACCCGCCGGCCCCGGTCGCTGCGCTGGTGCGGGGTGTCGCGCGCCGTCAGCTCACGCATCAGCGAGGTGGCCTCGACCGTCTCGACCTGCGGTATGGCGGGACCCGCCAGCACCGCCAGATGGCGGTCGAGGCGCGAACTGGTCGCGCTGCTCCCGCAGGTGATCGCAGGAACCCTGGCCCTGCTGCGCACTGTTATCTGCTCCATGTCACTCCCCACCCGTACGAGTCCACCCGGCCCGGGCAGGGTAACCCTATCGCCCCGGTGGAGCACCCGTGTATCTCGCCCACAGGATTCACCTTCCCCACAAGGAGGTTGACCATTCGTCGCTGACTACTCTCCGAATCCGACCACTTTCAGGGTGAGTTGAGCAACCGGCTGACCAGTGGGCTGCGCCGATCCGCCGTCGGGCTCGACGGTCACGGCGAGTGACGTCGAGGATCTGCCGAGACCCTGGGCGACCAAGGGCGTGTCGCCCGCGAGGAGGCCCAGCGAGCGGGGCCGCGCATGGGGGCGCATGACCCAGAGCTGGTGGACGCGGCCGCCGGAGGGGGCGCCGTACCCGCTGAGGGTGACGACGGCCCGCCCCTCGGATACGGAGGCGATCACTCCGATACCGCGGCCCCGGCCGTCCCCGCTCGCCGCGGCCCGGGCGTCGGGCGCCGCGAGAACGTGGGCGATCTCACGTGCCCGTGCCTGCTCGGCGTCGAGCCGGTCATGGGTGCGGCCGGCCTGGACCGCGAACAGCGAGGCGACGACGAGGGCCGCGGCGGCGGTCGCCGTGGCGAACGGGACGAACAGGGGGCGCGACCGGGGCGTACGGGTGCGCGGCGGGGGCTGGCCGCCCCAGACGTGCGGGGGCAGCCGGGTCGCGCGCTCCCCGGCGGGCGGCCGCTCCTGGGCGGTGGTGCGGACGGCGGCCAGGACCCGGTCGCGCAGGGCGGCCGGCGCCGGCTCGGCCGTGGACCAGGCGAGGCGGACCGCGTCCTCGGACAGCGCCCGCACCTCGGCGGCGCAGCGGTCGCACCTGCCCAGGTGCTTCTCGAAGCGGCGCCGTTCGCCGGGTCCGAGGGCGTCGAGCGCGTGGGGCGCGGCGAGGGAGTGCGGGTCCTCACGGCCCAGCAGGCGGCCCAGCGGGCTCACGCGGCACCTCCCAGGCACTCGCGCAGCCGGGTGAGCCCGTCGCGCATCCGGGTCTTGACCGTGCCGAGCGGCAGTTGGAGCCGCTCGGCCACCTCACGGTAGGTGTAGCCGTCGTAGTAGGCGAGGGTGACGGACTGGCGCTGCAGCGCCGTGAGCCGGTTCAGGCAGCGGCGCACCCACTCGCGCTCCAGTCCGGCCTCCACCTCCTCGGCGACCTGGTCGAAGGCCGGTTCCCCGGCGCGCAGGGCCTCCCGCTGCTCGCGCTCGCCGGCCGCGCGTGCGCTGCGCACCCGGTCCACGGCGCGGCGGTGGGCGAGGGTGAGGATCCAGGACAGGGCGCTGCCCCGCCGTGGGTCGAACCGGCCCGCCGAGCGCCAGAGTTCGAGCAGCACCTCCTGTGCGACCTCCTCGGACTGCGCGGGATCGCGCACCACGCGCCGCACCAGCCCGAACACCGGCCCGGACACCAGTGCGTACAGGTCCTCGAACGCCCTGTGGTCCCCGTCCGCCACGAGCAGCAGCAGTTCGTCCGCCCGCGCCCCGCTCCCCGCTCCGTGACCGCATCCGGTCCGGCCCCCGCCTCTGACTCCACGCATCCGCACGAGCGCACACCTCCGGCGGTTGATACGCATCCGGGAGCCGAAAACGCGGGTCCCGCGGGACCCGAAAGAAATTCCCGCGCCGACCAATCCGGCCGGCGAACCCGCTCCGTATACCCGTCCGTCGGAGCAAGTCGGCACTGAGGACGGACGGCATGACACCTCTCTTCTCCAGGAGCGGCACCGGTCGCAAGGGCCTGGTCACGCTCATCTGTGGCGCGCTGGCCGCCGGCGGGCTCGCGGCCGCCGGCGTCGCCACGCTGGAACCCGGGGCGGCCTCCGCCTCCTCGCACCGCGAGGCGCCGCTGATATCGGGCACACCGCAGTACGACAACACGGACCTGTACGCGTTCGTCAGCCCGGACAAGCCGGACACCACGACGATCGTGGCCGACTGGATCCCGTTCGAGGACCCGGCCGGCGGCCCGAACTTCTACACGTTCGCGGACGACGCGCAGTACGACATCCACGTCGACAACAACGGTGACGCGCGGGACGACCTGCTCTTCCGCTACACCTTCAGGACGCACACGAAGAACGGGAACACGTTCCTGTACAACACCGGTCCGGTCACCAGCCTGGACGACCCGGACCTCAACGTCACGCAGACGTACGACATCGACCTGGTCCGGCTGAGGAACCAGCACGTGGTGTCGCGGACGAAGCTCGCGGACGACGTACCGGTGGCGCCGTCGAACGTGGGCAAGGCGTCCATGCCGGACTACGGCAAGCTGCGCTCGCAGGCCGTGTACAAGGCGGCCGGCGGTGCCGCGACCTTCGCCGGCCAGGCCGACGACCCGTTCTTCCTGGACCTGCGCGTCTTCGACCTGCTGTACGGGGGCAACCTCACCGAGGTCGGCCGGGACACGCTCAAGGGCTACAACGTCAACACCATCGCGCTGCAGGTGCCCAACGACCTGATCCGCGAGTCCGGCCGACAGCCGGTGGTCGGCATCTGGTCGACCACCCAGCGCCGCAACGCGCAGGGCTACTACGCGCAGGTCTCGCGCCTGGGCAACCCGCTGGTGAACGAGGTCGTCAACCCGCAGAAGGACAAGGACCGGTTCAACGCCTCGCAGCCCTCGTACGACGCCCAGTTCCTGAAGAACGTCACCGGCCCGGAGCTGCCGAAGCTCATCGAGGGCATCTACAAGATCAAGGCGCCCGCCGAGCCGCGCGACGACCTGGTCGACGTCTTCCTGAAGGGCGTCAAGGGCCTCAACCAGCCGCCGAACGTGAAGCCTTCGGAGCAACTGCGGCTGAACACCTCGATCAAGCCGGCCATGCATCCGAAGCGGCTGGGCGTCCTGGACGGCGACAACGCGGGCTTCCCGAACGGCCGCCGGCTCACCGACGACGTGGTCGACGAGGCGCTCCAGGTGATGGAGGGCGAACTGGTCGGCGCCAAGAACGATCTGGGCGACGCGGTGGACGAGAACGACAAGAAGTTCGAGAAGTACTTCCCGTACGTCGCCCAGCCCACCGCCGGTTCGCGCGGCGCGCTCGCCAAGGGCACCGCCGAGGGCGCGGACGTGCGCAGTCAGCTCGGCGACGCGCTGCGGCCGGCCGGGGCGGGCTCCGCCGGCTCCGGGAACGCCGTGCTGATCGCCGCCTCGGCGGCCTCCGGCGCGGCCGGCGTCCTGCTGATCGGCACCGCCCTCGCCTGGTGGCGCCGCCGGATGCGGCGCCCGTACTGACACACCCCCGAACCGGCGCGGCCCGTTTCCCTTCCCCCACGGCGGGCCGCGCCCTCCGCTTTTCGAACCGGCACCAGGCGATCCAGGAGACGGCATGGCCCCGCGCACGAACGACGAGCAGACCGACGGGCGAACCGCCCGCACGGCCGGGCCCGGCGCCCCGCCGCCACCCCGCACCGAACCCGCACCGCCTGCCGGCACCGCATCCGCACCGCGGCCCGGGGCCGCGTCCGCGCCGCCTCCCGGCACCGCACCCGCACCGCGGCCCGGGCCCGGCGCCGGGCCGGACGGGGCGCGGGGCGCGGCGGGGGCTGACGAGCGGGTGGCCGCCGTGCGGCGGGCCCGGGCCGCCGCACGGCGGTGGCGGGCCGCGCGGCTCGCGGGGCCCGCGGTGCTGCTGGCGGTCGCGCTGACCGGCGGCGCGATCGCCGCCGGGGCCCTGCGGGACGGCCGGGCGCTGCCGGCGGCGGCCTCCGCCGCCGTCGACCCCGGGCTGCTGGGCGGCGGGAACCTGGACGCCGCCGTGGCCGCCCTGCAGGCCCATCTTCGGTCGCAGCCACGGGACCACGGCGGCTGGGCGACCCTCGGTCTGGCCTACGTCGAGCAGGCGCGGACCAACGGCGACCCGGCCCGCTACCCGCAGGCCGACAAGGCTCTCGCGCGCTCCCTGGCACTGGCGCCCGGCGACGACCGGGCGCTGGCCGGCCGGGCCGCCCTCGCCGCCGCCCGGCACGACTTCGCGGGCGCGCTCGGCTACGCGGACCGGGCGCTGCGGCGGAACCCGTACAGCGAACGCGCCCTGTGCTCCCGTGTCGACGCCCTGGTGGAGCTCGGCCGGTACGCGCAGGCGTCGCGGGCCGCCCGCACGGCGGACGAACGCAGGCCGGGCGTGCCGGTCTTCACCCGGTACGCCTACGTGCGCGAGCTGCGCGGGGACGTGGCGACGGCCCGGCGGGTCCTGCGGCAGGCCCTCGACGCGGCCGCCTCGTCCGGCGACGTCGCCTACGTGGCCGCCCAGCTCGGCCAGCTCGCCTGGAACCAGGGGCGGTACGCGTCCGCGCTCCGCTTCTACGCCCGGGCTCTGGCCGCCGACGACACCTATCTGCCGGCGCTGGAGGGCCGGGCCCGGGCCCAGGCGGCGAGCGGGCACCGGGACGAGGCGATCCGGGGGCTGCGGACCGTGGTCGCCCGCTATCCGCTGCCCGGGCCGCTGGTCGCGCTCGGCGAGCTGTACGAGGCGCGCGGCGCGGCCGGCGACGAGGCGCAGGCGCGCGAGCAGTACGCGCTGGTGGACGCCTGGACCGCCCTGGCCAGGGCCAACGGCGTCGACGCCGACCTGGACACCGCGCTGGCCGCCGCCGACCACGGGGACAAGGCGTCCGCGCTGCGCGCCGCCCGCGCCGAGTGGGACCGCCGGCGCACCGTGCACACCGCGGACGCCCTCGCCTGGGCGCTGCACGTCAACGGCCGTGACCAGGAGGCCCTTTCACCGGCCCGCCGGGCCACGGCCACCGGCTACCGCAACGCCGTCTTCCTCTACCACCGCGGCATGATCGAGCTGGCCACGGGCCGCACGGCACAGGGCCGTGCCTCGCTGCGGGCGGCGCTGCGGCTGAACCCCGGCTTCTCGCCGCGGGGCGCGGCCGAGGCCCGGAAGGCGTTGGGGGGCGCCGAGTGACGCTCCGCCGCCCGGCCGCCCTGGCGGCGGCCGTCCTGACCGCCGCCTGCGGCCTCGCGCTGCTGCCCGCCGCGACGGCGAGCGCGCACCCTCTCGGCAACTTCACGGTGAACCGGTACGACGGCCTCGTCGTCGCCCCCGGCCGGCTCCGCGTGGACCACGTGGAGGATCTCGCGGAGATCCCGGCGACCCAGGCCGGGCCGGCCGTGCGGCGGCTGGGCCTGGACGCGTGGGCCGGGCGGCGGTGCGCCGCGGCCGCCGCGGACAGCGCGCTGACCGTGGCGGGACGCGCCACCGCGCTGTCCCCCGCGAGCGCGCGGGCCCGGCTGCGGCCCGGGCAGGCGGGGCTGCACACCCTGCGTCTGGAGTGCCGGTTCACCGCGCCGCTGCCCGGGGGCAGGCCGCTGGCCCTCCGCTTCCGCGGCGCGGCGGCCGGCGGCCCCGGCTGGCGGGAGGTCACCGCGCGCGGTGACCGGATGACGCTCACCGCGACGGACGTGCCGGGGCGGTCGGTCTCGCACGAGCTGACCACGTATCCGAAGGACCTGCTGTCCTCGCCGGCCGACACCGCCGGAGCCTCGCTGCGGGTGCGGCCCGGCGGACCGGCCCTGGCCGAGGAGCGGCAGGACGCGCCCGGCGCGGCCGTGCTGCCCCGGGGCGCCGACCGCTGGACCCGCGCCCTGGACGATCTGGTGGCCCGGCAGGACCTCACCCTCGGCTTCGCCGCGCTGGCGCTGCTCGTCGCCGTGGCCCTCGGCGCCCTGCACGCCCTGGCCCCGGGGCACGGCAAGACCCTGATGGCGGCGACGGCGGCCGCGCGCGGGGGCCGGTCCCGGGTCCGGGACGTGCTGCCCCTGGCGGCGTCGGTGACGGTGACCCACACCCTCGGCGTGGTCGCCCTCGGTCTGCTCGTCACCGCCGGTTCGGCGGCCGCGCCGTCGGTGATCGCCTGGCTGGGCGTGGCCGGGGGCGCGCTGGTGCTCGCGGCGGGCGCCGGCCTGGTGCGCCGGGCCTGGCGCGAGCGCGCGCTTCGGTATGCGCACCCGCGGGCCCGGCCCGTGCCGGAGCAGGCCCCGCCGGCGCTGGTGGGCGCGGCCCGGGAGGCCGCCGGCGCCGAACGCCCGGACCACGGCCGCCACCACGACGGCCATCACCGTCACGGCCGGCACGAGCACCACGACGGCCATCACCATCACGGCCGGCACGAGCACCACGACGGCCATCACCATCACGGCCGGCACGAGCACCACGACGGCCATCACCACCGTCCCGACGAAGAACACCATCACCCTCATTCCGGCGGTGTGGTGCACACCCATGGCGGTCACACCCACAGCCATCCGACCGCCCCGACCCTGCGCGGCACGATCCTGCTCGGCTTCGCCGGCGGTCTGGTGCCCAGCCCCTCCGCCGTGGTCGTCCTGGTCGGCGCCGCGGCGCTCGGGAAGGCCTGGTTCGGGCTGCTGCTGGTCGTGGCGTACGGCGCCGGTCTGGCGCTGACCCTGACGGCGGCCGGGTTCGCGGTGGTCCGGCTGGGGTCGGGCGTCGCCCAGGTGCTGGAGCGGCGCCCGCGCTGGACGTCCCACCCGGTGGCCGGGCTGCTACGCCGCTCCCTGCCGCTGGCGTCCGCGCTGACCGTCGTCGCCCTGGGCGCCGGTCTGCTGCTCAAGGGGGCCGTGTCCGCGGCCGGCTGAGCCGGCACCGCCGTGGACACGGGCGCCTCGCGCGGCCGTTACCGGTGACCGGTACGACCGCGCGGAGACCCCGTCAAACGGGGTCTCCGCGTCAGCTCCGGGCTCGCCCGGGGGGTTCACTCCCACGGGTCGGCCACGGAAGGGCCTTGTCCGACGGCCTCACCCGCCCGGCTCAGGCCGCGTTGGTGAGCACCGGCAGGTAGCCACCGGACTGGCCGGCCGCCGTCGGGTGGTACGACTCGCCGATGTCGAGCCAGTTGACGCTGTGCAGCCAGGAGCTGCTGGAGCAGATCTCGTGGCCGGTGAACGTGGTGCGTACGTCACCGAAGACGAAGTTGTGGTCGAGGGCGCGCTTCTGGACGGCGTTGTCGAGGTAGTCGGCCGCGTCGTTGATCGCGGACCGCTTGGTCTCGGAGAGGCCGAGGCAGGTCTGCCCGAGCTTGTAGAAGCGGGGGTAACCGATGACGACGACCCGGGCGGTGGGGGCTTTGGCGCTGATCGCGTTGTAGACGGCGTCGAGCTTGCCGGGGAGCGTGGAGTCGACGTACGCCCTGGCGGTGTTGATCTTGGCGAGGCAGGTGCTGTCGGACGAGGTCACACAGGTCGTCATGACGTCGGCGAAACCGGCGTCGTTGCCGCCGATGCTGATGGAGACCAGGCCGGTGGAGGAGTTGAGCGAGCCGAGCTGGTTGGCCAGCACGTCGTCGGTCTTGGCGCCCGAGCAGGCGTTGAAGGCGAACGAGGACGGGCTGTGGGCGGCGTTCCACAGGTACGGGTACGCCTTGGTGCTGCGGTCGCAGCTTCCGCTGGAGCTGATGTAACTGCCCGAGCCGACCCCCGAGGAGTAGGAGTCGCCGAGCGCCACGTAGCCACCGGTCACGGCTGCCGAGGAGGCCTGCGCCGTGACGGCCCCGGTGAGGGAGAGGCCGGCGGCGAGGAGGAGCGAGGTCACGAATCCGGTAAGTCGGGAACGTCTCATGGAACCTCCGTTTAGCAGGATCTCTGCCGTAACTGTCGTAGCAACTACGCGTGTTGACTGGAAGTGTCCATGCCAAAAACTTTTTCGGGCTCAACGACTTCTCACCACCTCTCGACGCAATCACCCCAGGACGTTCACCGCCGCCCTCTTGCGCGCCGGTGACCCGGCCGCCCCGCGGAGCGCCCTCGCGGCCCCGCCGGTCCGCCGCCGCCACGCCCGCGACGGCGCTCATGACGACCCGTCAACGAGCACGGCGGCCGCCGGGTCCGGGGCTCGCGGCAGGCGTGTGGACACCTGGGACAAGGGGTGGAAATGCCGTGCGCGGAGGGCATCGGTGCCGGATCATGGCGGGCATGTCTGCGAACCCACACGACGCACTGCCGATCCGGCTCCACGTCGACGACTCCGACTCGCCGTCCGACGTCGTCGACGCGCTGTTCCTCGGCCGCTTCGCGACGGGCGAGCAGCCGTACTCGCACGCGGTGAACATCGACCGCGTCCGCTCCGGCGCGACCCTGCTGCCGGAGGGCGCCCGGGTGCTGCGGGCGGCCCGCGACGACGACCGCAGCGCCACCCTCGCCGAGGGCGACGGCTGGACACTGCTGGTCTCCCGCTGGAACCGGGGCGCGGACGTCACGGTGACCGCGACCACCGCCGAACTGGCGAAGACCGTCCTCGACCGGGCGACGGACGGCGCGGCCGACGAACCGGAGCCCCAGCCGGAGAACGTGACCATGGGCTTCTGGTACGTCTCCCCGCGCCGCGGCCCGCACCGCACCACCCGGCAGATCTCGGCGGGCACCTGGGACGAGATCCGGCCCAACTACACGGCGCCGGTGGCGGACGCGATGGACCGCCTGATGAAGACGACGCCGGAGGACATCGCCGGCCGCCTGCTCCTGCTGCACGGGCCGCCCGGCACCGGCAAGACCTCCGCGCTGCGCACGCTCGCCCGCTCCTGGCGCGACTGGTGCCAGGTGGACTGCGTGCTCGACCCGGAGCGGCTCTTCTCCGACGTCGGCTACCTGATGGACATCGCGATCGGCGAGGAGGACGCGGCGGGCAAGGGCCGCTGGCGGCTGCTCCTGCTGGAGGACTGCGACGAGCTGATCCGGGGCGAGGCCCGGCACACCGCGGGGCAGGCCCTGTCCCGGCTGCTCAACCTCACCGACGGCCTGCTCGGCCAGGGCCGCAACGTCCTGGTCGGCGTCACCACCAACGAGGACCTGGAGCGCCTGCACCCGGCCGTCGTACGGCCCGGCCGCTGTCTGGCCCGCATCGAGGTGGGACCGCTGAGCCGCGCCGAGGCGGCCGGCTGGCTCGGCACCGAGGAGGGCGTCGGCCGGGACGGCGCCACCCTGGCCGAGCTGTACGCGCTGCGCCGGGGCACGGCGCCGACCTCGGTTCCGGGAGCGCGGGACGGGGCGGACGCGGGGCTGTACCTGTGACCGGCGGCCCGGTGGCGGCGGACCTGTCGGCAGCGGATCCGGGTGCTTTCATGGCCGTATGACCGTGTTCGTTGGCACCTCGGGATGGCAGTACAAGGACTGGCGGGAGGTCGTCTACCCGGCCGGCGTTCCGGCGCGGCTGTGGCTGGAGGAGTACACGCGCCGGTTCCTGACCGTGGAGCTCAACAACGCCTTCTACCGGCTCCCGTCGTACGACAACTTCGCCGCCTGGCGGGTGCGGGTGCCGCCGGACTTCGTGGTCGCGGTCAAGGCCAGCCGCTATCTGACCCACATCAAGCGCCTGCGGGAGCCGGAGGAGCCGGTGCACCGGCTGATGACCCACGCGGCGGGCCTGGGCGACCGGCTGGGCCCGGTCCTCCTCCAGCTCCCGCCCACCCTGCGCGCCGACCCGTCCCTGCTGGACGCCTGCCTGGCCTGCTTCCCGCCGGGCACCCGGGTCGCCGTCGAGCCGCGGCACGACTCCTGGTGGACGGCCGAGGTGCGCGAGGTGCTGTCCTCCCGGGGTGCCGCCCTGTGCTGGGCGGACGTCCTGGCCCGCCCGGTCACCCCGCTGTGGCGCACCGCCGGCTGGGGCTACGTCCGCTTCCACCAGGGGCGCGCCCAGCCCTGGCCGCGCTACGGCAGGCGGTCCCTGGAGACCTGGGTGGACCGCATCGCGACGACCTGGCCCGAGGGCGAGGACGTGTTCGCCTACTTCAACAACGACCCCGGCGGTGCGGCGGTCCAGGACGCGGTGACGTTCGCGCGGGCGGCGCGCAGGGCGGGCCTGGCGGCGACCCGGACCCCGGAGCCGGCGCCGGCGCGCTGACCGCCGCCGCTACTCGCCGTAGGCCGCCCGCAGGGCGTCGCGGACGGCGGCCAGGGCGTCCTCCTCCGCCAGCCCGAGCCGGCGCGCCCGCTCCGCGTAGGCCTGCGCGGCCGACGCCGCCTCGCGCACCGCGGCCGGGCCGGCGGCCGCCACGACCGTGCCGTTGCGGCCCCGCGTCTCGATCACCCCGTCGCCCTCCAGCGCCCGGTACGCCTTGGCCACCGTGTTCACCGCGAGCCCCAGCGACTCGGCCAGCCCGCGCACGGTCGGCAGCCGGTACCCCACCGGCAGGGCCCCGGACCGCGCCTGCTCGGAGATCTGCGCCCGTACCTGCTCGTACGGCGGCGCGCTGTCATCGATGTGGATCTTCAGGCTCACAGGCCGATTGTCCCGCACCCGGCGGAAAATGGGAGGCATCCCCGGCGCCCCGGCCCGTACGGTGCCTCCCCATGACAGTGATCGTGCGCGATCTGCGCCTGGACGTGCCGGCCGAGACGGAGGGCTACGCCCGGGTCCGCCATCTCACCCTCCCCTACATGCTGTTCACCCCGGAATCGGTCCGCCACCTCGTCGCCCACAGCCATCCCGACGCCCACTTCCGTTCACTGATCGCCGTCGAGGACGGGGAGGTGATCGGCGCGGCCGGGGTCTCCCTGGCGCACGACAGCCCGGAGCCGGGCCAGGGGTTCCTCAACGTCTACGTGCGCCCGGACCGGACCGGCCGGGGAGCCGGCCGGCTGCTCGTCCGCGCGGCCGAGGAGCACCTCGGCGCCGTCGGCGCGACCAAGCTGTACACCTGGGTCCTCGACGAGCCCGCCAACCGCGCCTTCGCCGAACGGTTCGGCTACGCCCCGGCCAGGCGGGCGCACTTCCTCCGTCTCGACCTGGCGGACGGCACCCTTCCGCCGCTGCTGGAGACCCCGCCGGGTGTCGAGCTGCGCACCGCCGCGGACTACGCGGACGACCCGCGTCCGCTGTTCGAGCTGGACGCGGCGACGGTGACCGACGAACCGGGCATGGTGCCGGTGGAGTTCACCGACTACGACGCCTGGCTCGAGCACAACTGGCGGCACCCGCTGCTGAACCAGGAGCTGACCACCGTCGCGGTCGCCGACGGCCGGCCGGTCGCCTTCACGGTGGCCTACACCGACGGCGCCACCCGGTACACCACCGCGATGACCGGCACCCTGCGCGCCCACCGCGGCCGCGGCCTGGCCAAGCTCGTCAAGATCCACTCGCTGCACCGCGCCCGCGCCGCCGGCGTCACGGAGGCCTTCACGGGCAACGACGCCGGCAACGAGCCGATGATCGCGGTCAACAAGTGGCTCGGGTACGAGGTCTGCGCGTCGGAGGTGCGCTATGTCCGCGCGGCCGGCTGAGCCGTCCGGCCGGGTGGAGGTCGTCCTGGTCAAGGGCGGCCGTACGAAGATCCGCTACCCGGCGGAGCTGCTGCGGGAGGACGGCGCCCGCGTGTCGGTGCGGGCCCCGTGGGCGGGCGCGGGCGTGCGCGACTTCGGGTTCGTGCGCTTCGAGCCGGGTGACGTGTTCACCGAGCACTACTGGCTGGACCGGTGGTACTCGGTGAAGGAGGTCCGGGCCGGGGACGGCGCCCTGAAGGGCTGGTACTGCGACGTCACCCGGCCGGCCACCCGGGCCGGCGCCGAACTGGTCGTCGAGGACCTCGACCTCGACCTGTGGCGCTCCGCCGACGGCACGGACGTGCGGCGGCTGGACGAGGACGAGTTCGCCGCGAGCGGGCTCGCGGAGCGGGACCCGGTGGCCGCCCGCGCCGCCGCGGCCGCGCTGGACGAACTGGAGGCGCTGGCCCGCGGGGGCGGCTTCGACGACCTGCTGGCCTGAAGACCGCCCGGGACCGGCGGCGGGCCCCGTGGGCCGCTACACGCCCGCCAGCACCGCGTACCGCTCGTCGTCCACGGCCCCGCCCCACAGCTCCGGGTCGCCGGACAGCCGTTCCACGCGCGTGTGGCGGGCGACCGGCTCCAGCAGGGCGACGAGCCGGTCGGCGGGTATGCCGACCGGGTCCAGAGTCCCCCAGACGCCCTCGACCAGCACGAACCGGCCCCCGGGCCGCAGCAGGGTGCGCCAGTGGCGCAGGACGCGCTCGGGATCGGACAGCGCCCACAGCACGTGCCGGACCAGGACCACGTCGTAACGCAGCTCGCCCACCGGCGGTGCCGCGGCGTCCCCCTGGAGTACCACCGCGTCCCGCCCGGCGAGCTTGGCGCGGGCCAGGGCGGCCATGGCCGGGGAGCTGTCCACCCCGGTCACCCGGTGTCCCTGCTCGGCGGCGAGGAGCGACAGGCTGCCGGTGCCGCAGCCGAGGTCGAGGACGTCGGCGGGGCGCCCGGGCAGCCAGCCGCGCAGCCGGTCGGCCCAGGCGGCCCGCACCCCGGGGGGCCGCAGGCCGTGATCGGGCTCGTCGTCGAAGGCGGCGGCCTGCGCGTCCCAGTCCACCCCGGCGTCCGTCGCGGCCCGTCGGGCGCTCTCGTTCGTCATGTACCGAAGAGTGACATCCGCCACTGACAATCCGGCATCGATGAGCAAGTCTCCCCAAAAGCGTCTATCTCCGCCCCAACGCGGAACCCGGTAGGCCGGTGAGGAGGCAGCCATGCGCCGTGTGACCCTGCAGAAGCCGCTGAAGAGGACGGACAGCCGCCGGCTCCGCGAAGAGGCGGAGGAGCGCCCGGCGGGGCGTCCGGAGGTGCGAAAGGACATCGCTCGCACCTGGTGGCCCGCCGGGTAGACGGCCCGCGTCCGCCGCTGAGTGGGCCGGCGGGGTCTCAGAACCTGGGGTCGGCGAACTGGACCTGGACGAGCGCGGCGGCTTCCTCCTCCGTCTCGACGGAGGGCGGCGAGCCGGCGAGCGGTTCGTTGGCCGTCTCCTTCATGCACAGGACGGCGACGACGCCCACGACGGCGGCGGCCGTTGCGTAGTAGGCCGGCATGAGGTTGGTGCCGAAGGCGCCGATCAGCGCGGTGATCACCAGCGGGGTCGTGCCGCCGAACAAGGATGTCGACAGGTTGTAGGCGACGGCGAGGGAGCCGTAGCGGACGTGGGTGGGGAAGATCGCCGGGAGCGCCGCCGACATCGTGCCGAGCATCGCCACCAGGGAGAGGCCCATCAGGACCAGACCCAGGGCGATGAGGACGACGCTGCCCTGCCGGATGAGCAGGAAGGACGGCACGGACAGGAAGAGGAATCCGAGCATGCCCGTCATCAGCAGCGGCTTGCGTCCGAAGCGGTCCGAGAGCCGTCCGACCTGGTTGATGACGCACATCTGCAGCACCATGACCACCAGCAGGATCAGCAGACCGTGGTTGGTTCCGTAGCCGAGTTCGTCGGACAGGTAGGTCGGCATGTACGACAGCAGCATGTAGTCGGTGATGTTGTACGCCGCGACGAGCGCGAGGCACAGCAGCAGCGGCCGCCAGTGACGGGTGAAGATCTTGCCGAGGTCTCCGGCGGCCGAGGTCTCCACCGCGTTCGCGGCCTCGGTCGCCTTGCCCTGGCCGCCCTCCAGTTTCCGGAACGCCGGCGTCTCGTCCAGCTTGAGCCGCAGGTACAAACCAATGAGGCCGAGCGGGGCCGCGACCAGGAAGGGCACGCGCCAGCCCCAGTGCAGCATCTGGTCGTCGCTGAGGAAGCTGCTGAGGACGACGACGAGGCCGGAGGCCCCGACGTACCCGGCGAGCGTGCCGAACTCCAGGAAGCTGCCGAAGTAGCCGCGCCGCTTGTCGGGCGCGTACTCGGCGATGAAGGTCGACGCGCCTCCGTACTCGCCGCCGGTCGAGAACCCCTGCACCAGCCGGAAAAGGATCAGCAGGGCGGGGGCCCACAGACCGATGGCGTCGTGCGAGGGGATGAGGCCGATGGCGAACGTCCCCACCGCCATCATGATCATGGTCGCGGCGAGGATGCGCTTGCGGCCGAGCTTGTCGCCGAGCGGTCCGAAGACCATGCCGCCGACCGGGCGTACAAGGAAGGCGACCGCGAAGGTGGCGAAGGTGCTGAGCAGCTGGGCGGTGCCGCTGGCGGAGGGGAAGAAGACCTGGCCGATGGTGGAGGCGAGGTAGCTGTAGATGCCGAAGTCGTACCACTCCATCGCGTTGCCGAGCGCGGCCGCCTTGGTGGCGCGCTTGACCGCCGCCTCGTCGGTCACGGTGATGTCGCTGCGGCGCAGCTTCGGGTGGCGTCGTCGCTCGATCGCGCGGAACAGGGTCCGGTGACGCCTGACCGCTGCGTGGTCCACGGGCTCGTCGTCGGTCGCCGCCATGAACACGTTCCTTTCGCCGTCGTACCCCCTGCGCCTGCACCGATCTCCCGGGCTCAAACGGGCCGCTTCGCCGCGCATCCGTCCGGTCGCCACGCGTCACCTGCCCGCACGGCCGCAACCTGAGCCCAGTCTCAGCCCTCCCTTAACTCCGCCATAAGGATCTCCTGGAACCGCCCTCAGCAGGCGATTTCCCGGCTCCCCGGGGCTAGCTTCGGATCAACCCCACGGGATCCGACCCGCCCTTCGAGGACCGTTCCAAGGAGTTCCGGCATGCCCGCACGCCGCAAGGCCGCCGCCGTCACCGTCGCCGCTCTCGGCCTGACCGCGCTCGCCGCCGTGCCCGCGTCCGCGCACGGCTCGATGGGCGACCCGGTCAGCCGGGTCGCCCAGTGCTACGCGGAGGGCCCGGAGAGCCCGCGGTCGGCGGCGTGCCGGGCGGCCGTCGCGGCGGGCGGCGCCCAGGCGCTGTACGACTGGAACGGCATCCGGATCGGCGACGCCGCCGGGCGCCACCGTGAGCTGATCCCCGACGGCAGGCTGTGCAGCGCCGGCAACGAGGAGTTCAAAGGTCTCGACCTGGCCCGCTCCGACTGGCCGGCGACGAGCGTGCACAGCGGGGTCCGCACCTTCAGGTACCGGGTGACCGCTCCGCACAGGGGCACCTTCACGGTGTACGCGACGAAGCCCGGGTACGACCCGGCGAAGCCGCTCGGCTGGTCCGGCCTGGACCTGGAGCACCCGGTCGCGACGGTCACCGACCCGGTCGCCTCGGGCGGGTTCTACACCTTCACGGGCACCCTTCCCGAGCGCACCGGCAGGCAGCTCCTGTACGCGGTCTGGCAGCGCTCGGACAGCCCGGAGGCCTTCTACTCCTGCTCCGACGTGGACTTCGGCGGCGGTGCCGACGGCGGCAACGGCAGCGGAGACGACGCGGGCACCGGCGGCCCGGAGGGCGGCACCGGCGCGAGCGCCCCCGCGCCGGGCGCCTCCGCCCCCTCCGACGAGCAGATCGAGGCCGGTGCCGGCCGGTCGACGGTCGGGCACCACGGGCACGGGGACGCCGGCGCGAGCGCGTCCGCCCGGCCCACCACGGCGGCCGCGCCCAACCGGCCGGCGGCCGCCGGCGGCGCGCCGGACCTGGCCGAGACCGGCGCCTCCACCGGCACCTCGTACGTCGCGGTCGGCGGGGCGGCGGCCCTGGCGCTCGGTTCGGCGGCGCTGTTCCTCTCCGTCCGGCGGCGCTCGGCGGGCGGCCGGCCGGGCCGCTGAGCCCGGCAGGCTCCGGGGCCCGTCCGGCGGCTCAGGCCGGACGGGCCCCGGCCGCGCGTCAGCTGAAGACCGACGCGCAGGTGGTGGCCGTGGCGTGGGCCGGGTCGAGGGCGTTGGCCACCTCGTGGAAGGCGATCCGGTCGGTCAGCGCGATCGCCACGTGCTCGGACAGGTCGAGCGGGCACAGGTCCTGGAGCAGGACGTTGCGCACGTCGGGGCCGCTCAGGTACTGGTTCCGCCAGGGGGTGGCCACCTCGTCGTACTTGGTGGCGATGACGGTGTAGTGCACTCCGGGGACGGTGTCGCCGCCCGCGTTGAGCCTGGTGAGGAACGCGGAGCCGGCGATCTGGTCGGCGAGGCCGGGGGTGGTGGCCTTGACCAGGTCCTCGGCGCCCGGGAAGTAGGGCAGCAGGTTGGTCAGTCCGCTCAGGTCGGTGCCGTGGTTGTCGGGGGCGAGGCCGACGAGGGCGTTCACCTTGGCGGCGCCGCCGAGGAATCTCAGGTAGTAGCGGGGCATCATGCCGCCCTGGGAGTGGCCGACCAGGTCGGCCTTTTCGGCGCCGGTGGCGGCGAGCACCTTGTCGACGTAGGCGGCGAGCTGCTCGGCCGACTTGTCGATGGGGCCGAGGCCGTGGAAGAGGGGGACGCCGGGCAACTGGCCGTAGTCCAGGGAGAAGACGCAGTACCCGCGGTGCTTCAGGTACGGGGCGAGGGACAGCCAGTTGTCGACGGAGTTGCCCAGGGTGCCGTGGACCAGGACGACCGGGCGGGGGTGGGCGGCCGAGGGCTTGCAAGAGTAGTCGTTCCAGCCCGAGCTGGGAGCGGTGGCGGCGTGCGCGGCGGCGGCGGGGACGACGGCGACGGCGGCGGTGAGGAGCAGCGCGGCGAGGGGTCTGAGCGCTCGTTTCCAGGGCAGCATCGTGTGATCTCCTTGCGGCTCAAGGGAGGTGCGGCGGACGACCTGTCCCTGTGATCCGGATCACGAGGATGCTGTTCACCCGTCAAGTTACGGGCGAGTAGTGCAGGCGTGAAGTTACGCGTCAGTAAAAACTTCCAGTGATAACCGCGAACTCGCCCCGGTGTTGACGGACCGTCACCAGGCAGGCCGAACGGGGCCCTGGGGCGTGATCCGCAGCAGGCGCTCGCGCAGCGCGGCGGCCTCACCCTCGCCCAGCAGCTCCGCCCACGCCCCCACCACCTCGGCGGCCGCCGCCTCCGCGGCCCGCGTGCACTCCCAGCCGCGCCCGGTGAGCACGACGAGCCGGGCCCGCGCGTCCGCGGGGTGCGGGCGCCGCTCGGCGTACCCCTTGCGCACGATCTCCTCCACGAGCTGGCTCGCGGCCTGCTTGGTCACCCCGAGGTGCGCGGCGAGGTCGGTGACGGTGGCACCGTCCGGCGCGAGCCGCGCGAAGGCGAAGCCGTGGGCGGGCCGAACGTCCGTGAAGCCGCGGGCCTCGACCCCGTCGTGGATGCGCTGGAC
Organism: Streptomyces sp. 1-11; assembly: GCF_007176755.1. Classification (GTDB taxonomy): domain Bacteria; phylum Actinomycetota; class Actinomycetes; order Streptomycetales; family Streptomycetaceae; genus Streptomyces. Next base: position 231,992 of record NZ_BJTV01000011.1, read on the forward strand.
GAGGTCACCCGCGACGGCGAGCAGGGCGGCGGACAGGGCCATGGCTTCGGAGTTCTGCACGCAGGCATTGAAACACCCTTGACGAACCAGTCAACCAGCTTGACCATGTAGTCAACCTACTTGACTAGTTGGACGGAGACCGTCATGCCAGTGGTCCGCGCGGCCGAGGCCGTGACCCACGAGATTCACGGCGCCCGCTTCATCTCGTACGCCACCCCGCTCACCGGGAGCAGGGAGCTGTGCGCGTGGCGGGGCGAGATCCCCGCCGGGACCAGGGCGCCGGCCCACACCGTCGACCGGGAGGAGATCTTCCACCTGCTCGTCGGCGAACTGCTGATCACCCTCGACGGCGACACCGAGCGCGTCCGCGCCGGCGACACGGTGATCGTCGGCGCCGGCGCGACCTTGGCCGTGGAGAACCCCACCGACCACACCGCGCTCTCGTGGGTCACCACCTCGGTGGGTCTCACAGCCCGGCTGGCCGACGGCACGGTCATCACTCCGCCGTGGGCCAACTGAGCCTCCGGCGCCGGGGACTCAGGCGGCCAGCGCCCCCGGCATCACCGCCCGGGGCCCGAACTTCGCCCGGGCGCGGTCCGCGACCTCCTCGACGCGGCGGACCTTCTCGTCCACGGGGTCGAAGGTGAGCTGGTGGGCGGCCTGGTCGGCGGGGGTGAGGCCCTCGGCGCGCAGGGCGAGCGCGCGGACCCGGGCGCGCTGCAGGCCGAGCGACTCGTACATGCCGTAGGCCGCCCTCGTCAGCGCGGCCGAGTGCGCGGTCGGCTCCGCCAGGGTGCGGCTGCGGGTGGTCGAGGAGCGGTCGGCGTAGCGCACGGTGAGGGTCAGGGTGCGGCAGACCTTCTCCACCGCGCGCAGCCGGGCGCCGATCTCCCCGGCCGCGGACAGCAGCGCCCTGCGGTGCCGGGCGGGGTCCAGTTCGTCCAGCTCGAAGGCGCGTTCGGTGGCGAGGGAGCGTGAGACGGCGTTCGGGACGACCCGGCCGCGGTCGACGCCGTTCGCCTTGTCGTGCAGCTCGCGGCCCGCCTTGGCGCCGATCAGCCGCTGGAGCGTGGACAGGGGCGTGCCGGCCACCCGGCCGAGGGTGTCCAGGCCGTACTCGCACAGGGTGCGGGCGGTCGCGGGGCCGACGCCGGGCAGCGCGGCGACGGGCCGGCCGGCGAGGAACTCCGCGACGGCGTCCGGCTCCGCGGGGACGGCGCAGGTCACTCCGGGGCGGGCCTCGCGCAGCGCCATCCGGGCCAGCATCGGGCCCGGTCCGGCGCCGATCAGACAGTCGACGCCGTGCAGCGCGAGGGCGCGGACCCGGATCACCGAGGCCAGCTCCACCGCGCTGCGCCCGAAGTACCGCTCGGCGCCCCGGAGATCGGCCAGTGCCCCGTCCGGCGGCAGCGCCTCCACGACCGGGGTGAACTCCTCCAGCAGCCCGAGCAGCCCGGGCAGGGCCGCCTCGCGCATCGGCGGCTGGAAACGTACGCAGAGGATCGTCATCCCGCACTCCCCGGACTCTGGTGCCACAGCTTCCTTCCCACCGCGGGCCCTTCGCCCGCGGGGCGCAGATCGGCCCAGGGGTGCATCCGGTACCCCGTGGGCATGCGGATCGTCCGGCCGTCCATCGGGTCGCCGGCCGCAGAACCAGCCGGCCGGGGAAGCCCGTCCGAACCGGCGATCCGGGCCCGGGCCGGCCCGCCTCCGTCCTGCGGCGCGGGGCCGTCCGCGGCGCCGCCGGGCGGCCCGGCGAGCCGGGCCGCGACCCCGTCGAGGCCCTCCTCGCGGCGCACCTCGAGCAGTTCGGCGAGGTTCCAGGCGGCCGAGCCCACCACGCTGAGGCTGCGCGGGCCGCGCCGCTGCACCACGCCGCGCACCAGCAGCAGCCAGGAGTGGAAGACGGTGTGCGCGCAGGCGTCGTGGGAGTCGTCGAAGAAGGCGAGGTCGACCAGGCCCGAGCCGTCGTCCAGGGTGGAGAAGATGACCCGTTTGCCGGACCGGATCGGCGGGGTCTGGGTGGCCGCCTTGGCGCCCGCGACCAGCACCGTCTCCCCGTGCCCGGCATCGCGCAGCCGACGCGCGGACACCACGCCCAGCTCCGCCAGGAACTCCCGGTGGTCGTCCATCAGATTGCGCGAGGCGTCCATGGACAGCACGCCCAGCTCGGCGCTGAGCCGCTCCTGCGGGGTCAGGTCGGGCAGGCCGGCCGGCGCGGTCTCGCGGCCCCCGGCGAGCGGGAGCTGGTCCCCGCCGCCGCCCCGGGCGCCCCGGTGCAGCTCGGTCAGGTGCAGTTGCAGGTCACGGCGGTTGGCGCCGAACGCGTCCAGCGCGCCCACCTGGGCCAGCCGCTGGGCGAGCGGACGGCTCGGGCGGGCCCGCTCCCAGAAGTCCAGCAGGGAGGCGTACGGCTGTCCGGCCGCGATCCGCTCCGCCTCGGCCTCGCTGACGCCGTGCACGTCGGAGAGGGCGAGCCGGAGCCCCCACACCCCCGATTCAGACACCAGTTCGATCCTGTGTGCGACCCCGGACACGTTCACGTCCAACGGCAGCACCGGCACCCCGCGCCGCCGCGCGTCGGCCAGCAGCAGCCGCTTGGGGTACATCCCGGGGTCGTGGGTGAGCAGCCCGGCGTAGAACGCGGCCGGGTGGTGCGCCTTCAGCCACGCCGACTGGTAGGTCGGCACGGCGAAGGCCACGGCGTGGGCCTTGCAGAAGCCGTAGGAACCGAAGGCCTCCACGATGTCCCAGGTCCGCCGGATCGTCTCCGCGTCGTACCCGTTCGCCGCCGCGGCCTGCGCGAACCACACCTTGATCCGGCCCTGCGACTCCGCGTCGGACAGCCCGCGCCGGACCCGGTCGGCCTCGCCGCGCCCGCAGCCGGTCAGGACGGAGACGATGTCGATGACCTGCTCGTGGAAGACGACGACCCCGTACGTGTCCTTCAGTGCCTCCTCCAGGTCCGGGTGCGGGTAGCGCACCGGCGCCCGTCCGTGCCGCGCCTCGATGAACGGCCGCACCATGTCGGCGGCGACCGGTCCCGGGCGGAAGAGGGAGATGTCGACCACCAGGTCGTGGAAGGTGCTCGGCTGCAGGCGGCCCACCAGGTCGCGCTGGCCCGGCGACTCGATCTGGAAGCAGCCCAGCGTCTCGGTGGACCGGATGAGCCCGTACGTCGCCGGGTCGCCCGACGCCACCGCGTCCAGGTCGATCCGCTCCCCCGCGGCCCGCTCCACCTCGGCGACCGCGTGCGCCATCGCCGACTGCATCCGCACGCCCAGCACGTCCAGCTTGAGCAGCCCGAGGTCCTCCACGTCCTCCTTGTCGAACTGCGACATCGGCAGTCCCTCGCCGCTGGTCGGCACCACCGGCGTGCGGGCGAGCAGGGAGGCGTCGGACAGGAGCACCCCGCACGGGTGCATGGCGACTCCGCGCGGCAGGGCGTCGAGGCCCTCGACCAGTTCCCAGAGCCTGCCGTACTTCTCCCGCTCCCCCGCCAGCTCCTTCAGCTCGGGCAGTTCCTCCAGCGCCGCGCGGGCGTCCCGGGCCCGGATGTGCGGGAAGGACTTGGCCACGCGGTCGATCTCGGCCGGGTCCATGGACAGCGCGGCCCCCACGTCCCGGATGGCGTGCCGCACCCGGTAGGTCTCGGGCATGGAGACGGTCGCGACCCGCTCGGCGCCGAAGCGGCCGATGATCGCCCGGTAGACCTCCAGCCGGCGCGCGGACTCCACGTCGATGTCGATGTCCGGCAGGACCACCCGCTCCTTGGACAGGAAGCGCTCCATCAGCAGCCCGTGCTCGACCGGGTCGGCGTGCGCGATGCCGATGAGGTGGTTGACGAGGGAGCCGGCGCCGGAGCCGCGGGCGGCCACCCTGATCCCCATCCCCCGCACGTCGTCCACCACCTGGGCGACGGTGAGGAAGTAGGAGGCGAACCCGTGGTGGGCGATGATGTCCAGCTCGTGGTGCATCCGCTCCCAGTACTCGCGCCGGCCGCCGAGGCCGAGCCGCACCATCCCGGCCGCCGCCCGCGAGGCGAGCGCCCGCTGGGCGGTGCGGCGGCCCGCGCCGACGAGGTGCGCCTCGGGGAAGTGGACGGTGCCGATGCCGAGGTCGTCCTCGGGGTCGACCAGGCACTCGGCGGCCGTGGCCCCGGTCTGCTCCAGCAGCCGGCGGGCGGTGTCGCGCCGGAAGCCGGCCGCCGCCACGACCCGCTCGGCGGCCTCCAGCATGGCCGGCGCGTCCTTCAGCCAGGCCTCGCCCGAGTCCAGCTCCTTGCGGGGGTCGATCGGCACCAGCCGGCGGGCGGCGTCCAGGACGTCGGCGACCGGCCCCTGGCCGGGGTCGGCGTAGCGCACGGCGTTGCTGAGCACCGGCCGGATCCGCTGCTCGGCGGCGAAGCCGACGGTACGGGCGGCCAGCCGCAGGGAGCCGGGGCCGGTGCCCGCGCGGCCGTGCCAGACGGCCTCCAGCCGCAGCGCGTCGCCGTAGATCTCGCGCCACGGGGCGAGCAGTCTCGCGGCCCGGTCCGGGCGTCCGGCGGCGAGGGCGCGGCCCACGTCCGAGTCCGGCCCGAGCAGTACGGTCAGGCCGTCGCCGTGGTTGCCCGACCAGGGCAGCAGCGGTGTGCCCCCGCCCTCGTGCGCCGCGGTGACGATCCCGCACAGGTCGGCCCAGCCGCGGGCGCCGTCCCGGGCGAGGAAGGTCACCCGGGGAGCCGACTCGTCGACGAAGGCACCGCCCCGCACGGGGGTGCGGCGCCTTTCCCGCGCGGCGGTCTCCGGCCCGGCCACCGCCAGGTCCACGCCGAACAGCGGGCGCACCCCCGCCCCGGCGCACGCCTTGGCGAAGCGGACCGTCCCCGCGAGGGTGTCGCGGTCGGTGAGGGCCAGGGCGTCCATGTCCCGCTCCCCCGCGCGCACGGCCAGCCGCTCCGGGTGGGAGGCGCCGTACCTCAGGGAGAACCCGGAGACGGTGTGCAGATGCGCGAAGCCCGGCACACGCACCTCCCGCACTCGTGAGCCCCGAACAGCTCTCGAACATCAGTTCCCTACTCCGTCACCCACCATACCTCCATTCTCGAACAACTGTGCGACATCCCGAAGAGCCCCTCTCACCTGCGCAAACACCCGACCGGCCGGGAGCCGCGGGGGCGCCGGCCGGAATTCCGCCCTCCGCAGCGGCATCGCCGGGGCGGCAGGCGAAAGCCCCCGCACGCGAGGAGCGTGCGGGGGCCTGTGCCGTCACGGAGCCGTCACGACCGCGTCCGGCCGTGGGGGCGTGGCAGGCGGTCCCGTCAGTAGACGTGGACCCCGTAGGCGCTGAGCGCCTCGGTGACCGGCTGGAAGAACGTCGTGCCGCCGGAGGTGCAGTCGCCGCTGCCGCCCGAGGTCAGACCGTAGGCCGTGGAGCCGCCGTACAGCGGGCCGCCGGAGTCGCCGGGCTCGGCGCACACGGTGGTCTGGATCAGGCCGGAGACGATGTCGCCACCGCCGTAGTTGACCGTCGCGTTCAGCGCGGTGACGCGGCCGCTGTGGGTGCCGGTCGTGGATCCGCGGCGGTAGACGGTCGTGCCCACCGAGGGCGTCGCGGCGCTGGTGATGTCCTGGCTGCCCACGGCGCCCGACTTGGTCACCGAGCTGTTGGTGTAGCGCACGATGCCGTAGTCGTTGCCGGGGAAGCTGGAGCCCGCCGTGGTGCCGAGCGTGGTGGAGTGCGAGGAGTTCGACCACCAGGTGCCCGCGCCGTCGGTGCAGTGACCGGCGGTCAGGAAGTAGTAGTTGCCGCTGGAGTCCTGGACGTTGAAGCCCAGCGAGCAGCGCCAGCTGCTCGCGTAGATGGCGTCGCCGCCGGAGATGAGCTTGTTGAACTTGCCCGGCGTGCGCTTGACGACGAGGGCGCCCGCCTCGCTGCCGGCCTGCTGCTTGATCTTGGCGATCTCCGCCTGGGACACCGTGCTGTCGACGGTGACGACGACACGGTTGGTCTTGGCGTCCACGGCCCAGGCGGTGCCGGGGATGTCGGCCTTGAGAACGGAGCCGCTCGCCCTGGTGAGCTGGTTGGCGCTGAAGGTGTGGGCGTCGCTGGCGTTCGCGGTGGGGGCGGCGAACGCCGCCGCGGCGAGGAAGCCGGTCGCCACGGCGGTCAGCCGGGTCCGTCTTGCGATACCGCTGCGGGGAGTGGTGCGCTTGATCCTCACGTTTCATTCCCTCCCAGGGGAAGTCGAGGGCCCGCGTGGGGTCGGGGCCCGGTGAGGCGCAGTCAGGGACTTGTCCGGGGTACCGAACAACGCTCATGCCCCTGACAAGCGCTGAGGGGGAGTATTCGGCCGAACGGCCGGTCGGCACAAGGGTGCCTTTCGGCCGTCAAGCTTTGAACCACCTATGCATGCCGCTCTCTTGACACGGGGTCAGGAAGAGGCCCGCGAGGGGTGCCGCGCGCGGCCGGGCGGACGGTGGCGCCGGGGCGGGCTCCGATAGCCGCGAACGCCTCTCCACCGGCGGGGACGAGGCCGCGCCCGCGTCCGCAGGCGCCGCCCGCACACCGGACCGGCCGCGGGGCCCGGAGGCGGCGGGCGCCACACGGCCACCATCGGCCGCCCGCGTCCCGGGCATGGCCGGAATTCACCCCTCCGGATGGCCCTCGCCCCGGACACGGCAGCCCCTGCCGGTCACATCCCAGACGCTTCCGGACCTTGCTCTCGCGGTCTTGGCTCTCGGGAACCTGGCGGTCAGCCGACCGTCCCAGCCGCGGCACTCGTAGCCCGGCCACCCCCGGCCGCGGTCAGCCCCGACCGCACACCGAAAGCCGCGCCCCGGCACCCAAGTCCGAACAATCGCAGCCCGAGCAGCACTCGCAGCCCTGACACACCCGGACCGGGCGGTCAGCCCCGACCGCCCCCGGCAACCCAGGCCCTAGCAGTCGCAGCCCGAGCAGCACTCGCAGCACTCGCAGCACTCACAGCACTGGCAGGCCTCGCAGCACGAGCAGTCCCAGTTGCCGCAGCAGCCCTCGCGCTTCCTCCGGGACCAGGGGCCCTCGTACTCGTCGGCGCAGCAGACCTTGCAGGTGCAGCACAGCCCCAGGGCGGCCGCGCACCCGGCCCAGAAGCCCCGCTTGTCCGGGCGCGGCGGCTCGCCCCCGAAGGGGTTCCCGTACGGGTTGCCCGGCGCCTGGGGCGCCCCGTGGCCCGGCGGCGGCCCGAAGGAGGCCTCGGGCGCGTGTCCGCACGAGTGGCCGCCGAACGCCCGGTCCACCGAGCGGCCCAGCTCGTGCACGAGCAGCAGGTGGACAAGACCGCCGTCGGTGAACTCCGCCTCGCGCAGCGCCAGCCGGATTCCGTGCAGGGCGTCGTCGGCGAGCCGGCGGGCCTCGGTGAGGGGGGTGCCGGTGGCGGCGAGCGGGTTCCAGGCGCCCGAGCGCGCGTCCGCCTCCCGGTCCTCGACGGCGTCGAGCAGGTGCGCCAGCCGGCCGAAGAGGCGGCCGGCCTCGGCGAGCGGCTCGGCGTTGCCCGGCCGCCCGGCGAGCACGGCGGTGTGCGCGAAGGCGGCCGCGGTCGCCGTCTCGGTCGGCTCGGTGACCGTCAGCAGCGGGGTGCCGTGTCCCGCCAGGGCCTCGATGCCGGTCTGCCGGTCGACGGCGTCGACCAGGACGCCGGTGTCGAACCCGACGGCGGCGCCGCTGTGCGCCCCGGCCCGGCCCCAGCTCGCCGCGACCCGCCGGGCCGCCAGGGCGACCGGCCTGCGGGCCAGCAGCCCGTCCCGGTCGGCGACGTGGTCGCGCACCTTGGCGGAGGCGAGGACCAGCGAGACGGCCGCGGCGAGCCGGGCGCCCTCGCCCTGGGCGACGGACGCCGTCCGCATGCCGCGCAGCGCGCACGGCCCGGCGGTGCGCCGGGACCCCTCCACCGAGCCGGCCTGAGCCTCCGTCAGGACGGATATCAGCAGGCCGTCGTAGTTGGTGACGACGCGGGCGAACTGCCCGTGGTCACGGCGCAGGGCGAGACAGAGCCCGCACAGGTGCGCCATCCACTGGGCCCGCATCCCCTCCCCCAGCCGGTGACTGCATGGCCGCACGATTCCGAACATAGGACGATCCCCCGTGATGTACCGCGACTTCGAGACGCGGCATCGTATCGGCCGACTGTCGGGTCGTATCAGGTACGCCGTTCACCCGTACGCTCCGTGTATCACCCGACCGCCAGCGACAATCATATTTCACTCACAGTCAGCAGCCGTATGAGTCGCGACCCTTGGGGCACACGGAGTCTCGACGGATCCGCTGTGCACCAGTACCGTCACAAACCCCCCGCGCGGCGTCTATCCACTTGGCGCACGGTCCGCATCATGGATGACCATAGGGATGCGGAAAGCAAGAAGGACCGCTGTGAGAGGAGGCGTCCATGGGATCGGTACGCAAGGCGAGTGCGTGGCTCGGCCTCGTCGACGACAACGATGACGAGCGTTACTACGACGACGACTACTCCGAGGGCCCCGGGTCCGCGGACGCCTGGGTCACGGACCCGCGGGTGAAGGTGGCCACGGACACCGCCGAGGAGAAGGGCCGCCGGATCGGCACGGTCACCCCGGACAGCTTCCGGGACGCCCGCGCGATCGGCGAGCTGTTCCGGGACGGCATCCCGGTCATCATGAACCTCACGGCCATGGAGCCCGCCGACGCCAAGCGCGTGGTCGACTTCGCGGCCGGCCTGACCTTCGGCCTGCGGGGCACGATCGAGCGGGTCGCGACCCGGGTGTTCCTGCTGACGCCCTCGAACACCGAGATCGTCAGCGGTGAGCCGGCAGCGCGCCGCGAGGACGGCTTCTTCAACCAGAGCTGAGGCAGGGCCGCTCACCGGCCCTGCCTCCCCGGAGGCTCACCGGAAGGCGTCGAGCCCGGTGAGCGCCTTGCCCAGCACGAGCTGGTGCATCTCGACGGTGCCCTCGTAGGTGAGCACCGACTCGAGGTTGGTCGCGTGCCGCATGACGGGGTACTCCAGGGAGATCCCGTTGGCCCCGAGGATCGTCCGCGCCGTACGGCAGATCTCGATGGCCTCGCGGACGTTGTTGAGCTTGCCGAAGCTGACCTGCTCGGGACGCAGGCGGCCGGCGTCCATCCGCCGCCCCAGATGGTGGGCGAGCAGGATCCCCTTGTGCAGTTCCACCGCCATGTCGGCGAGTTTGGCCTGGGTGAGCTGGAAGCCCCCGATGGGCCGCCCGAACTGCTCCCGGGTCTTCGCGTACTCCACGGCCGCCTCGAAACTGCTGCGCGCCGCGCCCATCGCGCCCCAGACGATGCCGTAGCGGGCGTGCGAGAGGCAGCTCAGCGGCCCGCGCAGGCCGGTGACCTCGGGCAGCACCGCGTCGGCGGGCAGCCGCACGTCGTCCAGGACGAGCTCGCTGGTGACCGAGGCGCGCAGGGACCACTTGTGCTTGATCTCGGGCGCCGAGAAGCCGGGGCGGTCGGTCGGCACCACGAACCCGCGGATGCCGTCCTCGGTCTGCGCCCAGACGACGGCCACGCCGGCCACCGACCCGTTGGTGATCCACATCTTGCGGCCGTTCAGGATCCAGTCGTCGCCGTCGCGCTTGGCGTGGGTCCGCATGGAGGCGGGGTCGGAGCCGTGGTCGGGCTCGGTGAGGCCGAAGCAGCCGATCACCTCGCCGGCGGCCATCCGGGGCAGCCACTGCCGCTTCTGCTCCTCGCTGCCGAACCGGTGGATCGCGTACATCGCGAGCGAGCCCTGCACCGAGACCAGGGAGCGGATGCCCGAGTCGGCGGCCTCCAGCTCCAGGCAGGCGAGTCCGTACTGCACGGCCGTGGCGCCGGCGCAGCCGTAGCCGGTCAGCGACATGCCGAGCGCGCCGATGCCGCCCAGTTCCCGGGCGAGGTCCCGGATGCCGGGCAGCTCGCCCTTCTCGTACCAGTCGGCGACGTGCGGCAGCACCCGGTCCGCCGCCCAGCCGCGGACGGTGTCCCGGATCGCCAGGTCCTCCGGGTCGAGCAGGTCGTCGAGCCCGAGCGGGTCGGCGGCGTCGAACGGGGGCAGCTTCGCGGACGCGGACATGGAACACCCTCCGGAACACTGGAACTCATAAAAACTAGCAGCGCTAGTTACGTCTCTCCGGCCGACGTTACGGTGCAGTGTCCCGCACGTCCAGAGCGCGGGGTCAGGCCGACACCTTCGGCTTCTGCGGTTCCCGCGGGGCGGGCACCCCCGCCGCCGGGACCTCTCCCTCGGCGCTCTCGCCGCAGTGCATGACCCGCGGCAGCCGCAGCGCCATCAGCGCGCCGAGCAGCAGCAGGCCGGCGCTGACCAGAAGGGTGACGTGCAGCCCGTGCACGAACGAGTCCCGGGCGGCCAGGCGCAGGGACTCCCCGGCGGACCCGCCCAGGCGCCCGGCGACCTCGTAGGCCTCGCCGAGCGAGTGGCCCGCCTCCCGGGCGGCGCCCGGGGGGACGCCCGGCACCGAGGCGAGGCCGGGCGCGTAGGCCTTGTTCATCACGCTGCCGAGCAGCGCGATCCCGATCCCGGCGCCGAGCTGGTACGAGGTCTCGCCGATCGCCGCGGCCCCGCCGGCCTGCTCGGCCGGGGCCTCGCTGAGCATCGACTCGTAGGCGCCGAAGAGGGTGGTCTCCAGACCGAAGCCGAGCAGCACGAAGCCGCCGAGGAGCAGCGCCGCGTTGTCCTCGCCGCCCATCGCGGTCAGGGTCACGACCGCGGCGGCGGTGAGGCAGAAGCCGACGGCGACCATGCGGCGCGGTCCGAAGCGGCGCAGCAGCCGGGCGCCCGCGAGGCCCGCCGCCATCGCCGCGACGGTCAGCGGCAGCAGCCGCAGGCCCGTGCGCAGCGGCGACAGGCCCAGCACCAGCTGCAGGTACTGCGCCGCGATCAGCTCGAGGCCCACCAGCGCGAGCATGGCCAGCACGATGCAGCCCACGGAGGTGGTGAACGCCGGCCGCCGGAACATCCGCAGGTCGACCAGTGGGTGCGGGCGGCGCCCCTGGCGGCGGACGAAGAGGAACAGCAGCGCCGCGCCCAGCAGCAGCGGGGCCACGGTGAACGGGCTCGCGGCGGACTCCCCGCCGCCGAGCCGCTTCACGCCCAGGACGACGCCGAACAGGCCGGCCGCCGCCATCAGGGCGCCGGTGACGTCCCAGGGGCCGTCGCGCTCGCCCCGGGACTCGGGCAGCAGCAGGCGCCCGACCGGCAGGCTGACCAGCATCAGCGGGATGTTGACCAGGAAGACCGAGCCCCACCAGAAGTGCTCCAGCAGGAAGCCGCCGAGCAGCGGCCCGACGGCGGCGCCGACGGCGGCGACCGCGCTCCACACGCCGATCGCCAGCGCGCGCTCGCGCCGGTCGGGGAAGACCTGACGGAGGATCGAGAGGGTCGCGGGCATGATCATCGCGCCGCCGACGCCCAGCAGCGCGCGGGCGAGGATCAGCGTCTGGGCACTGGGCGCGAAGGCGGCCACGGCGGACGCGACGCCGAACAGGGTGTAGCCGAGCAGCAGCACACGTCTGCGCCCGACGCGGTCGCCGAGCGTGCCGAAGAGGATCAGCAGCGAGGCGCAGACCAGCGGGTAGACGTCGACGATCCAGAGCAGCTCCACGGCGCCGGGCCTGAGGTCCTCGGTGACGGCGGGGACCGCCACGTGCAGGACGGTCGCGTCGAGGGCGACGAGCAGCAGGCTGACGCAGAGGACGACCAGGACGACCCAGCGGTTGGCACCGGCCCCGGCCGCCCGACGGCGCGGCCGAACGGCGGCCGCGGTCGTGCCGGACATGTACGTACCTCCCAGATGGTCCCTCGCGTGCGGCGGACCGGCGGAGCGGGAACCTCCGTCGTACGGCCGGAGAGGAGCGGGGTCTCCGGCCCGCGCGAACCCACGCGGGTGACTCGTCAGCGTACGCGAGTCCGTGATGGGCACACGTGGCGGACCTCTCACACGTGGGACCCAACCCGTGTGGCGTACGCCACCTCGCGGGCCGTCGTGCGGGGCCCGGCGGACGGACCGGTCCGGGAGCCGGTCGATAATCGAGCCCGTGACCGACCTAGCTACGCGCGTGGCCCCGGCCCGCGGCACCCTCCCGCGCCGGGCGGCCCCGGCCCTCCTCGGGTACGCGGCCGTCCGGATCCTCGGCCTGCTCGTGCTGGCCGCGTGGAGCGCCGCGCGCGGCAGCAGCGCGCTCACGCTGCTGGGCGCGCGCTGGGACTCCCTCTGGTACACCCGGGTCGCCGAGCTCGGCTACGGCTACGAGGTGCGCCTGCCGAACGGCGACGTCCACTCCAATCTGGCGTTCTTCCCACTGCTGCCCTGGCTGGAGCGGCTGCTGCACGCCGTGACGCCGCTGTCGTACGCCGACGCCGGCCTGGTCGTCTCCGTGCTCGCCTCGCTGGCCGCGGCGGGCGGCATCTTCGCGGTCGCGGACCGGGTGTACGGGCCCCGGGCGGGGGTCTGCGCGGTGCTGCTGTGGGCGGTGCTGCCGGTCGGGATCGTGCAGTCGATGGCGTACAGCGAGTCGCTGTTCACCGCGCTGGCGGCCTGGTCGCTGTACGCCGTGCTGACCGGCCGGTGGGTGAGCGCGGGCGTGCTGGCGGCGCTGGCGGGGCTGACCCGGCCGGTGGGTCTCGCGGTGGTCGCGGCGGTGTGGGCGGCGGGCGTGCTCACGTTCGTGAGGGAGCGGGGCGCGCGCGACGCCGGCGGCGGCGACGGTGCTCACGGTCCGGCGGCCGATGTGCGCGCCGGGCGCGTCGCGTGCACCGACGGCGCGCACGAACCGACGCGCGCCCTGTCCGCGCCGGACGGCGCGCTCCACGCGACACGCGCCCTGCCCCTCACCCCCCGCGCCCCTCACCCGCCCGCCTGGCGCCGCGTACTCGGACTGCTCCTCGCCCCGCTGGGCGCGGCCGGCTATGTGCTGTGGGTCGGCCGGCGCACCGGAAAGGGGCCGCTCGGCTATCTGGACGTGCAGGCCGGCTGGCGCAACGGGTTCGACGGCGGATACGCCTTCGCCCGCTTCGTCGCCGACAAGTTCACGTCACTGCCGTCGGCCCTCGCCGGAGTCGGCCTGATCGCCGGGGTGGTGCTGCTGATCGCGCTGTACGCCACCGGCGTGCGGCAGCGCCAGCCCCTGCCGCTGCTGGTGTACACGGGTGTCGTCCTCGCGCTCGCCCTGTGCGCCTCGAGCTACTTCGGGTCGAAGCCGCGGCTGCTGATGCCGGCGTTCCCGCTGCTGTTCCCGCTCGCCCGCGCCCTGGCCCGGCCGCGGACCGCCAGATCGGCGCTGGTCACGGCGGGTCTGGCGGTGCTGGCCGCGGTGTACGGCGCGTTCTGGCTGAACGGCTCCGGTCCGCCGTGACCGGCTCCGGCGGCCCGATGAGCGCGCCCTGAATTCGACACGATGATTCGGTGAACGAATTCATAAGCGGGATATAACCGCCACCCGAAATGATCAAAGGAATTGCAGGAAGCAGGCTCAGCGGATTGCGGAATCCCAGGAATTCGGCGGCTCCTGAGAGGTTTCCCACATCACATCGTCATCACAAAGACGCTGTTTCGACCGGGAACAGAGCGCACTCACTGTAACGTCGATCGGGTGCGTACCGAACCAAACCTCACCCGGCGTCTGGACCGGGTGTTCGCCAGGCTGGACCGTGAGCCGGAACGGCCGGCCCACATCGATGTGCCGCGGATGAGCCGGCACCGGGTCGTGCTGTTCACCGCGACCCTCGCCTTCTACCTGGCGATCGTGTGGGCCGTGGTGATCACCTCCTGGCTGGTCCGGCTCGACTGGCTGGTCATGTTCTTCCGCCCGTACCAGCAGTGGTCGGAGATCCACTGGTTCGTCGACTACTACGTGGTGCTCGGCCAGCGCGGCCCCACCGCCGTGATGGTCGCCGCCTGGCTGGGCTGGCGCTCCTGGCGGCAGCACACGCTCCGCCCGCTGCTGACCCTCGGCGCCTCGTTGCTGCTGCTCAACATCACGGTCGGCGCCGCCAAGTACGGCATGGGCCGGCTCGGCCCGCACTACGCCACCGTGATCGGCTCGAACGAGATGGGTCTCGGCGGCGATATATTTCCCAGCGGCCACACCGCGAACGCCGTGGTGACCTGGGGAATCCTGGCCTACCTGGCCTCCACCCCGACCGCGCGCCGCTGGCTGTCCGCCGTGTCGGCCGTGACCTCGCTGGGCGTCGGGATGGCCACCGTCTACCTCGGTACGCACTGGCTGAGCGACGTGCTGCTGGGCTGGGCCGCGGGCCTGCTGATCCTGCTCGCGCTGCCGTGGTGCGAGCCGCTGATCGCCCGGTCCGAGACCGCGATCTTCGACCTGCGCGACCGCTGGCGCGCCCGCCGCGGCCGTACCGTACCCACCCCCGCTCCCGCTTCCGCTTCCGCTCCCGCTTCCGCTCCCGCGGGGGGAACCCCCTCGGCCGTGCCGGTCACCCCGGTGCTGCTCAAGCCGCGGACCGCGCCCGCCGAGCAGTCCGGCCCGGCCCGCGAGCCGGTGCCGTCGGTGCGCGGCCCCCGGGCGCCGGTGCACATGGCCCCGAGCCCGCACGCGGCCCGCTCGGAGCGCACCCCGGTCACCCCGGCGGGCAGCCGCCGCCCACCGCACGCCGACCGGCTGCCGCGCGGCGCCTCCCAGCCGGCTCGTCCCGTCTCGGGCGGCTGACGCCCGGCAGGTCGGGGGGTCCGGTATGCACGAGCGACCCCAGCGGCCACCGCGAAGGCCCCGCCCCCGGAAGGGGAGCGGGGCCTTCGGCGTGCTCAGCCCTTCCAGGCACGGGTCACCCGGCCGTCCCGCACCTCGAAGTTGAGCCGGCCCACCCGGTACTCCATGGTGATGATCGCGCCCGGCGGCAGCGACCGTACCGCCGACCATCCGCGCTGCCGGGCGAGCCGCTCGGCGCTCGGCGCTTCGAGGCCGACGTACCCGTCCGGACTGTCCTGGGGCTCCGCTGGCGGAGTGGGAATCGGTGCCATGCGGCCACGCTAGGCCGCATCGGGCGGCGACGGAAGGCACGGCGGCGGCCTGCTCCGGCCCCTCTCCTGTCACGCTTCTGTCACAGGTTCCGGGCGCCGGATTTTCTCGAACTCCTTCACACGATCGGGGGTTTCCGACTCGTTCGCCGGGGTATTCGAACACAATTTCCGCGTGTCGCAGCACCCCGCCGAATTGGCCGGCGGAAAGCGCCGCCGCCCCTGTCGGGCCGGGTCCGCGGCGCGTTTCCGCGCCGAATCCGTAGCGGCGCCGGGCGGGCCGAGGCCACCGGGAATTTCAGTGATTCGGCGCCTCACCGGCGTGCGTCGGCGCCGACCGGGCCAAGGCACCGTCGAGCCGGTCGCGGACCCTCCTGACCGAATCGGTCAGCTCGGCGGGCTCCAGGACCTCGAACGGGAAGCCGGTCATCATGATGTGAATCACCATCACGTCCAGGCTCGGCGCGCCGCTGCGCAGGACGCAGGCGTCGGGGCCGTCGGCCTCCAGCGTCCCGGCGGACGGCGAGATCCGCTCGGCGGCCTCGTGCAGCGGCACCAGCAGCCGGACCGCGGACCGCTCGGCGTACGCGCGCGTGGAGACGCCCTCGGACACATAGGCGGCCAGGTCGCCGGCGGGCGGTTCGCGTGGGGTGAAGCGGGGGCCGTACGGCGGCCTCGGGGTGATGCGGTCGACGCGGAAGGTCCGCCAGTCCGACCGGTCCACGTCCCAGGCGACCAGGTACCAGCGGCGCTCGGTGCACACCAGCCGGTGCGGTTCCACGGTGCGGCGGCCGGCGGCGCCGTCGTGCGTGCGGTACTCGAAGCGCAGCCGCTCGGCGTCCCGGCACAGATGGGCGATCTCGGTGAGCAGCGCCGGGTCGACCGGGGAGGCCGGCGGGCCGCCGCGCAGCATCGGCACGGTGAAGGCGTTGAGCGCGCCCACCCGGCGGCGCAGCCGGCTGGGCAGCACCTGCTCCAGCTTGGCGAGGGCGCGCACGGAGGTCTCGCCGATGCCCTCGATGCCCTGTCCGGCGACGGTGCGCAGGCCGACGGCCACGGCGACGGCCTCGTCGTCGTCCAGCAGCAGCGGGGGCAGTTCGGCGCCCGCGCCGAGCTGGTAGCCGCCGCCGGTGCCGGGGCTGGCGTTGACCGGGTAGCCCAGCTCGCGCAGCCGGTCGACGTCCCGGCGGACCGTGCGCGGGGTGACGCCGAGCCGGTCGGCGAGTTCGGCGCCGGACCACTCGCGGTGGGCCTGGAGCAGCGAGAGCAGGCGCAGCAGTCGTGCCGAGGTCTCCAACATGAGGCAGAGTCTGCCGGACGACGCGGACAGCCGCTGTCCTCGACGGGACAGCGGCTGTGCGTGCGCGGGCGGCTCAGAGCGCCAGGCGCCGGCCGGGCACGATCATGTTCGGGTCGTCGCCGATGACGTTGCGGTTGGCGGCGTAGACCCGCTGCCAGCTGGTGCCGTGCCGGGCGGCGATGGCGCTCAGGGTGTCGCCCTCGCGGACGGTGTAGCCGCCGCGGGCCGCGTGGCCTTCGGTGCGGGCCGCCGTGCCCTCGGGTTTCGGCGCGGGCGCGGACTTCGTCGTCGCGCCGCTCGCGGTGCCGGCGGCCGGTGCGGCCGCGGGGGCGGTCCCGGAGGCGCCGGCCCGGCCCGAGCAGACCGGCCAGGCGCCCCAGCCCTGGGCCTGCTGGACCTTGGTGGCGACGGAGATCTGCGCGCCCCGGGAGGCCTGGTCGGCCGTCGGGGCGTAGGCGGCGCCGCCGTACGCGCGCCAGGTGCCGGCGGAGAACTGGAGCCCGCCGTAGTAGCCGTTGCCGGTGTTGATGTGCCAGTTGCCGCCGCTCTCGCACTGGGCGATGCGGTCCCACACCCCGTTGTCCGCCGCGGCCGCGTTGCCGGTGGCGGCCAGGAGTCCCAGGGGGGCCAGCAGCGCGGCTCCGGCCAGGGCGGCCGTCGCACGGCCCTTGCGGGCACCTTCGGGACGGGCGGTGTTGCGGGTGGTATCGGCACACTCGGACATGTGATTCCCTCTCCACGAACCCGGGCTCCCCCGGGCGGAGCGCGCCTCACCGCGCAGGACCGCGGTTCCTCGCGCCCGCCCCGTCCGCCGCGGCCGGTGCGGCGATCGTGCTCTGCCTGGCCGGCCGGCGGACGTACCCGAGCGGTGCTCGTTGCACACGGCGGAGGAATCTAGAGAGAGCGGGCGGCCGATTTCAACCAACTCGCCGTCTTTCCAGGCCAGTTCGCGGTTACCCCGGGTATCGGCGATTTTCGGCCAGCCCATTCATGCATTGATGTCATGATTTTTCGGCCACCCACCCGGCTGACCTGTGACCCACTTCACCCGTTCAAGTTCCTTGACGTGACACGCACTTGACGGTGAGTGTCCGATTCCGCACCAGCAGTGACCCTGTGCGGTGGATGGTTCGATTCCGTTGTCCCGGGGGCGTGACCCCCACCACAGGACGCCCGTTGTCTTCTTCATGAGCCCGGAACCCCGGGGCTCATCGGCCGGGAGCCACCCGGCCGACCCTGCACCGCATCCCGAGGGAGCCACCGTGCCGCGCATGCTCGACGTCAGTGACGCAGTACGCGCCGAGATCGGCGACGAAGAAGCCGACCGGCTGCTCGCCGGAGACAACGCCCCGGGCAGTTACGACTGCACCTCCTGCCGCACCCCGGGCGACTCCGAGCAGGAGCGCACCAGCACCGTTCTGTTCGTCGGCGACGAGACGGCCGTCCTCGCCTTCGCCCACGCCGGCTGCCTGCCCTCGCAGGTCGTCCAGGTCACCGAGGAGCAGCTGCAGGGCGCCGTCCGGTCCATCGGGGGCCGTCCGGCCGTGGACGGCGAGCCGCAGCGGTCCGTGCCGGAGCAGGCCGTGCTCGGTGTGACCAGCGGGCTGGTCCTGATCGAGGGCGAGTTGCACCCCGCGCTCGTCGTCGAGCCGACGGCGCCCGTCGTGCGCCCCGGCTCCTACGGCTCCGGCGACGACTTCCTGCCGCTGCTCATCGAGCAGGGCTTCATGCCGGTGATGGAGCTGACATCGGTCCCGCCGGTGCTGCACGGCTGGTCGGTCCTGCTGGCGATGGGCCAGCTGCACGCGGTGCTCCAGCCGGGCGTGGGCGGCGGTCAGCCGGTCGCCTGGTGGCAGGCGCACCAGCCGCTGCAGGTGACGGACAGCTGGCGGGCCGCCGCCAACAAGCACCAGCAGGTGCTGATGTTCGCGGCGCCGGTGGGCTCCATCGGCCGGCAGCCCCGGGAGGACCTGCTGCGCGGCTCCCTCGACCGGGCCGCGGCGAGCGGCAAGCTGGTGGCGGCCGCGCTGCCGCTCGCGGGCACCTGAGAGGCGTCCCCGCGGGCGGGCAGCGCACCCGACTTGTACGACCGCATCCCTTCGGGATCCCGGTCGTTTGGACATACGTGCACGCATATGACACCTCTCCTCCCCGCCGGCCCGCCTTCGCCTCCGTTCCGTCCGCCCGGTCGGGGGAGAGTCCGGTCGCCGCATCGGCCACGCCGATCTACGACTCGCTCTACGCGGAGTGGGTCAAGGCCTTCCGCACGCTGCCGGGTGACCGCAGCGGCGAGGAGGAGCTGGGGTTCACCGCCTTCGGCACCGCCCCGCACAGCACCGGCTCGTACCGCATGACCTCCTACAGCGCCTACAGCGCGGGGGCGTACAGCGCCCGGCAGAGCGGCGGCCAGCAGCAGCCCCAGTGGCAGCGGGTCGGCACGCTGGGGCGGCAGCAGGACACCGGGATGCACCACGTCCCGGCGGGGCTGCCGCCCGCGCCGCGGCGCGGCGCCTGAGGCGATGACGAAGGGCGGCCCCCGTTCCCACGGGAGAGCCGCCCTTCGTCATGCCCCGGCGGGGCCGGTCACTTCTTCTTGCCGCGCTTCTCGCGCACCCGCACGGAGATGTGCAGCGGGGTGCCCTCGAAGCCGAACTCCTCGCGCAGCCTGCGCTCGATGAAGCGCCGGTAGCCCGCCTCGATGAAGCCCGAGGCGAAGAGGACGAACCGCGGCGGCTTGGTGCCGGCCTGGGTGCCGAACAGGATGCGCGGCTGCTTGCCGCCCCGCACGGGGTGCGGGTGGGCCGAGACCAGCTCGCCGAGGAAGGCGTTCAGCCGGCCGGTGGGCACCCGGGTCTCCCAGCCGGCGAGGGCGGTCTCGATCGCCGGGACGAGCTTCTCCATGTGCCGGCCGGTGCGGGCCGAGACGTTGACCCGGGGCGCCCAGGCGACCTGGCCCAGCTCGGTCTCGATCTCCCGCTCCAGGTAGTAGCGGCGCTCCTCGTCCAGGGTGTCCCACTTGTTGAAGGCCAGGACGACGGCGCGGCCCGCCTCCACCGCCATGGTGACGATGCGCTGGTCCTGGACCGAGATGTTCTCGGAGGCGTCGATCAGGATGACGGCCACCTCCGCCTTCTCGACGGCGGCCGCGGTGCGCAGCGAGGCGTAGTAGTCGGCGCCCTGCTGGAGGTGGACCCGCTTGCGGATGCCCGCGGTGTCGACGAACTTCCAGGTCACCCCGCCCAGCTCGATGAGCTCGTCGACCGGGTCGCGGGTGGTGCCGGCCAGCTCGTTGACGACGACGCGCTCCTCGCCCGCCACCTTGTTCAGCAGCGAGGACTTGCCGACGTTCGGGCGGCCGATGAGGGCGATGCGGCGCGGGCCGCCGACCGCGGCGCCGAAGGTCTGCTCGGGCGCCTCGGGCAGCGCCTCCAGGACGGCGTCCAGCATGTCGCCGGTGCCGCGCCCGTGCAGGGCCGAGACGGGGTGCGGCTCACCGAGGCCCAGGGACCAGAGGTAGGTGGCGTCGGCCTCGCCGCTCGGGCCGTCGACCTTGTTGGCGGCCAGCACGACGGGCTTGCCGGCCTTGCGCAGCAGCCGTACGACCGCCTCGTCGGTGTCGGTGGCGCCGACCTTGGCGTCCACGACGAAGACCACCGCGTCGGCGGCCTCGATCGCGTACTCGGCCTGCGCGGCCACGGAGGCGTCGATGCCGAGGACGTCCTGCTCCCAGCCGCCGGTGTCGACGACCTTGAAGCGGCGCCCCGCCCACTCGGCCTCGTAGGTCACGCGGTCGCGGGTGACGCCGGGCTTGTCCTCGACCACGGCCTCGCGGCGGCCGATGATCCGGTTCACCAGGGTCGACTTGCCGACATTGGGACGGCCGACGACGGCGAGCACGGGCAGCGGGCCGTGGCCCGCCGCCTCGATGGCGCCCTCGACGTCCTCGATGTCGAAGCCCTCTTCCGCGGCGAGCTCCATGAACTCCGCGTACTCGGCGTCGCCGAGAGCCCCGTGGTCGTACTCGTGCTCAGCCGAGTCGCCGGGCTGGGTCTGGTCGTTCATGAAGTCCGTACCTCGTCGTTCATCGTGGTGATCGGTGGAGCGGCCCTGGTGGGCTGATCCACTACTCAAGTGTCGCTCAGCGCCCGGTGAGGCGCCTTGCGTTTTCCAGGTGGCTGGTGAGCTGCTTCTGGATGCGCTCGGTGGCCTCGTCCAGCGCCCTGCGCGTGCGCCGCCCGGACCCGTCGCCCGCGTCGAACGGGTCGCCGAAGACGACGTCGACGCGGGAGCGCAGCGGTGGCAGTTGCTTTATCAACCTGCCCGGCCGCCCGGAACTTCCCAGGACGGCCACGGGCACGATCGGCGCACCGCTGCGTACCGCGAAGTAGGCCAGCCCGGCCCGCAGCGAGGCGAAGTCGCCCTCGCCCCGGGTGCCCTCCGGGAAGATGCCCAGTACTCCCCCGGCCTCCAGCACGCCGAGGGCCTGGGTGATGGCGGCGCGGTCGGCGGTGGTGCGGTCCACCCTGAGCTGGCCGATGCCGGTCAGGAAGGGGTTCAGCGGGCCGACGAACGCCTCCTTCTTGATCAGGAAGTGCGTCGGCCGGGGCGAGACGCCCATGACCATCGGGCCGTCGATGTTGTGCGAGTGGTTCACGGCGAGGATCGCCGGACCGCTCGCGGGCAGCTTCCAGGCGCCGAGCACACGCGGCCGCCACAGCCCGTGCATCAGGCCGACGCCGATGCGCCGCCCGACCTCGGCGCCCCGCTCCGACGGAAGGCTCACTTCCCGGCCCGCTTCTCCTCGACCAGGGTGACGACGCACTCGATGACCTGGGTGAGGGTGAGCTCGGTGGTGTCCACCTCGACCGCGTCGTCCGCCTTGGCGAGCGGGGAGGTCTTGCGGCTGGAGTCGGCCGCGTCCCGCTTGATCAGGGCCTCGCGGGTGGCGTGGACGTCGGCGCCCTTCAGCTCGCCGCTGCGGCGGGCCGCGCGGGCCTCCGGGGAGGCGGTGAGGAAGATCTTCAGGTCCGCGTCCGGCAGCACGGTGGTGCCGATGTCCCGGCCCTCGACCACGATGCCGTGCTCGGCGCCGGCCGCCAGCGAGCGCTGCAGCTCGGTGATCCGGGTGCGCACCTCGGGAACCGCGCTGACCGCGCTGACCTTGGAGGTGACCTCCTGCGTGCGGATCGGGGCGGCGACGTCGACGCCGTCGACCGTGATGGCCGGGGCGGACGGGTCGGTGCCGGAGACGATCTCCGGCTTGCCCGCGACGGCGGCGATGGCGGTCGGGTCCTCCAGGTCGATGCCGTTGGTCACCATCCACCAGGTGATGGCCCGGTACTGGGCGCCGGTGTCGAGGTAGCTCAGGCCGAGCTTGGCGGCCACGGCCTTCGACGTGCTCGACTTGCCCGTGCCGGAGGGGCCGTCGATCGCGACGACGACGGGCTTGGCGGTCGGGGCGCCGTTTTCCACGGGGGACACCTTCCTGGTGCGGTGCGGGGGCGGGGGGCCGGAGCGCGAGAGCGCCCCGCACAAGGTTACTGGGTTCGGGTGACCCCGTCGGACGCCCGCCCGCCTACTGCCGCAGCGCCCAGCCCCGCTCCCGCAGCGCCTCCTTCAGCATCGGCGCCGCCTGGGGCTCGACCATGAGCTGGACGAGACCGGCCTGCTGCCCCGTCGCGTGCTCGATCCGGACGTCCTCGACGTTGACCCCGGCCCGGCCCGCGTCCGCGAAGATGCGGGCGAGCTGGCCGGGCTGGTCGTCGATGAGGACGACGACGGTCTCGTACCGGCGCGGCGCGCTGCCGTGCTTGCCGGGTACCCGCACCTGGCCCGCGTTGCCGCGGCGCAGCACGTCCTCGATGCCCGTGCCGCCCTCGCGGCGCTTGTCCTCGTCGGAGGACTGCAGGGCGCGCAGGGCCCGGACGGTCTCCTCCAGGTCGGCGGAGACGTCGGTGAGCAGGTCGGCGACCGGGCCGGGGTTGGCGGAGAGGATGTCGATCCACATCCGGGGGTCGGACGCGGCGATCCGGGTGACGTCCCGGATGCCCTGCCCGCACAGCCGCACGGCGGCCTCCTCGGCGTGCTGCAGGCGGGCCGCGACCAGGCTGGAGACCAGGTGGGGCATGTGGGAGACGAGGGCGACGGCCCGGTCGTGGGCGTCGGCGTCCATGACGACCGGCACCGCGCGGCAGTGCGAGACCAGCTCCAGGGCGAGGTTGAGGACCTCGGTGTCGGTGTCCCGGGTCGGGGTGAGCACCCAGGGGCGGCCCTCGAAGAGGTCGGCGGTGGCCGCCAGCGGGCCGGACTTCTCCCGGCCGGACATGGGGTGGGTGCCGATGTAGGCGGACAGGTCCAGGCCCCGCTCCTCCAGCTCGCGGCGCGGGCCGCCCTTGACGCTGGCCACGTCGACGTAGCCGCGGGCGGCGCCGCGGGTCATGGCGTCCGCGAGGACGCCGGCCACGTGTGCGGGCGGTGCGGCCACGACGGCGAGGTCGACGGGGCCGTCCGGGGCCTCGTCGGTGCCCGCGCCCAGCGCGGCCGCCGTGCGGGCCTGCTCGGGGTCGTGGTCGGCGAGGTGGACGACGACGCCCCGCTGGGTCAGGGCGAGCGCGGCGGAGGTGCCGATGAGCCCGGTGCCGATGACGAGTGCGGTTCTCACTGGGCGATGTCCTTGCGCAGGGCGGCGGCGGCGCCGAGGTAGACGTGGGCGATCCGGGCGCGGGGCAGGTCCGACTCTATGTGCGCGAGCACGCGGACGACCCGGGGCATGGCGCCCTCGACGTCCAGTTCCTGGGCGCAGATCAGGGGGACGTCGACGATCCCGAGCTTGCGGGCGGCGGCGGCCGGGAAGTCGCTGTGCAGGTCGGGGGTGGCCGTGAACCAGATGCTGATCAGGTCGTCGGCGGTGAGCCGGTTGCGCTCGAGGACCGCGGTGAGCAGCGCTCCGACCTGCTCGTCCATGTGACCGGCCTCGTCCCGCTCCAGTTGGACGGCCCCCCGGACCGCTCGTACCGCCACGGCGCTGCTCCTCGCTGACGTGCGTCTTCGTTGCTGGGCCTCCAGCCTAGTCAGGGCCCGGCCGCCGGGCGCGCGGCGCCCGGCCGCTGAGACGCGGGGCCGACCCGGTGACGGGCGGGTCCGCCCTCCCGTCTCCTCCCCCGACGGGGACGCCTCTGGTGCGAAGATGTCGCAAATCGTTGCTTTTCCTCCATCCGATGTTCGGAGTGACGACATGACCTACAGCACGACGCGGCGCACGGTTCTCGCGACGGGCGCGGCGGCGCTCGCCACCGGCTGCGGGGGCGGCGGCGGCTCGGCGGGCTCCTCCCCGTCGCCCAGCGGCCGGGCGCTGGCGAGCACGAGCGACATCCCGGAGGGCGGCGGCAAAGTCTTCAAGGAGCAGAAGGTCGTGGTCACCCAGCCGTCGAAGGGCGACTTCAAGGCCTTCTCGGCGATCTGCACGCACGAGGGCTGCACGGTGAGCGCGGTGGCCGACGGCACCATCGACTGCCCCTGCCACGGCAGCAGGTTCCGCATCACCGACGGCTCGGTGGCGAACGGCCCGGCGACCCGGCCGCTGCCCGCCGAGACCATCAAGGTGGAGGGAAATTCGATCCGCCTGACGTGAGCGGCCCGCGTACGCTGCGGGGATGCAGCCCGCGGACCTGGTACGCGACCACACGATCTACGCCTGCGTCATGGGTTCGCGGGCCTTCGGCCTGGCCACCGAGGCCAGCGACACCGACCGGCGGGGTGTCTTCCTCGCTCCCACTCCCCTGTTCTGGCGGTTCGACAAGCCGCCGGCGCACGTGGAGGGGCCGGGCGAGGAACGCTTCTCCTGGGAGCTGGAGCGGTTCTGCGAGCTGGCCCTGCGCGGCAACCCGAACATCTTGGAGTGCCTGCACTCCCCGCTGGTGGAACACGTGGACGACACCGGCCGCGAACTGCTCGCCCTGCGCGGCGCCTTCCTGTCCCGGCGGGTGTACGACACCTTCACCGGCTACGCCCTGGGCCAGCGCAGGAAGCTCGACGCCGACATCCGCACCACGGGCGCCCCGCGCTGGAAGCACGCCATGCACCTGCTGCGCCTGCTGACCAGCGCCCGGGACCTGCTGCGCACCGGGGAGCTGCGGATCGACGCCGGCGACGAGCGGGAGCCGCTGCTGGCGGTGAAGCGGGGCGAGGTCTCCTGGCCGGAGGTCGAGGCGCGCATGGCCCGGCTGGCGGCGGAGACCGAGCTGGCCCTGCGCGGCACCCCGCTGCCGCCGGAACCGGACCGCGCGCGCGTGGCCGGCTTCCTGTTCCGGGCGCGCCGCGCCTCAGCCCGCCAGGCGGACGCGTACGACGAAGTCGTGCAGGGCGTCGTGCGCGCTGGGCGCGTCGGGCAGGGCTGAGGCGGCCTGCGCCTCGTCGAGCACCGCGTGCAGCCGCTCCACGTCGGCCTCCACGCGCGCGTGATCGACGTCGGCGGTCCCGTGCTCGCGCTCGGCCTTGGCCGCGATCAGCTCGGGCAGGTAGGCGGGCGCGTCCACCTGCTCCAGCAGGGTGGGCAGGTGGGCCTGCACCTCGCCGCTGCGCATCAGGTGGATGCCGGTGAGCAGTACCCGGAACGTGTAGAGCAGCGGCTTGAGTTCGCCGGTCTTGTCGAACAGCCGCCACTGGGTCACCGCGAACCCGCGGTAGTGGTGGGCGTGGTGGCCGGTGAGGACGCCCGGCGCGAGCGCGGCCAGCTCCCGGTGCGCCTCGCAGGTGTGCGCCACCAGGGGCGACAGGAGCTGCTCCAGCACATAGCCGTTGCGCCGGAGCATCAGCCGGGCGAACTTGCGCACGTCGTGGGTGACGAGGTCCATCTCGGTGCCGAACCGCACCCATGTCCGCGACCGCGTCTCCTCCGGCTCGCGCAGCCCGACCAGGTCCGCCGCGGGCAGCAGGTGGGCGCCGCGCAGGTCCAGGTCGGAGTCCTCGGAGGGGAACCCGTAGAGGTGGGCTCCCGAGACGGTCGCGAACAGCAGGGGGTGGGGCTGTTCGGCGATCACGGGCGTCAGGTCCATGTCGAGGTCGTCGATCATGGGCCTAAGCGTCCCAGAGCGCTCCCAGTGCCAAAAGATCGCCGCGGTACTCGATCCGGCCGGCCCAGTCGGCGGGCCAGGCGTCCGCGCCCAGCCAGGCGCCCGCGAAGGCCCCGGTGAGGCAGGCGATCGAGTCCGAGTCGCCCGAGGAGCAGGCGGCCCTGCGCAGCGCGGTGACGGGCCGGTCCGGGAAGAGCAGGAAGCACAGCAGCCCGGTGGCGAGGGCCTCCTCGGCGATCCAGCCCGCACCGGTGGCCAGGCAGGGGTCGGTCTCCGGGGAGACGGTGCGCACCGCCTCCTGGAGCCGGCCGAGCACGTCCAGGCACTCGTCCCAGCCGCGCGCGATGAAGTGTTCGGGGGTGCGGTCCTGGGAGCGGGTCCACAGGTCGCCGAGCCAGGTGTGGTGGTAGCGGGTGCGGTTGTCGTAGGCGTAGCTGCGGAGCCGTCCGACGAGTCCGGCCGGGTCGGTGCCGCTGGCGAGCAGGTGCACGGCGTGGGCGGTCAGGTCGGAGGCAGCCAGGGCGGTGGGGTGCCCGTGGGTGAGCGCGGACTGCAACTGGGCGGCGCCGGCGCGCTGTTCGCCGGTGAGGCCGGGGACGAGGCCGACCGGGGCGACGCGCATGTTGGCGCCGCAGCCCTTGGAACCGGCCTGGCCGGCGTCCTGCCAGGCGCGGCCCTCCTCCTTGAGCAGCGCGCAGGCGGTCAGGCAGGTGTTGCCCGGCGCGCGGTTGTTGTCCGGCGACTGGTACCAGTCCACGAACTCCTCGCGCAGCGGCCGCTCCAGCCGAAGCGGCGCGAGGTCCCCGCGCTCCAGGGCCGTCCGGAGCGCGCGGCCGACGGCGAGGGTCATCTGGGTGTCGTCGGAGACGAGGGCGTGCCGCGCCAGTTCCATCTCCCGCCAGGAGCCGCACTCGGCGAGGATCGAGGGCACGTCGTCGAACTCGGTCGGGAAGCCGAGGGCGTCCCCGAGGGCGAGGCCGAGGAGGGAGCCGGTGGCGGCGCGTTTGCCCGGTCGGGTGGTGGTCATGCGGGGCTTCCTTCCGGGGACGGCCGGAGCAGGGGCGGGTGCAGGACGGTGGCGGGGCCGGCGCGGTAGAGGGCGGCGGGCTTGCCGCGGCCCCCGGTGAGCCGGGCGGCGCCGGGGACGGGTTCCACGAAGCCGGGGGTGGCGAGCACCTTGCGGCGGAAGTTGGGCCGGTCGAGGGCGGTACCCCACACCGTCTCGTAGACCTGCTGCAGCTCGCCGAGGGTGAACTCGGGCGGGCAGAAGGCGGTGGCGGCGCGGGTGTTCTCCAGCCGGTCGCCGACGCGTTCGTGGGCGTCGGCGAGGATGCGGTCGTGGTCGAAGGCGAGCGGCCCCGCCGAGCGGTACGGCAGCCAGCGGGCCTGGGCCGCGTCGCCGCCGCCGCGGGGTTCGGGAGGTTCGGGCAGCAGCGCGGTGAACGCCACGGAGACGACCCGCATCCGGGGGTCGCGGTCCGGCTCGCTGTAGGTGCGCAGCTGTTCCAGGTCCAGCCCGGAGACGTCCACCAGGCCGGTCTCCTCGGCGAGTTCGCGCCGGGCCGCGGTCTCCGCCGACTCGTCCGGCAGCAGGAAGCCGCCGGGCAGCGCCCAGTGACCGGCGTACGGCTCCTGCCCGCGCTGGACCAGCAGCACGTGCAGGGCGCCCTCGCGGACGGTCAGGACGGCGAGGTCGACGGTGACGGCGAAAGGCTCGTAGGCGTGCTTGTCGTAGCCCTGCAGCACGGACACCCCCTTTTATAGTCACTGCGACTATAAAAGGGGGTGTCCGGGAGCACAACCTCTTTAGAGGTCGACCTCCTTCATCAGCATGCCGACCTCGGTGTTGGACAGGCGGCGCAGCCAGCCCGACTTCTGGTCGCCCAGGGTGATCGGGCCGAAGGAGGTGCGCACCAGCTTCTCGACCGGGAAGCCGGCCTCGGCGAGCATGCGGCGCACGATGTGCTTGCGGCCCTCGTGCAGGGTCACCTCGACCAGGTAGTTCTTGCCGGTCTGCTCGACCACCCGGAAGTGGTCCGCGCGCGCGTAGCCGTCCTCGAGCTGGATGCCGTCCTTCAGGCGCTTGCCCAGGTCGCGCGGGATGGGCCCGACGATGGCGGCGAGGTACGTCTTCTTCACGCCGTACTTCGGGTGGGTCAGCCGGTGCGCCAGCTCGCCGTGGTTGGTGAGCAGGATGACGCCCTCGGTCTCGGTGTCGAGCCGGCCGACGTGGAAGAGCCGGGTCTCGCGGTTGGTGACGTAGTCACCGAGGCACTGGCGGCCCTCCGGGTCCTCCATGGTGGACACGACGCCGGCGGGCTTGTTCAGCGAGAAGAACTGGTAGGACTGCGTGGCGACGGTGAGGCCGTCGACCTTGACCTCGTCCTTCTCGGGGTCCACCCGGCGGCCCTGCTCCAGCACGATCTCGCCGTTGATCTCGACCCGGGCCTGCTCGATCAGCTCCTCGCAGGCACGGCGGGAGCCGTAGCCCGCGCGCGCGAGCACCTTCTGCAGCCGCTCGCCCTCCTGCTCGGCTCCGGGGAAGGTCTTGGGCAGCTTGACGTCCTTCTTGCCCGCGTACCGCTCCCGATTGCGCTCCTCCACCCGCGTCTCGTACTCGCGCGACCGCGCGGGGGCGCTGCGGCCGCCCTGCTGGGGCCTCTTCGGGCCGCCCTTGGCGCCGCCACGGGCGGCACCGCCGCGCCCGGACTTGGGGCCGTCCTGGGAGGCGCCGGGGCCCACGTCGTAGCGGCGCTCCTCGGGGCGGGGCTTGCGGGGACGGCCCTGCCCCTGCTTCTGGTCCCTGTCGTTGCCGGCACCGCGGTAGTTACCGCGCCCGCCGCTCTTGCCGCTGCCGCTGCTTCGCATCAAGGTTTCCGTCTTAGTCGTCTGCGTCCTGACCGCCGGGCGCGTCGGGCGCGTCCGGGTCGAACGACGGGACTCCCTCCTGGGTCTCGGCCTCGATCGCCTCCGCCTCCGGGAGGAAGGGCGCGAGCTCCGGAAGCTCGTCCAGGCCGCGCAGGCCCATCCGCTCCAGGAAGTAGTTCGTCGTCCTGTACAGGATCGCACCTGTTTCGGGTTCCGTGCCCGCCTCCTCGACCAGACCGCGCTGCAGGAGGGTGCGCATGACGCCGTCGCAGTTCACTCCGCGTACCGCGGAGACGCGGCTGCGGCTGACCGGCTGGCGGTAGGCGACGACCGCGAGGGTCTCCAGCGCGGCCTGGGTGAGGCGGGCCGTCTGGCCGTCCAGGACCAGCCGCTCGACGGCGGGGGCGTACTCGGCGCGCGTGTAGAAGCGCCAGCCGCCGGCGACGAACCGCAGCTCGAAGCCGCGGCCCTGCACGGTGTAGTCGTCGGCCAGCTCGCGCAGCGCGTCCGCGATCCGTCGCCTGGGCCGCTCGAGGATGCGGGCCAGGTGCTCCTCGGTCGCGGGCTCGTCCACGACCATCAGGACCGCTTCGAGGGCGGGCTTGAGGTCGAGCCCGGCGACCGTGCCCGGTGCGACGGGCAGGCCGGCGGGCGCTTCTTCGGCCCCGGCGGGCGCATCGACGGCCCCGGCGGGCGCTTCGGCGGTCCCGGCGGGCGGGCCGGTGACCGTGGCGGATGCCTCTGGGCGGTCGGCGGGCGCCGCTGGGTGGTCCGCGGGCGCCCCGGTGGTCTCGCTCACGCCTTCTTCTCCTCGGGCTCGTCGGGCGGCCGGTCGAACTCGTCGGTGACCATCGGCGCCGCGTCCGAGTCCCCGCCGGTCCAGCGCACCAGCAGCTCCCCCAGGGCGGCCTCCTGCTCCAGGGCGACGGCCTTCTCCCGGTACAGCTCCAGCAGCGCCAGGAAGCGGGCCACGACGGTCAGGGTGTCGTCGGTGTCCTCGACCAGCGCCCGGAAGCTGGCCTCGCCCAGTTCCCTGAGCCGCGCCACCACGATCCCCGCCTGCTCCTGCACGCTGACCAGCGGGGCGTGGATGTGGTCGACGTAGACCTGCGGCTTGGCCTTCGGCTGCATCGCCTTGACGGCCAGCCTGGCGAACCCCTCGGGTCCGATGCTGATGACGACCTCGGGCAGCAGCTCGGCGTACTGGGGTTCCAGACCGACGGTGCGGGGGTGGCGGCGGGCCTCCTCGTCCAGGCGCCCGTTGAAGATGTCGGCGATCTGCTTGTACGCGCGGTACTGCAGCAGCCGTGCGAACAGCAGGTCCCGGGCCTCCAGCAGCGCGAGGTCGGCCTCGTCCTCGACCTGGGCGGCGGGCAGCAGCCGCGCCGCCTTGAGGTCGAGCAGGGTGGCGGCGACGACGAGGAACTCGGTGGTCTGGTCGAGGTCCCAGTCGGGGCCCATGGCCCGGATGTGCGCCATGAACTCGTCGGTGACCTTGGACAGCGCGACCTCGGTGACGTCCAGCTTGTGCTTGGAGATGAGCTGGAGCAGCAGGTCGAACGGCCCCTCGAAGTTGGCGAGGCGCACCTTGAAGACACCGCCGGCAGCGGCCTCGGAGACGTCACCGGCCCCTGCACCGGCACCGGCACCGGCCTCAGCCGACGGTCCGGCCCCGGCGATCGGCTCCGGCGCGTCTCCCGTGACCGTCCCGGTCTCGGCCGGTGCCTCGACAGCGGCCCGTGCCGGCGGCTCGGGTGCGGGCTCGGTCGTCGGTTCCAGGGCGGGGGCCGAGGCGTCGGCGCGCGTCGCCGGCCCGGGTTCGGCGGTCGTGGGCGGCCGGGCCTCGTGCCGGGCGGCCGCTCGTGGGCCGGGCTCGGCGCCGGCCGGCGCCTGCGGCTCGGGCGGGGCGGCCCCGTCCGCGGCCGGCGGGCCCGGCTCGGTCCGCGCCCGGGGGGCGGCAGCCGGCGGGGGCGCGTCGTGCGGCTCCGCGGGGGTCCCGGGGGGCTGGGGGCGGGGGGTGCCGGGTCCACGGCCCAGCGCACGCCTGCGGCCGGCACCGGGGCCGGAGGCGGGGGCGTCGTTCGGGGTCATGGCCGTCGCAGGCTATCGTCTGGCGCCCGCGTGGCCGACTACCGACCCCGCAGCCGCCGTACCAGGATGCTCGCGTCCCCGCGGGACTCCAGGTCGGCCAGGACCACCGCGACCGCCTCGCGGACGATGCGGCCGCGGTCCACGGCGAGGCCGTGTTCGCCCCTGAGGACCAGCCGCGCGTGTTCGAGGTCCATCAGTTCCTCGGCGGAGACGTACACGGTGATCTTCTCGTCGTGCCGCTCCCGGCCGCTGGGCCGCCGGTTCGCCGCCCGGCCGCGCTTGCGCGGCTGGGCGGCCGCGGCGGCAGCGGCAGCCGCGGCCGAACCCTCCGGCGGCGGCTGGCGCCGGGAGGGCCGGGTGCGGGACTCCCCGGCCTCGGCCGGCTCCGCGTCGGCCGCGACGTGCTCCGCGCCCTCCCCGTCGCCGCCCCGGACGGGCACCGACGCCGGGGCGTCCTCCGCGGCCGCCTCGTCGCTCTCCCCCGCGGGAGCCGGCACCCGGGCCTCGCCGTTGGCACCGCGCCGGGGCGTGGACGGCTGGAGCGCCGTCCCCCCTGTCGTTCGGAACAGTTCGTCGGCCCCGGGCAGACTCACTCGGCGTGACACCGGGCGAGCACCTCCCTGGCGAGCTGGCGGTAGGCGGCGGCGCCGACGGAGTTGGAGGCGTACGTGGTGATCGGCTCGCCGGCGACCGTGGTCTCCGGGAAGCGGACCGTGCGGCCGATGACCGTGTGGTACACGTGGTCGTCGAACGCCTCGACCACGCGCGCCAGCACCTCACGGCTATGCACGGTGCGCGAGTCGTACATCGTGGCGAGGATGCCGTCGAGCTCCAGGTCGGGGTTGAGCCGCTCCTGGACCTTCTCGATGGTCTCGGTCAGCAGGGCCACACCGCGCAGCGCGAAGAACTCGCACTCCAGCGGCACGATCACCTTGTGGGCGGCCGTCAGCGCGTTGACCGTGAGCAGGCCCAGCGAGGGCTGGCAGTCGATCACGATGTAGTCGTAGTCGTCCATCAGCGGCTTGAGCGCCCGCTGCAGGGTCGACTCGCGCGCGACCTCCGAGACCAGCTGCACCTCGGCGGCGGACAGGTCGATGTTGGAGGGCAGCAGGTCCATGTTGGGGACCGCCGTCTTCAGCAGGACCTCGTCCGCCGACATGCCCCGCTCCATGAGCAGGTTGTAGACGGTGAGGTCGAGCTCCATGGGGTTGACGCCGAGACCCACCGACAGCGCGCCCTGCGGGTCGAAGTCCACGAGCAGCACGCGCCGGCCGTACTCCGCGAGCGCGGCACCCAGGTTGATGGTCGACGTGGTCTTGCCGACGCCGCCCTTCTGGTTGCACATCGCGATGATCTTCGCGGGGCCGTGGTCGGTCAGCGGGCCCGGGATCGGGAAGTACGGCAGCGGGCGCCCGGTCGGGCCGATGCGCTCACGGCGCTGACGGGCCGCGTCGGGAGCGAGCGTGGCCGCGTACTCGGGATCGGGCTCGTACTCGGCGTCGGGGTCGTAGAAGTGCCCCTCGGGCAGGTCGTCGTAGTCGGCGAGTTGGTTGTGGGGCGCGCCACTTCCGTCGCCGGCCATGGCGTTCACGTGATGGCCATCCATGCTCTGGTGTGCTGTCCGGACCGTCTGCGGACCCGGAGTCTGATGGGCTGCGAAGGTGCGCACAGCTACGGAGCCGACAGCCTCGAATCCCGCGGAACCGGCCTGGCCCCGTACCGGCATTCCTGGTTGACCACCCCCGGGAGTAAATGTCGACTCATTCACAAGTCGTCTTACCTCCTTGGTGACCAGGAAACTTCTAGACAAGGTCAGCGTGGCACCATGCCGACGGTTGGCGACTCTATGGCGTGTCGGCGGTCCGCAGCAACACAATCCGCCGGACCCGGCAGGATGTGTCGGCAATGAAACATCCCTCTGTCAAGGGCGTACGGGCGTCGCACGGCAGGTTTCACCGGTGTGCGAATCGGTCGAAGGGTTACGTTCGAGGCGAGTTGACCGCAAGCGGCAAAGTGACCATACACACATCCGGCCGGACCTTGTCGGGCAAGGTCCGGCCGGGCGTTCGGTGTTGACGGGGCGTGTTGACGAATCGCCTTTCGTCCGTTGGCGACTTGGCGACACGCCAGGCCGCGTGGGTCAGCCGAGCAGGGACTCCAGCTCCACGTGCTCCAGGCCGTGCGCCTCGGCGACCTCCTTGTAAACCACCTTGCCGTCGTGGGTGTTGAGACCCTTGGCGAGCGCGGCGTCACGGCGCAGCGCCTCCACCCAGCCGTTGTTGGCGAGCGAGACGATGTACGGCAGCGTGGCGTTGGTGAGGGCGTTGGTGGAGGTGTTCGGCACCGCGCCGGGCATGTTGGCGACGCAGTAGAAGACCGAGTTGTGGACGCGGAAGGTCGGCTCGGCGTGCGTGGTGGGACGGGAGTCCTCGAAGCAGCCGCCCTGGTCGATCGCGATGTCGACAAGGACACTTCCGGGCTTCATGCGCGACACCAGCTCGTTGGTGACGAGCTTCGGGGCCTTGGCGCCCGGGATGAGCACCGCGCCGATGACGAGGTCGGCGTCCAGGACGGCCTTCTCCAGCTCGAAGGAGTTGGACATGATGGCCTTGACCTTGGTGCCGAAGACCTTGTCGGCCTCGCGCAGCTTGTTGATGTCGCGGTCGAGCAGGGTCACGTCGAAGCCCATGCCGACGGCGACCTGGGTGGCGTTCCAGCCGGAGACGCCACCGCCGATGACGACGGCCTTGGCCGGGGTCACGCCCGGCACGCCGCCCGGCAGCACACCGCGGCCGCCGGCCGGGCGCATCAGGTGGTAGGCGCCGACCTGCGGGGCCAGCCGGCCCGCGACCTCGGACATCGGGGCGAGCAGCGGCAGCGCGCGGTTCGGCAGCTCGACGGTCTCGTAGGCGATGGCCGTGGTGCCGGACTCGATGAGCGCGTCCGTGCACTCCTTGGAGGCGGCCAGGTGCAGGTAGGTGAAGAGGATCTGGTCCTTGCGGAGGCGGTGGTACTCCTCGGCGACCGGCTCCTTGACCTTGAGCAGCAGATCGGCGGCGGCCCACACCTCGTCGGCGCTGCCGAGGATCGAGGCGCCCGCGGAGACGTACTCCTCGTCCGTGATCGAGGAGCCGAGACCGGCGCCCCGCTCGACGACGACCTGGTGGCCGTTGCGCACCAGCTCGTGCACACCGGCGGGGGTGATGGCCACCCGGAACTCGTTGTTCTTGACCTCGCGGGGGATGCCGACCTTCACGTCGATCACGGTCCTTGGCTCAGAGGGTATGGGGGTGCAATGCAAGACGTACCCAGACATGCAGGGGCATACCGGGAGACACCGCAGGAGAACGAGCGGCAGAGCCAGTTTAATGAAGGCGTTCCTGCTGTCTAGCCTTTCATTGCATCAATCTTCGCTCGCGGCACTACGGATTTCGCAGGCGTCATCGCCGTATTTCGACGAGACGTCGTCCTCCTGTGCCTCCTTACCCAGCATGCGCTCGGCCGCGGCCCGGTGCAGGTGGGCGGCGGCGGGGTCACCGAGCCGGTCCAGGGTGTCGGCCAGTCTGAGCTCCAGCGCGGCCTGCAGCCGGGCGTCCTGGGCACGCCGGGCCCAGTCCACCGCCTCCCGGCAGGTCTGCAGCGACTCCTCCGGCCGCCCCGCGTACTCCTGCACCCGGGCCACCTCGCTCAACGCCCGCGCGTGGGCGGCCACATCGCCCTCCTTGCGGTACCCGGCGGCGGCCGCGCGCCAATTCCTGAGCGCCTCGCCGTAGCGGCCCGCGTAGGTGTGGGCGGTGGCCGTGCGGCCGTACAGCCGGGCGGCCTCCGCGCGCTCGCCCCTGGCCAGCCGCTCGGCCAGCGCCCGGCCGAACCAGTCGGCGGCCCGGTCGTAGTCCCCCAGCTCCTGGTGGGCGCCGCCTACGGATTCCATCGCGCGGCCGGTGGCGTACGGGTCGTTCGCCTCGCGTCCGGCGTCCAGCGCGGCCCGGTACCGGGCCAGCGCGGCGGCGGTGCGGCCGGTCTGCGCGTCCACGTCGCCGAGGTTCAGCAGGGCCGCGGCCCGCTCCCGGTGCAGGCCGCGCCGCTCGGCGACGTCGAGGACGAGGCCGTGCACCTCGTACAGGTCGGGCGCCGCCGCCTGCGCGCCGAAGTGCGCCGCCATGGCCCTGACCAGCTGGGACATCAGCCGGCGGGCCAGGGTGTCCAGCTCGCCGTCGGCGACGGCCACGCGGGTGGCGGCCAGCAGGGCGGGCCTTCGCGCGCTCAGCCACTCGGCGGCGGCCCGGGGGCTGGGGAAGCGCAGCGCCTGTGGCATCTCGCGCAGCTTCTCCCGGGCCTGCGGGCTGTCCGTCTCGGTGATCACCCGGCAGGACTGCAGCAGCCGTACGTTGCGCTCCAGCATCCGGGCCCGGGCGAGCTGCAGCTCGCCCGGGCGTTCCTGGCTCTCGGCGCGGGCGCGCAGCAGCGGGTGCAGACAGCCGGGGACCTCGTACTCGGGCAGCGGGGAGTCCACCGCGCGCACCAGGCCGAGCGCGGCGAACTCCTCCAGCGCGGCGCCGGCCGTGCCCACCGAGCAGCCGGCCAGGGCGGAGGCGGTGTGCGGGTCGGCCAGGCCCGCCGGGGCCAGGCACAGCAGGCGCAGTATCCGGGCTGCCTGGCCGGAGAGCTGGTCGTGGACGAGCCGGAAGACCCGGGCGAGCGGGGTGGCCTCGGCTCCGTCGCCGGCGTCGGCGTGCAGCCGCTTGGCGAGGTCGGAGACGGCCGCCTGGGGCCGGGAGGCGAGCCAGCCGCCGGCCAGGGTGAGCGCGGCCGGCTGGCCGAGGCAGGCCTCGGCCAGGCTCTCGGCGGAGCGCGGGTCCACGGTGATGCGGACCGAGCCGGCGTAGCGGGTGAGGAGTTCCACCGCCGACTTGGTGTCGAGGCCGCCCAGGGTGCAGGGGCGGACGTCGGCGATGCCGGTGAGCGGGCCGCCGGCGACGGCGACGGCCAGGCAGTCGGGGGCGTCCGGCAGCAGGGCGTCGACCTGCTCGGCGCCGGCCGCGTCGTCCAGCAGGAGCAGCACCCGCCGGCCGGAGAGGGCCGCGCGGAGCACCTCGGTCAGCTCTTCCTCGGCGGCCCCGGCGGGGGCCGGCACGTCGAGCGCGGCGAGCAGTTCGCGGGCGGTGCGCGCCACCGGTACGGGGGTGCCGTCGGGTTCGCTGAGGCGGGCCCGCAGCACCCCGTCGGGGTAACGCTCGGCGACCTGCCGGGCGAGTTCCCGGGCCAGGGAGGTGCGGCCGGAGCCGGGGCGGCCCGCGATGAGGAGCACGCGCGCGCGGGGCGCCTTGCGGCCGGAGAGGGTGTCCAGGCCGGCCCGCTCGATGTCGGCGCGCAGTCCCTTCAACTCCCGTGTACGGCCCAGGAAATGGTCGTCCGCGGCCGGGTGCGCGGGCAGCCGCGCGCCGCCTGTGTCCACCGCCTGGTCCGTCACGGGCCACACTCCCGTCCCACCGCACGCGCAAGCCCGCCGGGTCCTCCCGGAACAGGCATTTCCAGAGCCTAGTTCACGCTCTGCGACGTTCCGGTGGGAGCGCGGCGGGCACGTCCCCCGATCGGATCAGGCGATCGTCACACCAATACGCGGACGGGTGGGACGGACCCCCGGCGGGCGTCGGCCCGGAGCGGGGGCGGCGGGGTCCGCGACGGCCGTCAGGGCCCCTGCCGGGGCCCGGGGCTCAGGACTCGAAGGGACGCGCGGGCCAGGGCGCGTCGGCCGGGCGGAGGGCGTCCAGGCCGTCCCCGCCGCGGGCGGCGACCAGGGAGAGCACACCCACCACGAGGCAGTTGTTGTGCACGTCGCCGGCGAGCACCCGGCGCACCAGGTCGCCGACCGGCACGCGCGCGTGCTCCATGTCGGTCTCCTCGTGCTCCGCCTCGAACCGCTCGCCCTCGGCCTCGGAGAGGTCGCGGGCGAGGAAGATCCGCACGGCCTCGTCGCAGCCGCCGGGGGTGGTGTACACGTCGGTCAGCACCCGCCAGTCCTCGGCCTTGACGTGCGCCTCCTCGTACAGCTCGCGCTGGGCGGCGTGCAGCGGGTTCTCGCCGGGCACGTCGAGCAGACCGGCGGGGATCTCCCACAGCTTGTGGCGCACCGGGTGCCGGTACTGGTTGATGAGCAGCACCCGGTCCTCCTCGTCCAGGGCGAGGACGGCGACCGAGCCGGGGTGCACCTGGTAGTCGCGGCGGACCACGGAGCCGTCGGGCATGACGACCTCGTCCGTGCGCACGGAGGTCTTGTTGCCCGCGAAGGGGGTCTCCGTCGCCCGGATCTCCCACTCCTCGGGGGTGTCCTTGATCGTCATGCCCTGTCCTTCCCCACGCGCACGCGAAATCCCGGCCTCCCGCGAAAGCCGGGGTGCCCACCTTTGAAGGTTCGCACCCCGGCCACCGTACAACCGGTGTGTTACTTCGAGATCTTCCGCTCGACCGAGGCCTTCACCAGCCCGGCGAAGAGCGGGTGCGGGCGGGTCGGCCGCGAGCGCAGCTCCGGGTGCGCCTGCGTGGCGACCAGGTAGGGGTGGACGTCGCGCGGGTACTCCACGTACTCCACGAGCTTGCCGTCCGGCGAGGTGCCCGAGAAGAGGATGCCGGCCTTCTTCTCCAGCTCCGCGCGGTAGGCGTTGTTCACCTCGTAGCGGTGCCGGTGCCGCTCCTCGACGTACTCCTTGTCGTCGTACACCTCGCGGACGATCGAGCCCTCGGCCAGCTTCGCCGGGTACATGCCGAGGCGCATGGTGCCGCCCATGTCGCCCTCGCCGGCGACGATGTCCATCTGCTCGGCCATGGTGGAGATGACCGGGTGGGCGGTGGCCGGGTCGAACTCGGTGGAGTTGGCGTCCGGGATGTCGGCGAGGCTGCGCGCGGCCTCGATCACGATGCACTGCAGGCCCAGGCAGAGGCCGAGCAGCGGGATCCTGTTCTCGCGGGCGAAGCGGATCGCGCCGACCTTGCCGAGCACACCGCGGTCGCCGAAGCCGCCCGGGATGCAGATGCCGTCGACGTCGCCGAGCTGCGCCTTGGCGCCCGCCGGGGTCTTGCAGTCGTCGGAGGTGACCCACTTGATCTTGACGCGGGCCTTGTTGGCGAAGCCGCCGGCGCGCAGCGCCTCGGTGACCGACAGGTAGGCGTCGGGCAGGTCGATGTACTTGCCGACCAGGGCGAGGGTGATCTCGTGGTCGGGGTTGTGGACCCGGTCCAGCAGGTCGTCCCAGGTCGTCCAGTCCACGTCGCGGAAGGGCAGGTCGAGCTTGCGCACGACGTAGGCGTCCAGGCCCTCGGAGTGCACGACCTTCGGGATGTCGTAGATCGAGCGGGCGTCCGGGCAGGCGACGACGGCGGCCTCGTCGACGTCGCACATCAGCGAGATCTTGCGCTTGATGGCGGTCGGCACCTCGCGGTCGCAGCGCAGCACGATGGCGTCCGGCTGGATGCCGATGTTGCGCAGCGCGGCGACGGAGTGCTGGGTCGGCTTGGTCTTCAGCTCGCCGGAGGGGCCGATGTACGGCAGCAGCGAGATGTGGACGACGAAGACGTTGTCCCGGCCGACCTCGTGGCGGACCTGGCGGACGGTCTCCAGGAACGGCAGCGACTCGATGTCGCCGACCGTGCCGCCGACCTCGGTGATCACCACGTCGACCTCGTCCGTCGCCATGCGGCGGATGCGGTGCTTGATCTCGTTGGTGATGTGCGGGATGACCTGCACGGTGTCGCCCAGGTACTCGCCGCGGCGCTCCTTGGCGATCACGGTCGAGTAGACCTGACCGGTGGTGACGTTGGCGGAGCCGTCCAGGTCCCGGTCGAGGAAGCGCTCGTAGTGGCCGATGTCCAGGTCGGTCTCGGCGCCGTCGTTGGTGACGAACACCTCACCGTGCTGGAAGGGGTTCATCGTGCCCGGGTCGACGTTCAGGTACGGGTCGAGTTTCTGCATCACGACGCGCAGGCCGCGGGCCTTGAGCAGCATGCCCAGGCTGGAGGCGGTGAGGCCCTTGCCGAGCGAGGAGGCGACACCCCCGGTGACGAAGATGTGCTTGGTCGTCGTAGATTTCGGCGGCATGGCCAAGAGGGGGCTCCCGTGGTCGCTGACTGTCGTGCGGTACGGCCGCCGGACCGGATTCCTCCGGGGGCGCCGTCGCTGCGGTTCGGGGGTTCATCTCCCACCGGTCCACGGGCTACCAGCGTAACAGCGCCCGGAGGAGATGGCTCCCGGCCACGCTCCGCTTCCGGGCCGGTACGCAGCGGTCCGGATCACCGGAGGGCTCGCGGGCACCCGTGCGCTCTCGTCACACGCCCGTCACCCGGTGCTCACTCGTTCGGCCCACACGGGTTGCCGGGAGCGGCGCGCAGATCATCTACGTGCGTCGTATCCTGCTCGGACACTCACCTGCCGAGCCCGTCCGGTAAAGACGGCACACCCCCGCCCGCACCAGCCGGAACAACGAGAGCGCGGCAGTTCGTTGAGCAAGGACTGTCGTTTTGCCCCAGGGCTCGGCGGGCTGCTTTGCTTCACCGCTCAACGACGCATAACAACGACCCCCTTGACCGCACTAGCGACAGCCCCCTGCGCGGGGGTGACGTGGCCGTTCGACTGGAGTTGCACGTGGCCGGGCGCATCGAAGACTACGCACTCATCGGAGACATGCAGACCGCTGCCCTGGTCTGCCGGGACGGCACAGTCGACTGGCTGTGCCTGCCCCGCTTCGACTCGCATGCCATCTTCGCCGGCCTGCTGGGCACCGAGGAGCACGGCTTCTGGCGGCTCGGCCCGGCGCACGCGGCCGACTCGCAGCCGCCCACGGCCGCCCGGCGCAGCTACCGGGGCGACTCGCTGATCCTGGAGTCCGAGTGGGACACCCCGCGCGGCACCGTGCGCGTGACCGATTTCATGCCCCCGCGTGACGGCGCCCCGCAGCTCATCCGGATCGTGGAGGGCGTCACCGGCCGGGTGCCGATGCGCTCGGCGCTCCGGATGCGGTTCTCCTACGGCCGGGTCG
Organism: Streptomyces sp. 1-11; assembly: GCF_007176755.1. Classification (GTDB taxonomy): domain Bacteria; phylum Actinomycetota; class Actinomycetes; order Streptomycetales; family Streptomycetaceae; genus Streptomyces. The sequence goes on from NZ_BJTV01000011.1 coordinate 271,347, forward strand.
TGCCCTGGGTGCACAAGCACGAGGGCCGCACGGTGGCGGTCGCCGGGCCCGACTCCGTGTGGTTCGACACGGAGGCCGAGACCTACGGCAAGGCGCTGACGACCTACTCCGACTTCACCGTCGCCCCGGGCGACCGGATCACGTTCACCGTCTCGTGGCAGCCCTCCCACAAGGAGCCGCCGCCGCTGCCGGAGCCGGAGGCGTCGCTGGTGGCGACCGAGGACTTCTGGCGCGACTGGGTCGAGCACTGTACGTACCACGGTCCGTACCGCGAGGCGGTGGTCCGCTCGCTGATCACTCTGAAGGCGCTGACCTATGCCCCCACCGGCGGCATCGTCGCGGCCCCCACCACCTCGCTGCCCGAGGACATCGGCGGCGTCCGCAACTGGGACTACCGCTACACCTGGCTGCGCGACGCGGCGATCACCCTGTCCTCGCTGCTGCGCACCGGCTACCGCGAGGAGGCCCGCGCCTGGCGCGAGTGGCTGCTGCGCGCGGTCGCCGGCGACCCCGAGAACCTGCAGATCATGTACGGCATCGCGGGCGAGCGCGAGCTGGGCGAGGCCGAGCTGGACTGGCTGCCCGGCTACGAGCACTCGGCCCCGGTCCGGGTCGGCAACGGCGCCGCGCACCAGCTCCAGCTCGACGTGTACGGCGAGGTCACCGAGGCCCTGCACCTGGCCCACATGACGGGTCTGGCCCGCAACGACTACGCGTCCCTGCTCCAGCTCAAGCTGATCCGCTACCTGGAGGACCACTGGCAGGAGCCGGACGAGGGCATCTGGGAGGTGCGCGGCCCGCGCCGGCACTTCGTGCACTCCAAGGTGATGGCCTGGGTGGCGGTGGACCGCACGATCAAGCTGATCGAGTCCGGTGACGCGGACGGCCCTCTGGAGCGCTGGAAGGAACTGCGCGACGGCATCCACCGGGACGTGTGCGAGAAGGGCTACGACAAGGAGCGCAACACCTTCACGCAGTCCTACGGCTCCCAGGAGCTGGACGCCTCGCTGCTGCTGATCCCGCAGATGGGCTTCCTGCCGCCGGACGACAAGCGGGTGATCGGCACCATCGAGGCGATCCAGCGCGAGCTGTCCACCTCGGACGGGTTCATCCTGCGCTACCCCACCGAGGGCAAGGACGAGGGCGTCGACGGCCTCCCGGGCGACGAAGGGGCCTTCCTGGCCTGCTCGTTCTGGATGGCGGACGACCTGGCGATGATCGGCCGCGTGGACGAGGCCAGGAAGCTGTTCGAGAAGCTGCTCGCCCTGCGCAACGACCTCGGCCTGCTCGCCGAGGAGTGGGACCCGCGGCTGCAGCGCCAGGTCGGCAACTTCCCGCAGGCGTTCAGCCACGTGCCGCTGATCGACACCGCCCTGCGGCTGACGGCCTCGGGCGCCTACGGCGGCTGAACGCGACCGGGTGCGCGCGCCCGCCTTAGGTCCTGTCGTCAAATGCCCGTCGTCCGCCCGGAGGGCGGGCCCTGTGGCGTCAGGTGCGTGCTCTCGGCGTGCCGGGCCCTGGCCCTCGTACTGGATGTACTCGGGTCTGGGTCCGGTGCGGCGAGAGTGCGTGCATGGCGTCGCAGGGCAGACGGGAGTTTGACGACAGGACCTAGGCTGAGAGCGGACTACTGCCCCTTTCCGGAAGGGGGCGGCCATGGCTTCCCCTTCGAAGGCGGGCGCGGCCCTCGCCGCGTTGCGCGAAGACCTGACCGGCGATGTGTTCGCCCCCTCGGACCCGGGTTACGACGGGGCCAGAGCCGTCTTCAACGCGATGATCGACCGGCGGCCGGCCGTGATCGCCCAGTGCGCGGGCCCGGCCGACGTGGTCCGCACCGTACGCTTCGCCCGCGACCTCGACCTGCGGGTCGCGGTGCGCGGCGGCGGGCACAGCGTGGCCGGCGCGGCCCTGGGCGACGGCGCCGTGGTGGTGGACCTGCGCCGGATGCACGGGGTGAGCGTGGACCCGGTCGCCGAGGCGGTCCGGGTCGAGGGCGGCGCCACCATGAGCCACCTGGACCGGGCCACCCAGCCGTACGGCCTCGCGACCACCGGTGGCCGGGCCTCGACCACCGGCGTCGGCGGTCTCGTCCTCGGCGGCGGCACCGGGTGGCTGGACCGCGCCTTCGGCTACGCCTGCGACAACCTGCTCGGCGTGGAGCTGGTGACCGCCGACGCGGAGCGGGTGCACGCGAGCGCCGACGAGAACCCGGAGCTGTTCTGGGCCCTGCACGGCGGCGGCGGCAACTTCGGCGTCGCCACCGCGCTCACCCTGCGGCTGCACGAGATGCCCGAGTTCGCGATCGCCCTGCTGCTGTACCTGCCGCAACTCGGCCGGGACGTGGTCCGCGTCTTCCGCGAGATCGTCGCCACCGGCCCCGACGAGGTGAGCGGCGCCGTGCTGTACCTGACCGGCCCGCCCGAGCAGTTCGTGCCGGCGGAGCTGGTGGGCAAGCTGGTGTGCGCCGCGCTGCTCACCTACGCGGGCGGCGAGGAGGAGCTGCGCCGGCTCGCCGGGCCGCTGCTGGCGCTGCCCCACGAGGCGGAGATCGCCGGGGCGATGCCGTACGCCGACGTCCAGTGCATGCTGGACGCTCCGCCCGGGCAGCGGAACTACTGGTCGGCGGAGTACGTGACCGGTATGCCCGACGAGCTGGCGGCCGTCTACTGCGCCCGCGCCGAGAGCATGCCGGTGCCGACCAGCACCCAGCACCTGCTGTTCCCGCAGGGCGGCGCCGTCGCCGCCGGTCCGCACGAGTACCCGCTGCCCTGCCGGGACGCCGCCTGGGCGGTGCACCCCTTCGCCGTCTGGGAGGACCCGGCCGACGACGAGCGGGCGGTCGCCTGGGTGCGCGACGTCCGCGCCGACGTCCGGCCGTGGAGCACCGGCGCCGTATACCTGAACTTCATCGGGGACGAGGGCCGGGACCGGGTCAGGGCAGGACTGGGCGAGGGCAACCTGTTCCGGCTGGAGAAGGTCAAGCGCGCCTACGACCCCGACAACGTGTTCCGCTTCAACCACAACATCCGCCCGGTGTAGCGGGGGCACACGCTGTCGTCCGGACGTTTGCGCAGGTAGCGTCCGCTCCATGGACAGCGGTACGGACAGCAGACTCGCCACGCAGGGCGCCGGCATCACCGTTCAGCGGGCGCTGGAACTGCCCGGGCTGCGCAGCGGGCTCCCCGAGATCCTGGCGGGCGGCGACCGGCTGGGGCGCACCGTGCGCTGGGTGCACGCGGGCGAGGTGCCGAACATCGCCTCGCTGCTCAAGGGCGGCGAGCTGCTGCTCACCACCGGCTACGGCCTGGGGACCCGGCCGGCCGAGCAGCGGGCGTTCGTGCGCACCCTCGCCGAACGGGGCATCGCCGCGCTGGTGGTGGAGCTGGGGCCGCGGTTCGCCCGGCTGCCCGCGGCGCTGGTGGACACCGCCCGCGCCGCCGGACTGCCGCTGGTCCAGCTCCACCGCGAGGTGCCCTTCGTGGCGGTCACCGAGGAGATCCACACGGAGATCGTCAACGGGCACTACGCGCTGCTGCAGCGCGCCGAGGAAGTGCACCGGCGGTGCACTCAGGCGCTGCTGGGCGGTGGCGGGGTTCCTCAAGTGCTCGGCATCCTGGCCGACTTCTGCGCCAACCCGGTCTTCCTGGAGACCGCGGACGGCCGGCTGCTGTACACCGCCGGGCCGGGGCCGGAGGGCGCCGACCCGCTGCAGGTGTGGGAGGGACTGCGCGGCCCGCACAAGGAGGCGCCGCCGCCCGCCGGTTCAGTGCTGGTGGACGTCCCCGGCGGCGGGCCCGGGTCGGGGCCGGGGTCGGTGCGGGCCAGGCTGGTGCTGCTGCCGGTCCGCTCGCCGCTGGCTCCGGTGCACCGGATCGCCGCGGAGCGGGCGGCGGGCATCCTGGCCGTGGTGCTGATGCAGGCCCGGCAGGAGGAGGAGCTGGCCGCGCGTGGCCGGGGCGACTTCCTCACCGACCTCGCGGAGGGCCGCATCACGGCGGAGGACGCCCCGGCGCAGGCCCGCGTCCTGGGGTTCAAGCCGGGCGGCAGCCCGCTGCTGCCGGTGGTGATGCGGGCCGGGGACTCGCTGTCCCCGTCCGGGGGCTGGGCGGTGCTGGCGCGCGCGGTCTCCGAGGAGCTGGCCGCGGTGGGGGTCCCGGTGCTGCTGGGCGTCCGGCCGGTCGAGGGCCGGGTGCTGGTCCTGCTCGGGCTGCGCTCGGAGTCGGAGCGAACGTCAGTCGCGGACCGGGTGGCGGCGGCGCTGCGGGCGGGCGTGGAGCGGGCCGGGATGCGGCGGCCGGGCGCGGCTCCGCCGGTCGTGGTCGTCGGGGTGGCGGGCGGCTGGGCGGCCGCCTCGGCCGGGCTCCGGCACGCGGCGGAGACGGCGACGGCGGCGCAGGGCCTGACCGACCGGCCCTGGTACGACGCCCGCCGCCTCGACATCGACCTGCTGCTGTGGCGGCTGCGCGGCCACCCGGACCTGGCGGCGTTCGTGGACCGCGCGATCGGTCCGCTGCGCGATCACGACCACCGCTCCAAGCCGCCGCTGCTGCCCACCCTGGAGACCTATCTCGCGCACGCGGGCCGCAAGGCGGAGACCGCCCGCGAGCTGCACCTCAACCGCCAGACCCTCTACAACCGCCTCGCCCGCATCGGCGAACTGCTGGGCACCGACCTCGACGACCCGCAGACGGTCCTGGCCCTGAGCCTGGCCCTGCGCGCCCGCCGGCACACCTCCTAGGGTCCCGGCTCCCGGCCCCATCACCGGCGCGGCGGTGCCGCGTGCCGGAGACGGACCCTGCACGGCAGGACGCGCAAGGTGCCGGCGGAGCTGATGTCCTGACGGCCGCGGCGTCACCCGAACCCTGCCCTAGGGCAGCGGTGTGGGCTGGGTGAGTTCGTCGTAGACGCTCAGGACCTGGGCGACGGTCTCGTCCTCGGTGGGCCAGGTCGCGGCCTGCCGGGGGCCGCGCTCGCGCAGCAGTGCACGGCGTGCGGGGTCGGCGAGGAGCCGGACGACGGCGGCCGCCAGAGCTTCCGCGTCGCCGTAGGGGACCAGTTCGGCGGCCTCGCCCACAAGGTCGGGGACGCCGCCGACGCGGGTCGCGACGAGCGGCACGCCCGCGTGCAGCGCCTCCTGGGCGAGGACGGACCGGGACTCCCACCTGCTGGTCAGCAGCGCCAGATCGGCGGCCGCGAGCAGCTCGGGCACTTCGTCGCGGCGGCCGACGAGCCGTACCGGCAGTTCCTCGTCCTCGATCCGCCGCTGCAGCCCGGGACGGAGCGGCCCCTCCCCCGCGACGACGACCAGCGGGACGGGGTCGAGGCCCCGCCAGGCACGCGCCGCGTCCAGCAGCACGTCGTAGCCGCGCTCCCGGTCGAGGGAGCCGACGGCCATGAGCAAGGGGCGTCCGGTGGCGCCGAGTTCGGCGCGGAGCTTGTGCCGTTCCCGGTCCGCTTCGTCCTGGTCGGCGCGCCGGCGCCGCCCGGGCAGGGCGACGGCCGCCAGCCGGGCGTCCCGCGCCCCCGAGCGGCGCGCCCGGTCCACCAGGTCGGAGGTGGTGCCGAGGACCACGGCGGCGGTCCGCACCACGCGCCGCTCCAGCAGCCGCAGCAGGTGCGCCCGCGCGCCCTCCGCGCGGGCCCGGTTGTGCCAGGTCACCACCAGCGGGGTGCCGCGCCCGCTGAGCGCGAGCACGGTGCGGAAGGAGGCGTGCAGACCGTGGGCGTGCACGAGGTCGGCGTCGGCGCACGCGGCCCGGAGCACGGCCACGGAGGCCGGGTCGCTGCTGCGCGGCACGTGCACGTGGTCGGCGCCGGTCCCGGAGAAGTCATAGGCGCGGTCGGCCTCGGCGGGGGCGCACACCGTGACCCGCACGCCCCGGGCGACGAGCCCCTCGGCCAGCGAGCGCACGTGCGCGCTGCTGCCGGCGTTGCCCCCGCCCAGCACCTGCACGGTGCGCAGCGGCGACTGGCCGTGCGGTGCGTTGCTGCTCACGGGGCTCACGGGGCCGGGGGCTCCTGATTCGGGGCGGGCGTCACGAGAGAACGTACCGAAGGTAGCGGGCCGGCAGGACCGGAAGGCCGGACCGCGCGCCTCCCCGCGCGGACCGCGTTCACCGCCAAGCATGCCAGGGCGTACGGCTGTTCCTGCGAAACCCCGCAAGGCGCGCACCGCCGGCGCCCGGAGCGCTGCGCCGGAGCACGTTCACCCGTACGGGTGAGCTTCAGCCCGGGGCGCCCGAACAGCGGGGTCAGAGATCGGCGCGGGCCGTTTCCAGGAGTTCCTCGGCGTGGGCGCGGGCCGTCTCGGAGTCCTCCTGACCGGCCAGCATCCGGGAGAGTTCGCGGACCCGTTCCTCGCCCTCGAGGACCTTGACGCCGGAGCGGGTCACCGAGCCGTCGTTCGTCTTCTCCACCAGGAGCTGGCGGTCGGCGAAGGCGGCGACCTGGGGCAGGTGGGTGACCACGACGACCTGCGCGGTCCTGGCCAGCTTGGCCAGCCGCCGCCCGATCTCCACCGCGGCCTTGCCGCCGACACCCGCGTCCACCTCGTCGAAGAGGTACGTCGGCACCGGGTCCGTGCCCGCGAACACCACCTCCACGGCCAGCATCACGCGGGACAGCTCACCGCCGGACGCGCCCTTGGCGATGGGCCGCGGCGGAGCGCCCGGGTGCGGGGCGAGCAGCAGTTCGACCTCGTCGGCGCCCGACGGGCCGTACGCCACGTTCCGGCCGCCGACCTCGACACCCTCGGGGTCCTCGGTCTGCCGGATGTCGAAGGACACGCGCGCGTGCGGCATCGCCAGCGAGGCCAGCTCGGCGGTCACGGCGGCGGCGAACCGTTCGGCCGCCTCGGTCCGGGCGTCGGTGAGGGCCTGCGCGAGTCCGCCCAGCTCGGTGCGGAGCGCGTCCCGCTCGGCGGTCAGCTCGCCGGTCCGCTCGTCGTCGCCCTCCAGCTCGGTGAGCCGGGCGGCGCTCTGCTCGGCCCAGGCGAGGACGGCGCCCACGTCGTCGCCGTACTTGCGGGTCAGGGCGCCCAGCGCGGCCCTGCGCTCCTCGACGGCGGCCAGCCGCAGCGGGTCGGCGTCCAGGTCGTCGGCGTAGCCGGCCAGCTCTCCGGCCACGTCGGCGAGCAGGATGCCGACCTCGCCGATCCGGTCGGCGAGGGAGGCGAGCGCCGGATCGTGCGAGCGGACGGCCTCCAGGGCCCGGTGAGCGCCCGCGACGAGGGTGGTGGCGTCGATCCCCTCGGGGTCCTCGGGATTGCCCGCGAGAGCGGCGTGCGCGGCGGTCGCGGCGGACGCCAGGGCCTCGGCGTGCCCGAGCCGCTCCGCCTCCTCGGCCAGCTCCACGTCCTCCCCGGCCCGGGGCTCGACGGCGGCGATCTCCTCCAGCCCGTACCGGAGCATGTCGGCTTCCTGGGCGCGCTCACGCGCGCGCGTGACGATCTCCTCCAGCTCGGCGGAGACGGCCCGCAGCCGCCGGTAGGCCCCGGTGTACTTGGCGAGCGGCACGGCGACGGCGTCGCCGGCGTACCGGTCGAGCGCCTGGCGCTGCCGGGTGAGCTTCAGCAGCCCCTGCTGGTCGGTCTGGCCGTGCACGGCCACCAGGTCGTCGGCCAGCTCGGCGAGCAGCCCCACCGGCACGCTGCGCCCGCCCAGGTGGGCCCGCGAGCGGCCCTCAGCGGAGACGGTACGGCTGATCAGCAGGGCGCCGTCGTCCAGCTCGGCCCCCGCCTCCTCGGCGCGTACGACGGCGGCGGCGTCCGCGGGCACGGCGATCCGCCCCTCGACGACCGCCTTGCCGGCGCCGATCCGCACCAGCGCCGGATCCGCCCGGCCGCCGAGCAGCAGTCCCAGGCTGGTGACCACCATGGTCTTGCCCGCACCGGTCTCGCCGGTGACGGCGGTGAACCCCGGTGACAGCTCGACCACGGCATCGTCGATGACCCCGAGCGACCGTATCCGCATCTCCTCCAACACGGAACAGACCATACGAGGTCCGGGGCGGGGAGCGCACATGGCCCGCCCGTGTCACCCGGGCGAGTGGCCCCCGCCGGGTCCCGGGCCGGCCGCGCGGCTACGTGTGCGGCGCGCCCCGCCAGCCGGTGGTCGGCAGCGCGAACTTCGCGACCAGCCGGTCGGTGAACGAGGCGTGGTGCAGGCGGGCCAGCCGCACCGGCACGGCGCCGCGCCGCACCTCCACCCGCGCCCCGGGCGGCAGCTCGATGGTCCGCCGCCCGTCGCACCACAGCACACCCGGCGGGATGTGCGGCAGCACCTCCACCGCGAGCACCGAGTCGGGCGAGGTGACCAGCGGCTTGGCGAACAGCGCGTGCGCGCTGATCGGCACCATCAGCAGCGCCTCGACCTCGGGCCACACCACGGGCCCACCGGCCGAGAAGGCGTACGCGGTGGATCCGGTGGGCGTCGACAGCACGATCCCGTCGCAGCCGAACGCGGTGACCGGCCGCCCGTCGATCTCGAGGACGACCTCGAGCATCTTCTCGGCGCCGGCCTTCTGCACGGCGGCCTCGTTCAGCGCCCAGTCGGTGTGCACGATGTCCCCGTTGCGGTGCACGACGACGTCGATCGTCATCCGCTCCTCGACCTCGTAGGAGCGCGCCACCACCCGGTCGACGACCCGGTCCAGGTCGTCCCGCTCGGCCTCGGCGAGGAACCCGACCCGGCCGAGGTTCACGCCGAGCATCGGCACCCCGGAGGCCCGGGCGAACTCGGCGCCGCGCAGCAGGGTCCCGTCACCGCCGAGGACGATGAGCAGCTCGCAGCCGTCGAGGCACTGCGGGGTGGCCTCCTTGACGAGTCCGACCTCGTCCGGCAGCGGCAGGTCGCGCGCCTCCTCCTCCAGCACCCGCACCCCGATGCCGTGCCGCAGCAGCCCCTTGACCACCAGCTCCGCACTGCGGATGGCCGCGGGCCGCCCGGTGTGGGCGAGCAGGAAAACAGTACGCGCTCGGTTCTGTGTCAACGCGGCCCCTCCGCCACTGCTCGGTCGACGTCGGCCGGGTCCAGGCGGGGGGCGCCGGACCGCAGCCACAGGAAGTACTCGACGTTGCCCGAGGGTCCGGGCAGCGGACTCGCGGTGACCCCCCGCACCCCGAGCCCGAGTTCCCAGGCCTTCTCGGCCACCCCGCGCACGGCCTCCGCCCGCAGTTGCGGACTCCGTACGACACCCCCGCTGCCCAGCCGTTCCTTGCCCACCTCGAACTGCGGCTTGACCATCATCACCAGGTCGGCGTCCGGCTTCACGCACCGCTTCAGGGCGGGCAGCACCAGCCCGAGCGGGATGAAGGACAGATCGCCCACGACAAGATCCACAGGTTCCCCATCGATCGCCTCAAGCGTCAACTCGCGTACGTTCGTACGGTCCTTGACGGTGACGCGTTCATCGTTCTGCAGGGACCAGGCGAGTTGGCCGTATCCGACGTCCACGGCGACGACGTGGGCGGCGCCCGCGCGCAGCAGGACGTCGGTGAAGCCGCCGGTGGACGCGCCGGCGTCCAGCGCGCGCCGGCCCTCGACGACGAGGCCCAGCGGCACGAAGGCCTCGAACGCGCCGGCGAGCTTGTGGCCGCCCCTGGAGACGTAGTCGGGGTCGCTCTCGTCGCTCTGGACCACGATCGCCGCCGCCTTGTCCACCTGTGTGGCCGGTTTGGTCGCCACGGTCCTGCCGACGGTGACCCGTCCGGCGGCGATCAGCTGGCTGGCGTGCTCGCGCGAACGCGCCAGCTTCCGGCGGACCAGCTCCGCGTCCAGACGAAGGCGTGCGACTCCTGCCACGTTCGGTTCAGCTCCTGTTTCGGTACGGCGGTACGGGGACCTGCGGTCCGGGGCGGGCGTCGAGCGCGGTGAGCGCGTCGCGCAGGCCCCTGTGTACATCCTCGTACACCTCCATGTGGCCGTCGGTGGCGAGGTGGTCCGCGTCGGCCAGCCGCTGGAGCCGCGCGTCGACGCCGGCGTCGCCGGTGGGGGTGCGCGGGACGTTCAGGGGCGCGGGGGCAGCGGGGTCGTACTCGGCTCCGGGGGCGTCCCCGGAGCCGGGCCCGGCCTCGGGGTCGGCGGCGGGGACGGCGGCGGGCCCGGCCGCGGGTACGGCGGCGTCGGCCGCCGGGGCGACCGCGGGCGCGGCCTCGGATCCGGCCTCGGATTCGGCCCCCGCCACGGCCTCGGCCCGGGCCTCGGAAACGGACTCGCTCATGCCCAGACGCTACCGCGAACCGCTGGGGTACCGTCGGTTGCCATGGCCACGATCGAGGAGTGCCGCACAGCGCTGGGAAGGCTCTCGGACAACATGCGGGGCGCCGAGGGCGACGTCCGGGCGGCAGCCGCCCTGGACCGCTCGGTGAGCTGCCACGTCACCGACCTCGACGTCACGTTCGTGGGCCGGATGACCGGCGGCCGGATCGACGTCGACACCACGCACCCCGGGCCGCCCCGCGAGAAGGCGCAGATCCGGCTCGCCATGGCCGGCGACGACCTGGTGGACCTGGTGGACGGCGAGCTGAACTTCGCGACCGCCTGGGGCCGGGGCCGGGTACGCCTGGAGGCGAGCCTGCTGGACCTGTTCCGGCTCAGGAAGCTGCTGTGATCCGTGCCTTGCGGGCCGCCGGGACCACCAGCGGGGTTCCGGTCTCCGGGTCGTCGATGATCTGGCAGCGCAGCCCGAAGACCTCCTCGACCAGCTCGGCCGTGACGATGTCGTTCGGGGCGCCCTCGGCGATCACCTCGCCGCCGCGCAGGGCGATGAGGTGGGTGGCGTAGCGGGCCGCGTGGTTGAGGTCGTGCAGCACGGCCACCAGTGTCCGCCCGTGCGTCTCGTGCAGCTCGGCGCACAGGTCGAGGACGTCGATCTGGTGCTGGATGTCCAGGTACGTGGTCGGCTCGTCCAGGAGCAGCAGCGGGGTCTGCTGGGCCAGAGCCATGGCGATCCAGACGCGCTGGCGCTGGCCGCCGGACAGCTCGTCCACGTACCGGTCGGCCAGTTCGGCGACCCCGGTGCGCGCCATGGACTCCTGGACCACCCGCTCGTCCTCGGCGGACCACTGGCGCAGGATGCCCTGGTGCGGGTAGCGGCCGCGGCCGACGAGGTCGGCGACGGTGATGCCGTCGGGCGCGATGGACGACTGCGGCAGCAGGCCGAGCGTCCGGGCGACCTTCTTGGCCGGCATCGACTGGATGACCTGCCCGTCCAGCAGCACCCGGCCCTGGCTGGGCCGGAGCATCCGCGACAGGGCCCGCAGCAGCGTCGACTTGCCGCACGCGTTCGGGCCGACGATCACCGTGAAGGAGTTGTCGGGGATCTCCACCGACAGCGCCTCGGCGATGACGCGCTGGTCGTAGGCGAGGGTGACGTTCTCGGCGGACAGGCGGTTCACAGTGCTCCTCGGGATGTTCGGGTGCGTGCCACGCGGGTCCGGCCCGCCCTTCGTGCCGCTCATATCCGGCCCGCCCTGCGCTCGGCGACCAGCAGCCACAGCAGGTAGCAGCCGCCGAGCACGCCGGTGACCACGCCCACGGGAAGCTGGTCGGCGCCGAAAGCACGCTGCGCGGCCCAGTCGGCGGTGACCAGCAGGGCGGCCCCCATGCACAGGGAGGGCAGCAGGTTGGGGCCCGGCGAGCGGGTCAGGCGCCGGGCGAGCTGCGGCGCGGTGAGCGCAACGAAGCTGACGGGGCCGGCGGCGGCGGTGGCGGCCGCGGTGAGCAGCACGGCGGAGACCATCAGCACCAGCCGCACGCGCTGCACCCGCACCCCGAGGGCGTTCGCCACGTCGTCGCCCATCTCCATCATCCTGAGCCCCCGTGCGCCCGCGAGCGCCACCGGCACGAGGACGGCGCACAGCCACAGCAGCGGCCACACCTGCTCCCAGTCACGGCCGTTGAGCGACCCGGTCATCCACACCACCGCACGCGTCGCGTCGACCAGGTCGGCCTTGGTGAGCAGGTAGCCGTTGACGGCGGTGACGACCGCGGAGACGCCGATGCCGACCAGCACCAGCCGGTACCCGTGCACTCCCTGCTTCCAGGCGAGCAGGTAGATGGCGAACCCGGTGACCAGTCCGCCGATCAGCGCACCCGCGGTGACCTGGGCGGCGCTGCCGGACATCAGCACGATCACGACCAGCGCGCCCGCCGTGGAGCCCTGGGACAGGCCGAGCACGTCCGGGCTGCCGAGGGGGTTGCGGGAGACCGCCTGGAACAGGGCGCCGCCGAGGCCGAGGGAGGCGCCCACCAGCAGCCCGACCAGCACACGCGGCAGCCGCAGCTCGTTGACGATGAAGTCCTGGTAGGCGGTGCCGTCGCCGGCCAGGGTCCGCAGCACGTCGGCCGCCGGGATCCGGGCGTCGCCGGTGCCGATCAGCGCGACTCCGGCGGCGCACGCGGCGAGCAGCAGCAGGGCGACGACGACCAGCGAGCGGACGTCCAGGCGCAGGGACAGCCCCCCGGGGACGCGTACGGCGCGGCTCATCCGTCGGGTCTTCACAGCTGGGCCGTCCTCCGCCGTCGTACGAGAAAGATGAAGACCGGGCCGCCGACGAGCGCGGTCACGATGCCGACCTGGAGCTCGGCGGGCCGGGCGACCACCCGGCCGAGGACGTCGGCGCCGAGCAGCAGCACGGGCGACAGGACGGTCGCGTAGGGCAGGATCCAGCGCAGGTCGGGGCCGGTGAAGGAGCGCACCGCGTGCGGCACCATCAGGCCGACGAACATGATCGGACCGCACGCGGCGGTCGCGGCGCCGGAGAGCACCGTCGCCGCGAGCATGGCGAGCGCCCGGGTGCGGCCGAGGTTCGCGCCGAGGGCGCGGGCGGTGTCGTCGCCCATCGCCACGGCGTTCAGCGGCCGGGCGAGCCCGAGCGCCAGCAGCGTGCCGGCCGCGAGGAAGGGCAGCACCTGCGCGATGGTCGAGCCGGTGGCCGAGGCCAGCGAACCCACCGTCCAGAAGCGCATCTTGCCCAGCGCCGCGCCGTCCATGATCATCACGGCCTGGAGGTAGCCGTACAGCGCGGCGCTGATCGCCGTGCCGGCGAGCGCCAGCCGGACCGGCGTGGCGCCCCGGCTGCCGCCGAGGAACCACACCAGCGCGCCGACCGCGGCGGCGCCGCCGAAGGCGAACCACACGTATCCGGTGAGGCTGGTGACGCCGAAGAAGGTGAGGGCCGTGACGACGGCTGCGGACGCCCCGGCGTTGATGCCGAGCAGCCCGGGATCGGCCAGCGGATTGCGGGTCAGCGCCTGCAGCACCGCGCCGGACAGGCCGAGCGCGGCGCCGGCCAGCAGACCGAGGACCGTCCGGGAGATCCGCTCGTCGACGACCACGTCGCCGTACGTCCCCGTGCTGTGGAACAGGCCGTGCCAGACCTGGTCCGGCGACAGCGCCTTGGCGCCGACGGCGATGCTCGCCAGCGCGACGAGCACCAGGATCACGACCGAGAGCAGGAGCCCAAGGGCCCTCGCCGCCCGGCGGGTTGGGGGCGCGGGGGCGGTGTCCGCGCGCTGTTCCGGAGGACTGTCGACCAACACAAGGTTAGGTTAGCCTACCCTCCCTCGGATCTCGATGGCGCGGTCCGCCCACAGGCCGTCAGAGCCCCAGCCGCGCCAGCGCCTTCTCCCCGTCCAGCTCGCAGGAACCGTCCCCGGCAGCGGTCCAGGCCGCCGCGCACAGCGCCCGCAGCCCGTCCAGGGCCTCGCCGTCGCCTTCCAGTTCCAGCCGGTCCGCCGCGGTCGCCGTCCACCCTCCGCACCGGAAACCCTCACCCTCGCGGGTGATTTCCGGCTGTCCGGTCAGCAGCCCGCGCAGATCGGCGTCCACGTACGTCGGCCGGTGCCGCGGCGGCGCGGCGAGCAGCCGCGGGCCGTCCGTGACACCGGTCAGCACCAGCAGCGAGTCCACCCCGCCGTTGAACGCGCCCTCGATGTCCGTGTCCAGCCGGTCGCCGACCACCAGCGGCCGCTCGGCGCCCGTCCGCAGGATCGTCTCCCGGTGCATGGGCGGCAGCGGCTTGCCCGCCACCTGCGGTTCCGCGCCCGTGGCGATCCGCACCACCTCCACGGCCGCGCCGTTGCCCGGAGCGATCCCGCGCCCGCTGGGAATCGTCAGGTCGGTGTTGGACGCGAACCACGGCACGCCCCGCGTCACCGCGTACGAGGCCTCCGCGAACCGCCCCCACGGCATCTCCGGGCCGCCGTACCCCTGCACCACAGCCACGGGTTCGTCGTCCGCCGACTCCACCGGCGTCAGACCGCGCTCGCGCAGCGCCACCCGCAGCCCCTCACCGCCGATCACCAGCACCCGGGCGCCGGCCGGCACCTGCTCGCTGATCAGCCGGGCGACCGCCTGCGCCGAGGTGATGACGTCGTCCGCCCCGGTCGGTATCCCCAGCTCCGTCAGGTGCTCCGCGACGACGTCCGGCGTGCGCAGGGCGTTGTTGGTGACGTACGCCAGGTGCATACCGCCCGCCCGGGCCCGCTCCAGCGAGCCGACGGCGTGGGCGATGGCGTTCCCGCCCGCGTACACCACCCCGTCCAGGTCGAGCAGCGCCGTGTCGTACGCCTCGCTCAGGGGCTGCCCACTGCCCTCGGGCCTCGTCCTGACGCTCCGGCTCATTGCGCATCGCTCCTCGTTCGACCGTCTTTCCCCCGATCATCCCCCACCCCGCCGGCACACGTACGATGCCGGGATGAACACAGCAGGTCACTCGGAAGCAACGGCGCGCCGGGGCCTGGAACTGACCCCGTTCCGAGGCCTTCGTTACGACCCCGACCGGGTCGGCAGCCTGGCCGCCGTCACCTCGCCCCCGTACGACGTCGTCGTCCGTCCCGACGGCCTGCACCACCTCCAGTCCGCCGACCCGCACAACATCGTCCGGCTGATCCTGCCCCAGGCAGGTACCCCGGACGCGCGCAACGAACAGGCGGCCGACACGCTGCGCCGCTGGCTCGCCGAGGGCGTGCTCGCCGCCGACCCGCACCCCGCCCTGTACGTGTACGAGCAGCGGGACGGCGACGGCATGCTCCAGCGCGGCGTCATCGGCGCCCTGCGCGTCTCCGCCCCCGACGAGGGCGTGGTGCTGCCGCACGAGGACGTGATGCCCCCGGTCGTCGCGGACCGCGCCGCCCTGATGCGCGCCACCCGCGCCAACCTGGAGCCCCTGCTGCTGACCTACCACGGCGACGGCACGGCGGCCGAGGTCGTCGAGCGCACGGTGGTCCGCCCTCCGCTGCTGGCGACGACCACCGAGGACGGCTTCCACCACCGCCTGTGGTCGGTCACCGACCCCGCCGACCTGTCCGGCATCCAGTCCGACCTGGCGCAGCACCAGGCCCTCATCGCCGACGGCCACCACCGCTGGGCCACCTACCTGCGGCTGCGCGCGGAACACCCCTCGCCGAGCCCCTGGGACCACGGCCTGGTCCTGCTGGTCGACACCGCCCGCTACCCGCTCCGGGTCCGCGCCATCCACCGCCTGCTGCACGGAGTGCCGGTCGGTACGGCGCTGGCGGCCCTGACCGGGCTGTTCCGGGTACGGCGCCTCGACGTACCGCTGCCCAAGGCGCAGGAGGTGCTGGCGGACGCGGCCTGCGCGGGCAACGCCTTCCTGCTGGCCGGCGACGGCGCCTTCCATCTGGTGGACCGCCCGGACCCCGCCCTGCTGGACCGGACGATCCCCGCGGACCGCCCGGCGGCCTGGCGCTCCCTGGACGCCACCGTCCTGCACGCCACGCTCCTGGAACACGTCTGGCACATCCCCGAGGACTCCCCCGCCCACATCGCCTACATCCACGACACGGCGGCCACCGTCGCGAAGGCCGAGCAAGACGGCAGCACGGCCGTCCTGCTGCATCCGGTGCGCGAGGACGTCGTACGCGAACTGGCCCGGCAGGGTGTGAAGATGCCCCGCAAGTCCACGTCCTTCGGCCCGAAGCCGGCGTCGGGGCTGGTGCTGCGCGCGCTGGAGCTCTGACCCGGCCCCGGACACACGAAAGGGCGGGACCCCTGGGGGCCCCGCCCTTTCGCTTTTTGGACGTCAGTCCTCGTCCGCCGCGGCCGGCTTCTCGTCCTGGTTCTCCTCGCGACCCGCGTCGGCGGGCCGGTCGCCCTCGGCGGAGTCGCCGTCGCTCTCGGCGGAGTCGCCGTCGCTCTCGTCGAGCGCGTCGACGAACTCCACGCCGTCCAACTCGGCGAGCCGGTCGGAGGCGTCCGTGCTGCCGTCGCGGTCGGCCTCGACGGCCTTGGCGAACCACTCCCGTGCCTCGCCCTCCCGGCCGGCGGCCAGCAGTGCGTCGGCGTAGGCGTAGCGCAGGCGCGCGGTCCAGGGCTGAACCGAGTTGGAGGCCAGCTCGGGGCTCTGCAGGGTCACGATGGCCGCGTCGAGCTGCCCCATGTCGCGCCGGGCGCCGGCCGCCACGAGCCGCATCTCGACCTGACCGGCCTTGTCCAGCTTGTGCACCTCGGGGGCGCCGGCCATGTCGAGGGCCTTCTCCGGGCGGCCGAGGCCACGCTCGCAGTCGGCCATCACGGGCCACAGGTCCACGGTGCCGGTCATGCGCCGCGCGGCCCGGAACTCGGCGAGCGCCTCGCTGTACTTCTGGTTGGCGTAGGCGGCGAACCCGGCGGCCTCGCGCACGGCGGCCACCCTGGACGCCAGCCGCAGGGCGACCCTGGAGTAGCCGTAGGCGCCCTCGGGGTCCTCGTCGATGAGCCGCGCGACCATCACCAGGTTCTTGGCGACGTCCTCGGCGAGCGTCTTGGGCAGGCTCTGCAGCTCCTGCCGGACGTCCTTGTCGATCTCGTCACCGGTGACGTCCTCCGGGATCGGCAGCCGCTTGATCGGCTCGCGGTCCCGGTCGCGGTCGTCACGGAAACGGCCACCGCCACGGCGGTCGTCACGACGGTCGTCCCTGCGGTCGTCGCGACCCCGGTAGCCGCCGGGCCGTCCGCCCCGGTCGTCGCGGCGCGGCCCACGGCCACCCCGGTCGTCCCGGCCACGGAAGCCGCCCCGCTCGCCCCGGTTGTCGTCCCGGCGGAAGCCACCGCGGTCGTCGCCGCGACGGGCGTCACGGCGGTCGTCACGCCGGTCGTCGTCGCGACGGAACCCGGGGCGGTCGTCACGGCGGTCGTCGCGGCGGAAGCCCCGGTCGCCGCGGTCGCCGCGGTCGTCCCTGCGCGGTCCGCGGTCGCGGTCGTCGCGCTGGGAGCTGGGGCGGTAGCCGCCACGGTCGTCGCCACGGCGGTCGTCACGCCGGCCGTAGCTGCCACGGTCACCGCGCTCGGCGCGCTCGCCGTAGCCGCCACCACGGCGGTCATCACGCCGGTCGTCGCGACGGTCATCACGTCGGTCGTCGCGGCGGAAGCCGCCACGGTCGTCGCCACGACGGTCGTCACGACGGAAGTCGCCACGGCTGTCGTCCCGGCGGAAGCCACCGCGGTCGCCACGGCTGTCGTCCCGGCGGAAGCCGCCACGGTCGTCACCACGACGGTCGTCACGACGGTCGTCGTCGCGACGGAAGCCGGGGCGGTCGTCGCGGCGGTCGTCGCGGCGGAAGCCGCGGTCGCCGCGGTCGCCGCGGTCGTCCCTGCGCGGTCCGCGGTCGCGGTCGTCGCGCTGGGAGCTGGGACGGTAGCCGCCACGGTCATCACCACGGCGGTCGTCACGCCGGCCGTAGCTGCCACGGTCACCGCGCTCGGCGCGCTCGCCGTAGCCGCCACCACGGCGGTCGTCACGCCGGTCGTCGCGACGGTCATCACGTCGGTCGTCGCGGCGGAAGCCGCCACGGTCGTCGCCACGACGGTCGTCACGACGGAAGTCGCCACGGCTGTCGTCCCTACGGAAACCACCGCGGTCGCCACGGTCGCCGTGGCCGCCACCGCGGCTGTCGTCGCGACGGCCGTAACCACCACGGTCGTTGTCCCGGCGGTCGTTGTCCCGGCGGAAGCCGCCCCGGTCCCCGCGATAGCCGCCGCGGTCACCACTGTCCCGTCGGCGCTGGTCGCGATCCGGTCGATCTTCGGGAGAGTTGGTGGACATGGTGACTCCTGTCTTAGGTACCGCAAGCATTGTAAAAACGAAAGGACCCCTGGTCCCAGCTGAACGCTGGGACCAGGGGTCCTCCAAAGATTGTTCGGCGGCGTCCTACTCTCCCACAGGGTCCCCCCTGCAGTACCATCGGCGCTGTGAGGCTTAGCTTCCGGGTTCGAAATGTAACCGGGCGTTTCCCTCACGCTATGACCACCGAAACCCTAATGGTTTCGAGCGAACAAGCACACTTTTTACTTGTGTTATGAGTTCAGCTCTAAGCCGGCAACTGTTCGTTGCCTCAGAACTTACACAGTGGACGCGAGCAACTGAGGACAAGCCCTCGGCCTATTAGTACCGGTCACCTCCACCAGTTACCTGGCTTCCAGATCCGGCCTATCAACCCAGTCGTCTACTGGGAGCCTTACCCCAT
>NZ_BJTV01000012.1:0-123248 GCF_007176755.1 Streptomyces sp. 1-11
GCCCAGTTCCCGGGCGCGGCCCACGAAGTGGGCGAAGTCCTCCAGCGTGCCCAGGTCGGGGTGGACGGCGTCGTGGCCGCCCTCCGGGGAACCGATCGCCCACGGCACCCCGACGTCCTCCGGGCCCGCGGTCAGGGTGTTGTTCGGGCCCTTGCGGAACGTCCTGCCGATCGGATGGACCGGCGGCAGGTAGACCACGTCGAAGCCCATCCGAGCGATCGCCTCAAGCCGCCGCTCGGCACTGCGGAACGTCCCGTGCGGCCGCTCAGCCGTCCCCTCCGAACGCGGGAAGAACTCGTACCACGACCCGTACAGCGCCCGCTCCCGCTCCACCAGCAACGGCATCGCCTCCGACGCCGTCACCAGATCCCGCACCGGATACCGCGTCAGCACCGCCTCCACCTCGGGAGACAGCGCCGCCGCCAGCCGCCAGGCGGGCGGGCGGCTCTCGTCCCGGAGCGCCGTGACGGCGTCGAGAACGGCCCGGCGCCGTTCCTCCGGCACGCCGGCGGCGGCCCGTTCGTACAGCCGTGCGCCCTCCTCGAGGACCAGGTCCGTGTCGATCCCCGCCGGGATCTTGATCCGGGCGTGGTGCCGCCAGGTGCCGACCGGGTCCGACCAGGCCTCCACCGTGTAGGTCCAGTGGCCGGGCTCGCCCGCCGTGACGGTGGCGCCCCATCGGTCGGTGCCCGGGGCGAGTTCGCGCATCGGGGTCCAGGGGCCCGGCCGGCCCTCCGGGTCGCGCAGCACGACGTTCGCGGCGACGGCGTCGTGTCCCTCGCGGAACACGGTCGCCGACACCTCGAACGCCTCGCCGGTCACGGCCTTGGCGGGCCGGCGCCCGTGCTGGACCACGGGGCGCACGTCGAGGACGGGGATGCGCCCGACGGCCGTAGGACCGGCCGGCGCGTCGGCCGGGCGCTGCCGGGGCGGGCCGGGGTCGTGGAGGTCTGCCGCCGGCTTCCCGGTCTTCCTGCCCGGGCTCTGCTTGCCGGCTGCGCTGGTTGTCGGTGGTGCTGACGAGTGGTGCGTGGCGGGCATGACCGCTCCTGTCCGCGTCAACGTGGGTGTGGGCGGATGAATATGGGGAGGTGGGTCCTGCGTACGTGCTGTGGTGCTGCCGTGGGGTGTACCGGAGGAGCCTTCCCATCCGTATCGGGTGGGCAATCCGGCACTTTGTTAACTACTCGCGCGTATGTCTACGTTCAAGACCGGCCCTCTTTCCCGGGTGCCCCCGGACAGCCGCCCCACGCCCCGTCACGACCCCGATGACCCCGCCGCGCCCGACACCCGTCCCCGGTACGTCCCCACCGACCCCCCGGTAACCACTACCGTCGACAGGGACGACGAGACGTACAGCGCCGTGCGTCTCACACCACGCACGCGTCCGAGGTGAGATGTGAAGGCGATCCGTCGGTTCACCGTCCGTCCCGTTCTCCCCGAACCCCTCCGGCCGCTGAGCGACCTGGCGCGCAACCTGCGCTGGTCCTGGCATGCGGAAACCCGTGACCTGTTCCAGTCCGTCGACCCCGAGCGGTGGGCCGCGGCCAAGGGCGACCCGGTGCGGCTGCTGGGCGGGGTGCGCCCGGCCCGGCTGGCCGAGCTGGCCGCCGACCGGCGCTTCCTGCGCCGGCTGACCGCGGTCGTCGACGACCTGGGCGACTACCTGACCGGCGACCGCTGGTACCAGCACCAGGGCGACGGACTGCCCGCCGCGGTCGCCTACTTCTCCCCGGAGTTCGGCATCACGGCCGCCCTGCCCCAGTACTCCGGCGGCCTCGGCATCCTCGCCGGCGACCACCTCAAGGCGGCCAGCGACCTCGGGGTGCCGCTGATCGGGGTGGGTCTGCTCTACCGGCACGGCTACTTCCGCCAGAGCCTGTCCCGGGACGGCTGGCAGCAGGAGCACTACCCGGTGCTCGACCCGCACGAGCTGCCCGTCACCCAGCTCGAGGAGGCCGACGGCACCCCGGCCCGGGTCTCGCTCGCGCTGCCCGGGGG
This sequence comes from Streptomyces sp. 1-11, assembly GCF_007176755.1. Taxonomy (GTDB): domain Bacteria; phylum Actinomycetota; class Actinomycetes; order Streptomycetales; family Streptomycetaceae; genus Streptomyces. Next base: position 2,002 of record NZ_BJTV01000012.1, read on the forward strand.
CCGCGCGCTGCACGCCCGGATCTGGCTGGCGCAGGTCGGCAGGGTGCCGCTGCTGATGCTCGACTCGGACGTGGAGGAGAACGACCTCGGCGAACGCGGGGTGACCGACCGGTTGTACGGCGGCGGCAGCGAGCACCGGCTGCTCCAGGAGATGCTGCTCGGCATAGGAGGTGTCCGGGCCGTGCGCACCTACTGCCGGCTCACCGGCCACCCGGCGCCCGAGGTGTTCCACACCAACGAGGGGCACGCGGGCTTCCTGGGGCTCGAGCGGATCGCCGAACTGTGCGCCCGGGACCTCGACTTCGACGCGGCGCTGGAGGCCGTGCGGGGCGGCACCGTGTTCACCACGCACACCCCGGTCCCGGCCGGGATCGACCGGTTCGACCGGGAGCTGGTCGCCCGGCACTTCGGACCGGACGCCGAACTCCCGCGCATCGACGTGCAGCGGATCCTGGCCCTGGGCATGGAGACCTACCCGGGCGGCGAGCCGAACCTGTTCAACATGGCCGTCATGGGGCTCAGGCTGGCCCAGCGGGCCAACGGGGTGTCCCTGCTGCACGGGCAGGTCAGCCGGGAGATGTTCGCCGGCCTGTGGCCGGGGTTCGACGCCGAGGAGGTGCCGATCACCTCGGTGACCAACGGGGTGCACGCCCCGACCTGGGTGGCCCCCGAGGTGCTCCGGCTCGGCGCCCGGCAGATCGGCTCCCAGCGGGCCGAGGACGCGCTGACCGTCGGCGGCTCCGAGCGCTGGGACTCGGTCGCGGACATCGCGGACCAGGACATCTGGGAGCTGCGCCGCACCCTGCGCGAACAGCTCGTGTTCGAGGTGCGGGACCGGCTGCGCGCCTCCTGGCGGCAGCGCGGCGCCGGGGACGCGGAGCTGGGCTGGATCGACGGCGTGCTCGACCCCGACGTGCTCACCATCGGGTTCGCCCGGCGGGTGCCGTCGTACAAGCGCCTGACCCTGATGCTGCGCGACCGCGACCGGCTGATGGAGCTGCTGCTGCATCCGGAGCGGCCGGTCCAGATCGTCGTCGCGGGCAAGGCGCACCCGGCGGACGACGGCGGCAAGCGGCTGGTGCAGGAACTGGTGCGGTTCGCCGACGACCCGCGCGTGCGCCACCGCATCGTCTTCCTGCCCGACTACGGCATGGCGATGGCGCAGAAGCTCTACCCCGGCTGCGACGTCTGGCTGAACAACCCGCTGCGCCCGCTGGAGGCCTGCGGCACCTCGGGCATGAAGGCGGCGCTCAACGGCTGCCTCAACCTGTCGGTGCTCGACGGCTGGTGGGACGAGTGGTTCCAGCCGGACTTCGGCTGGGCCGTGCCCACCGCGGACGGCGCCGGCACCGATCCGGACCACCGCGACGACATCGAGGCCGCCGCCCTCTACGACCTGCTGGAGCGGCGGGTCACCCCGCGCTTCTACGAGCGCGGCCGGGCCGGGCTGCCCGACCGCTGGATCGAGATGGTCCGCCGCACCCTCGGCCGGCTCGGCCCGAAGGTGCTCGCCGGCCGCATGGTCCGGGAGTACGTCGACCGGCTGTACGCCCCCGCCGCCCGGTCCCACCGGGCGCTGACCCCGGACACCGCCCGCGAACTGGCCGCCTGGAAGGCCAGGGTGCGGGCGGCCTGGCCCGGCGTGAGCGTCGACCACGTGGAGACGACGGCCACGACGGCCACCGCGGAACTGGGCACGGCCGTGGGGCTGCGGGTGCGGGTGGGCCTCGGCGAGCTGGGGCCGGACGACGTGGAGGTGCAGGCGGTCTCCGGCCGGGTGGACGCGGAGGACCGCATCACCGAGGCCACGGCGGTTCCGCTGAAGCCGGCCGGCGCCCCCGACCTGGAGGGCCGCCGGCTCTACGAGGGCCCTCTCTCACTGGACCGCACCGGCCCCTACGGCTACACCGTCCGCATCCTCCCGGCCCACCGGCTGCTCACCTCGGCGGCCGAACTGGGCCTGGTGACGGTGCCCTCGCAGGACATGGCGGAGGGAGCGGGGGTGCTGCTGCGCTGAGGCGCGCCGGCCCGCCCGGCGGCGCGCCGCTCAGGCCTCGTCGAACTCGGCGCACAGGCGTTTCAGCACGGTGCCGCAGCGGCGGGCGTAGGCGTGCTGGAAACCCCGGGTCGCGGGGCCGCCGGCGCGGGCGTACCACTTGCGGGGGCGGCTGAAGGCGGCCACGGTCAGCCAGACCGTGCCGTCACCCGTACGGTCGACCACGAAGGCCTCCTCGCCGCACTCGGGGTGGCCTTCGAGGGTCCCGTAGGCCCAGCCGGCGCGCCGGGGCTCCTCGACGGTCCAGACAACGCGGCAGGGGGCCTTGATGACGCCGGCCAGGGTGACGGTGACGTCCACGCCCGGGGCGGCGCGGTCGGCGCCGGCGTCGATGCCCACGCCCATGGCGCGGTGCATCTCCCAGGTGAGGAGCGCCTCGGCGGCCCGGTCGAAGACGGCCGTTCCCTCGCCGAGGCGGGTGCGGACGAGCATCGGGCGGAAGCCGGGCGGGCAGGCGGTCGGGTCGTCGCGGGTCGCGCCGACCGGCTCGTAGGTGAAGGGCGCCTGGGGCATGGTCAAAAGAGTAGGGCGGTACCCGGGGCGAGCTGCGCCCGGGTACCGCCCTCGTCCGGCGGGAAGCGACTAGTTGACGTTGACCGCCGTCCAGGCCGCGGCCACCGCCTTGTACTCGGCGCTGGTGGAGCCGTACAGCGCGGACGCCGCGTTCAGGGTCGCCGTGCGGGCGCCCGAGTACTTGGTCGTCGACGTCATGTACGTGGTGAGCGCCTTGTACCAGATCTGCAGCGCCTTGGCGCGGCCGATGCCGGTCACCGCGGCGCCGTTGTAGGTGGGCGAGTTGTAGGACACGCCGTTGATCGTCTTCGCGCCGCTGCCCTCGGACAGCAGGTAGAAGAAGTGGTTGGCGACACCGGACGAGTAGTGCACGTCCTTGTTGCCCACGGTGGAGGACCAGTAGTCGGCGGAGCCGCCGTCCTTGCTGGGCTTGTCCATGTAGCGCAGCGGGGTGCCGTTGCCGTTGATGTTGATCTTCTCGCCGATGAGGTAGTCGCCGACGTCCGAGCTGTTGGCCGCGTAGAACTCCACGCCGGTGCCGAAGATGTCGCTGGTGGCCTCGTTCAGGCCGCCGGACTCGCCGCTGTAGTTGAGGCCCGCGGTGTTGGAGGTGACGCCGTGGCTCATCTCGTGGCCGGCCACGTCGAGCGAGGTCAGCGGGTGGGTGTTGCTGCTGCCGTCGCCGTAGGTCATGCAGAAGCAGCTGTCGTCCCAGAACGCGTTGACGTAGCCGCTGCTGTAGTGGACGCGGGAGTAGGCGCCGACGCCGTTGTTCTTGATGCCGTTGCGGCCGAAGGTGGACTTGTAGAAGTCCCAGGTCTCCTGCGCGCCGTAGGCGGCGTCCGCGGCGGCGGTCTGGTCCGTCGAGGAGCTGGAGGCCGTGCCCGTGCCCCAGACGTTGTCGGCGTCGGTGAACAGGGTGCCGGTGCCGGAGGTGCCGCGGGCCAGGTTGTACGTCTTGTGCCCGCCGCGCGAGGTGTCGTAGAGCTGGTACGTCGAGCCCGACAGGTTGGTGTTGAGGCTGACGGTGCCGGAGTACAGGGTCTTGCCGGTGCCGGTCGCGTTCTCGATGCCCTGGTACTCGTAGAGCTTCTTGCCCGTGGCCGCGTCGGTGATGACGTGGAGCTGGTTCGGGGTGCCGTCCTCCTGGAAGCCGCCGACGACCGTCTCGTAGGCGAGGACGGGCTTGCCGGAGCCGGCCCAGATCACCTTGCGCGCGCCGTCCGCCTGGGCCTTGTCCGAGCCCAGGGTCCGGGCGGCGCCGACGGCCTGCTTCTCCGCCTTGGCGGCGGTGATCTGCGGCTTGAGCGAGGCCACCTTCACGGCCGACTTGGCGGCCTTGGTGACGCCCTCGGCCTTGCCCGACTTGGCGGTGTGGACGATGAGGTCGCCGCCGAGGACCGGCAGGCCCGCGTAGGTGCGCTCGTAGCGGGTGTGCACGGTGCCGTCGACGTCCTTGACGACGTCCTTGACGACCAGCTTCTCCTTGGCGCCGAGGCCTATCTCCCGCGCGGTGTCCGCGGCGCCGGCCTGGGCCTGCTGGATCAGCGTGGTGCGGGCAGCCGCGGAAAGCTGGGTCGGGGCGGCCGCGAGCGGCTTCGCGGCGGCGGCCGCGGCCGGGGTCTGCGCGTTGGCACTGGTGGTCAGTCCAGTGGAAAGCAGGGCTCCGGCGGCGACAGCGGTGGCTACGGCCAGAGTGGTGCGCTTACGACGCGCGTAGAGGGGGCTCACAGAAGCTCCTTCTCAGGTGGGGGAGTCCGGTCAGCGTGGGGTCACTGGCCGGAGGTGTGGAAGTTGCTGTGCTGCTGCGGCGGTGAAGGAAGAGTGGCACCAGGGGTGCGTACATGTCATGACCCTGATGTGATGTTGGCTCAAAACCAACTGTCCGATATTCGTTTCGGCAATGTGAACGGGAGCCGCCCGGGGGCGTGGACCCCCGGACGGCGCGCCGTTTCCCGGCCTGTGGCGAACGGTTTACGGGAAGGTCAGCTTCCAGCTGTTGATCTTGCCCGTGTCATATGTGGCCTGATCCTGCACCTTCAGCTTCCACGTTCCGTTGGCCGATTCGGAGGAGGCGTTGACCGTGTAGGTCGCCTGGACGTTGTCCGCCGAGTCGGAGGAGGAGAAGTTCTTCAGGCGGTACGAGGTGCCCGACGGGCCGACCAGATCGACCACCAGGTCGCCGCGCCAGGTGTGCGAGATGTCCACGCTCACCTGGAGGTTGCCCGGCGCGTTCCCGCTCCTGCCGGAGACCGTGACGCTCGACGTGACGGCGGGTCCGTTGTCCGGGATCGGCACCGGGGTGGTGTTCTCGTACGAGGTGCCGCCGCCCCCGCCGCCGCCGGAGCGCGATCCGACCGCCACGCCCGCCCAGGCGTCCTGCACGGCCTTGTACTCGGCGCTGGTGGTGCCGTACAGCTCGCCGGCCGCCGCGAGGGTGCCGGTGCGCGCGCCCGCGTAGTTGGTGGTGGAGGTCCACTTGGTGGTCAGCGCCCGGTACCAGATCTGCAGCGCCTTGTCCCGGCCGATGCCGGTGACCGGAAGGCCGTCCGCCGTGGGCGAGTTGTAGCTGACGCCGTTGATGACCTTCGTTCCGCTGCCCTCGCTCAGCAGGTAGAAGAAGTGGTTGGCCGGGCCTGAGGAGTAGTGGACGTCGACGCCGCCTATCCCCGAGTACCAGCTGTCCTTGGACGCGCCGTCCTTGCTGGGCTTGTCCATGTAGCGCAGCGGGGTGCCGTCGCCGTTGATGTCGATCTTCTCGCCGATGAGGTAGTCGCCGACGTCGGTGGAGTTGTTCGCGTAGAACTCCACGCCGGTGCCGAAGATGTCGCTGGTCGCCTCGTTCAGGCCGCCGGACTCACCGCTGTAGTTCAGGTTCGCGGTGTTGGAGGTGACGCCGTGGCTCATCTCGTGCCCCGCGACGTCGAGGGACGTCAGCGGGTCGGCGTTGCCGGAGCCGTCGCCGTAGGTCATGCAGAAGCAGCTGTCGTCCCAGAAGGCGTTCACGTAGGAGTTGCCGTAGTGGACGCGGGAGTAGGCGCCGACGCCGTTGTTCTTGATGCCGTTGCGGCCGAAGGTGTTCTTGTAGAAGTCCCAGGTGACCGCCGCGCCGTAGTGGGCGTCCGCGCCGGCGGTGGCGGCGTTGGACGTGGTGCCGTTGCCCCAGGTGTCGCTGGACTGGGAGAACAGCGTGCCGGTGCCCGAGCTGCCGTGGTTCAGGTTGTACGTCTTGTGGCCGCCGCGCGCCCCGTCGGTCAGCGTGTAGGCCGAGCCCGACTGGGTCGTGGTGAGCGTGACCTGGCCGCTGTACTGGGTGTTGCCGACGCCGTTCCTGATCCCCTGGTACTCGAACAGCTTCTTGCCGGTGGCCGCGTCGGTGATGACGTGGAGCTGGTTCGGGGTGCCGTCCTCCTGGAGGCCGCCGACGACCGTCTCGTAGGCGAGGACGGGCTTGCCCGAGGCGGCCCAGACGACCTTGCGCACACGGTCGGCGGCCGGCGCGGTGCCGCCGAGGGACCTGGCCCGCTGGACGGCCTGCCTCTCGGCCGCGGTCCTCGCGACGGCCGGGGTGAGGTCACGGACCTTCAGCGCGGCCCGCGTGGCCTTGACGACCGACTTCACGGCGCCGGATCCGGCGGTGTCCACGACGAGGTCGCCGCCGAGCACCGGAAGTCCGGCGTAGGTGCGCTCGTAACGGGTGTGCAGGGTGCCGTCGGCGTCCTCGACGACGTCCTTGACGACCAGTCTCTCCTGGGCGCCGAGGCCGATCGCCCTGGCCGTCGCGGCGCTCGCGGCGCCGGCGTGCCGGATGAGACCGGTGCGCTGCGACGGTGTGAGGGCGACGGCCACATGGGCCGGGTCGGCCTTGCCGGCCCGCGGCCCGGCGGGTGCGGCGCTCGCGGCGCCGGACTGGACGGCCGCGGCGATCAGGGCGGCGACGCCGGCGAGGGCGACGGTGGCGGTGCGGTGGTGCCCGGTGTGGGGGGTGCGTCTGCGAGAGGTGCTGCTCAACACTGACTCCTTCTGCATGACCGCGGGTCGCGCGGCCAGGGAGACCGGACGGTGGGTTGGGACGTCCGGGCAGAACAGGGCGTTACGCGGAACCACGTGCAGGTGCGGGCGGGCTCACCCGGTGCGCGCGAACCTGTGCGTTCGCTGTGAGCCGGCCGTTGTGAAGCGTGACAGGGGATCACGACACCTGTCAGGACCACGTCACGAACTTGGCCGGAAACAGTTCGTAGTCCGGATGTTCATGTTCGGTATACGAACCGTTGGCCGTGGTACGGGACACGGGCGGCCGCTGCCGTCGCCGGCCACCGGCCGCCCGTGTCCCGCCGGATCAGTCCGCCGCGCCGTCCCCGTGCCAGGTCCGCCACAGGGACGCGTACGCCCCGCCCGCCCGCACCAGGTCCTCGTGCGTGCCCAGTTCCGTCAGGCGGCCGTCCTCCATCACGGCCACCCGGTCCGCGTCGTGCGCGGTGTGCAGGCGGTGCGCGATCGCGATGACCGTACGGGAGGCGAGGACCGCGGCCAGGGCGCGTTCGGCGTGGCGGGCGGTGGTGGGGTCGAGCATCGCCGTGGCCTCGTCGAGGATCAGGGTGTGGGGGTCGGCCAGCACCACCCGGGCCAGCGCCAGCTGCTGGGCCTGGGACGCGTCGGTGGGGTGACCGCCCGGCCCCAGAACGGTGTCGAGCGAGGCGGGGAGGGCGCGCACCCAGTCGTCGGCGCCCACCGCCGTCAGGGCCGCCCACAGCGCGGTATCCGTGGCGGCCGGCTCGGCGATCAGCAGGTTGTCGCGGACCGTGCCAAGGAACACATGGTGCTCCTGGGTGACCAGGACGACCTGACGGCGCAGCAGTTCCGGTTCCAGGGACGCGATGGGCACCCCGCCGACCGTCACCGAGCCCGCGCCGGGGCTGTCGATGCCCGCGAGGAGCCTGCTCAGGGTCGTCTTCCCGGCGCCGGACGGGCCGACCACGGCCAGCCGTTCGCCCGGCCGCACCGTCAGGTCCACGCCGCGCAGCACCTCGCCGCCGCGCTCGTAGGCGTAGCGCACCCCGCGCACGTCGATCCGGTCGCCGGCCGGGGCCGGGCAGGCGCCCGCCGGATCCGTCCGGGGCGCCCGCGCGAGACCCTCCACCCGCGCGAACGAGGCGCCGCTGCTCTGCAGTTGCTCCACCCGCATCAGGATCTGGTCCAGCGGCTCGGTGAACTGGCGCAGGTACAGCGCGGCCGCCACCACCGCGCCGACCCCCACCGCCCCGCGCTGGTGCAGCCAGCCGCCGAGCAGCAGCACGCCCACCACGGGCACGGTGTACGTCACCTCGACCGCGGGGAAGAACACGGTCCGCAGGCGGAGGGTGTGCAAGCGGGCCCGGCGGGACCGGTCCAGCGCGTCCCGGCTCGCCCGGATCCGCCGCCCGCGCAGCCGGAACGCCTCGACCGTGCGCGCCCCGGCCGCCGTCGACGCCACGATCTCGGCCACCTCGGAGTTGGCCGCGCCCTCGGCGAGGTAACCGTCCCGGGCCCGGCGCAGATACCAGCGCAGCGCCACCCACACGGGCGTCAGGCACACCACGCCGAACAGGCCCAGCAGCGGATCGAGCGCGAACACCGCGCCGAGCACGAACAGCGCCTGCACGGTGTTGACGAGCAGGTCCGGGCCGACGTCCCGCAGGGTCGTGCCGACGGTCGCCACATCGGCCGTGCCGCGCGCGGTCAGATCGCCGGTGCCGGCCCGCTCCACCACCGACGCGGGCAGCGCCAGCACCCGGTCGACGTACTCCTCGCGCACCCGGGCCAGCGTCCGCTCCCCGAACCGGTGCCCCACGTACCGCGCCCAGCGCGCCAGCAGCAACTGGGCGAGCGCGCAGACGAGGATGAGCAGCGCCGGCCCGTCCACCGCGCCGACCCCGTGCCCGGCGCGGACCTCGTCGATGATCCGCCCGACCAGCCACGGCCCGGCCAGCCCCGCCCCGGCCGCGAGCGCGTTGAGCACCAGCGCGGCGGTGAACGCCCGCCCGTCGGCGCGCACCAGCCGTACGGTCGCCCGCCGCACCCCGGCCCGGTCCGCGACCGGCAGCAGCCCCTCGCCCGCCGTCACCGTACGGCCTCCTCGGTCTCCTCGGTATCGCGGGCCACCAGTGCCCGGTACGCCGGTTCCTCGGCCAGCAGCCGCCGGTGCGGGCCGCTCGCCGTCACCTTGCCGTCGGCCAGGAACAGCACCGTGTCGGCGCGGTCCAGCACCAGCGGCGAGGTGCTCGTCACGACCGTCGTACGGCCCTCGCGGGCCTCCCGCAGCCGCTCGGCGACCGTGGCCTCAGTGTGCGCGTCCAGCGCCGACGTCGGCTCCACGGCGAGCAGCACCTCCGGGTCGGCGAGCAGCGCCCGCACCAGCCGGATCCGCTGCCGCTGACCGCCGGACAGGCTGCGGCCCTGCCCGGCGACGGCCGAGTCGAGACCGTCCGGCAGCCCTCGTACGACGTCCTCGGCGGCGGCCGCGTGAAGCGCCCGGCGCAGCGCGGCGTCGCCGGCCGGCTCCGCCGCGGCCACCGTCTCCCTGAGCGGCCCGGCGAACAGGTCCGCCTCGTTGTCCGCGACCAGGATCCGGGAGCGCACCGCCGCCAGCGGCACCGCGTCCAGCCGCACCCCGCCCCAGGTCGCGTCGGTGGGCCCGTAGCGGCCGAGGCGGTCCAGCACGGCTGCCGCGTCGGCGGGGCGCGCGGCGGCCAGCGCGATCAGCCTGCCGGGCGGCACCCGCACCCCGGACGCCGGGTCGCGCAGCTCGGCCGGCCCGTCCGGCGCGGGCAGCGAGCCCTCGTCCGGCTCGGGCTCCAGGCGCAGCAGCCCCACCACCCGGCGGGCCGCCACCACACCCCGGTTGAGCTGGTAGGTCAGCTCGATGAAGAACGCCACCGGCACGATCAGCACCGCCACGTAGCCGTACACCGACACCAGCTCGCCGATGCTGATGGCGCCCGCGGCCGCCTGCCGCGCCGCGAGCCAGGTCACCACCGCGAGGAACAGCGTGGGCAGGCCCATGCCCAGCGCCTGCACCCAGCTCGCCACCGCCCCCACCCGGTACCCCTGGACGCGCAGCCGCTGCGAGTCCCGCCGGAAGGCGTCCGCGAACAGCCCCTTGCCGCCCAGGCCGTTGAGGACCCGCAGGCCGCCCGCGAGGTCGCCGATGCGGGCCGTCAGCACGCCCTGCCGCTCCCGGTACTCGCCCTCCGCCCCCTGCAGCCGCAGCGTCAGCGGCCCGGTGACCAGCGCGATCACCGGTACCCCGAGCAGCACCACCGCGGCGAGCTGCGCCGAGACGGACAGCAGCACCCCGGCCACCACCACGTAGACCACCAGCGAGCCCACCCCGGGCCCGACCACGGTCAGCGCCTGCGCGATGGTCTGCACGTCACCGACGCCGATGGTGACGACCTCCCCGGCCCCGGCCCGGCGCGGCAGCGCCGCCCCCAGCCGGGCCGCGTGCCCCACGACCAGCTTCACCGTGCGGAAGTTGGCGTCCATCCGCACCCGGGTCATGGTGCGGTGCCGCATGATGCTCACCCACGAGTTCAGCGCGCCGAACGCGAACATCACGCCGGCCCACCCGGCCAGCGCGCCCATCCGGCCCGGCACCAGGCCCTCGTCCACCGCCCGCGCCATCAGATACGGCTGCGCGGCCATCAGCACCATCCACGCGCTGCCCAGCAGCGCGCCCGTCAGCGAACGCACCCGCTGGCGCAGCACCAGCCAGCCCAGGAAATGCCAGCCACCGCGGACGTCGGGCGTGCCCGGGTCCTCGTACGCGTCGATCAAGGCGCCATCCCGTCCTGTCCGTCCCGTTACGCGAGGCTGTCCCGCCACGCCTTGTGCAGGTCCGCGAACCTGCCGGTGCCCGCGATGAGTTCGTCCGGGCCGCCGTCCTCGACGATCCGCCCGTGCTCCATCACCAGCACCCGGTCGGCGATCTCCACGGTCGACAGCCGGTGCGCGATCACCACGGCGGTACGGCCGCGCAGCACCGTGGTCATGGCCCGCTGGACGGCCCGCTCGCCCGGGACGTCCAGCGAACTGGTCGCCTCGTCCAGGATCAGCACCGCCGGATCGGCCAGCAGCGCGCGGGCGAAGGCGACCAGCTGGCGCTGCCCGGCCGAGATGCGGCCACCGCGCTTGCGCACGTCCGTGTCGTAGCCGTCGGGCAGCGCGCTGATGAACTCGTGGGCGCCGATCGCCTTGGCGGCCCGCTCGATGTCCTCGCGCGTGGCGTCGGGCCGGCCGATCGCGATGTTGTCCGCCACCGTTCCGGAGAAGAGGAACGCCTCCTGCGTCACCATGACCACCCCGCGCCGCAGTTCGGGCATCGCCAGCCCGCGCAGGTCGACCCCGTCCAGCAGCACCCGCCCCTCGGTCGGGTCGTAGAACCGGGCGAGCAGCTTGGCCAGCGTCGACTTGCCCGCGCCGGTGGAGCCGACGACGGCGACGGTCTGCCCGGCGGGCAGCGTCAGATCGAAGCGGGGCAGCACCTCGCCGCCCGTGCGGTAGGCGAAGCGGACCCCGTCGAAGACCACCTCGCGGCCCGGGAGCCCGCTCCTGCGCGCGGGCAGTTCGCGCGGCGCCGACGGCTCCGGCACGGACGGCGTCTGCGCCAGCAGCCCGGCGATCTTCTCCAGGGAAGCGGCCGCCGACTGGTAGGAGTTCAGGAACATCCCCAGCCGGTCGATCGGGTCGTACAGCCGCCGCAGGTACAGCACCGCCGCCGCCAGCACGCCCAGCTCCAGTGAGCCGGACGCCACCCGGTAGGCGCCCCACAGCACGATCCCGGCGACCGCCGTGTTGGCCACGAGCCGGGAGCCGACCACGTACCGGGCCATCTCCAGCAGGGCGTCCCCGTTGGTGCGTTCGTGCCGCTGGTTCAGCACGGCGAACTCGGCGTCGTTCGCCGCCTCCCGGCGGAAGGCGCGCACCGGCCGGATGCCGTTCATCGTCTCCACGAACTTCACGATCACCGCCGCGATCGCCGTGGACCGCGCCCGGTACACCCGTCCCGCGCGCCGCTGGTACATCCGCACCAGCAGGTACAGCGGCACGAAGGAGGCCACCGCGACCGCGCCGAGGCCGAGGTCCAGCCACAGCAGCATCGCCGCGATGTAGACGAAGGACAGCACGACGGTCACCAGTTCCTGCAGACCCTCGTCGAGGAGTTCGCGCAGCGACTCGACGTCCGTCGTGGAGCGGGAGATCAGGCGGCCGCTCGTGTACCGCTCGTGGAAGTCGACGCTGAGGGCCTGCGCGTGCCGGAAGATCCGGCCCCGCAGATCCAGCAGCACGTCCTGGTTGACCCGGGCGGAGGCCTCGATGAACGCGAACTGCAGGCCGCCGGACAGCAGCGCGCACACCAAGTAGCCGGCGCCCACCGCGAGCAGCGGCCCGTGGTCGTGGTCCCGGAACGCCGGCACGGCGCTGTCGATGGCGTAGGCCACCAGCAGCGGGCCGGCCTGCACGGCGGCCTGCTGGAGCAGCAGCAGGAACGTGGTGAGGGCGACCCGGGACCTCATGGGCGCGAGCAGCGAGCGCAGCAGCGCGGCCGTGGCGCCGGGCGGGGCGGGCAGGACGTCGCGGTCGAAGGGGTCGCCGTCGCCGGCGCCCGGTGGCCCGGGCCGCCGGTCGTCCTCGTCCGTGGCCGGGGCGGCGGTGGTCGTGGTGGTCATCGGATGTCCTCCCGTCGCCCGGCGTCCGCGCCCGACATCAGGTGCGCGTACTCGGCGTTCGTGCGCAGCAGTTCCTGGTGGGTGCCGACGGCGGCGATCCGGCCGCCCGAGAGCAGGGCGACCCGGTCGGCGAGCAGCACCGTCGACGGCCGGTGGGCCACGATCAGCGCGGTGGTGTCGGCCAGCACCCGCCGCAGCGCGGCCTCCACGGCGGCCTCCGTGTGCACGTCCAGGGCGGACAGCGGGTCGTCCAGGACCAGGAACTCCGGCCGGCCGACCACCGCGCGGGCCAGGGCCAGGCGCTGGCGCTGCCCGCCGGACAGGCTCAGCCCCTGCTCGCCGACCTGGGTGCCGGTGCCTTGCGGCAGCGCGTGCGCGAACTGCGCCTGGGCCACCTCGAGCGCCCGGTCCAGTTCCGCCCCGCCCGCGCCGTCGGCCGCGCCCATCAGCACGTTCTCGCCGACGGTGGCGGAGAACAGCGTGGGTTCCTCGAAGGCCACGGCGACCCTGGCGCGCAGCTCCTCACGGGGCATCGCGGTGATGTCCAGGCCGTTCAGGGTGATGCGTCCGGAGGTGACCTCGTGCAGCCGGGGGACCAGCGCGGTCAGGGTCGTCTTGCCGCTGCCGGTGGCCCCGACCAGGGCCATGGACTCGCCGGGGCGGATGTGCAGGTCGATGTGTTCGAGCAGGGGCGGGGAGTCCGGCGGCGCGTCGGGATAGCGGAACCGGACGTCGTGGAAGCGCAGCCCGGTCTCCGGTGCGGCGCCGGCGCCGGGCGCGAGCGCCCCGGTGCTCTCCGGCTCCTCGTCCATCACCTCGAAGTACCGCTCGGTGGCGGTCGCCGCCTCCTGGCTCATGGCCAGCAGGAACCCGATGGAGTCCACCGGCCAGCGCAGGGCGAGCGCGGTGCTCAGGAAGGCGACCAGCGTGCCGGCGGACAGGGCGCCGTCGGCCACCTGCAGCACGCCGACGACCAGCGCCGCGCCGATCGCCACCTCGGGGAGCGTCACGATGACGCCCCAGATGGTGGCCAGCAGCCGCGCCTTGCGCAGTTCCGTGCCGCGCAGCCTGCCCGACATCTCGCGGAACGCCCGCGCCTGACTGCGGTGCCGGCCGAAGCCCTTGATGATGCGGATGCCGAGCACGCTCTCCTCGACGACCGTGGTCAGGTCGCCGACCTGGTCCTGGGCGCGCCGCGCCACCTCGGCGTAGCGCCGCTCGAAGACCACGCAGGTCCACATCACCGGCACGGCGGGCCCGAGGATGACCAGCCCGAGCACCCAGTCCTGCATCAGCATGATCACCACGCCGACGAGGATCGTCACCCCGTTGACCAGCAGGAAGGTCAGCGGGAACGCCAGGAACATGCGCACCAGCATCAGATCGGTCGTGCCCCGGGAGAGGAGCTGGCCGGACGCCCACCGGTCGTGGAAGGACACCGGTAGCCGCTGCAGCCGGCGGAACAGGGCCGCCCGCATCTCCGCCTCGACGTGCGACAGCGGCCGCGCCACCAGCCAGCGTCTTATGCCGAACAGCACCGCCTCGGCGACGCCGAGCAGCAGCAGGAACAGGGCGCCCAGCCACACCCCGGCCGGGTCCCGGCCGGCCACGGGGCCGTCGACCATCCATTTCAGGACCAGTGGGATCACCAGTCCGGTGCAGGAGGCGACGACCGCGACGAACGCGGCCGTGAACAGCCGGGCCCGCACGGGGCGGACGTACGGCCAGAGCCGGAGCAGGGTACGGACGGCGGAGCGGTCCTCGGTGGTTGCACGTGTCGTGGGCATCATCGCGAGCCTACGGACCGGCACCGACGACGCCCACCGAGTTTCGGCCGGACCCCCCTCCGCCGCTGGTCCTACGACCTGCGGATTCGGCCGTCCGGCGGGCCGCCCGCACGTCTGCGGTCGTACCCCGCCATCGACCGATCGGACGATGCCGCCGTCGCGGGACGGAGGATATGCCGGGCGAACCGGCCCCGGGACCCTGGGGCCATGCCAGTCATCGAAGTCACCGCACTGCGCAAGCTGTACGGCGGCCGCGCGGTCGTCGACGGCGTCTCCTTCGGGGTGGAGGAGGGCGAGATCTTCGGGATCCTCGGCCCGAACGGCGCCGGCAAGACCACCACCGTCGAGTGCGTCGAGGGCCTGCGCGTCCCCGACGGCGGCCGCGTCCGGGTCACCGGTCTCGACCCGGTCGCCGACCACGAGCGCGTGGCGCGGGTGCTCGGCGCCCAGCTCCAGGAGAGCGGGCTGCAACCGAAGATCACCGTTCGCGAGGCGCTGGAACTGTACGCGTCCTTCCATCCCCGCCCGCTGGACTGGGGGCCCCTCGCCGAGCGCCTCGGCCTCACCGCCCGGCTCGGCAGCCGCTTCGGCGGGCTCTCCGGCGGGCAGAAGCAGCGGCTTTCCATCGCGCTCGCCCTCGTCGGCGACCCGAGGATCGTGGTCCTCGACGAGCTCACCACCGGCCTCGACCCGCGGGCCCGCCGGGACACCTGGCAGCTCATCGAGGACGTCCGGGCCGGCGGGGTGACCGTCCTGCTCGTCACCCACTTCATGGAGGAGGCCCAGCGGCTGTGCGACCGGGTCGCCGTGATCGACAAGGGCCGGCTGGCCGCCCTCGACACACCGTCGGGGCTGATCCGCCGCTCGGCCGGCGCCACCGTCATCAGCTTCACCCCCTCCGCGCCGCTGGACGAGCGCGACCTGAACGCGCTCCCGCGACTGGCCTCGGTCGAGCACAAGGACGGCCGGATCACGCTCTCCGGCACCGACGACACCGTCAACGCCGTCATCACCCTGCTCGCCCGCCACCGCGTCACCGCCCACCAGCTCCGCGTCGTGGACGCCACGCTCGACGACGCGTTCCTCGACCTGACGAAGGAGCCGGCGCCATGACCGACGCCGTACTGCGCACCGAGGCCCGCCTCTTCCGCCGCGAGCCCGGCGCCGTCTTCTGGATCCTGCTGTTCCCGACGCTGCTGCTGGTGATCCTCGGCTCGATCCCGTCCTTCCGCCGGCACCAGGACGCCCTCGGCGGGCTGCGCGCGATCGACGCCTACGTCCCGGTGGCCGTGCTGCTCGGTCTGATCGTCGGCGGCCTCCAGGCCATGCCGCAGGCCCTGACCGGCTACCGGGAGCGCGGCATCCTGCGGCGGATGCGGACGACGCCGGTGCGGCCGGGCTCCGTGCTCGCGGCGCAGATGGTGGTCTTCGGCCTCGCCTCCCTGGCCTCGGCGGTGCTGGTCCTGGTGGTGGGGCGGCTCGCCTTCGGTGTACGCGTCCCGGGGCAGCCCGCCGGTTACGCGCTGGCCCTGCTGCTGGCCGTCCTGGTCTCCCTCGCCCTCGGATCGGTGGTGTCGGCCCTGTCCCGGACGACGAAGACCGCGGGCGCGATCGGGACCGCGGTGCTCTTCCCGGCCATGTTCTGCGCCGGTGTCTGGCTGCCGGTGCGGGCCATGCCGCACCTCCTCGCCAGGACCGTGGGCCTCACCCCCTTCGGGGCGGCCGCCCAGGCCCTGGACCGGGCGGCGGCCGGGCACTGGCCGGGCTGGAGCCACCTGGGGGTGCTCGCGCTGTGGATCCTGCTGCTCACCGGTGCGGCCGGCCGCTGGTTCCGCTGGGAGTAGGAACGGCCGGTGCGGACCGACGGGCCTGTGCAGACTGGGGACATGACCGCGGTGGACACACGGATCGACCGGCGCTGGGAGCAGTTGCACACCTGGGGGCCCTACGGCCTGCTCGGCATCGGCCTCGTCCTCGCGGCCGCCTCCGCCGACCCGCACGCCAGCCGGTCCACGTGGTACACCGCGTGGGCGCTGGTCGGCGCCGCGGTCGTGCTCCAGCTCTGGTGGCACGCCGCCCGCCCGCGCCGGCCCGGCGGCTGCCGGACGCCGTCCCCGGCCGGGACCGCCTACTACGGTGTCCGCTGGGCCCTGGCCTTCGCCCTGACCTGGCTCAACCCGTTCTTCGCGTTCTACGCCGCGGCCGGTTACATGGACGCCGACGACACCCTGCCGCGCAGGTGGCAGCGTGCCGGGCTGTTCGCGAGCGCCGTCACCGTGGCCGGCGCGCAGGCCGGCGGGCTGCCCTTCGGCGGCGCGGTCCAGTGGATCCTCTTCGCCGGCCTGCTGGTGGCCAACTCCGGCCTGCAGATGGTGGTCGCCCACCTCACCGAGCAGGAGGCGGAGCGCACCCGCGAACGCACCGAGACCATCGCCGAACTCGAGCGGACCAACGCCGCCCTGCAGCAGGCACTCGACGAGAACGCCGCGCTGCACGCCCAGCTCCTGGTGCAGGCGCGGGAGGCCGGCGTCGCCGACGAGCGGCGCCGTCTCGCCGCCGAGATCCACGACACCATCGCCCAGGGCCTGACCGGCATCATCGCCCAGCTCCAGGTCGTCGCCGGCGCCCCCGACCTGGTCGTGGCCCGCACCCACCTGGAGCGCGCCTCCGCTCTCGCCCGGCACAGCCTCGGCGAGGCCCGCCGCTCGGTGCACAACCTCGCCCCCGTCGCCCTCGCCGACGACGGACTGCCCGGCGCGCTGCGCAAGACGGTCGCCGAGTGGCGTGAACGCGTCGGGGTGCGCGCCGACTTCACGGTCACCGGCACCGCGGAGCCGCTGCACGACGAGGTCTCCGCCACCCTGCTGCGCATCGCCCAGGAGGCCCTGTCGAACACCGCCCGGCACGCCGGGGCCGCCCGCGTCGGCGTCACCCTGTCCTTCATGGGCGACGAGGTCGTCCTCGACATCCGCGACGACGGCCGCGGCTTCGACCCGCTCGCCGCCCCCGCGCGCACCCGCTCCGGCGGGTTCGGCCTGCCCGGGATGCGCGCCCGCGCCGAACGCATCGCGGGCTCCGTCGCCCTCGAGTCCGAACCGGGCCACGGCACCGCGGTGTCGGCTCGCGTACCGTTGGTGCGCCATGACCGATGAGCCCGTCATCACGCTGCTGATCGTCGACGACCACCCGGTCGTACGGGACGGTCTGCGCGGCATGTTCGAGTCCGCGCCCGGCTTCACCGTGCTCGGCGAGGCGGCCGACGGCGTCGAGGCGGTCGCCAGGGCGGCGTCGCTCGACCCGGACGTGATCCTGATGGACCTGCGGATGCCCGGCGGGGGAGGGGTGGACGCCATCCGCACGCTCACCCGCGGCGGCGCCCGCGCCAGGGTGCTCGTGCTGACGACGTACGACACCGACTCCGACACCCTGCCCGCGATCGAGGCCGGCGCGACCGGCTACCTCCTCAAGGACGCCCCGCGCGAGGAGCTGTTCACCGCCGTGCGCGCCGCCGCCCGGGGCCGGAGCGTCCTCTCCCCGGCCGTTGCCTCCCGGCTGGTCTCAGCGGTCCGCGCACCCGGCGGCGAGCCGCTGTCCGCCCGCGAGCGCGAGGTGCTGGGCCTGGTCGCGCGGGGCACGCCGAACCGCGAGATCGCCCGCGAACTGTTCATCAGCGAGGCCACCGTGAAGACCCACCTCACCCATCTGTACGCCAAGCTGGGCGTCAACGACCGCGCGGCCGCGGTGGCGGCGGCCTACGACCGCGGCATCCTCGGCCGCCCGGCCGGGTCGTAGGGGCCGGGCGAACGGCCCCGGCACGGGCCGCACCCGCCACGGCGCCGGGGCCGGACCGGGCGTCGCCCGCGCTCACCCCGCCCGCAGGAACAGCACCGACCGCGCAGGCACCGTGACCGCCGCGCCCGCCGGGTGGAGCGTCCCCGGCGCCTCGGACTGCTCCTCGCGCGAGGTGTCGACCACCACCTCGTAGCGCTGAGCCCACGGCGGCCCCGGCAGCACGAAGGCCGTCGGGCGGTCACCGGCGTGCAGTACCGCGAGGAAGCTGTCGTCCAGGACCGGAGCGCCCCGCTCGTCCCGGCCCGGGATGTCCTGACCGGACAGATACATGCCAAGCGTGGCGGCGGGGGCGTACCAGTCCCCCTCGGTCATCTCCTCGCCCCGCGGGGTGAACCAGGCCAGATCGCGCAGCCCGGCCGCCGAGTGGGCGCGCCCGGAGAAGAACGCCCGGCGGCGCAGCACCGGATGACGGTGGCGCAGGGCGATCAGCCGGGAGGTCAGGTCGAACAGGGGCCGCCAGGACGGGTCGTCCAGCAGGGACCAGTCCAGCCAGCTGATCTCGTTGTCCTGGCAGTAGGCGTTGTTGTTGCCGCGCTGGGTGCGGCCGAGCTCGTCGCCGGCGACCAGCATCGGCACCCCTGTGGACAGCAGCAGCGTCGTCATCAGGTTCCTGAGCTGCCTGCGCCGCAGGGACCGGATCCGCTCGTCGTCCGTCTCGCCTTCCGCCCCGCAGTTCCAGGAGCGGTTGTCGTCGGTGCCGTCCCGGTTGCCCTCGCCGTTGGCCGCGTTGTGCTTCCCGCCGTACGACACCAGGTCGCGCAGGGTGAGACCGTCGTGCGCGGTGACGAAGTTGACGGAGGCGTAGGGGCGCCGGCCGCCCCAGGCGTACAGGTCGCTGGAGCCGGACAGGCGGTAGCCCATCTCACGCACGTCGGGCAGGGCGTGCCGCCAGAAGTCCCGCACGGTGTCCCGGTAGCGGTCGTTCCACTCCGTCCACAGCGGCGGGAACGCGCCCACCTGGTAGCCGCCCGAGCCGACGTCCCAGGGCTCGGCGATCAGCTTCACCCGGCGCAGCACCGGGTCCTGGGCGATCACCGCGAGGAACGGGGACAGCATGTCCACGTCGTGCATGGAGCGGGCGAGCGCCGCCGCGAGGTCGAAGCGGAAGCCGTCCACGCCCATCTCGGTCACCCAGTAGCGCAGCGAGTCCGTGATCAGGCGCAGCACCTGGGGCTGGACCACGTGCAGGGTGTTGCCGCAGCCGGTGTAGTCGGCGTACCGGCGGGCGTCGGGCTGGAGCCGGTAGTAGCCCCGGTTGTCGATGCCCTTCAGGGAGAGCGTGGGGCCCAGTTCGCCCGCCTCCGCCGTGTGGTTGTAGACCACGTCCAGGATGACCTCGATGCCGGCCGCGTGCAGCGCGCGCACCATCCGCTTGAACTCGCCGACCTGAGCGCCCTGCGTCCCCGAGGCCGCGTAGGCCGCGTGCGGGGCGAAGTAGCCGATGGAGTTGTAGCCCCAGTAGTTCTTCAGGCCCCGGCGCAGCAGGTGGTCCTCGTGCGCGAACTGGTGCACGGGGAGCAGCTCCACGGCCGTGACGCCCAGCCTCGTGAGGTGCTCGATGGCCGCCGGGTGGGCGAGCCCGGCGTAGGTGCCGCGCAGCTCCTCCGGGATGCCGGGGTGCAGCTTGGTGAAGCCGCGCACGTGCAGTTCGTAGATGACCGAGTCGGCCCAGGGCGTCTTGGGGCGGCGGTCGTCGGACCAGTCGTCGTCGTCGTGGACCACGACGCCCTTGGGGACGTGCGGCGCGGAGTCCCGGTCGTCCCGGACGGTGTCGGCGACATGCTGCTCCGGCCAGTCGCGGACGTGCCCGTAGACCTCCGGAGGCAGGCGGAACTCCCCGTCCACCGCGCGCGCGTAGGGGTCGAGCAGCAGCTTGGCCGGGTTCCAGCGAGCGCCGGTCCACGGGTCCCAGCGGCCGTCCACGCGGTAGCCGTAGCGCTGTCCGGGCATCACGCCGGGCACGAAGCCGTGCCAGATCTCGTGCGTCAGTTCGGTCAGCGGGACCTGGGTCTCCCGGCCCCGCTCGTCGAACAGGCACAGCCGGACCGCCTCCGCCCCGGCCGCCCACAGCGCGAAGTTGGTGCCCGCGACCCCGTCAGGACCGACCCGGAAGCGGGCCCCCAGCGGGGTCGGCGCACCGGGCCAGACGGGCGGCGCGGGCGGCACGGCGCGACGGGCGCCGCTCACCGCGGCCGCCGCCGGCCCGCTCCCGGCGGCCGGTTGCCCGGCCCGTGCCCGCTGCTCGGCTGCGCTCGTCACCAGTCGGCCCCTCCTTCAGCGGCTCGCCCGCGGGGCGCGGCGCCGTGCCGAACGGGCGGGCGCGCGCGCAGGCGCACGCCCGTCCGCCCGGTCCGGTCGCGCCCCGGCGGCTCCGACGCGGGCTCGGGGAGCCTCCCCCCGCGGGAGGAAGGCTCCCCTTCGTGTCGTCCTCCCCACTGTTCTGCCCAGCCCGGGCGTCGCACTCACGTTTCCCCGGGGCGTGCCCGCTCGTTGAGTTCCATGTGAGTCATGCACAAGGACGCGCACGGCGCGCGGGGGCCGCGCTGGCCGCCGTACTGACATGGGTGGGACTGCTGGCCGGCTGCACCGCGGGCGGCTCCGGCGGTCTGGGTATCGACCGGGTGCTGGGCGGACCGCCGCCGGCCCCGAAGGACAGCATCCGGGTCACCCCGGAGGACGGCAGCACCGCCGTCCGGCCCGCGGAGCGGCTACGGGTAGGGGTGCCCGACGGCCACCTGGAGAAGGTGAGCGTCGTGAGGTCGCAGGACGCGCAGGACGCCCCGGTCCCGGGGCACCTGTCCGCCGACGGACGGAGCTGGGAACCGGACGGCGGACGACTGGCGCTGGCCGCCAAGTACACCGTCGACGCGGTCGCCCTCGACTCCCGGGGCCGCCGCTCGGCCCGGCACACCACGTTCACGACGTACGTGCCGGCGGAGCGGTTCATCGGCTACGTCACGCCGGAGAACCGGGCCACCGTCGGCACCGGGATGATCGTCTCCCTGTCCTTCAACCGGGAGATCACCGACCGCGCCGCCGTCGAGCGCGCGGTGCGCGTGCGAGCGAGCCCGCCGGTGGAGATCCGCGCCCACTGGTTCGGCAAGGACCGCCTCGACTTCCGCCCCGAGCGCTACTGGAAGCCCGGCACCGAGGTCACCGTCGACCTCGGCCTCAGGGACGTGGAGGGCGCGCCCGGGGTCTACGGCCTGCAGGACAAGACGTTCGCCTTCACCGTCGGCCGCGGCCAGGTCTCCCGGGTGGACGCAACCCGGCACATGATGGAGGTGCGGCGCGACGGGCGGCTGCTGGCCACCGTGCCGATCACCGCGGGCGCCCCGAAGACCACCACCTACAACGGGAAGATGGTGGTGATGGAGATGCTCGAGGTCACCCGCATGAACAGCCGGACGGTCGGCTTCGGCGGCGAGTACGACATCCCCGACGTCCCGCACGCCATGCGGCTCACCGACTCCGGCACCTTCCTGCACGGCAACTACTGGTCGCCGGAGGCCCCGGGGAACGTGAACGTCAGCCACGGCTGCGTCGGGCTCCGTGACGTCAAGGGCGGCGGCTCGGACACGCCCGCGGGTTGGTTCTTCGACCGCAGCCTCGTCGGTGACGTCGTCGAGGTCGTCAACAGCAAGGACAAAACGGTCTCTCCCGACAACGGGCTCGGCGGGTGGAACATGGCATGGAAGCAGTGGAAAGCGGGCAGTGCCGTCAAGTAAGGCCGAAGGAAGGCCTGTTCGGGCCCAGTGGGCCGTTGAAGTTGCGACGGAACGGTGACATTCCCCCGGGCCCTCCGCTCCTGACCCTGCGGTTAACATGCGCACACCGAATGCGGTGGGGAGCGGGCCGGACCTGGTCCGGCGAGGGGAGAACAAGTGAACGTGCGGCCGATATCGGGGGCGTCGGTGGGGGGCCGAAAGTCCGGCCGTAAGGGGCTGGTGCTGATATCCGGCGCTCTGCTCGTGGCCGTCACCGCGTGCGGCGGTGGCGGTGGCCAGGAGTCCGGACCCGGTTCCGGGAACGGGAAGAACGCGGACTCCGGCGCGCGGCAGAGCGAGCAGTCCACGGCGGCCGTCAGCATCTCGCCGAAGTCCGGGGCGACGGGCGTCGACACCAGCGGCGCGCTGAAGGTGAGCGTCAGCAAGGGCAAGCTGACCGAGGTCACCGTCAAGAACGCCAAGGGTGCGAAGATCGACGGCGCGGTCACCGGCGACGGCGCCGCCTGGAAGCCGTCGACCCACCTGGCCGCCGGCACCAAGTACAGCGTGCACGCGGTCGCGAAGGACTCCGAGGGCCGCGAGGCCGCCGAGGACTCCAGCTTCACCACGCTCACCCCGCGGAACACCTTCGTCGGCTACTTCACCCCCGAGGACGGTTCGACCGTCGGAGTGGGCATGCCGTTCTCCGTCCGCTTCACCCGGGGCATCACCAACCCGGCGGACGTCGAGAAGGCCATCAGCATCAGGACCGAGCCGGCCGTCGACGTCGAGGGCCACTGGTTCGGCAACGACCGCCTGGACTTCCGCCCGGAGAAGTACTGGAAGGAAGGCACCAAGGTCACCGTCGACCTCAACCTCGACGGCGTCGAGGGCCGCGACGGCGTCTACGGCAAGCAGCGCAAGACCGTGAAGTTCACCATCGGCCGCTACCAGGTCTCGATCGTGGACGCCAAGAAGCACACGATGAAGGTCACCCAGAACGGCAAGGTCATCAAGACCATCCCGGTCACCACCGGCAAGCCCGGCTACGACACCTGGAACGGCCAGATGGTCATGAGCGAGAAGCTCACCGTGACCCGGATGAACGGCGAGACCGTGGGCTACGGCGGCGAGTACGACATCAAGGACGTCCCGCACGCCATCCGCCTGACCAACTCCGGCACCTTCATCCACGGCAACTACTGGGGCGGCGGGGCGTTCGGCAACTACAACGCCAGCCACGGCTGCGTCGGCCTGCGCGACGTGCGCGGCGGTTACGACAAGGGCGTGCCGGCGGCCTGGTTCTTCAACCACTCCCTCATCGGCGACGTGGTCGTCGTGAAGCGTTCCCACGACCGGACGGTGGCCCCGGACAACGGGCTCAACGGCTGGAACATGTCGTGGGAGGAGTGGAAGAAGTGAGCTGCGGCTCTCCGCCGCGGTGAGAGCGGGTTCACCGGTCCGCTTGCCGGGTGCGGGTGCGGGTGCGGGTGCGGGTGCGGGTGCGGGTGTGCCGTGGCTGGTCGCGCGGTTCCCCGCGCCCCTTCGGGGCGTCTGTGACGGACGGCACCGCATCCACCCCCGTTAGTCCCCGTTAACCTGCTCCGCATGACCGTGAATCTCGAAGTCGCCGAAGGTGTCGGAACCCTCCGCCTGGACCGGCCGCCGATGAACGCGCTGGACGTGGCCACGCAGGACCGGCTGAAGGAGCTCGCCGAGGAGGCCACGCGCCGCGAGGACGTTCGCGCCGTGGTGATCTACGGCGGCGAGCGGGTGTTCGCGGCGGGCGCGGACATCAAGGAGATGCAGGCCATGGACCACACCGCGATGGTCCTGCGCGCCCGCGCCCTGCAGGACTCCTTCACCGCCGTGGCCCGCATCCCCAAGCCCGTCGTCGCGGCCATCACCGGCTACGCGCTCGGCGGCGGCTGTGAGCTGGCCCTGTGCGCCGACTACCGCATCGCCGCGGACAACGCCAAGCTGGGCCAGCCGGAGATCCTGCTCGGCCTGATCCCGGGCGCGGGCGGCACCCAGCGCCTGCCCCGGCTGGTCGGCCCCTCCAAGGCGAAGGACCTCATCTTCACCGGCCGTCAGGTGAAGGCCGACGAGGCGCTCGCCATCGGCCTGGTGGACCGGGTCGTCCCGGCCGCCGAGGTGTACGAGCAGGCGCACGCGTGGGCGGCCAGGCTGGCGCAGGGGCCGGCGATCGCGCTGCGCGCGGCCAAGGAAGCCGTCGACACCGGTCTTGAGACCGACATCGACACCGGGCTCGCCGTCGAACGCAACTGGTTCGCGGGCCTGTTCGCCACCGAGGACCGCGAGCGCGGCATGCGCAGCTTCGTCGAGGAGGGCCCGGGCAAGGCCAAGTTCCTGTGAGCCGGCGAGTGTGAACTGACCGACAAGCGCTTGCAATTGACGCGCCGTCTGATTCCGGTCCCTCGACGGGGCGGTCTGTGGGAGCCTTGACCCCACCTTGAGCCTGCCTCGTCGAGGGAGTTGACGATTGCCCGGAAGTGAGTCGTCCGCGCAGGTCGGCCGGGGTGCCGGTGATCCTGAGATGCCTTCGGCATATGCCGGAGGGCCGGAGCGGTGCGGGAGTGCGTCGGGGGCGTATTCCCCGGGAACGCCCACGGGGACGGCTCCGGGCGGCCATCATGGGGGCATGGCGGGGCTGGAGGGCATCGGACAGCCGCGGGGACACAGCCGTGCGACCGCGGCGCGCTGGTCGCCCGCGGTGGAGGACGAACGGGCGCTCAAGGCGCTCGAGCTGTTCGGCAATCCCACGGAGGCGGAGGTGCCGCTGCCGTCCCGCCCGGAGTCCGCGGCCACCGCGCGCCGGCTGGCCCAGGTCGTCGTCCTGCGCCACTGGGGACTCAGCCCCAGGATGACCGAGGACGCCGTCCTGCTCGTCTCCGAACTCGTGGGCAACGCCGTACGGCACACCGGGGCACGGGTGTTCGGCCTGCGGATGCGCCGGCGGCGCGGCTGGATCCGGGTGGAGGTCCGCGATCCCTCGCGCGGGCTGCCTTGTCTGATGCCGGTTCAGGAGATGGACGTCAGCGGTCGCGGCCTGTTCCTGGTGGACAAACTGGCCGACCGCTGGGGTGTGGACCTGCTGCCGCGCGGCAAGACCACCTGGTTCGAGATGCGCGTCGCCGAGCGCGAGACCGCCCGCTGAGACCACCGCCCGCTCGCTGAGACCACCGCCGCCCCGGCGGGCGCCAACTCGGAGCGACCCGACATCCTCCTCCGATCGGGCCAATCGGGCGTTTTCTTACCCTTCCCCCCTTAAATGGTGCGGGTGACCACGACCAACCGTCGCGAGATGCTGCGTGCGAGCGCCGGGCTCGTCGCCGGGGGCGCGCTCGCCGCCGGTTGCGCAGGCACCCCGGCCGGACCGAGCGAGACCGCCTCGGCCGACCCGCCCGCCCGCGTGCCCGGCCACCACGCGGCCACCACCCGGACCGCCCCCGCCCCCCGCTCCTATCCCGGACAGCCCGCCCAGATCACCCACGGCCCGCGCGGCCGCCCCCGGGTCGCCCTCACCTTCCACGGGCAGGGCGACCCCCAACTCGCCACCTCCCTGCTCACCGCGGCCGAACAGCGCGGCGCCCGGCTGACCGTGCTGGCCGTCGGCACCTGGCTGGACCAGCACCCGGACCTGGCCCGGCGCATCCTCGACGGCGGCCACGACCTGGGCAACCACACCCAGCGGCACGTCAGCGTCAACGCCATGTCACCGGCCGACGCCCGCAAGGAGATCACCGACTGCGCCGACCGGCTGAAGCGGCTCACCGGATCCATCGGCACCTGGTTCCGGCCCTCCCGTTCCCCGACCGCCTCCGCGCAGGTCGCCGCACTGGCACGCGCCGCGGGCTATCCGCACGTGCTGTCCTACGACGTCGACTCGCTCGACTACACCCGGCCCGGCGCCGACGCCATCACCCGCAAGGTCGCGGCCGAGGTGCGCGCCGGCTCGGTGGTGAGCCTGCACTTCGGCTACCCGGACACGGTCGCCGCCCTCCCCGCCGTACTCCACGAACTCGACCGCCGCGGACTGCGCGCGGTCACCACCACGGAGCTGCTGAGCTGATGCGAACCACGAACGCCGCCCGCCTCCTGGCCGCCGGAGCCGCCCTCACCGCCCTGACCCTGCTGTCCGGCTGCGGCAGCTCCCAGAAGCACGAGAACGAGGCCATCGGCAGCAAGGCCCCGGTACCGCCGCAGGTGCGAAAGCCCCAGGTGGACGTGTTGCCGGGGATGCCGCCTGTGGAGGACCCCACCGACATCTACGCCGCCGACCGCCCGGGCAAGCTCTCCCCGGTGGTCGCGGACTTCCCCTCCCGGATCTACGTCCCCAACACCAACTCCGACACCGTCACGGTCATCGACCCGAAGACGTACAAGATCATCGAGACCATCCGGGTGGGCCGCCAGCCGCAGCACGTCGTGCCCTCCTGGGACCTGAAGACGCTGTGGGTCAACAACGACCTCGGCAACTCCCTGACCCCCATCGACCCGCGCACCGGCAAGGCGGGCGAGCCGGTCGACGTGCACGACCCGTACAACCTGTACTTCACGCCCGACGGCAAGTACGCGATCGTCATGGCCTCGAAGGACCGCCGGCTGGTCTTCCGCGACGCGCACACCATGAAGGTGGTCAAGTCCGTCCCGGTCGCCTGCGCCGGCGTCAACCACGCCGACTTCTCCATCGACGGCCGCTACTTCATCGTCTCCTGCGAGTTCAGCGGCGAACTGCTCAAGGTCGACACCGCGAAGATGGAGGTCATCGGCAAGCAGAAGCTGTCCGTGCAGGGCGCCATGCCGCAGGACGTGAAGGTCTCGCCCGACGGCAAGCGGTTCTACATCGCCGACATGGTGGCCAACGGCATGTGGGTCCTTGACGGCGACACCTTCGGCAAGCCGGAGTTCCTCGCCACCGGCAAGGGCGCGCACGGCCTGTACGTCAGCCGCGACTCGCGCGAGATGTACGTCTCCAACCGCGGCGAGGGCTCCATCTCCGTCTTCGACTTCACCCGGAACCGGCTCACCAAGAAGTGGCACCTGCCCGGCGGCGGCAGCCCCGACATGGGCGGGGTGTCGGCCGACGGCAAGGTGCTGTGGCTCTCCGGCCGCTACAACGCCGAGGTGTACGCCATCGACACCCGCACCGGCGGCGAACTGGCCCGCATCAAGGTCGGCAGCGGCCCGCACGGACTGGCCGTCTACCCCCAGCCGGGCCGCTACTCCCTGGGCCACACCGGCGTCTTCCGCTGAGCCGGAGCCCTCAGGGGGCCAGCAGCAGCGCCTCCGCGCCCACCACGCGGTAGCCGGCCGCCTGGAACGCCCGCATGCTGCGGGCGTTCCCCGGCGCCGTCTGCGCCCACAGCGGCTCCGCCGCCAGATGCCGGGCGGCCGTCACAAGTGCCCGGCCGAGACCCCGGTGCCGTGCGCCCTCGTCCACCTCGACGCTGACCTCCAGCCGCCCGCCGACCCCGCGTCCCATGACCAGCACCCCGCCGTCCGCCGTCCAGGCCCGTACCTCGTCGCGCCGGCGCCGGGCGTAGGCGATGCGCGGGTGGCCGGCGTCCTCGATCTCGGTCAGCGCGAGGGCCGGGGGGCCGGGCAGGGGCGAGCCGACCAGCAGCGCGTCGATCGTCTCGGCCCGGCGCCCGGTCCGGGCCAGGAGGGCGGCCAGGAAGACGGGGTTCATCGCCGCGGACAGCGGATCGCAGTCCACGGCGTCCAGCGTCTCGCGCACCCACCGCGGGTCCTCGTCGGTGAAGACGACGGAGTGCGCGGTGAAGGCCAGCACCCCCGCGTCCCGCGCCCGGTGCTGCGGCACCACCGTCGTACGGCCGTCGCCCGGCGGGAAGACCCCGCGCGCCACCGCGTCCAGAACGTCCCGAAGGCTCCGCACCCCACCGCTCCCTGCTTCTCCGCCGAAAGGAAGACCCAGACTCGCAGACGTGATCGACGACGGCACCGTACTTCTCGCCGCCGGCGGGCGGGCGCGCGCCACCGGCCGCACCCGCCTCGCCACGGACGACGGCGCCGCCCGGGTCACCCCGAGCGCCCACGGGGAGCACCCGGCCCCGGTGGCCGCCGCACCGGAGGCGCACACGGGCCGTTAACCGGAGGCGCACACAGGCCGTTAATCTGACCAGCGTCAGTACGCCAGCACGGCATGAAGAACGCGAACATAAGGGGCGGATCGGTGGCGGACATCGAGGAAGCACGCAAGCAGTTCCAGCGGATCGACGCGGACGGTGACGGTTTCATCACCGCGGCGGAGTTCAAGTCCGCCCTCGCCCAGGGGGGTGACTGGAACGTCACCGACACGGTGGCGGAGGCCATCATCCGCACCCGCGACCTCAACGGCGACAAGGTCCTGTCGTTCGACGAGTTCTGGACCTACCTGGGCAAGTGACGCCTACGCAGGGGGCGCCGGCCCGCGGCGGGACGGCGCCCCCTGCGTGACGCGGTCCGCCGGGCCCCGCCCGCGTCCGCCCGTTCGGCGGACGCGCCGGAATAGCCCGGCGCCGGCCGGGGTTGTCACCCGCGTCAGAAGCATGCACATGCATGGACTGGAAGGTCTGTCATGAAGATCGGCATCATCGGCGCGGGCAACATCGGCGGCAATCTGACCAGGCGGCTCACCGCGCTCGGGCACGACGTGTCCGTGGCCAACTCCCGTGGCCCCGAGACCCTGAAGGCGCTCGCCGAGGAGACCGGCGCGACGGCGGTACGGGCGGAGGAGGCCGCCCGGGGCGCCCAGGTCGTCGTGGTCACCGTCCCGCTCAAGGCCGTTCCCGGCCTCCCCGCCGGCCTGCTGTCGGAGGCCGCCGAGGGCGTGGCCGTGATCGACACCGGCAACTACTACCCGCGGGAGCGGGACGGCCGGATCGCCGGGATCGAGGACGAGGGACTGACCGAGAGCCGCTGGACCGAACAGCACCTCGGGCACCCCGTGATCAAGGCTTTCAACGGCACCTACGCCCAGGACATCCTGGACCGCCCCCGCCCGGCCGGCGACCCCGAGCGGATGGCGCTGCCGGTCGCCGGTGACGACGAGGCCGCCAAGCGGACCGTCCGCGCCCTCATCGACGAACTCGGCTTCGACACGGTCGACGCGGGCGGCATCGACGACTCCTGGCGCCAGCAGCCCGACACCCCGGTGTACGGCCTGCGCGCGGGCGCCGAGGCGGTCCGCGAGGCCCTCGCGAAGGCGTCCCCGGAGCGGCCGGCGGCCTTCCGGGGCTGACCGGCCGCACGGGGCGGACGGGCGTCAGGGCGTGGCCCACCTCCGCAGGGCGGCCTTGTCGGCGAAGGCGGCCACGTCCTTGTCGTGGGGCTCACTGGTGTACTGGTGGAAGCGCCACTTGGCCTTGATGCGGGGGTGCCCCGCGCTCACGTAGTCGGCGATCCACAGGCCGTCGCCGGCGTACGAGGTGTGGTCCTTGTTCAGCCAGTAGTCCCGGTTGGTGTAGAGCAGCACCCTGTTGTGCGGGCGCAGTCGCTTCACCGTGCGGATGAACAGGTCCTTCTCCGCGTTGCTGGCGTGGGTGCCCTCACCGGTGGTCTCCCAGTCGACGGCGAGCAGCTCGCCCGCCTTCTCCGGGGCGTGCCGGACGAAGTACTCGGCCTGGGCGGTGACGTTGCCCGGCCACAGGAAGTGGTAGTAGCCGACGACGAGTCCGGCGTCGCGGCCGTGCTTGGTCTGGGCGGAGAGCCGGGGGTTGACGTACGAACGCCCCTCCGTCGCCTTGATGAAGACGAAGGAGAGGCCGTCCGTGCCGTAGGACGACGACTGGTAGGCGCTCACGTCGATGCCGTGCAGCATGGGGGGACTCCCTGAAGTGCGGTGGGGTGACAGGAGTTGACTGATATATGCCCCGTCAGGCCCGATAGATCCGCCCGTGCGCCGTGCCGCCGCGTCCCGGCCGCAGCCGTCAGCTTCCGTCGCTGACGGCCCACTTGGCGCAGGAGTCCGGGCAGGTCTCGCCCTCGTACCCGGCGACCTGGAGGCCGCGAGGTCTCCGCGGCTCCCGCACGCCGTGCCGGGTCACTGGCCCACCAGACCCAGCCGGGCGGCCGTGACTCCCGCCTCGAAGCGGCTGGAGGTGCCGAGCTTCTCCATGATCTGGTTCATCAGACGGCGCAGGGTGCGGTCGGAGCAGGCCAGCCGGCGGGCTATGGTCTCGTCCTTGGCACCGGTGGCCAGCAGGGCCAGCACCTCGCGCTCCTGCGCGGACAGCGCGCAGCCGGTGCGGCCGCGTCCGGGCCGGCGCTCGGTGTGCGGCCGGGCGAGGTCCCAGGCGTGCGTGAAGACCTTGCAGAAGCACTGCGCCACGGGTGTGCTGTGCAGGATGACGTCGCCGCCCTCGCCCTGCGGCCCGGGCCCCGCCCCGATGATGACGATCGCCCGGTCCAGGATGTTCATGTGCAGCGGCACCGTCGGGGCGACCCGCACCTCGGCCCCGGCCGCGGTCAGCGCGTTCAGGTAGCGGGACGGCGCCTGCGAGCGGACGGCCTGCTGGGACGTCAGCATGCGTATCCGGACGCCGTTCGCCAGCATCTCCAGGTCCCCGGCGAGGCTGGCCTCCAGGACCTGCGCGTCGGGGAAGGAGTTGCGCATCGCCAGGAACTCCTCCCGGCCTAGCGCGTCCAGTTCCTCCAGCCGCTCGCGGGTGTGCCCGCGGTCCGTGAAGTACTCGATCTCCACCGCCTCCCGCGCTTCGAAGCGCGGGGCCGTCAGCACGGACAGCAGGTCGTCCAGCGCCTCGGCGTCCCGGCCGGCGTGCTCGGCCGTCTCCCGCAGCCGGCGCGCGTGCTCCGCGACGAGGCGCCGCAGGGCCCGGTCCGGGGTGCCGAGGCGTTCGCCGTCCGGGTCCAGGAGCCGCCGGTCCGTCAGCCACCGGGCCAGCTCGGGCGGCATCCGCCGCAGTTCCTCCCGCTCGGCGGCGGCGTCCCGTGCCCCCGACGCCGTGATCCGCTCGATCATGGCCAGGTAGGCCGCCCTCGCCCCGGCGGCGGCCGGCGTCCCGCCGTGGGCGGGGTTCTGCGCCGCATGCATGCGCGCACCCTACGGGCGCCCCCCGGCCAAGGCCAGGGACGTCACACCCGGGCGGACGGGTCCGGCGGCCGCACTGGCCGGAAGCGGACGTGCCGGAATCGGACAGGAGCGGACGGACCGAACGGCGGTTAGTGTCGTCGCCGCCCACCCGGCTCCCCGGTGGCCACCGGTGCGCTCCCTGTCCGTCCCGCGCCGGGAGCCGCCGGGGAGCCGGGCGCGGGCCCATGGATCCGGCCGGTTCCGCGCGGCGAGGCTTGACCCGTGTTTGGCATGCGCATGCTCATAGCGGGCGCGCGGAACCGCCCGCCCGGATCCCCACCCACCCGCATCGACCGGGAGGCGCGGCACCACCACGCCCCGCCCCCCGTTTCCTCCCACCCCACAAAGGAGACACGGTGCTTCGAAGAATCTCCCCGGCCGGTCTGTCCGTGGCCGGCCTCACCCTGGCCGTGGCACTGGGCCTGGCGGCGCCTCCCGCGAGCGCCCGGCCGGCCCCCGAGGCCACCCGTACCGCGGCCGCCCCCCTCACCCAGGCCGCGCCCGACATCGACGTCACCAAGGTCCAGGCGCACCTGAGCGAACTGAACGCCATAGCCACCCGCAACGGAGGCAACCGCAGGTCGACCACACAGGGCTACCGTGACTCGGTCGCCTACGTGAAGGGCAAGCTCCAGGCGGCCGGTTACACCGTCACCGAGCAGGCCTGCACCTCCGGCTGCACCAGCGGCGCCGGACCCAACCTGATCGCCGAGTGGCCGCAGGGCGACTCCTCGAAGGTGTACATGTTCGGCTCGCACCTCGACAGCGTCTCCGCCGGGCCCGGCATCAACGACAACGGCTCCGGCAGCGCCACCCTGCTGGAGGTCGCGCTGAAACTCGCCGAGACGCGTCCCTCGATGGCGGCACGCGTCCGCTTCGGCTGGTGGACGGACGAGGAGCAGGGCCTCAACGGCTCGGACTTCTACGTCCGTTCGCTGACCTCGGCGCAGCGCTCGGCGATCAAGGCGTACTACAACTTCGACATGGTCGCCTCGCCCAACGGCGGCTACTTCATCAACCACATCACCTCCGCCGCCGCCGCGCCGATGAAGGCGTACTGGGACTCGCTGAACCTGCAGCCCGAGGAGAACACCGAGGGCGCGGGCCGCTCCGACGACTACTCCTTCGAGAACTACGGCATCCCCACCTCCGGCTACGCCATGGGCGCCAGCGCCCGCAAGACCTCGGCGCAGGCGGCCAAGTGGGGCGGCACGGCGAACGCCGCCTACGACGGCTGCTACCACTCCTCCTGCGACACCACGGGCAACATCAACGCCACCGGGCTGAACCGCAGCGCCGACGGCGTCGCCTACACCCTGTGGTCGCAGGCCGTCTCGGCCACCGCCCCGGCCGACGACTTCTCGCTCTCGGCGAGCCCGGCCACGGGCAGCGCCGCCCCGGGCACCTCGCTCACCACCACCGTCTCCACCGCCACGACCAGCGGCTCCGCGCAGACGGTCGGCCTGTCGGCCGCCGGCGCCCCCGCCGGCGTGACGGTCTCCTTCAGCCCGGCGTCGGTCACCTCCGGCGGCTCCGCCACGGCGACGGTCGCCGTCGGCTCCTCCGTGGCGCCGGGCACGTACAACCTGACCCTCACCGGCACCGGGACCACCACGCACACCGCGCCGTACACCCTGACCGTCACCGGCGCCGGCGGCTGCACGGCCTCGCAGGTGGTCTCCAACGGCGGCTTCGAGAGCGGTACTTCGCCGTGGACCGGGGACACCGGCGCGATCGGCGCGTTCAGCGGCCAGTCCGCGCACTCCGGCACCCGGTTCGCCTGGCTGGCGGGCTACGGCAGCGCGGCCACCGACACGGTCGGCCAGAGCGTGACGATCCCGGCCGGCTGCACCAGGGCGACCCTGAAGTACTGGCTGCACATCGACACCGCCGAGTCCGGCTCGACGGCGTACGACACCTTCCAGGTCAAGGTCGACGGGACCGCGAAGCAGACGTTCTCCAACGCCGGCGCGGCCTCCGGATACACCGAACGCACCCTGGACCTCAGCCAGTACACCGGCCGGCAGATCACGCTGACCTTCACGGCCACCGAGGACGCCAGTCTCCAGACCAGCTTCGTCGTCGACGACGTCACCCTGACGACCGGCTGATCCCGGCACCTGGACGACCGGGGGGAGGCGGGCGCTCCGCGCAGCCCGCCTCCCCTCGCGCCACCCGTCGCCGTACCCCGCCCGCGGCTGCAACCGACGCGGTACCGCGGAAGTCCGATGCCCGCCGGCGGAACCGGCGTTACCCTGCGACGATGCGGATCCGCCCCCTTGTCGGCGACATGCTGTTCGCCGTGGCGCTGACCACAGTGGCCGTCACCCTGGGCGCCGAGGCCGCGCGGCAGGGACAGCGCCCGCTCGACGCGGCCGCCTACGCCCTGGTGCTCCTGGTCCACCTGCCGCTGGCGTTCCGCAGCCAGGCCCCCGTCACGGTCTGCGGACTGATGTACGGCACCTGGGCGGTCTACATCGGCGCCGGCAACTGGCCCGTGGTGGGCAGCATCGGCCCCATGCTCGCCCTCTACACGGTGGCCTCCCTGCGCCCGCCCCGCGTCTCCGTGCCGTGCGCGGTGCTGCTGGGCGGGATCTGGATCTACGCGGGCGCGGTCAGCCACGCCGACTCCTGGGCGTCCGTCGCCGGGCAGGCGCTGGTCTACCCGGCGGTGCTGTGGCGGTTCGGCGTGGTCGCCCGCCGCTCGGCCGAACTGACCCGGCAGCTCCGCCGCGAGCAGGCCGAACGCGCCCGGCGCGAAGTCGCCGAGGAACGCGGCCGGATCGCCCGCGAACTGCACGACGTGGTCGCCCACCACATGTCCGTGATCTCGGTGCAGACCGGTCTCGCCCGGTTCGTCTTCGACACCGACCGCGAGACCGCGCGGGCCGCGCTCGGCACCATCGACGCCACCGGCAAGGAGGCGCTGGAGGAACTGCGCCGCATGCTCACCGTGCTGCGCGCCGCCGGCGACGGCGCCCCCGCCAGCCCGATGCCCGGCCTGGCACGCCTCGGGGACATGGCCGAACGCGTCCGGGCCGGCGGCGTCCCCGTCACCCTGACCGTCGAGGGCACGCCCCGCCCGCTCGCCCCGGGAATCGACCTGTGCGCCTACCGGGTGGTCCAGGAGGCGCTCACCAACGTCATGAAGCACGCGCCCGGCGCGAGCGCGGAGGTACGGCTGACCTACGAACCGCACCAGGTGAGCGTCGCCGTCACCGACGACGGGCAGGGGGTGGTTTCGGACAGAGTGCGCAGCGACGGCGGCCACGGCTTGATTGGCATGCGGGAACGGGCCAAGCTCTACGGCGGGCGCATCAGCACCGGCCCGCAGGACCAAGGCGGCTTCGCCGTGCGGCTGACCCTGCCGACCTCCGCGCGGGCCGACGCGCAGGGGGACCACACCGTCACATGACCACAGTGCTCGTCGTCGACGACCAGTACCTGATCCGGGCCGGACTGGTGGCCCTGCTGCGGGCCGCACCCGGCGTCGAGGTGGCCGGCGAGGCGAGCGACGGCGCGGAGGCCGTGGCGCTCGCCGCCGAGAAGGCCCCCGACGTGGTCCTCATGGACATCAGGATGCCCGGCATGAACGGCATCGAGGCCACCGAGCGCATCCTCGCCCAGGCCACCGGCCCCGCGCCCAGGATCCTGGTGCTGACCACCTTCGACCTCGACGAGTACGTGTACGGGGCGCTGCGCGCCGGCGCCTCGGGGTTCCTGCTGAAGGACTCCGGACCGGAACGGCTGCTCGCCGCGGTGGCGGCGGTCAGCGGCGGCGACGCCCTCTTCGCGCCCAGCGTCACCCGCCGCCTGGTCGAGGCGTACGCGCGCCGGCCCGAGTGCGAACGGCCCGCCGACCTGGACGCGCTGACCTCCCGTGAGCTGGAGGTCCTGAAGCTGATCGCCCGCGGTCTGTCCAACCCGGAGATCGCCGACCGCCTCTACATCAGCGAGGCGACCGTGAAGACCCACCTGAACCGCACGATGACCAAGCTGGATCTCGGCAGCAGGGCCCAGGCCGTGGTCGTGGCCTACGAGACGGGACTCGTCACCCCGGGTGGATAGCCCCCGGTGGTGGCCGCGTCCCCGGGTAAACCCGCGCGGTACCCGGCGTACCCCGCGCGGCGGAACGCGGATTGGAACCAGCGTGGGATTCGCCCCGGCGGCCGCTTCCGTAGCGTCGTTGCCGCAAGCCGGTTCCACAACGG
The DNA here is from genome assembly GCF_007176755.1 of Streptomyces sp. 1-11. Taxonomy (GTDB): domain Bacteria; phylum Actinomycetota; class Actinomycetes; order Streptomycetales; family Streptomycetaceae; genus Streptomyces. Next base: position 36,950 of record NZ_BJTV01000012.1, read on the forward strand.
GGGACGGTGGTCCCGGCCCGCCCGGCGCGGCGACGACCGCTGCGCGCCGGGCCGGCCGGGCCGCTGCCTCGGTCTGCATCCACGACGGAGGAATCATGGTCATACCGCGTAACCGCACCCGTGCCGCGGTCCTGGTCGCCACGGCGGCCCTGCTCGCCGGACTCGGCGGCACGGCCGCCGCCACCGGCGCCGCCGCGGCCGGCACGAGCGCCGCGGGCTCGTGCACCTTCGCCCACCCCAAGACGGTGAAGACGGCGAAGGTCGACTCGATCAACATCCAGCTCCGGTACAGCACTTCCACCCGCTGCGCCTGGGGCCGCATCTACCACGCCGACCGGGGCGACAAGGTCTGGGTGGACCGCTCGTCCAACGGCGGCCGGACCTGGGACGGCCCGCTGAGCCTGACCACCGTGCGCAGCGGCTCCGACACCCACACCGCCTCGCGCTACGACGGCGGCTACGTGATGCGCGCCTGCGCGTGGAACGACGAGACGCACCACATCAAGTGCACCGGCTGGTACTGAGCACCCCGGCGCCGCCGCGCCGCGGCTGATCCGGGCCGGGCGGACGAGGGCCCGAACCGCCCCACCGCCCGGCCCGCCCGCCGGTTCAGCACTCGATGATGTTCACCGCCAGCCCGCCCCGGGCCGTCTCCTTGTACTTCACCGACATGTCCGCGCCGGTGTCCTTCATCGTCTTGATGACCTTGTCCAGGGACACCTTGTGCGAGCCGTCGCCGCGCATCGCCATCTTCGCCGCGGTGACCGCCTTCACCGCGGCCATGCCGTTGCGCTCGATGCACGGGATCTGGACCAGGCCGCCCACCGGATCGCAGGTCAGGCCCAGGTTGTGCTCCATGCCGATCTCGGCCGCGTTCTCCACCTGCTCGGGGCTGCCGCCGAGCACCTCGGCGAGGGCGCCGGCGGCCATGGAGCAGGCGGAGCCGACCTCGCCCTGGCAGCCGACCTCGGCGCCGGAGATGGAGGCGTTCTCCTTGAACAGCATGCCGATGGCGCCGGCGGCGAGCAGGAAGCGGACCACGCCGTCCTCGTCGGCGCCCGGCACGAAGTTGATGTAGTAGTGCAGGACCGCCGGGATGATGCCCGCCGCTCCGTTGGTCGGGGCGGTGACCACCCGGCCGCCGGCCGCGTTCTCCTCGTTCACGGCCATCGCGTAGAGCGTGATCCACTCCATCGCGTGCGCGAGCGGGTCGCCCTCGGCGCGCAGCTGGCGGGCCGAGACGGCAGCGCGGCGGCGCACCTTGAGGCCGCCGGGCAGGATGCCCTCCCGGGTCATGCCCCGCTGGACGCACTCGCGCATGACCCGCCATATCTCCAGCAGGCCCGCCCGGATCTCCTCCTCGGTGCGCCAGGCGCGCTCGTTCTCCAGCATCAGCGAGGAGATCGAAAGACCCGTCTCCCGGGTCAGGCGCAGCAGCTCGTCGCCGGTGCGGAACGGGTACTTCAGGACCGTGTCGTCCAGCACGATGCGGTCCGCGCCGACCGCGTCCTCGTCCACGACGAAACCGCCGCCGACCGAGTAGTACGTCTTGGCGAGCAGCTCGGCGCCGGAGGCGTCGTACGCCCACACCGTCATGCCGTTGGCGTGGTACGGCAGCGCCTTGCGGCGGTGCAGGACCAGGTCGTCGTCGAAGGAGAAGGCGATCTCGTGCTCACCGAGCAGCGAGATCCGGCCCGAGCCCCGGATCGCCTCCACCCGCTCGTCGGCCGACTCGACGTCCACCGTGCGCGGCGAGGCGCCCTCCAGACCGAGCAGCACCGCCTTCGGGGTGCCGTGGCCGTGGCCGGTGGCGCCGAGCGAGCCGTACAGCTCGCAGCGCACCGCGGCGACGGAGTCCAGCAGGTCCTCGTTGCGCAGCCTGCGGGCGAACATGCGCGCCGCGCGCATCGGGCCGACCGTGTGGGAGCTGGACGGGCCGATGCCGATCGAGAACAGGTCGAAGACCGAGATGGCCACGGAAACTCCTCAATACGGGGTGGTGCGGGGTGCGGCACCGCGCACACGTTCCAGTGTGCGCGGTGCCCGGTGAAACGCGGACCTACTTGTTCAGACCCGGGTACAGCGGGTGCTTGTCGGCCAGGGCCTTCACCCGGGCCTTGAGCGACTCCACGCCGGCTCCCTCGAACGGGGAGGGCGCCTTCAGGGTCTCGGCGATCACGTCCGCGACCTCGGCGAAGTCCTCGGCCGTGAAGCCGCGGGTGGCCAGGGCCGGCGTGCCGATGCGCAGGCCCGAGGTCACCATCGGGGGACGCGGGTCGTTCGGGACGGCGTTGCGGTTGACCGTGATCCCGACCTCGTGGAGGCGGTCCTCGGCCTGCTGCCCGTCCAGCTCGGACTCGCGCAGGTCGACCAGGATCAGGTGCACGTCCGTACCGCCGGACAGCACGTTGACCCCGGCCTCTCGGGCGTCGGCGGCGGTCAGCCGCTCGGCGAGGACGCGGGCGCCGTCCACCGTACGGCGCTGGCGCTCCTTGAAGTCCTCCGAGGCGGCGACCTTGAAGGAGACCGCCTTGGCCGCGATCACGTGCTCCAGGGGACCGCCCTGGAAGCCCGGGAAGACGGACGAGTTCAGCTTCTTCGCGAAGGCCTTCTTCGCCAGGATGATGCCGCCGCGCGGGCCGCCGAGTGTCTTGTGGGTCGTGGAGGTGACCACGTCCGCGTACTCGACCGGGTTCGGGTGCAGACCCGCCGCGACCAGGCCGGCGAAGTGCGCCATGTCGACCCACAGGTACGCCTCGACCTCGTCGGCGATCCGGCGGAACTCGGCGAAGTCGAGCTGCCGCGGGTACGCCGACCAGCCGGCGATGATCACCTTCGGGCGGTGCTCCTTGGCCAGCCGCTCGACCTCGGCCATGTCGACCAGGCCGGCCTCGTCGACGTGGTACGCGACCACGTCGAACTGCTTGCCGGAGAAGTTCAGCCGCATCCCGTGGGTCAGGTGGCCGCCGTGCGCCAGGTCCAGGCCGAGGATGGTGTCCCCGGGCTGGGCGAGGGCGAACAGCGCCGCCTGGTTCGCGGAGGCGCCTGAGTGGGGCTGGACGTTGGCGTACTCGGCGCCGAACAGCTCCTTGACCCGGTCGATGGCGATCTGCTCGGCGACGTCGACGTGCTCGCAGCCGCCGTAGTAGCGGCGGCCGGGGTAGCCCTCCGCGTACTTGTTGGTCAGCACCGAGCCCTGGGCCTCCATCACCGCGAGCGGCGCGAAGTTCTCCGAGGCGATCATCTCCAGCGTCGACTGCTGGCGGTTCAGCTCGGCGTCGACCGCGGCGGCGATCTCCGGGTCCAGTTCGTGCAGGGACGTGTTCAGGACAGTCATACGGCTACGACTCCTCAGCCGGCGTTCTGGGCGGTGTACTCGTCGGCGGAGAGCAGGTCGGCCGGCTCCTCGGTGACGCGTACCTTGAACAGCCAGCCGCCCTCGAAGGGAGCGGAGTTCACCAGCGACGGGTCGTTGACGACGTCCTCGTTGATCTCGGTGATCTCACCGGTGACCGGCGAGTACAGGTCCGAGACCGACTTGGTCGACTCCAGCTCGCCGCAGGTCTCGCCCGCGGACACCGTGGAACCGACCTCGGGGAGCTGGGCGTAGACCACATCGCCGAGCGCGTTCGCCGCGAACTCGGTGATGCCGACCGTCGAGACGCCGTCCTCGGCGGCCGACAGCCACTCGTGCTCCTTGCTGTAGCGCAGCTGCTGGGGGTTGCTCATGGCCTGAATTCTCCTGTACGCGCGGGAGTGCTGATGAATGGGGGACTGCTGGGCCCGCTGCCGAGCAGCAGGAATGTACGCTGCGTCACGTCCGGTGGACGGACCGCGCCCAGTGTCTACTTCTGGCGCTTGTAGAAGGGCAGCGCCACGACCTCGTACGGCTCGTGGCTGCCCCGGATGTCCACGCCGACACCCTCGGTGCCCGGCGCCGCGTAGGCCGCGTCGACGTACGCCATCGCGATCGGCTTGCCCAGGGTGGGGGAGGGGGCGCCGGAGGTGACCTCGCCGATCACCGCGCCGCCGGCGACGACGGGATACCCGGCGCGCGGCACCCGGCGGCCCTCGGCGACCAGGCCGACGAGCTTGCGCGGCGGGTTCTGCTCGGCCTCGGCGGCGGCCTCGGTGAGCGCCTCGCGGCCCACGAAGTCGCCCTCCTTCTCGAACTTCACCACCCGGCCGAGCCCGGCGTCGAAGGGCGTCAGGGCGGTGGTCAGCTCGTTCCCGTACAGCGGCATGCCCGCCTCCAGGCGCAGGGTGTCCCGGCAGGACAGGCCGCACGGCACCAGGCCGGCGCCCTCGCCCGCCTCGGTCAGCGCCTGCCACAGCCGGACGGCGTGCTCCGGCCGCACGAACAGCTCGAAGCCGTCCTCGCCGGTGTAGCCGGTGCGCGCGATCAGCGCGGGCACCCCGGCGACGGTGCCGGGCAGGCCCGCGTAGTACTTCAGGCCGTCCAGGTCGGCGTCGGTCAGCGACTTCAGGATGCCGGGGGACTCGGGGCCCTGGACCGCGATCAGCGCGTAGGCGTCCCGGTCGTCGCGCACCTCGGCGTCGAAGCCGGCGGCACGCTCGGTGAGCGCGTCCAGCACCACCTGGGCGTTGGAGGCGTTGGCGACGACCATGTACTCGGTCTCGGCGAGCCGGTAGACGATCAGGTCGTCCAGGATGCCGCCGTCGGCCTGGCAGATCATGGTGTAGCGGGCGCGGCCGACGCCCACGGAGGCGATGTTGCCGACCAGGGCGTGGTTCAGCAGGGCGGCCGCCTGCGGCCCGGTCACGGTGATCTCGCCCATGTGGGAGAGGTCGAAGAGGCCGGCCCGGGTGCGCACCGCGACGTGCTCGTCGCGCTCGGATCCGTAGCGCAGCGGCATGTCCCAGCCGGCGAAGTCGGTCATCGTCGCACCGAGCGAGCGGTGCAGGGCGTCGAGCGCCGTACGGCGCGGCCCGGTGGGTTCGGTACTGCTCATCGGTCGGTCGTCTCCCAGGGCAGGTATGACAGGCGAGGAACGTTCCTCCCCATCTGTCATCGGAACCTGAGAGGTTCGCCGTGATGCTCACGAGGAGTGGTCACGGCTTGCACCTTGGGTGGAGCCACTGTCGCAGCGGCCCGCTTTTCAGATGTGCCTCGCCCGCGCGGTAACGGGGCCTGAGAGATTCAAGGGAGGGACTTGCTCCTTCGGCGTCCCAGCGAAAGCTGGCTGGGAACTCTCCCGCGCGGATTCAAGCGGCCGGTATGCAGTTGGCGCGCACATCATTGCATGCCCCGCCCCGCCGCGTCAGGGCCCGCATCTGTGACCGAGCTGTGGCAGGACGCGCACCCAATCGCTGGACCTGCGCATTACCTTCTCTTTACATTATTGGGGCAAAGGGGTCTCCAAGCCCACCAGGGGAGGACGATCACGGTGAACAGGACCACGGCCTACGCCGCCACCGCCGGTCCCGCGGTGCCGAAGCAGCCCTCCGTCCCGGTGCGCGGGCGCTGCGCCGAGCGTCCCGCCCCGGTCGTCCGCGACCTGCGCGAGCGCGCCGGGCACAGCCCGCACGACCTGCTCTTCGGCCCCCGCGACCTGGTGGTGGTCACCGGGCTGCCCGGCAGCGGCAAATCCACCCTGATGCACCGCGCGGTCCCCGGCCACCGCGTCGACTCCCAGGACACCCGCGACCGCTGGGACGCCCGCCTGCCCCGCTTCCTCCCCTACGGGCTCTACCGCCCCCTGGTCCGGATCGCCCACTACGCGGGCCTGCGCCGCGCCCTCGGCACCGGCGAGGGCGTCGTCGTGCACGACTGCGGCACCCAGGCCTGGGTGCGCGGCTGGCTGGCCCGCGCGGCCCGGCGCCGCGGCGGCACCCTGCACCTGCTCCTGCTCGACGTCACCCCGGAGACCGCCCGCACGGGCCAGCGCGAGCGCGGCCGCGGCGTCTCCCGCTACGCCTTCGGCCGCCACCGCCGCACGGCGGCCCGCCTGCTGAGCGCCGTGGAGCGGGGCGAACTGCCCGCCGGCTGCGGCTCGGCGGTGCTGCTGGACCGGGACGCCGCGGACGTGCTGCGCCGCATCGGCTTCGCCGGCCGGTCCGACTGAGCACCGCCGCCGCCACCCGCTAGCCTTTCGGACCACAGCAGTGGTTCCCAGCAGGCGGCAGGCAGATGGACTTCTCGGCGGCGGACCTTCCCGCGGACTACCCGGCACAGACGCACCCCCACCCGCACGGCGGTTGGCCCGGCAACGAACTGGAGGAGGTGCTCTCGGCCTCCCTCGGCATACCCGGAGCGGGCGGCCGGATCGCCGAGGTGCTGGGCCGCAGCCTGCTGTGGATCCCGCTGCCCAACGGCGGCGGCCCGCACAGCGGCCCGCTGGACCTGCCCACGACGGAGCTCGACGGCCAGGTGTACGTCCCGGTGTTCAGCTCAGAGGAGCAGCTCCGGCTGGCCGCCGGCCCCCACATGTCGTACACCGTCGCGCCGGCGGTGGAGTTCGCCCGCGGCCTGCCCCCGCAGGCCGGCATCCTGGTGAACCCCGACGGGGTGGTCGGGCTGCCGCTCCCGCCCGAGGCGGTGGCCGAACTCTGCCGCACCGGCCACACCCCGCTGGACGGCCCCGCCACCGGCGGCCGGGTCCGCCTCTTCGAGCCGGACTGGCAGGAGGACCCGGTCGACTTCCTCTCCGCCGCCTCCGCCGAGTTCGCCGGCACCGGCGTGGTCGTCACGGCCCGCCGCTGCCTCGCCGTCGTCGAGACGGCGGAGCCGGTGATGTTCGTGGGCGTCGAACTCTCCCAGTGGGAGGGCGACCTGCGGGCCCTGCCCCTGGAGGCCCTGGGCCGCGCCCTCGGGCGGGCCCCGGTGAAGTGGCAGGTCAACCTCGTCCTCCTGGACGTCACGGACGACCCGGTGGCCACCTGGCTCAAATCCAGCGTCCGCCCCTTCTACCAGTACGGCCACTGACCGGCGGGCTCGGGGACAGCAGGCCCGAGGGGCGCGGGGCGGTGCCGGTCGGCGGCTCCGCCGCGGGGCGCGACCGGCCCCCGCCGAGCCGCACCCGCGCCCGAACACGGGGCCCCGGGCCGTCGGGCGCATAAGCTGTCCCCCAACACGGGGCAAGAATCGAAGGGGCGGTAAAGACAGGTGAGCGCGAGCCCAAGCGGCAGCGTCGAGCACATGCTGCGCCAGGTCACCCCCGGCCGCTACGACGCCTACGAGGCACTGCTGCGCGCCCTCGCCACCCCCTCCTCCGGCCAGATCTGGATGCTGCTCTGGCACGGCCAGGCCGGCTCCCCGGACGCCCAGTACGGGAACATGGAGGTCGGCGGGTTCGGCTACGCCCCCTGTGTGACCTCGGCGCAGGAGCTGTCGGCCAGTGGCTGGAACCGCTCCTACGAGGTGGTCGACGGGCTCGACGTGGCCCGCACGCTCTATCCCGACCACTACGGCCTCTGGCTCAACCCGCACGCCCCGGGCGGCGGCGTGGGCGTCCCCTGGCCGGACCTGCGCCGCATCGCCACCGGCCTCGACCGCCAGCCCGCCGGCCCCCTGAGGCTGTCGGAACCCGGCGTCGACGTCGCGCAGTTCTACGCCCTGCTCACGCAGAACGCCCACCGCACCCCGGCCCTGCGCTCGCTGCGCCGCGCCTGGGTGCAGCCCACGCTCGGCGCGCCGTACCTCGCCATCGGACTGGACGTGTACGACACCTCGCCCGCCGCCGTCGACTCGGTGCGGGCGATGATGCAGCAGTCCGTCGGCGCGGTCCCGGAGGGGCTGCCGGTGTCGACGGTCGCGATGACCGACGACTACGACCCGGTGGTGCTGTGGATGCGGGCCAACGCCCGCCCGTTCTACGACCGCGAGGCGCACGCGGCCCTTCCCCAGCCGCAGCCGCCGGCTCCCGGATACGGCTACCCGCCGGTCCACGGGGGCTACTGAGCAGGCGCGCGAGGCGGTCCGCCACTTGGACAGTGATGGAGGATTCGTGTGCGAGACGGACTTCTCCGCGCGTAGAAGACCGATGTTTCGTCCGAATCGAGCGGAAACGGCGTTCCGCCCCAAGTGCCCCTCGTCCGGTGGCCGTTACCCACTGATCGGATAACGGAATCCCCCGGACTGCATCACGGTTGCGCATACTTTCCCCGCCAGCTCTGGCGGGTGATCGCAAAGAAGCTGAAGACTCGCGATTCAGACGTGAGGTCGAACCTCACGATCGATGCAAGTCGACAAAGCCGCAAACCGCGGCAGGCGCAGGCCGGTCACCACCGGCGAGAGGGGTCGGGTCACTGTGACCGCACCGATCGAGACCACCGGGGCGGCAGCCGAGGCACAGCCGGAAGCTGTGCTCGAGGGTGCCGGTAAGGGGCGGATCGAGGGTCGTTCCCTTGGGCAGATCGCCTGGTCGAGATTCAAGAAGGACAAGGTCGCGGTGGCGGGCGCCGTCATCGTCGTCCTGCTCATCGCCCTGGCCGTCCTCTCCCGGCCCCTGCAGGCCCTGCTCGGCCTCGACCCCAACGCCTTCAACCAGGACCTGATCACTCCCGACACCTCGCTGCCCAAGGGCAGTTGGGGCGGCATGAGCGCGGACCACCCGCTCGGTGTCGACCCGAAGTTCGGCCGGGACATCGCCACCCGAGTCCTGGAGGGCTCCTGGGTGTCGCTGGTGGTCGCCTTCGGCGCCACGATCCTCTCCAACGTGATCGGCGCCATCATGGGCGTCATCGCGGGTTACTACGGCGGCCGGGTGGACAACGTCATCAGCCGCCTGATGGACACCTTCCTCGCCTTCCCCCTCCTGCTGTTCGCCATCGCGATCTCGGCCACGCTGCAGGGCGGCGCGTTCGGCCTCAACGGGCTCCCGCTCCACCTGAGCGTGCTGATCTTCGTCATCGGCTTCTTCAACTGGCCCTACCTGGGCCGGATCGTGCGCGGCCAGACCCTCGCCCTGCGGGAGCGCGAGTTCGTCGACGCCTCCCGCGGCATGGGCGCCAAGGGCCCGTACATCCTGTTCCGCGAGCTGATGCCCAACCTGGTCGGCCCGATCATCGTCTACTCGACGCTGCTCATCCCGACCAACATCCTCTTCGAGGCGTCCCTGAGCTTCCTCGGTGTCGGCATCCAGCCCCCGCAGGCCTCCTGGGGCGGCATGCTCCGCGAAGCGGTCACCTACTACCAGGTCGATCCCCAATACATGATCGTGCCCGGTCTCGCCATCTTCGTGACCGTCCTGGCGTTCAATCTGCTGGGCGACGGTCTCCGCGACGCTCTCGACCCGCGCAGCCGCTGACGCCTGCCACCACCCGAGAGCCCGAAAAGTTTCCGACAATGGAGGGGAAAGCACCCATCATGCGAAGGTCAGCGCTGGCCGCTATCGCGGCCATCGGCTCCGCCAGCCTGCTCGTTGCAGGCTGCAGCAAGGCCGATGACAACAAGGACAACAACGGCTCGTCCGCCGGGGCCAACGCCGCGACCAAGGGTGTGGTCAACGCTTCCGACAAGAAGGGCGGCACGGTCACCTACGAGCTGTCCGACGTGCCGGACTCCTTCGACCCCGGCAACACGTACTACGCGTACATGTACAACCTCAGCCGGCTCTACGCCCGCCCGCTGATGACGTTCCAGCCCGGCGCCGGCGAGAAGGGCAACACCCTCGTCCCGGACCTCGCCGCGAGCAAGGGCGTCCCGAGCGACGGCGGCAAGACCTGGACGTACAAGCTGCGTTCGGGCCTGAAGTACGAGGACGGCTCGCCGATCACCTCGAAGGACGTCAAGTACGCCGTCGAGCGCTCGAACTTCGCGCGTGACGTGCTCTCCCTCGGCCCGAACTACTTCCAGCAGTTCATGGCCAAGGGCGACAAGTACAAGGGCCCGTACAAGGACAAGAGCGGCAAGGGCCTGTCCTCCATCGAGACGCCGGACGACACCACCATCGTCTTCCACCTGAACCAGGCGTTCCAGGAGTTCGACTACCTCGTCGCCGCCCCGCAGACGGCCCCGGTGCCCCAGTCCAAGGACAAGGGCGTCGACTACGTCAAGCACATCGTGTCGTCGGGCTCGTACAAGTTCCAGAGCTACGAGGACGGCAAGCAGGCCGTGCTCGTGCGCAACGAGAACTGGGACGCGAAGACCGACCCGCTGCGCAAGCAGCTCCCGGACAAGATCGTCGTCAAGCTGAAGGTCAACCCGGAGACCATCGACCAGGACGTCCTGGCCGGCGACGCGATCGACCTGGCCGGTGCCGGTGTCCAGGCCTCCACCCAGGCCAAGGTGCTCACCGACACCGCGAAGAAGGCCAACACGGACAACACCTACGGTGGCCGGCTCGTCTACATGGCGATCAACACCAAGGTGAAGCCGTTCGACAAGCCCGAGTGCCGCAAGGCCGTGCAGTACGCGATCGACAAGGTCTCGGTGCAGACCGCCGAGGGCGGCCCGATCCGCGGCGACATCGCCTCCACCGTGCTGCCCCCGGACATCCCGGGCTACGAGAAGTCGGACGTCTACGCGACCTCCGGCAACAAGGGCGACGCGGCCAAGGCCAAGGAGCAGCTGAAGGCCTGCGGCAAGTCGTCGATCACCACCACCATCTCGGCCCGCTCGGACCGTCAGCAGGAGATCGACGCCGCCACGGCGATCATCAGCTCGCTGAAGAAGGTCGGCATCAACGCCAGCCTGAAGCAGTACCCGTCCGGCAAGTACTTCACCGACTACGCGGGTGTGCCGAAGTTCACCGAGAAGCAGAACATCGGCCTGATCATGATGCAGTGGGGTGCCGACTGGCCCTCCGGCTACGGCTTCCTGCAGCAGATCCTGAACGGCAAGGCGATCAGCCAGTCCGGTAACACCAACCTGTCGCAGTACGACAGCAAGGACGTCAACTCCCTGCTGGGCAAGGCGATCGGCACCCAGGACGACACCGAGCGCAACAGCCTCTACACCCAGATCGACAAGAAGACCATGGACGACGCCGTCCTGGTCCCGCTGACCTACTTCAAGGTCCTGCTGGCCCGCCCGCAGAACTACACCAACCTGGTTTCCACGGCGGCCTTCAGCGGTCAGTACGACTACCTCAACATCGGCGTCGCGTCGAAGTAGCAGCCCCGGAAGGCAGGTGAAGGCATTGGTGCCCGCGGGCTTCGCGGCCCGCGGGCACCAGCGCCGGTCCCCGTGATCTCGTACATCCTCCGCCGGACGTTCGCGGCAGTGATCCTGCTGCTGGTCGTCTCCGCGGTCACCTTCGCCATCTTCTTCCTGCTGCCACGGCTTGCCGGCCAGACAGCGGACCAGCTGGCGCAGCAGTACATCGGCAAGAGCCCGTCGAAGGCGGACATCGCCGCTGTCAAGCACAACCTCGGTCTGGACCAGCCCGTCTACGTCCAGTACTGGCACTTCATCAAGGGGATCGTGGCCGGCGCCACCTACGACCTCGGCCCCACCACGGTGCACTGCGACGCACCCTGCTTCGGTTACTCCTTCAAGAACCACCAGGCGGTGTGGCCGGAGCTCACCTCGCGCCTTCCGATCACCCTGTCGCTGGCCGTGGGCGCCGCCGCGCTGTGGCTGGTCTCGGGCGTCGTGGCCGGTGTCATCTCGGCCCTGAAGCCGCGCTCGTTCCTCGACCGCACCTTCATGGGCATCGCGCTCACCGGCGTCTCGCTGCCCATGTTCTTCACGGGCAACCTGGCGATCCTGCTCTTCACCTACCAGTGGCCGATCTTCGGCAAGACCTACGTCCCGCTCACCGAGAACCCGGCGCAGTGGGCCAACACCCTCTTCCCGGCGTGGTGTTCGCTCGCGCTGCTGTACTCCGCCATCTACGCGCGGCTGACCCGCTCGGGCATGCTGGAGACGATGAACGAGGACTTCATCCGCACGGCCCGCGCCAAGGGCCTGCGGGAGCGCACCGTCGTCACCCGGCACGGACTGCGCGCCGCACTGACCCCGATCATCACGGTCTTCGGCATGGACATCGGCCTGCTGCTCGGCGGCGCCGTGATCACCGAGTCGGTGTTCTCGCTGCCCGGCATCGGCCAGTACGCGGTGCAGGGCATCACCGACAACGACCTGCCGAAGATCCTCGGCGTGACGTTGCTCGCCGCCGCCTTCGTCGTCTTCGCAAATCTCCTGGTGGACGTGCTCTACGCCGCCGCCGACCCGCGGGTGAGGCTCTCGTGACCGAACTCTCCAAGACCGGCGCCGCCGTGGGCGAGCCCACCACCGCGTCCCAGCCCCCCAAGGCCTTCCTCGAGGTCCGCGACCTCAGGGTGCACTTCCCGACCGACGACGGCGTGGTCAAGTCCGTCGACGGGCTCAGCTTCTCGCTGGAGAAGGGCCGGACCCTCGCCGTCGTCGGCGAGTCCGGCTCCGGCAAGTCGGTCACCTCGCAGGCCATCATGGGCCTGCACCGGCTCGGCACCCGCGGCAAGAACGTGCGGATGACCGGCGAGATCTGGCTGGACGGCAAGGAACTGGTCTCCGCCGCCCCGGACGAGGTGCGCAGGCTCCGCGGCCGCGAGATGGCGATGATCTTCCAGGACCCGCTGTCCGCGATGCACCCGTACTACAAGGTCGGCGACCAGATCGTCGAGGCCTACCGGGTCCACCACGACGTCAGCAAGAAGGTCGCCCGCAAGCGGGCCGTCGAGATGCTCGACCGGGTCGGCATCCCCGAGCCCGCCAAGCGCGTCGACGGCTACCCGCACGAGTTCTCCGGCGGTATGCGCCAGCGCGCCATGATCGCCATGGCCCTGGTCAACAACCCCGAGCTGCTCATCGCGGACGAGCCGACCACCGCCCTCGACGTCACCGTCCAGGCGCAGATCCTCGACCTGATCCGTGACCTGCAGAAGGAGTTCGGCTCCGCGGTCATCATGGTCACCCACGACCTCGGTGTGGTCGCCGAGATCGCCGACGACGTCCTCGTGATGTACGGCGGCCGGTGCGTGGAGCGCGGGCCGGCCGCCCAGGTCTTCGAGCAGCCGCAGCACCCCTACACCTGGGGTCTGCTCGGCTCGATGCCCCGCATCGACCGCGACACCTCCGAACGGCTCATCCCGGTCAAGGGCCAGCCGCCGAGCCTCATCAACGTCCCCTCGGGCTGCGCCTTCCACCCGCGCTGCCCGTACGCGGACATCCCCAAGGGGAACGTCACCCGCACGGTGCGCCCCGAGCTGGAACAGGTGAGCACCGGGCACTGGTCCGCCTGCCACCTCCCGGCCGAGGACCGTGAGCGGATCTGGACCGAAGAGATTGCGCCGAAGCTGTGAGTGAGACCAAGAAGACGGACGAGGCCGTGATCCCGCAGCAGGCGCAGGCCCCCGCGGACGGCTCGGCCGACCGTGAGGTGCTGCTCCGGGTCGAGGGTCTGAAGAAGCACTTCCCGATCAAGAAGGGCATTCTCCAGCGCCAGGTCGGCGCGGTGAAGGCCGTCGACGGGATCGACTTCGAGGTGCGCAAGGGCGAGACCCTGGGCGTGGTGGGCGAGTCGGGCTGCGGCAAGTCGACCATGGGCCGGGTCATCACCCGCCTCCAGGACCCGACCGGCGGCACGATCACCTTCGACGGGCAGGACATCACGAAGCTGCGGACCGGGCAGATGCGCCCGCTGCGCCGCGACATCCAGATGATCTTCCAGGACCCGTACGGCTCCCTGAACCCCCGCCACACCATCGGCTCGATCGTCTCCGCGCCGTTCCGGCTGCAGGGCGTGGAGCCGGAGGGCGGGGTGAAGAAGGAGGTCCAGCGGCTGCTCGAACTGGTCGGTCTGAGCCCCGAGCACTACAACCGCTACCCGCACGAGTTCTCCGGCGGCCAGCGCCAGCGCATCGGCATCGCCCGAGCGCTCGCCCTGAAGCCGAAGCTGGTCGTGGCCGACGAGCCGGTCTCCGCGCTGGACGTGTCGATCCAGGCGCAGGTCGTGAACCTCATGGACGACCTCCAGCAGGAACTCGGCCTCACCTACGTGATCATCGCGCACGACCTCTCGGTCGTCCGGCACGTCTCGGACCGGATCGCGGTGATGTACCTCGGCAAGATCGTCGAGCTGGCCGACCGCACCTCGCTGTACGAGGCGCCGATGCACCCGTACACCAAGGCGCTGATGTCGGCGGTGCCGGTGCCGGACACCAAGCGCCGGGGCCAGAAGAGCGAGCGCATCCTGCTGCGCGGTGACGTGCCCTCGCCCATCGCCCCGCCGCCCGGCTGCCGGTTCCACACCCGTTGCTGGAAGGCGACGGAGATCTGCCGGACGACCGAGCCGCAGCTGCTGGAGCTGAAGCCGGGCCAGCGGGTCGCCTGCCACCACCCGGAGAACTTCGCCGACCAGGCCCCGCAGGACACGGTGCTGCTGTCGGTGGCGAAGGAAGCCTCGGAACTGGTCCCGGACGCCGTGCTGGAGGAGTCGGCGGCGGCCGCCGAGGCGAAGCCCGCTGCCGAGGCGAAGCCTGCCGCTGCCGAGGCCGTCGCCGCGGAGAAGCCCGCTGCTGCCGAGGCCGGCGGCGCGGAGGAATCCGCTGCTGCCGAGGCCGGCGCTGCGGGCAAGCCCGCGACCGCCGAGGCCGAAGCGACCGCCGAGGCCGAAACGGCTGCCGCATCCGACGCCGCCGTGGAGGGTAAGCCCGCCGCGGAGGAGAAGTCGGCCGTGGAGGGTAAGCCCGCCGCGGAGGCGAAGCCCGCCGAGGTGGAGAAGCCCGCCGCGGATGCGGAGCCTGTCGCGGAGGAGAAGTCCGCCGAGGTGAAGGAGTCGGCGGAGGCTGCCGAGGCCGTCGCCGAGGCCGGTTCCGCCAAGACCGGGCCGGGGGCCAAGACCTCCGCCGACGAGGCCGGGACCGAGGCCGCCGCCGTCGCGGAGCCCACCGCCTCCACGGGCGCCGCCGCCGACGCTCCCGCCGAGGGGCCGGAGGCCGCCGCCGAGGAGACCGCGCGCGAGGCCGGCACCGACTCCCAGGAGTCAACCGGCAAGTAGCCCATGACAGAACCGTAAAGTCATGTACATGCCTGAGCGGGGGAGTGCAGAGTCGTCCGTGTCCGACCACTGATCGGCACGCTCGAAGGGACGACCATGGCACTCTCCCGTTCGGCACGGTTAGGAGCCCTCGCCACCGCGGCGGCCTCCTTCCTCCTCATCGCGGCGTCGCCCGCCCCGACCCCCGGCGCACCCGGCATCGGCGACCCCTACTTCCCCCAGCTCGGCAACGGCGGCTACGACGCCCGCCACTACGACCTGGACGTCGCCTACGCGCCCGGCACCGGCCGCCTCGACGGCCGCACCACCCTCCGGGCACGGGCCACCCAGAACCTGTCCTCCTTCGACCTGGACCTCCAGCGGCTGGAGATCACCCGCGTCGAGGTCGACGGCAGCCGGGCGCGCTTCACCCGGGACGGCGACGAGGTCACCGTCACCCCCCGCCACACCCTGCGCGAGGGCCGCGAGTTCACCGTCTCCGTCACCTACGGCGGCGTGCCCGAACCGCTCGGCGGCCCCATCATCTTCGGCTCCGAGTACGGCTGGATGAAGACGGCCGACGGCGTCTTCGTGGCCTGCGAGCCGAACGCCGCCTCCACCTGGTTCCCGTCCAGCGACCACCCCTCCGACAAGGCCACCTACGACATCCGGATCAAGGCGCCCAAGGGCCTGACCGCGGTCTCCAACGGCCGGCTGGTCTCCACCCGCGACCGGGGCGGTTCGACGTACACGCACTGGCGGGAGAGCCGGCCGATGGCCACGTACCTCGCGACCGCCACCATCGGCAGGTTCGACGTGCGCACCGGCCGCACCCCGGGCGGCACCCCGATCTACGTCGCCGTCGACCCGGTGCTGAAGAACGGCAACAGCGTCGACGTCTACGGCGTCACCGCCGCCGCCACCGACTACTGGTCCGAGGTCTTCGGCCCGTACCCGTTCGAGGAGACCGGCGCCATCGTGGACGACATGCCCGAGGCGGGGTTCTCGCTGGAGGTGCAGAGCAAGCCCGCCTACTCGGCCGTGCGCAACGAGGCGACCATCGTGCACGAACTGGCCCACCAGTGGTTCGGCGACTCGGTGAGCGTGGCGCGGTGGAAGGACACCTGGCTCAACGAGGGCTTCGCCACCTACGCCCAGTGGCTGTGGGCGGAGCACCAGGGCACCCGCTCGGCCCACGACTCCTTCCGCGCCGCCTACGACGCGCGCCCCGCCGACTCCTCGTTCTGGCAGATCAAGGTGGCCGACCCGCAGCGGGACACGATGTTCGCCTCCCCCGTCTACCAGCGCGGCGCGATGACCCTGCAGATGCTCCGCGAGCGGATCGGCGACCGGGCCTTCTTCGCGCTGCTGCCGGCCTGGACCCGGCTGCACCGCTACGGCAACGCGGACACGGCCGACTTCGTCCGTCTCGCCGAGCGGATCAGCGGGCAGCGACTGGACGACCTGTTCGGCGCCTGGCTCTACACGACAGGCAAGCCTGCCCTGTGACCTGCGCTTGTAAGGTGCACACTCCCTGACAGGTGAGAATGTCGGGGTGCAACTGCAGCAACTCTTCAGTCCCTCCGTCCAGCACACACTCGACGTCATCGGCATCTTCGTGTTCGCGATCTCCGGGGCGCTGCTGGCCGTCCGGAAGAACTTCGACGTCTTCGGCATAGCCGTGCTCGCCGAGGTCACGGCGCTGGGCGGGGGACTGTTCCGCGACGTGGTCATCGGGGCCGTGCCCCCGGCCGCCTTCACCGACCTGGGGTACTTCCTGACCCCCCTGATCGCCACCCTCGTCGTGTTCTTCCTCCACCCGCACGTGGAGCGGATCCAGACGGGGGTCCTGGTCTTCGACGCGGCCGGCCTCGGCCTGTTCTGCGTCAGCGGCACGATCAAGGCGTACTCCTACGGCCTCAACCTGACCGCGTCGGCGACCCTCGGCCTCGCCACCGCGGTCGGCGGCGGCGTGCTGCGGGACGTGCTCGCCAACGAGGTCCCCTCGCTGCTGCGCTGGGACCGCGACCTGTACGCGGTCCCGGCGATCGTCGGCGCCACCATGGTGGCGCTGTGCATCCGCTACGACGTGCTGACCCCGCTCGCCAGCGGGCTCGCGGTCGTCACCGCCTTCGCCCTGCGGCTGCTCGCGATGAGGTTCCACTGGCGAGCGCCGCGTGCGTGGAACCGGCGGTCGACGGTGACCGAGGAGTAGTCCCGGTGGGTCCGCTGGCCGCCCCGCTCGCCGCTCCGCCGCCGGTCCCGCTCGGGCTTCCGGTGGCGGCCCCGGTGAGCGAGCGGTCCTCGCCCGCGGCGCGGTTCTGGCCCATCTGCAGGGTCAGCCAGCGGAACACGTCGGGGACCTGCGGCCGCCACAGCGCCATCGTGTGACCGCCGGCGCTGCGCGGCAGGAACACCACGTGCACGGTCGTCGGAGCCTTGGCGACCGCCTGCAGGGCGACGCCCGCCTGGTAGCCGTCGCCGGACTCGCCGGAGACGTAGAGGGCGACCCGGGGCGGCTCGGCCGCGCCGCGCAGCAGCAGGTAGGGGTTGTTCCGGGCGCGCAGGGCGGGGGTCTGGGCGGCCAGCGAGTTGCGCTCGCCGATCGGGTCGTTGTAGCCGGAAAGGCTCACGGCGGCCCGGTAGCGGTCGGGGTGGGCCACGGCCAGCTTCACCGCGCAGTGGGCGCCGGCCGAGTAGCCGGCCACCGCCCAGCCCGACGGCGCCGGCTGGGCGCGGAAGTTGTCCAGCACCATCCTCGGCACGTCGACGCTGAGCCAGGTGTCGGCGTTGACCTGCCCGGGGACGTTGGCGCAGCCGGTGTCTACGCCGGCCAGCAGGTTGGTGCGCGGCGCGACCATGATGAAGGGCGCCACGCGGCCCGCGCGCATCAGCGGCAGCACCTGCTCGTGCGCCCGGAGCGCGCCGAACCAGGCCTTCGCCGAGCCGGGGTAGCCCGGCAGCAGCTCCACTACGGGGAACTTGCGGTGGCGGTAGGCCGGTTCGCCGTACTGCGGCGGCAGCCAGACGTAGACCTCGGCGTTCACGCCGGAGACCCGGCCGCGGAGCTGGGTGACGCGCACCCCGCCGGCCGCGCGCATGCCGGCGCCGTCGGCCGGCCTGAACACCTGCCGGACCTTGGGCAGCTGCTTGAGGGCGATGCCGCCGGTGCCGTCGCGGCCGAGGTCGGCGGCCTGCTGGACGTGGTTGCCGGTGCCGATGAGGTCGGCCCAGTTGTCGTACAGGCCGTTCTGGTTGTTGACCAGTACGAAGACCAGCGTGACGGCCGTGCCCTGGGCGAACAGCAGCATCAGCACCCGGGCCGCGGCGCGCAGCGGCCCGGGCCCGGGCGTCCTCGACCACAGCAGGAGCGGCAGTATGAGGGCGACCACGGAGAGCACGACGGTCGTGCAGAGGAACGGAGTCCCGGTGAGGCTCATGTCCCCATAGAGGGTGATCGGCGCCCGGGGGTTGTGGACGTGTCCGGACACTTACCTGGAAATTGCCGGAATCTCACCCGGGGGGCCCTCTCGTGTAGGCCGGGTGGCCGCCTGGCGTTCACCCGGCCCCCGTCAGAAAAGCTACCGCTTAGTAATTACCTGTTGTACCGTTCACCCATGCCAGAAGCAGCTTCCGCACCCTCCTCCACCCTCGGCGACGCTCGGGCGGGGGGACCCCCGTCGCGGGCCGTGATCGGAGACAGCGAGTTCGACCGCGACACGGCGGTCACCCGGCGCGAGCCCGGTGTCTACGACATCGACCTCTCGGCTGGCTGGACCATCATCAACGCCGTCAACGGCGGCTATCTGCTGGCCGTCCTCGGCAGGGCCCTCGCGGACACCCTCCCGCACCCGGACCCGTTCACCGTCTCCGCGCACTACCTGACCGCGTCCCAGCCGGGCCCGGCGGTCGTGCGCACGCAGACCGTGCGCACCGGCCGCACCCTGTCCACCGGCCAGGCCTCGCTCTTCCAGTACGACGACCAGGGCAACGAGGTCGAGCGGATCCGCGTCCTCGCCTCCTACGGCGACCTCTCCGGCCTGCCCGACGACGTCCGTACGACGGCCGCCCCGCCGGCCATCCCGCCGCTGGACCAGTGCTTCGGCGCGGATGACGGCCCCGCCCCGGTCGAGGGCAGCTCGGCCATCACCGGCCGGCTGATGCTCAAGCTGGACCCCGCCACCCTCGGCTGGGCGCTCGGCGCGCCCTCCGGCAAGGGGGAGATGCGGGCCTGGTTCGGGCTGGCCGACGGCCGCGACGCCGACCCGCTCTCGCTGCTGCTCGCGGTGGACGCGCTGCCGCCCACCGCCTTCGAGATCGGGCTCAAGGGCTGGGTGCCCACGGTGGAACTCACCGTCCACGTCCGGCACCGCCCGGCCCCCGGACCGCTGCGGGTGTCGATCACCACCCGCAACCTGGCCGGCGGTTTCCTGGAGGAGGACGCCGAGGTCTGGGACAGCGAGGACCGGCTGGTCGCCCAGTCCCGGCAGCTCGCCCGGGTCAGGCTCGGCTGAGCGGGGTGCGGCCGAGCCAGGCCGCGAGCCTTTCGTAGGCGCCGGCGCCCTCGGGGGCGTCGGCGCGGTCGGCGAACGGGGTGGCGGCGTCCCGGGGCCTCGTGTCGGGCAGCACCCGGCGGGCGTTGGCGAGCGAGAACTCGGCCAGCTCCGGATCGAGCTCGAAGGGGTGGCCCAGGGCCTCGGCGAGGTCCCAGGTGTGGGTGACGATCTCCATCACATAGCCGGACAGCGCCGCGTGGCCGGGGACCTCGCCCCACGGCACGCGCACCGTCGTCACCATCCGCTCGTCGCCCTCCCAGGCCCTGAGCACCCGGACCCTGACCTCGTCGTAGGCCGCCGCCCAGCCGTCGTCCGCGACGCCGTCGGTGGACGGGTCGACGGCGAGGCCGTCGCCGCCCTCGCCGACCACCGCGATCCGCCGGGTGCCGCCGACGACGTGGCCGAGCAGGCCGCGGACGTCGAACTCGGAACACGGGGTCGGCCTGCCGAGGTCCTCGGGGCGCACGGTCTTGATGAGCGCGGCCGCCTGCTCGGTGGCGCGGACGTAGTAGGGACGCGGGTCGGTGTACTCGTTCGTCATGACATGCCTCTCGCTGAGTCGGTACGCCGAGCATCCCCGGATAACCTGACATCCGCCGTCAGCATTTGCGCGGACCGGGGACCCGGCGCGATCCTGGGCGCGTGAAGTCCGACCGGCTGCTGTCGATTCTGCTGCTCCTGCAGACCCGCGGCCGTGTTCCGGCGCGCGAACTGGCCGGCCGGCTGGAGGTGTCGGTCCGCACCATCTACCGCGACGTGGAGGCGCTCTCGGCGTCCGGGGTGCCCGTGTACGCCGAGCGCGGGCGGCACGGTGGCATCGAACTCCTCGCCGGTTTCCGCACCGACGTCACCGGCCTGACCGCGGACGAGTCCCGGGCGCTGTTCATCCTGGCCGCGCAGGGCGCCCACGCGGCGCTCGGTCTGGACACGGCCCTCGGCTCGGCGCTGCGCAAGGTGATGGCCGCGCTGCCCGCGCCGCACCGGCCCGCCGCCGAGGTCGCCAGCCGCCGCGTCCTGGTCGACGCCACCCGCTGGCTCAGCGGCCCGCAACAGGCCGTGGACCTGGAGGTGCTGCAGGACGCGGTCTTCTCCGACCGGCGGCTGCGGCTGCGCTACCGGCACAGCGGGGACCAGGAGCCGTCCGCGTACACCGTGGACCCCTACGGCCTGGTCGCCAAGGCCGGCGTCTGGTACCTGGTCGCCGACCGCCGCGGCGCGCCCCGGCTGTTCCGCGCCGACCGGGTGCGCTCGGCCCGGCTGCTCGACGATCCCGTGCGGCGGCGGCCCGGGGTCGAACTCGCCGACGCCTGGGAGGTGCTGCGCCGTCAGGTGGAGGACCGGCCGGGGGACGGCGTGGACGTCACCGTACGGGTCCGGCGCGAGCGCCTCGACATGTTCCGGCGCATGGCCGCCGCCCAGCTCACCGAGGTCTGCGACGACGACGGGGCGAGCGACTGGGTCACCGCCCGGCTGACGTACCCGGTGCTGCGCGCGGTGCGCCAACTGCTCGGGTTCTCCGACCAGGTGGAGCTCGTGGGACCGCCCGAGGCGCGCGCGGAACTGCTCCGGGCGGTCCGCTCCGTGACGGCCCTGTACCAGCAGCCCCGGCAGGACGGCCCGGACGGCGGCCCGGCCGCCGGGTGAGGCCGGGCGGGTCAGTCCAGCCAGTGGCGGCGGCCGACGCTGATGAGCCGCAACTGCCGCCGGGCGAGCGCGGTGACGCGCTCCCGCTCGTCCGCCGGGGCCTCCTGCGCCTCCAGGAAGAGGGAGGCGGTCAGCAGCATCTGGTCGACGTAGAGGTGCGCGAGCATCCCCAGGTCCTCGTCGTTCCAGCCGTGCGCCTGCGGGTCGTCGGCCAGCTCGGCCTTCACCTCCTCGGCGAAGCGGGCCAGTTGGTCGCGGATGGCCTCGCGCACCGGCTGGACTCCGCCATGCCGTTCACGGGCGATGAAACGGACGTGCGCGGGGTACCCGTCGACGTGGCGGGCGATCAGTTCGACGGCGCGCTTGATGCGTTCCTCGCTGTCGCCGGCCGCGGACACCGTCGTCCGCACCATCGGATGCAGGCTGCCCAGCGCCTCGTCGACCAGGGCCACACCGAGGTCGGCGGTGGAGCGGAAGTGCCGGTAGAAGGCGGTCGGAGCGACCCCGACGGCACGGGTGACCTCGCGCAGGCCGAGGCTGCTCAGGCTCTGCTCCTCCAGCAGCGCGAGCGCCGCGTCCAGGAACGCCTGCCGGGTCTTCTGCTTCTGGGCCTGCCGGACGCCGAGGGTGTGACTCATGTCATCCAGTTAACAACTGTTCTCCGGAATTGGAAAGCCGCGGGAAGCGCTAGACTCGAAGTCGGTGAACAACTGTTACTACAACTGTTCACCGAAAGTTCACAAGAGGACAACACGAGGCATCTCGGAGGGGGGATCTGATCCCATGCTGTTCCTCGTCGCCGCACTCATGCTGCTCGGTGTCGTGCTGGGCACCGTCGCTCACGCGCCGCTGACCGTCACCGCCGCGGCGGCCGCCGTCATCGCCGTCTGGCTCGGCGTCTTCGCGATCCGCGAGCGCCACGGCCGCCGCCGCCACACCTCGGCCGACTGGCCGTCCGCACCGACTTCCAGGAGCTGAGCACCATGCAACTCACCGCGCCGGCCTCGGGTCGCACGGAGAACCGCCCGCGCACCCGGGACGCCGACGGCATGGCCGTGGCGTCCTTCATCCTCGGCCTGCTCGGGCTGCTCGTCCTCAACATCGTCCTCGGCCCGGTCGCCATCGTCCTGGCCGCCGTCGCCCTGTGGCGCGGCACGTCCCGCCGCGGCCGCGCCTTCCTGGGCCTGGCCCTGGGCGTCGCCGACCTGGCGGTCCTGGGCCTCGCGATGGACCTGTCCCACACGGTGTCCTGGAGCCTGTGAGGCGTCCGGCCCGCCGCCGGCGCCGGCGTGTCGCCGCCCGGCGCGGACCCGGTGGGCGCTGGGGCGCACCCGGTGGCAGCCGAGGGAGCCGTACGGGAGCCGTAGAATCGGCGTCACCATGGCTTACCTCGACCACGCCGCGACGACCCCGATGCTCCCGGAGGCGGCAGAGGCACTGACCGCCCAGCTGAGCATCACGGGCAACGCCTCCTCCCTCCACGCGTCCGGCCGCAGGGCCCGCCGCACGGTGGAGGAGTCCCGCGAGACCCTCGCGGAGGCGCTGGGCGCCCGCCCCAGCGAGGTGGTGTTCACCTCGGGCGGCACCGAGGCCGACAACCTCGCGGTGAAGGGCCTGTACTGGGCCCGCCGCGCCGCCGACCCGGCCCGCACCCGGATCCTCGCCAGCCCCGTCGAGCACCACGCCGTCCTCGACGCCGTGCACTGGCTCGGCGAGCAGGAGGGCGCCACCGTC
Organism: Streptomyces sp. 1-11; assembly: GCF_007176755.1. GTDB lineage: Bacteria > Actinomycetota > Actinomycetes > Streptomycetales > Streptomycetaceae > Streptomyces. The sequence goes on from NZ_BJTV01000012.1 coordinate 59,808, forward strand.
GAGTACCTGCCCGTCGACTCCCACGGCCGCGTCCACGCCGAGGCGCTGCGCGAGGCCATCGCCCGCGATCCCCGGGACGTCGCCCTGGCCACCGTGATGTGGGCCAACAACGAGATCGGCACCATCATGCCGGTGCGTGAACTGGCGGACGTCGCGGCCGAGTTCGACGTCCCGCTGCACGCGGACGCGGTGCAGGCCTTCGGCCAGGTGCCGGTCGGCTTCTCCGCCTCCGGACTCGCCGCGCTCACCGTGTCGGGCCACAAGATCGGCGGCCCGTACGGCATCGGCGCGCTGCTCCTCGGCCGCGAGTACACCCCGGTGCCCGTCCTGCACGGCGGCGGTCAGGAACGCCATGTGCGCTCCGGCACCCTCGACGTGCCCGCCGTGGCCTCCTTCGCGGTGGCCGGCCGGCTCGCCGCCGAGCGGCGCGAGTGGTTCGCCCGGGAGATCGGCGCCCTGCGGGACCAGTTGGTGGACGCCGTCCGTACGGCCGTGCCGGACGCGATCCTCGGCGGCGACCCGGCACCCGGCGGCCGCCTCCCGGCCAACGCCCACTTCACCTTCCCCGGCTGCGAGGGCGACTCCCTGCTGCTGCTGCTCGACGCCCAGGGCATCGAGTGCTCCACCGGCTCCGCCTGCACCGCCGGCGTCGCCCAGCCCAGCCACGTCCTGCTCGCCACCGGAACCGACCCGGACCTGGCGCGCGGCACCCTGCGCTTCTCCCTCGGGCACACGTCCACGGAGGCGGACGTGGAAGCGGTCGCCGAGGCCATCGGCCCCGCGGTGAAACGCGCCCGGGCGGCCGGACTCAGCTGAGGGGCGGGGCCCCGGCCCGGCGCACGCGAAAGACCTACGAAACGGGTTCCCTTCGCCGGCATTGTCCGGATCAGGTGGCTGGGGGTCGCCTTCCGGTCCAGTCCCTGCGACCTTCAGGCCTCTCAGTCCTAGCGCCGACGTCGGCCCCGGCGGAAGCATCCTGCCTCTCGCGGAAGTCGGCTACGCCGCTGTGACTCCCTCACTCGTTCCGTAGGCCTCTCTCAGGATAGAACCTCACCTGCCGGGCGAAAAAGGGGGCGAACCTAGATTTTTCCGGACGTCTGCCGCGCCCGTTCCACCAGCCCCATATAGCGCCGCCAGTCCCAGTGCGGCCCCGGATCCGTGTGGTCCGTCCCCGGCACCTGCGCGTGCCCGATGACGTGCTCACGGTCGGCGGACATGCCGTACCGGGCGCAGATCGCGGCCGTCAGCCGCGCCGACGCCGCGTACATCGCGTCCGTGAAGGACGAGGCGTCCTCCACGAAGCCCTCGTGCTCGATGCCGACGCTGCGCTCGTTGTACTCACGGTTGCCGGCGTGGAACGCCACGTCCAGCTCCCGTATGAGCTGGGTGACCCGCCCGTCCCGGCGCACGATGTAGTGCGCCGCCGCACCGTGCGCCGGGTCCTGGAAGGCCCGCACCGCGCTCTGATAACCGCCCTGCGTGACATGGACGACGACCCGGTCGACGGGGTAGTCGTCGGGGCGGTCCGCGCCGCGGTAGTTCGCCGGGGAGGCCGCCGCCCAGCGCGCGCCCCGGAAGTCCACCGCACCCGCTACCCGCGGCTTCTCCACCCCGGGCAGCCGCCACCACGCGTGGGACAGCTCCTGCCGGGCCAGCGCGGCGGTGCCCACGGCGGCCGCCAGCCCGCCGATCAGCAGCGCCCGCCGCCCCGGCCGCCGGTCCGTGTCGGTCATGGCCACCCCCGCCTCGTGCCTGTCCCGTCCGCTGTGATCGTCAACGGATGCGCGACGGCCGGGGTTCCCGCGGCCCCTTACCCTGGAAGGGTTATGACTGAGACCTCGCAGCGCCCCCTCCGCGTCCTCGCCGCCATGTCCGGCGGCGTCGACTCCGCCGTCGCCGCCGCGCGCGCCGCGGAAGCCGGGCACGACGTCACCGGCGTCCACCTCGCGCTCTCCGCGAACCCGCAATCCTTCCGCACCGGCGCGCGGGGCTGTTGCACCATCGAGGACTCGCGCGACGCCCGCCGCGCCGCCGACGTCATCGGCATCCCGTTCTACGTCTGGGACCTCGCCGACCGTTTCCGCGAGGACGTCGTCGAGGACTTCGTCGCCGAGTACGAGGCCGGCCGCACGCCCAACCCCTGCCTGCGCTGCAACGAGAAGATCAAGTTCGCCGCGCTGCTGGACAAGGCGCTCGCCCTCGGCTTCGACGCCGTCTGCACCGGTCACTACGCCCAGGTGATCACGCGCGCGGACGGCTCGCGCGAGCTGCACCGCGCCTCCGACATGGCCAAGGACCAGTCGTACGTCCTCGGTGTGCTGGACGAGCGGCAGCTCGCCCACGCGCTGTTCCCGCTCGGCGACACCGTCACCACCAAGGACGAGATCCGCGCCGAGGCCGAGCGGCGGGGCCTCGCCGTCGCCAAGAAGCCCGACTCGCACGACATCTGCTTCATCGCCGACGGCGACACCCAGGGCTTCCTGGCGGGCCGGCTCGGTAAGGCCGAGGGGGACATCGTCGACGAGTCCGGCGCGGTCGTCGGCACCCACGAGGGCGCGTACGGCTTCACCATCGGCCAGCGCAAGGGCCTGCGCCTCGGCACCCCGGCCCCCGACGGCAAGCCGCGGTACGTCCTCGACATCTCCCCGGTGAACAACACGGTGACCGTCGGCCCGGCCGCCGCCCTGGACGTCACCGCGCTCACCGCGGTCAAGCCGCGCTGGTGCGGCACCGCCCCGGCCGGCCCCGGCACCTACACCGCGCAGCTCCGCGCCCACGGCGGCGAGACCGAGGTGACGGCGGAACTCGCCGACGGCGCCCTGGAGGTGTCGTTCACCGAGCCGGTACGCGGCGTCGCCCCCGGCCAGGCGATCGTGCTGTACGACGGCACCCGCGTGGTCGGCTCGGCGACGATCGCCTCGACGGTGCGGGCGAAGGCCCCGGTGGCCTGAGCCCGCACGCCCCCGGGCGCCCGGCGGCGTGTCGGGCCGGCCCCGCCGGCCCTACTCCCAGTCCCAGGTCACGCCCACGTGCCCGGGGCGGATCTCGGGCTCCACGATGTGCACCGTGCCGTGCGCGTTCAGCGTGAGGTCGCCGAGGAACTCGGGCGGCGCCTGCACGCTGGTCCGCCCGGACCGCCGGCACCGCACCGGCAGGGCCGCCCGGTCGAAGGCGACCTGCAGCACGTAGGCGCCGCCCGCGTAGGTGAAGCCCCGGTAGTACTCGTTGCTCGGCCCGCCCGTGCCGTCCTCGAAGCGGTACCGCAGCACCGCCGTCTCACCCGCCGCGAGCCGTGCGTCGAACAGCAGCTCCACGGCCAGCATTCCGGCGTCCGGCGCCCGCCGAACCCGCCCGACCCGGCAGTTCTCCAGACCCACCGCCCGCATCCGCGCGGTGTCGCAGCCCCGCTCGCCGCAGTGGATGGCGACGTAGCGGTCCATGCCGTCGCGGTGCGCCCGCACCACGTGCTCGGCCTCGCGGCTGGCCAGCCGCCGGTCGGCGCCGATCCGCACCCGCTCGTACTGCAGCACGGTGTGCAAGCCGCCGTCGCTCGGCGCCTCCAGCTCGGCGAGCAGCCGTTCCAGCGCCGAGTCGGGGCCGAGCAGCATCCGGAACGGCCGGGCCACCGGCTGGTCGGCCGGGGCTCGCGGTCCGAGCAGCCGGGTCAGGGCGTGCTCCGGCAGTTCCAGCACCTCTTCCAGCGCGGTCACCGCGCGCAGCGACTCGGGCCGTTCCGGCCGGCGGACGCCGCGCTGCCAGTAACTGAGGCTGGTGACGCCCACGCTGACGCCGCGTTGCTCCAGCCGGTGGCGCACCCGGTGCAGCGCCAGCCCGCGGGCCGCCAGCGCCGCCCGCAGGGCCACCGCGAAGGGGCCGGTGCGCAGCGCCTCGGCGAGCCGTGCCTCCGCGTCCGATCCGGCGGGCTGTGCCTTCACCAAGGGAGCCTCCCTCCGCTCCGTCGTGAACGTTCACTTCCCGGACCGCGGCCGGGCCGAGGGCGCCGCGATGTTACCAGCGGCGAGAGCCGTGCCGTTCACAGTCGTACGCGGTCCGTTCACACGGGGGTCCGGAGGGAGACGGCGGGCGTTGACCATGGGCCGGTGCTCCCCGATGCTCGTCGGCGAGCGCCAGGACGGGCTCCCTCCGCCCGCCCCGACCTCTCAGCAGGGAGGAAACGCCGTGCACCGGTTCCACGTCCTGATCCGCCCGGTCGCCGCCGGATCGCTCGCCGCCGCCGTGCTCCTGCTGAGCGGCGCCGGCACCGCCAAGGCCGCCCCGGCCGGACCCCATGCCCGCGGCGACGGCCGGACCGCCGCCGCCCGCGGCATGGCCGACGGCGCTGGCGGCCCGTCCGGCCGGTTCTCCGCCGGCGCCCCGGACCGTGCGAACCGGGGAGCGGCTCTCCCGCGATCGAGGCCGTGCCGCACCTCGACGGCGGGGACGCCGACGAAGACCCCGGAGCGCGGTGACCTGGCCGCCCGCGTTCCGACGGGTGCGCGCGGGCGACGGCCCCACACGTCGCCCTCCACGCACCGGGGAGTGGGCCCGGGGAACGGCCCCCACGGGGTCCGGACCCGCTCCGAAGCTGCCCGGACCCACCTCGGGGGGTGGGTCCGGGCAGCGACCCCGAAGACGGGGACGGGCCCGGTACACCGCCCCACCGGGCCGGGCCCGTTCTCACGCTCATCGGGTCGGACCTGTCCTCGCGTCACCGGGCAGGATCCGTCCTCGCGTCACCGGGTCGGGCCCTTCCTCACGTCGCTGGTCCGGGTCCGTCCCCACGCTCACCGGGCCGGACCTGTCCTCGTGTCACCGGGCAGGATCTGTCCTCGCGCCACGGGGTCGGACCCGTCCTCCCGCCACCCTGCCGGGCCCGTTCTCACGCCATAGGGGCGGTACCGGCTCAACCCCGGTCGGTCAGCCGGTGAAGAAGTCCGCGAGGACCGGGGCGAGTACCTCCGGCTCCACCGCGTGGGTCTGGCCCTCCAGGGCTCGGTAGGCGCCCTGCGGCACGGTCCGGGCGATCGCCTCGGCCGCCTCGCGCAGCCACCCCGGGCTTGCCCCGCCCGCGACCGACAGGACCGGCACGGAGATCCCGGCCAGCCGTTCCCGGGGCAGCACCCCGTCGCCCATGACCGAGTCGTCGTACGCGAGACTGGGCGCGACGGACTCCATGCCGGCCCACATCGGTGACTGGCGCGCGCTGCTGATCGTCTCCTCGCCGAGGCCCGTCAGCCGCAGGAACAGTTCCACCGCGTCACCCCGCCGGCCCTCGGACAGCGCCTTCTCCAGCCGCTCCGTGTACGCCCGCTTCCCGGCTCCGCCGTCCAGGGAGTCCGCGAACGGCACCTCGTACACGGCGGCCTGACGGACCGGCAGGCCGCTCGCCACCGCCTCCAGCACCAGCGCGCCGCCCGAGGAGACCCCGTACAGGCCCGCCGCGCCGTCCACCGCGTCGACCAGCGCGGCCAGGTCCTCGACCTCGCGCTCCACCGCGTACGGCGCCGTGTCGCCGCTCTCGCCGCGGCCCCGGCGGTCGTAGACGACGGCCGTGCACCGGTCGGCCAGCCGGTGCGCGAGGGGCGCCACGGTGCCGCCCGTGGACATCGCGCCGCTCACCAGGATCACCGTCGGCCCCTGGCCGGTCACTCGGTACGCAATGGGGGTGCCGTCGCGGGAAGTCGTCTTCTTGTCCATGTCCGTGCAGACTGCCGCACGGCGCGGGACTCATCGGTCACGACACGTCGGCGGCGCGGAGACTCACGCCTCTTCGACCTCCTCCACCTCGTAGAAGCATACGTGGTCCTTGATCGCGGCCACGTCCGGCTTCGGGTCCGGGTACGCCCATGCCAGGTCGGGCGCGTCCGGCAGCGACCAGTAGGAGGCGGTGCCCTTGAACGGGCAGACGGTGTGGGTGCCGGACGGCGTGAGCAGATCGAGCCTGACGTCCTCGGCGGGGATGTAGTACCGCACCGGACAGCCCGTCTCGCGCAGCAGCAGGGGCCGGTCGGTCTCCGCCAGCACCTGGCCTTCGCGCACCGCACGCACGCGCCGCTCGCCCTGTTCGATGGTGATCGTGTGTCCTCGGCTCATACCAGGACAGCGCCTGAGGGCCCGGACTTCTTCCCGCGTACCGTTGGGGCATGAACATCTGCGTCTTCCTCTCCGCCGCCGACCTCGACGAGCGCTACACCCGGCCCGCCCGCGAGTTCGCGGAACTGCTCGGCAAGGCGGGCCACACCCTGGTCTGGGGCGGATCCAACGTCGGTCTGATGAAGGTCGTCGCCGACGGGGTCCAGGAGGCGGGCGGCAGGCTGCTGGGCGTCTCGGTGGAGTTCCTCGCCGCGAAGGCGCGCCCCGGCGCCGACGAGATGGTGATCGCCGCAGACCTCGCCGAGCGCAAGAGGCTGCTGCTGGAGAAGGCCGACGCCGTGGTGATCATGGTGGGCGGCACCGGGACGCTGGACGAGGCCACCGAGATCCTGGAGCTGAAGAAGCACGGCCGCACCGAGAAGCCGGTGGTGCTGCTGAACACGGCCGGTTTCTACGACGGGCTCCAGGAGCAGTTCCGCCGCATGGAGGCCGAGGGCTTCCTGCCGCGCCCGCTCGCCGAGCTGATGTTCTTCGCCGAGGAGCCGGCGGCCGCCCTGGCCCACCTCGAGGAGTCACTCGCGGCCGGCTGATGCGAGCATGGCGGACATGGCTACTCATGTGATCACCGGCGCGGGTTCCGGCATCGGCGCGGCCGTCGCCCGCCGGCTGCACGCGCGCGGGGACGACGTCGTCCTGCACGCGCGCGACGCGGGCCGCGCCAAGGAACTGGCGGCCGAGTTCCCCGGGGCGCGCACCCTGGTGGGCGACCTCGCCGACCCCGACAAGCTCTCCTGGGCCTTCTCCCACCAGGCGCTCCCGGAGCGGGTCGACTCGCTGCTGCACATCGCGGGCGTCGTGGACCTCGGCGAGGTCGGCGAGCTGACCCCCAGGTCGTGGCGCCACCAGCTCAACGTCAACCTGATCGCGCCCGCCGAGCTGACCCGGCACTTCCTGCCCCAGCTCCGCGCCGCCCGCGGCCATGTGATCTTCGTCAATTCCGGCTCCGGCCTGAACGCCCACGCCGGCTGGTCCGCGTACGCCGCGTCCAAGCACGGCCTGAAGGCGCTGGCCGACTCCCTGCGCGAGGAGGAGCACGCCAACGGGGTCCGCGTCACCTCCGTCTACCCCGGACGTACGGCCAGCCCCATGCAGGCCAAGGTGCACCAGCAGGAGGGCAAGGAGTACGACGCCGCCCGGTGGATCGACCCCGAGTCGGTGGCGACCACCGTCCTGACCGCCCTCGACCTGCCGAGGGACGCGGAGATCAACGACCTGACGGTGCGCCCGGGCCGCTGACCGCCGTCACACCCGGGGCCCGCGGGCTACGTAGGCTTCACCCCGTGGACGACAACATTCGCTTCGGCGCGGCCACCGGGATCGGGTCGATGCCCGGTGGGGACGCCCGGGAGGCCGCCAAGACCGTCACCGGCAGTTTCGAGGACTTCCCCTTCCTGCCCGAGCTGCCCGCGCGCGGGCCCGGCGCCGACATGATCGGGCGCACCGCCGGGATGCTGGTCGAGCTGTACGCGCGCGTGGAGCCCAGCGGCTGGCGGATCGGCGACCGGCCGGGCCGGGACACCAAGCGGGCCCGGTCCTGGCTGGGGGAGGACCTCGACGCGCTGGAGGAGTTCACCCAGGGCCACGAGGGCGACCTCAAGGTGCAGGCCGTCGGACCGTGGACGCTGGCCGCCGCGCTGGAGCTGAGGAACGGCGAGGCCGCGCTGTCCGACCCGGGCGCCTGCCGCGACCTCGCCGCCTCGCTGGCGGAGGGGCTGCGGCTGCACCTCGCGGAGGTACGGCGCCGGATCCCCGGCGCCCGCCTCGTGCTCCAGCTCGACGAGCCCTCGCTCACCGCCGTGCTGCGCGGCCGGGTGCGGACCGCCAGCGGCTACCGCACCCACCGGGCCGTCGACCGGCAGCTGGTCGAGGCCACGCTCCGCGACGTGATCGGGGTGCACGCGGACGGCCCGGTCGCCGTCCACTCCTGCGCCCCCGACGTGCCCTTCGCCCTGCTGCGCCGGGCCGGCGCCGACGCCGTCTCCTTCGACTTCTCGCTCCTCACCGAGCGTGACGACGACGCCATCGGGGAGGCCGTGGAGGACGGCGTCCGGCTGTTCGCCGGTGTCGTGCCGGGCACGGACGGCCCATTGTCAGACCCTGCCGGTAGCGTCATGGGTGTCAGGACGCTGTGGCGCAGGCTGGGGCTGCGTCCCGGGCTGCTCGCCGAAGCGGTCACGGTCACCCCGGCATGCGGTCTCGCGGGTGCTTCTCCCGCGTACGCACGCCAGGTGCTCGCGCACTGCGTCCGGGCGGCGAGATCCCTCGCGGACAACCCAGAGTAACGGGAGGACGACACGGTGGCCGGCGACAAGCAGCAGGCGGAGACGGCAGTGCCCGCCGAGGCACGGGAGAAGCACGCGCAGCTCGCTGAGCAGATCGAGGAGCACCGCTTCCGGTACTACGTGAAGGACGCCCCCGTCGTCAGCGACGCGGAGTTCGACCAGCTCCTGAAGAGCCTGGAGGCGCTGGAGGAGCGGTACCCGGAGCTGCGCACGCCCGACTCGCCGACCCAGAAGGTCGCCGGGGCCTACGCCACGGAGTTCTCCGCGGTCGAGCACCGCGAGCGGATGCTGTCCCTGGACAACACCTTCAACGACGACGAGCTCGCCGCCTGGGCCGACCGCATCGCGAGGGAACTCGGCGAGCAGGAGTACCACTTCCTGTGCGAGCTGAAGGTGGACGGACTCGCCGTCAACCTCACCTACGAGAACGGCCGCCTCACGCGCGCGGCCACCCGCGGCGACGGCCGTACCGGCGAGGACATCACCCCCAACGTCCGCACCATCGCGGAGATCCCGGACCGGCTGAAGGGCGACGAGGTCCCCGCCCTGGTGGAGATCCGCGGCGAGGTCTACTTCCCGATGGAGAAGTTCCTCGAACTCAACGAGCGCCTGGTCGCCGCCGGGGACAAGCCCTTCGCCAACCCCCGCAACGCCGCCGCCGGTTCGCTGCGCCAGAAGGACCCGCGCGTCACCGCCACCCGCCCGCTGCACATGGTCGTCCACGGCATCGGCGCCCTGGAGGGCTTCACGGGCATGACCCGCCTCTCCCAGGCCTACGACCTGCTGAAGACCTGGGGCCTGCCCACCTCGCGGCACAACCGGGTGGTCGACGACCTCGACGGCGTACGGGAGTTCATCGCCTACTACGGCGAGAACCGCCACTCCGTGGAACACGAGATCGACGGCGTCGTGGTCAAGCTGGACGAGCTGCGCCTCCAGGGGCGCCTCGGCTCCACCGCGCGGGCGCCGCGCTGGGCGATCGCCTACAAGTACGCCCCGGAAGAGGTCAACACCCGGCTCATCGACATCAAGGTGGGTGTCGGCCGCACCGGCCGGGTCACGCCGTACGCCCAGGTCGAGCCGGTCACGGTGGCGGGCAGCGAGGTCGAGTTCGCCACCCTGCACAACCAGGAGGTCGTCAAGGCCAAGGGCGTGCTCATCGGCGACACCGTCGTCCTGCGCAAGGCCGGTGACGTCATCCCGGAGATCCTCGGTCCGGTGGCCGACCTGCGGGACGGCAGCGAGCGGGAGTTCGTGATGCCGGGCGAGTGCCCGGAGTGCGGCACCCCGCTGCGGGCCATGAAGGAGGGCGACATCGATCTGCGCTGCCCGAACGCCCGTACCTGCCCGGCCCAGTTGCGCGGGCGCGTGTCCTATCTCGCGGGCCGCGAGTGCCTGGACATCGAGCACTTCGGCGACGTGGCCGCCGCCGCGCTGACCCAGCCGCTGGAGCCGTCCGACCCGCCGCTGGTCGACGAGGGCGACCTGTTCGACCTGACGGTGGAGAAGCTGCTGCCCATCAGGGCCTACGTGCTGGACCCGGACAGCGGCCTGCCCAAGCGGGACCCGAAGACCGGCGAGGACAAGGTCGTCGCGGTCTTCGCCAACCAGAAGGGCGAGCCGAAGAAGAACACCCTGGCGCTGCTGGAGAACATCGAGGCCGCGAAGTCCCGTCCGCTCGCCCGCTTCCTGAACGGGCTCTCCATCCGGCACGTCGGCCCGGTCGCGGCCCAGGCGCTCGCCCGCGAGTTCCGCTCGATGGACCGCATCGAACAGGCCACCGAGGAGGAGCTGGCCACCACCGACGGCGTCGGCCCCATCATCGCCGCCGCCCTCAAGGAGTGGTTCGCCGAGGAGTGGCACCGCGAGATCGTCCGCAAGTGGAAGGCGGCCGGGGTCCCGCTGGAGGACGAGGCCTCCGGCGAGGACGAGGGCCCGCGTCCGCTGGAGGGGCTCACCGTCGTCGTCACCGGCACCCTGGAAAACTTCACCCGGGACGGCGCCAAGGAGGCGCTGCAGAGCCGCGGCGCCAAGGTGACCGGTTCGGTCTCGAAGAAGACCTCGTTCGTGGTCGTCGGCGACAACCCGGGTTCCAAGTACGACAAGGCGATGCAGCTCAAGGTCCCCGTGCTGAACGAGGACGGTTTTGGCGTCCTGTTGGAGCGGGGACCCGAAGCGGCGGCCGAAGTCGCGCTTCCGGCCGGGGAGTAGCGGTTGAAGGCCACCCGATCGGTGCATATCAGATGCATACGGGTGGCCCGGGCGCATTCGGGCAACCGTCGACGACCGCTGCCCGAGGAAGCCTTCCGCGGCCTACTGTTGAGGTGTGCGCCCGCCGTGCCCCCAAGCGGTCGGGGCATCCCCCCTGCCCGTCAGGGCCGGGGATCGGGTTGTTCGACGCGGAGCCGCTGAGGGTTGTCGGGCATCGGGCCGCGTGGCGTGGGCACCGCCGGCTGTGAGAGGGACGGGAATGGAACCGACCGAGAGCGCCGCCCCGCACTCACGGCTGCGCCTGCGCGGCCGTGCGGGCGCGTGGCGGGGGACCCGGTGGACGGGGCGCGGCGCCGTACGGCCCCGCCCGGCCGGGCCGGGCACCGCGTCCCCGCCGAACCTCACGGTCCCGGCCGTCGAGGCCGCCCGGACCCGGCCCGGACCCGAGGCCGAACGGCCCACGCCCTGGCCCGCGTTGCGCGCGGCCGTCGTGTCCGCCGCCGCACTCGCCCTGGCCGCCGGCTTCTACCGCGCCTTCGCCGGCCACCACGCCCTCTTCCCGTGCGACACGCCCGGCTGGTCGCTGGCCCTGCTCACCGGGGTCATCGTCGGCCACCTCGTGATGCTCGGCCGCGCCCGCTGGTGGGGCGGCACGGGCTCCGGCGCGGCCCTCACGCTGGCCGTCCTGCTGCTGTACGGCTGGATGCCGGCCGGGATGGTCAGCCTCACCGTCGTCGTGCTGGTCGGCGTGGCCAGACGCCAGCGCTGGCGGCAGGGCGTGCTGCACGGCGCGGTGGACATCCTCGGGATCAGCGCCGGCGCCCTGGTGCTCGGCTTCTTCGGGCGCGTGCCCAGTGTCGAGGAGCCCTGGCGGCCCGACAGCTGGGGCGTCACCACCGCACCGGAGGTGGTGCTCGTCGCGGCCGCCTACCTCGCGGTCAGCCGCGGCCTGCTGTGGTACGTGCACGCCCCGCGCGGCGGCCCGCTGCCCACCGTCGCCCGCACCGCCCTGGTCCGGCAGGGCCTGCTCGCCGTGGCGCTGCTCGGCATCGCCCCGCTGGTGTGCGTGGTCGCCGACGCACGGCCGGTGCTGCTGCCGCTCTTCGCCATCCCGCTGATCGCCCTCGACTCCACGCTGTGGATGGCCCGGGCCCGCGCCGAGGAGCAGTTGCGCGACCCGCTGACCGGGCTGCCCAACCGGCAGTGGCTGCTGGAGCGGATCTGGACCGCCCTCGACGACGCCGAGCGGATCGGCGCCCGGGCCGCGCTCATGCTGATCGACCTCGACCGGTTCCGTTCGGTGAACGACACCCTCGGCCATCTCGCCGGCGACCGGCTGCTGCTGCAGATCGCCGACCGGCTCCGGCAGGCCCTGCCGCGCGGCGCGGAGGCCGCCCGGCTCGGCGGGGACGAGTTCGCCGTCTTACTGCCCGTCGCGGACTCCACCACTTCCGCCACCCGCGTCGCCCGCGGCCTCGTCGCGGAACTCAGCTCCCCGCTCGACCTCGACGGGCTCACCCTCGTGCTGGAGGCCAGCGCCGGGGTCGCCGTCTTCCCCGACCACGCGCTGGACGCCGAGGGGCTGCTGCGGCGGGCCGACGTGGCGATGTACCAGGCGAAGCGGGACCGTACCGGCGTCGAGGTCTACGAGTCCAAGCGGGACTCCAACACGCCCGACCGGCTTGGCCTGCTGGGCGATCTGCGCCGGGCGCTGGACGCCCACGAGGTGCAGCTCCACTACCAGCCGAAGGTCCGCTTCGACGGGCAGGTCGCGGGCCTGGAGGCGCTGGTGCGCTGGGTGCACCCCGAGCGCGGGAAGGTTCCGCCGGACGAGTTCATAGCGATCGCCGAGTCCTCCGGGCTGATGCCCCACCTCACGGAGTACGTGCTGGAGACCGCGCTCGGCCAGGTCGCCGCCTGGCGGGCGCAGGGGCTCCGGGTGCCGGTGGCGGTCAACGTCTCCCCGCGCGACGTGCACACCCCCGGCTTCGCCGGCTCGGTCGCCGCCCGCCTGGCGCGGCACGGGGTCCCGGCCGGGGCGCTCCAGCTCGAGATAACCGAGCACGTCCTGCTGGAGGACCCGCAGCGGGCCGCCGACACCCTGGCCGCGCTCACCGGGCACGGCGTGAAGATGTCCCTGGACGACTTCGGCACCGGGTACTCCTCGCTGGTGCACCTGCGCCGGCTGCCGGTCAGCGAGCTGAAGATCGACCGCTCCTTCGTGGCCCGGCTGGCCGTGGACACCGAGGACGCGGAGATCGTGCGCTGCACGGTCGACCTGGCGCACTCCCTCGGGCTGCTCGTCGTGGCCGAGGGAGTGGAGGACGACGAGACCTGGGAGCGGCTGCGCGACCTCGGCTGCGACGCGGTCCAGGGCTGGCTGGTCGCCGCCGCGATGCCGCCGGACGAGACGACCGCGTGGCTGCTGGCCCGCGGCTCACGCGGCTGGCAGCGGCCACGGGCGGCCCTGCCGGCCGCCGAGTAGCACCCGGCCGAGGGTGCGGTCGGCTCCCGGGAGTGCGGTCGGCTCGTGGTGGGGCGGTGGGCCGGTGGGGCGGGCGTGTGCTGTGGCGCCCGGTCGGCTCGCCGTGAGGCGCGGGACCAGCCAGGGTGAGCCCGCGCCCGTGCGCCTGCTCCGGCGGCCGTCCGCCGCGCGGCCGCGTGACCGGTCCGTGCGGTGCGGTCCGGAACGTCTCCGCGGGCGGCCCCGGGTCGTCCGTTTCACGGGCACCGCCCCCGGCCCCATAGGATTGGCCCCAAACCGCACGCACTCACCCCAGAGGATCGCTGCATGCCTGGCATCACGCGCGAGGAGGTCGCCCACCTCGCCCGGCTGGCGCGTCTGGAGCTGAAGCCCGAAGAACTCGATCACTTCGCGGGCCAGCTGGACGACATCATCGGCGCGGTCGCCCGCGTCAGCGAGGTCGCCGACCAAGACGTTCCGCCGACCTCCCACCCGCTGCCGCTGACGAACGTCATGCGCGCGGACGAGGTCCGTCCCTCGCTCACCCCCGAGCAGGCGCTCTCCGGCGCCCCGGCCCAGGAGCAGCAGCGTTTCAAGGTGCCGCAGATCCTGGGGGAGGACTGAACCGCATGACCGACAGCAACATCATCAAGCTCACGGCCGCCGAGACCGCCGAGAAGATCGCCTCCGGCGAGCTGACGGCCGTCCAGGTCACCGAGGCCCACCTCGCCCGCATCGAGGCCGTCGACGAGAAGGTGCACGCCTTCCTGCACGTCGACCGCGAGGGCGCCCTCGCCCAGGCCCGCGCCGTGGACGAGAAGCGGGCCCGCGGCGAGAAGCTCGGCCCGCTGGCCGGCGTCCCGCTCGCGCTGAAGGACATCTTCACCACCGAGGGCGTGCCGACCACCGTCGGTTCGAAGATCCTCGAGGGCTGGATCCCGCCGTACGACGCGACGCTCACCAAGCGGCTGAAGGCCGCCGACGTCGTCATCCTCGGCAAGACCAACATGGACGAGTTCGCCATGGGCTCCTCCACCGAGAACAGCGCCTACGGCCCCACCGGCAACCCCTGGGACCTCACCAGGATCCCCGGCGGCTCCGGCGGCGGTTCGTCCGCCGCGCTCGCCTCCTTCCAGGCGCCGCTCGCCATCGGCACCGACACCGGCGGCTCCATCCGCCAGCCGGCCGCCGTCACCGGCACGGTCGGCGTGAAGCCGACGTACGGCGCGGTCTCCCGGTACGGCATGGTCGCCTTCTCCTCCTCCCTGGACCAGGGCGGCCCCTGCGCCCGCACGGTGCTGGACGCGGCCCTGCTGCACGAGGTCATCGCCGGGCACGACCCGCTCGACTCCACCTCCATCGACGCCCCGGTCCCGCCGGTGGTCGAGGCCGCGCGCAACGGCAGCGTCGAGGGCATGCGGGTCGGCGTCGTCAAGCAGTTCCGCGGCGAGGGCTACCAGGCCGGCGTCGTGCAGCGCTTCGACGAGTCGGTGGAGCTGCTGAAGGAGCTGGGCGCCGAGATCGTCGAGCTGGACTGCCCGTCCTTCGACCTCGCGCTGTCCGCGTACTACCTGATCGCGCCGTCCGAGTGCTCCTCCAACCTCGCCCGCTTCGACGGCCTGCGCTACGGCCTGCGGACCGGCGACGACGGCGGCCACTCCGCCGAGGAGGTCACCTCCCTCACCCGTGAGGCGGGCTTCGGCCCCGAGGTGAAGCGGCGCGTCATGCTCGGCACCTACGCCCTGTCGAGCGGCTACTACGACGCCTACTACGGCTCCGCGCAGAAGGTCCGCACGCTCATCACGCGCGACTTCGAGAAGGCCTTCGAGCAGGTCGACGTCATCGTCTCGCCGACCACGCCGACCACCGCCTTCGCGATCGGCGAGCGCGCCGACGACCCGATGGCGATGTACCTGGCCGACCTGTGCACCATCCCGACCAACCTGGCGGGCAACGCGGCCATGTCGCTGCCCTGCGGCCTCGCCCCGGAGGACAACCTCCCGGTGGGCCTGCAGATCATCGCCCCGGCGCTCAAGGACGACAGGCTGTACAAGGTCGGAGCCGCCGTCGAGGCCGCCTTCGTGGAAAGGTGGGGGCACCCGTTGCTCGAGGAGGCTCCGTCGCTGTGAGTGCACTGAACAAGGCCAAGGGCTTCAAGAAGTCGAAGTCCGGCACGTACCTGTCGATGGCCGGGACCGCGTTCGGCGCGTTCGGCGTGGCCAAGCAGATCAAGAAGGCGCGCGCCGAGCAGGACACACTGCGGCTGATCGACGCCGCCGTGTCCGCCGTCGCGATCGTCACCGGCCTCGCCATCCTCTACCGCGAGCTGAAGCGGCTGGGCGACGACGACGTCCTGCTGGGCTGAGAGGGAAGTTTTCACCGTGACCACCACGACCGACCTGGTGCCGTACGAGGACGCGCTGGCGTCGTACGACCCCGTCATGGGCCTCGAGGTCCATGTCGAACTCGGCACCAACACCAAGATGTTCTGCGGGTGCTCCACCGCGCTGGGCGCCGATCCCAACTCGCAGACCTGCCCGGTCTGCCTCGGCCTGCCCGGCGCGCTGCCGGTCGTCAACGCGACCGGCGTGGAGTCCGCGATCAAGATCGGCCTCGCGCTGAACTGCGAGATCGCCGAGTGGTGCCGCTTCGCCCGGAAGAACTACTTCTATCCGGACATGCCGAAGAACTTCCAGACCTCCCAGTACGACGAGCCGATCGCCTTCAACGGCTACCTCGACGTGCAGCTCGAGGACGGCGAGAGCTTCCGCGTGGAGATCGAGCGCGCCCACATGGAGGAGGACACCGGCAAGTCGACGCACGTCGGCGGCGCCACCGGCCGCATCCACGGCGCGTCCCACTCGCTGCTGGACTACAACCGCGCGGGCATCCCGCTCATCGAGATCGTCACCAGGCCGATCGTCGGCGCCGGCGAGCGGGCCCCCGAGGTCGCGCGCGCCTACGTCCGCGAGCTGCGCGAGGTCATCCGTGCCCTCGGCGTTTCCGAGGCCCGCATGGAGATGGGCCAGATGCGCTGCGACGTCAACCTGTCGCTGATGCCCAAGGGCGCGGACAAGTTCGGCACCCGCTCGGAGACGAAGAACGTCAACTCGCTGCGCTCGGTGGAGCGCGCGGCCCGGTTCGAGATCATGCGGCACGCGGCCGTGCTGTCGTCCGGCGGCACGATCGTGCAGGAGACCCGGCACTTCCACGAGGACACCGGGTCCACCACCTCCGGCCGCGTCAAGGAGGAGGCCGAGGACTACCGGTACTTCCCGGAGCCCGACCTCGTCCCGGTCGCCCCGTCCCGTGAGTGGGTCGAGGAGATCCGCGCCGCGCTGCCGGAGATGCCGCTGGCCCGCCGCACCCGGCTGCTCGCCGACTGGGGCATCTCGGCCACCGACATGCAGGCGATCCTGAACGCCGGCGCGCTGGACCCGATCGTCGCCACCATCGACGCCGGTGCCGACGCGGCCTCCGCCCGCAAGTGGTGGATGGGCGAACTGGCGCGCAGCGCCAACGAGTCGGGCAAGTCGCTGGACGAGCTGGCCATCACGCCGGAGCAGGTCGCCCGGGTCACCGAGCTGGTGAACTCCGGTGACCTGAACGACAAGCTGGCCCGCCAGGTCATCGAGGGCGTCCTCGCGGGCGAGGGCACCCCGGACGAGGTGGTCGACAAGCGCGGTCTGAAGGTCGTCTCCGACGAGGGCGCGCTGACCACCGCCGTCGACGAGGCCATCGCCGGCAACCCGGGCATCGCGGAGAAGATCCGCGGCGGCAAGGTGGCCGCGGCCGGCGCCCTGGTCGGCGCGGTCATGAAGGCGACCCGGGGTCAGGCCGACGCGGCCCGCGTCAAGGAACTGATCCTCGAGAAGCTGGGCGTCAGCGAGGGCTGAGCCGGTAGCGCGACGGCCCCGGAGACAGCGTCCTCCGGGGCCGTCGCGCGTCTCCGGCCGCTCCCCGCGGGCCGCCGAACGCGGCGCGGGCACCGGCGACGGCGCGTGCGGGCCCGTCAGGTCCCCGGCCGTCCCGGCCCCGCACCCGGCTCGGGGAGCGGACGTTATACGCTCACCCGCCATGAGTGGACGCACCGATTCCGACGCCGCACCCGCCATATCCCGGGCGGCCGAGGCGGCCGAGGTGGACGCGGCGGAGGACCACGACGAGTCGGACCCTCACGGCGAGCCGGGTGCTCGTGACGAGTCGGGCGATCACGACGGGCCCGATGCTCCCGACGAGTCGGATGCTCACCACGAGTCGGATGCTCACCACGAGTCGGACGCTCACGATGAGCCCGACGCTCCCGACGAGCCGGGCGGTCAGCACGAGTCGGACGCTCCCGACGAGCGGTACGACCACGGCGAGCACGTCGGGGAGGCCCGCCGGGCGCGGTGGGCCGCGGCCGGCGCCGGCGGCCTGCTCTGCCTCGCCGGCTGCGCCGCCGCACTGCTCCGGCTGACCGGCCCGGCCCCGGCCGTCGTCCCCGCCGCCTACGCCCTCGGCGCCGCCGTGTGCGCCCTGGCCGCCGTCCTCGGCTCCCGCGGCCGCACCCGCCGCGCCCTGTGGCTGCTGGTCGCCGGTACGGCGGTCATGGCCGTCGGAGACCAGTTCGACTGAACGCGGCACGGGTGCAAGTAGGGTGTGCGACGTCCGGAAAGCGGTACGGCGGGAAGGAGCCGCGACGCGATGTACGCGAGGTCCCTGGGTGACGACGGCGCCGAACTGCGGCCCCTGGAGGTCTGGCACGCGGCCGAGCTGCTCGCCAACATCGACCGCGGACGTGAGTTCATCGGTCGGCACGTCGGCCTGCCGGACGTGGTGACCGACCTGGACGCCGCCCGCGCCTACCTCGCCTCGTACGCCGGCAAGCGCAGCGCCGACACCGGAAGCCTGCACGGCGTGTGGCTGGACGGGAGGCTGGCCGGTGGCCTGCTGTTCCGGGTGTGGGACACCCCCAGCGGGGTCTGCGAGGCCGGCTGCTGGCTGGAACCCGCCGCGGCCGGGCGCGGGCTGGTCACGCGCGGCATGCGGGTGCTGCTGGACTGGGCGTTCGAGGAGCGCGGCATGCACCGGGTGGAGTGGCACGTGTCGTCGGCCAACGAGCCCAGCATCGGCGTGGCCCGGCGGCTGGGCATGACCCGGGAGGGCGTGCTGCGGGAGAACTACCCGTACCGGGGGGTGCGCACGGACACCGAGATCTGGTCGGTGCTGGAGCCCGAGTGGCGCGCGGCACGCGCGCGTACCGCCCGCGACGATCATTAAGGGACCTCTCAGACGGCATCCGTACGGTGCCGGACATGGCAACGAAGACACAGGACGTCAACAGGACCGACGACGAGCGGGCACCGCAGGAGGCGGCCGCCGCGGGAGCGGACACCGCGAACGGGACGGACGGCACCACCGGCCCGTCCGGGAAGCCGGCCGGGAACGGCAAGGAGACGCGGGGGACCGAGGGCACGCCGGAGACCGGGGAGCGAGCGGAGACCGGGGAGCGGACCGCGGCCGGGGAGCGGGCGGAGGCCGGGGGCCCGGGAGGGTCCGAGGAGGCCGACGCGCTCGCTGAGGAGCCCGCGGAGCGGGCGCCCTCCGGGGTCGGCCTCGGAGCCGGGGCCGTGGTCTCCGCCGGGCTGGGCCTGGTCTCGCTCACCGGTGGCTGGATCGGCACGGTCGCCGCCGCCCGCGAGACCCTGGTCGGCCAGCTCCAGACCTCCTCCGGCGCGAGCGTCGGCAAGCAGCTCAAGGAGGTCTACGGCGACGCGTGGCACACCACCGCGCTCTGGGCGGGCCTGTTCGCGCTGGCCGCGCTGATCACCGGCGTGGTCGTGCTCGTGCGGCCCGCGTTCGGCGCCCCCGGCCGCCCGCAGGCCGCGTGGATCAGGTCGGTCGCGTGGGCGGGCGTCTCGCTCGGCGTCATCGGCCTGCTGCTGGCCGTCCTGAAGTACTCCGACGCGCTGCTCGGACTGCCCGCCGCGGGCTGAGGAAGCACAGGTCCGCGGGGGCCTTAGGGAATCCCTGAGCGCCTTAGGGAGCCCCTGGGGCCCCTTACCCGCGTCCGGGCCCGGCCGCGGCTCCGAAGATGCGGAACTCGCCCGATGTGGCGCACCCCCCTGGGGGACGAGTGTGGAGGCATCGCAAGGAGCGACGCACCCACCGAGTCCCCGGAGGACCACGCCATGTACGAGTTCGAAGCCCACCGGCTCCGTCACGCCGAGCTGCGCCGCGCGGCCGCCCTGGAACGCCTGGCCCGCGAGGCCGTCGGCGCCCGGCGCGCCGCGCGTCGCGAGGAGTCGGCCCCGTTCGGCGCCACGGGCGCCGAGCCCCATACCGACCGCCCGCGCCGGCACCGGCTCCCGCGCACCGCGTGAGCGCCGGACCGGCGGGCCCCGGCACCAGCGGCGGCGCCGGGGCCGGCACGGTCACACCCACTGTTCGTACGACCATCGCACCGGGGCTGTGGAAAAGCGGTGCCGCACCCCTCGGGCCTCGTGCGATGCTCGGGCCCGTGGAGAACAGGTCCGTCAGTCCCGTGTTCGTCGGCCGAGCCGACGAGTTGGACACCTTGAACGACGCGCTCGCCCGTGCCGCCGCGGGCGAGCCGCAGGCGCTGCTGCTCGGCGGCGAGGCCGGGGTCGGCAAGACCCGCCTCGTCGAGGAGTTCGCCGCCGTCGCCTGCCGCCGGTCCGCGGTCGTCGCCGTGGGCGGCTGCGTGGAGATCGGCGCCGACGGGCTGCCCTTCGCCCCCTTCTCCAGCGCCCTGCGCGCCCTGCGCGACACCCTGCCCGGGGAGTTCGTCGCCGCCGCGGCCGGACAGGAGGAGGAGCTGGCCCGGCTGCTGCCCGAACTGGGCGAGGCCGCCTCGAGCCGCCACGACGAGCAGGGCACGGCCCGCCTGTTCGAACTCACCGCCCGGCTGCTGGAGCGGGCCGCCGCCGAGCGCACGGTCGTCCTCGTCCTGGAGGACCTGCACTGGGCCGACGCCTCCACCCGCCACCTGCTCGCCTACCTCTTCCGCACCCTGCGCACCGGCCGCCTCCTGGTGCTGGCCACCTACCGCGCCGACGACATCCACCGCCGCCACCCGCTGCGCCCCCTGCTCGCCGAACTCGACCGGCTGCGCACCGTCCGCCGCCTGGAACTCGCCCGGTTCACCCGAGAGGAGGTGGCCCGCCAGATCGCCGGCATCCTCGCCGCCGAGCCCGACCCGGCCCAGGTCGACGCGATCTTCGAACGCTCCGACGGCAACGCCTTCTTCGTCGAGGAACTGGCCGTCGCCGACTGCGAGGGCTGCTGCCCCGGTCTCTCCGACTCCCTGCGCGACCTGCTGCTGGTCAAGGTCGAGAAGCTGCCCGAGAGCGCCCAGCGGGTCGCCCGGATCGTCGCCGAGGGCGGCTCCACCGTGGAGTACCGGCTGATCGCCGCGGTCGCCCGGTTCTCCGAGGACGACCTGATCGAGGCGCTCCGGGCCGCCGTGGGCGCCAACATCCTCACCGCCACCCCGGACGGCGACGGCTACCGCTTCCGGCACGCCCTGGTCCGCGAGGCCGTCGCCGACGACCTGCTGCCCGGGGAACGCTCCCGCCTGAACCGCCGCTACGCCGAGGCCCTGGAGGCCGACCCCTCGCTCGTCCCGGCCGGCGCCCGCGTGATGCGCCTGGCCAGCTACTGGTACCACGCCCACGACCCGGCCAAGGCCCTCCCGGCGGTCCTGGAGGCCTCCGTCGTGGCCCGGCGCCGGCACGCCTACACCGAGCAACTGCGGCTCCTGGAGCGGGCGATGGAGCTGTGGGACACCGCGCCCTGGGAGGTCCGCGCCGCCCTGCGCCCGGTCGACTACACCGGCATGTACCCCCCGTGCGGCCGCGACCCGGCCACCACCCCGCTGCGCTACCTCGACCTCATGGCCGAGGCGGCGGTCGCCGGCCGCTTCGGCGGCGAACGCGAACGCGCCCTGAAGATCGTCAGACGGGCGCTGCAACTGCTGGAGGACGACCCGGACCCACTGCGCGCCGCCTGGTTCTGGGTCCAGCGCTCCCGCCTCGTCCAGGCCCTGGCCCGCGGCGACGGATGGCCGGAACTGGCCACCGCGCAGGAGCTGGTGCGGGGCCTGCCGCCCTCCGAGGTGCACGCCGAGGTGCTGACGGAGTCCGCCGGCTGGTCCATGCTGCACCGGCCCGGGCCCGAGGCACTCGCGGACGCCGAGCAGGCCGTCGAGTACGCGCGGATGGTCAACGCCCGCGAGATCGAGCTCAACGCCCGCCTCACCCTCGGCGGCCTCATGGTCGACGCCGGCGACATCGAGGCCGGGCTCGCGGAGATGTCCCGGGTCAAGGAGGAGGCGATCGCCGAGGGCGTGTCCCAGGTGGCGGGCCGCGCCCATGTGAACCTGCCGGGCTCGCTGCAGTCCGTCGGCCGGGACCGGGACGCCGAGCCCATCCTGCGCGAGGGCATCGACTTCACCCGCCGCTACGGGCTGCCCGACTCCCAGGCCTGGGTGTGGGGCAACCTCTCCGACGCGCTGTACTCGCTGGGCCGGTGGGAGGAGGCCGCCGAGGCGGCCGGTCAGGCGATCCGCATCGGGCGCAGCGCCAAGCCGCGCGGCGCGGCCGCCCTGCGCCTGGCCCACCTCGCCCTGGCCCAGGGCGACGGCGCGGAGGCCGCGCGCCAGCTCGCCACCGCCCGCGCCCACTACGGCACCCGCGACCCGATGCCCCAGAACGGACTGCCCCTGGCCCGCATCGCCGTGGGCGTCGCCACCTGCGAGGGGAGACTCCTCGACGCCCGCGCCGAGTTCCTGACCGCCCTGGAGGCCGGTTTCCCGCCCGGCACCCAGCGCTACGCCTGGCCCCTGCTGCTGGCCATGGCCACCGCCGAGGCCGACGCCGGCACACTGCCCGCCGCCGAAGCGGGCCGGGCCGGCATGCTCGGCCGGCTCTCCGAGGCGGCCCGCGGGCTCATCGCCGACGCCCCCCTGTGGCGCGCCTACGACCAGTGGACCCGCGCCGAACTGCGCCGGGCCGAGGGCCGGGACACCGACGGCACCTGGTCGCCGGTGGTCACGGCCTTCGAGAGCCTGGACCGCCCCTACGACCTGGCCCGGGTCCGCCACCGCCTCGCCCAGGCGCTGCTGACCCAGGGCGGCGACGAGCACCGGGAACGGGCCGTGGAACTGCTGAGACTGTCCGCAGCGGTCGCCGGTCACCTCGGCGCCCGCCCGCTCGCCGAGGCGGTCGCCCGGCTGGCCCAGCGGGCCCGCCTCATCCTCGGCCACCCCCCGCACCGGGCCCTCGCCTCCGCCGATCCGGCGGCGTCCCTCGGTCTCACCAGCCGGGAGCGTGACGTCCTGCGGCTGGTCTCCGCCGGCCGCACCAACCGCCAGATAGCCGAGGAGCTGTTCATCTCCCCGAAGACCGCGAGCGTGCACGTCTCCAACATCCTGGCCAAGCTGGGCGTCTCCGGCCGCGGCGAGGCGGCGGCGGTGGCGCACCGGCTCGGGCTGTTCCCGCCGGAGACCGAGGACCGGCTGGTGGCGGGATAGGGAACGCGGGGCGGCGGCGCCGGGCGCCCGCCGCGCCCGGCCGAGCCGCGCCGTCCTCCTCGCCCCGGCTTACCGGCCGGGACCCGGGGACCGGCCGGCCCCCGGGTCCCGGCCGGCGGCCGGTCACCGCACCGAGACCTCCAGCACCCGGTCGTCCCCCTTCTTCGGTGTGCCCCGGCCGTCGGTGTTGCTCGTGACCAGCCAGAGCCTGCCGTCGCCCGCCGGGACGACGGTGCGCAGCCGGCCGTACTCGCCGGTGAGGAAGGCCTGGGGGGCGGCCGAGGCGGAGGTGCCGCGCAGCGGGATGCGCCACAGCCGTTGGCCCTTCAGGGCGGCCATCCAGATCACCCCGTCGACGTAGGCGATCCCGCTCGGAGAGGCCTCGTCGGTGTGCCATTCGGCCACCGGGTTACGGAAGCGGCGGTCGGAGGAGCGTCCCTCGGCGTCCGGCCAGCCGTAGTTGCCGCCCGGCACGATCGCGTTCAGCTCGTCCCAGGTGTCCTGGCCGAACTCCGAGGCGAACAGACGCTGCCGGGAGTCCCAGGCCAGGCCCTGGACGTTGCGGTGGCCGTACGAGTACACGGGGGAGCCGGGGAACGGGTTGCCGGGGGCCGGTTCGCCCTCCGGGGTCAGGCGGAGGATCTTGCCGCCCAGCGACTTCCTGTCCTGCGCCAGACCGCGGTCGCCGCTCTCGCCCGTGCCCGCGTACAGCATCCCGTCCGGGCCGAAGGCGATGCGGCCGCCGTTGTGGATGACCCCCTTGGGGATGCCCTTGAAGATCGTGTCCGGGGCGCCCAGTTGCTCACCGGCCGGCTTCGCCGCGTCGTACCGCATCCGGACGATGCGGTTGTCCGAGGCCGAGGTGAAGTAGGCGTAGATCATGTGGTCCGAGGCGAAGCCGGGGGAGAGGGCGATGCCGAGCAGACCGCCCTCGCCGGCGGGCGAGACCCCGGAGACCGTGCCCAGTTCGGTCTTGCGGCCCGTCTTCTCGTCGACGCGGGTGATCGTGGCGTCGTCCCGGGAGGAGACCAGCAGTCCGCCGCCGGGGAGCGCGGCCAGGCCCCACGGCGTCTTCAGGCCGTCGGCGACGGTGCGCAGCACCTTCACCGAGCCCCTGGCCGGCGGCGCCGGCTCGGCGGCCCGGCCGGACGGGGCGGTGACCGTCGCCGGCGCGCGGGCCGTGCCGCTCCCGTCGTCACCCGGGAAGCCCTGGCCGTCGCCGGAGGAGCAGCCCGCCGTCAGCAGGAGCGCGGTCGCGGCCAACACGGCCGTCACAACTCGGCGTTGCACGATCATGGTCCCTTCGCAGCGGCGGACGTACCGGAGTCTCTCCCTCTCATACTCCGCCGGTCCGGCCCGGGTTCCCGTCCGGCGCGCACGGCATGCCGGGCCGCTCAGTCCCAGGAGCCCTGCGCCGCGGGCAGCCGGGACACCTCGGCCAGGTCCTCCGCGGTCAGGCGCAGCGCGGCCGCCGCCGCGTTCTCCCCGGCCCAGCGCTCCCGCTTGGTGCCGGGCAGCGCGATCACCTGACGGCCCTGCGCCAGCACCCAGGCCAGCGCCACCTGCGCCGCGGTGACGTCCGCGCCGTGCCGGCGGGCGACCCGGCGCAGACCGGCCACGATCGGCTGGTTGGCCGCCATCATCTCGGCGGTGAAGCGGGGGTGCCTGGCGCGCACGTCGTCCGGTTCGAAGCCCTCGCCCGGCGTGAGCGTGCCGGTCAGGAAGCCGTTGCCCAGCGGCATCGCGGCCAGGAAGCCCACGCCCCGCGCCGCGCACCACGGCAGCAGCGTGTCCAGCGCCTCCGGGGACCACACCGAGAGCTCCGCCTGCACCGCGCTCACCGGGAAGACCTGCTGCACCCGGTGGAGCTGGCGCAGCGTGGTGTCGTGGATCCGGCCGCCGGAGCGGCGCCCGGCGCGCGCGCCCACCGCGCACAGACCCAGCGCCCGCACCTTCCCGGCCCGCACCAGGTCGGCCATGGCGCCCCAGGTCTCCTCCACGGGGACCTCGGGGTCGGCGCGGTGGAGCTGGTAGAGGTCGATCACGTCCGTCTGCAGCCGCCGCAGCGAGGCGTCGCAGGCCCGCTTGACGTAGCCGGGGCGGCCGTTGGCCACGATGTGCTGCTCGCCGACGAGGAGCCCCACCTTCGTCGACACGAAGGCGTCCCCGCGCCGCTCCCTGAGTACCCGCCCCAGCAGCAGCTCGTTGGTGAACGGGCCGTACATGTCGGCGGTGTCCAGCAGGCTCGAACCCGCGTCCAGCGCCCGGTGCACGGCTCTGACCGACTCCTCGCCCCGCTGCCGGGAGGCGGTGTACGCCCAGCTCATCGGCATGCATCCGAGTCCGACGGCCCCCACCGCGAGCGCACTCGCGCCGATCGTCCTGCGCTCCACCTGCTCGCGAACCTCCCTCGTCCGGTCCCCAACCTAACGCCCCGCGCCCGCGGGCCTGACATAGCCTCCTGCCATGACACATGACGTGTGGCTTCCCATCGCGCCGGAGGAGATCGAGGGGCTGCCCCAGGGACCCCGCTACCTGTTCTGGGACGGGGGCGACGACGGCGAACGGGAGTTTCCGGGCGACCCCGCCGACTGCGCCTTCTACGTCGTGCCGTACATGCGCCCGGGCGGCGTCGGCCTGCGCCCGATGGCCGGCATGAGCACCGTGCGGGTCGTGCAGACGCTGTCGGCCGGCGTCGACCACCTGGAACCCGGGCTGCGGCACCTGCCCGCGGGCGTCCGGTTGTGCAACGCGCGCGGAGTCCACGAGGCCAGCACGGCAGAGCTGGCCCTCGCGCTCGTCCTCGCCTCGCTGCGCGGCATCCCCGACTTCGTCCGGGCCCAGGACCGGGGCGAGTGGCGCGGGGGCTTCCACCCCGCCCTCGCCGACCGGACCGCCCTCATCGTCGGCTACGGCGCCATCGGCGCCGCCATCGAGGACCGGCTCGCGCCCTTCGAACTCGCGCGGGTGGCGCGCGTTGCGCGCTCGGAGCGCACCACAGCGCGCGGTCCCGTGCATCCGCTCACCGAATTGCCCTCACTGCTTCCGAAAGCCGACGTGGTGATCCTCTCCACGCCCTTGACGGAGGCGACCAGGGGGCTGGTGAACGCGGACTTCCTGGGCCTGATGAAGGACGGGGCGCTGCTCGTCAACGTCTCCCGCGGGCCCGTCGTGGACACAGAGGCGCTGCTCACCGAGGTGGAGAAGGGGCGCATCACCGCCGCCCTCGACGTCACGGACCCCGAGCCGCTGCCGCCGGGGCACCCCCTGTGGACGGCGCCCGGCGTGCTCATCAGCCCGCACGTCGGCGGGCCGACCTCGGCCTTCCTGCCGCGCGCGAAACGGCTGCTCGTGGACCAGTTGCACCGGTTCGTGAACCACGAGCCGCTGCGGAACGTGATCCTCACTACGGGGACCTGACCCGCCCTCGGCACCCTCCGCAATCTTTCGAACGCGTTACGTGTTGACATCTTGGCTGATCGTCACGGAGCGTAGAGAAGCTATGTCCCTGAGTGACGACACTGGTGTATCGTCCCGACAGGGGCAGCGCCGCCGACCGTGGGCGCCGGGGACGGACAGATCGGACTTGTGAGGGGGGCGACGGGCGATGCACGGCCTATGGACGAACGATCCGACGCGGCGGAGCCGCCGGCGGAGGCCCTGGCGCACGGCCGCGCGCAGACGCGGCCGTCACACGAGCCATCACTGCCACCGCAAACCGGCCGGCCGCAGGAGGCACACGGCGCACCGGGACACCGGGGAGCCGGGAGCGGCGCTCACCGGGAGGCCCCGGTGAACGCCCCGCCCGCCCTGACGGGCACCCTCGACGGTGCGCCGCTCGCCGCCGCCGCCGCGCCGCCGGCCCCGGCGGCCGCCCGGCCGCCGTCCGCCGCGCAGGGCTCGCGGCTGGTACCCCAGCTCGTCCTGGCCCTGGTCTGCGGGGCCTACGCGATCGGCTCCATGTGTGACTGGGGTTCGCGGGAAGTCGCCCTCGTCATGGGTGACTTCGGGCTGAGCGCCGCGGCCGGCGCCGCCGCCGTCTCCTGCTTCCGCCATGCCCGCGCGCCCCGGATCCGCTTCCGGCCCGCCTGGCTGCTCTTCGCGCTCTCCTCCGCGATGGCGTCCCTCGGCAACGCGGTCTGGGGGTGGTACGAGGTCGTCCTGGACCGGCCCGTGCCCAGCCCGAGCTACGCCGACCTGTTCTTCCTGTGCTTCGCCCCGCCCGCCATCGTGGGCCTGCTGGTGCTGGCCCAGCGGCCGGCGAACCGGGCCGGCTGGATCTGTCTCACGCTGGACGCCTGGCTGATCGGCGGCTCGCTGCTGACCCTGTCCTGGAGCCTCGCGCTCGCCCAGGCCGCCCGGTTCGACGGGCCGAGCGTGGCGCACACCGCGCTGTCGCTGGCGTACCCGCTGCTGGACATCGTGCTGGTCAGCATGGTGCTCGCACTGCACTTCCGCCGGTCCACGGGCAACCGCACGGCGGTCAACACCGCGATCGGCGCGCTCGCGCTGACCGTGATGTGCGACGCGCTGTTCACCTCACCGCTGCTGCACAGCAGTTACCACTCCGGGCAGTTGCTGGACGCGGGCTGGTTCGCCGGCTCGCTGCTGCTCGCCTACGCCCCCTGGGCCGCGCCCCGCCGCCCCGGGCCGCCGGACACCGAACGGCACGCGTCCGACGGCCACTCGCGCGTCGTCCACGAACACCTGCCGGGACAGCGCGGCCCCGGCCGGCCGCACGCCGCCCCGCCCGCACCGGACGGCGGCGAGCACCCGCGGTACCTGCCCGGCCGGCCGATCACCGGCTCCCTGGCCGCGCTCACCCCCTACCTGGCCGCCGCCGTGTGCACCCTGGGCATCCTCTACAACGTCCTCAACGGCCGCCGGCCGGACCACGTCGTCCTGGTCACCGCAGGCGCCGTCGTGCTGGCGCTCGTCATGCGGCAGGGCATCATGCTGCTGGACAACATCACCCTCACCCAGGAACTGGCGCAGAAGGAGAACCACTTCCGCTCCCTGGTGCAGGGCTCCAGCGACGTCATCATGATCGCCGCGCCCAACGGCATCCTGCGCTACGTATCCCCGGCCGCCGCCGGGGTCTACGGCCGGCCCGCCGAGGACCTGGTGGGCACCGAACTGGCCGCGCTCATCCACCCGGAGGACCTCGGCTGTGTCGTGCACGAGGTGCGCCGCTTCCTCGCCGCGAGCCCGCCCGACGAACCCACCACCCGCATCGAGTGCCGCTTCCGGTCGGGCGGGGGCGGCTGGCTCAACGTCGAGTCCACCGTCAACCGCCACCACGGCGGTCTGATCTTCAACAGCCGGGACGTGACCGAAAGAGTGCGGCTGCAGGCCCAGTTGCAGCACAACGCCGAGCACGACCCGCTCACCGACCTGCCCAACCGCGCGCTGTTCACCCGGCGCGTGCAGCAGGCCCTGTCCGGTCGCCGCGCCACCGACCGGGGCGCCGCCCTGCGGGGCACGGCGGTGCTCTTCATCGACCTGGACGGCTTCAAGGCCGTCAACGACACGATCGGGCACCAGGCCGGGGACGAACTGCTCGTCCAGGCCGCCCGCAGACTCCAGGACGCGGTCCGGCAGGGGGACACCGCCTCCCGGCTGGGCGGCGACGAGTTCGCGGCCCTGATCGCCGGGGACGGCTCGCGCGACCGGGCCGCCCGGGAGCGGAACATCCTGGAGCTCGCCGACCGCCTCAGGACCACCCTCTCCCAGCCCTACGCCATCGACGGCAACGATGTCCGGGTCAACGCCTCCATCGGCGTCGCCTTCGCCGAGCCGGGCCTCGGCGCGGGCGAGCTGCTGCGCAACGCCGACCTCGCGATGTACCGCGCGAAGTCGGCCGGAAAGGGCCGCGTCGAGCTGTACCGGCCCCAGATGCAGCAGGACGTCGTACGCAAGGCGGAGCTGGCCACCAGGCTGCGCGCCGCCCTGCACGACGGCGAGTTCACGCTGCTCCACCAGCCGGTGGTGAGCCTCGGCAACGGCCGGATCACGGCCGTCTCGGCGCTGGCGCGCTGGCGCTCCTCCCAGGGGGTGCTGTTCACCCCGGCCGAGTTCCTGCGCGTGGCCGAGGACGGCGACAAGACCGCCGAGCTGGACCGCTGGATCCTGCGGGAGGCGGTCGACCAGGCCGCGGAGCGGGCGGCCGCCGGGCAGGTCGTACCGGTCGCGGTGCGGCTGAGCGCCCGGCGGCTGCTGGACCGCTCGATGCCGCTGGGCACCCTGGAGGCGCTGCTGACCCGGCACGGGCTGCCGCCCGGCGCGCTGGTGCTGGAGCTGTCCGACACCGGCCACCGGGCCTCGCTGGAGGAGCTGGAGCGGCGGCTGACCGCGCTCAGCCGGATGGGCGTGCGCATCGCGCTGGACGGCTTCGGCAGCGGCCACGCGGCCATCACGGCGCTCAGACGGCTGCCCGTGGACATCCTCAAGCTGGACCGCAGCCTGGTCGAGGGAGTCGTGGAGTCCACACAGCTGTACAAGATCACCAGCGGGCTGCTCAGGATCGCCGGCGATCTCGGGCTCCAGTCCGTCGCCGAGGGCGTGGATCTGCCGGAGCAGGTGGCCGCGCTGCGCGCGATGGGCTGCACCCACGGCCAGGGCAGCGCGTTCGCGGGCCCGCTGGACGAGTACCGGCTGCGCCAGGCGCTCGGCGCCGGCCACTACCCGGTGCCGCACGCCCCCGCGGAGCCGGCGTTCGCCGCCGGGGCGGCCGGGGTCTACGCCGGAGGAATGACCGCCGTCATCGGAGGTGGCAGCGGCCTTCGCTCACATAATGAGACGCCCGTCCCACCCACTTGACACGTGGTGCGTGCCGGGGGGAGGGTCAGTCCCATGCGCACCCGAATTCTCGTACTTGGACAGCGCGTCGGCTGAGCTGGGAACCACCGGAGGACGATCCGGAACACCCAGCGACCTCCCCGGCGCGCTCCCCTCGCTTGCCTTCCGGCACGAGGGGTTTTTTGTTGCACGAGCGCCTTTCGTGCAGCGCCACGACTCCGCCCAAATCTCGCATAAGACCTCAGCATCGAGAAGAGAATGCCGATGACCGAGCAGGCCACCGGGGCCCATCCGCAGCCGCGGCCCCGATCCGGAGGACAGCAGTCCGCCCCCGTCGAGCACGTCACGGGTGCGCAGTCCCTCATCCGCTCCCTCGAGGAGGTCGGCGCGGACACGGTATTCGGCATCCCCGGCGGTGCGATCCTGCCCGCCTACGACCCGCTGATGGACTCGACGAGGGTCCGGCACGTGCTGGTCCGGCACGAGCAGGGCGCCGGCCACGCGGCCACCGGCTACGCGCAGGCCACCGGCAAGGTCGGCGTCTGCATGGCGACGTCGGGCCCGGGCGCGACCAACCTGGTCACCCCGATCGCCGACGCGCACATGGACTCGGTGCCGCTCGTGGCGATCACCGGGCAGGTCGCGTCCAAGGCGATCGGCACGGACGCCTTCCAGGAGGCGGACATCGTCGGCATCACCATGCCGATCACCAAGCACAACTTCCTGGTCACCAAGGCCGAGGACATCCCGCGGACCATCGCGGAGGCCTTCCACATCGCCTCCACCGGCCGCCCCGGCCCGGTCCTGGTGGACATCGCCAAGGACGCCCTCCAGGCGCGGACCACCTTCTCCTGGCCCCCCGTCACGGACCTGCCCGGCTACCGCCCGGTCACCAAGCCGCACGCCAAGCAGATCCGCGAGGCCGCCAAGCTGATCACCGCGGCGAAGCGTCCCGTCCTCTACGTCGGCGGCGGCGTGATCAAGGCGAAGGCCACCGCCGAGCTGAAGGTCCTCGCCGAACTCACCGGAGCGCCCGTCACCACCACCCTGATGGCGCTCGGCGCGTTCCCCGACAGCCACCCGCTGCACGTGGGAATGCCGGGCATGCACGGTGCGGTCACCGCCGTCACCGCGCTGCAGAAGGCCGACCTGATCGTCGCCCTCGGAGCCCGCTTCGACGACCGCGTCACCGGCAAGCTGGACAGCTTCGCCCCGTACGCCAAGATCGTCCACGCCGACATCGACCCCGCCGAGATCGGCAAGAACCGCGCCGCGGACGTGCCGATCGTCGGGGACGCCCGCGAGGTCATCGCCGACCTGGTCCAGGCCGTGCAGAAGGAGCACAGCGAGGGCCACGAGGGCGATTACACCGCCTGGTGGAGCGACCTGAGCCGCTGGCGCGAGACCTACCCGCTCGGCTACGACCAGCCCGCGGACGGCTCGCTGTCCCCGCAGGCGGTCATCGAGCGCATCGGGCGGCTCGCGCCGGAGGGCACGATCTTCGCGGCCGGCGTCGGCCAGCACCAGATGTGGTCCGCGCACTTCATCCAGTACGAGCAGCCCGCCACCTGGCTGAACTCCGGCGGCGCCGGGACGATGGGGTACGCCGTCCCGGCCGCGATGGGCGCCAAGGCCGGGCAGCCCGGGCGCACGGTCTGGGCGATCGACGGCGACGGCTGCTTCCAGATGACCAATCAGGAGCTGACCACCTGCGCCCTGAACAACATCCCGATCAAGGTCGCCGTCATCAACAACGGCGCCCTCGGGATGGTCCGCCAGTGGCAGACCCTGTTCTACAACCAGCGGTACTCCAACACCGTCCTGCACTCCGGTCCGGACGACGTCAACCCGGAGGCCAGGGGCACCCGGGTCCCCGACTTCGTGAAGCTGTCGGAGGCCATGGGCTGCTACGCGATCCGCTGCGAGCGTCCGGAGGACCTGGACAAGGTCATCGAGGAGGCGAACTCGGTCAACGACCGCCCGGTCGTCGTCGACTTCATCGTCCACGAGGACGCGATGGTGTGGCCGATGGTCGCCGCCGGCACCTCCAACGACGAGATCATGGCCGCCCGGGACGTCCGCCCCGACTTCGGCGACAGCGAAGACGACTGAGCCGGAAGAGCGAAGAGGAAGACCACACATGTCCAAGCACACGCTCTCCGTCCTGGTGGAGAACACGCCCGGCATCCTCGCCCGGATCGCCGCCCTCTTCTCCCGCCGCGGCTTCAACATCGACTCGCTCGCCGTCGGTGTCACCGAGCACCCCGACATCTCCCGGATCACCATCGTGGTCAGCGTCGAGGAGTTCCCGCTGGAGCAGGTCACCAAGCAGCTCAACAAGCTCGTCAACGTGCTGAAGATCGTGGAGCTGGAGCCCGGCCAGGCCGTTCAGCGCGAACTCGTCCTGGTGAAGGTCCGCGCCGACAACGAGACCCGCTCGCAGATCGTGGAGATCGTCCAGCTCTTCCGCGCCAAGACGGTGGACGTCTCCCCGGAGGCGGTGACCATCGAGGCCACCGGATCGAGCGACAAGCTGTCCGCCATGCTCAAGATGCTCGAGCCGTTCGGCATCAAGGAGCTGGTCCAGTCCGGCACGATCGCGATCGGCCGCGGCGCCCGTTCGATCACGGACCGGTCGCTTCGCGCTCTGGACCGATCCGCGTAACGCTGAGTACGGGCGGCCGGCGCGCACCGTCCGCCCGTATGCCGAGACCCCGAGACTTCCTTCCCCCTCACCGGCATACGGTGAGAGCACAAACTGCACACCAAGGAGAGAACCCAAAGTGGCCGAGCTGTTCTACGACGCTGACGCCGACCTGTCCATCATCCAGGGCCGCAAGGTCGCGGTCATCGGCTACGGCAGCCAGGGCCACGCCCACGCGCTGTCGCTGCGCGACTCCGGTGTCGACGTCCGCGTCGGTCTGCACGAGGGCTCCAAGTCCAAGGCCAAGGCCGAGGAGGAGGGCCTGCGCGTGGTGACGCCGGCCGAGGCCGCCGCCGAGGCGGACGTCATCATGATCCTCGTCCCGGACCCGATCCAGGGCCAGGTCTACGAGGAGTCCATCGCCCCGAACCTGAAGGACGGCGACGCGCTGTTCTTCGGCCACGGCTTCAACATCCGCTTCGGCTTCATCAAGCCCCCGGCCGGCGTGGACGTCTGCATGGTCGCCCCGAAGGGCCCGGGCCACCTGGTCCGCCGTCAGTACGAGGAGGGCCGCGGCGTTCCCTGCATCGCCGCCGTCGAGCAGGACGCCTCCGGCAACGCCTTCGCGCTGGCCCTGTCCTACGCCAAGGGCATCGGCGGCACCCGGGCCGGCGTCATCAAGACGACCTTCACCGAGGAGACCGAGACCGACCTGTTCGGCGAGCAGGCCGTCCTGTGCGGTGGCACGGCCGCGCTGGTGAAGGCGGGCTTCGAGACCCTGACCGAGGCCGGGTACCAGCCCGAGATCGCCTACTTCGAGTGCCTGCACGAGCTGAAGCTGATCGTGGACCTCATGTACGAGGGCGGCCTGGAGAAGATGCGCTGGTCCATCTCCGAGACCGCCGAGTGGGGCGACTACGTCACCGGCCCGCGCATCATCACCGACGCCACCAAGGCCGAGATGAAGAAGGTCCTCGCCGAGATCCAGGACGGCTCCTTCGCCAAGAACTGGATGGACGAGTACCACGGCGGTCTGAAGAAGTACAACGAGTACAAGCAGCAGGACTCCGAGCACCTGCTGGAGACCACCGGCAAGCAGCTCCGCAAGCTGATGAGCTGGGTGAACGAGGAGGCGTAAGCCCCACGTCAGGGGGTCGGGGCAGACTGCTCCGGCCCCCTTTGTCCACCCCGTCCAGCCACGGACGGGTGATCCTTCCGAAGAGGCGCAAGACGGCCTCCTGCACGCCACTAGACTGCTGCACAACATACGCGTCAGGCCCACAGCGTCGTGCGTCTTCCGCGGTAGCCCCCCTCCACCGCCAGCGGCCGTCGGGACGGCCGTCCGCATGGGACTTGTGAGGACTCACGTGAGCTCGAAACCCGTCGTACTCATCGCTGAAGAGCTGTCGCCCGCCACCGTCGACGCGCTTGGCCCCGACTTCGAGATCCGGCACTGCAACGGCGCGGACCGCGCCGAGCTGATCCCCGCCATCGCCGACGTCGACGCGATCCTGATCCGGTCCGCCACCAAGGTCGACGCGGAGGCCATCGCCGCCGCCAAGCAGCTCAAGGTCGTCGCACGAGCCGGCGTCGGCCTGGACAACGTCGACGTCTCCGCCTCCACCAAGGCCGGCGTGATGGTCGTCAACGCCCCGACCTCCAACATCGTGACCGCCGCCGAGCTGGCCTGCGGCCTGCTCCTCGCCACCGCCCGCAACATCCCGCAGGCCAACGCCGCGCTGAAGAACGGCGAGTGGAAGCGCAGCAAGTACACCGGCGTCGAGCTGGCCGAGAAGACCCTCGGCGTGGTGGGCCTGGGCCGCATCGGCGCCCTCGTCGCGCAGCGCATGTCCGCCTTCGGCATGAAGGTCGTCGCCTACGACCCCTACGTGCAGCCCGCGCGGGCCGCGCAGATGGGCGTCAAGGTGCTGTCCCTCGACGAGCTGCTCGAGGTCTCCGACTTCATCACCGTCCACCTGCCGAAGACGCCCGAGACACTCGGCCTGATCGGCGACGAGGCGCTGCGCAAGGTCAAGCCCGGCGTGCGCATCGTCAACGCGGCCCGCGGCGGCATCGTCGACGAGGCGGCGCTGTACGCGGCGCTGAAGGAGGGCCGGGTGGCCGGCGCCGGCCTCGACGTGTACGCCAAGGAGCCCTGCACGGACTCCCCGCTGTTCGAGCTGGACCAGGTCGTCTGCACCCCGCACCTCGGCGCCTCCACGGACGAGGCCCAGGAGAAGGCGGGCATCGCCGTCGCCAGGTCGGTGCGCCTGGCGCTCGCCGGTGAGCTGGTGCCGGACGCGGTGAACGTCCAGGGCGGTGTCATCGCCGAGGACGTCAAGCCGGGCCTGCCGCTCGCCGAGCGCCTCGGCCGCATCTTCACCGCCCTCGCGGGCGAGGTCGCGGTCCGCCTCGACGTCGAGGTGTACGGCGAGATCACCCAGCACGACGTGAAGGTGCTCGAGCTCTCCGCGCTGAAGGGCGTCTTCGAGGACGTCGTCGACGAGACGGTGTCGTACGTCAACGCCCCGCTGTTCGCGCAGGAGCGCGGCGTCGAGGTGCGCCTGACCACCAGCTCCGAGTCCGCCGAGCACCGCAACGTGGTGACCGTGCGCGGCACGCTGGCGGACGGCGAGGAGGTGTCGGTCTCCGGCACCCTGGCCGGCCCCAAGCACCTGCAGAAGATCGTCGCGGTCGGCGAGTACGACGTCGACCTCGCGCTCGCCGACCACATGGTCGTCCTGCGCTACGAGGACCGCCCGGGCGTCGTCGGCACCGTGGGCCGCATCCTCGGCGAGGCCGGCCTCAACATCGCCGGCATGCAGGTCGCCCGCGCGGCCGCGGGCGGCGAGGCGCTGGCCGTCCTGACCGTCGACGACACGGTGGCCGCCGGCGTGCTGGCCGAGGTCGCGGAGGAGATCGGCGCGACGTCCGCCCGCTCGGTGAACCTGGTCTGATCCGGACCGTGGACCGAAAGGCGCCGGACGGGTCGTGGACCCGTCCGGCGCTTCTTCGTGTCGCGGTGGCCTCGTGCGCCCCGGCGGTCTCAGGCCGCGGCCTCCACCTCGGCCGTCTCCGCGGGCGTCCGTCGTGCGTCGATCCCGCGCAGGGTCGCCGCCGCCGCGACCGCGGCGAGCACCAGCACCGCCGCCCCCGTGACCGCCGCCCCGTGCATCCCGGTGGTGAACGCCTCCCGGGCCG
The DNA here is from genome assembly GCF_007176755.1 of Streptomyces sp. 1-11. GTDB lineage: Bacteria > Actinomycetota > Actinomycetes > Streptomycetales > Streptomycetaceae > Streptomyces. Next base: position 95,096 of record NZ_BJTV01000012.1, read on the forward strand.
CGGCCGCCAGGGCGTCACCCGTGCGCCCCGGCAGCCGGCCGGCGACCGCGAGCGCGCCGCCCAGGGTCTCGTGCGCCTCGGCCGGCGCCGAGGCCGGCATTCCGTGGCGGTACAGCGCCGTGCCGATGGAGCCGAGGACCGCCATGCCCAGCGCGCCGCCGAACTCCTGGCCGGTCTCCAGCAGTGACGAGGCCGCGCCCGCCTGCTCCACCGGAGCGGTGCCCATCGCCAGGTCCGTCATCTGGGACATCACCATGACGATGCCGGACGCCAGCACGCCGCAGGCGGCGAGGACGAGCCAGAGCGAGTCCGTGCCGGTCAGGGCCAGCATCCCGTAGCCCGCCGCGGCGACGGCGAAGCCCGCGGTGACCACGTGGGCGCGGTCCACGCCCCGTTGGACCAGCGCGGTCGAGGCCGGGGCCGCCAGGCCGATCGGCACCGACGGCAGCAGCGCCCACAGGGCCGCCTCCATCGCGCTCTTGCCCAGCACCGACTGCAGGTACTGCGTGGTGAAGAAGGCCGAGCCCATCATGGCCAGCGAGGAGACGAGGTTCAGGACGACCGCGGGGGCGAAACCGCGGCCGCGGAAGAGGGCGGGGGAGATCATCGGTGAGGCGGCCGTGCGCTGGCGGTGGACGAACAGCGCCGCGAAGAGCAGGCCCACGGTGACCGGGACGACGTACCGCGGGTGCCAGCCCTCGGACGGGATCTCCTTGAGGCCGTAGACCACGGGGAGCACCGCGGCCATCGACAGCGGCACGCTCAGCAGGTCGAAGCGGCCGGGCGCCGGATTCCTGGACTCGGGCAGCAGCACCGGGCCGAGGAGCAGCAGCAGCGCCATCGCGGGCAGGTTGACCAGGAAGACCGAGCCCCACCAGAAGTACTGGACCAGGACGCCGCTGAGCACCGAGCCGAGCGCGATGCCGCCGGTCATCACGCCGGACCAGATGCCGATCGCCTTCGCCCGCTCGGCGGGGTCGGTGAACATCGTGCGGACCAGCGCCATGGTCGACGGCATCAGGGTGGCGCCGCCGACGCCGAGGACCGCGCGGGCCGCGATCAGGGTCTCCGCGCTGTCGGCGTAGGCCGCCACCAGGGACGCGGCGCCGAAGGCGGCGGCGCCGGCCAGGAGCAGCCGGCGCCGGCCGATGCGGTCGCCCAGCGCGCCCATGGTCATCAGCAGCCCGGCCAGGACGAAGGCGTAGATGTCGAAGATCCAGAGCTGCTGGGTGCCGCTCGGCTCCAGATCCGCGCTGATCGCCGGGATGGCGAAGTACAGGACGGAGACGTCCATCGAGACCAGCAGCAGTGGAAGCATCAGCACGCAGAGCGCGGTCCATTCGCGGCGCCCGGCACGGCCGCCGGGGGAGTCGTTGCGCGTCGGGTTCGTCATGACGGTGACTGTACGAGCGTCTTAAACGCTTGTCTAGAACGCTTGTATAAGTCACGCGTCTAGGACGGATGTATGGATCCGGCGCTAGGCTGGCCCGCATGGGACACCGCGAGGATCTGCTGGAAGGCGCCAAGAGCTGCCTGCTGGAGAAGGGCTTCGCGCGCACCACGGCGCGCGACATCGTCAAGGCGTCGGGGACCAACCTGGCCTCGATCGGCTACCACTACGGCTCGAAGGACGCCCTGCTCGCGGAGGCCTACGTCGCCCTCGTGGAAGGCATGTCCGGCGCCTTCGACGGCCCGAACGCCGAGCCCGCCGGCGCGCCCGGATCGCTGGAGCGCTTCCGGTGGGTGTGGTCGGGCATCGTCGGCACCATGCGGGAACCGGGCTCGTTGTGGCGGCTGAGCATGGAGGTCATGACCCTCGACATGCCGGAGCTGCGCGACCACCTGGCCGCCGCGCAGCGCGAGGGCGGCCGCGGCCTGGTCGCCCTGATGACGGACGCCCCCGAGGAGGAGGTGTCCGACGAGACGGCGGACACCCTCGGCCGGTTCTACCTGACCCTGATGACCGGGCTCATCGCCCAGTGGACCTTCGACCCGAAGACCGCCCCCGACGGGGAGGCGCTGACCGAGGGCCTGCGCCGGATCATCGAGGCCGCCGGCGGCTGACCGCTCAGGCCAGCCGCGCCCGCTTCAGCGCCATGTGCAGCAGCAGCCGGTCCTCGCCGTCGTCCAGGTCGAGGCCGGTGAGCTGCTCGACGCGGGACAGGCGGTAGTACAGGGTCTGCCGGTGGACGCCCAGCTCGGCCGCGGTGCGGCCGGCCTGCCCGGCGCAGTCGAGGTAGACCTCCGCGGTACGGGCCAGCTCCCGGTGGGCCGGGGCCAGCAGCGGGCCGACCGCGGGGTCGTGCGCGGTCTGCGGGGGCAGCGAGGTCAGCAGCCGGTACGGCCCGACGTGCCGCCACTCGGCGACCGGCCCGAACCGCGGCTCGGCCAGCGCGGCGCGCGCGGCGGCGGACGCCTCCTGCCACACCTCGCCGAGCTCGGCGAGCCCGATCCGGGGCTCGCCGACCCCCGCGGCCACCGCCTCCCGGGGCCGGCGGCCGCCGCGCGCCCCCGCCGGCTCCTTCAGCACCCGCGACGCCGCCGTCAGCGCCGGTGTCGTCACGTCCGCCGAGCGCAGCCGCACCAGCACCGCCAGGCTCTGCGCGGTGGCCCCCCACGGGACCGTGCACAACGCCGTGGCGTGCGGCACCGTGCGGACGGACGGCGCGTCGTCCGGGTCGGGCGACGGCCAGGGGGCGACGCAGACCAGGGTGTGCGGGCCGTCCGCGCGCACCCCCAGGGCGGTGCGCAGCTCGGCCACCGCCATGTCCTGCTGCCAGCCGCGCTCCGCGGTCAGCACCGCCCGCAGCTCCCGGCCGAGCCCCGCGCCCGCCCGCTGCTCGTCCGCTAGCAGCGCGCCGATCCGGCCCGTCACCTGCATGGCCGCACCCAGTTGCGCCTCCGTCGGGCCGGGGTCGTCGTCCAGCAGCCAGACGTAGCCGAGCACCACGCCCCGGTGGCGTACCGGCAGGCAGATGCGCCCGCGGTAGACGCCGGCCTCCGGGGTCGGCGGGATGCGCACCGGAGCGCTGGCACGGGTGATGCCGAAGCCCTCGAACCACTCCCGCACCGCCGCGGTGGAACGCCGGGTCAGGATCGAGCGGGTGCGCACCGGGTCCAGGGCCGACGGATCCAGGTCGCCCTCGCTGTCGTAGGCGCCGAACGCGATCAGCTCGAAGTCCCGGTTCTCCAGGGTCGCCGGGACGCCCAGCAGCTCCGAGATCTCGTCCACCAGCTCCTGGTAGTCAGCCTTGTAGTCCGACGTCACCCCCGCATTCTCCCGCATTCTCCCGCCCTCTTCATACATCTGTCTGAGATCGCGGCCGCGGATGCGTGACAGCTGTCGATGGCAGACGATCGGAGAAATCCCTAGGTTTCACGGTGGTTCTCCGTGCCGTACCCGAATCGTCGGGACCGGCCTGTCTTCGGTGCTTTGTAGTGGAGGTGCCCCGTGCTGGGTCCCGTGATTCTCGCCGCGTCGCGCAGCGACCGGATGCGACGCCTGATCTCGGCGGCCCCGGTGACAAAGCAGGTCGTGGACCGCTTCATCCCCGGCGAGACCGTGACCGACATCGTCCCGATCGTCAGGGACCTGACGTCCAGGGGCCTGGAGCTGACGATGGACGTCGTCGGCGAGGACATCACCACCCCCGAGCAGGCCTGCGCCGCCCGGGACGCCTACCTCGAGCTGATCGGCCGGCTCAAGGAGCTGGACCTGGGCGAGAAGGTCGAGATGTCCGTCAAGCTGTCCATGTTCGGCCAGGCGCTGGAGGGCGGGCACGAGCTGGCGCTGTCCAACGTCCGCCCGGTCGTCGAGGCCGCCGCCGCCATCGGCACCACCGTCACGCTCGACGCCGAGGACCACACCACCCTGGACTCGATGTTCGCCATCCACGAGGAGCTGCGGACGGACTTCCCGCAGACCGGCTGCGTCATCCAGGCCTACCTCTTCCGCACCGAGGCCGACGCCCGCCGTCTCGCCGAGTCCGGCAGCCGCGTGCGCCTGGTGAAGGGCGCCTACAAGGAGCCCGCCGAGGTCGCGTACCAGCAGAAGCACGAGATCGACAAGGCGTACGTCCGTATCCTGAAGACGCTGATGGAGGGCGAGGGCTACCCGATGATCGGGTCCCACGACCCGCGTCTGATCTCCATAGCCCAGGAGCTGGCCCACCGGGCCGGCCGCAAGCTGGACGAGTACGAGTTCCAGATGCTGTACGGCATCCGCGGCGACGAGCACCTGCGACTGGCCGCCGAGGGCCACCGCATGCGCGTCTACACCGCCTACGGCACCGACTGGTACGGCTACTTCATGCGCCGTCTCGCGGAGAAGCCGGCGAACCTGCGCTTCTTCCTGCGCAGCATGGTCAGCAAGGGCTGAGCCCGAACACCCGCTCACGCACAAGGAGTCAAGGAACCCATGGACGCTGTGACCCAGGTCCCCACCCCGGTCAACGAGCCGGTGCACGGCTACGCCCCCGGCTCGCCCGAGCGCTCCCGCCTGGAGGCCAAGCTCAAGGAGCTGGCCGAGAACCCGATCGAGCTGCCGATGACCATCGGCGGCGAGAAGCGCCTCGGCGGCGGTGAGCCCTTCCAGGTCGTCCAGCCGCACAACCACAAGGCCGTCCTCGGCACCGGGCGGCACGCCACCCAGCAGGACGCCCGGGACGCCGTCGACGCCGCCCTCGCCGCCGCCCCGGCCTGGCGTGCGATGTCCTTCGACGACCGCGCCGCGATCATCCTGCGCGCCGCCGAGCTGCTGTCCGGCCCCTGGCGCGAGACCATCGCCGCCTCCACCATGCTCGGCCAGTCCAAGACCGCCCAGCAGGCCGAGATCGACAGCCCCTGCGAGCTCGTCGACTTCTGGCGCTTCAACGTCCACTACGCCCGCCAGATCCTCGCCGAGCAGCCCCCGGCGAACTCCCCGGGCGTCTGGAACCGCATGGACCACCGCCCGCTGGAGGGCTTCGTCTACGCGATCACGCCCTTCAACTTCAGCGCCATCGCCGCGAACCTGCCCACCGCCCCCGCGCTCATGGGCAACGTCGTGGTGTGGAAGCCGTCCCCGACGCAGACCCACGCCGCCGTGCTGCTCATGCAGCTCCTGGAGGAGGCGGGCCTGCCCAAGGGCGTCATCAACCTCGTCACCGGCGACGGCATCGAGGTCTCCAAGGTCGCCCTAGAGCACCGGGACCTCGCGGGCATCCACTTCACCGGTTCGACCAAGACCTTCCAGTACCTGTGGAAGACGGTCGGCAACAACATCGAGAAGTACCGCTCCTACCCGCGTCTGGTCGGCGAGACCGGCGGCAAGGACTTCGTGGTCGCCCACCCGAGCGCCGACCGCGCGATCCTGAAGACCGCCCTGACCCGCGGCGCCTTCGAGTACCAGGGCCAGAAGTGCTCGGCCACCTCCCGCGCCTACATCCCGACGTCCATCTGGAACTCCGGTTTCAAGGAGGAGTTCGCGGCCGAGGTCGACGGCCTGACCATGGGTGACGTCACCGACCTGTCGAACTTCATCGGCGCCGTCATCGACGAGCGCTCCTTCGCCAAGAACAAGGCCGCCATCGACCGCGCCAAGGCGGACGAGACCTGCACCATCGTCGCGGGCGGCACCTACGACGACTCGGTCGGCTACTTCGTCCGCCCGACCGTCGTCGAGTGCACCGACCCGGAGAACGAGGTCTTCACGACCGAGTACTTCGGCCCGTTCCTCGCCGTGCACGTCTACGAGGACGAGCGGTACGACGAGATGCTGACCCAGATGGAGTCGGTCTCCGACTACGCCCTCACCGGGTCGGTCATCGCGGGCGACCGCGCCGCGGCGGCGTACACGATGGACAAGCTCCGCTACGCCGCGGGCAACTTCTACATCAACGACAAGTCGACCGGCGCCGTGGTCGGCCAGCAGCCCTTCGGCGGCGGCCGCGCCTCCGGCACCAACGACAAGGCGGGCGCCCCGCAGAACCTGATGCGCTGGACCCTGACCCGCGCCATCAAGGAGACCCTGGTCCCGCCGACCGACTACTCCTACCCGCACATGGGCTGACCTCCGCCCGCCCCGTGAACCCGGGCCGGGAAGCCTGACCCCCGAGCAGGCTTCCCGGCCCGATGCCATTTCCGGGCGACGAGCACGGCGGCCGCGTCGGATGCTGGTGCCATGACCCCTCGTCTGCGCACCGCCCACACCTCCGCTCTGGCGTCCGCCGAACTCCGCTCCGTCCGGGCCCTCTTGGACGACGCCTTCGACGGCGACTTCAGCGACGAGGACTGGGACCACGGCCTCGGCGGCATGCACGCCCTCGTCCACGACGGCGCCGGGCTCGCCGCGCACGGCTCGGTCGTGATGCGCCGGACGCTGCACCGCGGCCGCTGGCTGCGCACCGGATACGTGGAGGCCGTCGCCGTACGCGCCGACGTGCGCCGGACCGGGCTCGGCGGGCGCGTGATGGCGGCCCTGGAGCACATCGTCGACCGGGCCTACGACCTCGGCGCGCTCTGCGCGAGCGAGGACGGCGCCCCGCTGTACGCGGCCCGGGGCTGGCAGCGGTGGGACGGACGGGTGTGCGCCCTCTCGCCCGGCGGCGTCGTCCGGCTGCCGGAGGAGGAGGGAAGCGTCCTGCTGCGGCCGGCCGGCACCGGGCGGCCGCTCGACCCGGCTCATGACCTGGTCTTCGACTGGCGGGACGGGGATGTCGTCTGACCTCCCCGCGGTGCGTCCGTCCGCCGCGTCCGGGGCCATGGACAAAGCGCAGGTCATGGCCGTGTGACGGGATCCGCCGTCTCAGATAGTAGGAAGTCCGAGTAATTGTGCAGACAGGCGCGGCGGCCTCGCTTAGTTTTGTAGCAGCCGAACGTCTCGCTCGATCCAGCGAACGGCGGTCGTGAGCCGGGCCCGTGCAGGCAACCCCTGCGGCGCCGCTCGCCGCCATCGGGGGCCCCGCCCGCGCCCATTAGGCAGTGCGGGAGTCTCGCAACCCCCTTGCCGCACTCCGGTTTCCCGAAGGAGTCGATTCATCATGGCCGAGACGACCATCCGCCGCCGCGTCCGCCACGTGTCCCGCTCGACCGAGTCCGAGCGCAAGAACGCAGCCGCCGCCCTCCAGCGCGCCCTCGACCGCCGCGACAACGGCGGCGAGACCGGCCACTGAGCCGGCGCCGATCCGGGAGCCGCACCCGCCCGGGGTGCGGCGCGGCCCGCGCCGCGCCGTACCCCGGAGGCGGTCGGCGGCCCGCATGTCCGCATCGCGGACAGGGCATGTCATCCTCTGGGACGAGGAGTAGGGTGCCGACATGTCTCGCAGCATCAGTCTCGCAGTGATCCCCGGTGACGGCATCGGCCAGGAGGTCGTGGCCGAGGGTCTGAAGGTCCTCTCCGCCGTCCTGCCGCAGGATGTGAAGCTGGAGACCGAGGAGTACGACTTCGGCGCCCGGCGCTACCACGCCACCGGTGAGACCCTCACCGACGCCGACCTCGACGCCCTGAAGCGGCACGACGCCATCCTGCTCGGCGCCATCGGCGACCCGTCGGTGCCCTCCGGCGTCCTGGAGCGCGGCTTCCTGCTCAAGCTCCGCTTCGCCTTCGACCACCATGTGAACCTGCGTCCGTCGAAGCTGCTGCCCGGCGTCTCCACCCCGCTGGCCGGCCAGCCGGAGATCGACTTCGTGGTCGTCCGCGAGGGCACCGAGGGCCCCTACACGGGCAACGGCGGCACCATCCGCAAGGGCACCGAGCACGAGGTCGCCACCGAGGTCTCCGTCAACACGGCCTACGGTGTCGAGCGCGTGGTCCGCGACGCCTTCGCCCGCGCCCAGGCCCGCCCGCGCAAGAAGCTCACGCTGGTGCACAAGAACAACGTGCTGACCTTCGCCGGGCACCTGTGGACGAACGTCTTCAACAAGGTGGCCGAGGAGTACCCCGAGGTCACCACCGACTACATCCACGTGGACGCGGCGACCATCTACCTGGTCACCGACCCCGCCCGCTTCGACGTGATCGTCACCGACAACCTCTTCGGCGACATCATCACCGACCTCGCCGCGGCCGTCTCCGGCGGCATCGGCGTGGCCGCCTCCGGCAACATCAACCCCGGCCGCGAGTTCCCGTCCATGTTCGAGCCGGTCCACGGCTCGGCCCCGGACATCGCCGGCCAGGGCAAGGCCGACCCCAGCGCCACGGTGCTGTCCGTCGCGCTGCTGCTGCGCCACCTCGGCTACGACGCCGAGGCCGACCGCATCGACGCCGCGGTCGCCGCCGACCTCACCGAGCGGGCGGGCAAGCCGGCCCGCAGCACCTCCGAGATCGGCGACGCCCTCGCCGTACGCGTAGCCGGCTGACCCGCCGCGCCACGCACGAAGCCGTCGGGTCGCACACGCACCCGGCGGCTTCTTTTGTGCCTCGCCGGGTGCCACCATCAACCCCTGGGCCGCTTTCACCCCGATTCCGTCCGTCGTGGCCCGCGCGCGATAATCGAACGCGGAGCCGCGACATGAGGGAAAGCTCGGACGTCCTAGCACCGGCCGCCGGCCGGTGACGGGCATGAGCGCGGCCCGGTCACTACTCACCGGTGAAGGACAACCACTCATGACGACGCCCACGATCGAGCTCAAGCCCTCCGCCCACCCGCTCGCCGCCGCCGAGCGCGAGGCGATCCTGTCCAGCCCCGGCTTCGGCCGCCACTTCACCGACCACATGGTGACGATCAAGTGGACCGAGGGCCGCGGCTGGCACGACGGCCAGCTCGTTCCGTACGCGCCGATCCCGCTCGACCCGGCCACCAACGTCCTGCACTACGCCCAGGAGATCTTCGAGGGCCTGAAGGCGTACCGCCAGCCCGACGGCTCGGTCGCCACCTTCCGCCCGGACCAGAACGCCAAGCGCTTCCAGCGCTCCGCGCGCCGGCTCGCCATGCCCGAGCTGCCGGTCGAGACCTTCGTCGAGGCCTGTGACCTCCTGGTCCAGCAGGACAAGGACTGGGTGCCCGCGCACGGCGGCGAGGAGTCCCTCTACCTGCGCCCGTTCATGATCGCCACCGAGGTCGGGCTGGGCGTCAAGCCCGCCAACGAGTACCTGTTCATCGTCATCGCCTCCCCGGCCGGCGCGTACTTCCCGGGTGGGGTGCGGCCGGTGTCGATCTGGGTCTCCGAGGACCGTGTCCGCGCCGTCCCCGGCGGCATGGGCGACGCCAAGACCGGCGGCAACTACGCCGCTTCCCTGCTCGCCCAGGCCGAGGCCGCCGCCAAGGGCTGCGACCAGGTCTGCTACCTCGACGCCGTGGACCACAAGTGGGTCGAGGAACTGGGCGGCATGAACCTCTACTTCGTGTACGGCGACAGGATCGTCACGCCCAGCCTGTCCGGCTCCATCCTGGAGGGCGTCACCCGTGACTCCCTGCTGGCCGTCGCCCGCGACCTCGGCTACAAGTCCGAGGAGGGCCGGGTCTCGGTCGAGCAGTGGCAGCGCGACTCCGAGAACGGCACCCTCACCGAGGTCTTCGCCTGCGGCACCGCGGCCGTGATCACCCCGGTCGGCACGGTCAAGCGGGCCGGCGCCGAGTGGCGGCAGAGCGGCGGCGAGCCCGGCGAGGTCACCCTCCGTCTGCGCCAGGCGCTGCTCGACATCCAGCGCGGCAAGGCCGAGGACCGGCACGGCTGGATGCACAAGCTGGGCTGACACCAGGACGGCACATCCAGGGGCCGCCCCGGACTCCGCGTCCGGGGCGGCCCCTGTGCGTCCGGGCACCGCCTTGCCGCCGCCTCGCCGGCGTCGCTTCGAGCGGTGCTCAATGTGACGTCGACCCGCGTAGGCATGCCGATCCTTCTCTTGTCGTAAGCCTCCGTTTAGAGTGGTGCTCTAAACGCTCCGCACGACGGACAGATGACGGGCGAGGACGACAAGGAGGTGCCGGGTCGTGAGACTCACCCCCACCGAGCGGGACCGGCTGCTGCTCTTCGGGGCCGCCGAACTGGCCCGGGCCCGCCGGGCGCGCGGTCTGCGGCTGAACGTGCCGGAGGCCACCGCATTGATCGCGGACACGGTCTGCGAGGCGGCCCGCGACGGCCGGCGGCTCGCTGAGGCCGTGGAGGCGGCCCGCTCGGTGCTCGGACCCGACGACGTCCTGCCGGGCGTCGCCGACGTCGTCACCGAGGTGATGGTCGAGGCCGTCTTCGACGACGGCTCCCGGCTGGCGGTGGTCTCCGACCCCATCGGCGGCGGTCTGGGGGAGCGGGCGCCGGGTGCGCTGCTGCCGGGGCCCGAGCACGCCGATCCCGAGCCGGCCGTCCGGCTCCGGGTCACCAACACCGCCGCCGTGCCGGTCTCCGTCACCTCCCACTTCCACTTCTTCGAGGCCAACCCGCGGCTCGACTTCGACCGCGAGAGGTCCTACGGCATGCGGCTCGCCGTGCCCGCCGGCTCCTCGGTGCGGTTCGGGCCCGGTCAGAGCGAGGAGGTCGGCCTGGTGCCGATCGGCGGCGAGCGCGTCGCGATCGGGTTCGCCGGCCTGGTCGACGGGCCGCTGGACGCGCCCGGCGCGAAGCGGGAGGCGCTGCGCAGGGCCGCGGCCTGCGGATACCTGGGCGTCACGGAGCAGGACTCGAGGGACGGAGGCGAGGAGCGATGAGCCGCTCGAAGGGACGCGAGGTGAGCCGGTCGATCCACGTCGACCCGCACGCCTACGCGGCCACCCACGGACCGCGCGCCGGTGACCGGGTCCGCCTGGGCGACTCCGGGCTGACCGTCCGGATCGAGTCGGACGCCCAGCGGTACGGCGACGAGTTCCTCGCCGGGTTCGGCAAGACCGCGCGCGACGGGCTGCACCTGAAGGCCGCCGCCGTCCGCGACACCTGCGACGTCGTGATCAGCAACGTCGTCGTGATCGACGCGGTGCAGGGCATCCGCAAGGTGTCCATCGGCATCCGCGAGGGGCGCATCCACGCCATCGGGCGGGCCGGCAACCCCGACACCCTGGACGGCGTCGACGTCGTCGTCGGCACCGGCACGTCCATCGTGTCCGGGGAGGGCCTGATCGCCACCGCCGGCGCCGTCGACACCCATGTGCACCTGCTGTCCCCGCGGATCATGGAGGCGTCCCTCGCCTCCGGCGTGACCACGATCATCGGCCAGGAGTTCGGCCCGGTGTGGGGCGTGGGCGTCAACTCGCCCTGGGCGCTGCGGCACGCGTTCGGCGCCTTCGACGCATGGCCGGTCAACATCGGCTTCCTCGGCCGGGGTTCGTCGTCCCACGAGGCGCCGCTCGTCGAGGCGCTGGCCGAGGGCGGGGCCAGCGGCTTCAAGGTGCACGAGGACATGGGCGCCCACACGCGCGCGCTCGACACGGCCCTGCGGGTGGCCGAGGAGCACGACGTCCAGGTCGCGCTGCACAGCGACGGGCTGAACGAGTGCCTCTCGGTCGAGGACACCCTGCGGGTGCTGGAGGGCCGGACGATCCACGCCTTCCACATCGAGGGCTGCGGCGGCGGCCACGTGCCCAACGTGCTCAAGATGGCCGGCGTCCCGAACGTCATCGGCTCCTCGACCAACCCCACCCTGCCCTTCGGCCGGGACGCGGTCGCCGAGCACTACGGCATGATCGTCTCCGTCCACGACCTGAAGACCGACCTGCCCGGCGACGCCGCCATGGCCCGCGACCGCATCCGGGCCGGCACCATGGGCGCCGAGGACGTCCTGCACGACCTGGGCGCGATCGGCATCACCTCGTCCGACGCGCAGGGCATGGGCCGGGCCGGTGAGACGGTCCGCCGGACCTTCGCCATGGCCGGCAAGATGAAGGCGGAGCTGGGCCCGCTGGAGGGCGACGGCGAGGGCGACGACAACGCCCGCGTCCTGCGCTACATCGCCAAGCTGACGATCAACCCCGCCATCGCGCACGGGCTCTCGCACGAGGTGGGCTCGATCGAGGCCGGCAAGCTCGCCGACATCGTGCTGTGGCGCCCGGAGTACTTCGGCGCCAAGCCGCAGCTCGTCCTCAAGGCGGGCTTCCCCGCCTACGGGGTGACCGGCGACCCCAACGCGGCCACCGACACCTGCGAACCCCTGGTGCTGGGACCGCAGTTCGGCTCGTACGGCGCCACCGCCGCCGACCTCTCGGTCGCCTTCGTCGCCCGCGCCGCCGCCGAGCAGGGGGGCGACACGATGCCCACCCGGCGCCGCCGGGTCGCCGTGCGCGGCACCCGCGGCATCGGCCCGGCCGATCTGCGCCTCAACTCCCGCACCGGGGCGGTCGACGTCGACGGGAACACCGGCCTGGTCACCCTCGACGGCGACCCGCTGCGCTCCGAACCCGCCGAGTCCGTGTCCCTCAACCGGCTCTACTTCCTCTGATCCAAGGACCTGTTCATGACCTACCGCATGCCCCCGGAGTGGGCCCCGCACGAGCGCACCTGGATGGCCTGGCCGGGTCCCAACCCGACCTTCGCCGACGACGAGGAGCTGGCCGCGGCCCGCGCCGCCTGGGCGGCCGTGGCCCGCGCGGTGCGCCGCTTCGAGCCGGTGACGATGGTGCACGGCCCCGGCCAGGGCGAGTCGGCGCGCGCGCTGCTCGGCCCGGACGCCGAGCTGGTGGAGCGCGAGCTGGACGACGCGTGGATGCGCGACATCGGCCCGACCTTCGTGCTCGACGCGGAGGGCCGGCCGGCCGCCGTGGACTGGGTGTTCAACGGCTGGGGCGGCCAGGACTGGGCCCGCTGGGAGCACGACTCCAAGATCGCCCGGCAGGTCGCGGACCTGGCCGGGGTGCCGGTGCTGAGCAGCGCGCTCGTCAACGAGGGCGGCGCGATCCACGTCGACGGCGAGGGCACGGTGCTGCTCACCGAGACCGTCCAGCTCGGCGCCGGCCGCAATCCCGGCTGGAGCCGTGAGCGGGTCGAGGCGGAGATCCACGCCCGGCTCGGCACCACCAAGGCGATCTGGCTGCCGCACGGGCTGACCGGCGACTACGGCAGGTACGGCACCCAGGGGCACGTCGACATCGTCGCCGCCTTCGCCCGGCCCGGCACCGTCCTCGTGCACAGCCAGCGGGACCCCGCCCACCCCGACCACGCCCGCTCCAGGACCTACCTGGAGATCCTGCGCGGCGAGACCGACGCCCAGGGGCGCCCCCTCGAGGTCGTCGAGGTGCCCGCCCCCACCGTCCTGAAGGACGAGGAGGGCGACTGGGTCGACTACTCCTACATCAACCACTACCTCTGCAACGGCGGCGTCGTGCTGTGCGCCTTCGACGACCCGAACGACGAGGTCGCGGCCGGCGTCTTCCGCCGCCTCTTCCCCGACCGGGAGGTGACGCAGGTGGACGCACGTACGATCTTCGCCGGCGGTGGGGGCATCCACTGCATCACCCAGCAGCAGCCGAAGAGCTAGGAGCAGCCGATGGCCGGTGCGCGCAGGAACGCGCCGCCGCGCGAGGACGTCCTCGCCGCCGCCATGGACATGATCGCCGAGCGCGGTCTGGAGAAGCTCACCATGGCGGCGCTCGGCCGTGAGGTCGGGATGAGCAGCGGCCACCTGCTCTACTACTTCCGCTCCAAGGACGAGCTGCTGCTGCGCACCCTGGAGTGGAGCGAGGGCCGGCTCGGGGCCGAGCGCGGCCGGCTGCTCGCCCGCCCGGGCCCGGCCCGCGAACGGCTGGCGGCGTACGTCGAGCTGTACGTCCCCGACGGCCACCGGGACCCGCACTGGACCCTGTGGCTCGAGGTGTGGAACCGCTCGCAGAACGCCGCCGACGACGCCCGCGAGCGGCAGGCCGCGATCGAGGGCGCCTGGCATCGCGATCTGGTCGCGCTGATCGCCGAGGGCGTCTCGCGCGGCGAGTTCCGGCCGGTCGACGCGGACCGCTTCGCCACCCGGCTGCGCGCCCTGCTCGACGGCTTCTCCATCCATGTCGCCATCGGCCTGCGCGGCACCGGCCGCGAGCAGGTGATGTCCCATGTGCGGGAGTTCCTCGCCGACGCGCTGCACGCGCCGGACACCACCTGACAGCGCCTGGCACCGCGCGGCCGGGCGCCGCGCGGCGCGCCCGCGGTTCGGACGCCGTCCACCACGGCGACCGCATGCTGAGACGGCCGGCCGGGAGGGGCCCGGACTGTGCGAAACTTCCTCCGTGCCCTCGTTCGCCATGATTATCGGCAGCAGGCGCGCCGGTCCGCAGTGACCACCTCTCACGACCAGGTGCGGGTGGCCATCGTCGCCTCAGACCCGCGCGCAGACCTCTCGCACCCGCGAGGGGTCTTTTCGTTTTCCGGCTCACCCACGGCCGGAAGGCGCGGCGCGAGGAGTATCGCAGGGGCGGTGGAGCCGGACATTCCGGTAAGACCGAAGATTCACAATCAGGAGCCTTGAACTCATGACCGAGACGGTAACCAGCGAGCTCGACGACTCGTTCCACGTCTTCGACACCACGCTGCGCGACGGCGCGCAGCGCGAGGGCATCAATCTCACGGTCGCGGACAAGCTCGCCATCGCCCGGCACCTGGACGACTTCGGCGTGGGCTTCATCGAGGGCGGCTGGCCCGGCGCCAACCCGCGGGACACCGAGTTCTTCGCGCGGGCGCAGGCGGAGATCGACTTCCGGCACGCCCAGCTCGTCGCCTTCGGCGCCACCCGCCGCGCCGGCTCCAAGGCGGCGGACGACCCCCAGGTCAAGGCGCTGCTGGACTCCGGCGCCCCGGTGATCACGCTGGTCGCCAAGTCGCACGACCGGCACGTCGAGCTGGCACTGCGCACCACGCTGGACGAGAACCTGGAGATGGTCCGGGACACCGTGTCCTACCTGTGCGAACAGGGCCGCCGGGTCTTCGTGGACTGCGAGCACTTCTTCGACGGCTACCGCGCGAACCCGGAGTACGCGAAGGCGGTCGTGCGCACGGCCGCGCGGGCCGGCGCCGACGTCGTCATCCTCTGCGACACCAACGGCGGCATGCTGCCCGCCCAGGTCAACGCGGTCGTCTCCACCGTCCTCGCCGACACCGGCGCCCGGCTCGGCATCCACGCCCAGGACGACACCGGCTGCGCGGTCGCCAACACCCTCGCCGCCGTCGACGCCGGCGCCACCCACGTGCAGTGCACGGCCAACGGCTACGGCGAGCGCGTCGGCAACGCCAACCTGTTCCCGGTGGTCGCGGCCCTGGAGCTGAAGTACGGCAAGAAGGTGCTGCCGGAGGGCCGGCTGCGCGAGACGACCCGGATCTCGCACGCGATCGCCGAGGTCGTCAACCTCACGCCGTCCACGCACCAGCCGTACGTCGGCGTCTCCGCCTTCGCGCACAAGGCCGGGCTGCACGCCTCCGCGATCAAGGTCGACCCCGACCTGTACCAGCACATCGACCCCGAGCTGGTCGGCAACACCATGCGCATGCTGGTCTCCGACATGGCCGGCCGGGCATCCGTCGAGCTGAAGGGCAAGGAGCTCGGCGTCGACCTCGGCGGCGACCGCGAGCTGGTCGGCCGGGTGGTCGAGCGGGTGAAGGAGCGCGAGCTGCGGGGCTACACCTACGAGGCCGCCGACGCCTCCTTCGAGCTGCTGCTCAGGGCCGAGGTCGAGGGCAGGCCGCTGAGGTACTTCCAGGTCGAGTCCTGGCGGGCCATCGTGGAGGACCGCCCCGACGGCACCCACGCCAACGAGGCCACGGTCAAGCTGTGGGCCAAGAGCGAGCGGATCGTCGCCACCGCGGAGGGCAACGGCCCGGTCAACGCCCTCGACCGCGCCCTGCGGGTGGCGCTGGAGAAGATCTACCCGCAGCTCGCCAAGCTGGAGCTGGTGGACTACAAGGTCCGCATCCTGGAGGGCGTGCACGGCACCTCCTCCACCACCCGCGTCCTGATCTCCACCTCCGACGGCGGCGGCGAGTGGTCCACGGTCGGCGTGGCGGAGAACGTCATCGCCGCGTCCTGGCAGGCCCTGGAGGACGCCTACACCTTCGGGCTGCTCCGGGCGGGCGTGGAGCCGGCCGAGTAGGTTCGCTCTGGTCTCGGGGAGGCCCCGGCGCGGCCGGGTTCCGGACCTGGGACGGTGCTCGCCGGGGTCGAGGGCGCCCGCCCGGGCGTGGGCGCCCGCGGCGGGGAGCGCGGCGCCGGTTCCGGGACGGCGGGGGCCACCCGCCGGGCAGCGGGCAGCCGGTGCGCTCGGTCAGGGCGCCCGCCAGATGTTGTCGAAGGCCGCGTTCTCGATCTCCCGGCGCTGCCGCACGGCGGTCAGCTCGGTCACCGCGTCGCCGACCGCGGCGAGCACGGCCACGACCGGCTCGTCGGTGAAGTCCTCCCCGGCCCGCTCCCCGCCCTGGATGCCCAGGGACGCCGCGAGCGTAGACAGGACCGGCTCGCGGGACTCCCAGCGGTCGGTGGCCTGCCGCCGGGCCGCGGTGTCGGCGGCCGCCGCGCCGCGCGGCCGGCGCGGGAACCAGGGCCGGGGTTCACCGGTGAGCTGCCCCTCGGTGTCCAGGACGTCGAAGTAGGCCGAGGCCAGCCCCTCGCCCCGGCGCCACAGCCAGTCGTCGACCTTCTCGTACGGCTCCTGCCGGACCAGCGCCGAGCCGGCCTCGTCCAGCATCCGGTCGCCCAGGGTCATCGGCGGACCGGGCACGACGCGGTCGCCCTGCAGGGTCGCCGCGCGGGCGCCGAGCAGATCGACCAGCTCGGCCCCCGCGAGCGCCAGCGACAGGTCGCCCTGTTCCACGGGGCGGTCACCGGGGACGTCGGTGCCGACGATGAACAGATCCCGTGCTGTGGTCATGTGTCGCACTCCTGGTACCGGACGGCTTTCCCTACGACCACCATGAAGCGTGAAAAGCGTCCGCGCGACAAGGCGGCGCGACTCAGCAGGATCGGGCGTACGGGAGTCGCCGGTGACGTAGTGCGCGAAACCCGGCACGTACCGGTGACGGGGGAGCAGCCGCTGCTCCCCCCGGAGTGCCGGGCCCGGCACCGATCGACCGCCGCACCGCCGCCGGGCGGCAGACACCCGGCGGCCGCCGCCAGCACGGCAGCCCCGCGCGTGTCCCGCCCGCTCACCGGCGGGACACGGCCCGCCCTACTGCAGTTTCCACTTCTGGTTCGCCGCGCCCGTGCAGGACCAGATCTGGGCCCGGGCCCCGTTCGCCGACGAGTTGTCGGTGACGTCCAGGCACTTGCCGGCCGCCGTGTTCACCACATCACCCGTGGCCGCGTTGTACGACCACCGCTGGGCACCGGTCCCGTTGCAGTCGTACAACTGCACCTTCGCCCCGTCGGCCGTCGAGGCGGACGTCACGTCGAGGCACTTGCCGAGCGCCTGCACGGAGCCGTCGGCCGCGACCGTCCACTTCTGCGCCGCGCTGCCGTTGCAGTCGTAGAGCTGGACCGCCGTGCCGTTCGCGCTCGAACCGCCCGCCACGTCGAGGCACTTGCCGGCCAGCCCGACGAAGGACCCGCTCTGCGCGGAGCCGCCGGACTGGGTGCCGGCCCAGGTGAAGGTGGCCGAGGTCCGGCCGGGCAGCGAGTAGGTGGCGTGCTGCCCGCCCCAGTCGACGGTGACCGTCTTCGCCGACGCCGAGTCGTTGTAGGCGATCAGCGCCTTGCTCCCGTCCGGGTTGCGCCACGCCACGTTCGGCACGGCGCTCGACGCGGTCGAGGCGATGCGCTGGGCGCCCGGCCGGACGAACTTGGTCAGGTGGCCCATCGTGTAGTACTCGACGGTGTAGTCGACCGTGCCGCTCGCCCCGTCGCCGTTGTGCACGGTGACCAGCCCGGTGCAGGTGCCGCAACCGCCGTTGTGCGGGCCCATGTTCTGGTCCACCGCCAGGGACCACTTGGTCACCGACTTGGCCCAGTTGCGGGTGTAGTCGATGATGTTGTTCATGTCCTCGCGCTGCTGGTTGGCGATCCAGGTGCCGCCGGAGTGCTCGGTGCCGAACGCGTCCAGGTCCGGGTACTGGTTGTGGACGGCGGTCTGCCTGGACACGTCGCCCCCGTAGCCGTGCCAGGCGATGCCGCCGAAGTTGGGGTGGTTGCGGATCGCCGCGTCGTCGACGCTCTGCGCCGCGTAGGAGTCGTAGACGTCCCAGTTCCAGTCGTGCGCCAGGACCTTGGTGGTCAGGCCCGCCGACTGCAGCTTGGGCAGCAGCTCGCTCTTGAGGAAGTACTGGATGCCGGAGGCGTTCCAGCTCATCGACGGGTAGCCCGAGCAGCACGTCGGCTCGTTCTGCGGGGTCACGTACGAGACGTCGACGCCCTGGTTCCGGTACGCCTGCAGGTACTTCACGAAGTACGAGGCGTAGGCCCCGTAGTCCTCGGCCTTCAGCCAGCCGCCGTTGAGCGAGCCGCTGTCCTTCATCCACGCCGGGGCGGTCCAGGGCGAGGCCATGACGGTCAGGGCGGGGTTGAGCTGCAGGGCCTGCTTGGTCAGCGGGACGACGTCGGCGAGATCGTGCGCGATGGAGAAGCTGTTCAGGTTCGGGTCCGTCTGCCCGGCCGGCACGTCGTCGTAGGTGTACCCGTACCGCGCCAGGTCCGAGGCGCCCATCGGGTTGCGCAGGAACGACAGCCCGATGCCGTCCGTCGGCGAGAACAGCTTCCGCATGGCCGCGTCCCGCGTGGCCGGGGAGAGCGCGCCGCTGCTGTTCATCAGCCAGGCCGCGGTGTCGGTGAAGGACGCGCCGCCGCCGGTGAAGGTCTGGTAGCGGGTGTTCTCGTCGACCGTGATGTTCTCGCCGGCGCCGCCGGCCCCGGACTGGAAGGCGAACGGTGTCTGGGCCTGCAGCCCGCGCACGACGTGCCGCCCGCCGGAGTCGTCGGTGGTGGTGAGCCAGGCCGTGACCTGCTCGCCGGCCGCGTGCGCCGAGGGCATGCCGAGGGCCGTGAGCCCGGCGGTGGTGAGCAGGCCGGCGAGCAGCAGCCGGGCCGTGCGCAGGGGTCGTCTCATGGAGCGCCGCCCTTCGGGAGGTGGGGGTGGGGAGGCGTGCGAGCCGTGAGTAAATGACGGCTTCGGGGAGGCGTCAAGGGGTCGCGCATTCAGCTCCCGAACGCACAACCGCCTTGATCCGGCCGCTCGTTGCCCCCGCACCACTTCTGACGTGAAGTATTGACGGCGCCGTGTGGGCCGCGTTAACTCACGACGTGATCTAAGTCATGAGTGAATCAAGAGCCGAGGGAAGGTACATGCGAAGAACCGCCCTGCTCGTCTCCGCCGCACTCCTCACCGGGCTGCTCCCCTGGGCGACCGCGCGAGCCGCCGACGACCCCGCCCCCGTGTCCGTGGACCGCTTCGAGGGGGAGGTCCCCTTCGCCGCCCAGCCCGCCGAGGGCATCTTCACCTGGGGCGGCGACACGGACGACCCGCCCGCCCTGGAACTGGCCGCCCGCCCCGACGCCCCCGAGGGCGCCAAGGTGCTCACCGGCACCTACGACATCAGCGGCTACGGCGGCTTCACCCACGACTTCGCCGCCGGCGAGCCGGGCCACGACTGGTCCGTCCACCGGGGCATCCGGTTCTGGTGGGAGGGCCAGGACAACGGCCGCAAGGTCGCCTTCGAGATCAAGGACGGCGGCGCCCACGGCGAGGCCTCCGAACTGTGGACCACCTCCTTCACGGACGACTTCACCGGCTGGAAACAGGTCGAGATCCCGTTCACCGACTTCACCTATCGCACGGACTACCAGCCCGTCGGCGGCATCGACCACGTGCTCGGCCTCGACCGGATGTGGGGGTACGCGGTCACGCTGCCCACCGGCGTCAAGGGCCGGTTCGCCATGGACGGCGTGGAACTGTACGGCAGGGCCGACCAGTCGCTGCGCGCCTCGGTCACCACCGGCGCGGCCGTGTACCCCGTCGAGGAGGGCGGCACGGCGAAGGTCGGGGTCACCGTGACCACCACCGGGGCCCGGCCCCTGGAGGAGCCGGTGACCGTCGCCTACACGACGGCGGGCGGCACCGCCGCCCCCGGCAGGGACTACACCCCGGTCTCCGGCACCCTCACCTTCCCGGCCGGCACCGCCTCCGGCGCCTCGCGGACCGTCCGGGTGCCCACCCTGCGCGACAAGGCCGCGGAGCCCGCGGAGACCGTCCCGCTGAAACTCACGGTGACCGGCGCCAAGGCGCCCGAGACGCCGCAGGTCGTCATCGACGCCCACGGACTGCCCTACCTGAACCCGAAGCTGCCCGTGCGGAAGCGGGTGGCGGACCTGCTCGGCCGCATGTCCCTGGCGGAGAAGGCCGGCCAGATGACCCAGGCCGAACGCGGCGCCCTGACCGACCAGGGGGACGTCGCCGGTTACGCGCTCGGCTCGGTCCTGTCCGGCGGCGGCTCGACGCCCACGCCCAACACCCCCGACGCGTGGGCGAAGATGATCGACGCCTTCCAGCTGCGGGCACAGGCGACCCGGTTCCAGATCCCGCTGATCTACGGCGTCGACGCGGTGCACGGGCACAACAACCTGGTCGGCGCCACGATCATGCCGCACAACGTCGGCCTCGGCGCCACCCGTGACCCCCGGCTGGCCGAGAGGACCGGGGCGGTGACGGCGGCCGAGGTCCGGGCCACCGGCATCCCCTGGGACTTCGCGCCCTGCCTGTGCGTCAGCCGCGACGAACGCTGGGGACGCTCCTACGAGTCCTTCGGCGAGGACCCGGCGCTGGTCGAGTCCATGGAGACGGTCGTCCAGGGCCTGCAGGGCCGGGCCGACGGCAGTGACCTGAGCCGCGGCGACAAGGTCCTCGCCACCGCCAAGCACTTCGTCGGCGACGGCGGCACCGGGTACGGCACCTCGACCACCGGCACCTACACGATCGACCAGGGCGTCACCAAGGTCACCCGCCAGGAGCTCGAGGCCGTGCACCTGGCGCCGTTCAGGACCGCTGTCGACCGGGGCGTCGGCACGGTCATGCCGTCGTACTCCTCGCTCGACGTCATCGGCGACGGGCGGGGCCCGGTGAAGATGCACGCCCGGGGCGACATGATCAACGGTGTGCTCAAGGGCCGCATGGGCTTCGACGGGTTCGTCATCAGCGACTGGAACGCCATCGACCAGCTCCCCGGCGACTACGCCTCCCACGTCCGGACCTCGGTCAACGCGGGTCTGGACATGATGATGGTGCCGTACTCCTACAAGGACTTCACCGGCACGCTCGTCGACGAGGCGCGGGCCGGACGGATCAGTGAGCGGCGGATCGACGACGCCGTCTCCCGCATCCTCACCCAGAAGTTCCGGCTCGGCCTCTTCGAGCACCCCTACGCCGACACCCGCGGCGCCGCCGCCATCGGCTCCCCGGCGCACCGGGCGGTGGCCCGTCAGGCGGCGGCCGAGTCGCAGGTGCTGCTGAAGAACAGCGGCGGGCTGCTGCCGCTGAGGAAGGGCGAGAAGGTCTACGTCGCCGGTTCCGACGCCGACGACATCGGCAACCAGACCGGCGGCTGGACCGTCACCTGGCAGGGCGGCTCCGGGAACACCGTCCCCGGCACGACGATCCTTGACGGCATGCGCGCGGCGGGCGGGGACGTCACGTACTCCAAGGACGCCTCGGCGCCCACCGACGGCTACGACGCCGGTGTGGTCGTCGTCGGCGAGACGCCGTACGCGGAAGGGGTCGGCGACGTCGGCAACGGCCACCGGCTCACGCTCTCGGCCGCCGACCAGGCCGCCGTGGACAAGGTGTGCGCGGCCATGAAGTGCGCGGTGCTGATCGTCTCCGGGCGCCCGCAGCTCGTCGGCGACCGGCTCGGCCGGATCGACGCGCTCGTCGCCTCGTGGCTGCCGGGCACCGAGGGCGCCGGCGTCGCCGACGTCCTGTACGGCAGGCGGCCCTTCACCGGGCAGCTCCCGGTCACCTGGCCCCGCTCGGAGTCCCAGTTGCCGATCAACGTCGGCGACCCGTCGTACGACCCGCAGTTCCCCTACGGCTGGGGCCTGACCACGCTCACCCACGTCCCGCGGGGCGGCGCGGCCACCCTGCGGGCGCTCGGCGCGGCGGCAGCGGCGGCCGAACGGACGGGCGCCGACCGGGCCGGTCGGGAACTGGTCACCCGGGCACGGCTGATCGTCCAGCAGGAGGTGGGCGAGCGGATGACGGCGGCGGTGGCCGGGCCCTTCGCAGACGCCGACCACCTGCTGCTGACCGGCCACTACGCGAAGGCGGTGCAGAAGCTCACGGAGGCCTACCGGGCCGCGTGAGCGCTCCCGGCGAGCCGCGCGCATGACTGGTCGCGCATGACTGGTGAGGGAGGCTTCGGGTACTTTCGGAGGGTGAAGGCCGTCCTCCGGACCCGAAGCCTCCCGGCGCTGCTGCTGGCCGTACTGGCGCTGGTGATCGCGACCACCCTGGCTCCGGGCGCGACGGCGGCCACCGGCGTGTCCACCATCGCCCAGGCCCTGCGCAAGGGCCCGGTCTACGTCGACCCGGCGGCCTCCGGGCAGTTGTCCGGGACCGACGCCGACAAACTCGCCAAGCGCGTCGAGGGCGCCGGCAAGCCCCTCTTCATCACGGTGCTGCCCGCCGGGTACCCCACCGCGAACCTCTTCTCCGACCTGCGCACGGCCACCGGCATCACCGGCCTGTACGCCGTCCGGCTCGGCGACCGCTTCGACGCCCGCGCGGACTCCTCCGTCCTCTCCCGCACCGCCGTGCGCAACCTCGTCGCCAGCGTCCAGGGCGAGGACGCCGACACCCAGCTCACCGACTTCACCGACCGCGCCCTGGCCAACATGGGCGGCCACGCCCCCGCGAGCTGGAGCGGTCGCAGCGGCGGCGGGGGCGCGTCGAGCACGGCGCTGATCACGGCGGCCGTCGTCCTGGTGGCCGGCGGCGCGGGCGCCTACACCCTGGTCCGCCGCAACCGCCGCCGTCGCGCCGAGGAACAGCGGGCCGCGCTGGACCGGCTGCGGGTGGTCGTCGACGAGGACATCACCGCCTTCGGCGAGGAACTGGACCGGCTGGACTTCCACCCGGCGGAGCCGGGCGCCGACGACGCCATGCGCGCCGACTACGAGCAGGCCCTGGACGCCTACGACAAGGCCAAGCGGTACATGGCCGGGGCGCGCGGTCCCGACGACGTGCGCCCGGTCACCGAGGCCCTGGCGGACGGGCGTTTCTCCCTGGCCCGGCTGGCCGCCCGCCGGGAGGGCCGTCCCCTGCCGGAGCGCAGGCCGCCCTGCTTCTTCGACCCCCGGCACGGCCCCTCCGTCGCCGACGCGGCCTGGACCCCGCCCGGCGGCAGCCCCCGGGAGGTCCCGGTCTGCGCCGCCGACGCCACCCGCCTGGCCGACGGCCGCGACCCGGCGGTCCGTGAGGTCGACACCGAGTACGGCCGCCGCCCCTACTGGGACGCCGGTCCCGCCTACGGGCCCTGGGCCGGCGGCTACTTCGGCGGCGGCATCCTCCCCGGCCTGCTGGTCGGCACGCTGCTCGGCGGCATGATGTCCACGCCGTCCTACGCCTACGGCGACGGCGCCGGCCAGGGCGACTTCGGCGCCGCCGGCTACCAGGGCGGCGACACCTCCGGCGCCGACTTCGACCCGGGCGACTTCGGCGGCGGTTTCGGCGACGGGGGCGGCGACTTCGGGGGCGGCGGCGACTTCGGAGGCGGTGGCGGCGACTTCGGCGGCGGCTTCTGAACCGGTCCCGCGCATGACGGCGCCCGCCCTCCCGTTTGGGGGAGTGGAGGGCGGGCGCGGCTCGGGAGGGACCGGCGGGGGCGGGACCGGGCGCCGTCGGCTCAGGCGCTCTTGATGGCCGAGATGTCGAAGACCAGCTTGATCTTGTCGGAGACGAGGACGCCGCCGGTCTCCAGGGCCGCGTTCCACGTCAGGCCCCACTCGGAGCGCAGGATCTCGGCCTTGCCCTCGAAGCCGACGCGCTCGTTGCCGAAGGGGTCCTTCGCGGCGCCGTTGAACTCCAGGTCGATGGTGATCGGCTTGGTGACGCCGAGGATGGAGAGGTCGCCGGTGATGCGGTAGTCGTCGCCGCCGAGCGCTTCGGCCTTGGTGGAGCGGAAGGTCATCTCCGGGAACTCGTCGGTCTTGAAGAAGTCCGAGGACTTCAGGTGACCGTCGCGGTCGGTGTTGCCGGTGTCGATGCTGTCCATCTTGATGTCCAGGGAGGCGGTGGACTTCGCGGGCTCGGCGCCGTCCAGGTGCAGCGCGCCGCTGAACTCCTGGAAGCTTCCCTTGACGTTGGTGACCATGGCGTGGCGGGCCACGAAGCCGATCGTGGTGTGCGCCGGGTCGACCGTGTAGTCACCGGTCAGCGCGGCCAGATCGGGGCCGGCGGCGGCCGGGGCGGTGGTCTCGGGGGTGCTTTCCTTGCGGCCGAAGATGCCCATGACGTTCTCCTTGGGGACGGCCGCGGCTCCGTGGGGAAGCCGCGACGGGGTTTCTGTTTAACGTTCAACTAGCCCAACGACTCCGACGGTAGACCTATTCCGTTGAGTTTTCAACATCATCCGCCACGTGTTCTCGGAACAACTCTGGGTAACCGGCCGACGCCCTCTGGCGAACGCGCGTAGAACTCGGGCACCATCTCCGTGCACAGCCGCACCACCTGCACAGCCGCTCCACAGGAATTCCGGCCCACCGCAGGAAGGTCTCTCCCCATGAAGGCCACCAAGGCCCTGAAGGCCCGCTCCGTCCTGACCGCGCTCGCCCTCGTCGTCGCCCCCGGCGTCGCCGTGGTCGGCACCGCCACCGACGCCTTCGCCGTCACCAAGATCAGCCACGCGACCGCCACCGGCATGTTCCGCACCTCCGGCATCACCTGGTCGTCCTCCGGCAACTGCTCCGACCGGAACAACTCCACCTGTACGTCCTTCGAGCAGCTCAACCTCGCCACCGCCCAGGGCGCCCAGACCCTGAAGAAGGCCAGCGGCTGCGCCCTCAACATCACGGGCGGCACCGAGACCGGCCACGCCTCGGGCACCTACTCCCACTGGAACGGCTACAAGCTCGACTACGGCAAGAACACCTGCGTCACCTCGTACATCAAGAACAACTTCGGCTACATCGGCCTGCGCGGCGACGGCGCCCCGCAGTACCAGTCCGGCTCCGGCAACATCTACGCCGACGAGGGCAGCCACTGGGACGTCCTGTACTACAACTGCGGCGGCTGCTGAGCCAGGAGGGCGGTGACCGGCCGCATGAGCACCGGACCGAGCCGACGCGCACTGCTGCTGGCCGCCGCCCTCACCGCCGCCGCGGCCCCCGCGGCCCGCGCGGCGGTCGGCGCCGACCCCTTCGACACCCTCCGCCTGCGCTGGCTCGACATCGCGCTCGGCACCGGATACGACCCGGCCGCCGAGCCCTACGCCGCACGCCTGGCCCGGCTCGGCGGGATGGCACGCGACTTCCACGCCGGCATGGCCCCCGCGGCCGGCTCCCTGTGGCCCGGCCACCCCTTCGATCCGCCCGCCGGCGCGGGCGCGAGCGTGCTCGTCCGCCGCCGGGGCCGGAGCGCTACGCTGTGGATCAGCGAGCCGCCCCGCACGGGCACGCCGCTGGAGATCGTCTGGGACCGCCCGGTGCGTTCGGTCGTCCACGCCGACGACACCGTGGACGTCCACTTGGCGGGCCGCCGTACGAGGCTCCGCGTCACTCCGGGGATGGCATGTGCCGTCCACCGATGTGAGGTGATTCTCGGGTGACGGCTTTGTGGCCCCCCTACAACCCGAGCGGCCTCTGACCAGTCGGAACGGCTGCATGTCGCTCTGGTTCTGTTCACTGCTACCAGGAAAACGGTCCGGAGACTGTACGGAGTCGACGGCTCGCTTTCCTTGGTGTCCTTCGTAAGGTCACTACATGACCGTTTTGGAAGAGACGACGGGTGAGCCGACCGCGGAGCCGGCGGACGCGCGCGGGCGGGTCGCCGAGCTGCACGAGATCCGTGCGCGGGCCGTGGCCGGTCCCAGCGAGAAGGCGACCGCTGCCCAGCACGCCAAGGGCAAGCTGACGGCGCGGGAGCGCATCGAGCTGCTCGTGGACCCGGGATCCTTCCAGGAGGTGGAGCAGCTGCGCCGGCACCGGGCGAGCGGGTTCGGCCTGGAGGCCAAGAAGCCCTACACCGACGGTGTCATCACGGGCTGGGGCACGGTGGAGGGCCGTACGGTCTTCGTCTACGCCCACGACTTCCGGATCTTCGGCGGCGCGCTGGGCGAGGCCCACGCCACGAAGATCCACAAGATCATGGACATGGCCATCGCGGCCGGCGCGCCCCTGGTCTCCCTCAACGACGGCGCCGGCGCCCGCATCCAGGAGGGCGTCTCCGCCCTCGCCGGCTACGGCGGCATCTTCCAGCGCAACACGAAGGCCAGCGGTGTCATCCCGCAGATCTCCGTGATGCTCGGCCCGTGCGCGGGCGGCGCCGCCTACAGCCCG
The DNA here is from genome assembly GCF_007176755.1 of Streptomyces sp. 1-11. Lineage (GTDB taxonomy): Bacteria > Actinomycetota > Actinomycetes > Streptomycetales > Streptomycetaceae > Streptomyces. The sequence continues at coordinate 121,443 of NZ_BJTV01000012.1, forward strand.
GCGCTCACCGACTTCGTCTTCATGGTCCGCGAGACCTCGCAGATGTTCATCACCGGCCCGGACGTCGTCAAGGCGGTCACCGGCGAGGAGATCACCCAGAACGGGCTCGGCGGCGCCGACGTGCACGCCGAGACCTCCGGCGTCTGCCACTTCGCCTACGACGACGAGGAGACGTGCATCGCCGAGGTGCGCTACCTCCTGTCGCTCCTGCCGCAGAACAACCGCGAGAACCCGCCCCGGACCGAGTCCGCGGACCCGGTGGAGCGCCGCTCCGACGTCCTGCTCGACCTGGTCCCGGCCGACGGCAACCGCCCGTACGACATGACCAAGGTCATCGAGGAGCTCGTCGACGACGGCGAGTACCTGGAGGTCCACGAGCGCTGGGCGCGCAACATCATCTGCGCGCTGGCCCGGATGGACGGCCAGGTCGTGGGCATCATCGCCAACCAGCCCCAGGTGCTGGCGGGCGTGCTGGACATCGAGGCGTCCGAGAAGGCCGCCCGCTTCGTGCAGATGTGCGACGCCTTCAACATCCCGATCATCACTCTTTTGGACGTACCCGGCTTCCTCCCCGGCGTCGACCAGGAGCACGGTGGAATCATCCGGCACGGCGCGAAGCTGCTGTACGCCTACTGCAACGCCACCGTGCCGAGGATCTCGCTGATCCTGCGCAAGGCCTACGGAGGTGCCTACATCGTGATGGACTCCCAGTCGATCGGCGCCGACCTCACCTACGCCTGGCCCACCAACGAGATCGCCGTGATGGGCGCCGAGGGCGCGGCCAACGTCATCTTCCGCCGCCAGATCGCCGAGGCCGGGGACCCCGAGGCCATGCGGCAGAAGATGGTCAAGGAGTACAAGGCCGAGCTGATGCACCCGTACTACGCGGCCGAGCGCGGCCTGGTCGACGACGTGATCGACCCCGCCGAGACCCGCGAGGTGCTGGTGAAGTCGCTGGCGATGCTGCAGTCCAAGCACGCCGACCTGCCCTCCCGCAAGCACGGCAACCCGCCGCAGTAACCGAGCGGACCCGTCGCGGCAACCCCGCGGACCTCTTCCTGACGGAGACTGACACCCATGAACACTGACATCCGCGTCGAGAAGGGCCATGCCGAGCCCGAGGAAGTCGCCGCCATCACGGCCGTCCTCCTCGCCCGTGCGGCGGCCCAGCCGGCCGCCCCCGCGCACCGCGGCCGTGCCAAGGCCGGCTGGCGCCGCCTGGACCGCGAGCCCGGCTTCCGCGCCCCGCACAGCTGGCACGGCTGACCCGCGCCCGGCCCACGGCCGCCCGCCCAGGACACTGAGAAGGGCCCCTCCGCTCGGAGGGGCCCTTCTCGCTGCGCGCGCCGGATCGATCTCGCCGCGCGCGCCGGGCAGAACGCGGAAACCCCGCGCCCCCAGCCGGGGGCGCGGGGTTTCCGCGTGCGGTCGGTCGCCTAGCGGAGCCGCGCCATCAGGGCGTGCTCCACCAGGGTGATCAGCGTCGACTTCGCGTCCGCGCGGTGGCGGGCGTCGGTCGTGATGATCGGGGTGTCCGGGCCGATCTGCAGGGCCTCGCGGACCTCGTCCGGGCCGTACGGCTGGTTGCCGTCGAATCCGTTGAGGGCGATGACGAAGGGCAGGCCGCTGTTCTCGAAGTAGTCGACGGCCGGGAAGCAGTCGGCGAGGCGGCGGGTGTCCACGAGGACCACCGCGCCGATCGCGCCGCGCACCAGGTCGTCCCACATGAACCAGAAGCGGTCCTGACCGGGCGTACCGAAGAGGTACAGGATCAGGTCCTGGTCCAGGGTGATGCGGCCGAAGTCC
>NZ_BJTV01000012.1:123347-274026 GCF_007176755.1 Streptomyces sp. 1-11
GAGGACCACCGCGCCGATCGCGCCGCGCACCAGGTCGTCCCACATGAACCAGAAGCGGTCCTGACCGGGCGTACCGAAGAGGTACAGGATCAGGTCCTGGTCCAGGGTGATGCGGCCGAAGTCCATGGCCACCGTGGTGGTGGTCTTGTCACCGGTGTGGGTGAGGTCGTCGATGCCGGCCGAAGCGGACGTCATGACGGCCTCTGTGCGCAGCGGGTTGATCTCCGAGACAGCGCCGACGAACGTGGTCTTGCCCACGCCGAAGCCGCCCGCCACCACGATCTTCGCGGAGGTGGTGGAGCGGGAAGGACCGCCGCTAGAGCTTGCGAAGTCCACTGAGCACCCTTTCGAGCAGTGTCACGTCTGGCTGGCCACCGGCGTTCTCGTCGCCGCCGGGCTGATGGATGGCGACCAGGCCCGCCTCCGCCAAGTCGGCGACGAGAATCCTGGCGACGCCGAGGGGGATCGTGAGCAGGGCCGAGACCTCGGCCACCGACTTGATCTCCCGGCACAGGTTGCAGATCCGCTGATGCTCGGGCAACTGGCCCTGCATCTGGTGCGGAGCGGCGGTGGTGTGCACCAGTGCCTCGATGGCGAGCTGGTAGCGCGGGCGCGTCCGGCCGCCGGTCATGGCGTACGGACGCACCAAGGGGTTGTTCGATGCGGACGCCGGCGCGGGCTCGGGGCGGCGCTGCGGCTGCACCGGCTGGATCCGCGGGGCCGGCGGCTGGTCGTACGGCGAGGGCCCGGGGCCCTGCGGCGCGTACGGCTGGCGGTGGGCAGGGGTGGAGGGAAAGCCGTACCGGTTCGCCGAACCGTCGTTCTGGCCCTGGGCAGGGCCGTACGACCAGTTACCCGAATGCGAACCGCCTGGGGGTGTTGCCACTTTCTCCTCCTCCGACTGTGCCGGGCACCCATCCGTGTGGAGCCGCGTCCCGAAACCTTACGGCCCCGGGACGCGGATACGCACCGTTCGTCTGTTAGTTGAGAAGGCTTCCCTGGAGCTCCGCGCGGAGATCCGGGGTGAGAACCGTGCCCGCGCGGTCCACCAGAAGTGCCATCTCGTACCCGATGAGGCCGATGTCCGCTTCCGGGTGGGCCAGGACGGCCAGCGAGGAACCGTCGGAAATGGACATGATGAAGAGGAATCCCCGCTCCATCTCCACAACCGTCTGGTTCACACTGCCGCCCTCGAAGATGCGGGAGGCGCCTGCCGTCAGGGACGTCAGACCGGAGGCGACGGCAGCGAGCTGGTCCGCGCGGTCGCGGGGGAACCCTTCGGACATCGCGAGAAGGAGTCCGTCGGCGGAGACCACCACCGTGTGGGACACCCCCGGGGTGTTGTCCACGAAGTTGGTGATCAACCAGTTCAGGTTCTGTGCCGCCTGGCTCATCGGGCTCACACTAACGCTCCTGGTTGTAGGTGCTGTCAGGACCACCGTGCTGATTGTTGGTGGCCTGGCCGTTCGTTTCACTGCCTGCGCTGCGTCCGCGTTCGACGCCCCGGCGCAGGTTGCTCAGTCGGCCCCGGACGTCCTCCGGGGCGCGGGAGACCTGTGGGCCTCCCTGAGGGGTGCTCTCGGCGGTGCCCTCGACCAGGTTGGCCTTGGGTACCCGCCGGGGCAGACCGGAAGCGGTCACTCCGCCGGCCTTGGGCTTGCGGAGCGCCGAAGCCTGCTGCCAGCGCTCGTCGTTGGCCGAACGCCAGCCGCTGTCGCCGTTGCTCCCGGGGGTGTTCCCCGCGGGGGCCGGCGCCTCCGGCTGAGTGTGTCCGGCGCCGTTCGAGCCGCTGGGACCGCTCGCGGACCCGCGGCGGGGCAGACCGGCGTCGGTCATCTGGTGGGCAGCGGGAGAATCCGCTCCCGGACGGTCGAAGCCTACGCCGTCGCGCTCGCTCGCGTCAGCGGCCTGCGGTTCCGTTTCCGGAGCGTAATGGGCCGGGTAGCCGTTCTGGTAGCTGTCCTGCTGCGGCCAGTCGTCCTGGTAGGACTGCCGCTCGTAGGAGCCGAAGGCGTCGGCGGCGGAGCCGTGCGCGGGCGTCCGCTCCTCCTGGGCCGCCTCCGGATACGCGGGCTCGGGGTAGCCGCCGCCGTTCGCGGCGAAGCCGTCGTCGTGCGGCATGCCGCCGTTGGGCGCGTAGTACTGGCCGTCGTACGACTGCTCGTACCCGGTGCCGCGGTGCTCCTCGTACCCCTGGCCCTGGTCGCCGTACGCCTGCTGTCCGTCGAACGCGGCGGGCTGGGCGGGCTGCTCGCCGAACCCGGCGGCGCCGTCGTACCCGGCCTGCCGGGCGTCGAACTCGTCCGCGTACTGCCGGCCGTCCGGCTCCCGCTGCGGCTCGCCGTGCGACTGGGCCTCCAGCGCGGCGCGGCGCTCCTCACGCATCAGGGAGCGGCCGACGGGGTCCAGGTCCCGGAGGTCGTCGGGGACCTCCGAGTAGCGGCTGTCGTCGAAGCCGAGTTCGGCGGCGGTGCGCATCGGCGGCTGCTGCACCTGGGCGAAGTCCTCACCGCGGAACTGCTGCTCCGGGATGATCTGGGAGACCGTGAACTCCTCGCGGTCCAGCGGGGCTTCGCCGCCACCGCCGTGCGTGATCGCGTCCGGCAGCATGACCAGCGAGGTGGTGCCGGCCTGCTCGCCCGAGGGGCGGAGCTGGACCCGGATGCCGTGCCGGTCGGACAGCCGGCCGACCACGAACAGACCCATGCGCTGCGAGATCGCGGCGTCCACGGTCGGCGGGTTGGCCAGCTTGTGGTTGATGTCCGCGAAGTCCTCGGCGGTCAGGCCGATGCCCTTGTCGTGGATCTCGACCATGACGCGGCCGTCGGGCAGCCGGGTCGCGGTGACGCGCACCTTGGTCTGCGGCGAGGAGAACGTGGTGGCGTTCTCCAGCAGCTCGGCCAGCAGGTGCACGAGGTCGGTGACCGCGCGGCCGTGGATCTCGGCCTCCGGGACGCCGGACAGCTCGATGCGCTCGTACTGCTCCACCTCGGAGGAGGCGGCGCGCAGCACGTCGACCAGCGGGACCGGCTGGTCCCAGCGGCGGCCGGGCTCCTCGCCGGCGAGGACCAGGAGGTTCTCGCCGTTGCGGCGCATACGGGTGGCCAGGTGGTCCAGCTTGAAGAGGTTCTCGAGCTGGTCCGGGTCCGCCTCGTTGTTCTCCAGGTCGGTGATCAGGGTCAGCTGGCCCTCGATCAGCGACTGGTTTCGGCGGGAGAGGTTGGTGAAGATCGCGTTGATGTTGCCCCGCAGCAGCGCCTGCTCGGAGGCGAGCCGGACCGCCTCGCGGTGGACCTGGTCGAAGGCGCGGGCGACCTCGCCGATCTCGTCCTTGGTGTGGATCGGGATCGGGGCGACCCGGGTGTCGACCCGGCCCGGGTCGGTGCGGGAGAGCTGGTCGACCAGCATCGGCAGGCGCTGCTCGGCGATGCCGAACGCGGCGTTGCGCAGCTGGCGCATCGAGCGGCTCATCTGCCGGGCCACGGCGCCGGCCAGGATGAAGGCGAGGAGCAGGGCCACGACGACCACGGCGCCGGTGGTGATGGCCGAGGTCTGGGCGTCACCGGCGATGCCGGAGGCCTCGTTCACGGCCTTGTCGGCGAGGTCCGACTCGATCTGCCGGTAGGCCTTGTACTTGAGGGTGTTGACCGCCCACCAGTTCGGGGCCGTCACACCGCCCGCGGCCATCTCCTGGCGGGTGAGCGGGGAGGTGTCCTTCATCGTCGCCAGCGCCGAGACCATCGCGTTCGGCTTGGACGGCGGCGCGACGTACTTCGGGTCCTTCTGCTTCTCCTGCGCGACCAGCGCGGCGCCGTCCGTCTTGATCTTCGCCATCGCGTCGGTCAGCTTCTGCGCGTCCTGGTCGGTGCCACCGCCGAGGTACTCCTCGAGGGCGATGCGCTCCAGGTAGGCGTAGGAGGACAGGGACACCCGCTGAGTGGCCAGGTTGGGGTCGTCCGGACCGGGCTTGACCAGCAGGTGCATGCCGATCGACCGCTCCAGCGACAGCGCCGCCTTGGTCAGCGAGATGGCGTAGACGGTACGGCCGTAGGAGGTGATGTTGCCGGTGCCCAGACCGAGCTCGTTGGCGAACTCCATCAGCGGGTGGGCCACTTCGACGTAGCCCTCCTCGGTCTTCACACCGGTGGTCTTCTTGGTGTACGCGACCTGGCGCAGGGTCTGCAGCTTGGGCTCGGCCTGCTTGAACTGCTCGAGCCGGCGCTTGAGACCGGGCTTGTCCGGCACGTTCAGCGCGACCTGGTGGAAGGTGGCGGCGGCCTGGTCCGTCTGCTTGCGGGCCGCGGTGACGACGTCCTTCTGGTCACCCAGCAGCAGCGGGGCGGCGGTGACGTCGCGCTCGTTCTCCAGCGCGTCGGCGTAGCCGAGGGCGGCGCGGACCAGGCGGGCGGTGTTCTCCGCGTCCCGGGCCTCGTTCCAGGTGTCGATCGAGCTCTTCACCTGGAAGCCGCCCATGACGAGACCGACCATCACGGGTATGAGCAGAATCGCGTTCAGCCGGGTGGGCACCCGCCAGTTACGCGGTGAGAAACGGCCGCCACCGGCCGGGGGAGCGGCCGAGGGCTCGGCACCCGGCACAGGGGCGGGCGCCGCAGCGCGCGGCGGCGGGGTGAAGTTGCCCCGCGCCGACGGCTCGGGACCGTTCTTGCTTCGCCTCACTCGACCAACAACCTCTCGGCGGTCGGCACCTTCGTCGTGCCGCAGTCTCTCAGAGCCCGGTTCGTCATCGACCACTCAGTACGTCATTGACTAATAGGCAGTTCAGGCATTCCAGCACGGCGGCATCCGCTCGTCCAAACACTCGGAACCTGAGGTTCCGTGTGATGTAAGCCCCAGATAAAACGGGCATACAGAGCGAGCCCCGTCAAAAGACGGGGCGGCCGTGCGCACAGCGGCACCGCGCGACCGCGTCGCGTGGTGAAGAACGGTGATTCCTCTGCCGAACCGTTATGAACACCGGAGCCGACCGTGTCAAAGGCCACAGCCGGCTCCGCTTGCACTACGGCAACTGCCGTACGGCTCGTCTCACTTGAGTGTCACCGCAGGCGGGCCATGAGCGCGTGCTCGACGAGCGTGATCAGCGCGCTCTTGGCGTCCGCGCGGTGGCGGGCGTCCGTCGTGATGATCGGCGCGTCCGGGCCGATCTGCAGCGCCTCCCGCACCTCGTCGGGGGTGTAGGGCTGCTGACCGTCGAATCCGTTGAGGGCGATGACGAAGGGCAGGCCGCTGTTCTCGAAGTAGTCGACGGCCGGGAAGCAGTCGGCGAGGCGGCGGGTGTCCACCAGGACCACCGCGCCGATCGCGCCGCGCACCAGGTCGTCCCACATGAACCAGAAGCGGTCCTGACCGGGCGTACCGAAGAGGTACAGGATCAGGTCCTGGTCCAGGGTGATGCGGCCGAAGTCCATGGCCACCGTGGTGGTGGTCTTGTCACCGGTGTGCGTGAGGTCGTCGATGCCGGCCGAAGCGGACGTCATGACGGCCTCTGTGCGCAGCGGGTTGATCTCCGAGACGGCGCCCACGAACGTGGTCTTGCCCACGCCGAAGCCGCCCGCCACCACGATCTTCGCGGAGGTGGTGGCCCGGCCCGCGTCAGAGCTTGCGAAGTCCACTGAGCACCCTTTCGAGCAGCGTCACGTCCGGAGCGCCGCCGTTGTTCTCGTCGCCACCCGGCTGGTGGATGGCGACCATGCCGGCCTCTGCGAGGTCGGCCACCAGGATCCGGGCCACGCCGAGCGGCATGGCCAGCAGCGCCGACACCTCCGCGACCGACTTGACCTCACGGCAGAGGTGGCAGATGCGCTGGTGCTCCGGGAGCAGTCCCATGAGCGCTGCCGGGTCGGCCGTGGTGCTGATCAGCGCCTCGATGGCGAGCTGATAGCGCGGCCGGGTCCGGCCGCCGGTCATCGCGTACGGACGTACCAGCGGCTGGTCGCCCTCGTCCCCGTACGGCTCCGCGTACGGATCATGAGAGGCGGTGGGCGGGGTCATGAATCCTCCGGGCGGGACAGCAAGTCGGTCAGTCAAGCCGTCGGGAGAGGCCGGTGGGGGGATTGTGGCGGCCGGACGGTGTTTTTGTGAGGTGGGTGGTGCCGGGGCCGGTCAGTGAAGCAGACTGCCTTGGAGTTCGGCGCGCAGGTCCGGGGTGAGTACCGCCCCTGCGCGGTCGACCAGCAGTGCCATCTCGTAGCCGACCAGGCCGATGTCGCACTCGGGGTGGGCCAGGACCGCGAGGGAAGACCCGTCCGAGACCGACATCAGGAAGAGGAACCCGCGCTCCATCTCCACGACCGTCTGCGCCACGTTGCCGCCCTCGAAGATCCGGGACGCCCCGGCCGTCAGGGAGGTCAGGCCGGACGCGACGGCCGCGAGCTGGTCCGCGCGGTCACGCGGGAAGCCTTCGGACATGGCCAGCAGAAGGCCGTCGGCGGAGACCACCACCGTGTGCGACACCCCGGGGGTGTTGTCCACGAAGTTGGTGATCAACCAGTTCAGGTTCTGTGCCGCCTGGCTCATCGGACTCAACTAACGCTCCTGCTGGTGAGTGGGGCTCGGGAAGCTGCCGGTCTGGCCGCTGCCGGCCTGACGGCCCTGAGCGATGCCCCGACGGAGATTGGTCAGCCGGCCGCGTACGTCGTCGGGCGAACGCGAGACCTGCGGACCGCTTTGGTGCTGTTGCTGCTGAGCCGTGCCCGGGACGAGGTTGGCCCGGGGCACCCGGCGCGGCAGGCCTGAGGTGGTGACGCCGCCCGCCGCGGGCTGCCGTACGCGCTCCGCCTGCCGGACGAGTTCGTCGTTCGGCGAGGTGCGCCAGGAACCGGTGGCGCCGGAACGCTGCGGGGCGGGCGCCTGCTGCTGCGGCGCCGCGGCCGGGGTGCTGTCCGGCTGATCCTGCTGACCACCGTGGAACCAGTTGGTCTCCAGGGTGTCGAACAGCGGGGTGCGGCCGTCGCCCGGACCGGTGGCCGGCGGCAGCGCCTCCGGCTCGCGGCGGACGGGACGCTGCGGCTGCGGGGCCGGCGGACGCGGCGCGCCGAAGTCGGCGCGGCCGCCCGGCTGCGCACGCTCGAACTGCCCGGTGCCGGCCGGGTTCTGGCGGTCGGGCAGCGCGTGCTGACCGGTGGAGCCGCCGTCGAAGCCGCGGTCGTAAGCCTGCGGCGCCGCGAACTGGCCGGTGCTCTGCGGGTCCTGCTGCCCGGCCGCCGACGTGCCGAAGACATCGGAGCGGACGAACTGGCCGTTGCCGCCCTGCTGACCGTACTGGCTGTTGCCGCCCTGCTGACCACCGTACTGGCCGGTGCCGCCCTGCTGACCGTACTGGCTGTTGCCGCCCTGCTGAGCACCGTACTGGCCGGTGCCGCCTTGCTGACCGTACTGGTCGTTGCCGCCCTGCTGACCGTACTGGCCGTTGTCCTGCCGGCCGTACTGGCCGGGGTCCTGCGGGCCGGACGGACGCTGGAACTGACCGGTCTGCTGAAGGGCGTCGGCGCCGGGGCGCGCGAACTGGCCGGTGGAGGCGTTGCTCCCGAAGTCGGGGCGGGGGAACTCGCCGGTGGAGGCCGGACCCTGGGCGTCGATCCGCGGCATCTCCGCCGTCGCGCCAGGACCCTGACGGTCGTCCAGGCGCGGCAGGTGCGAGGTCCGCGCCGGGTCCTGCTCGTCGTGGCCGCGCGGGGCGTCCAGCGAGGCACGCGACACCGGGGCCTGGGCGTTGCCACGCCAGTCCGCGGGGTCGGACTGCGGGTTGCCGCCGGGCAGTTCGGCCCGGGCGCCGCCGCGCGCCGGAAGCTGGGGCTGACGGCCCTGCTCCTGGGCGCCCGCGCCGCCGCGGGGCGCCGCCGGACCGCGGCCGCCGAACATGTCCTGCTGCGGGCCGCCCGCGGCCTGCTGGCCCGGTCCGGCGCCCGGCGTCTGACCGCCGAAGCCGCCCGCGCCGGCCCCGGCCGGAGCCGGCCTGCCCTGCTGCGGGCCGCCCGGGCCCTGCGGGCCGCGCGCCTGGCCCGGCGCACCGGGACGGCCGCCCTGGCCCGTGCCGGGCAGCGCGGCCCGCGGGCCCTGGGCGCCGACCTGGCCACGCGGGCCCGGTCCGGCGCCGAGGCGTCCGGCGGTCGGCGCACCGCCGAGGGCGCCGCCCTGGCCGCCGCCGTTGCCCCGGCGGGCGGCGGCGGCACCGGCCGCGGCCTGCGCGGCGGCCGGACCACCGGTCGCCGCGGGGGCGCCGGGCTTGCCGGGAGCGGGCTTCTTGCCGCCCTGGGCCACGTCGACAGGGAGCATGACCAGCGCGGTCGTGCCACCGGAGTCGGACGGGCGGAGCTGGATGCGGATGCCGTGGCGCTGCGACAGACGGCCGACCACGAACAGACCCATGCGGCGGGACACCGACACGTCCACGGTGGGCGGCGAGGCGAGCCGCTCGTTGATCGCCGCGAGGTCCTCGGGGGAGAGGCCGATACCGGTGTCGTGGATCTCGATCAGGACGCGGCCGTCGGGCAGCGCGTGACCGGTGACCTTGACCTTGGTCTGCGGCGAGGAGAAGGAGGTGGCGTTCTCGAGCAGCTCGGCGAGGAGGTGCACGAGGTCGTTGACCACGCGGCCGGCGACCTCGGTGGTCGGCACGGCGGCCAGCTCGATGCGCTCGTACTGCTCCACCTCGGACGCGGCGGCGCGCAGCACGTCGACCAGCGGGACCGGGCGGGTCCACCGGCGGCCGGGCTCCTCACCCGCGAGGACGAGGAGGTTCTCACCGTTACGGCGCATACGGGTGGCGAGGTGGTCGAGCTTGAACAGCGAGGAGAGCTGGTCCGGGTCGGCCTCGCGGGACTCCAGTTCGGAGATGAGCGAGAGCTGACGCTGGATCAGACCCTGGGAACGGCGCGAGAGGTTGGTGAACATCGCGTTGACGTTGCCCCGCAGCAGGGCCTGCTCGGCGGCGAGGCGGACCGCCTCGCGGTGCACGTCGTCGAAGGCCGCGGCCACCTGGCCGATCTCGTCCCGGGAGTGCACACCGACCGACTCCACGGACGTGTCCACGTCCTGCGGGTCGGACTCGGAGAGCTGCTTGACCAGCTCGGGCAGCCGGTCCTGGGCGACCTTGGTGGCCGTGTCCTGCAGCCGGCGCAGCGAGCGGATCATGGACCGGGCCACGACGAAGGCGCCGACCAGCGAGACGCCGAGCACGATGAGGATCAGCGCACCGGAGAGGATCGCCTCCTGCTCGGAGGACGACTTCAGCTCGCGGGCCTTCTGCTCCATGTCCTCGAGCAGCGTGTGCTCGATGTTCTTCATCTGCTGGATCTTGGTCGTGCTGTCGTCGACCCAGTCGCGGTAGGAGCGCGCGGGCAGGTCGTTGAGGCCGCCGGGGGACTCCAGGACGCGCCTGGCGTACAGGTCCGCCGCCTGGATCGTCGGGTTGGTGTCCTCGATCGGCTTGAGCAGCTCGTCCGGGTTCTGGCTGCTGTAGATCTTGCGGAAGATCCCGATCTGGGCCTTCTCGCTCTCGTTCGCCGACTTGCCGTAGAGCTGGTCGTTCTTGGAGAGCTCGCCCTTGGAGGTGTTGCTGGAGGTCAGGGCCGCCGCGATGACGGCTCGCTGCACGGAGGCGTACTCCTTGGCGCTGGAGAAGGCCGCCAGGGCGCGGGTGCGCGAGATCATCTCCGGGTTGCTGGACGCCTCGGCCATGGACTGGGAGAGGTCGATCAGCTGGGTGATCAGCCGGTGGTACGCCTCGACCGTCTGCGTCGAGTTGTTCTTCGACTTGTAGGCGTCCTGGCGGATCTTGGCGAGGTCGTCGAGCTGGTTGGCGAGGCTGACCAGGGTGTCGCGGACGCCCTGGAGGTTGCCGTTCTTGCTCGCCTCGTCGATCTGCTCGGAGGAGTCGAGGAAGTTCTGCCGGGCCCGGTCGGTCGTGTCCCGGACGCCCTTGACCGTGTAGTCGGTCGGCTTCAGGCCGTGCGCCAGCGGACCGGCGGACTGGTCGCGCTCCTCCTGGAGCGCCATGGCCAGCTCGGTCGCCTGCTTGGTCATGTCCGTCAGCAGCTTCATGTTGTCGAGCTGCTGGATGTCGTCCATCGAGTCGCTGATGCGCAGCGCGCCCAGCGAGGTCGCCGCGACGACGGGGAGCGCCAGCAGCGACACCAGACGCGTGGAGATGCGCCAGTTGCGCAGGGCCACACGCGAGCCGGGGCCGCTCGGGGTCTTGCCGGCCGGCTTCACGGGCGCGGCGGGGGCCTGGGCCTTGGCCTGGCCGGCCGGGCCCGCCGCGGAGGGCGCGCCGGGTCGCCCGGAGCGCTCACCGCCGTCACCTGACTGGGCCGCGCCCGGGTTCTGGGCGTGCTGGGGGGAGGAACCGCGGTCGGTCCCGCCGTGCGCCTCCGGCTCCGCCGAAGCGCTGCCATCCCTCTTGAAACGTCCCTGCACTAGCGTCGCAACCTCTGGACCAGGCGCCCCTCCGCGCGAACGGAGGGACACGGTGTCGGCGTCTTGGAGAGCGCCCTGAATACGCCCCCCGGTGGTCTTGAGTGACCGGCGCTGGTTCCCCCTATCTCGCCGCCACCCGGCGCTGCGTTGCGCCCCCTGCGCGCCGGCTCGATCCCGCGGCGGTCCGTGGAATTCCAGCACAGTGCCGGATCTCCAACAAGGGCCGTGAGCCGAGCTGTGACCTACGTGACGGAACGTGAGGCTCAGGCTACGACCCGTGTAAGTCGATCTCGTACAAAACGGGCGTACCGCTGTCGCGCGCTGCTCGATGCCCGGTGTCCCAGTCGCCATGATCGGGAGCGGAATGAGCGCTTCAAGGGGTCAATGTCCGTTTCCCTAGGGGGAGATGGGAGTCGGAAATGACCGGTTTGTCTGTGAGGTCGTGAGCAAACTCACATGGAGAACTTGTGCAGTTCACGTCCGTGACGGGGAATCCGATGTTTAGCCTTGCGCTTTACAGGATGAGATGCCCTGTCAACCCACCAGCAGCCACAGGATGACAACGGTGAAGACGACGATGATGTTCCGCACGATAGCCAACCCGCGGCGCACGACGCTGGCGCACCTCGAGGACGCCGACGACCTGCAGACGCCGGAGCTGCCGGAGCACTCCGTCGACCTTCCTGCCCAGACGGCCAACCCGCGACGCACCGTCCTCATGGAGGTCCCGGTGGGCGCCGCCGCCCCGGCCGGCGAGTAGCCGGACCCGGCACCCGACACACCGAGCGCGGCCCGGAGATCACACGATCTCCGGGCCGCGCTCGCTTTTCGGCGGGTTTCACTCCGCGGTCCCTTTTCCCGCGCGCCGGATTCCCGGCCGTCCGTTCCGATACGCCGGGCCGCCGTCCGCGACGGATTTCCCGGAGGCCGGTGCGCGGCCCCGCGGAGCGGGCCCGGGGGCCGGCTCCGCGGACGGCGCCCACCCCGCCGGCCCTGCCGCGCGCCCTCGTGGGAGGGGCCGGGCCCCGGGCGGCGGGCGGCGCCGCCGCAGGGACGCGGGCGGCCGGGGAATTCCCTGAGTAGTGCACGAAAGTCCCGGGCGCGTAATTCCCGCGGAATTCGGGATCACGAAGCCGTGATCCACCGGCCGTGAAAACCCGCCACGCCGTACTGCCCGAACATCGGGCGGCCCGACCGGTTAACCTGGGGCGTCAGTACGCCGGTTCTAGTTGAGGGGCGCAAGGATCCCGTGCGCATCGCCAGGTTCTCCATCGACGGGAACGTAGCCTTCGGCGCGGTCGAGGGCGACAAGGAGGACGAACTCGTCCTCGACATCATCAAGGGCATCCCGTTCACCGACCACGAGCTGTCCGGGACGAAGGTGCCGCTCAGCAAGGTCAGGCTGCTCCCCCCGGTGCTCCCCAACAAGGTCGTGGCCTTCGGCCGCAACTACGCCGAGCACGCCCGCGAGCTGGGCAACGCGGTGCCCGACGCCCCCTTCGCCTTCTTCAAGCCCTCCACCTCGGTGATCGGACCCGGGGACGAGATCCGGTACCCGTCCTTCTCGCAGGAACTGCACCACGAGGCCGAGCTGGCCGTCGTCATCGGGCGCATGTGCCGCGAGGTCCCGCGCGAGCGCGTCAAGGACGTGATCTTCGGCTACACCTGCGCCAACGACGTCACCGCCCGCGACGTGCAGAAGCGCGAGAAGCAGTGGGCCCGGGCCAAGGGCTTCGACTCCTCCTGCCCGCTCGGCCCCTGGGTGGAGACCGGCCTGGACCTGGAGCGCGCGGGCGACCTCACCGTCCAGCTCACCGTCAACGGCGAGCAGCGCCAGCTCGGCCGTACGAGCGAGATGATCCACTCCATCGAGGACCTGATCGTCAACATCACCGAGGCCATGACGCTGCTCCCCGGCGACGTCGTCCTCACCGGCACCCCCGCTGGGGTCGGCCCCCTGAACGTCGGCGACGAGGTCGCCGTCACCATCGAAGGCATCGGCACTCTCACCAACAAGGTTGTCAAGCGTGGCTAGCGCATCCGGCTCACCCGTACGCGTCCGTTTCTGCCCCTCGCCCACCGGTAACCCCCACGTGGGCCTGGTCCGCACCGCCCTGTTCAACTGGGCGTTCGCCCGGCACCACCAGGGCACCCTGGTCTTCCGCATCGAGGACACCGACGCGGCCCGCGACTCCGAGGAGTCCTACAACCAGCTCCTCGACGCGATGCGCTGGCTGGGCTTCGACTGGGACGAGGGCCCCGAGGTCGGCGGCCCGCACGCGCCGTACCGCCAGTCGCAGCGCATGGACCTCTACAAGGACGTCGCCGGGAAGCTCCTGGACGCCGGCCACGCCTACCACTGCTACTGCTCCCAGGAGGAGCTGGACACCCGCCGCGAGACCGCGCGCGCCGAGGGCAGGCCGTCCGGCTACGACGGCCACTGCCGCGACCTCAGCGAGGCGGAGGTGGAGGAGTACAGGGCCCAGGGCCGCTCCCCGATCGTCCGCTTCCGGATGCCCGACGAGCCGATCACCTTCACCGACCTGGTCCGCGGCGAGATCAGCTACCTGCCGGAGAACGTGCCGGACTACGGCATCGTGCGCGCCAACGGCGCCCCGCTGTACACGCTGGTGAACCCGGTCGACGACGCGCTGATGGACATCACCCACGTCCTGCGCGGCGAGGACCTGCTCTCCTCCACCCCGCGGCAGATCGCCCTGTACAAGGCGCTGACCGAGCTGGGCATCGCCAAGCGGACCCCGGCCTTCGGCCACCTGCCGTACGTCATGGGCGAAGGCAACAAGAAGCTCTCCAAGCGCGACCCGCAGTCCTCGCTCAACCTCTACCGCGAGCGCGGCTTCCTGCCCGAGGGCCTGCTCAACTACCTCTCCCTGCTGGGCTGGTCGCTCAGCGCGGACCAGGACATCTTCTCGGTCGAGGAGATGGTCGCGGCCTTCGACATCGCGGACGTCAACCCCAACCCGGCGCGCTTCGACCTCAAGAAGTGCGAGGCGATCAACGCCGACCACATCCGGATGCTGGAGGTCAAGGACTTCACCGAGCGCTGCCGCCCGTGGCTGAAGGCCCCGGCCGCCCCGTGGGCGCCGGAGGACTTCGACGAGGCCAAGTGGCAGGCGATCGCCCCGCACGCGCAGACCCGCCTGAAGGTCCTGTCCGAGATCACCGACAACGTCGACTTCCTGTTCCTGGCCGAGCCGGTCTTCGACGAGGCGTCCTGGGCGAAGGCGATGAAGGAGGGCTCCGACGACCTCCTGCGCACGGCGCGCGAGAAGCTGGAGGCGGCCGACTGGACCTCGGCCGAGTCGCTGAAGGAGGCCGTCCTGGCCGCCGGCGAGGCGCACGGCCTCAAGCTCGGCAAGGCCCAGGCCCCGGTCCGCGTCGCCGTCACCGGCCGCACGGTCGGCCTGCCCCTCTTCGAGTCCCTGGAGGTCCTGGGCAAGGAGAAGACGCTGGCCCGCGTCGACGCGGCACTGGCGAGGCTCGCGGCGTAACGGACGCCACACGCCGAGGGCGGCGCCCGGGACACCCGGGCGCCGCCCTTCGCCGTACCCGCCCCCGTCCGCGCACCGGACACGGCGGCCGTGCGCCGGTTACGGTCGGGTCATGAGCATTCGCGCCGTGGTCTGGGACGTGGACGACACCCTCTTCGACTACACCACCGCCGACCGCGAGGGCATGCGCGCCCACCTGGTGGCCGAGGGGCTCCTCGCCGGGTACGGCTCGCCGGACGAGGCGCTCGCGCGCTGGCGGGAGATCACCGACCGGCAGTGGGCCCGCTTCGCCGCCGGCGAGGTCGACTTCGTCACACAGCGGCGCGACCGGGCCCGGGTCTTCCTGGACCGGCCGGAGCTGACGGACGCCGAGGCCGACGACTGGTTCCAGCGCTACGTGCGGCACTACGAGGCGGCCTGGTCCCTGTTCCCGGACGTCCTGCCGGTGCTCGACGCCCTGGCCGCCAGCCACCGGCACGCGGTGCTGTCCAACTCCAGCCTGACCGTCCAGGACCGCAAGCTGCGCCTGCTCGGCGTCCGCGACCGCTTCGAGGCGCTGCTGTGCGCCGCCGAGCTGGGCGTCTCCAAGCCCCTGGCCGGCGCCTTCCTGGCCGCCTGCGACGCCCTGTCGCTCGCCCCGCACGAGGTCGCGTACGTCGGCGACCACCCGGAGATCGACGGCCGGGGCGCCGCGGAGGCCGGGCTGCTGTCGGTGTGGATCGACCGCGGCGGCGCCTACGCGACCCTCGACCCGCCCACCGGACCGCACCGCATCGCGTCCCTCTCCGAACTCCCCGGGCTCCTCGGCGCGGATAGTCGTTTTGGAGCCCCGTCCACCTTCGGGTAATGTTCTTCCTGCGCCGCCGGAGAGCGGGCCGAAAGGCCGGCAACCGGGGGTGCGAACTAGAACGAGAACCCCTGAGGGGCTTGAGTTCCAGTGGCCTATGGTGTAATTGGCAGCACGACTGATTCTGGTTCAGTTAGTCTTGGTTCGAGTCCAGGTAGGCCAGCTCGCAGAGCTCATCTGCGCCGCGGATCACATCCGCAAGCCCCCGTTGTGTAGCGGCCTAGCACGCTGCCCTCTCAAGGCAGTAGCGCCGGTTCGAATCCGGTCGGGGGTACAGATCCTTCCCGCGAGGAGAGTTCGGGTAGCTCCCACTCGTCTCGATGCAGGATCGCTAGGGCCCCCGTTGTGTAGCGGCCTAGCACGCCGCCCTCTCAAGGCGGTAGCGCCGGTTCGAATCCGGTCGGGGGTACTGACTGGTCTAAACCATCATTGGTCTATGGTGTAATTGGCAGCACGACTGATTCTGGTTCAGTTAGTCTTGGTTCGAGTCCAGGTAGACCAGCTCGGACCTGCGGAAACGCAGCGTCCACGCCCCCGTTGTGTAGCGGCCTAGCACGCCGCCCTCTCAAGGCGGTAGCGCCGGTTCGAATCCGGTCGGGGGTACAAGTGAAGGCCCTCCGCTTCGGCGGGGGGCCTTCGCCGTTCCCGGCGCCGGTCACTCGAAGCCGTACCGCCGCGCCGTCTCCTCCTCCTGGGCCAGCCGGTGCAGCGCCCGCAGCACCGGCTCGTTGAGGACCGCCCCGAGCACCGCGAACTCGACCCGCTCCGCCCCCGCGGGGTGCGTCTCCATGTTGTCGAGGTCCAGGACGGCCGTCCGGTGCATCAACTCGGCGTACGGAGCGAGCTGTTCGGCCCCCCAGTCGTAGCCGATCCGGCGGAACGCGGCCACCGCGACCACCAGCGAGCGGTACGTGGGCGAGATCGTCGTGAGCTGCTTGGTGTTCTCCCAGCCGAGCCGGTCCAGGAGGGCGGCGACCTCCCTGTGCGCCGCCCGGACGTACTCGTCGTCCTCGTCCGGCTCCGGCAGCTGCGGCAGCGCCCACATCGCCGCGCCCAGGCGGATCGTGCGGCCGAGCGAGTCGTCGTCCACATGCCCGAGCACCTCGCGCACCTTGGCCACCGGCACCCCGCCCACCTGGATCATCGCCCGCACCAGCCGCAGCCGGCGCAGGTGCTCCTCGTCGTACTCGGCCGTCCTGGGGCTGACCTGGCGGCCCGGCGGCAGCAGCCCTTCGCGCAGGTAGTACTTGATCGTCGCCGTGGACACACCGCTGCGCTCGCTGAGCTCCGCCAGCCGCATCTCTTGCGCCTCTCCTTGGGAAGTGCCACTATCCAAGCATCGCCAGAAGGATAGTGCCGCTATCTGTCGAGGGGGACCGGCATGTTCGCGAAGCCCGTGCGGGGGCGTACGACCGCCGCGGTCGAAGGGGATGCGGTGGTGCTGCTCATAGGCATGAGGATCAACCACTTCCGGGCGGTGCACCAGTGGCTCCCGGTCATGCTGTCGATGATCCGCATGCTGCGGCAGCTCGGGCGCGACCCCGGCCGGGGACTGCTGGGGCACGTGCTGCTGACGGCCTCGCCGCGGACGTACTACGTCGTCCAGTACTGGGAGTCCAAGGACAAGCTGTACGCCTACGCGACCTCGCCGGAGATGTTCCACCACCGGGTCTGGGCGGCCGTCAACCGCAAGGAGCGCCAGGGCAAGGCGCGCGGGCACGTCGGGCTGTGGCACGAGGCGTACGTCGCACCCGAGGGCTCGCACGAGTCCATCTACCTCGACATGCCGGCCTTCGGCCTCGCGAAGGCGCACGGCCAGGTGCCGGTGGAGGTCCGCGGCCGCTACGCCGCGGACCGGTTCGCGCACCGTTCGCGGCCGGTGCCGGAGTCCGGGAAGACCGCCTGACCGAGAAGACCGCCTGACCGGGGGGACCGGGGAGGGCTCGCCGCGGCGTTGGGGCGGGCCCTTCCCGGTGCGCAGTTCCCGGGGCGCGCGGTCTCAGCCGGAGCGGCGCAGCGCCTCGGAGAGACGGGCCGCCGCGTCGATGACCGCCTGCGCGTGCATACGGCCCGGGTGACGGGACAGGCGCTCGATCGGGCCGGAGACGGACACCGCGGCCACCACGCGGTTGGAGGGGCCGCGCACGGGCGCGGAGACGGACGCCACGCCCGGCTCGCGCTCGCCGATGGACTGGGCCCAGCCGCGCCGCCGGACGCCCGACAGGGCGGTCGCCGTGAACCGGGCGCCCTGCAGACCGCGGTGCAGCCGCTCCGGCTCCTCCCAGGCCATGAGGATCTGGGCGGAGGAGCCGGCCTTCATCGTCAGCGTGGAGCCGACCGGGACCGTGTCCCGCAGGCCGGACAGGCGTTCCGCCGCGGCCACACAGATCCGCATGTCACCCTGGCGCCGGTAGAGCTGCGCGCTCTCGCCGGTGACATCGCGGAGGTGGGTGAGCACGGGGCCCGCCGTGGCCAGCAGGCGGTCCTCGCCGGCCGCCGCCGCCAGTTCCGCGAGGCGCGGGCCGAGGATGAACCGGCCCTGCATGTCGCGTGCCACCATGCGGTGGTGTTCCAGGGCCACGGCCAGGCGGTGGGCCGTGGGTCGTGCCAGTCCGGTGGCGCCGACCAGACCCGCGAGGGTGGCCGGACCGGACTCCAGAGCGCTCAGGACGAGGGCCGCCTTGTCCAGAACGCCGACGCCGCTACTGTTGTCCATGCAACGATACTCGCGTCTCACTCTGTGAAACGCAAGTTCAATTTTCCGTGGAAAGCGCCACCCTGGAATCAGACAGCGGCCCGAGCAGCACAGGGCCCGGCGGCGGACGCCCGAGGATCACCGGGGCGCGGGCGCCGTCTCCCCAAGATCTCTAGTTGGGCCGGTGGACGCTTGCCGGCCGAAGGGAAAGCGATGGGTAGGACACTCGCGGAGAAGGTCTGGGACGACCACGTCGTCCGGCGCGCCGAGGGCGAGCCCGACCTCCTCTACATCGATCTGCACCTGCTGCACGAGGTGACCAGCCCGCAGGCCTTCGACGGACTGCGCAAGAGCGGCCGCCAGGTGCGCCGTCTCGACCTCACCATCGCGACCGAGGACCACAACACCCCGACCCTGGACATCGACAAGCCCATCGCCGACCCCGTCTCCCGCGCCCAGCTGGAGACGCTGCGCAAGAACTGCGCCGAGTTCGGGGTGCGGCTGCACCCGCTGGGCGACGTCGAGCAGGGCGTCGTGCACGTCGTCGGCCCCCAGCTCGGCCTGACCCAGCCCGGCACCACCGTGGTCTGCGGCGACTCCCACACCTCGACGCACGGCGCCTTCGGCGCGCTGGCGTTCGGCATCGGCACCTCCCAGGTGGAGCACGTGCTGGCCACCCAGACGCTGCCGATGGCCCGCCCCAGGACCATGGCCATCACCGTCGAGGGCGAGCTGCCCGAGGGCGTCACCGCCAAGGACCTGATCCTGGCGATCATCGCGCGGATCGGCACCGGCGGCGGCCAGGGCTACGTCCTGGAGTACCGCGGCCCCGCCATCGAGAAGCTCTCGATGGAGGCCCGGATGACCATCTGCAACATGTCGATCGAGGCCGGCGCCCGCGCGGGCATGATCGCCCCCGACGAGACCACCTTCGAGTACCTCAAGGGCCGCCCGCACGCCCCCGAGGGCGCCGACTGGGACGCCGCGGTCGAGTACTGGAAGACCCTGCGCACCGACGAGGACGCCGTCTTCGACGCCGAGGTCGTCATCGACGCCGCCGAACTGTCGCCGTTCGTCACCTGGGGCACCAACCCGGGCCAGGGCGCGCCGCTTTCGGCGTCCGTCCCCGACCCGGCTTCGTACGAAGACGCTTCGGAGCGGCTCGCCGCCGAAAAGGCCCTGGAGTACATGGGGTTGGAGGCCGGCCAGCCGCTGCGCTCCATCGGCGTGGACACCGTCTTCGTAGGCTCGTGCACCAACGGCCGCATCGAGGACCTGCGCGCCGCCGCCGAACTGCTGCGCGGCCGCAAAGTCGCCGACGGCGTACGGATGCTGGTCGTCCCGGGCTCCGCGCGGGTCGGTCTGCAGGCCGTCTCCGAGGGCCTGGACGTGGTCTTCAAGGAGGCCGGCGCCGAGTGGCGGCACGCGGGCTGCTCGATGTGCCTCGGCATGAACCCCGACCAGCTCGCCCCCGGTGAGCGCTCCGCCTCCACCTCCAACCGCAACTTCGAAGGACGGCAGGGCAAGGGCGGCCGCACCCACCTGGTGTCGCCGCAGGTCGCGGCGGCCACCGCGGTCCTGGGGCACCTGGCCTCGCCCGCCGACCTGACCGACGACCGCACGCCCGCTGGAGTCCGATAACCATGGAAGCCTTCACCACCCACACCGGCCGGGCCGTCCCGCTGCGCCGCGGCAACGTGGACACCGACCAGATCATCCCCGCCCACTGGCTCAAGAAGGTGACGCGGGACGGCTTCGAGGACGGGCTGTTCGAGGCCTGGCGCAAGGACCCGGAGTTCGTGCTCAACCGTCCCGAGCGCCAGGGCGCCACCGTCCTGGTCGCCGGTCCGGACTTCGGCACCGGTTCCTCCCGGGAGCACGCCGTCTGGGCGCTGCAGAACTACGGCTTCAAGACCGTGATCTCCTCCCGGTTCGCGGACATCTTCCGTGGCAACTCGCTGAAGAACGGGCTGCTCACGGTGGTGCTCGACCAGAAGGTCGTGGACCGGCTGTGGGAGCTGACCGAGGCGGACCCGCAGGTGGAGATCACCGTCGACCTCGAGGCCCGCGAGGTGCGCGCCCCGGGTGTGACCGCCCCCTTCGAGCTGGACGAGAACTCCCGCTGGCGGCTGCTGAACGGGCTGGACGACATCTCCATCACCCTGCGGAACGAGGCCGACATCGCCGCCTACGAGGGCGGGCGGCCCGCCTACAAGCCGCGCACGCTCCAGGTCTGACCCGAGGGCCCCGGCAGGTCGACTTTCGGCCACCCCAACACCCCGCCTGTACCCCCGATCGCCACGATCGGGGGTACAGCCATGTCTGCACCCGAACGGCCCCGCGCGGGTGATCGTGGGGACACAACTTCCCACGTTAGAGCGGTGTTTGGCCGGGTAGACGCCCGGCGTGGGCGCGCTCCGCGCGAGTGCCGACACGACTGTCCGGCGCGGCAGTTGCACCCTGCGCAGGCGACAACTCGCCCCAGATGGCACAATCTGTGCATGGACCACGACGGCCAACTCCAGCTCTATGCGGCAGTCGCGGGCCGGCTCAAGGAAGCGCACTCGAGGGTGCGCGCACTGCAAGTCCCGGAGGGCGTACGGATGGCGCTGACCCGGAAGCTGCTGGTCATTACGGC
Organism: Streptomyces sp. 1-11; assembly: GCF_007176755.1. Taxonomy (GTDB): domain Bacteria; phylum Actinomycetota; class Actinomycetes; order Streptomycetales; family Streptomycetaceae; genus Streptomyces. The sequence goes on from NZ_BJTV01000012.1 coordinate 143,474, forward strand.
CGCGGCCAAGCACGATCTCGCCGGTGCGGCAAGGCGACTGGAGCGGTTCATCGCGGACCTCGACGAGGGACGGTTCCCCGAAGAGGACCGCTGAGCGGTCCTGGGCAGCCGACTTCGCTGCGGCACAAGGGTGATAAGCCCGTTTCGTGTTTGATTTGCGGTATATATCTGCCTAACGTGCGAAAAAGCTTGAACACTTTCGTTCTGGCGATGTCTCCGAAGGGGAAGACGTGAACAAGGCGCAGCTCGTAGAAGCGATTGCCGACAAGTTGGGTGGCCGCCAGCAGGCGGCCGACGCTGTCGATCATGTTCTGGACGCCATCGTCCGCGCGGTCGTCGCGGGCGAGCGGGTCTCGGTCACCGGCTTCGGGTCCTTCGAGAAGGTGGACCGCCCCGCCCGCTACGCCCGTAACCCCCAGACGGGCGAGCGGGTTCGCGTGAAGAAGACCTCCGTGCCGCGCTTCCGCGCCGGTCAGGGATTCAAGGACCTGGTGAGCGGCTCGAAGAAGCTGCCGCGGGGCGGCGAGGTCTCGGTGAAGAAGGCGCCCAAGGGCAGCCTGTCGGGCGCGCCGCCCACCATCGCCAAGGCCGTGGGCAAGAAGGCCGCCACCAAGAAGACCACCGCGGCCGCGAAGAAGGCCGCCGCGAAGAAGGCGACGCCGGCCGCGAAGAAGACCACGGCCGCCGCCAAGAAGACGACCGCGAAGAAGACGACGGGCACCAAGGCCGCCGCGAAGAAGACCACCACGGCCAAGGCCGCCGCCAAGAAGACCACCGCCAAGAAGGCCCCGGCGAAGAAGGTCACCGCCAAGAAGGCCCCGGCCAAGAAGTCGACGGCTCGCAAGACCACCGCCAAGAAGGCCACCGCCCGCAAGGCGTCTTGATATCACCAGGGCACTCACGCGCCGGGCCGGACTCCCCTCGGGAGTCCGGCCCGCGGCCTTCGGCCGGTTTGATCAACGGCCCTGGAGCTTGTCGGACAGGCCCTAGAACGTCTGCAGCGTCACCAGGGTGATCCGCCGGGCCGCGCCCTCGTCCTCCGTCTCGATCCGCACTCGCTGCCCGGGCCGCAGCAGCCGCAGCCCGCCCGCGTCGAACGCCGCCGCGTCGAAGGGCACGGGAGTGCCGTCGTCGAGCAGCACCTGCCCGCTGCGGGTGCCGGGGTCGTACGTGTACGCGGTGGCCTGCATGCCGGCCAGCGTAGTGCCTGCGCGGGCCCGCCGCCGGGCCGCGGGTACGCGCAGGAGGCCCGCCCGCCACGGCTGATCGCGCCCCTGCCGGCGCCGCTCGGGGACACCGCTCAGGACTCCGGGATCAGCAGCCCCGCCGACACCGCCGCCGTGTACGGCCCCACACCCAGTGCCAGCGCGGCCCGCAGATCCTCACCCGTGTCCACGTCCTGCCGTACGGAATTCACGTCCGGCAGCCCGAGTTCCGCCGCGCCGGACGCCCGGTGCCGGGCACGGGAATCGGTGCCGAATGCCGGCCGCAACGGCTGTCCGGGCGCCGCCGCCAGCAGAGTCGTGCCCACCGCGGCCGCGTCCGCGAGAAAGGCCCGCGGATATCCGGCCGCCGCGTCCAGCACGCGGGACAATTCATCCGGGCGCAGCGCCGGAAGATCCGCGTTCAGCGCCGCGACCGCGGCGGCCGGCCGCGATTCCCGTACGGCGAAGGCGCCGTGGGCGAGCGCGGCGTTCAGCCCGCTGCCAGGGGCGTCCGGGACGATCCTGGCCCCCAGCGCCTCCAGCGCCCGGGCCGCAAGCTGATCGTCCGTGACGACCACCACACCCGCGACGGCCGCGCAGGCCAGCGCCGCGGCCACGGTGTCCTGCGCGAACGCGAGCGCGAGACCCGGGCGCACCCCGTCCGCGGCGGTGTCCGAAAGCCTGCTCTTGGCCCGCGCCAAAGGCTTCAGGGGGATGACCAAGGTCCACTGCACCGGCGTACCGTCCCTCTCTCGTCGCGCTCATTGTCACCCGGCGCCTCCGGCCGGCCGGGTGCCGGCGGGGACGCGAGGCTCCCGGCGGAGCGGTGGCCGGGGACGGGCGGGCGTACGGTGTTCTCGACAGACCGGCGGCCTGGGGCGACACTTGTGCGGCTCCCGGCCGAGGTGCCGAGATGACAGCCCTTAGAGGCCTAGAGGAAGGTGTCCGCGTGCCCCGCCGCCAAATCGGGTTCTGGTACCGCTTCGCTGCGGTCCTCTGCAAACCGCCGCTGGTGGTTCTGATCAAGCGGGACTGGCGCGGAATGGAACACATTCCGGCCGAGGGCGGATTTATCACCGCGGTGAACCACAATTCACACGTGGACCCCTTCGCATACGCGCACTATCAGTACAACACCGGACGGGTTCCGCGATTCCTGGCGAAGAGCGGCCTTTTCAAGAAGGGATTGGTCGGCGCCGCCATGCGCGGCACCGGGCAGATCCCCGTCTACCGCGAGAGCACGGACGCGCTCAGCGCGTTCCGGGCCGCGATCGACGCCGTGGAGCGCGGCGAGTGCGTCGCCTTCTACCCCGAGGGCACCCTCACCCGCGACCCCGACGGCTGGCCCATGACCGCCAAGACCGGCGCTGCCCGCGTGGCCCTGCAGACCAAGTGCCCGGTGATCCCGGTCGCCCAGTGGGGCTGCAACGAACTGCTGCCGCCCTACGCCAAGAAGCCCCACCTCCTGCCCCGCAAGACGCACCACGTCCTCGCCGGACCGCCGGTGGACCTCTCCCGCTTCTACGACCGGGAGATGACCGCCGACGTCCTGAAGGAGGCGACGGAGGTCATCATGGCGGCCGTCACCCGCCTGCTGGAGGAGATTCGCGGCGAGAAGGCGCCCGAGACCCCCTACGACCCGCGCCGCGAGCGGGTCGAGCAGCGCCGCAGGACCGCCGAACAGGCCGCGCGGCAGGCGGCCGCCGCGGAGACGGCCGTCGCGCAGACGCAGGCGGCCGGGGCCGGCCGGGACGTCTCGCGGACCGGCACCGAGGAGGAGAGCGGCAAGTGAGCACGCCTGTCCGCGCCGCCGTCATGGGCGCCGGCTCGTGGGGCACCGCCTTCGGCATGGTCCTCGCCGACGCCGGCTGCGAGGTCACCCTGTGGGCCCGCCGCCCGGAGCCGGTCGAGGCGGTCAACTCCACCCGCACCAACCCCGACTACCTGCCCGGCGTCGAACTCCCGCGCAACCTCAGGGCCACCGCCGACGCCGCCGAGGCGCTGCGCGACGCGGACTTCACCGTCCTCGCCGTGCCGTCCCAGACCCTGCGCGCCAACCTCGCCGAGTGGACCCCGCTGCTCGCGCCGGGCACCGTGCTGGTCTCCCTGATGAAGGGCGTCGAGCTGGGCTCCACCATGCGGATGAGCGAGGTGATCGACGACGTCGCCAAGGTCGGCGCCGACCGCATCGCCGTCGTCACCGGGCCCAACCTGGCCCGGGAGATCGCCGCCCGCATGCCGGCCGCGGCCGTCGTGGCCTGCACCGACGAGGCCGTCGCGCAGCGGCTCCAGACCGCCTGCCACACGCCGTACTTCCGGCCGTACACCAACACCGACGTGGTGGGCTGCGAACTCGGCGGCGCGGTCAAGAACGTCATCGGTCTCGCGGTCGGCATCGCCGACGGCATGGGCCTCGGCGACAACGCCAAGGGCTCGCTCATCACCCGCGGGCTCGCCGAGACCACCCGGCTCGGCATGGCGCTCGGCGCGGACCCGTTGACGTTCTCCGGACTCGCCGGTCTCGGCGACCTGGTGGCCACCTGCTCCTCACCGCTGTCCCGCAACCACACCTTCGGCACCAACCTCGGCAAGGGCATGACCCTGCAGGAGACCATCGCGGTCACCAGGCAGACCGCCGAGGGCGTCAAGTCCTGCGAGTCCGTTGCGGATCTGGCCCGCCGGCACGGGGTGGAGATGCCCATCACCGGGACGGTCGTGGACATCGTGCACGAGGGCAAGCCGCCGGTGGTCGCCCTCAAGGAGCTGATGTCGCGCAGCGCCAAGCCCGAACGGCGCTGACCCGTGGCCGGCGCGGCGCCAGGCGGCCGTCCGCCGGGGCGCGGCGGCCGTCCGCGTGGCGCCGGGCCGCCCTCCGCGCGACGCTGAGCGACCGTCCGTGCGACGCTGAGCGACCGCGCCGGAGCGGCCGCTGACTTGGGGGATACCAACGGGTACTCTCAACCCGATATGAGCACCGAGAACCTCCCCCAGAGCCCTGACCAGCCGTCCCGCAAGCCGCGGGTGGCCGTCGTGTTCGGCGGGCGCAGCTCCGAACACGGGATCTCCGTGGTCACCGCGGGCGCCGTCCTGAAGGCCATCGACCGGACGAAGTACGACGTCCTGCCGATCGGCATCACCGCGGACGGCCGTTGGGCCCTGACGGCCGACGAGCCGGACCGGATGGCCATCACCGACCGCCGCACCCCGAACGTGGCGGAGCTGGCCGAGTCGGACGAGGGCGGCGTGGTGCTCCCCGTGGACCCCGCGAACCGCGAGGTCGTCTACAGCGAGCCCGGCTCGGTGCCCAAGGCGCTCGGCGAGGTCGACGTGGTCTTCCCGGTGCTGCACGGCCCGTACGGCGAGGACGGCACGCTGCAGGGGCTGCTGGAGCTGTCCGGGGTGCCGTACGTGGGCTCGGGTGTGCTCGCCTCGGCCGTCGGCCAGGACAAGGAGTACATGAAGCGGGTGTTCACCTCCTTCGGGCTCAAGGTCGGCCCGTACATGGTGATCCGCCCCCGCGAGTGGGAGTCGCACGAGTCCGCGGCCCGCAAGCGGATCGTCGACTTCGCCGGCGAGCACGGCTGGCCGCTGTTCGTGAAGCCCGCGCGCGCGGGGTCCTCCATCGGCATCACCAAGGTCGACGACCTCTCCGGCCTGGACGAGGCCATCGCCGAGGCCCGGTCGCACGACCCGAAGATCCTCATCGAGGCCGCCGTGCGCGGCCGCGAGATCGAGTGCGGCGTCCTGGAGTTCGAGGACGGGCCGCGCGCCTCGGTGCCGGCCGAGATCCCGCCGCCGGACACGCACGCCTACTACGACTTCGAGGCCAAGTACATCGACTCCACGCCCGGCATCGTCCCGGCGCCGCTCACCGACGAGGAGACCGCCGAGGTGCGGCGGCTCGCGGTCGAGGCGTTCGAGGCGGCCTCCTGCGAGGGTCTGGTCCGCGCCGACTTCTTCCTCGACGAGGACGGCGAGTTCGTGATCAACGAGATCAACACGATGCCCGGCTTCACGCCCATCTCGATGTACCCGCAGATGTGGCAGGCCACCGGGATCGGCTACCCGGAGCTGGTGGACCGGCTGGTGCAGGCGGCCCTGCGCCGCCCGACCGGCCTGCGCTGACCCGGCGCGCTCACCGCATGGAGGCGATCCCCTCGGGGATCGCCTTCTTCACGGCGTCCGCCAGATCCGTGAGCACCCCGGCGCCCTCGTCCTGTGCCGACATCCCCGCGGGCAGGCTCACCTGCACATAGGCGACGCGGTTCGCCGTGGTGAACCGCCAGGTGCCGTCGCCGTGCTTCTCCATCAGCCAGTCGACGCCGTTCACCCCGCCCCCGACGGCGTCCGGGTCGCCGCCCTGGGCCACCTTCGGGTCCACCATCTTCGGCGGCCGGACGACGCCGCAGCGCAGTATGATCGCCGGGCTTCCCCAACCCGCCGTGTAGGCGGACCGGGGTTCGGGGTCGTGACGGCTCCGTCCGTCGAGCTTCCCGGGCAGCGCCCGGTGCAGGTCCCGGCAGACCTCCGCCGTCTTCGCGTCGGGGGTGGGGACCGCGACCGTGGCGCTGTCATCCGCTGTGGAGCAGCCCGCGACCGCGATCAGCAGGGCGGGCGCGAGCAGGCGGGCCGGCCGGTGGCGGAAGAAGTTCACCGGCCAAGCGTAGACGGGGGCTACAGATGCACGACCGGGCAGGTCAGGGTGCGGGTGATGCCGTCCACTTGCTGGACCTTGGCGACCACCATGCGGCCGAGCTCGTCGACGGTGTCGGACTGGGCGCGCACGATGACATCGTACGGTCCCGTCACGTCCTCGGCCTGGATCACTCCAGGGATCTTGCCGATCGTCTCGGCGACGGTCGACGCCTTGCCGACCTCCGTCTGGATCAGGATGTACGCCTGTACCACGGAACCTCCAGGGCGGCCACGAGGATCATGTGGGGAAAAGGAACGCCACGGTATCGCGTCGCCGCTCCCCGCGGGGAGACCCGCGGGGACCGGGCTTGCGCGCCAGGGGTGCAGGCACGACAGAAGTTGACGGTCACCTCGACGGTATCGGGGAGACTGATGACGCGCGACCGGGCAGGCAGAGGCACAGAAGGGGCTTGAGGCGATGAAGGGCACAGTGGGTGAGTTGGGTGAGTTCGGGCTCATCCGGGAGCTGACCTCCCGTCTCACCACGACCCCGGTGGTCCGGGTCGGCCCCGGTGACGACGCCGCGGTGGTCGCCGCGCCCGACCGCAGGGTGGTGGCGAGCACCGACATCCTGCTGGAGGGGCGGCACTTCCGCCGGGACTGGTCCACGGCGTACGACGTCGGGCGCAAGGCGGCGGCGCAGAACCTCGCGGACATCGCCGCGATGGGCGCCGTGCCGACCGCGCTGCTGCTCGGCCTGGTCGTCCCGGCCGAACTCCCGGTCACCTGGCCGACCGAGCTGATGGACGGCCTGCGCGACGAGTGCCAGGTCGCGGGCGCCGCCGTGGTGGGCGGGGACGTGGTGCGCGGGGACACGATCATGGTGTCCATCACCGCGCTCGGCGACCTGCGCAACCAGGAGCCGGTGACCCGCGCCGGCGCCCAGCCCGGCGACCTGGTCGCTGTGACGGGCTGGCTCGGCTGGTCCGCGGCCGGTTACGCGGTGCTCTCCCGGGGCTTCCGCTCGCCGCGCGCCTTCGTCGAGGCCCACCGCCGCCCGGAGCCCCCGTACCACGCGGGACCGGCCGCGGCCGGGCTCGGCGCCACCGCGATGTGCGACGTCAGCGACGGCCTGATCGCCGACCTCGGGCACATCGCCGAGGCCAGCAAGGTGCGCATCGACATCCGGTCCGGCGCCATCGACATCCCGACCCAGATGAACGACATCGGGCAGGCTGTCGGCGTCGACCCGCTGCAGTGGGTGCTGACCGGGGGAGAGGACCACGCGATCGTGGCCACGTTCCCGCCGGACGCCAAGCTCCCGGCCCGCTGGAAGGTGATCGGCGAGGTCCTCAACCCCTCGGCGCTGCCCCAGGTGACCGTCGACGGCGCCCCCTGGACCAGCAAGGGCGGCTGGGACCACTTCGGGGACATCGAGTCGTGATCCCCCGGGTGCTGACCGTCGCCGGGTCCGACTCCGGCGGCGGCGCGGGCGTGCAGGCCGACCTGAAGACGATGCTGGCCCTCGGCGTGCACGGGATGAGCGTGATCACGGCCGTGACCGCGCAGAACTCGCTCGGCGTGCAGGGCGCCTGGGAACTGCCGGTGGAGGCGGTGCGGGCCCAGTACCGCAGCGTGGTCGACGACATCGGCGTCCAGGCGGTGAAGACCGGGATGCTCGCCTCGGCAGAACTGGTCGAGGCGGTCGCCGAGTTGATCTCCGGCACGGACGCCCCGGCCGTGGTGGACCCGGTAGGGGTCTCCAAGCACGGCGATCCGCTGCTGGCCGCGTCCGCCCTGGACTCGGTCCGGGACAGGCTGCTGCCGGTGGCGACCGTGGCCACGCCCAACCTGGACGAGGTGACGCAACTCACCGGGGTGCGGGTGGAGTCCGAGGGCGATCTGCGCCGGGCCGCGGCGGCCGTGCTGGAGTACGGGCCGCGCTGGGTGCTGATCAAGGGCGGGCACCTGTCCGGCGACGCCGTGGACCTGCTCACGGACGGCTCGCGGGAGCACTGGCTGCGCGGCCCGCGCCACGACAACCGGCACACGCACGGCACGGGCTGCACGCTCGCCTCGGCCGTCGCGTCGGAGCTGGCGAAGGGCTTGAGCGTGCCGGAGGCGGTGACACGGGCCAAGGAGTACGTGACCGGGGCGATCGCCGCCGGGTTCGCGCTGGGCGCGGGGATCGGGCCGGTCGACCACGGGTGGCGGTTCCGGTCACCGCAGTGACCCCGCGGGTACGGCAAAAAGCCGGCCCACCCGGAGGTGGACCGGCTCAGTGCAGCGAACCAGCAGTGGCCGCGCGCTCAGCTATGCGTCAGCGCGAGACCTTGCCGGCCTTGATGCACGAGGTGCAGGCGTTCACGCGCTTCGGCGTCCCGCCGACCACGGTACGCACACGCTGGATGTTCGGGTTCCAGCGGCGGGACGTACGGCGGTGCGAGTGCGAGATGTTGTTGCCGAAGCCCGGCCCCTTGCCGCAGACGTCGCAGTTGGCAGCCACGGGTCACTCCAAAGACTTCAGATGCACTTACGGTTGATCCCGGCATGCCGGGATCGAGATCCTAGGATCTGTGATCTTGAGTGGCGTTGCCAGGGGGAATGGCCCGATCAGGATCGGGCAACCGGAGCAGCATACAACGGCTGCGTCCGTACCGCGAAACTACCACGGCAGCTAGGGGGCCCGCTCCCGGCCCTCCTCCGGAGGACACCGTTCCGGGGTCTACGCTGCGTCCACGTCCAAGCAGCTCAGGGAGGCGCAGGTGGCGCAGGTGCCGCAGACACTGGATGCTCTCGCGGTGCGCACCTGGTGCGGTCTGGCGCTGCGCGCGCTCGGGCGGGCACGCGAGGAGATCGACGCGATCAACGTCTATCCCGTGGCCGACGGCGACACCGGGACCAATCTGTACCTGACCGTGGAATCGGCGGCCACCGCCGTGGAGGCCGTGTTCGCCGGGTACGGGACCGGCGCCGGGGAGCCTTCGCTCGCGGACGCCGCGCGCGCGATGGCCCACGGTGCGCTCATCGGGGCCCGCGGCAACTCCGGCACGATCCTCGCCCAGCTGCTGCGGGGCATGGCACAGGTACTCGCCGGGGGAGAGGCGGGCGACGCGTCCCACTGCGACGGCGCCGGGCTGCGCCTGGCCCTGCGGCAGGCCGCCGACTCCGCCCACCGGGCCGTGGCCCACCCCGTCGAGGGCACCGTGCTCACCGTCGCCGCGGCCGCCGCGACCGCCGCCGAGACGGCGGAGGGCGACTGCGCGGCGGTCGCCCGGGCCGCCTACGAGGGCGCCGGCGCGGCCCTCGCGGCGACCCCGGGACAGCTCGCCGTGCTGCGGCGGGCCGGGGTGGTCGACGCGGGCGGCCGGGGTCTGGTGACGGTGCTCGGCGCCCTGGTGGAGGCGTGCACGGGAGAGGCGGCCGGCGAGATCCCGAGGGCACGGGAGGCCCTTCGCGAGACCGCGGCCGCCGTCGCCGAGGCGCACGCGCGTGTGACGCCCTTCTCCGACGCCGAGACCTGTGCCGACGCCGCCGACGGCGCCGACGACGGCCCCGCCTACGAGGTGATCTACCTGCTGGAGGCCGGTGACGAGGCCGTGGCCCGGCTGCGCGCGCGGCTCGACGCCCTCGGCGACTCCCTCGTCGTGGTCGGCGGCGACGGACTGTGGAACGTGCACGTCCACGTCGACGACGCCGGGGCCGCCGTGGAGGCGGGCGTCGAGGCGGGACGCCCGTACCGGATCCGCATCACCCACTTCGGGGCCGGCGATGTGCACACCGGGGGCGAGCGGCCGCCGCGCGAGCGCGCCCAGCGGGCCGTCGTCGCCGTCGTGCCCGGTGAGGGCCTGGCCGGGCTGTACGCCGACGCCGGCGCGACCACCGTGCTCGCCCGCCCCGGGGAGCCGCCCGCCAGCGGGGAGCTGGTGCAGGCCGTACGGCGGGCCCACGCGCGCGAGGTGGTGCTGCTGCCCAACGACGCCGAACTGCGGCACACCGCCGCGGCGGCCGCCGAGCAGGCGCGCACCGAGGGCGTCCGGGTCGCCCTGATCCCGACCCGCTCGGCGGTCCAGGGCATCGCCGCGCTCGCCGTGCACGAGCCGGAGCGCCGGTTCGACGAGGACGTCGTCCAGATGACGTCGGCGGCGGGCGCCACCCGGTACGCCGAGGTCCTCGTCGCCGAGCGGGAGTCCTGGACGAGCGCCGGCATCTGCCAGGCCGGGGACGTGCTGGGCCTGATCGACGGCGACGTGGCGGTGATCGGGCCCGACCTCACCGCCACCGCCGAGACCCTCCTGGACCGGATGCTGCGGGCGGGCGGCGAACTGGTCACGCTCGTCGTAGGCGACGAGGCTCCCGAATCCGTCGCCGCCCACCTGGAGACCTACGTCCGCGAGTCCTACCTGGCGGTGGACACGCTGGTCTACCGGGGCGGCCGGCAGGGAGCCCTGCTGCTCATCGGCGTGGAGTGACCCCGGCCCCGTACGCCCGCACGGCCCGGGACGCCGGGCGCGACACCCGCCGACCACGTCATCGCCCACCCCGGCATCCGGCTGGCCGGCGGGCCGCTCCGCACGCGTGCCACCCGCCTTGGCCGGGGGCCGGGGTCGGTGCGCGGGTGCCCGGCGGCGAGTTCGGTGCGGGGCGGTGCCTGCCGGTTCGGCTCTCCGTGTCGTCCGAGTGCGGTTGGGGTGGTGAGTACGTTGCCCGCGCGTGCCGCCGCGCCGGCCGCCCGGCCGGGGTCGGTGGCCAGGCGCCCGGCGGTGTTGTCGGCGCCGGGCGCCCGGGTGTCCGGTGTTCCCGGATGTACGTGCCGGTTCAGTTCTCCGGGGTGGTTTCGGAGAGGGCGTCGAGCAGTTCCCGGGCTTCGGTGCGGCGGGCGTGGGCGGTGTCGTCCGGGGTGTCGGTGTGCGGGTAGGCGGCGAGTACGCCGCGCGCGCGTGCCGCCGCGCCGGCCGGGCGGCCGAGGTCGGCCTCCAGGCGGCCCGCGGCGAGTTCGGCGCCGGTGCGATCGTGCAGGCCCTCCGCGCCGAGCGTGCCGAACAGCTCGGTCGCGCGCTCCATCCGGGCCAGCGCCGCCTCCAGGGCCTCCTCGGCCGCCTCGTCCTCGTCCCCGGCCGCGGAGCGGACCAGCAGGTCGCCGAACTGCAGGTGCGTGTTCGCCAGTTCCGCGGTGAACGCGTGCCGGGCCGCCGGCTCCGCCGCCTCCAGGGCGTGCTCGCACTCGCGCACCGCCTGCGCCATCAGCTCCCGCGCCCCGTCCGCCGGGCCCTCGCCGCGCAGCGCCAGCCAGGCGCGGGCACGCAGCGAACGCACCAGGAAGTGCCGGTTGCCCAGTTCGCGCCACAGCTCGCCCGCGCGCGCATAGGCGCGGTCCGCGTCCTCGAGCAGCCCCGCGCTGCCCAGCGACTCGGCGGCCAGATGGGCGAGCGTGGCGTGGTCCTGCTGCTCGGGCCAGTGCCGGGCGATCTCGGCCGCCCGCAGCCGCCGTTCCGCCGCCTCCCGGTGCTCGCCCAGCTCGGACAGGCAGTCCCCGAGCCACCACTGCGCCTGCACGACGGCCCCCTCGCCGTGCGTCTCGGCCGTCAGGTCGGGCAGCACCGACTCCAGCACCTCGGCGGCCTCCGCGAACCGCCCCCGGCGCAGCAGGAGACCGCCGAGCCGGTGCCGCGCCCACGCGCCCAGCGTGCCGCCCTCGCCCGCCTCGTCGGCCCAGTGCGCGGCCTCCAGCGCGTGCTCCGCCGCCTCCGCGGCCTCACCCCGGCCGCCGGTCACCTCGGCGAGCTGGAGGTGGAGCTGGGCCCGCCCGGCCGGCTCCAGGTAGGGGCCGCCGTGCTCCAGCGCCGACCGCAGCGCCCGCTCGGTCCCGGCCACGTCCCCGAGACCGTGCGCCAGCCCGGCCGCCTCGACCTCGTGTTCCACCGCGAACCAGGGCAGCCCGGCCGCCACGTACTCGGCGGCGGCCTGCCGGTGCCCCTCGGCGGCCCGCGCCGGGTCGCCGGTGAGCGCGGCCAGCCCGGCGAGCATGCCGCGCGCCTCGGCGGCCCGGGCGGCCAGCCGTACGTCGCCGTCCGCGCGTCCCCCGACGAGCGCCAGCACCTCCCGCACGGCCCGTCCGGCCTCCGCGAGCGCCTCCTCGGGGTCACCGCCCCGGCCGCCGTCCTCGCCGTACTCGTGCAGCCGCCGCATGAGGATGCGCGCCCGGCTCATCAGCACCGCCGCCGTCTGCCGCAGGCCGGTGCCCCCGGCGGCGTACAGCGCGAGCACCTCGTCGCAGAGCGCGGCGACCGCCGTCACCGCCGCGTCCACCTCGCCCGCCAGCGCCCGCACGAACGCCCCGCGCGCGCGTGCCGCGAGCGCCTCGCCGGGGTCGCCCGCCCGCGCGTACAGCGCGGCGGCCCGCTCGAACAGGGGGGCGCCCTCGGGGCCGCGTTCCATCGCCTCGTGGTCGGCGATCTCCGCCCGGTCGCGCGGGTCAAGCTCGACCCCCTCGGCGGCCCGGGCGACCGCCGCCCAGGCCTCCAGCGCGTGCGGCCGCAGCGTCTCCGACAGCAGGCGTGCCTCGGCGAGCAGACCGGCCAGGTCCGGCTCGCCGGATGCCGTGGCCTGCCCGGGCGCCTCGGACGCGCGCGGCGCGGTAGCCGGCGCCGGGTGGGAGCGCACCGTGCGCACGCCCAGCGGCAGCCGGTCCACCAGCGGCTCCTGGGCCATCCGCGCGCGCACGCGGTCGCCGACGTACGGCGTGCCGTTGCGCGCGTCGAACCGCGCGGCCAGCTCCAGGGCCTCGGCGCGCGCGTGGACGGCCAGTTCCCCCGCGGTCCAGGCCCGCCCGGCCGGCCCGGGCACCCGCTGCCCGCCCAGGCCGAGCCCGGTCAGCCGGTCCATGAGCAGCGCCGTCACGGCCAGGAAGTCCAGCCGGCTGCGCGGCTGCCCGGTGTCCGTGAAGTACGCCGGCCGCTCGGCCAGCAGCTCAAGACCGCGCGCCTCGTTGCCGGTCAGCGCGCAGAACTCCACGTGGTCGGCGTAGGCGCCGCGCATGCTCTCCATGGGGCGCACCAGGCGGAAACCGCGCAGATGGGCGGCGCGGGCCTCGTCCGCCCGGCCGAGGCGCAGCAGCGGCGCCAGCGAGGACGCCAGCACCGTGTGCGGCTCGTGGGCGCAGCTGTACTCGCCCTCCAGCACCGGCCGCCACAGCCGCAGCGCCTCGGCGTCCGCGCCGCACTCGACCTGCCAGACGCCCTGCCCGTGCAGCTCGCAGGCGTGGCAGTCGGCCATCTGATCCCGGTCCGCGGCCAGCCAGGCGGCGTACGCCCGCCCGGCCCGGCCGAGATCGCCGATGTGCGCGGCCACGCTGAACTCGGCCGCCCGCACGGCCCGTTCGGAGTGCCCGGCGAGCCGGTAGCGGTGCTCCATCTCGCCGAGCCACTTCTCGATCGAGGCCAGCGGCACGTGCGGCTGGTCCAGCATGCCCGCCGACATCCACTTGAAGACCCAGTGCAGCGAGTGCGTCTCGTACTCGTCGAAGTCCCCGGGCCGTTCGTCCCACATGCGCAGCAGCCGCGCGAACGGGACGAACATCTTGTCCTTCTCGGAGCTGTAGTTGTAGACCTTCAGCTGGTGCCCGAGCGCCTCGATCACGGCGAGCGGGACGTCCAGCCGCTCCGCCTCGGCGAGCAGCCGCTCCGCGCGCGCGTTGCGGGCCGGCCCCTCCGGCTGCCCGGAGTTCTCCGCCATCGCCCGGCGCAGCGCGTCGAGGTCCGTGATCTCACCCATCAGTGACCGTTCTCCCCGTGTGTGGCCCACTCCAGCAGGCCGATGAACGCCCGGTTCAGCAGCGCCGAGTCGGCCGGCCTGAGCGGGCGCTGCGCCATCAGCAGCGCCTGCCCGTACAGCGACTCGGTGGCGGTGCCGATCAGCTCCGGGTCCCCGACCGAGGCGATCCGCCGGATCAGCGGGTTGAGGTGGTTGAGCACCAGCCGCGCGCGCGGTGCGCTGCCGCGCAGCGAGCCCAGGATCCCCGCCCACAGGTCGTCGGCCCGCTCCTCGGCCTCGGCCCTGGCCTGTTCGTGCCGGGCGGCCCGGTCGTCCAGGTGCAGCGCGGGCACCGACAGCGGGTGGAACGCCCGCAGGACGACATCGCAGCCCAGCGGGTCGAGCTTCGCCCGCGCGGCCGCCAGGAAGCCGGACAGCGCCAGCTCCTCCGCCGGGTCCACGGCGTCCAGGTGCGCGGTCACCGTGTCCGCGTCCAGTTCGGCGACCACCGTGCCCGGCCGCACCGACGGCAGCGCCTCCACCAGCTCGCTGTCGTACGTGTAGCCGCCGTTGACGACTCCGACGCCCTGCGCGGAGGCGATCGGCGCGACCTGCCGGTACTCCTCGACCGTACGGGTGAAGTGCACCACCGGGTGCCGCTGCGCGAACTCCTCCAGGGAGAGCTGCCCGTCGGTGGTCTCGAACGGCAGCCACGGCAGCATCGTGCGCAGCATCTCCGCGTCGTGCCGGGCCAGGGACTTCACCCCCAGGTGGTGCACGGCGAGGAACGCGGCCAGCCGCTCCGGATCGCCGGCCGCCAGCCCGGTCAGCCAGGACCTGATCCGCTCGCCCAGCGCCTCCCGCACCGCCGCCAGCGTCTCGTCCTCGTACAGCGCCTCGCGCGAGGCCGTGGGCCGCAGGCTGTCGGTGTCCAGCACGCAGCGCACGAAGAACGCCCAGTCCGGCAGGAGCTGTTCGGCCCGCTCGGTGAGCAGCATGCCCTTCAGGTGCACCCGGTGGGTGGCCCGCTGCGCCGGGCTGACCGCCGACGGCAGCACGTACGCCACCCCCCGGATCCCGGCCACCGGCACGTCCAGGCCGATCGAGTCCAGGGGCGTGAACCCGAACAGCTCGTGGCAGTGCCGGGCCAGCGCCACCCGCCGTGCCGCGGGGGACGGGTACGGGCGGTCCCAGGGCGCCGGCAGGTCGGTGACGGCCTCCTCGCCCACCCGGACGTCGTACGGCAGCAGCGAGCCGAAGTCCCGGGCCAGGGCGCGGACCCGCTCGGGCGCCAGCCACTCGGCCGCGCCGGCCCGCGCCACCAGGTGCACGGTGGTGCCCGGCTCGGGCCGCTCCGCGTCGGGCAGCGTGCGCACGGTGTACGAGCCGTCGTCGCGGGCCGTCCACTCCACCGGCGGCGCCCCGGGCGTCCGGGCGCTGCGGCTGACCACCCTGATCCGCTCGGCGACCACGAAGCAGGCCAGCAGACCGATGCCGAACTGCCCGAGGAAGTCGGACCGGGCCTCCCGCAGGCCGTCCGCCCGCTTGGAGCTGCGGCCGATGGTCGCCAGCAGGCTGTGCACGTCCGACTCGGTGAGCCCGACGCCGGTGTCCTCCACCCGCAGGGTCCCGTCCGCCGCGTGCAGCCGCACCCGCGCCGGGGCGCCGGGGTCCTCGGCCCGCCGGGCCGTGATGGCGTCCACCGCGTTCTGCAGCAGCTCGCGCAGGTAGACCTTGGGACTGGAGTAGAGGTGATGGGAGAGCAGGTCCACCAGACCGCGCAGGTCGACCTGGAAGGTGTGAGGTGACTGGGATGCCTGGGATGACTGTGAGGTCTGGGAGTCCATCGTCGCAGCGCCGGCGGGGGGAGCGTGCGTTCGGCGCGGGGTCGGGCGGTCCCGGGTGGGGCGGTGACCGCGGGGGATGGCCGGAGCGCGTCATCCTAGAGCCGGAACGGGCCACCTGACCAGCGGTTTCCCGAACCGGTACGGCGCGCGCGCCCGACGCCGCCGGGCGGCCGCTACGGCTTTGTCGGTGCGGTGGTGTGCAATGGATCTCGTGCCCGCACTGGAAGAACCACTGAAGCAGTCACTGAAGTCAGTGCTCGGCCCCGCCACCGCGAAGGTGATGGCCGAGCACCTCGGCCTGACCTCCGTCGGCGACCTCCTGCACCACTATCCGCGCAGATACGAGGAGCGCGGCCGGCTCACCCCGCTCGCCGAACTCCCGATGGACGAGCACGTGACGGTGGTCGCCCAGGTCGCCGACGCCCGCCTGCACACCTTCGCCTCCTCCCGGGCCCCGCGCGGCAAGGGACAGCGCCTCGAGGTCACGATCACCGACGGCAGCGGCCGGCTCCAGCTCGTCTTCTTCGGCAACGGCGTCCACAAGCCGCACAAGGATCTGCTGCCGGGCACGCGCGCGATGTTCGCCGGCAAGGTCTCCGTCTTCAACCGCCGCCTCCAGCTCGCCCACCCGGCCTACGAACTCCTGCGCGGCGACAGCGAGGAGACCGTCGAGACCTGGGCCGGCGCCCTGATCCCGATCTACCCGGCCACCGCCAAACTGGAGTCCTGGAAGATCGGCAAGGCGGTCCAGACGGTGCTGCCGAGCGCCCGGGAAGCCGTGGACCCCCTGCCGGCCTCCCTGCAGGCGGGCCGGGGCCTGGTCAGCCTCCCCGAGGCCCTGCTCAAGATCCACCGCCCGCACACCCAGGCCGACATCGCCGACGCCCGGGCCCGCCTGAAGTGGGACGAGGCCTTCGTCCTCCAGGTCGCCCTGGCCCGGCGCCGCCACGCCGACGCCCAGCTGCCCGCCGTGGCCCGCAGACCGAGGCCCGACGGCCTCCTGACGGCCTTCGACGACCGGCTGCCCTTCACCCTCACCGAGGGCCAGCGGAAGGTCTCCGAGGAGATCTTCGGCGACCTCGCCACCGAGCACCCGATGCACCGTCTGCTGCAGGGCGAGGTCGGCTCCGGCAAGACGCTGGTCGCGCTGCGCGCCATGCTCGCCGTGGTCGACGCGGGCGGCCAGGCCGCGATGCTCGCGCCCACCGAGGTCCTCGCCCAGCAGCATCACCGCTCGGTGACCGAGATGATGGGCGAGCTGGCCGAGGGCGGCATGCTGGGCGGCGCCGAGCACGCCACCAAGGTGGTGCTGCTCACCGGCTCGATGGGCGCGGCCGCCCGCCGCCAGGCCCTGCTGGACCTGGTCACCGGCGAGGCCGGCCTCGTCATCGGCACGCACGCCCTGATCGAGGACAAGGTCCAGTTCCACGACCTGGGCCTGGTGGTCGTGGACGAACAGCACCGCTTCGGCGTGGAGCAGCGCGACGCCCTGCGCGGCAAGGGCAAGCAGCCGCCGCACCTGCTGGTCATGACGGCGACGCCCATCCCGCGCACGGTCGCCATGACCGTCTTCGGCGACCTGGAGACCTCCGTCCTCGACCAGCTCCCGGCCGGCCGCTCGCCGATCGCCAGCCATGTCGTCCCCGCCGCCGACAAGCCGCACTTCCTCGCCCGCGCCTGGGAGCGGGTCCGCGAGGAGGTGGACAACGGCCACCAGGCCTACGTGGTCTGCCCCCGGATCGGCGACGAGGAGGACGACCCGGCCAAGGGCGCGAAGAAGTCCGCCGAGGACGAGGCCGAGAAGCGGCCGCCGCTCGCGGTGCTGGAGGTGGCCGACCAGCTCGCCCGCGGGCCGCTGCGGGGGCTGCGGGTCGAGGTCCTGCACGGGCGCATGCACCCGGACGACAAGGACGCCGTGATGCGCCGCTTCGCGGCCGGCGAGACGGACGTCCTGGTCGCCACCACGGTCATCGAGGTCGGCGTCAACGTGCCCAACGCCACCGCCATGGTGATCATGGACGCCGACCGCTTCGGGGTGTCCCAGCTCCACCAGCTCCGCGGCCGGGTGGGCCGCGGCTCCGCCCCCGGTCTGTGCCTGCTGGTCAGCGAGATGCCCGAGGCGAGCGCCGCCCGCCAGCGGCTGAACGCCGTCGCCGCCACCCTGGACGGCTTCGAGCTCTCCCGCATCGATCTCGAACAGCGGCGCGAGGGCGACGTCCTCGGCCAGGCCCAGTCCGGCGCCCGCACCAGCCTGCGCGTCCTCGCGGTCATCGAGGACGAGGAGCTGATCGCCGAGGCCAGACAGGAGGCGGCGGAGGTGGTGGCGGCCGACCCCGAGCTGGAGAACCTCCCCGGACTGCGGACCGCCCTGGACGCCCTGCTGGACGAGGAGCGGGAGCAGTACCTGGAGAAGGGCTGACCCGGCCCGCCCGCGGGGCCACCGGTCCGGACCGCGTGTGCGGTTACCGCCCCGGGCCCGCGAGCGGCCACAATGAGCCGTAAAGCCGCCCACGGAGAAGGACCCCCAGATGACCCGCGTGATCGCCGGCCGGGCCGGCGGACGGCGCCTGTCAGTACCACCCGGCACCGGAACCCGCCCCACCTCCGACCGCGCCCGCGAGGGTCTCTTCTCCACCTGGCAGTCCCTCCTCGGCGGCCCCCTGGACGGCGAACGGGTCCTCGACCTCTACGCCGGCTCCGGCGCCGTGGGCCTGGAGGCCCTCTCCCGGGGCGCGGGTCACGCCCTGCTGGTCGAGGCGGACGCCCGCGCGGCCCGGACCGTCCGGGACAACGTGCGCAGCCTGGGCCTGCCCGGCGCGGAGGTCAGAGCGGGCAAAGCGGAACAAGTGATCCGCTCGGCGCCCCCCACCGCCCCCTACGACCTGGTCTTCCTGGATCCCCCGTACGCCGTCACGGACGACGATCTTCGGGAGATCCTGCTCACACTCCGCACGGAGGGGTGGCTCGCCGGCGAAGCCCTCGTCACCGTGGAGCGCAGCACCAGAGGCGGCGAATTCCACTGGCCGGACGGCTTCGAGGCGCTCCGGTCCCGTCGCTACGGCGAGGGAACGTTTTGGTACGGTCGCGCCGCCTCTACGTGCGAAGACGCACGATGACCGGACCGGAGAGCGAGGGATCACAAGTGCGCCGCGCCGTCTGTCCCGGGTCGTTCGACCCGATCACCAACGGACACCTCGACATCATTGCCCGCGCCTCGCGTCTGTACGACGAGGTCTACGTGGCGGTGATGATCAACCAGTCCAAGAAGGGCCTGTTCGAGATCGACGAGCGGATCGAGCTGATCCGCGAGGTCACCGCCGAGTACGGCAACGTCCGGGTCGAGGCCTTCCACGGGCTGCTCGTCGACTTCTGCAAGCAGCGCGACATCCCGGCCATCGTCAAGGGCCTGCGCGCGGTCAGCGACTTCGACTACGAGCTGCAGATGGCCCAGATGAACAACGGCCTCACCGGCGTCGAGACGCTGTTCGTGCCCACCAACCCCACCTACAGCTTCCTCTCCTCCTCCCTGGTCAAGGAGGTCGCGGCCTGGGGCGGCGACGTCTCCCACCTGGTGCCGCCCGCCGTTCTCGAGGCCCTGAACGGGCGTCTGCGCAAGGGCTGATGGGACTACAGTCGTCCCGTCCGTCTCCAACACAGCTGTAGAGAGTGGCGAGCACAGGTGGACGTCCAGAAGAAGCTCGACGAGATCGTCGCCGCGGTCACCGGCGCCCGGTCCATGCCGATGTCGGCCTCGTGCGTGGTCAACCGCGCCGAGCTGCTCGCGCTGCTCGAGGAGGTGCGCCAGGCGCTGCCCGGCTCGCTCGCGCAGGCCCAGGAGCTGATCGGCGACCGCGAGCAGATGGTCGAGCAGGCCCGCGCCGAGGCCGAGCGGATCATCGGCGACGCCCACGCCGAGCGCGGCTCGCTGATCGCCGGCACCGAGATCGCCCGCCGCTCCCAGGCGGAGGCCGACCGGATCCTCACCGAGGCCCGCGCGGAGGCCGAGGAGATCCGCGCCGAGGCCGACGACTACGTCGACTCCAAGCTCGCCAACTTCGAGGTCGTGCTCACCAAGACGCTGGGTTCGGTCGGCCGCGGCCGCGAGAAGCTGCTCGGCACCGGCCCCGGCCTGGACGAGAACGGCTACGAGGACGAGGACGCGCCCGAGCGCAGCCAGGACCCGCAGACCCTGCGGCAGAACGCCGACGCGTACGTCGATGTCAAGCTCGGCGCCTTCGAGGCGGTGCTCGCCAAGACCCTGGAGGCCGTCGGCCGCGGCCGGCAGAAGCTGCACGGCCGGATCGCCACGGACGACCTCGGCGCCCTCGCCGACGACACCACGACCTTCCAGCACTCCAGCGACGCCGACTACCTGGCCGACCTCGCGGCCCTGGCCGACACCCCGGCCGAGCGCCCCGCGCCGGCCCAGCAGCCGCCGCTGCCCGCCCAGCCGCCGCAGCCGTCGTACGAGCCGCAGCCGGCCTACCCGCCCGCCTCCGGTTACGCCCCGGCGGGCGCCTCCGCCCAGCAGCAGCCCGACCCCTACGGGAGCTTCCCGCAGCAGCCGGACTACGCGCAGCAGGACCAGTACGGCTACCAGCAGGCCGACCCCTACGCCTACCAGGGCGGCTACGACCCCCAGCAGGGCTCGTACGACCACCAGCAGGCCGGGTACGACCCGCAGCAGGGCGCCTACGACCCGCAGGGCGCCCAGCAGTCCCAGCAGGCCCACCAGCCGCACGACCAGCAGGGCTACGCCCTCGACGAGACCAGCCTCTTCGACACCGGCATGATCAGCGCGGAGCAGCTGCGGGCGTACGAACAGGGGCGCGGACTGTAGCCCCGAGCCCGGGTGCCGGGACCGGATTGGGCCGTGAGCGAAAGGTCCAGTATCCTGGCTCTTCGGTCGCGCGTACGTCCGCGATCACCGCTGCCCCGAACACCGACGGGCGGCGGGCCCTCCGAGTTCGAAGATCGAAAGCAGGAATGGCTTCCAACGCCCGCCTAGACCACCGCAACCCCCTCGTGTTCGACACGCACGAGCTGGGTCGGCGTCCTGGCGCGCTGCAGCGCCTGACCCGCACGGTCGACGCCCCCAGGGACCTCGGTCTGCAGGGAGTCATCGGAGTGCCGGAAGGCGCCCCGGTGGAGCTCGAACTCCGACTCGAGTCGGTCATGGAAGGGGTGCTCGTCACAGGCACCGCCCGTGCACAGGCCGAGGGGGAGTGCGTAAGGTGTCTGGAGCCGCTCGGGCTGGAGCTCGAAGCGGACTTCCAGGAACTGTTCTCGTACCCTGACGCCGACGACCGGGGCCGCGTGATCGCGGAACCGGGCGACGACGCCGAGGACGACGAGGACAGGTACTACCTCGAGGACGGACTCTTCGACCTCGAACCTCTGCTGCGCGATGCGGTGGTGCTCGCACTGCCGATGCAGCCGGTGTGCCAGGAAGACTGCCCCGGCCTGTGCTCCGAGTGCGGAGCACGGCTCGCGGACGACCCGGACCACCACCACGACGCCGTCGACATCCGTTGGGCGGCTTTGCAGGGACTCGCCGGCACCATGCAGGACGGCGAGAAGGACGAGATGAGCGGCGCCGAAGCGGGCGTCGACGAGAAGCAGGAGAAGTAGCCGTGGCTGTTCCGAAGCGGAAGATGTCGCGCAGCAACACGCGCCACCGCCGGTCGCAGTGGAAGGCTGCGGTCCCCACCCTGGTTGCGTGCGAGCGCTGCCACGAGCCCAAGCAGCAGCACATCGCGTGCCCGTCTTGCGGCACCTACAACAAGCGCCAGGTCCTCGAAGTCTGAGCGGGCTGGTGAGAGGCACTGTGTCCAGTCCCAAGAAGGCGACGGAAAACCAGGCCTCGTCCCACACGCTTCTGGAAGGGCGGCTCGGCTATCAGCTCGAGTCCGCCCTTCTGGTGCGTGCGCTGACCCACCGTTCCTACGCGTACGAGAACGGCGGTCTGCCGACGAACGAGCGGCTGGAGTTCCTCGGGGACTCCGTGCTCGGCCTCGTCGTCACGGACACGCTGTACCGCACCCACCCCGACCTGCCCGAGGGCCAGCTGGCCAAGCTGCGGGCCGCGGTGGTCAACTCGCGTGCGCTGGCGGAGGTGGGCCGCGGCCTCGACCTGGGCGCCTTCATCCGGCTCGGCCGGGGTGAAGAGGGCACGGGCGGCCGGGACAAGGCGTCCATCCTCGCCGACACCCTTGAAGCGGTGATCGGCGCGGTCTATCTCGACCAGGGCCTCGACGCGGCCTCCGAACTGGTGCACCGCCTGTTCGACCCGCTGATCGAGAAGTCCTCGAATCTCGGCGCCGGCCTGGACTGGAAGACCAGTCTCCAGGAGTTGACCGCGACCGAAGGGCTCGGCGTCCCCGAGTACCTGGTCACGGAGACCGGCCCGGATCACGAGAAGACCTTCACTGCTGCCGCCCGCGTCGGAGGCGTCTCGTACGGCACCGGCACCGGCCGCAGCAAGAAGGAGGCGGAGCAGCAGGCCGCCGAGTCCGCCTGGCGGGCCATCCGGGCCGCCGCGGACGAGCGCGCCAAGGCGGCCGAGGAGGCCGTCCAGGACGACGACACGTCGTCCGCGCCCGCCTGACGAGAGCAACACCGAGCGCCCGCCCCGCCGTTCACGCCGGGGCGGGCGCTCGCCTTCATCCCACGTTCCCCCGGGGGTCACGATGCCCGAGTTGCCCGAGGTCGAGGTCGTCCGGCGCGGTCTGGAGCGGTGGGTCGCCCACCGCACGGTCGCCGAGGTCGAGGTGCTGCACCCGCGTGCCGTGCGCCGGCACGTCGCGGGCCCCGACGACTTCGCGCACCGCCTGAAGGGCCACCACATCGGCACGCCCAGCCGGCGCGGCAAGTACCTGTGGCTGCCGCTGGAGGAGACGAACCAGTCCGTCCTCGCCCACCTCGGCATGAGCGGCCAGCTGTTGGTGCAGCCGCACGAGGCGGTGGACGAGAAGCACCTGCGCATCCGGGTCCGGTTCGCCGACTCCCTCGGCACCGAGCTGCGCTTCGTCGACCAGCGGACCTTCGGCGGACTCTCGCTGCACGACAACACCCCGGCCGGCCTGCCCGACGTCATCGCGCACATCGCCCGCGACCCCCTGGACCCGCTGTTCGACGACGAGGCCTTCCACCTGGCCCTGCGCCGCAAGCGCACCACCATCAAGCGGGCCCTGCTGGACCAGTCGCTGATCAGCGGGGTCGGCAACATCTACGCGGACGAGGCGCTCTGGCGCTCCCGCGTCCACTACGAGCGCCCCACGGCCGGCTTCACCCGGCCGCGCACCGTCGAACTCCTCGGCCACGTCCGGGACGTGATGAACGCGGCCCTGTCCGTCGGCGGCACCAGCTTCGACAGCCTGTACGTCAACGTCAACGGCGAGTCGGGCTACTTCGACCGGTCGCTGGACGCGTACGGCCGTGAGGGCCTGCCCTGCCGGCGGTGCGGCACGCCCATGCGGCGCAGCCCGTGGATGAACCGGTCGAGCTACTTCTGCCCCAAGTGCCAGCGGGCGCCGCGCGGCCAGTAGCCGGCGACTGCCCCGGACTGCCGCCGCCCGCCCAGGCCACACGGGCCGGCGGGGGCCGCGGCCGCCGCCGGTGCTACCGGAGCTGCCGCGCGTCGTAGGCCGTGCGGGCGGCGAGCACGTCGTCCATCGAGCCCTCCACCAGGTGGATGAGGGCGAGCAGCCGCTCCGCGACCCGGTGGCCGAGCGGGGTCAGTTCGTAGTCCACGCGCGGCGGATTGGTCGGCTGCGCCTCCCGGTGCACCAGACCGTCGCGCTCCAGCGCGTGCAGCGTCTGGGACAGCATCTTCTCGCTCACACCGTCGACGCGGCGGCGCAGCTCGTTGAAGCGCAGCGAGCCCTCGTGCAGCGCGCCGAGCGTCAGCCCGCCCCAGCGGCCCGTGACGTGCTCGAGCGTGCCGCGCGAGGGGCACGCCTTGGCGAACACGTTGAACGCGAGGTCGTCCTCGATGACGGGCTGCCGGTCGTTGCTCATACCACAAGCGTACGCGAGCGCAGCGCTCACCACTAGGTTGCACTAACCAGAAGTTAGTGCTTTCCTTTCGCCATCGTCACTGAGCTGCCCACCCGAGCAACTTCCCGCAAGTTCTCGCAACCTCCTGGAGTCCCCATGACCACGCCCGTCGTCTCCATCGCCTACCACTCCGGTTACGGTCACACCGCCGTGCTCGCCGAAGCCGTCCGGGCCGGTGCCGTGGAGGCCGGCGCCGAGGTGCACCTGATCAAGGTCGACGAGATCACCGACGAGCAGTGGCGGACGCTGGACCGCTCCGACGCGATCGTCTTCGGCTCGCCCACCTACATGGGCACCGCGTCCGGCGCCTTCCACGTCTTCGCCGAGGCCTCCTCCAAGCGCTGGTTCGGCCAGGACTGGCAGGACAAGCTGGCGGCCGGCTTCACCAACTCCGGCTCCAAGAGCGGCGACAAGTTGCACACGCTGCAGTTCTTCCAGATCCTCGCCGGGCAGCACGGCATGCACTGGGTCAACCTGGGCCTGCTCCCCGGCTGGAACAGCAGCGAGGCCTCCGAGCACGACCTCAACCGCCTCGGCGTCTTCGCGGGCGCGGCCGCCCAGACCAACGTGGACGAGGGCCCGGACGCCGTGCACAAGGCGGACATCGCCACCGCGGAACACCTGGGCCGCCGGGTCACCGAGACGGCCCGCGTCCTGACCCGCGGCCGCGCCGCGGCCTGACCCCGGTCAGCCACCGGCCGCGACCGGGGAGGGCGACGAGCTCACCGCCGCCGCGGTCCCCGGGAACGACACGGCTGCCGGCAGGGCGCTGAACCGCGGGAGTCTCAGTAGCCGAAGTCCTGCGTCCACCAAGGGCCGCCCGAGCCCAGGTGCACGCCGACTCCGAGGGTCTTGAAGTCGCAGTTCAGTATGTTGGCGCGGTGGCCGGGGCTGTTCATCCAGGCTTCCATCACGGCTGCCGCGTCCGCCTGGCCGCGGGCTATGTTCTCGCCGCCGAGATCGGTTATGCCCGCCTTCGCGGCCCGGTCCCAGGGGGTGGCGCCGTCCGGGTCGGTGTGGTCGAAGAAGCCCCGCGCGGCCATGTCGTCGCTGAAGGCCTCGGCCAGCGCGGTCAGCGAGGAGTTCGCCGACAGCGCGCTGCACCCGACCTTCGCCCGCTCCTCGTTGACCAGCTTGAGCACCTCGGCCTCGACGGCGGCCTGCGCCGACACCGTCACCGGCGCGGACGTCTGCTTCGGTCCCGTGGACGCCGTGCGCGACGGGGTGCTCGTGCGCTCGGGGGCCTTGGCGGTGGGCGAGGGCTTCCGCGACGGCGCCTTCGTCGGGGTGGAGGAGGCCGAGGGGGACCTGGAGGCGGAGGCGGACGGGGGCGGCGAGGCCGGGCGGGCGGTGTCGGGGCCGGCTGCCGTGCCGCCGCCGCGGCTCTCCGCGCTGCCGGAGTCGCCGCCCTGCTCGGACGCCGTGTTGCCGGGGGAGGCGGCGGCCTGCACCCGGTCGCCGCCGGTGGTGTTCGTGCCGCCGCCGAGCCGGTAGTTCTCCAGGCCGGGCACCGCGCCGGTGGCCACCGCCACGGTGCCGAGGGCGACGGCGGCGGAGACGCCGAGCAGCCCGGTGCGCACGGGGGCGGCCGCCTTCTTCCTGCGCCGGTGGCCCTGGGACGGACCGCCGGCCGGGGAGAAGCCGTCGCCGCCGGGCGCCCGCGCGGGCTCGTCGTCCACCGCGTACAGGTAGGCGGTGCTCCGGGCGGCGGTCTCGGCGTAGGCCTCGGGCTGAAGGTACGGCGCGATGCCCAGGGGTGCGTGGTCGCCCGGGGCGGACTCCCACCGGTCCTCGCCGTCCGCGGCCGAGTGGTGCGTCTGGGTGATCCCGGTGGCCCGGCCGGTGGCGGCGCGGCCGGCGGCGGAGCGTCGGTGGCGTCCCATGCCCTTGCCCTCTTCCTCGTCTCGCGGTCGACCCGGCGCCACGGTGGTGAGCGACTCCGAATGGTCAACCCCACCCACTCGAAAGAGTGAGTTTCAGATGAGATTCATTGGGTCCGGACGGTACCGCATGCCACTGGGGCGGGATGTGTCCCGAGCGACATCGGCCGGTTAGGTTGCACCCATGAGCGAGGATGTTCGACTGGTCGCCTGGGTGCGGGGACACGTCCAAGGTGTGGGTTTCCGCTGGTTCACGCGGGCCAGGGCGTTGGAGATCGGCGGCCTGAGTGGTTTTGCTCTCAATCTGGGCGACGGTCGCGTCCAGGTGGTCGCCGAGGGGGCCCGGACGGGGTGCGAGAGTCTGCTGGACTGGCTCGAGGACGGCGACACGCCCGGACGCGTCGACGGCGTCACCGAGATCTGGGACACACCCCGCGGCGGCTACGACGGCTTCGCCATCCGGTGAACCGATTCTGTGCCGCCCTCCGGGCAACCGCCCGGGGACCTGCCCCTGGCACCTGCCCGCAGCGGAAACGGGCTGGTGGTTGCCAAGAAGGGCGCCGCATGGCAGGCTCCGCAGGTACAGCTGATCGTCACGTCCCCAGGGCCCCGCAGGAGACGCGGCGCCGCCGTCCGGCGGCCGCGCGCACCGGGTTCGCCCGCCAATACGGGGCGTGATCGTGTTGACCGTCAAACTTTTTGGTGAGACGCTGAAAGCCCCGCGCACCTTAGCTGTTTGGCATGTAGGAACGCAGAGCAACACTCGAGTGTGTCAAGCACCGCGGGTGCGAATCCCTCACGACCCACACCGCATCGGTCGGTCACTCATTGTGGAGGACCATCCATCATGGCAAAGGCGCTTCTCGGTTACGTCGGCGGCTCCGACCCTCGACTCCTCGCCGAGATGCGACGGCTTCAGCAGCGCGTACAGGACCTGGAGTCCGAGCTCGTACGGATCCAGGCGGAGAACGACGCGCTGGCGGCCGCCGCTTCTCAGGGCAGGATCATGGAGAGCATCGACGCACACCAGGCGGAGCCTGCGCTCACCTGATCGCTGCGCCGCTCCACAACAGCATTCGCAGCGGTTGGGGTGCCCGTATCAACCGCACTAATGGTCGGCGGCCGCGATCCGGTCGCCAGAGTTGCAAGGGACGCTTCGGCGTCCCTTCTTTCTTTCCCTCGCGTCTTTCCCCCGTGCATCCTTTCACCGTCTTCAACGTCTGGTGTGCCCGGCGTGTTCAATGGCGAAACCGCGCGGTTGCGAGTGTCCGTGGAGTGAGATAGCGGCGGCGGGTAGAGTCCGGCGGCGTGCACCTCAAGGCCCTGACCCTCCGCGGGTTCAAGTCGTTCGCCTCCGCGACCACACTCCGGTTCGAGCCGGGCATCACGTGTGTCGTCGGTCCGAACGGCTCGGGCAAGTCCAACGTCGTGGACGCGCTCAGCTGGGTCATGGGCGAGCAGGGCGCCAAGTCGCTGCGCGGCGGCAAGATGGAGGACGTCATCTTCGCCGGCACCACCGGCCGTCCGCCGCTGGGCCGCGCCGAGGTGTCCCTGACCATCGACAACTCCGACGGCGCCCTGCCCATCGAGTACGCCGAGGTCACCATCACGCGGATCATGTTCCGCAACGGCGGCAGCGAGTACCAGATCAACGGCGACACCTGCCGTCTGCTGGACATCCAGGACCTGCTCTCCGACTCCGGTATCGGCCGCGAGATGCACGTCATCGTCGGCCAGGGCCAGCTCGACTCCGT
The DNA here is from genome assembly GCF_007176755.1 of Streptomyces sp. 1-11. Classification (GTDB taxonomy): domain Bacteria; phylum Actinomycetota; class Actinomycetes; order Streptomycetales; family Streptomycetaceae; genus Streptomyces. The sequence goes on from NZ_BJTV01000012.1 coordinate 170,605, forward strand.
CCTGCACGCGGACCCGACCGGACGCAGGGCGTTCATCGAGGAGGCCGCCGGGGTCCTGAAGCATCGCAAGCGCAAGGAGAAGGCGCTGCGCAAGCTCGACGCGATGAAGGCCAACCTCGCGCGCGTGCAGGACCTCACCGACGAACTGCGCCGCCAGCTCAAGCCGCTCGGCCGGCAGGCCGCGGTGGCCCGCCGGGCCGCCGTCATCCAGGCCGACCTCCGCGACGCCCGGCTGCGCCTCCTCGCCGACGACCTCGTACGCCTGCGCGAGGCGCTGAAGTCCGAGATCGCCGACGAGGCGGCCCTCAAGGAGCGCAAGGAGAGCGCCGAGCGGGAACTGCGGAAGGCGCTCCAGCGGGAGGCCCGGCTGGAGGACGAGGTACGGCAGCTCGCGCCGCGCCTGCAGCGCGCCCAGCAGACCTGGTACGAACTGTCCCAGCTCGCCGAGCGGGTCCGCGGCACCGTCTCGCTCGCCGACGCCCGCGTGAAGAGCGCCACCTCCGCGCCCCCCGAGGAGCGGCGCGGCCGCGACCCCGAGGACATGGAGCGCGAGGCCGCCCGCGTCCGCGAGCAGGAGGCCGAGCTGGAAGCGGCCCTGGAGGCAGCCCAGCGGGCCCTGGACGACACCGTCGCCCACCGCGCCGAACTGGAGCGCGAACTCGCCGTGGAGGAACGCCGGCTGAAGGACCTCGCCCGCGCCATCGCCGACCGCCGCGAAGGCCTGGCCCGTCTTTCCGGGCAGGTCAACGCGGCCCGCTCGCGCGCCGCCTCGGCCCAGGCCGAGATCGACCGGCTGGCCGCCGGCCGCGACGAGGCGCAGGAGCGAGCGGTCCGGGCCCAGGAGGAGTACGAGACGCTGAAGGCGGAGGTCGACGGCCTCGACGCCGACGACGCCGACCTCGCCGAACGCCACGAGACGGCGAAGCGGGAGCTGGCCGGGGCCGAGTCCGCGCTGACCGCGGCCCGCGAGGCGGCCACCGCGGCGGAACGCCGGCGCGCCGCCACCCAGGCCCGGCACGACGCGCTGGCGCTCGGCCTGCGGCGCAAGGACGGCACCGGCATCCTCCTGGGCGCCCGGGACCGCGTTGCGGGAGTCCTTGGCCCGGCCGCCGAACTGCTCACGGTGGCCCCCGGCCACGAGACGGCGCTGGCCGCGGCCTTCGGCGCGGCGGCCGACGCCGTCGCCGTGACGTCCCCGGCCGCGGCGGCCGAGGCGATCCGCCTCCTGCGCAAACAGGACGGGGGCCGGGCCGCCCTGCTCCTGACGGACACCCGGCAGGACACCACCGGCGACGCCACACCCGACACCGGCGCTCCCGGCGACACGGCCGGCCACCCGGCCGGAACGACCGACGCGGCCGGCCCCCCGGTTGGCGCGAGCGGGCCGTACGCCGACGGGACGGGCGCGACGGCCGCCGAAGGCGCGAGCGGAACGCACGCCGACGGGACCCGGACACCGGCCGGGGTGAATGCCGAAGGGACGGGCTCGACGGCCGCCGAAGGCGCGAGCGGGCCGTACGCCGGCTCGACGAGCGGAACGTACGCCGACGAGACCCGGACGCCGGCCGGTGTGGACGGTTCCGCCGGCGCGGCCGGTGAAGGGCGCCCGGTCGCCGCGCCCTGCGCCGCCGACCTGGTGCGGGGCCCCGCCGGGCTCATGCCCGCCGTGCGGCGGCTGCTGCGCGGGATCGTCGTCGTGGGGACCCTGGAGGACGCCGAGGACCTGGTGGACGCGCACCCCGGGCTGACCGCCGTCACCGCCGAGGGCGACCTGCTCGGCGCGCACTTCGCGCACGGCGGTTCGGCCGGCGCGCCCAGCCTGCTGGAGGTGCAGGCCTCGGTGGACGAGGCGGCGGCCGAGCTCGCGAAGCTGGCCGTCCGGTGCGAGGAGCTGACCGGGGCCCAGCACGAAGCGGCCGAGCGGCGCACCGCGGCCGCCGCGCTCGTGGAGGAGCTGGGGGAGCGGCGCCGGGCCGCGGACCGGGAGAAGTCGGCCGTCGCCCAGCAGCTCGGGCGGCTCGCGGGGCAGGCGCGGGGCGCCGCGGGGGAGGCCGAGCGGTCGGCAGCGGCCGCCGCACGCGCGCAGGAGGCGCTGGACAAGGCCGTGCTGGAGGCCGAGGAACTGGCCGAACGGCTGGCCGTCGCCGAGGAACTGCCGGTGGAGGAGGAGCCGGACGGCTCGGTGCGGGACCGGCTCGCCGCCGACGGCGCCAACGCCCGGCAGACCGAGATGGAGGCCCGCCTCCAGGTCCGTACGCACGAGGAACGGGTCAGGGGCCTCGCGGGCCGCGCGGACTCCCTGGACCGGGCCGCGCGCGCGGAGCGCGAGGCACGCGCGCGTGCCGAGCAGCGGCGGGCCCGGCTCAGGCACGAGGCCGCCGTGGCGGAGGCCGTCGCCTCCGGCGCCCGGCAACTGCTCGCGCACGTCGAGGTGTCCCTCGGGCGGGCGGAGGAGGAACGGGCCGCCGCCGAGGCCGCGAAGGCCCGCCGGGAGCAGGAGCTGACCGCGGCCCGCAACACCGGCCGCGAACTGAAGTCCGAGCTCGACAAGCTGACGGACTCGGTGCACCGGGGCGAGGTGCTGGGCGCCGAGAAGCGGCTGCGGATCGAGCAGCTGGAGACCAAGGCGCTGGAGGAACTGGGCGTCGAGCCGGCGGTGCTGGTCGCGGAGTACGGCCCGCACCTGCTCGTGCCGCCCTCGCCTCCCGCCGCCGGCGAGGAGCTGCCCGAGGACCCGGAGCACCCCCGCAACCGGCCCCGGCCGTTCGCGCGGGCCGAGCAGGAGAAGCGGCTCAAGGCCGCCGAGCGCGCCTACCAGCAGCTCGGCAAGGTCAACCCGCTGGCGCTCGAGGAGTTCGCGGCGCTGGAGGAGCGGCACAAGTTCCTCAGCGAGCAGCTCGAGGACCTGAAGAAGACCCGCGCCGACCTCCTTCAGGTGGTGAAGGAGGTGGACGAGCGTGTCGAGCAGGTCTTCACCGAGGCCTACCGGGACACCGCCCGGGAGTTCGAGGGCGTGTTCAGCCGGCTCTTCCCCGGTGGCGAGGGGCGTCTGGTGCTGACCGACCCCGACAACATGCTCACCACCGGCGTGGACGTGGAGGCGCGTCCGCCGGGCAAGAAGGTCAAGCGGCTGTCCCTGCTGTCGGGCGGCGAGCGCTCGCTGACCGCCGTGGCGCTGCTGGTGTCCATCTTCAAGGCCCGGCCCAGCCCGTTCTACGTCATGGACGAGGTCGAGGCCGCCCTGGACGACACCAACCTCCAGCGGCTGATCCGGATCATGCAGGAACTGCAGGAGAGTTCGCAGCTCATCGTGATCACGCACCAGAAGCGCACCATGGAGGTCGCCGACGCGCTCTACGGCGTCTCCATGCAGGGCGACGGCGTGTCGAAGGTCATCTCGCAGCGTCTCCGCTGAGTTCACAGTCAAGATCAACTCACCCTGTGTTCACCTTCTGAACACAGGGTGCTGTAGTGCGTCTCCAAGCTCACAGCCGTTCGACTATTGACTTCGAAACTTGAAGGCATAGTCTCTGCAACGTTGCTTTTACCTTCAGGTCTAAGTGGTGTGAACGCGGCACCACGGGATACCTGTAAGGGCTCACCCCCACGCGGCAGCGTTGCCGTGGCCCGAGGAGTTATTCGTGACCAGCACAGAGCAGGCACCTCAGCCAGGAGCCAGAACGGCTCACCCCGATCATCTCGGGCATGTCATCTTCATCGCGGCGGCGGCCGCCATGGGCGGCTTCCTGTTCGGCTACGACAGCTCCGTGATCAACGGCGCCGTCGAGGCCATCCGCGACCGCTACGACATCGGCTCCGCGGCCCTGGCGCAGGTCATCGCCGTCGCCCTGATCGGCTGCGCCATCGGTGCCGCGACGGCCGGCCGGATCGCCGACCGCATCGGCCGCATCCGCTGCATGCAGATCGCCGCCGTGCTGTTCACGATCAGCGCCGTCGGCTCCGCGCTGCCCTTCGCGCTGTGGGACCTGGCCTTCTGGCGCATCGTCGGCGGATTCGCCATCGGCATGGCCTCCGTCATCGGCCCGGCCTACATCGCCGAGGTCGCCCCGCCCGCCTACCGCGGTCGGCTCGGCTCCTTCCAGCAGGCCGCCATCGTGGTCGGCATCGCCATCTCCCAGCTCGTCAACTGGGGTCTGCTGAACGCCGCCGGCGGCAACCAGCGCGGACAGCTGATGGGCCTGGAGGCCTGGCAGGTCATGCTCGGCGTGATGGTCGTCCCGGCCGCCCTCTACGGCCTGCTCTCCTTCGCGATCCCCGAGTCCCCCCGCTTCCTGCTCTCCGTCGGCAAGCGAGCCCGCGCCCGCGAGATCCTCGCCGAGGTCGAGGGCAAGGGCGTGGACCTGGACGCCCGCGTCGCCGAGATCGAGCACGCGATGAAGAGCGAGCACAGGTCCACCTTCAAGGACCTGCTCGGCGGCGGCTTCTTCTTCAAGCCGATCGTCTGGATCGGCATCGGCCTGTCGGTGTTCCAGCAGTTCGTCGGCATCAACGTCGCGTTCTACTACTCCTCGACGCTGTGGCAGTCGGTCGGCGTCGACCCGACGGACTCGTTCTTCTACTCCTTCACGACGTCGATCATCAACATCGTCGGCACCGTGATCGCGATGATCTTCGTGGACCGCATCGGCCGCAAGCCGCTCGCCCTCATCGGCTCCGTCGGCATGGCCGTCGGTCTGGCGCTGGAGGCCTGGGCGTTCTCGTACAACCTCGTCGACGGCAAGCTGCCCGCGGCCCAGGGCTGGATCGCCCTGATCGCCGCCCACGTCTTCGTGCTCTTCTTCGCCCTGTCCTGGGGCGTGGTCGTCTGGGTCATGCTGGGCGAGATGTTCCCCAACCGGCTCCGCGCCGCCGCGCTCGGCGTGGCCGCCGCCGCCCAGTGGATCGCCAACTGGGCGATCACCGCGAGCTTCCCGTCGCTGGCCGACTGGAACCTGTCCGGCACGTACGTGATCTACACGGTCTTCGCCGCGCTCTCCATCCCGTTCGTCCTGAAGTTCGTCAAGGAGACGAAGGGCAAGGCGCTGGAGGAGATGGGGTAACCGCCCCACCCGGACCCGAGGAGAAGGGCCAAGTCCCCGCTGCCCCTCTCCTCGAACCCCTGCCGCCCCCGCTCGGTCACTGCCCGAGCGGGGGCGGCTTCGTTCGCGGAGCGGCCCGGCCCGGCCTTCCCCGCCGGAGTCAGCCTCGCAGCGCCGGCACCACCCGCTCGGTGAACAGCCGCAGGCTCCGCCAGCCCTCAGCCGGCGGCATCCCGCCCACCAGCGGGTGCAGGACCAGGTTCTCCAGGCCCAGCCCCACGCACTGCTCGGGGGTCAGGACCCGGTAGACGCCCTCCGCGCGCAGCCCGGCCACGGTCGTCGCCGCCGACCGCACCGCCGACCCGGTCCCGTCCGGCTGCCAGGAGGCGTACGTCCGCGCCTCGTGCAGAAAGTGCCGGCCGTACTGCGCCCAGACCCGCTCCGGGTCCTCGGCGAGGTGCAGCAGCGGGCTCTCGGCGGCGGGCATCAGGACCCAGCCCTCGGTGCCGTGCTCCACGAGCCGCTCCTCGTAGTAGGCCGCCAGCTCCGGCAGGTGCGCACTGGGGAAGAACGGCAGACCGAGCCGGGCGGCCCGGCGGGCGGCGGCCCGGGAGGAACCGCCGACCAGCAGCGGCGGATGGGGTTCGGTGCACGGGCGCGGGGTGAGCCGCACCGTGCGGCCGCGGTACTCGAACTCCTCGCCGGTCCACGCCTTCAGCAGGGTCTCCAGCAGCTCGTCCTGGAGCCGGCCGCGCCGCCGCCAGTCCACGCCGAACAGGGCGTACTCCTCGGGCCGGTAGCCGATGCCGGCCACCGTCACCAGCCGTCCGCCGCTCAGCAGGTCCAGCACGGCGATCTCCTCGGCCAGCCGCAGCGGATCGTGCAGCGGGCCGATCGCCGCCGCCACCGTCACCGCGATGCGGCGGGTCGCCCCGAGCAGTGCGCCCGCGAAGGCGAACGGCGACGGCAGCCAGTTGTCGTCCGCGCCGTGGTGCTCCTCGGTCTGCAGGGTGGTGACGCCGTGCTCGTCGGCGTGCGCGGCCATCTCCAGCGCGGCCCGGTAGCGCGCCGAGAGGGAGGCGGGGGTGGCGCCGGGCTCGGCCAGGTTGAACCGTACGACCGTGACGGACATGGCTGCGTCCCCCTTCGCCGGTGGGTGTGCAGGGGGACGCTAGCTGGCGGTGCGTCAGTTCGACGGCGACCCGGCCCGGCCGGGCGAGCCGCGGTCAGACGCCGGCGGTCGCGGGCTGCTCGGCGGACTCCGCGAGTGCGGCGTCCGTCCCGGCGGCCTCCGCCGGGTGCGCCACCGCCGGCTTGGGCAGGGCCGTGTACAGCAGCCCGGAGATCACGATCGTGGCGACCCAGCCGAGGCCGTACTCGCCGACGACGTTGTTCTTCGCCAGCGGGCCGGTGAACCAGTCCGAGGTGGTGAACAGCAGGCCCGCGACGAGGCCGACCGCCCAGGACGCCACCGCGGCGGGGGAGAAGCCGCCCCGGTACCAGTAGGCGCTGGTGCGCGTGGTGTCGGCCATGGCCCGGCCGTCGTACTCCGTGCGCCGCAGCATGTCCGCGCCGAACACGCCGACCCAGGCCGAGAAGGCGACCGCCAGCAGGGAGAGGAAGGCGATGAAAGAGCCCATGAAGCTGGTCGCCACCAGCATCAGCACGCCGCCGAAGACCAGCGAGATCACGGCGTTGACCGAGACCGCCCAGTGCCGCGGCACCCGGAAGCCCAGGGTCTGCGCGGTGAAACCGGCCGAGTACATCGACATGGAGTTGATCAGCAGCATGCCGATCAGCGCGATGAGCAGGTACGGCACCGCGATCCACGTCGGCAGGATCTCGCCGAGGAAGGACACCGGGTCGGCCGCCGAGGCCAGGTCGGGTGTGGACACCGCCATGACCGCGCCCATCAGCACCATCGGCAGCACGACGATCCCGGCGCCGCCCACCGCCGTGCCCACGATCGCCTTCGACGACGCGGTGCGCGGCAGGTAGCGGGTGAAGTCCGGCGCCGAGGGGATCCAGCTCACCCCGCCCGCCGCGATCATCCCGACGCCGGTGATCACCGCGGCGGTGGAGCCGGCCCCGTGGTCCATGACCTTCGACCAGTCCGTGTGCACGGCGAGGTACCCGAGGACCAGCACGGAGAAGACGCCGAACACATAGGTCGCGTACTTGTTGCACTTCTGCACGGCGTTGATGCCGAGGCCGGAGATGGCGAAGGTCGCGACCACGAAGGCCAGCAGCATCACCATGTCCAGCACGCTGTTCGCCCTGACACCGAACACGATGTCCAGGATGGTGAGCATGGCGTAGGCGCCGGTCACCGCGTTGATGGTCTCCCAGCCCCAGCGCGCCACCCAGATGAGCGACCCGGGCAGCAGGTTGCCGCGCTGGCCGAACACCGCGCGCGACAGCGCCATGCCCGGGGCGCCGCCCCGCTTGCCGGCGATGCCGATCAGGCCGACCAGCCCGTAGGCCACGACCGGCGCGGCGGCCGCGACGACGAGGGCCTGCCAGATGTTCAGGCCGTACGCCACCACCAGGCTCGCGCCCATGGTGAGCAGCAGCACGCTGATGTTGGCGCCGACCCAGGTCGGGAACAGCTCGCGGGTCTTCGCGGTCCGCTCGTGGTCGGGTACCTGCTCGATGCCACGGGTCTCGAGAGCGCCTTCGGCCTCGGCTGTCTTGCTCATGGAAGAGAGTGCCTCGGGGTGGGGGGAGGGGGACGTCGGGGACTCTACGCGCGCAGACGGAGCCAATACCATCGTACTTTGATCCGACTCCTGCCTTCCAGTGGCTTTTGTCTCTCGGAGGAAGCCACGAACCCGGCGGCGGCGCACCCATGGCCGATACTGGACCAGTTATGGAAACCATCATCCTTGCTGTAGTCATCGCCGTGGTCGTGCTCGGCGCGCTCGGCGGGCTCATCGTCGGCAGCCGGCGCCACAAGCAGCTGCCCCCGCCACCGCCCAGGACGCCCGACATCACCGCGCCCCCGGCCGAGCCGCACGTCGGCGAAGAGGCCGAGACGCCGCGCGACGAACCGCGCCGGACGATCGAGGAGGTGGATCTTCCCGGCGGCCCCGCCCCGGTCGTCGTCGAGGAGCCGCCCACCGTCGAGGCTCCCGAGATCGAGATCCCGGAGCCCACCGCGGGGCGGCTCATCCGCCTGCGCACCCGTCTCTCCCGCTCGCAGAACGCCCTGGGCAAGGGCCTGCTCACGCTGCTGTCCCGCGAGCACCTCGACGAGGACACCTGGGAGGAGATCGAGGACACCCTGCTCACCGCCGACGTCGGCGTGCAGCCCACCCAGGAGCTGGTCGAGCGGCTGCGCGAGCGGGTCAAGGTGCTCGGCACCCGTACCCCGCAGGAGCTGCGCGGCCTGCTGCGCGACGAACTGCTCAAGCTGGTCGGCACGGAGGTCGACCGCGCGGTGCGGACCGAGCCCGAGGGCCGCAAGCCCGGCATCGTGATGGTCGTCGGGGTCAACGGCACCGGCAAGACCACCACCACCGGCAAGCTCGCCCGGGTGCTCGTGGCCGACGGCCGCACCGTGGTGCTGGGCGCCGCCGACACCTTCCGGGCCGCCGCCGCCGACCAGCTCCAGACCTGGGGCGAGCGCGTCGGCGCCTACACCGTGCGCGGCCCCGAGGCCGGCGACCCCGCCTCCGTCGCGTTCGACGCGGTCAAGGAGGGCAAGGAGATGGGGGTCGACGTGGTCCTCATCGACACCGCCGGCCGGCTGCACACCAAGACCGGCCTCATGGACGAGCTCGGCAAGGTCAAGCGCGTGGTCGAGAAGCACGCGCCGCTGGACGAGGTGCTGCTCGTCCTGGACGCCACCACCGGTCAGAACGGCCTGGTGCAGGCCCGGGTCTTCGCCGAGGTCGTCGACATCACCGGCATCGTGCTGACCAAGCTCGACGGCACCGCCAAGGGCGGCATCGTGGTCGCGGTCCAGCGCGAGCTGGGCGTGCCGGTCAAGCTGATCGGTCTCGGCGAGGGCGCGGACGACCTGGCGCCGTTCGAGCCGGAGGCGTTCGTGGATGCGCTCATCGGTGACTGACGACGGGGTGTGCTCACCCGCCGGATCCAAGAAGCGCCCGCCCCCAGCACAGTGGGGCGGGCGCTTCGCCCTTTTCCGGCCCGCCGCGCGTGGCCGCCGGCGCGGCGGCGAGGGCGTTCACGGGCAGGGTCCGTAGGCGGGGAGGCCGCTCAGGCCCGCGCCCGTGACCGGTGGGCCACGTACGCCAGCGTGCCCAGCAGCAGCCGGGCGGCCGGCAGCCGGGACGCCGAGTCCAGCGCGGGCGAGCGCAGCCAGCGCACCGGGCCGAGGCCGCCCCGGTCGGAGGGCGGCGCGGTGACGTGCGCTCCCGCGCCGAGGCCGCGCAGGTCGAGCGCGGACGGGTCGTCCCAGCCCAGGCGGTAGAGCAGCCGCGGCAGGTCGGCCGCGGCGCCGGGGGCGACGAAGAAGTGGGCGCGCCCCTCGGGGGTCGCGGTGACCGGGCCGAGCGGCAGGCCCATCCGCTCCAGCCGGACCAGGGCGCGGCGTCCCGCGGCCTCGGCCACCTCGATGACGTCGAACGCGCGGCCGACGGGAAGCATCACGGCGGCGCCCGGGAAATCCGCCCAGGCCCTGCTCACCTCGCCGAGCGTGGCGCCGGCCGGCACCGGCGGCGCGAAGTCCAGCGGATGCGCGCCCGGGGCCGGGCAGCCGGTGCGACCGCAGGAGCAGGCGCCAGACGCGGCCCGGGCGCCCGGCACCACGTCCCAGCCCCACAGTCCGGTGAACTCGGCGACGGCGGTGCAGTCCGACGAACGGCCGCGCCGACGCGTGCCGGAGCGGATCTCGCGAATGCCGCCGATCGTGAAGCCCATGCCCCCTCCAACGGGTCCGGCGCACCGTTGGTCACGGCGCGGAACGAGACGGAAGCGGAACGTGACGCTACGGCTGCGGTTCCACTCGCTCCGGGAAGCGGGGGCGGCGCGTCGAAGCGTCGTGGGTGGCGCGGGGAAGGCTGTGCGCCCCCGCGTGCATCACCCCACCGGCGTCCTGTCGTCCTATGTCAAGTGAATCGCGCCCAGCCGACCGGGAGTTCATTCGAAGGGGTGGCGAATGGTGGCGTTTCCGGGTTCGCCATGGCTGGACGGGTGATCGTGGGATTACTGTGAGTGTGCGAGACGTGGGGGCACATGCTCTCGCGGGTATGCCGGAGGCAAGCCGCCGGTTCGTTCGAAGGGTGAGAACCGGCGGACGCGAGGCCTTATTTACCGGCATTCTGATAGGGCTTGGCGCACTCGGCGGACAAGTGGTCTCAGGGATGGGGGCGTGCCAGTGGGCGGCAACGGCGGAAGCGGGACGAACGCTGACAAGCGCCCCAACGACCTGCTCGGTTCCTGGTTCGTGCGCAGCGGCTGGTCCAAGGGCGAGCTGGCCCGCCAGGTGAACCGCCGGGCCCGCCAGCTGGGCGCCAACCACATCTCCACGGACACCTCGCGGGTGCGCCGCTGGCTGGACGGCGAGAACCCTCGCGAGCCGATCCCGCGGATCCTGTCCGAGCTCTTCTCCGAGCGCTTCGGCTGCGTCGTCTCCATCGAGGACCTCGGCCTGCGCGCCGTCCGCCAGTCACCCTCCGCGTCCGGCGTCGACCTGCCCTGGACGGGTCCGCAGGCGGTGGCCCTGCTCAGCGAGTTCTCACGCAGCGACCTGATGCTGGCGCGGCGCGGGTTCCTCGGGACCTCGCTGGCCCTGGCCGCCGGCCCCTCCCTCGTCGAGCCCCTCCAGCGCTGGCTCGTCCCGGCCCCCTCCTCACCCTCGCAGCCGGAGCCGGAGACCGCTCTCGACTCCCGCAGGCCGGGCCGGCTGTCCAAACCCGAACTGGAACTGCTGGAGTCCACCACGCGGATGTTCCGCCAGTGGGACGCCCAGTGCGGTGGCGGCCTGCGCCGCAAGGCGGTCGTCGGCCAGCTGCACGAGGTCACCGACCTGCTCCAGGAACCCCAGCCCGAGGCGACCGGCCGCAGGCTCTTCAAGGTCGCCGCCGAACTCGCCGAACTCGCGGGCTGGATGTCGTACGACGTGGGCCTGCAGCCCACCGCGCAGAAGTACTTCGTCCTCGCGCTGCACGCCGCCAAGGAGGCCGGCGACAAGCCGCTCGGCTCCTACATCCTGTCCAACATGAGCCGCCAGATGATCCATCTCGGTCGGCCCGACGACGCCCTGGAGCTGATCCACCTCGCGCAGTACGGCAGCCGCGACTGCGCCGGCCCGCGGACGCAGGCCATGCTGTATGCGATGGAGGCCCGCGCCTACGCCAACATGGGCCAGCCCGGGAAGTGCAAGCGGGCGGTCCGCATGGCCGAGGACACCTTCGCCGACGTCCACGAGTGGGACGAGCCGGACCCCGACTGGATCCGCTTCTTCTCCGAGGCCGAGCTGTTCGCGGAGAACTCGCACTCCTACCGCGACCTCGCCTACGTTGCCGGCCGCAGCCCCGCCTACGCCTCGCTGGCGCAGCCGCTGATGGAGCGCGCGGTCGAACTGTTCGCCGAGGACCGCGAGCACCAGCGGTCGTACGCGCTGAACCTGATCGGCCTGGCCACCGTGCACCTGCTGCGGCGCGAGCCCGAGCAGAGCACCCGGTTCGCCTGCGACGCCATGCGGGTCGCCAAGAAGGTGCGTTCCGAGCGGGTGAACACCCGCATCCGCAAGACGGTCGACACCGCCGTGCGCGACTTCGGCGACCTCGCGGCCGTCGCCGACCTCTCCGAGCAGCTCGCCGTGGACCTGCCGGAGGCCGCGGAGGCCGTCTGACCTGGCAGGACCCGCAAGCCCCGGCCGCGGCCGGGCCTCCCGAACCGCCCGACTCGGCTCCCCCGCGCCAGGTCATCGGAGAGGTCCGCCGCGGCCGGTTCGTTCGCTCCCGTGGAGGTTGCGCCACGATAACGATCCCGCAGCCGGACATCCCGCTCTTCACCGACGCGTAACACGCAGGGCGCCTTCGTCACCCCGGCGAAACAGCGAGGGGCTTCCGCCGAAACCGCGCTGCGCCAGTCTCATGGCGCATAACCGGCCCACCCCTCACCCGACCGGACCGCTCAGGCACCGCCCGCACGGGGCCGTACCAACCGACGAGGAGACGCCGATGGCACCAGCCATCACGCTTGCCGCGGAGGCACCCAAGTTGTCCGCCGCGAACACAGGCTTCATGCTCATCTGTTCCGCCCTGGTGCTGCTCATGACCCCGGGCCTGGCCTTCTTCTACGGGGGCATGGTCCGCGTCAAGAGCACCCTGAACATGCTGATGATGAGCTTCATCAGCATGGGCATCATCACCATCCTCTGGGTGCTCTACGGCTTCTCCCTCGCCTTCGGCTCGGGATCCAGCCTGATCGGGTGGAACGCCGACTGGCTCGGCCTGAGCAACATCGGGCTGACGGAACTCTGGGACGGCTACACGATCCCGGTCTTCGTCTTCATGGTCTTCCAGCTCATGTTCGCCATCATCACGCCGGCCCTGATAAGCGGCGCCCTCGCCGACCGCGTGAAGTTCTCGGCCTGGTCGCTGTTCATCGCGCTGTGGGCCACGATCGTCTACGTCCCGGTCGCCCACTGGGTCTGGGGCGCCGACGGCTGGGCCTACAAGCTCGGCGTGATCGACTTCGCCGGCGGCACCGCGGTCCACATCAACGCCGGCGCCGCGGCCCTCGGCGTCATCCTGGTCATCGGCAAGCGGGTCGGCTTCAAGCGGGACCCGATGCGCCCGCACAGCCTGCCGCTGGTCATGCTGGGCGCCGGTCTGCTGTGGTTCGGCTGGTTCGGGTTCAACGCCGGCTCCTGGCTCGGCAACGACGACGGCGTCGGCGCGCTGATGTTCGTGAACACGCAGGTCGCCACCGCCGCCGCCATGCTGGCCTGGCTCGCCTACGAGAAGATCCGTCACGGCGCGTTCACCACCCTGGGCGCCGCCTCCGGCGCGGTGGCCGGCCTGGTCGCGATCACCCCGTCCGGCGGCGCGGTCTCCCCGCTCGGCGCGATCGCCGTCGGCGCCATCGCCGGTGTCGCCTGCGCCGCGGCCGTCGGCCTGAAGTTCAAGTGGGGCTACGACGACTCCCTCGACGTCGTCGGCGTCCACATGGTCGGCGGCATCATCGGTTCGCTGCTCATCGGCTTCTTCGCCACCGGCAAGGGCCAGTCCGACGCGACCGGCGTCTTCTACGGCGACCACTCCTTCGACCAGCTGTGGAAGCAGTGCGCCGGTGTCTTCGCGGTCCTCGCCTACTCCCTGGTCGCCTCCGCGGTCCTCGCCTTCCTGGTCGACAGGACGATCGGCATGCGGGTCACCGAGGACGAGGAGATCTCCGGGATCGACCAGGCCGAGCACGCCGAGAGCGCCTACGACTTCAGCGGCACCGGCGGCGGCGTCATCGGCTCCGCCGCCCCCGCTCCCGGCCCGGCCCCGGCCCCCAAGCCCTCCAAGAAGGTGGACGCATGAAGCTCATCACCGCCGTCGTCAAGCCGCACCGGCTGGACGAGATCAAGGAGGCCCTGCAGGCCTTCGGCGTCCACGGTCTGACGGTCACCGAGGCCAGCGGCTACGGGCGTCAGCGGGGTCACACCGAGGTCTACCGCGGTGCCGAGTACACCGTCGACCTGGTTCCCAAGATCCGCATAGAGGTGCTGGCCGAGGACGACGACGCCGAGCAGCTCGTCGAGGTCATCGTGAAGGCCGCCAGGACCGGCAAGATCGGTGACGGCAAGGTCTGGTCGCTGCCGGTGGAGACTGCCGTACGGGTCCGCACCGGCGAGCGCGGCCCGGACGCGCTCTGACACAGGACGGGAGTCGCTGGGTGACGGGTACGGATGTGCGCGAAGAGACGGACGACTCGGGACCCGGCGGTTACGCGGCGGCCCGGCTGCGCCTCCTCACCGAGGGGGCGCGGTCCGGGCCGCCGCGCCGTTCGGCGCTCGCCGAGCTGACCGACGACTGGCTCACCGGCCTCTTCACGGCCGCGGCCGGCGCGACCGGTGGCGTCTCGCTGGTCGCCGTGGGCGGCTACGGCCGCGGGGAGCTGTCCCCGCGCAGCGACCTGGACCTCCTGCTGCTGCACGACGGCGCCGGTGCCGGCGCGGTCGCCGCCCTGGCCGACCGTCTCTGGTACCCGGTCTGGGACCTCGGCCTCGCCCTCGACCACTCCGTGCGCACCCCGGCCGAGGCCCGCAAGGCCGCCGGTGAGGACCTGAAGGTCCAGCTCGGCCTGCTGGACGCCCGGCACCTCGCCGGCGACCCGGCCCTCACCGCCGCACTGCGCACCACCGCCCTGGCCGACTGGCGCAACCAGGCCCCCGGGCGCCTTCCCGAACTGCGGGAACTCTGCGCGGAGCGCGCCGAACGGCACGGTGAGCTGCAATACCTCCTGGAACCCGACCTCAAGGAGGCCCGCGGCGGTCTCAGGGACGCCACCGCCCTGCGCGCCGTGGCCGCCTCCTGGCTGGCCGACGCCCCGCGCGAGGGCCTCGCGGACGCCCGCCGTCGCCTGCTCGACGTCCGGGACGCCCTGCACCTGGCCACCGGCCGCGCCACCGACCGGCTCGCCCTGCAGGAACAGGACCAGGTCGCCGCCGGACTGGGCCTGCTGGACGCCGACACCCTGCTGCGCCAGGTCTACGAGGCCGCCCGGGTGATCTCGTACGCCGGCGACGTCACCTGGCGCGAGGTCGGCCGCGTGCTGCGCTCACGCGCCGTTCGCCCGCGGCTGCGGGCCATGCTGGGCGGCGGCAGACCGGTCGCCGAGCGGTCGCCGCTGGCCGAGGGCGTCGTCGAGCAGGACGGCGAGGTGGTGCTCGCCCACGCCGCACGCCCCGAACGCGACCCCGTGCTCCCGCTGCGCGCCGCGGCCGCCGCGGCCCAGGCCGGTCTCCCGCTCTCCCTGCACGCCGTACGGCGTATGGCCGCCACCACCCGCCCGCTGCCCGCGCCCTGGCCCGCCGAGGCCCGCGAGCAGCTCGTCACGCTGCTCGGCTCCGGCCGTGCGACCATCGGCGTCTGGGAGGCGCTGGAGGCGGAGGGCCTGATCAGCCGGCTGCTGCCCGACTGGGAACGGGTCCGCTGCCGACCGCAGCGCAACGCCGTCCACCTCTGGACGGTGGACCGGCACCTGATCGAGACCGCGGTCCGCGCCTCGGAACTGACCCGCCGCGTCAGCCGCCCCGACCTGCTGCTCGTCGCCGCGCTGCTGCACGACATCGGCAAGGGCTGGCCCGGCGACCACTCCGTGGCCGGCGAGATCATCGCCAGGGACGTGGCCGCGCGGATCGGCTTCGACCACGCCGACGCCACCGTGCTCGCCACCCTCGTGCGGCACCATCTGCTGCTGATCGAGACCGCCACCCGGCGCGACCTGGACGACCCCGCCACCGTCCGCTCGGTCGCCGAGGCCGTCGGCACCCCGGGCACGCTGGAACTGCTGCACGCCCTCACCGAGTCCGACGCCCTCGCGACCGGCCCCGCCGCCTGGTCCTCCTGGCGCGGCTCCCTCGTCGCCGACCTGGTGCGGCGCGTGGCCGCCGTCCTCGCGGGCGAGGAGGGCGACGAGCCCGAACCCGCCGCGCCCACCGCCGAGCAGGAACGCCTCGCCATCGAGGCCTTCCGCACCGGCGGCCCGGTCCTCGCGCTGCGCGCGCAGCCGGAACCGGCGCCAGAGGAGGACGTGCCGGGCGGGCCGGAACCGCTCGGCGTGGAGCTGATCATCGCCGTACCGGACCAGCCGGGCGTGCTGCCGGCCGTCGCCGGCGTGCTCGCCGTGCACCGGCTGACCGTCCGCACGGCCGGGCTGCGCGCCCTGCGCCTGCCCGACGACGTCGAGGACGCCTCTGTCCTGCTGCTGAACTGGCGGGTCGCCGCCGAGTACGGCTCGCTGCCGCAGGCGGCCCGGCTGCGCGCCGACCTCGTCCGGGCCCTGGACGGCTCCCTCGACGTCGCCGGCCGCCTCGCCGAGCGGGACGCGGCCTATCCGCGTCGCCGCGGCCGGGCGGCCCCGCCGCCCCGGGTGACGGTGGCCCCGGCGGCCTCCCGCCACGCCACGGTGATCGAGGTGCGCGCGCAGGACGCACCCGGGCTGCTGTTCCGGATCGGCGCGGCGCTGGAGAAGGCGGCGGTGCGGGTGCGCAGCATGCACGTCAGCACCCTCGGCGCCAACGCCGTCGACGCCTTCTACGTGACGACCGGCGCCGGGGCGCCGCTGCCGCCGCGGGACGCGGCCTCGACGGCCGAGGCGCTGGAGGAGGCGTTGCGCGGGTGACACCCCGTCCCGCTCCCCGTCCGCTGCGTGAGGCGGGCGGGGGATATCCGCTCGCCGGGCGGATATCCTGGAGGGCAGCCCGAAACGCCCCCGACATCCGAGGACCGACGCCGCCGTGTTCGATACCCTCTCCGACCGCCTCAGTGCGACCTTCAAGAACCTCCGCGGGAAAGGCCGACTGAGCGAAGCGGACATCGACGCCACGGCGCGCGAGATCCGCATCGCACTGCTCGAAGCCGACGTGGCCCTGCCTGTCGTCCGGTCGTTCATCAAGAACGTCAAGGAACGCGCCCTCGGCGCCGAGGTCTCCAAGGCGCTGAACCCCGCCCAGCAGGTCCTCAAGATCGTCAACGACGAGCTGGTGACCATCCTCGGCGGTGAGACCCGCCGGCTCCGCTTCGCCAAGCAGCCGCCCACCGTGATCATGCTCGCGGGTCTGCAGGGTGCCGGTAAGACCACCCTCGCGGGCAAGCTCGGCCACTGGCTGAAGGAGCAGGGCCACTCGCCGCTGCTCGTCGCCGCCGACCTCCAGCGCCCGAACGCCGTCAACCAGCTCAGCGTCGTCGCCGAGCGCGCCGGCGTCGCGGTCTACGCGCCGGAGCCGGGCAACGGCGTCGGCGATCCGGTGAAGGTCGCCAAGGACTCCATCGAGCACGCGCGGACCAAGGTCCACGACATCGTGATCGTGGACACCGCGGGCCGGCTCGGCATCGACCAGGAGATGATGCAGCAGGCCGCGGACATCCGCGACGCCGTCTCCCCGGACGAGATCCTGTTCGTCGTCGACGCGATGATCGGTCAGGACGCCGTCAACACCGCCGAGGCGTTCCGCGACGGCGTCGGCTTCGACGGCGTGGTGCTCTCCAAGCTCGACGGCGACGCCCGTGGTGGCGCGGCCCTGTCGATCCGGCAGATCACCGGCAAGCCGATCATGTTCGCGTCCAACGGTGAGAAGCTCGACGACTTCGACGCCTTCCACCCGGACCGGATGGCCTCCCGCATCCTCGACATGGGTGACCTGCTCACCCTGATCGAGCAGGCGGAGAAGACCTTCAGCCAGGAAGAGGCCGCCAAGATGGCCTCGAAGCTGGCGTCCAAGAAGGGCCAGGACTTCACCCTGGACGACTTCCTGGCCCAGATGGAGCAGGTCAGGAAGATGGGCTCCATCTCCAAGCTGCTCGGCATGCTTCCCGGCATGGGCCAGATCAAGGACCAGATCAACAACCTGGACGAGCGGGACGTCGACCGCACCGCCGCGATCATCAAGTCGATGACCCCGGTGGAGCGCCAGGACCCGACGATCATCAATGGCTCCCGCCGCGCCCGTATCGCCAAGGGCTCCGGTGTCGACGTCAGCGCGGTGAAGAACCTCGTCGAGCGGTTCTTCGAGGCCCGCAAGATGATGTCCCGCATGGCACAGGGCGGGATGCCGGGCATGCCGGGCATCCCGGGCATGGGCGGTGGCCCCGGGCGCAGCAAGAAGCAGCCGAAGAAGGCCAAGGGCAAGCAGCGCTCCGGCAACCCGATGAAGCGCAAGCAGCAGGAGCAGGAGGAGGCGGCCCGGCGCGCCGCGGCCGCCCAGAGCGGCGGCGCCTTCGGGCTGCCGCAGCAGGGCGGCCAGGAGTTCGAGCTGCCGGACGAGTTCAAGAAGTTCATGGGCTGATCCCGCCGCACGTCTTCGAGGGCGCCCCCCGGGCCAGGGGGGCGCCCTCAGCGCATGCCGAGGCAGGCGCGGTGCCGTAACGTCCAGGTATGAGCAATGCGGCGCCACCCCGCAAGGCCCCTGACCAGCCGTGGCGCGCCGAGGGCACCCCGGACGACACGCCCCGGCGGCCCGGGGGCGGAAGGCGCGGCGGCAAGTGGTGGGGCCTGCTCGTCACCGCGGTGATCGTCTTCCTGCTGGCGTACGTCGGCCTGAACTACCTGGGCCAGGGAAACGAGCCGACGATCTCCTACACGGAGTTCAGCCGGGAGGTCGGCGCGGGCAACGTCGCCAAGATCTACTCCAAGGGCGACGCGATCCAGGGCCAGCTCAAGAGCCCCCGCGCCAACCCCGAGGGCGGCGGGGACTACACCAAGTTCCGCACACAGCGGCCGGCCTTCGCCGACGACAAGCTGTGGCAGAACCTGAGCAGCCACAACGTCACGGTGACGGCCCGGCCGGTCGTGCAGGAGCGCGGACTGCTGTCCAACCTGCTGATCTCCCTGGTCCCGATCGTGCTGCTGGTCGCGGTGTGGATCTTCATCGCCCGGCGGTTCGGTTCGGGGCTGGGCGGCGCGGGCGGCGTGTTCGGGCGCAAACCACCGCCGCGGCCGGTCGAGCTGTTGCCCGGCAAAGCACGCACCACGTTCGCCGACGTCGCCGGCATCGACGAGGTCAAGGGCGAACTGGACGACGTCGTCGACTTCCTCAAGCACCCCGACACCTACCGCAGGATGGGCGCCAAGCTGCCCCGGGGCGTCCTGCTCGCGGGCTCCCCGGGCACCGGCAAGACGCTGCTCGCGCGCGCGGTCGCGGGCGAGGCCGGCGTGCCGTTCTTCTCGGCCTCGGCGTCCGAGTTCATCGAGATGATCGTCGGCGTCGGCGCCTCCCGGGTCCGCGAGCTGTTCGCCGAGGCCCGCAAGGTGGCGCCGTCGATCATCTTCATCGACGAGATCGACACCATCGGCCGGGTGCGTGGCGGCGGCGCCTCGATGAGCGGCCACGACGAGCGCGAGCAGACCCTGAACCAGATCCTCACCGAGATGGACGGCTTCTCCGGCTCCGAGGGCGTGATCGTCATCGCGGCCACCAACCGCGCGGACATCCTCGACCCGGCACTGACCCGGCCCGGCCGCTTCGACCGGGTGGTGAGCGTGTCCCCGCCGGACCGCGGCGGACGCGAGGCGATCCTGCGCATCCACACCCGGGAGATGCCGCTGGCCGGGGACGTGGACCTGGCCCAGGTGGCGCGGGTGACGCCCGGCATGACAGGCGCGGATCTGGCCAATCTCGCCAACGAGGCCGCGCTCCTCGCCGTCAAGGGGAAACAGGAACGGGTGACGCAGGCGGACCTGTCCGAGGCCCTGGAGAAGGTCCAGCTCGGCGCCGAGCGCACGCTGGTCATGCCCGAGGAGGACCGCCGCCGCACGGCGTACCACGAGAGCGGCCACGCCCTGCTCGGCATGCTGCAGACCGGCGCCGACCCGGTCCGCAAGATCACCATCGTGCCGCGCGGCCGGGCGCTCGGGGTGACCATGTCCACGCCCGAGGTGGAGCGGTACGCGCACTCGGAGGGCTATCTGCGCGGCCGCATCATCGGCGCGCTCGGCGGCATGGCCGCGGAGGAGGTCGTCTACGGGGTCGTCACCACCGGCGCGGAGAGCGACCTCGAACAGGTCACCAACATCGCGCGCGGGATGGTGGCCCGCTGGGGCATGAGCGAGCGCGTCGGCCGGCTCTCCGCGCTCCCCGGCGACGCCCAGCAGGCGTACGGCCTGTCGGCCGCCCCGCAGACCCTCGACGTGATCGACGCCGAGATGCGCCGGATCGTCGACGAGTGCTACGAGGAGGCCCGCCAGAAGCTGCGCGACCACCGCGGCCGGCTGGACGCGCTGGCGCACGCGCTGCTGGAGAACGAGACCCTGGAGGAGGCGGACGCCTACCGGATCGCCGGCATCACCCGCCTGACCAAGGACGCGGAGGCATAGGTCCTGTCTGCAGGCCCTACCAGGGGCTACGGCACCCGGGCGATGAGATAGCGGAAGACGTTCGGCATCCAGACCGTGCCGTCCGCCCGCCGGTACGGGTGCAGCGCCTCCGCCAGCTCCTTGTCCACCTGCTTGCCGTCGGTGGCCGCGATCGCCGCGTCGAAGAGCCCGGTCGACAGCAGGCCGCGCACCGCGCTGTCCACGTCGGCATAGCCGAACGGGCAGGCCACCCGCCCCGAGCCGTCCGGCCTGAGCCCGGCCCGCTGGGCGACCTCCTCCAGGTCGTCGCGGCGTGCGGGCCGCCAGCTGCCCGGGCTGCGCAGCGGATCGGCGAGCTTCGTCGCCACCCGGAGCACGGACGAGGTGGCGCAGCGCTCCGGCGGCCCCCAGCCGGCCAGCACCACGGCGCCCCCGTGCGCGGCCAGCGGCAGCGCGTCCGCCAGCAGTCCGCCGAGCCACTCGGAGTCGCCCGCCAGACAGCCGATCGGCTCGAAGACGGTCATCAGGGTGTACGCGGGAGCCCGCGCGCCGGCCGCTTCGCCGGGCAGGTCCAGGTCCTCGACCAGCCGCGTGCCGCCGCCCCCGCCCGGGTCCGGCCGCGTACGCGCGCGCGTGCCGGGCGCGGCGTCCGGCGCCAGCCGCTCGCGCGCCAGGGCGAGCAGTTCCCGGCAGGAGTCGACGCCGGTCACGGCGGCCCCTCTGGAGGACGCCATCAGCAGGGCGAGACCGGAACCGCAGCGCAGACCCAGCAGCCGGGTCGCCGGGCCCACGTCGAGCCGTTCGTGGACGGCCTCGTAGAGCGGGACCAGCATCCGCTCCTGGATCTCGGACCAGTCACGCGCGCGTGCGCACGGGTTCACGCCGGGTGGTACGGGACCCGCGTGAGACAAGTGCTCCCGCACGAGCGTAGGTGTCATAGGTAAGCGCCCCAATCCGCCGACAGTTCGTCGCAGTGCCCGATTGCGAGGCCCCCGTGCCGATCGCTCGCACCCTTCCACCTATGTCAGGTAACTCCCGGCTCGCGGTGCCGTCCAGGGGTCGTGGGGCCCGGCTTGGGGGCCAGGACCAGAAGTGGCGAGAATTCACATCCACGCAATACGGGCGACCGCACGGTGTCCGCTCGCGCGGGGGCGGGCCGGTGACGAGGGGTGCGCGGGCAGCCTGTAACGTCACGATCGCCGCGGACGTTGACAGAGGTGAAGGCGTCCGGCGAGAGCGGCCGAAACGCACCTTGCGCATCCACCGGCCACCCGCACAGCACCGCTTGCACGACGCGTCGTACGTCGGACTACGCACCGGCTTGGTATGAGCTGTGAGGCTTCTCCGCAGATCAGCGCACCCGCCCTCGTCAGGACGCATCAGCGGCAACTGACGGGTACGTGCAAATTATTTGGGATGCCCCGGAATAGGAACACAGAGGCACCCACGCTCGTTGTCATTACGTGAGCACGACACAGACACCACCTGTCCTCGCCGCAGAGCTGGCGCAGGCGTGGGCCGACATTCAGCGGTACCACCCCGAGCTGCCGGACCTTGCCGCGCCAGAGTCACTGATCGGGGAGTCGTCGTCCGCGTGCGGTCACGAACTCTCCTTCGAGCGCCTGCTCCACGAGGCCGTCCACGGCATCGCCGCCGCCCGCGGCGTCCGTGACACCTCCCGCGCCGGCCGCTACCACAACCGCCGCTTCCTGGCCATCGCCGAGGAACTGGGCCTGGACCACCCCGAGGAGCCGCATCCCAGCAGCGGCTTCTCGCTGGTCACGCTCGATCCCGAGGCGAAGCGGCGCTACCGCCCGACCATCGAGCGCCTCCAGCGCGCCCTGAAGGCCCATACGGCGGCCACCTCCGCCGACACCTCCCGGACCTTCCGCGGCCCGGCCGCCCGCCACGGCTCCTCCGGCGGTGGCGTCCGCGTCAAGGCGGTCTGCGACTGCGGGCGCAACGTCCGGGTGGTGCCCTCGGTCCTGGCCCAGGCCCCCATCGTGTGCGGCGGCTGCGGCAAGCCGTTCCGCATCCCGGAGGTCGTGGGCGCGGCGTAGGGGTGCGGCTGCTCGTGGCAGCCGCACACCCGCGGTCCCCATGCCCGCGGGATCCACGGCCGGGCGGCGCACCCGGCGCACGTCACCTCCGCGCCGGGTGCCGCTCAGCCATGCCCGGGATCGTCCGGCCCCCGTGGCGAAGAGCGATCCGAACGGTGTGGCACAATGGCTAGCTGTACTCGACAGCCGCACAGGACCCCTCTCTCCTCCGGCTGACGCGTCCGTCGGGCACTCGGGTACCGCAACCCCACGCGGCAGCTCGCCGTGCCCAACCACGTCAAAACCAGGAGAACCCACTCCCGTGGCAGTCAAGATCAAGCTGAAGCGTCTGGGCAAGATCCGTTCGCCTCACTACCGCATCGTCGTCGCCGACTCCCGTACCCGCCGTGACGGCCGGGCCATCGAGGAGATCGGCAAGTACCACCCGACCTACAACCCGTCGGTCATCGAGGTGGACGCCGACCGCGTGGCGTACTGGCTGGGTGTCGGCGCGCAGCCGACCGAGCCCGTCCTCGCCATCCTGAAGAAGACCGGCGACTGGCAGAAGTTCAAGGGCGAGCCGGCTCCCGCGCCGCTGCTCGTCGCCGAGCCGAAGTCGACGCGTCCGTCGTTCGAGGCTCTCGGCGGTGACGACGAGGGCAAGGGTGAGGCCATCACCCAGAAGAAGAAGGCTGAGAAGAAGGACGAGGCGGCTGCCGAGTCCGAGTCGACCGAGGCCTGAGCAGCATGCTCGAAGAGGCGCTTGAGCACCTCGTGAAGGGCATCGTCGACAACCCCGACGATGTGCAGGTCGCCTCGCGCGACCTGCGTCGCGGGCGCGTGCTGGAGGTCCGGGTGCACCCCGACGACCTCGGCAAGGTGATCGGCCGCAACGGTCGTACCGCGCGTGCTCTGCGCACCGTCGTGGGCGCCATCGGCGGCCGCGGCGTCCGCGTCGACCTCGTCGACGTGGACCACGTCCGCTGACGCTTATCGCAGCACCGGCTCGGGCCGGGGAAGGCCACTGGGCCGTCCCCGGCCCGTAGTCGTATGACAGGAGAGCAAGCACAGTGCAGCTGGTAGTCGCACGGATCGGCCGCGCCCACGGCATCAAGGGCGAGGTCACCGTCGAGGTACGTACCGACGAGCCGGAGCTGCGGCTCGCCCCCGGAGCCGTTCTGGCCACCGACCCGGCCTCCGCCGGACCGCTCACCATCGCCACCGGCCGGGTGCACAGCGGGCGCCTGCTGCTGCGCTTCGAGGGCGTCGGCGACCGCACCGCCGCCGAGGCCCTGCGCAACACCCTGCTGATCGCCGAGGTCGACCCCGAGGAACTCCCCGAGGACGAGGACGAGTACTACGACCACCAGCTCATCGACCTCGACGTGGTCACCGCGGACGGCGCGGAGATCGGCCGGATCACCGAGATCTCGCACCTGCCCTCCCAGGACCTCTTCATCGTCGAGCGCCCGGACGGCAGCGAGGTCATGATCCCCTTCGTGGCGGAGATCGTGACCGAGATCGACCTCGAGGAGCAGAAGGCCGTCGTCACGCCCCCGCCGGGCCTGATCGACGACCGCGCGGAGATCGCCTCGTCCCGGGAAGAGGACGCATGAGGCTCGACGTCGTCACGATCTTCCCGGAGTACCTCGAGCCGCTGAACGTCTCCCTGGTCGGCAAGGCACGCGCGCGCGGGCAGCTCGACGTCCACGTGCACGACCTGCGCGCGTGGACGTACGACCGGCACAACACCGTCGACGACACCCCCTACGGCGGCGGCCCCGGCATGGTCATGAAGACCGGGCCCTGGGGCGACGCGCTCGACACCGTGCTCGCCGACGGCTACGAGACCGGCTCCAGGGCTCCCGCGCTGATCGTGCCCACCCCCAGCGGCCGCCCCTTCACCCAGGAACTGGCGGTCGAGCTCTCCGAGCGCCCCTGGCTGATCTTCACTCCGGCCCGCTACGAGGGCATCGACCGGCGCGTCATGGACGAGTACGCGACCCGGATGCCCGTGTACGAGGTCTCCATCGGCGACTACGTGCTCGCCGGCGGCGAGGCGGCCGTCCTGGTCGTCACCGAGGCCGTGGCCCGGCTGCTGCCCGGCGTGCTCGGCAACGCCGAGTCCCACCGGGACGACTCCTTCGCGCCCGGCGCCATGGCCAGCCTCCTGGAAGGCCCCGTCTACACCAAGCCGCCCGTCTGGCGCGGCCGGGACATCCCCGAGGTGCTGCTCAGCGGCCACCACGGAAGGATCGCCCGCTGGCGCCGCGACGAGGCCCTGCGCCGCACCACGGCCCACCGGCCCGACCTGATCGAGCGCTGCGAGCCCGGGGCGTTCGACAAGAAGGACCGCGAGATGCTCTCCATCCTGGGCTGGGAGCCGGACCCGGAAGGGGAGCCGTACGGCCGGTTTTGGCGCCACGCCGACGGCATGGAACAATAGGCCGCTGTTGTGCGTCCGTCCGGCGTGCGCCCCTGCCACAGGGGGACACGACGCCCGTTCCGACCCGCACGGCAGTCCTCATGGAAACCTAGTTCCCGTTGATGACCTGTGGCATCAGCGAAGAAAGCAGACGAAATGTCTCACCTGCTCGACACCGTCGACGCCGCGTCGCTGCGCAGCGACGTCCCCGCCTTCCGCCCGGGTGACACCGTCAACGTCCACGTCCGCGTCATCGAGGGCAACCGCTCCCGTGTGCAGCAGTTCAAGGGCGTTGTGATCCGTCGCCAGGGCTCCGGTGTCCGCGAGACCTTCACGGTCCGCAAGGTCTCGTTCTCCGTCGGCGTCGAGCGCACCTTCCCGGTGCACACCCCGATCGTCGAGAAGATCGAGCTGGTCACCCGTGGTGACGTGCGCCGCGCCAAGCTGTACTACCTCCGTGAGCTGCGCGGCAAGGCCGCGAAGATCAAGGAGAAGCGCGACAACTGAGCGCTTTTCCGGGGTCACGTCGGGGCCGGATAGCATCTGGCCCCGATGGACACCGAAGCACAGCCGACGCAACGCGACCGCTCCTCCCGACCCGGAACCCCGGGGACGGAGGGCCGGTCGCGTTTCGCGTTGGTGCCGCGGGTCGCCGCATGGCTGCCGGGAGGCGGGATCACCCTCACCCTCCTCGTCTGCCTGGCGTTCTTGCTCCTCCTCAACGCGTTCGTGGTGCAACCGTTCCAGATTCCGAGCGGATCCATGGAACAGGGATTGAGGATCGGCGACCGCGTTCTCGTAAATAAGTTGGCGTACCGTCTCGGTGCCGGGCCGCTGCGCGGCGACGTGATTGTCTTCGACGGGACCGGGTATTTCGGGGACGCCGACTACATAAAGCGCGTCGTGGGAGTGGGGGGAGACCATGTGGTCTGCTGCGACAAGGAGGGGAGGCTCGAGGTGAACGGCCGGCCGGTCGACGAGACGGCGTTCCTCCACCCCGGGGACAGCCCGTCCAGCGTCCCCTTCGACGTCGTCGTGCCCGCGGACCGCCTGTTCGTCCTCGGCGACCACCGCAGTCGCTCCAGCGACTCCCGCGACCACCTGGGCTCGCCCGGCGGCGGCATGATCCCGGTGGACGACGTCATCGGCCGGGCCGACTGGGTCGCCTGGCCGTACGGCCACTGGCGGCACCTGACGCGGCCCGCGGCCTACGCGCGCGTGCCCGCGCCCGCTTCCGCGGCAGGCGGCCGTGGGTAACCGCGGCAGGCCGCGCGGAGCGCCGGCCACCGCCGCCGACAACCTGCTGCCCACCGGGACCCGCCGCACCGGCGCCGGACCGGGCGCGGGCCGCACGCGCGCGGAGCGGCGCAAGCTCCAGCGCAAGGTGAAGCGCAAGCGCAGGCGGTCAGCCGTTCGGGAGATCCCCCTTCTGGTCGGTGTCGCGGTGCTCATAGCGCTGGTCCTGAAGACGTTCCTCGTCCAGGCCTTCGTGATCCCGTCCGGCTCGATGGAGCAGACGATCCGGATCGGCGACCGGGTCCTGGTCGACAAGCTCACCCCGTGGTTCGGCTCCCGGCCGCAGCGCGGGGACGTCGTCGTTTTCCACGACCCGGGCGGCTGGCTGGCCGACGAGCAGACCACCCGGACGAAGGACGCCCCGGTGGTCGTCAAGCAGTTCGAGGAAGTCCTCACCTTCATCGGCCTGCTGCCCTCCGACAACGAGAAGGACCTGATCAAACGGGTCATCGGAGTCGGCGGGGACCACGTCAAGTGCTGTGACGCACAGGGCCGGGTCACCGTCAACGGAAGCCCGCTCAGCGAGACCGACTACCTCAATCCGGGCAGCGCCCCGTCCATCACGCCGTTCGACATCACCGTGCCCCCGGGCCGGCTGTGGGTGATGGGCGACCACCGCGACAACTCCGCCGACTCCCGCGCGCACCAGAACACCCCGTACGGCGGCACGGTCTCCGAGGACTCGGTGGTGGGCCGGGCCATGGTGATCGGCTGGCCGATCGGTCACTGGACCAGCCTCGACGAACCTAAAACCTTCGCAAGCGTCGCGAACTCCGTGTCGGGGTCGACCGCTGCCCCGCCGCTGTCGCATAGGGTTGCCTCCGGCGATCCGAACGGAATGACCAGACTCCCGACCCCTGCGGAACTCCCGCTCGTTATGGGAGTGGTGAGCCTGCGCCGTGGATGGCGCAGGCGGCGGCAGAGAGTAAGGAGTTGGCGTGGGGGATGTGGCGGTTGGCGCACGGTCGGGACACGACGGCGAAGAGCACCGCGGGCGTCCCGTGGAGGCGAACGCCCCCGCCCCGGACGGCGCTGTGACGTCCGGGAACTCCGACTTCTCGGCGTCCGGGGACGGCGGGCCGGAGGAACACCGGCCGCAGAGCGACGGCGAGGGCGCGGACGGGACGGCGGACCAGCCGAAGAAGCCGCGCTCCTTCTGGAAGGAGCTGCCGATCCTGATCGGCATCGCGCTGGTCCTGGCGCTGCTGATCAAGACCTTCCTGGTGCAGGCGTTCTCCATCCCCTCGGACTCGATGCAGAACACCCTCCAGCAGGGTGACCGCGTCCTGGTCGACAAGCTCACCCCGTGGTTCGGCTCCAAGCCCGAGCGCGGCGAGGTCGTCGTCTTCCACGACCCGGACGACTGGCTGGCGGGCGAGCCCGCGCCCAACCCGAACCCGGTGCAGAAGGTCCTCAGCTGGATCGGCCTGATGCCGTCCGCGGAGGAGAAGGACCTGATCAAGCGGGTGATCGGCGTCGGCGGCGACACCGTCGAGTGCAACGGCACCGGTCCGCTGACGGTCAACGGCAAGGCACTCAACGAGCCCTACGTATACCCCGGCAACACGCCGTGCAGCCAGGACGACCAGGGCGGCCAGTTCAAGGTGAAGGTCCCCGCGGGCTACATCTGGGTGATGGGCGACCACCGGCAGAACTCCCGCGACTCCCGCTACAACCAGTCCGACAGCCACCACGGCATGGTCCCCGTCGACAAGGTCGTCGGCCGCGCCATCGTGCGCGCCTGGCCCATCAACCGCTGGGGCACGCTGCCGGTGCCGGACACCTTCGACCAGCCCAGCCTCGGCCAGCAGACCTCCGCCATGTCCCTGACGGTGGCGCCGCAGGGCGTGGCGGTGGCGGCCGTACTGCCGGTGGTGGTGTGGCGGCGCAGGCGCGCGGACCGGCTGCGCACCGGGGCGCAGGCTCAGGCGGCGGCCGGCAAGCGCTGACCCGGCGCCGTGCCGGTGGGGCCCGTGAGGCCCCTCTGTGAAGCTCCGGGAAAGCTGTTCCCCGGGTCCTGAAAGAGGGGCTGCCCCCGTTCGGTACCGGCAGGTAGGGTGCGGGTCCATGAGCGGTGAGAGCACCATGCGTACGGCCCCGCGCACCGCGGGCACAGGCACGGCACGGGCCGGCGGCAGCCGGCTCGCGGAGCGGCTGTCCGGGGTGGCCATGGCGCTGGGCCTGGTGATGTTCCTCGGCGGCTTCGCCTGGGGAGCGGTGGTCTACCGGCCGTACACCGTGCCGACCAGCTCGATGACGCCGACCATCGACGCCGGTGACCGGGTGCTCGCCCAGCGGGTCGACGGCAGTGAGGTCCGGCGCGGCGACGTGGTGGTCTTCCGCGACAAGAGCTGGGTCAGCGACGCCAACGTGGTCAAGCGGGTCGTCGCGGTCGGCGGCGACACCGTCTCCTGCTGCACCGACGGCAAGCTCACCGTCAACGGCAAGCAGATCGACGAGCCCTACCTGCCCGCCGGCAGCCCGGCCGAGAGCACGAACTTCCCGAGCATCACCGTCCCCAAGGGGCGGCTGTTCCTCCTCGGCGACGAGCGCCAGGGCTCCCTGGACTCCACCGCCCACCTCACCGACGCCGCCCGGGGCACGGTGGCGCGCGGCGCCGTCTCCGCGCGTGTCGACTCCGTCGTCTGGCCCATGAACGGCATCCTCGCCCGCCCCACCGGATTCAAGGCGCTCGGCGCCCTGTCACAGCCGGGCCCGATCCGGATCATCGAGCTGATGATCGTCGTCGGCGCGGTCCTGGTCCTCGGCGGCGGCGCGTTCGGCTCGATCGCCAAGCGGCTGGGCCGCTCCCGCAACCGCCCGGAGCCCGCCGGTGTCCGCTGAGACCACGCGGCCGGGCCAGGACACCTACGAAGGCGGACTGCGCAGGGTGGCCCGGGTGGTCCTGCTCGACCCCGAGGACCGCATCCTCCTGCTGCACGGCCACGAGCCGGACGATCCGGCCGACGACTGGTGGTTCACCCCCGGCGGCGGCCTGGAAGGGGACGAGACGCGCGAGGAGGCCGCGCTGCGGGAACTCGCCGAGGAGACCGGCATCACCGACGTCGCCCTCGGCCCCGTGCTGTGGCGCCGGCGCTGCTCCTTCCCGTTCGCGGGCCGGCGCTGGGACCAGGACGAGTGGTACTACCTGGCCCGTACGACCCAGACGGCGACCGCGGCCCTGGGCCTGACCGAGCTGGAGCGGCGCAGCGTCGCCGGAGCGCGCTGGTGGACGTGCCGGGAACTGACCCTGGCACATGAGACGGTGTATCCGACCAGACTCGCCGGGCTGCTGCGCACGCTGCTCGACGAAGGTCCCCCCGCCAGGCCCGTGACCCTGGACACGGAAATCGTCTGAGGGCCCGTCGGACTGGCGCACAATGGGGGGATCGCACGGCTGAAGGGGAACATGCCATGAGCGCCGAGGACCTCGAGAAGTACGAGACCGAGATGGAGCTGAAGCTCTACCGGGAGTATCGAGACGTCGTCGGTCTGTTCAAATACGTGATCGAGACCGAGCGGCGCTTCTACCTCACCAACGACTACGAGATGCAGGTGCACTCGGTCCAGGGCGAGGTCTTCTTCGAGGTGTCGATGGCGGACGCCTGGGTGTGGGACATGTACCGGCCGGCCCGATTCGTGAAGCAGGTGCGCGTCCTCACCTTCAAGGACGTCAACATCGAGGAGCTGAACAAGAGCGACCTCGAGCTCCCGGGCGGCTGACGGCCCATGATTCCGTCGAACGGGTGACGGGGATGTCCACAACCGGCGAGTAGCCCACCAAGATCCACTTCTGTCCGCCCGCTGCGTGACCGTGGGTGCCGGAGGTGGTGCCGACATGAGCAGGGCACGCAGTGGACTCGGCAGGTACGGCGAGGATCTGGCCGCGCGGCGGCTGACCGAGGCGGGGATGACCATCCTGCGGCGCAACTGGCGCTGCGGACGTTCCGGCGAGATCGACATCGTGGCCCGGGACGGGAGCACGCTGGTCGTCTGCGAGGTGAAGACCCGCAGGGCCGGCGGCTTCCAGCACCCGATGGCCGCGCTCACCCCCGAGAAGGCACGACGCCTGCGCGGCCTGGCCGAGCGCTGGGTCCAGGCGCACGGCGGAGCCCCGCCGGGCGGGGTGCGCATCGACCTGGTCGGCGTCCTGCTGCCCCGCCGCGGCGCCGCGTCCGTCGAGCACGCGCGGGGGGTGGCCTGAGATGGGGTTCGCCCGTACGTGCTCCGTCGCCCTCGTCGGCGTCGAGGGCGTGGTCGTCGAGGTGCAGGCCGACCTGGAACCCGGGGTGGCGGCCTTCACCCTGGTGGGCCTGCCGGACAAGAGCCTGTCGGAGAGCCGGGACCGGGTCCGGGCCGCGGTGGTGAACTCGGGCGGCGAATGGCCGCAGAAGAAGCTCACCGTCGGACTGAGCCCCGCGTCCGTGCCCAAGGCCGGTTCCGGCTTCGACCTGGCCGTCGCCTGCGCGGTGCTCGGCGCCGCCGAGCGGATCGACCCACGGGTCCTCGCCGAGATCGTGATGATCGGCGAACTGGGTCTGGACGGCCGGGTGCGGCCGGTGCGGGGCATCCTGCCCGCAGTCCTCGCCGCCGCCGACGCGGGCTACGAGCAGGTCGTGGTGCCCGAGTGCGCCGCCGCCGAGGCCTCGCTGGTCCCCGGCGTGTCCGTGCTCGGCGTCCGCAGCCTGCGGCAGCTGATCGCCGTCCTCACCGACGAGCCCGTGCCCGAGGAGGAACCCGACGGCCACGGGCGCCCGGACCCCCTGCTGGCCGGTCTGCGGGTGCCCGGCGCCGGGGCGGCCACCGGCATGCACGGCGGCGGCGCCCAGCAGCCGGACCACGACCTGGCCGACGTCGTGGGCCAGACCTCGGCGCGCACCGCCGTCGAGGTGGCCGCCGCCGGCGGGCACCACCTGTTCCTGGAGGGACCGCCGGGCGCCGGCAAGACCATGCTCGCCGAGCGGCTGCCCGCCGTGCTGCCCCGGCTCACCCGTCAGGAGTCGCTGGAGGTCACGGCGGTCCACTCGGTGGCCGGGCTGCTGCCGCCGGGCAAGCCCCTCGTCGAGGCGGCGCCCTACTGCGCCCCCCACCACTCCGCCACGATGCAGTCCCTCGTCGGGGGCGGTCAGGGCGTCGCACGGCCCGGCGCCGTGTCCCTGGCCCACCGGGGCGTGCTGTTCCTGGACGAGGCGCCCGAGTTCCACAGCCAGACCCTGGACGCCCTGCGGCAGCCGCTGGAGTCCGGGCACGTGGTGATCGCCCGCAGCGCGGGAGTGGTCCGCTTCCCCGCCCGGTTCCTGATGGTCCTGGCGGCCAACCCCTGCCCCTGCGGACGGTTCTCGCAGCGGGAATCCCTGTGCGACTGCCCGCCCTCGGCGATCCGCCGCTACCAGGCCCGGCTGTCCGGACCGCTGCTGGACCGGGTCGACCTGCGCGTCGAGGTCGACCCGGTCACCCGCGCCCAGCTCACCGCGCCCGGGGCCGGTGGCGAGTCCTCCGCGGCCGTCGCCGACCGGGTCCGCACGGCCCGGGAGCGTGCCGCGGCCCGCCTCGCCGGAACGCCCTGGGGCACCAACAGCGAGGTGCCCGGAAGAGAGCTGCGCAGCCGCTTCCACGCCGCCGCCGGCGCGATGGACGAGGCCGCGCGCAGCCTGGAGCGCGGCGTGCTCACCGCCCGCGGCCTCGACCGGGTGCTGCGGGTCGCCTGGACGGTCGCGGACCTCGTCGGCCACGACCGCCCGGACGCCGGCGACGTCTGCCTCGCCCTGCAACTGCGCACCGGCGTCCCGCGGGGCGTGCCCATGGCCCTCGGGGCCCCGGCGTGACGGCGGGGGCCGCCGCGGGCGAGGAACTGCTGGGGCGGGTCTTCCTCGCCCGGGTCATGGAGCCGGGGGACGAGGCCGGCGGGCGGTGGCTGCGGGAGTTCGGGGTGGCGGAAGTGGTCCGCCGGCTGCGCGAGGACGGCCGGCGGCTGCCGGGGGTCAGCGGGAAACGCTGGGCCGGACTGGTGGCGCGGGCCGCGCGGGCCGAGCCGGAGCGCGACCTCGAGGTGGCGCGGAACGCCGGTGTGCGCTTCGTGTGCCCGGGAGACGCCGAGTGGCCGGGCGGACTCGACGACCTGGGGGACGCGCGGCCCACGGGTCTGTGGGTGCGCGGCTCGCCCAGCCTGCGGATGTGGGCGCTCGGTTCGGTCTCCGTGGTCGGGGCCCGCGCCTGCACCGAGTACGGGACGCATGTGGCCGCCACCCTCGCCGCCGAGCTGGCCGAACGGGGATGGGTGGTCGTGTCCGGCGGGGCCTACGGCATCGACGGGGCCGCCCACCGGGGCGCGCTCGCCGCCGGCGGGGCCACCGTCGCGGTGCTGGCCTGCGGCGTGGACCGGCCCTATCCGCGCGGGCACACCGCGCTGATCGACCGGATCGCGGAGCAGGGACTGGTCGTGGGGGAGCTGCCGCCCGGCGACCACCCGACGCCCAGCCGGTTCGTCCTGCGGAACCGGGTGATCGCGGCGCTCACCCGGGGCACCGTCGTCGTGGAGGCGGCCTGCCGCAGCGGTTCGCTGGTCACCGCGCGGGCCGCCGAGCGGCTCGGCCGGTTCACCATGGGCGTCCCCGGGCCCGTGACCAGCTCCCTCTCCGCCGGTGTGCACGAACTGCTGCGCGGCGGGGCCACGCTGGTCACCGACGCGGCGGACGTCATCGAACTCGTGGGCGACATGGGCGAGCTGGCCCCGCCGCGGCGCGGCCCCGTCCTCCCGCGCGACCTGCTGGACCCGGCCGCGCGGGCCGTCCTCGCCGCGCTGCCCGGCAGCCGCCCGGCCGGCGCCGGGGAGATCGCCCGCGGCGCGCGGACCACCCCGGACGACGCGATCGCGAGACTGTACGAACTCCGAGCACTTGGTTACGTCGAACGACATGGCGACGGCTGGAAGTTGACACGCCAGGCGCTGATCTCGGCCCGGGGCGGCCCCGCCCCGTGTTGACCGAGCGTGTTCGGCCGTCCGGGGGAACGCCCTATGCCCTTGGGATTTACCGGAGTTGACACATTCGGGTGGTCACACAGAGCGAGCCGCCGCCTGCGGCGGCGCGGTCACCGGAGGGGCTCCGCGCGGGGGTGGTGCCTCGCTGTTCGCACACCGCGACACCGCAGTCACGCTACGCTCACGAAGTCCGGGCGCAGACCGCGCCGACCCGACCCCAGACCCACGGCTCACCCGGGTGTCCCGCACACCCCGCGGTGACCCACCGCACACCACTTCCGCTCACCGCCCCACCTCCCAGCGCTCCTCGGCAGATCACGGCACTTCACGGCAGAACGGCACAAGGCGACGAATGCCCCAGCACACCTCCGGCTCGGACCGGGCGGCGGTCCCACCAGCCGCACGTGACGGTGGCAGCGTGCGGCCGCCCGCTCCCTCGACGCTCGACGAACTGTGGCGGTCGTACAAGGCGACGGGGGACGAGCGGCTGCGGGAGCAGCTGATCCTGCACTACTCGCCGCTGGTCAAGTACGTGGCGGGCCGGGTCAGCGTCGGTCTGCCGCCCAACGTGGAGCAGGCCGACTTCGTCTCCTCGGGGGTGTTCGGGCTGATCGACGCGATCGAGAAGTTCGACATCGACCGGGAGATCAAGTTCGAGACGTACGCGATCACCCGGATCCGGGGCGCCATGATCGACGAGCTGCGCGCCCTGGACTGGATCCCGCGGTCCGTCCGGCAGAAGGCGCGCAACGTCGAACGGGCCTACGCCACCCTGGAGGCGCGGCTGCGGCGGACCCCCACGGAGGGCGAGGTCGCCGCCGAGCTGGACATGGAGGTGGACGAGCTGCACGCCGTGTTCAGCCAGTTGTCGCTGGCCAACGTGGTGGCGCTGGAGGAGCTGCTGCACGTCGGCGGCGACGGCGGCGAGCGGCTCAGCCTCATGGACACGCTCGAGGACACCGCCGCCGACAACCCGGTGGAGGTCGCCGAGGACCGGGAGCTGCGGCGGTTCCTCGCCCGTGCCATCAACACGCTGCCGGAGCGGGAGAAGACCGTCGTCACGCTCTACTACTACGAGGGGCTCACCCTCGCCGAGATCGGCAACGTGCTCGGGGTCACCGAGAGCAGGGTCAGCCAGATCCACACCAAGTCGGTGCTGCAGCTCAGGGCGAAGCTGGCGAGCTTCGGACGCTGAGTCGCTCCCGTTCGCGGGGGCGCGTCCGTAAAGTGGTCGACGTGCCAAGGATTCGAGCGGCCTCCGTGGCCGAGCACCGGTCGATGCAGCGAGCCGCCCTGCTGGACGCGGCTCGGTCCCTGTTGTCCGACGGCGGGACCGAAGCGCTGACCTTCCCCGCGCTGGCCGAGCGGACCGGCCTGGCGCGGTCGTCCGTGTACGAGTACTTCCGTTCGCGCGCCGCCGTGGTCGAGGAGCTGTGCGAGGTCGACTTCCCGCTCTGGGCGGCCGAGGTCGCGGCGGCGATGGAGCGGGCGCCGACGGCCGAGGGCAAGGTCGAGGCGTATGTGCGGCAGCAGCTCGCGCTGGTCGGGGACCGGCGGCACCGGGCCGTCGTGGCGATCTCGGCGAGCGAGCTGGACGCGGGGGCGCGGGAGAAGATCCGGGCGGCGCACGGCGGGCTGGTCGCGATGGTCGTCGAGGCGCTGGCGGAGATCGGGCACGAGCAGCCCCGGCTGGCGGCGATGCTGCTGCAGGGGGTCGTGGACGCGGCCGTGCGGCGGATCGAGCTGGGCGCGGCCGAGGAGCCGGACCGGATCACGGACGCGGCCGTCCGGATGGCGCTGCGGGGGGTGCGGGGCTGAGGGCGCTGCCGAGGACCCGGTCGGCCCGCCGAGCGGGCCGCTGTACGGGGAGGTCGAGCACCGGAAGCAGTCTGGACGGTCCGGTGCGCAGCAGCCACGGCGGCAGCAGGGCCAGCGGGTTCAGGTAGGTCTCGCCGGCCAGCAGGCCCCAGTGCAGGCAGGTGGCGGGGCAGTGCGGGGCCGCGGCCTCCAGCGCGCCGACCACGTCGCCCGCGCCCACCTCGTCCCCCTTCTCCACCGACGGGGTCACCGGCTCGTACGTCGTGCGCAGAGCCGTGCCCGCGAGCTCCACCGACACCACACCGCGCCCCGCCACCCGTCCGGCGAAGGACACCCGGCCGGCCGCCACCGCCCGCACCGGGGCACCGGCCGGAGCGCCCAGGTCCACGCCCCGGTGCCCGGGGCCGTACACCGTCGCGGGCGGCTCCCAGCCGCGTACGACCACCGGCCGGACCCCCACCGGCCAGGCGCGGGCGATGGCCGGAACAGGTGCCCGCGGGGGCGCTGAGGGCGCCGGGGCGGGGGAGTCCGCAGAGGCCGGGGGCGTAGGCACGAGTGCCGCGAGACCGAGCGCCAGGCCCGCCCACACACCCGAATGCCGCATCACTCGTCGCATGCCCGAACCCTCCCGCACCCGCCCGATCATGGCCGGGAACTGTGGACCACTCCCCGGTTGTGGACAGCGGCGTCACCCGGTACCCCGCGGGTCCCGTACACTTCTTCTGGCGATCCGGGTCACCGGGTCGACTTCGCACGCCCCGGTACGGGTCTCGTCGGACGGTGTCCGTCGGACGGTCCGTATCAGCGCCCCTCGGTCCCTCGTGGCACCGGCGCAACGCGGGCGTCAGGCGCGACGGCCGGCCGGCTGTCGCGGCACAACCGAGAAATTCAAGGAGAAACGGCCATGGCCGTCGTCACGATGCGGGAGCTGCTGGAGAGCGGCGTCCACTTCGGTCACCAGACCCGTCGCTGGAACCCGAAGATGAAGCGCTTCATCTTCACCGAGCGCAACGGCATCTACATCATCGACCTGCTCCAGTCGCTGTCGTACATCGACCGCGCCTACGAGTTCGTCAAGGAGACCGTCGCCCACGGCGGCACGGTCATGTTCGTCGGCACGAAGAAGCAGGCGCAGGAGGCCATCGCCGAGCAGGCCACCCGCGTCGGCATGCCCTACGTCAACCAGCGCTGGCTGGGCGGCATGCTCACCAACTTCTCGACCGTCTACAAGCGTCTGCAGCGCCTCAAGGAGCTCGAGCAGATCGACTTCGAGGACGTGGCCGCCTCCGGCCTCACCAAGAAGGAGCTGCTGGTCCTCTCCCGCGAGAAGGCCAAGCTGGAGAAGACCCTCGGCGGTATCCGCGAGATGCAGAAGGTGCCCAGCGCCGTCTGGATCGTGGACACCAAGAAGGAGCACATCGCCGTCGGCGAGGCCCGGAAGCTGAACATCCCGGTCGTCGCGATCCTCGACACCAACTGCGACCCCGACGAGGTCGACTACAAGATCCCGGGCAACGACGACGCGATCCGCTCCGTCACCCTGCTCACCCGCGTGATCGCCGACGCCGTCGCCGAGGGCCTCATCTCCCGCTCTCGCGTCGCCACCGGTGACAAGGGCGAGAAGGCCGCGGGCGAGCCGCTCGCCGAGTGGGAGCGTGACCTGCTCGAGGGCGAGAAGAAGGCCGACGACGCCGCTCCGGCCGCCGAGGCCGAGAAGCCGGCCGAGGCCCCCGCCGCCGAGGCCGAGAAGCCGGCCGAGGCCCCGGCCGCCGAGGCCCCCGCCGCCGAGGCCGCCCCGGCCGCCGAGGGCGAGCAGGCCTGACGTCAGCGTCGACAGTGGGGGCGGTACCGGATCCCTTGCGCCCCGCGCGCGGGTGAATCCGCCCCCACTGTTCACCCGTAGGTCGGCAAGCCGTCCGCGGCCCACGGCTACAAGTGGACGCGGACCCCGCTGATCTCCGTTCTCCGAAGACTTCGAGAAAGACTCACAGACTCATGGCGAACTACACCGCCGCCGACGTCAAGAAGCTCCGTGAGCTCACCGGCGCCGGCATGATGGACTGCAAGAAGGCGCTGGACGAGGCCGAGGGCAACGTCGACAAGGCCGTCGAGGCGCTGCGCATCAAGGGCCAGAAGGGCGTCGCCAAGCGCGAGGGCCGCTCCGCCGAGAACGGCGCCGTGGTCTCCATCATCGCGGACGACAACTCCTCCGGCGTCCTCGTCGAGCTGAAGTGCGAGACGGACTTCGTCGCCAAGGGCGACAAGTTCCAGGCCGTGGCCAAGGCCATCGCCGAGCACGTCGCGAAGAGCTCCCCGGCCGACATCGAGGCCCTGCTCGCCTCCGAGATCGAGCCCGGCAAGACCGTCCAGGCGTTCGTGGACGAGGCCAACGCCAACCTCGGCGAGAAGATCGTCCTGGACCGCTTCGCGCAGTTCTCCGACGGCTTCGTCATCGCGTACATGCACCGCACCATGCCCGACCTGCCCCCGCAGATCGGTGTCCTCGTGGAGCTGGACAAGCCGAACGCCGAGGTCGCCAAGGGCATCGCCCAGCACATCGCCGCTTTCGCGCCGAAGTACCTGGCCAAGGAGGACGTGCCGGCCGACGTCGTCGAGTCCGAGCGCCGCATCGCCGAGGAGACCACCCGCGCCGAGGGCAAGCCCGAGGCCGCGATCGCCAAGATCGTCGAGGGTCGCGTGAACGGCTTCTTCAAGGACGCCACGCTGCTCGGCCAGCCGTACGCGCTGGACAACAAGAAGTCGGTCCAGAAGGTGCTGGACGAGGCCGGTGT
The DNA here is from genome assembly GCF_007176755.1 of Streptomyces sp. 1-11. GTDB lineage: Bacteria > Actinomycetota > Actinomycetes > Streptomycetales > Streptomycetaceae > Streptomyces. The sequence goes on from NZ_BJTV01000012.1 coordinate 207,969, forward strand.
CACCCTGAAGCGCTTCACGCGCATCAAGGTCGGCATCTGAGTCCGTACCGCGATCGACGCGCGACCGCTATAGGGTCGACAGCAGTCGTCCGCGCACACCGCCCCACCCGGGCGCGTGTCGGACGACAGCAGATCTGACGAGGAGGCCATTGCCGCGCATGGGAGCGAAAAGCGACCCCAACCGGCAGTGGCCTTCTTCGTATGTGCAACACGTGAAAGAGGCGGGATCTCCATGACCACCAAGGCCCAGAAGAGCGACGACGGCAAAGTACGCGGCCGGTTTCTGCTGAAGCTGTCCGGAGAGGCGTTCTCCGGTGGCGGGGGCCTGGGCGTGGACCCGGACGTGGTGCACAAGATCGCCCGCGAGATCGCGGCCGTCGTCCGGGACGGCGCGGAGGTGGCGGTCGTCATCGGCGGCGGCAACTTCTTCCGCGGCGCCGAGCTCCAGCAGCGCGGCATGGACCGGGCCCGCTCCGACTACATGGGCATGCTCGGCACCGTGATGAACTGCCTCGCCCTCCAGGACTTCCTGGAGAAGGAAGGCATCGACAGCCGGGTGCAGACCGCCATCACCATGGGCCAGGTCGCCGAGCCGTACATCCCGCTGCGCGCCGTGCGCCACCTGGAGAAGGGCCGCGTGGTCATCTTCGGCGCCGGTATGGGCATGCCGTACTTCTCCACCGACACCACCGCCGCCCAGCGCGCCCTGGAGATCGACGCCGAGGCGCTTCTCATGGGCAAGAACGGCGTGGACGGGGTCTACGACTCCGACCCCAAGACCAACCCCGACGCGGTCAAGTTCGACGCCCTCGGCTACGGCGAGGTCATCACCCGGGACCTCAAGGTCGCCGACGCCACCGCCATCACCCTGTGCCGCGACAACAGCCTGCCGATCCTCGTGTTCGAGCTGCTCGCGGAGGGCAATATCGCCCGGGCCGTCAAGGGTGAGAAGATCGGCACGCTGGTGGGTGACCAGGGCAGCCGGGACTGACCGGCGACCCCGGACGCCCGCGGTACGACACCTGTCCGGAGGACGGACGGGACGCACCCTGGCCGGGGGATGGACAATGTCCTGCCGGTCGGGAACCGTGCAGGAAGAAGACGCGACGCAGCCGGCCGCCGTACGACTTCAGCAACCGCAGCCGGGCCTCACTCAAGACACGCAGGAGCAAGTGGTGATCGAAGAGACCCTCCTCGAGGCCGAGGAGAAGATGGAGAAGGCCGTCGTGGTCGCCAAGGAGGACTTCGCCGCGATCCGCACCGGCCGTGCGCACCCGGCGATGTTCAACAAGATCGTTGCCGAGTACTACGGTGCGCCGACGCCGATCAACCAGCTGGCTTCGTTCTCCGTGCCGGAGCCGCGCATGGCGGTCGTGACCCCGTTCGACAAGACCGCGCTGCGCAACATCGAGCAGGCGATCCGCGACTCCGACCTGGGCGTCAACCCGAGCAACGACGGCAACATCATCCGCGTGGTGTTCCCCGAGCTCACCGAGGAGCGCCGCCGCGACTACATCAAGGTCGCTAAGGGCAAGGCGGAGGACGCCCGGGTGTCGATCCGTTCGGTGCGCCGCAAGGCCAAGGACGCCATCGACAAGCTGATCAAGGACGGCGAGGTCGGCGAGGACGAGGGCCGCCGTGCGGAGAAGGAGCTTGACGACACCACGGCGAAGTACGTCGCCCAGGTGGACGAGCTCCTGAAGCACAAGGAAGCGGAGCTGCTCGAAGTCTGATGAGCCACTCTTCCTGGGGGGCGCCGCCGACGGCGGGGCAGACCGGCTACTGGGGGCCCGCCGAGGGCGGGCCCGCCCACGGGCCTGCCCCGGCGGGTCCCGCGTACGATGCGCCTCAGGCGCAGCAGACTCGCCCCATGCCCATCGTGCCCGACGTACCCGCGCATGGCGGAGACCAGGACGACGACCGGGGGGCCGCTCGGCTGAGCGGCCCCTTGTTCCGCGACGAGACGCAGAATCCGGAGCCCATGCCCGACGCCCCGCAGCCGGCGCCCGCGCCGCAGAAGAAGAGCGCGGGCCGTGACCTGAGCGCCGCCATAGGCGTCGGGGTCGGGCTCGGTGCGGTGATCATCGCGTCGCTGTTCGTCGTCAAGGCCGTCTTCGTGGGTGTCATCGCGGTCGCGGTGGTCGTCGGGCTGTGGGAGCTGACCAGCAGGCTGCGGGAGCGCAAGGACATCGGGGCGCCGCTGGTGCCGCTCGCGGTGGGCGGTGCGGCGATGGTGGTCGCCGGGTACGTCCGCGGCGCCGAGGGCGCGTGGGTCGCGATGGCGCTGACCGCCCTGGCGATCCTGGTCTGGCGCATGACGGAACCGCCGGAGGGCTACCTCAAGGACGTCACCGCCGGCGTCTTCGCGGCGTTCTACGTGCCGTTCCTCGCCACGTTCGTCGCGATGATGCTCACCGCCGGCGACGGCCCCTGGCGCGTGCTGACCTTCCTGCTCCTGACGGTCGTCAGCGACACCGGCGCCTACGCGGTCGGCTGGCGCTTCGGCAAGACCAAGCTCGCCCCGCGCATCAGCCCCGGCAAGACCCGCGAGGGCCTGCTCGGCGCGGTGCTGTTCGCCATGGTCGCGGGCGCGCTGTGCATGCAGTTCCTGATCGACGACGGCGCCTGGTGGCAGGGCCTGCTGCTCGGCCTCGCCGTCGCCGCCAGCGCCACCCTCGGCGACCTCGGCGAGTCCATGATCAAGCGCGACCTGGGCATCAAGGACATGGGCACCCTGCTCCCCGGTCACGGCGGCATTATGGACCGGCTGGACTCGCTGCTGCCGACGGCGCCGGTGGTCTGGCTCCTGCTGGTGCTGTTCGTCGGCTCGGCCTGAGCCGCCCTAGGCACCCGGAAGCGGCGCGGAGCACACGAGAGCCGCCCGGAGCACACGAACGACGGGCCCCACCCCGACCAGGGTGGGGCCCGTCGTCGTACGTGCCGGACTCAGGAGGCGGTGCGGATGGCGGCGATGTCGAACTGGAGGCGCACCTTCTCGCTCACCATGGCCCCGCCCTGGGCCAGCCTGGCGTCGTAGGTCAGGCCCCAGTCGCACCGGTTGATGGTGGTGGTGCCGTCGAAGCCGACCCGCTCGTAGCCGAACGGGTCCGTCACATGGCCGATGTAGGTGAGTTCCAGGTCGACGGGGCGGCTGACGTTCTTGATGGTGAGGTCGCCGGACATCACGTAGACGTCCTCGCCCGCGAGTCGCACGGCGTTGCTGGTGAAGGTCATCCGCGGGTACGTCGCCGCGTCCAGGAACTGACGGCCCACCAGGTGGGCGTCGCGCTGCTCCACCCCGGTGTCCACGCTCGCCGTGTACATCACGATGTCGGCCCGGGAGCGGGAGGGGTCACCGGCGTCGAAGTAGAGCTTGCTCTCGTACTGCGTGAAGGCGCCGCGCACCGTGGTCACCATCGCGTGCCGCACGGAGAACCCGATCCGGCTGTGCGCGGGATCGATCGCCCACTCCCCGGTGAGCGACGCCAGGCCGGGATCGGGCAGGACGGCGGTGGCGCCCGGTGCCGAGGCGGTGTACGCGGCGGGGGAGGCGGGCGCCTCCGGACGCCGCTGGAAAGGGCTGCGGCCGAAAAGGTTCATAGAGCACCTTGCTACGGCAGCACGACCGGTGGGGCAATACCCGACCAGGAAACCCGACCGTTCACCAGCAGAACTTCACAGCTGAGGACGACGCTCGGGGGCATCACCGCGGGCCTGTTCGCCGGGGGGGGGGGTGTTCACCGTGGCCGGGCTGGCGGCCGTCCTGGCCGTCTCCGCCGTCGCCTACACGGTGGTCAAGCTGGTCGGCGTTGAGAAACCTCACAGGCTGACGACGACCAGGGCGGTGTCGTCTGTGACGCCTTCGGCGGGGATCAGGTCGTTCATCACGGCGTCGGCGAGTGCGTCGGGGGTGGTGAGTTCCCTGTGGCGGATCAGGGCGTCGGTGAGTTGGCCGAGTCCGGTGTCGATGTCCTGGTGGCGGCGTTCGATGAGGCCGTCGGTGTAGAGCAGAAGGGTGCCGCCGTCGGTGAAGGCGGTGGTGGCTTCCGGCCGAGGACTGGGCTCGAAGACGGCATCCAGTGGCGGATCGGTCGCCCTGTCCAACAAGTCCACGGTGCCGTCGCCGCGAAGAAGGACCGGAGGGGGGTGGCCGGCGCTGGAGTAGGTGATGAGGTGGCGGCCGAAGTCGATGAAGGCGGTCACCACCGTGGTCGACTCGGCGCCGGTGACGCAATGCGCGTACCGGCCGAGGACCTCGAGGGCCTGGGCGGGACCGGTGGCGACCAGGGAGGTGGCGGACAGGGCGCTGCGGAGCTGGCCCATGATGCCTGCGGCTTCCAGGCCGTGGCCGACGACATCGCCGACGGCCACGGCGATCTTGTCGCCGTCCTGGAGTTGGACCAGGTCGTACCAGTCGCCGCAGACATTGAGGGAGCCGACCGCGGGCCGGTAGCGGACGGCGAACCGGTGATGGCCGATCGGGGGCGGAACGGGGAGCATTGCGCGCTGTAGTGAGAGGGCGACCTCACGCTCGCGGGCATGGGCGCGACGCAGGCGCTCGTTGACTTCGTGCAGCTGCCGCATCCGGCTGAAGAGCTCGGCCTCGAGCTGGCGTGAGCCGTCCGGCCGGCTGGCGGCGCGCAGGAGTTCTGTGACTTCCTCGACGCGGTGGATCACCAGGGCGATGTGGCCGTCGGGCGCGAAGAGGGGCGCGTTGACCGAGCTCCAGTAGCGTTCCTCCCAATGGCCGGGGCGCTGCGCGGATTCCATGTCGTAGCGCTGCAGGTCCATGTCGACCTCGCGGTTGGCCAGGACCGCGCGCAGGGATGCCTCCAGGCGGTGGGCGCCGGAGGCTGTCGGGTCCCGCGGACTGCCGGGGAAGGCGTCGAAGAGGTAGCGGCCCACCACCTGGTCGCGGCTGCGTCCGGCCTGGCGCAGCCACGCGAGGTTGGCGTCGGCGAAGACCAGGTCGGGAGTCAGCAGAGCGACCGCGCCCGGCATTGCTTGGAACACTGCCGCGTAGTCGATACTCATGGATGCAGGATAGGGATGAATCGTGCGATTCGATCAGGAAGGCAAGGCCCTGGTTAATGGGGGCCTCTGGCGCACCGATGAGTGGCCGACAGCCGACGAGTGATCTCCGCTGAGCCGTCCCTGGGCCGTCCGAGGCCGCTCACCGGCGACCGGCGACGACCACTACCGGCAGTCGTAGCAGGCGACGCCCGCAGGTCACCCGATTGGATCTGCGACACTGGAACCACCATGCCCAAGCCCGGAGAACTCACTTTCGTCGCCCCGCGCGGAGCCAAGAAGCCGCCGCGGCATCTCGCCGATCTCACGCCCGCCGAGCGCAAGGACGCGGTGGCCGAGATCGGGGAGAAGCCGTTCCGTGCCAAGCAGCTGTCGCAGCACTACTTCGCGCGGTACGCGCACGACCCGGCGGAGTGGACCGACATCCCCGCCGGTGCGCGCGGCAAGCTGCGGGAAGCGCTGCTGCCCGAGCTGATGACCGTCGTGCGGCACCTGTCGACCGACCAGGGGACCACCCGCAAGACGCTGTGGCGGCTGTTCGACGGCACCCTCGTGGAGTCCGTGCTGATGCGGTACCCGGACCGGGTCACCATGTGCATCAGCTCGCAGGCCGGGTGCGGGATGAACTGCCCGTTCTGCGCCACCGGGCAGGCGGGTCTCGACCGGAACCTGTCCACCGCCGAGATCGTGCACCAGATCGTGGACGGTATGCGGGCGCTGCGGGACGGCGAGGTGCCCGGGGGGCCCGCGCGGCTGTCCAACATCGTCTTCATGGGCATGGGGGAGCCGCTCGCCAACTACAAGCGGGTCGTGGGCGCCATCCGGGCGCTGACCGACCCCGCCCCCGACGGGCTCGGCCTGTCGCAGCGCGGCATCACCGTGTCGACGGTCGGGCTGGTCCCGGCCATCCACCGGTTCTCCGACGAGGGCTTCAAGTGCCGCCTCGCGATCTCCCTGCACGCGCCCGACGACGAACTGCGCGACACCCTGGTCCCCGTGAACACGCGGTGGAAGGTGCGCGAGGTGCTGGACGCCGGGTTCGAGTACGCCGCGAAGTCCGGGCGCCGGCTGTCCATCGAGTACGCGCTGATCCGGGACATCAACGACCAGGCCTGGCGCGGCGACCGGCTCGGCCGGCTGCTCAAGGGCAAGCCCGTGCACGTCAACCTCATCCCGCTGAACCCGACGCCGGGCTCGAAGTGGACCGCCTCGCGGCCCGAGGACGAGAAGGCGTTCGTGGAGGCCATCGCGGCCCATGGTGTACCGGTCACGGTCCGGGACACCCGGGGACAGGAGATCGACGGGGCCTGTGGTCAGCTCGCGGCCACCGAGCGATAATCTGGCCACGTCAACTACATCTGCATATTCCGACAGGGGAGCGCCACAGCGCTGAGAGTGCGGCAACCGGGCCGCAGACCCTCTGAACCTCGCCCAGGTCATTCTGGGTAGGAAGTTCGGTCACCACTCAAGCTGTTGCGCCCTGCCCGGACTCCCCCCGCGGAGTCCGGGCAGGGCCGCGTCTCTTCCTGGCCAACCCCAGGAGGACATCCAGTGCACAACAAGACCCTCGTGGCCGTGGCGGTGGGGCTCGGCCTCGTCGCCCTGCCCGTGCTGAGCGGCTGCGGGACGGGCGACGCCAAGGGATCCGCCGCGGACTCCAGGACCGTGACCCTCGTCAGCCACGACTCGTGGCTGGTCTCCAAGAGCGTCCTGCGGGACTTCGAGAAGAAGTCCGGCTACCAGGTCAAGGTCCTCAAGAGCGGCGACGCCGGGCAGGCCGTCAACAAGGCGCTGCTGACCAAGGACAACCCGCAGGGCGACGTCTTCTTCGGCGTCGACAACACCCTGCTCTCCCGCGCCCTGGACAACGGGCTGTTCCAGTCCTACGAGCCGAAGGGCTCCGACCAGGTGCTGCCCCAGTACCGCGTCGACCAGGGCAGGCACCGTGTCACGCCGGTCGACACCGGTGACATCTGCGTCAACTACGACAAGGCCTGGTTCAGCGAGCACAAGCTGACCCCGCCGCAGTCCTTCGCCGACCTCGCCAAGCCCGCGTACAAGAACCTCCTCGTCACCGAGAACGCCGCCACCTCCTCGCCCGGTCTCGGCTTCCTGCTGGGCAGCGCCGCGAAGTTCGGCGGCGACCACTGGCAGGACTACTGGAAGAAGCTGAAGGCCAACGGCGTCAAGGTCGTCGACGGCTGGGAGCAGGCCTACTACCAGGAGTTCTCCGGGTCGTCGGAGGGCAGGAAGGCCGGCGGCGACCGCCCGCTGGTGGTGTCGTACGCCTCCTCGCCGCCCGCCGAGGTCATCTACGCCAAGAAGCGGCCCGGCACCGCCCCCACCGGGGTGTCCCAGGGCACCTGCTTCCGGCAGACCGAGTACGCGGGCCTGCTGAGCAACGCGAAGAACACTAAGGGCGGCAAGGCGTTCCTGGACTTCCTGCTCACCAAGGAGTTCCAGGAGGACATGCCGCTCAACATGTTCGTCTACCCGGTGCGCCAGGGCGCCGCGGTGCCGCCGGACTTCACCAAGTACGGGCCGCAGGCCAAGGACCCCGAGACCATGCCGCCCGCCACCATCGCCGCCAACCGTGACCAGTGGGTCAAGTCGTGGACCTCACTCGTACTGAGGTAGCGGCCCGCAAGGGCACCGCGCGCGGGAGCGCGGCGCGGCTGGGGCTGATGGCCCTGCCCGCCGCGTTCTTCGCCGTGTTCTTCGCCTGGCCCGTCGCCGCGATCGTGGCGCGCGGTCTGAAGGCGGACGGCGCCTGGCAGCTCGGGCGGATAGCGGACGTCGTCACACAGCCGGACATCCGGCACGTGCTGTGGTTCACCACCTGGCAGGCGCTCGCCTCCACCGCGCTCACCCTGCTGCTCGCCCTGCCCGCCGCCCACGTCTTCGCCCGCTTCGACTTCCCCGGCAGACAACTGCTGCGGGCGGTCGTCACCGTCCCGTTCGTGCTGCCGACCGTCGTGGTGGGCACGGCGTTCCTGGCGCTGGTCGGACGCGGCGGGCTGCTCGACGACCTGTGGGGCGTACGGCTGGACACCACTGTGTGGGCGATCCTGCTGGCGCACGTCTTCTTCAACTACGCGGTCGTCGTGCGGACCGTCGGCGGGCTGTGGGCCCAGCTCGACCCCCGGCAGGAGCAGGCGGCGCGGATGCTCGGCGCCTCTCCGCCGGCGGCGTGGCGGAAGGTCACTCTGCCCGCCCTCGCGCCCGCCGTGGCCGCCGCCGCGCTGATGGTCTTCCTGTTCACCTTCACCTCCTTCGGCGTGGTGCAGATCCTCGGTGGCCCCACGTTCTCCACCCTGGAGGTGGAGATCTACCGGCAGACCTCGGAGGTCTTCGACCTCTCCACGGCGGCCGTGCTGACCCTCGTCCAGTTCGCCGCGGTGGGCGCGATCCTCGCCGTGCACGCCTGGACGGTGCGGCGGCGCGAGAGCGCCCTGCGCCTGGCCGACCCGAAGACGACCGCGCGCCGGCCGCGCGGCGCGGGGCAGTGGGCGCTGCTCGCCGGGGTCCTGCTCACCGTCGCGCTGCTGCTCGTGCTGCCGCTCGCCGTCCTCGTGCAGCGATCCCTGGACGCGCCCGGCCTCGGCTACTACCGGGCGCTGACCGACGCCGACGGCGGCACCTTCCTGGTGGCGCCGCTGCACGCCGTGTGGACCTCGCTGGAGTACGCCGTCGCCGCCACCGCCATCGCCCTGGTGATCGGGGGCCTCGCCGCCGCCGCGCTGGCCCGCCGGGACGCGGGACGGCTGGTGCGCGGTTTCGACGCGCTGCTGATGCTGCCGCTCGGCGTCTCCGCCGTCACCGTCGGCTTCGGCTTCCTGATCGCCCTGGACCGGCCGCCGCTGGACCTCAGGCAGTCCTGGATCCTCGTCCCGCTCGCCCAGGCGCTGGTCGGCGCCCCCTTCGTGGTGCGGACCATGCTGCCGGTGCTGCGGGCGGTGGACGGCCGGCTCCGGGAGGCGGCGGCCGTGCTGGGCGCCTCGCCCTGGCGGGTGTGGCGGGAGGTCGACCTGCCGCTGGTGCGGCGGGCGCTGCTGATCGCGGCCGGGTTCGCCTTCGCGGTGTCCCTGGGCGAGTTCGGGGCGACCGTGTTCATCGCGCGGCCCGACAACCCGACGCTTCCGGTCGCCGTGGCCCGGCTGCTGAGCCGGCCCGGGGAACTCAACTACGGGCAGGCGATGGCCCTGTCCACGATTCTGATGGTGGTGTGCGCCGCCGCGCTGCTGGTGCTGGAGCGGCTGCGCACGGACCGGACGGGGGAGTTCTGATGCTGCTGAGCCTGGAGGCGGCGACCGTGCGCCTGGGCGGACGGCCGGTGCTGGACTCGGTCGGCCTGGACGTCGCCGAGCACGAGGTGGTGTGCGTGCTCGGGCCCAGCGGCAGCGGGAAGTCGACGCTGCTCCGGGCGGTGGCCGGACTGCAGCCGCTCCACTCGGGGCGGGTGCTGCTCGGCGGCCGGGACCAGGTGGGCGTGCCGGCGCACAAGCGCGGTGTCGGCCTGATGTTCCAGGACCACCAGCTCTTCCCGCAGCGGGACGTCGGCGGCAACGTGGCCTTCGGGCTGCGGATGCACGGGGTCGGCAAGGGGCGACGGGACGCCGAGGTGGGCCAGTTGCTGGACCTGGTCGGTCTGCCGGGGGCGGCCGGGCGGGCCGTGGCCGGGCTGTCCGGCGGCGAGCAGCAGCGGGTGGCCCTGGCCCGGGCGCTCGCGCCCCGGCCCCGGCTGCTGATGCTGGACGAGCCGCTGGGCCAGCTCGACCGTTCGCTGCGGGACCGGCTGGTGGTGGAACTGCGCGAGCTGTTCGGCCGGCTGGGCACCACCGTGCTGGCGGTGACGCACGACCAGGGCGAGGCGTTCGCGCTGGCCGACCGGGTGGTGGTGATGCGGGACGGGCGGATCGCCCAGTCCGGGACCCCGCTGGAGGTCTGGCAGCGGCCCGCGGACGAGTTCGTGGCCCGGTTCCTCGGCTTCGAGAACGTGGCGCCCGCGACGGTCGCCGACGGCGCCGCGGACACCCCCTGGGGCAAGCTGCCCGTGCCCGAGGGCTCACCGCAGGGCGACCGCCCGCTGCTGGTCCGCCCCGCCGGGGTGCGGCTCGTCGCCGCCGACGAGGGCCTGCCCTGCACGGTGACCGCCCGCACCTTCAAAGGAACCCATGTGGCCGTCCGGCTGCTGCCCCTGGACGGCGGTCCGCCCCTGGAGGCGGCCTGCGCGCTCCGGGACGCGCCCGACCCCGGCGCCGAGCTGGGGGTCGCGTTCGACGTGGCCGAAATCGTCGTGCTCGGCTGATCATCGTGTGCCTAGGGTGAGGGCATGACCTTGCTCGCACATGACCGGTACTGCGACGAAATCGAGCTGCAGGTGCAGCAGTTGAGGGCCGTGGTGACCTCCGGCGCCGACCTCGCCGCCACCGTGCCCACCTGCCCGGAGTGGTCGCTGGAGGACCTCGTGCGCCACATGGGCGGTGCCCTGCGCTGGGTGGACACCCTGGTGCGCGCCCGCGCTCAGGAGGACATCCCGCTGGAGCGGGTGCCGTACGGTGCCGGGCCCGAGGAGCGGGGCGACGCGGCCGCCCTGGACAAGTGGCTCGCGGAGACGGGTGAGCTGACCGTGGCCGCGTTGCGCGAGGCGGGACCCGGCGCCGCGGTGTGGACGTGGGCGGGAGACCTCCACTGCGGCTTCTGGGCCCGGCGCATGGCCCACGAGATCACCGTGCACCGCGCCGACGCCGCGCTCGCGGCCGGCCTGCCCTACGACGTGGCGCCCGACATCGCCGCCGACGCCCTGGACGAGTGGCTCCAGCTCGTGGAGTGGGCGCAGCGCAACGCGGCCGACCCGGCCGCGGCGGAGCTGCGTGGCCCGGGCCGCAGCATCCACCTGCACGCCACGGACGCCGAACCGGCCCTGAACGCCGAGTGGATCGTCGAGCTGGGCGAGGAGGGCTTCGGCTGGCGCCGCGGCCACGAGAAGGCCACCGTCGCCCTGCGCGGACCGCTCACCTCGGTGCTGCTCGCCTTCTACCGGCGGCTGCCGCTGGACGCTCCCGGTCTCGAAGTGCTGGGCGAGCGCGAGGTGCTGGAGTTCTGGCTCGAGCGGACCAACTTCGGCTGAACAGGACCGCGGCCCGTCCCCCGGGGATACGGGGACGGGCCGCGGTGTCGCACGAGCGGTGTGCGAAGACGGGCGTCAGGCGCCGTTCTTCGCTCCACGGCGGCGCATGCCGAAGAAGACCGCGCCACCGCCGACGACGACCAGCGCGCCGGCCACGCCGGCGATCATGCCGGTGTTGGAGTTGGCACCGGTCTCGGCGAGGTTCGAGTCACCGGCCGCCGGGGACGGCGCGTTGCCCGAGGTGGCCGCCGGGGCCGGGGTGGTGCTGCTCTCCGAGGCGGACGGAGTCGGCTTCGCGGACTCCTCCGGAGCGGAGGGGGACGGCTTCGACGACGGGCTGGCCGGCGCGCTCGGGGAGGGGGACTCCTCCTTCTTGCAGGTGGTGGCCTCGGTCGTCACACCGCCCGCGATGTCGTCGTCGACATTGAAGCGGTCCGTCTTGACGTGGATCCGGTAGGTCGTGCTGGCCTTCCAGTCCACGTTGAAGACGACCGGGGTGCCTGCGCCGCCGGAGCCCTTGACGACCTCCTGGCCGACCTGCGTCTCACCGGCGTCGGTCTTCTCGAAGACGGTGACGGTGGCGGGCGTGCCGGAGCTGTCCTTGTCGGTGACGACGATGACGCCCTTGGTGCCGTCGCACTTGGCTTCGGCGGTGAACTCACTGATGTTGCAGGCGAGCGCCTGGCCCGCGACGCCCAGCGCCAGCGCGGCGGAGGCGGAGGCGACACCCAGGATGCGCACGGAACGACGTGCGTTACGGCGAGTTATGGACACGTTTGTCCTTTACAGAGTGCATAACTGCGGGGGGTAGAAAGGGAGTTGGGGCGCACGGAAGAGATGAGGCCCCAGCATCCCCAAGAGACACACAGGTTTATAAGCGTTCCATAAGAGGTGTCAATGCGTAGGCCCCTCAGGCCCGTTGACTTTGCCTGCTTATTGCCTGCGGAGACGTTTCAACGCCTCGGGAGCCTGCTCGATCCGGTCAACGAGGCTGATTCGGGACTCCATCGCCCGTCCGCCGGCCAGCGACCGCAGCAGCGGCCAGGCGGGCAGCCGCCGCGTCCAGTGCTCCTCGTCCACGAGCACCATGGGGGTGGGCTCGCCCCGCGACTCGTAGTAGTTCGGGGTGGCGTTGTCGAAGATCTCCTGCACGGTCCCGGCGGCGCCCGGCAGGAACACCACCCCGGCGGTGGAGCGGGCCAGCAGGCCGTCCTCGCGCAGGGCGTTGGTGAAGTACTTGGCGATGTGGGCGGCGAAGGCGTTCGGCGGCTCGTGGCCGTAGAACCAGGTCGGAATGCCCACCGACTCCCCGCCGCCGGGCCAGCGTTCGCGCACCTCGAAGGCGGCCCGCGCCCAGTCGGTGACCGACGGGCGGAAGGACGGCGACTTGGCGAGGAGCAGCAGCGCCTCCTCAAGCATGCCGTCGGCGAAGGGCGCGGCGTACGCGCCGAGGTTCGCCGCCTCCATCGCGCCCGGGCCGCCGCCGGTGGCGACCGTGAACCCGTCGCGCGCCAGCTCGCGGCCCAGCCGGGCCGCGCCGGCGTACTCGACGGTGCCGCGGGCCATCGCGTGCCCGCCCATGACGCCCACCACCGGTGCGCCCGAGAGGAGTTCGTCCAGGGCGTCGGAGACCGAGTCGTCATGGATCGCGCGCAGCATCGAGGAGAAGACGTCGCCGTCCGCCTTGGTGCGCTGGAACCAGGCGTAGGCCAGCGCGTCGGGAGTCGCCTCGTAGCCGTCGTCGAGCGAGCGGAACAACTCGTCGGGCGTGTAGGCGAATCCACGGTACGGATCGAACGGGAGCCCCGGGATCGGCGGGAAGACCAGGGCGCCGGTGGAGCGGACGTGCGCCGCGGCCCGGGGGTCCATCGGGCAGCCGAGGAAGACGGCGCCCTCGGTGTCGGCGCCGAGCAGCTCGTCCGTACGGTCCGTCAGATCGACGGCCTGCACGCGGTACCGGGCCAGTGAGCCGGGTCCGGCGACCACCTCGTCGAACTCGGCGAGCGACTCGATCTCACGGTCGTGGGCTGCCCTGTTCGGCTGGGCGGGTGTCTGATGCACCCGCCCATGCTAGGCGTGCGGGTGCGCGTGCCCGGCCGGGAGGGGGTCAGCCCTGGACCGCGGCCGGGTCCATCCACATGACCTCCCAGGTGTGGCCGTCGAGGTCGTCGAAGGCGCGGCCGTACATGAAGCCGTGGTCCTGGGTCTCGCCGCTCGACGAGCCGCCCGCCGCGATCGCCCTGTCGACCAGCTCGTCCACCTTCTCGCGGCTCTCCGCGCTCAGGCAGAGGAGCACCTCGCTGGTCCTGGTGGAGTCGGCGATCTCCTTCTTGGTGAAGTCGGCGTAACGCCGCTTGCCCAGCAGCATCGCCACGATCGTGTCGCTGATCACCACGCAGGCACAGTCGTCGGTGCTGAACTGCGGGTTGATCGAGTAGCCGAGCTCGGTGAAGAACTTCTTCGAGGCCTCGACGTCGTCGGTGGCCAGGTTCACGAAGATCATCTGCTGGTACACGGGGTGCCTCCCTGGGCTGCGGTCGTCGCTGTCGTGGGGTTGGACACCGGGCCGGGGGAGAACTCATCGCCGGTGGCCGACTTTTTTCGCGTCCGGCTCCGGCGCCGCGTCTCAGCGGCCCGACGCCGGCGCCGCGAGAAGGGCGATCGCCAGCGTGAGCGGGCCGAACAGCACCAGCAGGGCGGCGGCGCGCAGGGCGGCGGCGGTACGCAGCATGCCCGCCGGGGCGCCGAGCCGCAGCAGGGCGGCGGTGGTCTCGGCACGGCACTGGCGGGCCTCCACGGCCGCCGTCAGCAGGGTCGCCACGGTGCAGCCGGTGACCACGAGCGCGCCCAGCGCCCGCAGCGGGCCGGGCGACGCGGCCGGTCCCTGGTACAGCGCGGTCATGGCGTAGGTCGCCGCGGCGGCGGCACAGGCCACGCCGAGCGGCCGGCCGATCCGGGGGGCCTCCGCCATGAGCACGCGGCCGGCCAGCAGCCGGAGCGCGCCGGGGCGGGCGGACTGCAGCAGGCGTCCGCACAGGTGGGTGAGCCCGGGGGCGGCGAGCACGAGCCCGGCCGCGGTCAGGAGCCAGCCGGCCAGGACGGCCACCGCGCCGGCGGGCAGGTGGGTGAGGGTGGGCACGGCGGGCCGGCCGGCGTAGGCCTGTACCGCGAGTCCGGCGGCGGCGGCCGCGACGCCCCAGGGCAGACCGGCGGGGGCGGCGGCCGGGGCGGGACGGCTGCCCGGCGCGCCGGTCTCGCCGGCGTCCGCGATCTCGGTCCCGTTCACCTCCGTCCCGTTCACCCCGGTCCCGTCCGGCCCGCTGCCGTCCGCCTCCGGCTCGGTGGCCGCCGCCGTGGCGGCGCCGCCGGCCGGGGGCGGTGCGGCGCCCTGCCGGGCCGCCGCGGGGACGCGCTGGCGTGCCCCGAACCTGCCGTACGCCCCGAACGTCTCCCGGGGCGCGGAGCGGCCGTACGCGCCGAAGCGGCCGAGGGCGCGGCGGGCGCCGGCCGGCGGACGCGGGTCGCGCGGGCGCAGGGCGAGCGCGACCGCCGCGGCGGCGAGCGCGGGGACCGGCGCCAGCAGCGTCAGCGCGGCGGGCAGCGGGAAGGACTGGTCCGTGGCCAGGAACCGGGCCGCCGCGCCGCCGAGGGGCGCGCCCGCCAGGTCGCCGCGCAGGCGCAGGAAGACCAGCAGCGCCAGCAGCGAGCCCAGAGCGCAGGACAGCACGGTGGTCAGCACCGAGACCGCCATCAGCCGCGCCGGGCCCAGACCCAGCGCCGACAGCCCGGGCCGCGGCCTGGTGCCGGGGTCCGTGCGGGCCACCGCGAGCGCGAGGTGGACCGTGGCGGCGAGCGGGACCGCGCACCAGGCCAGCCGCACCGCCGCGTCCGGTGTCCCGGGGTGCGCCAGCGCGTACCCGAGCGAGGACAGCAGCAGGAACGAGGTTCCCGCCGAGGCCGCGGCCACCAGCAGCCGGCGCAGGTGTACGGCGGGCCGGGCCGCGCGGGTCAGACGGAGAGCGAGCACGCCGCCCGGCCTTCCGTCTCCGCGGTCTCCGGCAGCGGCACGGTCCGCACCCGCCGCCCGTCCAGCAGGGAGACCGTGCGGTCGGCGAGGGCGGCGGTCTCGGCGTCGTGCGTGGCCAGGACGACCGTGATGCCGTGCGAACGGGACGCGGTGGTGAGGGTGCGCAGCACGTGCGCCCGGTCGCCGCGGTGCAGCGGGGCCGTCGGCTCGTCGGCGAAGAGGACCGTGGGGCCGGGGGCGAGCGCGCGGGCGATGGCCACGCGCTGGCGTTCGGCCTGCTGCAGTTCCCGCGGGTGCCGGCGCGCGTGCTCGCCGGCGTCGAGCCGCTCCAGCCACTCCAGGGCGGCCGCCTTGGCGCGCCGCCGGCCGGTGCCGCGCAGCATCAGCGGCAGGGCGGTGTTCTCCCACACGTTCAGCTCCGGCACCAGCACAGGGGCGGGTTCCACCCAGCCGAAGTGGTCGCGGCGCAGCCGTTCGCGGGCGGCCGGGCCCAGGGTGTGCACGGGCGAGCTGTTGAACCAGACCTCGCCGTCGCGCACCGGGAGCAGACCGGACAGGCACTGCAGCAGGGTCGTCTTGCCGCTGCCGCGCGGGCCGGCGACGGCGAGGATCTCGCCCACCCGCACGCCGAGCGAGACCCCGGCGAGGCCGGGGGAGCCGTCCTGGTGCCTGTAGTGCAGGGAGCGTGCCCAGAGCACGTCGTTGTCCGGCGGGGCCTCCATGGCGTACACCTCGGTTCTGATCCGTTTTCCCGTGCCTGATCGCTCGTCCGGGGGAACGAAGGCAGGGCCGATCGGTCACTGGCACGCTAGGCAGCCCGCCGCGGGAGCCTGGACAGCACACGGCCCCGGGCCGCCGTTCTCACTCGAACGGGCGGCGCCGGGGCCGGTGTTGATCATCCGGTCGGATGACCTTGGCTCAGCCGGAGGCTCAGAGCTTCGTCCACGCCTCCGTGAGGGTGGCGCGCAGGATCTGCTCGATCTCGTCGAACGTCTCCTGGTTGGAGATCAGCGGCGGGGCGAGCTGGACGACCGGGTCGCCGCGGTCGTCGGCACGGCAGTACAGGCCGTTGTCGAACAGCGCCTTGGAGAGGAAGCCGTACAGGACGCGCTCGGTCTCCTCCTCGTTGAAGGACTCCTTGGTGTGCTTGTCCTTCACCAGCTCGATGCCGTAGAAGAAGCCGTTGCCGCGGACGTCGCCGACGATCGGCAGGTCGTGCAGCTTCTGCAGGGTCTTCAGGAAGGCGCCCTCGTTGTCCAGCACGTGCTGGTTCAGGCCCTCGCGCTCGAACAGGTCGAGGTTGGCCAGGCCCACCGCGGCCGACACCGGGTGGCCGCCGAAGGTGTAGCCGTGCAGGAAGGTGTTGTCGCCCTTGTAGAACGGCTCGGCCAGGCGGTCGGAGACGATGCAGGCGCCGATCGGGGAGTAGCCCGAGGTCATGCCCTTGGCGCAGGTGATCATGTCCGGGACGTAGCCGAACTTGTCGCAGGCGAACGTCGTGCCGAGGCGGCCGAAGGCGCAGATGACCTCGTCCGACACGAGCAGCACGTCGTACTGGTCGCAGATCTCGCGCACGCGCTGGAAGTAGCCGGGGGGCGGCGGGAAGCAGCCGCCGGCGTTCTGCACGGGCTCCAGGAAGACCGCGGCGACGGTGTCGGGGCCCTCGAAGAGGATCTGCTGCTCGATCTGGTCGGCGGCCCAGCGGCCGAAGGCCTCCGGGTCGTCACCGAAGATCGGGGCGCGGTAGATGTTGGTGTTCGGGACCTTGTGCGCGCCCGGCACCAGCGGCTCGAAGGGGGCCTTCAGACCCGGCAGGCCGGTGATGGACAGGGCGCCCTGCGGGGTGCCGTGGTAGGCGACCGCGCGGGAGATGACCTTGTACTTGGTGGGCTTGCCGATCAGCTTGAAGTACTGCTTGGCGAGCTTCCAGGCGGTCTCGACCGCCTCGCCGCCGCCGGTGGTGAAGAAGACCTTGTTCAGGTCGCCGGGGGCCTCGTGGGCCAGGCGCTCGGCCAGTTCGACGGCCTTGGGGTGGGCGTAGGACCACACCGGGAAGAACGCGAGCTCCTGGGCCTGCTTGGCGGCGGTCTCGGCGAGCTCCGTGCGGCCGTGACCGGCCTGGACCACGAACAGGCCCGCGAGACCGTCCAGGTAGCGCTTGCCCTTGTCGTCGTAGATGTAGGTGCCCTCGCCCCGGACGATGGTCGGGACGGGGGAGTTCTCGTACGAGGACATGCGGGTGAAGTGCATCCACAGGTGGTCGTACGCGGTGCGGCTGAGGTCCTTCTCGGTCACGGTTATCGGGTTCCCCACATGTAGGTCTGCTTCTTCAGCTTCAGGTAGACGAAGCTCTCGGTGGAGCGCACGCCGGGCAGCGCCCGGATGCGTTTGTTGATGACGTCCAGCAGGTGGTCGTCGTCCTCGCACACGATCTCCGCGAGGATGTCGAACGAGCCCGCGGCCATCACCACGTACTCGACCTCCGACATGGCCGTCAGCGCGTCCGCGATCGACTCGACGTCGCCCTCGACGTTGATCCCGACCATCGCCTGCCTGCGGAAGCCCACGGTGAGCGGGTCCGTGACGGCGACGATCTGCATCACGCCCTGGTCCAGCAGCTTCTGGACGCGCTGGCGCACGGCCGCCTCCGACAGGCCGACGGCCTTGCCGATCGCGGCGTACGGCCGGCGGCCGTCCTCCTGGAGCTGCTGGATGATGGCGAGAGAGACGGCGTCCAGCTGGGGGCTGCTGCCGTTCCTGGACTCGCGGGACGAGTCCCTCTGGTCTGCGCTTCGACTGGCCACGACCTCACTGTGCACGACGTCTCGACAGTTTCGCAAGGCCGAGGCGATGAAATTCGTTGTTTGCGAGTCCTTACCTTGCGGATTTCGCAGAAGAGGCGCGGACGGGGGTGTTGAAAACGTGGGCGTGCCGATTAGGGTGGGGTGTCTCAGCCTTCGGACAGCCGCAACGGCCGGCCGGGCTGGAGAGCTCAGACCCTCGAACCAGATCAGGAGGCCGGCAGTGAGCACCGAGCTGCGTCGTCTGCGCAACTACATCGACGGTGAGTTCCGGGACGCCGCCGACGGACGGACCACCGAGGTGGTCAACCCCGCGACGGGCGAGGCGTACGCGACCGCGCCACTGTCCGGGCAGGCGGACGTGGACGCCGCGATGGCGGCCGCCGCCGCGGCCTTCCCGGCCTGGCGCGACACGACCCCCGCGGAGCGCCAGAAGGCCCTGCTGAAGATCGCCGACGCGTTCGAGGAGCGCGCCGAGGAGCTGATCGCGGCCGAGGTGGAGAACACGGGCAAGCCGACCGGGCTGACCCGCTCCGAGGAGATCCCGCCGATGGTCGACCAGATCCGCTTCTTCGCGGGTGCGGCCCGGCTGCTCGAGGGCCGCTCGGCCGGCGAGTACATGGACGGGATGACCTCGATCATCCGCCGGGAGCCGGTGGGCGTCTGCGCCCAGGTGGCGCCGTGGAACTACCCGATGATGATGGCCGTGTGGAAGTTCGCCCCGGCCATCGCCGCGGGCAACACGGTCGTGCTGAAGCCCTCGGACACCACCCCCGCCTCGACCGTGCTGATCGCCGAGATCCTCGGTTCGATCCTGCCCAAGGGCGTCTTCAACGTCATCTGCGGCGACCGCGACACCGGCCGCCTGATGGTCGAGCACCCGACCCCGGCGATGGCCTCCATCACCGGCTCCGTCCGCGCGGGCATGTCGGTCGCCGAGTCCGCCTCCAAGGACGTCAAGCGGGTCCACCTGGAGCTGGGCGGCAAGGCCCCGGTCGTCGTCTTCGAGGACACCGACATCGCCAAGGCCGTCGAGGACATCTCCGTGGCCGGCTTCTTCAACGCCGGCCAGGACTGCACGGCCGCGACCCGCGTCCTGGTCCACGAGTCCATCCACGACGAGTTCGTCTCCGCGCTGGCCAAGGCCGCCGCCGAGACCAAGACCGGGCAGCCGGACGACGAGGACGTCCTCTTCGGCCCGCTGAACAACCCCAACCAGCTCAAGCAGGTCGCCGGCTTCATCGAGCGGCTGCCCGCGCACGCCAAGGTGGAGGCCGGCGGCCGGCAGGTCGGCGACAAGGGCTACTTCTACGCCCCGACCGTCGTCTCCGGCCTGAAGCAGGACGACGAGATCATCCAGAACGAGGTCTTCGGCCCGGTCATCACCGTCCAGTCCTTCGCGGACGAGGACCAGGCCGTGGAGTGGGCCAACGGCGTCGAGTACGCCCTCGCCTCCTCGGTGTGGACCAAGGACCACGGCCGCGCGATGCGCATGTCCAAGAAGCTCGACTTCGGCTGCGTGTGGATCAACACCCACATCCCGCTGGTCGCCGAGATGCCGCACGGCGGCTTCAAGAAGTCCGGCTACGGCAAGGACCTGTCGGCGTACGGCTTCGAGGACTACACGCGCATCAAGCACGTGATGACCTCGCTCGACGCGTAGCACCCGGCTCACCGGCCCCCGGGGGCCGGCCCGCGCGGCCCCGGACGGGGGACACACCTCCCCGTCCGGGGCCGCGCGCGTGTGCGACGGTACGTCCCCCGGACGCCGTTCGACAGGGTGTCGGGTCCCGCCCGGTCCGCTCGACGCACCGTCAATTGCCCGGCCGGGCGCGGCCGCTGCATCCTGCCGGGGTGACCCGGACCTCCCCGCACGCCCCGTCCCGCCGTTCCCTGCTGCGCACGCTCACCGGCGCCGCCGCGCTCGGCACCCTCGCCGGCTGCGGGGTGCCCGCCGCCTATGTCGAGCCGGGCGACCGGTCCGCGAAGGACGAGTCCGCCGCCGACCGGAGACTCACCTGGGCGAACTGGCCGCTCTACATCGACACCGATGACGACGACCCGGGCCGGCGGCCCACCCTCGAGGCCTTCGAGAAGCACACCGGGATCTCCGTCGGCTACACCGAGGAGATCAACGACAACGACGAGTTCTTCGGCAAGATCAGCCCCTCGCTGATGAACCACCAGCGCACCGGCCGCGACCTGATCGTCATCAGCGACTGGATGTGCGCGCGCTTCGTCCGGCTGGGCTGGGTGCAGCGGATGGACCGCTCCCGCCAGCCCAACGTGGCCGAGCACCTGGACCCGCTGCTGCGCTCGCCCGCCTTCGACCCGGGCCGCAGGTCCACGGTGCCGTGGCAGTCCGGCATCACCGGCATCGCCTACGACCGCCGCCGGCTGGGCCGTGAGATCCGGGGCGTGGCGGACCTCTGGGCGAGCGACCTGAAAGGCCGGGTCACCCTGCTCTCCGGGCTGGACGAGGCGTTCGCGCTGCTGATGCAGGGCGACGGCGTGGACATCACCCGGTGGACCACGGCCGACTTCCACCGGGTGTGCGACCGGGTGGAGCGGGAGGTCCGCCGGGGCCAGATCCGCCGCTTCACCGGCAACGACTACACCAAGGACCTGGTCAGCGGCGACGTCCTCGCCTGCCAGGCCTACTCGGGCGACGTCATCCAGCTCCAGGCCGACAACCCCGACATCCGCTTCGTCGTCCCCGAGGAGGGCGCCGAGCTGTGGTCGGACTCCCTGATGATCCCCGACCGGGCCCGCCACAAGACCAACGCCGAGCGCCTGATCGACTACTACTACCGGCCCGAGGTCGCCGCCGAGCTCGCCGCCTGGGTCAACTACGTCTGTCCCGTGCCCGCGGCCAGGGAGGTGCTGGCCGCGTCCAAGGACAAGGACACCGCCGCCCTGGCCGACAACCCCCTGATCTTCCCGGACTCCACGATGCGCGGGCGCCTGGCCGTCGCCCGCGACATCACCTCCGCCGAACGGCTGGAGCTGGCCAAGCGCTGGAACACCATCGTGGGACTGTAGGGGTCAGACCGCGCCGCCGCCGACGTAGGCCGCCAGGTGCTCGCCCGTGAGCGTCGAACGGGCGGCGACCAGGTCGGCGGGGGTGCCCTCGAAGACGACGCGGCCGCCGTCGTGGCCGGCGCCGGGACCGAGGTCGATGATCCAGTCGGCGTGGGCCATGACCGCCTGGTGGTGTTCGACGACGACGACCGACTTGCCGGCGTCCACGAGCCGGTCGAGCAGGCCCAGCAGCTGCTCGACGTCGGCGAGGTGCAGGCCGGAGGTGGGTTCGTCGAGGACGTAGACGCCGCCCTTGTCCCCCATGTGGGTGGCGAGCTTCAGCCGCTGGCGCTCGCCGCCGGACAGGGTGGTCAGCGGCTGCCCGAGGGTGAGGTAACCGAGCCCGACGTCCGAGAGCCGGGTGAGGACGCGGTGCGCCGCCGGGGTGCGCGCCTCGCCGGCGCCGAAGAACTCCTCGGCCTCGGCGACCGGCATCGCGAGCACCTCGCTGATGTCGCGGCCGCCGAGGCGGTACTCCAGCACCGACGCCTCGAACCGCTTGCCCTCGCACTCCTCGCAGGTGGTGGCGACGCCGGCCATCATCGCCAGGTCGGTGTAGACGACGCCGGCGCCGTTGCAGGTGGGGCAGGCGCCCTCGGAGTTGGCGCTGAACAGGGCCGGCTTGACGTCGTTGGCCTGGGCGAACGCCTTGCGGATCGGGTCGAGCAGCCCGGTGTAGGTCGCCGGGTTGCTGCGCCGCGAGCCGCGGATCGGGCTCTGGTCCACCGACACCACGCCCGCGCCGGCCGGGATCGAGCCGTGCACGAGGGAGCTCTTGCCGGACCCGGCGACACCGGTGACGACGGTGAGCACCCCGAGCGGGATGTCGACGTCGACGTCGCGCAGGTTGTTCGCCGACGCCCCCCGGATCTCCAGGGTGCCGGTCGGCTCGCGCACCGTCTTCTTCACGGCGGCCCGGTCGTCGAGGTGACGGCCGGTCAGCGTGCCGCTGGCCCGCAGGCCTTCAAGGGTGCCCTCGAAGCAGACGGCGCCGCCCGCCGTGCCGGCGCCGGGTCCGAGGTCGACCACGTGGTCGGCGATCGCGATCAGCTCCGGCTTGTGCTCCACGACGAGCACCGTGTTCCCCTTGTCCCGCAGCCGCAGCAGCAGTTCGTTCATCCGCTGGATGTCGTGCGGGTGCAGGCCCGCGGTGGGCTCGTCGAACACGTACGTGACGTCGGTGAGCGAGGAGCCCAGGTGGCGGATCATCTTCACGCGCTGCGCCTCGCCGCCCGACAGCGTGCCGGCCGGCCGGTCGAGGGCGAGGTAGCCGAGGCCGATCTCCACGAACGAGTCCAGGGTCTGCCCCAGTTTCCCCAGCAGCGGCGCCACGGACGGCTCGTCGAGCCCGCGGACCCAGGCGGCCAGGTCGCTGATCTGCATCGCGCAGGCGTCGGCGATGCTGATCCCGCCGATCCTCGACGACCGGGCGCCCTCGTTCAGCCGGGTGCCGTCGCAGTCGGGACAGGTGGTGAAGGTGACCGCGCGGTCCACGAACTCCCGGATGTGCGGCTGCATCGACTCGCGGTCCTTGGCGAGCATCGACTTCTGGATCCGCGGGATCAGACCCTCGTAGGTCATGTTGATGCCCGCGATCTTCATCCGGGTCGGCTCGTGGTGCAGGAAGTCCCGCAGTTCCCTCTTGGTGTACTTGCTGATCGGCTTGTCCGGGTCGTAGAAGCCCGACTCGCTGTAGAGCCGGTAGTTCCAGCCGCCCGCCTTGTAGCCGGGGATGGTGAGCGCGCCCTCGCTCAGCGACTTGGAGTCGTCGTAGAGCTGGGTGAGGTCGATGTCGGAGACCTTGCCCCGGCCTTCGCAGCGCGGGCACATGCCGCCGGTGATGCTGAAGCTGCGCCGCTCCTTCACGGTCTGCCCGGCGCGCTGCACGGTGACCGCGCCCGCTCCGCTGATCGAGGCGACGTTAAAGGAGAACGCCTTGGGGGAGCCGATGTGCGGCCGGCCGAGCCGGCTGAAGAGGATGCGCAGCATCGCGTTGGCGTCGGTGGCGGTGCCGACCGTGGAACGCGGGTCGCCGCCCATCCGCTGCTGGTCGACGGTGATCGCGGTGGTCAGCCCGTCGAGCACGTCGACCTCGGGCCGGGCGAGAGCCGGCATGAAGCCCTGCACGAAGGCGCTGTACGTCTCGTTGATCAGCCGCTGCGACTCGGCCGCGATGGTGTCGAACACCAGTGAGCTCTTGCCCGAGCCGGAGACGCCGGTGAACACCGTCAGCCGGCGCTTCGGCAGCTCGATGCTGACGTCCTTGAGGTTGTTCTCGCGCGCGCCGTGCACCCGGATCAGGTCGTGGCTGTCGGCGAGGTGCGGCGCAGGCGGCTGGGTCTCGTCCGTCCTCGTGGCCATGGTCCTCGTGTCTCCCGTCGCTCGGCTCGGTCCAGGCAGCACGCTAGCCGCGCGCCACGGCCCGGCGCTTCTCGATTCCTGACCGGTCCGCCGGTTTCTCGCTCCAAAGGATTTTGAACACGTTCAAATCGCGGGTACGCTCCTGCCATGAACGACAGAGCCGCCCTGCTGAGGGGCATCCGCGTCTGGCTGGTCCTGTTCGTCGTGTGCCTGGTGCTCAGCGGTGCCACCGCGTTCCCGCTGGTGCACGAGCTGCGCTGGACGGAGAGCGGGCTCCGGGCGCTGTCCGTGCCCGAACTGCTGCCGGGGCTCACGGACTGGATCACCCGGGTGCGGGAAGGGCTCGACGCGGCCGACGCCGACCACCCGTTCCTGCTGTACGGCACCGACTGGCTGGCCTTCGCGCATCTCGTCATCGCGGTCGCCTTCTACGGGCCCTACCGCGACCCGGTGCGCAACATCTGGGTGATCGAGTTCGGGCTGATCGCCTGCGCCGGGATCGTCCCGCTCGCCCTCGTGTGCGGGCCGGTCCGCGGGATCCCCTTCTGGTGGACCCTGATCGACATGTCCTTCGGAGTCTTCGGGGCCGTCCCGCTGTACGTCGTGCGCCGCAGGACCAAGCGGCTGGAGGCGCTCACCGGGCCGGCCGCCGCCGCGGCGCCCGCCGGCTGACCCGGGGGCACGGCCGGCCGGCCGGTCACGCCGACGGCCGGCCGGGCGGCCGTCGGCGCGACCGGGCGGGGGGCGCGGTCTTCCCGGCCGGCGTCTGCGGCCGGCCGCCGTGCTCAGTCGACGGCGCGCAGCGCGTGCAGGGCGTCGACGCGGTTCGTGGTGATCGAGTCGGCGCCCAGGCCGAGCAGGCGGCGCAGGGAGCGGCGGGTGTCCGGGGTCCACACCGACAGCAGGTGGCCGGCGCGGTGGACCCGGGCCGCCAGGTTCCGGTCGACCAGGGTGAAGCGGTAGTTGAGCCAGCGGGGGCGTACCGCGTCCAGCAGCGCGGGCCGGGGCGGGGCGAGCGTCGTCCAGGTCAGGGCGATCTCGGCGGCCGGATCGGCGGCCCGTACCGCGAGCATGGCCTCGGCGCCCGCGCAGTAGTACACCCGGTCCGCGGCCCCGCACTGCCGTACGACGTCCAGGACCGCCGCGGCCGTCCGGCGGTCGACCCGGCCGCACAGGTCCACCATCACCCGGCTGCCGTCCGTCGCGGCCAGCGCCTGCTCCAGCGTCGGCACCCCGCCGGCCGTCAGCCCGCTCAGCTCGGCGGCCGACACCGAGCGCAGCGGCCGGGGGTGCCCCCAGAGCCGGTCCAGCGTCTCGTCGTGCAGCAGCACGGGGACGTTGTCGCGGGTGAGCCGTACGTCGATCTCGACCGCGTCCGCGCCCAGGCCGAGCGCGCAGCGCAGCGAGTCCAGGGTGTTCTCACGGAAACGGTAGGGGGCGCCGCGGTGGGCCACGGCGGTCACGGTCTGCATGGCCCCCATTGTGGGGTGCGCCCCCGCGGGGCCGTGCGTCAGGAGGCGAGCCAGGCGGCGGCGTAGGTGTCGATCTCCGCCGCGATGCGCGCCTTGCCCGCGGTGTCCAGGAAGGACGCCTCGACGGCGTTCTTCGCCAGCCCGGCCAGCCCCCGCTCGTCCAGGCCGAGGAGGCGGGCGGCCACCGCGTACTCGTTGTTGAGGTCGGTGCCGAACATCGGCGGGTCGTCGGAGTTGATCGTGACGATCACTCCGGCCCGGGTGAACTCCTCGAGCGGGTGCTCGTCCAGGGTGGCGACCGCGCGGGTGGCGATGTTGGAGGTCGGGCAGACCTCCAGCGGGATGCGGTGCTCGGCGAGGTGGGCGAGCAGCCGGGGGTCCCGCGCGGAGCTGGTGCCGTGCCCGATGCGCTCGGCGCGCAGCTCGGTCAGCGCGTCCCACACCGTCTGAGGGCCGGTCGTCTCGCCGGCGTGCGGGACGGAGTGCAGGCCCGCCGCGATGGCCCGGTCGAAGTACGGCTTGAACTGGGGGCGCGGTACGCCGATCTCCGGGCCGCCGAGCCCGAAGGACACCAGGCCCTCCGGGCGGATCCGGTCGTCGGTGGCCAGCCGGGCGGTCTCCTCGGCGGACTCCAGACCGGCCTCGCCGGGGATGTCGAAGCACCAGCGCAGTACGGTCCCGAACTCGGCCTCGGCCGCCTTGCGGGCGTCCTCTATGGCGGACATGAAGGCCGTCTCCTCGATGCCGCGCCGGGTCGAGGAGAACGGGGTGATGGTCAGCTCGGCGTACCGCACCTGCTGCCGGGCCAGGTCGCGGGCCACCTCGTAGGTCAGCAGCCGGACGTCCTCCGGGGTGCGGATGAGGTCCACCACGGACAGGTAGACCTCGATGAAGTGCGCGAAGTCGGTGAACGTGAAGTAGTCGGCCAGGGCCTCGGGGTCGGTGGGGACCTTGGAGTCCGGGTGGCGGGCGGCCAGTTCCGAGACGACGCGCGGGGAGGCGGAGCCGACGTGGTGGACGTGCAGTTCGGCCTTGGGCAGTCCGGCGATGAAGGCGTGCAGATCGCGGTCGGGCGTGCCTGCGGCGGGTACCGCGCGGGACGCGGTGCTGCGGTCGGTCAAGGGTTCCTCCCCGGGAACGGCGCCCGCGGACCGAGATCCGTGGTCCGGGCGCGGGTGATCGGCTGATCGGTGACTCGGGGGTCATCGTAGGCCGGGCCGGCGACGGCTCCCGCGGCGCCCGTGACAACGGCGACCCGGCGGGGGGCCGCGGAACCCACGCTTTACCATGGCCTGACCATCGATGGAGGGGCGGGGACGTGGCGGACCAGGAACAGCAGGGCGCGGCCGGAGGCGGGGGCTTCGACCCGTGGGCGCCGCCCGGGAGCAAGCCGTCGCTGGAGAAGAGCCCGCAGCCCGGCGTGCCGGCGCAGCAGACCCCCGCGCAGGAGCAGCCGCCCGGTCAGGCCCCGCAGCCTCCGGCCGCCGGCCCGCAGCAGCCCCCCGCTCCCCAGCCGTCCGTGCACGACCAGGCCACCATGATCTCCGCGCCCGGCCCCGGCTTCGGGGCGCCGGGCTACGGCCCGCCCGCACCGCCGCCGCCTCCGGCGCAGGGGTGGACCGAGTCCGCCATGCCGCCCCCGCCAGCCGCGCCCGGCGTCCCCGGCCCCGCCGCCCCCGGCGGGTACGGCTACCCGGCGTACCCGCAGCAGGGCTACGGCTGGCCCGGCATGCCGATGGGCCCGCAGAACGGCATGGGCACCGCCGCGATGGTGCTGGGCATCCTGTCCATCTGCCTGTTCTGCCTGTACGGCGTGGTGTCCATCGTGCTCGGCGTGATCGCCGTGGTGCTCGGCGTCAAGGGCCGGAAGCGGGCCGAGCGGGGCGAGGCCACCAACCACGGCCAGGCCCAGGCCGGCTTCATCACCGGCATCATCGGCATCGTGGTCGGCCTCGCCGTGGTCGCGTTCCTGGTGTTCGCCATAGTGATGGCCGTCAAGGAGGACAAGAAGCACGACAGCGAGTACGACGACCCGTACTACAACTCCGCTCCCCATAACCCGGCGCCCACGCTGGGCTGATCCCGCCCGGGCGGCCACCGGCGGGCCGCCCGGCGCTCAGCCCGCGGACGCCGCGAGCCGCTCGCGGGCCTCCATGAGCGCGAACCCCAGCAGATTCAGCCCCCGCCAGCGCTCGGGATCCGACGCCGCCTCGTCGCCGGCCGCCAGGCCGATGCCCCACACCCGGTCCACCGGGCTGGCCTCCACCAGGACCCGGCCGCCGGTGCCGAGCAGGAACGCGCCCAGGCCGGGATGCGCGGCGAACTTGTGGACGCTGCCCTCGACCACGATCCGGAAGCGCTCCCGCTCCCATATCGCCTCGTCGAAACCGCGGACCAGCCGCCCCGCCTTCTTGGCCCCGGCGGGATGCTCCGCCGCCAGCACCCGGCGCTCCGCCTCCGCGTCCCCGAACAGCCGCGCCTTGCGCGCCATCATCCAGTGCTCGGCCGTCGCGTAGCCGACGCCGTCGATCACGAAGGGTGACGGCCACCACTGGCTCAGACAGCTCGCGCCGGTCCGGCCGTCCGGCCGCGGCCGGTGTCCCCAGAAGTGCAGGTACTTGATCCGGGCCCCCGCCCGGACCTCTCTGATCAGGGCCTCCGCCCCGTCGATCCTCCCCATGCACGCGAGTGTGGCACGCACCACTGACACTCCGTCCGTCCTTTTCGGTGCCGACTCGACACCTGGTCGACAGATTCCGTCGCGTAACCAAAAGGCAACAACGGAATCACTTGTTGGAGTCCACTCGCTCTGTCAGGATCGGCACTCAAATCGAGCTGGAGCTACGCCACCCGCCCTTCTCAGGACGGGACGCACGGCGGAGGAGAGCGACATGCACAACCCGGGCAGCACCACCACCCCGGAACGATTTCCCGCCCAGGACCGCCTCGCGGACGGCGCGCAGTTCATCGCCGGCCGGCTGACGAAGGGCACCTCGGGCCGTACCCACACCGTGGTCGACCCGGCCACCGGAGAGGAGGTGTACACCTACGAACTGGCCGGCGCCGACGACGTCGACGCGGCCGTCGCCGCGGCGCGCGAGGCCTTCCCCGGCTGGGCCGCCGCCACCCCGGGCGAGCGATCCGACGCCCTGCACCGGTTCGCCGCGGTGCTCGCCGAGCGCGCCGAGGAGTTCGCCCGCGCCGAGTCCCTGCAGTGCGGGAAGCCGCTGAAGCTCACCCGTGAGTTCGACGTGCCGGGCACCGTCGACAACACCGCCTTCTTCGCCGGTGCCGCCCGGCATCTCCAGGGCCAGGCGGCCGGTGAGTACTCCGGTGACCACACGTCGTACGTCCGGCGCGAGCCGATCGGCGTCGTGGGCTCCATCGCGCCCTGGAACTACCCGCTGCAGATGGCCGCCTGGAAGATCCTCCCGGCCGTCGCCGCCGGCAACACCATCGTGCTCAAGCCCGCCGAGCTGACCCCGCTCACCTCGCTGCTGTTCGCGCTGGCCGCCACGGACGCGGGCCTCCCGGACGGCGTGATCAACATCGTCACCGGGACCGGCAGGGAGGCCGGCGAGCGCCTCGTCGGCCACCCCGACGTGGCCATGACCTCCTTCACCGGGTCCACCGCCGTAGGCAAGCGGGTCGCGGAGATCGCCACCGCCACCGTCAAGCGGCTCCACCTGGAACTGGGCGGCAAGGCGCCGTTCGTCGTCTTCGACGACGCCGACCTGGAGGCGGCCGCCAACGGAGCCGTCGCCGGCGCGCTCATCAACACCGGGCAGGACTGCACGGCCGCCACGCGCGCGTACGTCCAGCGGCCGCTGTACGAGGCCTTCGTGGAGCGGACGGCAGCGCTCATGGAGACCGTGCGGCTCGGCGACCCGTTCGCACCCGGCACCGACCTCGGCCCGCTCGTCTCGCACGCCCAGCGCGACCGGGTGGCCGGCTTCGTGGACCGGGCACGCGGCTACGCGCGCGTGGTCACCGGCGGCGAGGCGCCCCGGGGAGAGCTGGGCGAGGGCGCCTACTACCGGCCCACCCTGATCACCGGAGCGGCCCAGGACAGCGAGATCGTCCAGTCCGAGATCTTCGGCCCGGTGCTGGTCGTGCTGCCCTTCGACAGTGACGACGAGGGCATCCGGCTGGCCAACGACACCCCGTACGGCCTGGCCGCCTCCGCCTGGACCGGTGACGTCTACCGGGCGGGCCGCGCCACCCGCGAGATCAAGGCGGGCTGCGTGTGGGTCAACGACCACATCCCGATCATCAGCGAGATGCCGCACGGCGGCTACAAGGCCTCCGGCTTCGGCAAGGACATGTCGGCGTACTCATTCGAGGAGTACACGCAGGTCAAGCACGTAATGTTCGACAACACCGCGGTCGCCAGGAAGGACTGGCACCGCACCGTGTTCGGGGACCGCTAGCAACGACCGGCCCGACCGGGCCGACCCCATCCGAAAGGGCACCACGCGCATGGAGCAGTACGAGCCCGAACGTCTCACCCCGGCCCAGGCGGCCGCCATGCGGCGCAGCCTGCGCAACGGCAGGGCCGCGATGACCCGCCGGTCGCTGCTGCGCGCCTCCGCGGGCGGCGCGCTGACGGTCGGCGGCATCGGAGCGCTGAGCGGCTGCGGCATCCCCGCGGCGGGCATGACCCAGGGCGGCACGTCCGCCCAGGACCACTCGGCGGAGGAGAAGAGCGTCAACTTCTCCAACTGGACCGAGTACATCGACGTCGACGACAGCGGGAAGACCCATCCCACGCTCGACGCGTTCCGCCGGCGGACCGGCATCACGGTCAAGTACACCGAGGACATCAACGACAACAACGAGTTCTTCGGCAAGATCAAGCCGCAGCTCGCCGCGGGCCAGGCCACCGGCCGTGACCTGATCGTCCTCACCGACTGGCTGGCCGCCCGGCTGATCCGCCTGGGCTGGGTGCAGAAACTGGACCCGTCCAACCTGCGGCACGCCTACACCAACCTGTCGCCGCAGTTCCGCGACCCGGACTGGGACCCCGGCCGTGCCTACTCCTACCCGTGGCAGGGCATCCCGACGGTCATCGCCTTCAACAAGAAGGCGCTCGACGGCATCGAGGTGAAGTCGGTCTCCGACCTGCTCGACAACCCCAGGCTCAAGGGCCGGGTGTCCTTCCTGTCCGAGATGCGCGACAGCATCGGCATGACCCTGCTCGACATGGGCAAGGACCCGGCGAAGTTCACCGACGACGACTACGACGCGGTCATAGCCCGGCTGCAGAAGGCCGTCGACAGGGGCCAGATCCGCCGCTTCACCGGCAACGACTACACGTCCGACCTCACCAAGGGCGACATCGCGGCCTGCGTCGCCTGGGCCGGCGACATCGTGCAGCTCAAGCACGACAGCCCGGACGTCGACTTCGTCATCCCGGACAGCGGCTACATGACGTCGACCGACAACATGCTGGTGCCCAACAAGGCGCGGCACAAGACGAACGCCGAGCGGCTGATCGACTTCTACTACGAGCCGCAGCAGGCCGCCGCGCTCGCCGCGTACATCAACTACACGACTCCGGTCGACGGTGTGCGGCCCTACCTCGCGAAGATCGACGAGGAGGCGGCGAACAACCCGCTGATCGTGCCCGACAAGGCCATGCAGGCCAAGTCGCACTCCTTCCGCGCGCTGAGCCAGAAGGAAGAGACGGCCTACGAAGAGAAGTTCGCGAAGCTCACAGGGGCGTGACGACCATGACGACAGACAACAGCGGCGACGTCCGCCTCACCGGCATCTCCAAGACCTACGGCTCCTTCACCGCCGTGCACCCGCTCGACCTGACCGTCCCGCAGGGCTCCTTCTTCGCCCTGCTCGGCGCCTCCGGCTGCGGCAAGACGACCACCCTGCGCATGATCGCCGGCCTGGAGGAGCCCTCCGCCGGCACCGTGCACCTCGGCGACCAGGACGTCACCCACCTGCCGCCGTACAAGCGGCCGGTGAACACGGTCTTCCAGTCCTACGCCCTCTTCCCGCACCTCGACATCTTCGAGAACGTCGCCTTCGGCCTGCGCCGGCGCGGCATCAAGAGCGTGAAGAAGCAGGTCGAGGAGATGCTGGAGCTGGTCCAGCTCGGTGAGCAGGCGCGCAAGAAACCGCACCAGCTCTCCGGCGGCCAGCAGCAGCGGGTCGCGGTGGCCCGCGCGCTGATCAACCACCCGAAGGTGCTCCTCCTCGACGAGCCCCTCGGCGCCCTCGACCTCAAGCTGCGCCGCCAGATGCAGCTCGAGCTCAAGCGCATCCAGACCGAGGTCGGCATCACCTTCGTGCACGTCACGCACGACCAGGAGGAGGCCATGACCATGGCCGACTCGGTCGCGGTGATGAACGCCGGCCGGGTCGAGCAGCTCGGCGCGCCCACCGACCTGTACGAGAACCCCCGCACCACCTTCGTCGCCAACTTCCTCGGCACCTCCAACCTCATCGAGGCCGAGGTGGACACGGAGAACGGCGACGACATCGTGCTCCGGGCCGGCGGCGGCAAGCTGGTGCTGCCCCGGGCGCGGTGCTCCGCCCCGGCCACGGCCGGCGGCAAGGTGCTGGTCGGCATCCGCCCGGAGAAGATCTCCCTCACCCACGCCGACGAGGCCGGCTCCATACCCGAGGGCCGCAACCGCCTCACCGGCCGCATCGCCGACGCCAGTTTCATCGGCGTCTCCACGCAGTACGTCATCGACAGCCCCGTCTGCGACGAACTCGCGGTGTACGTGCAGAACGTGGAGCGCGACGGCCGGCTGGTCCCCGGGGCCGAGGTCGTCCTGCACTGGAGCCCGGCGCACACCTTCGGCCTGGACGCGGCCCAGGACATCGACGCCGGGGTGGAGACCGTCGAGGAAGAGGCCGCCTGACCATGACGACGCTTCAGGAGGCGCCCCCGCCTCTCGCCCCCGCCGAGCCGGCGCCGAAGCCCCCGCGCGCACGGGGCCGGTTCACGCCCTACTGGCTGCTGCTGCCGGGCCTGCTATGGCTGGTCGTGTTCTTCGCGCTGCCGATGATCTACCAGGCCTCCACCTCCGTGCAGACGGGCTCCCTGGAGGACGGCTACAAGGTCACCTGGCACTTCGCGACCTACTGGGACGCACTGGCCGAGTACTGGCCGCAGTTCCTGCGCTCCGTCCTCTACGCGGCCGCAGCGACCTTCCTGTGCCTGCTGCTCGGCTACCCGCTGGCCTATCTCATCGCCTTCCGCGCGGGCCGCTGGCGCAACCTGATCATGGTGCTGGTGATCGCGCCCTTCTTCACCAGCTTCCTGATCCGCACCCTGGCCTGGAAGACGATCCTCGCCGACAACGGCCCGGTGGTGCACGCGCTGAACTCGCTGCACGTCCTGGACCTGACCAACTGGATCGGCTGGACGGCAGGCGACCGTGTCCTCGCCACCCCGCTCGCGGTGGTGTGCGGTCTCACGTACAACTTCCTGCCGTTCATGATCCTGCCCCTGTACACCTCGCTGGAGCGGATCGACGGGCGGCTGCACGAGGCGGCCGGCGACCTGTACGCCAAGCCGTGGACCACCTTCCGCAAGGTGACCTTCCCGCTGTCCATGCCGGGCGTGGTCTCCGGCACGCTGCTCACGTTCATCCCCGCGACCGGTGACTACGTCAACGCCGAACTCCTCGGCTCCACCGACACCCGCATGATCGGAAACGTCATCCAGACCCAGTTCCTGAGGATCCTGGACTATCCGACCGCGGCGGCGCTTTCCTTCATCCTCATGGCCGCGATCCTGCTCATGGTCACGGTCTACATCCGCCGTTCCGGGACGGAGGACCTGGTCTAAATGCCCTTCGTCACCTGGCTCAAGCGCCGTCTCGTCGTCATCGCCGGACTGTTCACGCTCGCCTACCTGCTGCTGCCGAACGTCATCGTCACCGTGTTCTCCTTCAACAAGCCGAAGGGGCGCTTCAACTACGAGTGGCAGCAGTTCTCGGCGGACGCCTGGAAGGACCCCTGCGGGGTCGCCGACATGTGCGGCTCGCTGTCCCTCAGCCTCCAGATCGCCTTCTGGGCGACGATCGGCGCCACCCTGCTCGGCACCATGATCGCCTTCGCGCTGGTCCGCTACCGGTTCCGCGCGCGCTCCGCCGTCAACTCGCTGATCTTCCTGCCGATGGCCATGCCCGAGGTCGTGATGGCGGCCTCGCTGCTCACCCTGTTCCTCAACATGGGCGCCCAGCTCGGCTTCTGGACGATCCTGATCGCGCACATCATGTTCTGCCTCAGCTTCGTCGTCGTCGCGGTCAAGGCACGCGTGATGTCGATGGACCCGCGCCTGGAGGAAGCCGCCCGTGACCTGTACGCGGGGCCGGTGCAGACCTTCCTGCGGGTGACCCTGCCGATCGCGGCGCCGGGCATCGCGGCGGGCGCGCTGCTGTCGTTCGCGCTCTCCTTCGACGACTTCATCATCACCAACTTCAACGCCGGCTCGACCGTCACGTTCCCCATGTTCGTGTGGGGTTCGGCGCAGCGCGGGACACCGGTGCAGATCAACGTCATCGGCACGGCCATGTTCCTCGTCGCCGTGCTGTTCGTCCTGGTATCGATGCTCATCACCAACCGCCGTAACAGCCAGAAGGCGTAGCCGCCCTGTAGGGAGTTGAAATCATGGCCCCGAGCGCCATGAGTCGTGGCAAAGACAACTGGATCTCCGCCCTCTCCGAAGCCCAGCCGGTCCCGTACTGGCTGGAAGACCCCGGCAAGCCCCACCCGGAGCCCGCGCTCACCGGCGCCGAGACCTGTGACCTGCTGGTCGTCGGCGGCGGGTACAGCGGGCTGTGGACCGCGCTCAACGCCAAGGAGCGCGACCCGGGGCGGGACGTGGTCCTGCTCGAAGGCCGCGAGGTGGGCTGGGCCGCCTCCGGCCGCAACGGCGGCTTCTGCGCCGCCTCCCTCACCCACGGCCTGCCCAACGGCCTGACCCGCTGGCCGGACGAGATCGCCCGGCTGGAGGAGCTGGGCCGGCGCAACCTCGACGGCATCGAGGCGGCCGTCGCCCGGTACGGCATCGACTGCGACTTCGAGCGCACCGGTGAGATCGACGTGGCCACCGAGCCCTACCAGGCCCGGGAACTGCGCGACTGGCACCGGGAACTGGAGGCCAAGGGGCTGGCCGACGGCATCGAGTTCCTGGACGCCGACGCGGTGCGCGAGCAGGTGAACTCGCCCACCTTCGAGGCGGGCCTGTGGGACCGCCGGGGTGTGGCCATGCTGCACCCGGCCAAGCTGGCCTGGGGTCTGAAGCGGGCCTGCCTGGAACTCGGGGTACGCGTCTACGAGCACACCCCCGCCCTCACCCTGAAGCAGTACGGCGCCGGCATGGCCGTGCGCACCCCGTACGGCTCGGTCCGCGCCCGCGGGGTCGCGCTCGGCACCAACATCTTCCCGAGCCTGCTGCGGCGCGTGCGCTCGTACACCGTCCCGGTCTACGACTACGCGCTCATGACCGAGCCGCTGAGCGCCGGCCGGCTGGAGTCCATCGGCTGGAAGAACCGCCAGGGCCTCGGCGACTCGGCCAACCAGTTCCACTACTTCCGGCTGTCCGCCGACAACCGGATCCTGTGGGGCGGCTACGACGCGGTCCACCACTACGGCGGCCGGGTGCGCGCCGAGTACGACGACCGCCCGGAGACCTACGCCAAGCTAGCCGGGCACTTCTTCACCTGCTTCCCGCAGCTGGAGGGCGTCCGCTTCACCCACGCCTGGGGCGGCGCGATCGACACCTGCTCGCGCTTCTCCGCGTTCTTCGGCACCGCACACCAGGGGAAGGTGGCGTACGCGGCGGGCTACACCGGGCTCGGGGTCGGCGCCACCCGCTTCGGCGCCGACGTGATGCTGGACCTGCTGGCCGGGGAGCGCACCGAGCGGACCGAGCTGGAGATGGTGCGCCGCAAGCCGCTGCCGTTCCCGCCGGAGCCCTTCGCCTGGACCGGCATCGCCCTGACCAAGTGGTCCCTGGCCCGCGCCGACGAGCACGGCGGACGGCGCAACCTGTGGCTGCGCACGATGGACCGGCTGGGCCTCGGCTTCGACAGCTGAACCCGGCGGGCGGTGACCGGGCTCACCCGAACGAGGGGCCGGGACCCGCGTAACGCACCCGGGACGACCTCCCTCTCCCTGCTGGACGCGCCCGCGTCCGAGGCGGAGAGGGAGGTCTTCTTCATGAGTGCGGCCAGGACGGCGGTCGAGTGGCTGGTGGCGGTCGCGCCGGATCCCGGGGCCTGCCGCCGGGCGTGGGAGCGCGATCCGCTCGGCGTCACGCTGCTGCCCGCCGGCCGGTCCTGGGACGTGCTGATCCTGCCGGGGGCCCGGCATCTTGACAACGGCATTGGTCTGGACCAAGTTGAGTGCGCTCCACCCGCGCTCCAACTCCCCTGCCCCCGGAGGCCCTTGTGGACCGCGCCAGACGCGACCGACGCCCCAGATCCCTCCTCGCCCTGTTCACCGCCGCGCTGCTGGCCGTGCCCGGCATCACCGCGCTCTCGTCGTCCGCCGCCCTGGCGGCCGACGCGGACCTCGCGCGGAACGGCGGCTTCGAGTCCGGCCTCGACGGCTGGACCTGCACGGCCGGGACGACGGTCACCTCGCCCGTGCACAGCGGCGCCGCCGCGCTGCAGGCCACCCCGGCCGGCAGCGACAACGCCCAGTGCGCCCAGACGGTGACCGTGCGGCCCGGCGCGCAGTACACCCTGACCGGTTACGTCCGCGGCTCCTACGTCTACCTGGGCGCGAGCGGCACCGGCACCACCGACGTCTCCACCTGGACCCAGTCCGCCGCCGACTGGCAGAAGCTGACCACCACCTTCACCACCGGCGCCGCCACCACGAAGGTCACGATCTACACGCACGGCTGGTACGGCACCGGCGCCTACCAGGCCGACGACATCTCGCTGACCGGCCCGGGCGGGAGCACCCAGCAGCCGCCCGCCGCGCCCACCGGCCTGAAGACCGGCACGGTGACCTCGTCCTCCGTCGCCCTGTCCTGGTCGGCGGTGACCGGCGCCACCGGTTACGCGGTCTACCGCGACGGGGTCAGGGTGCAGACGGCGAGCGGCACCTCGGCCACCGTCACCGGCCTCGCGCCCTCGACGGCGTACGGCTTCCAGGTCACCGCGAGCAACGACGCCGGGGAGTCCGCGAAGTCGGCCGTCGTGACCGCGACGACCCCGGCCGGCACCGGCGGCGGCTCACCCGGCCTGCCCGCCCACGCGCTGGTCGGCTACCTCCACACCACCTTCGCCAACGGCTCCGGCTACACCCGGCTCGCCGACGTGCCCGACAGCTGGGACGTCATCGACCTCGCCTTCGGCGAGCCGACCTCGGTGACCTCGGGCGACATCCGGTTCAACCGCTGTCCGGTCACCGAGTGCCCGAACGTGGAGAGCGACGCGGACTTCAAGGCGGCCGTGAAGGCCAAGCAGGCCGCAGGCAAGAAGGTGCTGATCTCCATCGGCGGCCAGAACGGCCAGGTCCAGCTCACCACGGCGGCCGCGCGGGACACCTTCGTCGCCTCGGTCTCCAAGATCATCGACGACTATGGCCTGGACGGCCTCGACATCGACTTCGAGGGCCACTCGCTGTCCCTGAACGCCGGCGACACGGACTTCAAGAACCCCACCACCCCGGTCGTCGTCAACCTGATCTCGGCCCTGAAGACGCTGAAGGCCAAGTACGGCTCCAGGTTCGTGCTGACCATGGCGCCGGAGACCTTCTTCGTGCAGAACGGCTACCAGTACTACGGCAGCGGCAAGTGGGGCGGGCAGGACCCGCGCTGCGGGGCCTACCTCCCGGTCATCCACGCCCTGCGCGACGACCTGACCCTGCTGCACGTCCAGGACTACAACTCCGGCCCGATCATGGGGCTGGACAACCAGTACCACTCCATGGGCGGCGCCGACTTCCACATCGCCATGACCGACATGCTGCTCACCGGCTTCCCGGTGGCGGGCGACGCGAACAACGTCTTCCCGCCCCTGCGTCCCGACCAGGTCGCCATCGGCATGCCCGCGTCGACCAACGCGGGCAACGGCTACGTGGCCCCGGCCGAGGTCACCAAGACCCTGGACTGCCTGACGAAGAGGACGAACTGCGGCTCGTACGCGACCCACGGGACCTGGCCCGCCCTGCGGGGTCTGATGACGTGGTCGGTGAACTGGGACCGCTTCGCGAACTGGGAGTTCCAGAGGAACTTCGACGCGTACTTCGGCTGAGCGGGACCCGGGTCACGAGGAACAGGGTGGTCAGCAGCACGGTGCTCAGGCACCAGCTGGCCACCACGTCCAGCGGCCAGTGCCAGCCCCGGCGGACCAGGCCGAAGGAGACGCCGAGGACGAGGGCCGCGCAGCCGCCGGCGAGGAGCCGGCGGGCGGCGGGGGAGCGGAGCCAGGGCATGAGCAGCAGGGCCGCGGAGCCGTACGCGATCGCCGCCGTCGCCGTATGGCCGGACGGGAAGTAGCCGGTGCCCGGGGACACCACGGGTGTGCCCGGGCGGGCGGTCCACTCCTTCAGCGGGACGACGATCGCCGGGACCAGCGCCATCAGGAACGCCGCCGCGGCCGGCCCCAGCCACCACCGCCGCGCGCCCGAGGCGCGCCCGCGCCAGGCCGCGTAGCCGACGGCCAGGAGCAGCACAGGGACCGCGACCTCGACGTTCCCGAGGTCGGCGAGGGCCGCGGAGAACCGGTCCGGGTGGACGAGGGCCTGGCTGACCCGTTCGTCCGCACGCGTCAGCGGACCGCCCACGACCACCTGCCAGGTGATCACCGCGAAGAGCAGCAGAAGGAGGAGGCACAGACCCAGGAGCACAGCCATGAGGGACAGACTGGCAGGTTTCGTCCGGGAAGGAGGTCGGCCGCCCAGGAACAGGGGGGGTGGTTCCGGGGCGGCCGTCCGGACCGGAACGTCGCTCGCCCCGGGGGGTTTGGGGCGGCGACCGTCCGATCGGTGAGGAGATCCCGGAGCCGTCAGGCCCCGGTTGTGTGCGCGAGGGCACGACCAGGTCGAAGCTGGGGAGGCCCCGGCCTGAAGTCGCCCACAGTCCCCTGTGGGCGGGGTGTATCTCTCATCTGGGTAGAACCTACGGCAGGCCGGGGCGCTTGGGCAGACGCAAGCGCGTCCCGCCATCCACCTCGCACACCTTCTTCACACGGCCTGCCGCAGGAGCTGTCCAGGGGTGCGACAGGGTCGCTCAGATGCGCGAGAAGGCCTGCTCGATGATGTCGAGGCCCTCGTTCAGCAGGTCCTCGCCGATCACCAGCGGGGGCAGGAAACGCAGCACGTTGCCGTAGGTGCCGCAGGTGAGGACCAGCAGGCCCTCGGCGTGGCAGGCCTTGGCGATCGCCGCGGTGGCCTCCGGGGCCGGCTCCTTGGTGGCGCGGTCCTTGACCAGCTCGACGGCGATCATCGCGCCGCGGCCGCGCACGTCGCCGATCACGTCGAACTTCTCCGCCATGGCGTCGAGGCGGGACTTCATGATCCCCTCGATGTTCTTCGCCTTGGCGTTGAGGTCCAGCTCCTTCATCGTCTCGATGGCGCCGAGCGCACCGGCGCAGGCCACCGGGTTGCCGCCGTAGGTGCCGCCGAGGCCGCCCGCGTGCGCGGCGTCCATGATCTCGGCGCGGCCGGTGACGGCGGCCAGCGGCAGACCGCCGGCGATGCCCTTGGCGGTGGTGATCAGGTCGGGGACGATGCCCTCGTCCTCGCACGCGAACCACTGGCCGGTGCGGCAGAAGCCGGACTGGATCTCGTCCGCGACGAACACGATGCCGTTGTCGGCGGCGAACTGGCGGATCGCGGGCAGGAAGCCCTTGGCCGGCTCGATGAAGCCGCCCTCGCCGAGCACCGGCTCGATGATGATCGCGGCCACGTTGTCCGGGCCGACCTGCTTGGTGATCTGGTCGATGGCCTGCTTGGCGGCCTCCGGACCGGCGTTCTCCGGGCCGGTCGGCCAGCGGTAGCCGTAGGCGACCGGGACGCGGTAGACCTCGGGGGCGAACGGGCCGAAGCCGTGCTTGTACGGCATGTTCTTCGCGGTCAGCGCCATGGTCAGGTTGGTGCGGCCGTGGTAGCCGTGGTCGAACACGACGACCGCCTGCCGCTTGGTGTAGGCGCGCGCGATCTTGACGGCGTTCTCGACGGCCTCGGCGCCGGAGTTGAACAGCGCCGACTTCTTGGCGTGGTCGCCCGGGGTCAGCTCGGCGAGCGCCTCGGCGACCGCCACGTAGCCCTCGTACGGGGTGACCATGAAGCAGGTGTGCGTGAAGTCGGCGAGCTGGGCGCTCGCGCGGCGCACGACGGCCTCGGCGGAGGCGCCGACCGAGGTCACGGCGATGCCGGAGCCGAAGTCGATCAGGCGGTTGCCGTCGACGTCCTCGATGATGCCGCCGCCGGCGCGGGTGACGAAGACCGGCAGCGTGGAGCCCACGCCCTGCGCGACCACGGCGGTGCGGCGGGCCTGCAGCTCCTGCGACTTCGGGCCGGGGATGGCGGTGGCGACGCGGCGCTCCTGCGGAAGTGCGGTCATGGGGGCTCCCTGTGATCTTGCGTACCGGGTGTTCCCGGGGGGTACCGGACGGCGCGTTTTTCGGACGCTTGTCTCTTTCTTCGCAGGTTAGGGCCGCCGAAGGCGGGTGGGCATGCTCCATGTGGGCACGGTCGGGCCGGCCCGTTGTCCGTGGTGGACATAGCAGCGGGTGACGGATGTGCCGGGTCCGGCCGTCCGCCCGGCCGCGTAAGCGGTGAACTCCCGTTCCCGGGGCGTTAGATTGGCTCGCTGACGGTGGACGGAACGGCAGGTCAGGGGGAAAGGGCCATGGACAGCGACGGGACGCGGGACGCGCGCGGCACGCATGCGAATCCTGTGCCGCGCCCGGCGGTGCCCCCCGAGGGCGCCGTCGTACCGCCCATGCCCCCGGCGCCCCCGGGCGCGCCGCCGCGCCCGGACGGCTCGGCCTTCCTCGCCTGGCTCCGGGCGCCGCGGCCGCAGGCGGCGCCCGGCGTGTGGCGGTTCGGGCACCGGCCGCGGCCGGAGCAGGAGCCCGAGCTGATCCCGGCCCGGCAGCTCCTGAG
Source organism: Streptomyces sp. 1-11 (assembly GCF_007176755.1). Taxonomy (GTDB): domain Bacteria; phylum Actinomycetota; class Actinomycetes; order Streptomycetales; family Streptomycetaceae; genus Streptomyces. Next base: position 247,971 of record NZ_BJTV01000012.1, read on the forward strand.
CGGCGCGCTGATCGCGTTCCTGGTGGGCTGGCTGGTGTGGTCCCTGCTGTGGAACGGCTACCTGGGCGGCTGGTGGGTGCTGCCGCTGGAGCTGTTCACCCCGGACTCCTGGCGCCAGGGCAACAGCCGCGTCGGCAACGCCGTCCTGTGGTACTCGTACTACACGCTCATCGCCCTCGCCATCATGTTCGTCGTCGGCCGGCTCGGCCGCTGGGGCGAGGTCTGGCGGCGCTACGGCCCGCCCGCCTGGCGCCCGGCCGCCCCCGCCGCCGAACCGCCGCCCGCGCCCGAGCAGGACCCCGCCGAATGGCCGCAGCTGCGGGCCTCCGGAGCGCACGAGGCCGCCGCCCGGCTGGCCGCCGAGGCGCGGGCCGGGTTGATGCGGGACGTCGACCACGCCCGGATCAGCCGGGCCTGGCAGGGCGTACGGTCCGGCGCGCACAGCCTCGCCGCGTTCACCGGCGCCGTGCTGAAGGACGGCGCCGCCGCCTGCCCGCACCCCTCGGGCGAGCGCGACCTGCCCGCCCGGCAGGCCCGGCACGACCTGCTCACCGGTCAGGTACGGCTCGGCACCACCGCCGACGACCCGCGCAACCCCTACCACTACCGGGGCGCCGGACTCGCCCTTGGACCCGAACTGCTCGCCACCTCCCTGCTCGCCGTCGGCCCGGCCGGCTCCGGCAAGACCGGCTCGCTGGTCCGGCCGCTCGCCGAGTCGCTGTGCCTGCACGCGCTCGCCGGACAGGCCGCGCTCGTGGTCGTCGGCGCGGCGGGCGCCGGACTCGGACCGGCCGAGTCGTACGACGTCGTCGTGCGGATCGGGCACCCCGACTCCGTCTACGACCTCGACCTGTACGGTGGCACCACCGACCCGGACGAGGCCGCCGCCATACTCGCCGAGGCCCTCGCAGGCGACCTCGCCGACCCGCACCCCGGCAGCGACAGCCGCCGCTCCACCACCGTCCTCGCCCAGCTCCTCGGGCCCTTCCGGGCCGTCCACGGACGCTTCCCCTCCGTACCCGAGCTGCGCCAGCTCCTCGACGGCACCCCCGGCCCGCTGGCCGCCCTCCGCAAGGCGCTCACCGACACCGGGCAGGCCTCGCTGATCCGTGAACTGGACGCGCGCGAGCGGCAGATGGCCCACCCCGGCGACGTGGGCGCGGTGCTCGCCGACCGGGTCGCGCTGCTCGACCGGCCCGCCTTCGCCTCCTTCTTCGACACCTCCGGGCAGTCCCGGCCGTTCTCGCTGAAGGCCCTCGACCACCCGGTGCGGGTCCGCATCGACCTGCCGCAGCGCGGCCACGCGGACGCCTCCCGGATCCTGGCCCGGCTGGTGCTCGCCCAGTTCACGGCGAGCGTGACGGCGCGGGAGGACCGGTCGCTGTTCGCCTGCCTGCTGCTGGACGACGCCTCCGGCGTGGTCACCCCCGAGGCGGTCCGCGGCATCCAGCGGCTGCGCTCCGCGGGCGCCGGCGCCGTGCTGACGCTGCGCACCCTGGACGACGTGCCCCGGCCGCTGCGCGGCCCGCTGCTCGGCTCCGCCGGATGCCGGATGGCGCTGTCCGGGCTCACCCCCTGGGACGGACAGGACTTCGCCGAGGTGTGGGGCAAGGAGTGGACCGAGACCCGGGACGTCACCGACCGGCAGATCATCGCCGAGACCCCGGCCGGGAAGGCCGTGCACATGCTGCGCCGGGTCATCACCGGGCAGGCGCCCACCGCGCGGGCCGTCACCGTCCGCCAGGTGGAACGCGAGCGCTGGTCCGCCTCCGAGCTGGCGCACGGGGTGCCGCCCGGGCACGCGGTGCTGTCGCTGACCACCGTGCGGGGCGAGCACGCGCCGCCGCTCCTGGTGGACCTGCGGGGCTGAGGCGGGCCGTACGGTCGTCGGCGGACCGTACGGTGCGGCAGAATCGGCATAGGCTGTTCATACGCGGCGGCCAAAAGACCCGATCCGGCCGCACCGGAACCCCCGACCGACCGGTTCACCACGACCTGAAGGCCCCATGCCCCCGACCCTCGCCTCGCTCGTCCAGCACACCGCGCTCAGACTGACCGTGCGCGCGGGCGGGGACCGCCTCGACGTGCCCGTCCGGTGGGCGCACGTCAGCGAGCTGGCCGACCCCGTGCCCTACATGGAGGGCGGCGAGCTGCTGCTCATCACCGCGCTCAAGCTGGACGCGGAGGACCCGCAGGCCATGCGGCGGTACGTGCGGCGGCTGGCCGGCGCGGGAGTCGTCGGACTCGGCTTCGCGGTCGGCGTCAACTACGAGGAGATCCCCCGGGCCCTCGTCGACGCCGCAGAGGAGGAGGGGCTGCCGCTGCTGGAGGTGCCCCGGCGCACCCCGTTCCTCGCCATCAGCAAGGCCGTGTCCGCCGCGATCGCCGCCGACCAGTACCGGGCCGTCACGGCCGGCTTCGCCGCCCAGCGCGAGCTGACCCGGCAGGCGCTGAACGCCGGCCCCGAGGGACTGCTCGGCGCGCTCGCCGCGCAGATCGACGGCTGGGCCGCGCTGTACGACGCCTCGGGCGCCGTGGTCGCGGCGGCGCCCGAGTGGGCCGGCCGCCGCGCCGCCCGGCTCACCGCCGAGGTGGAGCGGCTGCGGGAACGGCCCGCTCCGGCGTCCTCGGTGGTGGGCGGCCCGGAGAACGAGGACCGGGTGGAGCTGCACTCGCTGGGGACGGGCAAGCGGCCGCGGGCCGCGCTCGCCGTGGGGACGGCGGCCGCGCTGGGCACCGCCGAGCGCTACGCCCTGCACTCCGCGATCGCCCTGCTCACGCTCACCACCGAACGCTCCCGCTCGCTGCACGCGGCCGAACAGCGGATCGGCGCCGCGGTGCTGCGCATGCTGCTCGCCGGCGAGCCCGACCACGCCCGGGCGGTCGCCGGGGACCTGTACGGCGGGCTGCTCGACGCGCCGTTCCGGATGGTCGTCGCCGAGTCGGGGTCCGGCGCCGACCCGCTGGGCGAACTCGCGGAGACGGTCGAGGCCGCGGCCGCGCGCGCCGGTGAGGCGCTGCTCGTGGTCCCGTCGGGGGAGCGGCTGGTGGTGCTGGTCGCCGACGGCGGCGCGGCGGTGACCGCGTGCACCGGGTACACGGCGGCGCTCGAGGGGGCGCGGGCCGGGTCCGAGCAGGGGGCGGCGGAGCAGGACGACCTGGTCGTCGGCCTGTCGGCGCCGGCCGGGCCGATAGCGGCGGCCGCGGCCTACAAGCAGGCCGAGCAGGCGCTCTCGGTCGCCCGGCGGCGCGGACGGGTGCTCGTCGAGCACGAACAGCTCGCCGCCGGTTCGGTGCTGCCGCTGCTGGCCGACGACGCCGTGAAGGCGTTCGCGGACGGCCTGCTGCGCGCCCTGCACGAGCACGACGCGACCGGCCGCGGTGACCTGGTCGCCTCGCTGCGTGCCTGGCTGTCCAGGCACGGCCAGTGGGACGCGGCGGCCGCGGACCTGGGCGTCCACCGGCACACCCTGCGCTACCGGATGCGACGGGTCGAGGAGATCCTCGGCCGCAGCCTGGACGACCCGGACGTCCGCATGGAGCTGTGGCTGGCCCTGAAGGCGACCTCGACGGAGTGACCGGGCCGTCAGGGCGAGCGGTCCCCGCGGTGTCCGCGCAGGCCGCCGCGGCCCCCACCGCGCCAAACCGGCGCACCCCGCTCCCCGACTGCTACGACTCGGACAAGCGGCCCCCGCCCGCCCCCGCCCTACGGTTGACCACGAACCGAAAGCACACCCACAACGCGGAAGGGCCGGGACGACTTACATGACTTCCACCCACGCCTTCTGGCTCGCCGGCCGCCAGGCCACCGGCGAGGACACCTTCGACGTCACCTCCCCGTGGGACGGCCGTCTCGTCGGCAAGGTCAGCGTGCCGACCGAGGCCCAGGTCGAGGAGGCCGTGGCCGCCGCGTACGCCGTCCGCGACGACTTCGCCGCCACCCCCGCCCACGTGCGGGCCGCCGCCCTCGACCACGTCAGCCGGCGCCTGGCCGAGCGCACCGAGGAGATCGCCCAGCTGATCTCCGCCGAGAACGGCAAGCCGATCAAGTGGGCCCGGGGCGAGGTCGGCCGTGCCGTCTCCGTCTTCCGGTTCGCCGCCGAGGAGGCCCGCCGGTTCAACGGCGGCGAGGCCCAGCGCCTGGACACCGACGCCGGCGGCCAGGGCCGGCTGGCGCTGACCCGCCGCTTCCCGAAGGGCGTCGTCCTCGGCATCGCGCCGTTCAACTTCCCGCTGAACCTGTGCGCGCACAAGGTCGCCCCGGCCATCGCCGCCGGCGCCCCGATCATCCTCAAGCCCGCCCCGGCCACCCCGCTGTCCGGCCTCATCCTCGGCGACCTGCTCGCCGAGACCGAGCTGCCGGCCGGTTCCTGGTCCATCCTCCCGGTCTCCAACGACCGCATGCCCGCCCTCGTCCAGGACGAGCGCCTGCCGGTGATCTCCTTCACCGGTTCGGAGAAGGTCGGCTACGCGATCATGGACTCGGTGCCGCGCAAGCACTGCACCCTGGAGCTCGGCGGCAACGGCGCGGCCGTCGTGCTCGGCGACTTCGCGAGCGACGAGGACCTGGACTGGGCCGCGGCGCGCATCGCGACGTTCTCCAACTACCAGGGCGGTCAGTCCTGCATCTCGGTGCAGCGGGTCATCGCGGACGCCGCCGTGTACGACCGTCTGCTGCCGCGTATCGTCGCCGCCGTCGAGGCGCAGGTCACCGGTGACCCGAGCGACGCCAAGACCGACGTCGGCCCGCTGGTCAGCGAGGACGCCGCCAAGCGCGTCGAGTCCTGGGTGGACGAGGCCGTCGCCGCCGGGGCGAAGCTCCTCACCGGCGGCGAGCGCGACGGCGCCTCCTACGCGCCGACCGTCCTCACCGAGGTGCCCGCCGACACCACGATCGCCTGCGAGGAGGTCTTCGGACCGGTCCTCACCGTGCGGAAGGTGGACGGCGAGGCCGAGGCCTTCGCCGCTGTCAACGACTCCAAGTACGGTCTCCAGGCGGGCGTGTTCACGCACGACCTGCAGGTCGCCTTCCGCGCCCACCGCGCCCTCGAGGTCGGCGGTGTCGTGATCGGCGACGTGCCGTCCTACCGCGCCGACCAGATGCCGTACGGCGGCGCCAAGCTGTCCGGCGTGGGCCGTGAGGGCGTCAGGTTCGCGATGGACGACTACACATACGAGCGCGTGCTGGTCCTCACCGGGCTCGCGCTCTGACCTGACACGAACAGGTCGCGGAGACGGCCGGAGCCCACTGTGCGGGGGCTCCGGCCGTTTCTGGTTAGGCGGTTGGGACCCGGCCGGTGTCCGCGCCGGCCGACGGTGACGGGCGTGCGGGGGTGCGGACGGGTCGCGGACGAGGCGACGACTCCCACGCGCTCCCGAGTGCGCGGCCGCGGCAGCGCTCGGCGCGGCGGGGACCGCGAAGGGCCCCGGCCCCGCTGCCTGTCGGCGCCGGGGCCCCTCGTGGTGGCGGGCCGTCTCCGGACCCTCAGCCGGAGAAGCCCACGTGCGCGAGCCGCAGGGGCCCGCGCAGTCCGAGACGGACGTCGTGCACGCCCGAGGCGGCGAACGGCGCGTCCACGGTGACGTAGGTGTAGGCGTCGGACGTCGGGCCGGCCAGGGTGAGCCTGGTGAGCGGCGGGCCGCCGTCCAGGGAGACCTCCAGGACGCCCTCGCCCGCCAGCCGGGCGCTCACCGCGGTCACCCCGTCCGCGAAGTCGCATGAGCGGTACAGCAGTTCACCGGACGCCCCGACCGCGGCGGGAGTCACCGAGTCGCCCGCCGTCCGCGTGCGGTCCACGATCGCGATGCCGGAGTGCTCGTCGAAGTCGGCGCCCTCCAGGCCCCGTTCGGTCACCGCCCGGGGCGCCGGGGGCTCGCCGGCCAGGGTGACCCGGGTGCGCAGCCGGACGTCCTCGCTGGACGCGCCGAGCAGCAGCTCGTACGGGCCCTGCTCCAGCCGCCAGGCGCCCCGGGCCACGTCCCAGAACTCGAAGGAGGACAGGGGGACCTCGAAGTCCAGGCGGGCCCGCTCACCGGGGGCGAGCGTCACCCGGCGGTGGGCGAGCAGCTCGCGGCGGGGCCGGGGCACCGACGGGTCGACGGCGCGGGCGTAGAGCTGCGCGACCTCGTCGGCGGTCCGGTCGCCGGTGTTGGTGAGCGCGCAGCACACGTGCACCGAGATGTCCGTCACCCGTACCGACAGCTCCGAGTAGGCGAACTCCGCGTACGACAGGCCGTGTCCGAAGGGGAAGAGCGGGGCGCCCTCGAAGTAGAGGTAGGTCTGCCGGCTCCCGATCACGTCGTAGTCGAGGAGGCCGGGCAGGTCCGCGTCGGAGGCGTACCAGGTCTGCGGGAGCCGGCCGGCGGGGGAGACGTCGCCGGCGAGCACCCGGGCCAGGGCCGTGCCCGCGGCCTGGCCGCCGTGCGCGGTCCACAGCACGGCCGGCAGCCGGGACACGTCCACCGCGTACGGGTAGGCCGACGTCAGGACGAGCACGGTGCGCGGGTTCGCGGCGCGGGCCGCGTGCAGCAGCCGCCGCTGGTGCGCGGGCAGCTCCAGGGTCGTACGGTCCTCGGTCTCACGGCCGTTGATGTGCGGGTCGTTGCCCGCGACCACCACGACCACGTCGGCCCGTCCGGCCACCCGGGCCACGGCCTCCTCACCGCGCTCCACGGTGATCACCTCGAAGACGTCGCCGGTGCCGGCAACCTTCACGCCGTCGGCGGCGACACGGACGTGACGACCCGTGCCGAGATGCCGCAGGAGGTGACCGTTCTCGTGGGGTTCCAGACGGAACGTCTCCTGGACGACCCAGCCGCCCGGCTGGTCGGCGGCGGCGCGCAGGAAGCCGTCCTCGGCCACCGAGAGGTAGCGGCCGTCGGGCGCGCGCAGGGTCAGCACGCCACCGCCCCAGTCGGCCAGCGCCAGTTCGGTGCCGACGGCGTCGGTGGTGAGCGGCGGCAGGTCGGTGCGGCCGGACAGCAGGGCCGGGTCCAGCGCGCCGCCGGCGTCGCGCGCCTCCTCGGGGGCGTCCGCCGGCGGCACGTGCAGGAAGGCGCCGCCGGTCCGCAGGCGGATCCGGTCCACGCCCTCCGCGAACTCCACCCGCTCGGCGCCGAAGCGCTCGTACAGGCCCTCCAGGGGGGTGGACCTGTGCAGCAGGGCGCCGCTGTACCAGTCGAGCTTGCACTCGTCGGCGAGCAGGCCGACCACGGCGACGCGGCGGTCCGGCGCGAGGGGCAGCAGCTCCTCGTTCCTCAGCAGGACGACGGCCTGCTCGGCGGCCTCCAGGGCGAGCGCCCGGTGCGCCGGGGTGTCGAACTCGCCGGTGTCCCGGTGCGGGTCGTACTGCGGGTCGAACTCGCCGAGGCGGAACCGGACCGAGAGCTGGCGGCGGACCGCGGTGTCGACGTCCGCCTCGGTCAGCAGCCCCTGGTCCAGCGCCCCCTTGAGGCGCGCGGTGACCTGCGAGCCGTCGGTGCCGTGGTCGGTGAAGCTGTCCACGCCGGCCAGCAGGGCGGCCGCGCTCGCCTCCTCGTGCGTGCCGAAGTAGTGCTCGGCGTCGACCAGGTTGCTCGGCGCGCCCGCGTCCGAGCAGACCAGCAGGTCCTCCTCGGTCCAGGCGCGCAGCTCCGAACGCAGGTACGGGGAGAGGTGGTTGGGCCGGCCGTTGACCAGGTTGTAGGCGGGCATGACACCGGCCACCGCGCCCGCCCCGACCGTGTCCCGGAAGGCGCGCAGGTCGTACTCGCGCAGCACGCGCGGGCGGACGGAGGACGACGTGGTCGCCCGGTCCGTCTCGTTGTTGTGCGCCAGCCAGTGCTTCAGGACGGGTGCGGTGCGCCAGTAGGCCGGGTGGTCGCCGCGCAGGCCGTGCGTGTAGGCCGTCGCGATGGCGGAGGTCAGCCGCGGATCCTCCGAGTAGCCCTCCTCGTTGCGGCCCCACAGCGGATGGCGCAGCAGGTTGACGGTCGGGGCCCAGACGTTGAGGCCGACCCGCTCGTCGCGGGCGCGCATCGCCCGGACCTCCCTGGACACCGCCTCGCCGACCCGGCGCACCAGATCCGGGTTCCAGGTCGCGCCGAGGCCCACGGCCTGCGGGAACACCGTCGCCGGACCCATCCAGGCGACCCCGTGCAGGGCCTCCTGGCCGGTGCGGAAGGCGGCCACGCCCAGCCGCTCGACGGCGGGCGCGAACTGGTGCAGGAAGGCGACCTTCTCGTCCGGTATGAGCCGTGCCAGCAGGTCGTCGACGCGCTTGGCGAACGGCAGTCGCGGATCCCGGAAGGGCGGCGCGGGCGGCGGGTCAACGGTCACGAGCGGGTTCCCCTTGCGACGGAACGACGTGATGCTTTCGAAGCGCTTCGATGCTCAGGCGGGCGCCCCGGGAGTGTCAAGGAGGTGGACCGGAATCGGGCTCATTTCGCGCCGACTTGGCAAGGGGAGCCGACGATCGGCGGTCGTCGGGCCGCAGCGGAGGAATCTTGGGAGCGACCCTTGTGCGCCCCCAGGTGTTCACTTAACCTCGCAGCGACATCGAAGCGCTTCGACTGAGGTTCCGCACCGAGAGCCGAGAACGCTTCAGCTCAGCCAGATCCACTCGAGACACCGCAGCCGACGGCCCACCGCCGGGTGTCCTGGTGCGCCATGAAGGGTTGACGCAATGACGCCGAACGCCGCCTCCGCATCCCCCGCCCCGAGCCGGAGAAGCTTCCTCACCTCCACCGCGGTCGCCGCGGCGGTGGCCGGGGGGATGCCGCTGCTCACCGCCTGCGGCGGCGGGCAGGAGGGCCGCAAGGAAGGCGCCACCTCGGGCAAGGCGGCGCAGAAGATCCTCCCCGCGTTCGTGACCTCCGGCGTCGTGGCCCCGGACATCCCGGCGAAGAACGGCTCGGCGGCCGGCTTCACCAAGGCCATCGCCATGGACCGGCTGAAGACCTCGGTGCCGAAGAAGCTCGGCAGCGGCGGCACGCTGATGATCATGGCCCCGCTGTGGGGCACCCCGCCGGACAGCGGCAACCCGTACTACAGGGCCATGAACGCGGCCATCGGCGTCGAGACCACCTGGCAGAACCAGGACGGCAACACCTACGACGAGAAGCTGGGCGCCGTGCTCGCCTCCAGCGACATCCCGGACGTCGTGGTCGTCCCCGGCTGGAACCTCAACGGCAGGATCCCGAGCGCCGTCAACGCCAAGTTCGCCGATCTCGGCCCCTACCTGTCCGGTGACAGGGTCAAGGACTACCCGAACCTCGCGGCCGTCCCCACCGACGCCTGGCAGCGCGCCATCTTCGGCGGCCGGCTGCGCGCGATCCCGATGCCCGCCTCCTGTGTCACCAACATCGCGCCGTTCTACCGCAAGGACGTCTTCGACAAGAAGGGCTGGCGGCTTCCCCGGTCCACCGACGAGTTCCTGGCCTGGGCGAAGGAGGCCACCGACGCCAAGGGCGGTGTGTGGGCCTGCTCCGACATGAAGTGGACCGCCTTCAACGCCTTCGGCGTGCTCAACGGCAGCGACAAGGCGCTGTGGTGGAACCTGAAGGACGGCAAGCTGATCAACCGGATCGAGACCGAGGAGTACCTGGAAGCCCTGGAGTGGGCCCGCAAGCTCTTCGCCGCCGGAGTCGTCCACCCCGACGACAAGGCGGGCAAGACCGCCAACCCGGCGAACGCCCGCTTCACCGCCGGCAAGCTCCTCGTCTACAACCAGGACCTGTCCGACTGGTTCGGCAAGACCTCCGAACAGCGCACCCAGAGCAGCGACTTCGAGATGGCGGCGATGGACATCTTCACCCACGACGGCGGCGACCCGCTGCTCTGGGCGGTCCAGCCCGCCAACATCTTCACCTTCGTCAGCAAGAAAGCGTCCGAGCGGCAGATCAAGGATTTCCTGGCGATCGCCAACTTCTGCGCCTCCCCGTACGGCACCAAGGAATGGCTGCTCACCAACTACGGGGTGCAGAGCACCGACTTCGACCTGAGGAAGGGCGTCCCCACCAAGACCACCAAAGGCGTCAACGAGGTCGTCGGCGCCTTCGACTACACCGGCGACCCGGCCGCCTTCGTCGCCCACCCCGACCTCCCCGACGTCACCCGGGGCATGGTCGAGTGGCAGCAGCGCATGGGCGCCTTCACCAGGAAGTCCTCCTTCTACGGCCTCACGGTCACCGAGCCGAGCCGCTGGGCCAACCTGGCCGACGACTTCGAGCAGCTGGAGGACGACGTCGTGCGCGGCCGCAAGAAGGTCGCCGACGTGCAGCAGGCCGTGTCCGACTGGAAGAAGAGGGGCGGCGACGACCTGCGCGACTGGTACCGGAAGCTGCTCGACGACACCGGCTCGGCGAAGTGACCAGCACCGTGCCCCGCGGCCGGGCCGGGGCGAAACGGGCCCCGGCGCCTCCCGGCGGCGCAGCCGGGAGCCGCCGGGACCGCCGCGGCAGGCTTACCCTCGGGGTCAGGTTCCGGCGTGACCGGGCCCTGATCCTGATGACGGTGCCCGTCCTGTCGCTGCTGCTGGTCTTCAACTACGTCCCGATCCTCGGCAACGTCGTCGCCTTCCAGGACTACGACCCCTACCTCAGCGACAACGGCTTCCTCGCCATGCTGCAGAGCCCCGGGGCCGGCCTGGAGCAGTTCCAGCGGGTCTTCGCGGACCCGGAGTTCTGGCACGCGGTGCGGAACACGTTCACCCTGTTCCTCCTCCAGCTCGTGCTGTTCTTCCCGGTGCCGATCGCGCTGGCGCTGCTCATCAACAGCGTGGTCCGGCCCCGGGTGCGGGCGGTCGCCCAGGCGGTCATGTATCTGCCGCACTTCTTCTCCTGGGTGCTGGTCGTCACCGTCTTCCAGCAGATCTTCGGCGGCGCCGGCGTCATCGCGCAGACCCTGCGCGAGCACGGGCACGCCGGGTTCGACGTCATGACCGACCCGTCGGTCTTCAAGTACCTGGTGACCGCCCAGATGGTCTGGAAGGACGCGGGCTGGGGGATCATCGTCTTCCTCGCGGCCCTCGCCGCCGTCCCCACCGACCTGTACGAGGCCGCGGCCATGGACGGCGCCGGACGCCTGCGCCGCATGTGGCACATCACGCTGCCCGCCCTGCGCCCGGTGATCGCGCTGCTGCTGGTGCTGCGCGTCGGTGACGCCCTCACTGTCGGCTTCGAGCAGTTCCTGCTCCAGCGGCAGGCGGTGGGCCCGGACGCCTCCGAGGTGCTGGACACCTACGTGTGGTGGAACGGCATCCGCAACCAGGACTTCAGCTACGCGGCGGCGGCCGGCCTGATCAAGGGCGTCGTCGGACTGACCCTCGTCCTCGTGGCGAACAAGGTGGCCCACCTCATGGGCGAGCAGGGGGTGTACGAGAAGTGAGCGCCGTGGCCGACCGGCCGCCGGTCACCGGCACGACGGGGCAGCGGTCGCGCCGCTGGGCGGCGCCGCCCAGGCCCTCCTGGGAGGAGGAGCCGGCCCGCGCCGGACTCGCCGCGAAGGGACTCGTCCTCCTCGTCGCGGGCCTCGCGGTCCTGCTCCCGCTGTGGATCGTGATCGTCACCAGCCTGTCCCCGAAGAAGGTCATCGACGGCACCGGCGGCCTCGTGGTGATCCCGAAGGGCGTCACCTTCGTCGCCTACCAGGAGCTGCTGAGCGGCGGGCAGGTGCAGCGGGCCGCCCTGGTCAGCGTCGGGGTCACGGCCGTCGGCACGCTGTTCAGCATGACGGTCTCCGTACTGTGCGCCTACGGCCTGTCGCGCCGTGGCTCACTGGGGCACCGCTGGATCCTGCTGGCCCTGCTCGCGACGATGTTCTTCGGCGCCGGACTGATCCCGACGTACCTGCTGGTGCAGGCCCTCGGCCTGACCGACACCTACCTCGCGCTGATCCTGCCCAGCGCGGTCAGCGTCTTCAACATCCTCGTGCTGCGCGGGTTCTTCATGGGCATCTCGCCCGAACTCATCGACAGCGCGCGGATCGACGGGGCGGGGGACTGGCGCATCCTGTGGCAGATCGTGCTGCCGCTGTCCCGGGCGGTGCTGGCGGTCATCACCCTGTTCTACGCCGTGGGGTACTGGTCCGCCTGGTTCAACGCCTCGATCTACCTCACCGACCAGAGGATGATGCCGCTGCAGAACGTGATGATCCAGCTGGTGCAGAAGCAGGAGCGCCCGGTGGGGCTCGCCACGCAGATCAACACCGGTCAGCTCTCGCCGCTGGCCATCCAGATGGCGGTCATGGTGATGGCCCTGCTCCCGGTGGCCGTCCTGTCGCCGTTCGTCCAGAAGCACTTCAAGAAGGGGATGCTGACCGGGGCGGTGAAGGGATGAGCCCCGGACGCCGGGGTGCCCGCGTGCGGCCGCATCTCGCCGACGCCACCCGCGGCCGTGTCCTCTTCGGGGGCGACTACAACCCCGAGCAGTGGCCCGAGGAGATCTGGCGGGAGGACGTCCGCCTGATGAAGGAGGCCGGGGTCAACTCCGTCACCCTCGGCGTCTTCTCCTGGTCGAGACTCGAACCGGCGCCGGGTGAGCGGGAGTTCGGCTGGCTGGACCGGCTGATGGACCTGATGCACGGCAACGGGGTGGGCGTCGTCCTCGCCACCCCCACCTCCTCCCCGCCGCCCTGGCTGGGCCGGCTGCACCCGGACACCCTGCCCAGGGACGCCGACGGACGGACCGAGTGGTGGGGCGGACGGCAGCACTTCTCGCACTCCAGCGCCGCCTACCGCCGCCACGCCGCCGCCATCACCGAGGACCTGGCCGCCCGCTACGCCGGCCACCCGGCGCTCACCATGTGGCACATCAACAACGAGTACTGCACCTACGACTACGGCGACGAGGCGGCCGCCGCGTTCCGCCACTGGCTGCGCGACCGCCACGGCACCCTCGACGCCCTCAACTCGGCGTGGGGCACCGCCTTCTGGGGCCAGGACTACGACACCTGGGACGGCATCCTGCCGCCGCGCCGCGCCCACTACCTGAACAACCCCGGCCAGGTGCTGGACTTCCGCCGCTTCACCTCCGACATGCTCCTGGAGTGCTTCACCGCCGAGCGGGACATCGTCCGCCGGCACACCCCGCACCTGCCGGTGACCACCAACTTCATGCCGCTGTGGTTCGGTCAGGACGCCTGGCGCTGGGCCGAGGAGGAGGACGTGGTCTCCGTCGACCTGTACCCGGACCCGCGCGACCCGCTCGGGGCCCAGCGCGGCGCCCTGGTGCAGGACCTCACCCGGTCGCAGGCGCGCGGACCGTGGATGCTGATGGAGCAGGCGGCCGGAGCGGTCAACTGGCGCGGGGTCAACCACCCCAAGCCGCGCGGACTGAACCGGCTGTGGTCCTTCCAGGCGGTCGCCCGGGGCGCCGACGCCGTCTGCTACTTCCAGTGGCGCCAGTCCCGGCAGGGCGCGGAGAAGTTCCACTCCGGGATGGTCTCCCACGCCGGCGAACAGGGCCGCACCTACCAGGAGACCGCGCGCCTGGGGCGCGAACTCGCCCGCGTCGGACCGGAGGTGGCCGGGCGGCACGGCGACGCCGGCATCGCGATCCTGCACGACTGGCACTCCTGGTGGGCCGGCGACCACGCGGGCCGGCTGTCCACCGAGGCCGGCCTGCCCGAGGTGCTGCACGCCTGGCACCGCGCGCTGTGGGAGGCCCACCTGGCCACCGACTTCGCCCACCCGGAGCACGACCTGTCCGGCTACCGGCTCGTCGTCGTGCCCCAGCTCTACCTCCTCACGGACCGGGCGGTCGACAACCTCCTCGCACACGTCCGGGGCGGCGGCCACCTGGTGTGCGGCTTCCTCACCGGCGTCGCCGACGAGGACGACCGGGTCCGGCCCGGAGGCATGGACCCCCGGCTGCGCGAGCTGTTCGGCATCCGCACCCTGCACGAGTGGTGGCCGCTGGCGCCGGGGGAGGCCGTGGAGTGCGAGGACTTCCGCGGCACCCTGTGGTCGGAGGAGATCGAAGCCGAGCCCGGCGCCGCGAACACGGTGCCGTACCGGGGCGGCGAGCTGGACGAGCTGCCCGCCGTGCTGCGCCGGGGACGCGCCTGGTACGTCTCGACGCTCCCCGAGCCGGAGGCGCTGCGCGCGCTGCTCGCCGGGGTCGCCGGCGAGGCGGGGGTGCGCCCGGTGCTCGACGGGCTCCCGGCGGGCGTCGAGGCGGTGCGCCGGGGCGAGCTGCTGTTCCTGCTCAACCACGGACGCGAACCGGTCACCGTCCCGGTCCCGGGCACCCACCACGAGCTGCTCACGGAGGCCGCCGTCACAGGCGAGGTCACCCTCGGCCGCTACGGCGTGGCGGTGCTGCGGCCGTGACCGGGGCCCCCGTCGACGGCACGGCCGAGGCCCCGGGCGTAACCCCCGTCCACGGCACCTGGGAGCCGGCCCCCGCAGGCCGCTGGGAGGACGCCTTCCTGACCGGGAACGGCCACCACGGCGCCCTGGCGTCCGGCACTCCGAACGACGACCGGGTCATCGTCACCCATCACACCCTGGTCCGCCCGAACGGCACCGAACACGCCCGCCCGCCCCGCCTCGCCGCCGAGCTGCCCGCCCTCCAGGACCGCCTGCTGGCCGGCGACCACCGGGCCGCCGAGCGCTTCACCGACGGCCGCCCGCTGCAATGGGTGCAGCCGTTCCACCCGGCGTTCCAGGTACGCCTGCGCGGACCCGGCGCCGAGGTGCGCGGATACCGCCGCGCCGTCGACTTCACCACCGGCGAGGCCACGGCCGCCTGCGCCGGCTGGAGCAGCCGGGTCTTCGTCTCCCGCGCCGACGACGTGATCGTCCAGGAGGTCGAGGCCACCGACCTCGCCGTCTGCCTGGACCACCGGCTGCCGGGCGCCCCGGCGGGCCTCGGTGTCGGCCACGGCGCCTTCCTCACCCCCGAGGGCGCGCTGCTGAGCCTGCGCGCCCGCTACCCGGACAGCGACCGCGCCTGCACCGGCGTCACCCTGGTCGCCGCGTCCGGCGGCACCACCGAACTGGTCCCGCCCGGCGTCCGCGTCACCAGCGCCCGCTCGGTGCTGCTGCTGACCCGGGTGCGCCGCCACACCGGCGACCTGGACGTGGTCGCCGAGAGCCGGGAACTGCGCGACCTCCTGGACGGCGCCGAGCGGCCCTACGCCGAGCTGCTCGACCGGCACCTGGCCCGCCACCGCACCGCCTACCTGCGGGTCACCCTCGACCTCGAAGCCGACCCCACCGAGCGCGCCCTGCCCGGCTCCGAACTGCTCCGGCGCCCGGCCGGCGCCGCCCTGCTGGAGCGGCTGTTCGCCGCCGGCCGCTACCACCTGCTCTCCAGCAGCGGCCTGTGCCCGCCCCGCCTGACCGGCCTGTGGACCGGCGACTGGGACACCGCCTGGTCCGGGGCGTTCACCAACGACGCCAACCTGAACCTGCAGACCGCCTCCGCGGCCGCCGCCGCCCTCCCCGAGGTCACCGAGGCCCTCGTCGACCGGCAACTCCCCGACTGGCGGGAGAACGCCCGGTCCCTGTTCGGGGCGCGGGGCGTGGTCGCCCCCGCCCACAGCGACGGCGAGTCCGGGTACGCCTGCCACTTCAGCCGGGAGTACCCGCTGCACCTGTGGACCGCCGGCGCCGACTGGCTGGTCAAGCCGCTCGTCGACCACGACGAGGTCCGCGGCGCGCGCGACCCGCGCACCGCCGCCGTCCTCGCCGAGATCGCCGTCTTCTACGAGGACTTCCTCACCCGCACCGGACCCGACGGCCACCTCGTCGTCGTCCCGTCCTACTCGCCGGAGAACCGGCCCGCCAACGCCGGCTGGGGCGCCCTCGACGCGGCGATGGACCTCTCCGCCGCCCGGCACGCCCTGCTGACCGCCGCCCGCTACCACCCCGAACGGGCCGAAGCCTGGCGGGCGCTGGCCGGCCGGCTGCCCCCGCACCGGGTCAACGCCGACGGCGCGCTCGCCGAGTGGGCCTGGCCCGGCCTGGAGGACACCTACGAGCACCGCCACCTCAGCCACCTCTACGGCGTCTGGCCCCTGGACGAGATCAACCCCTACGACACCCCGGACCTGGCCGCCGCCGCCCACCGCGCCCTCGAACTGCGCGGCGCCGAGAACCACTCCGCCCACGGCCACCTGCACCACGCCCTGCTCGCCGCACGGCTGCGGGACGCCGGCCGGGTCGCCCACGCCCTGCGCGAGGTCCTGGCGGGCGGCTACTTCCACGACTCCCTGATGAGCGCCCACTACCCGGGCCGTGACGTCTACAACGCCGACGCCGCGCACACCCTCCCGGCCGTGCTGATCGAGGCGCTCGTGCAGTCCACCCCGGACCGGCTGGTCCTGCTGCCCGCCGTACCGGACACCTGCCCGCGGGGCGAACTGCGCGGCGTGCGCACCAGGTTCGGCGCCCGGCTCGACCTGGCGTGGAACCCGGACGGCGCCCGGGCCGTGCTGCGCCCCGGCCGCACCCTCCGTGTCGAACTGCGGACTTCCGCCGGCGCCGAACCGCTCGACCTCGTCGCCGGCGAGGACCGCGTCCTCACCCTGAGGACGCGGTGACCCGTCACCACCGCCCCCCACCCATGGAAAGGGACACCATGGCAACGACCACCCCCCGCAGGGTCGCCAAGGCCCTGATCGCCCCCGCGCTGGCGCTCGGCGCCACCGTCGGCCTCGCCTCGGCGCCCGCCTCCGCCGCCGTCTGGAACTCCTGCGACCAGTGGGGCAACACCACGCTGAACGGCTACACCCTCTACAACAACATCTGGGGACCGGGCGCCGGCTACGGCGTCAGCAGCGGCTGAGCGGGGCACGAGGGGCCGGTCCCGTCCGGGGCCGGCCCCTTCCGCACGTGCTCAGCCGGTGATCGGCAGCTGTGCGCCGTCCCGCAGGAACAGCGGGATGCGCTCCAGCGGGGCGTCCACCGTCACCGCCGCACCGCCCCGGTACGTCTCGCCCGTCCAGGCGTCCGTCCAGCGCGCGCCCGCCGGGAGGTGGACCGTGCGGGCCGTGGCGCCCGCCGTCAGCACCGGCGCGACCAGCAGGTCACGGCCGAGGAGATAGGCGTCGTCGACGGACCAGGCAGCCTGGTCGCCGGGGAACTCCAGGAACAGCGGCCGCATCACCGGCAGCCCCTCCTCGTGCGCCTCCCGCATCGCCCGCAGCACATACGGCCGCAGACGCTCGCGCAGCCGCAGGTACTCCTCCAGGATCGCGCCGGCCTCCTCGCCGTAGGACCACACCTCGTTCGGGCCGCCGGTCATCTCCGGGCCCAGCTCCGTGCCCGGGTCGCGGAAGCCGTGCAGGCGCATCAGCGGGGACAGCGCGCCGAACTGGAACCAGCGGACCATGACCTCCCGGTACGCCGGGTCGTCCGGGTCGCCGCCGTGGAAGCCGCCGATGTCGGTGTTCCACCAGGGGATGCCCGACAGCCCGGTGTTGAGCCCGGCCGCGATCTGGCGGCGCAGGGTCGCGAAGTCGGTGCCGATGTCACCGGACCACAGGGCGGCGCCGTAACGCTGACTGCCCGCCCACGCCGAGCGGTTGAGGGTGATCACCTCCTCCTCGCCGGAGGCCCGCAGGCCCTCGTGGAAGGTGCGGGAGTTCTCCGCCGGGTAGAGGTTGCCGACCTCCAGGCCGGGCCCGGCCCAGTAGCGCAGGTTCCCGGCGAAGCCCGGCTTCAGCTCCGGCTCGCAGGCGTCCAGCCAGAACGCGGTGATGCCGTACGGGACCAGGTAGTTGTCCCTGATCCGCGACCAGACGAACTCGCGGGCCCGCGGGTTGGTGGCGTCGTAGAAGGCCACCTGGACGGTGGAGGCGACCTCCTTGTCCGGCCAGTCGGCGTGCGCCATCGGACCGTACTGGGTGCCGATGAAGTAGCCGCGCTGCTCCATCAGCGGGTGGTTCTCGCTCAGCGGGGACACCGACGGCCACACGGACACCACCAGCTTGATGCCCAGCTCGTCCAGTTCGCGGACCATCGCCGCGGGGTCCGGCCACTCCTTCGGGTCGAACTTCCATTCGCCGAGGTGGGTCCAGTGGAAGAAGTCGCAGACGATCGCGGAGATCGGCAGGCCCCGGCGCCGGTACTCACGGGCCACGGCGAGGAGTTCGTCCTGGGTGCGGTAGCGCAGCTTGCACTGCCAGAAGCCCGCCGCCCACCTCGGCAGCATCGGCGAACGCCCGGTCACCGCGCTGTAGTTGCGCTGCCCCTCGGCCGGAGCGCCCGCGGTGATCCAGTAGTCGATCTGGCGGGCGGAGTCGGCCACCCAGCGGGTGCCGTTGGCCGCCAGCTCCACCCGGCCGATCGCCGGGTTGTTCCACAGCACGGTGTAGCCCCGGCTGGACACCAGCACCGGCACGCTCACCTCGGCGTTGCGCTGCACCAGGTCCAGCACCAGGCCCTTCTGGTCCAGCCGGCCGTGCTGGTGCTGGCCCAGGCCGTACAGCCGCTCGCCCTCGTAGGCGGCGAAGCGCTGCTCCAGCCGGTGGTGGCCGCCCCCGACGGCCGTGTACAGGCGCGGGCCCGGCCACCAGAAGTGGGCCCGCTCCTCGGCGAGGAGCTCCGATCGGTCGTCGGTGCGCAGGAAGCGGACCAGGCCCTCGGCGCTCACCTCCACGGTCAGCGCGCCGACGGTCAGCAGCGCCTGGGCGTCGCCGGTCTTCACCGAGCCCACGGCCGGCGGACGTTCGTCGAACAGGGCGCCCGGCAGCCCCTCCAGCACCGGGCCGCCGAGCCGGGCGCGTACCCGGACCGCGTCCGGACCCCACGGCTCGATCCGCACCGTCTCCTGGCGGCCGCTCCACTCCAGCGCGCCGTCCCGCTCGCGGAAGGTGCCGGCGGTGGGGGAGGACTGGGCGAGGCTGACCTTGGGCTGAATTCCGGCAGGCTGGTTCACGGGCATGCTCCTGAAGGAGTGCAGACAGGGAAGACAGGCAGCGCGGTGCCCCGGGCGTGCGGGGCGGAGGGCGGGAAGGGGAAGGGGCGCGTCAGGGCGCGGCGGGGGCCGGCCCCGTGCTCGCCCGTACCGTCAGCTCGGGCGTGATCAGCACGACCTCGTCGTCGCCCCGCCCGGCCAGCTTGGCCATCAGGTGCTCCACGGCGTGCCGGCCCATCTCCTGCGCGGGGATGGCGACCGAGGTCAGCCGCACCGAGGCCTGCACCGCGACCTGGTCCGGGCAGATCGCGATGACGGACACGTCCTCGGGCACCGCCCGGCCCTGCTGGCGCAGCAGCGCGAGCAGGGGCTCCACCGCGGACTCGTTCTGCACGACGAACCCGCTGGTCCCGGGCCGCTCGTCCAGGATCCGGGCCAGCGTCACGGCCATCGCGTCGTACCCGCCCTCGCACGGCCGGTGCAGCACCCGGACGCCGGTCTGCCGGGCCCGGGCGCGGAGCCCGTCGAGGGTGCGCTCGGCGAAGCCGGTGTGCCGCTCGTACACGGCCGGGGCCTCGCCGATGACAGCGATGTCGCGGTGGCCGAGCCCGGCCAGGTGCTCCACGCACAGCGCGCCCGTCGCCGTCCAGTCCAGGTCGACGCAGGTCAGCCCGCCGGCCTCGGCGGGAAGGCCGATCAGCACGGACGGCTGGTGCGAGCCGCGCAGCAGCGGCAGCCGCTCGTCCTCCAGCTCCACGTCCATGAGGATCATCGCGTCGGCGAGCCCGCTGCCGGTGACCCGGCGCACCGCGCCCGGGCCCTCCTCGCCGGTGAGCAGCAGGACGTCGTACCCGTGGGCGCGGGCCGTGGTGGCCACCGCGACGGCGATCTCCATCATCACCGGCACGTACAGGTCGGTGCGCAGCGGGATCATCAGCGCGATGATGTTCGACCGGGCGCTCGCCAGGGCGCGGGCGCCCGCGTTCGGGTGGTAGCCCAGCTCCCGGATGCTGCGCTCGACCCGTTCCCGGGTGGTGGCGGAGATGGACCGCTTGCCGCTGAGGACATAGCTCACCGTGCTCGCCGAGACTCCGGCGTGCTGGGCGACCTCGGCGAGGGTGACCATCCGGCTCTCCAAGCTTTGTGAAGCGCTTCGACAGAGCGCATTGCTGACAAGGGCGAGTGAGGGTGGTTC
Organism: Streptomyces sp. 1-11; assembly: GCF_007176755.1. Classification (GTDB taxonomy): domain Bacteria; phylum Actinomycetota; class Actinomycetes; order Streptomycetales; family Streptomycetaceae; genus Streptomyces. The sequence goes on from NZ_BJTV01000012.1 coordinate 268,009, forward strand.
GACAGTAGCCCCAGCGGCAGTGGGTGTCCATAGGCTGTCGAAGCGCTTCGACAGCAATTCCCGACGGCAGGAGGCGCCGCGGCGAACCGGCGCACCTCCCCGTCGTCACCCCGCGGCGGCGGTTCCACCCGAACGGCGCGTGAGGGGTGGTGGGAGCGGCCCGATTCGGGTACCAACGATCCAGTAGCACCGGTCGGTAATGAACGACCCCCAATGATCCCTCTTCGCGGCGAGGTGAGTGTCAATGTCCGCCCCCACCACCCAACGCACCACCGTCACCGAACGCGAGGCCCGCCAGGTGGCGGAGGCCGCCCGGGAACAGGACTGGCACAAGCCGAGTTTCGCCAAGGAACTGTTCCTCGGGCGCTTCCGGCTCGACCTCATCCACCCCCATCCGCTCCCCGACGCCGAGTCCGTGCGGCGGGGCGAGGAGTTCCTGGCGAAACTGCGCGCCTTCTGCGAGTCGGCCGTCGACTCCGCCCGCATCGAACGCGAGGCCCGCATCCCCGACGAGGTCATCACGGGCCTGAAGGAACTCGGCGCCCTCGGCATGAAGATCGACCCGAAGTACGGCGGTCTCGGCCTCACCCAGCTCTACTACAACAAGGCGCTGGCCCTGGCCGGCTCCGCCAGCCCGGCGATCGGCGCCCTGCTCTCCGCCCACCAGTCGATCGGCGTGCCGCAGCCGCTGAAGATGTTCGGCACCCAGGAGCAGAAGGACGCCTTCCTGCCCCGCTGCGCCCGCACCGACATCTCCGCGTTCCTGCTCACCGAGCCGGACGTGGGCTCCGACCCCGCACGCCTGGCCACCACCGCCGTGCCCGACGGCGACCACTACGTCCTCGACGGCGTCAAGCTGTGGACCACCAACGGCGTCGTCGCCGACCTGCTCGTCGTGATGGCACGGGTGCCGAAGTCCGAGGGGCACAAGGGCGGGATCACGGCCTTCGTGGTGGAGGCCACCGCCGAGGGCATCACCGTCGAGAACCGCAACGCCTTCATGGGGCTGCGCGGCATCGAGAACGGCGTCACCCGCTTCCACCAGGTCCGGGTGCCCGCCGCCAACCGCATCGGCCCGGAGGGCGCGGGCCTGAAGATCGCGCTCACCACCCTCAACACCGGCCGGCTGTCGCTGCCCGCGATGTGCGCCGGCGCCGGCAAGTGGTGCCTGAAGATCGCCCGGGAGTGGGCGGCGGAGCGGGAGCAGTGGGGCAAGCCGGTGGCGCTGCACGAGGCCGTCGGCTCCAAGATCAGCTTCATCGCGGCCACCACCTTCGCCCTGGAGGCGGTGCTCGACCTGTCCTCGCAGATGGCCGACGAGGACCGCAACGACATCCGCATCGAGGCCGCCCTCGCCAAGCTCTACGGCTCCGAGATGGCCTGGCTGATGGCCGACGAACTGGTCCAGATCCGCGGCGGCCGCGGCTACGAGACCGCGGAGTCCCTGAAGGCGCGCGGCGAGCGGGCCGTCCCCGCCGAGCAGATGCTGCGCGACCTGCGCATCAATCGGATCTTCGAGGGCTCCACGGAGATCATGCACCTGCTGATCGCCCGCGAGGCCGTGGACGCCCACCTGTCGGTCGCCGGTGACCTCATCGACCCCGACAAGACCCTCTCGGACAAGGCGAAGGCGGGCGCCAACGCGGGCGTCTTCTACGCCAAGTGGCTGCCGAAGCTGGTCGCCGGACCCGGGCAGCTGCCCTCTTCGTACGGCGAGTTCAAGCGCGAGGTCGACCTCTCCGGCCATCTGCGCTACGTCGAGCGGCACGCCCGCAAGCTGGCCCGCTCCACCTTCTACGCCATGTCCCGCTGGCAGGGCCGGATGGAGACCAAGCAGGGCTTCCTCGGCCGGATCGTGGACATCGGCGCCGAACTGTTCGCGATGAGCGCGGCCTGCGTCCGCGCCGAGCGGCTGCGCGCCGAGGGCGGCCACGGCCGCGAGGCCTACCAGCTCGCCGACGCCTTCTGCCGGCAGTCCCGCATCAGGGTCGAGGAACTCTTCGGCCGGCTGTGGGCCAACACCGACGACATCGACGGCAAGGTGGTCAAGGGAGTCCTCGGCGGGGCCTACACCTGGCTCGAGGAGGGCGTCATCGACCCGTCCGGGGACGGCCCGTGGATCGCCGACGCGACCCCCGGACCGTCCGCACGGCCGAACGAGCGGCGCCCCTTCGGCGCCTGAACATCCCGTCCCGGACCGGGCGCCTGGGCTCAGACGCCCCAGGTGCCCTGGTTCGAGGCGCAGTTCCAGCCCGTGCCCTTCAGGGTGAACTTCACCTTGTAGGAACGGGTGTTGAGCAGGTGCGTGGGCACCTTCACGCCGAGGCTGGTCTTCTTCTTGAGCGTCGTGGTGTACACGGACACCGTCTTGGTCGTGTTCTTGGTGACCTTGCCGCCCTTCGCCTTGGCCGTGCCGAAGCGGATGTTGCGGACGTTGGTGACGGTGAACGTGACCTTGGTGAAGTTCTTGGTCGTGCTCTTGTTCTTGATCCCGAAGTACAGACCGCCGTTCGTCACCCAGCCGTGCGAGTCGACGTAGAAGCGGCTCGGGTAGACCAGGTCGACCGGGCAGCCGCTGCTCGTCGCCGTCGCGGCCGACGCGACACCGCCCAGACCGAGCTGAGCGGCGGTGAAGACCCCCGCCGCGGCCAGGACGGTCGCGGTCGTGCGCATGCGGTTCATCGTGGTGTCTCTCCTCCCCCTGTGAGCCCCTGCGGACGTGGCTCCAGCGGGCAGAATGCCATGCGCGAGCGCCCGGTGCCCGGGAATTCACCCGGTCCGGCGGTACGCGCCGGCACGCGGTTGACGCCGGTGTGAGGATGTTCCTGACGTCGGCCTCACATCGTCGGATACGAGGGCAATCACCCCTTTCGACGACAAAAACGGGTGGCACGCCCCGGCTTCGGAACACCCGGCACGGACGGCGGCGGCTTGCGGCGACAATGGGGGGATGACCGACAGTCCCGCCAGCCCCGCGCCCCTCGCCGACCCGCATCTCGTGTACGACCCCCTCGCGGGAGACGGCCCGAAGGACGTGGTGATCCTCGGCTCCACCGGGTCCATCGGAACCCAGGCCATCGACCTCGTGCTGCGCCACCCCGACCGCTTCCGGGTCACCGCCCTGGCCGCGAACGGCGGCCGCCCGGCCCTGCTCGCCGAGCAGGCGCACCGTCTGGGGGCGCGGACCGTCGCGGTCGCCCGGCAGGACGCCGTGCCGGCCCTGCGCGAGGCGCTGACCGGGCTCTACGGCGCCTCGGAGCCGCTGCCCGAGATCCTCGCCGGACCGGACGCGGCCACCGAGATCGCCGCCTCCGACTGCCACACCGTGCTGAACGGCATCACCGGATCCATCGGCCTCGCGCCCACCCTGGCCGCCCTGGAGGCAGGTCGCACGCTCGCGCTCGCCAACAAGGAGTCGCTGATCGTCGGCGGCCCGCTGGTCAAGGCGCTCGCCAAACCCGGCCAGATCATCCCCGTCGACTCCGAGCACGCGGCCCTCTTCCAGGCCCTCGCCGCCGGCACCCGGGCCGACGTGCGCAAGCTGGTCGTCACCGCCTCCGGCGGCCCCTTCCGCGGCCGCACCAAGGCCGAGCTGGCGGACGTCACCGTCGAGGACGCCCTCGCCCACCCCACCTGGGCGATGGGCCCGGTGATCACGATCAACTCCGCGACCCTGGTCAACAAGGGCCTCGAGGTCATCGAGGCGCACCTGCTGTACGACATCCCCTTCGACCGCATCGAGGTCGTCGTGCACCCGCAGTCGTACGTCCACTCGATGGTCGAGTTCACCGACGGGTCCACGATCGCCCAGGCGACGCCGCCCGACATGCGCGGGCCCATCGCCATCGGCCTGGGCTGGCCCGAACGCGTCCCGGACGCGGCGCCCGCCTTCGACTGGAGCAAGGCCTCCACGTGGGAGTTCTTCCCGCTCGACGACGAGGCCTTCCCCTCGGTGAACCTGGCCCGTCACGTGGGGCGGCTCGCGGGCACGGCCCCGGCGGTGTTCAATGCCGCCAACGAGGAATGCGTCGAGGCCTTCCGCAGCGGCGCGCTGCCCTTCAACGGGATCATGGAGACCGTCACCCGGGTGGTCGAGGAGCACGGCACCCCGGCCGCGGGAACTCCGCTCACCGTGTCGGACGTCCTCGAAGCGGAGACCTGGGCCCGCGCCCGGGCCCGCGAACTGACAGCCCGGACCGCGGAGGCGCGTGCATGACGACCTTGATGTTCATCCTCGGCATAGTGGTCTTCGCGGTCGGCCTGCTCGTCTCCATCGCGTGGCACGAGCTGGGGCACCTGTCCACGGCGAAGCTCTTCGGCATCCGCGTGCCGCAGTACATGGTCGGATTCGGCCCGACCATCTGGTCGCGCAGGAAGGGCGAGACCGAGTACGGCATCAAGGCCGTCCCGCTCGGCGGCTACATCCGCATGATCGGCATGTTCCCGCCGGACGACGCCGGCCGGGTCTCCGCCCGCTCCACCTCCCCGTGGCGCGGCATGATCGAGGACGCCCGCTCCGCCGCCTTCGAGGAGCTGAAGGAGGGCGACGAGACGCGCATGTTCTACACGCGCAAGCCGTGGAAGCGCGTCATCGTCATGTTCGCGGGCCCGTTCATGAACCTGGTGCTCGCGGTCGCGCTGTTCCTCACCGTGCTCATGGGCTTCGGCATCCAGCAGCAGACCACCACCGTCGCCTCCGTCTCGCCCTGCGTCATCGCGCAGAGCGAGAACCGCGACACCTGCAAGAAGTCCGACCCGCCCTCCCCGGCGGCGGCCGCCGGCATGAAGAACGGCGACCGGATCGTCTCCTTCGACGGCACGCCGACCAAGGAGTGGAGCACGCTGTCCGACCTCATCCGGGACAGCGCGGGCAAGGAGGTCGCGATCGTCGTCGACCGCAAGGGCCAGGAAGTGACCCTGCACGCGAAGATCGCCACCAACCAGGTCGCCAAGAAGGACTCCAGCGGCACCTACGTCCAGGGCCAGTACGTCAAGGCGGGCTTCCTCGGCTTCAGCTCCGCCACCGGCGTCGTCAGGCAGGACCTCGGCCAGTCCGTGACGTGGATGACCGACCGGGTCGGCGACGCCGTCGACTCGCTCATCGCGCTGCCCGGCAAGATCCCCGCGCTGTGGAACGCGGCCTTCGGCGACGGCCCGCGCGAACCCGACTCCCCGATGGGCATCGTCGGCGCGGCCCGGGTCACCGGTGAGATCGCCACGCTGGACATCCCGGCCTCGCAGCAGCTGGCCATGGCCGTCTTCGTGGTCGCCGGGTTCAACCTCTCCCTGTTCCTGTTCAACATGCTCCCGCTGCTCCCGCTCGACGGCGGGCACATCGCGGGCGCCCTGTGGGAGTCGCTGCGGCGCGCCGTGGCCCGGGTGCTGCGCCGCCCGGACCCGGGCCCGTTCGACGTGGCGAAGCTGATGCCGGTGGCGTACGTGGTGGCGGGGATCTTCGTCTGCTTCACGATCCTCGTGCTGATCGCCGACGTCGTTAACCCGGTGAAAATCTCTTAGTCACCGGGCGTTGGGAAGCGGCCCCGAGCATGGGGGTGCCCCGCTCCGGCGCGGCCGGGAGCGGGGTGGCCCGGGGCCGCCTTCCATCGGGTGGGTTTGCCGGGTGGGATGTGCCCGCGCCCGTACCGGTGCCGTAATCTCGAAGCCTGGAGCCCGCCGATCACGGGGCCGGATGTTGATCCACGACTTGGGGTTGCACAGCAGATGACTGCGATTTCTCTCGGCATGCCGTCCGTTCCGACCAAGCTCGCCGAGCGCCGGAAGAGCCGGCAGATCCAGGTCGGAACCGTGGCGGTCGGCGGAGACGCGCCCGTCTCGGTCCAGTCGATGACGACGACCCGCACGTCGGACATCGGCGCCACCCTGCAGCAGATCGCCGAGCTGACCGCGTCCGGCTGCCAGATCGTCCGTGTCGCCTGCCCCACGCAGGACGACGCGGACGCTCTCGCGACGATCGCCCGCAAGTCGCAGATCCCGGTCATCGCGGACATCCATTTCCAG
>NZ_BJTV01000013.1 GCF_007176755.1 Streptomyces sp. 1-11
GGGCACGACGTTCTCCCCGTCCACCTCGACCACCGCGTCCGGCGCGGCCCGCAGCGCGGTGTGCAGCACCGCCCGGTCCTCGGTGACGTTGATCCGCTCACCACGGAACATGGCGTCCCGCAGGCCGAAGACGTCCCTCGCGGCGGCCAGCTCGCGCAGCAGCCGCAGCGTGTCGTCGGTGACCAGGTGCTTGGAGTAGTCGATGTGGAGGTCACCGACCTGCAGCGTGTACCCGGCGCCGCGCTGCGGATCGGCGGCGAACAGGTCCCGCAGATGGCTGCCGGCCAGCTCCTGACGGTGCTCGGCGAGAGCTCGCCACTCGGGTGTCCGGTCGAGCCCGGTACGGGCGTCTGCGTTCATCTCGACGTCAGCCTTCTTTCCTGCGACCTGTCCTGTTGTGCGCCTTGCCCCGCTGCCGGTCCCAACCTAGTTGATCAGCACGACGGACGAGCGCTCATGCGCGTCGTCCACGCGGGCAACAACAGGTACGTCCGGCTTGCGGGCAGGTGTCGGCGCGACGGCGGCAGGAAGGCGGAAGGCGGCCGCGCGCGGGCGTCCCGCGACGACCGCGGCCGGGCGCCCGTGGGCGCCCGGCCGTCGCAAGTCTCAGATCTCGCCGCGCAGTTTGGCGAGGGCCTCGGCGAGGATCGCCTCGCCGTCCGCGTCGCTGCGCCGCTCCCGTACGTACGCGAGGTGCGTCTTGTACGGCTCGGTGCGGGGCGGGTCCGGCGGGTTGTCCCGGTCCTGGCCGGCCGGGAAGCCGCAGCGCGGGCAGTCCCAGGTCTCGGGCACCTGCGCGTCGCTGGCGAAGCTGGGCTGGGTCTCATGCCCGTTGGAGCACCAGAAGGAGATGCGCAGACGCGGCGCGGACTCGCCGCGCTCGGCCTCGCCCATCGGCCCCGCCCCGACCCGGCTACCTCGGATCGCGTTGCCACTTGCCACGGTCGTAACTCCCTGCGTGATGGTGCCGCAAAGCGAGTCGGCGTTTCGCTTCGCTGCGAGCGCCTCAGTCTACGTAAGGCCCAACGCGCGTCCAGTGATTGGAGTTACCGGCCCCGCACCTAGACGCAAGCCCCATGATAGGCCGCGCACAGGAGCGCGTACCCAACATGGGGCCTTACGTGCGGAATGGACGTACCCGGGCGGCGCGGATCAGCCGTTCGACTTCATCAGCAGGCCGAGGACGACGATGCAGGCGAACCACAGCAGGCCGACCACGATGGTGATCCGGTCCAGGTTGCGCTCGGCGACCGAGGAGCCGCCGACGGACGACTGCATGCCGCCACCGAACATGTCGGAGAGGCCGCCGCCCTTTCCCTTGTGCATCAGCACCAGCAGCATCATCAGCAGGCTGAAGACGATCAGGGCGATCGAGAACCCCAGAACCACGGCTGGACCAACTTCCTCGGAATCGGATGGACGACGGGGGCACAGCACCTGGGCCGTGCCCCCGCAAGGGTACGACGAATCGCCGTTACCGCCTACTCACAGCCCTGATCACTGATCGCGGAACCGAACGATCTTCACGAACTCGTCGGCGTCCAGCGAGGCGCCGCCGACCAGGGCGCCGTCGATGTCGGCCTGCGCCATGATCTCGGCGACGTTGCCCGACTTCACGGAGCCGCCGTACTGGATGCGGACCTTGTCGGCCAGCTCCTGGGAGTACAGCTCGGCGAGCTTGGCGCGGATGGCGGCGCAGACCTCCTGGGCGTCCGCGGCGCCGCAGACCTTGCCGGTGCCGATGGCCCACACCGGCTCGTAGGCGATCACGACCGTCTCGGCCTGCTCGGCCGGGAGGTCCTTCAGACCGCCCTCGACCTGGGTGAGGGTGTGCGCGACGTGGTCGCCCGCCTCGCGCACGTCCAGCTCCTCGCCGACGCACAGGATCGGGGTGAGGCCGTGCTTGTAGGCGGCCTTGACCTTGGCGTTGACGATGTCGTCGGTCTCGTCGTGGTACTGCCGGCGCTCGGAGTGGCCGACCGCCACGTACGTGCACTTCAGCTTGGCCAGCATCGAGCCGGAGATCTCGCCCGTGTAGGCGCCGGAGTCGTGCGCCGACAGGTCCTGGGCGCCGTACTTGATCCTGAGCTTGTCGCCGTCGACCAGGGTCTGCACGGAGCGCAGGTCGGTGAAGGGCGGCAGGACGGCGACCTCGACGGCCTCGTAGTCCTTGTCGGCCAGGGCGAAGGCGAGCTTCTGGACGTGCGCGATGGCCTCGAGGTGGTTGAGGTTCATCTTCCAGTTGCCCGCCATCAGCGGCGTGCGGGTGCTCAAAGGTCAGTCCTCCAGTGCGGCGAGGCCGGGGAGCGTCTTGCCCTCGAGGTATTCGAGGGAGGCGCCGCCACCGGTCGAGATGTGGCCGAATGCGTTCTCGTCGAAGCCGAGCGTACGCACGGCGGCGGCGGAGTCACCGCCGCCCACGACGGTGAAGCCGTCGGTGTCGAGGAGAGCCTGGGCGACCGCCTTGGTGCCCTCGGCGTAGTCGGGGTGTTCGAAGACGCCCATGGGACCGTTCCAGAAGACGGTCGCGGCGTCGGCGAGCTTCGAGGCGTAGAGCTCGCGGGTCCTCGGGCCGACGTCCAGGCCCTCCTGGTCGGCGGGAATCTTGTCCGCGTCGACCACGGTGTGCTCGGTGGGGGCCTTGGCCTTCAGGTCCGGGAACTCCGGGGAGACCACGACGTCGACGGGGAGCACCAGCTCGACGCCCTGCTTCTCGGCGCGCTCCATGTACTCGGTGACGGCCGGCACCTGGTCCTCCTGGAGCAGGGAGATGCCGACCTCGTAGCCCTTGGCCTTGAGGAAGGTGTAGGCCATGCCGCCGCCGATGAGGAGGCGGTCGGCCTTGCCGAGCAGTTCGTCGATGACGGCGAGCTTGTCGGAGACCTTGGCCCCGCCGAGCGCGACGACGTAGGGGCGCTTGACGTCCTCGGTCAGCTTCCTGAGGACGCCGACCTCGGTGGCGATGAGGTGGCCGGCGTAGTGCGGCAGGCGGGCCGGAAGGTCGTACACGGAGGCGTGCCTGCGGTGCACCGCGCCGAAGCCGTCGCCGACGTAGACGTCGGCGAGGGCGGCGAGCCGGTCGGCGAACGCGCCGCGCTCGGCGTCGTCCTTGGCCGTCTCGCCCGGGTTGAAGCGGAGGTTCTCCAGGACGGCGACCTGGCCGTCGGCGAGGCCCGCGACGGTCTCCTGGGCGGACTCGCCCACGGTGTCGGCAGCGAAGGCCACGTCGGAGCCGAGGAGTTCACCCAGGCGGGAGGCGGCCGGGGCGAGGGAGAAGGCCGGGTCCGGGGCGCCCTTGGGGCGGCCCAGGTGCGAGGCGACGACCACCTTGGCGCCCGCGTCCGCGAGGGCCTTCACGGTGGGCAGGACGGCGCGGATGCGGCCGTCGTCGGTGATGGTCCCGTCGGCGAGCGGCACGTTGAGGTCGGCGCGGACGAAGACCCGCTTGCCGCTCACGCCGTCGGCGAGAAGTTCGTCGATCGTCTTCATGCGGTGGACTCCTGAGGAGGGCTCTTGATGCCCCTGATCGTATGGGGGCGTGGTCCGTACGCGAGACAGGGCCCGGACAGCGCGACGGTGCGCTGCCCGAGCCCTGCTCTCACTTCCAGGTCCTGCTGCTGTGATCTGCGGCGATCAGAGCTGGTTGCCGACGAAGACCGTCAGGTCGACGAGGCGGTTGGAGTAGCCCCACTCGTTGTCGTACCAGCCGATGACCTTCACGTTCTTGCCGTCCTGGACCATGGTCAGGGACGAGTCGAAGGTGCAGGACGCCGGCGCGTTGACGATGTCCGAGGAGACGATCGGGTCCTCGGTGTAGTCCAGCAGGCCCTTCAGCTCGCCCTCGGCGGCCTTCTGGAAGGCGGCGTTGACCTCGTCCTTGGTGACCTCGCGGCCGAGCTCGACGACCAGGTCGGTGACCGAGCCGGTCGGGACCGGGACGCGCATGGCCATGCCGTCCAGCTTGCCCTTGAGCTGCGGCAGGACCAGCGCGGTGGCCTTCGCGGCACCGGTGGTGGTCGGGATGATGTTCTCGGCGGCGGCACGGGCGCGGCGCAGGTCCTTGTGCGGGAAGTCGAGGATGCGCTGGTCGTTCGTGTACGCGTGCACCGTCGTCATCAGGCCCTTGACGATGCCGAAGTTCTCGTCGAGCACCTTGGCCATCGGCGCCACGCAGTTGGTGGTGCAGGAGGCGTTGGAGATGACGTGGTGGTTCGCCGGGTCGTACTTGTCCTGGTTGACGCCCATCACGATGGTGATGTCCTCGTTCTTGGCCGGAGCCGAGATGAGGACCTTCTTCGCACCGCCCGCGATGTGCTTCTCGGCGTCTTCCTTCTTGGTGAAGATGCCGGTCGACTCGATGACGATGTCGACGCCCAGCTCGCCCCAGGGGATGTCGGCCGGGTTGCGCTCGGACAGGACCTTGATGGTGTGACCGTCGACGGTGATCGTGTCGGCGGTGTGCGAGACCTCCTGCTTGAGGCGGCCCAGGATCGTGTCGTACTTGAGCAGGTGCGCCGTGGTGGCGGTGTCACCCAGGTCGTTGACAGCCACAACCTCGATGTCCGCACCCTGCTCCAGCAGCGCCCGGAAGTAGTTACGGCCGATACGGCCGAAGCCGTTGATGCCTACGCGGATCGTCACGAACCGATCTCCTCGTTGGTACGCCGGCCATGCGGTGCCGGCGAGCTGTATTTGGGATGTCCCCGACCACCCCCGACCCTACCGCTCCGGGGGCCCCGGGGTGACATCGAGATGCCGCATACACGGGCAGGCGGTCCGTACCCGTCAGTAGGGTACGGACCCTCCCGGATCGACGTTCGTTTCACTCCCATTTGTCACGGACTGCGAGTGCCCGCCGGCGTTTTTTTCACTCGTTCGTGAGCGGGTCGGCTCACCTGATGACCATGCTCCGCCGCACTGTTGAGAAGGGGTTCCGCTCACCTGTCGAGCGCGGCCAGCGCCTTCCTCGTCACGGCTGCCCGGTCGGCGGCCGACGGCACCTGTTCCAGGCCGAATCCGATCAGCACCGTGTGGTCGGTGGTGACCGCTCCGTAGGTCTGGAACAGGGTTCCGGCGCGCGTCCAGTCCTTCAGCACCGCCGGGCTGCCCGGGGGCGGCCCGGACGCCTTCCAGGGGCCCAGCGACGACTCGAACCCCTCGGTCTCCCTCGCCGTGCCCCCGACGACGAGGGAGGCGTCGTCGGCGAGGACGCCGTGCCCGCCGCTGCCCGGGTCGGTGACGTAGGCGATGGAGACCTCCACGGTCCGGCCGGCGTAGGCGCTGAGGTCGAAGCGGGTCTGCCGCCAGCCGCCGGAGCTGCCGGTGAGGCTGTGCCACGAGCCGGTGGCGCCGGTCGCGGTGCAGGTGCCGCCGTCGAGCGTCAGGTAGTGCCCGAGCCACGGGTGCTCGCCGATCAGGAAACCGGCCCCGCACTCGGCCGGCACCGAGTCCGTGGTGGCCCCGCCCGTCTCCGGCAGGGTCGTCCAGTCGTCGGCGCCCGCTGTGTGCGCCTCGATCACCGCGTGGTCGTAGCCGGGTTCGGTGTCCCACAGCAGCCGGGCGGAGAGGGTGGGGCGGTCGGACGCGGCGACACCGGTGAGGTCGATGGTGCGGGTGAGGCGTTTGTAGGCGTCGTCGGTGTGCACCGCGGCGGCCATGGCGGTGCCGCTGTACGGGCCGTACGGGTTGACGGTGCCTGCGAACCGGCCCGCGCCCTCGCTCCTGAACCGCGGGTACGTGGAGGGGGGCAGCTCGTCGGAGGTGACGCCGTAGGTGCCGGCCCGATCCAGCGGATTGCCGGGCGCGTCGCCGAGGGCGCCGCTGTAGCCGGCGAGGGCGCCGGAGCCGGTGAAACCGGTGGCCCCCTTGGTCGAGGTACGGCTGTAGGCGCCCAGGTAGTACTGGCTGAAGTCGTCGGACAGGGTGCCGTCGCCGAGGTCGACGCCGCCGCCGGCCAGCTCGCCGGCCTCGATCAGCCTGCCGCCCTCGTTGAGGTAGGCGCGCAGCTGGAGCTGGGTGGCGTTGGCCGGTCCGCTCGCGCCCGAGTAGTGCACGACGGTGCGGAAGTGGCTGAGCACGCCGAGGGCGTCCGGGGCGCCCTGGCGGGCCACGTCCCACACGACCGCGCGGCGTCCGGCCGCCCGTAGCGCGTCCACGTACGTCCGCGCCTCGGTGGCCGTCGCGCCTTCCTCGGCGACGACGAGGGTGTCCGCCGGGGGCCGCTCGGCGACGGTGTACGTGAAGTGCGGGCCGGTGGCCCTTGCGCCCCTGCCGGTCGCGCCGGTGAACCACACCTCGACCCGGTCGCCCGGCCTGCCGCCGGGCACTGTGGCCCGGTACTCGTCGAAGTAGAGGTTGTCCTCGCCGCCGTAGGTCCGGCCGCCCTTCCAGGGCCGCAGCGGCCGCTCGTGCGTACGGCCGCCGTTGACGCGGTACTTCAGCTCCTTGCCGCGCACCGCCCTGCGGACGACGGCGGAGACCTGCTGGCCGTCGCCGCGGGAGTACGACGTGCTGAACGCGGCCGGGCTGATGTCGGGGGCGTCGAGCCCGACCGGGGAGACCGGCCGGTCCGGGTGGGCGGCAGTCTCGGCGACGGAGAGCGCGAACGGGACGTTCTTGGCGAACTCCTGCTGGATCAGCTTCTCGTCGTCGGGGAAGTTGAAGACCGACTGGCAGTCCTCTGGCTTCCAGGCGTCGTCCGGGTCGACGGCCGACGCGGTCTGGCAGGTCGACATCTCGGGGGTGAACATCGAGACACCGTTGACGTTCGAGGCGTGGCCGTCCGCCTCGCCGTTGGTGGTGTACAGCTCCGAGGAGAGCTGGGAGCGGTAGCCCGGGACGGCCGGCCGGGCGGGGGTGCCGGCGAGCGCCCGGTAGAGGACGTCGTCGGGGGTGGGGGTGGCCACCTGCCAGCCGACGCCGTACAGCAGGAGTTCGGCCGCGGAGTGGTAGTTGACGGCGTACCTGAACCCGACCCGCTTCTCCAGCGCGTCGACGGCCCTGGTCTCGGGCTCGGAGCCGGGGCTCGGGCCGCGGTAGGTCTGGCTGGTGGGGCTGGGGGACGAACCCTCGTCGTCGTAGCCCCACTTGTAGGCGAAGTTCCGGTTGAGGTCGACGCCGTCGCCGGTGCTGATGACACCGTCGCCGTTGTTGTCGCGGAGGTTCTTGCGCCACAGGCGGTTGGCGGGGCTCTTGAAGGTGTGGTCGTAACCGTCGGGGTTGGCGGAGAGGACGAACCACAGCTCGGTCGTGTCGACGATTCGCCTGATCCGCCGGTCGGTCCGGTAGTTGTCCAGGTAGTAGTGCATCAGCCGGCGGGTCGTCTCCGGCGTGATCCACTCGCGCGCGTGCTGGTTGGACATGTACAGCACGGAGGGCCGGGAGCCGTCCTTCGTCTTCCTGGCGTCCCTGGTCAGCCGGAGGGCGAGGATGTCCTGGCCGTCCACGGTCCGGCCGATGGACTCGACCTTGGTGAGGCCGGGGTTGGCCCGGGCCGTCCGCAGGATCTCCTCCTTCAGGCCGCCCTTGCCGCTGTACGGGCGGAACACGCCCTGCGCGGCGCTCTTCAGGCGGGCCGCGGTCCGGTCCGGCAGGGTGTGCTCGGTGAGCCGGACGCCCTGCCGTTCGAGCGTCCGCGCCTGCCCTTCGGTCAGATAGACCTCGACGGCGGTCCGGCCGCCCGCGGCGGCCTGCCCGGACAGCTCACGGCCGTCCTGGCCGGCCGCGAGGAGCAGGGGCACCTGCCGGCGGGTGACCTCCGAGCGGTAGACCTTCACCTCGTCGGGGCGGGACGGGGCGGAGTCCGCGCTGCGGGCCTGGGCGACGGGCGTGAGGCTCGCCGCCGCGGCGAGGAGCGCGCCGACGGCGAGGACCGATCTCGCTCTGTGTCTCATGAACCCCCCTCGGACCTGACCGCCACAGCGGCGACCAGGCTGCCAGGTTCATGTCACTCCATGATCGAGTCAAGGGCGCCTCATGGACAGGCAAACGCCGGTGCCGGCGACCCCAAGTGGGCGCCGGCACCGGCGAGTTGACGCGGAAGAGATCAGCCGGCCAGGTTGTCCGCCAGCTCCTCCGAGAGGTTGGCCTCCGTGCCCGGGATGCCCAGGTCGGAGGCGCGCTTGTCGGCCATCGCCAGCAGCCGGCGGATACGTCCGGCGACCGCGTCCTTGGTGAGCGGCGGGTCGGCGAGCGCGCCCAGCTCCTCCAGGGAGGCCTGCTTGTGCTCCATGCGCAGGCGCCCGGCGGCGGCAAGGTGCTCGGGCACCTCCTCGCCGAGGATCTCGAGGGCCCGCTGCACCCGGGCGCCCGCGGCCACGGCGGCGCGGGCCGAGCGGCGCAGGTTGGCGTCGTCGAAGTTGGCGAGCCGGTTGGCGGTGGCCCGCACCTCGCGCCGCATCCGGCGCTCCTCCCAGGCCAGCACGGACTCGTGCGCGCCGAGCCGGGTCAGCAGGGCGCCGATCGCGTCACCGTCGCGCACGACCACCCGGTCCACCCCGCGCACCTCGCGGGCCTTGGCGGCGATGGACAGCCGACGGGCCGCACCCACCAGGGCGAGCGCGGCCTCCGGACCGGGGCAGGTCACCTCCAGGGAGGAGGAGCGGCCCGGCTCGGTCAGCGAGCCGTGCGCCAGGAACGCTCCGCGCCAGGCGGCCTCCGCGTCGCAGGTGGCCCCCGAGACCACCTGCGGGGGCAGGCCGCGGATGGGACGGCCGCGGCCGTCGACGAGCCCGGTCTGCCGGGCGAGCTGGTCGCCGCCCGCCACCACGCGCACCACGTAGCGCGAGCCGCGACGCAGGCCTCCGGGCGCCATCACGATCAGTTCCGAGCTGTGGCCGAAGATCTCCAGGATGTCCCGCTTGAGCCGGCGGGCGGCCATCGCGGTGTCCAGCTCCGCCTCGATCACGATGCGCCCGCTCACCAGGTGAAGGCCGCCGGCGAACCGCAGAATGGCGGAGACCTCCGCCTTCCTGCAGCAGGTCCGGGTGACGGGGAGCCGGGAGATCTCGTCCTTCACCGCTGCCGTCATCGCCATGGGCCGATCCTTCCATGCATCCGAAAAATACGGTCGTACGCGGCGGCCAACAGCTCCGGGTCGTGCCGGGGGCTTCCGTCGGTCCGGGCCACCGGGGCCAGCTCGACCGCGGCTCCGAGCCGCTTGGCGGCCTCGGTGAGCGAGTCACGGTCGGGCACGGCGGCCTCGTCGGCAAGCACCACGTCCAGGGCGAGTTTAGGGGCGTGTCGCCCCAAAACCTCCAAATGACGCTGCGGGGAGAAGCCGTCGGTTTCTCCGGGCTGCGGGGCGAGGTTCAGCGACAGTACACGGCGCGCCTTGGTCGCGGTGAGGGCGTCCAGCAGCTCGGGCACGAGCAGGTGCGGGATCACCGAGGAGAACCAGGAGCCAGGTCCGAGCACCACCCAGTCCGCGTCCAGGACGGCGGCGACGGCCTCCGGGACGGCGGGCGGGTCGTGCGGCACGACGTGCACCGACTGCACCTCGCCCGGGGTGAGGGCCACCGTGGCCTGGCCGCGGACGGTGTCCACGTCCTCGGGGCGCTCCGGGTCGTGCCCCTTGACCAGGGCCTGCAGCTCCAGCGGCACGGCGGACATGGGCAGCACCCGCCCGTGCGCGCCGAGCAGCTTGCCGACCAGGTCCAGGGCCTGGACGTGATCGCCGAGCTGTTCCCACAGCGCCACGATCAGCAGGTTGCCGACGGCGTGGTCGTGCAGGTCGCCCTGGGACTGGAAGCGGTGCTGGATGACGCGGGCCCAGGTCTGGCCCCAGTCGTCGTCCCCGCACAGCGCGGCCAGCGCCTTGCGCAGGTCACCGGGCGGCAGCACGCCCAGCTCGTCGCGCAGGCGCCCGCTGGAGCCGCCGTCGTCGGCCACCGTGACGACCGCGGTGAGGTCGCCGGTGATCCGGCGCAGCGCGGCGAGCGAGGCGGACAGGCCCATGCCGCCGCCGAGCGCGACGACCTTGGGCTGGGCCCCGCGTCTGCGGGGCCGGCCGCCGCGGGCCTCCACCGGGCGGACCGCCCGGCCGTCGGCCGTGGTGCGGCTCGAGCGGCTGTCAGGCACCTGCCGGCGCAGCCGGCTCAGCCGCCGTGTACGTTCCGTCATTCCCGTCCCATGTCCCGGTGCACGACCACCGTCTCCACGCCCTCGGCCACGAGGCGCGCGGCGAGCTTCTCCGACATGGCCACCGAGCGGTGCTTGCCCCCGGTGCAGCCGATGGCGATGGTCACATACCGCTTGCCCTCGCGCCGGTACCCGGCCGCGACGAGGCGCAGCAGCTCGGCGTACCGGTCGAGGAACTCCTTGGCGCCGGGCTGGTTGAAGACGTACGCCGCGACCTCCTCGTTGAGGCCGGTGTACGGGCGCAGCTCCGGGACCCAGTGCGGGTTGGGCAGGAAGCGCATGTCCGCGACCAGGTCGGCGTCGACGGGGAGGCCGTACTTGAAGCCGAAGGACATGACGGTGGCCCGCAGCTCGGGCTCCTCCTCGCCGGCGAACTGGGCGTCCATCTTGGCGCGCAGCTCGTGCACGTTCAGGCTGGAGGTGTCGATCACCAGGTCGGCGTCGCCGCGCAGCTCGCGCAGCAGCTCGCGCTCGGCGGCGATGCCGTCGACGATCCGGCCGTCGCCCTGCAGGGGGTGCGGGCGGCGCACCGACTCGAAACGGCGCACCAGGGCGTCGTCGGAGGACTCCAGGAAGACGATCCGCCGGGTGACGTGCTTGGCCTCCAGGTCGGCGAGGGACTCGCGCAGGTTGTCGAAGAAGCGGCGGCCGCGCACGTCGACGACGACCGCGATCCGCGCCACGTTGCCCTGGGAGCGGGCGCCCAGCTCGACCATGGTGGGGATGAGGGCCGGCGGGAGGTTGTCGACGACGAACCAGCCGAGGTCCTCCAGGCACTTCGCCGCCGTCGACCGGCCGGCTCCGGACATGCCGGAGATGATCACCAGTTCGGGGATGGCCGCCTCGGCGGGGCCGGCCGGTGTGACGTCCGTGCTCACCTTTGCTCCGTTGTCCTGAACCGGCTGCCGCGGGTGTCCGCCGGCCGCCTGCCGCGGCTGGTTCCCGCCCGCTTCCCCGTGCGCCTGTTCTCGCTGTGCCGTGGGGTGTTCGTCGTGCTCGGTCATGTCTCCTGCCCCCGTCGTTCGTCCGGGAGGCCCGCGGTCACGGGCTCTCCCGCGGAACCCGCCGTCGTACCGGGTTCCTCGTCCTCAATGATCTCTCCGGTCGCCGTGTTCACGGCGGGTCCGGCCGGGACCGCCCCGGCGAGGGCCGCGGCGATCGTCTCGGCCGTCTTCCGGCCTATCCCGGGCACTTCCTGGATCTGTTCGATTGTGGCGGACCGCAGCCTCTTCACCGAGCCGAAATGCTTGATGAGCGCCTGTTTGCGGGTGTCGCCGAGGCCGGGCACGTCGTCCAGGGGGCCGGCCCGGAAACGCTTGGCGCGCTTGGTGCGCTGGTAGGTGATCGCGAAACGGTGGGCCTCGTCGCGGACGCGCTGGAGCAGGTACAGGCCCTCGCTGGTGCGCGGCAGGACCACCGGGTCGTCCTCGCCGGGCACCCACACCTCCTCCAGGCGCTTGGCGAGGCCGCACACGGCGATGTCGTCGATGCCCAGCTCGTCCAGCGCCCGCCGGGCCGCGGCGACCTGCGGCTGTCCGCCGTCGACGACCACGAGCTGGGGCGGGTAGGCGAACTTCCGCGGGCGGCCGTCCTCGTCCTTGAGGGCGCCGTCGATCACCTCCGTGGCGGTGAGCGGAACCGTGCTGCCGCCCGCCGGCGCGGCGGCTTCAGCGGCAAGCCCGGCCACTCCCCCTGCCGGAACCGCTCCGTCGCCCGCCGGAACGGCCCCTCCGCCCGCCGGAACGGCTCCGTCGCCGGTGCGCGTGGTCCCTCCGTCGGCGCTGGTCTCCTCGCCGTCGGCCCACTCCCCCGTGCGCTCCTTCTCGGCGAGGTAGCGCCGGAAGCGGCGGCTGATCACCTCGTGCATGGAGCGGACGTCGTCCTGCCCGGCGAAGCCCTTGATCTGGAAGCGCCGGTACTCGCTCTTGCGCTGCAGCCCGTCCTCGAAGACGACCATGGAGGCGACCACGTCGTCGCCCTGGAGGTGCGAGATGTCGTAGCACTCGATGCGCAGCGGGGCGCTGTCCAGGTCCAGGGCCTCGGCGATCTCCTCCAGCGCGCGCGAACGCGTGGTCAGGTCGGAGGCGCGCTTGGTCTTGTGCAGGGCAAGGGACTGCTGGGCGTTGCGCTGCACGGTCTCCATGAGCGCCTTCTTGTCGCCGCGCTGCGGCACGCGCAGCGAGACGTTCGCCCCGCGGCGGCCGGCCAGCCACTCCTGGACCGGCTCGACCGGCTCCGGCAGGGCCGGGACCAGCACCTCCCTGGGCACGGCGTCCCCGCTCTCCTCGCCGTAGAGCTGCTGCAGGGCGTGCTCGACCAGGGCGCCGGTGTTGACCTCCTCGACCTTGTCCGTCACCCAGCCGCGCTGGCCGCGCACCCGGCCGCCGCGCACGTGGAAGATCTGCACCGCCGCCTCCAGCTCGTCCTCGGCGACGGCGATGAGGTCGGCGTCGGTCGCGTCGGCGAGCACGACCGCGCTCTTCTCCATGGCCTTCTTCAGGGCCCCGATGTCGTCGCGCAGGCGGGCGGCCCGCTCGTACTCCATCTCCTCCGCGGCCTGGGTCATCCGCTTCTCCAGGCGGCGGAGGTAGGTGCCGGTGCGGCCGGCCATGAAGTCGCTGAACTCCTCGGCCAGCTCCCGGTGGTCCTCAGGGGAGATCCGGCCGACGCAGGGGGCGGAGCACTTGCCGATGTAGCCGAGCAGGCAGGGACGGCCCGTGCGGGCGGCGTTCTTGAAGACACCGGCCGAGCAGGTGCGCACCGGGAAGACCCGCAGCAGCAGGTCGACGGTGTCCCGGATGGCCCACGCGTGCGCGTACGGGCCGAAATACCTGACGCCCTTCTTCTTGTGACCGCGCATCACCTGAACGCGCGGGAACTCCTCGTTCATGGTGACCGCGAGGTACGGGTAGCTCTTGTCGTCGCGGTACTTGACGTTGAACCGGGGGTCGTACTCCTTGATCCAGGAGTACTCCAGCTGCAGCGCCTCGACCTCCGTGGACACCACGGTCCACTCCACGGACGCGGCGGTGGTCACCATCGACCGGGTGCGGGGGTGCAGGCCCGCCAGGTCCTGGAAGTAGTTCGCCAGGCGCTGGCGCAGGCTCTTCGCCTTTCCGACGTAGATCACCCGGCGGTGCTCGTCACGGAACCTGTACACCCCGGGAGAGTCCGGGATCTCACCCGGCCTGGGGCGGTAGCTGGAGGGATCGGCCATGCTTCACACCCTACTGGCGAGCACCGACACCGCGTCGGGCCTGTGGACGGCGCACCGGGCGGCCGCTCCCGGGAGGGATCCGGGCGGTCGCTCGGCGGGCGGGCGGACGGGCCGGAAACGGCGTGTGAGGGGGGCCGTGACCCGGCCGGAGCGGACACCGGCCGGTCCGCGGTGTTGTCGGGGCATGGTCAACACGCTTCAATGCGTGGGAACTCGGGACCGTGCCACCGGGCACGGACGCGACGTGCGCGGACATGGGCCTGCCCGGGTGCCCACGGGGGTGGCAGCCGCGCCGGCGCCAGCGGTCCGACCAGCCGTTGTGACACCTCACAGAAAGGCCTCTGTCCATGCGGCACGCCACAGAGCACGCGGACGTCCCCACCCCCGAACTGGACACGGCCCTGCGGGGCGGCCCCTTCCACGTGGCGCTGCGCGCCGCGATCGCCGCGCGCGGACTGCCGCTGCAGCGCGTGCAGCACCACCTCTCGCGGCACGGGGTCAGGGTCGGCATCACGAGCCTGAGCTACTGGCAGCAGGGGGCCCGACGCCCGCAGCGCCCGGAGTCGCTGCGCGCGGTACGGGCGCTGGAGGAGATCCTGCGGCTGCCGGAGGAGTCGCTGATCCGGCTGCTCACCGAGTCCGGCGAGCCCGCGACGGGCGGCCGCCGCCCGGCCCGCTCCTACCGCTCCCTGGCCGCGGCGTGCGACGCCGGGAACCGGCTCCGCGCCGACCTGGACTGGTCCCTGGACGGGGGGCTGCACACCCTGGGCCGGCACGAGCGCGTCCGGATCGGCGCCCGGCGCGAACTGGCCGGGCTGGAGTCCCACCACATCGTGCGGGCGCACCTCGACGGCGCCGACCGCTTCGTCGCCGTGCACCACGGCGACCCCGGCTGCAGTCCGGGCGGGATGACGGTGCACGCCCTGGAGAACTGCCGCACCGGCCGGGTCCGCTGGGACCAGGACACCGGTGTGCTGGTGGCGGAGCTGCTGTTCGGCACCCGGCTGCGCTCCGGCGACACGTTCCTCTTCCGCTACGGCGTCGAGGACGGCACGGCCGGGGTCTGCGGCGAGTACGTCCACCGGTCCGGTTTCCCGGGCGGCCAGTACGCGCTCCAGGTGAGCTTCGACGGTGCCGCGCTGCCGGCCCGCTGCCACCGCTTCACCCAGCACACCCC
Organism: Streptomyces sp. 1-11; assembly: GCF_007176755.1. Taxonomy (GTDB): domain Bacteria; phylum Actinomycetota; class Actinomycetes; order Streptomycetales; family Streptomycetaceae; genus Streptomyces. The sequence continues at coordinate 14,532 of NZ_BJTV01000013.1, forward strand.
GGCCGCCCCGCGCGGCGGCCGGCAGGAGCTGCGGATCAGCGCGCCGCACCGCAGCGTCCACGTGGTCGAACCCCGGATCAGGCCGGGGCTGGTGGGCATCGCGTGGGAGTGGGAGTGAACCCGCGGGAACGGCCCCGCTCAGGCGCCGGGGCCGGCGACGATCCGTCCCTTGGAGACGCGGACCGGGAGTTCGCCGAGCGGCTCGGTCGCCGGGGCCTGCAGCACTTTGCCGGTCACCGCGTCGAACTCGCTGCCGTGGCAGGGGCAGACCAGCGTCGTGCCCCGCAGCTTGTTGATCACGCAGCCCGCGTGCGTGCAGACCGTGCTGTAGGCCTTCAGAGCGCCGCCCGCGTCCCGGCTGACCACCACGTTCCGGTCCCGGTAGAGCTTCGCGCCGCCCTTGGCGACCTCGTCCTCGGCGCCGAGGTCGACCGGCGTGGTGGGGGTCGCGTCGGCCGAGTCGCCGCCCGGGGAACAGGCGGCGAGCCCCAGCCCCGCTGCCGGGACCACCGCGGCTCCGCGAAGGACGGTACGACGACTCGCTGACGGTCGGGCGGGCATCAGGATCTCCACTGGTCAGAGGAAGTGCAGCCCGACGATACCCGGGGCCGGCCGGAGGGTCGGGGGCGGGGCTGGGGGCCGAGGGCTGGGGCGGGGGCTTGGCTGGGCGGCGGGTCCTGAGGGCCGGGGGTGGGGCGGTTCGGGGGACGGGTGGTGGCGGAGAAGTCGGTCGTCGGGCGCGTAAACGCTTGCGCAAGCGTTTACGCGGGCTGGGCGGATGGGATACCTTCCCGGCCGAAGGGCCACCGAACGGGCTCCGGCGGCCGCCGGGTGCCGCCGCTGGATCGCCTACGGCTGCCGCGGTTGCCGACGGCTGCCGCGGTTGCCGACGGCTGCCAACGGCTGCCGACGGCAGGGCGTACGGCTCGGACGCCTCGGGCTCACCGACCGCTGGAGAAGGGACGCCGCGATGCCCACCATGGCCGACGTGGCCCGCAGCGCCGGTGTCTCCGTGGCGACCGTCTCCCACGTGCTCAACGGCACGCGCCCGGTACTGCCCCACACCCGCCGGGCCGTGCTGGACGCCGTCGACGCGCTCGGCTACACGCCCAACACCCTGGCCCGCTCACTGGTGACGTCCCGCACCCGCTCCATCGGCCTCGCGGTGTCGGCGATCAGCAATCCGTACTTCACGGAGATCCTCCAGGGGGTGGAGGCCGCCGCCCTGGACGCGGGTTACGGCCTGCTCATCGCCGATCCGCACGACGACCCGGTTCACGAGCGCAAGGTCGTCCAGCTCCTCCACGAACGCCGGGTCGACGGCGTGATCGTCGCCCCGTCCGCCCAGCCGCGGGACCTGGTGGCCTATCTCGGCCGGCATGCCGTGCCGGCCGTGTTCCTGGACCGGGTGCTCCCGGCCGACGGCCACCTCGCAGGCGCGGCTGCCCCATACCGCGCCCCCTTCGACCAGGTGTGCGCCGAGAACAGCGGCCCGATGGCGGACCTCGTCGGCCACCTCGCCGGGCTGGGCCACCGCCGGATCGGCCTGGTCGCCGGGCTGCCCGGGCTCAGCACCACCGAGGAACGGGTCGCCGGCTACCGGCGGGCCCTGGCCGCCGCCGGGCTGGCCTTCGACGCCGGCCTCGTGGTGTCCGGTCACTCGGAGTCGGCCGGCGCGGAGCGGGCGACGGCCGAGCTGCTCGCCCTGCCCGCTCCGCCCACCGCGCTGGTCACGGCGAACAACGCCATGACCATCGGCGCCCTGCGCGCCCTGCGCGAGCGGGCTCTGGCCGTGCCGGGCGACCTCGCGCTGTGCTGCTTCGACGACTTCGCCTGGGCCGACCTGTTCTCACCCCGGCTCACCGTCGTCGCCCAGCCCAGCAGGGCGCTCGGCGCCGAGGCCGTCCGCGTGCTCCTGGAGCGGCTGGCGGCCCCCGGCAGGCCCACGAGGACGATCCGGCTGCCCTGCGCCTTCGTCCACCGCACCTCCTGCGGCTGCCCTGAACAGCGGGACGCCGCCCCGGGTCGCCGGGACGGGGCCGCTGGCCGCCCGCCGGCCGGGCCCGTCGTCGGCCACACCGAACCGTCCCCCGGGACGACAGAACTGACCGCGCCTTCCGAGAGGGGAACCGCCTCGTGATCGTCGTCGCCGGAGAGGCACTGATCGACCTGGTCCCGCGCGGCCCGGGCGCCCTGGCCGACCTGAAGCCGGCGCCGGGCGGCGGCCCGTACAACACCGCCGTGGCGCTCGGCCGTCTCGGCTCCCCCACCGCCTTCTGCTCGCGCACCTCCGAGGACGCCTTCGGGGAGGCCCTGCTCGACGGGCTGCGGCGGGCGGGGGTGGAGGTGACGGACGTGCAGCGCGGCCCCGAGCCGACCACCCTCGCCGTCGCCACGCTCGACACCGGCGGCTCGGCCGCCTACTCGTTCTACGTGGACGGCACCGCGGACCGCCTCTTCACCGTCCCCGCGTCCCTTCCCGCGGGAACCCGCGCGGTGTCCTTCGGCACCTGCTCACTCGTCCTGGAGCCCGGGGCGAGCGCCTACGAGAAGCTGATGCGCGAAGCGGCCGCACAGGGCCTGTTCACCGCACTCGACCCCAACATCCGCACCGGTCTGATCCCGGACGCGGACGCCTACCGGAGGCGCTTCGGCGACTGGCTGCCCTCGGTCACGCTGCTGAAGCTGTCCGAGGAGGACGCCGAGTGGCTCGGCGGCACCCCACGGGAGTGGCTGGCCGCGGGCCCGTCGGCCGTAGTGGTCACGCGGGGCGGCGATGGCCTCACCGTCCACACCCGGAACGGCGCGGAGTACTCCGTACCAGGCGAGAAGGTCGAGGTGGTGGACACCATCGGCGCCGGTGACACGGTGAACGCGGCCCTGCTGCACGGACTGGCCGCCCAGGACGCCCTGTCGCCCGGGGCACTGGCGGCACTGGGACCGGACGGCTGGCGGCGGCTGCTGCGGTTCGCGGCGCGCGCCGCGGCGATCACCTGTTCCCGGGCGGGGGCGGAGCCGCCGTTCGCGGCCGAGCTGGACGGGCCGTGACCCCGTCCCACGACGCGCGGGCGGCGCCCTGCGGGGAGTTCCCGCGGGGCGCCGCCCGCCCGACGGCGCGTCAGGACGCCGTCGGTGACGTCAGGCCTTGCGGGCCCGCGTCGTCTTCTTGGCCGGTGCCTCCTTCTTGGCCGGTGCCGCCTTCTTTGCGGCGGCGGCCGTCTTTCCGCCGGCCGTGCCGTCGGCCTTGGCCGTCACCGTCTTCCGCGCCGTCGACCGGCTTCCTGGACGCAGTGCCGCGCGGCGCCTTCACCGGCTGGGCGTCGCTGATCCGGTCGGCGCCGAGGATCTCGCGCAAGAACTTGCCGGTGTGGCTGGCCGGGACCCCGGCGACCTCCTCGGGCGTGCCCTCGGCGACCACGAGACCGCCGCCCGCGCCGCCCTCCGGGCCCATGTCGACGAGCCAGTCGGCGGTCTTGATCACATCGAGGTTGTGCTCGATGACGATGACCGTGTTGCCCTTTTCCACCAGGCCGGAGAGGACCTTCAGCAGCTTGCTGATGTCCTCGAAGTGCAGACCGGTGGTCGGCTCGTCCAGGACGTAGACCGTGCGGCCGGTGGAGCGCTTCTGCAGCTCGCTGGCGAGCTTCACGCGCTGGGCCTCGCCGCCGGACAGGGTGGTCGCGGACTGGCCGAGCCGGACGTAGCCGAGGCCGACGTCCTTCAGCGTGCGCAGGTGCCGGGAGATGGCGGGGACGGCCTCGAAGAAGTCGGTCGCCTCCTCGATCGGCATGTTCAGCACGTCGGCGATGGACTTGCCCTTGTAGTGGACCTCCAGGGTCTCCCGGTTGTACCGGGCGCCGTGGCAGACCTCGCACGGGACGTACACGTCCGGCAGGAAGTTCATCTCGATCTTGATCGTGCCGTCGCCCGCGCAGTTCTCGCAGCGGCCGCCCTTGACGTTGAAGGAGAAGCGGCCGGGCAGGTAGCCGCGGACCTTCGCCTCGGTGGTCTCGGCGAACAGCTTGCGGATGTGGTCGAAGACGCCGGTGTAGGTCGCCGGGTTGGACCGCGGGGTGCGGCCGATGGGCGACTGGTCGACGTGCACGACCTTGTCGACCAGGTCGTCGCCGTCGACGCGCGTGTGCCGTCCGGGGACGTTGCGCGCGCCGTTCAGCTCGCGTGCCAGGTGCGTGTACAGGATGTCGTTGACCAGCGTCGACTTGCCGGAGCCGGACACGCCGGTCACGGCGGTGAACACCCCCAGCGGGAAGGACACGTCGATGTCCTGCAGGTTGTTCTCCCGCGCGCCGTGCACGGTGAGCTGCCGGGACGGGTCGCGGGGGCGCCGTACGTCGGGCAGCGGGATCGACTTGCGGCCCGAGAGGTACTGGCCGGTCTGGGACTCGGTGTTGGCGAGCAGTTCCTTCAGGGAGCCGCTGTGCACGACCTTGCCGCCGTGCTCACCGGCGCCGGGGCCGATGTCCACGATCCAGTCGGCAACCTTGATGGTGTCCTCGTCGTGCTCCACGACGATGAGTGTGTTGCCCATGTCGCGCAGTCGGACCAGCGTCTCGATCAGCCGGTGGTTGTCCCGCTGGTGCAGGCCGATGGACGGCTCGTCCAGCACGTACAGCACGCCGACCAGACCGGAGCCGATCTGCGTGGCGAGACGGATGCGCTGGGCCTCGCCGCCGGAGAGGGTGCCGGCCGCGCGGTTGAGCGAGAGGTAGTCGAGGCCGACGTCGACCAGGAACCTCAGCCGCTCGTTGACCTCCTTCAGGACCCGCTCGGCGATCTTCTTGTCGCGTGCGCTCAGCTTCAGCTCGCCCAGGAAGTCCGCGCAGTCGCTGATCGACATCGCGGAGACCTCCGCGATGGACTTCTCCATGACCGTCACGGCCAGGACGATCGGCTTCAGGCGGGTGCCCTCGCAGGAGGGGCAGGGCACCTCGCGCATGTAGCCCTCGAACCGCTCACGGCTGGCGTCGCTCTCGGCCTCGCTGTGCCGGCGCTTGACGAACGGCACCGCGCCCTCGAAGGGGGTGGTGTAGACGCGCTCGCGGCCGTACCGGTTGCGGTAGCGGACCTCGATCTGGGTCTTGTGGCCGTACAGCAGGGCCTTCCGCGCGCGCTGGGGCAGGCCCGCGAAGGGGATGTCGGTGCGGAAGCCGAGGGCGTCCGCGAGGGCGCCGATCAGACGGCTGAAGTAGTCCTTGGTGTGACCGTGCGACCAGGGGTGGATGGCGCCCTCGTCGAGGGACTTGTCCTCGTCCGGGACGATCAGCTCGGGGTCGACCTCCATGCGCGTGCCGATGCCGGTGCACTCGGGGCAGGCGCCGAAGGGCGAGTTGAAGGAGAAGGAGCGCGGCTCCAGCTCCTCGAAGGACAGGTCGTCGTACGGGCAGTACAGGTGCTCCGAGTACATGCGCTCGCGCTCGGGGTCGTCCTCGGGGAGGTCGACGAAGTCGAGCACGACCATGCCGCCCGACAGGCCGAGGGCGGTCTCGACGGAGTCGGTGAGCCGGCGCTTGGCGGAGTCCTTCACCGTGAGGCGGTCCACGACCACCTCGATGGTGTGCTTCTCCTGCTTCTTCAGCGTGGGCGGCTCGGAGAGCTGGATCGTCTCGCCGTCCACGCGGGCGCGGGAGTAGCCCTTGGTCTGGAGGTCCGAGAAGAGGTCGACGAACTCGCCCTTGCGCTCGCGCACCAGCGGCGACAGCACCTGGAAACGGCTGCCCTCCGGCAGCTCCAGGACCTTGTCGACGATGGCCTGCGGCGACTGGCGCGAGATCGGGCGGCCGCACTCGGGACAGTGCGGCTTGCCGATGCGCGCGAAGAGCAGACGCAGGTAGTCGTAGACCTCGGTGATGGTGCCGACCGTCGAGCGCGGGTTGCGCGAGGTCGACTTCTGGTCGATGGACACCGCCGGGGACAGGCCCTCGATGAAGTCCACGTCCGGCTTGTCCATCTGGCCGAGGAACTGCCGGGCGTACGAGGAGAGCGACTCCACGTACCGCCGCTGCCCCTCGGCGAAGATGGTGTCGAAGGCCAGCGAGGACTTGCCCGACCCCGACAGGCCCGTGAAGACGATGAGCGAGTCGCGCGGGAGGTCGAGCGAGACATTCCTCAGGTTGTGCTCGCGCGCTCCACGGACGATGAGACGGTCGGCCACGCCGGTCCGCACCTTTCTTGAGAGAAGTGACAGGGGCCGGGGCCCCCGTGCTTCTTCCGAGACTAGGGGGAGCCACTGACAGCGCCGGTCGGATTCCGGGATGCATAACAATCCCGAGCCCTCAGGCATGCCCGGTGCCGCCTTCGACGATATAGCACGTGCTTTCGATTTACGGGCGAGCTTCACCACCTTCACCCGAAGGGGTGGCGCTACTAGGGTCGGGCGCATGATTGATCACGCTCATGACCTGGCATGTGTACGGGAGGCGACCGAGCGGCTCCTCACCGCTGTCGCCAAGCTGGACAACGCCTCACAGGCCGAGCCGTCACGGCTGCCCGGCTGGACGCGCGGACACGTCCTCGCCCATCTCGCCCGCAACGCGGACGCCCTCGTGAACGTCCTGGAGGGCCGGCCCATGTACGAGAGCGCCGAGGCGCGGGACGCCGACATCGAGCGGGACGCCCGGCGCACGCTGGACGCCCAGCTCACGGACGTGCGCGAGAGCGCCGCCCGGTTCCAGCGGGCGGGGGCCGTGCCGGCGGACTGGACGCGCACGGTGGAGCTGCGCAACGGCGTCACCGACGCCGCGGCCCGGCTGCCGTTCAGGCGGTGGGCCGAGGTCGACCTGCACCACGTGGACCTCGGGATCGGATACGAGCTGGAGGACCTTCCGGCGGAGTTCACGCAGCGGGAGAGCGGCTTCCTCGCCGACCGCTTCGCCGGGCACCCGGAGATCCCGGCGACCCGGGTCACGGACGGCACGCGCGAGTGGCGCACCGGCCGCGAGGCGGCCGTGACCGAGGTCACGGTGAGCGGGGCGCCGGCCGACCTGCTGGGCTGGCTCGCCGGCCGCCGCCCGGGGACCGCGCTGGAGGTGACGGGCGGCACGCTGCCGAAGCTGCCTCCGCTGTAGCGCGACACGGGTCCCCGGGCGCCGGCCCGCTATAGGCTGATCACCATGACGTACAGCGGAGAGGTCAGGGTCGGCGGGCCCGCGGACGTGCACGAGCTCAAGGACCTGATGATCACCAAGATCGCGGTCGGCCCGATGGACAACAACGCCTACCTGCTGCGCTGCCGGGCCACCGACGAGCAGTTGCTGATCGACGCCGCCGCCGACGCCGGGGCGCTGCTGGGCATGATCGGTGACGACGGCATCGCGTCCGTCGTCACCACCCACCGGCACGGCGACCACTGGCAGGCGCTCGCCGAGGTCGTCGCCGCCACGGGCGCCCGGACGTACGCCGGCCGCGAGGACGCCCCCGGGATCCCGGTGAGCACCGACGTCCTCGTCGACGACGGCGACGTCATCCGGGTGGGGCAGGTGGAGCTCACCGCGCGCCACCTCGTCGGGCACACCCCGGGCTCCATCGCCCTGGTCTACGACGACCCGCACGGCCACCCGCACGTCTTCACCGGCGACTGCCTCTTCCCGGGGGGTGTCGGCAACACCCACAAGGATCCCGAGGCGTTCGCCAGCCTGATCCACGACGTCGAGACGAAGATCTTCGCCGCGCTGCCGGACGAGACCTGGGTCTACCCCGGCCACGGCAACGACACCAGCCTCGGCACGGAACGGCCGCACCTGCCGGAGTGGCACGCGCGCGGCTGGTAGGCCGCGCGGGCCCGACCCACGCCGGGCGTACGCCCTCGATGCGCGCCCGGCGCGTGCCACGTGGCGTGCGCCCCGTGTGAACTCTTCACACGCGCCGGGTACGCGTGCGCGCTCCCCGGATCCCGTGACACGCGGTCAACTGGTGGCAGCCCCGCCCAGGACGACGGCACCTGAGCGGTATGGGCCGCCGGTCACCAACCCCGCCCTCGGCCGGCGGCCCGGGCCGGAGTGTGTGCGGCGCCCGCCGTGTTCGCGCCCGGACGGCCGCCCGGCGCCGCGGTGGGCTACGCGTCGGCCCGCGCCGCTCCCACCAGCGCGACGGCCCGCTCCACGCCGAACACGTAGCCCTGCACCCCGCAGCCCGCGATCACGCCGTCGGCCCGCAGCGAGACGTAGCTGTGGTGCCGGAACGACTCGCGCTGGTGGATGTTGGAGATGTGCACCTCCAGCACCGGCATCCCGTCGCAGGTGTTGAGCGCGTCCAGGATCGCGATCGAGGTGTGGGAGTAGGCGCCGGGGTTGATGACGATGCCGCAGTGGTTCGTCCGGGCCTCGTGGATCCAGTCGACCAGCTCGCCCTCGTGGTTGGACTGCCGGAAGTCCACCGTGCCGCCGTGCGCCGCCGCGGCCTCGGCGCACATCGCCTCGACGTCGGCGAGCGTGTCCGTGCCGTAGATCTCTGGCTGGCGCAGGCCGAGGAGGTTCAGGTTGGGCCCGTTGAGGATCATGATCGGGGCGTTGGCCAGGGTGCGGGGCACGGTTCCTCCGGTCCGTTCTGGGCGGTGTGTTCACGACCGCTTGTCGCCCCGGTCTATCACGGCAGGGCGAGCGGCCGAGGGGCGCGTACGCCGGTCCTTCCGGGCGGCGCCGCGGGGCTCCGGTCAGCTCCGCGCGCCCCCGTAACCCAAGATCACTACGGATGGTTGACGCGGTATGCAGCCCGTACGCCCCGTGAGGGCGCCTTCCATGCCGCGGCTGGCGGCCGCCTCGCTCGCCGGGACCTCGATCGAGTTCTACGACTTCTTCGTCTACGGCACCGCGGCCGCCCTGGTGCTGGGGCCGCTGTTCTTCCCGACGTTCTCGCCGTTGGCCGGGACGCTCGCGGCGTTCGGGACGTTCGCGGTGGGATTCGTGGCCCGGCCGCTCGGCTCGGTGCTCTTCGGACACCTCGGCGACCGGCGCGGACGGCGGCCGGTGCTGGTCGTCTCCCTGCTGCTGACCGGCGCCTCGACGGTCGCGGTCGGCTGCGTGCCCGCCTACGGCACGATCGGGGCGGCCGCCCCGGTGCTGCTGCTCCTGCTGCGCTTCCTGCAGGGGCTGGGGCTCGGCGGCGAGTGGGGCGGGGCGGTGCTGCTGACCGCCGAGCACGCGCCCGCGGAACGCCGTGCCCTGTGGTCGAGTTTTCCCCAGGTGGGGCCCGCCGTCGGCTTCGTGCTCGCCAACGGGGTCATGCTCGCGCTGTCGGCCGCCCTGCCCGACGACCGCTTCGCGCAGTGGGGCTGGCGGGTGCCGTTCTGGGCGGCCGGGGCGCTGGCGCTGGCCGGGCTGTGGCTGCGGGCCTCGCTGCCCGAGAGTCCCCGGTTCCTGGAGATCGACGACCACGCGCGCCTGCCGCTCGCGGAGGTCGTGCGGTGCCACGGGCGGCTGGTGCTGCTGACGGCCGGGGCGCTGGCCGTCGGGTACGCGGTGTTCTACGCGGTGACGACATGGTCGCTGGCGTACGCCACCGGGCGGCTCGGGGTGAGCCGGACCGTGATGCTGAGCTGTGTCATGGCCGCGGTGGTGGTGAAGGGGGCGCTGACGCCCGTCATGGCGCTGCTCGGCGACCGCTACGGCCGCCGCCCGCTGTGCCTGGCGGGGTGCGCGGGCTGCGCGCTGTGGATGCTCCCGATGGTCGCGCTGCTGGGGACCGGCGAACCGCTGCTGATGTTCCTCGGCATCCTGGGTGCGCTGATCGCCTTCATCGCCATGTTCGCGGTGATCGCCGCGTACCTGCCGGAGCTGTACGAGGCGCGGGTGCGCTGCACGGGCGCCGCGGTCGGCTACAACCTCGGCGGGGTCCTGGGCGGCGCGCTCACCCCGATCGTGGCGACGGCGCTGGCGGAGCACGGCGGGCGGGTGCCGTGGGGTGTGGGCGCGTACCTCACGGGGGTCGCACTGGTGAGCCTGGCCTGCTTCGCGCTGCTGCCGGAGACGCGGCCCGCGCCGGCGGCCGAACCGGCCACGGGCAGCCCAGGAGGGCCGGCGCGGGCCCGGACGAGCCCTATGGGTTGATCGCGAGTTCCAGGTAGGCCGCGAACAGCACCAGGTGCACACCGCCCTGCAGCGGTGTGGCCCGGCCCGGCACCACGGTCAGGGAACTGACCACCACGGTCAGCGCCAGCAGCAGCATGTGGGTCGCGCTGAGGCCGAGGACGAGCGGTCCGGACAGCCAGATGGAGGCCAGGGCGACGGCGGGGATGGTCAGGCCGATGCTGGCCATCGCCGAGCCGAGCGCGAGGTTGAGGCTGGTCTGCACCCGGTCCCGGCGCGCCGCGCGCAGCGCCGCGATGGTCTCGGGCAGCAGCACGAGCAGGGCGATGATCACGCCGACGACCGCCTGGTGCAGGCCGGCCGCCTCCACACCGGACTCGATGGTCGGCGACACCCCCTTGGCCAGTCCGACCACACCGATCAGCGCGAGGCCGAGCAGGCCGAGGCTGATCCGCGCCGTGCGCGCGGACGGCGGTCCGGCGTGGTCGTCCCCGGTGATCACGTCACCCTGCCGGGTGATCGGCAGGAAGTAGTCACGGTGCCGCACGGTCTGGGTGGTGACGAACAGGCCGTACAGGATCAGTGAGGACAGCGCGGCGAAGGTGAGCTGGACGGTGGAGAATTCGGGGCCGGGTTTGCTGGTGGTGAAGGTCGGCAGCACCAGGCTGAGCGTGGCGAGGGTCGCCACGGTGGCCAGGGCGGCACCGGTGCCCTCGGGATTGAAGACCGCGGTGCCGTGCCGCAGGGAGGCCACGAGGAGACTCAGTCCGACGATGCCGTTGCAGGTGATCATGACGGCGGCGAAGACGGTGTCCCGGGCCAGGGTGGCGCTCTTGTCGCCGCCGTCGGCCATGAGGGTGACGATCAGGGCCACTTCGATGATCGTGACGGCGATGGCCAGCACCAGGGAGCCGAAGGGCTCGCCCACCCGGTGCGCGACCACCTCGGCGTGGTGCACCGCGGCGAGGACGGATCCGGCGAGGATCAGGGTGACCAGCACGACGAGCGGGCCGGGGAGACTGCGGCCCCAGGTGAGGATGAGCAGGACGACCGCGAGGACCGGCACGAGGAACGTCCACTGGGTGGTGAGCGGTCTGAGCCGAGCGATCATGTTGCGATCGTGACAGACAGGTACAGGATTCGCATTACGTTCTTTTCGGATCCCTCGTCATCCTTCCTGCGTGGGGCACCGGTCACGGTGCGGCCGGTGCCCCACGGGTTCGGTGATGGTTCGCGCGCCGGGTCGGTCAGGCGTCGACGCCGCGCTTCGCCGTCTCGTCACTCCCAGGCCGCGCCGCTTCGGCCGCCGCCTGCTTCCGGGAGGCCATCAGGCTGGTGACGGTGGTGACGGCGAGGACCGCGCAGATCACGCCGAGCGACACCGGGATGCCGATCTCGGGGACGTGGACTCCGGACTCGTGCAGCGCGTGCAGCACCAGCTTGACGCCGATGAAGCCCAGGATGATCGACAGGCCGTACGACAGATGGACCAGCTTCCTGAGCAGGCCGCCTATGAGGAAGTAGAGCTGCCGCAGTCCCATCAGGGCGAAGGCGTTGGCGGTGAAGACGATGTACGGGTCCTGGGTCAGGCCGAAGATCGCGGGGATGGAGTCGAGCGCGAACAGCACGTCGGTGGTGCCGATGGCCAGCATCACGACCAGCATCGGGGTCATGACCCGCTTGCCGTTCTCCCGGATCCACAGCTTGGTGCCGTGGTACCGGTCCGCGACGCCGAACCTGCGCTCGGCGGCCTTCAGGAGCTTGTTCTCCTCGAACTCCTCTTCCTCCTCGCCGGCCCGCGCGTCCTGGACGAGCTTCCAGGCGGTCCAGATCAGGAAGGCGCCGAAGAGGTAGAACACCCAGGAGAAGCTGGCGATGATCGCGGCACCGGCGGCTATGAACACGGCGCGCAGCACCAGGGCTATGAGGACGCCGACGAGCAGCACCCGCTGCTGGTACTGCGAGGGCACCGCGAACTTCGCCATGATCAGGACGAAGACGAAGAGGTTGTCGACGCTCAGGGATTTCTCGGTGATGAAGCCGGCGAAGAACTCGCCGGAAGGCCCGCCGCCGCTGAAGAGGAACAGACCGAGACCGAAGAGCCCGGCGAGGGCGATCCAGACGACGGTCCAGACGCCCGCTTCCTTGATCGACACGTCATGGGGCTTGCGCCCGATGAAGAAGTCGACCGCGATGAGGACGGCGAGGCCCACGATGGTGAGGACCCACAGGGTCGGGGAGACTTCCACTGCACCTCCGGCATAGGTCATGGCAAACACATCTGCGTTGTCATTGCCGGAGGTCTCTTCCACCCGCGTGGGCCGACGCCCCGGGATCCGTAACGGTCCGTACTGACGGGTGCGCCGCAGTCAGGGAGTACTCCCCTCCGCACGGAAAACAGTACCCCAATCACCAAGGAAAGGTAAAGCAATTGGTAAAAGACGCCCCAAGTAGGCTGGTCAGGGGCTCTTTACTTACGCTTGGTGCGGGCCGCTGTCACCTCGGTGAGCACCTGCTGGAGGATCCCGCTGCCGAGCGGCACGAGCGAAGGCTCGAACGTCCAGGTGTGCCCCACCCAGGGGTCGGCGAGGTGGTCGTCGGGCACGGGGGTGAGTCGCAGGAGCGAACGCCACAGCGGGTCGAGCAACGGGCCGTAGGCCGCCGCGTCCTCGCGGTCCGCGACCATCAGCAGGTGGACGCCGACGGCCGGCCCCTCGTCGGCGAGGTAGCGCAACTGGTTCACCGCCCGGTCGTCGAAGCCGTGCGGGAAGTCGTTGACGATCAGCAGTTGCCGGGCCGTGTCGAAGTCGGGCGGCAGCGACTCCTCCGCGCCGCCGCGCAGCGCCATCTGCACCAGGTCGACCCGCCCGGTGAGCCGGCCGAGGACGTCCGCCACGCCCGCCGCGCCGGCCTTGGACGGCACCGTGACGGCTCCGGTTCGGGTCAGCGGCAGGAGCGCCTGGGCCCCCGAACCGGCCGGGTCGAGGACGTGGACGGTGAGCTCCCCCGCCGGATGGACGGCGAGCAGCCGGACGGCGAGGGCCACCGCGGCGTCCATGGCGAGCCGGCGCGTGTCCGCCGAGTCCAGGAAGACGTCATCGGGTCCGGGCGCGGGACCGCTGTCGATCCACAGGCCTCGTTCCAGCGGAAGCCTGGCCAGCAGCGGTATGCGCAGCGGGGCGCTCTCCGGGAGGTGGAGGTCGCCGAGCCGCAGGGCCATCGGGGGCGCGGCCGGCACCCGGTAGCCGTGCCAGACGGGGTTGTCCCAGCGGGCACAGGCGGGTGGGAGCGCCGGTTCCACCACCTCGGACTCGGCGGTGAGCTGTGCGAGGTCGCGGTCGAACGCGGCCCGGGCCTGGTCGACGAGCTGGGCGTGCCGGGTCTGTGCCGCCTCCCGCGCGGCGTCCCCCGCCGCGCCCAGGCGGACACGGGGGTCGGCGAGGGCCTGGTCGAGTTCCTTCTCCAGCCGGGAGTCGGCGAAGTCGACGGCGCTGCGGTACGCGGCCGTCGCGCGGGCCAGGTCCTCGAACATGCCCCAGACCTGGTTGTAGAGCCGTTCCTCCAGCGACCAGCCCACCGCGTCGCCCGCGACGGGTCGCGGCGGCTGCCCGTCGGAGGCGGCGGAGGGCGCGGCTTGCGGCGCGGCGGGCGGCGGAGCGGCGTGCCGGCGGCGTCCGGGGTGGGTGTAGTCGATCGGGCCGCCCGGCGCCGCCGCACCGGCCGCGTCGTGGCTGCCGCGTGCACCGGCCGCGTCGTGGCTGCCGCGTGCACCGGCCGCGTCGTGGCTGCCGCGTGCACCGGCCGCGTCGTGGCTGCCGCGCGCTCCGGCTGGCCGGGGCTCCTCAGGACCGGTGGGTCCCGAGGTGTCCGGCGGCGGCGCCGGTACCGCCCGCGCCTGGCTCCGGGCCACCGCCTCCTGGACCTCGGCGGCCAGTGCCGCGGCCGAGGGCAGGCCCTGGTCGGCGAGGAGGGCGGCGAGGCCGCCGGCGTAGCCCTGGCCCACCGCGCGCACCTTCCAGGCGCCCTGCCGCCGGTACAGCTCCAGGGCGACCACGGCCGACTCGGCGTCCAGGCCGGTCAGCGCGAAGCGGACGATCTCAGTGCCGTCGAGACCGGTGACCGCCGCTCTCGGGGCGGCCACCGCGCCGAACCTGAGCGGCCCTCGTGGCCGCTCGGGGAGGGCGAGCAGCACGGTGACGCGGTGCACCGTCTCCGGCAGCGCGGCGAGGTCGACGGCCAGCCGGTGGTCGGCGGCCGCCTGCGTGGACACCTCGATCCCCGGCAGCGCGGGGGCGCCGGGATGGGCCACCCGGTCGGCGCCGGGCACCGTGCCGTGCTCGTCGCCGAGCGTGGCAGCCGCGAGAACCGGCGATCCGGCCGAGATCCGGATCTCCAGCCGGACCTGGGACAGCGGGTGGTTCTGCCCCCGCACCAGCTCGGCCGTCATCGCCGTCGCCCCCCTGTGGTCGTGATGTCGTGCGCGCCGCGCCGCGTCCGGCGGCGGTCCTACAGGTGCGGCATGATCGCCGGCATCAGGTCCTGGAAGGTGCGGCCCTTGGCCGGCTCGCCCAGGGCGGTCATCGTCCAGCCCGAGCCGGACCGGTGCACCTTCGCCATGATCTGCGCGGTGTACGCGCCGCCGCCCGCCAGCGTGTAGCGGGCGAGTTCCTGGCCGGTGGTCTCGTCGACGAGGCGGCAGAAGGCGTTCTGCACCTCCTGGAAGGTCTGGCCCGTGAAGGAGTTCACGGTGAAGACGATCTGGTCGACGTGGACCGGGACGCGCTGGAGGTCGACCAGAATCGCCTCGTCGTCGCCGCCCTGGCCCGCACCGCCGACGAGGTTGTCGCCGGTGTGCCGCACCGAGCCGTCGTCGCTCACCAGGTGCCGGAAGAAGACGACGTCGACCGGCTGCTTGTCCGCGAACAGCACCGCGGAGGCGTCGAGGTCGATCTCCCGCGTGCGCGAGCCGAAGAGGCCGCGGCGGGGCGCCGCCTGCCAGCCGAGACCCATGCGGACCGCGCTCAGGCTGGCCCCGTCCTTCTTCTCCAGGCTGATGGCCTGACCCTTGGACAAGTTGACGGTCACGGCTGATTCCCCTCTCGTGTTCCCCGGTTGCCGCGCACTGCGCGGTTGCCAGAACCCTACGCAGCGGCACTGACAGTGCCGAACCCCGGCTCGCGCTTTGTGTCGGTGTTGCAACACTTGGCGCGTATGCCGAGGTCCGGCACCACTGGGGAGTCGGGGGCGGCGGTCGCGCAGGGCCTGCCCTAGGCGATCCCGGCCTCACGCATCTGCCGCAGCTCCTTCTTCATCTCGGACACCTCGTCACGCAGCCGGGCGGCGATCTCGAACTGCAGCTCGGCGGCGGCGGCGCGCATGCGCTCCGTCATCTCCTCGATCTGCTCGGCGAGTTCGGCGGCCGGACGGTCCGTGGGCACCGTCTTGCCCTTGGCGGACTTGGCGCCCTTGCCCGCCTTCGCGCCCCTGGCCGCCTTGTCGCCGAGCGCGGGGACGGGAGCCTTGGCGCCCTTGCCGTCCTTCAGCTTGCGGTAGCCGGAGCCGAGCAGCTGCTCGGTGTCGACGTCCTCGCGGGCGATCTGCGCGACGATGTCGTTGATCTTCTTGCGCAGCGGCTGCGGGTCGATGCCGTTGGCCTTGTTGTAGGCGACCTGCTTCTCCCGGCGCCGGTTGGTCTCCTCGATGGCCTTCTCCATCGCCGGGGTGATCTTGTCCGCGTACATGTGGACCTGTCCGGAGACGTTGCGCGCCGCGCGGCCGATGGTCTGGATCAGCGAGGTGCCGGAGCGCAGGAAGCCCTCCTTGTCCGCGTCGAGGATGGCCACCAGGGACACCTCGGGCAGGTCGAGGCCCTCGCGCAGCAGGTTGATGCCGACCAGCACGTCGAACTCGCCGGAGCGCAGCTCGCGCAGCAGCTCGACACGGCGCAGGGTGTCGACGTCGCTGTGCAGGTAGCGCACCTGGATGCCGAGTTCCAGGAAGTAGTCGGTGAGGTCCTCGGCCATCTTCTTGGTGAGCGTGGTGACCAGGACGCGCTCGTCCTTCTCGGTGCGCTTGCGGATCTCGTGCACCAGGTCGTCGATCTGCCCCTCGGTGGGCTTGACCACGACCTCCGGGTCGACCAGGCCGGTCGGGCGGATGATCTGCTCCACGACCCCGTCCCCGCGGGACAGCTCGTAGGCGCCCGGGGTCGCCGACAGGTAGACGGTCTGCCCGATGCGCTCCTGGAACTCCTCCCACTTCAGGGGCCGGTTGTCCAGGGCGGAGGGCAGCCGGAAGCCGTGGTCGACCAGGGTGCGCTTGCGGGAGGCGTCGCCCTCGTACATGGCGCCGATCTGGGGGACCGTCACGTGCGACTCGTCGATGACGAGCAGGAAGTCGTCCGGGAAGTAGTCCAGCAGGGTGTTCGGCGGTGAGCCGGGCGAGCGGCCGTCGAAGTGCATCGAGTAGTTCTCCACGCCGGAGCAGGTGCCGATCTGGCGGAGCATCTCGAGGTCGTACGTGGTGCGCATCCGCAGGCGCTGCGCCTCCAGGAGCTTGCCCTGCTTCTCCAGCTCGGCCAGGCGCTCCCCCAGCTCCTTCTCGATGTCGTTGACGGCCCGCTCCATGCGCTCGGGTCCGGCGACGTAGTGGGAGGCCGGGAAGACGTAGAGCTGCCGGTCGTCGCTGATGATCTCGCCGGTGATCGGGTGCAGCGTGGACAGCGCCTCGATCTCGTCGCCGAACATCTCGATGCGGACGGCCAGCTCCTCGTAGACCGGGAAGATCTCGATGGTGTCGCCGCGGACGCGGAAGGTGCCCCGGGAGAAGGCCATGTCGTTGCGTGTGTACTGGATGTCGACGAAGCGGCGCAGCAGCTCGTCGCGGTCGATCTCGTCGCCGACCCGGAGGGGGACCATCCGGTCCACGTACTCCTGCGGGGTGCCGAGGCCGTAGATGCAGGACACCGAGGCGACCACCACGACGTCGCGGCGGGTGAGCAGCGAGTTCGTCGCCGAGTGGCGCAGCCGCTCGACCTCCTCGTTGATCGAGGAGTCCTTCTCGATGTAGGTGTCCGACTGCGGGACGTAGGCCTCGGGCTGGTAGTAGTCGTAGTACGAGACGAAGTACTCGACCGCGTTGTTGGGCAGGAGTTCGCGGAACTCGTTGGCCAGCTGCGCGGCCAGCGTCTTGTTCGGCGCCATCACCAGGGTGGGGCGCTGGAGTTTCTCGATCATCCACGCGGTGGTGGCGGATTTGCCGGTGCCGGTCGCGCCCAGCAGGACGACGTCCTTCTCACCGGCCTCGATGCGCTTGGCCAGGTCGGCGATGGCCGCCGGCTGGTCGCCGCTGGGCTGGTAGGGGCTGACGACCTCGATGGGCGCCACGGTGCGTTCGATGTGGGAGACGGGCCGCATGCCATCAACCGTACGACCACCCACTGACAACGGGTCGCGGTCAGCGGTTCTGCGGGGTCCTGGAGACGTGAGGCCGCGGCTGGCCGGCCGGCCGGCGGCCGGGGTGGAGCTGTGCGTGCCGGGCCAGGTGGGAGGCGACGGCGGCGGCCGGCACGCCCGGCTTGTCCTCGACGGGCGCCTGGGCCGGCCGGCCCATGACCATCAGCGGGTCGAACATCATGACGACGCCGGCGAGCAGCAGGAAGGCGAGCGGGCCGATCATCATGGGCACCAGCACCGAGACCGACGGACCGCCTTCGGCGCCCGCGGAGGCGCTGTGCAGGTGGACGCGCAGGGCGGCCATGCCGGTGTAGTGCATGCCGGTGACGGCGAGCCCCATCACCAGGCTCGCGCCGACGCTCCACAGCAGGCCCCGGACGCGTCCGGCTGCCCACAGGGCGGCGGTGGCGGCCACGACCGCGATGAGGACGGAGGCCGCCACGGTGGCGGTGCTGTAGGTGAACCGCCCGTCGAAGCGCATGCCCGCCATCCCGAGGTAGTGCATCGAGGCGACGCCCAGTCCGGTGATCGTGCCGCCGGTGAACACGGCGGTACCGGTGGCTCCCCGGTGGCCGACGATGAACAGCCCGACGCCCACCATCACGATGGCGAGTCCGAGGCTCGCGTAGGTGATGGGCTGGTCGTACTGGATGGCCGCCCCCTCGATGCGGAACCCCAGCATCGCGACGAAGTGCATGGTCCAGATGCCGGAACCGATGGCAGCAGAGCCGAGGGCCAGCCAGGCGCGGCGCCGGGAGTGCGTGACCAGCAGGGCGCGGGTGGTGCAGCGCAGTCCGAGCGCACCGCCCAGGCAGGCCATCACAAAGGCCACCAGCGGGGTGACGACCCCGTAGCTGTAATCGTCGACCGTGCCCTGCATCCGCGGCAGCCCTTCCGCCCTGTTGCGTCCCGGATTATCTGAAATGCGCCCCCGTCCCGAGACCGCGCGGGCGGTCAGGGTTGACGCAGAGAGTATGACCCGAACCGGAATGGTCGAACGATTTTCCGGCAAAGAAACACGCCCTTGCCGCAGATGTGCGGTACCCGTGAGCGGGTCCCGCCGTCCTCGTTCATGGTGTGGCCGTCCCGCGCCCAGGTGCCGTTGACTCGGTGCTGTCACTCTGGTGCTGTCGGTATTCGCACGACGCGAGGAGTCCGCCCATGCACGCGCGCGCAGTCGCCGCCACGGCCGTCACGATCCTGGGGGCGGCAGCCCTGCTGGCCCCCACGTCCGACGCCCGGGCGGGCGAGGCGGCCGGTCTCGTGGTGGTCGCCCACCGCGGCGCCTCGGCCTACGCCCCCGAGAACACCCTGGCGTCCATCGACAAGGCGGCCGGCCTGGGATTCACCTGGGTCGAGAACGACGTCCAGCGCACCAAGGACGGCGAGCTGGTCGTGATCCACGACGACAGCCTGCGGCGCACCACGAACGCCGAGAAGGTCTTCCCCGGCCGGGCGCCCTGGAAGGTGAAGGACTTCACCGCCGCGGAGATCGCCCGGCTGGACGCGGGCAGCTGGTTCTCCGCCGCGTACGCGGGCACGCGCGTGCCGACCCTGAAGCAGTACATGCGCCGGGTGGAACACAATCACGAGAAGCTGCTCCTGGAGATCAAGAACCCTGAGCTGTACCCGGGGATCGAGCGGCAGACGCTGAAGCTGCTCGGCAACGAGGGCTGGCTGAACCGGGCGCACCTCGGCCGGCTGGTCGTGCAGAGCTTCAGCGCGGACAGCGTGCGCACGGTGCACGAGCTGAAGCCGGCGCTCACCACCGCCTACCTCGGCAGGCCGTCCGTGGCGCAGTTGCAGCGGTACGCGCGCTTCGCCGACCTGATCAATCCCTCGTACGGGTCCATCTCCGCGAGCTACGTGGCCGCCGTGCACACCTTCGACGGGCCGCACGACCGGCCGCTCGGGGTGTACGCCTGGACGGTGGACGACGCGGCCACGGCCCGGAAGGCCGCGGGCTACGGCGTCGACGGCGTCATCTCGAACAAGCCCGACGTGGTCCGGGCGGCACTGGACGCGGACTGAGCGGGGGCCGCCGCGCGAGGGGCGTTGTCGGTGCCGGGTCGTACGGTGACGGCATGGACAGTCATGGGCAGGACGGGCAGCGGGTCGTGTGGGCCGTCGTGGACACCCGCATCGGTCCGCTGATGCTGGCGGCGACCGGCGAGGGACTGGTCAACGTCGTCTTCCACGCCACAGAAGGGGTGCGTGAGCGGGCCCTGGAGCGGCTGGCCGCCCGGATGGGCGCCCAGCCCGTCGAGGACCCGCGCTCGCCACTGCTGGAGGAGGCGATACGGCAGCTCGAGGCGTACCTCGCCGGCGCGCGGCACGATTTCGACCTGCCCCTGGACTGGTCGCTGATCTCCGGCTTCAACCGGCAGGTGCTGCGCGAACTGGCCTCCTCCGTGCCGTACGGCACGGTGGTCGGCTACGGGGATCTGGCCGGGCGGGTCGGGCAGCCCGGCGGCGCGCAGGCGGTGGGCGCCGCGATGGGCGCCAATCCGCTGCCGGTCGTCGTGCCGTGCCACCGGGTGGTGGAGAGCGACGGCGGGATCGGCGGCTTCGGGGGCGGCCTGGAGACCAAGCGGAAGCTGCTCGCCCTGGAGGGCGTGCTGCCCGAACCGCTGTTCTGACGGTGTCCGGCGGGGCTATCCGTAGTGCCGGACCTCGATGACGTTGCTGTCGGGGTCCTGGAAGTAGAAGCTGCGCGTGGCCTCGCCGCGGGCGCCGAAGGAGCCGTACCCGATGTCGGTCAGCGGGACGGACCGCTCCTCCAGGCGGGCGCGCAGGGCGTCGAAGCCGGCGGACGGCAGGGACAGGCAGACGTGGTTGACGGGGTGGCCGGCGCTGTCGGCGGCGCCGGGGAGCATCTTCATGCGCTCCGCGAAGGACCGCGGGGCGAGGTCGAGGATCGTCTCCTCGTTGACGCGTACGGAGGGGAACGACGCCTTTCCCTCGCCGTACTCGGCGACTCGCAGGGGCTCGAGTCCGACGGTGCTCTCGTAGAAGGCGGCGGCCGCCACGGGGTCGGCGACCCACAGGACGACGTGGTCGAGACGCGTGGTGTGGTCGGTCATGCGGCCCAGGCTGGTGGTGTCCCCCACAGACCGCAAGCGTTTATCCGGGTTCGGCGCCCGCCAGGGATGAGAGGGGACCGACGGACAGGAGGCGGGCACGTGGTGCTGGTGGTGTCGGAAGAGGTCCGGGACGCGCTCGACGCACGGCGGCCGGTGGTCGCCCTGGAGTCCACGATCATCGCGCACGGGCTGCCGCGTCCCCGCAATCTGCGGGTGGCGGTGGAGCTGGAGGATGTGGTCCGGGAGACGGGCGCCGTCCCCGCGACCGTCGCCGTGCTGGACGGGAAGCCCCATGTCGGCCTCGGCAAGGAGCAGTTGGAGCGGGTCGCGAACGAGGCCGGCATCCGCAAGCTGGGCCACCGCGACCTGCCTCTGGCCGTGGCGGCGGGGGCGAGCGGGGCGACCACGGTGTCGGCCACGGCGCAGCTCGCGGCGCTGGCGGGCGTCCGCGTGTTCGCCACTGGCGGGCTGGGCGGGGTGCACCGGGAGTGGACGGTGACCCAGGACGAGTCGGCCGACCTGGGTCTGCTGGCCCGGACCAGGATCACCGTGGTGTGCGCGGGCGTGAAGTCGATCCTGGACGTGCCGGCCACCCTGCAGCGGCTGGAGACGCTGGGCGTGGCCGTCGCCGGGTACCGCACCGGCCGGTTCCCCGGCTTCTATCTGTCCGACTCCGGGCATCCGGTCGACTGGACGCTGGAGAGCCCGCGGGAGGTCGCGCGGGTCATGCGGGCGCAGGACGCGCTGGACGCGCCGGACTCCGCGCTGATCGTCGCGAACCCCGTCCCGCCGGAGCAGCAGCTCGATCCCGAACTGCACGCGCGCGTGCTCGCCGAGGCACTGCGCGCCTGCGAGGAGGCCGGGGTGACCGGGCAGGGCGTCACGCCGTTCCTGCTCGACCACCTGGTGCGGCACACGGACGGGGCCTCGCTGAGCGCCAACCTCGCGGCGGTGCGCGGCAACGTCCGCCTGGCGGCGCGGATCGCCACGGCGTGGGCCGAGGGGTGAGCTCCGGCGGGGACCGGGCCCGGCCGGACGCGGGCGGCGGTGCCGCGTTGTTGGTCGTCGGGGACGTCGTCACCGATGTCGTCGCGCGGCACCGGGGGCCGTTGGCGGCCGGCACCGACACGGCCGCCGCGATCCGGGCCCTGCCGGGCGGAGCGGGGGCCAACGTGGCCTGCTGGGCGGCGCATGCGGGCTGTGCGGAGGTGCGGCTGCTCGGCCGGGTGGGCGCGGACGCGGCGCGGTGGCACGAGCGGGAACTGGCGGCGGCCGGGGTGCGGCCCCGGCTGGTGATCGACGGGGAGGCGGCGACCGGAACGGTGATCTGCCTCGTCGACGGCGGCGCCTCGGCCGAGCGCACGTTCCTCACGGACAGCGGGGCGTCGCTGCGGCTCGAACCCGCCGACTGGTCCGACGCGCTGCTCGACGGGGTCGCCCGGCTGCACCTGTCGGGCTACCTGCTGTTCTCGGAGCGGAGCCGGGAGCTCGCCGGGGTGGCCCTCGCCGCGGCACGCGCGCGCGGTGTCCCGGTCAGTCTGGATCCGGCGTCTGCCGGTTTCCTGATGCGTTTCGGCGTGGACCGCTTCCTGGCCTTCGCGGCGGGTCTCGATGTGCTGCTGCCGAGCCGTGACGAGGCGTGCCTGCTGACGGGGCTGTCCGAACCCGGTGACGCGGCCGCCGAGTTGAGCCGGCTGGTCCCGCTGGTGGTCGCCAAGTCGGGTGCGGCCGGGGCACTGGTGGCGCGTTCCGGGACCGTGGTGGCCCGGGTTCCGGCCGCACCGGCCGATCCGGTGGACACGACCGGCGCCGGCGACGCCTTCACCGGCGCGTTCCTGGCCGCCCTGCTCGCGGGCGCCACCGCTGAGGAGGCGGCCGCGAAGGGCTGCGGGGCAGGCGCGTTGGCGGTGCGGCAGGTGGGCGGCAGACCGCCGCGCCGGGGCACCGGCGGAGCGGCCGAACCTGGCTGACCGCGGCCTCTCTCGTACGGATCGCCCCGTGGGACGTCCGGTGCCGCGTCTCGCCACGCCGATGGCCGGCATCCGCGCCCCCGGCATCGGCAGCGGTGGTCGCCGCGGTCCGCTAGCCGCCCTTGCGTCCCCACGCGGAGATCATGGGCGCGGTGGCCAGGTCCATGCCGCCCGCGCGCACGTTGGCGAGGTGACGGTCGATCTCCTCGTCGGTGGCGAGGCCCGCGGCCACCAGCCGGCCACGGATCTGACGGACTGTGGCGGACTCCAGGGCGGTGCAGGCCGGCGAGGCCACGGGGAAGAAGGCGTCGGCCTCCACCTCGTGCAGTCCGGCCTCACGCAGCAGGCGCGGCAGCCTGCGGCCGTACGAGAGGTCTGCGCCGCGATCGGCGAGCAGGCTGCGGAACCCGTGCCGCAGGCGGTTGGCGAGCCGCTGCTCAGGGCCGTGCTCATCGGGGCAGAGCAGCGGCTGGAGGGCCGGGTCGGCGTCCTCGATCAGCAGCCGTCCCCCGGGCCGCAGCGCGTCGATCATGGACCGCAACGCCCTGTCGCGGTCCGGGACATGGACGAGGACCAGCCGGGCGTGCACCAGGTCGAAGCCCTCGCCCGGCGGCTCCTGCGCGCCCACGTCGTGGACGCGCACCTCGACCGTGGGCCCGGCCGCGGCGGCGAGCCGGGAGGTGTCGATGTCGGTGGCGACGGCCTTGCCGGTGGGGCCGGCCCGCTCGGCGAGCCATGACACCACGGACGTGCCGCCCGCGCCGACCTCCCAGCACCGCGCGCCCGGTCCGACGCCGAGGGCTTCGAGGTGCCGGAACGTCGTCGGATCGAAGAGGGAGGTGAAGGCGTGGAAGCGCTCCTCCGCCTCGTCCTGCTGGTTGTCCAGGAGATATCCGCCGGATGATGTCATGCCGCGAGCATCGCATCCGGCGGGGCGGACCGCCGGGGAGGGCGCCGTCCACAGGCGGGAACAAACCGGAAGTGGCCGTTCCCACAGGCCCGCACGGACCTTCCGCGGGGCTGGCACACTTGCCGGGCAGGACGCGAAGGCGTCGTGTGAGGAGATCCACCCGAGGAGATCCACCCGAGGAGATCCAGATGTCCATGGCAGGGAACCTGCGGAAGGTCACGGGACTGGGCAGGGCCGGCGGGCTGCGCAAGGTGGCGCGGCTGACGAGACGGCGGCCGCGCGTGGACCTGAGCCATCCGGCCCGGTCGCCCCTGGGTTCGTCGGTGGTGAACTGCGTTACGTACCAGGACGGGGTTCGGGTTCCGGGGTGCTCCGACCTGGTGGACGCCGTGGCCAGGGTGCGCAGGAGCGGCGAGGGGTTCGTCTGGCTTGGGCTGCACGAGCCGACGGACGGCGAGTTCGCCGACGTCGCCCGGCTCTTCGACCTGCATCCGCTGGCGGTGGAGGACGCGGTGGAGGCCCATCAGCGCCCGAAGCTGGAGCGGTACGCGGAAACCCTGTTCGCCGTGTTCAAGACCGTCTGCTACGTGGAGCACGAGCAGCTGACGGCGACCAGCGAGGTGGTCGGCACCGGCGAGATCATGGTGTTCGTCGGCGAGGACTTCGTCATCACGGTCCGGCACGGCAGGCACGGGTCACTGGGGCCGCTGCGCGAGGAGCTGGAGGCGGATCCGGAGCAGCTCGCCAAGGGCCCGGCGGCGGTGCTGCACGCCATCGCCGACCATGTCGTCGACGAGTATCTGAGCGTCACGGACGCGGTGCAGGCCGACGTGGAGCAGGTCGAGACGGATGTGTTCTCCGAGGGCGGCGCGCGGGCCGACCCGGGGCGCATCTACCAGCTCAAGCGGGAACTGCTGGAGCTGAAGCGCGCGGTGGTGCCGCTCGGGCGTCCGGTGGAGGATCTGGCGACCCGGCCGATACGGGTGGTCGCACCGGAGATACAGGCGTACTTCCGGGACGTGTCCGACCACTTGATGCGGGCCAAGGACCAGATAGCCGCTTTCGACGAACTGCTCAACTCGATCCTGCAGGCACACCTGGCGCAGGTGACGGTCGCGCAGAACGAGGACATGCGGAAGATCACGGCCTGGGCGGCGGTGGTCGCCGTGCCGACGATGGTGTGCGGGGTCTACGGCATGAACTTCAAGTACATGCCGGAGCTGCACTGGCGTCTCGGATATCCACTGGTCATGGGTGTGACGGCGATGGCCTGTCTCGTGCTGTACCGGGGTTTCCGGCGCAACGGCTGGCTCTGACCCGGCACGCCGGCCCGGCGCGGGCAGGGGGGCGCGGCCGGCAGGGGGGACAGCCGGGCGGGGAGGCCTGCCGGCCGGGCGGTTCAGCCGCTCGCCCGGCCGTTCCAGGCGGGATGCCGTGGGTCGTCGGCGCGCACCAGGACGTCGGCCGCGTCCGCGGGGGCGGCCTCGGCCGTGTAGCGCTCGAAGGCGGGAAGGGTCCAGTGGTCGGACTCCGGGGTGCGGCGGCGCAGGGCGCCCGGGGAGAGGAGGAGGTGGACGCTCAGGTCGAACGGGAACCAGTGGCGCAGCAGGAGGGGGCCGTGCAGCAACAGGACGCCGCCGGGCGGGAGTCGGACGTACGGACTGCGGGTGGCGCGGTCGGTGACCGGGTCCCACAGGTCGGGCAGGACGCGGCCGCTGCCGCCGGGGTCGAGCGGGCCGAACACCTCCCGCCACAGGGCGCCGGTGTCGAACCAGCCGCTGTAGTACGACTCGGTGTCCCGTCGGCCGTGCTCCAGCCGGAGGGAGGCCGGGCGCAGGAAGCCCTCCGCACCGACGACCAGCGCGGGCCGCCCGCGCACGCGCAGCGCTTCGGCGACGCGGTCGGCCAGGTCCCCCGGACGGGCGGCCGGCGCCCCGTCGAAGGCGGCGCGCGGCCAGGCGCCGCCGTCGGCCGGCTCCAGCTCGAGCAGCCGGTCGGCCAGCAGCTCGGCGAGCCGGTCCCAGGTGATCGCTTCCAGTCGCACAGGGCCATGATGCCGGGTGTGTGCGGGCGGCGCGGGAGCGGTGGACCTGGACGGGGAAGGAAACACCCATGACGGCTTCCGCAACTCCGCTTCCCTCGGGCGGGCTTGTCGTGGTCCAGCCCTCGCGGCGCAAGCACTGTGCGGGTTGCCGGCGCGGCCCGCTGTCGCTGCTCGTGCTGGAGGACGGTGCGCCGCGCTGTCTGGACTGCGCCGACCTCGGGCACCTGGTCCTGCTGCCGCGCGGGGACACGGCGCTGACCCGCAGGGCGCGGGAGGAGAGCGTGCTGTGGGCGGTGGTGGTGCGGTTCAACCGGCGCCAGGGCCGTTACGAACGGCAGGGCCTGCTCGTGGAGGAGCCGGCGCTGGCCCGGGCCGAGGCACGCTGCCTGGCGGACGCGGAGGCACGACGCCGGCGGCGGGCCCGGGACGCCAGGCGCAGGGCGGCGGAGGACGAACGGTTCGCGGCGGCGTTCGCCTCGGAGATCGGGCGCCTGTTTCCCGCCTGCCCGGCCGAGCGGGCCCGGGCGATCGCGGCGCACGCGTCGGCGCGGGGCAGCGGGCGGGTCGGGCGGAGTGCGGCCGGCCGTGCGCTGACCGAGAGCGCGGTGACCTCGGCTGTCGTGGCCGCCGTACGGCATGTGGACACTCCCTACGACCAGCTCCTTATGAACGGAGTGCCGAGGTACGAGGCACGTCAGCGGATCGCGCCGGCAGTGGCCGGGGTGCTGCGGGGGTGGGCTCTAGCCGCCGACACCGGCTGACGGGCGGGGGGCCGGGCTCGCGTCCCGGGGACCGGGCCCGCGTCCGCGCCGGGGCCGCAGCGGGCGGGCAGACTCCCCGCCCGGGAGGGCACCGCGCCGGGGGCCGCAGCGAGCGGCAGACTCCCCGCCCGGGAGGGCCGCCGCATCGCGAGCCGCAGCGGGCCGCAGGCTCCCCGCCGGGAGGCCTGAAAAGGCGCTGCCCGCCGCACTGCGCGGGGACGGGCGCGGACGTATCGTGGCCCGGAGGAGTGCCGCCGATGGCGCACGGCCCGTCGTACAGCCCGCACCCCGGTACACGTACGCGAGGAACACGACCATGGCCGATCCCAAGGGGTTCATGACCACGCCGCGGCAGGAGTGGCCGCGGCGGCCCGTCGAGGAACGGGTCCGGGACTGGGGCGAGGTGTACGTCCCGGGCGCGCTGCTGCCCATCATCAGCAAGCAGGCGGACCGCTGCATGGACTGCGGCGTCCCGTTCTGCCACCAGGCCTGTCCGCTGGGCAACCTCATCCCCGAGTGGAACGACCTGGTCGCCCGGGAGGACTGGCGGGCGGCGAGCGACCGGCTGCACGCGACGAACAACTTCCCCGAGTTCACCGGCCGGCTGTGCCCGGCGCCCTGTGAGGCGGGGTGTGTGCTCGCGATCAACCAGCCCGCGGTCACCATCAAGAACGTCGAGTGCGCGATCGCCGACCGGGCCTGGGAGGAGGGGTTCACCCCGCCGCGGCCTCCGGAGCGGCTGTCGGGCCGGACCGTCGCGGTGATCGGGTCCGGGCCGACGGGGCTCGCCGCGGCACAGCAGCTGACCCGGGCCGGTCACACCGTCGCGGTGTACGAGAAGGACGACCGACTCGGGGGGCTGATGCGCTACGGCATCCCCGAGTTCAAGATGGAGAAGCGCCACCTGGAGCGGCGGCTGGAGCAGATGCGGGCCGAGGGGACGAAGTTCCGCACGTCGACGGCGGTCGGGCGGGACGTGCCGGCGGCCGAGCTGCGCACGCGGTACGACGCCGTGGTGCTCGCGACGGGTGCGACGGCCTGGCGGGAACTGCCGGTGCCGGGACGGGAGCTGCACGGGATACACCAGGCGATGGAGTACCTGCCGCTGGCCAACCGGGTGTGTGAGGGGGACCTGGCGCTCTCGCCGCTGTCCGCGGCCGGGAAGCACGTGGTGATCGTGGGTGGCGGGGACACCGGCGCCGACTGCCTGGGCACCGCGGTGCGGGAGGGCGCCGCGTCCGTGAGCCAGCTGGACATCTACGCGCAGCCGGGCGCCGAGCGCGACGAGGACACCGACCCCTGGCCGACGTATCCGAAGATCTACCGGCTGTCCCCCGCGCACCAGGAGGCGGGAGACCTGCGGACGGCTCCGGCGGCGGACGCCGACGCCCGGCTGTTCGCGGCGTCGACGCTCCGCTT
The DNA here is from genome assembly GCF_007176755.1 of Streptomyces sp. 1-11. Lineage (GTDB taxonomy): Bacteria > Actinomycetota > Actinomycetes > Streptomycetales > Streptomycetaceae > Streptomyces. Next base: position 42,213 of record NZ_BJTV01000013.1, read on the forward strand.
CGACGGGGACGACGACGGCCACGTCCGGTCGCTGCACCTGGTCGAGGTGGACGAGCGGCGGGAGCCGGTGCCGGGCACCGGACGCACCCTGCCCGCCGACCTGGTGCTGCTCGCCCTCGGCTTCTCCGGGCCCGACCGGGAGGACGGGCTCGTCGAGCAGTTGGGGCTCACCATGCGGCCGCGCGGCACGATCGCCCGGGACGAGGGCTTCGCCACCAACGTCCCCGGTGTCTTCGCCGCCGGGGACGCGGCGCGCGGGCAGTCGCTCATCGTGTGGGCGATAGCCGAGGGCCGGGCTGTGGCGGCGGCCGTCGACCGGTATCTGACCGGTGATTCACGCCTGCCCGCGCCGATATCGGCGTTCGACCGGCCGATGACCGCGTAGCCGCACGCCCCCACCCCGTCACCGGCGGCCGGCGGGTCTATCGCTTGCGTGCCACCGCTCCGTACCCCGGGATCACCCCGTCGTCCTGGCCGGGCACCGGCTCGCCCAGCTCGGGGTGCCACTGGTGCACGATCTCGACGCCGGGCTCGACGAGGTCGAGGCCGTCGAAGAAGCGGGCGAACTCCTCGCGGGAGCGCAGAGCCAGGGTGACACCGGCCGCCTTGAGCTTCTCGGTGGCAGCCGCCGACTCCTCCGGGGTGAAGTCGGAGGTGGCGTGGGTCATCGTCAGGTAGCTGCCCGGGGGCAGTTCGGCCAGCAGGCGGCCCACCAGTTCGTGCGCGCCGTCCTCGTCGGAGACGAAGTGCAGCAGGGCGACGAGAGAGAGCGCCACCGGCCGGTCGAAGTCCAGGATCCGCCGGGCGCCGTCGACGATCGCTGCCGGGTCGCGCACGTCGGCCTGCAGGTACTCGGTGGCGCCCTGGGGCGTGCTGCGCAGCAGGGCCGCCGCGTGGGCCAGCACGATCGGGTCGTTGTCGCAGTAGACGACGCGGGCGTCGGGCGCGACCCGCTGGGCGACCTGGTGCAGGTTCGGCTCGGTGGGGATGCCGGTGCCGATGTCCAGGAACTGGCGGACGCCCTGCCGGGCCAGCCAGGTCGTGGCCCGGTGCATGAAGGCCCGGTTGACCCTGGCCATCACCGGGACCCGGGGGTCGAGGGCCAGCATCTGCCGGCCCATCTGCTCGTCGACGGGGTAGTTGTCCTTGCCGCCGAGGTACCAGTCGTACATGCGCGCGGGATGCGGCCTGCTGGTGTCGATCTGGACGGCCGTCGGGTCCTGCCCTGTCATGCGGCGCTCCGTAAACGTCTGACGCGTCGGGGAATCAAGTCGGCCTCACCATAAGGAAGTTGAGTGACAAACAATAATCAGCAGGGGTTCAGGAGAGGAGGAAGTCGGCCACCCCCGCCTTGGCGCCCTCGATGAAGGCGGTCATCTCGTCCGAGGTGTAGATCAGCGCGGGTCCGTCCGGGTCGGTCGACTGGCGTACGGCGATCCGGCCGTCGGCGAGCTTCATCGCCTCCAGGCAGTTGCCGCCGTTGCCGCCGCTCCAGGGCTTGTGCCACCCCTCGCTGCCCAGCTCCCGCGCGGGCATGCCGTTGTAGACGCCACTGCGCGGCATGATGCGATCCATTCACAGCTCCTTGCGGAGATCCAGGAGGACCTCCTTCGTGCGTTGTGCGGTGGCGGCCTGCGCCGCCATGCGGTCCATGACCTCGAGATGGGTCGCCACCTCGGAGCGCGCGTCCAGGTAGACCGCGCCGGTCAGGTACTCGCTGTAGACCATGTCCGGAAGTTCGGGCACGGCGAACCGGAAGATCACGAAGGGCCCGTACGTCCCCGGGTGCGGCCCGTTGGCGAACGGGGCGACCTGGAGCGTCACGTTGGGCAGTTCCGTGACCTGAAGCAGCTTGTCGATCTGCGCGCGCATCACCTCGGGACCGCCGACCTGCCGGCGCAGGGCGGTCTCGTCCGTCACCGCCCAGAAGCGCGGGGCGTCGGGGCGGGTGAGCAGGTTCTGGCGCTGCATGCGCAGCGCGACATGGCGTTCGATGTCGTCGGGGCTGGTCTGGCCGATGGCGCCCGACTTCAGCACGCCGCGCGCGTAGTCCTCGGTCTGCAGCAGACCGGGGACGAAGTGCGGCTCGTAGGAGCGGATGAGAGCGGCCGCGCCCTCGAGGCTGACGTACATCGAGAACCAGCCCGGGAGGATGTCGTGGAACCGCTGCCACCACCCCGGCCGGTTGGCCTCCTCGGCGAGCTGGACGAAGAGTTCGGCCTCGTCGTCGGGAACGCCGTAGGCCTTCAGCAGCAGTTGCAGGTACGGGATCTTGAGGGCGACCTCGGCCATCTCCATCCGGCGGATGGTGGCGGGGGCGACACGCAGGACGCGGGCGGCCTCCTCGCGCTTCAGGCCGGCGCGTTCCCGCAGATCGAGCAGGCGCCTGCCGAGGACCACCTGGCCCACGGTCGGCGCGGACCGCGGTTCGCTCACGCTCCACCTCCGACACGACGTCCGCCACGGCAAAAGATTCCCGACAGCCCTGCGGCGCCGATCGAAGACTCGTTCGAGGATCCGCTGGATCGCCGACGGTCCCAATTGGCGCCGCACGAAATGTCGTTGCGAGCAGTGTGCCACGCCCGCCGACCCCGTCACACAGCACTCTGCACTTTTCAGAGTGACACTTGCCAAGTGTTCACGCCGGGGAGATAGTGGCAAGCGTGATTCCGTCCGCGCCCTTAGGAACAGACGCCGCCGCAGCCCCTCTGCGGCCCGGCGCCCATGGGGGTTCCCCCGCTCGGGCAGGCTCCGGTGCGGGTGGCGCGGCGACCCGTGACGGGAGCGCCGCCGGCCGCCGGTTCCGCTTCGAGCTGGCCGCGCACCCGGGATCCCCCGCCCGGGCGAGACGCCTGGCGCGCGCCCGGCTGACCGGCTGGTCGGTGTGCGAGGACACCTGCGACACCGCGGCCCTCGTGATATCCGAGCTGGTCACCAACGCGATCGTGCACACCGCGAGCAGCCGGGTCGTGTGCGAGCTGCACGACCACGACGACACGGTGCGCATAGCCGTGCACGACGAGGGCTGCGCACCCGGCGAACCCCACCCGTCACCGCAGCGGCCCGACGAGGAGCACGGGCGGGGACTGCTCCTCGTGGACGCGCTCTGCCGCGCCTGGGGCGCCCAGGAGCACGGGCCCGGCCTGCTGGTCTGGGCCGAGCTGCCCCGTCAGAGCGACGCGGCCCACGATGCCGGTGAACCGCGCAACGACCTGGGCTGGGGCACCCGCCCCAAGCCCGGCGGCCCGCAGCCAGGCCCCGGCGACGAGGAGGAAGCGCAGGCCCGGCACCGGGCCCCGGCGCAGCGGCGCCGGACGTGGGAGCACCTGTGAGCGGCGCCGACGAGTGCCGCCGCCGACTCGGCCTGGACACCCTGGTCCGGCTCGGACGCCACCGGCAGACCCCGGCCCCGGTCCCGGCCCAGGTCCGCCGCCCGGCGGTCCCCGAGGGCATGACGGCCCCGCTCGGCTGTGACGCCGTGGCCGTACCGGACCGCCTCGGCCCCCTGATCGTGCCGCGGCTGCCCCGCGTGGGCTGCGTGTACGCCGACGAGACGCACTGGTGGTGGATCGTCCCGTCGGACTCCGACTACGCCCTGCCCTGGCCCGCCCCCGCCCACTACGCCGCCGGCGCCCCCGTCCCCGGCACCGCGCGCCTGATCAACCGGCCCGAGGGGACGGTCCCGTACACCCCGCCGATCCCGCTGTACCTGGCGCTGTGCCGGGTGACCGGCACCACTCCGGACTGGTCCCGGGCCGTATCCGCCTGACACGCCCCTCGGCACTCCCGGGGAACCACCGACCGGAGGCGACCGCTATATGGAGCCGTACCGGCCGCGGGCCGGGCGGAGCGCGGGGAAGGCGCCGCGGGCCGGGCGGCGCACGCTGAGGGCGCCGCGGGCCAGGCGGCGCAAGGTGAGGGCGCCGGTCCCGGGGCCGGCCGCGGCCGTCTCACTCGACACCGTCGCCGCCCCGCACGATCACCAGGAACGTGTCCGTCGCCAGATCCATGACGACCTCGGCGGGCAGACCTTCGAGACGCCGCGCGTGCGCGAACTCCTCGGCGGGCCACGATCCTCGCGGGCCGCCTGCGGGAAAGCGTTCGAGCACTGTTCGCCCGTTCACCATCTCGCACCTCCAGAAGCGTTGTACTCGTGAGAGTTAACGCTCTGAGGAAGGCGAACGCCTCGCCCAGTGACCCGACTGAGACCTTCTTGACACCCGTTCAGCGCGGACCGTGAGGATCCGTTCACCTTGCGACACGAACCGCACGTTCCGCGACGGATGCCGTGCTCTACGTGTCAGTACCTCGCGCCCGGCGCGGACACGTCAGTCCTGGTACTCGTCGTGGTAGCGGAGCCGGTCGCCGCCCAGCGGGTTGCGGCCGAGCGCGGTCAGGTCGAGCAGGCCGGCGGTGGTGCCCAGTGTGTCCAAGGCGTCGTCGTGGACCGAGTAGGTGTGGAAGACGCGGTCCCGTTCCCGCAGGAAGCAACTGAGACCCGGGCGTTCGACCGGTTCCCCGTCCCGCTCCACGGTCGCCTCGAAGTCGAGGTTGAACTCGCTGTGGCAGGACGAGTACCAGGGCACCGCCCAGCCCATCCGCGCCTTGAACGGCAAGATCCGGGTGAACGGCGCCCGGGACACGGCCGCGAACGAGGTGTCGCGGGCGTGCAGGTGGGCGAGGTGGCCGACCTGGTCGAGGAAGGCCGCGCAGCAGGGGCAGCCGGCCTGCCACTCGGGGGCGAACATGAAGTGGTGGACCACGAGTTGGCTTCGGCCCTCGAAGAGGTCCAGGAGGGTGGCCTTGCCGTCGCCGCCCTCGAACACGTACTCCGGGTCGACCTCCACCCTGGGCAGTCGCCGGCGCTCGGCGGCCAGCGCCTCCCGCGCTCTGCGAACCGCCTCCTCCTTCAGCAGCAACGCCTCCCGTGCCGCGCGCCACCGCTCGCGCGAGACGATCTCCGGAAGCGACATGGGCCCTCCTGTCCTACGGCCTGTACCAAGTCGGTTCCGGTTGGTGACCGCCGTCGGGCGCGGAACTCATCGGAGCCCACGAAGATTTTTTTCTCGCGGTCCGGCCGGCCGGGGCGAGGCGCGCGTCCTCCGTAGGCAGCCGGCTCCTTCCGGCCGACGGCCGGCGTCCTCCGGGCCGGCCGGTCCGGGGCTACGCGGCGACGGGCGGCGCGGCCCATCCCTCGCGCCGCTCCAGCTCGTCGAGCAGGTCCCGCAGCAGGCCGGTGTGCTGGGGGGTGAGCCGTCCGGTGTCGTCGAGGTGCACCGCGCAGGCCGTGGTGGTGTCCACGAGGCGTTCCAGGACGACGGCGACGCCGTCCGTGCCCTCGGTGTGCCGGGCCAGGGCGGGCAGCTCGGCGGCCGAGACCGCGATCGCCGTACGGGCCTCGGCGAGGGTGCGGTAGGCCTCCCGGCGCAGCGCCCACCGTTCGGCCCGGTCGCCGGGCTCGCTCAGGACGTGCACCAGGTAGGCGTGCGCGGCGCTCCCCGCGGCGTCGAGCCGGGCCCGTACTCCGCCGCCCCGCTCGCCGGGCATCGGCAGATGCCCGACGACCAGCACGATCGCGCAGGCCAGCAGGGTCTCGCCGATACGGCTCAGCGAAGCCTGCGGCTCGCCGCCGATCATGACCAGGGCGAGCACCAGGGGGGTGATGACGGCGGTCAGCGCCGCGAAGTTCCGGGTGGAGAGCGGGACGAGCGCCCCGCACACCGTCACCAGGACGACCAGGCCCTCCGGCCGGGGCAGCAGCGCGGCGAGACCGGCGAACAAGAGGGCGCCGAACACGGTTCCGGCCGCCCGGCACAGCACCCGCGAGGCGAGCGGACCGAGGTCGGGCTTGACCAGGAAGACGGTCGTGGCCGGCAGCCAGTACCAGTGCTGGTGCTGCCCGTACCAGCGGGCGTCGTGCAGCGCCTGGGCGACGGCCGCGCTGGCCCCGAAGCAGAGGGCGACCCGCAGTCCGTACTCCCGGCCGCCGGTGCCGAACGCGGCCTTGACCGCGTCCCGGACAGCGGCCCGGACGCCGCGCCGCCGGGCGGCCAGCCGGTGCACGCCGTTCCCGGCCCGGTCGAAGGCCTCGGCGGCGCGCAGCAGGGCGTCGTCGAGGGCGCGCAGGGCGGGCGCCGACCGGTTGGGGGCGGGCAGCGGGCCGGTGCCGGTGTTGCCGCGGACGGCGGCGGCCAGCCGCCGGGGTCCTTCGGCCGCCCGCGCGGAGACCGGCTCGCCCGCCCAGGCCAGGGCGGTGGCGGCTTCGGCGAGGGGCAGCGCGGCGGTGAACTGGGCGTGCAGCCGGCGCTCGGCGGCGGAGCTGGCGCGGCGGCGCAGCCGGGGTCCGGCCAGGGCGTCCTGGGCGTGGTCCAGGGCGGCGGTGAGCGCGGCCCGCCGGGCCGTGGCGGCCGCGCCGCCCGTGGCGTCGAGCAGCCCGGCGATGGCCTCGTACACATCGGCGACCGCCGCCCGCTCGCCGTCGAAGCGGAAGTCACCGGCGATCGACCCGGGCGTGGGCAGGGCGAGGCGCAGCAGGAGCAGCCAGCCCGCTCCGGCGAGGAAGGCCAGGCCCTGCTGCCAGGCGCTCGTGTCCCCTTGCATCCCGGCGCCGATGGCGGCGGTGACGAGCAATTGCGTGCCGGCGGCGGAGGCGACGGGCCCGACGGCGCTGATGCCCCCGGCGGCCAGCCCGAGCAAGGTCAACAGCAGGGTCAGCGGCACCGCGGACAACTGCTGCCCGGCGCAGGTGCCCACGAGCAGCCCGAGCGTCCCGGCCAGCGCGGGCACCCCGAGCCGTTCGACGGAGGCCCGCCTGCTGCCGGGCCGGTCGTTGATCCCGGCGAGCATCGCGGCGATGGCGGCGAGCACCCCCAGCGGTGTGCGGCCGGCGAGCATCCCGGTCAGCAGCAGCGGCCCGGCGGCGAGCGCGCCGCGGATCAGCGCACTCCACGGGACGGGCCCACGCTGGGTGCGCAGGGCGTGCGCGAACCAGGGCGGCAGTGACAGTGCGGCGGGGCGCGACACGGGGCTCCTGTCCATACGAGGGCGATCTGGGCCTTCGGACGACAGTGGCCGAGCGGTGAGGTGCGGTTCCCAGGATAAGCGGCGTACCCCGAAGGCCCTGTTCCATGACGTTTCGGCGAGGTGAAATATGCCCCGGATCGGGCGGCTTCTTTATGAACGGAACCCGGCCCGCCCAGGGAGACCGCCGGGGCGGAAATTCGGGTGCGCGGGACCGGGCTGCCCCCGGATGATCGGGAAGTTGTCCGCCCACCACACCAGGAGCCGCCATGATCCGGCGAGTGACCTCCCCCGCCCTCTTCCCGCCGCCCACCTACTCCCATGTCTCCGTCGTCGAGGCGGGCACCAGGCTCGCCTTCCTGGCGGGGGCCGTGCCGCTCGACGAGAAGGGCGAGGTGGTCGGACCCGGGGATCCGGTGCGGCAGGCCGAGCAGGTGATCGCCAACCTGACGGAACAGCTGCGCTCCGTCGGCAGCGGTCTGGAACACGTGCTGGGGACGGAGGTGTACGTCGTCAGCGCCGAGCCCTCCGTGCTGTCCGCGGTGTGGGAGGTCGTCGAGGCCTCCGGGCTGAGCCGTGGCCCCCACTCGTCCACGCTGCTCGGTGTCGCCTGCCTCGGCTACACCGGTCAGCTCGTGGAGATCACGGCGACGGCCGTGGTGCCGGAAACGGGGGCGGACCGATGACGTCCGGGAACGGTGTCGTGCTGCGGCGGGCGGTGGCGGCCGACGCCGCTGCGGCCGCCGGCGTCTGGCTGCGGTCGTTCGCGGCCGCGCTGCCCACGGTCGTCCGGCCCCGCACCGACGACGACGTGCGGAACTATTTCCGCGACGTGGTGGTGCCGCTGCGGGAGACCTGGGTCGCTGAGGCGACCGAGGAAGGGCACGGGATCGTCGGCGTGATGGTCCTGGACGGCACTTCGCTGTCCCAGCTCTACCTGGATCCCGGGTGGCGCGGGCGGGGTGTCGGGGACCGGTTCGTCGCCCTCGCCAAGGAGCGCAGTCCGCAGGGGCTCACGCTGTGGACCTTCCAGGTCAACAAGCCCGCGCACCGCTTCTACGAGCGGCACGGATTCGTCGCCGCCGAGCACACGGACGGCAGCGGCAACGAGGAACGGGAGCCGGACGTGCGGTACGAGTGGCGGCCCTGAGGACCGTTCGGCGGCGGGCGGGCTCCGCGTCCAGGGCCGGGCGGCGGGTCGCTCTCGCGGGGCAGGTGGCTGGCGGTGCTCCTCGTCCAGGGGACGGTCGGTTCCTCCTCGGGCGGGCGTGTGCCGCGCGGCCGGGAGGAGCGGTCACGGCAGCCCGGCCGTGTCCGCGGCCGTGCGCAGCACCTCGCGGAGCATCTCGGCGGTGAGCCGGCCGGTGAAGGTGTTGCGCTGGCTGACGTGGAAGCAGCCGAAGACGTCCAGGCCGTCGAGGGCGACCCGGGCGCCGTGGGCGAACGCCGGGCGCGGCCGGGGCACGGGCCAGCCCGCCTCGGCGAACGCGGGCAGCGCGGCCTGCCAGCCGAAGGCGCCGAGCACGACGGCGGCCCTGAGCGTCGGCCGCAGCAGCCCCAGCTCCTCCACCAGCCAGGGCCGGCAGGTGTCGCGCTCGGCGGGGGTGGGTTTGTTCGCGGGCGGGGCGCAGTGCACGGGTGAGGTGACGCGGACCCCGTACAGCTCCAGGCCGTCGCCGAGCCGCTCCGAGGTGGGCTGCGAGGCGAGCCCCACGTCGTACAGCGCCTGGTACAGCACGTCGCCGGAGCGGTCACCGGTGAACATACGGCCGGTGCGGTTGCCCCCGTGCGCCGCCGGGGCCAGTCCGATGATCGCAAGCCGGGCGTCGGCCGGGCCGAAGCCGGGCACCGGCCGCCCCCAGTAGGTCCAGTCGGCGAACGCGGCCCGCTTGGTGCGGGCCACCTCTTCACGCCACTCGACCAGCCTCGGGCAGGCCCGGCACTCCGCGACGCGCCGGTCCAGCCGGGTCAGGTCGCTGCTGTCGTCCATGCCGCCACCGTAAGCCCGCCGTGTGGCGGTCCGGTTCACGGGCCTGGCGCCGACGGACCGCGGCCCCTGTGCCGGTCCGGCTCACGGGCCCCGCGCCGGCGGACCGCGGGTGGCCGGCCGCTACGGGAACGTACGCGGGGGCGGGGCGGGGAGGCGGGTACGTGGTCCGGGCTGTCGCCGGAAAACCAGCCCGGCTCTGACTGCCCGGGGAGTTAGGGTCGGGGCATGGCTTCCGAGGATGCGGACGAGAACGTGCACCGTGACGGCGGCGAACCGGGCCCCGCCGCAGGCGCCGAGGGTGCCGGGGCCACGGGCTCCCAGCCGCTCGAACCCAAGATCGCCGCCGCGGTGGCCGCCGCCGAGGCGGCCGGTCCGGGCAAGGGCGAGACGGTACGGATCGACAGCTGGATCTGGGCGGTCCGTCTGATCAAGACCCGTTCGCTGGGCGCCACCGCCTGCCGCGGCGGGCACGTGCACGTCAACGGCGAGCGCGTGAAGCCCGCGTACTCCGTGCGCGTCGGCGACGAGGTGCGTCTGCGGCACGAAGGCCGGGAGCGCGTCGTCATCGTCAAGCGGCTGATCCGCAAACGCGTCGGCGCCCCGGTGGCCGTCCAGTGCTACATCGACAACTCCCCGCCCCCGCCGCCCCGCGAGGCCGTCGCTCCGGCCGGCCTCCGCGACCGGGGCGCCGGCCGTCCCACCAAGCGGGACCGCCGTGAGCTGGAACGGCTGCGCGGCCTGGGCGGCCTGGGCGGCTTCGGTGGACCGGGCGCCCCTGGCGCACCGGGGGCGCTGGGCGGAGCAGGTGGTCCCGGTAGCCCCGGTGGGCCCGGTGGTCCGGGACGGTCACAGGGCACCGGCGGGCGTGGCAGGGCGGGCGGGGCCGGAGGATCGGGCGGGCGTTCACGGGGGCGGTGAGTTCGCCTCCGCGGGGGCCCCTCCCCCCCACCCCCCCAACCCCTCCCCCTCGTTCGTACACGATCCGCTGCCCAGGTTCGGCGCATGTCGGACCATGTCCCGCACACGTCGGACGCGCGGCCTCCGCACGTCGGACGTGCGGCCTGCCTCGTCCGGCGTGTGCCGGCCGCGGCCCTTCACCGACGTCACTGGCCGTCTGCCGCTCAGGTCACGCCTGGCGGCCGCCGCCTGCGCCCCGCAGCAGTCGCAGCAGGTCCTTGTTGTGGGCACGCCGGGCCCAGGCGATCAGCGCGAGCGGCACGATCAGGATTAGCGGGGTCGCCGCGTTCTGACCGTCGAAGGCGGTGAGCTGGACGATGAACGCGCCCACCATCAGCGCGCTCAGCGCCATCGCCGCCACCGACTGCAGGACCGGCACCAACAGCGCGACGGCACCGGCCAGTTCCAGCACCCCGATGGCGTACATGCCCGCGCTGCCCCAGCCCATCTTGTCGAAGGACTCGACGGCCGACGGATGCGCGATCAGCTTGGGCAGCGCGCTCGCGATCGCGTAGAACAGGGCGAGCAGCACCTGCACCGAGCGCAGGGCGATCCGGGCGAAGCGACCGCGGGCGGTCGGGGAGGCGCTGGAGGCGACGCGGGCGGCGGTCTCGGACATGGTGGTCTCCTGTGTGAAGCGGTCCCGATTGCTGTCACAGAGGTAGACGGGCACCGTGCCGAGAACTCATCGGTGGTTCGCCGCTACGCCGTCGATACCGCCCTCACCCAGGTCCCGTCCGGGGTCAGGCAGGCGTCCACCTCCAGTCCCGTCTCCGCCAGCGCCTGTTGGAACTGCTCCTGGGTCAGGGGCCGGCTCAGGAACGTCTGGGTCCAGACCGCGTCGGGGAACACGTACTCGGCGCGCACCGAGCGCACTCCGTCGCCGACCGGTTCGTCGGAGGCGATCCGTACGGTGAAGCCGCTCGGGTCGACCCGCTCTCTCGGTATGTCGGTGTGATAGTCCTCGCCCTCTCGCTGGATGAGCACGCAGCCGCCCTCCGCCACGTGTCGGGCGCAGGTGCGCAGCAGGCCCCGGCGCACCTCGATGTCCCCGGCGTGGACGAGGAAGGAGGCGAGCATGACCACGTCGAACTTCTCGTCCAGATCGAGCTTTTCGATCGGTCCGCATATGGTGCGTGCGCCGCGGACGTGGGCGAGCATCTCGGCGGACTCGTCCACCGCCGTGACCGTGAAGCCGCGTTGCAGCAGGGCGTGGGTCATCCGGCCCACTCCGCTGCCGAGTTCGAGGATGTGCGCTCCGGCGGGTACGGCGCCCGCGATGATGTCCGGTTCGGCGCCGACAGGGAGCCGTGTGTACAGCTCGACCGCGCAGCCGTCCGGGGTGATCGCACCGGGTCCGGTTCCTTGGTATCCCTCACGCATTTCGACTGTCATGCCGGGAGAACGGGTGGGGTGGGGAGGGGCGTTCCTGAGGGGGCGGTGGTTCACTCGTTCGAGTCACGTGCTGGGGAACGGGAACCATCCGTGCCCGATGTACCAGTGGCCTCCGGACCGCAGATGGTCGCCGACCGCTCGTTCTACGGGGGTGTGCCGGGGCAGGTCGGTGATCGGCAGGTCCGGGTCGCCGAAGACGAACCTGACGGGTGTGGTGTCGGCCGGTTCGGGGTCGTCGTGGGCGGTGCGGAACCGTTCCTGGAAGCGGACGATGTTGGAGTGCGCGGGGAGGTACTGCTTCAGCTGGGGGTCGAGCAGCCAGGAGTGGCAGACGGCGGCCGGGTGCTTCTCGTCGGGGTAGTGGCGGGCGAAGAAGTCCGCGGCCAGGGCCAGGGAGCGGTCGCAGGCGGCCGGTGTGAGGGGGCCGGTGTAGGCGGGTATGTGGAGGTTCAGGCAGGGCGTCCGTTCGGTCACGTCCAGTCCGGCCGCCGCGAGTGCCGCTGCGGTGCCGGGCCCGAGCGGGGCCCGCTGGAACTGCAGGCGTCCCAGCTGGTAGAGCTCGCCGCGCCAGTGCAGGGTGAGCCAGCGTGGCGCCGCGAGGCCGGCCCGGCCGTGGCGTCTGCGGTGGGTGGTCATGTTGCGGCCGAGGTCGGCGAGGGTGCGCCGGGTGATGTCGGCGGGGATGCCGCGCTCGCGGTGGTGGCGGCGGAGGTGGGGCAGGGCCGCGACGAGGACGTAGACGGGGAAGCAGCGTTGCAGCGGGCCCGCCGGCCAGTCGAGGTCGGGCAGGTCGGCGCCGCCGCGGATCTCTCCGAGGTCGTGCACCAGGCCGGCGACGGCGTTCTCGAGGGACTGCCGCAGTTCGGGGTCGTCGCGCACGCGGCGGGCCATGCGCACGAGGTCGTCGACGTCTTCGAGGGGTACGGCCAGGTCGAGGAGTTCCTCGGCCAGTTCGTCGGCGTCCGGCAGCACGCGGTGACCCCCTTGGTGTGTGTCCTCTCGAAGAGTACGTTGCAAGTCAGGAGTGGTGGTCCGGATGCGTACGGGCAGTGAGCCGGTGACCGCGCGCAGTGCGCTGCGGGCGCGGTTCTGGCTGAGCCTGTGGGGGGTGCTCTGGGCGGTCTTCGGGACGGCGGTGTTCTCGCTGGTCGGGCGTCCTGGCTGGGCGGCCGCGTGCGGGGTGCTGTGGCTGGTGGCCACGGTGGACCTGGCGGTGATCGTCAGGCACATGCGGCAGGGCCCGCACTATCAGCCGGGGCCCGGGGTTCCTCCGTACTCGCCGCCGGAGGGCGGTCCCCGGGGGCCCGGGCCGCCGTGGTCCCGCCGTCCGTGAGGGGTGCCGGCGGGCTGCGCGGGGTCAGGTGTCGAAGCGGGCGGCCTTGAGGTACTGGGGGTTGGGGTCGAGGGCGGCGGCCAGCCGGAAGTGCCGTTTTGCCTGGTCGGGGCGGCCCTGGCGTTCGTAGGTGCGGGCGAGCGCGAAGTGGGCGTAGGCGTTGTCGGGTTCCCGCTCCAGCACGATGGTGAATTCCAGCTCGGCGGGGCGCAGTTGGGCGGCCGCGAAGAAGGCGCGGGCGCGCAGCAGGCGGGCGGCGGTGTTCTCGGGGTGTGCGGCGATGACGCCGTCGAGGAGTTTCACCGCGCCCCGCGGGTCCCGCGCGTTGAGCAGTTGTTCGGCCGCGCGGAAGTCGATGACATGCGTCTCCGGGGTACGTCCGGACGAACCACTGGTCTCGGGCACGGCAGAGTCCTTTCCTCACTGCAGCGTTTCAACGCCCGGGCATGGTCCGCTATTCCGCGCCGCCCTGCCGCGGGCCGCCGTCCGGGGGCGGTGTGCGGGGCTCGTGCGCCCGGCGCGCGAGGTCGTCCCAGACTTCCGCGACGCGCTTTCTGAGCGTGTCCAGCGGTACGTCGTTGTCGATCACGATGTCGGCGATCGCCCGGCGCTGCTCGCGGGTCGCCTGGGCGGCCATGCGGGCGCGGGCGTCGTCCTCGGTCATGCCGCGCAGTCGTACCAGGCGGTCGAGCTGGGTGGCGGGGCCGGCGTCGACGACGATCACCAGGTCGTAGAGGGGGGCCAGCCCGTTCTCGGTGAGCAGGGGGACGTCGTGGACGACGACGGCGTCCTCGGCGGCGGCGGCCTCCAGCTCGCGGGAGCGGGCGCCGACGAGGGGGTGCACGATCGCGTTGAGGACGGCCAGTTTCCCGGGGTCGGCGAAGACGACGGAGCCGAGTCTGGGCCGGTCCAGGCTGCCGTCGGCGGTGAGGACGTCCGTGCCGAAGGCGTCCACCACGGCGGCGAGCCCGGGGGTGCCGGGTGCGACGACCTCGCGTGCGATGCGGTCGGCGTCGATCAGTACCGCCCCGTGCTCCACGAGCAGCCGCGACACCTCGCTCTTGCCGGCGCCGATCCCGCCGGTCAGGCCCACTTTCAGCATGGGCGGAAGCTTAGGCCCTGCCGGTGACAGGGCCGCTTCCGGGCCGGGCCGCGTGGTGCGGCGGTCTCAGTTCTCGCCTTCCCGCTCCGCCAGGAAGCGTTCGAACTCGCGGCCGATCTCGTCGGCGGAGGGGATGTCGACGGGTTCGGCGAGCATGTTGCCCCGGGTCTCGGCGCCCGCGGCCGCGTCGTACTGGTGCTCGAGCCCTTGGACGAGTGCTGTGAGCTCCTCGTCGCCCTCCTGGACCTGCCGGTCGATCTCCGTCTGCGTGCGGTGGGCCTCCGTGCGCAGTGCGTGGGCGACGCCCGGCAGCACCAGGCCAGTGGCGGCCGTGACGGCCTCCAGGACGGTCAGCGCCGCGTCCGGGTAGGGGGAGCGGGCGATGTAGTGCGGGACGTGCGCGGCGACGCCGAGGACGTCGTGGCCGGCTTCGGCGAGGCGGTACTCGACCAGTGCCTCGGCGCTGCCGGGCACCTGGGCCTCCTCGAAGGGGCTGCGGTGTCCGGGGACGAGGTCGGTGCGGTTGCCGTGGGGGGTGAGGCCCACGGGGCGGGTGTGCGGGACGCCCATGGGGATGCCGTGGAAGTTCACGGAGAGCCGGACGCCGAGCCGTTCCACGATCTGCCGTACGGCGGCGGCGAACCGTTCCCATTCGACATCGGGTTCGGGTCCGGACAGCAGCAGGAAGGGGGCGCCGGTGGTGTCCTGGACGAGGTGGACCTCGATGGCCGGCACCTCGTAGTCGGACCAGCTGTCCCGGGTGAAGGTCAGCAGCGGCCGGCGGGCGCGGTAGTCCACGAGCCGGTCGTGGTCGAAGCGTGCCACGAGCTGGTGGGGCAGCGAGTCGAGGAGCCGGTCGACGATCTGGTCGCCGGTCTCGCCCGCGTCGATGTATCCGTCGAAGTGGTAGAGCATGACAAGTCCGGCCGACTCCTGGGCGAGCGCCATGTCGACCACGGCGAGGCCCTTCGGCTCCCATGCGTACAAACCCTGCGGATCAAGCACTGTGACCGCTCCTCCTCGTGTTCCCCATGAAGAACGCGCCCCGGAGCGTGGGCATTCCCGTGTGACGGCGCTGATCAGGTGTCTGACGCCGGCCGCCTTGACGCCCTGTCAGGCCGCCTCGCCGAGGGCCCGGCCGCATCGCAGAGGGCAAAGCCGCCTCGCCGGACGCCCAGCCGTCGCGTGACGGGGTGGGACGGGCGACGGGAAGGGGTTCCCGGGAAACCCAGAGGGGCCGCACCTCGAAAGGTGCGGCCCCTCAGCGGCTATCGGCTAAGCCTGGCGGCTAGCGCTCAGCTCTGGCCTCCGGCCAGCTTCTCGCGCAGCGCGGCCAGCGCCTCGTCCGAGGCGAGGGCACCGGAGGTGTCCGCACCCTCGGAGGAGTACGAACCGCCACCCGAGGCGGCCGGAGCGGCGGCCTCGCCACCCTCGGCAGCGGCCTGGGCGTCCGCCTCGCGGGACTTGATGACCTGCTGCTGGTGCTGCTCGAAGCGGGACTGCGCCTCGGCGTACTGGCGCTCCCACTCCTCGCGCTGCTTCTCGTAGCCCTCGAGCCAGTCGTTGGTCTCGGGGTCGAAGCCCTCGGGGTAGATGTAGTTGCCCTGGTCGTCGTAGGACGCGGCCATGCCGTACAGGGTCGGGTCGAACTCGACCGAGGCCGGGTCGGCACCGAAGGACTCGTTGGCCTGCTTCAGCGAGAGGCTGATGCGACGGCGCTCGAGGTCGATGTCGATGACCTTGACGAAGATCTCGTCGTTGACCTGGACGACCTGCTCCGGGATCTCCACGTGGCGCTCGGCCAGCTCGGAGATGTGGACCAGACCCTCGATGCCTTCGTCCACGCGGACGAACGCACCGAACGGAACCAGCTTCGTGACCTTGCCGGGCACGACCTGGCCGATCTGGTGGGTGCGGGCGAACTGCTGCCACGGGTCTTCCTGGGTCGCCTTCAGCGACAGGGAGACGCGCTCGCGGTCCATGTCGACGTCGAGGACCTCGACGGTGACCTCCTGGCCGACCTCGACGACCTCGGAGGGGTGGTCGATGTGCTTCCAGGAGAGCTCGGAGACGTGGACCAGACCGTCGACGCCACCCAGGTCCACGAAGGCACCGAAGTTGACGATCGAGGAGACCACGCCGGAGCGGACCTGACCCTTCTGCAGGGTCGTGAGGAACGTCTGGCGGACCTCGGACTGGGTCTGCTCGAGCCAGGCACGGCGGGACAGGACCACGTTGTTGCGGTTCTTGTCCAGCTCGATGATCTTGGCCTCGAGCTCCTTGCCCACGTAGGGCTGGAGGTCGCGGACACGACGCATCTCGACCAGGGAGGCCGGGAGGAAGCCACGGAGGCCGATGTCGAGGATGAGACCACCCTTGACGACCTCGATGACGGTACCGGTGACGATCCCGTCCTCTTCCTTGATCTTCTCGATCGTGCCCCAGGCACGCTCGTACTGAGCGCGCTTCTTGGACAGGATGAGGCGGCCTTCCTTGTCCTCCTTCTGGAGGACCAGGGCCTCGATCTCATCGCCCACGGCGACGACCTCGTTGGGGTCGACGTCGTGCTTGATGGAGAGCTCGCGGCTCGGGATAACGCCTTCGGTCTTGTAACCGATGTCGAGCAGGACCTCGTCCCGGTCGACCTTCACGATGACGCCGTCGACGATGTCGCCGTCGTTGAAGTACTTGATCGTCTCGTCGATCGCGGCGAGGAAGGCTTCCTCGTTACCGATGTCGTTGACCGCTACCTGCGGGGTGGTGGCGGTGGTCTCGGTGCTGCTCGTCATGTGGGAAAGGGCTCCGGTACGGACATTGAAGTCGTAGGTACTGCTTACGCCGGGAGCCCGTTTCGCTCTGCAGAAGCCGGACAGCCAAGGAAGCGCCCCACCAGGTGAACTGGTGATGACGCCTCGACAACCGAGGGGACATACAACAGATGCGAGCGCAGCCTGCTACGTCTGAGGTGCGCAGGCCCGCAGCGCAACTTGTAGCATACGGGGGCAGCCGGGCATGGTCAATGCGCGAAGGCGCACACCGGGGGCGGATCGCCGCATACCCGGCACAGGAAAGGTCCTGTGGGCCGCGTAGGCCTTCGTTCTCGCCGTGTCGCGCCCGGCGGGTTGGACGGAAGAGTACGACGAGGGAGCCGATCATCCAAGAGCCGGAACAGCTCGACCCGGACGGGTTCGAGGCGGAAGCCACCCGGCGTGACGCCGGGGTCGCGGAGAGCAGCCGGGCCAACCGTGGCTGGTGGGACCGCAACGCCGACGAGTACCAGGTCGAGCACGGGACGTTCCTCGGTGACGACCGCTTCGTGTGGGGCCCGGAGGGCCTGGACGAGGTGGAGGCCGAGCTGCTGGGCCCGCCGGAGGAGCTGAAGGGCAAGGAGGTCCTGGAGATCGGGGCGGGCGCCGCCCAGTGCTCGCGCTGGCTGGCCGCCCAGGGCGCCCGGCCGGTGGCCCTGGACCTCTCGCACCGACAGCTCCAGCACGCCCTGCGCATCGGCGGGTCGTTCCCGCTCGTGTGCGCGGACGCCGGCGCGCTGCCGTTCGCGGACGCCTCCTTCGACCTGGTGTGCTCCGCGTACGGGGCGCTGCCGTTCGTCGCCGATCCGCGGCTGGTGCTGCGGGAGGTGCGCCGGGTGCTGCGGCCGGGCGGCCGGTTCGTCTTCTCGGTGACGCACCCGATCCGCTGGGCCTTCCCGGACGAGCCCGGCCCCGAGGGGCTGTCGGTGTCCGCCTCCTACTTCGACCGCACGCCCTACGTGGAGCAGGACGAGGAGGGCCGGGCGGTGTACGTGGAGCACCACAGGACGCTCGGGGACCGGGTACGGGACGTGGTGGCCTCGGGGCTGCGGCTGGTGGACCTGGTGGAGCCGGAGTGGCCGGCGTGGAACACCTCGGAGTGGGGCGGCTGGTCCCCGCTGCGCGGGAACCTGATCCCGGGCACGGCGATCTTCGTGTGCGAGCGGGACTGAGCACGACGTCACTTCTCGTGCGCGCGCGTGCGTGTGTCCATTGACCTCTGACCTCGTATGCGCGCGCGTGCGTGTGTGCGCGCTGGGGTGCGCACTCGGGCTGCGGTCGGCCGTGCGCGCATGGGCGTGCGCGTGCGGAGTGTGCGACAGGCGCGGCGCGGCGAATCCCCTCGGCGGATCCCATCGGTGGCGGATCCCGCCGGTCGGGATGCGCCGTCTTTCCTGCGCGCACGCGCGTGCCGGGTGGTCCCGCCGCCGTACGACACTGGGGACGTGATTCGTTACGACGCCCTCGACGCGCTGCCCGTGCGGGCCGCCCTGCCCGCCCTGACCGAGGCCCTGGACGCGGACGGCACGGCCGTGCTGGTGGCGCCGCCGGGCACCGGCAAGACGACGCTGGTGCCGCTGGTGCTCGCCGGGCTGGCCGGCGGCGGGCCCGCGAGGCGTGTCGTGGTGGCCGAGCCGCGGCGGATCGCGGCGCGGGCGGCGGCCCGGCGGATGGCGTGGCTGCTCGGCGAGCGGACCGGCGACAGTGTCGGCTACACGGTGCGCGGGGAGCGTGTGGTGGGACGGCGCACGCGCGTGGAGGTCGTGACCACGGGTGTGCTGCTGCAGCGGCTGCAGCGGGACCAGGAGCTGGCGGGTGTGGACGTGGTGGTGCTCGACGAATGCCACGAGCGGCATCTGGACGCCGACACGGTGGCCGCGTTCCTGTGGGACGTGCGGCAGGCGCTGCGTCCTGAGCTGCGGCTGGTGGCGGCGTCGGCGACCACGGACGCCGAGGCGTGGGCGCGGCTGCTGGGCGGGGCGCGGGTGGTGGAGGCGGCGGGCGTCGCGCATCCGGTGGAGGTCGTGTGGGCGCCTCCGGCGCGTCCGGTGCGGCCGCCGCAGGGGATGCGGGTGGATCCGGCGCTGCTCGCTCATGTGGCCTCGGTGGTGCGGCGGGCGCTGGCCGAGCGGGAGGGTGACGTGTTGTGTTTCCTGCCCGGCGTGGGTGAGATCGCGCGCGTCGCGGGTCAGCTGGGCGATCTGGGGGCGGTGGAGGTGCTCCAGGTGCACGGCCGGGCGCCGGCCGCCGTGCAGGACGCGGTGCTGGCGCCCGGCCGGGGGCGCCGGGTGGTGCTGGCGACGTCGGTGGCGGAGTCGTCGCTGACGGTGCCCGGGGTGCGGGTGGTGGTGGACGCGGGACTTGCGCGGGAGCCGCGGGTGGATCACGCGCGCGGGCTGAGCGGGCTGGTGACGGTGCGGGCGTCGCGCGCCGCCGGGCGGCAGCGGGCGGGGCGGGCCGGGCGTGAGGCGCCGGGCTGGGTGTACCGGTGCTGGACGGAGGCCGAGGACGGCCGGCTGGCGGCTTTCCCGGCGCCGGAGATCAAGGTGGCCGATCTGACGGCGTTCGCCCTTCAGGTGGCCTGCTGGGGCGACCCGGACGCCTCGGGGCTGGCGCTGCCGGATCCGCCGCCGGGCGGCGCGATGGCGGCGGCGCGCGAGGTGCTGACGGCCGTGGGCGCGGTGGACCCGGCGGGGCGGGCCACCGGGCTGGGTGTGCGGCTGGGCCGGCTGGGGGTGCATCCGCGGCTGGGCCGGGCCCTGCTGGACACCGCCGGGGACGGCGCGGAGGCCGTCGCCCTGCTGTCCGAGGAGGTGCCGCGGGAGTACGGGGACGATCTCGCCGGTGCTCTGCGACGGGCCCGGCGCGGGGGTGACGCCTACGCGGGTCGCTGGGCTGCGGAGGTACGACGGCTGCGGGCGGTGTCGTCGGCGTCCGTCCCGCCCGCCGGCGGCGGGGAGCCGCGGACGGGACCCGGAGGTGCGGTGGCGGCGGACGCCGGGGGTGCCGAGGGTGCCGGGAGGACGGCAGGAGCCGGAGAAGCTGCGACGGCGGGGCGCAGGCAAGCCCCGTCGGCCGGGCCCGGGAATGCGAAGGCAGCAGGCCCCAGGGACACCGCGACGGCAGGAGCCCGGGAAGCTGCGGCGCGGCTCAGGCAAGCCCCGAAGGATGGACCCGGGGAATCCGCGACGGCAGGACCTGGGAAAGCCGCGACGGCGCGGCCCAGGCAAGCCCCGTCGGCCGGGCCCGGGAATGCGAAGGCAGCAGGCCCCAGGGACACCGCGACGGCAGAAGCCGGGGAAGCTGCGGCTGCAGGGCTCAGGGAAGCCGCGGCCGCGGTGTCCGGGGAAGCCGCGGCCGCGCTGTCCGGGGAAGCCGCGGCCGCGGCCGCCGGGGAGGACCGGCTGGTCGGGGTGACCGTCGCGCTGGCGTTTCCGGAGCGGGTGGCCAGGCTGGACGGGGGGTCGTATCTGATGGTCTCCGGGACCCGGGCCGAGCTGGGTGAGGGGTCGGCGCTGCGGGGTGCGCCCTGGATCGTCGTCGCCGTCGCCGACCGGGCCGCGGGGAAGGGGCACGCGCGCGTGCGGCTGGGGGCGGCCGTGACGGAGGACGTGGCCCGGGCCGCCGCCGGCGCGCTGCTCGAGGAGCGGAACGAGGTGCGCTGGGCCGGCGGTGACGTCGTGGCCCGGCAGGTGGAGAGCCTGGGGGCCGTGGAGCTGGCCGTGCGGCCGTTGCGGCAGGCCGATCCCGGGCTCGTGCGCGCGGCGCTGCTGGAGGGTCTGCGGGCCGAGGGGCTGGGGCTGCTGCGCTGGTCGCCGGATGCCACGGCCCTGCGGCAGCGGCTGGCGTTCCTGCGGACGCAGGCAGGCGAACCCTGGCCGGACGTGTCGGACGAGGCGCTGTACGCGCGCGCGGACGAGTGGCTGGAGCCGGAGCTGGGCCGGGCACGGCGGCGGGCCGATCTGGCGCGGATCGACGCCGGGCAGGCGCTGGCGCGGCTGCTGCCGTGGGCGAGCGGGGACGCGGCCCGGCTGGACGAGCTGGCGCCCGAGCGGATCACCGTGCCCAGTGGGTCCAGGATCCGGATCGACTACCGGGATCCGGAGCGTCCGGTGCTCGCCGTGAAGCTGCAGGAGATGTTCGGGCTGCGCGAGACGCCGGCCGTGGCGGGAGTGCCGCTGCTGGTGCACCTGCTCTCGCCGGCCGGGCGGCCCGCCGCCGTCACGGCCGATCTCGCCTCCTTCTGGCGGGAGGGCTACCGGGGTGTGCGCGCCGAGCTGCGGGGGCGCTATCCGAAGCATCCGTGGCCCGAGAACCCGGCGGGCGCGGAGCCCACCCGGCACACCAACGCCCGGTTGCGGCGCTGACGCCGGCCGCTCGCGCGGCGAGGGCGCCCGTCCGCCGGTGCGGAGGGGCGCCCTCGTCGTGTCGGGGCCGGTCGTGCCGTGGGTGCCGTCAGGAGGTCGCGGACGGGCTCGGCGAGGGGCTCGCGGAGGCGTCGGCGGCGGCGACCTTCAGCTCGACGGTGACGGTGCCGCCGCCCGGGGTGGTGAGCTGGAGCAGGAAGGTGCCGGTGGTGTCGTCGGCGTACAGCGCGGGCAGCGTGAGCAGGCCCTTGGCGTCGGTCTTGAGGCCGGTGAGGGTGCGTACCGCCTTGCCGTCGGCGTCCTTGAAGTAGGGGCCCTTGTCGTTCTCGGTGGCGTCGTCGGCGGCCTTGATCAGGGTGGCGGTGGCGGCGACCCGGCCCGCGGCCGCTCCCTTGTACGTGGCCTGCACCTGGACCTTCTCGGCGAACTCGGCGCCCGGGGTGCAGGTCAGCGCGGTGTCGCCGGTGCGGGTGAGGGTGTCGGCGGCGCGTTCGGTGACGGTGGCGGTGTAGCCGACGTTCGTGACCTGGTGGCCGACGACCGCCGTGGTGATCCTGAAGTCGCCGGTCTTCTCGCCCGCCTGGAGGGCCGGGGCGACGGCCACGCCCTTGGCGTCGGTGACGACGGTGGCGACGTTCTCGCCGCCGGCGAAGGTGGCGTCGGTGTCGCCGGTGATGGTGAAGCGGACCCTGACCTTGGCGACGGCCATGCCGGCCTTGGTCTCGGCGCGGGTGCTGATGCGCTGGTCGAAGGCGTCGCCGGCCATGGCGGTGAGCTTGGCGGTGCCCGCGTCCTCGAGGTGGTCGACGGTCTCCGACGGCGTGGGCTGCTTCGGCGGGACCGGCGGCTTCGGCGGCTGCGGGTCGGGGGTCTGGCTGCCGCCGCCCGGCTGGTGCGGCTTGGGGTCGGGCTTCGGGTCGGGCTTGGTGTCGGGCTTCGTACGGGGCGGGTCGGACGGTGCCGTGGTGTGGGTGCGCGGGGTGCCGTCGTCGCTGCGGTGGCCGGGCACGCGGCCGGTGCCGTCGGGCACGGAGTGGGTGCCCTTGCGGTAGTACTGCAGCCAGTTCAGGACCAGGTTCAGGTAGTCCTGCGAGTTGTTGTAGCTGAGGATCGCGCTGTGCAGGCCGGCCTGGGTGGACATGTCCCAGTCGTTGCGGCACAGGTAGTGGCCGGCGGCGAGCGCGGCGTCGTAGACGTTGTTGGGGTCGGCCTTGCCGTCGTCGTTGCCGTCGCGGCCGGCCCAGGCCCAGGTGGAGGGGATGAACTGCATCGGGCCGATGGCCTGGTCGTACTGGCTGTTGCCGTCGTACTCGCCGTGGTCGGTGTCCTTGATGAGCGCGAAGCCGTTGCCGTCGAGCTGCGGGCCGAGAATCCGGCCGATCGTCGTGCCGTCGGCGTCCACGCGGCCGCCGCGGGCCTGACCCGACTCCACCTTGCCTATGGCGGCCAGGAGTTGCCACGGCAGGTTGCAGCCGGGCTTGGAGGAGCGCAGCTCCGCCTCGGCCTTCTTGTAGGCGTCGAGGACGGTCGCGGGGATGCCGGCCTCCGCCTCTCCCCGGACGACGGGCTCACCGGCCGTCGACGAGGGGCTGGGGTTGGGGCTCTTCAGCGGCGGAAGGTCCGTGTAGTAGGGCGAGTTGCCGGTGGCGTCGCCGCCCAGGGCCGCGTCGGGTGCGGGGCTGCTGGAGCCGGCCGAGGCCGGTCTGCCGTGCTCGTCGCCGGCCGCTCCCGGAGCCTGGGACGCGGACAGTGCCGCGACCGCCACCGCGGCCACGGCGGTGGTCGCCGCTCCCTTGCTCAGCCGCCTGCCGAAATGCGCCGCCATAGAGTGAACCCTCCCGTGGACGCGTGCTCGCGTCCGTCTCCGTCTGTCTGCCTCGCTCTGGTGTGACGGTTGACCCGGTGCTCTGGTTGCCCCTGTTCCGCCTTTCCGTCCGTGCGACGGGTGTGCGACCGTGCCGACCGGCACGGCAGCCCACGTGACCCTACGACAACTTGCCTGCCAGGGGCACCCGTTCGAGTCCGGTTTTCCCCGGTTGGCCGACGACTGTCGTATCGCGGGGCCGGGTGCGGCGCCGACGCATACTGGACCGGACGTGATCACCGGTCGCGAAGCCGTGGCCGACGACCGCCCGAGGGGGCCTCGTTGCCGTTCACACTCAGTCATGCGGCGGCCGTGCTGCCCGCCGTCCGCCGCGACGGCGGGGGACGCGGGCGGCTGGTGCCCTCGGGGCTCGTCGCGGGGTCCTTCGCGCCCGATCTGACCTACTACGCGGCGGGCGTCCGGCCGCGGGCGATGGAGTTCGGGACGGTCACCCACTCCCTGCCGGGGGTGGCGGGCGTGGACGTGCTCATCGCGTGGGCGCTGGTGGGGCTTTGGCTGTTCGTGCGGGAGCCGCTGGTGGCGCTGCTCCCCCGGGCCCGCCAGGCAGGCCCGGCCGCCCTGCTGCGCTGCGGTGCGCCACGCGCGCGTGTGCGGGCCGGGCGCGTGCTGTGGTGGTACGTGTCGGCGGCGCTCGGGGCGCTGACGCACGTCGTGTGGGACGCGTTCACGCACCACGACCGGTGGGGGTCGCGGCTGGTCCCGTGGCTCGGCGGGGTGGCGGCGGGGCTGCCGCGGTACACCTGGCTGCAGTACGGCTCGTCGGCGGTGGCCGCCGTGGTGATCGCCGTGTTCCTGGCGGGGGCCCTGCGGCGGGCGCCCGGCGGCCTCCCGGCGGGGGTGCCCGCGCTGTTTGTGCGGGACCGGTGGTGGGCCGCCGCGGTGCTGGGCGGCTGTGCGCTGGCCGGGGCGGTGCAGCGGGTGGTGCGGTGGTGGGCGTACCGGGGTGCCTCTGTGCGGCCGCTGGATCTGGTGCCGACCCTGTGCTTCGGCGCGGGCGCGGGGCTGCTGCTCGGGTTCCTGCTGTACGCGGCCGGGGTCAGGGCGTGGCGGCGCCCGGTCCGGGGCCCGGGCGATCCCGGAGAGACGACCGGTGCGGGCCGGGACCGGTCCGCCGTTCGCTGAGGGACGGCCGTCAGGACAGCGGGGCTCCCGCTGTACGCGGCCCGAGTCAGGGCGCGGAGCCCGGCACGTCGTCAGGCCTGTGTTCCGGGCCGTCCTGGTGGGGTGGCCGGTGCGGGACGGGGCCGGGTGGCTGTTCGTTGAGGGAGGCCACGAAGACGGTGAGGGTGGGCCTGGGGCGGGTGCGGGGGACGGCGGTGAGCAGGAGCGCGAGGTAGGCGCGGGCGAGGTCTGCCCAGGCCCGCCGGTGGGCGGCGCGGCGGATGCGGGCGGCCGGCCGGCGCAGCAGGCCGGCGACGGCACGGCGGGCGGCCGCGGCCCGCTCGGCGGGGATGCGGGCGGTGCTCGCGCCGGGCGCGAGGGCCGGGACCGGTGAGGCGGCCGTGGCCGGGCCGGAGGCGCTGCCGGCCTCGGCCCGGGTGCCGCCGAGGAACTCGGGCGTCCGGCGGTGGAGCGTGCGTATACCCATGCCCGCAGTGTTGCGGCTGCGGGGCCGGGGGTGCGTTCTGGCGGGGGCCACGTGAGTGAAGCACCCGGCCGGGGCTGCGCCGGTCAGGGGGCGGGGTGCGGTACTCGGGAGAGACGCGGTGCGCACCTCAGGCAGGCACCGGGACCGCCGATCGTCCTCACGGTGCCCGGCACATACCTCACCGCACTCCCCCACACGCACCCGGACCGCCGACCCCTGCCGCGCCCGGGGCTCACCCCGGGCGGCGGGCAGAGGGGGGGTGTCAGTGGGCCGCCGACTCCCAGTCGCGGCCCACGCCCACCGAGACGTCGAGCGGGGCCCGCAGCCGGACGGCGCCGGCCATCTCGCGGCGGACGAGTTCCTCCGTGACCGCGCGCTCCCCGGGGGCGACCTCCAGCACGATTTCGTCGTGCACCTGCAGCAGCAGGCGGGACTTCAGGTCCGCCTCGCGCAGCGCCCGGTCGACGTTGAGCATGGCGATCTTGACGATGTCGGCCGCCGTGCCCTGGATGGGGGCGTTGAGGGCCATGCGTTCGGCCGCCTCGCGGCGCTGGCGGTTGTCGCTGTTGAGGTCGGGGAGGTAGCGGCGGCGTCCGAAGAGCGTCGCCGTGTAGCCCGTGGCCCGTGCTTCGTCGACGACCCGG
Organism: Streptomyces sp. 1-11; assembly: GCF_007176755.1. Classification (GTDB taxonomy): domain Bacteria; phylum Actinomycetota; class Actinomycetes; order Streptomycetales; family Streptomycetaceae; genus Streptomyces. Next base: position 67,301 of record NZ_BJTV01000013.1, read on the forward strand.
CGCAGATAGTCGCGTACGCCGCCGAAGCGCTCGAAGTAGGTGTCCATCAGGCCGCGGGCCTCGGCCGCCTCAATGTTGAGCTGCTGGGAGAGGCCGAAGGCGGAGAGTCCGTAGGCCAGGCCGTACGACATGGCCTTGATCTTGCGGCGCATCTCCGCGTCCACCGCGTCCCGGCCGACGGAGAAGACCTGGGAGGCGACCGTGGTGTGCAGGTCCTCGCCCGTGGTGAACGCCTCGATCAGGCCCTCGTCCTCGGAGAGGTGGGCCATCACGCGCAGCTCGATCTGGCTGTAGTCGGCGGTCATCAGCGACTCGAATCCGTCGCCGACCACGAAGCCGCGGCGGATCGCCCGGCCCTCGTCGGTGCGGACCGGAATGTTCTGCAGGTTCGGGTCCGTGGACGACAGCCGGCCGGTCGCGGCGACCGTCTGGTTGAAGGTGGTGTGGATACGGCCGTCGCCGGCGATGGTCTTGATCAGGCCCTCGACCGTGACGCGCAGCTTCGCCTGCTCGCGGTGCCGGAGCATGATCACTGGCAGTTCGTTGTCGGTCTGGGTGGCGAGCCAGGCCAGGGCGTCGGCGTCCGTGGTGTAGCCGGTCTTGGTCTTCTTCGTCTTCGGCAGGGCCAGCTCGCCGAAGAGGACTTCCTGGAGCTGCTTGGGCGAGCCGAGGTTGAACTCGCGGCCGGCGGCGTCGTGGGCCTCCTTCACGGCCTGCTGCACGGCGCCCGCGAACGTCAGCTCCATCGCCTCCAGGTGGGCGCGGTCGGCCGCGATGCCGTCGCGCTCCATGCGGGCGAGCAGGGCGGAGGTGGGCAGCTCCATGTCCCGCAGCAGGTCGGCGGCGCCGACCTCCTCGAGCCGGCCCTCGAACGCCTCCCCGAGGTCGAGGACGGCGCGGGCCTGGATCATCAGGGCTTCCGCCTCGGCGCCCTCGTCCGTGCCGAACGCGAGCTGTCCGTCGGCCGCGGCGGCGGGGGCCAGCTCACGGTGCAGGTACTCCAGGGACAGCGCGTCCAGGTCGAAGGAGCGGCGGCCCGGCTTGACCAGGTAAGCGGCGAGCGCGGTGTCCATCGCGACGCCCTCGACGCGCCAGCCGTGCTCGGCGAGGACCCGCATGGCTCCCTTGGCGTTGTGGAACACCTTCGGGCGGCCGGCGTCGGCGAGCCAGCCGGCGAAGGCGCGCTCGTCGGCCTCGTCCAGCTCGGCGGGGTCGAACCAGGCGGCCGCTCCCCCGGCCGCGGCGAGCGCGATCTCGGTGACCGAGCCGGTGCCCAGCGCCCACGCGTCGACCGTGGCGACGCCGAGGGTCCCGGTGCCGTGCTCGGCGAGCCAGCCGGCCAGCTCGCCGGTGCGCAGCACGGTGCCGTCCACCTCCACGCCGTCCGCGGTGACCGGCGTGGTCTCGGCCTCCTCGGCGCCCGGGTCGACGGCGAAGAGCCGCTCGCGCAGCGACGGGTTGCGGATCTCCAGGGTGTCCAGCACCATCGCGACGGTCTTGCGGTCGTACGGGGCGCGCTCCAGGTCGGCGACCGTCTTCGGCAGCTCCACCTGGCGCTCCAGCTCGGTGAGCAGCCGGTTGAGCTTGACCGACTCCAGGTGGTCGCGCAGGTTCTGGCCCGCCTTGCCCTTGACCTCCTCGGCGCGCTCGACGAGTTCGGCGAACGAGCCGAACTGGTTGATCCACTTCGCGGCGGTCTTCTCGCCGACGCCGGGGATGCCGGGCAGGTTGTCGGACGGGTCGCCGCGCAGCGCGGCGAAGTCCGGGTACTGGGCGGGCGTCAGGCCGTACTTCTCGACGACCTTCTCCGGGGTGAACCGGGTCAGCTCCGAGACGCCCTTCGTCGGGTACAGCACGGTGGTGTGCTCGCTGACGAGCTGGAAGGAGTCGCGGTCGCCGGTGACGATCAGCACCTCGAAGCCCTCGGCCTCGGCCTGGGTGGCGAGGGTGGCGATGATGTCGTCCGCCTCGAAGCCCTCGACGGCGAAACGCTGCGCGTGCATGGCGTCGAGGAGCTCGCCGATCAGCTCGACCTGCCCCTTGAACTCGTCGGGGGTCTTGGAGCGGTTCGCCTTGTACTCGGTGAACCGTTCGGAGCGCCAGGTCTTGCGGGAGACGTCGAAGGCCACCGCGAAGTGCGTGGGCTCCTCGTCACGCAGCGTGTTGGCCAGCATCGACGCGAAGCCGTAGATCGCGTTCGTCGGCTGGCCCGTCGCGGTGGTGAAGTTCTCCGCGGGCAGCGCGAAGAACGCGCGGTAGGCCAGCGAGTGCCCGTCCATGAGCATCAGCCGGGGACGGCCGCCGGGGGTGCTGTCGGTCTTCTTCGATGCTGTTTCTGCCACGTCCCCGATCCTGCCACGGCGCACTGACAGCCGGGACCGGCCCGCTCCGCGGCGAACCGCCACGGCGGGCCCGCACGGCTCGCGGCGGGCGGCGGGGGCACCGGCGTCGCCCGCCCCGGCGGCCTGCCGGTACCCCGTGGGAGGATCGGCGGCGTATTTCTCACACGCAGTCGAAGGGGAGCGTGCGATGGCGACGAAGCCGCCCAAGGGTGATCCGGTCCAGGACGCGCCGCAGGTCGCGGAGCCCGGGCACGCGGCGGCGGGGCTGCCGGCCGTCGGCCGCACCCTGCGCGTCGCCCAGCGGCAGATGGGCGTGCGGCGCACCGCGCTGACGCTGCTGCGGGTGAACCAGAAGGACGGCTTCGACTGCCCGGGCTGCGCCTGGCCGGAGGGGGACCACCGGCACCGGGCGGAGTTCTGCGAGAACGGCGCCAAGGCGGTGGCCGAGGAGGCCACCCTGCGCCGGGTCACCCCGGAGTTCTTCGCCGCGCACCCGGTCGCGGACCTCGCCGGGCGCAGCGGCTACTGGCTGGGGCAGCAGGGCCGGCTCACCCACCCCATGTATCTCGCCGAGGACGGCACGCACTACGAGCCGGTCGGCTGGGACCGCGCCTTCGACATCATCGCCGAGGAGATCGCCGCGCTCGCCTCCCCCGACGAGGCCGTCTTCTACACCTCCGGCCGCACCAGCAACGAGGCCGCGTTCCTCTACCAGCTCTTCGCGCGCGAGCTGGGCACCAACAACCTGCCGGACTGCTCCAACATGTGCCACGAGTCGTCCGGCTCGGCGCTGTCGGAGACGATCGGCGTCGGCAAGGGCAGCGTCCTGCTGGAGGACCTGCACCGGGCCGAGCTGATCATCGTGGCCGGGCAGAACCCGGGGACGAACCATCCCCGGATGCTGACCGCGCTGGAGAAGGCCAAGGCGAACGGCGCGCGGATCATCAGCGTCAACCCGCTGCCCGAGGCCGGTCTCGAGCGGTTCAAGAACCCGCAGACCGCGCGGGGCATGCTGAAGGGCGCCGCGCTCACCGATCTGTTCCTGCAGATCCGCATCGGCGGCGACCAGGCCCTGTTCCGCCTCCTGAACAAGCTGATCCTGGAGACCGAGGGCGCGGTCGACGAGGAGTTCGTGCGGGAGCACACCCACGGGTTCGAGGAGTTCGCGCAGGCCGCCCGCGCCGCCGACTGGGAGGACACGCTCGCGGCCACCGGTCTCACGCGCGCGGAGATCGAGCGGGCCCTCGGCATGGTCCTCGCCTCGCGGCGGACCGTCGTCTGCTGGGCCATGGGCCTCACCCAGCACAAGCACTCGGTGCCGACCATCCGCGAGGTCGTCAACTTCCTGCTGCTGCGCGGTGACATCGGCCGACCCGGTGCGGGCGTGTGCCCGGTGCGCGGCCACTCCAACGTGCAGGGCGACCGCACGATGGGCATCTTCGAGAGGCCGGCGCCGGCCTTCCTGGACGCGCTGGAGAAGGAGTTCGGGTTCGCGCCGCCGCGCGGGCACGGCTTCGACGTCGTGCGGGCGATCCGCGCGCTGCGCGACGGCGAGGCGAAGGTGTTCTTCGCCATGGGCGGCAACTTCGTCTCCGCCTCGCCCGACACGGCGGTCACCGAGGCGGCCGTGCGGCGCGCGCGGCTGACCGTGCACGTGTCGACCAAGCTGAACCGCTCGCACGTGGTCACGGGCGCGCGTGCCCTGATCCTGCCCACCCTGGGCCGTACCGAGCGCGATGTGCAGGACGGCGGCGAGCAGTTCGTGACCGTGGAGGACTCCATGGGCATGGTGCACGCCTCGCGCGGGCGGCTGGAGCCGGCGAGCCGGCACCTGCTGTCCGAGCCGGCGATCGTGTGCCGGCTGGCGCGCCGGGTGCTCGGCGCGGACAGCAAGGTGCCCTGGGAGGAGTTCGAGAAGGACTACGGGAGGGTCCGCGACCGCATCGCGCGCGTGGTCCCCGGCTTCGAGGACTTCAACGCGCGGGTGGCCCGCCCCGGCGGCTTCGTGCTGCCGCACGCGCCGCGCGACGAGCGCCGCTTCCCGACCGCGACCGGCAGGGCGAACTTCACCGCGGCCCCCGTGGAGTACCCCGAACTGCCCGCGGGGCGGCTGCTGTTGCAGACGCTGCGCTCGCACGACCAGTACAACACCACGATCTACGGCCTCGACGACCGCTACCGGGGCATCACGGGCGGCCGCCGGGTGGTGCTGGTGAACCCCGAGGACGCGCGCGCCCTGGGCGTCGCCGACGGCGCGTACGTCGACCTGGTGAGCGAGTGGCGCGACGGCGTGGAGCGGCGGGCGCCCGGTTTCCGGGTCGTGCACTACCCGACGGCCCGGGGCTGCGCCGCCGCCTACTACCCGGAGACGAACGTGCTGGTGCCGCTGGACGCCACGGCCGACACCAGCAACACACCGGCCAGCAAGTCCGTCGTGGTCCGCCTGGAGCAGACACCGGCGCACGAGCCGGCCGGCGGGCCCGGGGGCTGCCGCCGTCAGGCCGGCCCGGAGAGCCGTCTGGAACAATCGGCGACCGACTGAGCGTTTGCTCAGCCACGTGTCAGCTGTACGAGAACGGAGCCACGCCCATGGGTGAGCAGCAGCAGGTGAGATTCCCGCAGGAGGTCGTCGACGAGTACGCCGCGCTCGGCGTCGACCTGCCCGCCCTGTTCTCCGCGGGCCACCTCGGCAATCGCATGGGCGTGCAGATACTGGAGGCGTCGGCGGAGCGGGTCGTCGGCACCATGCCGGTCGAGGGCAACACCCAGCCGTACGGGCTGCTGCACGGCGGCGCGTCCGCGGTGCTGGCGGAGACGCTCGGTTCGGTCGGCTCCATGCTGCACGGCGGCAGCTCGAAGATCGCGGTGGGCGTCGACCTCAACTGCACCCACCACCGCGGGGTCCGCTCGGGCCTGGTGACCGGCGTGGCCACGCCCGTGCACCGGGGGCGCTCCACGGCCACCTACGAGATCGTCATCAGCGACGAGGAGGGACGCCGGGTCTGCACCGCCCGGCTGACCTGCCTGCTGCGCGACGTCCGTACGGGCGACGAGGCCCCCGTCCGCCCGGCCGGCGACTGAGCGTCCCGGACGTCTTCGCGGGCCCCGGGCCGGCCGTGGCGGGAAAGGGGCTCCGCCCGGCCGTTGCCCCGGGCCGTCCCGCCGCTTAGTTTCGGCACATGGGACGGCTCGGAAGCCGACGGCTCGCAGGATCCCGGCGGGGGGCGAGGCTCTTGGCGCTCGGACTGGCACTGTCCGCGACGCTGCTGATGGCCGGCTGTGCCCGTACGGGCGGCGCGAACCCCTCCACGGGCGGCCCCGGTGCCCCCAGCGGCTCCGGCCACGCGGCGCACGACTCGGCCGCCCCCTCGCCGTCGTCCGACGCCGAGCTGTGCGCCGAGAGCGTCGCCCGCTGGTCACGGAAGGTGCTCGACAGCGGCACCTACGGGGACTACCAGTCGATGGGGCTGTCCAACGGCCAGTACGAGATCCTGCGGGCCGTCGTGGACGCGGCGCGGGCGGCCGAGCGGCGTCAAGGGGCGGACGCGGCGGACGAGTTGATCGCCCGTCGGGCGCGTGCGGCGTGCGCAGACCGGTATCGGCACGGCGTTCCGAGCGGAGGGCCCTGGCGATGAGCGGCACGGGGCCCCTGGAGCCCGGCGAGGGCACGCGCGCGTGGGACGCCGTGGAATGGGAGGCCGCCGGACGACGGCGCGCACCGCTCGCGGCCCTGTACGCCCGTCACCGCCGCGCCGCCCTCGCCGCCGCCGCGGCGGTGGTCGCCGTCGCGGGCGGCGGCTACCTCTACGCGACCCGCCCACCGCACCCGCCGCCGTCCCAAGTGCCCTACATGGCACAGGCGATGACGATCTCTTACCTGCGGGACGGGACCGCCGGGGCCGGGGTGCCGGCCCGCGGATTCCGCTTCGAGGTGCTGCTGACCGTGGACGCGGGACCGCCCATCACCGTCAGCCGGGTGGGCCAGCCCTACGCCGGGCTCCGGCTGACGACCGAGCCGCGCACCCCGTTCCGGACAAAGGCGGGCTCTCCCCGCAAGATCACCATAACCATGGACGTGACGGAATGCGGAAAGGTGCCGAAGGACGCCGGACTGCCTTTCCTTGAAGTAACTCTGCGTAATACGCGCGCAATACAGAATCAGAGTTTCATCCTCGGCCGGCGGTACGCCCAGCACCTCTCCAAGGGCCTGAAAGTCGCCTGCAGCAACAGCCTCAGGTAATCACCAAAACCCCTGAGACACCTGAACGGATCACGGACCGTCCTGCGGATTCTCACCATGCGGACGGGGCGAATCGGCTTGAATTCCGGCGTTCTCCCCACGGCGTACCGCTCTGCATTACCCCGTGTCATAACAAGAGCGTCACAGCATCGGTCAGACCCTCCTTACGTTCCCCACACACGCCTAGAGTCACGGCCAGTCACCGCGCAGCTGGATTCCCTCTTCGGCCCGGCGCAGCGGCTCGACCGCCTCCACGGGGAAGCGGCCGTTCTGGGGAAAGGACTGATCGTGCGTCAACGTTCGCTCATCGCCATCACCGCCGCCCTGGCGGCGGGAGCACTCACCCTCACCGCCTGCGGCTCGCGCGACAGCGGCGACAAGGGCTCGGACTCCGGCAACGGTGGTGGCACCACCGTCGTCATCGGCGTCGACGCCCCGCTGACCGGCGACCTGTCCGCGCTCGGCCTGGGTATCAGGAACTCCGTTGACCTGGCGGCCAAGCAGGCCAACAAGAAGAACTACGTCAAGGGCGTCACCTTCAAGATCGAGGCGAAGGACGACCAGGCGCAGCCCTCCTCCGGCCAGACGAACGCCACCGGCTTCGTCGGCGAGAAGGACGTCCTCGGTGTCGTCGGCCCGCTGAACTCCTCCGTGGCCCAGTCGATGCAGAAGGTCTTCGACGACGCGAAGCTGGTCGAGGTCTCCCCGGCGAACACCAGCCCGGACCTGACCCAGGGCCCGGACTGGCGGAAGTCGAAGACGCGCCAGTACAAGTCGTACTTCCGTACCGCGACCACGGACGCCATCCAGGGCCCGTTCGCCGCCCAGTACGTCTTCAACAAGGCCAAGAGGACCAAGGCCTTCGTCATCGACGACAAGAAGACCTACGGCGCCGGCCTGGCCGGGACGTTCACCGACGAGTTCAAGAAGCTCGGCGGCAAGATCGTCGGCACCGAGCACATCAACCCCGACACCAAGGACTTCTCCGCGGTCGCCACCAAGGTGAAGAACTCCGGTGCACAGGTCGTCTACTACGGCGGCGAGTACCCGCAGGCCGGTCCGCTGAGCAAGCAGATCAAGGCCGCCGGCGCGAAGGTCCCGCTGGTCGGCGGTGACGGCATCTACGCCGACGACTTCATCAAGCTGGCCGGCGCCTCCGGCACCGGTGACCTGGCCACCTCGGTCGGCGCGCCGGTGGAGACGCTCGACTCCGCCAAGGAGTTCGTCGACAACTACAAGGCGGCGGGCTACAAGGAGGCGTACGCGGCGTACGGCGGCTACTCCTACGACTCGGCGTGGTCGATCATCGAGGCCGTGAAGAAGGTCGTCGACGACAACGGCGGCAAGCTGCCGTCCGACGCCCGCGCGAAGGTCACCGCCGCGATGCAGAACGTCTCCTTCGACGGCGTGACCGGCAAGGTCTCCTTCGACGAGTATGGTGACGCGACCAACAAGCAGCTGACCGTGTACTCCGTCACGGGCGGTGCGTGGAAGTCCGTGGAGTCCGGCACCTACAACGGCAGCTGACCCACACACACCCGCATCACCTGAGCCGCGCGGGGCGCTGTTCCACTGGCGCCCCGCGCGGACTCGCATCCGGCTTCATCCGTCGAACTTTCCGAACGTCTCGGAGGACATGCGGTGAACGAACTGCCGCAGCAGCTGGTCAACGGCCTGCTACTAGGATCCATGTACGGGCTGGTCGCCATCGGCTACACGATGGTCTATGGCATTGTCCAGCTCATCAACTTCGCCCACGGCGAGATATTCATGACCGGCGCGTTCGGCGCGCTCACGGTCTACGCGTACATCCTTCCCGACGGCACCTCCATGTGGGTGGCCCTGCCGCTGATGCTCGTCGGGGCCGTCCTCGTCGCCGTCACGGTCGCCGTCGGGGCGGAGCGGTTCGCCTACCGCCCGCTGCGCACCGCCCCGCGCCTCGCGCCGCTCATCACCGCCATCGGCCTCTCGCTGGCCCTGCAGCAGGCGGTGTGGGCCTGGTACCCGGGCGCCAAGTCCGCCCGTACCTTCCCGAGCATCCCGGGCGGCCCCTTCGAGATCGGCAATGTCACCATCCAGACCGGTGATGTCTTCCTGGTCGCCGCGGCACCGATCAGCATGGGGATCCTCGCCTACTTCGTGATGCGGACCCGCACCGGCCGCGGCATGCAGGCCACCGCGCAGGACCCTGACACCGCGAAGCTGATGGGCGTCAACACCGACCGCATCATCGTGATCGCGTTCGCCCTGGGCGCCGCTTTCGCCGCCGTCGGTTCGGTGGCCTACGGCCTGAAGTACGGTCAGATCGACTTCCGCATGGGCTTCATCCTCGGTCTGAAGGCGTTCACCGCGGCCGTCCTCGGCGGTATCGGCAACATCTACGGCGCCATGCTCGGCGGCCTCGTCCTCGGTGTCGCCGAGGCCCTGTCCACTGCCTACATCGCGGACATCCCCGGCATGGACAAGTTCGGCAGCCAGTCCTGGGCAGACGTCTGGGCGTTCGTACTCCTCATCCTCGTGCTGCTGTTCAGGCCACAGGGCCTGCTCGGCGAGCGCGTCGCGGACAGGGCGTGACACCGATGACCACACAGACCACCGCATCCGAGACCCCGGAGACCCCGGAGACCGCGAGCGCTCCCGCGGCCGCGCGGACCGGCCTCATCGGCCTGCCCACCGCGTTCGGCCGGGCCCTCGCCACCGGCGGCGGCGCCCTGACGATCGTCTCCACCTTCCTCGCCTGGACCTGGACCGCCGATTTCCCCGGCGACCTCACCGTCTACGGCTACCCGGGCGGCCTGCAGGTCCTCGTCCTGATCGGCGGCGTCCTCACCACCCTGTTCGGCCTCGCCTCCTACGGCGTCAAGGGCCTCGGCTGGCTCACCCCCGGCAGCGCCGACAGCGCCGTGAAGACGGCCGCGCTCGGCACCTTCGCCACCGCCTGGTACACCGTCATCGCCATCAGCGCGAAGCTCGGCGGTGTGGTCAACCTGGAGCCCGGCGGCTACGTCGTCGCCGTCGCCACGCTGGCCGCCCTGGTCGGCGCCCTGGCCCTGCCGTTCGAGCGGCCGGCCCCGGACCCCATCGACCCCGACGACTCCTCCTGGGAGAAGTTCCGGCACGCCCGCCGCCAGGACTGGAGCACCTTCAAGGCGGCCTTCGCCGCCGAGGCCCCGGCCCCGGCCCCGGCCCCGGCCCGGAAGCTGCCCGCCTACGCCGAGATCCTCGTCATCGTCGCTGCCATGGCGCTCGGCCTGCTGGTCTTCACCTACGGCATCGGCACCGAGTACGACGAGCTGTTCATCGGCTTCCTGATCACCGCCGGTTTCGGCTTCGGCGCGCTCGCCAAGGCCGGGCTCGTGGCCCGGGTCTCGGCGATCACCGCGCGGCACCGCAACATCACCATGACCGGCGCCTTCCTCGCCGCGGCCGCCTTCCCCTTCACCCAGTCCGACGACCAGTACGCGACGATCGGCGTCTACATCCTGATCTTCGCCACCGTCGCGCTCGGCCTGAACATCGTCGTCGGCCTCGCCGGCCTGCTCGACCTCGGTTACGTCGCCTTCCTCGGTGTCGGCGCCTACACCGCGGCCCTGGTCTCCGGTTCGTCGTCCTCGCCGCTGCACGTCAACATGCCGTTCTGGGCCTCGGCGCTGTGCGGCGCCGCCGTCGCCATGGTGTTCGGCGTCCTGATCGGCGCCCCGACCCTGCGGCTGCGCGGCGACTACCTCGCCATCGTGACGCTCGGCTTCGGTGAGATCTTCCGCATCACCGTCCTCAACATGGACGGCACCTCGGGCCCGGACGTCACCAACGGCTCCAACGGCATCTCCTCGATCCCGAACCTGAACATCCTCGGCTTCGACTTCGGTCAGGAGCACCAGCTCTTCGGCGCCACCGTCGGCCGGTTCGCGAACTACTTCCTGCTGATGCTGCTCATCACGCTCATCGTCGTGGTGGTGTTCCGGCGCAGCAGCGACTCCCGCATCGGCCGCGCCTGGATCGCCATCCGCGAGGACGAGACGGCGGCGCTCGCCATGGGCATCAACGGCTTCCGGGTCAAGCTCATCGCCTTCGCCCTGGGCGCCTGCATGGCCGGCCTCGCCGGTTCCGTCCAGGCCCACGTCACCTACACGGTGACCCCGGAGCAGTACCAGTTCGCCCATGTGGTGCCGCCCAACTCGGCGTTCCTGCTGGCCGCAGTCGTGCTCGGCGGCATGGGCACCATCTCCGGCCCGCTGGTCGGCGCCTCGCTGCTGTACCTGATCCCGGCCAAGCTCCAGTTCCTGGGCGACTACCAGCTGTTCGCCTTCGGTGTCGCGCTCGTCCTGCTGATGCGCTTCCGCCCCGAGGGCCTCATCCCCAACCGGCGCCGCCAGCTCGAATTCCACGAAGAGACCGAAGCGCCCGCCGTCCTCAGCAAGGCAGGGGCCTGAACACCATGACCACCGACACCACCACCCAGGACGCCGCACCCGGCGCGTCCGCCCCCGGCGAGGTCGTGCTCGACGCCCGCGGCGTCACGATGCGCTTCGGCGGCCTGACCGCCGTGCGGGGCGTCGACCTCACCGTCAACAGCGGCGAGATCGTCGGTCTGATCGGCCCCAACGGCGCCGGCAAGACCACCTTCTTCAACTGCCTGACAGGCCTGTACGTGCCCACCGAGGGCGAGGTCCGCTACAAGGGCGACGTCCTGCCGCCGAAGTCCTTCAAGGTCACCGCGGCCGGCATCGCCCGCACCTTCCAGAACATCCGCCTGTTCGCCAACATGACGGTCCTGGAGAACGTGCTCGTCGGCCGGCACACCCGCACCAAGGAGGGCCTGTGGTCCGCGCTGCTGCGCGGACCGGGCTTCCACCGCGCGGAGAAGGCCTCCCGCGAGCGGGCCATGGAGCTGCTGGCGTTCGTGGGTCTGGAGAAGAAGGCCGAGCACCTGGCCCGCAACCTCCCCTACGGCGAGCAGCGCAAGCTGGAGATCGCCCGCGCGCTGGCCAGCGAGCCCGGTCTGCTGCTCCTCGACGAGCCGACGGCCGGCATGAACCCGCAGGAGACCCGGGCCACCGAGGAACTGGTCTTCGCCATCCGGGACATGGGCATCGCCGTCCTCGTCATCGAGCACGACATGCGCTTCATCATGAACCTGTGCGACCGGGTGGCCGTGCTCGTGCAGGGCGAGAAGCTGATCGAGGGCGACAGCGCGACCGTCCAGGGCGACGAGCGGGTCGTCGCCGCCTACCTCGGCGAGCCGTTCGAGGAGGCTCCCGGCGACGAGGAGGCGGCCGAGGTCGAGGCGGCCGAGGCGCAGGCCGGGGCCGCGGCGGACACCGCGACCACGACGGACGCCGACACCACGACGGACGCCGCGCCCGGCAAGGAGAACGACCGATGACCGCACTGCTCGAAGTAGAGGACCTGCGCGTCGCCTACGGCAAGATCGAGGCCGTCAAGGGCATCTCCTTCAAGGTCGAGGCCGGCCAGGTGGTCACCCTCATCGGCACCAACGGCGCCGGCAAGACGACCACCCTGCGCACGCTCTCCGGTCTGCTCAAGCCGGTCGGCGGGCAGATCCGGTTCAACGGCAGGTCGCTGAAGAAGATCCCCGCGCACCAGGTGGTGTCGCTGGGGCTCGCCCACTCCCCCGAGGGGCGGCACATCTTCCCGCGGATGACCATCGAGGACAACCTGCGCCTCGGCGCGTTCCTGCGCAGCGACAAGCCGGGCATCGAGAAGGACATCCAGCGCGCCTACGACCTCTTCCCCATCCTCGGGGAGCGAAGGAAGCAGGCCGCCGGCACCCTCTCCGGCGGCGAGCAGCAGATGCTGGCGATGGGCCGGGCGCTGATGTCCCAGCCCAAGCTGCTGATGCTGGACGAGCCCTCGATGGGTCTGTCGCCGATCATGATGCAGAAGATCATGGCGACCATCGCCGAGCTGAAGTCGCAGGGCACGACGATCCTGCTGGTCGAGCAGAACGCCCAGGCGGCGCTCTCGCTCGCCGACCAGGGTCACGTCATGGAGGTCGGCAACATCGTCCTCTCCGGCACCGGCCGCGACCTGCTGCACGACGAGTCCGTGCGCAAGGCGTACCTCGGCGAGGACTGACCGCCGCGGACGCCGGACACGACGAGGCCCGCGCCCCCTTCTCCGGGGCGCGGGCCTCGTCCCGTACTGCCGCGGTCAGCTCTTCTTCGAGGCCTTCTTCTCCTCGTTGTCCGCGATGACCGCCTCGGCGACCTGCTGCATCGACAGGCGCCGGTCCATCGACGTCTTCTGGATCCAGCGGAACGCGGCCGGCTCGGTCAGCCCGTACTCCGTCTGCAGGACGGACTTCGCGCGGTCCACCAGCTTGCGGGTCTCCAGCCGCTGGGTGAGGTCCGCGACCTCCTTCTCCAGCTCCCGCAGCTCGGTGAAGCGGGACACCGCCATCTCGATCGCCGGGACGACGTCGCTCTTGCTGAACGGCTTCACCAGGTAGGCCATGGCGCCGGCGTCGCGGGCCCGCTCCACCAGGTCGCGCTGCGAGAACGCGGTGAGCATCAGGACCGGGGCGATGGACTCCTCGGCGATCTTCTCGGCCGCGGAGATGCCGTCGAGCTTGGGCATCTTCACGTCCAGGATCACCAGGTCCGGGCGGTGCTCGCGGGCGAGCTCCACCGCCTGCTCGCCGTCCCCGGCCTCGCCGACGACGGTGTAGCCCTCCTCCTCCAGCATCTCTTTGAGGTCGAGCCGGATCAGGGCCTCGTCCTCGGCGATGACGACACGGGTCGTCAGCGGAGGCACGTGCGACTTGTCGTCGTCGGGCACGTCAACGGGCTGGGGCGACTCGGGGGAGGTCACTCGGGCTCCTTGTTGCGAGGCAGGTCGGTACTGCTGACAAGAGCCTACCTAGCTGCGGTAAGGTGGTCAGGCAGCGGGTCGAGGTCAACCTTCGATTCACCGGGCCCCGGTAGCCCAATTGGCAGCAGGCGATGGATTCAAAACCCATACAGTGTCGGTTCGAGTCCGACCCGGGGCACTTTTCCTTCGATCTGAAGGTCGTCACCCAAAAGCGGATCTCCGCGTTCTCGTGAATTCCCGTTCTTCGCCGCATGTCGCCGCGACCACCGTCACAGAGTGGCCGGATGTACGACATCAGCACGCGCAAGCGAGCCCTCGCCCTGGTCGCCCAGGGCCGCAGCCTCAATTCGGTGAGCCGCGAGACCGGTGTCTCCCGGGCCGCGATCCGCTCATGGCAGGACCGCCTCGAACCGCTGCCCCGCATGTCCCCTCCACCCGGGCCGCCTTCCGACACCGGCGCATACGCGTACCTGTTGGGCCTCTACCTCGGTGACGGGTGCGTCAGCCCGCACCCGCGCGGCGGCTACTACCTCAGGATCGCGTGCGCCGACGCCTGGCCCGGGCTCATGCAGATGTGCCGCGAGGCCATCACACGCGTACGCCCCGGCGTACGCGTCCACACGGTCCGGAAACAGGGCTGCGCGATGGTGACCAGCTACTACCCGCACTGGCCCGCCCTGTTCCCCCAGCACGGCCCCGGCAAGAAGCACGAACGGCCGATCGCCCTCGCGGCCTGGCAACAGGAGATGGTCGACGCCCATCCCTGGGAGTTCATCCGGGGACTCATCCACTCCGACGGCTGCCGTGTCACCAACTGGACGACCAGACTGGTCGACGGTGAGCGCAAGCGCTACGAGTATCCGCGCTACTTCTTCACCAACGTGTCCGAGGACATCGTGCGGCTCTTCACCGATGCCCTGGAGCGGGTCCACGTGGAGTGGAGACGGGCGAACAACCGGAACATCTCCGTCGCCCGAAAAGCCTCCGTGGCCCTCATGGACGCCCACGTGGGCCCCAAGTACTGAGCCGCCGCTACTTGGGGCTGTCGTCCTCGCCGATGTGGTGGACGCGGACCATGTTGGTGGCGCCGGGGACGCCGGGCGGTGAGCCGGCCGTGATGACCACGACGTCACCCTTCTCGCAGCGGCCGTACCGCAGCAGCAGTTCGTCCACCTGGGCGACCATGGCATCGGTGGAGTCGGCCTCCGGGCCGAGGAAGGTCTCCGCGCCCCAGGTGAGGCTGAGCTGGGAGCGGGTGGCCGGTTCCGGGGTGAAGGCCAGCAGGGGGATCGGCGAGCGGTAGCGGGAGAGCCGGCGGGCGGTGTCGCCGGACTGGGTGAAGGCCACGAGGAACTTCGCGCCGAGGAAGTCGCCCATCTCGGCCGCGGCGCGGGCGACGGCTCCGCCCTGGGTGCGGGGCTTGTTGCGTTCGGTGAGCGGCGGCAGCCCCTTGGCGAGGATGTCCTCCTCGGCGGCGGCCACGATCTTGGCCATGGTGCGCACGGTCTCGACGGGGTATTTGCCGACGCTGGTCTCGCCGGAGAGCATCACGGCGTCGGTGCCGTCGATGACGGCGTTGGCGACGTCGGAGGCCTCGGCGCGGGTGGGGCGGGAGTTGTCGATCATCGAGTCGAGCATCTGGGTGGCGACGATGACGGGTTTGGCGTTGCGCCGGGCGAGTTTGATGGCGCGCTTCTGGACGATGGGCACCTGTTCGAGGGGCATTTCGACGCCGAGGTCGCCGCGGGCGACCATGATGCCGTCGAAGGCGGCGACGATGTCGTCGATGTTCTCGACGGCCTGGGGTTTCTCGACCTTGGCGATCACGGGGAGGCGGCGGCCTTCCTCGTCCATGATGCGGTGGACGTCGTGGGCGTCCCGGCCGCTGCGGACGAAGGAGAGGGCGACGGCGTCGAAGCCGGTCCGCAGGGCCCAGCGCAGGTCGTCCTCGTCCTTCTTGGAGAGGGCGGGTACGGAGACGGCGACGCCGGGGAGGTTGAGGCCCTTGTGGTCGGAGATGATGCCGCCTTCGGCCACTCGGGTGTGGACCTCGGGGCCGTCGACCGCGGTGACTTCGAGGCAGACCTTGCCGTCGTCGACGAGGATGCGTTCGCCGGGGGTGACGTCGGAGGCGAGGCCGGCGTAGGTGGTGCCGCAGGTGTGGCGGTCGCCTTCGACGCCTTCCTGGACGGTGATGGTGAAGGTGTCGCCGCGTTCAAGGAGTACGGGGCCTTCGCTGAATCGGCCGAGGCGGATCTTCGGGCCCTGAAGGTCGGCGAGGATGCCGACGCTGCGGCCGGTTTCGTCGGCGGCTTTTCGTACGTGCTGGTATCGCACCTCGTGCTCGGTCTGGGTGCCGTGGCTGAGGTTGAAGCGGGCGACGTCCATTCCGGCTTCGACGAGTGCTTTGATCTGGTCGTACGAGTCGGTGGCGGGGCCCAGAGTACAGACGATCTTTGCTCGGCGCATGATTCGAGCCTAGGCCTTACCCGCTGGTAGTGAATCCGGGGCTCATGACTACTCAACAACCGTTGGGTTAAGGGATATTGACAAGTGTTGAATTGTGCGACGGCCCGCTCCTTTGAGCGAAATCTCTACGTCGTGCGTTTTCGGCTTTCACAGTCGCGGGGGCCGCATGGCGAACCGGGCGCTGACCTGGGCGGTGACGCGCAGTCGCGGGGGTTCGAGGTCGAGGGGTGCGGCGGGTTCGTCCGGATGGGCGAGTGCGGCCCGGCGTGCGCCGCGCTCGAACGGGGTGCGGGCGGGGCGGGTGCGGTCGGCGCCGGTGTCGGCGAGTTCGACGAGCGCGGCGAGGGTGGTGCCGAGGGCGTCGGCGTATTCGCGGGCCCGCCGGAGGGCGTCGCCGACGGCGTCGCGGCGGGCCTGGGCGGGCACGGGTGAGTCGGGGCGCAGGGACCACCAGGGGCCGTCGATCCGGGTGAGTTCCAAGTCGGCCAGTCGGGTGGTGAGTTCCGCCAGGGCGGTGAAGTCGGTGAGTTCGGCGGTGAGGTGGACCCGGCCGTGGTGGCTGTGTATGCGTTCGCCGTGGCCGTGGGGGTCGAGTTCGGGGGTGATGGTGACGGCGCCGGTGGACACGTGTGCGACGGCGTCGGCGTAGGACTTGATGAGGTCGAGGGCGGCGGCGTTGCGGCGGGTGAGGTCGTCGAGGGTGGCGCGGCGGTCGCGGCCGCGGGCG
Source organism: Streptomyces sp. 1-11 (assembly GCF_007176755.1). Taxonomy (GTDB): domain Bacteria; phylum Actinomycetota; class Actinomycetes; order Streptomycetales; family Streptomycetaceae; genus Streptomyces. The sequence continues at coordinate 83,913 of NZ_BJTV01000013.1, forward strand.
TTGACGGTGACGGCGATGCGGGCGATCTCCGGTTCGGCGTCGATCTCGGCTTCGCCGTGGACGATGAGGAGGGGGGCGTCGGGGGTGCCGTGGGGCGGGGCCGCGGGTTGGGTCATACGTCCCACTGTGTCACGCGCTTTCCGCTTCCTTGACCGGAGTTGGGGCTTGAGGTCACCAGATCGAAACCTCTTGGACCTGTTGTTTCCGGTCAGGTCCGGGTCAGAATCTACGCGCGTTGTTGACTGTTTCCCCGAGGAGACCGAGAGATGCCGTTGAACCGCCGGAAGTTCCTGAAGAAGTCCGCCGCGACCGGGGCGGGGGTGGCGATCGCCGGTGCGGCGGCGGCTCCGGCGGCCGAGGCCGCCGAGGCGACGGTCCCGGGCGAGCACGTGAAGCGGTACTCCCTGACCGTCATGGGCACCACGGACCTGCACGGCCACGTCTTCAACTGGGACTACTTCAAGAACGCGGAGTACTCCGACAAGGCGGGCAACGCGCAGGGCCTGGCGCGTATCTCGACGCTGGTCGAGGGGATCCGCAAGGAGAAGGGCCGCTCCAACACGCTGCTGCTGGACGCCGGTGACACGATCCAGGGCACCCCGCTGACGTACTACTACGCGAAGGTGGACCCGATCACCGCCAAGGGCGGTCCGGTGCATCCGATGGCGCAGGCGATGAACGCGATCGGGTACGACGCGGCGGCGCTCGGCAACCACGAGTTCAACTACGGCATCGAGACGCTGCGGAAGTTCGAGGACCAGCTCGACTTCCCGCTGCTGGGCGCCAACGCGGTCGACGCGAAGACGCTGAAGCCGGCCTTCCCGCCCTACTTCATCAAGAAGTTCCACGTGCCGGGCGCTCCGCCGGTGAAGGTCGCGGTGCTGGGTCTGACCAACCCGGGCATCGCGATCTGGGACAAGGCGTACGTGCAGGGCAAGCTGGCGTTCCCGGGTCTGGAGGAGCAGGCCGCGAAGTGGGTGCCGAAGCTGCGGGCGCTGGGCGCGGACGTGGTCGTGGTGTCGGCGCACTCGGGCACGTCGGGGAACTCGTCGTACGGCGACCAGCTGCCGTACGTGGAGGACGCGGCGGCGAACGTGGCGCGGCAGGTGCCGGGGATCGACGCGATCCTGGTGGGGCACGCGCATCTGGAGATTCCGGAGCTGAAGGTCGTCAACGAGAAGTCGGGCCGGACGGTGGTGCTGTCGGAGCCGCTGTGCTACGCGGAGCGGCTGAGCGTCTTCGACATCGAGCTGGTGTTCGGCAAGGGCAGGTGGGAGGTGGAGTCGGTCTCCGCTTCGCTGCGCGACTCGAAGACGGTGGCGGACGACCCGCGGATCACCAGGCTGCTGAAGGACGAGCACGACAAGGTCGTGGCGTACGTCAACCAGGTGGTGGGCCGGGCGACCGAGACGCTGACGACCGTGGAGGCCCGTTACAAGGACGCCCCGATCATCGATCTGATCACCAAGGTCCAGGAGGACGTGGTGAAGGCGGCGCTGGCGGGCACCGAGTACGCCTCGCTGCCGGTGATCGCGCAGGCGTCGCCGTTCTCCCGGACGTCGGAGATCCCGGCCGGCGATGTGACGATCCGGGACCTGTCGAGTCTGTACGTGTACGACAACACGCTGGTCGCGAAGCTGATGACGGGCGCGCAGGTGCGGGCGTACCTGGAGTACTCGGCGGGGTACTACGTGCAGACGGCGCCGGGTGCGGCGGTCGACGTGGAGAAGCTGACGAACGCGGGCGGCCGTCCGGACTACAACTACGACTACGTGTCGGGGCTGTCATACGACATCGACGTGGCGCAGCCGGCGGGTTCGCGGATCAGGAATCTGACGTTCGGTGGCGTGGCGCTGGACGACGCGCAGCAGTTCGTGCTGGCGGTGAACAACTACCGTGCCAATGGCGGTGGCGCGTTCCCGTACGTGGCGTCGGCGAAGGAGCTGTGGTCGGAGTCGACGGAGATCCGTACGCGGATCGCGGAGTGGGTGACGGCGAAGGGTGTGCTGGACCCGAAGGACTTCGCCTCCGTGGACTGGAAGCTGACGCGGGACGGTACTCCGGTCTTCTGATTGCCGGGTGGGCCCTTTCGGCGGCGTCGGTGCCTGTTGTCGGCACCGGCGCCGCCGGCGTGTGTGCGGGGGTTCAGCCGGTGGCCGGGGCCGGTTGTCCGGTGCGGTCGGCGGGAGCGGCGCGGGGGGCGGGGGGCTGGAGTCCGAAGGTGGTGAAGGCGGTGCGGGCGGGCAGGGGGTACTGCTCCTTGCCGGTGAGGGAGTTGAGGATGGTGGCGCTGCGCCAGGCGGTGAGGCCGAGGTCGGGGGCGCCGACGCCGTGGGTGTGCAGTTCGGCGTTCTGGACGTAGGCGGAGCCGGTGACGCACGGGGCGAGGAGGAGGCGGTACTCCTGGTCGATGCGCGGGCGTCCGCTGTCGTCGCGGCGCAGGTAGGGGTCGAGTGCGGTGAGGATGGTGTCGAGGGGGCGTTCGCGGTAGCCGGTGGCGAGGACGACGGCGTCGGTGGCGAGCCGGGTGCGGGTGCCCTGCTGGAGGTGTTCGAGGTGGAGTTCGACCTGGCCGGCGGCGATGCGGCCGGCGGTGCGGACGCGGACGCCGGGGGTGAGGACGGTGTCGGGCCAGCCGCCGTTCAGGGTGCGCCGGTACAGCTCGTCGTGGATGGCGGCGAGGGTGTCGGCGTCGATGCCTTTGTGCAGTTGCCATTGGGCGGGGACGAGGCGGTCGCGGACGGGTTCGGCGAGGGCGTGGAAGTAGCGGGTGTAGTCGGGGGTGAAGTGTTCGAGGCCCAGCTTGGAGTACTCCATGGGGGCGAACGCTTCGGTGCGGCCGATCCAGTGCAGTCTCTCCTGGCCGGCGGGGCGGTGGCGCAGCAGGTCGAGGAAGACCTCGGCGCCGGACTGTCCGGAGCCGACGACGGTGATGTGGCCGGCGGTGAGGAGGGTGGCGCGGTGCCGGAGGTAGTCGGCGGCGTGGATGACGGGGACGCCGGGTGCTTCGGCCAGTGGCCGCAGGGCTTCGGGTACGTGGGGGGCGGTGCCGATGCCGAGGACGATGTTGCGGGTGCGGGTGCGGCCGTGGGCGGGGGTGCCGGCCGGGGTGTCGAGGCGGGTGTGGTCGACTTCGAAGACGTCGTGCCGGGGGTTCCAGCGGACGGCGTCGACCCGGTGGTGGAAGCGCAGTCCGGGCAGGTTCTGTGAGACCCAGCGGCAGTAGGCGTCGTATTCGGCGCGCTGGATGTGGAAGCGTTCGGCGAAGTAGAACGGGAAGAGCCGTTCGTGGGTCTTGAGGTAGTTGGGGAAGCTCCAGGGGCTGGTGGGCTCGGCGAGGGTGACCAGGTCGGCGAGGAAGGGCACTTGGAGGGTGGCGCCGTCGATGAGCAGGCCGGGGTGCCAGTCGAAGCGGGGGCGTTGTTCGTAGAAGACGGCGTCGAGTTCGGCGAGCGGGTGGGCGAGGGCGGCCAGGGAGAGGTTGCTGGGGCCGATGCCGATGCCGACGAGGTCGCGGGGGGCGCCGGGCTCGGGGTGTGGGGGGTGGGTCATCCGGGGGTGGCTCCTTCGGCGAGTTCGAGGAGTGCGGCCAGTTCGTGGGGCCGGGTGTGGGGGTTGAGGAAGGTGGCCTTGAGCCAGAGCCGTCCGTCGGCGCGGGCCCGTCCGAGGACGGCCCGGCCCTGGTGGAGCAGGCGGCGGCGTACGGCGGCGACGGTGTCGTCGGGGGCGCCGGCGGGCCGGAAGAGGACGGTGCTGATGACGGGCGGACCGTGCAGTTCGTGGCCGGGGTGCCGCTGGACGAGGGCGGCGAACTCGTGGGCGTGCGCGCAGACCTGGTCGACGAGGGTGCCGAGGCCGGTGCGGCCCAGGGTCCTGAGGGTGACGGCGATCTTGAGGATGTCGGGCCGGCGAGTGGTGCGCAGGGAGCGGCCGAGCAGGTCGGGCAGGCCCGCTTCGGTGTCGTCGCCGGCGTTGAGGTAGTCGGCGTGGTGGTGGAGTGCGGTGAGTTCGTGGGGACGGGCCACGGCGAGAAGTCCGGCGGCGGACGGTTGCCAGCCGAGTTTGTGCAGGTCGAGGGTGACGGTGTGGGCGGCTTCCAGGCCGGCGAGCTTGTGGCGGTGCCGGTCGCTGAAGGCGAGGCAGGCGCCGTAGGCGGCGTCGATGTGCAGGCGGGCGCCGTGGGCGGCGCACAGGCGGGCGATGTCGGGCAGTGGGTCGATGAGTCCGGCGTCGGTGGTGCCGGCGGTGGCGGCGACGAGCAGCGGGCCCGGGTGGGTGGTGAGGGCGTGGTGCAGGGCGGCCGGGTCCAGGGTGCCGCGCGGGGTGGGGACGACGACCGGGTCGGGCAGGCCGAGCAGCCAGGCGGCGCGGGGCAGGGAGTGGTGGGCGTTGGCGCCGCAGACCAGCCGGAGGCGGCCGCCGTGGGTTTCGCGGGCGAGGAGCAGGGCGAGCTGGTTGGATTCGGTGCCGCCGGTGGTGACGAGGGCGTCGGCGTGGCCGACGAGCCGGGCGAGGGCGTGGGTGACCCGGGCTTCCAGGGCGGAGGCCGCGGGGGCCTGGTCCCAGGAGTCCAGTGAGGGGTTGAGGGCGCTGGCGGCGAGGTCGGCGGCGGTGGCGACGGCGAGCGGCGGGCAGTGCAGGTGGGCGGCGCAGAGCGGGTGGGCGGGGTCGGCGGCGCCTTCGGCGAGGGCGTGTACGAGGGTGCGCAGGGCGTCGGGGTCGCCGTCCTCGGGCAGGACGTCGTCGCCGAGGGCCGCGGTCATCCGTGCGGTGACGGTGCCGGGGCCGCCGGCCGGCAGTGGTCCGCCGCGGGTACGGCCGCCGGTGGCGAGGGCTTCGAGGACGGTGTCGAGGAGGGGACGCAGGGCGTCGGGGCCGTGGGGCCCCGAGGCGAGGGGCGGCAGGCTCATGGGCTCTCCTCCGGGGGCACGGGACGGGCGGGCGGTCCTGGGTTCGCGGTGGTGCGGGCGCCGGGTCGGTGGCGGCCGGCGGCGGGGGTCACCGGGGTGGTTCGCGTCCGGTGACGTCCGGCTCGTCCGGGAGGCGGTCCACCGCTCCCGCAGGCTCAACGATCGGGACCGGGAGGTGGGTACTGCCGTACGGGGAAAACACGTTGGAGCGGTGGAGCGCCGGGGGCGCCGCGGCTAACGTCGGTCGGATGGTCGACGCGTGGATGATCGAGGTGCCCGGTGAGCGGGTGGTGGTGCGTGAGCCCGGTCCGCGGGACGAGGTGCCGTTGCTGACGCTGTTCGAGGAGTGCGAGGACTGGTTCGTCGCGGCGACGGGGCTGCCGTCGGGGCCGGGTGATGTGCAGGGCCTGTTCTACGCGCTGCCGGAGGGTGCGAGCCCCGAGGACAAGGTGCTGCTGGTGCTGGAGCGGGACGGGGTGGTCGCGGGTCTGGTGGACGCGGTGCGGGACCATCCGGAGCCGGGCGCGGTGGCGGTGGGCCTGTTCCTGCTGGCGCCCTGGGCGCGGGGGCGGGGGCTGGGCCGTGCGCTGGCGGAGTCCTTGCTGGCGCGTGCCGGCGCGGTGTCCCTGGTCACGGCGACGGTGCCGGCCGGCTGGCGCTGCGGTGAGGGCTTCCTGGAGCGGCTCGGTTTCTCCCTGGGCGCCGTGGTCGAGGCAGGCGGCACGGTGGGCAACCGACGCGCCGGGCCGCGTGAAGCGGGGGTACGGCGGGCGGAGTTGCGGGTGCTCGGGGGGTGAGCGGCGGGCGCGGTCGCGGGTACTCGACGGTTCAACGGCGGGCGGGCGCAGTCGCGCGTACTCGACGGTTGAACGGCGGGCCAAGTCGCGGGTACTCGACGGTTCAACGGCGGGCGGGCGCAGTCGCGCGTACTCGACGGTTCAACGGCGGGCCAAGTCGCGGGTACTCGACGGTTCAACAGCGGGCCAAGTCGCGGGCGCTCGGCGGTTCAACGGCGGGCGGACGGTGACCGGTCCGCCGGTGCCGCGGGATCCACCGCGGACGGCACGCCGCGCCCGCTGCCTGGGTGAGCGGGGTCAGCGTGCCGTCCGCCGTGCCGTGGGCCGGGTGTTACTCGCCGCGGACGCGCAGGGCGCGGGCCAGGTCGTCGAGTTCGTCGACGAGTCGGCGGTGCAGGGCGGCGACGGGTTCCGCGTCGCGCAGGCAGGCCTCGCCGAGGGCGAGGTTCTCGGCGTCGACCGCGTGGTACGGGAAGGCCCAGCGGCCCGCGGCGGAGGCGATGGCGGGGCCGCGGCGGGCGGCGAGCGCGACGGCGTCCTGGTAGTAGCGGGGCACGTATTCCCTCACCAGGTCTGCCTGTTCGGGCTGCCAGAAGCCGCGCGCGGTGGCCGTGAAGAGGTAGTTGGAGAGGTCGTCGGTGGCGAACATGGCGTCCCAGGCGGCGCGTTTGGCCTCCGGGTCGGGCAGTGCGGCGCGGCAGGTGGCGGCGCCCTCCCGGCCGCTGGCGGAGGGGTCGCGTTCGAGTTCGGCGGCGATCGCGGCCTCGTCGGTGGCGCCGAGGACGGCGAGCCGGCCGAGGATGCGCCAGCGCAGCTCGGGGTCGAGTTCGGGTCCGCCGGGGACCGTGTCGTCGGCGAGCCAGGCGGCGATGGTGTCGGGGTGGGCGGCGACGTCGATGAAGTGGCGTACGGCGACCAGGCGCAGGCCGGGGTTGTCGCCGTCCTCGGTGCGGCGCAGCAGGTCGCGGCAGAGGGAGCCGAGGGTGGCGAGGGCGGCCGGGCGGTCCTCGGGGCGCAGGTAGCGGTCGGTGACCTCGTGGGCGGCGAAGGCGAGGACGCCCTGTGCGAGGGCGAGGTCGGTTTCGAGCGGCAGGTGGGTGCGGGCCGCCTCGAGGTATGCGCCGGGCTGGAGTTCGCCGTCGCGCACGGCGTCCCTGAGGGCGTTCCAGACCACGGCGCGGGTGAGGGGGTCGGGCAGTCCGGACAGGCCGGCGCGGACCGCTTCGAAGGACTCGGCGTCGAAGCGGATCTTGGCGTAGGTCAGGTCGCCGTCGTTGACGAGGACCAGCGCGGGCCGCTTGCCGATGGGCTGCGGCGTGCTCTGCGGGACGTCGACGCCGAGCTGTTCGCGCGGGGTGAGGCGGCCCTCGTCGGTGAGGTCGCGGTCGTAGAGGCCGACGGTGACCCGGTGCGGGCGGCTGCCGGCGCGGTCGACGGTGAGGGCGCAGGTGCCGTCGGCGGCGGTGACGCGCGGGGTGAGGGTGTCGACCCCGGTGGTGCGCAGCCAGGCGTCGGCCCAGGCGGGCACGTCGCGGTCGGTGGCAGCGGCGAGGGAGTCGATGAAGTCGGCGAGGGTGGCGTTGGCGAACCGGTGCCGTTCGAAGTGGATGTTGATGCCGGCGAGGAAGTTCTTCTCGCCGAGCCAGGCGACGAGCTGGCGCAGGGCGGAGGCGCCCTTGGCGTAGGAGATGCCGTCGAAGTTGAGCAGGGCGGCGGCGGTGTCGTCGACGGCTTCGGGGGCGACCGGGTGGGTGGAGGGGCGCTGGTCGGCGTCGTAGCCCCAGGCCTTGCGGGTGACGCCGAACTCGACCCACGGCTGGGTGAAGCGGGTGGCCTCCAGGGTGGTCTGGTAGCCCATGTACTCGGCGAAGGACTCGTTGAGCCAGATGTCGTCCCACCACTTGAGGGTGACGAGGTCGCCGAACCACATGTGGGCCATCTCGTGGGCGATGACCATGGCGCGGGTCTGGCGTTCGGTGTCGGTGACGGCGGAGCGGAAGACGAAGTCGTCGCGGAAGGTGACCAGGCCGGGGTTCTCCATGGCGCCGGCGTTGAACTCGGGCACGAACGCCTGGTCGTAGGAGTCGAAGGGGTAGGGCTCCTCGAACTTCTCGTGGTAGCGGTCGAAGCAGGCGCGGGTGATGTCGAGGATCTCGTCGGCGTCGGCGTCGAGGTAGGGGGCGAGGGAGCGGCGGCAGTGGATGCCGAAGGGCAGGCCGCGGTGCTCGGTGCGGCGCGTGTGCCAGGGGCCGGCGGCGACGGCGACGAGGTAGGTGGAGATCGGCGGGGTGGGGGCGGCCCGCCAGCGGCCCTGGCCGAGGTGCTCGGTGACGCCGTTGGCGAGGACGGTCCAGTTCTCGGGCGCGGTGACGGTGAGTTCGAAGACGGCCTTCAGGTCGGGCTGGTCGAAGGCGGCGAGGACGCGCTGGACGTCGTCGAGGAACATCTGCGTGTAGACGTAGGTCTCGCCGTCGCTGGGGTCGGTGAAGCGGTGCATGCCCTCGCCGGTGCGCGAGTAGCGCATGGCGGCGTCGACGCGCAGTTCGTGTTCGCCCGCGGTGAGGCCGGGCAGCGGCAGCCGGTTGCCGTCGAGGGTCCGCGGGTCGAGGGGCTGTCCGTCGAGGGTGACGGTGCGCAGGCGGGCGGGCTTCAGCTCGACGAACGTGTCCCCGGCGGACCGCGCGGTGAACCTGATCACGGTGCGGGAGTCGAAGGTCTCGTCCCCGGTCGTGAGGTCGAGTTCGACCGTGTAGCGGTGGACGTCGAGGAGCTGTGCTCGGAGCTGCGCTTCGTCGCGCGTGATGACGGACATGCAGGCCATGCTGCCTGATGGCTTCCGCGGCGCACAGGGGCGGATCGGTACACGGCATATGTCCGGTGTCGCGCCCCGTGCCACCGTGCCCGCGCCGCCCGCGCCCGCGGGTGCCGGAGCGGGCGTCAGCCGGACGTGGCGGTCTGTCCGCCGGTCGTGTCCCCGGCGATGGACTCGTGGTGCCGGATCACCTCGGCGATGATGAAGTTGAGGAACTTCTCGGCGAAGGCCGGGTCGAGCTTGGCGCTCTCGGCGAGGCGGCGCAGCCGCTCGATCTGCCGGGCCTCGCGGGCCGGGTCGGCGGGCGGGAGCTGGTGGCCGGCCTTGAGCCGGCCGACCTGCTGGGTGCACTTGAAGCGCTCGGCGAGCATGTGGACGACGGCCGCGTCGATGTTGTCGATGCTGTCGCGCAGCCGCTCCAGCTCCTGGCGGACCGCGGGGTCGACGTCACCGGTTCCGGTGTTGCTGATGGTCATGGCGGTCAACCCTAAGGGCGGCGCGGCCCCGCGATCACGCGGTGACCAGCATGCGAGCACCGCGCGCCGCGCCGGCGGGGGCGGCCGGGCGGGCGCCCGCCTACAGTGGAGGGGGGTTCCGGGCGTCTTTGGGGGTCGCGCGTGGCGAACGGCGGACCGGTCGAGCACGGTTACCCGCATCTGGAGACGGTGCGGGCGGCCGTCACCGCGCTGTACAGACGGCTGTCGTACGAGACGGTCCGGACGTTCTCGGCCAGTGTGGTCCCGGCGGACGTGGCGTTCTGCGACACGGACGACCTGCATCTGGGCGCGCAGCGGGTGGCCCGGGAGATCGTGCGGCACTTCAGGCTGCCGGACGCGCGGCTGGTCGTCGGTTTCCGGGAGATGACGCACGCGGCGACCGTGGAACTGGCGGCGGGCCCGGAGTACTTCGTGGAGCTGAACGACCGCTTCCGCACGCATCGCGGGGACATCGGCGCGGCGCTCGCCCACGAGGTGACCCATGTCTATCTGCACCGTCTGGACCTGTCGTTCCCGACGACCGCGGAGAACGAGATCCTGACGGACACGGTGGCGGCCTACCTGGGCGCGGGCTGGCTGCTGCTGGACGCCTTCCGCGAGGACGGGGTGTCCTCGCAGAAGCTGGGCTATCTCACCCCGGAGGAGTTCGGTTACGTCCTCGCCAAGCGGGCGCTGCTGTTCCAGGAGGACCCGTCGGTGTGGTTCACCAGCCCGCAGGCGTACTCGGCGTACGTCAGGGGCAGGGAGCTGGCCGTGCGGGACGGACAGCAGCCGCCGCTGACCGGGGCCGGCTGGGCGGGGCGGCGCCGTTACGCCCACGACCGCCGCCACGCGTCGGGCGGCCGGCCGGCCGCGGGGTACGCCTTCACCGCCGATCCCGGACCCGACGGCCACCTGCGGGTGTCGTTCCCCTGCCCCACGTGCCTGCAGCGGATCCGGCTGCCGGTCAAGGGCCGGGTACGGGCCCGGTGCGGACTGTGCAGAACGGTGCTGGAGTGCGACACGTAGGGCGCCGGCCCGGCGGGGCGGCCGGACGGCGGTCATCACCCCCTGGTGTCGCCCACGTCACAGCGGTTCGCTATTTTGTTCGCCGCCGTCCCCACCGGCTCATCCCGTCCCCGTGACCTTCCAAGGAGCCGGCCGTGACCGCCGAGTCCGCCGTGACCACGTGCTTCCGTCACCCCAAGGTGGAGTCGCACGTGCGCTGCACCCGCTGCGACCGCTTCATCTGCCCGTCCTGCATGCGGGAGGCCGCCGTCGGCCACCAGTGCGTGGAGTGCGTGAAGGAGGGGGCGCGCTCGGTGCGGCAGGCGCGGACTGCGTTCGGCGGCCGGATCAGCGCGGTGCCGGTGGTCACCTATGTGCTGATCGGGCTGAACGTGCTCGCCTACCTCGCCGAGCTGGCCCGGCCCTCGGTCGAGTACCGGTTCGACATGCTGGGCGCGACGCCGCCGGGCTATCTGCCCGAGGGGGTCGCGCACGGCGAGTGGTACCGGCTGCTGACCGGAGCGTTCCTGCATCTGACGCCCGCCGAGGGCGCGTTCGGCATCACGCACATCCTGTTCAACATGCTGGCGCTGTGGAACGTCGGCCGGGTGGTGGAGGCGCAGCTCGGCCGGGTCCGCTACCTCGCCCTGTACCTGCTGTCGGCTCTGGGCGGCTCGGTGCTGGTGCTGCTGGTCGCCCCGGAGACCCGCACGGTCGGCGCGTCCGGCGCCATCTTCGGTCTGGGCGCCGCGTACTACGTCATGGGCCGCCGCCTCGGCTACGACCGGCGGGCGGTCAACCAGTACATGGCGGGTCTGCTGGTGTGGCTGGTGGTCTCCGCCTGGATGACCTCCTGGCAGGGGCACCTCGGCGGGCTGCTGGCCGGCGGGGCGGTGACGCTGGCGTACGCGTACGCGCCCCGGGAGCGGCGTGCGCTGGTGCAGGCGGGCGCGTGCGTGGCGCTGCTGGTGCTGCTGGTGGTGCTGATCGCGGTCAGGGTGTCCTCGCTCGCGGTGGAGCCGGGGCTCATGGGAGGGGCGGCCTGATCCGGGCCGTACGGTGACTGCCATGAAGAGACGGAACCTGTCATGAGACGAACCGGCATCCTGCTGCTGGCGGCCGCGCCGATCGCCGTCGCGGCGGTGGTCTACGGCCTGGGCGCCGGCTCCTCCGGCTCCTCGGACGCGCAGGACACGCAGGTCTCCGCCGTGCGGGAGCGTCAGGACGCCAAGTCACGGGCCGAGTCGGAACGGGCCCGGGACGAGGAGGTCATCGCGGACGCGCCGCCGGGCCTGGCGGCGCCGGCCGAGAAGGAGCTGGCGCAGCGGATCGTGGCGAGCGCGGAGAACTCCACGCTCGACTGGCGCGGTTCCTACGGCTACATCGAGGACATCGGCGACGGGCGGGGCTACACCGCCGGCATCATCGGTTTCTGCACCGGCACGCACGACCTGCTCACCCTGGTCGAGCGGTACACGAGGGCCCACCCGGGCAACGGCCTCGCGCCGTATCTGCCGGCCCTGCGGAAGGTCGACGGCACCGGCTCCCACCAGGGGCTCGACCCCGGTTTCACCGCGGCCTGGAAGGCGGAGGCGAAGCTCCCCGCGTTCCGGGCGGCGCAGGAGGAGGAGCGCGACCGCGTCTACTTCGACCCGGCCGTCCGCCTCGCCAAGCTCGACGGGCTGGGCACGCTGGGGCAGTTCGTCTACTACGACGCGATGGTCTTCCACGGTCCCGGCACCGGGCGCGACGGCTTCTACGGCCTGCGCGAACGTGCTCTGCGGAAGGCCGGCTCCCCGTCCCTCGGCGGCAGCGAGCGCGCATACCTCGGCGTGTTCCTGGACGTCCGCCGCGAGGCCATGAGGTCCAGGAGCTCCGCCATCGACACCACCCGCGTCGACACCGCCCAGCGGCGGTTCCTGCGCGAGGGCAACCTGGAGCTGCGTACGCCGCTGACCTGGCAGGTGTACGGGGAGACGTACCGGGTGCCGTAGCCGGCGGGCCCGCCTCGCATGCGACGGCGCCCGCCCAGGAGTCCGGTCGGGGACAGGTGGGCGGGCGCGGTCGCGGGGGTCCGGGGGGTGTCCCCCGGAGGTCCCGCCCGTACGCCGTTGTACGGGGCGTTCTCGGTGGGCCCGTCAGACCGCCAGCGCGCGGTCCGTCGGGCGGATCGGGGCCGGCAGGTCGCTGGCGCCCGTCAGGAAGCGGTCCACGCCGCGGGCGGCCGAGCGGCCCTCGGCGATCGCCCAGACGATCAGGGACTGGCCGCGGCCCGCGTCGCCGGCGACGAACACGCCCGGCACGTTGGTCTGGAAGGCGGCGTCGCGGGCGATGTTGCCGCGCTCGTCCAGCTCCAGGCCGAACTGCTCGACCAGGCCGTTGTCCCGGTCGGTGCCCGTGAAGCCCATCGCGAGGGTCACGAGCTGGGCGGGGATCTTCCGCTCGGTGCCCGGCTTCGAGGTCAGCCTGCCGTCGACGAACTCGACCTCGGCGAGGTGCAGCCACTGGACGTTGCCGTCCTCGTCGCCCTCGAAGTGGGTGGTGGAGGCGGAGTAGATCCGCTCACCGCCCTCCTCGTGCGCCGAGGTGACCTTGTACAGGATCGGGAAGGTCGGCCAGGGCTGGTTCGTCGCGTGCCGCTCGTCGTTCGGGCGGGGCATGATCTCGAGCTGGGTGACGGAGGCCGCGCCCTGGCGGTGGGCGGTGCCCACGCAGTCCGCGCCGGTGTCGCCGCCGCCGATGACGACGACGTGCTTGCCCTCGGCCGAGATCGGCGTGGTGACGTAGTCGCCCTCCTGGACCTTGTTGGCCAGGGGGAGGTACTCCATCGCCTGGTGGATGCCCTTGAGCTCGCGGCCGGGGACGGGGAGGTCGCGGGCGGTGGTGGAGCCGGCGGCGATGACGATCGCGTCGTAGCGCTTCTTGAGGTCGCGGGCGTTCAGGTCGCGGCCGATCTCGACGCCGGTGCGGAAGCGGGTGCCCTCCGCGCGCATCTGCTCGATGCGGCGGTTGATGTGCCGCTTCTCCATCTTGAACTCGGGGATGCCGTAGCGGAGCAGTCCGCCGACGCGGTCGGCGCGCTCGTACACGGCGACCGTGTGGCCGGCCCGGGTGAGCTGCTGGGCGGCGGCGAGACCCGCCGGGCCCGAGCCGATGACGGCGACGGTCTTGCCGGACAGGCGCTCGGGGATCCGCGGGGCGACGTCCCCGGTCTCCCACGCCTTGTCGATGATCGAGACCTCGACGTTCTTGATGGTGACCGGCGGCTGGTTGATGCCGAGCACGCACGCCGACTCGCAGGGGGCGGGGCAGAGGCGGCCGGTGAACTCCGGGAAGTTGTTGGTCGCGTGCAGGCGGTCGGAGGCGGCCGCCCAGTCCTCGCGGTAGGCGTAGTCGTTCCACTCGGGGATCAGGTTCCCCAGCGGACAGCCGTTGTGGCAGAACGGGATGCCGCAGTCCATGCACCGGCTGGCCTGCTTGCTGATGATCGGCAGCAGGGAGCCGGGGACGTAGACCTCGTTCCAGTCCTTGACGCGCTCACCGACGGGACGGGTCTTGGCGACCTCGCGGCCGTGGTTCAGGAAGCCCTTCGGGTCAGCCATTGATCGCCGCCTCCATCATCTTCTCGGTGATCTCGGTCTCGGAGAGACCGGCTCGCTCGGCGGCGTCCTTGGCGGCGAGCACTGCCTTGTAGGTGCTGGGGATGATCTTGCTGAATCGCTGCACGGCCGTGTCCCAGTCGGCGAGCAGCTTCCCGGCGACCGTGGAGCCGGTCTCCTCGGCGTGGCGGCGCACGACGTCGTGCAGCCACTGCCTGTCCGTGTCGTCCAGCGCCTCGACCGCCGCGGCGTTGCCGGCGTTGACGTTGTCGCGGTCGAGGTCGATGACGTAGGCGGTGCCGCCGGACATGCCCGCCGCGAAGTTGCGGCCGGTCGGGCCGAGGACGACCGCGTGACCGCCGGTCATGTACTCGCAGCCGTGGTCGCCCACGCCCTCGGAGACGACCAGGGCGCCGGAGTTGCGGACGCAGAACCGCTCACCGGTGCGGCCGCGCAGGAACAGCTCGCCGCCGGTGGCGCCGTAGCCGATGGTGTTGCCCGCGATGGTCGAGTACTCGGCGAGGTGGTCGGCCGCGCGGTCCGGGCGGACGATGATCCGGCCGCCGGACAGGCCCTTGCCGACGTAGTCGTTGGCGTCGCCCTCCAGGCGGAGGGTGACACCGCGCGGCAGGAACGCGCCGAAGGACTGGCCCGCGGAGCCGGTGAAGGTGATGTCGACGGTGTCCTCGGGCAGGCCCGCGCCGCCGAACTTCTTCGTCACCTCGTGGCCGAGCATGGTGCCGACCGTGCGGTTGATGTTGCGGATGGCGACCTGGGCGCGCACCGGCTGTGCCTCGGTGGCGTCCGAGGCGGCGAGCGCGTCGGCGGCGAGCTTGATCAGCTCGTTGTCCAGGGCCTTCTCCAGGCCGTGGTCCTGGCCGACGATCCGGTGGCGGACGGCGCCCTCGGGCAGCTCCGGCACGTGGAACAGCGGCTCAAGGTCCAGGCCCTGCGCCTTCCAGTGGTCGACGGCCCGGGTGACGTCGAGCGCCTCGGCGTGGCCGACGGCCTCCTCGATGGAGCGGAAGCCCAGCTCGGCGAGGATCTCGCGGACCTCCTCGGCGATGAACCGGAAGAAGTTCACCACGTACTCGGCCTTGCCGGCGAAGCGCTCGCGCAGCACCGGGTTCTGGGTGGCGATGCCGACCGGGCAGGTGTCCAGGTGGCAGACGCGCATCATGACGCAGCCGGAGACGACGAGCGGCGCGGTCGCGAAACCGAACTCCTCGGCGCCGAGCAGCGCGGCGATGACGACGTCGCGGCCGGTCTTGAGCTGGCCGTCGGTCTGCACGACGATGCGGTCGCGCAAGCCGTTGAGCAGCAGGGTCTGCTGGGTCTCGGCGAGGCCCAGCTCCCAGGGGCCGCCGGCGTGCTTGAGCGAGGTCAGCGGGGAGGCGCCGGTGCCGCCGTCGTGGCCGGAGATCAGCACCACGTCCGCGTGCGCCTTGGACACGCCCGCCGCGACGGTGCCGACGCCGACCTCGGAGACCAGCTTGACGTGGATCCGCGCCTGCGGGTTCGCGTTCTTCAGGTCGTGGATGAGCTGGGCGAGGTCCTCGATGGAGTAGATGTCGTGGTGCGGCGGCGGGGAGATGAGGCCCACGCCCGGCGTCGAGTGACGCGTCTTCGCGACCCACGGGTAGACCTTGTGGCCGGGCAGCTGGCCGCCCTCGCCGGGCTTGGCGCCCTGGGCCATCTTGATCTGGATGTCGTCGGCGTTGACCAGGTACTCGGAGGTCACGCCGAACCGGCCGGAGGCGACCTGCTTGATCGCCGAGCGGCGCGCCGGGTCGTACAGGCGCTCCGGGTCCTCGCCGCCCTCACCGGTGTTGGACTTGGCGCCGAGCTGGTTCATGGCGATGGCGAGGGTCTCGTGCGCCTCCTTGGAGATGGAGCCGTACGACATGGCGCCGGTGGAGAAGCGCTTGACGATCTCGGAGACCGGCTCGACCTCGTCGACGGAGATCGGCTGCCGGTCCGAGGTGAAGCCGAACAGGCCGCGCAGCGTCATCAGGCGCTCGGACTGCTCGTTCACCCGGTCGGTGTACTTCTTGAAGATGTCGTAGCGGCCGGAGCGCGTGGAGTGCTGCAGGCGGAAGACCGTCTCCGGGTCGAACAGGTGCGGCTCGCCCTCGCGGCGCCACTGGTACTCGCCGCCGATCTCCAGCGCGCGGTGCGCGGGAGCGATGCCGGAGGCCGGGTAGGCCTTGGCGTGGCGGGCGGCGACCTCCTTGGCGATGACGTCGATGCCGACGCCGCCGATCTTGGTGGCGGTGCCGTTGAAGTACTTCTCCACGAAGGCGTCGTCGAGGCCGACGGCCTCGAAGACCTGGGCGCCGCGGTAGGAGGCGACGGTGGAGATGCCCATCTTGGACATGACCTTCAGGACGCCCTTGCCGAGGGCGTAGATCAGGTTGCGGATGGCCTGCTCGGCCTCGATGTCCGACAGGAAGGTGCCCGCGCGGACCAGGTCCTCGACCGACTCCATCGCCAGGTACGGGTTGACGGCGGCGGCGCCGTAGCCGATGAGCAGGGCGACGTGGTGGACCTCGCGGACGTCGCCGGCCTCGACCAGCAGGCCCACGTGGGTGCGCTGCTTGGTGCGGATGAGGTGGTGGTGGACGGCCGCGGTGAGCAGCAGCGACGGGATCGGCGCGTGCTCGGCGTCGGAGTGCCGGTCGGACAGGACGATCAGGCGGGCGCCGTTGCCGATGGCGGCGTCGGCCTCGGCGCAGATCTCCTCGATGCGGGCGGCGAGGGAGTCGCCGCCGCCGGAGACCCGGTACAGGCCGGAGAGGGTCGCGGCCTTGAAGCCGGGCATGTCGCCGTCGGCGTTGATGTGGATGAGCTTGGCCAGCTCGTCGTTGTCGATGACCGGGAAGGGCAGCACGACGGACCGGCAGGAGGCGGCGGTCGGGTCGAGCAGGTTGCCCTGCGGGCCGAGCGAGCTGCGCAGGGAGGTGACCAGTTCCTCGCGGATCGCGTCCAGCGGCGGGTTGGTGACCTGCGCGAAGAGCTGGGTGAAGTAGTCGAAGAGCAGCCGCGGGCGCTCGGACAGGGCCGCGATGGGGCTGTCGGTTCCCATGGAGCCGATCGGCTCGGCGGCGCTGCGGGCCATCGGGGCGAGGATGACGCGCAGTTCCTCCTCGGTGTAGCCGAAGGTCTGCTGGCGGCGGGTGACCGAGGCGTGGGTGTGCACGATGTGCTCGCGCTCGGGCAGGTCGCCCAGCTCGATCTCGCCGGCCTCGAGCCAGTCGGCGTAGGGCTGCGCGGCGGCGAGGGACGCCTTGATCTCGTCGTCCTCGATGATGCGGTGCTCGGCGGTGTCCACGAGGAACATGCGGCCGGGCTGCAGGCGGCCCTTGCGGACGACGTTGGCCGGGTCGATGTCGAGGACGCCGACCTCGGAGCCGAGGACGACGAGGCCGTCGTCGGTGACCCAGTAGCGGCCGGGACGCAGGCCGTTGCGGTCGAGCACGGCGCCGACCTGGGTGCCGTCGGTGAAGGTGACGCAGGCCGGGCCGTCCCAGGGCTCCATCATCGTGGAGTGGAACTGGTAGAAGGCGCGCCGGGCCGGGTCCATGGAGGCGTGGTTCTCCCACGCCTCCGGGATCATCATCAGCACGGAGTGGGGCAGCGGGCGGCCGCCCAGGTGCAGCAGTTCCAGCACCTCGTCGAAGGACGCCGAGTCGGAGGCGTCGGGGGTGCACACCGGGAAGATGCGCTCGATGGCCTTGTCGTCGCCGCCGAACAGCTCGGAGAAGAGCTGGGACTCGCGGGCGCGCATCCAGTTGCGGTTGCCCTTGACGGTGTTGATCTCACCGTTGTGCGCGACGAAGCGGTACGGGTGCGCGAGCGGCCACGACGGGAAGGTGTTCGTGGAGAACCGGGAGTGCACGAGCGCGATCGCGGAGGCGAAGCGGCGGTCGGACAGGTCCGGGAAGAAGGGCTCGAGCTGGCCGGTGGTCAGCATGCCCTTGTAGACGATGGTGCGGGCGGAGAGGGACGGGAAGTAGACACCGGCCTCCCGCTCGGCACGCTTGCGCAGCACGAAGGCCTTGCGGTCGAGCGCGATGCCCTCGGCGTCGCCGGCGGCGACGAAGAGCTGGCGGAAGACCGGCATGGTGGACCGGGCGGTGGCGCCGAGCAGTTCGGGGGCGACGGGGACCTCGCGCCAGCCGAGGACGGTGAGGTCCTCGTCGGCCGCGATCGTCTCGATCCGTGAGACGACGTCCTCGGTGCCGTGCTCCGGCAGGAAGGCGATGCCTACCGCGTAGGAGCCGGCCGCGGGAAGGTCGAAACCGGCCACCTCGCGGAAGAAGGCGTCGGGGACCTGGGAGAGGATGCCCGCGCCGTCGCCGGAGTCGGGCTCGGAGCCGGTGGCGCCACGGTGTTCGAGGTTGCGCAGAACAGTCAGCGCCTGCTCGACCAGCGCGTGGCTCGCCTCTCCGGTGAGGGTGGCCACGAAACCGACGCCACAGGCGTCGCGCTCGTTGCGGGGGTCGTACATACCCTGCGCAGCAGGGCGAGCATCCATGAACGACCAGTTCTGGCCATTCGCGGAATGCTGGGACGGCTGGCGCGGCGTACGCATCGGCTCTCCCGTCGTCGTCATGTGGCATGTTCAGGTGCCGAGGGACGACGTTGGCCCTCTGCGGAGTGCGAAATTTCGTGCAGGTTACATGATGGGGCGGTTCCCGGGAAGCGGATACTCCGTTCCAGCATGCGGACGCCGCAGGTCGCGACAGGGGGTGCCGCGGGGTCGCGGCGGGTGCCGCGCACGGGCGGCGGAAGTGTGTGGGGACCCATCCGGACAAGATCGATCAGATCGGCGTCCATCGGCCCTGGGGGGCGGGGCGAGCGTCTTCACTCGTCCCGCGAGTGCGCCGCGAGCGTCGTTGCCCACAGCGCTTACGGCTCATGCCCGATGGTTAAGCGTTCGAAACCAGCGAGTAACGGCTACTTATACGGCCCATCGCATAAGTTCCGGCTCGCTCATCCTACGGCCGTTCCGAACAGGCTGCCCAGGGCGTACGTCACAC
Organism: Streptomyces sp. 1-11; assembly: GCF_007176755.1. Classification (GTDB taxonomy): domain Bacteria; phylum Actinomycetota; class Actinomycetes; order Streptomycetales; family Streptomycetaceae; genus Streptomyces. The sequence goes on from NZ_BJTV01000013.1 coordinate 102,557, forward strand.
CGGCCGCCGCGCCGCCCAGCGCGAGCTGCCGCAGGCCGCTGTACCACCAGCTGCGTGCCGTCACCCGGGCCACGACCGCGCCGCAGGCGAACAGCCCGGCGAGCGCGAGGAGCACGGCGGGCCACAGGGCGGTGGCGCCGAGCAGGTAGGGCAGTACGGGGAGCAGGGCGCCCAGCGCGAACGACCCGAAGGACGACACCGCGGCGACCAGCGGCGACGGCAGGTCCCCGGGGTCGATGCCGAGTTCCTCGCGGGCGTGGATCTCCAGGGCCTGCTCGGGGTCCTTGGACAGCTGCCGGGCGACCTCGCGGGCCAGCTCGGGCTCGACGCCGCGGGCCGCGTAGAGGGCGGCCAGCTCCTCCTCCTCGTCCTGCGGGTGCTTGCGCAGCTCGCGCCGCTCTACGTCGAGCTCGGCCTCGACCAGCTCGCGCTGGGAGGCGACGGAGGTGTACTCGCCGGCCGCCATGGAGAAGGCGCCGGCGGCGAGGCCCGCGAGGCCGGTGATGACGATGGTCTGGTGGCCGACGGACCCGCCCGCGACACCGGTCAGCAGGGCGAGGTTGGAGACCAGGCCGTCCATGGCGCCGAAGACGGCGGGGCGCAGCCAGCCGCCGTTGACGTCGCGGTGGGTGTGGTTGTCGCGGTGCGCCTCGTGCAGCGCGGCCTCGGTCTCGATGATCGCCATGCGGGGGTCCCCCAGGAAGCTTAGCCAAAGCTAACTTTGGATGAGTTCTACTTTTCGACAACACCGAACCTACGCCGGTGAATTCCAAGGCGCCAGCAAGGAAAGGCTGGGCTTACCTGCGACTTCTCCCTTGAACGCTCATCCGTGATCAAGGTCGCTCAGATGCCGTGCGGGTGACAGGCGGGCGTCCCGGGGTCGTCGGCGGCGTCGCCGTGGGAGACATCCGCAAAGGGCGTCCGCGCGGCCCGCCCGCGAAGGGGGCCGTGTCCCCGGGGACGGCCCGTGGCCCTGCGGAAGGAGAGGCCGCACCATGGCATCGATCGCCTGCACTCCCCCGTCCCCGGCGCCCGGTGACGCCCCGGGGCCGCGCGAACGGGCCCGCGGCGCGCTGCTCGGCCTGGCCGTCGGCGACGCGCTCGGGGCGCCGGCGGAGAACCTGAAGCCCTCCGAGATCCGCGCCCGCTGGGGCCGTATCACCGGGTACGTGAGCGAGCGGCCGTGCGGCACGGACGACACGGAGTACGCCATCTTCTCGGGGCTGCTGCTGGCCCGGCACGGCTCGGCGCTCACCCCGGCCCATGTCGAGAGCGCCTGGCACGAGTGGATCGCCGACCGGGCCGAGGGCCCGTTCCGCGGCGCGGGCTTCAGTGAGCGCGGCACGCTGGAGAACCTCCGCCGCGGCCTGGCCGCGCCGATCTCCGCCCAGCACCGGCACGCCTGGAGCGACGGGCTGGCGATGCGCGCGGCGCCCTTCGGCGTCTTCGCCGCCGGGCGCCCCGGCGAGGCGGCCCGGCTGGTGGCGATCGACGGCTCGGTCAGCCATGACGGCGAGGGCATCTACGGCGGCCAGGCGGTCGCGGCGGGCGTGGCGGCCGCGATGGCCGGGGCCACGCCCGCGGTGGTGATCGCGTCCGCGCTCGCCGTCGTCCCCGAGGACTCCTGGACCGCCCGCTCGCTGCGCCGCGCGGTGACCGTGGCCCACCGGGGCGAACGGGCGGTGCGCTCGGCGGTGGTCATCGGCGGCTATCCCTGGACCGACCTGGCCCCGGAGGCGGTCGCCCTCGCCTTCGGGGCGTACGCGGCGGCCGACGGCGACTTCCGCGCGGCGGTCCTCACGGCGGTCAACATGGGCCGCGACGCGGACACCACGGCGGCGGTCGCCGGCGCCCTGTCCGGCGCCACCCAGGGCATCTGCGCGATCCCGGCCGACTGGGCGGCCGCCATCGGCCCGGCGCGCGGCCGCTGCCTGCCCTCCATGGCGGGCCACCACGTACTGGACGTCGCGGAACTGCTGGTGCCGGAGGAGGGCGGCAAGTGGGGCGCGGGCCTGCTCCTGCCCGGCTCCCTGCCGGCCGGGATCCGGGAAGTGATCCGGGTGTCCCCGGCCCAGGGCACCGGGGACACGGCGGCGGCCGCCCTGCGAGACGCCCCGCCGCAAGCGGCCGGAAAACCCACGGCGGCCCTGCCGGCAGCCCCGGCCCGGCAGGCGGCGCCCCGCACCACGGCACCCACCGGCACCAGCACGGCACATGGAACCGGGACCGCCCAGGCAGCCGGACCGGTGAGCACAGCCCACCCGGCCGCCCACTCAGGAAGCACGGCCCCGGAGACAGGAGCCACCACCACGGCGACCACCCGGAACGACACAGCACACGGAACCGGGACCGCCCCGGTAACCGGACCCGTGAGCACAGCCCACCCGGCCGAGGGGGCCACCCCGGCCGCCCACTCGGGAGGCACGGCCCCGGAGACAAGAGCCACCACCACGGCGACCGTCCGGAACGACACAGCACACGGAACCGGGACCGCCCCGGCAGCCGGCGAGGTCATCACAGCCCTCCCTGCTGCCGAGAACACCACCCCGACCACCCACCCGGGGACCGCCGCACCGAAGACACCGGCCACCACCACGGCGACCGCGACCGACCGAACGGACCCAGCACACGGGACCAGGACCGCAACGGCCGGGCAAGCGGCCCCAGCCCTCCCAGCAGCCGAAAAACCCACGCCGACCACCCACCCGGACACAACCGCGCCCGAGGCGCCGGGCGGGGCCGTCCGGAGTGGCGCGCCCGCCTGCCGGTCCGGGGCGGCGGCCGGCGTGATCGCGGCCGGGTCGGCGGGACGGGGGCGGAGTCCGCTGGTGGGGGCGGGGGACGCCGGGCAGCAGGACGGGGAGGGCCCGGCGTGACGGGGCGGCGTGTCGAAGGGCTGCTGCTGGGGCTCGCCGCCGGGGACGCCGCCGGCTGGCCCGCGGCGCGGCACCGGGCGGCCCGCATGCCCGAGTGGACCCGCCGCCTCACCCGTGAGCTGGACACGTTCGCCGAGCAGAACGCCACCACGACCCTGCCCGTGCCGATCGCCCTCAACCAGCCCCCCGAACCCCTGCGTCTCGGTCCCTCCGACGACGCCGAGTGGGCGGCGTTCGCCGCGGAGGCCGTGCTGCGGGCCGGTGACGACGACGTGCTCGGCGACCTCGACCGGGACCGCCGGATGCGCGCCGCCATCGACCTCACCTGGACCGCCGTCGCCGCCGAAGTCGCCGCGGCGGCGGACCGCGCCCCCGAGATCGAGTCGGCCGTGCTCCCGCTGCGCGCCCGTATCTCCGTGCGCGCCGGCCTGGGCAACCTCGCCACGGGTCTGCGCCCGCCCGCCACCGGCCACGACAACCCGCACTACTTCGACGACGCGGCCTGCGTGCGCGCCTGTGTGCTGGCCGTGGCCCACCCGGGCGACCCCGCACGCGCGGCCGACCTGGCGGAGTTCGACGCCCGCTACACCCAGGACGGGGACGGCGTGCACGGCGCCCGCGCGATGGCGGCGGCCCTTTCGCTCGCCCTCACCGGAACGGACACCGACACCTGTGTCGCGGCCGCGCTCGCCCAGCTTCCCGAGGGGACGGAGATCGGCCGCAACGCCCGGCACGCCCTCACGCTGGCCCGGGACAGCGACGGCGCCTTCGCGCTCGTCCCGCTGCTGGAGCACCAGATCGTCGACCACGTCTACAGCTACGGCATCGCCGCCGCCGAGACCGTCCCGGTCGCGCTCGCCCTCGCCGTCGCCGCCCGCGGCCGGATCGCCGAGGCCGTCCCCACCGCCGCCTGTCTGTCCCGGGTCGCCGACTCCGCCCCGGCCCTGGTGGGCGCGCTCACCGGGGCCCTGGGCGGCGGCGCGGCCGTCCCGGCCGCCTGGCGGGACGCCTGCCGCACCCTGTCCGGCTGCGCGCTGCCCCGCCTCACCGGCACCGACCTGGTGGAACTCGCCGGGCTGCTGGAAGCCGCGCACCGGACCCGACCAGGAGGATGATTCGGGCATGACGCCCAGAGGAGAACAAAGCAGCGCGCCGGGTCCGGCGCGGCTGAGCGGTCTGGACGAACGGATCGCCGGTGCCCTGGTCGGGGCGGCCGTCGGAGACGCGCTCGGCGGCCCCGTCGAGGGGTACTCCCCGGAACAGATCACCGACCGCCACGGGGGCCGGGTGCACGGCATCGTCGGCCCCTGGCACGGCGACGACTGGCGCACCGCCCGCCCCCTCGCCCCGTACCACAAGGGCGACGGCCACGTCACCGACGACACCCTCATGACCCACGCGCTGGTCCGGGTCTACGCCCGCGTCCGGGACCACCTCGACGCGTACGCCGTGGCCGACCACCTGGTCCCGGACCTGATGACGAACCCGCGCTGGATCCCGGAGCTGGAGACCGAGGCGCTGCCGCTGCACCGCCTCTTCCTCGCGGAGAAGTGGCTCGTGGCCCGGCTGGCGTACGGCCACGCGGACCCGCGGGAGGCGGGCGTCGGCAACATCGTCAACTGCGGTGCGGCGATGTACATGGCCCCCGTCGGCCTGGTCAACGCGGCCGACCCGGCTGCCGCGTACGCCGAGGCGCTGGACGTCGCGGGCGCGCACCAGTCGTCGTACGGCCGCGAGGCCGCCGGGGTCTTCGCCGCCGCGGTCGCCGCCGCCACCGCACCGGACGCCACCCCCGACTCCGTGGTGGGCGCGTGCCTGGACCTGGCCAAGGACGGCACGCGGGCGGCGATCGAGAAGGTCTGCGAAGCGGCCCGCGGCCACCGGGACTACGAGTCGGCGCTGGCCCCGCTGCGGGCGGCGGTGGCCCCGTACGACACGGTCGGCCCCGACTACCGCTCCCCCTCGCTCGGCGCCCGGCGCCCCTCCCGGCTGCACTCGATCGAGGAACTCCCGGTGGCCCTCGGCATGCTGCTGGTCGCCGGCGGGGACTTCCGGCACGCGGTGCTGGGCTCGGTCAACTACGGCCGCGACTGCGACTCGATCGCCACGATGGCCGGCGCGCTCGCGGGCGCGCTGGGCTCGCCGGTCCCCGAGGACTGGGCGAAGACGGTGGCGGAGGCCAGCCGGCTGGACCTGTGGGAGCCGGCCCGCACGCTCACCGGGGTCGCCCGCGAGATCTTCCGGCGGGACGTGGAGCGCCGGCGGGCGCACGAGCGGGCGTTCGCGGCGCTGGGAGGCACGGCATGCTCCGACTGACCTGGGTGCAGCCCGAGGACCTGCTCGGTCACGAACTGGTCCAGGCCCGTCTGGACGGCCGGGAACCGGCGCGGATCGAGGCGCGGTGGCGGGCGGCCGGCGGTCCGGCGGCCCCGCAGCGGGCGGGGGCCTCGCCGCAGCGGGCCTCGCGCTACCTGCGGCTCCTGGCGGAGGACCTGCTGGACGAGCTGGCCGATCTGCCGAGCAGGCTGGCGGAGGACGAGCCGACGGACCTGGCCGGCATCATGGCCGCCTGTCCCGACTGGCCCGCCGAGGCTCCCCGCGGCCGGACCACGCCGCAGGCGCTGGAGGCGGCCTGGCTCGGCAGGGCCGCCGGCTGCCTGCTCGGCAAGCCCGTCGAGAAACTCCCCCTCGACGGCATCCGGGCGCTCGCGAAGGTCACCGGCAACTGGCCGCTGAGCACGTGGTTCACCGCCCGCGGCGTCCCCGGCGACCTGCTCGCCCAGTACCCCTGGAACCGCCGCTCGGCCCCGGTCTCCCTCGCCGAGAACATCGACGGCATGCCCGAGGACGACGACCTCGACTACCCGTTGCTGGGCCTGCTGCTGCTCCGGCGCCACGGCCGGGGCTTCAGCACCGCGGACGTGGCGGCGCTCTGGCTGGACGAACTCCCGCCGGGCCGCGCGTTCACCGCCGAGCGCGTCGCCTTCCGCAACCTGCTCTGCGGCATCGAGCCGCCGCACACCGCCCGCCACCGCAACCCGTTCCGCGAGTGGATCGGCGCCCTGATCCGCGCCGACGTGCACGGCTGGACCAACCCCGGCGCCCCGGCGGCCGCCGCCGAGCAGGCGCACCGTGACGCGCTCCTGACCCACACCGCCAACGGCGTGTACGCGGCGATGTTCGCGGCCGCCACGATCGCCGCCGCGGCCGGCGGCGGCGGGGACGTCCACGCCTGCCTGCGCGCCGGCCGCTCGGTGGTCCCGGAGCGCTCGCGGCTGGCGGCGGCCGTCGACCACGCGCTCCGGCTGGCCGCGCGGCACGAGGACTTCGACGACGTCGTGGACGAACTGCACGCCGCCTACGGCACCACCCACCACTGGGTGCACGCCGTCCCCAACACCGCGCTGACCGTCGCCGCGCTGAGTCACGCCGGCGGCGACTTCGCCGGCTCGGTCTGCCGCGCGGTGTCCGGCGGCTGGGACACGGACTCCAACGGGGCGACCGCGGGCAGCGTCGCCGGTCTGCTCGCGGGCGACCCGGAGGCGCTGCCCGACCGCTGGCGGGCCCCGCTGAAGAACCGGCTCGCCAGCACCGTCGCCGACTTCGACGGCACCGGCTTCGACACCCTCGCCCGGCTCACCCACCTGGAGGCGACCCGCCCATGACCCACATCGCCGTCCTCGGCAGCACGAACATGGACCTCGTCACCTACGTCCCGAAGGCCCCGCAGCGCGGCGAGACCGTGACGGGCCGGGAGTTCCGCACCATCCCCGGCGGCAAGGGCGCCAACCAGGCCATCGCCGCGGCCCGGGCCGGCGCCACGGTCTCGATGATCGGCGCGGTCGGCAACGACGCCTTCGGGGTACGCCTGCGCGAGACCCTCGAACACTCCGGCGCGGACACCGACTTCCTGCGCACGGTGGAGGGCCCGTCGGGCACCGCGCACATCGTGGTGGACGACGAGGGCGGCAACTCCATCGTCGTCATCCCCGGCGCGAACGGCACCGTCGACCACCTCGCCGCCGGCGACGAGGGCGTCATCGCCTCCGCCGACGCCCTGCTGCTGCAACTGGAGATCCCGCTGGCCGCGGTCGTCGCCGGGGCGGAGGCGGCGCGCCGGCACGGGGTGCGCACGGTCCTCACCCCCTCCCCCGCCCAGCCGCTGCCGCCCGACCTGCTGGAGGCCACCGACCTGCTGGTCGCCAACGAGTACGAGGCCGTCACCCTCACCGGGCGCACCGATCCGCGCGACGCGGCCGCCGCGCTGCTGCAACTGGTCCAGGAGGTCGTCGTGACCCTGGGCGCGACCGGCTGCCTGTACCTGGCGCGGGGCACCGAGCCGCTGGTGGTGCCGGCGCCGCGGGTCGAGGCCGTGGACACGACGGGTGCGGGCGACACCTTCGTCGGGACGCTCGCGGTGGCCCTCGCCGAGGAGAAACCGGTGCGCGAGGCGCTGTCCTGGGCGGCGGCCGCCGCGGCCCTCTCGGTGCAGCGGGAAGGCGCGTCGGCGTCGATGCCGTACCGCCCGGAGATCGACGCGCAGTGCACCGCATGAGCCCGCGCCCCGACAGCACGCGCCCCGACGACCCGCGCCCCGGGAGCCCGGGGTCGCTCGGCGGACTGCGGGTCCTGGACCTCGCCACACTCTTCGCCGGTCCCATGGCCGCCACCCTGCTCGGCGACTTCGGCGCCGAGGTGATCAAGGTGGAGCATCCGGTGAGGCCCGACCCGTCCCGCGGCCACGGCCCGGCGAAGGACGGGGTCGGGCTGTGGTGGAAGGTGCTCGGGCGCAACAAGCGCGCGATCACCCTCGACCTGTCCCGGCCGGGCGGCCGGGCGACCCTGCTGCGGCTGGCGGCCACCGCCGACGTGGTGATCGAGAACTTCCGCCCCGGCACCCTGGAGAAGTGGGACCTGGGCTGGCCGGAGCTGTCCGCCGCCAACCCGCGGCTGGTCCTCGCCCGGGTGACGGCCTTCGGCCAGTTCGGTCCGTACGCGCACCGCCCCGGTTTCGGCACGCTCGCCGAGGCGATGAGCGGCTTCGCCGCCCTCACGGGTGAACCGGACGCGCCGCCGACGCTCCCGCCGTTCGGCCTAGCCGACTCGGTCGCGGGGCTGGCGACGGCGTATGCGGTGCTGACGGCCCTGGCCGCCCGGGACCGCACCGGCGAGGGTCAGGTCGTGGACATGGCGATCATCGAGCCGATCCTCGCCGTGCTCGGTCCCCAGCCCACCTGGTACGACCAGCTCGGCTACGTCCAGGAGCGCACCGGCAACCGGTCGGCGAACAACGCCCCGCGCAACACCTACCGCACCGCCGACGGCGCCTGGGTCGCCGTCTCCACCTCAGCACAGTCGGTGGCGGAGCGGGTGATGCGGCTGGTCGGCCGCCCGGAGCTGGCCGAGGAGCCGTGGTTCGCCACGGGCGCGCAGCGGGCCGCGCACGCCGACGTGCTGGACGAGGCGGTCGGCGGCTGGATCGCGGCCCGCGACCGGGCCGAGGTGCTCGCGGCCTTCGAGAAGGCGGAGGCGGCGGTGGCTCCGGTCCAGGACGTGCGGGACGTCCTGGCCGACCCGCAGTACCAGGCGCTGGACACCGTCACCACCGTCGACGACCCGGAGCTCGGCCCGCTGCGCATGCAGAACGTCCTCTTCCGGCTGTCCGGCACGCCCGGGGCGATCCGCTGGGCCGGCCGCCCGCACGGCGCCGACACCGACGCGGTCCTCACCGAGCTGGGCCTCGGCCCGGACGAGCTGCGCGCGCTGCGCGAGGAGGGCGCGCTGTGACGTCGTTCCCGCTGACCTGGCTGTACGTCCCCGGCGACCGGCCGCACGTGGTGGCCAAGGCGCTGGCGGCGGGCGCCGACGTGGTGGTGATCGACCTGGAGGACGCGGTCGCCCCCGACCGCAAGGAGTACGCCAGGGACGCCACGGCCGAGCGGCTGAGCGAGCCGCAGCGGGTCCCGGTCCACGTCCGGGTCAACGCCCTGGACGCTCCCTGGGCCGCCGCGGACCTCACGGCCCTGGCCGCCCTGCCGGGGGTGAGCGGACTGCGGCTGCCGAAGGTGACCTCCGCCGGGCAGGTCAGGCAGGTCGCCGTGGGCACCGCCCGCCCCCTGTACGCGCTGCTGGAGTCGGCCCTCGCCATCGAGCACGCCTACGCCATCGCCGCCGCCCACCCGTCCCTGCGGGGCATCTCCCTCGGCGAGGCCGATCTCCGGGCCGACCTGGGCGTACGGGCCGACGCGGGCCTGGACTGGCCGCGTTCGCGGGTGGTCGTCGCCGCCCGGGCCGCCGGGCTCCCCCCGCCGCCGCAGTCGGTCCATCCCGACATCCGCGACCTGGACGGCCTCGCCGCCTCCTGCGCCCGGGGACGGGCCCTCGGTTTCCTGGGCCGCGCGGCGATCCACCCGCGGCAGCTCCCGGTGATCGAGCGGGCCTACCTGCCGACCCCGGCGGAGCTGGAGCACGCGGAGACGATCCTCAAGGCGGCGGCGACGGAGCAGGGCGCGCAGGCGCTGCCCGACGGCCGGTTCGTCGACGCGGCGGTGGTGGCCGCAGCGCAGCGGACGCTGTCGCTGGCGCGCAGGAGGTGACGCCGCCGGCCGGTCCGGGACGCCCGCGGCCGCGTACGGCGAAGGGCGCTCCGGTTTCCCGGAGCGCCCTTCGCCTGCCGTGTGCGCGGCCGTCAGCTCTTCCTGGCCGACTCGGCCTCGTCCTTCGCCGCCGCCTCATCGGGCCCGGCGGGCTCCCCGGCGGAGTCCTCGGCCCGGTCGCCGGCCCGGTCCTCGGCCTTGGCGCCGGTCCCGTCGCCGTCCCCGGGCTCGCCGCCCGCCTCGTCCGCGGTCCTGCCCACGGCCGCGTTCCCGTGCTCGTCCCCGGCCTCGGCCTCGGCCTCGGCCTCGGTGGCGGCGGTCCCGGCGCCGGGGGCGCCCGGCTCGACCACCGCTTCCCGTCCCGGCCGCTTCCTGGCCGACACCACGATGTAGGCGACCGCCAGCAGGAACACGATCAGCGCGGTCCAGTCGTTGAGGCGCAGGCCAAGGATGTGGTGGGCGTCGTCGACGCGCATGTACTCGATCCAGGCGCGGCCCACGCAGTACGCGGCGACGTAGAGGGCGAAGGCCCGGCCGTGGCCCATCTTGAAGCGGCGGTCCGCCCAGATGACCAGGAGGGCGACGCCGATGCACCACAGCGACTCGTAGAGGAAGGTCGGGTGGTAGTAGCCCGGCACCCGGCCGCCCTCGGAGGAGGTGATGTGCAGCGCCCAGGGAACATGCGTCTCGCGCCCGTACAGCTCCTGGTTGAACCAGTTGCCCCAGCGGCCCATGGCCTGCGCGAGGGCGATGCCGGGTGCGACGGCGTCGGCGTAGGCGGGCATCGGGATGCCCCGGCGCCGGGCGCCGATCCAGGCGCCGAGCGCGCCCAGGGCGATCGCGCCCCAGATGCCCAGGCCGCCCTCCCACACCTTGAAGGCGTCCACCCAGTCACGGCCCTCGCTGAAGTACAGCTCGTAGTCCGTGATCACGTGGTAGAGCCGGCCGCCGACCAGGCCGAAGGGCACGGCCCAGACGGCGATGTCGGCGACCGTGCCGGACCGCCCGCCCCGGGCGACCCAGCGCTTGTTGCCGAGCCAGACGGCGATGAAGACGCCGATGATGATGCAGAAGGCGTAACCGCGCAGCGGGATGGGGCCGAGATACAGCACCCCGCGCGACGGGCTGGGAATGTAGGCAAGTTCCATGGCAAGGTCGACGCTACCGTGCCGGGCGGTGCGCACGTCGGGCAGCCCGGCTACGGGTCCATAACGGGGACGCGGGAAACGCCTACCCCTTGTTCTCCTGTTCCACCATCTGCCTCAGCTTCTCCGGGGTCATCGTGCGGTCGGCGTAGATGTTCTTGCCGCCCAGCAGGATGGTCGGCGTGCTGCTGTAGCCGCCGGCCCCGAACGCCTGGTGGGACTTGTTCACCCATCCGTCGTGGGTGCCGTTGTTGACGCACTTGCGGAACGCCGGGGTGTCGAGGCCCTTCACCTTGCCGGCCAGCTCGATCAGCTTGCCGTTGTTCCCGAAGGCGTCGTCGGTCTCCCGGGGCTGGTTCGCGTACAGCACGTCGTGGTAGTCGCGGAACTTCCCGGCGTCCTGGGCGCAGGCCGCGGCGTTCGCCGCGCGCAGGGAGCCGGTGCCGCCGAGGTTGCCGTCGATCAGCCGGACCAGGTGGTACTCGACCCTGAGCTTGCCGGAGTCGGCCAGCTCGTGCAGCGTCGGCCGGTATCTCTGCTCGAAGGCCATGCAGGCCGGGCAGCGGAAGTCCTCCCAGACCGTGAGCGTCGACCTGGCGCCGTCCTTGCCGACCGGGATCGCGAGGCTGTCCCGGCCCTGCGCGCCCGAGGGCACCACGACCGGGCCCGCACTGCTCTTGTTCTTGCCCGAGTTGGCGGCGATCACGCCGATGACCGCCGCGAGTCCCAGGACGCAGACGACGCTCGCGCCCACGATCAGCGCGCGCCGCCGCCGGTCCGCGGCCCGCTCCTTCTTACGCTCGACCGCAATCCGCTCACGGGCGGTGCGCTTTCCGTCATGGTTGTTCTCGCTCACACCCCCAGAACGAACCGGGGAGGCGCAGCGCGCCTCCCCGGCCCGAGGTCCACTCGTTCGGGGGACCGGGTGTTCCGTCGTGAACGGCTCGCGCCGCCCGGGACCGCTCAGGCCCGCCCGCGCACGCCCTTGGCCAGGTCGCCGGCGAGCAGGCGCACGGCCTCCAGGCCGGCGGCGTGGTCGGGGGCGTCCAGCATCCGCTTGACGAACGCCGAGCCCACGATGACTCCGTCGGCGAACCCGGCGACCTCGGCGGCCTGGGCCGCGCTGGAGACGCCGAGCCCCACGCACACCGGCAGCCCGGTGCCGGTGGCGCGGGTGCGCTCCACCAGGTCCTGCGCCTGCGCGCCGACGGACTCCCGGGTGCCGGTGACGCCCATCAGCGAGGCCGCGTAGACGAAGCCGCTGCCCGCCGCGGTGATCCGCGCCAGCCGCTCGTCCCTGCTGCTGGGGGCGACGACGAAGACGGTGGCGAGGCCGTGCTTGTCGGCGTGCTCCCGCCACAGGTCGGACTCCTGGACCGGCAGGTCGGGCAGGATGCAGCCAGCGCCGCCCGCCTCGGCCAGCTCGGCGGTGAAGCGCTCGACGCCGTAGCGGTCGATGGGGTTCCAGTACGTCATCACGAGCACGGGCTTGCCGGTGGCCGCGTGGGCCTCCCTGACCGTGCGCATGACGTCGGCGATCCTGACCCCGCCGCGCAGGGCGATGTCGTCGGCGGTCTGGATGACCGGGCCGTCGAGGACGGGGTCGCTGTGCGGCAGGCCCACCTCCACGACGTCCGCGCCGCCGTCGAACACGGCCTTGATCGCCTCGATGCCGCCGTCCACGGTCGGGAACCCGGCCGGGAGGTAGGCGATGAGCGCGGACCGGCCCTCCGCCTTCGCGGCGGCGAGGGTGTCCGTCAGCAGCCCGATGTTGCCGCTCACTTGGCGTCCCCCTCGATCTCGGCGGTGTCGGCTTGGTCGGCGGCCACCTCGGCGTCGGTGTCGTAGAGGCCGAAGTAGCGCGCCGCGGTGTCCATGTCCTTGTCGCCGCGGCCGGACAGGTTGACGACGATCAGTCCGTCCGGGCCCAGCTCCCTGCCGACCTCCAGGGCGCCGGCGAGGGCGTGGGCGCTCTCGATGGCCGGGATGATGCCCTCGGTGCGCGACAGCAGGCGCAGTGCCTGCATGGCCGCGTCGTCGGTGACCGCGCGGTACTCGCCGCGGCCGGAGTCCTTGAGGTAGGAGTGCTCGGGGCCGATGCCCGGGTAGTCCAGGCCGGCCGAGATGGAGTAGGGCTCGGTGATCTGGCCCTCGTCGTCCTGCAGGACGTAGGACCGGGAGCCGTGCAGGACGCCGGGCTCGCCGGCGGTGAGGGTGGCCGCGTGCTCGCCGGTCTCGATGCCGTGCCCGGCGGGCTCGCAGCCGATGAGCCGGACGCCCTCGTCGGGGATGAAGGCGTGGAAGAGGCCGATGGCGTTGGAGCCGCCGCCGACGCAGGCGATCGCGGCGTCGGGCAGCCGTCCGGCGCGCTCCAGGAGCTGCCGCCGGGCCTCCACGCCGATGACCCGGTGGAAGTCCCGGACCATGGCCGGGAAGGGGTGCGGGCCGGCGACGGTGCCGAACAGGTAGTGGGTGCGGTCGACGTTGGCGACCCAGTCCCGGAACGCCTCGTTGATGGCGTCCTTCAGGGTGCGGCTGCCGGACTTCACGGCCACCACCTCGGCGCCGAGCATGCGCATCCGGGCCACGTTGAGGGCCTGCCGCTCGGTGTCGATCTCGCCCATGTAGACGGTGCACTCGAGGCCGAACAGCGCGCAGGCGGTGGCGGTGGCGACGCCGTGCTGGCCGGCGCCGGTCTCGGCGATGACGCGGGTCTTGCCCATGCGCTTGGTGAGCAGGGCCTGGCCGAGCACGTTGTTGATCTTGTGGGAGCCGGTGTGGTTGAGGTCCTCCCGCTTGAGGAAGACCCGGGCGCCGCCGGCGTGCTCGCCGAACCGCGGCACCTCGGTCAGCGCGCTGGGCCGGCCGGTGTAGTTCACCAGCAGGTCGTCGAGTTCACGGGCGAACTCGGGGTCGGCCTTGGCCTTGTCGTACTCGACGGCGACCTCGTCCACGGCGGCGACGAGCGCCTCCGGGATGAACTTGCCGCCGAACGCCCCGAAGTAGCCCTCGGCGGTGGGCACCTGGCCGGTGGGATCGGGAATGAAGAACTCGCTGGGCATACGGATACCTCGCAGGGGCTCGGGCCCCGGGTTGCCGGACTTGGGGTACGAGTACGCGTGCGCTGCCCTCTGCGGTGTCTCCGACGGCGCCCGAGCCGGGTGGCGGGCGGGCGAAAGCCGGGGGGGGTCCGAGGGGCGGGGCCCCGTGGGCGGCCGGGAGAGACCGGGCCGCGGGTGAACCGGCGTTCACGAGGAGACGCGGCTCAGCTCACCGCGGGTGCGGCGCACGCGGCGTGACGCCATCGCATGCCGTTCACCTGGCCGGGCTCGTCGCCGATCACATAGCGGACCCGCCGCCCGTGCACCCGTCGCGCGGGGGCACGGCAGCCTCGGGGCCGGCAGCCGCGGGCGAGGCGGGCATAGGGGTCCCGCGTCGCCGGGGTGATCGGAAGCATCATCGCGAACCAGCTTAGCCGGAGGTCAGCCCCGCCCGTGCCGGAGCGCGGGGTGCTCGCCCGCGGCGACCAGGTCGGACACGGCGGCCTTCGGGTCGCGCCCGGTGACCAGGGACTCGCCGACCAGCACCGCGTCGGCGCCGGCGTTGGCGTAGGCGATCAGGTCGTGCGGCCCGCGCACCCCGGACTCGGCGACCTTGACGAGGTGGTCGGGGATCTCGGGGGCGACCCGTTCGAACGTGCCGCGGTCGACCCGCAGGGTCTTCAGGTTGCGCGCGTTGACGCCGATGATCCGGGCGCCCGCGTCCACCGCCCGCTCGACCTCGTCCTCGTCGTGCACCTCGACCAGCGGGGTGAGGCCGATGGAGACGGCGCGCTCGATCAGCGACTCGAGGGCCGGCTGGTCCAGGGCGGCGACGATCAGCAGCGCCAGGTCGGCGCCGTACGCGCGGGCCTCCCAGAGCTGGTACGACGTGACGATGAAGTCCTTGCGCAGGACGGGGATGTCCACGCGTGCGCGGACCGCCTCCAGGTCGGCCAGCGAGCCGCCGAAACGGCGCTGTTCGGTGAGGACCGAGATGACGGCGGCGCCGCCCGCCTCGTAGTCCGCCGCGAGCCCGGCCGGGTCGGCGATCGCGGCCAGCGCGCCCTTGGAGGGGCTGGATCGCTTGACCTCACAGATGACCTTGACGCCGTCGCCCTTGAGCGCGGCCACCCCGTCCTTGGCGGGGCGGGCCTTCGCCGCGCGCTCCTTGAGCTCGTCGAGGCTGACGCGCGCCTGCCGCTCCGCGAGGTCGGCACGGACTCCGTCGATGATCTCGTCGAGCACACTCACGCGAGCGGCCCCCTTTCAGACGGTCGTTCCTTCAGGTTCGCGAACCTGTGGTCACTGCGATGGTATCCGGAGGACGGGCGAGGCTTCGCATCCGGTGGACGCCGGTCCCATTACCTGGACGTTCCCCGTTCGATCAAGGGTGCAGCCAGCCGCCGAACGGCAGGTTCCGGACAACGGTGAACACCACGAGCAGCGCGCCGACGGCCCAGGTGGGGGCCGTTCCGGGCTCGAACCGCGCCGGCCGGTCGCGCACCGCGTTCACCACCCATACGGTCCACAGCACCGCGAAGCCCAGGTAGGCGGCGACCCCCGCGGCGTTGTCCCGCAGGGCGCCGAGGAGGTCGCCGTGGACGAAGGCGTGGGCGCTGCGCAGCCCGCCGCAGCCGGGGCAGTACAGGCCGGTGAGCCGGTACAGCGGGCACACCGGGTAGTGGCCGGGCTCGTTGGGGTCGACCGCGCCGACGTACGCGAAGGCCGCGGCGACGGCCGCGAGCACACCGGCCGGGACGGCGAGCCGGTTCCAGAGGGTGGCGGGCGTGGTGCGCGGGGCGGTACCGCTGTCGGCGTTCACGTCGGCATTGTGCCCCGCACGCCGGCCGCACGCGCGCGAGGGGCGGCCCCCACCGGGTGTGGTGGGGGCCGCCCCTCGCGGGTGCCTGTGGGGCTCAGCCCTTGACGCCGGCGGGCTCGCGGGCGGGGGTGTGGCCGCTGTGCGGGGCGGCGCCGGGGCGCTTCTGCTGGCCGAGGCCCATGGCGCGCATGGCGGAGCCCACGACGCCGCCGAGGAGCACGATCACCATGCCGGCCCAGAAGCCGACCGGCTGGGCCATCACCATGAAGGCACCCGCGACGCAGAAACCGATGAAGGCGATGATGACGCCGGTCCAGGCGGCCGGGGTGTGACCGTGGCTGCTGCCCGCCATGACTTGCTCCTCGTTGCTTGTACGTGTCGAAGTACGTGTCCGTACGGTTCCGAGCGCGTCACCGTCCGAGCCGGGCGCTCTTCGTCCATTGTCCCGTACGCACGCGCGCGCCGGACGCGGGGGTGGCGTCTGGTTCGCCACATCCGGCGGTGCGCGGGTCCCGGGCTCAGGCGCCGGTGGGGTCCTCGCCGCGGTCCAGGGCCTTCCAGATCTCCTCGGGGCGCTCTGGGTCGGCCGGACGGGCCTGGCGGCGCGGGCGGTCCGTGCCGCGCTCGTAGCGGCCGGACATGGCGGGCCACAGGGAGCCGTAGCGCAGCGCCAGCAGCCCGGCGAGGAGGATCAGGACGCCGCCGGCGGCGGCGACGTAGGGCCAGCCGGTGTGCGAGAGGGCGGCGACGGTGGCCGAGGTGTCGCCGGTGGTCCGGGCGGCCTTCTCGTCCAGCGTGGAGCCGTCGGAGGCCCCGGTGAGCGCGGCGGCGACGATGCCGGCGCCGCTGAGCGCGAGCAGCGCGGCGACGGCGACGCGGCCGGCCCGGCGGACGGCGAAGACGGCGACGAGCGCGGCCAGGCCCACTATGGCGAGAGCCGCGGGCACGCCCGTGACGTCGCTGCCCGTGGCCGTCAGCGGGAACGCGCCGCCGGCCACCGTGGCGGTGCCCTCCGACCAGCGCTGCCGGGTGGCCAGCAGGGTCACGGCGGCGCCGAGCGCGCCGCACAGCAGCGCCACGGCGAGGCTCCGCCGGCCGGACCGGCTGGGCGCGGCGGCTTCGGAACGGGAGTGAGGTACGGCAGTCACGTACTCCACTATCGCCTGAACCCCGGGTGAACCGTCACCCGGGGTTCGGCGAAAGGCGCTTCAGCCGTGCAGCCGGTTCGCCGTGTGCACCGCCCGCAGGACCGCGGCGGCCTTGTTGCGGCACTCCTGGTCCTCGGCGGCCGGGTCGGAGTCGGCGACGATGCCGGCCCCGGCCTGGACGTGGGCGGTGCCGTCCCGGAGCAGGGCGGTGCGGATGGCGATCGCGGTGTCGGAGTCGCCGGCGAAGTCGAGGTAGCCGACGCAGCCGCCGTACAGGCCGCGGCGGGACGGCTCCAGCTCGTCGATGATCTGCATGGCGCGGGGCTTGGGGGCGCCGGAGAGGGTGCCTGCGGGGAAGCAGGCGGTCAGCACGTCGAAGGCGGTGCGGCCCTCGGCGACCTTGCCGGTGACCGTGGAGACGATGTGCATGACGTGCGAGTAGCGCTCGATGGACATGAAGTCGACGACCTCCACCGAGCCGGGCTCGCACACCCGGCCGAGGTCGTTGCGGCCGAGGTCGACCAGCATCAGGTGCTCGGCGCGCTCCTTGGGGTCGGCGAGCAGCTCGTCGGCGAGGGCCTGGTCCTCCTGCGGGGTGGCGCCGCGGTGCCGGGTGCCGGCGATGGGGTGGACCATCGCGCGCCCGTCCTCCACCTTCACCAGCGCCTCGGGGGACGAGCCGACGACGTCGAACCCGTCGAAGCGGAACAGGTACATGTACGGCGAGGGGTTGGTGGCCCGCAGCACCCGGTAGACGTCCAGCGCGGTGGCCGTGCACGGGGTCTCGAAGCGCTGGGAGGGCACGACCTGGAAGGCCTCGCCCGCGCGGATGCGCTCCTTGACGTCCTCCACGGCCGCCCGGAAGTCGGGGCCGCCCCAGCGGGCGGTGTACTCGGGCAGCTCGGAGGGCGGCAGCACGGCAGGGGGCTGGGCGACCGCGCGGCCGAGGTCGGCCTCCATGTCGTCGAGGCGGGCCACCGCGTCCGCGTAGGCCTCGTCCACCCCGGTCTCGAGGTCGTTGTGGTTGATCGCGTTGGCGATCAGCAGGACCGAGCCCTCCCAGTGGTCCATGACGGCGAGGTCGCTGGTCAGGAGCATGGTCAGCTCGGGCAGGGCGAGGTCGTCGCGCTCGCCGGGGCCGATCTTCTCCAGGCGGCGGACGATGTCGTAGCCGAGGTAGCCGACCATTCCGCCGGTGAAGGGCGGCAGGCCCTCCTGGTGCGGGGTGTGCAGGGTCTGGATGGTGGCGCGCAGGGCGGCGAGCGGGTCGCCGTCGACGGGGACGCCGACGGGCGGGGTGCCGAGCCAGTGCGCCTGGCCGTCCCGTGCGGTCAGGGTGGCCGCGGAGCGCACGCCGACGAAGGAGTAGCGGGACCAGGAGCGCCCGTTCTCCGCGGACTCCAGCAGGAAGGTGCCGGAGCGTTCGGCGGCGAGCTTGCGGTAGAGCGCGACCGGGGTGTCGCCGTCGGCGAGGAGCTTGCGGGTGACCGGGATGACGCGGCGGTCGGTGGCGAGCTTGCGGAAGGTCTCGAGGTCCATGGCGGCAGACCCTACTGATCCGGACCGGCCGGGCGGGCCTGCGGCACGGGTCCCGCGGAGTCGTCCTTGAGCAGGACGTCCTCGTCGAAGCAGGTGCGGGCGCCGGTGTGGCAGGCGGCGCCGGTCTGGTCGACCTTGACCAGCACGGTGTCGGCGTCGCAGTCCAGGGCGACCGACTTCACCCGCTGGACGTGGCCGGAGGTGTCGCCCTTGACCCAGTACTCCTGGCGGCTGCGCGACCAGTAGGTGCAGCGGCCCGTGGTCAGCGTGCGGTGCAGCGCCTCGTCGTCCATCCAGCCGAGCATGAGCACCTCGCCGGTGTCGTACTGCTGGGCGATGGCGGGCAGGAGTCCGTCGGCGCTGCGCTTCAGGCGCGCGGCGATCTCGGGGTCGAGAGTGCTGGTCATGGGTGCCATTGTGCCGCGTGGGCCGGGCTGTCCCGGGTTCCTGTCCAGGGGCTGGGCACGGGGCGCGCGGGATCCGGGCGGGGCCGGGCGACCGGGCGACGGGTGGGCGGACCGGTTACGGAGTCGTAGGCTGACTCCATGTCGACCTTCGCCAAGCGTGAACGGCTCCTGCTCGCCGACCTCTTGGAAACCGTCGGGCCGGACGCCCCGACCCTCTGCGAGGGCTGGCGGGCCCGTGACCTGGCGGCGCACGTGGTGGTGCGCGAGCGCCGGCCGGACGCGGCGGGGGGCGCGCTGATCAAGCCGCTGGCCTCGCGTCTGGAGAAGGTGCAGGCCGAGTACGCGGGCAAGCCGTACGAGGAGCTGATCCAGCTCATCCGGACCGGGCCGCCGCGCTTCTCGCCGTTCCAGCTCAAGCAGGTGGACGAGGCCGCCAACACGGTCGAGTTCTACGTGCACACCGAGGACGTCCGCCGGGCCCAGCCGGACTGGGGTCCGCGTGAGCTGGACGGGGTGTTCCAGGACGCGCTGTGGTCGCGTCTGGAGCGCACCGCCCGGCTGCTGGGCCGGGGCGTGCCGACCGGTCTGGTGCTGCGCCGCCCGGACGGCCAGACGGCGGTGGCGCACCGGGGCACCCCGGTGGTGACGGTGACCGGTGAGCCGTCGGAGCTGCTGATGTTCGCCTTCGGACGGCAGAGTGCGGCGAAGGTGGAGCTGGACGGCGAGGAGAACGCGATCGCCACGCTGCACGAGTCGAAGCAGCTCGGGTTCTGAGCCGGGCGCTTCGAGAACGGGTCCCGCGGACCCCGCGGGCCCGGGCCTCCGGGAGACGTCTCATGATCAAGGTCGCGATGACCAGCGTGTTCGTGGACGACGTGGCACGGGCGCACGCCTTCTACACGGAGGTCCTGGGGTTCGAGACCCGGCTGCACATGGACCTGGGCGACGGCACGCCGTTCGTCACGGTCGGCGCGCCGGGCGGGGCCCAGCCGGACCTCCAGTTGCTGCTGGAGCCCGGGCAGGGCCCGATCGCGGAGCCGTACCGCACGGCGCTGTACGAGGCGGGGATCCCGTGCATCGTCTTCTCGGTGGACGACCTGCCGGCGGAGTACGAGCGGATGCGCGGGCTGGGCGTGCGGTTCCCGCACCCCCCGCGGGAGCAGGGCCCGGTGCTCGCGGCGGTGTTCGACGACTCGGTCGGCAACCTGGTGCAGCTCACCCAGCCGAGGGTGTGAGCGTTCAGCGGGGGAGCTCCGCGCCGCGCAGCCCGGGGACGCACAGGGCGACGACCCCGCCGAGTCCGCAGACGGCCGCGCTGGTCACGAACACCGGGCCGAGCCCGAAGGCCCCGATGGCGGCGGCCGCGAACGGCATGCTCAGCGGGGCGAGGCCCAGGCTGACCACGCTGGCGACGGCGGTGACCCGGCCGAGGTAGGCGGGGTCGGCGAGGGTCTGGAGCATGGCTCCGCACAGCACCCCGCTGAGCCCGGCGAGCAGCCCGATGAGCAGGGCGACGCCGACGGCCCCGACGAGCTGGGGGACGTAGGCCAGGGCGCCGATGGCCACCGAGCCGGCGAGGATCGCCCAGGCGGCGACCAGCCCGGCGCGCGGCACCCGGCCCCGCACGGCGAGCAGCAGGGAGGCGGCGCCCGCTCCGGCGCCGAACCCGGCGAGCACCCAGCCCATGCCGGCGGCGCCCCAGCCGCGCCGGTCGGCGAGCAGGGTCAGGCCGACGTTGAGCGGGCCGACGAAGCCGAAGTCGCCGAGGGCGATGGCGAGCATGAGCGGGGCGAGCACGCGGTGCCGGCGGATGTAGCGCAGACCGCCGACCAGGTCGGCCCACGCGGTGGTGCGGGGCGCGGCGGCCGTGCCGGCCGCGTCGTCGCCGGGCAGCGGCCGCAGGCGTACGGAGATCAGCAGCGGTACGGAGACGGCGATCAGCAGTCCGGCGAGGGCGAAGGCGGCCGGCGCGCCGCCCAGGGCCACGCCCAGTCCGCCGAGTGGGGCGCCGGCCACGCCGGCGCAGCGGATGGCCAGGCCCCGCATGCCCTGCACCCGGGCGAGCTGCCCCTTGCCGGTGATCCTGGCCGGGAGCGCGCCCACCGCGGGCATGAAGACGGCGTCGACGGTGCCGAAGAGCAGGGCCAGCAGGGCGAGCGGCCACAGTCCGGGGCCGGTGAGGAACAGCAGGGCGGCCACCGCCAGGACGGCGGCGCAGCGCACGGCGTCGCTGCCGATGACGACGCGGCGCGGCCCGAGCCGGTCGGCGAGCACTCCCCCGCCGAGCATCAGCACGGCTCTCGGCAGCGCGCTGACGGACATGACGACACCGGCCTGCGCGGGGGTGCCCGCCTGGACCGCGGCCCAGGACAGGGCGATGTAGTAGACGCTGTCGCCGAGCATGGAGGCGGTGTAGGCGCCGAGCCAGCGCAGCACGTTGGGATCGCGGTGGGCGGTGCGGTCCTCGGCGACGGGGGCCGGGGGTGTCAGGGTGTCGGTCACGGCGGGGCCCTTCTCAGACGCGGAACGGGAATCCGTACACGTGCAGCGCGACGTGCTCGCGCCCTTCGGTGTCGCCGGCGGCTTCGGCGGACCGGCCCTGCTGGTCGTACCGGCGGATCAGCGCCAGCAGCTCGTCCTGGAGTGCGCGCAGCTCGGGCGCGGTGAGGCGGAGCAGGGACTCGCTGTCGGCGGCGGCCGCGTTCCACTCGGCGCTCCATGTCGGGCGCTCGTCGAGGTAGCGGCGGTAGAGGTCGGTGCGCTGGTCGTGGAAGAGGCGGGTGGCCGCCAGGTGCGCGGCCGCCTTCTCGGGTGCGTCGCGGAAGTCCCGGTCGCGGATGCTCACGCCCTCGGAGGAGGGCTGCCACCAGCGTTCGCGGCCGTCCGCGCTCTGCGGCGCGGCCTGTTCGATCAGCCCGTGCTCGGCGAGCTTGCGCAGGTGGTAGCTGACCAGCGAGACGGCCTCGTCGACCTGGTCGGCGAGGTGCGAGGCGGTCGCCTTGTCGGCCACGCACAGGGCTCGGTACAGCTTCATCCGCAGCGGGTGGGCCAGCGCCTTGAGCGTGCCCACGTCCGTGATGGGACGGCTCCCCTTGGCTTTCATGTGCATGACCCTAGATGTGAAAGGAAACTTGCACAATGGATGTTGCGCAATTTCTCTTTCGCATCAGCCGCGCGGAGGGGCAGGGCATGGGAGAGCCCCGGCCGCCTCGACGGGCGACCGGGGCTCTCTCGTGGCCTTGCGCGGACGTCACCGCACGGGGTGGCCCGCTTCCCGCAGGGTCTGCTTGACCTCGCCGATGCGCAGGTCGCCGAAGTGGAAGACGGAGGCGGCCAGGACCGCGTCCGCGCCCGCGCCGACGGCCGGCGGGAAGTCCGCCAGCCGGCCCGCGCCGCCGGAGGCGATCACCGGGACGGTGACGTGCTTGCGGACGGCCGCGATCATCTCCAGGTCGTAGCCGTCCTTGGTGCCGTCGGCGTCCATGGAGTTGAGCAGGATCTCCCCGGCGCCCAGCTCGGCGGCGCGGTGGGCCCACTCGACGGCGTCGATGCCGGTGCCCCTGCGGCCGCCGTGGGTCGTCACCTCGAAGCCGCCGCCGCCGGTGCGGCGCGCGTCCACCGACAGCACCAGCACCTGCCGGCCGAACCGCTCCGCGATCTCCCGGATCAGGTCGGGGCGGGCGATGGCCGCGGTGTTCACGCCCACCTTGTCGGCGCCGGCCCGCAGCAGCCGGTCCACGTCCTCGGCGGTGCGCACGCCGCCGCCGACCGTCAGCGGGATGAACACCTGCTCGGCGGTGCGCCGCACCACGTCGTACGTGGTCTCGCGGTCGCCCGAGGACGCGGTGATGTCCAGGAACGTCAGCTCGTCGGCGCCCTCGGCGTCGTACACCTTGGCCATCTCGACGGGGTCGCCCGCGTCGCGCAGGTTCTGGAAGTTGACGCCCTTGACGACCCGGCCGTTGTCCACGTCCAGGCAGGGGATGACTCGGACCGCCAGGGTCATCAGGTCACGGCTCCTCTGAATGCTTCTAGTTCCACTTCGACCAGGATGCGCGGGTCGACGAAGCCCTCCACGACCAGCAGGGTCGCGGCCGGACGCACGGAGTCGAAGATCTCCTTGTGGGCGCGGCCCACGGCGTCCACGTCCCGCACATGGGTCAGGTACATCCGCGTGCGCAGCACGGACGCGATGCCGAGGCCGAACTCGCCGATCGCCTCCAGGGCGCTGGTGAAGGCCACCTTGGCCTGCTCGTAGGGGTCGCCCTCCCCGTACAGCACGTCGCCGCGGAAGGACGACGTGCCGGCCACCAGCACCCGGTCGCCGGCCGCGACGGCGCGCGCGAATCCGAAACTGTCTTCCCAGGGGCTTCCGCTCTGCACGCGCCGCACGGCTTCGGACGTCATGACGACACAGCCTCCAAGGCCTCTTCCAGGGTGAACGCCTTCGCGTACAGGGCCTTCCCGACGATGGAGCCCTCGACACCGAGGGGTACAAGACCGGCGATGGCACGCAGGTCGTCCAGGGACGACACGCCGCCGGACGCCACGACCGGGCGGTCCGTCGCCGCGCACACGTTCTTCAGCAGCTCCAGGTTCGGGCCCTGCAGGGTGCCGTCCTTGGCGATGTCGGTGACCACGTAGCGGGCGCAGCCCTCCTTGTCGAGGCGCGCCAGCGTCTCGTAGAGGTCGCCGCCGTCACGGGTCCAGCCGCGGCCGCGCAGGGTCGTGCCGCGCACGTCAAGGCCGACGGCGATCTTGTCGCCGTGCTCGGCGATGACCTTGGCGACCCACTCCGGGGTCTCCAGCGCGGCGGTGCCGAGGTTCACGCGGGTGCAGCCGGTGGCGAGGGCCGCGGCGAGGGTGTCGTCGTCGCGGATGCCGCCGGACAGCTCCACCTTGATGTCCATGGCCTTCGCGACCTCGGCGATCAGCTCGCGGTTGTCGCCGGTGCCGAAGGCGGCGTCCAGGTCGACCAGGTGCAGCCACTCGGCGCCGGAGCGCTGCCAGGCGAGTGCGGCCTCCAGCGGGGAGCCGTAGGAGGTCTCGGTCCCGGACTCGCCGTGCACGAGGCGCACGGCCTGGCCGTCGCGGACGTCGACGGCGGGGAGGAGTTCGAGCTTGGCCATGGTCTACAGGGTTCCGATCCAGTTGGTGAGGAGCTGGGCTCCGGCGTCGCCGGACTTCTCGGGGTGGAACTGGGTGGCCCACAGGGCGCCGTTCTCCACGGCCGCCACGAAGGGCCTGCCGTGGGTGGACCAGGTGACCTTGGGGGCCGCGATCAGCGGGTTGTTCGTCTCCAGGGCCCAGTCGTGGACGGCGTAGGAGTGCACGAAGTAGAAGCGGGCGTCGGCGTCGAGGCCGGCGAACAGCTCGGAGCCCTCCGGGGCGTCGACGGTGTTCCAGCCCATGTGGGGCACGACGTCGGCCTCCAGCGGCGCGACCGTGCCGGGCCACTCGTCGAGGCCCTCGGCCTCCACGCCGTGCTCGATGCCGCGCGCGAAGAGGATCTGCATGCCGACGCAGATGCCCATCACCGGCCGCCCGCCGGACAGCCGGCGGTCGACGACCCAGTCGCCCCGGGCCGCGCGCAGGCCCTGCATGCACGCGGCGAACGCGCCGACGCCCGGTACCAGCAGGCCGTCGGCGTTCATGGCCCGGTCGAAGTCACGGGTGATCTCGACGTCGGCCCCCACGCGCGCGAGGGCCCGCTCGGCGGAGCGTACGTTGCCGAAGCCGTAGTCGAAGACGACGACCTTCTTGGCGCTCAATTCCACACCTCCAGCCGCATGACGCCGGCGACCAGGCACATCGCGGCGCCGATCGAGAGCAGCACGATGAGGCTGGTGGGCATCTTCTGCTTGACGAAGGAGACGATGCCGCCGACCAGGAAGAGGCCGACGACGATCAGGACGGTGGACAGACCGTTCATGGGGTTACAGCGCGCCCTTCGTCGAGGGGAGGATGCCGGCCGCGCGCGGGTCGCGCTCGGAGGCGTAACGCAGCGCCCGGGCGAGCGCCTTGAACTGGCACTCCACGATGTGGTGCGCGTTGCGCCCGTAGGGCACGTGCACATGCAGGGCGACCTGTGCCTGGGCGACGAAGGACTCCAGGATGTGCCGGGTCATCGTGGTGTCGTACTCGCCGATCATCGGCGCCATGTTCTCCGGCTCGGTGTGCACGAGGTACGGGCGGCCGGAGAGGTCGACGGTGACCTGGGCGAGGGACTCGTCCAGCGGGACCGTGCAGTTGCCGAAGCGGTAGATGCCCACCTTGTCGCCTAGGGCCTGCCGGAAGGCGGCGCCGAGCGCGAGGGCGGTGTCCTCGATGGTGTGGTGTGAGTCGATGTGCAGGTCGCCGTCGGTCTTCACGGTCAGGTCGAACAGACCGTGCCGGCCGAGCTGGTCGAGCATGTGGTCGTAGAAGCCGACGCCGGTGGCGATGTCGGTCCGGCCGGTGCCGTCGAGGTCGATCTCGACCAGCACCGAGGTCTCCTTGGTGGTGCGCTCCACGCGTCCAACGCGGCTCATGACTGGGGCTCCTTCTGCAACTCACGGACCGCGTCGAGGAACGCGTCGTTCTCCTGCGGGGTTCCGGCGGACACCCGCAGCCACCCCGGCACACCGTTGTCCCGGACCAGCACGCCCCGGTCGAGGATCTTCCGCCAGGCGTCGTGGGCGCTGTCGAACCGGCCGAACTGCACGAAGTTCGCGTCGGACTCGACCACCTCGTAGCCGGTCGCGCGCAGTTCGGCGACCAGCCGGTCCCGCTCGGACTTGAGCTGCTCGACATAGCCCAGCAGCGTGTCGGTGTGCTCCAGGGCGGCCAGGGCGGTCGCCTGCGTGATCGCCGAGAGGTGGTACGGCAGCCGGACGAGCTGTACGGCGTCCACGACCGCCGGGTCGGCGGCCAGGTAGCCGAGGCGCAGTCCCGCCGCGCCGAACGCCTTGGACATGGTGCGCGAGATCACCAGGTGGGGCCGGCCCGCCAGCAGCGGCAGCAGCGATTGGCCGTGGCTGAACTCGACGTAGGCCTCGTCCACGATCACCATGGACGGCTTGGCCGCCTGGGCCGCCTCGTACAGCGCGAGGACCGTCTCGGGCGGCACGGCGTTGCCGGTGGGGTTGTTGGGGGTGGTGACGAAGACGACGTCGGGCCGGTGCTCGGCGATGGCGCGCCGGGCGGCGGCGAGGTCGATGGAGAAGTCCTCGGTCCGGGGCCCGGAGATCCAGCCGGTGCCGGTGCCGCGCGCGATGAGCGCGTGCATCGAGTACGACGGCTCGAAGCCCATGGCCGTGCGGCCCGGCCCGCCGAAGGTCTGCAGCAGTTGCTGGATGACCTCGTTGGAGCCGTTGGCCGCCCAGACGTTCTCGACGCCGAGCGGGTGGTTCCCGGTGTCCGTCAGGTACTTGGCCAGCTCGGTGCGGAGCTGGACCGCGTCCCGGTCGGGGTAGCGGTTCAGGTTCCGGGCGGCCTCGCGCACCCGCTCCGCGATCCGCTCGACCAGCGGCTCGGGCAGCGGGTAGGGGTTCTCGTTGGTGTTCAGCCGTACGGGGACGTCCAGCTGGGGCGCGCCGTAGGGGGACTCGCCGCGCAGCTCGTCCCGTACGGGCAGATCGTCAATGCCGGTCACTTGCTCGTCGGTACCTTCCAGCCGAACCGTGCCTTGATCGCCGCGCCGTGCGCGGGCAGGTCCTCCGCCTCCGCCAGCGTGACCACGTGGTGCGCGACCTCGGCCAGCGCGTCCTTCGTGTAGTCGACGATGTGGATGCCGCGCAGGAAGGACTGGACCGACAGGCCCGAGGAGTGGCAGGCGCAGCCGCCGGTGGGCAGGACGTGGTTGGACCCGGCCGCGTAGTCGCCGAGCGAGACGGGCGCCCAGGGGCCGATGAAGATCGCGCCCGCGTTCCGCACCCGGCCGGCGACCGCGGCGGCGTCGGCGGTCTGGATCTCCAGGTGCTCGGCGCCGTAGGCGTCGACCACCCGCAGGCCCTCCTCGACGCCGTCCACGAGGACGATCGCGGACTGCTTGCCGGCCAGGGCCGGGCGGATCCGGTCCTCGACGTGCCGGGTGGCCGCGACCTGCGGCTCCAGTTCCTTCTCCACCGCGTGGGCCAGCTCGGTGGAGTCGGTGACCAGCACGGCCGCCGCGAGCGGGTCGTGCTCGGCCTGGCTGATCAGGTCCGAGGCGACGTGCACCGGGTCGGCGGTGTCGTCCGCGAGGATCGCGATCTCGGTCGGGCCGGCCTCGGCGTCGATGCCGATCTTCCCGGTGAAGTAGCGCTTGGCCGCCGCCACCCAGATGTTGCCGGGGCCGGTGACCATGTTGGCGGGCGGGCAGGACTCGGTGCCGTACGCGAACATCGCGACGGCCGTGGCGCCGCCGGCCGCGTAGACCTCGTCCACGCCGAGCAGCGCGCACGCGGCGAGGATCGTCGGGTGCGGCAGTCCGCCGAACTCGGCCTGCGCCGGGGAGGCGAGCGCGATCGACTCGACTCCGGCCTCCTGCGCCGGAACCACGTTCATGATCACGGACGAGGGGTAGACGGACCGGCCGCCGGGCGCGTACAGCCCGACGCGATCGACCGGCACCCACTTCTCGGTCACGGAGCCGCCGGGCACGACCTGGGTGGTGTGCGTAGAGCGGCGCTGCGCGCGGTGGACCAGGCGGGCCCGGCGGACGGACTCCTCCAGGGCGGCGCGCACGGCCGGGTCGAGGGTCTGGAGCGCCTCGGTGAGCGCCTCGGCCGGGACACGGACGGATTCCAGCCGTACTCCGTCGAACTTCTCGGCGAAGTCGATCAGCGCCGCGTCGCCCCGATGATGCACGGCCTCGCAGATCGGACGCACCTTCTCCAGGGCGGCCTGAACGTCGAAGTCGGCTCGGGGCAGCAGGTCGCGCAGGGCGGGGCCCTCGGGGAGGGCGTCGCCGCGCAGATCGATTCGGGAGATCACGTACTCAATTCTCTCAGACCCGCACCGGGACCCGTCCGCGCGTATCAATGGCTGATACAGAACGTGGCCGGAACGTGGAAGATCACCTTCACCATTAGTGTGCCGGGCGTCACTCAGCGGGCATGAACGGGTGTACGAGCAGGCGACTTGTGGTTGGGCGAGGAAGAAGGAAAGAGCGGTGACCGAGGGGGCCGGCGGTGACGCCGGAGATCTGCCGGAGGGCCTGAGCGCGGCCGAGGCCGGCATGTGGCAGGCCTTCCGCAACGGCAGCGTGTACGACCTGAGCAGCGGTGACGCGGCGGTGGACGATCCGCACGGCGGGCACCCCTGGGGTCCCGAGCGGAGCGTCCGGGCGCGCATCGTGTGCTGGCTGCTGCTGGACGGGCCGCCCGCGCTCGCCGGGCGGGTGTCCGCGCTGAAGCTGGCCGGGATACGGATCACCGGCACGCTGGAACTGGCGGGCGGCACGGTCACGCCGTACGTGGAGATGCGCGGCTGCCGCTTCGACGACCAGGTCCTGCTGCCCGAGGCGCGCTTCACCACCGTGCGCCTGGTGGACTGCGCGATGCCCCGGCTGGAGGCGGCCCGGGTCACCACCGAGGGCGACCTGCACCTGCCGCGCTGCCGCTTCCGCACCGGGGTGCGGCTGACCGACGCGCACATCGGCACGGACCTGCTGCTGAACCAGGCGGTGGTGTACCAGGACCGCAGCGGGCGGTCGATCGCCGCCGACGGCATGAGCGTCGGCCAGGACCTGCAGGCGGAGCTGCTGGAGTCGTACGGCGAGATGAGCCTGCGCGGGGCCCAGGTCGGGGGTTCGCTGAGCCTGCGGGGGGCGAAACTGGCCAATCCGTACGCGCGGCTCGCCCTGAACGCCCCCCAGCTCACGGTGGAGCGCACCCTGTACCTGACCCCGGCGGGCGTGGGCAGTCCGCTGCTGAGCGGGACCACCCCGGCGCGCGGGACGCGTATCCAGCGCTTCGAGTGCCAGGGCGGGGTGCGGCTGGACGACGGCCGGTTCGGGGACGCCGTGGACCTGGAGCGGGCCCGGTTCGTCCTCACCGACGACCAGGACCTGTCGCTGCGCCGGGTGCAGACGCCGGAGCTGCGGTTCCTGGGCGACCGGCCGCAGCGAGGGCAAGTGAAGCTGTCCGGCGCGCGGGTCGTCAACCTGGTGGACCGCGCGGGGAGCTGGCCGGGCCCGGGCAGCCTGCACATGGGCGGCTTCACCTACGAGAGCCTGGTCCCGCGCGGCCCGTTCCCGCTGACCCGGCGGCTCGACTGGGTGGCGGCGGCCACCGCCGAGTACAACCCGGAGCCGTACGAGCGGCTGGCCGCGGTGCTGCGCGCCGCCGGGGAGGACGAGGACGCCCGCGAGGTGCTGCTCGCCAAGCAGCGCCGGCGCCGCGAGACGCTGCCGCCGGCCGGCAAGGTCTGGGGCATCGTGCAGGACTGGGCCGTGGCCTACGGCTACCGGCCGGGCCGGGCGGCGGTGTGGATGGCGGTGCTGTGGGCGGCGGGCACGCTCGCCTTCGCGCACGCCGGGCATCCGCCGGTGGACTCCGGCGAGCACCCGTACTGGAGTCCCGCCCTGTTCACGCTGGACCTGCTGCTGCCGGTGATCGACCTGGGCCAGGTCGGCCAGTGGCAGCTGCGCGGCGGCTGGCAGTGGCTGGCCGCGGCGATGATCATCATGGGCTGGATACTCGCGACCACCGTGGCCGCGGGAGCGACCCGGCTGCTGCGGCGGAGCTGAGGCGCACGGGGAGGGCGCGCCGGGGGGGGCTCGCGGGCTGGTGCACCACATCGGCCGAAGGGTCACCCTTTGCCCGTCCTTGACTCTGCGTCCTACAACCTTTCCCGACTTGGCGGGGCCCTCTGGCGCTCTCCCGACCTGGGTCTTTCAATGGTCGACACCATGGCTCTGCTGCCGGCGTTCCTCCGCCCCACCCGGACGACACGACGGGCCTCGCACCTCGCCGCCTTGCCCCAGGGCGGCTTCGAGGCCGTCCTCGACGCGCCCGACGACCGCCTCTCGCCCGCGCTGGTCGCCGCCGCGCGGGGCGAGTACGGCGCCGCCTCCGCCCTGCTCGCCGCCACGCGCGCGGCCGGCCAGTGGGAGGACCGCGACCGCTACGCGAGGCGGCTCGCGGCCTTCGCCCGCTCCCGCCCCGAGTGGTTCGAGGCCTGGCGCGCGGCCGCCCCCGGCGACCCCGGCACGGCTCTGGTGGCGGCTCAGCTCGCGGTGGACCGCGCCTGGCCCTCGCCGGCCCGCGCCGAGCTGCTGCGCGAGGTGAGTCCGCTGATCACGGCCGCCGCCCGGGCCGACGACCTCGACCCGGTGCCGTGGCGGATCGCGCTCGACCACGCCCGCGGTTCCCGGGCCGGCCACCGCTACTTCGAGGAGCTGTGGGAGGCCGCGGTCCGCCGGGCCCCGCACCACTACGGCTGCCACGTGGCCGCCCTGCGGTACCTGGGGACCTTCTGGCACGGCTCGCACCGCGAGTGCTTCGACTTCGCCGACCTGGCCGCGCAGGACGCCCCGGCCGGCTCGCTGGTGCAGGCCCTGCCGGCCCGTGCGGCCTTCGGCTACCTGACCGACGACTGCGGTCCCGAGGTGCCGCGCGAGCGGCTGGACGCGGCCGCCGACCGGGCGGTGGCGCTCTCCGCCCGCTTCCCGGCCGCCGCCCCGTGGCCCGCCGAGATGCGCAACAAGCTGCTGTACCTCCTGGTCCGGCTGGGCCGGTGGGAGGACGCGCGCGCCGAGCTGGACCTGATCGGCCCGTACGCCACGTCGTTCCCCTGGGAGCGGTTCTCCGACGACCCGCTCGGCCGGTTCCTGCGGCTGCGCGAGGGGCTCCTCGGGGCCGCTCCCCCGGCCGCCCTCTCCGGGCTGGTGAAGGCCGCGCCACGAGCGCGGAACGGGCACCGTGGCCGGGCGGCCGCCGCCGACCATTAGGCTGGGTCGCCGTGACCACCGTCCGTCTGCCCCTGTTCCCGCTGAACTCGGTTTTGTTCCCGGGGCTCGTGCTGCCCCTGAACATCTTCGAGGAGCGGTATCGCGCCATGATGCGCGAACTGCTGAAGACCCCCGAGGACGAACCGCGCCGGTTCGCCGCGGTGGCGATCCGCGACGGCCACGAGGTGGCACCGAGCGCCCCCGGCATGCCGGATCCGACGGCACAGCCCGATCGCGGCCCGGCCGCCGGCTTCGGCCCCGACCCCCTCAGGTCCTTCCACGGGGTGGGCTGCGTGGCGGACGCCGCCACCATCCGGGAACGCGACAACGGCACGTTCGAGGTGCTGGCGACCGGGACGACCCGGGTGCGGCTGCTCTCGGTGGAGGCGTCGGGCCCGTTCCTGACGGCCGAGCTGGAGGAGCTGCCCGAGGAGCCCGGCGACGAGGCCGGGGCGCTGGCCGAGGGCGTGCTGCGCTCCTTCCGCCAGTACCAGAAGCGCCTGGCGGGCGCCCGTGAGCGCTCGCTGGCGGGCACCGAGCTGCCCGACGACCCCTCGGTGGTCTCCTACCTGGTGGCCGCGGCCATGGTGCTGGACACGCCGACGAAGCAGCGGCTGCTGCAGGCGCCGGACACCGCCTCCCGCCTGCGGGACGAGCTGAAACTCCTTCGCTCGGAGGCGGCGATCATCCGTAGTCTGCCGTCCCTGCCCGCGTTCGAGCTGACGCGGACGCCGACCAGCATGAACTGAGCGAACCGAACCGAGGCGCGGCACCCCGATGGCGAAGAAGTCCAAGAAGCAGCAGACCGGCGGCACGCCCGCGACCGTGGCGCTGACCGCGGCGGGCGTGGCGCACACCGTCCACGCCTACGACCACGACCCCGCCCACCCCTCCTACGGCGAGGAGGCGGCGGAGGCGATGGGCGTCTCCCCGGACCGGGTCTTCAAGACCCTGGTGGCCGACGTCGACGGCGCCCTCACGGTGGCGGTGGTCCCGGTCTCCGGCACGTTGAACCTGAAGGCGCTGGCCGCGGCGGTGGGCGGCAAGCGGGCCGCCATGGCCGACCCGGCCCTCGCCGAGCGCACCACCGGCTACGTCCGGGGCGGCATCTCCCCGCTGGGGCAGCGCAAGAGGCTCCGCACGGTCCTGGACGACTCGGCCGCGGCCCACGGCACCATCTGCGTCTCGGCGGGCCGCAGGGGTCTGGAGGTCGAACTCGCGCCGGCGGACCTGGCCGCCCTCACGGAAGCGGTGCTGGCGCCGATCGGGCGGGGCTGAGGGGGCCGGCCGGGCCGGATCAGGCCAGTAGGGCTCCTCCTCGGGGTCCCGGGGGCCGGCCCGGATCAGGCCGGGTAGGGCTCCTCCTCGGGGTCCCGGGGGCCGAACAGCGCCGTGAGGCCGAGGTGGACCAGCAGGGCGGCCAGCGGCCAGGCGAGCAGCGCGCCCTTCGCGCCGAGGTCCAGCGGCGCCGGGAAGGTCACGCCCTTCCCCACCGCCTTGGCGTGGGCTATGACGTCGGACTCGGGCCCCAGCCAGACGCCGAGCCGCCACGCCAGCAGCGACGCCAGCAGCCCGCCGACGCCCAGCGCCACCACGAGCGGCACCCCGCCCCGCCGGCGCCACAGGAACACCACGACCGCGCTGAACAGCCCGAAGGCGAGTCCCAGCAGCGTGAACGTGCCGTCCACGCCGATCGCCTGCTCGCCCTCGGTGTCCTTGATGTAGACGACCCAGCTCTTGCCGACGTGGTCGGCGATCAGCGGCACGTGCGGCGCCAGCCACCACCACAGCAGCCCGAGCAGCACCCCGCCCAGCGCCACCGCCACGGTGACCACCGCGGCCTCCCGCACTTCCGTCTTCATCCCAGGGCCGTCCTGTTCGTACATGCCCGCGAGCGGCGCCCCGGCAGGCGGGGCCTGCCGGACCTGGTGCGCGGAGTCGTCGTGCGGCGGCGGAGGCGGCGTCAGCGGTGCGGTCACCCTGCCATCGTGCCAGGTCGCGCCCTGGGCCGCGTCATCGGACGGCGGCCCTGCGGTACGCCCAGGCCGCCACCGCCAGCGAGACCACTCCGACACCCGCGCACACCCCCAGGTCAGCCAGGACCACGGCCCAGTCGGGGTGTGCCCCGAAGGTGCGCGCGTATGCCTCCACGCCGTAGGTGGAGGGCAGCAGGTCCCGGGCGAGACGGATGATCTCCGGCATCCGGTCGGCGGGCAGCACGCCCAGCAGCAGGGCCGCCGACATGCCGAGCTGGCCGAGCAGCGTGGCCAGTTCGGGCCGCGGCGCGAGCAGGCCGCACGCGGCGCCGAGTCCGGCGAGCGCGGCCCCGGCGAGCGGGATCACGGCCACCAGGATCCACAGGTTGGACAGGGGCAGCCCGAACAGCACGCAGCCGAAGACGGCGGTCACCAGCGTCCCCGGCACGGTGAAGGAGGCGTACGCGCCCGCCGCGCCCAGCACCACCGCGGCCGGCGGCACCGGCAGCGTGGCGTAGTGGTCGAGGCCGCCGCTGGCCCGCAGCTGCCCGAAGTACTGCGACAGCAGGTTCAGCGCGACGTAGGCGACGACCAGCACCGAGGACCCGGCCACCACGGACTGCGCCTCGCCGCCGCTGTCCACGACGCCCCGCATCATCACGGTGATGCCGACGGACTGGAAGGTCGCCACGAACAGCAGCGGGATCCGGGCCACCCGGGCCCGGGAGAGCTGCGCCCGGTAGACGGCCACCAGCGACGGCCACAGCCGCGCGGGCGGACCCAGCTCGGCCGCGCCCCGCGCCGCCTCCGGAACGGTCCGGGCGCCGCCCGGCACAACCTCCGCGGGTACGACACTCACGACGCGCTGCTCCTCTTCCCTACGGCCCTCGCGCACACCCGTACGCATTCCGCGGCCCGCGCGCTCACGCCTTCACCAGTCCCTGCCGGGCCGCCCCGCCCAGCGACAGGTACACGTCCTCCAGGCTGGGCGTGGCGAGCGTGAAGTCGTCCAGGGCGGCGAAGGCGGCCCCGCCGGTCACCGTGGCGACGACGGCGCGGGCCTCCTCGGGCGCGAGCCGGAGCGTCCAGCGCCGGCCGGACTCCGCGGCCCGCTCGCGCAGCACGGCGACCTCGGGCACCTCCAGGGGTGCCCGCTCACGCCACACCAGTTCCACCCGCACCTCGCCGGAGACCTGCTCCTTCAGCCCCGTCGGGGTGTCGCAGGCGATGACCCGGCCCTGGTCCAGGACGGCGACCCGGTCGAGCACGGTCTCCGCCTCGATGACGTTGTGGGTGACCAGCAGCACGGTCGTGCCGTGCTCGGCCCGCCGCCGGTCCACGGCCGCCCACACCGCGCGCCGGGCGACCGGGTCCATGCCGGTGGTCGGCTCGTCGAGGACGAGCAGCGGCCGATGGCCGACGAGGGCGGCGGCGAAACAGGCGAGCCGCCGCTGGCCGCCGGAGAGCTTCTTCAGCGCCCGGCCGGCGATCGGCGTGAGGCCGAGCTCGTCCAGCACGGCGTCCCGCTCGGCCCGCGCCTGCCGTACGTCAAGGCCGCGCAGGCGCCCGGTGGTCTCGGCGGCGAGCGCCACGGTCAGCTCGTCCAGCGCGGACGACTCCTGTCCCAGGTAGGCGAGGATCCGCGCGGCCAGCCGGGGGTGCCGGACGATGTCGTGGCCGAGGATCTCGACGCTGCCGGCGTCCGGCCGCAGCAGCCCGGTGAGCTGGCGCACGAGGGTGGACTTGCCGGCGCCGTTGGGGCCGAGCAGCCCGAAGATCTCGCCGCGCCGCACCTCGAGTTCCACCCCGTCGGTGGCCCGCACCTCGGGGGTGCCCGGCGTGCCGCGCCGGCCCTTGACGGGCGGATAGGTCTTGGTGAGCCCGCGCACGCGTACGACCTCGTCGTACCGAAGTGCCTGTCCCGCGCGCGTACTCACAAGGGACGAGACTACGGGGTCGGGCGGCTTTACTCGCCCTTGGGGCCGTCGGCGGGGTTCAGTCGGCGGCGGGCGCGTGCTGTTCGGCGGCCGCCGGGACGTCGACCTCGCGCCAGAAGCCCGCCCGGATGGCGTAACGGTCGTGCTCGTCGATCTGGTCGTCCTTGTGGGCCAGCAGGCCGAAGCGGGCGGCGTAGCGCAGCAGCTCGCCGTCGATGCGGTGCGGGATGCGCGGATACATGGTGGACAGCCGCTGCACATGGTTCTGGTCGCCGAGGCGGGAGATCCAGCGGCGGGCGAAGACCTGCCCCACCTCGTACGGGTCGCCGCCCACGGTGGTGATGTCCTCCTCCCGGTCCGCCCACCGCTGCTCGGCGGTGGTGAGCTGGGCGAGGGTCGGCATGGAGGCGATCTCGGGCGGCTCGGCGGCCGCTCCCGGCCGGTCCACCCAGCCCTTGTCGGAGGACCATCTCAGGGTCGCGGTCGCCGGGTGCTGCACGGCCTGCGCGCCGGGCGCGCGCAGGGCGGCCAGGTCCTTGGGGGTGGGCACGCCCTTGGGGGCGGCCGACCGCTCCTGCGCGCCGTGCTCGGCGGCGGCCGGCGAGCGGGCGGCCTCCTCGTCGGTGCGCTCGGCGGCCGCGGTGAGCGCGGAGTCCGGCAGCGGCGCGGAGAGGATGGCGGCGATCTCGGGGCGCGGCGCGGGCGGCGGGGCGCAGACGCCGGTCAGTTCCTTCGCGCGGACCGCCTGGGTGATCCAGGCTCGGTCCAGCACGCGCCGCTCGTCGGCCTCGGCGACCAGGTCCTCGGACTGGTTGTAGTCGCCGTCGGCGGCCTGGACGGCCCACAGGTGGACGGCGACGCCGTGCTCCTTGGCGGCCATCATCCCGGGCAGCAGATCGCCGTCGCCGGTGACCAGGACGATGTCGGAGCAGGCGCGGTTGCGGGCCAGCTCGGTCAGCTCGGCGTGCATGGCGGCGTCCACGCCCTTCTGCGCCCAGCGCCCGTCGCTGCGGGTCAGGGCGCCGAGCCGGACGGTGACCCGGGGCATCACGCGCAGCCTGCGGTGCTCCGGCTGGGGGACCCGGTCCGGGGCGCCGTCGAACCAGTAGATGCGCAGCAGCGGGCGTTCGGTCTCCGCCTCGGCCCTCTCCCGCAGGGCCTGGATCAGCGCCGCGTGGTCGACGGTGATCCGGGACCGCGAGGGCTCACCGGCGAGGAGGCTGGCGGCGGCGCCCAGCAGGTACCCGGCGTCCACCAGGACGATGCAACGGTCCACGCGACTCACCCTCTTCCCGGGAGGCTTTGCTTCGGACTTCCTTCGAGTCTGCCCGAACGGGCGGGGCTTAACGGCCCGAACTCGATCTTCGGCGTGGCGTTTACGGGGCCCGCTCGCCCACCTCCCTTGTCACACACGGTAATTATCCGACATGCGGTTGATGTCAGCGTATGTGAATCTGATCCCGGCCCTGGCCCCTAGATCCCCCACAGGAGGCAGATCACCATGGCCAAGAACAAGAACCGCAAGCAGGG
The DNA here is from genome assembly GCF_007176755.1 of Streptomyces sp. 1-11. Classification (GTDB taxonomy): domain Bacteria; phylum Actinomycetota; class Actinomycetes; order Streptomycetales; family Streptomycetaceae; genus Streptomyces. Next base: position 138,488 of record NZ_BJTV01000013.1, read on the forward strand.
TGGCCCGCAGAACCGCGCTTCGCAGGCCGAGCACCCGGCGGAACGCGCTCAGCGTCCGGCGGCGGAGGAACCGGAGTCCTCCATGGCGGGCGCCGCGGGCAGCCCTTCGGATGCCTCGCGCAAGAAGCAGAAGAGCTTCGGCCACAACTAGGAGCGCTTCGGCGATAACTAAAGGGCATGTGAAGCCCAGGCACGCAGGAGGGGCGCACCCCGTGTGGGTGCGCCCCTTCGTCGGCTTCACGGCGTCGCGGCCCGGCTGCCCGCCGCGGTGGCTCAGCCGGCCAGGCAGGACGGTCCGAGCAGCACCTTCAGATCGCCGAAGAGCGCCGGGTCGGGCTTGACCCGGTGCCGGTCCAGGCGCAGCACGGTGGTCTTGCGCGGACCCTGGAGCTTGATCCTCACCTCGCTGTCGCCCTTGTGGTGGCTGAGGATCTCGCCGAGCCGGCTGACCATCGGCGGGGTGACCCTGGTGGCCGGGATGGTGAGGACCACCGGCGCGTTGGCGCCCGCGTTGGACAGGTCCGGGATCATCAGCTCCATGGCGACGAGCCGGGGCACGTCCTCGCGCTTGTCGAGGCGGCCCTTGACGAACACCACGGCGTCCTCGACCAGTTGCGTCGAGACCAGCTGGTAGGTGGCCGGGAAGAACATGCACTCGATGGAGCCCGCCAGGTCCTCCACCGTGGCGATCGCCCAGGCGTTGCCCTGCTTGGTCATCTTGCGCTGCAGGCCCGAGATGATGCCGCCGATGGTGACGACCGCGCCGTCGGCGTGCTCACCGCCGGTGAGCTGGGAGATGCCCGCGTCGGCCTTGTCGGAGAGCACGTGCTCCAGGCCGAAGAGCGGGTGGTCGGAGACGTACAGACCGAGCATCTCCCGCTCCTGGGCGAGCAGATAGGTCTTGTCCCACTCGTCCTCGGCGAACTGCACGTCGAGTCCGAAGCCGGGCTCGCTGCTGGTCTCGTCGCCCATGCCGCCGAAGAGGTCGAACTGGCCCTCGGCCTCCTTGCGCTTGACCGCGACCACGTTGTCGATCATCGGCTCGTACTGCGCGGTGAGTCCCTTGCGGGTGTGCCCCATCTCGTCGAAGGCGCCCGCCTTGATCAGCGACTCCGTGGTGCGCTTGTTGCAGACCACGGCGTCGACCTTGTCGAGGTAGTCGGGGAAGGAGGCGTACTTCCCCTTGGCCTTGCGGCACTTGATGATCGACTCGACGACGTTGGTGCCGACGTTGCGGACGGCGGAGAGGCCGAAGAGGATCACGTCGTCGCCCTGGGCGGCGAAGTTCGACTCGGACTCGTTGACGTTCGGCGGGAGCACCTTGATGCCCATGCGGCGGCACTCGTTGAGGTAGATCGCCGACTTGTCCTTGTCGTCCTTGACGGAGGTCAGCAGCGCGGCCATGTACTCGGCCGGGTAGTTCGCCTTGAGGTAGGCGGTCCAGTACGAGACCAGTCCGTACGCGGCCGAGTGGGCCTTGTTGAAGGCGTAGCCGGCGAACGGGACCAGCACGTCCCACAGGGCCTGGATGGCCTCGTCGCTGTAGCCGTTCTTGCGGGCGCCGGCCTGGAAGATCGTGAAGTTCTTGGCCAGTTCGTCGGGCTTCTTCTTGCCCATGACGCGGCGCAGGATGTCGGCCTCGCCGAGCGAGTAGCCCGCGATGATCTGGGCGGCCTTCTGCACCTGCTCCTGGTAGACGATCAGGCCGTAGGTGACGGCCAGGACCTCCTCGAGGGGCTCCTCCAGCTCCTTGTGGATCGGGGTGATCTCCTGCTGCTTGTTCTTGCGCAGGGCGTAGTTCGTGTGCGAGTTCATGCCCATCGGGCCCGGCCGGTACAGGGCCGACACGGCGGAGATGTCCTCGAAGTTGTCGGGCTTCATCAGCCGGAGCAGCGAGCGCATCGGGCCGCCGTCGAACTGGAAGACACCGAGGGTGTCGCCGCGCTGGAGCAGGTCGAAGGTCGTGGGGTCGTCGAGCGGCAGGGAGAGCAGGTCGATGTCGAGGCCCTTGTTGGCCTTCACCATCTTGACCGCGTCGTCCATGATCGTCAGGTTGCGCAGGCCCAGGAAGTCCATCTTCAGCAGGCCGAGCGACTCACAGCTCGGGTAGTCCCACTGCGTGATGGTCACGCCGTCGGTGTGCCTGACCCAGACCGGGACGTGCTCGGTGATGGTCTCGCTGGACATGATCACGCCGGCGGCGTGCACGCCCATCTGCCGGACCAGGCCCTCCACACCGCGCGCGGTGTCGATGACCTTCTTCACGTCCGGCTCGTTCTCGTACATCCCGCGGACCTCGCCGGCCTCCGAGTAGCGCGGGTGCTGCGGGTCGGTGATGCCGGAGAGCGGGATGCCCTTGCCGAGGACGTCGGCGGGCATGGCCTTGGTGATGCGGTCGCCCATCGCGTACGGGTAGCCCAGCACGCGCGCGGAGTCCTTGATCGCGTTCTTGGCCTTGATGGTGCCGTAGGTGCCGATCATGGCGACCTTGTCGGCGCCGTACTTCTCGGTCACGTACCTGATCACCTCGACGCGCCTGCGCTCGTCGAAGTCGATGTCGACGTCGGGCATGGAGATGCGCTCGGGGTTGAGGAACCGCTCGAAGATCAGGCCGTGCGGGATCGGGTCGAGGTCGGTGATGCCCATCGCGTAGGCGACGATCGAGCCGGCCGCGGAGCCGCGGCCGGGGCCGACGGCGATGCCGTTGTTCTTGGCCCACATGATGAAGTCGGCGACGACGAGGAAGTAGCCGGGGAAGCCCATCGAGATGATGACGTCCATCTCGTAGTCGGCCTGCTTCTGGCGGTCCTCGGGGATGCCGCCGGGGAAGCGGCGCTCCATGCCGCGGCGCACCTCCTCCTTGAACCAGGTGACCTCGGTGTAGCCCTCGGGGATGTCGAACTTCGGCATGAGGTCGCGCTTCTCGAACATGCCGGTGGTGTCGACCATCTCGGCGACGAGGAGCGTGTTGGCGCAGCCCTCCTGCCAGGCGTCCGAGGAGTCGATGGCGTACATCTCGTCAGTGGACTTCAGGTAGTAGCCGGTGCCGTCGAACTTGAAGCGGTCCGGGTCGGAGAGGTTCTTGCCGGTCTGGATGCACAGCAGCGCGTCGTGCGCGCCCGCCTCGTGGGCGTAGGTGTAGTGCGAGTCGTTGGTGACCAGCGGGGGGATGCCGAGCTTCTTGCCGATCTCCAGCAGGCCGTCGCGGACCCGGCGCTCGATCTCGATGCCGTGGTCCATCAGCTCCAGGAAGTACCGGTCCTTGCCGAAGATGTCCTGGTAGTCGGCGGCGGCCTTGAGGGCCTCGTCGAAGTGGCCGAGGCGCAGCCGGGTCTGCACCTCGCCGGAGGGGCAGCCGGTGGAGGCGACGATGCCCTCGGACCACTTGGCGATGGTCTCCTTGTCCATCCGGGGCCACTTCTGCAGCCAGCCCTCGGCGTAGGCGTCGGAGGAGAGCCGGAAGATGTTGTGCAGACCCTTGCTGTTCACGGCCCACATCGTCTTGTGGGTGTAACCGCCGGAACCGGAGACGTCGTCCCGCTTCTGGTGCGGCTGGCCCCACTGGATCTTGCGCTTGTTGCGCCGGGACTCGGGCGCGACATACGCCTCGATACCGATGATCGGGGTGATTCCGGCCTTCTTCGCGGAGTGGAAGAAGTCGTACGCCCCGTGCAGGTTGCCGTGGTCGGACATGGCGATGTGCGTCATGCCCATCTCGTTGCAGGCGTTGAACATGTCCTTGAGCCGCGCGGCACCGTCCAGCAGCGAGTACTGGGTGTGGACGTGCAGGTGCGTGAAGGGCGGCTTTGACACGGTATGGCCTCCAACGGAAACTTCGGCGACGGGCTGGCGGACAGTCTGGGGGTCAGCGTCGAAGTCTATGCCCGGGCACTGACACACGCGGGGCATCCCCACGTACCTTCGTCCGGGAACCGGGCACTCCCGCGCGGCGTCGCCCGTTGGAGACGGCGGAGACGCTGTCGTTCCCCCGTACGTACGTTCACGCACCACCCGTCCCGCACCAGGAGGCACTCCGCGATGCCGGTCCCCGAGCTCAACGACGAGCAGCGCGGCGAGGAGATCCTCGCCGTCTTCGACACCGCCTTCGGCCGGCTCCTGGCCGCCGACCCGGCCGCGTTCCGCGTGAAGTTCCGGAAGATGGCGGCCTCGGCCTTCGCGTTCTACCGGGGCACGGCGTGCCTCTTCTACCACGACCTCGACGCCGAGAAGCGGGGCGGCCCCTACCTGGACGACCGCACCTCGCGGGTGTGGATCCACGGCGATCTGCACGCGGAGAACTTCGGCACCTACATGGACTCCAACGGGCGCCTGGTCTTCAACGTCAACGACTTCGACGAGGCCTACGTCGGCCCGTTCACCTGGGACGTGAAGCGCTTCTCCGCCTCCGTCGCGCTCGTCGGGTACGCGAAGGCGCTCAGCGACGAGCAGATCACCGAGCTGGTGACGATCTACGCCGAGGCCTACCGGGAGCGCATCCACGCCCTGGCCACGGGCGCCAAGAGCGACGAGGTGCCGCCGTTCACGCTGGACACCGCGCAGGGTCCGCTGCTGGACGCGCTGCGTGACGCCCGCTCGCTCACCCGCTTCGGGCTGCTGGAGTCGATGACGGAGATCCGGGACTTCGAGCGCCGGTTCGCACCGGGCGGCGGCTCCGTCGAGCTGGACGCCGCCACCCGCTACAAGGTGCTGGCCGCCTTCGACGGCTACCTGGAGACGCTTCCGGAGACCTCGCTGGCCCGCCCGGACTCCTACCGGGTGAAGGACGTCGTGGGCCGCCGGGGCATCGGCATCGGCTCGGCGGGGCTGCCGTCGTACAACATCCTGCTGGAGGGGCACAGCGACGCCCTGGAGAACGATGTCGTGATCTACATCAAGCAGGCCCAGACCCCGGCCGTCTCCCGGCACATCACGGACGCCGCCATCGCGGAGTACTTCCAGCACGAGGGCCACCGCACGGTGATCTCCCAGCGCGCCCTGCAGGCGCACGCGGACCCGTGGCTGGGCTGGACCGAACTGGACGGCGCGGGGCAGCTCGTCGCCGAGGTCTCGCCGTACGCGGTCGACCTGGACTGGGACGACATCGACGACCCGGAGGAGATCGCGGCGGTCGTCGCCGACCTCGGCCGGGCCACGGCCACCATGCACGCGGCGGCGGACGACACCTCCGGCGAGTCGCTGGTGCCCTTCTCCACCGAGCGGGCCATCGACGCGGCCATCGCGGCGGACGAGGAGGGCTTCGCGCCGCTGCTGGTGGACTTCGCGCACGACTACGGCGCACGCGCGCGTGCCGACCACCAGATCTTCCTCGACCTGTTCCGCAACGGCCGCATCCCGGGGCTGTGACCCCGGGACTCACAGGCATCCTTTAGGAGTCCCTTACCGGCGCACGTGACAGACTCTGCATTCACCATGGACATCTCCGGGACCCAGCTCAGAGCCGTACGCGCGGCGCTGTTCACGGCAGTGGTCGTGACGCTCAGCACCGCGTCGCACGTTCTGCTGTCCAGGGCCCCGCTGCCGGCGGCGACCGTGGCCGCGGTCGCCGCCGCGGTGTTCGGCACCGCGTACGCGCTGGCGGGCCGCGAGCGCGGCTTCGGCCGGATCGCGGCCCTGCTGATCCCGCTGGAGCTGACCGCCGACACGGTGTTCACCACCGGCCAGCAGTCCTGCTACGGCAGGGCGGGCGGCCCGGTCACGGGTCCCCTGCATGCGTTCGGCCTCGACGTGCTGTGCCGGGGCGGCAGCGTGGGCACGCCGCTGGCGCAGGTGACCGGCGCGCCCGGCCGCGGCCCCGGGGTCCCGCTCGCGGACGCCGGGCCGGCCGCCGCCTGGCTGCTGCTCGCCGCGCACCTCGGCGTGGGGCTGCTGGCCGCCGCCTGGCTGCGCCGGGGCGAGCGGGCCCTGGCCCAGTTGCTGGGCGCGGTCACCGCCACCACCTTCCGCCCGCTGCTGCTCGCGGCGGCGGCGGCGGGCACCGTGCGGCCGCTGCCGGTCCGCCGGCCGCACCGCCCGGCTCCGTGGCCGGCCGTGGCCCGCGACCGGCTCTTCGTGCACTCCCTGGGACGGCGTGGACCGCCGCGCTCCCGCGCCCTCGCCCTCGTCTGAGCGGCGACCGCTGGGCACGACCAGTCCCCCACACGTATCCCGCGTACGACATGTGCGCGTCCCATATGGAGATCATCACTATGAGCAAGCGGAACAGCCAGGCGGCGAAGACGGCGGCCCGGGAGCGGCTGCGCCAGGAGCGCGAGCGCCAGGCCAAGCGCGACAAGGCCAGGCGGCAGGTCATCGTGGCCGGCTCGGTCGTGGCCGTGCTGGCCGCGGCGGGCGGCATCGGCTACGCCGTCGTCCAGGCCAACAAGCCCGGCTACTGGGACGGGCTGAAGGACGCCTCCAGCGTCACCGCCCCAGCCAACACCACGGGCGCCAAGGGCACCACGGTCATCCTCGGCAAGGACACCGCCAAGAAGACCCTGAAGGTCTACGAGGACCCGCGCTGCCCGGTGTGCGCCCAGTTCGAGCAGACGGTCGGCTCGACGGTGAAGAAGGACATCGACGGCGGCAAGTACAAGATCCAGTTCGTGGGCGCGACGTTCATCGACGACCACGACAACGGCGTGGGCTCCAAGAACGCGCTGAGCGCGCTCGGCGCCGCGCTCAACGTCAGCCCGGAGGCGTTCCTCGAGTACAAGGGCGCGCTCTACTCGGCCAAGTTCCACCCGGACGAGCAGACGGACAAGTTCAAGAGCGACGACTACCTCATCAAGGTCGCCGACACCGTGCCCGCGCTCAAGAACAACGCCAAGTTCCAGGACGCGGTCAAGAAGGGCACGTACGACGCCTGGGCGATGGCGATGTCCAAGGCCTTCGACGACAACAAGGACGGCGTGTCCGGCACGCCGAGCTTCGTGATGGACGGCAAGAAGCTCACCGCCGACAACCAGGGCAACCCGCCCATGACGGTGGCCGACTACAACCGGGTGCTGGACGCGGCCCTCAAGGGCTGAGGCGCCGTCAGGTGACGAGTACCGCGTGAAGAGCGGGCGAACTTTCGGAGTTCGCCCGCTCCCGCGCATACCGATCAGTAACCTGATCGGTCGTGACCAGTCGATACAGATCATCCGAGGCACACCAAGGCCTCGCCTCCTTCTCGCCCCGCCGCCGTACGGTCGTCAAGGCCGCGGCGGCGACGGCTGTGCTGGCCGGCCCGCTCGCCGCCGCCCTTCCCGCGCGCGCGGCCGACCAGGCGCCCGCCTTCCTGCACGGCGTCGCCTCCGGTGACCCGCTGCCCGACGGCGTCCTGCTGTGGACCCGGGTGACGCCGGTGCCCGAGGCGATACCCGGCTCCGGAGTGGGCCCGGACACCGAGGTCGGCTGGGTCGTCGCCCGCGACAAGGCGTTCACCGACGTCGTCGCCAAGGGCTCGACCACCGCCCGGGCCGGGAGCGACCACACCGTCAAGGCCGACATCCGCGGCCTGGCCCCGGCCACCGACTACTGGTTCCGCTTCACGGCCGGCGGCACGGACTCCCCGGTGGCGCGCACCCGCACCGCGCCGGCGGCGGACGCGGCGGTGTCCTCCCTGCGCTTCGGCGTGGTGTCCTGCGCCAACTGGGAGGCGGGCTACTTCGCCGCCTACCGCCACCTCGCGGCCCGGAACGACCTGGACGCCTGGCTGCACCTCGGCGACTACATCTACGAGTACAAGTCCGGCGAGTACGCGGCCCGGGGCACCGTCGTGCGGCCGCACGCGCCGGCCAACGAGATCCTCACCCTCGCCGACTACCGCACCCGGCACGCCAAGTACAAGACCGACCCCGACCTGCAGGCCCTGCACCTGAAGGCGCCGGTCGTCGCGATCTGGGACGACCACGAGTTCGCCGACAACGCCTGGTCCGGCGGCGCGGTGAACCACACCGAGGGCGCCGAGGGCACCTGGTCGGCCCGTCAGGCCGCCGCCAAGCAGGCCTACTTCGAGTGGATGCCGGTACGCCCCGCCATCGCCGGCACCACCTACCGGCGGCTGCGCTTCGGCAAGCTCGCCGACCTCTCCCTGCTGGACCTGCGCTCCTTCCGCTCCCAGCAGGCCTCCACGGCCAGCGGTTCGGTGGACGACCCGGACCGTACGCTCACCGGCCGCGCGCAGCTCGACTGGCTCAAGGCCGGCCTGAAGGCCTCCGACACCAGGTGGCGGCTGGTCGGCAACTCCGTGATGATCTCGCCGTTCGCCGTCGGCTCGCTCTCCGCCGACCTGCTCAAGCCGCTCGCCAAGCTGCTGGGCCTGCCGCAGGAGGGCATCGCCGTCAACACCGACCAGTGGGACGGCTACACCGACGACCGGCGCGAACTCCTCGCCCACCTACGCTCGAACGCCATCGGCAACACCGTCTTCCTGACCGGTGACATCCACATGGCGTGGGCCAACGACGTGCCGGTGGACGCGGGCACCTACCCGCTGTCGGCGTCCGCGGCCACCGAGTTCGTGGTCACGTCGGTCACCTCCGACAACCTCGACGACATCGTGAAGGTGCCCGAGGGCACCGTCTCGGCGGTCGCCTCGCCGGTCATCAAGGCGGCCAACCGGCACGTCCACTGGGTGGACACCGACCGGCACGGCTACGGCGTGCTGGACATCACCGCCGACCGTGCGCAGATGGACTACTACGTGCTGTCCGACCGCACCGACGCGAACGCGACCTCGGCGTGGGTGCGCTCGTACCGCACCCGCAGCGGCACGCAGAGGGTCGAGCGCACCTACGACCCCGTGTAGCCGCCCGGGCGGGCCCGGCTACAGACTGTCGAGGAAGCCGAGCGCCACCCGCCAGGTGGCCTCGGCGGCCTCCTCGTCGTAGTCCGGCAGACCGGGGTCGGTGTAGACGTGACCGGCCCCGGCGTACCGGTAGACCTCCACGTCCGCGCCCGCCCGCCCCATCTGCAGGTACCAGGCGGTCAGCCAGTCGTCCGTCTCGAACGGGTCCGGCTCGGCCACGTGGAGCTGCACCGGCAACTCGTCCACCTGCGCGTTCGGCGCGATGTCCGACGTGCCGTGCAGGAGCAGCAGGCCACGGGCCCGCTCGTCGCCGAGGGCCAGGGTCTGCGCGACGGACGCGCCGAACGAGAAGCCCGCGTACACGAGACCGCGCTCGGAGTACGGCGCGGCCGCCAGCACGGCCCGCTTCAGCAGTTCGTCCTTGCCGATCCGCTCCTTGAACTCCATGCCCTCCTCGACCGTCCCGAACGTGCGTCCCTCGAAGAGGTCCGGCGTCCACACCTCGTGGCCCGCCGCGCGCAGCCGGTCCGCGGCCTCGCGCACCGCCGGCCTGAGCCCGTAGGTGGAGTGAAAGAGCATGATGTTCATGAGGCCATGGTGCCAGCAGCGCCGGAGGGGGCCGGGACCGCCCTACCCGGATCCGCGCCGAACTCACATGTTCATGCCTGCCGACCTCCGGTTAGGAGCGCATGCATGGAGAACGTACTCCGCCCCCTGATCGTGATCGGCAGCGCCGTCGTGCTGACCCTGGCCATCGGCTGGGCCACCGACCGGCTGCTGGGCAAGGCCGACGCCCGCAACTCCGACACCCCGCTGTGGGGGCTGCTGCGGCGCGGCCGCATCCCCTACCAGCTGGTCCTCTGCGCCGCCATGCTCAGAGGCTCCTACGACCAGGCGAAGCTGCTGGACCAGCACCATGCCGGCATCGGCCGCACGCTGACGCTGGTCCTCATCGGCTCCGCGGCCTGGCTGGTGATCCGGATAGCGGCGGCGATCGTCGAGACCTCGTACAGCCGCTACGCACGCGTTCACCGGGACGCGGCCCGGGTGCGCCGGGTGCGCACCCAGGTGGAGCTGATCATGCGGGTGGTCTCGGCGATCGTCATCGTCGTGGCCGCCGCCTCGATGCTGCTGACCTTCCCGGCGATGCGCGCGGCCGGCGCCTCGCTGCTGGCCTCCGCCGGCATCCTCGGCATCGTCGCCGGTGTCGCCGCCCAGTCGACCCTGTCCAACATGTTCGCGGGGCTGCAGATCGCCTTCGGTGACATGGTGCGGATCGGCGACACGGTGGTCGTCAACGACGAGTGGGGCACGGTCGAGGAGATCACCCTGACCTTCCTCACGGTTCGGACCTGGGACGAGCGGCGGATCACGATGCCGGTGTCGTACTTCACCTCCAACCCGTTCGAGAACTGGTCGCGGGGCACCCCGCAGATGACGGGCATCGTCTACTGGCACCTCGACCACAGCGCGCCCATCGAGGCGATGCGCGAGAAGCTCCGCGACATCCTGCGCCAGTGCCCGGCCTGGGACGGCCGCGCCTACAACCTGGTGGTGACCGACACCACGCCGAACACCATCCAGGTGCGCGCGCTGGTGACCGCCAAGGACGCGGACGACATCTGGACGGTGCGGGTCGCCGTGCGCGAGCAGATGATCACCTGGCTCTCCGCGGAGCACCCCTACGCGCTCCCCCGGGTCAACACCTCGGACGCGGTCCTCGCGCCGAACCGCGTGCCGTCGCCGGACCGGGCGACGCTGCGCAAGGCCTACGAGTTCCCGCGCACCGGCCGGGGCTGACCTCACACCGGCCCGGGCCGGCCCCGCGCCGGTCCGGACCGATCTCACACCGGCCCGGGCCGGCCTCATACCGGTCCAGGCCGGCCCCGCGCCGGTCCGGGCCGACCTCACACCGGTCCGGGCCGCTGCGGCCGGTGTCAGCGCAGGCTGCGCACGTCGAGGTGCCTCAGCACCCGGTCCACGATCTCCGGATCCGCGCCCGGCTCGCTGCGCGCCGCCAGCACCTCGTGCCGCGCCGCGCTCAGCATCTCGCCCTGGATCCGCCGCACCCGCTTCAGCCGCCGGGCCCGCTGGTGCTGCGCCTCCCGGCGTTCCTCCTCCCCCATGTCCGGGCTGATCCGGATCCCGATGTCGAAGGCCCGCCGCAGCATCTGCTCCGACAGTTCCTCGGGCAGCTCCTCGACCTGCTCGATCTCCCGGAGCCTGCGTTTGGCCGCCTTGGCGGCCCGCACCGCGAGCTCCTTCTCGAACTCCTTCTCCCGCTCAGCGTCCGCCTTCACCCGCAGCCGCCGCACCAGCCAGGGCAGCGTCAGGCCCTGCAGCACCAGGGTGACGATGATCACCCCGAAGGCGATGAACACGATCTCGTCCCGGTCGGGGAACGGCGTGCCCGCGTCGGTCTCCAGCGGGATGGCCAGCACCAGCGCCACCGAGGCCACCCCGCGCATCCCGGACCACCACATCACGACGGTCTCCCGCCAGCTCACCGGGATCTCCTCCTCGATGTCCCGCCGGGCGTGCAGCCGCTTGGTGAGCCAGGTGGCGGGCAGCAGCCACAGCAGCCGCACGACTACCACCACGCCCGCGATCGCCGCCGCCCAGCCGAGCAGTTCGCCCCAGCGCCCGGAGGCCGTACGGATGGCGTTGTGCAGCTCTAGCCCGATCAGGCCGAAGGCGACGCCGGTGACCAGCGTGTCGACGATGTCCCAGAAGGTGTGCCCGGCCAGCCGGGTCATCACGTCGTCGGCGTCGGTGGCGTACTCGGAGAGGAAGAGCGCGGTGGTGAGCACCGCGAGCACGCCGGAACCGTGCAGCTCCTCGGCGAGCACGTAGGAGGCGTAGGGCACCAGCAGGGTCAGCCCGATCTGCAGTGTGGCGTCGCCGAGCAGGCCCATCAGCTTGTTCGCGCCCCAGCCCAGCGCCAGCCCGACGGCGACCGCGACCACGGCGGACAGCACCAGGTCGAGCCCGGCGTCCACCGCGGAGAACTCCCCGCTCACGGCGGCCGCGACGGCCACGTGGTAGAGCACGATGGCCGTCACGTCGTTGAAGAGCCCCTCGCCCTCCAGGATCGACACCAGCCGGCGGGGCAGTCCGAGCTGTCCGGCGACGGCGGTGGCAGCGACCGGGTCCGGCGGGGCGATCAGCGCGCCCAGCACCACGGCGGCGGCGACGGGCAGTCCGGGCACGATGGCGTGGGCGACGGCGGCCACGCACAGCGTCGTCACGAACACCAGGGCGACGGCCAGCAGGAAGATCGGCCGTTTGTTCGCGGCGAACTGCCGCCAGGAGGTGCGGCGTACGGCGGCGTAGAGCAGCGGCGGCAGCAGCGCGGGCAGGATCAGCTCGGGCGGGAACTCCACGTTGGGCACGAAGTCGGCCACCGCCAGGGCGCCGCCGAGCAAGGTCATCAGCACCGGCGCGGGCACCCCGAACCGCTCTCCCACGGGAACGCTCACCAGAGCCCCGAGCAGCACCACGAACAACAGGGCCAACTGATCCACGGCCAGCGCTCCGGGACTCGACGATCACACGACAGGCCTCCAGCCTGCCACGGCGTCGTGCGCGCGGGCCGTTCCGGCGGTCTACAGGACGCGCCGCATGGCCCGGTGCGCGATCCCCGCGTCCGGGAACTCCGGGCCGTACGCCTCGTACCCGAGGCGCTCGTAGAAACCCAGGGCGTGGGTCTGGGCGTGCAGGTCCACGGCGGCCAGGCCACGCGCGCGCGCCGCCTCCTCGACGGCCCGCACCAGGGCCGCGCCGACGCCGAGCCCGCGCGCCTGACAGGCGACGGCGAGCCGGCCGAGGGAGCCCACCGAGGCGTCCCCGCCGGTCTTCGCGGCGGCGGCGTCGCCGTACAGCAGGCGTCCGGTGCCGAGCGGCACGCCGTCCTCGCGGACCGCGAGGACATGGACGGCGACGGCGTCGTAGGCGTCGTACTCGATGTCCTGCGCAACGCCCTGCTCGACGACGAACACCTCCTTGCGCACCGCGAAGCAGGCCTCGCGGTCGGCGGGGTCCTCGGCGACGCGGACGGTGTACGGCGCGCTCACGCGTACGTCTCCTCGCGGACCTGGTCGAGGGCGTGCTGGAGGTCCTCGGGGTAGTCGCAGCCGAACTCCACCCACTGGCCGTCGCCGGGGTGCTCGAAGCCGAGCCGCACGGCGTGCAGCCACTGGCGGGTCAGGCGGAGCCGCTTGGCGAGGGTCGGGTCGGCGCCGTAGGTCAGGTCGCCGACGCAGGGGTGGCGGTGGGCGGACATGTGGACGCGGATCTGGTGGGTGCGGCCGGTCTCCAGCTTCACGTCGAGCAGGGAGGCGGCGCGGAAGGCCTCGATGAGGTCGTAGTGGGTGACGGAGGGCTTGCCGTCCGCCGTCACCGCCCACTTGTAGTCGTGGTTGGGGTGGCGGCCGACCGGGGCGTCGATCGTGCCGCTGGTCGGGTCCGGGTGGCCCTGGACGAGGGTGTGGTAGCGCTTGTCGACCGTGCGCTCCTTGAACTGGCGCTTGAGCGACGTGTACGCGTACTCGGACTTCGCGACCACCATCAGGCCGGACGTGCCCACGTCCAGCCGGTGCACGATGCCCTGGCGCTCGGCGGCGCCGGAGGTGGAGATCCGGTAGCCGGCGGCGGCGAGACCGCCGATGACGGTCGGGCCGCTCCAGCCCGGCGAGGGGTGCGCGGCGACGCCGACCGGCTTGACGATCACGACCACGTCGTCGTCGTCGTGCACGATCTCCATGCTCTCGACCGGCTCGGCGACCACCTGGACCGGAGCGGGCGCCTGCGGCATCTCGACCTCGAGCCAGGCGCCGCCGCGCACCCGCTCGGACTTGCCGACCACCGCGCCGTCGACCTGCACCTTGCCTGCCGCGGCGAGTTCCGCCGCCTTCGTACGGGAGAAGCCGAACATGCGGGAGATGGCGGCGTCGACGCGCTCGCCCTCCAGGCCGTCGGGCACGGGCAGGGTACGGATCTCGGGAATCGTGCTCACCCGTCGAGTATGCCGGACGGCTCGCGCGACCCCGAACGAGCCTGTGGACGACGGCCCCGCCCGGGGCCGGTCCCGGGCCTCGGGGCGGGTCTCGGTCCTGGCCTCGGGGCCGGCCTCAGTCCTTGTGGACGGTGCCGTCCGGGTCCAGGCCGCGGAACGACAGCAGCACGATCAGGATGCCGCCGCACACGATCGCGGAGTCGGCCAGGTTGAACACCGCGAAGCCCTTCGGGGCGATGAAGTCCACCACCTCGCCCTGGAAGACGCCGGGCGCCCGGAAGACGCGGTCGGTGAGGTTGCCGAGCGCACCGCCGAGCAGCAGGCCAAGCGCGATCGCCCAGGGCAGGCTGTAGAGCTTGCGGGCGAGGCGGACGATCACCACGATCACGGCGGCCGCGATCAGCGTGAAGATGATCGTGAAGGCGGCCCCGAAGCCGAAGGCGGCACCGGGGTTGCGGATGGCGTGCAGCTCCAGCAGGTCCCCGATCACCTGGATCGGCGCGTGGTGCTCCAGCTTCGCCACCACCAGCATCTTGCTGACCAGGTCGAGGGCGTACGCGAACACGGCCACCGCGAACAGCACGGCGATCCGGCGGCCGCGGCCGCCCCGCTGCTCCGCCGGCGCCGTCCGCTCGCCGGTCCCGGGCGTGCCGGACGCGCCGGATCCGGCGGGTGCCTCGGCCGCCGCCGGCCGCTCGCCGCTGTCGTCCGGGGTGTCCGGCGTACCGATGATGCGCTCCGCCTCTGCCACGTGAGTCCCTCAACCTAGGTGCCTGACTGAGGACGAGAGTACGGCACGCCCCGGCCGGTCCCGGTGCTCAGGAGCGGCGTTCCTGCTTCTGCTTGCACTCCACGCACAGGGTGGCCCTCGGGAACGCCTGCATGCGGGCCTTGCCGATGGGATCGCCGCAGTTCTCGCACAGGCCGTAGGTGCCGGCGTCGAGCCGTTCCAGGGCGTGCTCGTTCTGGGTCAGCATCTCGCGCGCGTTGGCGGCCAGCGCCATCTCGTGCTCGCGCGTGATGTTCTTGGTGCCGGTGTCGGCCTGGTCGTCGCCGGCGCCGTCGCCGGAGTCGCGCATCAGGCCTACGAGGGCGTTCTCCGACGTGCTGATCTCGGTGCGCAGCCGGTCCACCTCCGACGTCAGCTCGGCTCGGGCCTCGGCGACCTCCTCCGGGGTCCAGGGGTCCTCGCCGGGGCGTACCGCGAGGTCGCCGGGGTCCGCCGCGGCGAGCCGCGCCTTGGGAACGGCGGTCTGCTTCGCCGTGGCCGTGCCAGGAGTCTTCTTCGCAACCACTGTCGTGGCTCCCGTCTGCTTCGCGGCCCGCGCCGCGCCCGCCTTCTTGGACGTGCTCTTGCCGACCGCCTCAGGGGCGTCGGCCTCGGTGGCCGCCCGCTCGGTGACGGCCTCTTCCCCGCCCGCCTCTCCGGCGGCCACCGCGTTAGCGGCCGCTTTCCCGGCTCCCGCCTTACCGGCCACCGCTCCCTTCCCTGCCGTGGCCTTCCCGGCCGTTCCCTTCCTCCCGGCCGTGCCCTTCCCGGCCGGGCCCTTCTCCTCGGCCGTGCCCTTCCTCTCTGCCGTGCCCTTCTTCCCGGCCGCTTCCTCCTCGGCCGTGCTCTCGACGGCAGATCCTTTCCCGACCACCTTCCTGGCAACCGTCTTCCCGGAGGCACTGCCCTTCGCGCGCGCCTCCCCGCCGACCGCGTCGTTCGGAGCCGTGTCCCGCGCCGGCCGCTCACCGGCCGCGCGCTTGCGGACGGTCCGCTCGCCGGCCACGTCCTGGTGAGCCGTGCCCTTCGGCGCCGTCGCCCCGGCCTCCTCGTCCTTCGAGGGCGTCTGCGTACCGGTCGTGTCCCGCCCGGCCGTGCCCCCACCGGCCACCTGCTCGGCGGCCGCCTCACCGACCGCCGTCGGCCTCCGGCCCTTCCGCTTGGCGGGTGGCTCCCCGGCGGCCGCCCTGGCCGCCGCCGGCCCGGCGGGCTGCCGCTCCGCGACCGGCTTGCGGCCGGCGGTCTTCTTCGCACCGGCCCTGTCAGCGCCAGCGGTCCTCTTCGCACCGGCCCTGTCCGCGCCGGCGCTCCGCACATGAGTCTCGTCCAGGCCTGTGTCCCGCGCGTCCGTGGTGTGCGCGGCGGCCTTCCGGCCGGCCGCGGCAGCACCAGCGGGCTTCGTGCCGGCGCCTTCGGCGGAGGCTGCCTCCGGCTTCGCCGTCGTTTCCTTCGCCGCCGCTGTCGGGACGCCGCCCGCGGCGCGCGTGCCCTGGGCGACCGCGTTCGCCGCGGCCGCCGTCCCGCCCGACGTCCGCTCGGCCGCTTTCCCGGCCGGCGCCCGCTCCCCGGCCTTCCCGGCCGACGCTTTGCCGGACACCGTCTTCCCGGCCGGCGCACGCTTCGCACCGGACGCGCCCCGCTTCGGGCCGCCGCCGGCCGCCGCCGGGCCTCGTGCCGGCTCCGTGGCGGCGGGCGTCCGGGGCGTCGCCGCAGAAGCGCGCTTGCCGGTGCCGGCCGTCGCCGCCGCGGCGTGCTCCTTCGCTCCGGCTGCCGGCGCCCGGGCGGATCTCACCGGCTTCGCCCGGCCGGCCGGGGCGGCGTCCGCGCGCGTGTGGTTCCGGCCGGCGGCTCCCTCGGCCGCGCCGCTGGAGCGGCCGGACGCCGGCTGCTGTACGGCGGTCTTCTTCGCCACCATGGCCGCGGCCCCTTCACATATTGTGATCTTGCACGCGAATCGTGCTGGGACGATAAATCGACTTGAGTCCCGCGGCAACGGGGCACACCGCCCGATTCGCCCGCCCGCATCCCCCGAGCAGCGGACCTGCAACCGTTGTGCCCAGCTCCCCGCCGGGTAATCCGCGTGGGGAAGCGCGCCCGCGGCGCGAACGCCCGCCCCCTCGCCATTCGGGTCATCCGCCCGGCCTGCGGCCCCCGCCCGCCCCGCCCGCCCACGCGCGCGGGAAATGCGGTCGGCCGCTGTCGGCTCCGCGCCGTACACTGGGCGCAGCGAGAAGCGTGGATGGGGACGAGTAGCGGCGTACGCAGCGCAGAGCGACCCGGGGACGGTGTGAGCCCGGGGGCGAGCGCGACGTGAAGATCACCCCGGAGCCGCCGGAAGAAAGCAGTGGCAGCCGCCACCGCGAGTAGAACCGGCTTCGCGACCCCAATGAGGGGGCTCACCGGCGCGTACGGCGCGGCGGGGGCCAAGGAGGGTGGTACCGCGGGAGCGCGCCGCACGGCGTGGACAGGAAAGAGCTCTCGTCCCTCCGACGGAAGGCAGCAAGTCCGTTGGAGGATGCTCGCAGATGACAGCGCCGACGTACCGCCAGGTGCCCGCCCAGGTCGACCTGCCCGCGCTTGAGCACGCCGTGCTCGACTTCTGGCGTGAGCAGAAGATCTTCGCCAAGAGCCTGGAACAGTCCGAGGGACGCCCCGAGTGGGTGTTCTACGAGGGCCCGCCCACCGCGAACGGCATGCCCGGCGCCCACCACATCGAAGCGCGCGTCTTCAAGGACGTCTTCCCGCGCTTCCGCACGATGCGCGGCTACCACGTGGCCCGCAAGGCCGGCTGGGACTGCCACGGGCTCCCGGTGGAGCTGGCGGTCGAGAAGGAGCTCGGCTTCTCCGGCAAGCAGGACATCGAGGCGTACGGCATCGCCGAGTTCAACGCCAAGTGCCGCGAGTCGGTGACCCGCCACACGGACGCCTTCGAAGAGCTCACCACCCGCATGGGCTACTGGGCCGACCTCCAGGACCCGTACCGGACGATGGACCCCGAGTACATCGAGTCCGTCTGGTGGTCGCTGAAGGAGATCTTCGGCAAGGGCCTGCTGGTCCAGGACCACCGGGTCGCCCCCTGGTGCCCGCGCTGCGGCACCGGCCTGTCCGACCACGAGCTGGCGCAGGGCTACGAGACGGTCGTGGACCCGTCCGTGTACGTCCGCTTCCCGCTCACCTCCGGCCCGCTGGCCGGCGAGGCCGCGCTCCTGGTGTGGACGACGACCCCCTGGACCCTGGTGTCCAACACCGCGGTCGCCGCGCACCCCGAGGTCACCTACGTCGTCGCCACCGACGGCCAGGAGAAGATCGTCGTCGCCGAGCCGCTCGTCGCCAAGGCGCTCGGCGAGGGCTGGGAGACCACCGGCCGGACCTTCACCGGCGCCGAGATGGAGCGCTGGACGTACCGGCGCCCCTTCGAGCTCGTCGAGTTCCCGGAGCCGGCGCACTACGTGGTGAACGCCGAGTACGTGACCACCGAGGACGGTACGGGCCTGGTCCACCAGTCCCCCGCGTTCGGTGAGGACGACCTCAAGGTCTGCCGCTCCTACGGCCTGCCCGTGGTCAACCCGGTCCGCCCGGACGGCACCTTCGAGGAGGACGTCCCGCTCGTCGGAGGCGTCTTCTTCAAGAAGGCCGACGAGAAGCTCACCGAGGACCTCCAGCAGCGCGGCCTGCTCTTCCGGCATCTGCCCTACGAGCACAGCTACCCGCACTGCTGGCGCTGCCACACCGCGCTGCTGTACTACGCGCAGCCGTCCTGGTACATCCGCACCACCGCGATCAAGGACCGTCTGCTCCAGGAGAACGAGAAGACGAACTGGTTCCCGGACACGGTCAAGCACGGCCGGTACGGCGACTGGCTGAACAACAACATCGACTGGGCGCTGTCCCGCAACCGCTACTGGGGCACCCCGCTGCCCATCTGGCGCTGCGAGGAGGGCCACCTCACCTGCGTCGGCTCGCGCGCGGAGCTGTCCGAGCTGACCGGCGCCGACCAGTCGAACCTGGACCCGCACCGGCCGTACATCGACGAGGTCACCTTCGCCTGCCGCCACGAGGACTGCGGCCGGACGGCCACGCGCGTGCCCGAGGTCATCGACGCCTGGTACGACTCGGGTTCCATGCCGTTCGCGCAGTGGGGCTACCCGTACAAGAACAAGGAGCTGTTCGAGGCCCGCTACCCGGCGCAGTTCATCTGCGAGGCCATCGACCAGACCCGCGGCTGGTTCTACACGCTGATGGCCGTCGGCACGCTGGTGTTCGACAAGTCGTCGTACGAGAACGTGGTCTGCCTCGGCCACATCCTCGCCGAGGACGGCCGCAAGATGTCCAAGCACCTGGGCAACATCCTGCAGCCGATCCCGCTGATGGACCAGCACGGCGCCGACGCGGTGCGCTGGTTCATGGCGGCCGGCGGCTCCCCGTGGGCGGCCCGCCGAGTCGGCCACAACACCATCCAGGAGGTCGTGCGCAAGACGCTGCTGACGTACTGGAACACGGTCGCCTTCCAGGCCCTGTACGCCCGCACGTCCGACTGGGCGCCGTCCGCCGCCGACCCGGCTCCGGCCGAGCGGCCGCTGCTGGACCGCTGGCTGCTGTCCGAACTGCACGCGCTCACCGACCAGGTGACGCAGTCCCTCGAGGGTTACGACACCCAGCGGGCCGGCAAGCTGCTGTCCGCGTTCGTCGACGACCTGTCGAACTGGTACGTCCGCCGTTCGCGCCGCCGCTTCTGGCAGGGCGACAAGGCCGCGCTGCGCACGCTGCACGAGGTGCTGGAGACGGTCACCAGGCTGATGGCGCCGATCACCCCGTTCATCACCGAGCGGGTGTGGCAGGACCTGGTCGTGCCGGTGAGCCCGAACGCCCCCGAGTCGGTCCACCTGGCGACCTGGCCCGAGGCGGACCTGTCGGCGATCGACCCGGAGCTGTCCAGGCAGATGGTCCTGGTCCGCCGCCTGGTGGAGCTGGGCCGCGCCACGCGCGCGGAGTCCGGCGTCAAGACCCGTCAGCCGCTGTCCCGGGCCCTGATCGCCGCCTCCGGCTTCGAGTCCCTGGACCGGGAGCTGCACGCCCAGATCACGGAGGAGCTGAACGTCTCCGCGCTGGCCTCCCTCTCCGAGGTCGGCGGCTCGCTGGTCGACACCACGGCCAAGGCCAACTTCCGCGCCCTGGGCAAGCGGTTCGGCAAGCGGGTGCAGGACGTCGCCAAGGCGATCGCGAACGCGGACGCGGCCGCGCTGTCCCTCGCCCTGCGCGCGGGCACGGCCTCGGTGGAGGTCGACGGGGAGACGGTCACCCTCGCCCCCGACGAGGTGATCATCACGGAGACCCCGCGCGAGGGCTGGTCGGTGGCCTCCGACTCCGGCGCCACGGTGGCGCTGGACCTGGAGATCACGGAGGAGCTGCGCCAGGCGGGCCTGGCCCGTGACGCGATCCGGCTGATCCAGGAGGCCCGCAAGAACAGCGGCCTGGACGTCGCCGACCGCATCGCGCTGCGCTGGACCTCCACGGACCCGGCGGTCGTAGCGGCTCTCTCGGAGCACGCCGGCCTGATCGCCGAGGAGGTCCTGGCGACCGACTTCGCCCAGGGCGAGGCCGACGCCGGGTACGGCGAGCCGTTCACGGACGAGGGCCTGTCCCTCACGTTCCGGCTCCGCAAGGCGTAAGCGCCGAACGAACCCGAAGGCCCGGTCCCCGCTGCGGGGGCCGGGCCTTCGGCGTCACGGGCGTACGGGACGGAGCGGCGGGCAGGACGACGGGCAGGCGTTCCGACGAAGTACGGGCGTTCGGGACGCAGGCGCTCAGGGGGCGTCAACACGCGTAAAAAGGGCGGGCCCCCGGACCGAAGTCCGGGGGCCCGCCCCTGAACGCTGCCGACGCCGTTGTCGTACTACTGGCCGCGGCCCGTCAGTTGTCGTCCTCGTCGATCAGGAACCCGCGCATCGGCGAGGGCGCCTGGCCCATCGGGGACGGACCCTGCGGGCGGACCGGAGCCATGGGCTGGGTCATCGCGGGCGTCATCTGCTGCTGGCCGCCGTAGGACGGGGCGGACGGTCCGGACGGACCGCCCATGCCCTGGTTGCCGCCGTAGGACGGGGCGCTCGCGCCGGCCGGAGCCATGGAGGGCGCCGGGGACGGCGGGAGGGACGCGGTGGCCGGAGTACGCGGCGGCGCCAGGGAGTCGTCGGCCTGGGTCTCCAGCTGACGCAGCTGGGACTCGAGGTACGACTTCAGACGCGTGCGGTACTCGCGCTCGAAGCCGCGCAGGTCCTCGACCTTGCGCTCCAGCGTGGCGCGGGCGGACTCCAGGGAGCCCATCGCGACGCGGTGCTTCTCCTGCGCGTCCCGCTCCAGGGCGTCGGCCTTGGCACGGGCGTCACGCTCCAGACCCTCGGCGCGGCTGCGGGCCTCGCCGACGATCTTGTTGGCCTCGGAACGGGCCTCGGCGATCGCCTGGTCGGCGGTCTGCTGGGCCAGCGAGAGGACTCGGGCGGCGCTGTCGCCACCGGGGCCCTGACCGGGGCCGCCCATCGGACCGCCCATGGGGCCGCCCATCGGACCGCCCATCTGCTGCTGCATGGGCGGCTGACCGCCCATCGGGCCCTGCCCCATCGGACCCTGGCCCATCGGACCCTGGCCCATCGGACCCTGGCCCATCGGGCCGGGACCCTGCGGGCCACCCTGGCCGCTGGGGCCGGCAGGCAGCTGCGGGGCACCGCTCGGCAGCTGGGGCGGACCACCCATGGGGCCACCCATCTGCTGCTGCGGCGGGCCCGATATGCCGGCGGGCACCGGTGCGCCGGGACCTCGCATCCCCTGCTGGGGCATGCCGCCTTGCTGGGGCATTCCACCCTGCTGGGGCATACCGCCCTGCTGAGGCATGCCGCCCTGCTGCTGGTCCTGCTCCGGGGGCTTGCGCATGTTCTGCTGGTTCTGGGCCGCGGCGCGCGTGGCCGCGGCCAGTTTGGCGCGCAGGTCCTCGTTCTCGCGGAGTAGACGCGTCAGTTCGGCTTCGACCTCATCGAGGAAGGCATCGACCTCGTCCTCGTCATAGCCTTCTCGGAGGCGGACGGTCGTGAACTGCTTGTTCCGCACGTCCTCGGGGGTCAACGGCATCTCTTCACCTCAACGTAGTCATCGGCAGTCGGCAAGACCGTATCGTCCATCCTCATCACACAAATCTCTGTGCGACGGAGATGAGGATCCAGACAATGATCATCAGCACGAAGAAGGACAGGTCGAGCGCCACGCCCCCGAGACGCAGCGGCGGGATGAACCGCCGCAGAAGCTTCAGCGGTGGATCGGTGACAGTGTAGGTGGCCTCCAGGACGACCACCATCGCCTTGCCGGGTTGCCATGAGCGGGCGAACTGGAAGACGTAGTCCATGACCAGCCGGAAGATCAGCACGACGAGAAACACCATCAGCGCGATGTAGATCACCTGCGCGAACACGCTCATGGCCTGGCTTTCCCTCTCCCCTGTTCCGTGCTTTTCCCGGTGGTACGTCTCAGCTCTGGTTGAAGAACCCGCCCTCTGCGATGCGGGCCTTGTCCTCCGCCGTGACATCGACGTTAGCAGGAGACAACAGGAACACCTTCTGCGTCACCCGCTCGATGCTGCCGTGAAGACCAAACACCAAACCGGCCGCAAAGTCGACAAGTCGCTTCGCGTCTGTGTCATCCATCTCAGTCAGATTCATGATCACCGGAGTGCCCTCACGGAAGTGTTCCCCGATGGTACGGGCTTCGTTGTAGGTCCGCGGGTGCAGCGTGGTGATCCGGTAAGGCTCACGCTCGGACACGACCTTGGGCATGATCACCGGTGCGTTCTTCTCCAGGGACTGGCGTTCTTGTGTGATGGATGCCACGGGCGCGATACGCGCCGGGCGCCCGGATTCCGCGGCGAGCGAAGCCGAACGGGCCACCGGCTCGCGTGGCGCGGGCGGTTGCGCGATTCGCACCTCTTCGTCCCTTTGGGACTGATGCGCACCGTGTGACTGGTGTGACACCTCGTGCCGTCGGTGGTCCCGGTCGAGTTCCGGGTCCAGCTCGGGCTCGAAGTCGTCGTCGGGGTCGAATCCGCGGCCGTCGTACCCATCGTCCTCCACGAGGCCGAGGTAGACCGCCATCTTGCGCATCGCGCCGGCCATTCTCTGAGTCCTCCGCTCTGTGGTGGATCGGCTGACGACTGCCAAGTGCCCGCGATCCACGTGGTCTTTGTGCCCGCTTTCGCAGACATTGACCATATTTTCTGCTGTGGTCCGACTTCTTGGCGACGTTACCCGAGCCTGGGGCGGACTCCGAGTACCGCAGTGCCGACGCGCACATGTGTCGCTCCGGCCGCCACGGCCTGTTCGAGGTCCGCACTCATCCCTGCCGACACCATGGTTGCAGCCGGATGGGCCCGGCGCAGGTCGGTCGACAAATCCATGAGCCGCCCGAACGCCGCCTGTTCGCGTCCCGCGTACTCGCCGGTGAGCGGGGCGACGGTCATCAGACCGTCGAGCCGGAGTCCCGGCGACCCGGCCACGAGGCCGGCCAACTCCTCGACGCCGCCCGGCGCCACGCCACCGCGCTCGCCCCGGCCGCTCTCGCCCGCGTCCAGTGCGACCTGGATGAGGCATCCCACCTCGCGCCCGGCCCGCCCGGCCTCCTTCGACAGCGCGGTGACGAGCCGGGCCCGGTCGATGGACTGCACGAAATCGGCATAACCGACCACGGAACGGACCTTGTTGGTCTGCAACTGGCCGACGAAATGCCACTTCAGCGGCAGATCCGCGCAGGCGGCCGCCTTCGGGGCCGCGTCCTGGTCGCGGTTCTCTGCCACGTGCCGCACGCCGAGTTCCGACAGGATCCGCACATCGCTCGCCGGGTAGGTCTTGGTGACCACGATCAGGGTCACCTCTTCCCGCTCGCGCCCGGCGGCGGCGCACGCGGCGGTGATGCGCTGTTCCACGTTCGCCAGGTTCGCGGCGAGTTCGGTCTTACGGTCCGTCATGCCCCATCAGTCCAGCCAGACATAGCCCGCGAGCCGCCCGGTGGCGCGGTCACGGCGGTACGAGTAGTGATCGCCCGACTCCAGCGTGCACACCGGGGACTGCTCCCGGTCGCGCACCCCGAGCCGATCGAGCTGGGCGTGCACTCCGGCGCTCACGTCGACCGCCGGAGTGCCCCAGCTCGTTTCGGCGTACGCCGCCGGCTCGGCCGCGGCCACCTCGGCGCGCATCGCGTCCGGCACTTCGTAGCACCGGCCGCAGACGGCCGGACCGGTGCGGGCGGTGATCCGCTCCGCCTCGGCGCCGAGTTCGACCATGGCGCGCACGGCGGCGGGCACGACCCCCTTGACCATCCCCGGCCGGCCCGCGTGGGCGGCGGCCACGATCCCGGCGACCGGGTCCGCCAGCAGCACCGGCACGCAGTCGGCGGTGAGCACCGCGAGCACGAGCCCCCGGCGCGCGGTGACGAGGGCGTCGACCTCCGGCACCGGATCCCCGGCGGCCCAGGGCGCGTCGACGACGGCCACGTCGGCCCCGTGCACCTGGTTCATCCAGACGACCGCCCCGGGCGCGAACCCGAGCGACTTCGCCGCCAGCTCGCGGTTGGCCCGCACCGCTCCGGCGTCGTCGCCGACGGCGCCGCCGAGGTTGAGCTCCTCATACGGAGCGGCGCTCACCCCGCCCCACCGGTCGGTGAAGGCGAAGTGCGCGCCGCTCACGCTCTCGCGCCGTCCTATCACTTCAGGAAGTCCGGAACGTCCAGCTCCTCGGCCGCGCTGTCCGCGTAGGTGCGCGGCGCGGGCGGCACCGCCGGGGTGACCGGGATCTCGGCGACCGGCTCGGGCGCCGGCTCCGGCTCCTCCTTCGGCGTCACGCTGCCGAGCGACCCGAAGGACGGGCGGCTCTCCGGCTGGCGCGCCGGAGCCGGCTCCTCGCGGCGGGGCGCGGAGGAGGCGGAGGCGGAGCTGGAGCCGAGGACGTTGTCCCGGCGGGCCGGCGGCTGGCCGCCGTCGAAGCCGGCCGCGATCACGGTGACCCGCACCTCGTCGCCGAGGGCGTCGTCGATGACCGCGCCGAAGATGATGTTGGCCTCGGGGTGGGCGGCCTCGCTGACCAGCTGGGCGGCCTCGTTGATCTCGAACAGGCCGAGGTCGGAGCCGCCGGAGATGGAGAGCAGCACACCGCGGGCGCCGTCGATGGACGCCTCCAGCAGCGGCGAGGAGATCGCCATCTCGGCGGCGGCCACCGCACGGTCGTCGCCGCGGGCCGAGCCGATGCCCATCAGGGCCGAACCGGCCTCGGACATGACCGACTTGACGTCGGCGAAGTCCAGGTTGATCAGGCCGGGCGTGGTGATCAGGTCGGTGATGCCCTGGACACCGGAGAGCAGGACCTGGTCGGCCGACTTGAAGGCGTCCAGGACCGAGACCTGGCGGTCCGAGATGGACAGCAGCCGGTCGTTGGGGATCACGATGAGGGTGTCGACCTCTTCGCGCAGTTCGGCGATGCCGTCCTCGGCCTGGTTCGCGCGGCGCCGTCCCTCGAAGGTGAACGGGCGCGTGACCACGCCGATGGTGAGCGCGCCGAGCGAGCGCGCGATGTTGGCCACGACGGGCGCGCCGCCGGTACCGGTGCCGCCCCCCTCACCGGCCGTCACGAAGACCATGTCGGCCCCCTTGAGGACCTCCTCGATCTCCTCGCGGTGGTCCTCGGCGGCCTTGCGGCCGACGGCCGGGTTGGCTCCGGCGCCGAGTCCGCGGGTGAGTTCGCGGCCCACGTCGAGCTTGACGTCGGCGTCGCTCATCAACAGCGCCTGTGCGTCGGTGTTGATGGCGATGAACTCGACGCCCTTGAGACCGACCTCGATCATCCGGTTGATGGCATTGACACCACCGCCGCCGACACCGATGACCTTGATGACTGCGAGGTAGTTCTGCGGTGCTGCCACGTCGAAGGCCTCTCGCCTCGAATTACGTTGTCGCCGCCGGACGGTTGCCCGTACCGGGACGACGGATGCCGAATGGGACGGTCCGTAGCGCCGACCCGAACCCTAACCCTGAAGTTTAGGGTTACCAGTGTGTCTGTTCCCTGAAGTCTTCTGAACAGGACACTAAGTCGACAAGTGGCGCGCGTTCAACGAACACGCCGAACCTCCCGTTTTTCTTTTCACCCTATGTGATCAGGCATAGCGGCGCCCAACCAGGGTGCTGGCCTGCACGGATACCCGTCAACTGCCCGATGAGGCAGGCGCGGTGGGAACACTGACGTCGAAGTGCCGGGCGCCGGGAGCTGCTTTCATGAGTGCTGTGAGGGCCCGTGCCTTGGCGCGCCCGTTCTCGCCGCTGCCCCAGCGGACCGTGCGGCCGTCGCCCAACACGACCGAGATGTCGTCGTAGGAACGGACTTGGACGGTCCGGGTCGCCCCGGCGACGGGGGCCGGGAGGGCGCCGGCCACGCCGACCGCCTCGCGCACCAGGCGGCCGGCGCCGAAGCGCCGGAAGCTCGCGGCGGCGCGGCCCGAGCCGGACGCGGTCAATTCCAGTACCGGAACGCCTTTCGGCGCCTGCGAAACGGTGGCGAAACGGACACCCTCGCGGTCGACTTCGACAAAATTACCGGCTTTTCGGACAATAAGCACCGGAGTCCGCTCGGTCACTTCCAGGTCGATTCCGTGCGGCCAGGAACGGGTGACTGAAACAGTGTCAATTCGGGGCAATTTCTGACGAAGTCTGGCTTCGACCGCACCCGTGTCGACCGAGACCAGCGGCGCTCCGACCGGCACGGAGGCGACCTCCCGCACGTCGGCGGGGGTCAGCATCCGCGCGCCGGAGACCGAGACGTGCCGTACCCGCAGCCACGAGGAGCCGTACAACAGCCAGGTGGAGCCCGCCCCGAGGAGCGCCAGGGCGACGGTGAGGGCGACGGTCACCCTGAGGCGGCGTCGCCGCGACCGTCGCGCGGGCGGCGGGCCGGACGACTCCTGCTGGCGTTCTCCGCGCTCCGCGGTAGTCGATCCGGCCACCCTCACTGCCCTTTCGTCATATGGTCCTATCGGCGTGAGGCGATCGCCTCGTACACCATGCCGACGAGCAGTTCGTCGGCGTCCCGGCGGCCGAACTCGCTTGCCGCGCGGGACATCTCGTACAGCCGGTGCGGGTCCGCGAGCACCGGCAGGACGCTCTGCTGCACCCACTCGGGGGTGAGTTCCGCGTCGTCGACGAGGAGTCCACCGCCCGCCTTCACCACCGGCTGGGCGTTCAGCCGCTGTTCGCCGTTGCCGATGGGCAGCGGGACGTAGGCGGCCGGGAGCCCGACGGCGGAGAGTTCGGCGACGGTCATCGCGCCCGCGCGGCAGAGCATCATGTCGGCCGCGGCGTACGCGAGGTCCATCCGGTCCAGGTAACTTACCGGGATGTACGGCGGCATTCCCGGCATCTGCTGCACCTGCGGCAGTTCGTTCTTCGGGCCGACCGCGTGCAGGATCTGGATGCCGGCCTGCTGCAGCCACGGGGCGACCTGCTGCACGACCTCGTTGAGGCGCCGGGCGCCCTGGGAGCCGCCGGAGACGAGCAGGGTGGGCAGGTTCGGGTCCAGACCGAAGCGGGCGCGCGCCTCCGGGCGGACGGCGGCCCGGTCCAGGGTGGCGATGGAGCGGCGCAGCGGGATGCCGATGTAGCGGGCGTCGCGCAGCTTGCTGTCCGGGGTGGAGACCGCGACCCGGGCGGCGTACCGGGAGCCGATCTTGTTGGCCAGGCCGGGACGGGCGTTGGCCTCGTGGATCACGATGGGCACGCCGAGGCGCTTGGCGGCCAGGTAGCCGGGCAGAGCGACGTAGCCGCCGAAGCCGACCACGGCGTCCGCCTTGGTGCGCTCCAGGATCTGCTCGGCGGCCTTGATCGTGCCGCGCAGCCGGCCCGGGACGGTGATCAGCTCGGGTGTGGGCTTGCGGGGCAGCGGCACCGCGGGGATCAACGCCAGCTCGTAGCCGCGCTCCGGGACGAGCCTGGTCTCGAGGCCCCGTTCCGTGCCCAGGGCCGTGATCCCCACGGTCGGGTCCTGCCTGCGCAGGGCGTCCGCGAGGGCGAGCGCGGGCTCGATGTGGCCCGCGGTACCTCCGCCGGCGAGTACGACATGCACCGAAATTCACCGCTCTCCGGACGTGCGCGCCGCCGAGGCACGCCGTCGCATCGTGTTCCATCTCCGAGGCCCCCGCTCGGCACCGGGGCCTCCTGCCCGCTTTCTACCAAAGCGAGGTTGCCGCATCGCAAGCGCCGCCCGCGCAGCGGGGTCGTCGCGCGCGAAGGCGATCAGCAACCCGATGGCGAACATGGTCGGCAGCAGGGCGGACCCTCCGTAGGAGAACAGCGGGAGCGGGACGCCGGCGATCGGCAGCAGGCCGAGCACCGCACCGATGTTGATCACCGCCTGGGCGATGATCCAGGTGGTCACGCCTCCCGCGGCGTACCTCACGAAGGGGTCCTCCGTGCGTCCGGCCACGCGGATACCCGCATAGCCTAGAGCCGCGAACAGGGCGAGCACCGACAGTGTCCCCGCAAGACCCAGTTCCTCACCGGTGACGGCGAAGATGAAGTCGGTGTGGGCTTCGGGCAGTTGGCCCCATTTCTCCACGCTCGCACCGAGACCGGAACCGAACAGTCCGCCGGAGGCGAGGGCGTAGATCCCGTGCACGGCCTGCCAGCAGTCGGCCACCCCGGACTTGGGCTCGGTGGCGCCGATGCAGGCGAGCCGGGCCATCCGGTTGGGGCTGGTCTTGATGAGCACGACACCGATCAGGCCGGCGACCGAGAGCACCCCGGCGAACAGCCGGGTCGGCGCCCCGGCGAGCCACAGCAGGCCGAACAGGATCGCCGTGAGAATGATCGCGGTGCCCATGTCGCCGCCGAGCATGATCAGGCCCAGCAGCATGAAGGCGGCCGGCACCAGCGGAACCAGCATGTGCTTCCACTGGGTCAGCAGCTTGCGCTCCTGTTTGCGCGCGATCAGGTCCGCCCCCCACAGCACCAGGGCGAGCTTGCCGAACTCGCTGGGCTGGATCTGGAAGGAGCCGCCGAGGGAGATCCAGTTCTGGTTGCCGTTGACCGCCATCCCTATCCCGGGCACCTGCACCAGGACCATCAGGAAGACGGCGCCGGCCAGGATCGGGTAGGCCAGGGCCCGGTGCAGCTTCACCGGCATGCGGGACGCGACGAACATCAGCACGCCGCCGATGAGCGCGGCCAGGAACTGCTTGCGGAAGAAGTACGAGCCCGGCAGCGAGAGCTGCAGCGCGGTGATCTGGGAGGCGGAGTAGACCATCACCAGACCCAGCACGGTGATCAGCAGGCTGCCGCCGAGGATCAGGTAGTACGCGGTCAGCGGCCGGTCCCAGGCTTTGCGCGCGCGCGAGTAGAGCCGCTGCACGGGGTTCTCGTGCGGCGGCCGGGCGGGCGCGGGACGCCGGGGCGCCCGCTGCACGGGCGGGCGGCCGGTACGGCTAACGGGCATGGGCGCCTCCACTGAACGTCGACCGTCCCACGCGTCCCTCCCAAGATCCGCCCGGCGGGCGGCCGGGTCAGGCGCCGAGTTCGCGGACCGCAGCCGCGAACGCGTCACCGCGCTGGTTGTAGTTGATGAACATGTCCATGGAAGCGCAGGCCGGGGCCAGCAGCACCGTGTCGCCGGGCCGGGCCAGCCGCTTCGCCTCCGTCACCGCCTGGAGCATCGCCCCAGTGTCGGTCCGTTCGAGGTCGACGACGGGTACTTCCGGGGCGTGTCGCGCCAGCGCCTCGCGGATCAGGGCGCGATCGGCGCCGATCAGGACGGCCCCGCGCAGCCGCTTCGCGGACTTGGCGACCAGTTCGTCGAACGTGGCTCCCTTCGCCAGACCGCCCGCAATCCATACGATCGACTCATATGACGCCAACGAGGCTTCCGTGGCGTGGGTGTTGGTGGCCTTGGAGTCGTCCACGTACGCCACGCCGTCGATGTCCGCGACGTGCGCGATGCGGTGGGCGTCCGGCCGGAAGGCCCGCAGCCCGTCGCGGACGGCGGTGGCGGGCACGCCGAACGCGCGCGCCAGGGCGGCGGCGGCAAGGGCGTTGGCGATGTTGTGCGGGGCCGGCGGGTTGACGTCCGAGACCTCGGCCAGCTCCTGCGCGCTCGTCTGCCGGTTCTCCACGAAGGCGCGGTCGACCAGGATGCCTTCCACGACGCCGAGTTGGGAGGGGCCGGGAGTGCCGAGGGTGAAGCCGACGGCCCGGCAGCCCTCCTCGACGTCGGCCTCGCGCACCAGGTCCTCGGTGAGCTTGTCGGCCACGTTGTAGACGCAGGCGACCCGATTGCCCTCGTAGATACGGCCCTTGTCGGCCGCGTAGGCCTCCATGGAGCCGTGCCAGTCGAGGTGGTCGGGGGCGAGGTTGAGGACGGCCGCGGAGTGGGCGCGCAGGGAGGGCGCCCAGTGGAGCTGGTAGCTGGACAGCTCCACGGCGAGGACGTCGTACCGCTCCTCGCCGAGGACCGCGTCCAGCAGGGAGACGCCGATGTTGCCCACGGCCGCGGTGCGCAGGCCCGCGGCCGTCAGGATCGAGGCGAGCATCTGCACGGTCGTGGTCTTGCCGTTGGTGCCGGTCACGGCCAGCCAGGGCGCCGCGTCGGGCCCCCTGAGGCGCCAGGCCAGCTCCACGTCGCCCCAGACCGGCACCCCGGCCTCCCGGGCGGCGAGGAACAGCGGCTTGTCCGGCTTCCAGCCGGGCGCGGTGACGATCAGCTCGGTGCCCTCCGGCAGGGTGGCGCCGTCGCCGAGGCGCACGGTGACGCCGAGCGCCTCCAGCTCCGCGGCCTGCTCGCGCGCCCGTGCGTCGTCGCCGTCGTTGACGACCGTGACGACCGCACCGCGCGCGTGCAGCGCCCTGGCCGCCGGGACGCCGGAGACGCCGAGCCCGGCGACGGTGACGTGCTTGCCCTGGAATTCAGAAGGCGCCGAGGAGGTCACTTGTCCGCTGCCCATCCCGCATAGAAGAGGCCCAGTCCGACGATCACACAGATGCCTTGGATGATCCAGAAGCGGACCACCACCAGGACCTCGGACCAGCCCTTGAGTTCGAAGTGGTGCTGGAGCGGCGCCATCCGGAAGACGCGCTTACCGGTCAGCCGGAAGGACCCGACCTGGATGACGACCGACATGGTGATGAGGACGAACAGGCCGCCCATGATGGCCACCAGCAGCTCCGTGCGGGAGAGGATGGCCAGGCCGGTGAGGACGCCGCCGAGGGCGAGCGAACCGGTGTCGCCCATGAAGATCTTGGCCGGCGAGGTGTTCCACCACAGGAAGCCCAGGCAGGCGCCCATCAGCGCGGAGGCGACCACGGCGAGGTCCAGCGGGTCGCGCACCTCGTAGCAGGCGCCCGGGTTGGTGAGGGTGACCGCGTTGGCGCAGGACTCCTGGAACTGCCAGACGCCGATGAACGTATAGGCGCCGAAGACGAGCACGGAGGCGCCGGTGGCCAGGCCGTCGAGGCCGTCGGTGAGGTTCACGCCGTTGGACATCGCCAGGATCATGAACAGCGCCCAGACGACGAACAGCACCGGGCCGATGCTCCAGCCGAAGTCGGTGATGAACGACAGCTTCGTGGACGCCGGGGTGTTGCCGCGGGCGTCCGCGAACATCAGCGACAGCACCGCGAAGGAGATGCCGACGATGAGCTGGCCGGCCATCTTGGCCTTGGCCCGCAGGCCGAGCGACCGCCGCTTGACGATCTTGATGTAGTCGTCCAGGAAGCCGACCAGGCCCATGCCGAACATCAGGCCGAGGACCAGCAGCCCGGAGTAGGTGGGGGGGTAGCCGGTGATGAGCTTGCTCAGGAAGTACGCGGCGATGGTCGCCAGGATGAAGGCGATGCCGCCCATGGTCGGCGTACCGCGCTTGCTGGCGTGCTCGCGCGGGCCGTCGTCACGGATGTACTGGCCGTAGCCCTTGCGGGCGAGGAGCTTGATCAGCAGCGGGGTGCCGACCAGCGTCAGGAAGAGGCCAATGACTCCTGAGAACAGGATCTGCTTCATCATCGGGCGGCAACCTCACCCTCGGCGCCGGTCTCGAGCAGCGCCTGGGCGACACCCTCGAGCCCCACCGAACGGGACGCCTTCACGAGCACGACATCCCCCGGGCGCAACTCGCTGCGCAACAGGTCGACCGCCGCCTGTGCGTCGGACACGTGCACCGACTCCTCACCCCACGAACCCTCGTTATATGCGCCCAGTTGCAGCCAGGAGGCTTCGATCCCCCCGACCGCGACGAGCTTGCTGACGTTGAGCCGGACGGCGAGCCGTCCGACGGCGTCGTGCTCGGCGAGCGCCTCGTCCCCCAGCTCGGCCATCTTGCCGAGCACCGCCCACGTACGGCGCCCCTTGCCCATGGCCGCGAGCGCCCTGAGGGCGGCCCGCATGGACTCGGGGTTGGCGTTGTAGGCATCGTTGACGATGGTCACGCCGTCCGGGCGCTCGGTGACCTCCATGCGCCAGCGGGAGAGGGAGCCCGCCTCGGAGAGCGCGGTGGCGATCTCAGCTGCGGACATGCCCAGCTCATGGGCGACGGCGGCCGCGGCGAGCGCGTTCGACACGTGGTGCTCACCGTACAGGCGCATGGTCACATCGCTTGCACCGGAGGGTGTGTGAAGCCTGAAGGAGGGCTGTCCGCTGTCCGTGAGTCGCACGTTCTCGGCGCGTACGTCCGCTTCGGCCGACTCTCCGAAAAGGACCACCTTCGCCTTGGTACGGGAGGCCATGGCCCGTACCAGCGGGTCGTCGGCGTTGAGGACGGCCGCGCCGTCCTCCGGGAGCGCCTCCACGAGTTCGCCCTTGGCCTGGGCGATCTGCTCACGCCCGCCGAACTCGCCGATGTGGGCGCTGCCGACGTTCAGCACCAGGCCGATCCGCGGCGGGGTGAGGCCGGTGAGGTAGCGGATGTGCCCGATGCCGCGGGCGCCCATCTCCAGTACCAGGAAACGGGTTTCGGCGGTGGCGCTGAGCGCTGTCAGCGGCAGTCCGATCTCGTTGTTGAGCGAGCCGGGCGTGAACACGGTCGGCGCCTTGCGCCGCAGCACCTGGGCGATGAGGTCCTTGGTGCTGGTCTTGCCGGCCGACCCGGTCAGGGCGACGAGGGTGGCGCCGAGCCGGTGCACGACGTGGCGGGCGAGGGCGCCGAGGGCGGACTGCACGTCCTCGACCACGATCGCCGGCACGCCGACGGGCCGGGAGGCCAGTACGGCCACGGCTCCCGCCCCGACGACCGCCTGCGCGTAGTCGTGGCCGTCGGCGCGCTCGCCGACGAAGGCGACGAAGAGACTGCCCGGCACCACCTCTCGGGAGTCCCGGACCACCGGCCCGGTGACCTGGACGGACGGATCCGGTATGTCGTGCGTCTGCCCGCCGACGACTTCAGCGATCTCGGCGAGGGAGAGGGCGATCACAAGTTCATCCCTGGGTCTTCTGGATAGCTTCGCGAAGCACCTGGCGGTCGTCGAAGGGACGGACCACTCCGGCGATGTCCTGGCCCTGCTCGTGGCCCTTGCCCGCGACCAGCACGGTGTCCCCGGCGTGCGCCCGGGCGACGGTGGCGGCGATGGCGGCGGCCCGGTCCTCGAACAGGAGCACCTCGCCGCGCTCGTGGGCCGGCACGGAGGCCGCGCCCTGGAGCATGGTCGCGAGGATGGCCAGCGGGTCCTCGGAGCGGGGGTTGTCCGAGGTCAGTACGGCCGTGTCGGCGAGCCGGGCCACGGCGGCGCCCATCGGGGCGCGCTTGGTCTGGTCACGGTCGCCGCCGCAGCCGAGGACGACGTGCAGGCGGCCCTTGGTGACCTTGCGCAGCGCCTTGAGGACCGACTCGACCGCGTCGGTCTTGTGGGCGTAGTCGACGACGGCGAGGTAGGCCTGCCCGGCGTCCACGCGCTCCAGGCGGCCGGGCACCCCCGGCACGGCGGCGATGCCGTCGGCGGCCTCCTGCGGGTCGAGGCCGGCCACCGCGAGGGCGACGACGGCGGCGAGGGTGTTGGCCACGTTGAACGGGCCGGGCAGCGGCGACCTGGCCTGCACCCGCTCGCCGTCCGGGCCGAGCACGGTGAAGGTCGAGTCCATGGGCCCGACCTGGACGTCCTGCGCGCGCCAGTCGGCGTCCGGATGCCCCTCGGCGGAGTAGGTGACGACCGGGACGGTGGCCTCCCGGGCGAGCCGGCGGCCGTACTCGTCGTCGGTGTTGACGACCCCGAGCCTGCTGCGCAGGGGCGTGAAGAGCTGTGCCTTGGCCCGGAAGTAGTCCTCCATGTCGGAGTGGAACTCCATGTGTTCCGGGCTGAGGTTGGTGAAGACGGCGATGTCGAAGACGCAGCCGTCGACCCGGCCGAGGACCAGGGCGTGGCTGGAGACCTCCATCGCGACGGCCTCGACGCCGCGTTCGCGCATGACCGCGAACAGGGCCTGCAGGTCGGTGGCTTCGGGGGTGGTGCGCTCGGACTTGATGCGTTCGTCGCCGACGCGCATCTCGACGGTGCCGATCAGGCCCGTGGTGCGGGTGGTCTTCAGACCGCCCTCGACCAGGTAGGCGGTGGTGGTCTTGCCCGAGGTGCCGGTGATGCCGATCTGGAGCAGATCGCGGCCGGGGTCACCGTAGATCGTGGTCGCCAGTTCGCCCATCCGCGCGCGCGGGTCGTCGACGACCAGGACCGGCAGGCCGGTCGCGGCGGCGCGTTCGGCGCCCGTCGGGTCGGTCAGCACGGCGACCGCGCCCAGGCCGGCGGCCTGGGTGACGAAGTCGGCGCCGTGCAGGCGGGCGCCCGGCAGGGCGGCGTACAGGTCGCCGGGCCGGACGGCGCGCGAGTCATGGGTGATGCCCGTGACCTCGGCGGCGCCCTCGGCGGCGGCACCCAGCTGATCGGCCAGCTCCGCGAGGGGTGTGGCGGAGACCTGAACCGGTCGCGGCGGTCCCGGATACGTCACGGAAGCGCCCTTCTGGGTGGTGGGGGACTGATCAGCGTGTGGCACGGCGGTGAGCGTACCGGGCGCACCGGCTCCGGAGCGAAGCGAGGGCTCCTGGGTGCCCTGGTTCCCGGGCTCGGGGGTGATCGTTGTCACGAGTGGTTCCTGGTCTTTCCGAGGTGCTGATCAGGGCTTGTAGTCGACGGGCAGGTTCGCGGCCTTCGCTCCGGTCGGCGGTACCTGCAGCGTCTTCAGGGCGAACTCCATCACCTGCTTGTACACGGGGCCGCAGATCTGGCCGCCGAAGTAGCTGCCCGACGTGGCGTTCTGGATGGCGCAGTACACGGTGATCCGCGGCTTGTCCGCGGGGGCGAACCCGGCGAACGAGGAGGTGTACCCGCGGTACCTGCCGGTGGCCGGATCCACTCGGTTCGCCGTGCCGGTCTTGCCTGCCACCCGGTACCCGGGGATACGGGCCTTGATGCCGGTGCCCTGCTCGTCGTCCACCACGGACTCCAGCATCTGGGCGACGGTCCTGGCCGTCTTCGCGCTGACCACACGGGTCTTGGCGGGCTCGGCGGCGGGCGTGAAGCGGCCGTCGGCGCCCCGGGTGCCGCGCACCAGGGTCGGTTCGACGCGGACACCGCCGTTGGCGATCGTCGAGTACACGGAGGCGGCCTGCATGGCGCTCAGCGAGAAACCCTGGCCGAAAGGAATCGTGTACTGCTGCGAGGTCGACCAGTCGCCCGGCTGGGCGAGGATGCCCTTGGTCTCGCCGGGGAAGCCGAGCCCGGTGGGCCGGCCGATGCCGAACTTGCGCAGGTAGGAGTAGAGCACCTTGTTCGCCTCGGGCTGGGACTTGCCCAGCTGGCCGGTGGCGAGGATCGTGCCGATGTTGCTGGACTTGGCGAGCACGCCGTTGAGGGTGAGGTACCAGGTGGCGTGGTCGACGTCGTCCTGGAACAGCCGGTCGCCCCGGTGCAGCCGGTTGGGGACGACGACATGGGTGAGCGGCGTGGCCGCGTTCTCCTCCAGCACGGCCGCCATGGACATCACCTTGGCGGTGGAGCCGGGCTCGAAGGCGTCCTGGACGGCCGCGTTGCCCATGGCCTCGGCGTCGGCCCCGGACAGGTCGTTCGGGTCGAACCCGGGCGAGTTGGCCATGGCCAGGATCTGGCCGGTGCGGGTGTCCTGGACGATGACGTAACCGCGGTCCGCCCTGGACTTCTTCACCTGCTCGGAGATGGCGTTCTGCGCGGCCCACTGGATGTCGCGGTCGATGGTGAGTTCGACGTCGCTCCCGGGCACCGCGGGGGTCTCGTTGGAGCCCGCGGTGGGCACCTCGCGGCCGCCGGACTGGGCGTAGCGGATCTTGCCGTCCTTGCCGGAGAGCTGCTTGTTCAGCTCCTGCTCGATGCCGCCGCCGCCCCGGCCCTCGGCGTTGACCCAGCCCAGTATCCCGGCGGCGAGGTCGCCGTTGGGGTACACCCGCTGGCTGCTGGGGTCGGCGAAGACGCCGGCCAGCACGTTGGGCGTCCTGCCGTCGGCGCCCGCCTTCTTGGCGAGGGCCGCCTTCAGGTCCTTGATCTGCTTCCAGACCTGCGGGGTCTGGCGCACGGCCAGTTTGGCGTAGCGGGAGAGCGGGTTCGCGGGCCGCAGCTTGCGGACGATCGTGTCCTGGTTCTGGCCGAGGATCGGCGCGAGCAGGGCGGCGGCCTGCTCGGGCCCGTCGCCGATCTTGAGCTGCTTGCGGTTGAACATGGTGGGGTCGGCCGTGATGTCGTACGCGTCCTCGCTGATGGCGAGGGCCACGCCGTTGCGGTCGGTGATCCCGCCGCGGTCGGCGGCCAGGGTGTGCACGACGTAGCGGTTCTCCTGGGCCTTGGCGGCGTACGCGTGCGCGTCGACGGCCTGGACCTGGAGCAGCCGCACCACGAAGGCGCTCATCACCAGGGTGAGGGCGAGGCCCACCATGCGCAGCCGGGGCCTCGGCCGGCCGAGCCGGAGCGGCGGCGGGGGCATGGGCCGGGCCCCAACGGGCCTGCGGGCCGCCGGGCGGGCGCCGGGCCCGGGCTGCCGCCGGACGGCGCCCCGCTCCCGGCGGGGTTCCGCCCGGTCCGGGCGGGGCCGGGGCCCCGGGGAAGGCTTCGCGGGGCCGGGCACGCGACGGCGCGGCGGTTCCCTGTCGGACACTTCCGTCACCTGCCGGAGGTCGGGGTGGGCGCGGGCTGGAGGGTGGAGAGCGGTGCGACCGCGGCGGCCGGGGCGGTGGTCTCCGGGGCGGGGGCCGCGGGGGTGGGCGCCGGGGCGGCGGTGGACGTGGGGGTGCCGGCGGGCTGCGCCGGGGCGGACGGGTCGACGGTCTCCGGGGCCGCCGGACCGGTGAGGGCGGCGGGCTCGGGGCTCGCGGCGCCGGGCACGCCCTTCACCGTGCCTCCGGGGTCGAGGAAGGCCGGGTCGCCGCCGGGGACCATGCCGAGTTCGCGGGCCCGGCGCTGGAGGGCGTCGGGGGACGAGTAGCCGTCGATGTCCCGCTGGAGCGCCTGTTCCTCGTCGGTGAGGTTCTTCGTCTGCTTGCGCAGGGCGTCGAGCCGGAACGAGCCCTCGCTGAGCGCGGAGTTCAGCACCAGCAGCCCGATGAGGCCGCCGCCGAGCAGCAGGACGACGAGCAGGACGAACGGGGCGCGGGCCGCGCGGGCGCGGCCGGCCGGCAGGAGCCCGGCGAGCCGGGCGGCCCTCCCCCTCAGTTCGGGTTTCCTACTCACTGGGCCTCCGGTGGCTCCGGGGCGCCGAGAGGCGGGTACGGGAACCCGACCGACCCGATCCGCTCACTCGGCGTCCTCCCTGATGCGCTCGGCGCCGCGCAGCCGGGCCGGGGCGGCCCGGCGGTTCTCGGCGACCTCTTCCTCGGTGGGAAGTTCGGCACCGCGCGTGAGCAGCTTGAGCCGGGGCTGGTAGCGCTCGGGCACGACGGGCAGCCCGGGCGGCGCGGTGGAGGCGGCCCCGGCCGCGAGGACCTGCTTGACCAGCCGGTCCTCCAGGGAGTGGTACGACAGCACGGCGACGCGTCCGCCGACCGCGAGGGCCCTGACCGCCGCCGGGACCGCCCGTTCCAGGACGGACAGCTCGCCGTTGACCTCGATGCGCAGGGCCTGGAAGGTGCGCTTGGCGGGGTTGCCGCCGGTGCGCTTGGCGGCCTGCGGCAGCGCGTCCCGGATCAGCTCGACGAGCCGTGCGCTGTTGTCGAACGGCTCCTTCTCGCGCTCCCGGACGATCGCCGAGACGATGCGCTTGGCCTGCTTCTCCTCGCCGTACGCGCGCAGGATGCGCACCAGTTCGCCCGGCGGGTAGGTGTTGAGGACCTCGGCGGCGCTGATGCCGGCCGTCTGGTCCATGCGCATGTCGAGCGGGGCGTCCTGGGCGTAGGCGAAGCCGCGGCCGGCCTCGTCGAGCTGCATGGAGGACACGCCGAGGTCGAACAGCACGCCCTGCACGCGCGGGGTGCCGAGCCGGTCGAGGACCTCGGGCAGCTCGTCGTACACCGCGTGCACGAGCGTGGCCCGGTCCCCGTACGGCGCCAGGCGCTCACCCGACAGGCGCAACGCCTCCTTGTCCCGGTCGAGGCCGATCAGCCGGGCCTCGGGGAACCGGGTCAGCAGCGCCTCGCTGTGGCCGCCGAGGCCGAGGGTGCAGTCGACGACCACCGCTCCCGGCCGCTCCAGGGCGGGCGCCAGCAGGTCCAGGCACCGCTGGAGCATCACCGGGACGTGTCGACTCTGGCTCAAGGGGGCCTCTCGTTTCCGGCGGGCCGTACGCACCGCCGGGTCCCCGCCCGCTCCGTGAAGGGGAGGCCCGCCGGCGCCGGAAGCGTCAGCCGGCCGGGAGCGGGAGGAGGCCGAGCCGTACGTACGCGCCGCGCACGTGGGGAGACGGTCCGGGTGAGGGCCGGGGTCTCCGGGGGATTCACCAGCAGGGAGGATCGCGCCTCCCGCTTCGCGTCACTTTAGTCCACCGTGTCTCGCGGTCAATCAACCGGCCTGCGCGTCGCCCGACCGGGTGTGTCCACGGTTCGCGCTGCGTGTGGAGTCGCTCACAACAAGCCACAATGGCGTTCTTTGTCCGCTCTGCACAGCGGGCCCGGACCGGGGACGACCAGTACGGTCTGGGCATGACGACTTCTGCAGACGCTCACACCGGATCCGACGCGACCATAGCGGGTGACGGCACCGTCACGGACCGTCTCTTCGCGGCCAACGAACGGTACGCGGCCGAGTTCGCCGACCCCGGCATGGACGCCCGCCCCGTCCTGCGCGTCGCCGTGGTGGCCTGCATGGACGCCCGCCTCGACCTGCACAAGGCCCTCGGCCTGCAGCTCGGTGACTGCCACACGATCCGCAACGCGGGCGGGGTCGTCACCGACGACGTCATCCGGTCCCTGACCATCAGCCAGCGCGCCCTGGGCACCCGCAGCGTGGTGCTCATCCACCACACCGGGTGCGGCATGGAGGCCATCACCGAGGAGTTCCGGCACGACCTGGAGCTCGAGGTGGGCCAGCGTCCGGCGTGGGCGGTGGAGGCCTTCCGGGACGTCGACCAGGATGTGCGGCAGTCGATGCAGCGGGTGCGGACCTCGCCGTTCCTGCTGCACACCGACGACGTGCGCGGTTTCGTGTTCGACGTCAGGACCGGACGGCTGCGCGAGATCGACCCCGCCTGACGGGGCCCGGCCCGCCACGACCACCCCCGCCCCGCGCGGGCGGCGCTCGTGCCGCCGCGCCTTGTGGAACGGCGGCCGGAGAGGCCGTGGGACCGACATGGCGCGGGCAGTTGTCCACAGGCGGTGACACGAATCGGTAACGGCGGCAAGAATGCGGGGTGTGGTGTCGCGTGGAACTGTTCCGGCGCGGTGCCCGTGTTTCGGGGTGGGCCGGTTTCGCAGCGCAGAGCGTCGGCCCGAGTAAGAACGGGCCGAGGAGGGCCGGGTGACGACCTATGACGATCGAGCGAGCCTCACTGATCTGACCGCCACTGTGGAGCGTGTCCGCAGTTCGGTGGAGGGTGTGATCGAGGGCAAGCCCGAGGTCGTACGGCTTTCGCTGACCGTACTGCTCGCCGAGGGACACCTGCTGATCGAGGATGTCCCGGGCGTGGGCAAGACGATGCTGGCCAAGGCGCTGGCGCGGTCCATCGACTGCTCGGTGCGGCGCATCCAGTTCACGCCCGACCTGCTGCCCTCGGACATCACCGGTGTGTCCATCTGGGACCAGCAGCGCCGGGACTTCGAGTTCAAGCCGGGCGCCATCTTCGCGCAGATCGTGATCGGCGACGAGATCAACCGCGCCTCGCCGAAGACGCAGTCGGCGCTGC
The DNA here is from genome assembly GCF_007176755.1 of Streptomyces sp. 1-11. Lineage (GTDB taxonomy): Bacteria > Actinomycetota > Actinomycetes > Streptomycetales > Streptomycetaceae > Streptomyces. Next base: position 178,393 of record NZ_BJTV01000013.1, read on the forward strand.
TGGAGTCCATGGAGGAACGGCAGGTCACCATCGACGGGCAGACCTACGAACTGCCCAGCCCCTTCATGGTGGTGGCCACGCAGAACCCGGTCGAGATGGAGGGCACCTACCCGCTGCCCGAGGCCCAGCGCGACCGCTTCATGGCCCGGGTCTCGGTCGGCTACCCGAGCGTCGAGGCCGAGCTGCAGATGCTCGACGTGCACGGCGGGGTGAGCCCGCTCGAGGACCTGCAGCCGGTGGCGCACGCGCACGAGATCGTGAAGCTGATCGAGGCCGTGCGCGGGGTGCACGTGTCCGAGGCGGTGCGCCGGTACGCGGTCGAGCTGGTCGCGGCCACACGCAGCCACCCCGACCTCAGACTCGGCGCCTCCCCGCGCGCGACCCTGCACCTGCTGCGCGCCGCCAAGGCGTCCGCCGCCCTCGCCGGCCGGGACTATGCGCTCCCGGACGACCTGCAGGACCTCGCGGTGGCCGTGCTCGCCCACCGGCTGCTGCCCACCGCGCAGGCCCAGCTCAACCGGCGCACGGCCGAACAGGTGGTGCTGGAGATCCTGCAGGGCACCGCCGTGCCCGCCTCGTCGCGGCAGCACGGCGGCTTCGGATCGCTGGGCCGGACCATGCCCGCCTATCCCCAGCAGCCTCCCCGGGGTCTGTGATGAGCACCGGGGGGACGGGGCGGGTGGAGGCCGACCGCGGTGAGGCGGGCGGCGTCCGCACCGCCCTGGCGGGGCTCACCACGCGCGGGCGCTCCTTCCTCGCGGCCGGGATCGCGGCCGCGGTCTGCGCCTACGTGCTGGGCCAGAGCGATCTGCTGCGGGTCGGGCTGCTGCTGGCGGTGCTGCCGCTGCTCTGCGCGGCCGTGCTGTATCGCACACGCTACCGGGTGGCCGGCAGCCGCCGCCTCTCCCCCGCACGGGTGCCCGCCGCCGGCGAGGCGCGCGTGCACCTGCGGATGGACAACGTCTCCCGGCTGCCCACCGGCCTGTTGATGCTCCAGGACCGGGTGCCCTATGTCCTCGGCCCCCGGCCCCGTTTCGTGCTGGACCGGGTGGAGCCGGGCGGGCGCCGCGAGGTGTCCTACCGGGTCCGCTCCGACCTGCGCGGCCGCTATCCGCTGGGCCCGCTGCAGCTGCGCCTGACCGACCCGTTCGGGATGTGCGAGCTGACCCGGTCGTTCTCGACGTACGACACGCTGACCGTCATACCGCGCACCGAGCCCCTGACCCCGGTCCGCTTCAGCGGCGAGGCGAAGGGGTACGGCGACGGCCGTCAGCGGTCGCTGGCCCTGGCCGGCGAGGACGACGTGATCCCGCGCGGCTACCGGTACGGCGACGACCTGCGCCGGGTCCACTGGCGCTCCACCGCGCGCTACGGCGAGCTGATGGTGCGCCGCGAGGAGCAGCCGCGGCGCTCGCGCTGCACGGTGCTCCTGGACACCCGGGCGATCGGCTACGAGGGCGCCGGGCCCGACTCGGCGTTCGAGTGGGCCGTCTCCGCCGCCGCGTCGGTCCTGGTGCACCTGCTCGAACAGGGGTTCTCGGTGCGGCTGCTGACGGACGGCGGCACCTCGGTGCCCGGCGAGGGAGCCGACGGCTTCGCGGGCACCGGCCCGGACGGCGCGGACGCGGCCGGGCTGATGATGGACACCCTCGCGGTGATCGACCACTCCGACGGCACGGGCCTTTCCCGGGCGCACGACTCACTGCGCGGCGGGAACGAGGGGCTGCTGGTGGCCTTCCTGGGCGACCTGGACGAGGAGCAGGCCGCGGTGGTCGCCGGGATGCGGCAGCGCAGCGGCGGCGCGGTGGCCTTCGTGCTGGACCCGGACGCGTGGGTGCGGGAGCCGGCCGACGTGCCGGCTCCGGGCGACCGGCACCAGGAGCGGCTGCGGATGCTGCGCGAGGCGGGCTGGACGGCGGTGGGCGTGCCGCGCGGGGCGTCGCTGGACGAGCTGTGGCGGCAGGCGGACCGGGAGCGCGCGGGCCTGACCGGCGTCGGCGGGGAGGCACTGTGATGAGCGGGCGGGCCCGGCTGGCCCTGTGCGCCGCCGCGGCCACGCTGATGACGGCGTGCTCGCTGCTGCCCCTGGTCGACCAGCCGACGTGGCTGTTCACGACGGTGCTGCTGGTCGCCGTGCAGACCGGGGTGGGCGCGGCGGCCCGGCGGGTGCCGCTGGCACGGCCGCTGACCGTGGCCGCGCAGGCCCTGGTCACGCTGATGCTGCTGACCCTGTTCTTCGCCCGGCGGCAGGCGCTCGGCGGGCTCGTCCCGGGCCCGGACGCGTTCCGCTACTTCGGCGAGCTGCTCCAGCAGGGCTCGGACGACGTCAGCCGGTATGCGATACCGGCGCCGCTCACCGACGGCATCGAACTGATGCTGATCGGCGGGGTCCTGGTGATCGGGCTGCTGGTCGACACCCTGGCGGTGACCTTCCGCAGTGCCGCCCCGGCCGGGCTGCCGCTGCTCGCGCTGTACTCGGTGGCCGCCGGGCTCTCCGACAGCGGCAGCGACTGGCTGGCGTTCCTGTTCGCGGCGGCCGGCTATCTGATGCTGCTGCTCGCCGAGAGCCGAGACCGGCTGGCCCAGTGGGGCCGCGTCTTCGGGGGCGCCCCCGGTGAGCCGGGCATGGCGGAGAGCGGGGCGGTGGCCCCGGTGCGCACCGGACGCCGGCTCGGCGCGGTGGCGCTCGGCGTGGCCGTGCTGGTGCCGGCCATCCCCCTGTTCTCCATCCAGGGCGGGCTGCTGGACGCGGCGGGGACGGGCGTCGGCGCGGGCAAGGGCGGGGGCGGCACGATCTCCGCGGTCAACCCGCTGGTGTCGCTGCGCGACAGCCTGAACGTGGACAACGACCGCCAGGTGCTGTCGCTGCGGACCACGGCGGGCGACCTGTCGGACATGTACCTGCGCATCGTGTCCCTGGACGACTTCGACGGCACCACCTGGAAGCCGTCCCAGCGGCACATCGTCGCGGTGCCGGACGCCCTCCCGGCGCCCGCAGGACTGGACGCGGACGTCAAGCGCACCACGGTGCGGACCAGGATCACCGCGGCGGACTGGTACGCCCAGGACTGGCTGCCGATGCCGTACCCGCCGAGCAGGGTGAGCATCAGCGGGAACTGGCGGTACGAGCCGGTCGGGATGACGCTCGTCGGCGACCACGGCCAGAACACCCGCGGCGAGGTCTACGAGGTGCGCAGCCTCGACGTGCGGCCGTCCGCCGCCGAGCTGGCCGCCGCGCCCCCGGCGCCCGCGGCCCTGCGGCGCGAGTACACCAGGGTGCCGTCCAGGCTGCCGAAGGTGGTGGCGAGGACCGCCGAGGAGATCACCGCGGGCTCGTCCAGCCACTACGACGAGGCGGTCAAGCTGCAGGACTGGTTCGCGGTGAACGGCGGCTTCCAGTACGACACCGAGGTCGAGGTCGGCCAGGGCCCGGACGCGATCGCGAACTTCCTGCGGAAGAAACAGGGCTTCTGCGTGCACTTCTCCTTCGCGATGGCCGCGATGGCCCGCACGCTGGGCATCCCGGCCCGGGTCGCGGTGGGCTTCGCGCCCGGCACCCCGCAGGCGGACGGCTCGGTCTCGGTGTCCCTGAAGGACGCGCACGCCTGGCCCGAGCTGTACTTCGAGGGCGTGGGCTGGACCCGTTTCGAACCGACCCCGACCCGGGGCACGGTGCCGTCCTACACCCAGTCGGACACGCCGGGCACGTCGCAGCCGGACGAGGCACTGCCGTCGCGCGGGGCGTCCGAGGCGCCCTCGGCGGTGGCCTCGCCGAGCGAGAGCTGCTCGGCGCAGTTGCGCAAGCTGGAGGCGTGCGACAGCCCGGCCGCGGCGGTCGCGCGTCCCGGCGGTGGCGGCAGCGGCTGGGACCTGCTGTGGCTCGCCCTGATCGGGCTCGGTGTCCTGGCGGTGCTGGCGGTGCCCTTCCTGCCGTTGCTGTGGCGGGCGCGGTTGCGGGCCGTACGGCTCGGCGGGCACGCCCGGACCGGGGAGGGCGCCGCCGCCCACGCGCTGTCGGCCTGGCAGGAGCTGACCGACAGCGCCTGGGACCTGGGCATCCTGCCGGACGAGTCGCTGACCCCGCGCAGCGCGGCGGCGAGGATCGTGCGGCTGGGCCGTCTCGACGCGGCCGCCGGGGCCGCGGTGCACCGGGTGGCGGACGCGGTGGAGCAGGTGCTGTACGCGCCCAGGCCGCGACCGGTGGCGGGCCTCGCCGAGGACGTGCGCCGGGTGATCACCGCCCTGAACGGCGGTGTGCGCCGGCGGACGAGGCTGCGAGCGCGGTTCGCGCCGCGGTCGGCGGTGCGGGTGCTGTGGGCGGCGTCGGACCGGTGGACGGCGCTCAGAGAGCGCCTGGTGGCCGCCCGGCCGGGGTGGCGCCGACCGTCCGGCCAGCGGGGCTGAGACGGCCCCGGGGCCTCGGGGCGCTGGAGCCGCCGGGCGCTGGAGCCGCAGGGCTTAAGGAGCCGCAGGGCGCCGAAGCCGCAGGGCTAGGAGCCGCGGGGCACTAAAACCGCCTGGCACTGGAGCCGCAGCGCTCAGGAGCCGCGAGCACCGAAGCCGCCAGGCCACGAAGCCGCCGGACCCCGTAGCCAGGGGGCACCGGAGCCGCCAAGCCCCGGAGCCGCCGCGAGCCGCCGAAGCCGCAGGGCGCTCCAGGACATCCGTGAGGGGTGACCACCGGCTGGTGGTCACCCCTCACGGATGTCCGATGTCGGCCGCTGCCGTCAGGTGCCCGGTCCGACCGGTGAGGTCCTAGTGGCCCTGCTGCTCGTCGCGGCGGCGCTGCCAGCGCTGCTCGATCCGGTCCATCATGGAGCGCTTCTGCCGTACCTGGCGGCGCGGGGCGCCCGCGGGCCGCTCGCCCGGCTTGGGGGCCTTGCGCCAGCCGGTGACGGCCAGCACGGCGCAGCCGAGCATCACGAGGAAGCCCACCACGCTGACCCAGATCTGCTGCGCGACCATTCCGGCCATGAGGAGCGCGATACCCACGAGGAAGCCCACGACCGCCTGGTAGACCCGCCGCCGGGTGTACGTCCGCAGCCCACTTCCCTCAAGCGCCGACGCGAACTTGGGATCTTCGGCGTACAGCGCTCGCTCCATCTGCTCGAGCATGCGCTGCTCGTGCTCCGAGAGCGGCACGGAGTCCTCCTCATCGTGCAGTCGCCGGGGCGACCCGGGGGGTCCCTTCAGGATAGGCAGGGAATCGCCCCCGTGAAACCCGCCCCTCTGCGCCAATTGGCCAACCGGAATCCATCCTGGCCGTCCCGGCTCGCTGAGGCTTCCATTCCCCGGCGGCCGACCCGTCATGCCGGACGGTGTACCTCGATCATACGGCGCAAACCGCTCGATCGGGTGGCTTGTGGCGTACTCCATCCGCCGCCGAGCCCCTGATCAGCGGCGGGTCACCGGGAGCGCTCAGGCCCCGGCGGACCCCCTGGTCTCACCGAGCACGTGGAGCTGGGTGGCGACCGAGTGGAACGCGGGCAGTTCGGCCGCCGCCGCCTCGAGCTTCAGCAGCGCGTCCATGGCCCCGGGTTCGGTGTCCACCAGGACGCCGGGCACGAGGTCGGCGAAGACCCGTACGCCGTGCACAGCGCCGACCCGCAGGCCCGCGCCCTCCACCAGCGCGGTGAGCTGCTCCGCGGTGAAGCGGCGCGGCACGGGGTCGCCGGCCCCCCAGCGGCCCTCGGGGTCCTGGAGCGCCTGCTTGGCCTCCTTGAAGTGGCCGGCCAGGGCCCGGGCGAGCACGGCGCCGCCGAGGCCGGCGGCGAGCAGGCTGAGGACGCCCTCGGAGCGCAGGGCGGCCACCGCGTTGCGCACGCCCTCGGCCGGGTCGTCCACGTACTCGAGGACGCCGTGGCACAGCACCACGTCGTGGCCGCTGCGCTCGACCACGTCGAACAGGCCGTGGGCGTCGCCCTGGACGCCCCGGACCCGGTCGGCGACACCGGCCTCGGCGGCGCGGCGTTCGAGCGCGAACAGCGCGTTGGGGCTGGGGTCGACGACGGTGACCCGGTGGCCGAGGCCGGCCAGGGGCACGGCGAAGTTGCCGCTGCCGCCCCCGGTGTCGAGGACGTCCAGCGATTCCCGCCCCGTGGCCTTGACCCGGCGGTCGAGGGCGTCCTGGAGGACCTCCCAGACCACTGCGGTACGGAGGGAGGAACGGGGGCGCATCGGGTCCGACACGGCAGTTGACTCCTCGGCGCGGCGCCGCCTTGTTGCCGGCGGCGCAGAACGGGGTGCCTCCCCGGCCCGGACGCGGGTGGAGGGAAGGCCTCAGGCATCTCCACCCTATTGCCTCCGCCGCTCCGCCCACTCATCGCGGTGGGGCGGGCCGGGTCCGTCTCGCGGGGCGGACGGCCGAGGTCAGCCCGCGTCGGGGAGGTCTTCGCGGACCGGTGGGCCCGGTGGCTCCTCCGGGTCGTGGCGGGGCTGGGGCAGGACGGGCTGGAGCACCAGCAGCCGCTCGACGAGGCGGAGGAACATCGCCACGTCGCGTATCAGGTCGTCGGCGTCCCGCTGCCCCGCCGCGCCCTGGATGCCCGCCTCGGCGCGGGCCCGGCGGGCGGCGCCGGAGGCGAAGAGCGCGCTCCACTCGTCGAGTTCGGGGGCTATCTCGGGCAGCACCTCCCAGGCGCTGCGGATACGGGCCCGGCGGCGGGGCGAGGTCTCGGGACGGCCCCGGGCCGCGAGCACCGCGGCGGCGGTGCGCAGGGCGGCGAGGTGTGCGGTCGCGTAGCGCTCGTTGGGCGTGGCGAGCCGGCCGGCCTCCTCGAGTCCGGCACGGGCCTGGGCGAGCAGGTCGAGGGCGGCGGGCGGGGCCGTGGCCCGGCGGAGCACGGGGTGCACGTCGCCCGCCGGGCCGGTCAGTGAGGGGGCAGGGCCGGTGGCGCGGCGCCGGTGGGCGGCTGCGGACTGGTTGGCCATGACGAACCTCCTGTCGTCTGTGACGGCACGGATGCCGTATGTGCCCATCGTGAGGTATGGCACTGACAATCCGATCTGACCTGCTCTTTTGCTTCGGTCAGGGGTTCGGAGTACTTTTGTACTGACCAGTCAGTGCAAAAACGGAACAGGCAAGGGGGAGGCTTGTGGACGGCGCGCACCTCACCGTCGGGAGCCTCGGGCTCAAGGGGCCGCGGGGGTGGGTCTTCCGGGACGTCACGCTCGACGCGGAGCCCGGCTCGCTGATCGCGATCGAGGGACCGTCCGGCTCCGGCCGCACGTGTCTGCTGCTCGCGCTCACCGGGCGGATGAAACCCACTCAGGGAGTGGCCGCGGTGGCCGGGTTCAAACTCCCCCGGCACATGGCCGCCGTGCGCCGGATCGGCGCCGTGGCCAACGTGGCCGGTGTCACCGACCTGGAGCCGGCCCTGACCGTCGGCGAGCACCTGCGTGAACGGGCCCTGCTGCAGCGCCGGTTCGGCGACTCGCTGCGAGAGGCGCTGCGGCCCCGCCGGGACCGGGTCCACGAGGCCCGGCTGCGCGTCGACGCCGCCCTGGCCGCCGCCGGACTCGACCTGGAGACGCTGCCCAAGGGCTCCCGCACGGCGGTGCGCGACCTGGACCGGCCGGCGGAACTGCGGCTGTCCGTCGCGCTGGCGCTGCTCGGCCGGCCGCGGCTGCTCGGCGTGGACGACGTCGACATGAAGCTCTCGGACACCGAACGCGAGGAGATCTGGGACCTGTTGCGGTCCCTCACGCGCGTGGGGACGACGGTGGTGGCCGTGTGCCGCACCGCCCCCGCCGACTGCCTCGCCGTCACCGCCCGGCCGACCGGGCAGGCCGAGGATGCCGGGGACGGAAACACCCCGGAGACCGGCGCCGACGGCGCCCCGGTACCCCCCGGCGAGAGCACCCCGGAGCCCACGGCCGACGGCGCCCCGGCACCCGGTTCCGACAGCGACAGCGACAACGACAGCGACAGCGACAGCGACAACGACAACAACGACCGGAAGGACGAGGCTGATGCGCACGCCCAGGCTGGCCGCGCTTGAGCTGAGGCGCTTCGGACGGGGGAAGCTGCCGCGCGCCGCCCTGGTCGCGCTGCTCGTGCTGCCCCTGCTGTACGGCGCCCTGTACCTGTGGTCCTTCTGGGACCCCTACGGCCGGCTGGACCGCATCCCGGTGGCCCTGGTGAACGACGACAAGGGCGCCACGGCGGGCGGGAAGAAGGTCACCGCCGGCGACGACATCGTGTCCGGGCTGCGCGACAGCCGCACCTTCGAGTGGCACGAGGTGAGCGACGCCGAGGCCCGCCGGGGCGTGGAGGACGGCACCTACTACCTGTCGCTGACCATGCCCGCCGACTTCAGCCGCCGGATAGCGTCCAGCTCCGGGGACTCCCCCGAGACGAGCGCGCTCAGGGTGCGCACCAACGACGCCAACAACTACATCGTCGGCCAGATCTCCCGGACCGTCTTCAGCGAGGTCCGCACGGCCGCGTCCACCAAGGCGTCCCGGACGTTCCTGGACCGGATCTTCATCTCCTTCTCCGACATCCACGGCGAGACCGTGACGGCCGCCCGGGGCGCCGACCGCCTCAAGGGCGGCATCGGCAAGGCGGAGAAGGGTTCGAAGGACCTCGCGGCAGGCCTGAAGGACGCCAAGAGCGGCAGCGGCGCACTGGCCAAGGGGCTGAGGAAGCTCGACTCGGGCGCGGGCCGGCTGGAGACCGGCTCCCGGCAGGTCGCGGACGGCACCCAGACGCTCGCTGACGACGTCAACGGCGTCTACAAGCAGGCCGGACCGTTCCTGAAGGACAACGAGAAGACCATCGGGGACACCGCCCGGCTGGTCGCCGACTCGGCCGGGACCGTCCGGCGCAACCTCGGGGTCCTGGTGAAGTCGGCCCCGGCCGCCGCCAAGGCCGCCCACGCCTCCGCCGACGTGCTGGACGAGGTCTACGCGGCGCGCTGCGAGAAGGCGGCGGTCCCCGACCCGGCCTGCCCGGACCTGAAGAAGGCCAGGCAGGCGGCGGCCGACGTGGCCACCGTCGCCGACGACCTCAACACCCTGATCGCCGACCAGGACGGCGACCTGAAGACCATGCGGGACAACCTGGACACGCTCCAGAAGCAGGCCCAGGCCCTGGCCGAGCGCGCCCCGCACCTCTACGAGGACGTCGACGACGCCGTCAAGAAGATCAACAAGCTGAACGACGGCGCAGCCGAGGTCGCCGCCGGCGCCAAGAAGCTGCACGCCGGGATCGGCACCGCCGGCACCGGCGCGGCGAAGCTCGACAAGGGCATCGGCACCGCCGAATCGGGCGCCCAGGCGCTCAGCGGCGGCATGTACAAGCTGGTCGACGGCTCCGGCAAGCTGGCCGGCGGTCTGCACGACGGCGCGAAGAAGATCCCCGACTACGACAAGCAGGACCGCGACCAGCGCACCGGTGTGATGGCCGACCCGGTCCAGCTCGCCTCCCACGACCTGCACAAGGCGCCCAACTACGGCACCGGTTTCGCCCCGTACTTCATCCCGCTGTCCCTGTGGGTCGGCGCGATGGTGGCGTACATGCTGATCCCGCCGCTCAACCGGCGTGCCCTGGCGGCCGGTTCGCCGGCCTGGCGGATCGCGCTGGCCGGCTGGCTGCCGGTGGTCGCGGTGGGCGTGCTGCAGACGGCCGCGCTGATGGCGGTGCTGCACTGGGCGATCGGGCTGCGGATGGAGCGGGCGGCCGGCACGGTCGGGTTCCTGTTCCTGGTGGCGGCCTGCTTCGCGGCGATCGTGCAGTGGCTGAACGCCCGGTTCGGCGCGGCCGGCCGGATCCTGGTGCTGGCGCTGCTGATGCTCCAGCTCACCTCGGCGGGCGGCACCTACCCGGTGCAGACCAGCCCGGGCTTCTTCAACGCCGTCCACCCGTTCCTGCCGATGAGCTACATCGTGGAGGCCCTGCGCCGGCTGATCACCGGCGGCGGGCTCGGCCCGGTCTGGCAGGCGTGCTGGGTGCTGGCCGCCTTCACGGCGGGCGCCGTAGCGCTGACCGCCCTCGCGGCCCGGCGCCGCCAGGTGTGGACGCTGGACCGGCTGCACCCGGAACTGAGCCTGTGATCCCCGCACGGCCCCCGCACGCGCGCGCACCTGTGAGAATCGGGGCCATGGAAAGCAGCAGCGCCACGTCCGGCGGCAGCACCCGCCGCGAGGCCACCCGGCAGAAGCTCTACGAGGCGGCCGTCACGCTCATCGCCGAGCAGGGCTTCTCCGCCACCACCGTGGACGAGATCGCCGAGCGGGCGGGGGTCGCGAAGGGCACGGTCTACTACAACTTCGCGAGCAAGTCGGTCCTCTTCGAGGAGCTGCTGCGGCACGGCGTGGGCCTGCTCACCGCGTCCCTCAGGGAGGCGGCCGAGCGGACCGCCGCCGAGGGCGGCGGCAAGGTGGACGCGCTGGACGCGATGGTCCGCGCGGGCCTGGTCTTCATCGACCGCTACCCGGCCTTCACCCAGCTCTACGTGGCCGAGCTGTGGCGCACCAACCGCGCCTGGCAGTCCACGCTGATGGTGGTCCGGCAGGAGGCCGTCGCCGTCGTGGAGGGGGTGCTGCGCGAGGGCGTGGCGGCCGGCGAGTTCAGCGACGAGATCGACGTCCAGCTCACGGCGGCCGCGCTGGTCGGCATGGTGCTGGTGGCCGCCCTGGACTGGAAGTCGTTCCAGCCCGAGCGCTCCCTGGACGACGTCCACGCGGCCCTGTCCCGGCTGCTGCAGGGGCGGGTGAGCGGGAAGGGCTGAGCCGCCGCCGGAAGCACGGAGAAGGCGCCGCCCCCTTGCCGGGCCGGCGCCTTCCCGCTTCCCCCGTACGCCCCCGTGCCTCACCCGTACGGTTCTCCCCCGATGGTCCCCCGTGGTGGTCCGCCGCGGGTCCCCCGTGCCTCGCTTCCGCCGACGGATCGGCGGAAGGAGCGGCCAGGGCGCGGGCGCCGTTCCGCCGCCCCGTGCCGGCGGTACCGGTCCGCGCCCCCTGCCGTGCCTCCACTCTCCCGTCTCCGGCGGCCGCGGCCCATCCGCGCGCGTACTCATCCGGCCGTCTGAGTACGGATACTCAGTACCGGGTTGCGCGGGCCCGGGACGGCGGGCCGCCGGATGGCTACCATCCTTCGGGTGTCGGTACTCCCCCTCGTGTTCACCAGCGGCTGGGCCAGCGGCGTCAACGCCTACGCGGTGGTGCTGCTGCTCGGCGTGTTCGGCCGGACCGGGCTGAGCGACGACGTCCCGCAGACGCTGCAGCGTCCCGAGGTGCTGATCGTGGCGGCCGTGCTGTTCCTGTGCGAGGCGGTGGCGGACAAGATCCCCTACGTCGACTCGGTGTGGGACACCGCGCACACCGTCGTGCGGCCGCTCGCGGGCGCCTGGGTCGGGGCGCTGCTGGCCGGGCAGAGCGGTTCGCTGCCGGACGTGGCGGCCGGGCTGCTCGGCGGCTCGACGGCACTGGCCAGCCACGGCGTGAAGGCCGGCACCAGGATGGCGGTCAACTCCTCACCCGAGCCGTTCAGCAACTTCGTGCTGAGCGTCGCCGAGGACCTGGGGGTCGCCGGCGTCGTGTCGTTCGCGATGTTCCATCCCGTGGCGGCCGCCGTCGTCGCGGCGGTGCTGCTGGCCGGCGGGCTGGTCACGCTGTGGTTCCTGGTCTCCCGCATCCGGCGCTTCCTGCGGCGCCGGACCCGGCGGCGCGAGGAGCGGCGGCTCGCCTCCCGGGTGCCCGGACCGCCGGGCTGACCCGGTTCGCACCGCCCGTCGGCCGGACCGCCGGCAGCGGTGGATAAAGTCGCGGTCATGGCACGGATTGCGGTGATCGGCGCCGGGATGGGCGCGATGGCGGCCGCTGCCCGGCTGGCCGTCGCGGGCCACCGGGTGGCGGTGTACGAGCGTAGTGAGACCTACGGCGGAGCGGTGCGCCGCTTCGAGCGGGACGGGTTCGCCTTCGACACGGGACCGGGGCTGCTGCCGCTGCCCGCCGTGTACCGGGATCTGTTCGTCAAGACCGGCAAGGAGCCGCTGGAGGACGTCGTCGAGCTGGTCCAGGTCGACCCGTCCGCGCGGCACGTGTTCGCGGACGGCACCGAGGTGGCCCTGCCGAACGCCTCCCGCGCCGGTGTGGTCGCGGCCCTGGACGAGGCGCTGGGCGCGGGGGCCGGGCAGCGCTGGGGGGACTTCCTGGTGCGGGCCCGGGAGGCGTGGGACCGCACCCGGCGGCCGCTGCTGGAGGAGCCGCTGTGGCCGAACTGGCAGGTGCTGGCCGAACGTGAGCCGTATCCGTCGGTCCCGCACAAGCGGCTGCTGCGCACCCGCCGGGCGGCCACCCTGGCCGAGATCGGCGCCTGGGAGCTGCGCGACGAGCGTCTGGCGGCCCTCCTGGAGAGCCATGTGCTCGGATACGGCCTCGACCCCCGGACCGCCCCGGCGAGCGCGGCCGTGCTGCCGTACATGGAGCACGCCTTCGGCACCTGGTACGTGCGCGGGGGCATCCGGGAGCTGGCGCGGGCGGTGTACGAGCGGTGCCTGAAGCGGCGAGTGGAGTTCCGCTTCGGCGCCGAGGTGACCGGGGTCCTGCGGGAGGACGGCCGGGCGGCGGGGATCGAGCTCGCCGACGGTTCGCTGGTGGAGGCGGACCACGTGGTGGCGGACGTGGACCCGGCGCGGCTGCGGGCCCTGACGGAGCATCCGCTGGACGCGGACGGGGACGTGCGGCCCGGTGATCCGGTCCTGCCCACGCCCGGACGGTTCACGGCCCTGCTGGCCCTGCGGGGCGGCCGGGAACCCGGAGCCGTCCACCGCACGGTCGTCCACGCCCCGGACGCCCAGAGCGAGCTGGACTTCCTGGCCTCGCCCGGCGGCGACCGGCCGGTGTGTCCCACGGTGACCGTGCTGCGCCCCGACGACCCCGCGCTCGCACCGGACGGCGCGCACGAGTCCGTGGTGGTGTCCGCCGTGGTGTCGGCCGAGGCCGCCTGGGAGGACGCGGGCACGGTCCGGTCCTACACCGACTTCCTGGTCGAAGCCGCCGAGCGCGCGGTGCCCGGGCTGCGGGAGCGGCTGCTCTGGCACGAGGTGCGCACCCCCGTGCACACGGAGCGGGAGACGGGCGCCCGGTCCGGGGCGGTGCCCGCTCCCGCGCTCGCCGCGGGCGGGGGCCGTTTTCTGCACCCGGCGAACACCACGCGGCTGCCCGGGCTGTACCGGGTGGGCGGCTGGTCCCACCCCGGCGGCGGGCTGCCGCACGCCGGGATGTCGGGGGCGCTGGTGGCCGGGCTGATCGTGGAGGGACCGGAGTTCCGCGGCTCCCGGTGAGCCGGGAGCCGCGGCCTCAGAAGCGGTACTGCTCGTCGTACCCGGCGCCGTGCTGCTGCCCGTCGCCCTGGTACGGGTACGGCTGCTCCTGCGGGAGTTCGCCGCCGTGGCTCTCGTCGCTGCGCTGCTGCGGCACCCAGACCCCGCCGGCCGGGGTCTCGCCGTAGCCGCCGCCGGCGTACGGGTCCTGACCGTAGCCCTGTTGCCCGTACTGCTGCTGGCCGTAGCCGGCGTCGTAGGAGGCGTCGCCGTAGCCCTGGGCGCCGACGTAGGGGTCGGAGTAGTTGGCGTATCCCTGCTGGCCGCCCTGGTCGTAGCCGTAGTCCTGCTGGCCGTATCCCGCGTAGCCGTAGGCGTAGTTCTGGTCGGCGCCCTGGGCCTGGGCGGCGCCCGCGTAGGCGGTGTCGCCGTAGATGCCGTAGGAGCCGGTGTCGTCCGGGAGGGGCTGGGGCTCGTAGACGGTGCCCGCCCCGTCGGCGGACGGCTCGGCGGAGCGGGCCGGGGTGAAGACGTCGTCGTGGTCGTACTCGTCGGCGTGGGCGGGCTGTTCGTGGCCGTAGCCGGCGTCGTCGTGACCCCCGCCCGCCTCCGGGCCGGAGACCTCGAGCGTCGGTTCCCGGCGCTCGGCCCTGCCGCGGCGGCGCTTGCTGCCGCCGCTCTCCGGCTCGTCCTCGGGGCGCTTGACCGCCCAGCCGGAGGCGAAGCCGCGCCGGAAGGACAGCGTGACGTAGGTCTGGCCGAGCGCGAAGGCGATCGCGCCCGCGCCGATGACGACGACCGACGGCATCAGCACACCGACGACGACACCGAGGAAGCCGGCGAAGGCGAGCAGCCGCCAGCGCAGCCGCGCCTTGTACTGCAGCAGCACCTCGCCCAGCAGCCACAGTGCGACGACGCCGAACGCGATGTAGAGGACCGTCCAGCCCATGTACGCCCCTCTCCCAGTGGCCGCTACGCAGTGTGTCGTATCGCGGTGCGGCCGGTCTAGGCCTGCGGGGGGTGGTGCAGGCCCAGGTTCTCGTAGATTTCCAGGGTCGCCGTGGAGTTGTTGAGCGTGATGAAGTGCAGTCCGGGCACTCCCTCGGCCAGCAGCCGCGCGCAGAACTCCGTGGCGAAGTCGATACCGATGGAGCGTACCGCCGCCGGATCGTCCTTCGCTGTGAGGATGCGCTCTTTCAGGGCGTCCGGGAACAGCGCGGTGCTGAGCTTGGGCACCCGTTCCAGCATCCGCACGCTGGTGACCGGCAGGATCTCCGGGATGACCGGGGTCTCGCAGCCCGCGGCCGCCACCCGGTCGCGCAGCCGCAGATACGACTCCGGCTGGAAGAACATCTGTGTGATGGCGTAGTCGGCGCCCGCCCGGCACTTGTCGACGAAGTGGCGGACGTCGGTGTCCCAGTCGGCGGAGCGCGGGTGCATCTCGGGGAACGCGGCGACGCCGACGCAGAAGTCACCCGACTCCTTGATGAGCCGGACGAGTTCGGCCGCGTACGTCAGGCCCTGGGGGTGCGGGACCCACTCGCCCATCGGGTCGCCGGCCGGATCGCCGCGCACGGCCAGCATGTTGCGGATGCCGGCGTCCGCGTACTGGCCGATGATGTTGCGCAGCTCGGCGACGGAGTGGTCGACCGCGGTGAGGTGGGCGACCGGCGTGAGCGTCGTGTCCACGACGATCTGCTGGGTCTCCCGGACCGTGGTCGTGCGGGTGGTGCCGCCGGCGCCGTAGGTGACGGACACGAAGTCCGGCGCCACCGCCTCGACCCGGCGCAGCGCGTTCCACAGGTTCCGCTCGCCCTGGGGCGTCTTCGGCGCGTAGAACTCGAACGAGTACGTCGTCTTGCCGGCGGCGAGGATGTCACGCACAGTGCGTGCGCGATCGGTCCTGGTCGATGCGGTTCCTAGGGCCATACCCGCAGGTTAGTCAGGGGTGGGCGGTCCCCCAACCGCACGCCGGTCATTTGCCCGATTTGCCGCTTCCTCGTCCACCCCTTGGACAGTGATCCGGACAGCGCGGCCGATCACGCCCCGCCGGCGGCGCCGTCGCTCGCGCGGCCAGGGCCTGTCTGCCGAGCCCTGGCCCTAGCCCTGCCGCAGCCGCTTGGCGAACCGGGCCGCGGCCTCGCCCGGGTCGTCGGCCTCGGTGATCGCGCGGACCACGACCACCCGGCGGGCGCCCGCGTCCAGCACCTGCTCCAGATTGCCTAGGTCGATCCCGCCGATGGCGAACCAGGGGCGGTCGGTGCCCAGGCCCGCGGTGTACCGCACCAGGCCGAGGCCGGGGGCGGGGCGGCCGGGCTTGGTCGGGGTGGGCCAGCACGGGCCCGTGCAGAAGTAGTCCACGCCCGGCTGGACGGCGGCCGCGGCGGCCTCGGACTCGGTGTGGGTGGAACGGCCGATCAGCACGCCGTCGCCGAGGACGGCGCGGGCGGCGGGTACGGGCAGGTCGCCCTGGCCCAGGTGGAGCACGTCGGCGCGGGCGGCGTGGGCGACGTCGGCCCGGTCGTTGACCGCGAGCAGCCTGCCGTGCCGGGCGCAGGCGTCGGCGAGGACCTGGAGGTGCTCCAGTTCCTCGGCGGCCTCCATACCCTTGTCGCGCAGCTGCACGACGTCGACACCGCCCGCCAGGACCGCGTCCAGGAACTCGGCGAGGTCACCCTGCCGTCTGCGGGCGTCCGTGCAGAGGTACAGGCGGGCGTCGGCGAGCCTGTCGCGGGCGGTGTCGGTCATGCGTGGGTCCCCCCGTGGTCGGTGTCCATGGGCGTGCAAAGAGGTGGCGTACGGGCCGGAGCCGGTACGCCACCGCGCGGTGCGGGTCGGTTCAGACGGCGAGCGCCTGGGCGCGCCGCTTCACCTCCGTGCCGCGATTCTCGCTCAGTGCCTGCGCGGGGGTGCCGGGCAGGGTCGGGTCGGGGGTGAACAGCCATTCGATCATTTCTTCGACCGTGAAGCCGTCGTCCCGCAGGAGCGTCAGGGTGCCGGACAGGCCCTTGACGACCTTGTCCCCGTCGATGAAGGCGGCGGGGACGTGCAGCGCCCGGTTCTCACCTCGGCGCACGGCGATGAGCTGGCCGTCCTTGACCAGCTGCCGCACACGCGTCACCTCGACGCCGAACTGTTCGGCGATGTCGGGGAGGGTGAGCCAGGCGGGGACGAGAGCATCGATCTTTGCGTCAATCTCGGTCACGGGATCTAGCCTGCCATCCGCCACCGACAGTCGGAAGCCAGGCCGGTCCGCGCGGGGGACGCAATGCCGCCGGAGCCGGTCGGAAAGACCCTAGCCGAGCGCGGCGCTCTTCAGCGGCCTCGCGGGGTCGGCCAGCGCCTCGGGGTCCATGCGGCGGCCCGCCTCGATCAGCCGCCGGCCCTGGGCCAGGTCACGCGGCCGGCCGACCGCCAGCAGGGCCACCAGCCGGTCCTCGCGCAGCCAGCACACGGACCAGGCCGGCCCCTCGGGCTCGCCGCGCCAGACCATGCGGTCGGCGGCGGCGTGGTGGCCCGCGTACTGGACGAACCGGCCGAACTGCTCCGACCAGAAGTACGGCACCGGGTCGTAGACGCCCGGGATCTCGCCGAGGATGTTCGCGGCGACGGTGCGCGGTCCCTGCAGGGCGTTGTCCCAGTGGTGGATCAGCAGCCGGGCGCCGTAGCGGGCGGACGGGAAGGAGGCGCAGTCGCCGACCGCGTAGACGTCCTCGGCGGAGGTGCGCAGCCGGTCGTCGGCCAGGACGTCGCCGTGCGCGCCCAGCTCGATGCCGGAGCCGGCCAGCCAGCCCGTGGCGGGGCGGGCGCCGATGCCGACCACGACGGCGCCCGCGGGCAGCCGGGTGCCGTCGGCGAGCAGCACCGAGCCCGGCTCGACGCGCTCCACGCGCGCGCCGGTGCGCAGTTCGGCGCCGCTGTCGGCGTACCAGGCGGTCATGGGCGCGGCGACCTCGGCGGGCAGCGCACCGGCGAGCGGCCGGTCGGCGGCCTCCACCACGGTCACGGCGCAGCCGGCCTCGCGGGCGGCCGTGGCGAACTCGGCGCCGATCCAGCCGGCGCCGACGACCACGATGTCGTGCTGCCGGGCCAGCACCGGGCGCAGCCGTTCGGCGTCGTCCAGGGTGCGCAGCAGGTGCACGCCGGGCACGCCCTCGGCGCCGGGCAGCGTGACCGGCTCGGCGCCGGTGGCCAGGACCAGCACGTCGTAGGGCACCGGGCCGGCCTCGGTGTCCAGCTCGTGGTCGGCGGGGCGCACGCCCAGCGCCTCGCAGCCGAGCCTGAGTTCGATGCCGAGGGACTCGAAGTCCACGTCGAAGGCGGAGCCCTCGGCGGTGCCGAGGAGCACGGCCTTGGACAGCGGCGGCCGGTCGTAGGGCTGGTGGGGCTCGGCGCCGATCAGGGTGACGGTGCCCGTGAAGCCCTGTTCGCGCAGGGCCACCGCGGTCTGCACCCCGGCCATGCCCGCGCCGGCGACGACCACCCGCCGCCGCGCGCCCTGCTGTGCTGTCTGCTCGCTCACCCGATCACCTTAGACAACTGACGGAACGTCAGTCAGTGGGCGTGCCCGGTGACCTGCTCCACGACGCTGGTGCCGGCGCCCGGCTGCGACTCCCACTCCCAGGTCTCCTCCAGCCGCACCCGCCCGTCGGGCAGCTCCACGACCGTCGAAGCGCAGTGCCCCGAGGACGTGGTCCCGTCCCGCTTGAGCTGCACGTACCGGAAGTCCAGCCGGTCTCCCTCCCGGGTGCCCACCAGGTGGCCGCGCACCACGTCGCCGCCCGCGTACTCGGCCCAGATCTCGCCGTCCCGCTCGTGGTAGGCGAACCGGGTGCGGGTGCCCACCTGGCCCGGTGCTTGGTCCGCCACGGGGGCGAGGACGAGTCCGTCGAGCGAGCGGGCCATGGGGCGGGGCTCCTTACGTGGTCGGGGCGCCGAGGGCTAGGGTGGCCACCGTACAAGCACTCGCGGGAGCCCGGACGCACCGGGCTGAGAGGGAGGCTGGCGGCCTCCGACCGTACGAACCTGATCCGGGTCATGCCGGCGAAGGGAGGGGCTGGACGCCCATGCCGTCACGTACGTCCGACGTCCTCGTCATCGGGGGCGGGATCATCGGCCTGGTCACGGCCTGGCGTGCCGCGCAGCGCGGGCTCGCCACGGCCGTGGTGGACCCCGAGCCCGGCGGCGGGGCCGCGCGGGTCGCGGCGGGGATGCTGGCCGCGGTCACCGAACTGCACCACGGCGAGGAGAGACTGCTCGCCCTGAACCTGGAGTCGGCCCGCCGTTACCCGGACTTCGCGGCCGAGCTGACCGAACTCACCGGCCACGACCTGGGCTACCGGCGCTGCGGCACGCTCGCCGTGGCGCTCGACTCGGACGACCGCGCCCACCTGCGGGAGCTGCACGCCCTCCAGCGGCGCTCGGGACTCGACTCCGTGTGGCTGTCGGGACGGGAGTGCCGGCGTCTGGAGCCCATGCTCGCGCCCGGGGTGCGCGGCGGGCTGCGGGTCGACGGCGACCACCAGATCGATCCCAGGCGGCTGGCGTCCGCCCTGGTGGCGGCCTGCGAGCGGGCCGGGGTCGTGTTCCACCGGTGCTGGGCCGAACGGCTCGACGTCGCCGCGGGCCGGGCCGCCGGGGTCACCGCGGCGGACGGCACCCGGCTGGGCGCGGGGCGGGTGGTGCTGGCGGGCGGCAGCCTCAGCGGGCGGCTCGCGGGCGTGCCGGACGACGCGCTGCCCCCGGTGCGGCCGGTGAAGGGCCAGGTGCTGCGGCTGACCGTGCCCCGGCGGTACGCGCCCTTCCTGAGCCGCACCGTGCGGGCCGTGGTGCGCGGCAGCCAGGTCTACCTGGTGCCCCGGGAGAACGGCGAGCTGGTCGTCGGCGCGACGAGCGAGGAGCTGGGCTGGGACACCACGGTGACCGCCGGCGGTGTGTACGAGCTGCTGCGCGACGCCCACGAGCTGGTCCCGGGGATCACCGAGCTGCCCCTCACCGAGACCGGGGCCGGCCTGCGCCCCGGCTCCCCCGACAACGCACCGCTGCTCGGCCCTTCCTCGCTCGACGGGCTGCTGCTGGCCACCGGCCACTACCGCAACGGCGTGCTGCTCACCCCGGTCACCGGGGACGTCATGGCCGCGCTGCTGGCCGGCGGCGAGCTGCCGGACGCGGCCCGTCCGTTCACCCCGGAGCGCTTCGGCGCCGTACCCGTGGAGCAGCCCGTATGAGCATCTGTGTCTCGGTCAACGGCGAGCGCCGGGAGATCGTCCCGGGCACCGCGCTCGACGCGCTGGTGCGGTCCCTGACCGCGGCGCCCTCCGGGGTGGCCGCGGCCGTCAACGAGACGGTCGTACCGCGCGGGCGGTGGGCGGCCACCGCGCTGCGCGACGGCGACCGCGTCGAGGTCCTCACCGCCGTACAGGGAGGCTGACCATGACCGACGATCCCTTCCTGGTGGGCGGGCTGCCCCTCGGGTCCCGGCTGATCATGGGCACCGGCGGCGCGCCCAGCCTGGAGGTGCTGGAGCGCGCGCTGGTCGCCTCCGGCACGGAGCTGACCACGGTGGCGATGCGGCGGGTCGATCCCGGGGTGCGCGGCTCGGTGCTGTCGGTGCTGCGGCGGCTCGGCATCCGGGTGCTGCCGAACACCGCGGGCTGCTTCACCGCGGGTGAGGCCGTGCTGACGGCCCGCCTCGCGCGCGAGGCGCTGGGCACCGACCTGGTCAAGCTGGAGGTCATCGCCGACGAGCGCACCCTGCTGCCGGATCCGGTGGAGCTGCTGGACGCGGCGGAGACGCTGGTCGACGAGGGTTTCACGGTGCTGCCGTACACGAACGACGATCCCGTGCTGGCGCGCAGGCTCGAGGACGTGGGCTGTGCGGCGGTGATGCCGCTCGGCTCCCCGATCGGCTCCGGGCTCGGCATCCGCAACCCGCACAACTTCCAGCTGATCGTCGAGCACGCGCGCGTGCCGGTGATCCTGGACGCGGGCGCCGGCACGGCCTCGGACGTCGCGCTCGCGATGGAGCTGGGCTGCGCCGGTGTGATGCTCGCCTCCGCCGTGACGCGGGCCCAGCGGCCCGAGACGATGGCCGCGGCCATGCGGCACGCGGTGGAGGCGGGGCGGCTGGCCCGGCTGGCCGGCCGGATCCCGCGCAGGCACTTCGCGGAGGCCTCCTCGCCCACCGCCGGCCGCGCCGACCTGGACCCGGAGCGGCCCGCCTTCCGGTCCGGCGCGCTCCCGGACTCCGTCTGACCGGTCCCCCGCGGGGGACGGCCCGCCCGCCTCCGGGACCGTCACAGGTCTGCTGCAGTCCGTCACCGGAATGGCGCAGCGTGGGGCGGTGTCCGCCGGTCCTCGTACACTCGCCTGCGTGGATACGACCCTTCAGGACCCGCTCGTCGGGCAGGTGCTCGACGGACGCTACCGCGTGGACGCGCGGATCGCGGTCGGCGGGATGGCCACGGTCTACCGGGCCCTGGACACCCGCCTGGACCGGGTCCTCGCGCTCAAGGTGATGCACCCGGCCCTGGCGGCCGACGGGTCGTTCGTGGACCGGTTCATCCGGGAGGCCAAGTCGGTCGCCCGGCTCGCCCACCCCAACGTGGTGCAGGTCTTCGACCAGGGCACGGACCGGGGCTACGTGTACCTGGCGATGGAGTACGTCGCCGGATGCACCCTGCGGGACGTGCTGCGCGAGCGCGGGGCGCTGCAGCCCCGGGCGGCGCTGGACATCCTGGAGCCGGTGCTGGCCGCGCTCGGCGCCGCGCACCGGGCCGGGTTCGTGCACCGGGACATGAAGCCCGAGAACGTGCTGATAGGCGACGACGGCCGGGTCAAGGTCGCCGACTTCGGGCTGGTGCGTTCGGTGGACACGGTGACCAGCACCACGGGCTCCGTCCTCGGCACCGTGTCGTACCTCGCGCCCGAGCAGGTGGAGCAGGGCGCCGCCGACCCCCGCGTCGACGTCTACGCCTGCGGTGTCGTCCTCTACGAGATGCTGACCGGCGGCAAGCCGCACTCCGGGGACTCCCCCGCGCGGATCCTGTACAAGCACATCCACGAGGACGTGCCCCCGCCCTCGGCGCTCGTGCCGGGGCT
Organism: Streptomyces sp. 1-11; assembly: GCF_007176755.1. Taxonomy (GTDB): domain Bacteria; phylum Actinomycetota; class Actinomycetes; order Streptomycetales; family Streptomycetaceae; genus Streptomyces. The sequence goes on from NZ_BJTV01000013.1 coordinate 199,761, forward strand.
CCCGCCGGAACTGGACGAGCTGGTCGCCTCGGCGACCGCGCGCACCCCGGAGCTCCGGCCGGACGACGCCGCGGCCCTGCTCGGCCAGGTGCTGCGGGCGCGTGCCGGGCTCAGCGCCGGGCAGCTCGACGCCGTGCCGCCGCAGGCGCTGACCGCGGAGCACGACAACGCCGGGGACCGTACGAGTGTGATCCCGCGATCGCTGACCGTGCCCCGGCCGCTGCCCGTCAACGAGGACGAGGGCCCGGCGGACGTCCGGCACACCAGCCGGCTGCAGAGCCCGCCGGTCCCCGCGCGGCGAAGGCCGCTGCGCCCGGGACGCGGGCTGGCCGCCCTCGTCGCCGCCGTGCTCGTGTTCCTCGGCGTGGGCGCCGGGGTCTGGTACATCAACTCCGGGCAGTTCACCAAGGTCCCGCCGCTGCTGGCGAAGACCGAGGAGCAGGCGACGGCGCGGCTGAAGGAGTCCGGCCTCCACGTCAAGGAGGTCAAGCGCGAGTTCAACGACACGGTGAAGAACGGCACGGTCGTCAGCTCCGACCCGACGGCCGGGTCCCGCATCCGGGGCAACGGCTCCGTGACCCTGGTCATCTCCCGTGGACCCAGGATCGTGAAGGTGCCCGACCTGCGCGGGGTGCCGCTGGCCGAGGCGCGCTCGCGGCTGAAGTCCGCCGGGCTCGAGCCGGGCATGGTCAGCCGCGACTTCAGCGACAGCGTGGCGCGGGGCTCGGTGGTCGGCACCGACCCGGAGACGGGCACCGCGCGGCACGCGGGCTCGGCGATCGCGCTCCTGGTCAGCAAGGGCAGCCCGGTCGACGTGCCGGACGTCACCGGCGAGGACCCGGACACCGCCCGGCAGGACCTCCAGGACGCGGGGCTGAAGGTGCGGATCGCCGCGCAGCGGGTCACGTCCGAGTACGACAAGGGCCAGGTCGCCCGGCAGAGCCCGGGGGCCGGGGGCCGGGCCGCCGAGGGCGACACGGTGACGCTGGCCCTGTCCAAGGGCCCGGAGATGGTGACGGTGCCGGACGTGGTCGGCTCCAGCGTGGACGACGCCAGGCAGCGGCTGGAGGCCGCCGGCTTCCAGGTGAGCGAGGACCGCGGCCTGCTCGGGCTGTTCGGCGACACCGTGAAGAAGCAGTCGGTGGACGCGGGCGGCAAGGCGCCCAAGGGGTCGACCATCACGATCACCATCCGCTGAGCCGGTGAGCGGGGTCACCGGGGACCGCGGGCCGGCGGCGGGGGACGGCATGACACCCTGAACGGGTGACATCCCATCCGTCCCGTTCCGCCGCCGAGCCCCCTGCCGGCCCCGCCCGCAACCCGATCGGCGGTCACGTTCCGGTGGCCGGCGGTCTGCACTCGGTGGGGCTGTCCTACGCCCGCGACCTGAAGGCCGAGACCGTGCAGGTCTTCGTCGCCAATCCGCGCGGGTGGGCCACGCCGGCCGGGAACCCGCGGCAGGACGAGGCGTTCCGCGAGGCCTGCGCCGCGGAGTCGGTCCCGGCGTACGTGCACGCCCCCTACCTGATCAACTTCGGCTCGCACACCGAGGCGACGGTGGAGCGCTCGGTGGAGTCGCTCAGGCACTCGCTGCGGCGCGGCCGGGAGATCGGGGCGCTCGGCGTGGTGGTGCACACGGGCAGCGCGACCGGCGGACGGGCGCGGGATGTGGCGCTGAAGCAGGTGCGCGCCCGTCTGCTGCCGCTGCTGGACGAGCTGACCCACGACGACGACCCCTTCCTGCTGCTGGAGTCGACCGCCGGGCAGGGCGCCTCACTGTGCTCGCGCACCTGGGACTTCGGACCGTACTTCGAGGCGCTGGACGCCCACCCGAAGCTCGGCGTCTGCCTGGACACCTGTCACATCTTCGCCGCCGGGCACGACCTGACCGGCCCCAGCGGCATGCACCAGACCCTCGATCTGCTGGTCGGCACCGTCGGCGAGGGCCGGCTGAAGCTGATCCACGCCAATGACTCCAAGGACGTGGCGGGCGCCCACAAGGACCGGCACGAGAACATCGGCGCCGGTCACATAGGCGAGGACCCGTTCCGCGCGCTGATGACCCACCCGTCGACGGCGGGCGTACCGCTGGTCATCGAGACCCCCGGCGGCAAGGAGGGGCACGCGGCGGACGTGGAGCGGCTGAAGAGACTCCGGGATTCCCGACCCGGTACGGAATACCCCTAGGGGGTATACGGTTCCCCTGAACACGGGAACCGTCCGTCCGGCATTGGGGGACCTCATGGAGCACACGGCGCACACCCACCACCAGCACGGCCCGGGACACGACCACGGGTCCGGCCACGGGTCCGGACACGGCCACGGCGCGGCGAGCTGGCCGATGGCCGCGCAGGCCACCCTGCACTGCCTCACCGGCTGCGCCATCGGCGAGGTGCTCGGCATGGTCGTCGGCACCGCGTTCGGCTGGGGGAACCTGCCGACCACGCTGCTGGCCGTCGTCCTGGCCTTCCTCTTCGGCTACTCGCTCACCATGCGCGGGGTCCTGCGGGCCGGCGTCGACCTGCGGACCGCCGTCCGGGTGGCCCTGGCCGCCGACACCCTGTCCATCGCCGTGATGGAGCTGATCGACAACGGGACGATCCTGGTCTGGCCGTCCGCGATGGACGCCACGCTCGCCGACGCGCTGTTCTGGGTCTCGCTGGCCGTCTCGCTGGTGATCGCGTTCGTCGTGACCACCCCGGTCAACAAGTGGACGATCGGGCGGGGCAAGGGGCACGCGGTGGTGCACCGGTACCACCACTGACCCGGCCGGGGCGCCGGGACCGCGCGAACACCGTCCACGAACGCCGGGATCAGAGCTCGGGGCCCTCCCCGGGCTCTTCCTGGTAGGAGTAGCGCTGCTCCTTCCAGGGGTCGCCGACGTTGTGGTAGCCGCGCTCCTCCCAGAAGCCGCGCCGGTCGGCGGTCATGTACTCCACGCCACGGACCCACTTCGGACCCTTCCAGGCGTACAGGTGCGGGACGATCAGGCGGACCGGGAAGCCGTGCTCGGCGGTGAGCAGTTCGCCGTCCTTGTGGGTGGCGAAGACGGTGCGGCCGGAGGCGAAGTCGGCGAGCCGCAGGTTGGAGCTGAACCCGTACTCCGCCCACACCATCACATGGGTGACGTCGGCGGCCGGCGGGGCGAGGTCGAGGATCACCCGGGCCGGGACGCCGCCCCACTCCGCGCCGACCATGCTGAACTTCGTCACGCAGTGCAGGTCGGCGACCACGGTGGTGTACGGCAGCGCGGTGAACTCCTCGTGGTCCCAGGTGTGCTTGTCGCCGTCGGCGGTGGCGCCGAAGACCCGGAACTCCCAGCGCTCGGGCCGGAACTTCGGCACCGGACCGTAGTGCGTGACCGGCCAGCCACGCTGCAGCCGCTGCCCCGGCGGAAGCTCGGACCCTGCCGCTTCTCCAGACGCTCGCTCCACCGGATGACCCATGTATCCATCCTGACAGACCCCGGGCGGTGCCCTTGACCACCCACCCGGATCGGACAGATGCCATCAAGACGCCACTTACGTACTAAGTACGCACTTACTGGAAGATCCTCCCGGCCGGTGAAATCATGCGGCGCTAGCCACCTGGTTCGACCACCCGAAGGAGTCCATCGCGATGCAGGGCGACCCCGAGGTCATCGAACTGCTCAACGAGCAGCTGACCGCCGAGCTGACCGCGATCAACCAGTACTTCCTGCACGCCAAGCTGCAGGACCACAAGGGATGGACGAAGCTCGCCCAGTACACCCGGGCGGAGTCGTTCGACGAGATGCGGCACGCGGAGGTCCTCACCGACCGCATCCTGCTGCTGGACGGCCTGCCGAACTACCAGCGGCTCTTCCATGTGCAGGTCGGACAGACGGTGGCCGAGATGTTCCGGGCCGACCGGCAGATCGAGGTCGAGGCCATCGACCGGCTGCGCCGGGGCGTCGAGCTCATGCGCGAGAAGGACGACATCACGTCGGCGAACGTCTTCGAGGCGATCCTGGCCGACGAGGAGCACCACATCGACTACCTGGACACCCAGCTCGAACTCGTGGACAAGCTCGGTGAGGCGCTCTACCTGTCGACGGTGATCGAGCAGAGCCAGCCCGACCCCTCCGGACCGGGCACCGGCGGCTTCTCCACGCGCTGAGCCGCCGCGGACGGCGGTGTCAGGCCGCGTCGTCCAGCGCCTCGAGGGCCGGCGCGCGCCGGTCGATCAGCTCCCGGCGGGGGCAGGCGCCCCGGCCGAGCAGCGCCTGGATACGCCGTACGCAGCCGCCGCAGTCCGTGCCCGCCTTGCAGGCGGAGGCTATCTGGCGGGGGGTGCAGGCGCCGTCCTCCGCGTGCTGCTTGACCTGGGCCTCGGTGATGCCGAAGCAGCTGCAGACGTACACGCGGGTTCACCTCCCGACGGGATCGCTGATGTACTGCCGTCCCGTTTTCCGGTGAGGCAAACCTAACCTAACCCATCCCGTCGGGGGCGTGAAAGCGCGAGGGGCGCGGATCCGCTGTGATCCGCGCCCCAGATCGCTCACTGGTCCCGGTACATCTCCGCGACCAGGAACGCGAGGTCGAGGGACTGGCTGCGGTTCAGCCGCGGGTCGCAGGCCGTCTCGTAGCGCTGGTGCAGGTCGTCGACGAAGATCTCGTCGCCGCCGCCCACGCACTCGGTGACGTCGTCCCCGGTCAGCTCCACGTGGATGCCGCCCGGGTGGGTGCCGAGCGCCTTGTGGACCTCGAAGAAGCCCTTGACCTCGTCGAGCACGTCGTCGAAGCGGCGGGTCTTGTGGCCGGAGGCCGCCTCAAAGGTGTTGCCGTGCATCGGGTCGGTCACCCAGGCCACCGTGGCACCGGACGCCGTGACCTTCTCGACCAGCTCCGGGAGCCGGTCGCGGATCTTGTCGGCGCCCATGCGGACGATGAAGGTCAGCCGGCCCGGCTCCCGCTCGGGGTCGAGGCGGTCGATGTACCGCAGCGCCTCCTCGGCCGTGGTGGTCGGGCCGAGCTTGATGCCGATCGGGTTGCGGATCCGCGAGGCGAACTCGATGTGCGCGCCGTCGAGCTGCCGGGTGCGCTCGCCGATCCACACCATGTGCCCGGAGACGTCGTAGAGCTTGCCGGTGCGGGAGTCGACCCGGGTCAGGGCGGACTCGTAGTCCAGCAGCAGCGCCTCGTGCGAGGAGTAGAACTCGACGGTCTTGAACTCCTCCGGGTCGGTGCCGCAGGCCCGCATGAAGTTCAGCGCGCTGTCGATCTCCCGCGCGAGCTGCTCGTAGCGCTGCCCGGACGGGGAGGACCGCACGAAGTCCTGGTTCCAGGCGTGCACCTGGCGCAGGTCGGCGTAACCGCCGGTGGTGAAGGCGCGCACCAGGTTCAGCGTGGAGGCCGAGGCGTTGTACATGCGCTTCAGCCGCTCGGGGTCCGGGACGCGGGCTTCCTCGGTGAAGTCGAAGCCGTTGACGGAGTCGCCGCGGTAGGTCGGCAGCGTCACGCCGTCCCGGGTCTCGGTCGGCTTGGAGCGCGGCTTGGAGTACTGGCCGGCGATCCGGCCCACCTTCACCACGGGCACGGAGGCGGCGTAGGTCAGGACGGCGCCCATCTGGAGCAGCGTCTTGAGCTTGTTGCGGATGTGGTCGGCGGACACCGCGTCGAAGGCCTCGGCGCAGTCGCCGCCCTGGAGGAGGAACGCCTCTCCCTTGGCGACGGCCGCCATCCGGGCGCGCAGCTGGTCGCACTCGCCCGCGAAGACGAGCGGCGGATACGACTCGAGGTCCGCGATCACTGCGCGCAGAGCCTCGGGGTCGGGGTACTCGGGCTGCTGCGCCGCGGGCAGGTCTCGCCAGGTGTTGCCAGCGCTCGCGCTGGTCTTAGCGTTCACGGTCACCTTCTAAACATTACGGGGTCGTGTCCCATGTTCTTCGTCCGGCTCGAAAGATGAGACGCATTGATCGCCCCGTGGACGCCGATCGCGCCGTGCGCGTCCGCCCGGTGCGGTAGGGTTCCCGGCATGTTCGCGCATTCGACCCAGAACTGGTGGTGGACCGCTTCTCCGGCGGCCCACTGACTGCGCGTACGCAAGACTTCGCGAAGGCCGCCCGAGGGGCGGCCTTCGGCGTTTTCCGGGGCCGTTCCTCTCCGTCCGACAGACGACCGAGAAGGAGCCCCACCCGTGAACCTGCAGGACCTGTTGTCCGAACCCCGCCCCTTCGCCCTGCTGCGCCGGCGCACTCCCGGGCGCGAGGAGCACCCGGTGGAACTGCTGCTCGGCCCCGTCACCGCCCGGGACCGGCTGGCCGACCTGCCCGACGAGGGTCTCGCGCTCGTGCCGTTCCGGCAGATCCGCGAGCGCGGCTTCGACGTCCGGGACGACGGCACCCCGCTGCTGGTGCTGACCCCGGAGGAGTCGTACGAGATCCCGCTCGACGAGGCCCTGCGCTCGCTGCCGCGCCACGAGGTGCGGGTCGAGGGCGGGGGCTTCGACGTCGGCGACGAGGAGTACGGCGAGATCGTCGGGCGGGTGCTGCGCGAGGAGATCGGCCGGGGCGAGGGCGCCAACTTCGTGATCCGCCGGACGTACGAGGGAGAGATCCCCGGGTTCGGGCGGGCGGACGCGCTGGCGCTGTTCCGGCGGCTGCTGGAGGGCGAGCGGGGCGCGTACTGGACGTTCCTGGTGCACACCCCGGAGCGGACGCTGGTCGGCGCCAGCCCCGAGGTGCACGTGCGGATGTCGGGCGGGACGGTCGTGATGAACCCGATCAGCGGGACCTACCGCTACCCGGCCGGCGGGCCCACCCCGGAGCATCTGCTGGACTTCCTCGCCGACGGCAAGGAGATCGAGGAGCTGTCCATGGTCGTCGACGAGGAACTGAAGATGATGTGCACCGTCGGCGACATGGGCGGGGTGGTCGTCGGGCCGCGCCTGAAGGAGATGGCGCACCTCGCGCACACCGAGTACGAGCTGCGCGGCAAGTCCTCCCTCGACGTCCGGGAGGTGCTGCGGGAGACCATGTTCGCGGCCACGGTCACCGGGTCGCCGGTGCAGAACGCGTGCCGGGTCGTCGAACGGCACGAGGCCGGCGGGCGCGGCTACTACGCGGGCGCGCTGGCCCTGCTCGGGCGGGACTCCGGCGGCGCCCAGACGCTGGACTCCCCCATTCTGATCCGCACCGCCGACATCGCCGCCGGCGGGCGGCTGCGCGTCCCGGTCGGCGCCACGCTGGTGCGCGGCTCGGACCCGGCGGGCGAGGTGGCGGAGACGCACGCCAAGGCGGCGGGGGTGCTCGCGGCCCTCGGGGTGCGGCCGTCGGCGCCGCGCACGCCCGGCACCCGCCCCCGGCTGGCCGACGATCCCCGGGTGCGGGCCGCGCTGGACGGGCGCCGGGCCTCGCTCGCCCCGTTCTGGCTGCGGATGCAGGAGCGGACCGGGACCCTCACCGGGCACGCGTTCGTGGTCGACGGCGAGGACACCTTCACGGCGATGCTCGCGCACGTGCTGCGCTCCGCCGGGCTCGAGGTGACCGTCCGGCGCTATGACGAGCCGGGGCTGCGGCAGGCCGTGCTCGCGCACGAGGGCCCCGTGGTGCTGGGGCCGGGCCCGGGCGACCCGTCCGACCCGGCCGACCCGAAGATGCGCTTCCTGCGGGACCTGACCGCCGCCCTGATCGGGGAGCACCGGCACGGCGTGCTCGGGGTCTGCCTGGGGCACGAGCTGATCGCGGCCGAGCTGGGTCTCGAGATCGTCCGCAAGGAGGTCCCCCACCAGGGGGCGCAGACCACGATCGACCTGTTCGGGCGGCCGGAGACGGTCGGCTTCTACAACAGCTTCACGGCCCGCTGCGACGACGAGGCCGCCCGGGAACTGGCCGCGCACCACGTGGAGGTGAGCCGGGCCGAGAACGGCGAGGTGCACGCGGTCCGCGGCCCGGGGTTCGCCGGGGTGCAGTTCCACCCGGAGTCGGTGCTGACGCTGAACGGCGCGGCGGTCGTGCGGGAGCTGGTCGGCGGGCTGCGCGGGGCGAGCAGGGCGGGCTGACGGCCGGGGGCCCGGGGACCGCGGTCCGGCCCCCGGGCCCCCGGCGCGGGCGCCGGCGCGCCGTCAGCCGAAGAACACCCCGGCCTCCTCGTAGAGCTTCGGGTCCACCGTCTTGAGCCGGGCCGTGGCCTCGGCGATGGGGACGCGCACGATGTCGGTGCCGCGCAGGGCGACCATCTTGCCGAAGTCGCCGTCGCGCACGCACTCGATGGCGTGCAGGCCGAAGCGGGTGGCGAGCCAGCGGTCGAAGGCGCTGGGCGTGCCGCCGCGCTGGATGTGCCCGAGCACGGTCGTCCGGGCCTCCTTGCCGGTGCGCTTCTCGATCTCCTTCGCCAGCCACTCGCCGACCCCGGACAGCCGCACGTGCCCGAAGGAGTCCGTCGACCCGTCCTTGAGGACCATCTCCCCGTCCTTGGGCATGGCGCCCTCGGCGACGACGACGATCGGGGCGTACGAGGCCTTGAAGCGGGAGGTGATCCAGGCGCACACCTGGTCGAGGTCGAAGCGCTGCTCGGGGATGAGGATGACGTTGGCGCCGCCGGCCAGCCCGGAGTGCAGGGCGATCCAGCCGGCGTGACGGCCCATCACCTCGCAGACCAGCACCCGCATGTGGGACTCGGCGGTGGTGTGCAGGCGGTCGATGGCCTCGGTGGCGATGCCGACGGCGGTGTCGAAGCCGAAGGTGTAGTCGGTGGCGGACAGGTCGTTGTCGATGGTCTTCGGCACACCGACGCAGGGCACTCCGTACTCGTCGGAGAGCCGGGCGGCGACGCCGAGGGTGTCCTCGCCGCCGATCGCGATGAGCGCCTCGACCTCCTGCTTGGCCAGGTTCTCCTTGATGCGGCGGATACCGCCCTCCACCTTGAGGGGGTTGGTCCGCGAGGAGCCGAGGACGGTGCCGCCGCGGGGCAGGATGCCGCGCACCGCGGGGATGTCGAGGCGCACCGTGTAGTTCTCCAGCGGTCCCCGCCAGCCGTCCCGGAAACCGACGAACTCGTAGCCGTACTCCTGCACGCCCTTGCGGACGACGCCCCGGATGACGGCGTTGAGTCCCGGGCAGTCACCGCCTCCGGTCAGCACTCCGACCCGCATGCCACACGTCCCTTCACCGCGGTTACCTGACGCTCACTCACGGTAATGGTGATGCGCGTCACACGGCGAGAGGCGGGGAGGGCGATTCCGGTGAATTGTCGGCGGGCCGCGCGGCCGGCCGGTGTCACTCCTCGTCGAGGCCGCGCTCGATCGCGTACCGCACCAGCTCGACCCGGTTGTGCAACTGGAGCTTGCCGAGGGTGTTCTGGACGTGGTTCTGCACGGTGCGGTGGGAGATGACGAGGCGTTCGGCGATCTGCTTGTAGCTCAGGCCCTTGGCGACCAGCCGCAGCACCTCGGTCTCCCGGTCGGTGAGCCGGGGCGCGCCGGGCCGGCCGTCGCCGTCCGGCGCGGGCGCGGGCTCGGCGGCCAGGCGCCGGTACTCGCCGAGGACCAGTCCGGCCAGGCCCGGGGTGAACACCGGGTCGCCGGCCGCGGTACGGCGCACCGCGTCCAGCAGCTCCCCGGTCGAGGCCGACTTCAGCAGGTAGCCCGTGGCGCCGGACTTCACCGCCTCCAGCACGTCGGCGTGCTCGCCGCTGGCGGAGAGCACCAGGACGCGCAGCGCGGGATTGTGGGCGACCAGTTCCTTGCACACCGTCACACCGGGTTTGGCGGGCAGGTTGAGGTCCAGCACGAGGACGTCCGGGGCCGCGGCCCTGGCCCGGCGGACCGCCTGTTCGCCGTCGCCGGCGGTGGCGACCACCTCGAAGCCGGACTCGGTCAGGTCCCGGGCCACCGCGTCGCGCCACATCGGGTGGTCGTCGACCACCATGACCCGGATCGGGTCCTGCTGCTGCGTCATCGCCGCTCCGCCTCCCCCGGCGCCCGCAGGGCGCCCTTCGGTACCTTCAGTTCGACTTCCGTGCCCTGTCCGGGCACCGAGATCAGCTCGGCGCTGCCGCCGAGGTCGCGCAGCCGGCCGCGGATCGACTGGGCCACGCCCAGCCGGCCCTCGCCCTCGGCCTGGGCCAGCCGGCCCTCGGGGATGCCGGGGCCGTCGTCCCGTACGGTCACGACGATCTCGTCCGGCTCGTCCTCGACCAGGATCCAGGCGCGGGCCCCGGTTCCGGCGTGCCGGCGCACGTTGTCCAGGGCCGCGCCGACCGCCGCCGCCAGTTCCCGCGCGGCCGGTCCCGGCAGTTCGACCGGGGCGCCGGGCTCGGCGAGGCCGGTCCGTGCGCCCGCGTGGCGGGCGAGCAGCGGGCGCAGGTCGACCGGGCCGTCCGGTTCACCGTCGTACGGCTCCTCGACGGCGCGTACGACGGCTCCGTCGGCGGCGTCCTCCGAGACCCGGGACACCGGCAGCAGGCCGCCGGAGACCAGCGTGCGCAGCGCCGCCTCCTGCTCCCCGGCCAGCCGCCCGAGTTCGGCGGCCTCACCGCCGAGGTCGGCGCCGCGCCGCTGCACCATCGCCAGCACCTGGAGCACGCCGTCGTGGATGTCCCGCGCGAGCCGCTCGCGCTCCCGGGTCGCCGCCTCGATCTCCAGGGCGCGGGCGAGGGTGCGCTCGGAGGCGCGGGCGACCTCCACGACGTAGCCGATGGCGATGGCGGCCACCCAGACCAGGATCACGTTGTGCACGGTGTCCCGGGCCGGGCCGCCGCGTTCCACCAGGTTCGCGGCGGCGACGGCCGTGGACGCCACGGCGGCCCAGCGCCAGCCGCCCTTGAGCGCGTAGGCCAGCACCGCGCCCGCGGTCCATATCGACGGCAGGGTCGGGCCGCCGCCCGCGATCCGCTCGTGGTTGTCGGCGAGCGGGGTGAGCAGGATGCCGGTGAGCGCGACGGTCAGGTCGGCGGCCAGGAAGCCCCGGGTGCAGCTCGCCGCGTTCGCCACCCTGGGCAGGGTGGCGAGGGTCCACACGACCAGGACCGCGTAGTAGCCGACGGCGATCCAGGGGCGCACGAAGTGGTCGTACGCGGTGGCGCACAGGCCGATGGCGTACAGCGTCGTCAGCACCCGGTAGCCGGTCAGCGCGCGCCACAGCGGCAGTTCGACCGACATCCTCATGACCCGCTCGCGCCTGGGCATGGCGCCGCCCCCCGATCCCCCGCTAGCTCCCGGTCTGCTTCTTCTCCGCCTTCTCCGCCTCCTTGGCCGCCTTCGCCGCCTCCGCGATCTGCCGCTTGGCGGCGGTCGCGTAGATGTCGACGTATTCCTGGCCGGAGAGCTTCATGATCTCGTACATGACCTCGTCGGTCACCGCCCGCAGCACGAACCGGTCGTGCTCCATGCCGGCGTAGCGGCTGAAGTCCAGGGGCTTGCCGATGCGGATGCCCGGGCGCATCAGCTTGGGCATCACCTGGCCGGGCGGCTGGATCTTCTCGGTGTCGATCATGGCGACCGGGATGACCGGGGCGCCGGTGGCGAGCGCCACGCGCGCGAGGCCGCCGGGCTTGCCCCGGTAGAGCCGGCCGTCGGGCGAGCGGGTGCCCTCGGGGTAGATGCCGAACAGCTCTCCGCGCTCCAGGACCTCTATGCCGCTCTTGATCGCCGCCTCGCCGGCGCCGCGCGCCCCGGACCGGTCCACCGGGAGCTGTCCGACGCCCTTGAAGAAGGCCGCGGTGAGGCGGCCCTTGACGCCGGGGGTGGTGAAGTACTCGGCCTTGGCGATGAAGGTGACCTTGCGGTCGAGGACCGCGGGCAGGAAGAACGAGTCCGAGAACGAGAGGTGATTGCTCGCCAGGATGGCGGCGCCCACGGGCGGAATGTTCTCCAGGCCCTCCACCCAGGGCCTGAAGGCGACCTTCAGCGGCCCTCCGATGGCGACCTTCATCGTGCCGTACAACACCCGCGTGCCTCCTGTTTCCGTGGGTCAGACCATAACCCGGAGTGCCGCCAATGGGCCCGACGACCCTGGTCGGTGTCGGTGCGGTCGCGTACGGTGAACCACATCCGCCAGTTCTTCACGCCTTTTCCCAGGAACAGGAGCCCGAAAGGTGCCGGTTCTCCCCGGAGCCGAGCCGTACCGCCACGAGGGCGGGGAGGTGGGACTCCTCCTCTGCCACGGCTTCACCGGCTCGCCCCAGTCGCTGCGCCCCTGGGCGGAGCACCACGCGGCGCACGGTCTGACCGTGTCGCTGCCGCTGCTGCCCGGGCACGGCACCCGCTGGGAGGACCTGCGGGTCACGGGCTGGCAGGACTGGTACGCGGAGGTGGACCGGGAGCTGCGGCTGCTCGCCGGCCGCTGCTCCCGGGTGTTCGTCGGCGGCCTCTCGACGGGCGCCGCGCTGGCGCTGCGGCTCGCCGCGAAGCACGGCGACGCGGTCGCGGGCGTCGTGGCCGTCAACCCGGCGAACCGGGTGCACGGCCTGTCCGCGTACGCCCTTCCGGTGGCCCGGCACCTGGTGCGCTCGGCGAGGCGCGTCGCCGGTGACACGGCCCCTCAAGCCGCGGCGGAGCAGGCCTACCACCGGGTGCCGCTGCACGCGGCGGACTCCCTGCGGGTGTTCCTGCGCCGGCTGGACGGCGAGCTGCCCCAGGTGACCCAGCCGCTGCTGCTGCTGCGCAGCGCCCACGACCCCGTGGTCCCGGCGGCCGACTCGGCGCGCGTGCTGAGCCGGGTGTCCTCCCGGGACGTCACCGAGACCGTGCTGGAACACAGTCGCCACGTCGCGACGTTGGACCAGGACGCGGACCGGGTCTTCGAGGAGAGCCTCGCCTTCATCGGCCGGCTCGCACCCAGTACCGGCAAGGAAGGGACGGCCGCAGTTGGCTGAGCACGACTCCGACCGCGGGGACCGCGAGCCGGACGAGAAGGGGGTGCCCTTCGACGAGGAGGCCGCCTGGCAGGCGATCGTCGCGGGCTACGGCGCCGAGCCGCCGGACCCGCCGGGCAGCCGCCCCTTCAAGCCGGTCGAGGATCTCGCGCTGCTCGAGAAGGAAGAAGCCCCGGACGGGGGCGCCGACGGCGCCGAGGGGCCCGGTGAGCCGCGCTCCGACCGGCCGCTGGGCAGCTCGGTGGCGTTCGCGCCCGGGGTGGGCCCGCGCGACTACCGGGTGGCCGAGCCGTCCGACGACGACCTCGGCGAGGACGACGAGGGCCACTTCGTGCCGCCCGAGCCGCCGCCGCTGCCGACCGCCGACACGACCGCCAGGTTCGCCTGGCTGGGGGTCGTCGGCGGGCCGGTGCTGCTCCTGCTGGCCGTGCTGCTCGGCTGGCAGATGACCTGGTACCTGGCGACCCTGGGCATCGGCGGTTTCCTCGGCGGCTTCGTGACGCTGGTGACGCGGATGCGGACGGACGAGGACGGCGACGACGACCCGGGGCGCGGGGCCGTGGTCTGACCCACTGCCCGCCGGCCCCGCGTCAGGAGGCCGGGATCCTGAGGGCGGCCAGGACCGGCAGGTGGTCGGTGGCCGCCCTCAGGTCGTCCTCGCGCACGCCCGGCAGGCCCAGGGGCACCCCGCAGCCGAGGACCTCGACGCCCCCGGTCGCGAAGAGGGCGTCGATGCGCTGGTGCGGGTCGGCGGCGGTGGAGGTGAACTCGCCGCCCCAGGGGCTGACGGCCCGGCAGTCCTGGAGGGCGGCCGCGAGACGCCGGAAGGTGCGGCCGTCGGGACGCTCGTTGAGATCACCGCCCGCGACGGCGTGCTCCACGCCCAGTGCGGCGAGCCGGTCCAGGAGCATCCCGCCCTGTGCCTGCCGCTCGTCCTGCCGCAGGCTCAGGTGGCAGCTCAGGACTCCGAGGCGGGCGGCGCCGAACGTCACGACGGCGGTGGCGAAGCCGCGCCGGTGCAGTCCCGGGGTGAGCGGCAGGAGCACGTCCTCGGTGCGCTCGACCGTAGCGCGCAGCGAGCACAGGACCGCCGGGCCCGCGGCCGTCGCGCCCCCGGTGAGGACGACCTGGCCGGAGGCGGCCGCGAGCCGGGCCAGCTTCTTGCGCCAGCGGAAGAAGCGCGGGGCCTCCTGGACCAGGACCAGGTCGGGGGCGCAGGCGGTGATCACCCGGGCGAGCGCGTCGGTGTCGTCGCGCATCGAGCGGACGTTGTAGGCGAGGACCCGGATGACGGCGGAACCGTCCGGTTCGGTGCGGGAGTCGGGAAGCGTCGGGGTTGCCATGGTGATCAACATACGACGGTGCCCGCCGTCCCGGGACAGGATCGGCGGGCACTGCCGTACACGCTCGTCACATGATCGGGTCGGGCTCCCGGGCCAGGTCGGCGGCGCCCACCAGGCCCGCCTTGTTGCCGAGCTGAGCGGCGATCACGTCGGCCACCGGACGCCAGTTGCCGCCGACCAGCCAGCGCTTGTAGGACTTGCGGATCGGGTCCAGGACCAGGTCGCCCTCGTCCGAGAGCCCGCCGCCGACGATGAACGCCGAGGGGTCGAAGAGCGAGGCCAGGTCGGCCAGTCCGGCGCCGGCCCAGCGGGCCAGCTCGCGGTAGGAGTCGACGGCCACCGGGTCGCCCTGCCGGGCGGCCATGGAGATGTGCTTGCCCTCGATGCCGTCGGGGGTGCCGTCGCCGAGGGAGAGCAGCACCTCGGCGCGCTCGGGGGTGGCGTTGGCGCGCTGCTTGGCGTAGCGCACCAGGGCGCGGCCGGATGCGTACTGCTCCCAGCAGCCCTGCGAACCACAGCCGCACAGCAGGCCGTCCGGCACCATGCGGATGTGGCCGAACTCGGCGGCGACGCCGAAGTGGCCGCGGCGCAGCTTGTTGCCGATGATGATGCCGCCGCCGAGGCCGGTGCCGAGGGTGATGCAGATGACGTTGCGGTGGCCCTTGCCCGCGCCGAACCTGTACTCGCCCCAGGCTGCGGCGTTGGCGTCGTTCTCGACCACGACGGGCAGGCCCACGCGGGCCTCGACCTTCTCCTTGAGCGGTTCGTTGCGCCAGTCGATGTTGGGCGCGAAGTAGACCGTGGAGCGCTGCCGGTTCACGTAACCGGCCGCACCGATGCCCACGCCGACGATCTCGTGCCCGGCGCGCGCGCCCTCCACCGCCGAGGCGATGGCGTCCACGATGGCCTCGGGCGTGGTGGGGGTCGGCACCTTGAACGTCGAGAGGATGTTGCCTTCCTCGTCGACCACGCCGGCCGCGATCTTGGTGCCGCCGATGTCGACGCCGATGGTGAGTCCCATGAATCCCTCAGTTCGGTCGAGCCCCGCTACGGCCAACCGTACCCGAGGCCCCGCCGTGGGAGGGCTTCAGTCCAGGTCGATGCGCTCCCCCGGGCCGCCGTCCTCGCCCCGGCCGGGGCCGTCGGTCCCCTCGCCCTTCGGGCCGGAGGCGCCGGTGGTCCAGCGGCGTTCCTGGTTGTGGACGGCGGACCGGTACGCGGCCAGCAGTTCGTTGCCGGCCGCGGCGAGGTGGTCGAACACGTCCGGGTTGCGCTCCAGGACGGGCTCCACGGCGGCCTTCGCCTGCTGGACGACCTGCCGTACCGCCTGCTGGGCGGCGGGGCCGGCGAGGCCCCCGAGGAGCGGGGACTGCAGGCCGGACAGCCTGTCGGCCACGGTGTCCACGAGTCTGCGCAGCTCATCGGCGGCGGAGCCCGGGGGCGGGCCCTGATCGGAGTGGCGGCGGGCCTTCTCGGCGGCGAGGTCCTCGGCGCAGGCCGTGGCCCAGGCGTCGGCGTCGGTCGCCCCCTCCTCGTGGACCTCCGCGGCGGGGTCGGATGTGGGGCGCTCTTCGCTCATGGCGGACTCCTGACTACGGTTCGCCCCTACGACGTTACCCGAACGGCCCACCCGTTCACCGGTCCGCCGCGGGCCACAGCCCGGGGTCGGGCGCGAACCGGACGCGCAGCTCGCCCTCGCGCAGCCCGGCGCCGGCGACGGTGCAGCGGCGCAGGGCGGAGGGCAGCGGCACGATCCGCCGGAAGGGGCCGGCGCTCACCACGAGTTCGTCGCCGCGCCGGATCAGGTCCAGGTCCTCCCGTACGGCGCCGGGCAGCGGGATGTGCCAGACCAGCACCCCGTCGACGGCGAGGGAGTCGGTGACGGGCCACTCGACCGGGGCGGGCGCCTGGTTGACGCCCGGGACGGCGAGGGCGTCGAGGTCGTCGGCGCCGTGCGGGTCGCGGCCGAGGTGCGGCACGCAGTGGACGTCGTGCTCCGCCTGCCACTCGGCGAGCGTCTTGCGCTGCTGCGCCAGGAGCCCGGCGAGCCAGGTGTCGGGCACGGTGTCGGGCAGCACCCGGTTGGCGACCAGGCTCTCGGTGCGCAGTCCGCGCAGGGCGAGGCCGAGGCGGGCGGTGCGGACCGCGTCGGCGCCGGCCGGACCGGGTTCGGCGACCAGGCGCACGGTGGTGTGCCGGTCGGTGAGCACGGCCTCCACCGCGGCGAGTTCGGTGTCCCAGCGGGCCGCCGTCTCGTACAGCCACTGCGCGGGCATCGGGACGCCGGCCAGCCGGCCGAGGACCGGGCGCAGGGCGCGGGCCGCCTGCCGCTCGGGCGGGAGCAGCCGGCGCAGGTAGCGGCGCAGTTCCTCCGGGAGGGCGAGCAGCGGGAGGGCCTGCGGCAGGGGCGGGAGGTCGACGACGAGGAGGTCGTAGCGCTCGGAGAGGGCGGCGTCCCGCAGGGCGCGCAGGAAGGAGAGTTCCTGGGCGCCGGGCAGCGGGGTCACCTCCTCGGCGTCCAGCCGGGCGGCGCCGAGCAGGTCCAGGACGTTCGCGGCGCGGGTCTGGAAGGCGGTGAGGTCCTGCCGGAAGCGGTCGGCCGCGTCGGGGCGCCAGACGGTGAGGTTCCCGGCGGCCTCGGCGGGGACCGGTCCTGTCCCGGTGCCCAGCGCCGCGCCGAGGGTGTCGGTGTGGTCCGCGCCGAGCAGGACGGTGCGGGTGCCTGCGGCCGCGGCGCGCCGTGCGGTGGCGGCCGCGACGGTCGTACGGCCGCCGCCGCCCGGGCCCGTGATCAGGAGGGTGCGCATGAGGGTGAACGGTAACGGAAGGGCGCGGCGGCGGCTGCCGGTGCCGCGGCCGGGCGGCGTCCCCGGGGGCGCCGGAGCCGCGGGCGGCGGGAGGCCTCCGCCCCGGGTCCGCGGGCGGCCTCGGCGGGACCCGCGCCGGCGCTCAGCGGTCCGACTCCACGCGCTTCTTCAGGCCCGCCAGGGCGCGGTCGATGATGACCTTCTCGGCCTTGCGCTTGATCATGCCGAGCATCGGGATCTTGACGTCGACGGTGAGCCGGTAGGTCACCTCGGTGGCGCCCTGCCCGGCCGGCTTCAGCAGGTAGGAGCCGTCCAGCGAACGCAGCATCTGGGACTTCACCAGCGTCCAGGAGACCTCGTGCTCCCCGGTCCAGGTGTAGGCCAGCGTCTGGTCGTCCTTGATGGCGCCGGCGTCCATGACGAGGCGGACCTGCTCGGCCCGGCCCCGGCCGTCGGTCGCGAGCACCTCGGCCTCCTTGACCTCGCCGGTCCAGTCCGGGTAGCGGGCGAAGTCGGCGATCACCGCCATGACGTCGGCCGGAGCCGCCTCGATCGTGATGCTCGAACTGGTGTGTTCCGCCATCGCCGTGGCTCCTCCAGATGCGGACCGAAGAGACTCTTGCCGTGCGCGGACCGCGCACGTGTGTGCAGCGTGAAGGCTACCGCGCCCCCGACCAGCCGCCTTCACCCCGTCCGCGTCGGCGTTCCGTCACCATTCCAGGGCCCACGGCCGGCCGGTGCCCGCGAAGTGCCCCACGTTCACGCACTCGGTCGCGCCGATCCGCATCCGGCGCGCCAGCGGCTGGTGGACGTGCCCGAACAGGGCGAACCGCGGTCTGGTGCGGCGGATGGCGTCCAGCAGCGCCCTGCTCCCCCGCTCGAAGCGGCGCGCGACCGTGTCGTAGACCAGTTCGGGCACCTCCGGCGGGATGTGGGTGCACAGCACGTCCACCTCGCCGACCGCCTCGATCTTCGCCGCGTACTCCTCGTCGTCGATCTCGTACGGCGTGCGCATCGGCGTCCGCAGTCCGCCGCCGACGAAGCCGAAGGTCCGGCCGGCGATCTCCACCCGCTCGCCGTCCAGCACCGTGGTGCCGGGCCGGGCGTACTCCCGCCACAGAGGCGGCATGTCGACATTGCCGTAGGTGGCGTACGTCGGCGTCGGGAACGCGGCGAACAGCTCGGCGTACTGCTTGCGCACCGCACGCTCGATCGCGGCGGCCCGGTCGGTGCCGATCCCGGCCCACAGCCGGGCCCCGAAGGCGCGCGCCTCCTCGAACCGGCGGGCGGTGCGCAGCTCGACGATGCGGTCCGCGTTCTCCTCGCCGAACAGGTCGGGGAAGATGCCGCGCGAGTGGTCGGCGTAGTCGAGGAAGAGGACGAGGTCGCCGAGGCAGATCAGGGCGTCCGCCCCCTCGCCGGCCCGGGCGAGGTCACGGGCGTTGCCGTGCACGTCGCTGACCACGTGGACGCGGGTGCGTCGGCCGCCGGCCGGTGTGGTTGCCATGGTGATCAAGGGTAGGCGGCGCGCGGCCCTTGTGAACAGTGCCGGTCCGGCCTGCGGTTACTCGCCGGTCGGTTGTGCCGTGGACTACTGTGCGCGAAGGAACGCCAACCTGTGTGACGCAGCGAACATCTCACCGGGACCCCCTGTCGTAGAGGCCATACCGGCGGGTAACGTCCGGGCCGTCCAGTCGTGCTCTGGATTTCAACATGTGAATCGGCATGTGGTTCCCGGAGCACTCCCGAGCCTTGGACCGCACCGTCGCATCACACAGAGTCGTGGCGCCGGCGCCCTATGAGGAGCAGCAGTCTTGCGCGAGTTCAGCCTTCCGGCTTTGTACGAGGTCCCTGCCGACGGCAACCTGACCGACATCGTCCGCAGAAACGCCGCGCAGCATCCCGACGTCGCCGTGATCGCCCGCAACGTGGGCGGTGTCTGGCAGGACGTGACGGCGACCCGGTTCCTCGCCGAGGTGCGCACCGCCGCCAAGGGCCTCATCGCCGCCGGTGTGCAGCCGGGCGACCGGGTGGGGCTGATGTCCCGCACCCGGTACGAGTGGACGCTGATGGACTTCGCGATCTGGAGCGCGGGCGCGGTGACCGTGCCGGTGTACGAGACCAGTTCGCCGGAGCAGGTGCAGTGGATCCTGTCCGACTCGGGCGCGACCGCCTGTGTCGTGGAGCTGGACGGCCACGCGGCCGCCGTGGAGTCGGTGCGCGCCTCGCTGCCCGCGCTGAAGCACGTCTGGCAGATCGAGGCCGGCGGCCTGGAGGAACTGGCCCGGCTCGGCCAGGACGTCGCGGACGCGACCGTGGAGGAGCGCGGCTCGCTCGCCCGCGCCGACGACCCGGCGACGATCGTCTACACCTCCGGCACGACGGGCCGCCCCAAGGGCTGTGTGCTCACCCACCGCAGCTTCTTCGCCGAGTGCGGCAACATCGTCGAGCGGCTGCGCCCGCTGTTCCGCACCGGCGAGTGCTCGGTGCTGCTCTTCCTGCCGCTGGCGCACGTCTTCGGCCGGCTGGTGCAGATCGCCCCGATGATGGCGCCCATCAAGCTGGGCTGCGTGCCGGACATCAAGAACCTCACCGACGAACTGGCCGCGTTCCGGCCGACCCTGGTCCTCGGTGTGCCGCGCGTCTTCGAGAAGGTCTACAACACCGCCCGCGCCAAGGCGCAGGCGGACGGCAAGGGCGCGATCTTCGACAAGGCGGCGGACACCGCGATCGCCTACAGCAAGGCGCTGGACACCGCTTCCGGCCCGGCCCTCGGCCTGCGGATCAAGCACAAGGTCTTCGACCGGCTGGTCTACAGCAAGCTGCGCGCGGTCCTCGGCGGCCGCGGCGAGTACGCGATCTCCGGCGGCGCCCCGCTGGGCGAGCGGCTCGGCCACTTCTTCCGCGGCATCGGCTTCACGGTGCTGGAGGGCTACGGCCTGACCGAGTCCTGCGCGGCGACCGCGTTCAACCCCTGGGACCGGCAGAAGATCGGCACGGTCGGCCAGCCGCTGCCCGGCTCGGTGATCCGGATAGCGGACGACGGCGAGGTGCTGCTGCACGGCGAGCACCTGTTCAAGGAGTACTGGAACAACCCGGGCGCGACCGCCGAGGCGCTGGCCGACGGCTGGTTCCACACCGGCGACATAGGGACCCTGGACGAGGACGGCTACCTGCGCATCACCGGCCGGAAGAAGGAGATCATCGTCACGGCGGGCGGCAAGAACGTGGCCCCGGCCGTGATCGAGGACCGGATCCGGGCGCACGCGCTCGTCGCCGAGTGCATGGTGGTGGGCGACGGGCGGCCGTTCGTCGGCGCGCTGGTCACCCTCGACGAGGAGTTCCTCGGCCGCTGGGCCGAGGAGCACGGCAAGCCGGCCGGCTCCACCGCCGCGTCGCTGCGTAAGGACCCCGAGCTGCGGGCGGCGATCCAGTCGGCGATCGACGACGGCAACGCGGCGGTGTCCAAGGCGGAGTCGGTGCGCAAGTTCCGCGTCCTGACCGAGCAGTTCACGGAGGAGTCGGGCCACCTCACCCCGTCCCTGAAGCTCAAGCGGAACGTGGTGGCGAAGGACTACGCGGACGAGATCGAGGCGATCTACGCCAAGTAGGCCGCCTGCTGAGAGCGCGTCACGGCGCGGGTCCCCGGCGGGGCCCCGCGCCGACGGCGTCCGTGCCCACAGCCGGCCGGCAGGCGCCCGCCGGCCCGCGTCCGTCCAGGGCCCGCCGCGAGAGCGGCCTCGCCGCCGGAGGCAGGCCGCCGTCGTCTCAGGCCTGGAGCAGGTCCTTGAGCCTGTCCGCCAGCAGGTCCCAGCGCCACCGCTCCTCGACCCACTGGCGGCCGCGCTCGCCCATCCGGCGGCGCAGCCCGGCGTCGCCGAGCAGGGCGGTGATCCGCTCGGCCGCCTCGGCCGGTTCGCCGCCGCGTACGACCCAGCCGGTCTCGCCGTCCAGCACCGCGTCCGGCGCGCCGCCGGAGTCCCCGGCGACGACCGGCAGCCCGGTGGCGGAGGCCTCCAGGTAGACGATGCCGAGGCCCTCCACGTCCAGCCCGCCGCGCCGGGTGCGGCACGGCATGGCGAAGACGTCGCCGGCGCCGTAGTGCGCGGGCAGTTCGGACCAGGGCACGGCGCCGGTGAAGCGCACCGAGGCGTCGACGCCGGTCTCCCGGGCCAGCCGGCGCAGGTCCCGCTCGTAGGGGCCGCCGCCGACGATCAGCAGCACGGCGTCCGGCTCGGCGGCCAGGATGCGGGGCATGGCGCGGATGAGGGTGTCCTGGCCCTTGCGCGGCACCAGCCGGGAGACGCACACCACCACCGGCCGCTCGGTGAGCCCGAGCCGCGCCCGTACCTCGGCGCCGCCGGAGTCCGGGTGGAAGGTCTTCTCGTCGACCCCGGGCGGCAGTTGCGTCATGCGCCGGGCCGCGTCCTCGGTGAGGGCGGCCGCGATCCGGGAGCGGGTGTACTCGCCGAGGTAGGTGAGGGTGTCCGTGGACTCGCCGATCCGGCGCAGCAGCCGCCGCGCCGCGGGGAGCTGGGCCCAGCCCGCCTCGTGGCCGTGGGTGGTCGCCACCAGCCGCTCGGCGCCGGCCCTGCGGAGGGCCGGCGCCATCAGACCGAGCGGCGCGGCCGCCCCGAACCACACCGAGGTGCAGCCGTGCTCCCGCAGAAGGCCGGCCGCCCGGCGGGTCGCCACGGGCGTCGGCAGCAGCATGGTCGTACGGTCGCGTACGACGGTGAAGGGCTGGTCCTCGTCGAAGGCGGCCGTGGCCCGGGCCCCCTCCTGTCCGCGCTTCCAGGTGGAGGCGTAGACGACCAGCCGCTCGGGGTCCAGCCGGAGGGCCATGTTGTGCAGGAACGCCTGGATGCCGCCCGGCCGGGGCGGGAAGTCGTTGGTGACGATGAGGGTCTTGTGCATCGCCGCCGACCCTACCGCGCGCCCGTGACGGGCCGGGCGGCCGTGGCCGGCCGGCCAGGGGCCGCGGACGGACGGGAGCACGCGTGAGGACGACGGGCGGACGGCGGGCGGCGCTGCCGTGGGCCTGGTGCGCGACCCGGCTGGTGCTGCTGCTCCTGGTCTTCCGGGTGTTCTCGCTGCCCGGTGCCGATGTCACCACCGACGTGTCGGTGATCTACCAGGGCTGGGCCGGGGTGCTGCGCCGGGGCACGTTCCCGCTGGACGACGTGACCTGGCAGTACCCGCCCGCCGCCGCGCTCGCGGTGCTCTCCCCCGACCTGCTGCCGTTCCTCGGCTACGCGGCCGCCTTCTTCGTCCTGAGCTGCCTGGCCGACCTGGTGGTGTTCGGGCTGCTGGCGCACGCGGGCCGGGGCCCGGGGCGGTCCTCGCGCGGCGCCTGGATCTGGGTGGCGGGTCTGCCGCTGCTCGGCCCGACGGCGTACGCCCGCTACGACCTGATGGTGACCGCGGTGGCCGTGGCGGCCCTGTCCGCCGGGACCCGCCACCCCCGGCTGATGGGCGCGCTGGCGGCGTTCGGGGCCCTGCTGAAGGTGTGGCCCGCCCTGCTGCTGGTGGGCGCCGCACGGCTGCGGACGTGGTGCGCGGCGGCGGTGACCGCGGGCGGCGGCGCGGCCCTGTTCGCGGTGGCGATGCCGGGCGCCTTCGCCTTCCTGGCCTTCCAGCGCGACCGGGGCACCGAGGTGGAGTCGCTGGGCGGCCTGGTCCTGCATGTGGCCCGGCGCTTCGGCTGGCCGGGCGAGGTGGTGCTGAACTACGGCTCGGTGGAGTTCCTCGGCCCGTATGTCGGGGCGGTCGGCAAGGCGGCCGTGGTGCTCAGCGCCGGCGCCTTCGGCTGGCTGCTGCTGTGGCGGGTGCGGGCGACCCGGTTCGAGCCGCACACGCCCGCGGACGCGGCGTTCACCGCGGTACTGCTCTTCACCGTCACCAGCCGGGTGATCAGCCCGCAGTACCTGGTGTGGCTGGTCGGCCTGGCCGCCGTGTGCGGGTGCCACCGGGCGAGCCGGACCGGCAGGCCCGCCGCACTGGTCCTGGCGGCCGCCTTCGTGACGCTGCTGGAGTTCCCGATCGGCTTCGCGCACGTCATCGTGAGCGACACCTACGGCGTCGCCCTGCTGCTCCTGCGCAACGGCCTGCTGCTCGCCGCCGCCCTCACCGCGGCCCGGGCCCTGTGGCGCGCCACCGTCCCGGCGCCCGCCGGTCCCGTGCCGCTCAGCCCAGCTGATCCCGCACGTACGCGCGCCACCGGGCGGTGAACGCCTCCGGGGTGGTGCCGAGGACCCTGTGCAGGGCGTCGGCGAGGGCGCCCGCGCGTTCGCCGTGCGCGCCGACGGCCCGGTAGAAGGCGCCGAGGCGGCTCTCGCCCCAGTGGGCGGCGATCATCCGGCAGGCCAGCCAGCCGCCCTCGTAGGCCTGGGCGAGGCGGGTGGGATCGCCGCTGAAGGCGAAGTCCCGGTCGGTGGGCAGGGCCGCCGGCGCCTTGCCGTCCCGGACCGCGCGGGCCAGTTCCGGCGCGGCCTCGGCCGGGGTGCGTCCGGTGCCGAGGTAGCCGATCCAGTCGGCGTATCCCTCGGAGAGCCAGAGCGGGGTGGCCGCGGTGGTCTGCGCCCGGGTGGCCACGTGGGTGGTCTCGTGGGTGAGCACCACCTGCTTGCCGACCTCGCCCAGCACGGCGTACGCCTCCGGGTTGACCACCACCCGGTCCGCGGGCGTCCGCCCCGGGCTGCCCGCCTCGCCGGTGGTGACCGCGGCGATGCCCCGGTAGCCGGAGGCGGGCGAGCCGAGCAGGCCGGCCATGCCCGCGAGGCTCCGCGGGACCAGCACGACGAGCCGCCGCGTCCAGGCCGTCCCCCACGCCGCGGAGACGGCCGGTACGGCGCGGTCGGCGAGCCGGGCGTAGCGGCGCAGCTCGGCGGCGCTGCGGCCGGTTCCCAGGACCAGGCTGTGCGCGCCGCTGACGGCGGTGACCCGGCCCTGGTCCCAGAGCTGCTGCCCGGTCTTCGCGGCGGGCCGGTCCCCGGTGACGTACCAGCGGCCGCCGTCGCGGCGCAGGGTGAGGGTGCGGCGGACGGTGACCGGCGCGCTGTCGTAGCCGGCGACCCGGTAGCGCAGCTCGGTGTCGGCGGTCGCGCCGGAGCCGGCGTGGCGCAGTGCCGTCACCCGGTACGCCCAGGAGGCCAGCGGCAGGGCCCGCAGCCGGACGTAGGCGGTGCGGGCGCCGGTGGCGCCGAAGGCCGTCTCGTCGTGCCCGAGCAGGGCCGCGGAGCGCCGGTCGAGGACCCGCTGCACCTCGGCGGTGACCGGGTCGGCGGCGGTCCGCCCGGCGCACCCGGCCAGTGGCGGCAGGAACAGCAGGCAGAGCCCCGCCGCCGCGGCGCGCCAGGTCCGCGGCGCCCGTCCACGAACAGTCACCCGCCGATCGTACGGCGCGCCGGCGGAGGTCAGGGGCGGGTGACGGAGGCGATCGGCATCATCCCGACCGGGTCGTAGCGCACCGGCGCCCCCGGGTGGGGCGCGTGGATCACCCGGCCGCCGCCGACGTACATGCCGACGTGGCTGGCGTCGGAGCGGTAGACGACCAGGTCGCCGGGGCGCGCCTCGGACAGCGGGACCTGCCGGCCGGCGTGCCGCTGGTCCTGGGAGGTGCGCGGCAGATGGACGCCGGCCCGCGCGTACGCCCACTGCATCAGCCCCGAGCAGTCGAAGCCGGACGGCCCGCTGGCGCCCCACACGTAGGGGCGGCCGAGCGCGGACCGGGCGGCGGCGACGGCGGCCGCGGCGCGGGCGTCGGGGGCGACGGCGCCGGCCAGGTCCGAGAGCCCGGGCAGGTCGATTCGGCCGTCGCGGGAGGCCCGGCCGTAGGCGGCGCGTTCGGCGGCGGGCAGGGAGTTGAGCAGTTGGCGGGCCCGGGCCAGCTTGCGCTCCACGATCCGCTTGTGGGTGTCGACGGCCCTGCGGTCGCGCTGGAGTTCCGCGAGCTTCCCGGCGGCCTCGGCGCGTTCCTGGGCGAGTTGCCGCAGCTGCGTCCGCAACTCCCTGAGCTGCCCGGCCTGCTGGGCGCCGATGCGGTCGAGGGTGGAGGCGCGGTCGAGGTAGTCGTCCGGGTCGTCGGACAGGAGCAGGGCGACGGCCGGGTCGAGGCCGCCGGAGCGGTACTGGGCGCCGGCCAGCGAGCCCAGCCGCTCCCGCATGGTGTTGACGCGCTGCTGGCGGCGCGCGATGTGCTCCTGCGCGACCCGGACCTCGCGGCGCAGCGCGTCGGCCCGCTCGTCGGCCTTGTCGTAGGCCTGGGTCGCCTTCTCGGCCTCCTCGTAGAGGCGGTCCACCTCGGCGCGCGTGTTCCGGTGCGGCGCCGCGTCGGCCGGTACGGCCCCGAGGGCGGCGACCGCCGCCGACAACGCGCACAGGGCGGTCGATGCGCCCCGGTCGAACCCGGACGGTGCGAGACGGCGATGGGAACCCACGGCGGTCCTTCTGCTGGCGGACAGGAGCGGTCCCCCGGCGCGGGGGACGGGGAGGCCCCCGCGCCGGGGAAACGCGGCAGACAGTAACCGTGCGGGAGGACGGCGGCCAAAGGGCGTCAACGGCCCCGTGACCACCGCGCCCCGCCGCTGACGCAGGTCAGGGCGGGGCGGGGGGTCAGTCGCGGTACTCGGGATTCGCCCTTTCGGGCGTCTTGGAGCAGGCGCCGGACGGGGTCAGACGCGGACGCCGAACTGGAAGGGCATGTTGTTGATCGACTCGTAGCGGACCACGGCGCCGGTGTGCGGGGCGTGCAGCACCTGGCCGTTGCCGGCGTAGAGGCCGACGTGGTGCAGGTCGCCGTAGAAGAAGACCAGGTCGCCGACCTGGAGCTGGCTCATCGACAGGTGGGCGCCGTAGCCCGCCTGGGCCTCGGAGGTGCGCGGTATGGAGACGCCGGCCTGGGCGTAGGCCCAGGAGGTCAGACCCGAGCAGTCGAAGGAGGACGGACCGGAGGCGCCGTAGACGTACGGGGTGCCGATCTTGCTCTGCGCGGCGGAGAAGGCGGCGGCGGCCCGGCCGGAGGCGGAGGTGTCGTTGCCCAGGTCCACACGGTCGGTGGAGGAGCGGTTGGCGCGCTGCTGCTCGGCGGCGAGGGCCGCCTTCTCCTTGGCGGTCAGGGTGTTGAGCAGCTTCTGCGCCTCGGCGAGCTTGCCCTGGACTTCCTTCTTCTTGTTGCCCAGCTCGGTGCGGGTGGCGGCCAGGTCCTTGAGCTTCTCGGTGGCCTCGGCCCGCTCCTGGGCGAGTTGGCGCTGCTTGTCCTGGATCTTCTTCAGCGCCTCGACCTGCTGACCGCTCAACTGGTCGAGCGTGGAGGCCTTGTCGAGGTAGTCGTCCGGATCGGCGGACAGGAAGAGCTGGACCGAGGGGTCGATGCCGCCGGAGCGGTACTGCGCGGTGGCCAGCGAACCCAGGCCGTCGCGGAGCTTGTTCAGCTCCTCCTGGCCCCGGGCCACGTTGTCCTGGATGGTGGAGATTTCCTTCTGCAGCTTCTGCTGCTTCTCCTTGGCCCCGTTGTACTTCTCGGTGGCCTGCTCGGCCTGCTCGTAGAGCGTGTCGACCTTCGCCTTGACCTCGTCCTTGCCGAGCTTCTCACTCGGGGCGGCGTTGGCGGCGTTCGCGCTCAGCACGACGGCGGCCGCGGCCGCGGTGGTCAGCACGGTGACACGCGTGCGGCTGGGCTGCTTGGGTCGACGGTGGGACGCCACGAGGGACGATCTCCTTCTTGTGAGTGATCACCCGTTCGGAGGTTCGAGCCAGACCCTAGTGACCCAGTTGTGATCAGTTCAAATCCCTGCGGCGAAAAACCCGGTGACGCAACGCATTCTTTGCACACAACTCACGTGCGGTGATGCCGGATTGACACTACGTTGCGTGACGATACGTCCAATTCGGGCAATGCATATGCGCATTGCACGTTCAGGACAGTCGCTTCAGAAGTACCGCAGAGGCCACCGGACGGGCACCGGCGCGGGCGACCCCGTCGGCCACCTCCCGGTCGGTGGAGGCGACGATGACCGGACGGCCCGGCGGCTCGGCGCGCACGAGCTGCCGGATCAGCTCGTCCGCCGTGACGCCCGGCTTGGAGAACAGCACCCGCACCCCGCGCGGCGGCGCGAGCAGCACCGGCGCGGCCAGTTCGGCGCCGTCGAAGACGCAGGTCACCTCGGCGCCGGTCTGCGCGGCGAGCGCGGAGAGCTGGCCCAGCAGGCGCAGCCGCTGCTTCTCCAGCGGCATCTGCGGATAACCGGTCTTGGTGACGTTGTAGCCGTCGACCACCAGATGCGCCTGCGGCAGCGCCAGCAACTGGTCGAGGATCGCCGGGTCGTTCTCGGACAGCGCCCGGGCCGCGATGTCCTTCGGGGTCATCCGCCCCGGTTCGACCGCGTCCACGGTCTCGGCCGGCCGCACCGAGACCGGCGGCAGGGCGAGCTCGCGCCGCAGGCCCTGGGCGGCGTCCAGCAGGGTGTCCAGCAGCAGCCGCACCCGCATGTCCTCGACGCTGCGGCCCTCGCGGGCCGCCCGCCGGGTGGCCTCCAGCGCCGCCTCGACCTCACCGAGGCGCGCCTTGAGCCGCCGCGACTCGCTCTCGGCGGCCGAGAGCTGTGCCTGCCCCTCGGCGCGCACGGTCTCGGTCTCGCCCCGCGACTTGCGCAGCGCGGCCTCACCGCGCTTGACGTCGCTGAGCGCGGCACGCAGCTTGCGGTGCAGGGACTCCGCCTCCCGCTTCGCCGACTCCGCCTCGGCGCGCAGCCGTTCGGTCTCGGCGCGGGTCTGCTCACGGGCCTGGGCGAGTTCGGCGCGCAGCCGCTCGAGTTCGGCCCGGCCCTCCTCGTCGGCCCGCTCGGCGTCGGCGCGCTGCGCCTCCTCGCCGGCCGCGGTGACCAGCTTCACCCAGCCCGCGGGCCGCAGTACGTAGGCCGCGGCCGCCACTTCGAGCGGGTCCGCGGCCGGGGGCGGCGAGCCGGAGTCGAGGGCGCCGGAGAGTTCCGGCTGCGCCTCTCTGAACTTCTCCGCGACCCGCTGCCGGAACAGCCCGTCGGTCTCCAGCGCGGCCGCCATCGCGTTGCCGGCGAACTTGGCCCGGCGATTGGGGGCGAACCGGGCGTACTGCCGCAGCTGGGTGGGCAGTTCCGTCACCGTCAGCAGGCCGAAGGCGTCCGAGACGATCTGCACGACCCGCCGGCGCACGCCGTCGGGCAGCGGACGGTCAAGCACCTCGGCGGTGCCGTCGCCCGGCCCCCCGCCTGCGGTCTCCACCATCCGTCACACCCCAATATCCGTACGGGGCCCGCTCCGCTCAGGAGCCGGCGCCCGGCCTGTCCACGAGTTCCACCTGGTCCACCGCGTTGCACCAGCGGCAGCGGACCGACTCGATGGTCTCACTGACCACCTCGCGCTCCTCGACCGTCGGCTCTCCCGCGAGGTCCAGGTGAACGTACTCGACGACCTTCGACGAGCGGGTCACGTCGAAGCGGGTGAGGTTGCCGCAGAGGGCGCAGCGCCATCGTGTCGTGGCGGTCGGCAGGGGAACCGTCATCGTGACTGTTCGCTTCCTTCTTCGTCGGTGCGCGCCGCTCCCCGGCGCGTGTGGCTCGTAACCCTACGGCCTGGCGGTCGCTCGCCGCCCGTCCGTCCACGGCGGCGAGGCGGTCTGTGCGCTTGCGTCCCCTTACGTCATGCTCTGTAGTCATGATCCGCACCTGGGGCACGGCGGCCCGCGGAGCGTTCCGGGCGGTCCGGGGCGTCTCCGCGCCGATGACGTACGTCCTCCTCGTCCTGTGCACCCTGATCTTCGTGCTGGGCCCGGCGTCCGGACTCACCCCGGCGTACGGCTCGGGCGGGGCGCTGTTCGCGGCGCAGCGGGCGTACTTCCGCCACTGGGGCGTGGTCCCGGCCGAGCTGTTCGACCCGTCGCTGCGGGCCGCCCTGACCCCGGCCACCGCCCTGTTCGTGCACGGCAGCTGGGTGCATCTGCTCGGCAACATGCTCTTCCTCTTCGTCTTCGGGCTGATGACCGAGGAACGGATGGGCCGGGTGGAGTTCACCCTCTTCTACGTCGGCTGCGGGTACCTGGCCCTGCTCGGCTACGCGGCCGCCAACGCCACCTCCGGACAGTCGCTGGTCGGCGCCTCGGGGGCGATCTCGGCGGTCCTCGGAGCGTTCCTGTACCTGTTCCCCCGTGCCCGTGTGACCAGTCTCCTCCCCTTCCTGTTCTTCCTGCCCCTGCGCTTCCCGGCCTGGGTGGTGCTGCCCTTCTGGGCGGCCCTGCAGTGGCTCGCGGCGGGCCGCTCCGGCCAGGGCCCGGGGGTGGCCTACCTCGCCCACCTGATCGGCTTCGGCCTGGGCCTCGGCTACGCGTGGGTGCGCTACGGGCCGACTACTAGAGTGAAGCCCGCACCGGCCCCGGCACCCGAGGGAGAGAACCTGCCGTGATCACCGCGATTGTCCTCATCAAGACCAGCGTGGACCGGATCCCCGAGATCGCGGAGCGGATCGCTTCGCTGGAGTCGGTGAGCGAGGTTTTCTCCGTCACCGGCACCTACGACCTCATCGCCATGGTCCGGGTGCGGCAGCACGAGGACCTGGCCGACGTCATCCCCGGGCGGATCAGCAAGATCCCCGGCGTGGAGGCCACCGACACGCACGTCGCGTTCCGCACGTACTCCCAGCACGACCTGGAGGCGGCGTTCGCGATCGGTCTCGACTCGTGAACGCCGCCTCCTGGGGCCGGACAGGCCCTGGCAGTCCGCGCCCGGCTCAGGGCTGGTCGCGGACCGGCACGCAGCGGCCGTCCTCCGTGCGGTAACGCCACCGCGCGCCGTCGCGGACCAGTTCCCGCACCGCGTCGACGAAGCGCTCCACGTGCTCGTCGGGGGTGCCCGCCCCGAAGCTGACCCGGACGGCGTTCAGCGACTTCTCGCCCGGCGCCGCCTCGGGCGCCCCGCACTCGCCCTGGGTGCCCGGGTCGCCGCCCAGCAGGGTGCGGACCAGCGGGTGGGCGCAGAACAGGCCGTCGCGGACGCCGATGCCGTACTCGGCGGAGAGCGCGGCGGCGAAGTGGGAGCTGTTCCAGCCCTCGACGACGAAGGAGAGCACGCCGACCCGCGGGGCGTCGTCGCCGAACAGCGAGAGCACCCTGACCTCGGGCACCTCGGCGAGACCGGCCCGGACCCGGGCGAGAAGGTGCTGCTCACGGGCGACGAGGCTGTCCCAGCCGGCCTCGGCGAGGGCCTTGCAGGCGGAGGCGATGGAGTAGGCGCCGATCACGTTCGGGGAGCCGGCCTCGTGGCGCGCGGCGCTCTCGTGCCACTCCACGTCCACGCCCCCGTCGGTGCGCCGGGTGACCCTGCGGCTGGCGCCGCCGCCCGCGAGGTACGGCTCGGCCGCGGCCAGCCAGTCGGACCGGCCGGCCAGCACGCCGGAGCCGAAGGGCGCGTACAGCTTGTGACCGGAGAAGGCCACCCAGTCGACGTCCAGGTCCTGGACCGACACCGGGTGGTGCGGGACGAGCTGGGCGGCGTCCAGGACGATCCGGGCACCGTGCGCGTGGGCCGCGGCGGCCAGCTCGCGCACCGGCCACAGCTCGCCCGTGACGTTGGAGGCGCCGGTGACGCACACCAGGGCCGGGCCGTACGGGTCGCGGCCGGCGAGGGCCCGCTCCAGGGCCTCCACGGCCCGCCGCGGGGTGCGCGGCGCGTCGAGGACGGTCACCCGCGCGTCCTGCCACGGCAGCAGGGAGGCGTGGTGCTCGGTCTCGAAGACGAACACCTCGCAGCCGGCCGGGAGCGCGCGGGCGAGGAGGTTGAGGGAGTCGGTGGTCGACCGGGTGAAGACCACCTGGTCACTCTCGCGGCAGTCGAGGAACCTGGCGACCGTCCGGCGGGCGTTCTCGAACAGGTCGGTGGACAGCTGGGAGAGGTAGCCGGCGCCGCGGTGGACGCTGCCGTAGTAGGGCGCGTAGGCGGCCACGTCGTCCCAGACGCGCTGCAGGGCGGGGGCGCTGGCGGCGTAGTCCAGCGCGGCGTAGGCGACCTCGCCGCCGGTCACGAGCGGGACGGTGACGTCCCGGCCGAGGACGGGCAGCTCGTCACAGGTGGTCCGGGCGGCGGCAGCGGTGGATACGGACATGGTGAACTCCCGTGAGGCAGGCTGGGATCACCGTGCGAGCGGTACGGCTCGAGCACGGCGGAAGGTGAAAGGGGTACGCGGAGGCGGGGCTCGACGCCCTATCGCATTCGCTTGCTCACAGAAGGCTCCCTCGACGACCAGGACCCCTGGTCCCGCGCTCCCGCGGGAGCGGCGCGAGGGGTCCGCGCTTGCCGTGGACCTCGCTGCCCACGGCCTGGTCCTCACCCGGGGCACCCCGCCACGGACGGAGGGTTGCCGGACAGCCGGCCGGGGCCGAATGGCTGTCGCTCATGACCTGGTTCAGTATCCTGCCACACGATCTACGGCGCGCAAGGCGCGGTCCGCCATCCGGACCGCGCCCCGCGTCGCACCGGGCGGGGGTCAGGCGTTGCTGGCCGCCACCCACCGCTCCAGCGTCCGCCCGGCCGCCCCGGAGTCGATCGACTCCGCCGCCCTCGCCATGCCCGCGCGGAGCTGCTCGGTGAGCGGCTCGTCGGTCGGCCGCAGGGCGACCAGCGCCGCCGCCGAGTTCAGCAGCACCGCGTCCCGCACGGGACCGCGCTCGCCGTCCAGCACCCGCCGGGCCACCTCCGCGTTGTACGAGGCGTCGGCGCCGCGCAGCGCCTCCACGGGGACCAGGTCGATGCCGGCGTCCCGGGGGTCGAAGCGCTCCTCGGCGACCTTGCCGTCCCGGACCACCCACACCCGGGACGTGGAGGTGGTGGTCAGCTCGTCCAGGCCGTCGTCGCCCCGGAACACCAGGGCGGAGTTCCCGCGCTCGGCGAGGACCCCGGCCACGATCGGCGCCATGCGCGGGTCGGCCACCCCGACCGCCTGGGCGCGCACCCGGGCCGGGTTGGTCAGCGGGCCGAGCACGTTGAAGGTGGTGCGGATCCCCAGCTGACCGCGGGCCGCGGCGACATGGCGCAGCGAGGGGTGGAACCTCACCGCGAAGCAGATGGTGATGCCGGCCTCCTCGGCCACCTCGGCGACCCGCCGCGGGGTCAGGCCGAGGTTGATGCCGAGCTTCTCCAGCACGTCGGAGGAGCCGGAGGCGGAGGACGCGGCGCGGTTGCCGTGCTTGACGACCTTCGTCCCGGTGCCGGCGACGACGATCGACGACATGGTGGAGATGTTCACCGTCTTGGCGCCGTCGCCGCCGGTGCCGACGATGTCGACGGCCGGCCCGGGCACCTCGATCACGTTGGCGTGCTCGTACATGGTGCGTACCAGCCCGCTGATCTCCTGCACCGTCTCGCCCTTGGCGCGCAGCGCCACCATGAACCCGGCGATCTGGGCGTCGGTCGCCTCGCCGCGCATGATGAGGTCCATCGCCCAGGCGGTGTCGTCGGCGGACAGGTCCCGGCCGTCCAGCAGTCCGTTCAGCAGGACGGGCCAGGAACGGCCCGCCGCGATGTCGCCTCCAGCGGGGGTCACAGCGCTCATAGCCGCTCCTGGGTTTCGTCGCAGAACAGTGTGTTCCCACCCTATCCAGCCCCGGACACGGCGAAGGGCCCCGTCCGGCTCGCGGACGGGGCCCTTCGACTGTGGCGTGGCGACGCTCGGGGATCAGTGGTGGCCGTGGCCGCTCGTGATCTCCCGGTACTCCTCGACGGTGGCCTTCGGGATCTGGTTGTCCTCGCCGTAGTAGGCGTTGCTGAGCTTGGCGCGCAGCTTCTCGGACCCCTTCACCTTGCGTTCGACACCGTTCTCGTCCACCGCCGGGCCGATCGCGGCCGGCTCGTACTGGTGGTGCGCGGTGAGGGTGTGCAGCTGCTCCTGGCTGAGCGGCTCGTGGATCTCGATGAACTCACCGTGCGGCAGGCGCTTGATGATGCCCGTCTCGCGGCCGTGCAGCACCTTCTCGCGGTCCCGGCGCTGCAGGCCGAGGCAGATCCGCTTGGTGACGATGAAGGCGATGACCGGTCCGGCGAAGAAGGAGATCCGGACGAACCACGTGACCGCGTTGAGCGACAGGTGGAAGTGGGTGGCGAAGAGGTCGTTGCCACCGCCGACCAGGCCCACCATGTACACCGTGATCCAGGCGACGCCGAACGCGGTGCGCGTCGGGGCGTTGCGCGGGCGGTCCAGGATGTGGTGCTCGCTCTTGTCGCCGGTGACCCAGGACTCGATGAACGGGTAGACCGCGATCGCGGCGAGCACCAGGCCGAAGAGGACCAGCGGGATGAACACGCCCAGGACGAGCGTGTGACCCCAGAAGTTGATCTCCCAGCCCGGCATGTAGCGGACCAGACCCTCGGCGAAGCCCATGTACCAGTCGGGCTGGGCGCCCGTGGACACCTGGTCCGGCCGGTAGGGGCCCATGGCCCAGATCGGGTTGATCTGGGTGACCGCGGCGATGGCCGCGATCACGCCGAAGACCAGGAAGAAGAAGCCTCCGGCCTTCGCCATGTACACCGGCAGCAGCGGCATGCCGACGACGTTCTTCTCGGACTTTCCGGGACCCGCGAACTGCGTGTGCTTGTGGTAGAAGACCAGGATCAGGTGGCCCACCATCAGGCCGAGCATGATGCCCGGCAGCAGCAGGATGTGGATCGAGTAGAACCGGGCCACGAAGTCGTGGCCGGGGAACTCGCCGCCGAAGAGGAAGTACGAGATGTACGTGCCGACGATCGGCATCGACAGGATCGCGCCCTCGGTGAAGCGCACACCGGTGCCGGAGAGCAGGTCGTCCGGGAGCGAGTAACCGGTGAAGCCGGTGAACATGCCCAGGACGAACAGCAGGAAGCCGAACAGCCAGTTGATCTCACGCGGCTTGCGGAACGCGCCGGTGAAGAACACGCGCATCATGTGCACGAACATGCCGGCGAGGAAGATCAGCGCGGCCCAGTGGTGGATCTGCCGGATGAGCAGGCCACCGCGCACGTCGAAGGAGATGTGCAGGGTCGAGTTGAACGCCTCGGACATCAGCTGTCCCTGGAGCGGGACGTAGCTGCCGTGGTACTCCACCTCGTTCATCGACGGGTGGAAGAACAGCGTCAGATAGACACCGGTCAGGATGATGATGAGGAAGCTGTACATGCAGACTTCGCCCAGCATGAACGACCAGTGGTCGGGGAAGATCTTCCGCATGTTCGACTTCGCCAGGGAGTAGATCCCCAGCCGGCCGTCGGCCCAGTCGGCGATCCGCTCGCCGGCGGGCGCCTTGCCGCGTCGCTCGTTGTTCTCGTTGGTGCTCATCCGCGCTCCCAGAATGCAGGACCGACGGGCTCCTCGAAGTCGCCGAGCGCCTGGAGGTAACCCTCGTCGTTCACGCCGATGCGGAGCTGCGGCAGGGCGTGACCAGCGGGGCCGAAGATCACTCGGGCACCGTCGGAGAGGTCGAAGGTGGACTGGTGGCACGGGCACAGCACGTGGTGCGTCTGCTGCTCGTACAGGGAGATCGGGCAGCCGACGTGGGTGCAGATCTTCGAGAAGGCGACGATGCCCTCGTGCGACCAGTCGAGTTCGCGCTTGTCCTTGATGTTGCCCGGCTGCAGCCGGATGATCATCAGGGCCGCCTTGGCGATCTCGTTCTGGAAGTCCTCCTGGGCCTCTTCCAGACCCTCGGGCTTGGCGAACGTCAGCGAACCGACGGCGACGTCCTCGGGACGCAGCGGCTGGTTGGTGTTCATGTTGACCAGCAGCTTGCCCTTGGCCCACAGCGTGTGACGCAGCGAGGTGCCGGGCAGCGGACCGAGGTCCCGCAGCAGGACGACGCCGGACAGCGGCACCAGGGTGAGCGCGCCGAACATCGTGTTGCGGATCAGCTTGCGGCGGCCGAGCGCCGACTCCTTGGCGCCCTCCTTGAAGTCCGCGTGGACCTTCGCGCGGACCTCGGGCGAGGCCTCGATCGGGTGACGCTCGTCGGCGACCTCGACGTCGGACATCAGCGTGCGGGCCCAGTGAACCGCGCCCGCGCCGATGCAGAACAGCGCCGCGCCCAGGGTCAGGCCGAGCGCGAAGTTCAGCGCGCTGATGTGCCCGATCGGGAAGACGTAGACCGACGTGTCGGGCGAGATCGTCACGTACGAGGCGATGAAGCCGATGGTGGCCAGCATCGAGACCGTGAACAGCAGGGCGACGACGCGCTCGGACCGCTTGGCGGCCCGCTCGTCGATGTCCTGGATCCGGTGCTCGTGGGGCGGCAGCCCCGGGTCCGCGAACGGGTTCTCCTCGTCCGCGACGCTCACGGCGCCGTGCGCGTGGCCCTGCTCGGGCAGGTTCTCTTCTGGAATGTCTTGGCTACTCATGACTTCTTGGCCTTTGCGGTCCGGGCGGCGACCCACACGGCAACCGCGATCAGTGCGCCGAGGCCGAAGATCCAGGCGAACAGACCCTCGCTGACCGGCCCGAGGCCGCCCAGCTCCATGCCGCCCGGGTTGACCGTCTCGTCACCGTTGACCGCGTTCAGGTACGCGATGATGTCCTTCTTGTTCTTCTCCGACATCGTGGTGTCGGGGAAGGACGGCATGTTCTGCGGGCCGGTCTGCATGGCCTCGTAGATGTGCTTGGGGGCCACGCCCTCGAGGCTCGGCGCGTACTTGCCCTTGGTGAGGGCGCCGCCCTTGCCGGTGAAGTTGTGGCACTGCGCGCAGTTGGTGCGGAACAGCTCGCCGCCCTTGGCGATGTCCGCGCCCTCCGGGCCGTACTGCTGCTTCGTCGGCACGTTCGGGCCGGCGCCCAGCGACGCGACGTACGCCGCGAGCTGGTCGATCTGGGCCTGCGTGTAGATGACCTTCTTGCGCGGGATCTGCGCCATCTGCGAGGTGGAGGCGGGCATACGGCCCGTTCCGACCTGGAAGTCGACGGCCGCGGCGCCCACGCCGACCAGACTCGGCCCGTCGGAGGAGCCCTTGCCACCGGTGCCGTGGCAGCTGGCGCAGCCGACCTCGTAGAGCTTCTTGCCCTCCTTGATGGTCAGGGACTGGGAGGTTTCATCGGCCTGTGCCTTGCTCGCGGGCGCGAACGCGGCGTACAGCCCCCCGGTGGCCGCCAGCGCGAGGAGTAGGACGACGACCGCCGCCAGCGGATGGCGTCGTCGTGCGGAGAGCTTTTTCACGGATTACCCCGGTGTCAGGATCTTCTGCGTCGATGCTTGGTGTGCGGGAACGGTCCCGGCTACTTGATCAGGTAGATCGTGGCGAAGAGGCCGATCCAGACGACATCGACGAAGTGCCAGTAGTAGGACACGACAATGGCCGCGGTCGCCTGCTCGTGGGTGAACCTCTTCGCCGCGTATGTACGGCCGAGGACCAGTAGGAAGGCGATGAGACCGCCCGTCACGTGCAGGCCGTGGAAGCCGGTGGTCAGGTAGAACACCGAGCCGTACGGGTCGGAGGACAGGGAGATCCCGTCCTTCTTCACCAGCTCCGTGTACTCGTAGATCTGACCGCCGATGAAGATCGCGCCCATGATGAAGGTGAGGATGAACCAGCCACGGAGCTTCTTCACGTCCCCGCGCTCGGCGGCGAAGACGCCGAGCTGGCAGGTCAGTGAGGAGAGCACCAGGATCGTGGTGTTCGTGGCGGAGAAGGGCACGTTGAGTGCCTCCGCCATCTCCTTCCAGTGCGCCGGTCCGGTCACCGACCGGAGGGTGAAGTACATCGCGAAGAGGGCCGCGAAGAACATCAGCTCGGAACTCAGCCAGATGATGGTTCCGACGCTGGTGAGGTTCGGCCGGTTGACCGACGGGTGCGCGTGCCCGGTTTCTACTGTCGTTGCTGTCGCCACGACCGACATTATGTCGGTCGCTTATCCCGCCCTCACTCCGGGGGGTGCCGTTCGGAGTGTCTTGCCCCGCCGAACCGGTGTTGACGTGGTGTTCATGGGAGTAACATCCGCCTCGAACGGCCCTGTCCGTACGACGCCCTCGTCTCGGAGGAAGCATGCAGCCGACCGCCACAGTGCTGGTGTACAGCGACGACTCCAACACCCGCGAGCAGGTGCGGCTGGCCGCCGGGCGGCGGCCCGCGCCGGACGTGCCGGTCGTGGAGTTCCTGGAGTGCGCGACGCCCGAGGCGGTGCTGCGCGAGCTGGGCAAGGGCGGCATCGACGTGTGCGTGCTCGACGGCGAGGCCGTGCCGATGGGCGGCATGGGGGTGTGCCGGCAGATCAAGGACGAGGTGTTCAACTGCCCGCCCGTGCTGCTGCTGATGGGGCGGCCGCAGGACGCCTGGCTCGCCACCTGGAGCCGTGCGGACGCCGCTGTGACGCTGCCGGTGGAGCCGGTGGAGTTCGCCTCCGCCCTGGCGTCCCTGCTGCGCCAGAAGCGGCTGCTGGGCGTCTAGGTCGTGTCCGCAAAGTCCCGTCGTCCGCCCGGAGGGCGGGCCCCGCGGCGTCCGGTGCGTGCTCTCGGCGTACCGGGCGGAGGCACTCGTACTGGACGTACTCGGGGCTTCGCCCGGTGCGGCGAGAGTGCGTGCCGGGCGCTGCGGGGCAGGCGGGACTTTGCGGACACGACCTAGGTGTATTGATCACGAGCGTTGTTGACACTGGTGGGTCTTGAACATGGCGAAGACCTCCGATGTGGTGGAGCTGTCTAGGAACACACCGCACGGAGGTCTTCGTGTCCCACCGTAATGCCCGGCTGACCGTTCACGGCAGGCGGCTGCTGGTCGAGCGTGTCCGCTCGGGCCGCCCGGTCGCTCAGGTGGCCGCCGAGATGGGTATCTCCCGCGCCACGGCCCACAAGTGGATCCGCCGCTGGCGCACCGAGGGCGAAGCGGGCCTGGCCGACCGTTCCAGCAGGCCGCGTACGACGCCGCACCGCACCGCGGCAACCGTGGAGGCCCGCGTCTGCCAGCTGCGCCAGGCCCGCAAGCTCGGCCCGGCCCGCATCGGCCCGATCCTGGGCCTGCCCGCCTCCACCGTCCACCGCATCCTGGTCCGCCACGCCCTGAACCGGCTGGCCTTCCTCGACCGGCCCACCGGCCAGGTCATCCGCCGCTACGAACACGCCCGTCCGGGCGAACTGATCCACGTCGACGTCAAGAAACTCGGCCGGATCCCCGACGGCGGCGGCCACAAAGTGCTGGGCCGCCAAGCCGGCCGCGCCACCCGCAACCGCATGGGCTTCGACTACGTCCACTCCGCCGTCGACGACCACAGCCGCCTGGCCTACAGCGAGATCCACCCCGACGAGAAGGCCGCCACCTGCGCCGCCTTCCTGACCCGGGCCGCAGCCTTCTTCGCCGCGGCGGGCATCGACCGCATCGAGCGCGTCCTGACCGACAACGCCTGGCCCTACCGCAAGAGCTTCGCCTGGCAGCAGGCACTCGCCGACCTCGGCGCGGCCGGCAAGCTCACCCGCATCTACCGACCGCAGACCAATGGCAAGGTCGAACGCTTCAACCGCACTCTGCTGGACGAGTGGGCCTACCTGCGGCCCTACCAGACGAACGACGAGCGGACCCAGGCCCTGGCAGACTTCCTCCACACCTACAACCACCACCGCTGCCACACCGCACTAGGCGGCCACCCGCCCATCACCCGCGTCAACAACCCTGCGGGTCAATACACCTAGGGCCTGCCGGACGGACCCCGGGGCCCGTTGGGCGTCCGGGGCCGGTCGTGGGCGGTGCGGGGGCGCGGGGCGAGCCGTACCGCCCCGCGCCCCCGGTCACAGCGCCACCGGCCGCAGCCGGGGGGCGTCGTGGGACGGGGCCGAGGTGTCCGGGGTGCCGGCCGTCAGGGCGCTGCCCGTGCGCCACTTGTTCCAGTCGAGGTTCCAGTCCCCGAAGCCGTTGCCGAAGGGCTCCATCGGGTCGCCGTTGGAGTTGACGACCTTGACGATGTCACCCGGATGGACGTGGTCGAAGAACCACTGGGCGTTGGACGTGCTCATCCCCGTGCAGCCGTGGCTGACGTTGGCGGAGCCCTGGGAGCCGACCGACCAGGGCGCGGCGTGCACGTACTCGCCCGACCAGGTGACCCGGGTGGCGTAGTAGACCGGCAGGTCGTAGGAGTCGGAACTGCCCTCCGCGATGCCGATGGTGGTGCCGCGCATCCGTACGTAGTACTGCTTCTCGAGGATGACCTTGACCCCGTTGCGGGTGTCGAAGCCGGGCCTGCCCGTGGTGACGGGGATCTGCTGGATCTCCTGGCCGTTCTTGTAGAACGTCAGCTGGTGCGCCGCTGCGTCCGTGACGGCTTCGATCCGGTCACCCGTCGTGATCTTCAGCGGCTTCGCCTTGCCGCCCCAGAGCCGGTCGCCGATCTTCACGCCCTCCAGGTTGCTGTGCACCTGGACGGTGGCGTGGGCGGGCCAGTAGTCCTTGGGGCGGAAGTGGAGCTCCTTGTCGCTGACCCAGTACCACGAACCCTGCGCGGCCGGCACGGAGTCCACCCGCAGGGCGCGCTCCACGACGGCCCGCTGCGCCTTGTCCTTGACCGCGCGGTCGAGTTGCGCGGTGATGGGCTGTCCGACGCCGTAGGCGCCCGCCTTCGGCCCGAACGTGACGTTCAGCCGCTGCTTGCTGGTGGGCTTGCTGGTGTCGAAGGTGAGGACCTTGCGGCCCGGCGCGCCGTCGTCGTCCTCGGTGCTGACGCGGACCGTGTAGTGGGCGTTGGCGGCCAGCGGGGAGGTGCTGTGCCAGCGGCTGCCGTCGGCCGCGAGTTCGCCCGCCACGAAGCGCCCTGTGGAGTCCTGGGCGGTGACGTCGGTGATCCGGCCCTCACCGCTCTCGGCGGTGATCTCCAGGGGCTTGTCCGGATCGGCGGGCTTCCCCTCGTCGGTGGGGCCGTTGAAGGAGATCTGGCCCGCCGCGTCGTACGGGCTGGCCGACAGGGGGTTGCCGTCCGAACCGCAGGAGGTGACGCCCGCGCCGAGGGCGGTCACCAGCAACGCGCAGGTGACGACGGTGCGGGTCCGCGGAGTGTGATTCATATGATCACGCTATGAGATGCCGACCTCCTTGGCGCGGTACGTAAGTCGTTCGGGTGACAGGCGTCGTGGCGAATGCAGGAGCCCGGACCCTCCTGACGGAAGGTCCGGGCTCCTGGCGCGCTCGACGCCCGCGTCACCGCGTGCTACTGGGTGCGGTTCTCACCGTGGTAGTACTCGAACACCCAGCCGAACAGGCCGATGAGGATGATCGGGGCGGCGAAGAAGATCAGCCACCAGCCGACCGCGATGCTGAGGAAGGCGATCGCGCCGCCGACGCCCAGCATGAGCGGCTGCCAGCTGTGCGGGCTGAAGAAGCCCAGCTCGCCCGCCTCGTCGGCGACGTCCGCCTCCTTGTCGTCCTGCGCACCCGCGTCGACCCGCCGGGCGGTGAAGCCCAGGTAGAAGCCGATCATGATGGCCAGGCCGAAGGCCAGGAAGAGCGCCGTGGTACCGGCCGGCTCCTTCGACCACACGCCGTACACGACGGCCATGATCAGGAGGAAGAAGCTCAGCCAGATGAACATCCGGCCCTGGATCTTCACTTGCCGGCCTCCTTCTCGCCCGCGATGGCGGTGCCGTGGCCGGCGTGCTCGAGCTGCTCGAGCGCGACGATCTCGGGGTGGTGCAGGTCGAACGCCGGGGATTCACTGCGGATCCGCGGCAGGGTGAGGAAGTTGTGCCGCGGCGGCGGGCAGGACGTCGCCCACTCCAGCGAACGGCCGTAGCCCCACGGGTCGTCCACGCCGACCGGCTTGCCGTACTTGGCCGTCTTCCAGACGTTGTAGAGGAACGGCAGGATCGACAGGCCCAGCAGGAACGAGCTGATGGTCGAGATCGTGTTCAGGGCGGTGAAGCCGTCGGCCGCCAGGTAGTCGGCGTAACGGCGCGGCATGCCCTCGGCGCCCAGCCAGTGCTGGACCAGGAAGGTGCCGTGGAAGCCGATGAACAGCGTCCAGAAGGTGATCTTGCCCAGGCGCTCGTCCAGCATCTTGCCGGTCATCTTCGGCCACCAGAAGTGGAAGCCGGAGAACATCGCGAACACGACGGTGCCGAACACCACGTAGTGGAAGTGGGCCACCACGAAGTACGAGTCCGAGACGTGGAAGTCCATCGGCGGCGAGGCCAGGATGACACCGGTCAGACCACCGAAGGTGAAGGTGATCAGGAAGCCGACCGCCCAGAGCATCGGCGTCTCGAAGGACAGCGAGCCCTTCCACATGGTGCCGATCCAGTTGAAGAACTTCACACCGGTCGGGACCGCGATCAGGAAGGTCATGAAGGAGAAGAACGGCAGCAGCACACCGCCGGTGACGTACATGTGGTGCGCCCACACCGTCACGGACAGACCGGCGATCGCGATGGTCGCCGCGACCAGACCCATGTAGCCGAACATCGGCTTACGGGAGAAGACCGGGATGACCTCGGAGATGATGCCGAAGAACGGCAGGGCGATGATGTACACCTCTGGATGGCCGAAGAACCAGAAGAGGTGTTGCCACAGCAGTGCGCCGCCGTTGGTCGCG
>NZ_BJTV01000014.1 GCF_007176755.1 Streptomyces sp. 1-11
GCGACGCCGAGAGGCTCCGCCTCGGGCGGCAGGCGCAGTTCGGCCAGGACTTGGGGGCGTCCGTCGGGGTCGGTGCCGGTGCGCAGCCCGGTCACGGAACGCTGGGAGGGGCCGTAGACCATGCCCATGCGGTCGTACAGGCCGTACAGGTCCTCGGCCGGGTGGAAGGTGCCGGCGCAGTCCGCGCGCAGCCGGTCGAGGAGCGGCGTCCGCCCGGCGCCGGTGCCGTCCGGGCCGAGGGCCGCGCGACCCTGGCCGCAGAGCGTGGTCTCGCCGTGGTCGCCGACGCTCTCGATCTCGTAGGCGCAGCCGCCCGCCGCGGAGGTCCGCACGCGGACCCGCATGGTCAGGCCGCCGGGGCCGCAGACGGCGGGCCGCAGCCACACCACGTCCGTCAGCCGGACGGCGGCCGCGTCGTGCTGTCCCAGCGCGCGGGCGACCGCGACGCGCGCCATCTCCAGATGGGCGACGCCGGGCAGGATCCGGTCGCCGTGCACCCGGTGGTCCCGCAGGAACGGTTCGTCGCCGCTGAAGCGGGTCTCGTACGTCGTGGTGTCCCCGGCGTCCGCACCGACGCTGCCGTGGAGGAGCGCGTGCGGCGCCGAAGCCGCCTCGGGCGGGGTGCGGTGCTCGCCGGCCAGGTGCGCCGCGAGGGCGTTCAGGGTGCGGTGCTCGCGCAGGGCCCCCGGGGCGAGGGCCAGTCCCAGTCGCGCGCCGACCCGGTCGGCCAGGCGGGCGAGCCCGGTGACGTCCAGCCCGAACTCGGCCAGCTCGGCGTCGGCGTGCACGTCGGCGGCGTCGACGCCGAGGAGGGCGGCCACTTCGCCGGTGAGGGCGGCACGAACACCGTCGAGCGCGTCGGGGCCCGCGGCGCCGCCGGACGCCACGACACCGGTGACCGGGGCGGACGGCAGCCCGTGACCGGCCGGTGCGACCGACCGGGCGGGGGTGGGTGCCTCTGGCGCCGGGGCCGGCGCAGCGGGAGCCGCGGCGAAGGGGGTGGCCGTGCCGGGCGCCGCGAGAACGGAAGCGGCGGGGGCCGGCGCCTCAGGAATGGAAGCGGCCGTGACGGGCACCGCCGGGACGGAAGCGGCAGCCGCCGCGGGCACCGCCGGAACGGAGGCCGCCGGGGGCACGACCGGAACGGAGACCCCCGCCGGCACCGCCGGAACGGAGGCCGCCGCGGGTGCCGGCATGGCGGCCGCGGGCGTCACCGGCGCGGCCACGGCGGGCGCCGACGGCGCGGTCCAGGCGGCCGGGGCGCCCGCGGGGACCTGGGTCTCCAGCCACTGCGCCAGCTCCGCGATCGTCCGGTACTCGAACATCACCGTCGGCGACAACTCCACCGACAGCCGCTCCTCCAACTCCGCCACCAACGACAGCAGATCCGCCGAAGCCAACCCCAACTCGTAATAACCCGAACCCACATCGACCCCGTCGGCGGCCACCCCCAACCGCGCCGCCACCGCACCCCGCACCACATCAACCACACCCACACCACCACCCGGCGAGCCGACCGACGGCACGACCGGGGCCGGGACCACCGCCGATGCGGGGGCGCCCGCCGGGACCTGGGTCTCCAGCCACTGCGCCAGCTCCGCGATCGTCCGGTACTCGAACATCACCGTCGGCGACAACTCCACCGACAGCCGCTCCTCCAACTCCGCCACCAACGACAGCAGATCCGCCGAAGCCAACCCCAACTCGTAATAACCCGAACCCACATCCACCCCGTCGGCGGCCACCCCCAACCGCGCCGCCACCGCACCCCGCACCACATCAACCACACCCACACCACCACCCGGCGAGCCGGCCGACGGCACAGCCGGGGCCGGTGCCACCGCCGGGGCGGGGGCGTCCCCGCGCACGTCGAGGGAGGCCGCGGCATGGATCCGCTTGGCGACGAACCGGCCGACCTCGGCCACCTTGGCGCCGCCGGCGTCGTAGAACTCCACGACCATCCGGATCAGTTCCTCGTCCCGGCGCACCGAGTCGGCGGGGACGCGGACGTAGCAGCGGCCGCCGAGCGGTCCGGCGGCGCGGAACCGCTCGAACATCAGCGGCAGGTACAGGCCGGGGCCGTCGTTGTCGCCGTGCAGCATGCCGAGGGCGACGCCGCCGCCCAGCAGACCGGCCTCGAAGAGCGCGGGGTGGAAGAGGAACCCGGCGGCGGAACCCTGGTGCTCCGGGGCGAGTTCGACCTCGGCGACCCAGTCGCCGGTGCGGTGGTGAACCACTCCCCCGAGCTTCATCAGGCCCGAGTGGTGCAGGTCGTACTCACGGCACCAGGTGTAGATCTCGTCGAGCGTGGTGCGCCGGGTGGCGCCCTCGACGGGCAGCGCCAGCCGTTCGCCGAAGGCGACGCGGGGCCGGCGGCGCACGTTCGCGACGGCGTGCAGGACCTCGGCGGTGTCCTCCGGGCGGCGGCTGCGCACCTCGACCCGCCAGCCGCCGTTCGCCCCGGGCCGTCCCGCCACCGTGGTCAGCACCCGTTCCCCGGGCCCGGCGACCAGCGGGGCGAGGATGGCGAGATCGCGCAGCTCCACTTCCGGCATGGGGTGCCCCTGCCGGGCCAGGACCTGCAGGACCAGATCCACGTAGCCGACGCCGGGCAGCAGGCTGCGGCCGTACACGACGTGCCCGTGCAGCAGCGGGTTGTCGGCGGTGACGGTGAGGGTCTCGGTGAAGGTGGTCGTCTCGATCATCGGTGTCCGTCCAGAAGGAGCGTCAGGCCGGCGGGGCGGCCCGGCGGGGCCCCGCCGTCGCGGGGCGACCGGAGTGGGCACGAGCAGGGGTGTCCGAGTGCCGTCGCCGGCAGACCGGGGTGCGGCCGGAGGCGTGCCGGGACACGTGGTCCCGGTGCCCTCCCGGCATCCGTGCCGGTGCGCTCAGCACAGGGCGACGGCGGTCAGCAGCAGCCCGTCGCGGCGCAGCCACCGCCCCGTCACCCGGGGGACGGCCCGGCCGCCGGCCACCGGCGGGGGCACCAGGAACCGTGCGCCGAACCGGCCGCCGGCCGCGATGTCCACCCGTACCGCGTCGAATCCGAGCATGCGCCGGGCGAGCGGGGAGGAGACCTTGTACACGGCCTCCTTGCAGCTGAACAGCAACCGGTCCCAGGCCGGAGCGGACCGCCGCGCGCCGAGCCGGTCGATCATCGCCCGCTCCTCGGGCAGTCCGATCATCTCCAGAACGCCTTCCGGCAGTGGCTCGTCCCGTTCGGCGTCGATGCCCACGGAGTGCACGCGGCTGGCCCGGGCGACGGCCGCGGCGCGGTATCCGGCGCAGTGCGTCATGCTGCCCACGACTCCGGCCGGCCAGCGCGGAGCGCGCTGTGTTCCGGGCGGCAGGGGAAAAGGCGGGATGCCGAGGTCACCGAGGGCGGCGCGGGC
Source organism: Streptomyces sp. 1-11 (assembly GCF_007176755.1). Classification (GTDB taxonomy): domain Bacteria; phylum Actinomycetota; class Actinomycetes; order Streptomycetales; family Streptomycetaceae; genus Streptomyces. The sequence goes on from NZ_BJTV01000014.1 coordinate 3,393, forward strand.
ACAGTGCCGCACCGTGGTGAATTCACGGCGCCGGGCCGGAACGGCCCCCATCACGGCCGCCCGCTCCTCATTGAAGAGGTGATTTCCCCGGTCGTCGTCCTCGAACGCTTCCGCGGAAGCCACTTCCCGCGGAAGTATCTCCTCGATCACTTTCTCCCCCAGTTTTTCTGCCCACCCGGCACATCGCGCCCGAGCCCTCACGTCACCAGGTGGTCAGCGAGAACCGCTCTCCCAGATCGCGGGCGCCGATCGCGAAATCCCTGATCCGCTCGGCCTTCTCGACCATCTTGCCGTCGCCGGCCTTCTTCGAGATGTCGATGAGCCATTCGTAAGTCTCGCTGGGGTGCACGTCGTAGGTGAAGTGAACTTTGGCGAGCAGAAAGAGAATGTCCCGGAAATTCTCCCGCTCGATGACGTCGGCGAGCGAGCGGATCCGTTCCGCGCGTTCCGCGGTGAACGGCTTGCGGTCCGGGAGTTCGGGGGTCGCGCCGGGGGCGTAGACGGAGGCGTCGGCGAACACCTCCTTCTCGTCGAAGGAGCCGTTGAAGGCGAGGTCGACGCAGAGGGCCTGCCGGCTGATGTCGGAGAAGTTGACGGCGGAGTGGACGGCCGCGGCGTCCAGGAACCAGATCTCGCCGGGCCGCATGTGGATCACGGTGTCGTCGTCCGAGTGGAAGGCCAGCGGGCTGTCCTCCAGGACCATGAAGGTGCGGAAGTACAGGTCGAGCTCCCGGTCGAGCTCGACGAAGTCGCGGTGCGGGATGACGACCGCGTTCTTCAGGTTGCGGGTGCGGGCCATCTGCACCCGCTGCTGGTCGTAGACCGTGGTGATGATCTCGTCGAGGTACGGGACCTGCTCCGCGTGCCGGGTGGGCCGGACGGCCGCGCCATCGAGGTCCCGGTAGAGCAGGTCCTCGCTGCCGCCGCTGGCGTTGTACAACGGGATGTTCTTCCAGAACCCGTTGCTGAACTCGTCGTACTCCTCCTCCACAGTGGGGACCGCGGCGAGGTAGTCGAGGTCCTTTCTCAGCCGCTCCTGATCGAGTTCGATGCGGCCGAGTATGTGGGAGCGCATGCGTCGTCCTCCGTCGTGGCAAGGTAACCGTGCGGACCGGCTCAAGCGTGCTGGGGCAGGGGAAATGACGAATCCATCCGCTTCCGATGAACGGGCAGGCGGAAGCAGACACCCTGGCTTTCCTGCTCGGCAACCAACGCCAGGTGTCAGAAGTTGAATGGTGAGTTAATACGGCGCGATGACGCGCCTCGCCTAAGTCGCTCTTGCGCCCACGAAATCCCCCGTTTGCCCCTGCCATCACGGTCGATTCACTCAGGAGAGGATCGGAACCGTGATCGAATTGAGTTCGAGCTTAGAGCAGCCGCTTCTGAGCCGTCAACCGTTCCTTGACCAGCAAAGAAGCGTCCGACCGCCCCCTCTACAACACGGAAAGAAGTCGCCGTCGAATTCACGCCATCACGCGCACGACCGGCGGCCGCACGCTCCGGCCCCCGGCGGGAGCTGGACCACCGCCCCCGGCACCCCGACGACCAGCCGGCTCGGCACCGGCGCGGTGTCCGGTACTCGACCGCCTCCACCGGCCGGACCACCGTCCACCTGCACCGGACCACCGTCCACCTGCGCCGGGCGCCCGCCGGCGGGAACCGGACCACGCCTCCGGCACCGGCACGGAACCCGCCTGCGCGGGCCGGACGGAGAGGACCATGGCCCCCGGTACCGTCACCACCTGCCAGGCGACGGTCGGCGACGGCAACGGTGTACGGGCCAACGACAATGGCGCGAATTATCAGTCGGCCAGGGGCGGTTCACGGGCCGGGGACCGCACCGTCACGGCGATCCCCCCCGACCCCTGCGCGGCCGCCGAACCCGGCACGGCCACCTGAGTGGACGGCTGCGCGCCGGTCGCGCCCGGCAAGATGGGGTACGGACGACCCTTACCTTGAGTAGCCACCGCCCCGGCGGCGCCGTGGACGCGCTGCACTGCCGGTGTCCGCCCGGCCGGGAAGGCCGGGTGAACACCGGTTGCGAAGCGGTTCCCCGGGTACAGCGATGGAATATGGGTTGTCCCCACACCACCCGTACCTTACTGAAAGTGATGTGTCGTGACTCTTCCCGGCGGCGACGGCGACCGCGTCAGGGGCTCGGGTGACGATCCGAGCGCCGACGCGCGGGGGATCGCCGATGCCGTGGAGCGTCTGGCGGAACTGTGGTCCGTCGCCGCCCAGGAGGCTGCCGTACGGCTGTCCGCGCACCAGTTGCGGGCGCTCAGAGCGCTGGAGACGGCGCCTGAGGTGAATCTCACCGGCCTGGCGGACCGGCTGGACATAGGGCTGCCCACCGCCAGCCGGCTCTGCGACCGGCTGGAGGCGGCCGGTCTGCTGGAGCGCGAACTGCACCCGCACCGGCGCCGCGAGGTGCAGCTCAGGCTCACCGTGCAGGGGCGGCGGGTGCTGTGGGAGGTGGCCCGCCGGCGCACCGAGGCCCTGGCCCGCGTACTGGCCGCCATGGCGCCCGCGGAGCGGTCGCTGCTGGTCCGCGGTATGCGGGCGTTCCTCTCCACCCGGGCCGACCGGTCCCCCGGGCCGCCGCCGCAGGGGCCGTAGCGTCAGCGGCCGGTCCGCGCCTCGCCGGCCGGGCGTCCCCGCCAGTCGAGGCAGACGACGGCGGCGTCAGCGAGCAGACCCTCGCCGCCCACGTGCTCGATCAGTCCGGCGACGACCGACCGTGCCGCCTCATGGGGCTGGGTCTGCCGGGTCGCGCCCAGGATCTGGCGCAGCACGGTCTCCCCGAACAGCTCTCCGTCGGCCGACCGGGTGCGGTGCACGCCGCTGCTGATGACGACCAGGCGGTCGCCGGGCTCGACCTGGAAGGTCTGCTCCTCGTAGTTGGTCTCCTCGAACATCCCGAGCGGGAGCTGGGCCTCCAGCTCGACGCGCTCGACGGTGGTCCCGCGCTGGCGGTAGAGCTGGGGGGACCCGGCGTCCACGGCGCGGACCGTGCCGGTGTCGAGGTCGAACCGCAGCAGCAGGGTGGAGGCGTACGACTTGCCCCCGTACTGGGAGTACAGGGCCTGGTCGGCGAGGCAGGCCTGGTCCGCGAGACCGATGCCGGCGCGGCGGGCGTTGCGCAGCGCGCCCACCGCGAGGCCGGTGAGCAGGGAGGCCTCGATGCCCTGGCCCATGCCGTCGGTGACGGTGAGCGTGAGGTGGTCGGCGCTGGTTGACCAGTCGAAGTTGTCGCCGCCGATGGCGTAGGCCGGTTCCAGGTGGGCGCCGATGACGTACTCGTCGCGGGCGCAGCCGCGGCCCGGCAGGAGCTGCCACTGCATCTCGGCGGCGAGGGTGAGCCGGCGGGTCCGGCGTGCCTGGAGGTACAGGTCGGTGTCCCGGCCCGCCGTGGCGACCTCGTGGCCGAGGCCGGTGGCGAAGTCGCAGAGCCGCAGCACCGTGCCGGGGTCGGCGCCGGAGCCGGGGACCCGGACGGAGAGCACGCCGAGGCGGTCGCCGCGCACGGTGATGGGCAGGTGGACCAGTTGCGTGGCGGGGTCGGCGGTGATCTCCACCACCGGGTTCTGGCTGGTGAAGGCGGTGCCGGCCGGGCCGTCGTGGGCGGAGACCGGTTCGCCCGTGTGCGGCAGGTGGGTGACGGGCTGAAGGACGCTCAGGCCGTAGTCGGCGAGCAGGAGCGTCATGTCGAGGGCGCCGAAGCGCTCGGCCAGCAGCCGGCCGGCGGTGGCCACCAGGGCGTGCGGCGGGGCCGCGCGCAGTAGGGCTTCCGCGGACGGGACCGGTTCGGCGGTGTTCACGGCGTCTCCATCCTCTTCCCCAGGACGTCCACGCTATCGCCCCGCGGGGCGGTACGGCCCCCGGTCAGGCGGGAGAGGTACGGCACAGCAGGATGCAGACGTCGTCGTCGCGTTCGCACTCGTGCACGAGGGGCTTGAGCAGCGACTCGGCGCACCCGTCCAGGTCCGCGAGGGCGGACTCGTCCAGTGCGGCCAGGGTCCGGCCGAGCAGTCCGATGCCCGGGTCGATGCCCCGGCCCCGCCGCTCCACCAGGCCGTCGGTGTACAGGACGAGCGTCGAGCCGGCCGGCAGCGGCGCGGTGTGGTCCTCGTACTCGAACGGTACGGGCACTCCCAGCATGACGCCGGGCCTGGCGTCCAGCACGCGCACGGCGCCGCCGGGAGCGCGGACCAGGGCCGGCGGGTGTCCCGCGGCGGCCCACACGACGTGGGGATCGCCGGGCCGGAACCGGACGACCACGGCGGTCGCGTACAGGTTCGGCTGCTGGTGGCACAGCATGCGGTGCAGGCGGGTCAGGATACGGGCGGGGCTGTCGTCCTCCAGGGCGTAGGCCCGCAGGGCGGTGCGGAGCTGGCCCATGATGACGGCGGCGCGCAGCCCGTGTCCGGTGACGTCCCCGACCACGGCCAGCAGGCTGCCGTCGGGGTGCGGGAAGGCGTCGTACCAGTCGCCGCCGATGTTCAGTCCCCGGGTGGCGGGGAGGTAGCGGGCCGCCAGCTGCAGCCCCTCGGTGGCGGGCAGTTCGGTGAGCTGGGCGCGTTGCAGGGCCTCGGCGGTGTCCCGGTGCTGTTCGTAACGGCGGGCGTTGTCCAGGGCGATGGCGGTGCGGCGGGCCAGTTCGACCAGCATCAGGCTGGTGTGCGCGTCGAAGCGGTCGCCGGGCGCGGTGAGGGTGAGCACGCCCGAGGTGTGGCGCACGGTGAGGGGGATGCTCAACAGCGGCCGGTCCGGGGACAGCGCGGAGGGCGGCAGGTCGTCGACGCCGGGCAGGCCCCCGGGGTGCGGTCCGGCGTGCTGGGGACGGTCGTGCCGGGCGGCCGCGACCGCCGCCGCGGAGTGCGCCTCGCTCCGGCCCGCCGGCTGGTCGAAGAGCCATACCTCGACCTGGCTCGCGTACTCGGGGACGAGCAGCTCGGGCAGGCACCGCAGTATGTCCTCCTGGTCCAGGGAGGCGGTCACGGCCGCGCTGGCGTCGGCGAGGAAGGTGAACAGCCGCCGTGCCTTCTCCGCCTCGTCGCGGGCGGCCCGTTCCGCGTCGAGCAGCGCCCGCTGGGTTCGCGCGGCGGCGTCCAGTTCGGCGTGCAGGGCCAGCACGCCCTGGTTGGTCTGGTGCAGTTCCTCGCGGTGCAGGCGGAGCTGGCGCTCCGTCTCGTCCAGCCGGCGCAGGGCCTCCGCGGTCCGCGCGTCCGCCGCCAGGAGGGCTTCCGTCTGCCGGCCGTCGTCCGGTTCGGCCGGCCGGGCGTCCCGCGCGGTCACGGGTGCCCGGCCGGGCGGTCGCAGGCCAGAACGGCCACGCAGGTGTCGTCGCGCACGGGGCCGGCGGCGCTGCCGGCGTCCCGCAGGACGGTCGCCGCGACGACGGCCGGGGCGTGGCCGGGGAGGGCGGGGTCCTCGGGCGGGCTCCACCGGCCGGGCCGTCCGTCGCTGTGCAGGCCGACCAGCACCGTGCCGCCGCCGGCGTGCTTGAGCGGGTTGGTCGCCGGTTCGGTGGCCACCGGGGCCGCGACGGCGGTGCGGTGGGCGTCGAGGCGGGCGCGGGCGCCGGCCTCCTCGGCCGCCACCCGGGCGTCCCGTACGCGGGTGGAGTCGTGCACCGGGACGGTCCAGAGGCGTGTCATCCGGCCACCGGCCGGGCGGCGGGCACGCCGGTGACCCAGGCGACGAGGGTGACGACGGTGCCCTCGCCGGGGGCGGTCTCGATGGTGAACTCGTCCACCAGCCGCCTGGCCCCGCCGAGGCCGAGCCCGAGGCCGCCGCCGGTGGTGTAGCCGTCGGTGGTCGCCAGTTCGACGTCGTGGATCCCGGGGCCGGAGTCGCTGAAGGACAGCCGCAGGCCGCGCGCCGAGGCGTTGGCCACCGGGGTGAGCGTCGCCTCGCCGCCGCCGCCGTGGACCAGGGTGTTGCGGGCCAGCTCGCTGGCCGCGGTGACGAGTTTGGTCTGCTGCACGAGCCCGAACCCGAGTCCGGCCGCGACCCGCCGCACCTGCTGGCGGACCCACGCGAGGTCCGCGTCCGAGCCGATCGGCAGGCTCGTGGCGGTGGCGGGGTCGGGGGCCGTTGTCACGTGCACCCCGCTCCTCCGCCCGGGACGGCCGCGAGGGCGTCCTGCCGGAGCAGCTCGAAGGCGCGCTCGACGTCGAGGGCGGTCAGCACGCCGGGCAGGGTCAGGCCGAACTCGACCAGGGTGATCGCTACGGCTGGGCCCATCCCGCACAGCACGGTGCGGCCGGCCAGCAGCCGGGTGTGGGCGGCGATCTCGGCGATGACCCGGCCGAGGAACGAGTCGACGGCGTCGACGCCGGAGACGTCGATGACCACACCGGTCGCCGCGCTGCGCGCGACCCGGTGGGCGATGTCCTGCTGGAGCTGTTCGGCCGTGCGGTCGTGCAGCTCCCCCTGGAGGGAGACCAGCAGGGTGTCCCCCAGCGCCAGGACCGGCACGGCGGCCGGGCTGCCGGCGAGGGGGGTGGGTGCGGTCATCGCTGGTTCACACCGGCCGTTCGGCCGGAGACCTCGACGCCCTGCCGGTCGAGCGCGTAGCCGAGGGCGTCGGCCAGGGAGCTGCGGGTGACGACCGTGCCCAGGTCGATGCCGAGGTGCACGATGGTCTGGGCGATGGCCGGCCGGATGCCGGAGACGACGCACTCGGCGCCCATCAGGCGGGCCGCGGCGACCGTCTTCATCAGGTGCTGGGCGACGAGCGAGTCGACCGTGGGCACCCCGGTGATGTCGAGGATCGCGTACCGGGCCCGCCGCTCCACGACGGCTTCGAGCAGCGACTCCATGACCACCTGGCTGCGGGCGCTGTCCAGGGTGCCGATCAGGGGCACCGCGACGACGCCGTCCCACAGGCTGATCACGGGCGTGGCCACTTCGAGCAGTTGCTGCCGCTGCCGGGCGATGAGCTCCTCGCCCGCGCTGATCGTCGTCTCCATGATCACCAGGCGCAGGGTGCCCATGAGGACGGTGAGGGCCAGCAGGACGTCCGGGGTACCGGGGCGGGCCGGGTCCTGGGGCTCGCCGCGCAGCACCGCGGCGGCCGCCGTGCCCAGACCGGCCGTCTCGTTCGCTGTCTGGGCGGGGCTGTGGCCGCTGCGGGCCCGCGCGGCGGCCATCCGCCCGAGCTGCTCGCGGGCCGAGCCGAAGCCGGGGGCCGCGACGTCCTCCAGCCGGCCGGCCGAGGCCACGTCCGCCAGGGCGTCCACCACGGTCTTGCAGGCCTCCACGGCCTCGTCACGGGAGACCGTGAAGACCGTCCGGAAGAACGGCTCGTCCGCCCACCGCTGCGCGATCTGCTCGCGCCGGCGCTCCAGGAACGCTCCCAGCTCCCGTGCCGCCGAACCGGCCGGCGACTGCTCCGGCACCCGCATCGTCCTCCTTCGGAACAGGCGGTCGCGCCGGGCCCGGCACAACTCAGCCAATTATTGCCACATGACAAGCATCAACGCCGCACGTGCCCCGGAAACGACACAGCATCGACACATTCCCGGCACGCGTTCCCGGGGACGCTTCCCCGCCGCGCGCGGGGCCCGGGCGCGGGGCGCGCGTCCGCGGCGGCTCGGCGACCGCGGCGGCTCAGCGTCCGCGCCAGTCCAGGCAGACGACCAGGGCGTCGTCGTCGGGGGCGGGCTGGCCCCGGTGGCCGGTCAGTTCCCGCAGGATGGCACGCGGCACCTCGGCGGCCGGCAGCAGCCGGGTGGACATGACCGCCCGGGCGAGCGCGGCGTCGCCGTACGCCTCCCCCTTCGGCGAGGCGACCGCGTAGACGCCGTCGCTGACGAAGACCAGCCGGTCGCCCGGCTCCACCTGGAACCGCTGCGCCGTGTAGTCGGTCTCCTCGAACATACCGAGCGGGAGCTGCGCCTCGAAGGTGACGCGCTCGACCACGCCGTCCCGCAGCCGCAGCAGTTGCGGGGAGCCGGCGTCCACCACCGTCGCCCGGCCGGTGGCGAGCTCGAAGTCGAACATCAGCACCGAGAGGTAGCAGCGCCCCTGGTAGTGGGCGTACACCGCCTGGTCGGCGAGCGCGGCCTGGTCGGCCAGGGCGATGCCGGCCCGCCGGGCGTTGCGCAGGGCGTTGATGGCGAGGTTCGTCAGCAGGGAGGCCTCTATGCCCTCCCCCATGCCGTTGGTGACGTACAGCATGAGGTGGTCCGCCGTGGCGGACCAGTCGAAGTTGTCCCCGTAGATGGCGTAGGCCGGCTCCAGCTGCGCGCCGAGTTCGAACTCGCGCCGGGCGCAGGAGCGGCCGGGCAGGAGCTGCCACTGCATCTCGGCGGCCAGGGTCAGCCGGTCCTTGCGCCTCGCCTGCAGGTACACGTCCGTGTCGCGTTCGGCCACGACCACCTCGTGCCCGAGCACCTCGGCGATGTCCGCGAGTTCGGCCAGCACGCCGGGCACGGCGTCCCCGTCCGGCAGCGCGACCGACAGCACGCCCAGCCGGTCGCCGCGCACGGTGACCGGCAGGTGCACGCGCGCCGCCCCGCCCGGGGCGCTCTCCACGAACGCCTCCTGGGCGCCGAAGGCACGGCCGACGGTGCTGTTGTGCAGCGACACCGGCTCCGTGGTGTACGGCAGTTCCGACACGGGCTGCAGGACGGTGAGACCGTAGTCGGCCAGGAACAGCTCGACGGACTCCGCCGCGTACTCCTCGGCCAGCACCCGGCGCACGGCGTCGAGCAACTCGTCCGGGGCCGCCGTGCGCAGCGCACGCTCGGCGGTCACAAATCTGTTCACGATCTTAGATACACCCATCCGTAGGCGGACACACACGGATCCCACCGGGGCCGGGCCGCCCCGGCCGTCCGAACCATCTGTTGCCAATTCGGGCACCTAGTACGCTGGCAACCGTCCCAGGTCCCTGCGAGAGTGTGACGGTGACTGTCTTCCGCCCCCGCCCAGAGCCTGTCGAGGTCGCCCACGTGACCTTGACGGCCGTGGAGTTGCTGGAAGTCCTGTGGGGGCGGGCCTCGACCGCGCCGGCCTCCCCGTCCCAGATGCGCGTGCTGCTGATGCTCGAGCACCAGGACGGCATCAACCTGCGCACCCTCGCCGATTCTCTCGCCTCGACGCCTCCGTCCACCAGCCGGCTATGCGACCGGCTGGTGGCCGCCGGCTTCGTCGAGCGCGCGGTCAGTCCCGCCGACCGGCGCGAGGTGCGGCTGCATCTCAGCAACCGCGGCCGCGCCTTCCTCGACGATCTGCGCGCCCGCCGGGAGAAGGAACTGCAGGCGGTGCTGGAGCGGATGCCCGCCGCCAAGCGGACCGCCCTCCTGGAAGGACTTGAGGCGTTCTGCGACGCCGCGGCGTCGCAGATACACCACGACGCCCCACGCGCCGGCGACCGGACGGCCTGAGCCCGGCACCGGTCCGCCGGTCGCTCCGGCACGACGGGGCTCGGGCGGCCGGCACACGGAGTGTTCTCCGCCCACCGGAACATGACTGAACCCCTCCCCGCGCGGTGCGACTGGGCTACTTTGTTGCCTCACGGCCATAGTTGTCAAACGGCAACTGTTGGGGAGTGCGGAGCCGTCGGCCCGTGACGGTGGTGGGGGCGTTCGCAGCGCGGCGACGGAGGGTGGTGCGCGAGCGCGCGGAGCGCGGTGACGGGACCCGCCGGCCGGGCGGCCGGCGGGTGCGGGAACGTCAGACGGTGCTGAGCATGCCTTCGCGCAGCCGGCCCAGGAGCCGGGAGATCAGCCGGGAGACGTGCATCTGGGAGACACCGAGACGCTCGCCGATCTGGGCCTGGGTGAGTTCCTCGACGAAGCGCCAGTGGATGATCTTGCGGTCGCGCTCGTCGAGCTCGGCGATGAGCGGGGCGAGGGCGTGGAAGTCCTCGATCAGACCGAGGGCGGCGTCCTCGTCGCCGATGAAGTCCGCGAGCGCGCCCTCGCCGTCCTCGCTGCCGCTGATGGTCGCGTCCAGGGAGGCCGAGGTGTAGCCGTTGGAGGCGAGCTGCGCCTCGACGACCTCGCTCTCCGGCAGGCTCATCAGCTCGGACAGCTCCTTGGTCGTCGGCGTCCGGCCCAGGCGGCTGCGCAGCTCCTCGTTGGCGCGGGCGAGCTGGACACGGGCCTCCTGGAGCCGGCGCGGGACGTGCACGGCCCAGGACGTGTCGCGGAAGAACCGCTTGATCTCGCCCACGATGTAGGGGACGGCGAAGGAGGTGAACTCGACCTCGCGGGACAGCTCGAACCGGTCGATGGCCTTGATCAGACCGATCATGCCGACCTGGACGATGTCCTCCATCTCGTCCTGCCCGCGGCTGCGGAACCGGCCGGCCGCGTAGCGGACGAGGGACATGTTCATCTCTATCAGCGTGTTGCGCGCGTACTGGTACTCGGGTGTCCCCTCCGCCAGCACCGCCAGCTGGTCGAAGAACAGCTTCGACAACTCACGCGCGTCCTTCGGTGCGACCTTGGAAGGGTCCGCGATCTCCGGAACGTCCACCGCCTGTCCAGTGGTCCGCACGGCCGTCGTCACCATCCTGCGCCCCTCCCTGTAGATCATGCTCGTGCCGAGGCCGTATGCCCCGGCAAGCAGGCGCATACCCCGGCGACCGACGGGCATTCCTCGAACTTTCCTCAATTCTCGCCCGGGTCTCCACCATTCTCACACCTCCCTTCACGCGGGCCGCACACGCCTCTCGGCCGGCGCCGTCCCGGGCGCCGGTCACCGCGCGGCACCGGGCCGGCCGCGCGACGGCTCCTCCCGGAGGGGCTCGTCCTGACGGTCCCCGGGAGTGCGCTCGTCGAGCACGGCGGCGAAGGCGGCGGCCACGCGGGCGACGGCACGGTCGTCGTCGTGGGCCAGCTCGCGCAGGACGTCGTGCGCGGCGGTACCCGGCAGCTCGACCAGCGCCTGGGTCAGGCGCAGCCGCCCCGCGGAGTCCGCCCCGGGCGCGGCCAGCTCACCGGCCAGCGCGGTCAGGACCCGGGCTCCGCACCCGTGATCCCGGGACAGGGCGCCCAGCACCTCCGCCGCTTCGACGTCGTGGACGCCCGTCACCACCATGCCGACGAGCACCGGCACGGCCGCGGTCGCCCCGCGCCTGCCCAGCGCCAGGGCGGCGTGCCCGCGCACCGCCGGGTCCGGGTCCCCGAGCGCGTCCGCGAGCACCGCGGCCGCCCCGGGGGCCCCGGGCATCCCGGCGATCGCCAGCACCGCGCGCCGCCGGACGCCGGCGTCCTGCGCCTGCGCGCCGGCGGCCAGCGCGGCCATGCCGTCGCCGCCCGACCGGGCGAGCGCCCAGCGCAGCGCGCCCGCGACATGGGGATCGGACTCGGCGAGCGCCGCCCGGGCCAGCAGCCCGGCGGGAACCGGCGTGTCCTCCGGCCGGGCCAGGACGGCCTGCTGCCGGCGCGCGGCGCTGTCCGAACCGAGCCCTTGCATGAGTTCGACGATGCGCAGGACGTCCTGCCAGCCGGTTGGCTCCGACGCGTCGACGGCGCGGAGCCGCTCCAGCAGCTCCCGTTCCCGCGCCAGCCGGTCCTCCGTCCACCGGATCAGGTCGCCGACCAGGGCGGACGGCGTGAACGCCGGGTCCTCCAGCGCGCGCCCGATCTGCTTGAGCGAGAGCCCGAGGGACCGCAGGCTCTCCACGTGGAAGATCCTGCGGACGTCCTCGGCCGAGTACTCCCGGTAGCCGCCGACGGTGCGCCCGGTGGGCCGCACCAGCCCCAGGGCGTCGTAGTGCCGGAGCATGCGGGTGCTCACCCCCGAGCGCCGGGCGACCTCGCCGATCAGCATTCCGCGGTGTCCGCGCCGCCGTCGCGGGCCCCCGTGGCGGCGGCTCGTCCGGGGCCCAGTGCGACGGCCCGCTTCGCCTCCTCGACGGCCGCGTCGAAGCCCGTCTGCGGGTCCCGCCGGAGCAGTTCGGTGGCGCGGGCGTGCGCGGCGACCTCCGGGTCGGGGTGCGCGGCGGCCTTCTCCAGGGCGGGCGCGGTCACCTCTCCCAGGTCGACGAGGGCCCGGCTCAGGCTCAGCCGCACCTCGCGGCCGCCGCGGCCGAGCAGCGTCACCAGCTCCTCGGCCAGGTCCCCGCGCTCCTCCTCGGGCACGAGGAGGACCGCGGCGCGCCACGCGGTCCGCGCGACCTCGTCGTCGGCGTCGCGCAGCAGGTCACGCGTGATCCAGGCCCACGCCCTCGTGTCACGCGTCTTGGACAGCGTGTGCAGCGCCTGGGCACGGGCCTGAGGGCGGCCGGAACCGAGTTCCCGGCGGATCCGGGGCAGGGTGACCTCCACCGGAAGGCGGGTCAGCGCCCAGGAAAGCATGTCCCGCACGAAGAAGTCGGGCTCCACGGCACACCGCTCGACGAGCGTCTCCAGCAGGCCGCCGTCCGGGTGCGTGCCGGCCGCCAGGGCCGCCTGCAGCCGGACCGACGCGTCCTCGGCGCTCAGGGCGCCGGCCACCCGGGCACTTCTCGGAATGTTGTCGGTCGCGTTGATCGGGACCACCTCCAGGGCCAAGGGGACACCTTGTCACCGTGGGAAGGTCAAGCCGATCGAGCGGTCAGGGCTTGAGGAGGGCCTTGATCGCGCGGCGCTCGTCCATGGCCCGGTAGCCCTCGGCGACCTGCTCCAGCGGCAGGGTGAGGTCGAAGACCTTGCCGGGGTCGATCCGCCCGGACAGCACGCGGCCGATCAGGTCGGGCAGGTAGCGGCGCACGGGAGCGGGGCCGCCGCGCAGCCCGACGTGCGAGAAGAACAGCTCCTGACCGTCGACGGCCACCTCGTGCGGGACGCCGACGAAGCCGACGCCGCCGCCGGGACGCGCGGAGCGCAGGGCCTGCCGCATGGCCTGGGCGGTGCCGACGCACTCCAGGACCGAGTCGGCGCCGATGCCGCCGGTCATCTCCTTGATCCGGGCGACGCCCTCGTCGCCGCGCTCGGTGACGATGTCGGTGGCGCCGAACTCCCGGGCGAGCTTCTGGCGGGGCTCGTGGCGGCTCATGGCGATGATCCGCTCGGCGCCCATCTCCTTCGCCGCGATCACCGCGCACAGGCCGACCGCGCCGTCGCCGACGACCACGGCGGTGGAACCGGGCCGCACCTCGGCGGCCTCGGCGGCCCACCAGCCGGTGCCCATCACGTCGGAGACGGCCAGCAGACCGGGCCAGAACTCCTCGCCCGGCACCTCGTCGGTGGCGACCAGGGTGCCCTGGGCGTTGGGAATGCGCACGTACTCGGCCTGGCAGGTGCTCATGAACTCGCGGTCCAGGCAGTTGGACTGGAAGCCGTTGCGGCAGTTGGCGCAGGTGTTGTCCGAGGTCGCGAACGAGCCGACGACGAACTGGCCGGGCCGCACCGCGGTGACCCCGCTGCCCACCTCCTCGACGAAGCCGACGTACTCGTGACCCATCGGGTGGGCCTCTTCGGTGGCGTCCAGGCCGCGCCAGGGCCACAGGTCGGAGCCGCACACACAGGTGACGGCCGTGCGGATGACCGCATCCGTCGGCTGCAGGATCTTCGGGTCGTCCAGAGTCTCGAAGCGCACATCGCCGGGGGCGTGAATCACTGCTCCGCGCATGGGGGGAAGTCCTTACTGACGTTCGTCGGAGGGGCGGGGCCGGGGGGTCGGCCCGTGGATGCCCGTCGGGGCGGCGGTGCCGCTCGGGCATCGCCTCTCCTCCAGGTAACCGCTCGATCCGGCGGCGGGCGAGTCACCGGTGAGAGGTGTACCGGCAGTACATCTCTCCCGCCCCCTCCCTCCCACCCCGTGCGGGCCTCGCGCCGGACCCGCACCGACGTGAGCCGGCCCTTCGAGGAGACGGCCGCCTCGCCGGACCCCGTAGGCCGCGCGGTGAGCGGGGCCCGCCACCGCTGCCGCGGGGCGGGCGGCCGCCCGGTCTCGGGGCGGCCGACCGCCGGCGGGTGCGCGGACCGGTTCAGCGTTGCAGGGTGAGGACGCCCGGCCGCCAGGGCAGCTGGTCGTAGGGGCCGCTCGCGGAGGGGGACTTGCCCTGGTAGAGGAACTGCAGGTTGCAGGGGTCGACGGTCATGGTCTGGTCGGGGTTGCTGCGGACGAGGTCACCGTGGCTGATGTCGTTGGTCCAGGTGGCACCGCTGTTGGCCTTGCCCGCGAAGGGGTTGCTCTCGGTGGTGGCCTGCGGGGTCCACGAACCGCTGAGACTGGAGGCCGTGAAGGAGCGGAAGTAGCGTCCGTTGGCGCCCATCGCCTCGACGATCATGAGGTACTGGTTCTGGCCCTGGACCTTGTAGACCTGTACCGCCTCGAACAGGTTGTTCGTCGAATCGCTCATGACCGTGGTGTACGAGGAGCCGAAGCTGCCCGGGAAGTTCCCGATCGGCATGCTCGCCCGGTAGATCTTGCCGTTGTCGCCGGCGAAGAACAGGTACATGTTCTGGCCGTCACCGATCAGGGTCTGGTCGATCGGGCCGGTGCCGGAGCCGGAGATGCTGCCGGTGAACAGCGGCTGCGGCGAGGACCAGCCGTTGGGATTGGTGGGGTCGCTCGACGTGCGGTAGACGAAGGGCCAGGCACCCCACTGGTACGCCAGCACCCAGATGTTCTTGGGCGCGAAGTAGAACAGCGTGGGCGCCACCGCGGCCTGGCTCATGCCGGTCTGGCCGGCCGACGCCATGTCCGACCAGTTCGTGAAGGGACCGAACATCATCGAGCCGTACGACGACCCCGAGACGTTCGACGCGTAGACCAGGTGCTTGCCGTTGTACACGACGTCGGTGAAGTCCTTCAGTGAGGCCCACCCGTTCGCCGGCTGCGCCAGCGCACCCGTCGAGGTCCACCGGTACGTCGACGGAAGAGAGCACGTGCCGCCCGGCGGGGCCGGGGTCCCGGACAGGCCGGTCCACTTCTGGTTGCCGCCGCCGTCGCACGTCCAGATCCGCACCGCCGTGCCGTTGGCCGTGCCGGAGCCCGCGGCCTCCAGGCACAGCCCGGACTCCACGCCGACGATCGTGCCGTCGGAGTTCACCCGCCACTGCTGGTTCGCCCCGCCGGAACAGCCCCAGATCTGCACCCGGGTACCGGCGGTGGTGGCGTGGCCCGGAACATCCAGGCACTTGTTGCCGAACACGGTGAGCTGACCGCTGTCCGTCGACGTCCACTGCTGGTTGGTCCCGCCCCAGCAGTCGTAGAGCTGCAGATACGTGCCGTCGGTCTGGCTGGCGCCCGGCACGTCGAGGCACCGGCCGGAGCCGACACCGCGCAGGGCGCCGCTGGAAGCCGCCTGAGCCGGGGCGGCGACCAGCATCGCCGCCAGCGCGGCCAGGGCCGCGGCCACGGCCGCGAGCGCCACAGACGGATGCCTGTGGCTGAGATGTCCTCTGCGCATGGATACACGTCCTCAACCTCGAGTAGCGGTTCCGGTCGGCCTCGTCGGGGACCGGCCGGACCTATTGGCAGGGCCATGACATGAGAAGCTTGACACGATGTTCGTGATGTCGAACAAGGGTCGAACGGTCGAGCAACCCGAATGATAGGGAACCGGTGAACGGCGTCAATACATCTCGCATGTATCGCCGATGACTTCGAAACATTCGGGCCGCCCATACGTCACACAAGCGCACATCGCGCCATCGCGCGACTGGCTCATAAGTGACGTCCAGAATTCCCCGCCTACCACCGGCTGCGATAGCGGGGATTGCCGTCCGCTTATCGGTGTTTCGAAACTTTCGAATTCCGATCGGAAATTTCTTCGCCGCAATGTATTGACGATGCACGGTCAGCACCTCAATCATCCGTGTCTGAGAAACCGGCTCTGCCCGACGGATCCGCGCACCACGTCACCTGCGCCACCCCGTTTCGTTCCGGTGCGGCCCGTGCCGGTGGGGATCGTCCTGTCCGGTGATGTCGAACGGGACGCACGACGCCGATCCCCTGCACTCCAGTCCATCCGTGATTCAACTTCGGAGGCACAGTCATGGGCTCGTACGCCCTTCCAGGACCCGCTATCCGCCGGAAGATCCGCGGCCTGCTACTGGCGCTGATCGTCGGCGTCCTCTGCATGGTCACCGCACTGGTCTCGCCGCCGACCGCACACGCCGCCGAGAGCACGCTCGGCGCCGCGGCGGCACAGGGCGGCCGCTACTTCGGCACCGCCATCGCCTCGGGCAAGCTGGGCGACTCGGCGTACACGTCGATCGCGAGCCGTGAGTTCAACATGGTGACGGCCGAGAACGAGATGAAGATCGACGCCACCGAGCCGCAGCGGGGCCAGTTCAACTTCACCGCCGGCGACCGCGTCTACAACTGGGCGGTGCAGAACGGCAAGCGGGTGCGCGGCCACACCCTGGCCTGGCACTCCCAGCAGCCCGGCTGGATGCAGAGCCTCAGCGGCAGCACACTGCGCCAGGCGATGATCGACCACATCAACGGTGTGATGGGCCACTACAAGGGCAAGATCGCCCAGTGGGACGTCGTGAACGAGGCCTTCTCCGACGACGGTTCGGGCGGCCGGCGGGACTCCAACCTGCAGCGCACGGGCAACGACTGGATCGAGGTCGCCTTCCGCACCGCGCGCGCCGCCGATCCCGCGGCCAAGCTCTGCTACAACGACTACAACATCGAGAACTGGACCTGGGCCAAGACCCAGGGCGTCTACAACATGGTCCGCGACTTCAAGCAGCGTGGCGTGCCGATCGACTGCGTCGGGTTCCAGTCGCACTTCAACAGCGGCAGCCCCTACAACAGCAACTTCCGCACCACCCTGCAGAGTTTCGCCGCCCTCGGGGTCGACGTGGCCATCACCGAACTCGACATCCAGGGCGCCTCGGCCTCGACCTACGCCAACGTGACCAACGACTGCCTGGCCGTCTCGCGCTGCCTCGGCATCACCGTCTGGGGTGTGCGCGACACCGACTCCTGGCGATCGGGAGACACACCGCTGCTGTTCAACGGCGACGGCAGCAAGAAGCCCGCCTACACCGCCGTCCTCAACGCGCTCAACGGCGGCTCCACCACCACCCCTCCGCCCACCGGAGGCGGACAGATCAAGGGCGTCGGCTCGGGACGCTGCCTGGACGTGCCCAACGCCTCCACCACCGACGGCACCCAGGTCCAGCTGTACGACTGCAACGGCGCCACCAACCAGCAGTGGACGCTCAGCGACGCCGGTGAACTCAAGGTCTACGGCAACAAGTGCCTGGACGCCGGCGGCACGGGCAACGGCACCAAGGTGCAGATCTACAGCTGCTGGGGCGGCGACAACCAGAAATGGCGCCTCAACTCCGACGGTTCCATCGTCGGCGTCCAGTCCGGGCTCTGCCTCGACGCCGTCGGAGCCGGCACCGCCAACGGCACCCTGATCCAGCTCTACTCCTGCTCGAACGGCAGCAACCAGCGCTGGACCCGCACCTGACGTAACCGCCGCGCCGACTGCCCCACCGGCCGCTGCCGGCACCCGGCCCAGGTGCCGGCAGCGGCCGGGTCGCCTTCGTGCTCCCAGCTCACTGGTTTCCGTAGTCCTCCATCAGCGTGCCGATGAGCGAGAGGAGGGCGTCGGCGCGGCGCCGGTCCTCGCGCTGGGCGCGCAAAGCCTCGTCGGCTGCCCGCAGCCGGGTCACGGCGGCCGGGTCGCCGTCCACCAGGTCGTCGACCACCGGCGCGGTCAGCAGGTCCAGGCACTCCGTCAGCAGCCGTCGGGTCGCGGGCGACGGCGGGTTCGGGTCGGGGTCGGCGTACGCGGTGACCAGATACCGTGCGGGATCGGTGAGGCTCCAGCCGACGACGGCGGAGTCCTGGACCAGGAGCGCCAGGTCCGGAGCGATGCCGACACAGGCCTCCACGGGCTCGTCGAGGACGTCGAGGTCGCGCAGGCAGGCCAGCACGGTGTCCCCGGGAACACGGCACAGCACCGAGCACATCTCGTGCCGGAAGTCCCGGACCTCGTCCGCCCGGAGCCCGCCCGGACGCACCGGCGGCAGGACCGGAACACGGACGGACGTCTCGCCGGAGGCGTACGGCATCCGGAACTCGGCCCCGGCCAGTCCCCGGCTGTCCGGGTCGAAGCGCAGCACGTCGGGTGCGTCCCACAAGTGGTCTTGGCTGCCGAAGGTGTTCGCGAGGAACCGCTCATGCTCCTTGACGTCCGCGTACCGCACAACGTCCACGGAGTCGCCCGTGAAACGGGGGGTGATGCGCAGCGGGTCGTCGGTGACCGTCGCGCGCCAGCCGCCGTCGAAAGACAGTTTCATCTTGGTTCGTGCCTCATCCGATCTGCTTCGCTCGCGCCAAACGTTCTTCCCCGGCCAGGAAGGCTGGGGGCACCGTCACGGTTCTTGGGTCACCGATTCGCGTAGTCCTCCACCAGGTTGCCGATGAGCGAGAGCAGGGCGTCGGCGCGGCGCCGGTCCTCGCGCTGGGCGCGCAGGGCCTCGTCGGCCGCCCGCAGGAGGGCCACGGCGGCCGGGTCCCGAGCCTGCACCTCGTCGAGCAGCGGCCGGGTGACCAGGTCCAGACACTCGGAGAACAGCGACCGGACGGCAGGGGACGGCGAGGCGGGGTCGGGAGCGGCGAATCCGGTGGTCAGGTACCGGACGGGGTCGGTGAGGCTCCAGCCGACGACGGTTTTGTGCTGGACGAGGAGCGCCACGTCCGGGGCGATGCCGATGCGGGCCTCCAGCGGCTCGTCGAGGACATCGACGTCGCGCAGGCAGGTCAGTTCGGTGTCTCCGGTCGCACGGCAGAGTTCCGTGGCCACGTCCAGCCGGAAGTCCCGGGCCTCGTCCGCGCGAAGGCCGCCCGGACGGACGGCGGGCGTGACCGGGACGCGGGCCGAGTCCTCGGCGGCAGCGCACTCATAGGGCAGCCGGAAGCCGGCGCCGACCAGTTCCCGGCCGGCCCGGTCGAACCGGAGTTCGTCGGGAGCGTCCCACAGCCACTCCTGGCTGCCGAAGGTCTCCCCGAGGAACCTCTGCCACGCCTCCACGTCGGCGTACTCCGCGATGCGCACACATTGCCCCGGGAAGTCGAAGCGCGGGATGGAGCGCAGCGGTTCGTCCGTCGTCGTCACGGTCCAGTCACCGTCGAGGGTGAGTCTCACGTCACCGGTTCCCGTAGTCCTCAACCAGGGTGCCGATGAGCGAGAGGAGGGCGTCGGCGCGGCGCCGGTCCTCGCGCTGGGCGCGCAGGGCCTCGTCGGCTGCCCGCAGGCGGGCCAAGGCGGCCGGGTCCTCGTCTTCCACGTCGTAGATCACCGGCTCAGTGACCAGATCCAGGCACTCGGTGAACAGCCGTCGGGTGGCGTCGGACGGCGCATCGGGATCGGGCATGGCGAACGAGCTGGTCAGGTAGCGCGCCGGATCAGTGAGGCTCCACCCGATGACTGCGCCGTGCTGGACGATCAGCGCCACGTCCTGGGCGATGCCGATGCGGGCCTCCAGCGGCTCGTCCAGCACGTCGAGGTCGCGCAGGCAGGTCAGCACGGTATCCCCGGGAGCGCGGCACAACACCGTGCACATCTCGTGCCGGAAGTCCCGGACCTGGTCCGCGCGGAGCCCACCTGGGCGTACTGCGGGCCTGAGAGGAAGGCGCGCGGAGTCCTCGGCAGAGGCGACCGCCTCAGGCATCCTGAACTCGGCCCCGACCAGTTGTCGGCCGGCCCGATCGAACCGGAGGACGTCGGGAGCGTCCCACAGCCAGTCCTGGCTACCGAACGTGTCCGCGAGGAATCTCTCCCGTTCCACCACGTCCGCGTACTGTGCGACACGCACGGAGGTGCCCGTCAGACGGGGGGTGATGTGCAGCGGTTCGTCCGTCACGGTCGCACACCAGTCGCCATCGAGAGTCAGTTTCATCGTCACTGCTGCCTCATCTGATCTGCACCGCTGGGGGCTGATAGCCATCCTTGGTGGGAATCCTGCCGTTCACGATGTCCTCGTGTGTCACCGGCGCACCGGGGTCGGTGGCTTTGCCGCCGAGTGCCTGCGCCCCGGATTCGCCCCTGATGCCTGATGGTCCGTAGGCCGTGATGGCCTGACCCTGGGCGTTGCCGGGCCCGTCGACCACGACGATGTCCTCGCCCTGCCGGAAGGTGAGTCTTCGGCCCGTGCCCGTCGAGTGGTACACCGCGTCCGGGTTCTTCAGGATCTCCAAAACCCGTTCGTCGCTGAAGCCGTGCCTGGTGTCCCCGTGGTAATCGAGGTACTTCTTGAACTGGCCGTTCTGCGCCCTGTCGACGACCTCATTCACGACCTTGTCGATCCGCTTCCTTGTTCGCTCCTCCTTCGTGTACTTGGGCATCAGCCCCAGCGGGTCGCATCCGCTGTACGGGTTGTCCACGTAGCCGAGGGGGCTGGGCGCGGGGGCGAGGCCCAGCGGGTCCGGGGAGGTGTAGCGGCCGGTCTCTGGGTCGTAGTGGCGGAAGAGGTTGTAGTGAAGGCCGGTCTCGGGGTCGTAGTACTGGCCGGGGAAGCGCAGCGGGGTGTAGGCGTCGCTGTCCCTGGCCCAGGCGGTGGCGCCCCAGAGGGTGCTGCGGCTGCGCCAGGCGATGGCGCCCGTGTCGTCGACGAGCTCGGTGGGGGTGCCGACCAGGTCGGTGGCGATGGCGAAGAACCGCCGGTCGATCTCCTGCTGCCGGCTGTCGGCCGTCAGGATGCGCTCGGTCTGGGCGAGGGGGACGACGTCCCGGTGGTCCCAGCTGAGGGCGACCGTGTGCGGGAGGTCCGGGCGGTGGCTGGTCTGCTCGCAGAGGGTGAGTCCGTCCCAGGTGAAGCGGACCTCCTCGGCCACGCTCTCGCCGTCGGCCGCGAGGCGCTGCTTCGCCGTGCGGCGGCCCAGCGGGTCGTAGCGGTAGCGCCACCGGGTGCCGTCCGGGGTGGTGACGGAGGTGAGGCGGTTCTCCGTGTCCCACGCGTAGCGCCAGGTGTCGGGCCGGCGGGACAGCCGGGTCTTCTGGCGCAGGGTGACGCGGCCGAGGGCGTCGTGCTCGAAGCGGACGTCTCCGGCCCGGGTGACCCGGGTGCCGTCGTACGAGCGGGGGCCGGCCGCCTCGCTGCCGGGGTGGCGGCCGGGCCAGGAGGCGGACGTCTGGTTGCCGGCCTCGTCGTACGCGTACCGCTCCGTCCAGCCCGGGGCGTGGACGGCGGTGACCCGGCCCAGCGGGTCCAGGTCGAAGGTGCGGGTCCCGGAGAGCCGGTCCGTGACGGAGAGCAGGTGACCGTCGGCGCGGTAGGCGTAGGCACGGCTGCCGACGGCGTGGGCGCCCGCGGTGATGTGCCGCGCGGCGAGCCGGCCTGCCTCGTCCCAGGCCGACGTCACGGTGAGCGCGTCACCGAAGGCGCGGGCCAGTTCGCGGCCGGCGGCGTCGTGGGTGAAGTCGACCGGGCGGCCGCCGGTGGTCAGCCGCGCGGGGAGCCCGTCGGCGTCGTAGGCGTAGGTGGTGACGTGGCCGGTGGGGGTGGTCCGGCGGATCCGCCGCCCCAGGTCGTCGTAGGAGTAGAGCATCGGGCGGCCGTCCACCAGTTCCGCTTTGACGCGCCCGTTGCGGTCGTACTGGTAGCGCAGTTCGCCGTCCGGTCCGACGGCCTCCGTCAGGCGGCCGGCCCGGTCGTACGCGTACCTCGTCACCCGGCCGTCGACGGTCTTGGCGAGCACCTGGCCGAGCTGGTCGCGCTCGAAGGAGACGGTGCCGCCGAGGGCGTCGGTCCGGGCAGTGAGGCGGCCGGCGGCGTCCACGCGGTAGGTCAGGGTGCGCCCGTCGAAGTCGGTCTCGGAGACGGTGTTGCCGACCGCGTCGTACTCGTACGTCCAGCTCAGGCCCTGCGGGCCGGTGACCCGGGTGAGGCGCAGGTCGGCGTCGTGCTCGAACTCGTACCGGGCGCCGTCGGGACGGGTCGTGGCGAGCGGGAGGTCGAAGTGGGTGTACTCGTGGCGCGTGACAGCGCCGGCGGCGTCGGTGTGGGCCGTGCGGTTGCCCTCGCCGTCGTAGGTCCATGACTCGCTCGCGCCGTCCGGTCCGGTGCGGCGGGCGAGCAGGCCGTCCGCGTTCCACTCCAGGCGGGTGACGCCGCCCACCGGGTCGGTCACCCGGACCGGGCGGCCCAGTCCGTCCCGCTCGGTGCGGGTGGTGGCGCCGGACGGGCCGGTCACCGCCACGGTCCGCCCCGCCGCGTCGCAGGTCACGTGGGTGGTGTTGCCGAGGGCGTCGGTGACCGAGGTGGGGCGGCCCGCGTCGTCGTAGGTGACGCGGGTGGTGCGGCCGGCCGGGTCGGTGTACGCCGTACGGTTGCCGCGCTCGTCGTAGGTGTACGTGGTGCGGGCGCCGTCCGGCCCGACGACCTCGGTCGGCAGTCCGAACGGGCCGCGTACGACGCGCAGTTCGGCACCGTCCGGGCGGACGGCCGAGATCAGCCGGCCCTCGTCGTCGTAGCCGAAGGCGTGCGTGGCGCCGAGCGGGTCGGTGCGCGACAGCAGGTTGCCGTGCCCGTCGTGGCGGAAGCGGGTGGTGTGGCCGAGCGCGTCCGTGGTGGCCAGGATCCGGCACCCCGGGCCGATCAGGTGCCGGGTGGCCCGGCCGTCGGCGGTGGTGAGCGTGGTGGTGCGGTGGCCGGTCCCGGGGTCGGGTCCGGTGTACGTCAGGGTGATCTGGACGTGGCCCGCCTCGCCGCCCTCGGCGACGACCCGGTCGCGGTCGTCGTAGACGTAGTCGTAGCGGCGGCCGTTGGAGTCGGTCCAGGCCGTGACGCGGTGGCGTTCGTCGTAGTCGAAGGTGGTCACGGCTCCGGACGGGCGGGTGACGGTGGTGAGGTCGCCGTTGTCGTAGCCGTAGCCCATCAGCGGCAGGTCCGCGCCGTTCTCCCCGGCGCCCGCGAGGAGGAGCGCGGTCACCCGGCCGTCGGCGGTGGCCAGGGACAGCCGGTGGCCCGCGGAGTGGACGAGGGCCAGGGGCAGTCCGTCGTCCGCCCGGTCGACGGTGACGGTGTGGCCGCCCCGTTCGCCGATGCCGGACAGCCATGCGGTGCCGTCGCCTCCCGGTTCGGCGCCCGCCGGGGCCGTGAAGCGGCGGACCACCCCCGAGTCGGGGTCGGTCAGCGTGTAGTCGCCGTCGGCGTCGCGAGCGAGCAGCACGCGCGTCGAGGCCGTGCCCGCCTGCGGCCGGGTGGGGTCGCCGGGGACCGGGTGCGGGTAGGTGACCAGGAGCCCGTCGGCGGTGACGTGGACGACTCCGACGGCGTCGATCTCCAGCCGCTCGTCCACCGTGGACGTCCACGACGGCCCGAGGAAGCGGCCGGCCGTCACACCGGACTCGGTGCGCCGGGTGAACACCAGCGGCAGGATCCCGGGGATCTCCACATCGGTCTGCGGCAGGAACATCCGGCCCGTGGCGAGGTCCACCGGGTCGGAGCCGTCGATGAGGCGTTCCCCGTCCGGGCGCCCGTGGGTGCCCTCCGGGACGTCGTCGACCAGCCTGCGCAGCCTGGCGGCCTCGGAGGCGTCCTCGGCGACGCGCACGCCCTTGACCGCGGCGCCGCCGCCGTCGGTGGCCACGGTCAGCACGATGTCGGGGATCAGCCGGCCGAAGCCCTCGGCCGGGTCCTTCATGAAGTCCTTGACCATCTGGACGCCGGTGCCGGCCGGGTCGTTGGCGGCCACGACGAGGCCGGCGGCCAGGCTGTTGAGGGACGTGGCGTACTCGGCCGGGTGGGTGAGGTTGTACGGGTCCATGGGGTCGACGCTGCGGACGAAGTTCACGATCCCGGCGGTGCCCTTGATCAGGCCCCCGGCCACGTGGTCCTGCATGATCTGCAGTTCGCCGAGGCCGTCGCGCAACTGCTCGGCGTAGGAGGGCTTGTTCGGGGCCATGTCGCGGGCGGCGCGCACCGCGGAGCGCGCGGTCTCCGCGGCCGAGTTCCGCTGTGCGCGGGCGTCGGCCAGGATGTCCTGGGCGTCCTGCATCAGCTTCCTGCCGGGGTCCTCGAACGTCTCGGCGGGAGCGAGGACGGGTCCCGCTCGTCGGCGGGCCGGGCGTTGTAGCGGTCGACGGCCTTGTTGTAGGCGTCGACCTTCGCGCGGTGGGCGTCGGCGGCGTCCTCGGAGGCCTTGACGCCCGCCTTCCATTTGTCGATCGCCGTCTGCGCCTGGCCCTGGGCCCAGGTGACCGTGTCGGCGAACGACTCCAGCGCGCCCATCGCCTTGACGCAGGCCTCACCCGCCGTGTACCACCGGTGCGGCTGCTTGCCGACGGCGGTGCGCAGCGCGTCCGCCGCCTCGCCCTTGAACCGCGAGGTGTCGAGGCCCCTAAGGCCGTCGCCGGTCTCGTTGAAGGACGACTCGAAGGCGCGGAGCTTCGCCGCTACGGCGTTGATCTTGCCGGGACTGCCGTAGATCAGCTTGGTCTTGTCCTCGGTCTGCCCGAGGTCCATCTCGTCGACCTCGGCGCCCAGCCGGTTGGCGACCGAACGGGACTGCTGGCGCACCCAGTCGGCGCCGGAGTCCCAGCCGACATCCTGCAGCCGGTCGGCGGTCCAGTTGCCCGCGTCCTCGACCCGGTCGCCCACCCACTCGACGCCGTGCTCGATCTTGTCCTCGACCGAGTCGGGCGTGATGTCACTGATGAAGTCACCGATACCCACCGTCAGTTCCCCCCGGACCCGTCCTGCTGTCGCTGCTGCGCGCGCTCCTCGGGCGACGGTCCGAAGGTGTCGTCCAGCGCCTGGTCCCACTGATCGTCGGATATGCCGAGCGCCTTGTTGAGCAGTTCCGACTGCCTCCCGCCCTGTCCTTCGGTGAGCACGGAGCGGCCGGTGTCCTTCCAGGTCTGCGCCATGTCGTCACCGGCCTTGTCGAACGACTCGGCGCTGTAGTCGGGGTGCAGGTAGTCCGGGGTGAAGATGTCGCCCCAGCCCTGCTTGGCGATCTCCTCCTCACTGGCGTGCGGGTTGCCGCCGAACAGGGAGTTGGCGCCCACCTTCAGCGAGCCCGCGACGTACTGGTCCTCCTCCCAGAGGGTGCCGGCCGCCAGGCCGAGCCGGTTCGCGATCTCGCTCGCGTCCCGGACCAGGGCGCGCACGCCCCACTCCCAGGACTCGCAGAAGTCCTCGAAGTCGGTCGAGAGACCGTGGTGCCCGGCCTCCATCCCCGTCATCGCCAGCTCCGAGAAGCCCTTCCCCATGACGGAACCGGTGGCGCCGCCGAGGTCGCCGAGCTGGTCGATGGTCGTCCCCAGGCCCTGCGTGAACCTGGCGACGGACTCCTTGTCCAGCTGGAGGTCCTTGCCGTCGTCGCTCATGCCCGCCCCTCCCCCACGCGGCCGGTGTCGACGGCGACCGCGTCCGGGACGATGCCGGCGACCGGCGGGAAGAACATCGCCCCGTCCTCGGTGGCGATGTCGACGGCGAGACCGGCGGGCTCGCCCAGCGCCGGCACGATCTCGTCGACGATGCGCGCGCCCAGCAGGGCCGCGTGGTCCACCGGCTGCCCACCGGGCGCGTGGTGGCGGGCGAACCGGGCCAGAGCGGTCTCGTCGGTGAACCCGCAGACCCACCGCACCCCGCCCGCCCGCACCGACCACAACCCGCCGCCGGCCACCGGCACCAGCAGCACCGAGCGGCGCATCTCGCCGACCAGGGCCCGGGGGTCGCCGTCCGCCCGTCTCCGCTCGGCGATGCGCTCGGCGAGCGCCGTCCTCGGCTGCTCCACGGTTCCTCCCCTGTCCTGGACGACTCGTCGCACCGTAGGGAAGGACACGCGCGAACGGCCAGACGGTTCTTCGGAGTTCCTGTGAAACGGCGGAAGCAACCGGCGACGGTGCGCGCGGCGACGGGAGCCGCTCCTCAGGCCGACGGTGGCACGCCCTCACGCGGCGCGCGGCGCACGGCCCGCCGGCATGGACGGACGCGCCCGGGGGCGGACGCGGTTGTGCTCCGCGGGCGTGGGCGGTGCGAGGGGCCCGCGTCAGCGCCTGACGGTCCAAGTGGCGGAGTTGGAGGTGAGGTCACGGACGGCGGGGCTGCGGACGGCGGAGGTGGTGTCGACCACGGTGGCGGTCACCTTGTGGGCGCGCTTGTCGGCCGGGACGCCGAGAGCGGCCGGGAGGACGGAGGTCTTGCCGCGGGCCTGCCCGGCCTCCCGGCCGTCGACGTACCAGCGCAGCCGCGGGCGGGAGAGGCCCGGGCCCAGGTCCGCGAGTCCGACGGCGAGGCGGGTGAACCGGGAGGCGGTGGCGGAGGTGTCCACCAGCGGGGTGAGGGCGTTGGCGGAACGGTAGAAGCCGGCGATCATCGCCTCGCGGCCGGGCAGGTTGAACCGGTCCGTGTTCAGCGCCCGCATGATGGAGTTCTCGGTGGGACGGTGGACCCCGTGCTCGTAGTAGTCGGCGCCCTCGAAGGCGCCGACGACACCGCCGCTGGGGTCGGGCTCGCCGAGCCACGACGCCCACTTAGTGTGCTTCGCCGCCATCTCGCCCGCCGTCAGTGTCGAGGCGTTGGGGTAGGCGGGCTCGGGGTAGGGGTAGTCGCCGTAGCCCGCGTACTGGTACTCGTCGGCCAGCAGTCCCACGGAGTGGGCCATCTCGTGGGCGGCGATCAGGGTCGACCGGTCGTTGTCGGAGGAGAGCGTGGAAACCCCGTCGTAGCCGTAGTCCGCCGCCAGACCGGAGTAGCCGGCGCCGCCGTACTTGGTGGAGTTGGAGATCACGATCACCAGGTCGGTCGCGGGGGCCTTGTCCGCGTAGGTCTTCGTCCTGTCGAGGTCGACGCAGATCAGGCGCTCCGTGTCGCCGCACCAGAAGTACGAGCCGAGCGCGGTGTTCCTGACGGCGTCCCGGCTCGGGTCACCGGTGACACCGGAGTCCTGGGAGACGGCCTTCACGGCCCAGACGTTGAAGAGGCCCGCGTAGCTCTTGTACGGGTCGATGTCCGTGACCTCGTCCCACTTGGTGCGGGCGTCCTCGATGAAGTCGTCCTGCTCGGCGGCGGTGTAGCCGTCGCCGATGATCGTGACGTCCAGGCGGTCGGCGGTCGGGCCGGTCTCGGCGAGCGGGACGACCTCGCCGTCCTTCGAGGGGGCGGCGGTGCGCCGCCGGGCGTCCGCCGCCGGCTGGGTGTGCGGGCTGTCGGCGGGGACGCTCGTGCGTGCCCCCTCGCCGGCCGTATCGGGGAAGTACTCGACGCCGACGTGCGAGGCGGCGCCGGACGTCGGTACACCGGCTCCGGCGGCACCGGCGGCGGGCAGGACGACGGAGCAGGCGAGCGCGGTCGCCACCGCGGATCTGCGTATGCCTATGTGCACGGAGTTCTCCCTGATCGATTGGAGTGACGTGGCCCGAATAAGCGTGCGGCGAGGCCCTGTTGAGACTGCGGCGCGCTGCACGGGGCGGCTGCGAGCGGGACCGGCGGCGAGGCGAGCACGGCGCTGGGCGCGGCGGTGCCTGGGGACGGACGTCTGCGCACGGTACGCGCCCCCCTGGCGATGAAGCCGAAATGCTCGATCGATGTAAGCAGAGACTTAAGTCTGTTTAGGTCGCCGCTTAACTTAGGGATCTACGGCAGCCCTGACAAGGGCAGTTGAGGAACGAAATGCGGTGACGGACCGACAAGGGACGTACTCAGAGAACAATCTGACTTAGCATCAGGTAATCGAGTCCTGGTAGACCGCGGCCCGGACACGGACGCCGTCAGATCCGGACTTGTGGACGTAGCGGCGCCTCCAGGTCATCCGCAGGCGTAGGCAGGCCCGAGAGGCTCGACCCGGTGCCTACCACCCACCAGGTCGAGCCCCACCGGCGTCACATAGGACGGCGGTTCAGCGGCCCTTCTCCGCCGGCTCCAGAATCGCCACGCACTCCACGTGATGCGTCATCGGAAAACTGTCCCACCAGGATAGATCTCACGGAACACCGGGTCAGGGGCCGTTTTCTGCTCCGCCGAAGGGCCCTTCGTGCGCACGGAGCGTCAAACGGGCGTCACGCCCAAGGGCTACGTCCTGGTCGGTCATTGCTGGGAATTTCAAGACCCCTGCCATTACAGCCAGCCGCTCGGCCTCCACGGCCCAGTGGCCAGACCGCCCGATGAGCGAAGTGGTCAGGTGTCGGGCTCCTCCTTCGAGCGCCGAGGGGCGGCGGCATGGGTGGGGCGAGCGTCGGCGTCGATCGGCTGGGCGTGCACGGCGTTCGTCACGAGCTCGCGCGCGTATGCGGCGTCCAGTCGGCCAGGGCGGAAGAGGATGCGGTACATGATCGGCGCCACGACACGGTCGATCAGCAGTTCCGTCTCGGGCACCGGCTCCCCCCGCTGTACCGCACGGGCCAACACGGCGTCGATCTGCTCTGCGGCATACGCCGAACACTGACCGGCATTGGTTCCGCCGGGGTCGCCGAGCAGGGCGTCCCGGATGTAGGCGCGCCCGGGCGGCGAGGCCATCTCGTCGAGGAACTGTTCCGCCCACGCGTCGAGATCGGCCCGCAGGCTTCCGAGATCGGCCGGATGTGTGTCCGGGCGCAGTCGTTCGACGGCCACGTCGGACAGGAGTTCCTGCAGGTCGCCCCAACGACGGTAGATCGTGGAGGGGGTCACGCCCGCCCGAGTGGCCACCAGCGGGACCGTGAGCGCGTCGCGGCCCACCTCCCCCACGAGTTCACGTACCGCCGCATGGACGGACTCCTGTACGCGTGCGCTGCGCCCGCCGGGGCGAGCCATGGGCCTGGGACTCATGCGATCCACCTTAATGCGATTTTGTTGCTTCTAGGCGGTGGCCGGCGTCGGCGACCCGCGGGGCTACGCATCCGGGCGCCCGAGCACGGCGGACGCCCCTGCAGCGACACGACCGCATGCCGGCTGGAACGTCCGCCTTCCCTCAGGCAGCGAGGGGAGCAAGCCGCCCCGCGCCGGCCACCGACTCCTCGTAGATACGGCCCACCCGGAGCACCGTCGCGTCGTGGAAGGGGCGCGCCATCAGCTGCATACCGATCGGCAGTCCGGCGCGGTCGTGACCGACCGGCAGGGTGAGGGCCGGGACGCCGGTGATGTTGGCCGGGGCACAGAGGCGGACGTAGCTGTCCGACACGGCCTCGGTCGTGCCATCGGCCCACTCGACGACTTCCTGCCCCGCCTCGGCGGCGGTCATCGGCACCGTCGGCGCGGCGAGGACGTCGATTCCGTCGAACATGCGAGCCCACGCGTCTCGCATCATGGTGCGAGCCCGCTGGGCGCGGAGGTAGTCGCCCGCAGAGGTGAGTTCGCCGGCCTCCAGCAGGATGCGGACGTCCGCCGCGTACAGGTCGGGGGTGGCCCGCAGCGACCGCTCATGGTAGGCGGTGGCCTCGGGAACCATCAGCCCCCACTGTACGGCCTGGATGTAACGCGCCATCGGGATCTCGACATCGACGAGCTCCGCCCCCAGCTCCGCCAGCCGCTCGATCGCGCGGCGTACGGACTCCTCGACCTCGGGCGTGACCCGGTCGAAGTAGTGGTTCCGCGGTACGCCGACCTTCAGTCCTCGCAGGTCGCCTCCCGGGAAGCGGTCCAGCATCGGGCCGGACACGCTCGCCGTGTCGCGCGGGTCGTGGCCGGCGGTCGCCGACAGCACCAGCGCGACGTCCTGGACGGTGCGGGTGAGAGGGCCCACGTGGTCCAGGGACCAGGACAGCGAGGTCACGCCTGTGCGTGGGACCAGGCCGTAGGTCGGCTTGAGGCCCACCACGCCGTTCAGGGCCGCGGGGACCCGGATGGAACCGCCCGTGTCCGTGCCCATGGCGAACGTCGCTCCCCCGGCGGCGACAGCTACCGCCGAGCCGCCGCTCGACCCGCCCGCAACCCGGCTGTGGTCCCAGGCGTTGTTCGTCTGCGGAGTGGTCAGGCCGTAGGCGAACTCGTGCGTGTGCGTCTTGCCCAGGAGGACGGCCCCGGCGGCGCCGAGCCGTTCGGCCACCCGGCTGTCGCGTTCCGCCACGTGCCCTGCCCGGACGTGCGAGCTCGCCGTGGTGGGTATCCCCTCTGCGCCGATCAGATCCTTGAGCGCCATGGGGATCCCGTGCAGCGGCCCGCGCGGTCCGCTTCCGGAGATCTCCCGTTCGGCGCGGACCGCTACGGCCAGAGCCGCGTCGGCGGTGACGGTGACGTAGGCGCCCAGCCGTCCTTCGACGGCGGCAATACGGGCGAGCACCGATTCGGTGAGTTCGACGGGGGACAGCTCCCGTGAGCGCACCGCACGGGAGGCTTCGGTCAGCGACAGCTCAAACGGTTGCATCGGCGTTCCCCTGTCCGGCTCGGTAGGAGGACGCGGGAGGGGTCTCGCCGAATTCGAGCTCGCGCAACGTGCTGATCACGGAGTGGATGTAGTTGGCCGTCATGGCCACTTCTTCGTGTCGGCCGTCCCCGAGCGGGAGCCCCGCCCGCAGCGCCCCTCGGGCTGCCTCTTGGGGGGTGAGTTCGCTGGTCATGGCTGCCTTCCGGATCTGCGCGGCGCGACGGGCCGGGGCTGGTACGGGACCCCCGACCATCACCCTAAAAGCGAATGGTTTGCTTTAGTCGATCGTAGGACCTACGGTGTCTTAAAGCAAACCAATCGCTTTTAGCACGGGAAGGACCCTCATGCAGAGCGTCCCCGCGGGCCTCGCGCCTCCCCGCACCTCCCCATCCGGACGCCTGCCGTTCGCATTGCACGCCTCGATCCTGATCGCGTTGCTCGCCGCATCCAGCGCGCCGACCCCGCTGTACCCCCACTACCAGGCTCAGTGGCAGTTGTCGTCCCTCGACATCACCGTGGTCTTCAGCGCCTACGCTCTGGCGCTCCTGATCGCACTGCTGACGACCGGAACCCTTTCCGACCATGTCGGACGCCGCCCCGTGCTCCTGGGCGCGCTCGCGGTCCAGGTCGCCTCCATGGCACTGTTCGCGACGGTCGACGGCCTGACCACCCTGATCGGCGCCCGCGTGCTGCAGGGCATCGCGACTGGCGCGGCGACCAGCGCAGCAGGTGCGGCTCTCCTCGACCTGGAAGATCCCGCCCGGCCGGGTCGCCCTGCCCTGGCCAACAGCATCGCGCCGGTGGCGGGCATGGCGGCCGGCGTCCTGGCAGCCACCCTCATGGTGCGCTTCGCCCCCGTTCCGACGATCACGGTGTACGCGGCCCTGATCGCCGTGTTCGCCGCGCAGGCCATCGCCCTCGTCTCGACGTCCGAGACCGTCCGCCGCCGTCCCGGAGCACTGCGCTCGACGCGGCCCCACCTGGCGCTGCCGTCGGCGGCCGCCCACGCTCTCCTGCTCAACAGCGCCGGCGTCGTCGCCGTCTGGGCACTCGGCGGCTTCTACTCGTCCCTGGGACCAGGCTTCACACGGCTCATCTCCCCCGGTGGACCCGAATACGCCGGCGGCCTGGTCTTCTTCACGCTGACGGCCGTCGCCGCCCCGACGGTGTACTTCACGCGCAGGATGCGTGCCGACGTCTCCGCTCTCCTCGGGAGCTGCGCGGTGATCCCAGCGGCCGTCCTGACCCTGGGTGCCCTCTATCTCGCCGGCCCCGTACTTCTCCTCGCCGGGGCGGCGCTGGCCGGGTTCGGCTTCGGAGCCGTCTCCCAGGGTGCGCTGCGCGCGGTCGTCGACTCGGTCCCGGCCCGGGAGAAGGGCGGCACGCTCGCCTCCTATTACGTACTCAGCTACCTGGCGATGAGTCTGCCCGCCATCGGCGCCGGAGCCCTCACCGCCGGCTTCGGGCTGCGTGCGGCAGCACTGGCCTATGCCGGCTGCGTGGCCGTACTGGCGACCGTCGCGGTCGCGACGCTGACCGCGTCGCTGCGCAGTCGGCGCCGGACACCGTCCCCGGACGCCCACTCCCGCTCCGCAACGAGCAACTACACATCCGCCTCACCCGACACCCCCGCTCCAGAAATCTCCGTCCTCGCGACCCATAACAGGTAAGGAAGGTCGCCGTGTTCACCTCATCGCGAACGACCAAGTCCACTACTCCCCCCGCCCCTACCTGGGCGGTGGGCAACCACACCGTACGACGCATCGACGAAGTGGTCCTGCCCGCCCAGACCGGTCCGTGGCTGCTGCCCGGGGCAACCACCGACCTCGTGAGCCGGACTCCCTGGCTGAGCCCCGAGTTCGCCGACGAACAAGGCGTCCTGCGCCTGGCGAGTCACAGCTTCGCCGTCGAGGCGGACGGCATGCGGGTGCTGGTGGACACCGGCATCGGAAACGGGAAGCGGCGCGCCAACCCCGCCTGGCACAACCTGAACAGCGACTACGAAGCACGGCTACGGGCGGCGGGCTTCGCGCCGGAGAGCGTTGACGTCGTGGTCCTGACCCACCTCCACGCCGACCACGTGGGGTGGAACACGCGTGCCGAGGGCGACGCCTGGGTGCCTACCTTCCCTAACGCGCGCTATCTCACCTCACGCACCGAGTGGGACTACTGGGCGGGTGTCGACATGGAGGAGGCGCGTCGGCAGATGTTCCAGGACTCGGTCCATCCCGTCCGGGAAGCAGGTCTGTTCGACCTCATCGATGTCGCGGACGAGGGCACGGAGGTCGCGCCGGGCATCCGTCTGCTGCCCACCCCCGGCCACACACCGGGGCAGGTAGCGGTGGAACTGAGCAGCCGTGGCGAGACCGCACTGATCACCGGCGACAGCATCCACCACCCGGTCCAGATGGCGCATCCGCAGCTCTGCAGCTGTGTGGACGTCGCTCCCGAACTCGCGGCCAGGACCCGGAACCAGGTGCTCGGCTCACTGGCCGGTACGTCGACTCTTCTGCTTGGGAGCCACTTCCCGCCGCCGACCGCCGGACACGTGCTGCCCGAGGACGGCGGGTACCGACTGGTCCCGGCTCCCTCGGGGGTCACGCCCATCGGCGGCTGAAGCGGATCGGAGCACCCGGGACGTGCCGCGTACCGAGTCGCACCGAGTCCGTGCGGCTTCGTCACCGAACACTCCGCAGCCCACACCTGCCATCGGGACGTCCTGCTGCTCGTCGACCGTGACGCTCGTTTGACGCTCCAGGCGCCCACACGCAGGACGCCGAAGTCAGCGTCCGTAAAGGCCGCAAAATCCACGGTGCCGGGGCGCATCAACTCCAGCCACATCCCTTCGCCGATGGCCGTGCCGGCAAACGCACCGACTCCGGCCAGCGCGCCAACCAGACAGGTCGGCGGCGGGCGCGGCACGTCACAGATCCATCGCCGCCCGCACCCGTACCCGCCCGGCCGCAACCCCTTGGGCCAGCCGGCGACCCGCTCCGCAGTCCTGCACCAAGTGCCTGTACAGCCCGAAGCCGACTTGGCCTGAGCAGGGCCGGACCGCGCGTGCCCTGCCCTCACGTCGTCGAACGTCAGGAAACGGGGAACCAGGCCGCCAGGCGCTTGGCGATGACCGCTACATCGACGTTGTCCTGCGCGACTTCCTCGACGAACGGGCCGGCAATGGAGACGGGCGGTGGGACGATACCGGCACTGACACCGTTGAACCGCAGGAAGACGCGCATGGCCAGCCAGGCAGTGCGCTTGTTGCCGTCGATGAGTGCGTGATTACGGGCGACGGAGTGCAGCAATGCCGCAGCCTTCTCGTGCAGCGTGGGATACAGCTCGGCTCCGAACACGTTCGTCCGGGGCCGCTCGATCGCTGACACCAGAAGGCCCATGTCACGCACACTGTGCTCCGTACCGTTGACCGTACGGGCGATGGCCAGGATTTCGTCGAGCTGGACGTGGCGCACGTCGGTCACTTCAGGTAGTCCAGAATCTCCGCATCACTGTCCATGAGCTCGGCCAGAACGTCATCGACCTTCAGCTCGGCCCGGTTCTGGGCGTCACGGATGGCCTCGATGGCGAGTTCCTGCTTGCTGCGGCCCTCCCGCCGAGCCCGCTCGGTGAGCTTCGCGTCAAGGTCGTCGGGGAGTCGAAGTGTCATCGCCATGCGACAATGATACCAGGTCGGTATCAACGGCCCTCGTGCTCCGTGAGCGCGGCACCAAGCGGTCGCTGGCACAACGTGAAGGCGCGGCAGAGACGCCGTTATGAGCGTCGTCCGAGCGTCAGGATTCCCCGAAGAGACATCTGAAGGCGTCGCCCTGGTGCAGCGCATTCCTCACGAACTCGCAGCTCAGAAAGCTCCCAAGGATCGATCCGTCCGCTCGACCCGCCGCACGGAGGGAAACCGGTCGAGCATCCCACCAGAGCAACAAAACCGCAGGTCAGGCACCCTTTGCGACCGGCTCCAGAATCGCCACGCACTCCACGTGATGCGTCATCGGGAACAGGTCGAACGCCCGCAGCGTCCGCACCCGGTAGCCGCCGTCGCGGAAGTAGCCCAGGTCGCGGGCGAGGGCCGCGGGGTCGCAGGCCACGTAGGCGATGCGGCGGGCGGCGAGGGAGGTGAGGTGGGCGACCGTCTTGCGGCCGGCGCCGGCGCGGGGCGGGTCGAGGACGATGAGGTCGACCTCCGTGATGCCGGTGCGCGGGAGGACCGACTCGACCTTGCCCTGTTCGACGCGGACCCGCGGGAAGTCGGCCACGTTGTGCCGGGCGTCCTCCACCGCGCGCTTGCCGGACTCGATGCCGAGGACCGCGCCCTTCTCGCCGAGGCGGTCGGCCAGCGCGCCGGCGAACAGGCCCACGCCGCAGTACAGGTCCAGGGCCATCTCGCCCTTGCGCGGCAGCAGGCCCTGCATGACGGCCTTGACGAGGGTGTCGGCGGCCTTCGGGTGGACCTGCCAGAAGCCGCCGCTGCCGACACGGTAGGTGCGGTCGTCGGCGCGCTCGCGCACGAACGCGCGGCCGTGGACCCGGTGGATGCCGCCGTCCTTCTCGTCCACGCGCATCACGGAGACGGGGCGGTCGAGCTCGACCAGGGGCAGCCGGGCGCCGGGCCGCGGCTCCAGGATGACCATGCGGTCCTGCGAACCGGTCGCGGCGATCGCCTCGACGGAGGCCATGCCCGCCCAGTCACGCTCCTCGATGCCGAGCTCGCTGACGCCCTGTGCGGCGATCATGCAGTGGTCGATCGGCTCGACCTCGTGGGAGCGGTGGCGGCGCAGTCCGGCGTTGCCGTCGGCGTCCACCGCGTACTGGACGCGCGTGCGCCACTGCGGCACCTGGCCGGCGGGCAGCTTGTCGCCCTCGGCCGGTACCACCGTGCCGTCCCAGCCGGCCTCCTCCGGGGTGAGGCCCGCGAGCCGCTGGAGCTGCTCGGCGATCACCTCGCCCTTCAGGCGGCGCTGGGCGCCCGGCTTGGCGTGCTGCCAGTCGCAGCCGCCGCAGCGGCCGGGGCCGGCGAAGGGGCAGGGCGCCTCGATGCGGTCCTTGGACGCGTCCAGGATCTCGACGGCGTCCGCGCGCAGGAAGCGGGCGCCCTCCTCGCCCTCGGTCACCCGGGCCACCACCAGCTCGCCCGGCAGCGCGTGCCGGACGAACAGCACCTGGCCCTCGGCGGTACGGGCGATGCAGTGGCCGCCGTGGGCGACGGGGCCGATCTCGACCTCGTACTCCTCGCCCACCAGAGACTTCGTCGGTTCTGCCTGCATGGTGGGGTGACTCCAGATCGCAAAAGGGGAGAGGCCGCAGCCGGTGGGCCTGACAACAGCCCACCAGTCTACGGCCTCCCTCGGGCGGCCCCGCGCCTACTCCTTGGCGGCCGGCTCCTTGGTGCGCTCGACCGCCGGTCCGCGCCTGACCGCACCGGGCGCGTTCCAGTCCTGCCGCCTGCGGGCCCGCAGCTTCGCGGCCTCGGAGGAGGCGAGCTGGTAGGGCACGGAGGTCACCATCACGCCGGGCGTGAACAGCAGCCGGCCCTTCAGGCGCAGCGCGCTCTGGTTGTGCAGCAGGTGCTCGTACCAGTGGCCGACCACGTACTCGGGGATGATCACCGAGACCGCGTCGCGCGGGGACTCCTTGCGCAGGCTCTTGACGTACTCGATGATCGGCCGCGTGATCTCGCGGTACGGCGAGTCCAGGACCTTCAGCGGTACGTCGATGCCGCGCCGCTCCCACTCCTCGCGCAGCGCCTTGGTCTCCGCCGGGTCGACGTTGACGGTGAGCGCCTCCAGGGTGTCCGAGCGCATCAGCTTGGCGTAGGCCAGGGCGCGCAGGGTGGGGCGGTGGATCTTGGAGATCAGGACGACCGAGCGCACCCGGGAGGGGCGGACGCTGTCGTCGCTCGGGCCCTCGGGGGCGGCGATCTCGTCGGCCACGCGGTCGTAGTGCTTACGGATCGCGGTCATCGTCGCGTAGAAGATGCACATGCCCAGCAGGGCGACCCAGGCGCCGTGCGTGAACTTGGTGACCAGGACGACGACCAGCACCAGGCCGGTGAAGAAGGCGCCGAAGGCGTTGATCGCGCGGGAGCGGACCATGTGGCTGCGGGCCGCCGGGTCGCGCTCGGCCGCCAGGTGGCGGTTCCAGTGCCGGACCATGCCGATCTGGCTGAGCGTGAAGGACACGAACACGCCGACGATGTAGAGCTGGATCAGCCGGGTGGAGTCGGCGCCGTAGATGATCACGAGCAGCGCGGCGGCGCCCGCGAGCAGCACGATGCCGTTGGAGAACGCCAGGCGGTCGCCCCGGGTGTGCAGCTGGCGCGGCAGGTAGCGGTCCTGGGCGAGGATCGAGCCGAGCAGCGGGAAGCCGTTGTAGGCCGTGTTCGCCGCCAGGAACAGCACCAGGGCGGTGGCGGCCGCCAGCAGCACGAACAGGAAGCTGCCCTTGCCGAACACGGCCTCGGCGACCTGGGAGATCACCGGGTTCTGGACGTAGCCGGAGCCGACCGGGCTGCCGTTGTGGATCAGGTCGGTGGCGGGGTGCTCGGCCATGCGGACGTTGGTGGACATGGCGAGCGCGATGATGCCGCAGAACATGGTGACGGCCAGCAGGCCCATCATCGCCAGTGTGGTCGCCGCGTTCTTCGACTTGGGCTTGCGGAACGCCGGGACGCCGTTGGAGATGGCCTCCACACCGGTCAGCGCCGCACAGCCGGAGGAGAAGGCGCGCAGCAGCAGGAAGACGAGCGCGAAGCCCGCGAGGCCCTGGTGCTCGGCCTTGATGTGGTACTCGGCCGTCGGGGCCCGCATGGTGTCGCCGAGGACGAGGCCGCGGAAGGCACCCCACGCGATCATGATGAAGACGCCGCCGACGAACACGTACGTCGGGATCGCGAAGAGCTTGCCCGACTCCTTCACCCCGCGCAGGTTCATCAGCGTCAGCAGGACGATCACGGCGGTCGCGCAGAACACCTTGTGCTCCACGACGAAGGGGATCGCGGAACCCAGGTTCTCGATGCCGGAGGCGATGGAGACGGCGACGGTGAGGACGTAGTCCACGAGCAGGGCGCTGGCGACGGTCAGGCCGGCCTTGGGCCCGAGGTTGGTGGTGGCGACCTCGTAGTCGCCGCCGCCGCTCGGGTAGGCGTGCACATTCTGCCGGTAGGAGGCGACCACGGTGAACATCAGCACGACGACCGCGACGGCGATCCAGGGGCTGAAGTGGTACGCCGACACGCCCGCGATGGACAGGACCAGCAGGACCTCCCCCGGCGCGTAGGCGACGGAGGACAGCGGGTCGGAGGCGAAGACGGGGAGGGCGATGCGCTTCGGCAGGAACGTCTCGCCCAGCCGGTCACTGCGCAGTGCGCGCCCGATCAGGATCCGTTTGGGCACGTCGGTCAGTTTGGACACGACAGAGGATCGTAGGGCTTCGAACAGGCACCCGCCCACCCGGCGTCCCGGTTCTGCCTCATGAGTGAAATCGCACGCGCTCCGAACTGCGGATTCCGTGGCCCGCGCGTCCCCCGTGCCTAGATGGCAAGTCCCGGTCGTCACCGCACCTCGGAGGTCCCATGCCCGCGACCGCAGAGCTGATCGGGGCCACCGTCGCCCTCGTCGGCCTCGGAATCCTGACCCTGTGCAGCGTGCGCAGCATCACTCGCCGCACGGGCGCCGCCGTCGGCCCGCGGCGGTGACGGCGGCACCGGTGGTCCCGGAAACCTCCGCACAGGGGTGCCCACCCCGAAGCGCCCGTGTGTAGCTTTGGACGTCGGTCTGAGACCCTGATGCTGAGCATGAACTTTTGGACACCGGAAGGACGGTCGTGCACATCGTCATCATGGGCTGCGGGCGAGTGGGTTCCGCTCTTGCCCAGACCCTGGAGCAACAGGGCCACACGGTCGCCGTGATCGACCAGGACCCCACCGCCTTCCGCCGGCTGGGCCCCGGGTTCGGGGGCCGCCGGGTCACCGGCGTCGGCTTCGACCAGGACACCCTGCGCGAGGCGGGCATCGAGGAGGCCGGGGCGTTCGCCGCGGTCTCCAGCGGTGACAACTCCAACATCATCTCCGCGCGCGTGGCCCGTGAGATGTTCGGCGTGGAGAACGTGGCGGCCCGCATCTACGACCCCCGCCGTGCCGAGGTCTACCAGCGTCTGGGCATCCCCACCGTGGCCACGGTCCGCTGGACCGCCGACCAGATGCTGCGCCGGCTGCTGCCCTCGGGCGCCGAGCCGCTGTGGCGCGACCCCACCGGCGGTGTCCAGCTCGCCGAGGTGCACGCCTCCGCCAAGTGGGTCGGCCACAAGATCAGCAGGCTGCAGGAGGAGACGGGCGTCCGGGTGGCGTTCCTGACCCGCCTGGGCGAGGCGGTCCTGCCCACGTCGCAGACGGTGCTGCAGGAGGGCGACCTGGTGCACGTGATGATGCGGACGGACGACGTCGAGAAGGTCGAGGCGGCGTTCGCCGGGGGCCCGGAAGAGGAGAGCGGTCACTGATGAGGGTCGCCATTGCCGGAGCCGGCGCCGTCGGCCGCTCGATCGCGGGCGAACTGCTGGAGAACGGCCACGAGGTCCTGCTCGTCGACAAGGCCCCGACCGCCATCTCGGTGGAGCGGGTGCCGCAGGCGGAGTGGCTGCTGGCCGACGCCTGTGAGATCACCTCCCTGGACGAGGCGGCGCTGCAGCGCTGCAACGTGGTGATCGCCGCGACCGGTGACGACAAGGTCAACCTGGTCGTCTCGCTGCTCGCCAAGACGGAGTACGGCGTTCCGCGCGTCGTCGCCCGGGTGAACAACCCGAAGAACGAGTGGCTGTTCAACGAGTCCTGGGGCGTGGACGTGGCCGTGTCCACCCCGCGCCTGATGTCCGCCCTGGTCGAGGAGGCGGTGAGCGTCGGCGACCTGGTCCGCCTGCTCCGCTTCAGCCACGGCGACGCCAACCTGGTGGAGCTGACCCTGCCCGAGGAGTCGGCGCTGGCCGGCACCCAGGTCGGCGACGTGGAGTGGCCGCAGGACACGTCCCTGGTCACGATCATCCGCGGCACCCGGGTGCTGACGCCGTCCCGGGAGGACTCCCTGGAGCCGGGCGACGAACTCCTCTTCGTGGCGGCGCAGGCCCGCGAGGAGCAGCTCGAGGAACTGCTGTCGGTCCGGCGCGAGGACTGACCCGCGCCGACGAGGAGGGGCGCCCCTGATGCCAGGGGCGCCCCTCCTCGTGCGCGGACTCCGTCGCGTGACGGCGGCCGTACGGCCGTCCGCCGCGTCTGTCACGCCTCCCGGCGGTGCCGGCCGCCGGCGGGCTCGCCGTCCTCGGCGGCCAGGGCGGCCTTGCGCTCCTTCTCGGCCTGCTCCTCGGCCTCCATCTCCGCGAACACGTCGATCGGCGCGGGCGCCTTGGCCAGGAAGACCCAGGTCAGATACACCGCGAGCAGGAACGGCGGGATCTTCAGGATGACCAGCACCCAGCCGAGCTGCGCGGTGTCGGCCCACCAGTACAGCGGGAAGAGGATCGCGCACTTGGCGAGCAGGATCAGGCCCCAGGCCCAACTGGCCTTGGCGTAGGCCTTCTTACGGCCGGGGTTACGGGTACGCCAGGAGAGGTTCTCCTTGAAGACCGGGCCGAGGATGAGGCCGATCAGCGGCACACCGGCGAGGGTGGTGATGATGTACGCCAGCGCCAGACCCAGCGTGTAGAGCATGCCGGGGAGGTAGAAGTCCTTGGCGTTGCCCGTGAACATCGCGAACACCACGCCGAACGCCACGCCGAAGACACCGCTGAAGGCGTGCTTGACGGTGTCCTTGCGGGCGAGCCGGACCACGACCAGCAGCAGCGACACGGCGAGCGCGGCGATCGCGGAGAAGTGCAGGTTCTTGTTGATCGTGAAGATCGTGACGAAGAGGAGACCGGGCAGCACCGTCTCGACCATGCCGCGGACACCGCCGAACGCCTCGAACAGGGCGGCCTCGGTGACCGCGCGTGCGTCGTCCGACTGGGTCTGATCGGTGTCTTCGGTCGGCTTGTCGAGGGACGTCACCGGCTACTCCCGTCCAAGGGGTCGCAGTTCGTACTTCGGATTGAACAGCACCCGGCGGCCCCGGCTCATCGAGATCCGGCCGGATGCGATCAGCTTGCGTCCGGGTTCTATCCCCACGATGGAGCGCCTGCCGAGCCACACCACGTCCAGGGCGGCGGAGCCGTCGAACAGCTCGGCCTCCAGGGCCGGGACTCCCGCGCGCGGCCGCAGGGTGACCGTGCGCAAGGTACCAGTTACGGTGACGATCTGCCGGTCATGGCAGTCACCGATCCGGGTGCAGCCCGCCGTCTCGGCGTCCTCGCGCAGCTCCTCCGACTCCAGGTCCTCCTGGGAGGTGGAGAGCCGGTCGAGCATGCGCCGGAACCGGCCGGCCGGCTTCTGGGGACGGGGAACAGCACTCATGTCTGAAGCGTACCGGGGCACGCACACACCGCCGTAGCGCAGCTCACTTCTCGAACCGGTACCCCATTCCGGGCTCCGTGATGAAGTGCTCCGGGTGCGAGGGGTCCGTCTCCAGTTTGCGCCGGAGCTGCGCCATGTACACCCGGAGGTAGTTGGACTCCGTGCCGTACGACGGCCCCCACACCTCCTGCAGGAGCTGCTTCTGGCTGACCAGGCGGCCGGTGTTGCGGACCAGGACCTCCAGCAGGTGCCACTCGGTCGGGGTGAGCCGGACGTCCTTGCCGGCCCGGTTGACCTTCTTCGCGGTCAGGTCGACGGTGAAGTTCCCGGTCTCCACGGTGGTCACGTCGTCCTCGCCGGGCCCGACCGGCTCGGCCCGGCGCACCGCGGCGCGCAGCCGGGCCAGCAGTTCGTCCATGCCGAAGGGCTTGGTGACGTAGTCGTCGGCGCCGGCGTCCAGCGCCTGCACCTTCTCGTCGGAGGAGTGGCGGGCGGACAGCACCAGGATCGGCACCCGGGTCCAGCCGCGCAGCCCCCGGATCACCTCGACGCCGTCCATGTCGGGCAGGCCCAGGTCCAGCACGACCACGTCGGGGTGGCGGGAGGCGGCGACCTCCAGCGCGGTCCGGCCGTCGGGGGCGGCGTCGACCTCGTACTGGCGTGCCTTGAGGTTGATCACGAGGGCGCGCACGATCTGCGGCTCGTCGTCGACCACGAGCACCCGGGTCGTCATAGGGCCTGCCTTTCCGGTTCTGCGGTGTCCTTCGGTGAGCGGAGGGGTTCGGGGGCCGCGCGGAGGCTCAGCACCATGGTGAGCCCGCCGCCCGGTGTGTCCTCGGCGTTCAGGGTGCCGCCCATGGCCTCGGCGAAGCCGCGGGCGACCGCGAGGCCGAGGCCGACCCCGGCGCCGCGCGGGGCGTCCCCGTAGCGCTGGAAGGGTTCGAATATGCGGTCCTTCGCGTCGTCCGGCACCCCGGGCCCGCGGTCCACCACCCGCACCTCGACCCGGTCGGCGATGGCGCTCGCGGACACCAGCACGCGCCGTCCGGAGGGGCTGTACTTGACGGCGTTCTCGACCAGGTTGGCCACCGAGCGCTCCAGCAGGCCGGGGTCGACGGCGACCATGGGCAGCGTCTCGGGGACGTCGAGCTCCACGCTGTCCTCGGGCACGCCGCCCAGGGCCATCGGGACCACCTCGTCCACGTCGATCTCCCGGATGAGCGGGGCCACGGTGCCGGTCTGCAGCCGGGACATGTCGAGCAGGTTGCCCACGAGGTGGTCGAGCCGGTCGGCGCCCTTCTCGATGCCCTGGAGCAGTTCCGCCCGGTCCTCCTCGGACCAGTCCACGTCCTCGGAGCGCAGGGAGGAGACCGCGGCCTTGATCCCGGCCAGCGGGGTGCGCAGGTCGTGGCTGACGGCGGCGAGCAGGGCGGTGCGGATGCGGTTGCCCTCGGCGAGCGCCCGGGCCCGGTCGGCCTCCTCCTGGAGCCGGCTGCGGTCCAGCACTACGGCGGCCTGGGCGGCGAAGGCGGCGAGCACCCGGCGGTCCTCGGCGGGCAGCACCCGGCCGGTGAGCGCGAGGGCCATGTGGTCGCCGACCGGCACGTCGACGTCGGCGTCCTCGGGCCGTTCCAGCCGCGGTCCCGGTCCGGCGCGCCCCGCGCAGGTCCACGGCTCGACGTCGCCGGCCCGCTCCAGCAGGGCGGCCGACTCCATGGCGAAGGTCTCGCGGACCCGTTCCAGCAGCTCCTCGAGGCCGGTCTCGCCGCGCAGCACGTTGCCCGCCAGGAAGGACAGGATCTCGGACTCGGCGCGCAGCCGGGCGGCCTGATGGGTGCGCCGGGCGGCGAGGTCGACCACGGAGGCGACCGACATGCCGACCCCGAAGAAGATCACGATGGCGACGATGTTCTTGGGGTCGGCGACGGTCAGCCGGTGCAGGGGCGGGGTGTAGAAGTAGTTCAGCAGCAGGGAGCCGAGGGCCGCCGAGGCCAGCGCGGGCAGCAGGCCGCCGAGCAGCGCCGCCGCGACCGTGACGGCGAGGAACAGCAGCATGTCGTTGGCGAGGCCGAGGTCGACGGTGTTCAGCAGCACCGCGAGGACGGCGGGTCCGCCCAGGCCCACCAGCCAGCCCCAGATGATGCGGGCCCGGCCGAGCCGGGCGCCCCGGGCGACGGGCAGTCCGCGGCCCTTGGCGACCTCCTCGTGGGTGACGATGTGGACGTCGAGGTCGGGCCCCGACTCGCGGGCGACCGTGGCGCCGACGCCGGGCCCGAAGACGTACTGCCAGGCCTTGCGGCGCGAGGAGCCGAGCACGATCTGGGTGGCGTTGACGCCGCGCGCGAAGTCCAGCAGGGCGGCGGGTATGTCGTCGCCGACGACGTGGTGGAAGGTGCCGCCGAGGTCCTCCACCAGGGTGCGCTGGACGGCCAGCTCCTTCGGGGAGGCGGCGGTCAGGCCGTCGCTGCGGGCGATGTAGACGGCCATCACCTCGCCGCCGGCGCCCTTCTCCGCGAGCCGGGCCGCCCGCCGGATGAGGGTGCGCCCCTCGGGGCCGCCGGTCAGCCCGACCACGATCCGCTCCCGGGAGCCCCAGATCCGGGAGACCCGGTGCTCGCTGCGGTACTCGTTCAGGTGCTCGTCGACCCGGTCGGCCACCCACAGCAGGGCCAGCTCGCGCAGGGCGGTCAGGTTGCCGGGCCGGAAGTAGTTGGACAGGGCCGCGTCGACCTTGTCCGGCTGGTAGATGTTGCCGTGCGCCATGCGGCGGCGCAGGGCCTGCGGGGACATGTCGACCAGCTCGATCTGGTCGGCCCGCCGCACGATCTCGTCCGGGACCGTCTCCCGCTGCCGCACCCCGGTGATCGACTCGACGACGTCGCCCAGGGACTCCAGGTGCTGGATGTTGACGGTGGTGACCACGTCGACGCCGGCGGCGAGCAGTTCCTCGACGTCCTGCCAGCGCTTGGCGTTGCGGGAGCCGGGGACGTTGGTGTGGGCGAGTTCGTCCACGAGGGCGACGGCGGGGGCCCGGCGCAGCACCGCGTCGACGTCCATCTCCTCGAAGACGGCGCCCCGGTGCTCCAGCCGGGCGCGCGGCACCTGCTCCAGGCC
This sequence comes from Streptomyces sp. 1-11, assembly GCF_007176755.1. GTDB lineage: Bacteria > Actinomycetota > Actinomycetes > Streptomycetales > Streptomycetaceae > Streptomyces. The sequence continues at coordinate 47,161 of NZ_BJTV01000014.1, forward strand.
GTGCAGCATCACCTCGGTGCGCGGCCGGTCGTGGTGCTCCGCGAAGGCCACCACGCAGTCGGTGCCCCGCTCGACGCGGCGGTGCGCCTCGGACAGCATGGCGTAGGTCTTGCCCACGCCCGGTGCCGCGCCGAGGTGGATCCGAAGCTTGCCGCGTGCCATGGCCCCATTGTCTTCCGCCGAATGCCGCCTACGCAGCGTCGACCCTACGTCCCACGATGCGGACATATCGGACAAGGGGCCGGTCATGGGGGGTCCTTGACGCAACTCTGACGCCAACCCTGACGGCTGCCGCCGGGGGTCAGTGCTCGGTGATCTCCCCGTCGCGCAGCTCCAGCACCCGGTCGGCGAGGTCGAGCAGGTTCGCGTCGTGCGTGGCGACCAGCGCCGTGGCCGACTCGCTGCGGACGACGGCCCGCAGCAGCTCCATGACGGCGTGCCCGGTCTCGGCGTCGAGCTGGCCGGTCGGCTCGTCGGCGATCAGCAGGGCGGGGCGGTTGGCGAGGGCGCGGGCGATGGCGACCCGCTGCTGCTGGCCGCCGGACAGCTCGCCGGGCCGCTGGGCCGCGTGGTCGGCGAGCCCGACGAGGGAGAGCAGCAGCTCGACGCGCTCCTCACGCTCGCGGGGCTCGGCCCGGCGCAGCCGCAGCGGTACGCCGACGTTCTCGGCGGCGGTCAGGATCGGGATGAGCCCGAAGGACTGGAAGACGAAGCCGATCCGGTCCCGTCGCAGCGCCAGCAGCCCGTTCTCGCCGAGCCCGGCCAGGTCCCGCCCGTCGACCTCGACCCGGCCGCGGTCGGGGCTGTCGAGTCCGCCGACGATGTTCAGCAGGGTGGTCTTCCCCGAGCCCGAGCGCCCCTTGAGGGCGACGAGTTCGCCGCGCGGGACCTCCAGGGAGACCCCGCGCAGGGCGTGCACGGCGGCGGCGCCGCGCCCGTAGGACTTGTGCACGTCCTCGACGCGCACCATGGTCTCGGTGATCACCCGGCTCATGCGGCCTCCCCGTCGCTCCCCCGTGCCCGTGCGGGCCGGGCGCCAGTATCACCGCTGGGCGCCCGGCCGTTCAACGGTCTCAGTTCGGGTTGTCGCCGTGGGTGAGGGTCTCCCAGGCGACGAAGAGGTTGTCGGTGCCGGCCGGGCGGTTGGCCAGGGTCAGCGCCTCGGTGTTGGTCATGGCGACGCCGCGCCGGTTGTGCAGGGCGTTGTAGCCGACCTCCGTGACCGGGCCCAGACCGAGCTTGAGGGAGCCGCCGCACAGCCAGTCGGGGACGGCCGCGCCGAGCTGGTACTTGGCCTGGAAGCCGAGCGCCTGCCGCAGCCGCTCGCCGACGTCGGTGCCGTAGAGGTCCTGGCCCTGGATCCGGCTGGTCTCGGCGATGTGCGAGATCGCGGAGATGCCGTACCCGGTGTGGGTGAGGTCCCGGCAGGTCTCCTGGGTGAGCCCGGTGACGAAGGTGGACTGGCCCTGCCAGTAGGAGACGATCTTGTCGCGGGTGTTCAGGTTCTGGCTGGGCACGGTCTTCGGCAGGTCGCCGTCGGAGGCCAGGTAGACGTAGGCGGCCGCGCGGGTGCGGAACCTCGCCATCGCGGTGTCGTACGACGCCTTGTCCTCGAGGAAGACGGAGATGCCGACGGCGGCCTCCGTCATCGACAGCTCCCAGTTGCCGTTGGAGTTGGACCCCTTGATCACCACGGGCAGGTAGACGTCGCGGAGCATGGCGGCGAAGCGGTTCTGGCCCGCCCAGCCGCCGGGGTAGGTGTACTTGATGATCTCGGCGGCCTTGGGCCAGGAGGAGCCCGCCCAGCCGGTCTGCAGGGGCGCGTTGCTGTTGGTGTGGCTGGTGATGGTGGCCGACCAGGCGTCCATGATCTGGATGGCCTTCTGCGCGTAGCGCGCGTCCCGGGTGATGTACCAGGCGAGGGCGTCCGTGTAGGCGGCGATCGCGTCCTGGCGCTCGTCGGTGCAGCCGTAGTCGGGGTTGGAGTAGGAGCCGCACTCCACGGTGGCGCGCGGCTTGGGCGTGCGGTTCAGGTCGGCGTACTTGCTCGCCGTCATCTGGTCGAACGCGCCCTTCCAGGGCTGGACGCCCGCCAGCACCTTGCCGCGGGCGAGGTCGAGCTGGGCCTGGGAGACGGTGACTCCGGGATGGGCGAAGGCGCTGGGGGCGGAGTGCGCGGCGGGCGCCGCGAGGGCGCCCGTCAGCAGGGAGGCCACGACGGCGAGCAGTGGGGTACGGCGCACGGTGACTCCGTTCTCGTATGTGAACGCGGAGCGCCTTCATGAACAGGCGTTGGCTCGGAGACCGTAGGTACAGACCATTGGGCCGTCAAGGGGTCACGCATGCGAAAGGGCCGTACCCGGAGGGGTACGGCCCTGGTTCGTCCTGTCGTGTCTGTCAGCGGACCTCGGTGATCTCGGGTCCGCGCTGGAGCTGGCCCATGCCGCCGGAGAAGCGCGAGCCCTCCTCCTGCTGGACGCCCTCGGGAACCATCTGGGCGTCGTTCGGCAGCTTCAGGACGATCGGGTCGCGGGGCGCCATCGGGCCCTCGCCGCGGACCACGACCGTGTCCCGGAAGATCTGCTCGAGCAGGCCGGCCGCCTGCGGCTGCACCGCGCCCTGGCCGGAGATCACACCGCGCAGGAACCAGCGCGGTCCGTCCACGCCGACGAACCGGACGACCTGGAAGCCGCCGGTGCCGTCCGGCAGCTGCACCGGTACCTGGGCGCGCAGCTCCCAGCCCAGCGGACCCTCGACCTCGTCGACGATGCCGCCCTGCTGGGTGATGCCGCCCGCGATCTCCTCGCGGACCTCGCCCCAGATGCCCTCACGCTTGGGGGCGGCGAAGGCCTGGAGCTGGACGGCGCTGTCGCGCAGCACGACGGTCGCGGCGACGATCGCGTCACCCGCGACCTCCACCCGCAGCTCCATCCCGTCGACGCCCGGCACGAAAAGACCGCCGAGGTCCACGCGGCCCTCGGCCGGGTCGCGCACCTCGCTGCTGTCCCACGGTCCGTCGGGCCGGGGCTCGGGCTCGAGCCGGACGCGCTCGCGCTCGGCCTCTTCCTCGTCCGCCTCGGTGTCGACGCTGTCGACGACCTGCTCGGCCTCGCCGGCCGCGTCCTCGGCGGCATCCCTCTTCTTGCGACGTCCGAACACGTCACTGTCCTTCCCGGTCGGATACGACCGAAGCGTATCGATTCCCACCCGCCAGGCCACGCACGGCGGCCTGACCGCTTGTGCCGCTCTCGTCGTCCACCGCGGCATGGCCACCGGTGGACCCGAAGCCCCCCTCGGCCCGCGCCGAGCCGGGAAGTTCCGCCACCTCCTGGAAGCGGACCCTCTCGACCTGCTGGACGACCAGTTGGGCAATCCGGTCGAAGCGCTCGAACCGCACCGGCTCGTTCGGGTCGAGATTCACCACGATCACCTTGATCTCCCCACGGTACCCGGCATCAACCGTCCCCGGGGCATTCACGAGGGCGACACCGCAGCGGGCGGCGAGACCGGAACGCGGGTGCACGAAGGCCGCGTACCCCTCCGGGAGAGCGATCGACACACCCGTGGGCAGCACGGCCCGCTCGCCGGGCCCCAGCTCGCACGCCTCGGTGGTGCGCAGATCGGCCCCGGCGTCGCCCGGGTGCTCGTACGCGGGAAGCGGTACGTCCGGGTCGACGCGGCGCAGCAGGACGTCCAGCGGGGGCCGGCTCACGGGTTCACCTCGAAGGCGCGGGCACGCCGGACCTGGTCCGGGTCCTCCATGGCGGCCTGGATCTCCTCCGGGCGGCCGTGGTCGATGAAGTGGTCCACCTTGACCTCGACGAACAGGGCGTCGGCGCGGACGGCGACGGGCCCGTCGGGGCCGCCGATGCGGCCGGTGGCGGTGCAGTAGATCTTCCGTCCGGCGACGGCGGTGACCTCGGCCTGGAGGTGCAGCGTGGTGCCCACCGGCACCGGCCGCACGAAGTCGGTCTCCAGCCGGCCGGTGACCGCGATGGTCCGCAGCAGCCAGTTCAGCGAGCCGAGCGTCTCGTCGAGGGCGGTGGCCAGCACGCCGCCGTGCGCGAGGCCCGGCGCGCCCTGGTGGGCCGGCTGCACGGTGAACTCGGCGGTCAGCGAGACACCCTCGCCGGCGCGCGCCTCCAGGTGCAGGCCGTGCGGTTGCCCGCCGCCACACCCGAAACACTGTTCGTAGTGGGCGCCGAGGAGCTCGCCGGGCGCGGGGGCGTCGGGGTGCCGTACCGGTGTCACCGCGTCGACGGGAGGCTGAAGAGCTGCGGAACTACCACTCACAGGCGCAGACCTTACCCGCGCGTCGGCGTTGTTCCGACACCGTGCCAAGCTTGGCTCATGCAGCTCTCCGCCACCCCCTACGAAGAACGCCTCACCGCCCCTCGTTCGTGGTGGCTGATCAGCTTCCTCGTGGGCGTCTCGTTCGCCCTGATCCTGCTGCCGTTCGGCACCCTGCCGCTGCTCGGCGGCCTGGTCGGCGGCACGGCCGCCGCGGCCGTGGTGGCCAGCGCCTACGGCTCCCCGCGGATCCGCGTGGTGGGCGACTCGCTGATCGCGGGCGAGGCGAGGATCCCGGTGTCGGCGCTCGGCGACGCGGAGGTCCTGGACCCCGAGGCGGCGCGCGCCTGGCGCACCTACAAGGCCGACACCCGCGCCTTCCTGCTGCTGCGCGCCTACATCCCCACGGCCCTGCGCGTGGAGGTCACCGACCCGCAGGACCCGACGCCCTACCTGTACCTGTCGACGCGGGAGCCGGAGCGTCTGGCGGCCGCGATCGAGGCGGCCCGGACGGCCGCGTAGGGCCTCAGTCCTCCGGCTCAGGGGGCAGTTGGCCGAGCCTGACCGGGTGCTCGGGCTCGTCCAGCGGCGGCAGCTCGGGCAGCTCCTCCCAGGGCACCTGGACCTTCCGCAGGTCCGCGCGGATCCGCGCGGCGAGCCTTCTGGTGTCCCGGCGGTTCATGACGGCGCCGACCGCCGCGCCCACCATGAACGGCATGAGGTTCGGCAGGTTCCGGACCATCCGCTTCATGATCTGCTGGCGCAGTTCGCGCTTCATCCGGCCGCCGAGGGCCGCGTCGACGGTCGCCGGCTGGCTCACCTTGATGCCGCGCTCCCCCGTCCAGGAGGACAGGTACACGGTGCTGCGGGCCCGCAGGTTCCCCGGCGGCCGCACCCCGTAGACCTCGTGCAGTTCGGCGATGAGCTTCAGCTCGATCGCGGCGACCCCGGTGATCTCGGTCGCCAGTTCGGTCGGCATGGCCGGCGGCACCGGCAGCATGGCCGCCGCCCCGATTCCGGCCCCGACCGTGGAGGTGCCGGCCGCCGCGCCCGCCACCAGCTTGTCGGCGAGCTCCTCGGGCCCGAGGCCGGGGAACTGCCTGCGCAGTGCGGCGAGGTCGCGTACGGGCACACGCGGGGCGATGTCGAGGATGCGGTCCGCGATGTACGCCAGCCCCGCGCGGGCGCGGCTGCCGCCCTTTCGGGCCCCTTCCAGGGCCAGGTCCCGGGCCTTGCCGCGAACGACCGCGGCCCGTCGCCTGGCGACGGGCGCGGGCTGCGACTCCGGCGCCGTCGGGTGGTCCTCCCGGCCGGACGCCGGTTCGAGCGAGGCTCCCGCCGGGAATGAGCCCCGCTCGTCGTCACGCGCACCGTGCGGGCCGCCGTGCGGCCCCTTGTCCGCTCCCCGCATGGGGAAGCGGCGCTTCCGCGGAGGGGTCGAGCCAGTCACGGCCGACCCGTCCTCAGTCGCAGTCGCGGCAGATCGGCTGGCCGTTCTTCTCGCGGGCCAGCTGGCTGCGGTGATGCACCAGGAAGCAGCTCATGCAGGTGAACTCGTCCTGCTGCTTGGGCAGCACCCGGACGGCGAGTTCCTCGTTCGAGAGGTCTGCGCCCGGGAGTTCGAGGCCCTCTGCGGCCTCGAACTCGTCGACGTCCACCGCGGAGGTGGACTTGTCGTTCCGGCGGGCCTTCAGCTCTTCAAGGCTGTCCGAGTCGACGTCGTCGTCGGTCTTGCGTGGAGTGTCGTAATCGGTTGCCATGTCGCTCTCCCCCTCTGGGTGTCTGCGGTGTCTTCAGCGCACGTAACGCGTGAGAGGCCGGACTTGTGCCCGACCTGAGGCGGAGATTTTGCCTCACATCAAGGTCTGTTACTCAATCGACACCCAAGCCGGCCGCTCGTGACCGATCGGCTTGGATGGCGGTGAGGACCGTACACGGTTCGAATGCCGCACCTCAAAGGCGCCTCACCGTGTACTTCCCGTGATCTCGAGCCCTGAAAACTGGGATTTTCCCGGCTTTCCGCCCCGTGTCATGATCACGCGGAGTACATGGCCGGAATTCCGTCCATGTGATCGATCACACAGGATCAACCGCCGACAGGGGCGGAAAAATTCCGCGCGAAGCGAACACCCCCGCGTGTGTCGTATCCCGGTCACAGCGGCAGGGTGACCCGCATCACCAGACCTCCGCCCTCGCGCGGCGTCGCCACGATGTGGCCGCCGTGCGCGCGGGCCACGGACCGGACGATGGACAGGCCGAGGCCCACCCCCTTGTCGCTGCCCGTGCGCTCCGTGCGCAGCCGTCTGAACGGCTCGAAGAGGTTGTCGATCTCGTACGCCGGCACCACCGGCCCGGTGTTGGAGACGGTCAGCACCGCCTGTCCGTGCTGCACGTCGGTGGTCACCTCGACCCAGCCGTCCTCGGCCACGTTGTAGCGCACCGCGTTCTGGACCAGGTTCAGCGCGATCCGCTCCAGCAGCACGCCGTTGCCCTGCACCACCGCGGGCCTGCGCTCGCCGCGCAGGGCGACGCCCTTGGCCTCGGCCTCGGCGTGCACCTGGTCGATGGCCTGGGAGGCCACCTCAGCCAGGTCGACCGGCTTGCGCTCGATGATCTGGTTGTCGCTGCGGGCGAGCAGCAGCAGGCCCTCCACGAGCTGCTCGCTGCGCTCGTTGGTGGCCAGCAGCGTCTTGCCGAGCTGCTGCAGCTCCACCGGCGCCTGCGGGTCGGACAGGTGCACCTCCAGCAGCGTCCGGTTGATCGCCAGCGGGGTGCGCAGCTCGTGCGAGGCGTTGCCGACGAAGCGCTGCTGGGCGGTGAAGGCCCGCTCCAGGCGCTCCAGCATCTCGTCGAAGGTGTCCGCGAGCTCCTTCAGCTCGTCGTCCGGGCCGTCCAGCTCGATCCGCCGGGACAGGTCCGAGCCGGCCACCTGGCGCGCGGTGCGGGTGATCCGGCCGAGCGGGGACAGCACACGGCCCGCCATCGCGTAGCCGAACGCGAAGGCGATCACGGCGAGACCCAGCAGGGCCAGCAGCGAGCGGCTGAGCAGGTTGTCCAGGGCCGCCTGGCGCTGGTGGTCGGCGCACCGGCTGATCGCGTCGTTGAAGTCGGCGAGCGGGACCTGGTTGGTGATCGCGGGGCAGTTGTCGCTGGAGACCTTCAGCTCCTGGAAGCTGACGATCTTGAACAGCGGCGCGTTGCCGTTGGTGATGGCCTGGGCGGCCAGCAGGTAGATGATCGACAGCAGCAGGATGCCGGCGATCAGGAACATGCCGCCGTACAGCAGCGTGAGCCGTATCCGGATGGTCGGGCGCAGCCACGGGAAGGGGGGCTGCGGCCTGCGGGGGTCCCAAGTGGGTTTCGGGGGCGCCTGGGGCGGCGCGGGAGTCGTGGCCACGGCGGATCAGATCCGGTAGCCGGAGCCGGGGACGGTGACGATCACCGGCGGCTCGCCGAGCTTGCGGCGCAGCGTCATGACGGTCACGCGCACGACGTTGGTGAACGGGTCGGTGTTCTCGTCCCAGGCCTTCTCCAGGAGCTGCTCGGCGGAGACCACCGCGCCCTCGCTGCGCATGAGCACCTCCAGCACCGCGAACTCCTTGGGAGCGAGCTGGACCTCCTTGCCGTCGCGGAAGACCTCGCGGCGGTTGGGGTCCAGCTTGATGCCGGCCCGCTCCAGCACCGGCGGCAGGGGCACGCTCGTACGGCGCCCCAGCGCCCGCACGCGCGCGATCAGCTCGCTGAACGCGAACGGCTTGGGGAGATAGTCGTCGGCGCCGATCTCCAGGCCCTCGACGCGGTCGCTGACGTCGCCGGAGGCGGTGAGCATGAGCACGCGCGTGGGCATGCCCAGCTCCACGATCTTGCGGCAGACGTCGTCGCCGTGCACCAGCGGGAGGTCGCGGTCGAGGACGACCACGTCGTAGTCGTTGACGCCGATGCGCTCCAGGGCGGCCGCACCGTCGTACACGACGTCGACGGCCATGGCCTCCCGGCGCAGGCCGGTGGCCACCGCATCGGCGAGCAGTTGCTCGTCCTCGACGACGAGTACGCGCACGTCGCTGTCCTTCCTGTGTCCACCCGCGAAAGCGCGCGATGAGGCGCGCGCGGGCAAGGGGTGTCCGTGGGGTGTGACCTCCATCCTGCCCTTTTCGGCCATAAGTCGGCTGTAAGACGGGGTCCGGGACCGCAGGGACCGGGGCCGCGGCGCGGGAACGCGAGATTTTCTGCGGCGGCGGAGGTTTCCCGGGAGCGGACCGGGGGGAGGACGGCATGTACATCCCGCGATCACGCTCTGCATGTGCCGCAGCACCATGCGGTACATCGCCATCCGCCTCCGCAGAGTGGTCGTGGGTGTCCGGCACCGTCGCCGCCCGGCCGGGCTGCGCTGGGCACCCGCGGCAGACGTGATCGTTCCCTCCCGAACGGCACACCCCCGTGCCACCCGACCCACGACCCAGGACGAGGGGGCGCAGCATGGACGCATTCACCGCAGGACTTCTGCAGCGCATAAAGACGACCGAGTCCGACCTGTCGCGTGCTCGTGACGAGGGCGACGACTTCCTCGTGGAGGTGGAGCTGGCCGAACTCGACGACCTGCGCCGCCTCGCCGCCGAGCACGGTGTGGAGGTCGGCGCGTAACGCGGCCGATCCAGCCCGCGCGGCAGGAACGGGACCCCCGGCGAATCCAGCGCCGGGGGTCCCGTTCGTCCAGCGCCCCGTCCCACGCCTTCCCGCGCGGACGCGGACTAGTCGTGCCAGGCGCCGAAGTCCTCCAGCAGCCGCTGGAGGGGCTCGAAGACGCCCGGGGTGCCCGCCACCGTCAGATCGCCCGTGGGGCGCTCTCCGGGGCGTCCACCGGTCAGGGCGCCCGCCTCCCGGGCGATCAGGTCCCCCGCCGCCACGTCCCAGGCGTGCAAGCCGCGCTCGTAGTAGCCGTCCAGCCGGCCGCAGGCCACGTCGCACAGGTCGACCGCGGCGGAGCCGCCGCGCCTGATGTCCCGCAGCAGCGGGATGAGCCGGGCGGCCACCTCGGCCTGGTGGGCGCGGACCCCGGCGACGTAGTTGAAGCCGGTGGAGACCAGTGCCTGGTCCAGCGGGGGCGCGGGACGGCAGGACAGCGCCCGCTCGCCCTCCCACGCGCCCGTCGCCCACGCCCCGCCGCCGCGGACCGCGTGGTACGTCTCGCCGCGCATCGGCGCCGCGACCACGCCGACGACGGTCTCGCCGTCCTGTTCGGCGGCGACGGACACGGCCCAGGTGGGCAGCCCGTAGAGGTAGTTGACCGTGCCGTCGAGGGGGTCGATCACCCAGCGGACGCCGCTGGTGCCCTGGACGGAGGCGCCCTCCTCGCCGAGGAAGCCGTCCGCGGGCCGGCGCCCGGAGATCAGGTCGGTGATCAGTTTCTCGGCCGCGATGTCCATCTCGGTGACGACGTCGATCGGGCTCGACTTGGTCCTGGCCACCGCCAGGTCGGCGGGACGGCCGTCGCGCAGCAGCTCGCCGGCCCGGCGGGCGGCCTCACGGGCCAGTTCCAGCAGTTCCCGGTGGAGGGGGTCGGTCACGGGTCTCCTCAGGCGAAGGGGCTGTCGGCGCCGGCGGCGGCCGGCCGGGGCGCACGGGCCGGGCAGCAGCCGACGGGGCACAGGTCGTGGCTCGGGCCGAGCGCGCCCAGGGCGCACCTGGTGACGTCCTGCCCGCGTTCAGCCGCGGCCCGCTCCAGGACCAGCTCGCGGACGGCCGCCGCGAACCGCGGATCGGCGCCCACGGTGGCCGAGCGGCGCACCGGCAGGCCCAGTTCGCCGGCCTTGGCCGTGGCCTCGGTGTCGAGGTCGTAGAGGACCTCCATGTGGTCGGAGACGAAGCCGATGGGCGCCATGACGACGGCGGGGACGCCGGCGGCGTGCCGCTCCTCGAGGTGGTCGCAGATGTCCGGCTCCAGCCAGGGGATGTGCGGGGCGCCGGAGCGGGACTGGTAGACGAGCCGCCAGGGGTGCTCGACGCCGGTGCGCTCGCGGACCGCGTCGGCGATCAGCCGGGCCACGTCCAGGTGCTGCGCGACGTACGCCCCGCCGTCCCCGTGGGCCTCTTCCGGGCCGGAGGTGTCGGCCGCGGAGGTGGGGATGGAGTGGGTGGTGAAGGCGATGTGGGCGCCGTCGCGCACGTCGTCGGGAAGGTCGGCGAGGGAGCGCAGCACGCCGTCGATCATGGGCTCGACGAAGCCGGGGTGGTTGAAGTAGTGCCGCAGCTTGTCGACCCGCGGCACCCGCACCCCCTCCTCCTGGAGGGCGGCCAGCGCGTCGGCGAGGTTCTCCCGGTACTGGCGGCAGCCCGAGTACGAGGCGTAGGCGCTGGTGGCGAGCACCAGGACGCGGCGGCGGCCGTCGGCGGCCATCTCCCGCAGGGTGTCGGTGAGGTACGGCGCCCAGTTGCGGTTGCCCCAGTAGACCGGCAGGTCGAGGCCGTGCTCGGCGAAGTCCGCGCGCAGGGCCTTGAGCAGGTCCCGGTTCTGGTCGTTGATCGGGCTGACCCCGCCGAACAGGAAGTAGTGCTGTCCGACCTCCTTGAGGCGTTCCTTGGGGATGCCGCGCCCGCGCGTGACGTTCTCCAGGAACGGGACCACGTCGTCGGGGCCTTCGGGGCCGCCGAAGGAGAGCAGGAGCAGGGCGTCGTACGGGGTGGGATCGAGCGCGTCTGGCATGACTCGATCCTGCCACCCGGCGCCGACAGCCGGTGGACGGCGGGGGGATGAGTCGCGTTCGGGATGCTTGCGGTGCTGTTGCCCGGTTGTGCCCGCGGTGGCGCACCCGACCGTTTTCGGGGGTGCACTTAGGGCTGCCTAACTCGTAAGCTGTACCGATCGCATTCGCGCCTTACGAGCCGCCCCGGAGTCCACGTGCCAAGCCCCTACCGCGCCCTGTTCGCCGAGCCAGGCACCAAGGCCTTCTCCGCCGCGGGCTTCCTCGGCCGTATGCCGCTGTCGATGATGGGCATCGGCGTGGTCACGATGGTCTCCCAGCTCACCGGGCGCTACGGCCTGGCCGGCGCGCTGTCCGCGACCATCGCGCTGTCCGCGGCCGCGATCGGGCCCCGGATATCCCGGCTGGTGGACCGGCACGGGCAGCGCCGGGTGCTGCGCCCGGCGACCCTGGTCGCGCTCACGGCGGCCGCCGGGCTGCTGCTCGCCGCCTACCTCGGCGGGCCGGACTGGACGCTGTTCGTCTGCGCGGCCGGGATCGGCTCGGTGCCGAGCCTGGGCGCGATGATCCGGGCCCGCTGGGCGGCCCTGTACCGGGGGACGCCGCAGTTGCACACCGCCTACTCGTTCGAGTCGGTGGTCGACGAGGTCTGCTTCATCTTCGGGCCGATCATCTCCATCGGCCTGTCCACCGCCTGGTTCCCGGAGGCGGGGCCCCTGCTGGCCGCGTGCTTCCTGGCCGCCGGCGTCTTCTGGCTGACCTCGCAGCGCGCCACCGAGCCGCAGCCGCACCCGCGCGAGAAGCACGGCGGCGGCAGCGCGCTGCGCTCGCCCGGCCTCCAGGTGCTGGTGGCCACCTTCGCGGCCACCGGCACGATCTTCGGGGCGGTCGACGTGGTCACCGTCGCCTTCGCCGACGAACGCGGCCACAAGGCCGCGGCGAGCCTCGTCCTCGCGCTGTACGCGGCCGGATCCTGCGCGGCCGGGGTCGTGTTCGGGCTGATGCGGTTCGCCGGAGCGCCGGAACGCCGCTGGCTCCTGGGCGTGTCGGCCATGGCCGTGAGTATGATCCCCCTCCTACTGGTCGGAAACCTGCCGCTTCTGGCCGTGGCGCTGTTCGTTGCGGGACTGGCCATCGCGCCGACGATGATCACGACGATGTCCCTCATCGAAGAGCACGTACCTCGCGCGCAGCTCACCGAGGGCATGACCTGGGTGAGCACCGGCCTTGCGGTCGGCGTCGCGCTCGGCTCCTCCGTGGCCGGCTGGGTGATCGACGCAGCCGGGGCGCGCGCCGGGTACGGGGTTCCGGCCGTGTCCGGGGCCGTCGCGGTCGCGGTCGGTTTCCTCGGGTACCGCCGGCTGCGCAGGCCGGCCGTCGGTCGGGGAGGCGTCGTTGAGCACCATGTCGAGCGCGAGGAACGCAACCTGGCGTAACTGGGGCGGCAACGTCTCCGCCCGTCCCGCGCGCGAGGTGGCGCCGGCCTCGGTGGAGGAACTGGCAGCGGCGGTGCGCCGGGCGGCCGAGGACGGCCTGAAGGTGAAGGCGGTCGGCACCGGGCACTCCTTCACGTCCATAGCCGCAACGGACGGCGTGCTGATCCGTCCGCGGCTGCTGACCGGCATACGCGCCATCGACCGGGAGGCCATGACCGTCACGGTCGAGGCCGGCACCCCGCTCAAGAGGCTCAACGCGGCCCTGGCGCGCGAGGGGCTGTCGCTCACCAACATGGGCGACATCATGGAGCAGACGGTCTCGGGCGCCACCAGCACCGGCACCCACGGTACGGGCCGCGAGTCGGCCTCGATAGCCGCCCAGATCAAGGGCCTTGAACTGGTGACGGCCGACGGCTCGGTGCTCACCTGCTCCGCGGAGGAGAACCCCGCGGTCTTCGCGGCCGCCCGGATCGGCCTCGGCGCCCTGGGCGTCGTCACGGCGATCACCTTCGCCGTGGAGCCCCTGTTCCTGCTCACCGCGCGCGAGGAACCGATGCCCTTCGACCGGGTCGTCGCCGAGTTCGACGAACTGTGGGCGGAGAACGAGCACTTCGAGTTCTACTGGTTCCCGCACACCGGCAACACGAACACCAAGCGCAACAACCGCAGCGCGGGCCCGGAGCAGCCGGTGGGGCGGCTCGCCGGCTGGTTCGAGGACGAGTTCCTCTCCAACGGCGTCTTCCAGGTGGCCCAGTGGGCCGGCCGCGCGGCCCCGGCGACCGTCCCCGCGATCGCCCGGATCTCCAGCAGGGCGCTGTCCGCGCGGACTTACACGGACATCCCGTACAAGGTCTTCACCTCGCCGCGCCGGGTGCGCTTCGTGGAGATGGAGTACGCCGTCCCGCGCGCGGCCCTGGTGGACACGCTGCGCGAGCTGAAGGCCATGGTCGACCGCTCCGGGCTGCGCGTCAGCTTCCCGGTCGAGGTGCGCACCGCCCCGGCCGACGACATCACCCTGTCCACCGCCTCCGGCCGGGACAGCGCGTACATCGCCGTGCACATGTTCCGGGGCACGCCGTACCAGGCCTACTTCACCGCCGCCGAGCGCGTCTTCACCGCGCACGAGGGCCGGCCGCACTGGGGGAAAGTGCACACGCGGGACGCGGAGTACTTCTCCAGGGTGTATCCGCGGTTCACCGAGTTCACGGCGCTACGCGACCGGCTCGACCCGGAACGCCTGTTCCAGAACGACTACTTGCGGAGGGTTCTGGGAGCGTAGCGATTAGTTCCGTTTCCAGTGACTAAGTGAGGTTCGCCACCTCCAAGATCGCCGCGGCCCGGTTCTGAGGGGCCAAGTCGCACTCCTTGCGAGAAGTTGGGCGGCGCGCCCATCCACGCACATGGCCCAAATGGAGTACTGTTGCGATCCCTGGGTCCGGTCTCCCACCAGGCTGTCCGTGACCTTGCAGGACCGCCGGGAGGGGGCTAGTTGCACAGGGTGACGGATTTGGTCACTTAGCGTTGCGAACAGGTAACCGTGCCATAACGGCGGTCCAGGGCCCGCGCCCGACACGCCGGGCAACTCGGCAAGGTTGTGGCAGGCTGCACCCGGGCAGGCCACACTCGACTAGCGGAAGCAGCGACGCACGTGACGTCGGCAGGCACCACCCGGGAGGTCCCCATGCCCGAACTGCGTGTCGTGGCCGTCTCCAATGACGGCACACGGCTGGTGCTCAAGGCTGCCGACGCGACGGAGTACACACTTCCGATCGACGAGCGGCTGCGCGCCGCCGTCCGCGGCGACCGCCCCCGTCTCGGCCAGATCGAGATCGAGGTGGAGAGCCATCTCCGCCCCCGTGACATCCAGGCCCGTATACGGGCCGGCGCCACCGCCGAAGAGGTCGCCCAGCTCGCCGGCATCCCGGTCGACCGGGTCCGGCGCTTCGAGGGACCGGTGCTGGCCGAGCGCGCCTTCATGGCCGAGCGCGCCCGCAAGACACCGGTGCGCAGGCCGGGCGAGAACTCCGGTCCGCTGCTCGGCGAGGCCGTCCAGGAACGGCTGCTGCTGCGCGGCGCCGACAAGGACACCGTGCAGTGGGACTCCTGGCGCCGCGACGACGGCACCTGGGAGGTCCTGCTCGTCTACCGGGTCGCGGGCGAACCGCACTCGGCGAGCTGGACGTACGACCCGCCCCGGCGGCTCGTCCAGGCCGTCGACGAGGAGGCGCGCTCGCTGATCGGCGAGTCCGACGACCTCGCGGTGCCGGAGCCGAGCTTCCCGTTCGTGCCGCGCATCGCCCGGCTGCCGCGCGACCGGGGCATGGACCGTGCCCTGGAGCGCACCGACAGGGAGCGGCCGAGCCTGCCCGCGCAGGCGTCCGAGCCCGCCGAGGAGAGCACCGGCGAACGCGACTCGCTGACCAGCCTGCTGGAGGCGGTGCCGAGCTTCCGGGGCGACCTGGTGGTCCCGGAACGGCCGGTGGAGGTCTCGGAGGAGCCGCCCGAGGACATCGAGGAGGAGGAGCCCCCGGCGCCCGCGGCGTCGGCCGGGTCCGCCTACGCGGACGTCCTCATGCCGCGCTCGGTGGGCAGCCACCGGGACCGGCTCATCGGCTCCACCGACCGCCAGGCCGAGGCCGACGGCGTCCGCCCCGGCCGGCGCGCGGCGGTACCGAGCTGGGACGAGATCGTGTTCGGCACCCGGCGCAAGAAGCAGGAGTGAACCTGCCGTACGGCCCTGTGAGCCCTCGTACGACCGTGCGATGAATGGGTGGCACGCGCGCGTGCCACCCATTCCGGCCGTCTGCGCCTACCGCGGGTCCGGGCCCACCGCCACCGGACGGGACGGGTCCGAGGACCACTCCGACCAGGAACCGACGTACAGGGCCGCCGGAATGCCCGCGACCGCGAGCGCCAGCACCTCCTGGGCGGCCGACACGCCCGAGCCGCAGTAGACGCCCACCGGGACGTCCGTGGAGACGCCCAGGGCCTTGAAGCGGTCCCGCAGGTCGGCGGCGGGCAGGAACCGGCCGTCCGGCCCCACGTTCTCCGTCGTCGGGGCCGACACGGCGCCCGGGATGTGCCCGCCGACCCGGTCGATGGGCTCCACCTCACCGCGATACCGCTCCCCCGCGCGCGCGTCCAGCAGCACGCCCGAGCCGGCCAGCGCGGCCGCCTGGTCCGCGTCCAGCAGCCCGGCCGGATCCGGCGCGGGCCGGAAGTCGCCCTCGGCCGGAGCGGGCGTCTCGGTGGACAGCGGGCCCTGCCAGGCCGGCAACCCGCCGTCGAGGCACCGCACGTCCGGGTGACCCGTCCAGCGCAGCAGCCACCACGCGCGCGCGGCGGCCCAGCCCACCCCGCCGTCGTAGACGACGACCGGGCGGCCGGCCGACACGCCCGCGCGGCGCATGGCCGCGCCGAACTCGGCCAGGTCCGGCAGCGGATGGCGGCCGCGCTCACCGGGGGCCGAGGCCAGTTCCCGGTCCAGGTCGACGAAGACCGCGCCGGGGATGTGCCCGGCCGTGTACTCGGCCCGCCCGTCGAACTCCGGTTCGCCCGCCGCCTTCGCGAGGCTGAGCCGCCAGCGCACGTCCAGCAGGACGGGCGGGGTGTCCCCGTCGATCTCGTGGGCCAGTTCGGTGGCACTGATGATGGCTGTCATGGCGTCATCCTTACGTCAGGGGTGGCCGCGGCGTCCAGGTACGGCTACTCTCCCGCCACGCAGGTCCGATCACCCGGCGTACGGGATCGGGCACACGCTGTACAACTGTCGGACACTCGCCGGCCATCGTGAGGCAGCGGCGGGAGACGGCGGAGCAGGCATCCTTCCCGGTGCCCCGGGCGGCCGGCGCGGTCCGGCGCGCGGCACCCCGAAGGACGCGGGCCCCGGCGCGGGTGCCCGCGCGCCGACGGCACACCCCTTCCGGCGAGCGGAAGCGACACGGCCCCCGTGAGGGCCGGGGAGAGAGTGACGGATGACCGAGGCACGGGAGCCGGCCGGCCCGCACGAACGGCGTGCGCCCGGGACACCCTGCTGGGTGAGCCTGATGGTGCGCGAACCGGCCGCGACCGAGAGGTTCTACGGGGCCCTGTTCGGCTGGGAGTTCCGGCCCGGTCCGCAGCAGCTCGGGCCCTACGTACGGGCGCTGCTCGACGGCCGCCAGGTGGCCGGCGTCGGCCACCTGCCGCCGGACCGCCGGCTGCCGGTCGCCTGGACGCCGTACTTCGCCTCCAGGGACGTGGACGCAACGGCCGACCAGGTCCGGCTGTGCGGCGGCACGGTGGCCGTGGGCCCGCTGGACGCGGCCGAGGCCGGGCGGCTGGCCATCGCCGCCGACCCCTCGGGGGCGGTGTTCGGCATCTGGCTGGGCGCGGCCCACCTCGGCACGTCGATCGGCGGCGTCCCGGGCACCCCCGTCTGGAACGAGCTGCTCACCTACGAGACTTCCGTCGTCGCGAAGTTCTACGAGACGGTCTTCGGCTACGAGGAGGAACCGGAGGTCTCCGCCGGCCGCGACCACGTCACCCTGCGCGCCGGCGGCTGTCCGGTGGCCGGCCTGAGCGGCCTGGGCCACGCCCTGCCCGGCGACCGCGGCGCCCACTGGCTGACGTACTTCCAGGTCGCCGACACCGGGGAGACGCTGCTTCAGGTCACCGAACTCGGCGGCCGCGTCCTCACCGCACCCCACGACACCCCGCACGGCCGGGTCGCCACGGTGGCGGACCCGGAGGGGGCGGTGTTCTCGGTGGTCGAGGGGGTTCGGTGAACGCCGTCCGGGGTTCCTACTCTCCGCCCAGGGCCGCCTTCGCCTCGTTGCCGTCCCAGCCGGCCGGAGTGCGCCAGATGACATCGACGGTGAACACGTCGCGGATGGCTTGCGCGGACCAGGCCTCAGCCGGCGGCTCGGACAGCACGAGGTAGCGGCGGTCACCCTTGTCCGACACGGCGTGCTCGATCTCCAGGAGCCGGGCTGCTCCCGCACGCAGGTCGGCGTGGGACGACTGGCCGGCGCCGAGGACTTCGTAGTGCGCAAGCCCCTGCTCGGCCCGGCAGCTCACGTCCACGACCGCAGAACTCTCCGGCTGCAGGTCGGCGCGCAGCAGAGCCGCCATCAGTTCGAGACGCACTGCTTCATGCGTCTTGCACTTCCGGTCGGCGGCGACGGTCTCTTCCAGGTGGCGGAGCAGGTCCCCGGCCTGCTGGGGGCTCTGCGCGACGGTGGCCATGGAACCGGGCTCCTTTTCTTCGGACTCTGCGGTCTGGGTGATGACGGTCTGGGGCTCGCCCTCGGTGACTGCCGGCAGAGCCACTTCGGCTTCCACGACGGCCACGCGTTCCTCCAGGGCCTTCCGCGCGGTCGTCAGGGCGTCGGCCCATCCGCTGCTCGCCAGCTCGGCCTGGAACAGGGTCGGGTCGAACGTCCCCGCCTTCAGGGCGTGGTTGGTGCTCACGGCGAGGTTCTGCAGGCGGCTGAGACTCGCCTTGTCGGGAGAGCCGAGAACGCGCCACACGTCCAGCCAGTCGTGCTGGTCGAGTTTCATGCAGCGCGTTGCCATGCCCTTGAGCTCCGAGACCCGGGCACGGGCGTTCTCCGGGGCCTCGGCTCGGGTCAGCTCCTCCACAACACCGAGAGCGTCTACATAGCGCTTCAGCATGGTCGGGGAGATGGGCTGGCGGCCGGAGTCATCGGCTGTGACGAAGGTGGCGTTCGCCGTCTGGCGCATCACCCAGACGTCCAGTTCGGTTCCGATGGCCGGCGCCACGGCGTCCTTGCGTACGGCCACGTAGAGCGGGCGTCCGACGGGCCCCTGAAGGGCCTCGGCCTTGTACCGGCCTCCGCTGATCGAGACCACCCGCACCCGGAGCTCCGCCCCGATATCGAGGGTGCCGGCCGCTTCTCCGGCCTCGGAGGCCGGGGTCGTGGACGGCTCGGGGTGGTCGTCGGCACCGGTCAGCACCGCTGGAAGAGGAGTGGAGTGCATGATCGTGAGGCTCTGGGTGCTTCGGGTCAGGGAGATGTAGAGCAGGCGCAGACCGGCTGGTTCGTGGCCCGCTATGGCGGACGGTTCGACAACGAGGACGTGGTCGAATTCCAGGCCCTTGGCCTGCGAGGCCGGAAGCATGGTGATGGCCTGGCGCTCCTCGGCCGCGAGGCCGTCGGCTTCGTCCAGCCGGCGGTCGATCTCAGCGGTGGCCTCGTAGTCGTCGGGGACGATGACCGCCACCGAACGCATGAGGTTCTGGCCGTCGGTGGTGCCGGTCAGGTGGTGGATACGGGCGATGGTCTCCGCGACGAGTGAGCCCGGTTCGGTTTCGACCAGTCGCACGGCGTCTTCCCCGGCCGCACGGACCGCCTCCGGATACGGCAGCGTGGGTGCGACGGCGCGAGCCAGCGGCGCGGCGAATCGCATGATCTCGGCGGGGACGCGGTAGCTCGTGTTCAGTTCGGCCAGCCGGCAGTCTCCGTGGTCGGAGAGAAGTGTGCCGAGGCGGTCCCAGTCGGTGTAGGCGTGGGGGCCGGTGGCCTGAGCGAGGTCGCCGAGCACCGTCATGGAACCGCCGGCCGCGAGGCGGCGCCGCAGGGACCGGGCCTGCATCGGGGTCAGGTCCTGGGCCTCGTCGATGATGACGTGTCCGTAATGACGTGGGGTCTCACCCGTGATGAGGTACCGGAGCTCTTCGAGGCAGACGCGGTCGTCGAGCGTCCACGGCTCCTCGTCCGCCCTGGTCGCGCGCGGGCGTTGCAGGACATACTGCTCGATGTCCTCCAGGATGCCCTCGGCGCAGGCTCGCAGCAGCTGGGGCGAGTCGTAGAGGGTGCGCAGGGCCTCGGCCGGGCCGGGCGACGGCCAGACGCGTTCTATGAGGCGCTCCACGCGCCGGTTGCGCTCCAGTTCACGACGGATCGTCTGGTCGCGGCTACGCCGTGGCGCGACGGCGACGAGTTCGCGCAGCAGCAGGTCGACGACGAGTCCGCGGAACCGGTCGCGCCGTTCGCGGTAGGACCCTCCCCCCTGCCGCACCTCCTCCAGAGCGGCGAGGATCTCCGAGCGGACTACGCGCAGGGTCGTGCCGGCAGCGGTGACGACGAACGCGGGCTCGTCGCCCTCGAAGGAGGGTGGCGTGGTGAGGTCGTCGAGAGCCGCCGGGCGGTACTCCTTCTCGACACGTCGCCGCAGCAGGGCGCCCATGCGCTCGTCGGACTTCACCAGCCGGGTACGCGCACTGTCGGTGCCCCGGATGTCGCCGTCCCACAGGCGGGACAGCTGCACGGCGTTGACGTCCCGGGTGCCGAGGGTGGGCAGAACCTGGCCGACGTATTCGAGGAACCGCTGGTGCGGGCCGATGACCAGGATGTCCCGCGCCTTGAAGTGGTCGTTGTTCACCAGCCACGTCACGCGGTGCAGACCGACCGCGGACTTACCCGTTCCCGGACCACCCTGTACGACGAGGATCTCGGAGGGCGCCTCGGTGACGAGTGCCATCTGGTCGCGCCGGATCGTCTCGACGATGTCGCGCATGCGGCCGCTTCGTGAACGCTGCAGGTCACGTAGCAGGAGGTCGTCCGGCTGCTGAGGCTTGCGCCGCTGGATGCGGGCGATGTCGCCGGGGGTGGGGCCCGGGCGGCCGGGGGTGTCCGGAGCGGACTTCTCGCCCTCACGGGCCGCCCCGCTCCGGACGGCCGGCCGGCGAACGGCCGTGTCGGTCTCCTCGGACGCCTCCGCCGCGGTGCCCGGTACGGTCACCGGGCTGTCCGGAACCTGCGTCGCCGGTGCGGGAACCGCCGACGCGATGTCATCGGTGTAATCGTCGACGACACGCTGCGAGCAGATCAACCGCCGCCGCAGCACCACTTCTCCTGGTGACTCCGGCGATGCGTCGAACCACGTCCGGGCGAGCTGGTTGGTCCACTCCACGACCACCCGGTTGCTCTCGCTGTCCGAGACGCCTCGGCGCCCGACGTACCAGGTTTCGACCTCCTGGTGGGGAGCTCCGACGTCGACGCGGCCGATGACCAGACTCTCGCCCCCCAATCCGCCGTAGGCGGCCGCCTGCTCCTCGGCCTTGATCCGGTTGGTGACACTGTCCTTACCGCTGGCGGACGCCTTGGCCACGAAGTCGCCGGTCATCTGCGCCAGCCGGGCCTCGTAGCATTCGTAGGCGAAATCCACCTTCTTCTGCTCAGCGGCGATGACTTCCCTGCGCGCGGGCACTCCCATGTACTTCCCCTCCCTCACGGCCCTCCGGCCGCACCGGACGCATGGCGTCCGGTCCCCTTCACAGAATTATCACGTCTTGTCAGTTGCCGGAGGCACAGTCTCTGTTCTCGTCGTCACCGCATGGAGGGTGACGACGGCCTTCGCCGGCGTCTCGGCGAGCGGCGCCCGCCGTACGCCCTTCTGCTGGGGAAGAGTCAGGGTGACCCCGGGTGCAGCGAGTTCTGTGACGAGTGCTGCGACGGCCGCCTGCCAGACGCGCACCTGGGAGTGGCTCGGGCCGATCTCGTCGTGCTGGTACTTGCAGCCCGCGCTGAGCCGGCTCCAGAAGGCGGTGACGCGGTGGGCCAGATCAAGGCCGACGTAATGGCGGAGACAGAGCAGCTTGGCCCGCATGCTGCGGACTCCGCAGAATCCGGCTTCCTTGGACAGCAGGGTCGCGTCGACGGCCGCTTCCAGGGCGATCCGCAGGGCGTAAGCGGCGCCACGGGCGCGGCCCGCCTGGGTCAGGGGACCGCCCAGGCCTTCGCTGAGAAGGGCCTCAGCGGTAGCGAGGAGCCCGGCGATCGCCGGGGCGCCGGTCTCGGGAGCGGTCGTCACTTGGTCACCCCCGGCTTACGGATCTTCTCCGTGAGGGCCTCGATCCTGCGGACGAAGCCGACCCGATCCGTCAGGGGGAGCCCGCTGGGATGTGCACCCCGCTGGCACTGCCGGATCAGGGCCACGCTCTCCTGGCCGTACAGGGCGCCGAGGCGCGCCCTGACCTCGTCATCGGTGACGGACGCGAGGGTGAGGCCGTCGGCGTCGTCCGAGGCGGCCTCGGGGAAGAGAGCGAGGGCCGCGAGCCCGAGGAGCCGATCGGTCCTGTCGACGGCTTCCTGGATCTCCTCGGCAGGCTCACCGGCCCGCCGACGGCTGACCCAGGCCACTTCGACGAACGCCTGCGCCAGCGCCTCCCGGCACAGCGACGGCAGGACGTTGCGCAGCGCCGCCTCGGGGCAGTCACCCGTCTTGGCGAGCGCCATGGCGTCGGAGACGGCCTCCCGCACCGGATCCGTGTCGTCCGTGACCTTCACCCTGGACCGCTCGCCCCGCTCCACCTTCAGCACGGTCACCGGCAGGCCCTGGCTGCGGAAGGCGTGCGGGAGGCGGGTGTCGTGGGTGAAGACGACGACCTGCCGGTCGCGGCCGAGTTCGTCGAGCACCTGGGCCAGTCCGTCGACCTTCGCCGGGTCCATGGACTGCACCGGGTCGTCGATGACGACGAAGCCGAAGGGGCTGTCGGCGGTGGCGGCGCGCGGCAGGAACAGGGAGAGGGCGAGCGAGTGCAGTTCGCCCTGGCTCATGACGCCCAGCGCCGGGGCCTTGGTGTCGTCGACGGTGACGTCCAGGATCAGCTTGCGTACCGTAGCCCGCTCGGTGCCGTGCAGGCCGACGGGCTTGAGGTCGACGCTGCTCTGCTGGCGCAGCTTCTCCCAGATCCGCTGCGTGTGCCCGGCGAAGGCGTTCAGTCTCAGGTCGCGGATCTCGGTCGTGAGGTTCTTGATCCAGGTGTGGGCGGCGTTGGCGGCCGTCTTGCGCGGCTTGGCGGCAACGACCTCGCGGTGGAGCGTCGTCCACTCGGCCAGCAGGCCGACCACCTCACGCCAGCGTTCGTCCAGCGCCGCCAGTTCCGCGCCCGCCGCCCGGGCCACGACGTCGCATGCGTCCGCCAGCGTCACCGCCGCCCGCAGCGCCCGCTCGGCGAGCTCGGCGGGTTCCGTGATCCGCCGGCACTCGCCCCACTCCCGCCACGGGCCGGTGAGCGCGGCCGGGAACTCCCGCGGCACATGCACCAGATCATGCAGTGCGCGCATCCCGTCCCGCACTCCGGCCTCCGCCTTGCGCACGGCCTCGGCCTCCTGCAGGAGGGCGGCGACCTCCGCCTCGGCGCGCCTGGACCACTCCCGGTCCAGGACCTGCTCCGTGCCGCAGACCGGGCAGGCCGTCTCGTCGGCGTGACGGTCGCTGTGCCGCAGGGCCGCCTGGAGCAGCCCTGCCCTGCTGTGGGCATCGGCGGCCGCGGACCCCTTGAGGTCCTCGGCGTCGGCCATGGCACGCCGCAGCGTGTCGACGGCGGCGCCGATCCGGTCGAGGTCGGGGCCCTGGGCGTCGGCCTCCAGCCGCGCCTCGCGCAACCGGCCTTCGTCGGCCGTGGGTACGCCGCTGATCAGGGCGTCGAGTACGGCGTAGTCGGGGCCGCCCTTCTCGTCCATCGCCATCAGGGCCCTGAGCGCCCGGTCGTCGTGCCCGGCGTTCTCCAGGGCCGCGTGCAGGAGCGGCTTCTTCTCCTTCTCGGCCTTCTGGACGTCCTCGAGTTCCTTCTTGACGGCCGCCAGCCGCCGGGCGGCGGCGTTGAGGTGGTCGAGTCCGAGGATCGCGGCGACGTTGTCGTACATCTCGGCCGGCTTGCCGTTGATCATGTTGCCGAGGTCGGCGTACGACAGGAACGGACGGTGGGCGCGCATCGCCTGCTCCCAGCCGGACTGTTCCAGCGGTACGACGCCCTGTCCCGGCCGCTTCAGCACGGCCCGGGAGTCGGTGAAGGCGTCACCGGTCCAGGTACGGGTGAGAGTGCTCGGCGACGGATCGCCCTCTACGGCCAGCTTGGCCTCGACGGCGGTCGTCTCACCGTGGTGCAGGTTGCGCCAGCGGACCGCGTGGCTCGGGTGTCCTCCGGCGCAGTGGGCATTGGTCCCGGTGAACAGGGTCTCGATCGCCTCGGCGAAGCTCGACTTGCCGGACCCGTTGCGCCCGACGACGAGGGTGACCCCCGGCTTCGGCCGCAGGTTCAGCCGCGCCTGGGATCCGACACCGCGGAAGCCGGTGACCGTGACCTTCCCCAGGTAGACGGGGCCGGCGGCGGTACCGGCAGGGCTCTCGGCGCCCTCGGAGCCGCCGAGCGCCTCGCGGACGAGGGCCTTCGCGGCCACGCTGAGCTTCGTGTCGGCGGCCAGCCGGGCCTCGACGAGGTCGGGCAGCGGCAGGGCGTGGGTCGGGTCCGGTTCCATCGCGTCCATGTGGTGTCTCCCGTGGTTTCCGTACTGGTGCGGAAGGGGCGAGCACCGACAGGCCGGGGGCGGTGGGGCCGCCGGTACCTGTCGACGGATGGAACCGTAGGAGCGGACTGGGCTGCTTACGTATGGAGCGGTCGATAACCCGTGTTAGCAGTGCCGTTGACTCTGTGATGCCGGGAATACGTACTCCGCCCAGACGGTCTTGCCCGGACCGTCCGGGCGCGGGTGCCAGTCCCAGCGGGCGGCGAGCTGCGATACGAGAAGCAGTCCCCGGCCGGCCTCTTCCTCGGTGTCGGCTGCGCCCTGCGGAACGGCGGGGCGACGGGGAAGGCGTTCGCCGCGGGTGTCGGTGACCTCGACACGCAGGACGCGGTCGTGGGGCGGGGCGTGGAGGCGCAGGTGGAAGTCCCGGCCAGGGACGTGTCCGTGCCGCACGGCGTTCGCGGTGAGCTCAGCGACGATCAGTACGACCGCGTCGTGCGCGTCGGTGCCGTACGGGATCCCCCACCCATCCAGGCGGACGGCGGCCAGGCGGCGGGCGAGGCGGGCTCCACGGGGTGTGGAGGTGAAGCGCATCTCGAAGGTGTGCTCCGGGGGCGAGGTGCCGGGGGCGCCGGGGCTTAACAGGGCGTGCGGGATGGTGGGTTGGGTGGTGGCGGTGCGATTGATGGGTTTTGCCGTCATGCCGATCACGGTGCCGTCGGTCGCGTAGCGTGACCAGCGGTGACGCAGTGACAGAGCGCGACTGTACGCGCGGTGTCGGGGGGCGTAGGCGCTGTGCGCCGTAACGGCGTTCCTTGCGGGGGCGTTGGGTCGAGGAGGCGGTGATGGCGGACATGGCGGAGCGCGAGGACGCGGGGACCGGGCCGGTCGTGAGTCTCGGGGACGGCTGGGACAACGACGACGCGGCCGGGCGGCGCCCGGAGGACGAGGCCGGGCGCGGGGTCGTGGTCGCGTTCGGGCAGACCCTGAAGACGCTACGGCTGCGGGAGGGCCTGGAGCGCGAGGAGTTCGGGAGACGGCTCGGCTACTCGGCGTCCACGGTCGCGGCGTTCGAGCAGGGGCGGAGGATCCCGTCACCCCGGACGATCGAGCGGGCCGATGAGGTGCTGGGGGCGGGCGGGTTGCTGTGCCTGTGGAAGGACCAGGTGGAGCGGGCTCAGTATCCGGTGTTCTTCCAGGGGATGGCGGTGCTGGAGAAGGAGGCCATGGAGCTGCTTGCCTTTGACACCCTTGTGGTCAACGGCCTGCTTCAGACTCAGGAATACATGCGGGCGCTGCTCACCATGCGACGCCCACCCCTCAAGCAGGACACCATCGAGCAACGCGTGACCGCGCGACTGGCCCGGCAGGACATTCTTGGCAGGGAGCCCGCACCGTTGCTGAGCTTCGTGATGGACGAATCGGTGCTACGGCGTCGCTACGGAGGAACGGACGTACAGCGGGGGCAATTGGAACATCTTCTCCTCATCGGGCAAGAGCGCAACGTTCAGTTGCAAGTCATGCCACTGAGTTGCGAGGAGAGCGCAGGCGTGGACGGACCATTCACCGTCGTCATCCGCCAGGACGGCAAGCAGTTCGTGTACGCCGAAGCACAGGGATCCAGCGCACTCGAAACGGAGCCTGCACGCGCTGCTGTCGCCGCTGCGCGCTATGGGATTATCCGATCACAAGCTCTCACTCCGCGAGAGTCGATGGCGTTCGTCGAAGGGTTACTGGGATCGCTATGAACAACGCTGAGTCCTCGACCGTCGCTACTGGTCTCCTCTGGTTCAAGAGCAGCTACAGCGGAGCCGAAGGTGGGCAGTGCGTAGAGGTCGCCGCTGCTCCGGCAGTCGTGTGCGTGCGTGACTCCAAGGCCGTTGCCGGGCCCACACTGACAATCTCGCGTGAGGCGTGGGCGGGGTTCGTCGGACTGGTCTCATCGGAGCGGTGCGTCTGACGCTCGTACGGACGTGAGAGCCCTGTCAATTCTCTCGAACGGCAGGGCTCTCACGTCGGCGAAGGCCTTTTCAGTCCTCCGGCACCCCGTTCACGGACCACTCGTTGGCGAAGTGCTCCATCTGGCGGAGGACCAGGTCGATGGCCTCTTTCTGCTGGTCCGGCGGGTACTTGTTGCGGGCCAGGAGGCGTTTGATGGTGCTGCGCAGGCGGGCGCGGACGGACTCGCGGGCGATCCAGTCGGGCTTGAGCTGACGGCGGACCTCGGTGACGAGTTCACGGGCGATGCCGGCCAGGACCTCGTCGCCCATGAGCGAGCGGGCCGTGCCGTGGTCGGCGACGGCGTCGTAGAAGGCGAGCTCACGCCAGTTCAGCGGCGGTTCGAACTTCTCGCCGCGCCGGGCATCGGCAGCGACCTCCTTGGCCATCTCCACCAGCTTCGCGATGAGTTCGGCGCTGGTGTACTGCTGGCGCATGTACCGCACCATCAGGTCCTGGAGGCGCTCGGAGAACGTGGTCTGCCGGACGATGTTGTGCCGGGTGACCTCGCGCATCTTCCGCTCGACGAGCCGCCGCAGCGCCTCGGCCGCCAGGTGCGGGGTGTCGCTGTTCTGGAGCTGGGCGACGAGGGCGTCGTTCAGGTGGGTCAGGTCGGCGGTTTCAAGGCCCGCCTCGGCGAACAGGTCCGTCACACCGCCCGTCTCCACGACCGACGAGGTGAGCTGGGCGAGGTACAGCTCGACGTCGCGGGCCACCGGGAGGCCGCGTGCCTCCCGCTCCATGGCGTCCAGCTTGGCCATGTAGGCGCGGACCTCGGCGAAGAACTGAATGTGCCGCTTCCACGCGGGCCGGCCGGCGAAGCGGTCTCCCACGTCCTTCGAGCTGCCGGCCAGGGCCCAGAACCGCTCCAGGCGGTAGGCGTGGTCGCGGAAGCGGCGGCCCAGGGTCTGGCGCGGGTCGTCGAGCAGGTCGGGGTTGTTGCCGGTGGTGCGGGGGTCGCGCAGGTAGTTGGCCGTCTTCAGGGCCGCGTCGACGAACGCGCGGGGGCCGGGGCGGTCGAGCAGGGGCTCCCAGGCGAAGCCGCGCAGGGTGCCGGTGAGGACGTCGTACTCGTTGCGCAGCTCGTCCAGCGCGCGCTCGACGTCCTGGCCCAGAGTGCGGTCGCGCTGGTCCGCCTCGGTGTACTCGGCGATGGCCTTCTGGAGGTTCTCCGTCAGCGGGGCGTAGCCGACGAGGAGGCCGTCCTCCTTGCCGCGAAAACGGCGGTTGACGCGGGCCAGGGCCTGCATCAGGTTGGCGCCCTTGAGCGGCCGGTCCAGGTACATGGTGTGGATCGGCGGGGCGTCGAAGCCGGTCAGCAGCATGTTGTTGACGATGAGCAGTTCCAGCTCGTCGTCGGGGTCCTTGGCCCGGTTGATGACCGACTTGCGGCGGCTGTCGGTCAGGGCGTGAGCGAGCAGCGCGTCGCTGTCCTTGCGGGTGTTCGAAGAGAAGACGATCTTCATCGTTCCCTTGTCGAACTCGTCGCTGTGCCACTCGGGCCGCAGCTCGCGCAGGGCGTCGTAGACGCGTACGCAGATCTCGCGGGTAGCGCACACCACCATGGCCTTGCCGGGCGCCCCGCCCGACTCGGAGGCGCCGACGAACGGCTGCATGCGCTCCCGGCGGGCCTCCCAGTGCTCCACCAGGTCGGCGGCGAGATCCCTTATCCGGGCCGGCGCGCCGTACATCGCGTTCATCGTCGCCACGGCCTGCTCGACGCGGCGGCGCTCGGTGTCGTCGAGGCCGTCGGTGATGCGGTCGGCCTCTTCGTCGATGGTGTTCGGGTCGACGTCGCGGTCCAGGACGAGCTGGATCACGCGGCTCTCGTGGTAGACCTTCACGGTCGCGCCGTCGTCGGCGGCCCGCTTGAGGTCGTACACGTCGATGTAGTCGCCGAACACCTCGCGGGTGTTGCGGTCGGCCTCGGAGATCGGCGTGCCGGTGAACGCGAGCAGGGTGGCGTGCGGGAGCGCGTCGCGCAGGTGGCGGGCGAGGCCGTTGAGGTCGTCGTAATGACTGCGGTGGCCCTCGTCGACGACCACGACGATGTTCCGGCGGTCGGAGAGCATCGGGTGGTCGGTGCCCGACTCCCGCTCCTCCTTGGTCTTGCCGAACTTCTGGAGCGTGGTGAAGAGGATCCCTCCCGTCCTCTTCGCCGCGAGCTCCTCTCGGAGTTCGGCGCGGGTGACGACCTGCTTGGGCGTCTCCGGGAGGATCTCGCTCTCCTGGAAGGTCGAGTAGAGCTGGTCGTCGAGGTCCGTGCGGTCGGTGACGACCACCACGGTGGGGTTCAGCAGGGCCGGATCCCGCATCACCAGGGTGGTGGTGAGGACCATTTCCTCCGACTTGCCGGAACCCTGGGTGTGCCAGACGACGCCGGCCTTGCCGTCACTGGCGGCGGCCGTACGGACAGCCTCGGCGGCGCGGGTCACCGCATGGTACTGGTGCGGTTTCGCGATCCGCTTCATCCGCTTCGACGGGACGAAGTTGACGAACGACTGGGCCAGTTCGAGGAAGCGGGGCTGGTTGAACAGGCCGTGGATCGCCAGGTTCTGTCCCGACTCCGCGAACCCGTCCGCGGTCAGCGGGTCGACGCGGGCGCCGAACTCGTCCGTGTTCCAGGGGGCGAAGTGCTCGTACGGGGTGAACGGCGTGCCGTACTTCGCGGTGATGCCGTCGGAGAGCAGGACGATCGCGTTGTGGCGGAAGGCGGTCGGGAACTCCTCGACGTACCGCGCCACCTGGGCGTGGGCCGTCTGGAGCGTCGCGTCCTCGTCGCCGGCGCGCTTCAGCTCCACGACGGCGAGGGGCAGGCCGTTGACGTACAGGACGACGTCGAAGCGGCGGTTTCTGTCGCCGTCGATCACCGTGACCTGGTTCAGGGCGCGGTAGGTGTTCGCGTCCGGATCGGCCAGGTCGACAAGGCGGATCGTGGGGTTGTGCTCGGCGCCGAAGGAGTCGGTGTAGGTGACCGAGCGTATGCCAGAGGTGAGGTGGCGGTGGGCGGCCCGGTTCTCCTCGTAGGTGTCTTGAGAGCCAGGGGTGGCGGCGGTCGTCAAGGCTTCGTGCACGGCGTCCGGGGGCAGCTCTGGGTTCAGACGCTCGATCGCCTCCCGAAGGTCCGGGTAGAGGATCAGGTCGTCCCAGGACTTCCGGTGCCCGGAGCCGGGCGCGAACTCGTTACCGGAGGCCGGCAGCCAGTCCAACTCCGCTAGCTCGTCGAGAGCGAGCAGCTCCCAGTCTGCTTCGGTGGGGCGGCGGTGGGTTCTGTCATCGGGATCGTCTCCGTCGTGGTGCGTCACCGTCATGTGGCGTCCTCAACAATCTTCTCGGCGTCCTTGACGCGGAGGCGGCCGGACATGAGTTGGGGGAGGAGGGTGTCGCGGAGAGTGGCGAGAGTGCGGCTCTCAACTTCGGTAGCGGTAGCACGCTTGAAGAGCGGTCGCACCGTATCAGCAAGCGCCAGGCGGACATCTACCTCTGGAACGTTAATTTCACACTGCAGCGCCGTTTCTCTATTAAGGCCAGGCACAGCAGAATCACCCACAAGCCTTGGGAGACCAGCATTCTCAAGGATCAAGAAAGCTACTTCCGGCGACATTTCTGCATGCTTCAGCGACGCATAGAAGGCAGTATCGATGATCCAACAAGATTTTTCCGACCATGATACCCATCCGGCATTTGCACCCTTGCGTCCAACGATCACCGTCGATCCGGACGAAAGGCTTGTATCATGCCAACCAACCTGGCCAGTACATCCATAGACAGGAACATCGCCGTTGCGCCGATCAGGCTCACGCAGCGCCTTTCCGTACTTGAACTCAAAAAGGTCCCCTACGTGGATATTTTCAGTTCCTGAGGCAATCGCCTGCCGATAGTAAGCACGGGAGAGTTCGGAAGATATGGCCGCGATTCGCTCATTGACAGAGATCTTGTCATCCAGCGCCCCGAGCAGTGCCGATATGGCTCGCTGATCCTCCCTCGATGGGCAGACGAAGCTAAACTCCTTGATCTGATCCGAGCTGATATGTGGAACTGCGGTTCCTGTCTGCACCCCCTGTACATAGTTACTGAACGGCTTACCGCTGATCACGTATGCGAGGAATCGCTGCTCCAGTGGTTCCCTCGCTCGAAGTCGCGCTACTCGCTGCACAAGTAGGCACGGAAGGTCGGTTTCGCGCACCTCTGCCCACTTCAACCCGGAGGAGATCCATGGGCGATCCATGGCGAGGATTGTGTCGCCATCATGCAGGGCGTAATGCTCGAAGTCTGCAATGTTTTCCTTCGGCCAGTGCTTGGCGCTATCCCAGCGAAGAGTCCCGTGCCCGATGTTGTCGCCCCGCAAGAGTCTCACCCCTTGTGACGCTCCAACGAACTCAGCGCTCTTGAAGGGAAAACCCGTAACAAGTTCGACAACATCCCCCAATCGCGTCAGCTCAGCCACTGACCCTCCCCAACTGCTCGCGCACCGTCTTCTCCAACTCAGCCGATTTACCGAACAGCCCGTACAACTCCTCGGTCAGTGTGCTGATCTGCTCCGCGATCGCCTCCGCGTCCTCTTCCTCTGTCTCAACGGCCCCTACATACCGTCCTGGCGTCAGGGAGTACCCGTACTCCCGTACCTTCTCCAGATTTGCCGAATAGCAGAAGCCCGGCACGTTCTCATACGCCAATCCGGCCTCGCGAGCTGACACCGTTCCGCGCCACGCGTGATAAGTATCGGCAATTTGTCTGAGGTTGGCCTCGGTGAAGAAACGCTCTGTCCGATCCACCATCTCGCCCATGCCACGGGCGTCGATGAAGAGGATCTCGCCGCGCCGGTCGTCGAGCCGCCGTGCGCCCTGGGGGGTCTTATCCTTGGACAGGAACCAAAGACAAGCCGGAATCGGAGTGGTCCGGAACAGTTGGGGCGGCAACGCGACCATGCACGCCACGAGGTCCGCCTCGACCAGCGCCTGCCTGATCTCGCCCTCACCGCTGGACTGGGAGCTCATGGACCCGTTGGCCAGGACGATGCCCGCCGTGCCCTTCTCCCCCAGCTTGGAGATCATGTGCTGGAGCCAGGCGTAGTTGGCGTTGTTCTTCGGGGGGACGCCGTACTTCCAGCGCGGGTCGCTCTCGTCCCTCGCCCAGTCCTTGATGTTGAAGGGCGGGTTGGCCATCACGAAGTCGGCCTTGAGGTCCGGGTGCTTGTCGTCGGCGAAGGTGTCGCCCCAGCGGGCGGCGAGGTTGCCGTCTATGCCGTGGATGGCGAGGTTCATCTTGGCCAGGCGCCAGGTGCGCTCGTTCAGCTCCTGGCCGTAGACGGAGATGTCGGTCTTGTGGCCGCGCCCGCGGTGGGCCTCGATGAACTTGGCCGCCTGCACGAACATGCCGCCCGAGCCGCACGCCGGGTCGTACACCCGCCCCTCGTACGGCTCCAGGATCTCGACGATCAGGCGGACGACGGAGCTCGGCGTGTAGAACTCGCCGCCCCGCTTGCCCTCGGCGCGAGCGAAGTTGCCGAGGAAGTACTCGTACACCTCACCCAGCAGGTCCTGCGCCGGCCGGTCCTCGCTGCCGCCGAAGCGGGCGTCGCTGATGAGGTCGACGAGTTCACCCAGGCGCTTCTGGTCGACGCGGTCCTGGTTGAAGATCTTGGGGAGGACGCCGGTGAGCGCGGCGTTCTCCCGCATGATGGCGTCCATCGCCTCGTCCAGGAGCTTGCCGACGCCCTGGGCCTTGGCGTTGGCGGCGATCCAGGACCAACGGGCGGTCTCCGGGACCCAGAAGACGTGGGCGCCGGTGTACTCGTCTCGGTCCTCCAGGAAGTCGCCGATCTGGTCCTCGGAGATGCCGTCCTCGGCGAGCTCCTTGGCCAGCTCGGTGCGGCGCTCCTCGAAGGCGTCGGAAACGTACTTCAGGAAGATCAGGCCGAGGACGAACTCCTTGTACTGGGCGGCGTCGATGGAGCCGCGCAGCTTGTCGGCCGCCTTCCAGAGGATGTCCTGGATCTCCTTGGCGGTGGAGGCGGTGAACAGCTCCGCCTGGTCGGCGGGCTTCTTGCGTGGAGGCATCGGGTGAACCGTCTCCTTCAGTGGACGTCGGTGTTCGGGAGGTGCTGGATGGTGAGCGTGCCGTCGGCCATGCCGGCCGCCATCACGCGGGCGAGGTCGTCCAGCGCGGCGGTCTGCTCGCGCAGCAGGGCCGCCCGGAACTCGATCTCGGCGAGGACGGCCTCGTAGCGGTCGGCCTCGGCACGGCTCAGGTCGGGGACGACGAGGTCCTCGATGCTGCGGGAGGCGCGCACCGCTCCGCCGGCGCGGGCGTGCTCGGCCGCCGCCGCGCGCAGCAGCGCGGCCAGCACCCGGGGCCGCAGCGGCGGGTCGGCATCGGGGTGGACGCGCAGGATCCGGGCCGGGGCGGCGACCAGGGAGAGGCCCTCCGTGTCGACGTGGACGCCGAAGCGCGGGTGAGCGGTGACCACGAGGTCGCCCGGCTCGGTGAACTGGGCGTGCTCGTAAGCGGTGAGCAGTAAACCGCGATCGATGCGGCGGCCGCCGATGCGGGCCGTGCCGAGGACCTCCTCCGGGGTGAGGACCGTGTAGTGGCCCTCGGAAGTGAGGTGTGCGGGGTCGAAGCGGTGGCCGGGGCGGCGGCGCAGTCGGCGGGTGCGCAGGAGCCGGTCGACGGTGGTGCGGCGTACCGGCTGGTCCTCTGGGCGCAGCTCCGCCTGGGCGTCCAGCCGGAGTTCGCGGGTGCGGCCGCGCTCCTGAAGGTCGCTCAGGTGGCCCTGCAGATCGGCGATGATCGCCGGGCGTTCGACGACGGTGCGGGTGTGGCGGGAGGCGAGCGTGCGGTGCTGCGGAGTGAGAGCGGCGCCGGGGGCGTCGTCGAGGTCGGTGCCGCGGACGATGGCGGCTTGGCGCGGTTCGTGACGCGGGTCGGGCGTCCAGCCGGAGGCGCGCCAGATGGCGATGTCCTCGGCGAGGGTGTCGAGGACGGGTTCGCTGAGGGGCTGGGAGGAGTAGTCGGCGAGGAGGACGAGGCCGGTGCGCTGCTCCTCCCGCACTCGAGCGAGGACCCAGATGGCCGTGCGGTAGCCGGGGCGGTAGGCGTAGGCGCCGTCGGGCAGGCTGATCGCGGCCTTCAGCAGGCCGGGCTTCAGGAAGGAGCGGCGCAGCCGGTCGGCGTCGCCGTGCCGGGCGAGCGGGCCGGTGAGGACGTCGGCGGGGCCGAGGACGACGGCGGTGGAGCCGGTGTCGAGGTAGTCGGTGAGGGCAGCGACCTGGTCCAGGACGGCCTTGGGGTCGCGGGTCTCGGCGGCCTCGTAGGGCAGGGCGCAGACGAGGAGGTTCGGGTAGCCCCACTCGTCGGCGGTCAGTTCCTCGCCGTCGGCGACGTCCAGTCGGAACTCGTACACCCCGCGTACCAGCATCCGCCGGCGCACGAGCCGCACACGGGCCGGGTCGGGGTCGGCGGCGAGGTGGATGTGGCCCGAGTCCTCGGCCGCGCGGTCGTGGAGGGCGGCCAGGAGGTCGCCGGTGCGGGCGTGCGGGACGGCGACGACCGCGCCCTCGTCGAGGGTGTCGACGCCGGAGAGGGCGGCGAGGGCGCGGACCACGGCCGGGACGGGCTCGTCGGCGGCCAGGTCGCGGGAGCCGAGGCGGTGGCGGGCCTGGAGGATCCAGTCGAAGGCCTCGGCGGGGTTGTAGGCGGCGTCGATCAGCTCGTCGGCCAGGTGGGCGAGGGCCGGGCCTGTGCGGTCCGGGTCGGGAAGGGCTCGCAGCTCGGAGACGAGGAAGCGGTCGTCCGGGTCGAGTTCGGCGGCCCGCTCCAGGGTGGTGTCCCAGGGGCGGCCGTCGGCGGCGGGGGCGTCGAGCTGCTGATGGAGGCAGACCAGGGCGGTCAGGGCGCCGATCAGGACGGGCGCCGGCAGGGACGGGGTGCGCCAGGCGGCCAGGGTGTACAGGGCCAGCTCGGCGCGGAGCCGACGGGGGTCGGTGTTGCCGCGGCGGGTCGAGGCGAGCCAGTCGACGACCGCACGGGCGTCGAACAGGGGACGCCCGTCCTCCTGCGTGACCGGGGCGGGAAAGTCGGCGTGGCGGCGGGCCCAGGTGGTGGGCACCGGGCGCTTGACCTGCGCGAGTGCGGCGATCTCGGCATACGTCATCCGCCAGGCAGGGGTTTCGGGCAGGATGGGCGACGTCTGTGAGGGTGCCGGAACGGCGGTGTACGTCGTCAACGGACGTGCCCCCCTCTCCCCTGGCGTCCTGAGGCCGGCGTTCACCGCCTCCGCGCTTCGCGGCCCGCCCCTCGGTGGGGCAGGCGTCAGCAATCTACAGCTGATCAAGGAAGCGTGGCACAGCCCGCTTGATAATACGGGTTATCAGTGGTCCCTAGCGACGTGATCCTGGACGGCGGGCACCTTGAGGTCGCCAAGCGCCGCAACGCCGACCGGAGGATCACCGCCATGAGTCACACGCCCTCGATGCCGCCCAGCAGCCCGCAGCCCTCCGGCGTCGGCGCCGGACCCGGCTGGAGCGCCGCGCCGCCGGTGCCGCCGGCCGGGGGCTGGCAGGTCCCCGCCGGCCCGCCCGCGGGACCGAAGCCGTCGCGCCGCAAGGCGTGGCTGACCCACGGCGCGACCGCGTTCGTCGCGCTCCTGGTCGGCGCCGGCATCGGCGGCAGTGGGGAATCCGACGGTACGGGCGACTCCGCCGCTCCCGCCCCGAGTGTCACCGTCACCAAGACCGCGGCCCCTGCCCACGACAAGCCGAAGCCGAGGGTCACCGTCACGGCGAAGGTCACCGTCAAGCCGAAGCCGGCCAAGAAGCGCGGGCCTGCCACCACGGTCGAGGGCGAAGGCCAGTACCTCGTCGGGGAGGACATGCAGCCCGGGACGTACAAGACCGCCGGGCCCGACAAGGACAGCATCATCGAGAACTGCTACTGGGCCCGCACGAAGAACGCCTCCGGGGAGTTCGACGCGATCATCGCCAACGAGAACCTGCAGGGGCAGGGGCGCGTGACGGTCAACAAGGGCGAGTACTTCGAGAGCAAGGGCTGCCAGAAGTGGACCAAGGTCGGCTGACCGGCCCCCGCATACGCCGCCGCGCTCGTGGGGGGGACGCGGCGGACTCGGTGGGGCGGCTCGGTCCCGGGCCGCCCCACCACCTTCCTTCCCGTCTCTCACTCCGCCACCCGCCCTTCCCTCCCGTTTGAACAGGAGAAACCGCCGATGGGCCGTCGCTCTCCGCTCGCCCGCGCACCCCGCCCCACCGCTCCGGGTCGTCACCAGGTGCACTTCGACAGCTCGGTCAAGGCCGTCGACCGGGCGCCGATCGTCGTCGCCACGGACGCCTCCGTCGCCGCCGGCAAGGTGGGCACCGGTTACCTCGCCACCACCGGTGAGACCGGACTGCGTGCCCACCTCTACCCGCAGTACCTCACCACTCCCCGGGTCCGTGTGGTCGTCAGCGAGCTCCGGGCCGTGTACTGGGGCCTGCGACGTGTCCTCGCGGCACATCCTGGCCGGCCCGTCGAGGTGCGCGTCGACAACCTCGACGCCCTCGACCTCCTGCACCAGTGGCAGAAAGGCGGCGACCGGATGCCCGACGGCTACGAGACCCGGCTGCGCTCGCGAGGCCGGAAGGCCAGCCTCGTCAAGCTGCAGATGTACGCGGAGTACACGCCCGGCCTGACATTCGTCCACGAGAAGGCGCACGTCGGCAACCCGCTCAACGAGGCCGCCGACTCCCTGGCCAAGCTCGGTCTGCGCTCCCTGAACGGCATGGTTCCGGCGACCGAGATACCCCGGCTGGTCCCGCTGTGGGCGGGCGGGGCGCTCGCCGAGTACCGGCGCGGCCGGAGCCGCGGCTGAGCCCCGTCCTCCCCCACCGCTCACTCCTTCCGTCCCACCTCCCTGACTTTCGCACCGAGAGGAAGTCCAGCAATGTCCGTCCCCGAACAGCAGGCGCACAACCCTGCCCCCGCCACGGCCCCCGAGACGGTCCATGAGGCGGCCGAGGCGCCGGCCCCCGCGGCTGCCGAACCGGTACCCGCCCTGCCCGACCACCCGCCCACCTCGCTCGTCCCGTCCGCCTCCCGCTGGTCGCGGCTGTCGCGCGGGACCGTCCTGGCAATCGGCGCCGGCATCGGGGCCGCCGTGGTGGGAGCCTGCTGGGCTGGGTTGTCGCTGGCCGGTAGCGCGGAAGAAACGTTCAGCACCGACGGGACGCTCACCGTCAACGGAATCGGCTCAGGGCTCGACTCCGGCGACCCGTGTTCCGGAACGGACGGCTACTCCGACATCGACTTCGGCACCCAGGTCAGCGTCACCGACGCCGCCGGAACCCTCGTCGCCAAGGGCAGTCTGGGCCTCGGCAAGGAGACCGAGCTGGGCTGCGAGTTCCCCTTCACGGTCGACGACATCACGCCGGGCTCGAAGTTCTACACGGTCGAGGTCTCCCACCGCGGCGGTCTGACACAGACCGAGGACGAACTGCGCGCGGGCGGTCTCGCGTTCACCCTCGGCGACTGAGCGGCGGCCGAAGGGCACGGGACAACCGCCCAGTGCCTTCCTTGCGCATCCCCGCCCCTTTGGGAACTTGTTACTGGAACGATGGACTTCGCCCACATGTCGGTTGGCAGGGCGTGGTGGGCCCGGCGATGGCAGTCGAATTGGAGACCCTCAGTGAGCACTTACGTCGACCCACTCGTCGATGGTGCGACCCCGATGAGCGAGTACGAGAGGCAGGTATGGGACACGCTCAACGAGCACTGGCAGCGCCGCAGCGACCGCCGTGGTCTGCCGAACTGGGCGAGCACTGCACTCGGTCGCACCGGTGAGGCCGCGGGAAACGCGGCGAGACGGGTCAAGGACGCTGTGCCGGAGGCGGTCGCGGAGCCTATCCGTCGCGCAGGTGACGCGGTTGCCGACACGGCCCTGCGGCCGGCGCTCGCAGGCGCGGCCGCGTTGCTCGAGCTGGTCAATGACAAGGCCATGGATCTCAACGACCCGAAGGGCGTGGAGGAGCTCGCCCGCAAGCAAGGCCTCGACATCGACAGTTTCACCGAACTGCGGCAGCAGGACCTCAAGGTCTGCGACCGGCTGCTGACCCGCAACACCCTCAAGTGGCGGACCACCGGCGCGGTCGAAGGCGGCGCCATGGGCCTGCTGGCCCTGGTGCCCGTCGCCGGTATCCCCGCTGCGATGACAGCGGACATCCTGGTCGTCCAGGTCCTGAGCACGTCGATAGCCGCGCGCATCGCGTACTCCTACGGCTACGACGCCAAGGATCCCCTGGAGCAGGAGTTCATCCAACGCCTGGTACAGCGGTCCTTCATGGCACAGGCGGCCAAAGCCAAGCCGTTGCGGGACACCGCACGCGCTGCGAATGCGATCAAAGGGCGCATAAGGTGGTCGGACAAGCTTCGCCAGGACCACCGTCTCCTGGCCGCCCTTGAGAAGCTGATGCAGCAGCTGGGCCCGACCGGCTCCAGGGTGCCGGTTCAAAACGTCGCCAAGGTCGTGCCGTTCGTGGGAATCCTCATCGGTGCCGGAATGAACTCCGCGGTCCTCGGCAGGGTCGCCGCCGACGCCCAGCGGTACTGCCAGACCCGCTTCCTGTGCGACAAGTACGGGATGCCGCTGCCGACCACACTGGCGACCGACCGGGACGACGACCTCCAGACCGACGCCACGTGACCGATGGCCGCTCGGTCCACGAGGTGCCCTCCGGAATAGCCGCGACACCGCCCCGTGTTGCCGCGTGCATGACGACCAACGCGCCACGGCCCGAGGTACTGCGCTACACCGCCTTCTCCAGTGACCCCGTCGGCGGGAACCCCGCCGGCGTCGTGCTGGACGCCACCGGCCTGGACGACGATGACATGCTGGCCATCGCCGCCGAGCTCGGGTACTCGGAGTCCGCGTTCCTGACCGCACCCCCGGAAAGCCTCGGTGGCCGGCAGGGGCGGGCTTACGGCATCCGTTACTTCAGCCCCAAGGCCGAGGTGCCGTTCTGCGGGCACGCCACCGTTGCGACCGCCCTCGCGCTCGCCGAGCGGCTCGGCCCCGGTGAGCTGGTGTTCGCCACACCTGCCGGCACCGTGCCGGTGGAGGTCACCGAGGAGGACGGGACGGTGCGGGCCACGCTCACCAGCGTCGAGCCGCACATCGAGGAGATCGCCGACGCCGATCTCGCGGAGGCGCTCACCGCGCTCGGCTGGCCGGCCGGGGATCTCGATCCGGCCTTCCCGCCCCGCATCGCGTTCGCCGGAGCCCGCCATCTCGTCCTCGCCGCGGCGACCCGCGCCCGCCTCGCGGACCTCGCGTACGACTTCGCGCGCCTCGAAGCCCTGATGCACCGCCTGGACCTGACCACGGTCCAGTTGGTGTGGCGGGAGTCGGCCACCGTCTTCCACGTCCGTGACCCGTTCCCCGTCGGCGGCGTCGTCGAGGACCCGGCGACCGGAGCGGCGGCCGCCGCGTTCGGCGCGTACGCCCGTGAGCTGGGCCTGGTCCCCGAGGACGCCGTCCTCACCCTGCACCAGGGCGAGGACCTGGGCCGTCCCGGCGAGCTCACGGTGACGCTGCGCGCGGGCGACCCGCGCGTCCGGGTCGGCGGCGCGGGGACTCGCATCGGCTGAAGCGCCGGTGACGCGCCACGGACGGCTCCCAGGCCGACGGGGAGGCACGGCGCCGAACGGCTGCGCCTCCGCGACGGTGTCAGGCCGGGGACACCGGCAGCACGTCCGGGGACAGGGCCGCCGCGCGGGAGGTCGCGGCGGTCATGCGGCGGCGGTGGTGGCGGCGGCACAGCACCTCGTAGCCGATCTCGCCCGCCGCGTGGTTGACGTCGCCGACGACCACCTGGGCGCCCTCCACGACCATCTCGCCGCCGACCGTGCGGGCGTTGTGGGTGGCGCGGGCGCCGCACCAGCACAGCGCCTCGACCTGGAGCACCTCTATGCGGTCGGCCAGTTCGACGAGGCGCTGGGAGCCGGGGAAGAGCTTGGAGCGGAAGTCGGTGGTGATGCCGAACGCGTAGACGTCCAGGCCGAGGTCGTCCACCACGCGCGCGAGCTGGTCGATCTGCTCCGGCGCGAGGAACTGCGCCTCGTCCGCGATGACGTAGTCCGCCCGGCCGCCCTGGGAGAGGTGGTCGACGAGGTAGGCGTACAGGTCCTGGCCGTCCTCGACCTCCACCGCATCGGTGACCAGGCCCAGCCGGGAGGACAGCTTGCCCTCGCCCGCGCGGTCGTCCCGGGTGAAGATCACGCCGGCGAGGCCGCGCGTGGAGCGGTTGTGCTCGATCTGCAGAGCCAGGGTCGACTTCCCGCAGTCCATGGTTCCGGAGAAGAACACCAGCTCGGGCATGAGGGGATGAGCACCTTTCGGCGAGGTCGGGCGGGGGGGTTCAGGAGCGTACTTCGAGCAGCGGGACGAGCTGCTCGGCGGGGGTCATCGAGCCGTGGTTGCCGACCAGCGCCGATTCCTTGGGCTCCCGCCGGGAGGCGATGACCAGGACGTCGTCGTGCGCGGCCGCGATCACGTCGCCGAGCCGCGCGTACACGCGCTCGTCGACGCGCGGCCCGAACCAGCCGGCCTCGATCGCCTCGTCCCGCGAGGCCACCCAGAACTGCTCGCCGAGCACCTCGCGCCAGACGGTCAGCACGTCGGCCTCGGCGCCCGGCACCGCGTACACGTGCCGCGCCCGGCCCTCGCCGCCGAGCAGGGCGACGCCGGCGCCCAGCTCCCAGTCCTCGTCGAAGTCGATCCGGTGCTCCTCGTCGAACGGCACGTCGACCATGCCGTGGTCGGCGGTGACGTACAGGGCGCTGCGCGGCGGGAGCTGCTCGGCGAGGCGCTGGGCGAGCCGGTCGACGTTCATGAGCTGGCCGCGCCAGGTGTCGGAGGCGACGCCGTAGCGGTGTCCGGCGCCGTCCAGCTCGGCGTAGTAGGTGTACACCAGCGAGCGGTCGCCGGCGGCCAGTTGCCCGGCCGCGAGGTCCATGCGGTCCTCGCCGGTGAGCCTGCCGTGGAAGGTGCCGCCGCTCAGCGCGACCTTGGTCAGCGGGGTGCTCGCGAAGGTGGGCGAGGACACCTGGGCGGCGTGCACACCGGCGTCGTGGGCCAGTTGGAACACCGTGGGGTACGGCTGCCAGAGGCGCGGCGGGGCCCAGGGCTGCCAGCGGAGCTGGTTCATCAGCTCGCCGGTGTCGGGGTTGCGCACGGTGTAGCCGGGCAGGCCGTGCGCGCCGGGCGGCAGGCCGGTGCCGACGGAGGCCAGGGAGGTCGCGGTGGTGGCCGGGTAGCCGGCGGTGAGCGGGCGGCCGGTGCCGCCGCGCGAGCTGCCGAGCAGCGAGTTGAGGAAGGGCGCCTCCTCGGGGTGCGCCCTGAGCTGCTCCCAGCCGAGTCCGTCGACCAGGAAGACGCAGACCCGGTCGGCCGGGGTCAGTTCCCCGATCGTGGCGGTCATGCCGGGGACGCCGAGGCCCGCGGCCAGGGTGGGCAGCAGGTCGGCGAGCGAGCCGCTGCCGTACTGGGGCAGCGGCGCGGTGTCCAGGGCGAGGGGCTCCGGGTGGTCCCAGGCGGAGAGCTGCGCCATCAGCGCGTGGTGTCCGCGGTCGCCTCGGAGATGGCCTGTGCGAAGGCGAGCGCCTGGCGCACCGTCTCGGGGCCGTCGCCGGCCTCGCTCACCCGCAGGCTGAGGTCGTCCGCCGTGGAGCTGCCCGTGTAGCCGTGGTCGGCCTCGCAGTTGGGGTCGCCGCAGGCGGCGGGCTCCAGGTCGATGCGGCTGACCGCGCCCCAGCCGATGGTCAGCACGATCTCGCGGGGCAGGGTGCCCGGCTTGTACTGCTCCGGGTTGGCGACCACCCGGCTGACCACGACGGACGAGATCCGGCCGAGCTTCACGGACTCCGTGGAGGTGGTGGCGTACGGCGTCGGGGAGGTGCTGTCGGCGGCCTGCTCGTCGGTGTGGCTGACGATGAAGCGGTTGCCGGTGAGGACCAGCACGGTCACGTGCCGGCGGACCTCGTTCTGGTCGAACGTCGTCTCCTGGTGGACCAGGTACGACCGGATGGGTTCGCCGCCCACTGCGGCCTCCACCGCCTCGGCCACGAGGGCCGGGTAGTAGCCGCTGCGCTCGATCGCCGCGCGCAGCCCCTGGGTCGTCGTACTGGTCTTGGCCATGGCGTCCATCCTAATCCGTGGGCAAGGGCGGTCCGGGCCAGTCGCCGCCACCCGCGACTGCCCGGCCCGCCCGCGCGCGGGCGCCGTGCCACGGACCCCGGCGGGCGGCCCGGACACTTCCCGTCCGGCGGGCCCGGGCGCTCCCCCGTCCGACGGGCCCGGGCGCTTCCCCGCTCAGTACGCCGGCATGGTGCGCGGGCCGTGGTCGTCGCGGGCGGGTGGCGGCGCGAGACGGACGGTGGCGCCGAGGACGCTCACGCCCCGCTGGGCGACGACGACGGGCTCCAGGGTGACGGCGACCACCTCGGGGTGGTCGTCCACCAGCCGGGACACGCGCAGCAGCAGCCGCTCGAGCGCGGGGGTGTCCACGGGTGCGGAGCCGCGCCAGCCGAACAGCAGCGGCGCGGTGCGGATGGAGCGCACCAGCGAGGTCGCCCCCCGGTCGGTGACCGGGACCAGACGGTGCGCGGTGTCGTCGAGCAGTTGCGAGGCGGGGCCGGCGAGCCCGAAGGACAGCACGGCGCCGGCCGCCGGGTCGATCACCGCGCGTACCACCGTGTCGACGCCCCTGGGCGCCATGCCCTGCACCACCGGCCGCAGCTCGTCGGGCTTGCCGAACAGCCCGGTCAGCTCCGCGTACGAGCGGCGCAGCTGCTCCTCGTCCGCGAGGTCGAGGCGTACCCCGCCGAGGTCGGCCCGGTGTCGCAGGTGCGGGGCGGTGGCCTTGAGGGCCACCGGGTAGCCGAGGGTGCGGGCGGCCTCGGCGGCCGCGTCCGGGGTGGGCGCGGGCAGGGAGCGGCGGACCGGGATGCCGTACTTGCCGAGCAGCTCGCAGGTCTCCGCCTCGCCGAGGGTGAGCCCCTGGCCGCGTTCGAGCAGGACGCCGATCAGTTCGGCGGCGCCCTTCTCGTCGATGTCGTCGTACTCCGGGACCTTGCCGGGGTCGGTGGCGTCGCGGCGCCACTGTCCGTACTTCACCACTTCGGCGAGGGCGCGGACGGCGCGCTCGGCGGCCGGGTAGGCGGGGATGAGGCGGCTGCCGTCCCCCGGCGGAGGGGCCGGCGCCTCCGGAGCGGCCGGCGCCTCGGCAGCGGTGAGCACCTGTGCCGCGGCGGGCGTCTCGGACGCAGCGGGCACCGCAGGCGCGGCGGGCGTCTCGGACGCGGCGGGCCCCGGGGCCGGTGGCCGGTGCTCGGGGCGGGACGGGCCGGTGCCGTCCGGGGTGCCGGGTGCCGGGGTGGACCGGGGCGGGGCGCTGGTGGCGCCGGGCGCCTGCGGGGCCGTGCTCGCCGCGGCCGACAACGCCTGCGCGAGCCCCCCGAGTTCCACGTGCACCACCAGCACGGGCTTGCCGGGCGCCCCGGCCGCCGCCGACCGCAGCGCCTCCGCCAGTTCCGCGTCGCCCGGCGAGCCCTCCCCGATCGCGGGGATCGCCGTGACCACGACCGCGTCGCACGTGTCGTCGGCCAGCGCCCGGGACAGCGCGCGGTGGAAGTCTTCCGCCGTCGCGCCGGTCGTCAGGTCCAGCGGCGGCGAGGGCCGCAGTCCCTCCGCGAGGCAGCGGTCGTACGTCAGCAGGCCCAGCGACTCGGAGTTGCCGAGGATGGCCACCCGGGGTCCGGCGGGCAGCGGCTGCCGGGCCAGCAGCAGGCCCGCGTCGACCAGTTCGGTGATCGTGTCGACCCGGATGACGCCGGCCTGCCGGAGCAGCGCGGACACGGTCGCGTGCGGCAGCCGCGTGGCCCGTACCGCGTGGCCCTGCGGCGCGGATCCCGCGCTCTGCACCACGACCAGCGGTTTGGCCGCCGCCGTGCGCCGGGCGAGGCGGTTGAACTTGCGGGGGTTGCCGATGGTCTCCAGGTACATGAGGACCACGTCGGTGTCGGGGTCGTCGTACCAGTACTGGAGGACGTCGTTGCCGGAGACGTCGGCCCGGTTGCCGGCCGACACGAAGGTGGAGACGCCCGTGACGCCCGTGACCCCTCCCCCGCGCCGGTGCAGCCGGGACAGCAGGGCGATGCCGATGGCGCCGGACTGGGAGAACAGCCCGATGCGGCCGGGCCGGGGCATCTCGGGGGCCAGTGAGGCGTTCAGCCGGACGCCGGGCGCGGTGTTGATGACCCCGAAGGCGTTGGGGCCGATGATCCGCATGCCGTACGCGCGCGCCTGCCGCACCAGGGCCCGCTGCCGCTCGCGCCCCTCGGGCCCGCTCTCGGCGTACCCGGCGGACAGCACCACGAGCCCCTGCACCCCGTGTGCCCCGCACTCGTCGACGACCGCGGGCACGTGCTCGGCCGGGACGGCGACGACGGCGAGGTCCACGGGCTCAGCGATCTCCCGCACCGAGCGGTGCGCGGGCACCCCGTCGACGTCCTGGACGTCCTCGGGGAACGCCTTGTTGACGGCGTGCAGCCGGCCCGGGTAGCCGGCCTCGCGGATGTTGCCGAGGACGCTGCGGCCGACTCCGCCGGGCGCGCGGCCGACGCCGACGACGGCGACGGAGCCGGGCGCCAGCAGCCGGCGCACCGAGCGCGCCTCGGCGCGCTGCTCGCGCGCGAGCTGGACGGCGACCGAGCGGTCGGTGGGCTCGAGGTCCAGCTCCAGGCGTACGACGCCGTCCTCGAAGCTGCGCTTCTGGGTGTACCCGGCGTCCGTGAACACCTTGATCATCTTGGTGTTGGCGGGCAGCACCTCGGCGGCGAAGCGGCGGATGCCCCGCTCGCGGGCGACGGCCGCGACGTGCTCCAGCAGCGCGGAGGCGACCCCGCGGCCCTGGTGGGCGTCCTGGACCAGGAAGGCGACCTCGGCCTCGTCGGCGGGCGCGGAGGCTGGCATGCCGTCGGTGCCGATGCGGTCGTAGCGTACGGTGGCGATGAACTCGCCGCCGACGGTGGCCGCGAGTCCCACCCGGTCCACGAAGTCGTGGTGCGTGAAGCGGTGGACGTCCTTGGCGGACAGGCGTGGGTACGGCGCGAAGAAGCGGTAGTACTTGGACTCGTCCGAGACCTGCTCGTAGAAACTGACCAGGCGGTCGGCGTCATCGACGGTGATGGGCCTGATGCGCGCGGTACCCCCGTCGCGCAGCACCACGTCCGCCTCCCAGTGAGCGGGGTACTCGTGCCGGTCCTGCCGGTCCGCCGGGCTCTGCATGGGCCCCAGGGTACGGCTCGCGTCGGACAGCGTCGCGAGGCAGTCTGTGGGGGACGACAGCCGGACCGAGGCCGCGGTCCGGCGGCACACCCCGGCGGGGCACGGGACCGCGCGGGGCATGCTTCGCGATATGGGAAACTGGTCTAGACAACCTGAACACCGAAGGGCAGCAACACATGGCTGAGCGCCGCGTCAACATCGGCTGGGCCGAGGGCCTCCACGCCCGCCCCGCCTCCATCTTCGTCCGAGCCGCCACGGCCACAGGCGTCCCGGTGACGATCGCCAAGGCCGGGGGCGACCCCGTCAACGCGGCCTCCATGCTGGCCGTCCTGGGTCTGGGCGCCCAGGGCGGGGAGGAGATCGTCCTCGCCTCCGACGCCGAGGGCGCGGACGTCGCCCTGGACCGGCTGGCCAAGCTGGTCGCCGAGGGCCTTGAGGAGCTGCCCGAGACGGTCTGACCGCCGGCTCGCCGACAATTCCGGAGCCGTGCCGCCCTTTACGGGTGGCACGGCTCCGGCATTTCACCGGGCATTCAGGAGGAGCGGGAAATGCGGGCAGCGAGAAATACCCGCCGCCGAATTACCTCCTCTTTGTATACGGTGCCCGTGTTAATGCCGTGGGCCCGACATGTTTACAG
Source organism: Streptomyces sp. 1-11 (assembly GCF_007176755.1). Classification (GTDB taxonomy): domain Bacteria; phylum Actinomycetota; class Actinomycetes; order Streptomycetales; family Streptomycetaceae; genus Streptomyces. Next base: position 91,809 of record NZ_BJTV01000014.1, read on the forward strand.
CATGTTGCGAAGTCCTCACACGGTCAGGGCCGGCCCCGCCCCCGGAAAAGCGCAGCCGGTGCGCGGCCGTCGTCCGCTCGGTGTGCAGGGCCGTGATCGCACGCGCGCGTTCGACGTCGCCGCGCGCCACCGCGTCCGCGATCGCGCCGTGCTCGGCCCACAGGTCCACCGGGCTCGGCGGGGCGGCCACCGCGTACATCCAGGCGATCTTGTGCCGCAACTGCGTCAGCGCCGACGCCAGCGAGGGGCTGCCCGAGGCCTGGGCGAGCGTCTCGTGGAACCAGCCGCCCAGCGCGCGCAGATCCTCGCTGTTGCCCCGCCTGGCCCGCTCCTGACCCAGCCTGACCAGGCCGCGCAGCACCTTCAGATGGGCCTCGGTGCGCCGCTGGGCGGCCCGGGAGGCGCCGAGCGGCTCCAGCAGCACGCGCATCTCCAGCAGGTCGGCGGCCTCCTGCTCGGTCGGCTCGGCCACACACGCGCCCGCGTGCCTGCGCGTCACCACGAAGCCCTCCGCCTCCAGGGTGCGCAGGGCCTCGCGGACAGGGACGCGCGAGACGCCGTAGCGGCGGGCCAGGACCTCCTCGGTGAGCCGGCCGCCGCGCTCGTGGACGCCGGCGACGATGTCGTCCCGGATCGCGGTGCACACCGAGTGCGCCGGAATACGCATGACCGACCTCCGCCTTGAATCCCCGTGAAACGCCGACGATGGACGTGTTGACCTGTGACTCTATTCCAATGCCGTGGAATTTCCGACGGCGGGCCGGAATCCATGCCTGTTTTTTGGACAGCGGGTCCCGTGGGTTCCGTGGAAAACGGCGAAAGCCCCGGCTCGGGGAGCCGGGGCTTTCGGTTGCGCGCGGGGAGCGGTCAGACGTGCACGCCGTGCTCGCGGAGATAGGCGACGGGGTCCACGTCGGAGCCGTACTCGGGGGAGGTGCGGGCCTCGAAGTGCAGGTGCGGGCCGGTGACGTTGCCGGTCGCGCCGGACAGGGCGATCTGCTGGCCGGGGGTCACCTTCTGTCCCACCGTGACGCCGATGGACGACAGGTGGCCGTACTGGGTGTACATGCCGTCCGCCATCCGAATCACGATCTGGTTGCCGTACGCCCCGCCCCAGCCGGTGGAGACGACGGTGCCGGCGCCGACCGCGTGCACCGAGGTGCCGCTGGCGGCGTGGAAGTCGATGCCCGTGTGCGAGCCGGACGACCACAGGGAGCTGCTGGCCTGGTAGGCCGTGGAGACGAACGAGTGCACGATCGGGGCGACGAACGCGTTCAGGCGCTTGCGCTCGGCCTCACGGGCGGCGCGCGCGGCAGCCGCGCGCTCCTTCTTCGCCTCCTCGACGGCCGCCTTGGCGGCGGCCTCCTCGGCCGCCTTCTGCTCGGCGGCCTGGGTCTGGGCGATGGCCTGCTCGTCGATCTGCGCGGCGACCTGGTCGCTGACGGTGATGACCGGGGTGAGGCCGCTCTGCTCGACCGGCTTCTCCGCGGCGAACGCCGGGGAGGCGGCGAGGGTGCCGATGACACCGGTGGTGGTGAGGGCGGCGACACCCGCCGCCTGAGCGGTGGTGCGCTTGACGCGGCCGGGCTTGCGGTGCTTCCCGGAGGCGCACATGAACGCCATGAAGTGGCTGGTCCTTTCCTTCCCTCTCGCCTACCGGGTTAGCTGACGGGTTCGGAGCAGGAAGGTCTCCTACGGACCCCCTCGCTCGCGCGCGGGCGTCCGATTCACCCCAGGGATCACGATGGGTCCCCGGCTCCCCTGGCTCGCGCCGTGCGGGGACTCGGCGATGACTGTCCGGTGCCGCGGGTGCGGCGCAGTGCCTGACGGACAGCCCGGAAGACGCTAAGCGGCCCGGTCTCCGGCGCCCAAACGGATCCGGGCTTTTGTAGCGCATCCCACAGGGCAGACAGGCAACCTCCGCCTCAATTCGGACATTCGAACAAAGGCGGCTCACCCGCTTCGGGAAGGGCCGCGTACACGAAGGGGACCTGACGGCACGTCGGCCGCCGGGTCCCCCGCGCGCGTGTGAGCGTCCGGCGCTACTCGGCGGCGACGACGGTGACTTCGCCGATGCCGAGCGCCCGCACGGGCTCCTTGATCTGCGACGCGTCACCGACGAGGACGGTCACCAGGCCGTCCACCGGGAAGGCGCTGACGACCGCCGCGGTGGCCTCCACGGTGCCGGTGGCCGCGAGCTGCTGATACAGCGTCGCCTGGAAGTCGTCGGGCAGGTGCTGCTCGACCTGGTCGGCCAGGGTGCTCGCGACGGCCGCCGCGGTCTCGTACTTCAGCGGCGCCACGCCGACCAGGTTCTGCACGGCGACGTCCCGCTCGGCGTCGGTCAGGCCCTCGGCCGCGAGGGTGCGCAGCACCTTCCACAGGTCGTCGAGCGCCGGACCGGTGTTCGGGGTGTCGACGGAGCCGCTGATGGCGAGCATCGCGGCGCCGGTGCCGTCCGGGGCCGACCGCAGGACCTGCCCGAAGGCGCGCACGCCGTAGGTGTAGCCCTTCTCCTCGCGCAGGACGCGGTCCAGCCGCGAGGTGAGCGTGCCGCCGAGGCAGTAGGTGCCGAGCACCTGGGCGGGCCATACCCGGTCGTGCCGGTCGGGGCCGATGCGGCCGATGAGCAGCTGCGTCTGGACGGCGCCGGGCCGGTCGACGATGACGACACGGCCGGTGTCGTCGGCGGTCACCGGCGGCACCGGACGCGGCTCGGCGGCGGTGCCGGACCAGGCGCCCAGGGTGTCGGCGAGCAGGGCGTCCAGGTCGGTGCCGGTGAGGTCGCCGACCACGACGACGGTCGCCGTGGCGGGGCGCACGTGCCGGTCGTAGAAGGCGCGCACCGCGGCCGCGTCGATCTTCTCGACCGTCTCCTCGGTGCCCTGGCGCGGCCGCGACATGCGCGAGGTGGCCGGGAACAGCTCCTTGGAGAGCTCCTTCGCGGCCCGGCGCGAGGGGTTGGCCAGCTCGTGCGGGATCTCGTCCAGCCGGTTGCGCACCAGCCGTTCGACCTCGCTCGCGGCGAAGGCGGGGGCGCGCAGGGCGTCGGCGAGCAGGCCGAGTCCCTTGGCCAGGCGGGAGGCCGGCACCTCGAGGCTGAGCCGGACGCCGGGGTGGTCGGCGTGCGCGTCGAGCGTGGCGCCGGCCCGCTCCAGCTCGGCGGCGTACTCCTCGGCCGAGTGCTTGTCGGTGCCCTCGGAGAAGGCCCGCGCCATGATCGTGGCGACGCCGTCCAGACCGGCCGGCTCGGCGTCCAGGGGCGCGTCGAGCAGCACCTCGACGGCGACGACCTGCTGGCCGGGGCGGTGGCACCGCAGCACGGTCAGGCCGTTGTCCAGCGTGCCGCGCTCGGGGGCCGGGAACGCCCAGGGCCTGGCCTCGCCCGGCTGCGGCTGGGGGTGGAAGTCCATCGGGGCGAGCTCGCTCACTTGGCCGTCTCCTCGTTGTCGTGTCGGCCCTCCACGGTCGCCTCCGCCTCCGGGTCCTCGGGGACGCGTGCGTCCTCGACGGTCTCCGGGGACTTGGGCTCGTACACGAGGACGGCGCGGTTGTCCGGGCGCAGGCGCGCCTTGGCGACCGCCTGCACCTGCTCGGGGGTCACCTCCAGGACGCGCTCGACGGCCGTCAGGGCGAGCTGCGGGTCGCCGAACAGGACGGCGAACCGGCACAGTTCGTCCGCGCGGCCGGCGACCGTGCCCAGCCGGTCCAGCCACTCGCGCTCGAGCTGGGCCTGGGCGCGCTCCATCTCCTCGGGCGTGGGGCCCTCCTCGGCGAACCGGGCCAGCTCCTCGTCGATCGCGGCCTCGATCACCGGCACCTCGACGTCGCCGGAGGTCTTCACGTCCAGCCAGCCGAGCGAGGGCGCGCCGGCCAGCCGCAGCAGGCCGAAGCCGGCCGCGACGGCCGTACGGTCGCGGCGCACCAGCCGGTTGTAGAGCCGGGAGGACTCGCCGCCGCCGAGGACGGTCAGGGCCAGGTCCGCCGCGTCCGCCTCGCGGGTGCCGTCGTGCGGGAGCCGGTAGGCGGCCATCAGGGCGCGCGCCGGGACCTCCTCCTCGACGACCTCGCGGAGCTGGCCGCCGACGACCTCCGGCAGCGAGCCGTCGCGGGGCGCGGGCTTGCCGTCGTGGCCGGGGATGGAGCCGAAGTACTTCTCGATCCAGGCGAGGGTCTGCTTCGGATCGATGTCGCCGACCACGGACAGCACCGCGTTGTTGGGCGCGTAGTAGGTGCGGAAGAACTGACGCGCGTCCTCCAGGGTGGCCGCGTCCAGGTCCGCCATCGAGCCGATCGGCGTGTGGTGGTAGGGGTGGCCCTCCGGGTAGACCAGGGCGGTCAGCTTCTCGAAGGCGGTGCCGTAGGGGACGTTGTCGTAGCGCTGGCGGCGCTCGTTCTTGACGACGTCCCGCTGGTTCTCCATGGACTCCTCGTCCAGGGCGGCCAGCAGGGAGCCCATGCGGTCGGCCTCGAGCCAGAGCGCGAGCTCGAGCTGGTGGGCCGGCATGGTCTCGAAGTAGTTGGTGCGCTCGAAGCTCGTGGTGCCGTTCAGCGAGCCGCCGGCGCCCTGCACCAGTTCGAAGTGGCCGTTGCCCGTCACCTGCGCCGAACCCTGGAACATCAGGTGCTCGAAGAGGTGAGCCAGGCCGGTACGCCCCTTGACTTCGTGGCGGGAGCCGACGTCGTACCACAGGCAGACCGCCGCCACCGGAGTCAGGTGGTCCTCGGAGAGCACCACGCGAAGACCGTTGGCCAGGCGGTGCTCGGTCGCTGTCAGGCCCCCGGAGCCTGCCTCGGCTGTGGTCGTGTGACCCATGGGCATGTACGTCCCTTCGCGAGCGGAGGCGGTTGATGGAAACCGCGGTTTTCCTGCCGGTCCTGCCACTGTATGCAAGCGTGCGCGGCCTCGGCGAAGTTCCCGCCGGACGTACGCCCACAGCGGATCGCGTAGCCTGCGTCCCGCGTGCCGTGGGACGGCTTCCCGGCACCGGGCGAGACCGCGGGGGACCGGGTCGCGGCCCGGGTTGTCAGTGCCGCGGTCCACAATGGTCCGCGTCAGGTCCGTCAACCGCGAGCGAACAGAAATCTGGAGGAGCCGGCAGCGATGGCCCGCCGCAGCACGAAGACCCCGCCGCCCGACGATTCGTACGAGGAGAGGATCCTCGACATCGACGTCGTGGACGAGATGCGTGGCTCCTACCTCGAGTACGCGTACTCGGTCATCTACTCGCGCGCCCTGCCGGACGCCCGTGACGGACTCAAGCCCGTGCACCGCCGGATCGTCTACCAGATGAACGAGATGGGCCTGCGCCCTGACCGGAGCTACGTGAAGTGCGCCCGCGTCGTCGGCGAGGTCATGGGCAAGCTGCACCCGCACGGCGACTCCTCGATCTACGACGCCCTGGTGCGCATGGCGCAGCCGTTCTCGATGCGCGTCCCGCTGGTCGACGGCCACGGCAACTTCGGCTCGCTGGGCAACGACGACCCGCCGGCCGCCATGCGGTACACCGAGTGCCGCATGACCGAGGCGACGAGCCTGATGACCGAGTCGATCGACGAGGACACGGTCGACTTCGCGCCCAACTACGACGGCCAGGAGCAGGAGCCGGTGGCGCTGCCGGCCGCCTTCCCGAACCTGCTGGTCAACGGTTCCTCGGGCATCGCGGTCGGCATGGCGACGAACATGCCGCCGCACAACCTGCGCGAGGTCGTGGCGGCGGCCCGCCATCTGATCAGGTACCCGAACGCGGACCTGGACGCGCTGATGAAGCACGTCCCGGGCCCCGACCTGCCCACCGGCGGCCGAATCGTCGGCCTGGACGGCATCCGGGACGCGTACGCGTCGGGACGCGGCACGTTCAAGATCCGGGCGACGGTCGCCGTCGATACCGTGACCGCCCGCCGCAAGGGCCTCGTCGTCACCGAGCTGCCCTTCGCGGTCGGCCCGGAGAAGGTCATCGCCAAGATCAAGGACCTGGTCAACTCGAAGAAGGTCCAGGGCATCGCCGACGTCAAGGACCTCACCGACCGTGAGCACGGGCTGCGCCTGGTCATCGAGATCAAGAACGGCTTCGTGCCGGAGGCGATCCTGGAGCAGCTCTACAAGCTGACGCCGATGGAGGAGTCCTTCGGCATCAACAACGTCGCGCTGGTCGACGGCCAGCCGCTCACGCTGGGTCTGAAGGAGCTGCTGGAGGTCTACCTCGACCACCGTTTCGACGTGGTCCGGCGCCGCAGCGAGTTCCGCCGCGGCAAGAAGCGCGACCGGCTGCACCTGGTCGAGGGCCTGCTCACCGCCCTGGTCGACATCGACGAGGTCATCCGGCTGATCCGGTCCAGCGAGAACTCCGCGCAGGCCAAGCAGCGCCTGATGGAGCGGTTCTCGCTGAGCGACGTCCAGACGCAGTACATCCTCGACACGCCGCTGCGCCGGCTCACCAAGTACGACCGCATCGAGCTGGAGGCGGAGAAGGACAAGCTCACCGCGGAGATCGAGGAGCTGACCCGGATCCTGGAGTCGGACGCGGAGCTGCGCAAGCTGGTCTCGGCCGAACTGGCCGCCGTGTCCAAGAAGTTCGGCACCGACCGACGCACGGTCCTGCTGGAGTCCGCGGGCACGCCGGTGGCCGCGGTGCCGCTCCAGGTCGCCGACGACCCGTGCCGGGTGATGCTGTCCTCGACGGGTCTGCTGGCCCGTACGGCGTCCGACGAGCCGTTCGCGGAGGCGGCCGGCGCCAAGCGCGTGAAGCACGACGTGATCCTCTCGGTGGTCCCCGCCACGGCGCGCGGCGAGATCGGCGCGGTGACCTCTGCGGGCCGGCTGCTGCGGATCAACGTCGTCGACCTTCCGCAGCTGCCCGCGGCCGCGACGGCGAACCTGTCCGGAGGGGCGCCGCTGGCGGAGTTCGTCTCCCTGGAGGACGACGAGACGGTGGTCTGCCTGGCCACGCTGGACGAGTCGTCCCCGGGCCTCGCGCTCGGCACGGCGCAGGGTGTCGTCAAGCGCGTGGTGCCCGACTACCCGTCCAACAAGGACGAGTTGGAGGTCATCACGCTCAAGGAGGGCGACCGGATCGTCGGCGCGGTGGAGCTGCGCACCGGCGAGGAGGACCTGGTGTTCATCACGGACGACGCGCAGCTTCTGCGCTTCCAGGCGTCCGCCGTGCGCCCGCAGGGCCGGCCGGCCGGCGGCATCGCGGGCATCAAGCTGGCCGAGGGCGCCAAGGTCATCTCGTTCACGGCGGTCGACCCGGCCGTCGACGCGGCGGTCTTCACGGTGGCGGGCTCGCGCGGCACGCTGGACGACTCGGTGCAGACGACGGCCAAGCTGACCCCGTTCGACCAGTACCCGCGCAAGGGCCGCGCCACCGGCGGCGTGCGCTGCCAGCGGTTCCTGAAGGGCGAGGACTGCCTGTCGCTGGCCTGGGCGGGCCCCGTCCCGGCGCGGGCGGCGCAGAAGAACGGCACCCCGGTGCAGCTCCCGGAGCCGGACCCGCGCCGCGACGGCTCGGGCACGTCGCTGCCGAAGACGGTGGCGGTGGTCGCGGGACCGGTGGCGTAGGGCGCCCGCCCGCGCGCCCCGCGGCCGCTACGCCCCGTAGGTCTCCGTGCCCGGCTCCTCCTCGGAGCCGGGCACGTAGCGCAGGACGCCCCACATGCCGTGCTCGTCGGCGTGCGGGGCGTCGTTCCCGCACGCCTCGAGTTCCTTGTGGAGGGCGTCCGCGTCGATGCCCGAGCCGATCAGCACGAGCTGGGTGCGGCGGGAGCCGGCCGCCGGCCAGGGCTCGGGCCGAAAGCGCAGGAACCGGCCCACGGCGTGCACGGCGTACCGGTTGAGGGGGTCGTACGGCCCGAAGTCGACGTATCCCTTGATCCGGTAGAGCCCCTCGGGGCGGCTGTCCAGGAAGCGCATCAGCCGGCGGGGGTCCATCGGCGGCCCGGAGGCGAAGGACAGGCTGTCGTAGCCGGTGTGCAGGTGGCCGGCGTGGTCGTCGTCGCGGTGCTCGTGCAGGTCGTCGAAGGAGAGCTGGCCGATGCGCTCCTCGCTCGGCCGGCAGTCGAAGAGGAACTCCGGGTCGACACGGCCGTAGGTGGCGGGGAGGACCGCGGCCCGGTCGGTGAGCGAGCGGACCAGCGCGAGCACCCGGCCGGCGTCCGGAGCCCGGTCCAGCTTGTTGACCACGACCAGGTCGGCCAGGGCCAGATGCCGGTCGATCTCCGGGTGCCTGGTGCGGGTGTCGTCGAACTCGGCGGCGTCGACGACCTCGACGAGGCCGCCGTAGACGATCCCCGGGTGCTCGCTGGCCAGCACCATCCGCACCAGTTCCTGCGGCTCGGCGAGTCCACTGGCCTCGATGACGATGACGTCGACGCCGGCGGCGGGCGCGGCCAGCCGGTCCAGGTAGACGTCGAGTTCGCTCGCGTCGACGGCACAGCACAGGCAGCCGTTGCCGAGCGAGACGGTCGAGTCGCCGAGGGCGCCGGCCACCGCCATCGCGTCGATCTCGATGGCGCCGAAGTCGTTGACGATCGCCCCGATGCGGCTGCCTCCGCTGTGGTGCAGCAGGTGGTTGAGGAGCGTGGTCTTGCCGGAGCCCAGGAATCCGGCGAGCACGACCACCGGGATCTGCTGCGGGCTGCGGCTGTTCGCCGGGCTGTTCCCCAACGGGCGACCTCTCTCACGCGGACGCGCACGCCGGATCGTGGCCCGGCGCGCGGACGGAAACTGACTGGGCGACCAGGATACGAGCGGGCTGAAACCCGGCGAAGTGAACGATTGTCGGCAGGCCGCGCCGGGCACACGTTGGACAAGGCGCCGGAGTGTGCGACCCTCGCATCCCTCCGTGCGCCTTCTCTCCGCCTCCCCGCCGGTCAGAGCCGCTCGGCACTCTGGGAGACGGCAAGCGCCGCCCTTAGCTCGCCGGTCCCCTACCGTCGACCCGCACTCCGACGACCGGCGGACGGCCGCCTGATTCGGGGGTTGACATGGCCACACAATTTTTTGGTTCCCAGGGGCCGTCGCGCATGGCGGCCGCCCTCGCGCTCTCGGTGGCCGGCACCGTGACCTCGTTCCTCGTCCACCGCCGGGCCGTGGACGCCCTCTCCCGCGCCGGCGTCGAGGTGCTGCGCCGTCTGGACGCCCTCGAGGAACAGCGCCGGGAGGCCTCCCGGCACGAGGACCGCGTCGAGTACCAGCGGGAACACCGGCGGCTGCTGCTGACCGCGATGGAGGACCGGGATCTGCTGCCCCTGCTGGACGCCTACGAGGGCGACCTGCCGCCCGAGGTCCAGAAGCAGTACCTGTTCGCCAACACCCTGTACGTGCACGCCGTGCACGGCCACCGGATCGGTCTGTTCGGCGCGGCCGAACTGCGCGGGCACCTGCGGGGTCTCTTCCAGAGCCGGACGATGCGCGCCTACTGGGAGGCCACCCGCCATCACCGTGCGACCCTGCCGCCCGACTCGGAGGAGGCCCGGATCGGCCGCATGACCGACGACCTGCTGGCCGAGCTGGACGACGCGGACACGGACGAGTGGTGGGTGGTGGGCGGCACCGACGACGACTGACACGGTGTCACCCCGCGTTCTCACGACATCATTCACCCGGATTCACTCGTTCGGCGGTCGAAGTCCGTCGCCGGAGCGCGATCAGTGCGGCTAGGTTGTCCCCACCTGCCTGGCGCACACCCCGCTCGCCTCTCCAGCAGGCCTTTCCACGTCCTCGCCGCCCCGGGCGCACCCCTTCCGGCGGCCGGCCGGGGGCAGCCACTGACCATGAACCAACCAAGGACCGGGATCCACTTGAAGATCGTGCGCCGCATCGGTGTCCCACCTCGTGACAGAGGCAGCGTCAACGGGCAGACCTGCCCGGACATCTTTGAACTGCAGGACGGCAGTTTCGCCGTGATCGGCACCGACCGGACGGCCCAGCTCGACGCCGAGCTGCCCGCCGACGCGGCACGTGCCGACCACGAGCGCATCGTGGTGATCGACCGCGAGACGCTGCTGCGCGCGAAGGCCGACATCCCGGACGCCTGAGGCCTCCCGTCCGGACGATGCCGAACCCACGGCGCCCTCCCCGCCGGTCCGGCGGCCGCGGGGTGCCGGGCTCGGCCCGGGGCGGCCAGGGGTGGGCCGAGGGCCGCGGGGTGTCCTCGTCGTCTCAGGCCGCCGGCGGCACCGCGACCGGCGGCTCCGGACCGACGTACCGGGCGACCGGCCGGATGATCTTCGGATCCGCCGCCTGCTCCAGGACGTTGGCGCTCCAGCCCACCACCCGGGCGGCCGCGAAGGTGGGGGTGAACATCTCCCGGGGCAGGCCGCACAGTTCCATGACCACGCCCGCGTAGTACTCGACGTTGGTGTGCAGTTCGCGGCCCGGTTTCAGCTCGGCCAGAACCGCCTCGACGTGCTTCTCGACCTCGACGGCCAGGTCGACGCGCGGGCCGCCGAAGCCGAGGGCGATCTCCCGCAGCATCCGGGAACGGGGGTCCTCCGTGCGGTAGACCGCGTGGCCGAAGCCCATCACGCGGTCACCGGCGAGGACCCGCTCCCTGATCCATGCGTCGGCCCGGTCCGGCGTTCCGATGGCGTCCAGGGTGTCGAGCGCGCGGCTCGGCGCCCCGCCGTGCAACGGCCCGGACAGGGCGCCCACGGCTCCCGCGAGACAGGCCGCCACATCGGCGCCCGTGGAGGCGATCACCCGTGCGGTGAACGTCGACGCGTTGAAGCCGTGGTCGATCGTTGAGATGAGGTATTGCTCGACGGCCCGGGCCCGCCGCGGGTCCGGCTCCTCGCCGGTGAGCATGTACAGGTAGTTCGCCCCGTACGGCAGGTCCTCGCGGGGCTCCACCGGCTCCAGGCCCCGCCCGAGCCGGTGGAGCGCGGTCAGCAGCGTGGGCACGGCCGCGCAGGCGGCGATCGTGTCGGCACGCCGCTGCTCCGGGTCCGTGTCGTAGACCGGGCGGAACCCGCGGGCGGCTCCCAGCAGCGAGAGCGCGGTGCGCAGACCGGCCAGCGGCCCGGAGCCGCGGCCGGCCGCCGCGACGGCGGGCAGGGCCGCGCCGACCTCCGCGGGCAGCCGGCGCAGCTTCGCGGTCTCGGCGGCGAAGGACGCGGCTCGCTCGGGCTCCGGCAGGGCACCGTGCACCAGGAGGTGCCAGACGTCCTCGAAACCGCGGGTCCGCGCGAGCTCGACGGCCGAGTACTGCCGGTAGTGGTAGAAGCCCTCGATACCCCGGACATCCCCGACCCGGGTGTCGGTGACGACGACCCCCGCGAGGCCACGCGGTACCTCGACCCGGGGTGCGGTCCTGTTGACGGACATGGTGTCTCCTCCTTGGTCTCGATCCGACTGTCCATGCTTGACTTAATCCGTGTCAATATTGATTCTGTCAACATGTACCGATCAAGGTATGAAGAGACAGCTACGGTGGCCTCCATGCGCGATCACGAACCCGCTCACGACCGGCGTCCCGGACGAAGGCTGAGCACCAGGGAGACCGCCGAACTGCTCGGCGTGAAGCCGGAGACGGTGTACGCCTACGTGAGCCGCGGCCTGCTGAGCAGCAGACGCGAACCCGGCGGCCGCGCCAGCACCTTCGACGCGAAGGACGTCGAGGCGCTCGCCCGGCGCAACCGCCGGGAGGCCGCGGGGAGTCCGGGCTCCGGAGGCGACCTGTCCGTACGGACCCGCATCACCCTCATCGAGGAGGACCGCTACTACTTCCGCGGCGTGGACGCCACGGAGCTGGCCGCACGGCACTCCTACGAGGAGGTCGCGGAGTGGCTGTGGACGGGCCGGCTGACGCCGGGCACGGCCTTCACCGCACCCGGGACCACCGTCGAGGTCGCCCGCCGCGCCGTGAACGCCCTCCCGGGGCACACCTCACCGGCCGACCGGCTGCGGGTGGCGGCCATCGCCGCGGCGGCCGAGGACCCGCTGCGCTTCGACCTCTCCGAGGAGAGCGTGCTGGGTACCGGGCGCATCCTCATCCCCACGCTCGTGGCCGCGCTGCCGCCCGTCCGGCACGACCACGAGGACGGCGGCCCGCTGGCTCACCGCCTGTGGGGCCGCCTGACCGGCCGCCGCCCCGACGACGCCTCGCTGCGCGTCCTGGACACCGCCCTCGCCCTCCTCGCCGATCACGACCTGGCCGCCTCCACGCTCGCGGTGCGGGTCGCCGCCTCGGCCCGCGCGCACGCGTACGCGGCCGTGTCGGCGGGGCTCGGCGTCCTGGAGGGCCCGCTGCACGGCGCCGCGAGCGGTCTCGCCCACCGGATGCTGCTCGACGTCCTTGACCAGGGCACCGCGGTCCCGGTGATCGCGGACGAGCTGCGGGCCGGGCGCCGTGTCCCCGGGCTGGGCCACCCGCTCTACACCGGCGAAGACCCCCGCGCGCGCGTGCTGTTCGCACTGCTGGAGCAGGTGCCGCAGGCGGAGCCCGCGCTCCTCGCCGCGCGCGACGTCGTCGCCACCACCGCGCGGCACGCTCCGCTGCACGCCAACGTCGACCTCGCGCTCGCGGTGTTCACCGTCTCCAGCGGCATGCCCGCCACCGCCGGGGAGACCATCTTCGCGGTCGCCCGTACCGCGGGCTGGATCGCCCACGCCCTGGAGGAGTACGGCGAACGCCCGCTGCGCATGCGCCCGAGCGGTCACTACGTCGGCCCGCGTCCCCCGCAGCCCCTGCCGTAGGAGGCCGTCCGTGCCTGCGGCTCGGCGGACACGGGGCCCGGCCGGAAGTCGCCCCAGGGAGAGTCAGGTTAGGCTCACCTCTGTGAGTAGGTGTGCGACCGTCTCCCGGAGTCTCGACGAGCCCGTGTCCGCCACGGCCGCCACGGCGACGACGTGGCTGCTGCTGGAGCAGTCCGGGCCCTGGGGCGCCAAGGCGCTCACTTCGAGCCATCTCGACCCCGCGCTCGGCCGCGCGCTGGAGGCCGCCGCCGAGGGGACCGGCGTCCGCGTCGCGCTCATCCGGCGCCCCGGCCGGCACGCCGACCCCGGCACCCCGGAACCGCGGCAGGTGTACGCGGCCCACACCGTCCCCGGGAACGTATGGCTGCACAGCGCCACCGCCGACGACCCGCGCCGTCTGCTGGACCTCGACCTCGCCGCGCTCGGCGCCGGCGACCACCGCTCCTTCGGCACCGCGCTCGGCGGCGCGCCGCACACCGGCGACCCGCTCGCCCTCGTCTGCACCAACGGCAAGCGTGACCGCTGCTGCGCCCTCCTCGGCCGTCCGCTGGCGGCGGAGCTGGCCGCCTCCGGCGTGCGGGGCGTCTGGGAGGTCACCCATCTGGGTGGTCACCGTTTCTCCCCGACGGTGCTCGTGCTGCCGTACGGCTACTCCTACGGCCGGGTGGAGGCGGACACGGTCGAGGCGGCCCTGCGGGGCGTGCGGGAGGGGAGCGTGGTGCTGGAGGGCTGCCGCGGGTGCTCCGCCTGGGAACGGCCGGGCCAGACCGCCGAGCTGGCCGTGCGTTCGGTGGCGGGGGTCCGCCGGGCCGGCGCGCTGAGGGTCGTGCGGACCGAGGGCAGGGCGCCCCGCTGGCAGGTCACCGTCGCGCACGCCGACGGCCGCCGCTGGCGCGTCTCGGTGGCGCAGGGCGCGTCGCTGCCGCCGCGCCCCGAGAGCTGCGGCGCCGAGGTGCTCGGCGCGCCGGCGCGCATGGACGTGGTCGCGGTGCGCGAGCTCGGGACGACCGCGCTGGCGAGCTGAGACCCGGCGTCACCGGCCCCGCGCGGAAGAGGGCGGGAGATCCGTGCCACACCCGCTGGGGGCGGCCAGGCTCGCCCACGTACCGTCTTGGGCATGAGCCCCAGTCTCCCCGTACGCCGCCTGCGCCTCGGCCTGCCCCGGCGGGTGTTCTCGCAGGTGCTGCTAATGCAGGTGGCGATCGCCGCGGGAGTCGCGGTGCTCGCGACGGGGCTGTTCCTGGCACCGCTCAGCAAGCAGCTGGACCAGGAGGCGATGCGCCGGGCGCTGGCCATCGCCCAGACCACGGCGCAGGACCCGGAGATCGCCGAGGGCGTGCTGACCACCCCGCCGAGCCGGAACGGCCCGGTGCAGGAGAAGGCCGAGCGGATCCGGCACGCCACCAACGCCGAGTACATCGTGGTGCTGGACCGCCACTGGGTGCGCTGGTCGCACCCCACGCCCGAGCGGATCGGCCAGCGCGTCTCCACCGATCCCCGGGACGCGCTGGGCGGCCGCGATGTCATGGAGATCGACCGGGGCACCCTGGGCCGCTCCGCGCGCGGGAAGGTGCCGCTGTACGACGCCGACCACCGGATCATCGGGGCGGTGTCGGTCGGCATCGCCTACGACAGCGTGCGCGCCCGCCTGCTCGCCGCGATACCGGGGCTGCTCGCGTACGCGGGCGGAGCCCTCGCGGTGGGCGCGCTGGCCGCCTGGCTGATCTCCCGCCGGGTGCAGCGCCAGACCCGCGACCTGGCCTTCTCCGACATATCGGCGCTGCTCGCCGAGCGCGAGGCGATGCTGCACGGCATCCGGGAAGGCGTGGTCGCCCTCGACCGCGGCGGCCGCATCCGCCTGCTGAACGACGAGGCGCGGCGGCTGCTCGGGATCGGTGACGAGGCCGTCGGCAAGTCGCTGGACGAGGCACTGGGCGAGGGCCGCACAGCCGCCGTCCTGGCCGGCCGGGTGACCGGCACCGATCTGCTGACCGTGCGCGGGCAGCGCGTCCTGGTCGCCAACCGCATGCCCACCGATGACGGGGGCGCCGTGGCCACCCTGCGCGACCGCACGGAGCTGGAGCAACTGGGCCGTGAACTCGACTCAACCCGCGGTCTGATCGACGCGCTGCGCGCGCAGGACCACGAACACGCCAACCGCATGCACACCCTGCTCGGCCTGCTGGAGCTGGAGATGTACGACGACGCCGTGGAGTTCGTCGGCGAGGTGGTCGGGGACCACCGGGTCACCGCCGAGCAGGTCACGGAGAAGATCCAGGATCCGCTGCTGGCCGCCCTGCTGGTCGGCAAGGCGACCGTCGCCGCCGAGCGCGGCGTCGCCCTGTGGGTGTCGGAACGCACCCGGCTCCCGGACCGGCTCGTCGACCCGCGGGGACTGGTGACGGTCGTGGGGAACCTGGTGGACAACGCGCTGGACGCGGTCGCGGGCACCCCGCACGCGCGCGTGGAGGTCGAGTTGCGCACCGAGGGCCGCACGGTCGTGCTCAGGGTGCGCGACACCGGGCCCGGCATCCCGGCGGACCAGCGGGAGCTGGTCTTCACCGACGGGTGGTCGACCAAGAAGCCGCCCGCGCACGGCAAGCGGGGCCTGGGCCTGCCGCTGGTGCGCCGGCTCGCCGAACGGCAGGGCGGCGGAGCGACGGTGGGCACGGCGGACGGCGGCGGCGCGGAGTTCACCGTCGTACTGCCCGAGGCGCTGACCGACGCGCTCGGCGGGCCGGAGGAGGAACCCGCGCCCGGCGGGACGGACACGTCGGAGGCGGGCACGGCCGGGGTGCCGGCCCAGGCCGCGGAGGAGGCACGGTGATCGAGGTCCTGGTCGTGGACGACGACATCCGCGTCGCCCGGGTCAACGCCGCCTACGTCGAGAAGGTGCCCGGCTTCCACGTGGCCGGCGAGGCGCACAACGCGGCCGAGGCGCTGCGCCGGCTGGACTCGCTGCCCCGGCTCGACCTGGTCCTCATGGACCACTACCTGCCGGACGACACCGGGCTCGCGGTCGTCCGGGAGATGCGCCGGCGCGGCCACCAGACCGACGTCATCATGGTGACGGCCGCGCGGGACGTCTCGACCGTCCAGGCGGCCATGCGGCACGGTGCCCTGCAGTACCTGGTGAAGCCGTTCGCGTTCGCGGGACTGCGCGCCAAGCTGGAGGCGTACGCCGTGCTGCGCCGCAAGCTGGACGGCGGGGGTGAGGCCGAACAGGCCGAGGTGGACCGCATCTTCGGCGCCCTGTCCGTGCCGTCGGAGCCCGGGCTGCCCAAGGGGCACTCCCCCACCACGGCCGAGCTGGTGCGCCGGGCCCTGGTGCAGGCCGAAGGCGCCCTGTCCGCGCAGGAGATCGCCGAGCTGACCGGAGTGAGCCGGCAGACCGCCCAGCGTTACCTCAAGCTCCTGGAGCGGACCGGACGGGCCCGGCTGACCCTGAGGTACGGCGACGCGGGCCGCCCGGAACACCGTTACGTGTGGGCGGCCCGCGCCTGAGCGGGTCGGTCGCGGACGCTACTTGGCGGCCTCGACGAACTCGGTGGTGTACGTCTTCTTCAGGTCCACCTTGGCGTTCTTGATGTTGGGGTTGAACGCCTTGAGGACCTTCTCGACGGTCTCGGGGCCGTTCGCCGGCATCACGCCGTCCTTGGTGAACATCGGCAGCGTGCTCTTGATGGCGTCCGCGTAGAGCGCCTTGTCGCCCTGGGAGTAGTCGGCGGGCATCTTGGCGGCGATGTCGGCGGCGCTGTGGGTGGACATCCACTTGAGCGTCTTGACGAAGGCGTTGGCCAGCTTCTGGACGGTGTCCTTGTGGCTGTTCACCCACTCCGTCTGCATGTACAGGCTGGACGACGGGTACGGCCCGCCCAGCGCCTCCTGGGAGCCCTCGGGGGTGCGCATGTCGAGGAGGATCTTCCCGGCCTTCTTGTCCAGGATGGTGGCGACGGTCGGGTCGGTGGTCATACCGGCGTCGATCGAGCCCTGCTGCAGCGCCGCGATGAAGGTGGGGCCGGCGCCCACGGCGACCGGGGTGAACTCGCTGACGTTCACGCCGTTCTTGACCGCGAGGTACTTGGTGAGGAAGTCGGTCGACGATCCGAGACCCGTGACGCCGAGCTTCCTGCCCTTGAAGTCCTTCGGCGAGGTGACGTCCCCCGCGCTCTTGCTCGAGACCACCTCCACCTCGCCGGGGGCGTGCGAGAACTGCACGACGGACTCCACCTCCTTGCCCTTCGTCTGCAGGTCGAGGGTGTGGTCGTAGAAGCCGACGGCGCCCTGGACCTGGCCGGAGACCAGCGCGGTCTCGGCCTGGACGCCGGCGGGCTCGCTGAGCAGTTCCACGTCGAGGCCCTCGGCGCCGAAGTAGCCCAGGCGCTGGGTGAGCATGGCCGGCAGATAGATGACCTTGTCCAGGCCACCGACCATGATCTTGACCTTCGTGCCCTTGCCGTCGCCCTTGCCGCCGGCGGCCGAGGTGCTGCTCGCCGCGTCATTGGCGCAGGCGGTGAGCGAGGAGAGGGCCAGCAGGCCGGAGACGGCGAGCGAGGCGTATCTGGCGGTCTTGCGCATGGAGGTTCACGTCCTTGTGAGTGTGCGGGGAGGAGCAGATGCGTACGACGGCGCCGCGGCTGCACGACAGCGCCGGGCGGGCCGGGCTCAGTGGTCGGAGCCCGCCGGCTTCCAGCGGAAGATGCGTCGTTCGGCGAAGGTCAGCAGGCCCTCGGCGAGGAGCGCGACGACCGCGAGGATGACCATCGCGGCGTAGACGCCGGCGGCGTTGAAGGTGCCCTGTGACGCGGCGACGAGCAGGCCGATGCCCTTCGTGGCGCCGATGTACTCGCCGACGATGGCGCCGATGAGGGCGAAGCCGAAGCTGACGTGGAGGCTGGTGAAGATCCACGAGGTCGCCGACGGCACGACCACCTGAAGCGTCACCTTGCGGTCACTCGCGCCGAGGATGCGGGCGTTGGCGACCAGGTTGCGGTCGACCTCACGGGCGCCCTGGAAGGCGTTGAAGAACACCGGGAAGAACACCAGCACCACGGCCGACGCGACCTTGGAGGCGGGACCGAGGCCGAACCAGATCACGAAGATCGGCGCCAGGACGATCCTGGGCAGGGAGTTGAGGACCTTGATGTACGGGCCGAGGACATCGGCGAGGAAGGCGATCCGCCCGAGAGCGATACCGAACACCACACCGGCGACGACGCCGATGCCCCAGCCCAGCAGCGCCTCGTGCAGCGTGTACCAGACCTGCTCGCCCAGCGAGCCCTGTGCCGTCCCGTGCATCACCCAGGTGCTGATCTGGTCCCAGATCTTCGAGGGCATCGAGAAGTTGAACGGATCGATGACCTCGGCCCGGGACAGCACCTCCCACAGGCCGAGCACGACCACCAGGAGGAGCACCCGCGCGGCGGTGACGACCACCTTGCGTCTGCGGGCGGCCTGGGCCCGCGACTCCGCGCGGCCCGGAGCCTTCACCGTGTCGACGACCGGCGTGCTGAGCACCTCAGGCGACATTGGCGGCACCCCTTTCCCGGGTGATGCGGACCTCTTCGCCGAGCGACTCCCAGATCTCGCGGTAGATCTCGATGAACCGCGGCTCGAGCCGGATCGACTCGACCTTGCGCGGCCTGGGCAGATCGATGTCGAAGACATGCTTGACAGTCGCGGGCCCCGCGGTCATCACGACGACCTTGTCGGCCAGCGCGATCGACTCCTCGAGGTCGTGGGTGACGAAGACGACCGAGGCGCCCGTGCCCTCCCACAGCTCCAGCAGTTCGTCCGACATCAGTGCCCGGGTCTGCACGTCGAGCGCCGAGAACGGCTCGTCCATCAGCAGGATCTCGGGGTCGTTGACGAAGGTGGCGGCGAGGGCGACGCGCTTGCGCTGGCCGCCGGAGAGCTGGTGCGGGTAGCGGTCCTCGAAGGCCGCGAGGCCGACCCGGGCCAGCCACTCGCGTGCCTTCTCCTTGGCCTCCGCCTTGGGCACGCCCCGGAAACGGGGGCCGGCCATCACGTTGGACAGCACCGTCCGCCAGGGAAAGGTGGCGTCCTGCTGGAAGACGAAACCGACCTTGTCACCGACGCCGTCGACCGGCTCCCCGGCCACCAGCACCTCGCCCTCGCTGGGCTCCTCCAGGCCGCTGACCAGGGTCAGCGTGGTGGACTTCCCGCAGCCGGTCGGACCGACGACGGCCACGAACTCGCCGCGCTGCACGGTGAGGTCCAGGCCGCGCACGGCCGTGTGCAGACCCCCCGACGGGGTCCTGAAGGTTTTGCTCGCGCCCCGTAGCTCGATGGCGGGGCTGGTGTCTGTGCTCATGGCCCGGGACGGTAGATGTGGCCCCCGCCACAGCAGCAGTCTTGTGAGCACATGCCGTTCTTTTGCTCGCAAGCACCTGTTGTGCTCATTTTGCTCGCGTTAGAACTGCGGAGCCGAAACACGGGCTTAACGCTCGCCGGCCTTGGAGGAGAGGCCCGATGATTGACGTCCTGGTCGTGGACGACGACTTCCGCGTCGCTGAGATAAACGCGAAGTACGTGGGAAAGGTTCCCGGTTTCCGGGTGGCCGCCCGCGCACACAGTGCCGCCCAGGCACTGGCCGCCCTCGAACGCGCCGCCATCGACCTGGTCCTGCTCGACCACTACCTGCCGGACGGGACCGGTCTCGAACTCGTCCACCGCATGCGGGAGCTGGGGCACGGCACCGACGTCATCATGATCACGGCGGCCGGCGATGTGGCGACCGTCCAGCGGGCCATGCGCCTGGGCGCGCTGCACTACCTGGTCAAGCCCTTCACGTTCGCCGCCCTGCGCACCCGGCTGGACTCCTACGCGGCCCTGCGCCGCACCGTGGACCGGGTCGGCGGCCGGGGGCTGACGGGCCAGGAGCAGGTCGACCGGATCTTCGGCGCGCTGCGCACCTCGACGGTGCCGTCCGCCCCGGGCCTGCCCAGCGGCCATTCGGAACCCACCACGGACCTCATCTGCGGTGTGCTGCACGGCGCGGACCAGCCGCTGTCCGCGCACGAGGTCGCGGCACGCACCGGGCTGAGTCGCTCCACGGCCCAGCGCTACCTCCGCCACCTGGAACAGGCGGGCCGCCTCAGCCTGTCCCTGAAGTACGGCGACACCGGCCGCCCGGAACACCGGTACGCATGGGTGGCGCCGTAGGCGCGGGGCCACCGAGACGCGGGTGACCGTCGCCTGCCGCGCGGTACGTCCGCCCCTGCCCCCCTGCTACACGGCGCCCGCGCCGGTCAGCGAGCGGACCTCCGTTTCCGCGTACCCGGCCTCGTCGGCGACCTCGTCCGAGGTGATCGTGCCCAGCCAGCCGGCCAGGAAGCCCAGCGGGATGGAGACGATGCCCGGGTTCTGCAGCGGGAAGTACTGCAGGTCGATGTCCGGGAAGAGCGATCCCGGGCTGCCGGACACCACCGGCGACAGCAGCACCAGCACGAGAGCCGGGACCAGCCCGCCGTATACGGCCCACACCGCACCGCGTGTGGTGAAGGCGCGCCAGAACAGCGAGTACACCAGCACCGGCAGGTTCGCCGACGCGGCCACGGCGAAGGCCAGACCGACGAGGAAGGCGACGTTCAGGTCGCGGGCCAGCAGACCGAGCGCGATCGCGACGACGCCGATGCCCACGGCCGCGGTCCGGGCCACGGTGACCTCGCCGTGCGCCCTGGTGCGCGGCCGCCGCAGTGAGGCGTACAGATCGTGCGCCACGGACGCCGAGGAGGCGAGCGTGATCCCGGCGACCACCGCGAGGATCGTCGCGAAGGCGACGGCGGCGACCACCGCGAACAGCACCGTCCCGCCCGTGGATCCGACACCCCCGCCGAGGTCGAGGGCGAGCAGGGGCATCGCCGTGTTACCGGCCGCGTTCGAGCGCTTCAGCGCCTCCGGGCCCACCACGGCGGCGGCCCCGAACCCGAGCACGATCGCCATCAGGTAGAAGGCGCCGATCAGGCCGATGGACCACACCGCGGAACGGCGGGCGGCCCGCGCGGTGGGCACGGTGTAGAAGCGGGAGAGGATGTGCGGCAGCCCCGCCGTGCCCAGCACCAGGGCCAGCCCCAGACTGATGAAGTCGAGGCGGGCGGTCCAGCTCCCGCCGTACTTCAGCCCCGGCGCCAGGAACGCGTCCCCGTGGCCGCTGCGGGCCGCCGCGGTGACCAGCAGCCGGTTCACGTCGCCGTGGAAGCGCACCAGCACCAGCACGGTCAGCGCGACCGTCCCGCCGAGCAGCAGCACCGCCTTCACGATCTGGATCCAGGTGGTGGCCCGCATCCCGCCCAGGGACACGTAGGTCACCATCAGGGCGCCGACCGCGATGACCGCCCACGTCTGGGCCGTCCCGCTGGTGCGCCCCAGCAGCAGTGCCACCAGGCTGCCGGCGCCCACCATCTGGGCCACCAGGTACAGCACGGACACCGTGACCGAGGAGGTTCCCGCCGCGATCCGCACCGGCCGCTCGCTCATCCGCGCGGCGACCACGTCGGCCAGCGTGAACCGCCCGCAGTTGCGCACCAGTTCCGCCACCAGGAACAGCACGACCAGCCAGGCCACGAGGAAGCCCACCACGTACAGCAGCCCGTCGTACCCGTACAGCGCGATGAGCCCGGTGACCCCGAGGAACGAGGCGGCCGACACGTAGTCGCCCGAGACCGCGAAACCGTTCTCCATCGGGGAGAACAGCCGCCCGCCGGCGTAGAACTCCTCCGCGGAACCCTGCCGCCTGCGGCTCACCCATGTCGTGATCGCCAGGGTGACGGCCACGAACCCGATGAACAGCAGCAGCGCCAGTGTCTGGTGGTCGCCGGTCACGAGGCGCCTCCCCGGGCTCCACGGGTCAGTTCCTGCGTGTCCCAGCGCAGTTCCAGCGCGAGCCGGTCCCGGCGCAGCCGGGCGTGCCGGGCGTAACCCCAGGTGAGCAGGAAGGTGCTGAGGAACTGCCCGAGCCCGGCCAGCATCCCCACGTTCACCGCACCCGTCACCGGCCGGGCCATGAGCCCTGGAGCGGTCGTGGCGACGACCACGTACCCCACGTACCAGACCAGGAAGATGGCGGCACCCGGCACCACGAACCTCCGGTACCTGCCGCGCACTTCCTGGAATGCCTCGCTGCGCTGCACCTCGAGGTACACGTCGCGGGCTCGGGCCGTCTCCGTGTCCCGCTCCCCGCGCGGGGCCGGTACGGCCCGGGCCGGCGTGCCGGCGCCTTCCGGTTCGCCCCAGCCGGAGGCCAGGGAGTCGTACCAGGGGTCCTCGTACCTCACCTCGCGGGAAGCCGTGCCGTGGTCTTCGTGATTGCCGGCCGAACTCCCGGCACCGTCCCCGGCTCCCCGGGCACGACCGTCGCTTGACTGCATGCCCAAGGATGGACAGACCGGGAAGATCCGTGACTTCTCTTCCCCGGGCACTTCACCCCATCAGGTGACTCATTTCACGGGAGGCCGCACCAGTCCCTTCGCATAGGCGTAACGCACCGCCTGCGCACGGTCCTTGAGGCCCGTCTTGGCGAAGAGATTGTTGATGTGGGTCTTCACGGTCGCCGTGGAGACGTGCAGCCGGCGGGCGATCTCCTGATTGCTCAGGCCCTCGGCGATCAGCACCAGGACCTCGGCCTCCCGCGCGGTCAGCCCGTCGGGCGCCTCGGTCACGGCGGCCGCGGGCGCCGGTTCGGACAGTCTCTCCAGCAGCCGGCGCTGGACGCTCGGCGACAGGCCCGCCTCGCCCGACAGAACGCTCTCCACGGCCCGCACGATCTCGTCGCCGCCCGCGTCCTTGGTCAGATAGCCGCGGGCTCCCGCGTGCAGCGCTGGGAACAGCGAATCGTCGTCCCCGAAGGTGGTGAGCACCACCACCTGGGTGCCGGGGTACTCCGAGCGGATCCGGCGCGTGGCCTCCACTCCGTCGCAGCGGGGCATCCGCAGGTCCATGAGCACCACGTCCGGGGCCAGTTCGGCGACCAGGCGCACCGCCTCCTCGCCGTCCTCGGCGGATCCCACGACCTCGAGACCCGGCAGCAGACCCAGCAGCATCACGATGCCTTCCCGGACCACGGTCTGGTCGTCGGCGACCACGACCCGGGCGGGCTTCTTCTCCCCCGGCTCCGTCATACGGGCACCTTCAGCGTCACCACGAACCCTTCCTCGTCCGGCCCCGCGTCGAGCGATCCGCCCAGCAGCTCGGCTCGCTCCCGCATCCCCCGCAGACCGTACCCGCCGCCGGATCCGGTGAGTTCTCCCGGACGGCCGCCCGAGTCCCGCACACCCAGTGTCACTTCGTGCTCGCCGTAGTCGAGGCGCAACTGCACCTTGGCGCCCTGGGCGTGCTTGCGGACGTTCGTCAGCGCCTCCTGGGCGACCCGGCGAACCGCCTGCGACGCCTCGGCCGGCAGGGGTCTGCGCTCACCCGTGACGGTGACATCGGCGCCGTCGGCCGTACTGACGAGCCCGGTCAGGAACTCCTCCAGCGGGGTCAGCTCGCCGCGCAGGGCGCTCAGCGCCTGCCGGGTCTCGGCAAGGCCGTCGCGGGCCATGCCGCGGGCGGCCACCACCCGCTCCAGGATCTGGTCCCGGTCGGCGCCGCGCTCGATCAGCAGCCTGGCGGCCTCCAGGTGCACGAGCTGCGCCGAGAGGCTGTGCGCGAGTACGTCGTGGATCTCCCGGGCGATCCTCGCCCGCTCGGCCAGCGCCGCCGACTCCGCCTCGGCGGCCCGGGCGGCGCGTTCCTGGGCGAGCAGCCGCTGTGCGCCGCCCCGGGCCTCCGCGTCGAGCCGCAGGACGTATCCGGCGAGGGCCATGCCCGCCACCGTGGCGGCCGTGGTGAGCCACACATCGTTGTTGAACGCGGAGAACGAGGCCAGCGCCACGGACGTCACCGGCAGTGCGGCGCCCAGGGGCAGCCGTTCCAGGGCGGAGACTCCGCAGCCGCACCAGATCACCAGGGCCGGACCTCTGAAGCCGGTGGCCTCGGCCGCTACGGCGATGCCCAGGAGCACCGCCATGAGGGCCAGCGAAGGCATCAGCCGGTGGTCATAGGTGGTGCGGAAGAACGCCCAGGAGACGAGGCCGGCCAGCAGGACGCCCGCCACGGCCGCGAGCATGCCCCAGACACCCACGTGTCTCTGGCTGACGGCGGCCCACAGCAGCAGGGCGAGTACCAGCACCCGGACCGCCTGGGCGAGCATCCGCCGGGGCCGGCCGGCGCCCGCCTTGGCGAGTGCCTCCCGGGTGGGCCACCGGGTCAGAGCGTGCTCCGTCACACGCGCTCCTTCCACGCGAGCCGCATGCCGTCACCGTACGCGGGGGCCGGGCGGTCAGAGGCGCCGAGGGACCGCGCCCGCCGGTTCACGACCCCGGCGCGCACCAGCAGCATGGCGGCGAGGCCGAGCACCAGCGCGGAGCCGTCCTGGTGCACACCGGACGCGACGCCGAGGGCGAAGACGCCTGCTCGCAGGGCTATGCCCGCGATCCAGACGGCGGCGCCCGCCTTGGTGCCCCTGGTCCACACGGCTCCGTCCGGCTCGGTCCAGATCCGCGTGGTCCAGGCCCAGCCGGCCCCTGTCAGCGCGGCGATGAGCAGTTCGACGGCGAGCAGGGCCACCGAGACGGTGGGGTGGTGGTCGTCGAGTATGCCGGGTTCGCGCAGGGCCACCACCGCGAGGATCACGGGGAGCAGCCACCAACGCCGGTCCGTGTTGATCGCGCGGGCGCGAAACTGCCGCACGATCACCACAGCGACGACGGCCACGATCACCAGCGCGTTGACGAACCCGGACATCACTGCCTCCGTAGGCGGGAAGACGGTGTCGGGAGCGGGTGCCGCCGACACCATCGAAGCTACGGAAAGCGGCCGGTCGGGAGATCGGAGCGGGGGTGGACCGAAGGTGGATTCCGGAGGCCGGACCGTCTCCACCCACGGGTGGAGACCGCGCGGCCGGCCGGTCTCCTCCACGCGTGGGAACCCCGGGATCTACCGGCCGGTCCCCTCCACGCATGGGGACCCCAGGATCCACCGGCCTCCTCGCCGGGGAGGACCACATGGCGGCAGGCCGGTCCGCTCACCTCGGGCGGACCGGCCTGCCTGGCCGACCACTGCGGCTACGCGTCGATCCGCGACCTGTCCAGGGTCGCCGCCGAACCGGAGATGAACTCCTTGCGCGGCGCCACGTCGTTGCCCATGAGCAGGTCGAAGACCTGCTCGGCGGCCTCCAGGTCGGAGAGGTTGATCCGGCGCAGGGTGCGGTGGCGCGGGTCCATCGTGGTCTCGGCGAGCTGGTCGGCGTCCATCTCGCCCAGGCCCTTGTAACGCTGGATGGAGTCCTTGTACCGGACGCCCTTGCTCTGGAACTCCATGAGCTTGTCGCGGAGCTCGCGGTCCGAGTACGTGTAGACGTACTTGTCCTGGCCCTTCTTCGGCTGGATCAGCTCGATGCGGTGCAGCGGCGGCACCGCGGCGAAGACCCGCCCGGACTCGACCATGGGCCGCATGTAGCGCTGGAACAGCGTCAGCAGCAGACAGCGGATGTGCGAGCCGTCCACGTCGGCGTCGGTCATCATGATGATCTTGCCGTAGCGGGCCGCGTCGATGTCGAAGGTGCGGCCCGAGCCCGCCCCTATGACCTGGATGATCGCGCCGCACTCGGCGTTCTTGAGCATGTCGGTCACCGACGACCGCTGCACGTTGAGGATCTTGCCCCGGATGGGCAGCAGCGCCTGGAACTCGGAGTTCCGGGCCAGCTTCGCCGTGCCGAGAGCCGAGTCGCCCTCGACGATGAACAGCTCGCTGCGGTCGACGTCGTCGCTGCGGCAGTCGGCGAGCTTGGCCGGCAGGGACGAGGACTCGAGGGCGGTCTTGCGCCGTTGCGCGTCCTTGTGCTGCCGGGCCGCGACCCGGGTGCGGGCGGCGGCGACGACCTTCTCCATCACGACCCGGGCCTGGGCGGCCGCGTCCCGCTTGGTGGAGGTCAGGAACGCCTTCAGCTCCTTGGTGACCACGTTGTTCACGATCCGGCGGGCCGCCGAGGTACCGAGTACCTCCTTGGTCTGGCCCTCGAACTGCGGCTCGGCCAGGCGCACCGTGACGACGGCGGTGAGGCCCTCCAGGGCGTCGTCCTTGACGATGTTGTCCTCGGCGACCCGGAGCATCTTCTTGGCCCGCAGGACCTCGTTCATGGTCTGGGTGATGGCCTGCTCGAAGCCGGCGACGTGGGTGCCGCCCTTGGGCGTGGCGATGATGTTGACGAACGACCGCAGCTTCGCGTCGTAGCCGGTGCCCCAGCGCAGCGCGACGTCGACGCCGAGTTCACGCGCGACCTCGGTCGGGGTCATCTGGCCGTGCTCGTCGAGGACCGGGACGGTCTCCTTGAAGGTCCCCTGCCCGGAGAAGCGGAGGACGTCGCAGACCGCCTTGTCGCTCGCCAGGTACTCGCAGAACTCGCTGATGCCGCCGTCGAAGCGGAAGGATTCCTCGCCCTTGCTGCCGCCCTCGCCGAGTCCGAACTCGTCGCGCACGACGATGGTCAGGCCCGGCACCAGGAACGCGGTCTGCCGGGCACGCTGGTGCAGCGTCTCCAGGGAGAGCTTGGCGTCCTTCAGGAAGATCTGCCGGTCCGCCCAGTACCGCACGCGCGTGCCGGTACGCGACTTGGGGATCTTCTTGCCCTTGGCCAGGCCGCTCCCGGGCTCGAACTTGGCCTCGGCGCCGTTCCCGCGGAAGGCCCCGGGGACGCCGCGCCGGAAGCTGATGGCGTGGGTGTTGCCACCGCGGTCCACCTCGACGTCGAGGCGGGCCGACAGGGCGTTGACCACGGAGGCGCCGACGCCATGCAGGCCGCCGGAGGCGGCGTAGGAGCCACCGCCGAACTTGCCGCCGGCGTGGAGCTTGGTCATCACGACCTCGACGCCGGAAAGGCCGGTCTTGGGCTCCACGTCCACGGGGATGCCGCGGCCGTTGTCCCGCACCTCGACGGAGGCGTCGTCGTGGAGGATCACCTCGATGTGGTCGCAGTAGCCGCCCAGGGCCTCGTCCACTGCGTTGTCGATGATCTCCCAGAGGCAGTGCATCAGACCGCGGCTGTCGGTCGAGCCGATGTACATGCCCGGGCGCTTCCGCACGGCCTCGAGGCCCTCGAGGACGAGCAGGTGCCGCGCGGTGTAGTTGGAACCGTCCCGGTCTGCTCCTGCCAGCAGCGCTGTGGACGGCACGGACGTATCGGCGGTCACGCGGTTCGCTCCTCGCTGAATTTCAGGTGACCCCCTCGTGGGTAAGGGGGCGGCTTCGGTTGCCGCTCAGAGGGTACCGAGGCCTGGTAGAGCCGTTGTAACGCCACCCTCGTCGAAATCTCAGCCTAGTCCACGGTCGCATGGATGTTCGATCCCTCGATGGAGTGAAGTCCACATCACGTTCCCTTGGAGGCATGAACCATTTAGGCTCCGGGCACGTCCTCATGAACAACCGGCAACCCGGCCGGGAGGACTGAGACCGGATACAGCGCGAACCCGTAAAGCACACAAGACACGCACTACGGCACATTCGCCGCCACCCGGCAGCAGACAGCCGCCCCGAAAGATTTTTTCGAGGAAAAGCCACGAGCGGGAACGTTTTGGGGCTGGTTGGATGTTGACCCTGGTACGACAGCTCGTCGAGCTAGAGAAGAGGCGACGTGACTACTGTTCTGACCCCCGCGAGCCCACTGACGGCCGCCGATCGCTGCGACCGCTGCGGCGCCCAGGCATACCTGCGCGTCGTCCTGCTGAGCGGCGGAGAACTGCTCTTCTGTGCCCACCACGGGCGCAAGTTCGAGCCGGAACTCAAGAAGATCGCCGCTGAGATACAGGACGAGACGGAGCGGCTGACGTCCGCCCCGAGCAGCACCGCGAGCGACGAAGAGCGCTGAATCTCGCAATCACGACGAGCCAGCCCCGGTACAGGCCGGTGAACGGGCGGCCGCTCCTCTCCCAGGAGCGGCCGCCCGTGCTCATGCCCCGCTGAACGCCCTCAGGAGCCCCTGTGGGGCCGCTGGGGCCCTGCGGCAGCTCTTCCCAGGTCCCGGAGGATGTCGGACACCCGTGTGTACACACCGGGACTTCCGGGCTGCCCGCATCCGCTTCCCCAGGACACCAGCCCGATCAGCCGGCCCGACGCCACGAGCGGGCCCCCGCTGTCGCCCTGGCAGGCGTCCGGACCGCCCGCGGGTTCTCCCCCGCAGAGCATGGTGTCGGCCCGGTAGGTCCCGTCCGGGCCGTCCCGGTACGCACGGGCGCAGACGTCGTCCGCCAGCACCCGCACGTGTGCGGCGTGGAGGCGGTTCGGGTACGCCCCACCGCCCGTGGTGTCGCCCCAGCCGGAGACCAGGGCGCGTGTCCCCGGCCTGTACGCGGGGTCGCCCTCCGGCGCCATCGCCACCACGGCGCCGCCAGGCAGCGGCTCGGCGAGGGTGAGCACCGCGTAGTCGCCGGAGTTGGCAGTAGGGTCGTAGCGCGGGTTCACCCGAACGTCCCGGACGGCGATCTCCTTGCCCTTGGTGGAGAGCAGGTCCGTGCGGCTCGCTATGACCCGCAGGTCGCGCACCCGGTCCGGGGGCGCCCCGAGGACCTCGTCGGCCATGCAGTGGGCCGCGGTGAGCACGGTGGTCCGCGAGATCGCGACGCCGCCGCAGAACTGTCCTGCCCGCGTACCCCCGAACCGGTCACGGCTGGACAGCGCCACGGTCCACGGGGCCTGCGAGACGTCGATCGGGAATCCCCCGACGACTACTCCATCGGGGGCCGCGGACGCCGGGGTGGTCAGGGGTATGGCG
The DNA here is from genome assembly GCF_007176755.1 of Streptomyces sp. 1-11. Taxonomy (GTDB): domain Bacteria; phylum Actinomycetota; class Actinomycetes; order Streptomycetales; family Streptomycetaceae; genus Streptomyces. The sequence continues at coordinate 120,332 of NZ_BJTV01000014.1, forward strand.
GTCATCGCGGCCGCTAGGGCCGCTGGCCCGATCAGTGCCCGGGCGATCGAACGACGCATACGGCTTCCTCACTCTGGGAGTGGTACTGGAACACCCAGAGTCATTCAGTCCGCCGTGGCGCGCAGCACGAAGGCCCGGCCCCCGAGGGGGGCCGGGCCTTCGGTGCCGCGGAGCCGGGTCCTAGTCGAGGTAGTCGCGCAGCACCTGCGAACGCGACGGGTGGCGCAGCTTCGACATGGTCTTGGACTCGATCTGGCGGATGCGCTCGCGCGTCACGCCGTAGACCTTGCCGATCTCGTCGAGGGTCTTCGGCTGGCCGTCGGTGAGGCCGAAGCGCATGGAGACGACGCCCGCCTCCCGCTCGGACAGGGTGTCCAGGACGGAGTGGAGCTGCTCCTGCAGCAGCGTGAAGCTGACCGCGTCGGCGGGGACGACGGCCTCGGAGTCCTCGATGAGGTCACCGAACTCGCTGTCGCCGTCCTCGCCCAGCGGGGTGTGCAGCGAGATGGGCTCACGGCCGTACTTCTGGACCTCGATGACCTTCTCCGGGGTCATGTCGAGTTCCTTGGCCAGCTCCTCCGGGGTGGGCTCGCGGCCCAGGTCCTGGAGCATCTGGCGCTGCACGCGCGCGAGCTTGTTGATGACCTCGACCATGTGCACCGGGATACGGATGGTGCGGGCCTGGTCGGCCATGGCGCGGGTGATCGCCTGCCGGATCCACCAGGTGGCGTACGTGGAGAACTTGTAGCCCTTGGTGTAGTCGAACTTCTCGACCGCGCGGATCAGACCCAGGTTGCCCTCCTGGATGAGGTCCAGGAAGAGCATGCCGCGGCCGGTGTAGCGCTTGGCCAGGGAGACCACCAGTCGGAGGTTGGCCTCCAGCAGGTGGTTCTTGGCGCGGCGACCGTCCTCGGCGATGATCTCCAGCTCGCGCTTGAGCTTGGGGGCGAGCTTGTCGGAGTTCGCCAGCTTGTCCTCGGCGAACAGACCGGCCTCGATGCGCTTGGCCAGCTCCACCTCCTGCTCGGCGTTGAGCAGGGGGACCTTGCCGATCTGCTTGAGGTAGTCCTTGACCGGGTCGGCGGTGGCGCCGGCCGCTGCGACCTGCTGGGCCGGGGCGTCGTCCTCGTCCTCGTCGGACAGGACGAAGCCCGCGTTCTCGGTGCCCTCGGGCTCGTCGGCGACCTTGGTGTCCTCGAGGACCTCGTCCTCGATCAGTTCGTCGTCCTTCTTCGCCGCGGTCTTCTTGGCGACCGTCTTCTTGGCGACGGTCTTCTTCGCCGTGGCCTTCTTCGCGGTCGCCTTCTTGGCTGCGGCCTTCTTGGCGGGTGCGGCTTCTTCCGCGGGCTCGTCGGCGGCAGGAGCGGCGGGCGCGACCGGGGCGGCCGTGGTGGCGGTGGCCTTCCTGGTGGTGGTCACCGTCTTCGCCGCGACCGTCTTGGTGGCGGTGCGCTTGGCCGGACTCTTCGCCGCGACGCTCTTTCGGGTGCGCTTGGGCTCTGCTGCACTGACCATCAGCGTCACACCCTCTTCCTCAAGAATCTGGTTGAGGCTGCGCAGTACGTTTTTCCACTGAGTGGCCGGAATCTGGTCGGCTTCGAAGGCCCGACGCACATCGTCGCCGGCGATCTGCCCCTCAGCCTTTCCCCGCTCGATGAGCGCCATGACAGAGACGGACTCGGCGATCTCCGGCGGGAGCGTACGGGATGTGCTGGCCGACACGAACAACCTCTCGGAACGTTGGAAAACGACTTCCGGCCCCGTCCACAGCGGACAGGAGCCGACCACCGGCCGGGGGTGGGCCGACGGAGCGGGCGGGGGCCGGGGAGATGCACAGCGCCTTGCCAGGCGTCCGTATTCCTCCGCGGCTGTCACCTCTTAGGTCATCGCACTGCTCCCACGAGCGTTACGCCCAATCTGCGTGGCCCGAGTCACACCCCATAAGCAGCCAAAGCCTGTCGAAGGCAGGCGTAAGGGATCACTGGTGCGGCCGGCCCGTCAGACGCTGCCGGTCACGTGAGCCGCGGCGGACCAGGCCCCGCCGGTACCCCGGGAACCCGGCGGGGGCCGGCGACGGCCGGCCCCCGAGCCCTGCCGTCGCGCCGGCCACCACACCACGGCGCATCCGCGAGCGATCCGCCGGGTCCGGTTCAGTGCTCGCGCGGCGCGGGGACCACGCGCTCCACCTCGGGGTGGACGGTGAGGAGCTGGCGCATCGCCGTCTCCGCCGCCGTGCCGTCTCCGGTGCCCAGCGCGTCGACGATCCGGGCGTGCAGCGCGAGCGAGGCCTCGTTCGGCCGGTCACAGCCGGTGACCGGACCTCCGGACACCTGGAGTGCGGCCGAGACGATCCCGGAGAGGTGCTCGAGCATGCGGTTACCGGCCATCTGGATGAGCAGCCCGTGGAACTCGGCGTCGGCGCGCGAGAACGTCAGCGCGTCGCCCTGCGCCATGGCGTGACTCATGATCTCCACCATGTCGGACAGGCGCTGCTGCACCTCCTCACGTCCGTGCCCGGCGGCGAGGCGGGCGGCGAGCGGCTCGATCGTCCAGCGCAGCTCGCTCAGCTCGCGGCGCTGGTCGTCGCGCTGCGGCCCGAAGGCCCGCCACTCGATGATGTCCGGGTCCAGGAGGTTCCAGTCGCTGACGGGACGCACGCGCGTGCCGACGTTCGGACGGGCGCTGACGAGGCCCTTGGCCTCCAGGACGCGGAGGGACTCGCGGACGACGGTGCGGGAGACCTCGAAACGCTGGCCGATCTCCTCGGGGACGAGCGGGCGGTCCGCCCCCAGGTCACCCGATACGATCATCTGACCCAGCTGCTGAACGAGTTGGCCGTGCAGTCCGCGTCCGCGGCTGCCCGCGGCGCGCCGGCCCACGCGGCCCAGCTCGGACTCCCCTCCCTCCCAGGCGGGCGCTCCGACCCGGTCGGTCACCGGGGCGTCGGTGTAGGGGTAGCGGTCGAGTTCGCCCGGGCCGGCCAGACCGGAGTCTGAGGAGCGGGCGGCGGTCATCATGGTGTGCGCAAGGGTACTCACGCATCCTTTGTCGGCGTCGTTTCCAACTCCCTTGAGGTCTTTGGTGAAAAGCACACGAAAGGGTGATCGCTCACCCCGTCGCAATTGACGCCTTATCGGAAGGAAACGAGCCGTATTCGGGGAGTAGTTGGCACGGCGGGACCGGATGCGTTCGCGAGGGGTGTCATCGGACCCTGGTTCGCACGGTCGTGACCAGAAAGGCGCACAACAGCGCGGTCAGGGACAACGTCAGCGCGCTGCCGACGGGTTGGGCCACGATCCGGGCCGTGGCCAGGAGGTAGCGGTCACCCCCGAAGGGCCACTGCATCAGCAGTAGCTCCCGCATCCGCATCGGAAACCCGGCGGCGGTATGCGCGGCCGGGCCGGCCAGCACCCACTGCAGGACGGGGACGATGACGACGGGTACGGCGAGGACGGCCGCGAGACCCGCCGTGGTGGACCGGAAGATTCCGGCCGCGAGCACCCCGGCCCAGGCGCATCCGGTCATGAGCCCGAACCAACTCGCGCTCAGGGAGAGCCAGTCCGAGGGGATCCGGGTCAGCTCCCGCCCGTATACGAGGTAGAGGACCTCGGCGTCGCAACCCAGCGTGAGGAAGGCCAGCACGACGGCGGTGACCCCGGAGACGAGGAGTTTGGCGGTGAGCAGCCCGAGCCGGCGGGGAACGGTGCCGCGGTCCGCCGCCAGCGCGGGGTGACGGAACTCGTCGCCGAAGGCCAGGGCACCCAGCAGCCCCGCCGCGAGCGCCGCGGGTGGCAGCGGCAGTTCCCTCGGCCAGGCGGCGAACAGCCGTGCCTGTGGGGTGTGACCGACCCGGGCGAGGAGGACGGTGGTGAGCGCGGACACCAGCAGTGCGGCCCCGCAGGTGAGGAACCCGGTGCCGATTCCCACGGCGCGCCGCAGTTCGTAGCGCAGTGGGCGGAGGGGGCCGCGGGCGGTGCGGACCGTGATCGGCGGTGGCAGGAGGGACAGGGCGTCGAGGGCCCGGTCCGCGCCGGCCGGCGAGCGCGGCGGCGGTTCGGCCGCCGGCTGCCCGCCGCCGGCACGCCCGGAGCCCGGATTCCGTGCGCCTGGGACGGTGGTGGCGGCCGCGGGTGCGCCGGCGGCGACCATGGTCGTGACGTGGGCTCTGGCTTGCGTTCCGGTAGCCGCCTCGGAGGAGCCGGCCTCCGCGGAGGGCGCGACCGGGCGGGCGCCGGAGGTGATCACGGAGGCGCTGGTGGCCGCCGTGTCGGCGCCGTCCTCCGGTGTCTCGGCGGCCGAAGCGGCGGGGGGTGCTGGGTCGGCAGCGGGGGCGGTGCCGGGTTTCGACGGGCCCTCGGTCTGCGCCTCCGTGAGGGTGTCGGCGCTCCCGGTGGGAGCAGCGTGCTTCCCCGTGGGTGCCGGACACGGGCTTCCGGCTTCCTGCTCCAGCGTGTCGCCCGGCAGGGAGACACGGGACACCAGCCGTTCGCACTCGTCGGCGGGAGGATCGGAAACCGCCGACGCCGCCGCGGCACTTCTCTGCGGTGACGCGCCGGACGCGGCCTGCGTCCGGGCCTGCGGAGTGCGGGCCAGAACGGCCCGGTCCCGCTCCGCGGACGTCGCTCCCCCGCCCGCGGTCTCACCGCCTTCGGGTTCCGCCCCCGACCCCATGTCACCGATCTCGTCCGCGAGTTGGTGTACCAGGATGCCGTGCCGGAAGGCGATCTCACCGACATCGGCGGTCGTGCTGCCGTACACCGACAGGTGGTTGCCGGCTTCCCGTACGACCTCGACGGAACGCTGCGCGGTACGGGCCTCCTTGGTAAGCAGGGCCGCGAGACGCGCGGCGTGGGGGCTGCGGACGGCGACGCGCGGACGCAGCCGGGTGCGGGCGAACTCCCCACCCTCCTGGTCCGCGGCGATTCGGCCGCCGTCCAGGGTGACGACCCGGTCGCCCGTACGAGCCGCTTCCTTGGGATCGGCCGTCGTGAGCAGGACCGTGCCGCCCTGGTCGGCGTGCGCGCGCAGCATGCCGTGCAGCCAGCGTGCCTCACGGGCGGACAGACACGCGGCGGGTGCGTCCAGGACGAGCGTGTGCGGGTCGGCCAGCAGAGCGCAGGCCAGTCCGAGCCTGCGGTCCATGCCGCGCGAGAGGGTCCCGAGGCGTTCCTCCCGGAGGCTGACGAGACCGACGACTTCGAGCACCTCGTCCGCACGGCGGACGGGGACGCCGGCCGCCGCGCACAGCATGCGCAGGTGGCCGCGGACCGAGCGGGCCGGGTGACCGGGCACGTCCCCGAGGAGCACGCCGACTTCCCGTGACGGATGAGCGATCCGGTGCAGCGGCCGTCCCCGGAAGCAGGTGATGCCGCGGCCCTGTTGCAGTTCGAGCATCAGCCTGAGCGTCGTCGTCTTGCCCGCGCCCCCGGCTCCGTGGAGCACGGTGACATGACCGGCGCGCGCCTCGAAGGAGACGTCGTCGACGGCGGGCGGGTGCGCCTTGCGGGGGTTGCTGGTCAATCCGAAGGCCTGGATCACCCGCAGAAAGATAGCGCGCTATGTCCTGTTTTTCTGGTATCCCCCTATCTGTTCTTCGGCGGTGCGCAAGTCGAGCGGGACACGCGTCCGCCATTAGGCGGACAGGGTCCCGGCGCGCACCTTCCGGCGCCCGCCTGACGGGTGCCGGTCGCCGTTCCGGTCAGACCTCGGGACGGAGCATCGGAGGGTTGAGCAGGGTGGCGCCGCCGGCCCTGAAGAGCTGGGCCGGCCGGCCGCCCTGGCGGGTGGTGGTACCGCCGGTGGGCACGAGGAATCCCGGTGTCCCGGTGACCTTGCGGTGGAAGTTGCGCGGGTCGAGAGCGACCCCCCACACGGCCTCGTACACCCGCCGCAGCTCCCCCACGGTGAACTCGGGCGTGCAGAACGCGGTGGCCAGCGAGGAGTACTCGATCTTGGACCGGGCCCGCTCCACGCCGTCGGCGAGGATCTGGGCGTGGTCGAAGGCGAGCGGCGCCACAGGCTCGCCGTCGCGGCCGTATCCGCCCTGCTGGAGCAGTTCCTCGACCGGCGCCCAGCGCGCGTTGCTGGCGTCGCCGCCGGCACGGGGCGCCGGCAGGTCGGGAGCGAGTGCGAGGTGGGCGACGCTGACGACCCGCATCCGCGGGTCCCGTTTCGGGTCCCCGTAGGTGGCGAGCTGTTCCAGATGGGCGCCGTGGTCCTGGGCCGGAGCCGAGGGCTCATGAGCACACAGCCCGGTCTCCTCGGCCAGCTCCCGCGCCGCCGCCTGGGACAGGTCCTCGTCGGCCCGCACGAATCCGCCGGGCAGCGCCCACCGCCCCTGGAACGGCGCCTCGCCCCTGCGCACCGCCAGCGCGCACAGCGAATGGCGGCGCACGGTCAGCACGACCAGGTCCACGGTGACGGCGAAGGGCGGAAAGGCTGACGGGTCGTAGGGCATGCCGCGATCATAGTCGTCTGCCTGACGATAAACACTCCCTCCACAGGCCGCACCGGCACCGGATCCGCGTCGTTCCACTGAGGGGTGCATAGCGGGCTCACCGCTCTCGCTGCCTACCCCGTCGGGCTCCCCGCCCTAGTGGTCTCATCCGTCGCCCTCGCTCTCCCGGGGTCCACTCGCCGCCGCGATGCCGCGGGGTGCACCGTCGCCCGCACGCACCCGGGCGGCACCCGGCTCGGCTCCGCCCGGACGCGAGGACCCGGTGGACGGCGCCTGGGGATGGGAGCCGGCCGGGCGCCTCCGCCGTTCGGACCCGTCCCCCGGCCGAGCGGCGCTGTCACCGGTGCCCCCGGCGCGGGTCCGCCGCCGGCGCCGTGAACCACCGGCCGGCTCGGCGCGCACGGTGGCGTGATCCTCGGGCCATGGGGCGGTTCCCGGCCCCTCCACGGATGTGGGCGCGGGCTCGTCGGGAGCGGACTCGGTCGCCGGAGCGGCCGGCTGCGCCGTCTCCGGCCGGGCAGGCCGCTCACGTTCCGCGCGCAGGCAGCGGCGGATCGACTCGGGGTCGAGCCCTTCGTTGCAGGCCTGGTGGAGCAGCCGGGCGAACAGGTAGTCGGGGTCGGCGCCGAGCGCCATCGCGAACGCCTCCCTGGCCTCCAGTCCGTCGCCGGACGACCAGGCCACCCAGCCCGCCAGGGTCAGCGGGGCGGCGGCGTGCTCGCCGTAAGGACCCACGCAGCGGCGGGCCAGCGCGCGCCACAGCCTCAGGGCGGGACCGGCCTCCTCACCCTCCATCCAAGCGGCCGCGCGGTCACGGGTGGTGCGGTCCTGGAGCCCGAGAATCAGCGTCGCCGCCTCGTCGTGGGCGAGCAGGCCGTCGTCGCGGAGGTCCGCCTGATGGTTGCCGGACACCGGCGCCGCCGCGGTGAACCGGCGGATGACACGGCCGGCGAGGTCGAGGGTCTCCTCGGCGACGGACACGCGCTCGGCGTCGTCCAGGATGCGGGGCACCAGGGACATGCCCGCCGCGTCCAGGGCGATCTCCTGTTGCAGGGCGGCGCCCGTCTCCCAAGGCAGCAGCCTGGCCCGCAGTTCGCGGAGCGTGCCGCGCACCTGGAGTCCCGCATAGGTGGCCGCGGCGGCCAGCACGGAGGTGCCCGGCAGGCCCATCGGCGTCCCGTCGTCGGGGCAGCACCCTTCGGCGACCGGGCAGCAGTACGACCAGAACCTGCCGTCCGAGACGCACAGCGCCTCGATCACCGGTACGTCGAGGCTGCCGCACTCGGTGCGCAGCAGTTGGGCGAGCGGCTCGAGACGCTTCATCACGTCCCGGCCCGTCTCGCCGGGGCCCGGCTCCTGGCAGACGTAGGCGACCATCCGCTCGGGACGTGCGCCCCGTCGTTCGCTGCCGGTGACCAGGCCCCGGGCCAGTTGGCGGGCGGCCCCGGTCCAGTCCTCCTGGCTCGCGGGGATGCCCAGCCGGGCGCGGCCGCCGAACCTGCCGCCGCCCTCCCGGTCGTGCAGGGCCACGAGCACCATGCTGTCCTCCGGCCGGTAGCCGAGCAGGTAGGGCAGCGCGTCGGCCAGCTCGGCGGGGGTGCGTAGCGTGACCTGGGAGTCGTGTGCGGGCCGGTCGTCCGGCGGGCCGCTGAGAGGCTCGCGCCCCGCGATATCGCCGTTTTCGAAGGGTCCGGTCATTTCGCCGTGATTCGTCATGCGCCGACGATCTCGCGGATGCTGAGATTCCGCTTGAGCCTGTGGACAAGTCGAATCAGGTGCACGACAAGGCACGCGGCGAGCGGGTCCCGTCCCGGACGCTTTTCCACAGCCCGGCCGCCGTGGCCGCCCGCTCGCCGCAGCCGTCCCGCCCGTTTGTCAGTCCCGTCCTGTTGTATGGGACCCATGGAGCACACCAGCAACGCGGACCTCCGGGCACAGGCCGACGCCGTCCTCGCCCGGCTCGTCGGGGACACCACGGCCACGGCGCGGCTGCGCGAGGACCAGTGGCGGGCGATCGAGGCGCTGGTCGCCGACCGGCGCCGGGCCCTGGTCGTGCAGCGCACGGGATGGGGAAAGTCCGCGGTGTACTTCGTGGCGACGTCGCTGCTGCGGGCCAGAGGCAGCGGCCCCACGGTGATCGTCTCGCCGCTGCTCGCGCTCATGCGCAACCAGGTGGAGGCCGCGGCCCGGGCCGGCATCCACGCCCGGACCATCAACTCGGCCAACACCGAGGAGTGGGAGGCCGTCCAGGCCGAGATCGAGCGCGGCGAGGTAGACGTGCTGCTCGTCAGCCCGGAGCGGCTGAACAATCCCGACTTCCGTGACCAGGTCCTGCCCAAGCTCTCCGCGGCGACCGGGCTCCTCGTGGTGGACGAGGCCCACTGCATCTCCGACTGGGGCCACGACTTCCGTCCGGACTACCGCCGGCTGCGCACCATGCTGGGCGACCTCCCGCCCGGTGTCCCCGTGCTCGCCACCACTGCCACGGCCAACGCCCGCGTGACCGCCGACGTCGCCGAGCAGCTGGGCACCGGCGGCACGTCCGACGCCCTGGTGCTGCGGGGGCCGCTGGACCGGGAGAGCCTGAGCCTAGGCGTGCTGCGGCTGCCGGACGCGGCACACCGGATGGCCTGGCTCGCCGACCACCTGGACGACCTGCCGGGCTCCGGCATCGTCTACACGCTCACCGTGGCGGCCGCCGAGGAGGTCACCGCGTTCCTGCGGCAGCGCGGCCACACCGTCGCCTCGTACACGGGCAGGACGGAGAACGCCGACCGGCAGCAGGCCGAGGACGACCTGCTCGCCAACCGGGTCAAGGCGCTGGTCGCCACGTCGGCGCTCGGCATGGGCTTCGACAAGCCGGACCTCGGTTTCGTGGTGCACCTCGGTTCGCCGTCCTCCCCCATCGCCTACTACCAGCAGGTCGGCCGCGCGGGCCGTGGCGTCGAGCACGCCGAGGTACTGCTGCTGCCGGGCAAGGAGGACGAGGCGATCTGGCAGTACTTCGCCTCGCTCGCCTTCCCCGCCGAGGACCTCGTGCGCCGCACGCTGGACGTCCTCGCCCGGGCCGACGGACCGCTGTCCCTCCCGGCTCTGGAGCCCCTGGTCGAACTGCGTCGGTCCCGCCTGGAGACGATGCTGAAGGTCCTCGACGTGGACGGGGCGGTACGGCGGGTCAAGGGCGGCTGGACCGCGACCGGCCGGCCGTGGTCCTACGACACCGAGCGCTACGACTGGGTGGCCAGGCAACGAGGGGCCGAGCAGCAGGCGATGCGTGAATACGCGTCCACCACGGGCTGCCGGATGGAGTTCCTGCAACGCCAACTGGACGATGAGGGCGCCAAGCCCTGCGGTCGCTGCGACAACTGCGCGGGACCCCGCTTCACCGCCGACGCCACGACGGCGGCACTGGACGCCGCGCGTGTCGACCTCGGCCGCGCCGGGGTCGAGGTGGAGCCCCGACGCATGTGGCCGACCGGGCTGCCGGCGATCGGCATCAACCTCAAGGGCCGCATCGCGGCCGCTGAACAGGCCGCGCCCGGGCGAGCCCTGGGCCGGCTGTCGGACATCGGCTGGGGAAACCGGCTGCGGCCCCTGCTCGCGCCCCAGGCACCGGACGGGCCGGTACCCGACGACGTGGCCCGAGCCGTGGTCGACGTACTGGCCGACTGGGCGAAGGGCCCGGGCGGGTGGGCCACTGGGGCGGCCGACGCCCAGGCCCGGCCGGTGGGTGTGGTCACCGTCGCCTCCCGCTCCCGGCCCGCGCTGATCGGCTCCCTGGGCGCCCGCATCGCCGAGGTGGGCCGGCTGCCGCTGCTCGGCTCCGTCGAGTACGCCGGGGAAGCGCCCCGGGTACCGCGCAGCAACAGCGCCCAGCGACTGAAGGCCCTGGACGGCTCACTGACGTTGCCGCCGGCCCTCGCCTCCGCGCTCGCCGAGGCCGGCGGTCCCGTCCTGCTGGTGGACGACTTCACCGAGACCGGCTGGACCCTCGCCGTCGCGGCGCGCCTGCTCAGAAGGGCCGGCGCCGAAAGTGTGTTGCCGCTGGTGCTGGCCGTCCAGGGGTGACGGCGCACCGCGCGCACCGGGCCGGAGCGGCTCGTCGGGCACCGACTTGCCGCGGCCGGACGTCACAGGGGTCGCCGGCGTCTGCTGTGGGTAGGGATATAAGCCACGCACCACCAGATAACCGTCGGCGGCTCCAATTGCTCGTTGCCGCATCCAAGTTCGACAGGAAGAATTGAAGTCCGCTCCCCGCACGGCTCGCCCACGATCCGTGGGCTTCGCCGCGGTGCGCGCTCCCCCGAATCCGACCTCGCCCGCAGTGTGGGCGCGTAGCCGAAGGGAGGAACGTGACCTTCGGATTCGCCTCGTCCTCGGCGGCCTCCTTGTCGACGTCCGCGTCCGCCGCTTCCGCCAGTCGCCTGCTCGAGCCCGCGGAGTGGGCAGCCGCCGGGATCCCACTGCTGCGCAACCCCCGTGAGGTGGTCAGCGGGCTGCACGCCCGCCACCGTCCGCGGCCGTCCATGGCGGTCGTGGCCGTCCTGGATCCGGACGAACGGCTTTGCGCCAGCGCGTCGTTCATACGGCGTCCCGCGCCGGCCGACGGCTGGATGTTCCGCAACGCGCTGCTCGCCCAGTTGCGCCGGGTCATCCCGCACGACCTGCGCCGGCGCACACCGGTGCGCACCGCCGTGCTGCTCTACTGTCGTGACGGCGACGCGCATTGGACCGAGGAGGACGGCGCCTGGATGTGGGGGCTGCGCGACGCGTGCACATTGCACGGGCTGCGCTGCGGCGCGTACATCACGCTGACCGGGGACGGCTGGCAGGTGCTCGGCGAAGGGCGGGGCGGACGCCATCCGAACGCCCACTCGGAGCCCGAGTCGTTCGCGATGTCTCAGGCCGCGCCCCTGCCTCCGCGCACCGGTGGCCCGGTCTCCGAGGTCCTGCGCCGCGCGGCTGCCCGCTGACGCCGGCCCGGGCCGAGGTCACTGAGTTCCAGGGGTCCGGGTGCGGCGGCAGCGATCCGGCACGCCACGAGCCGGTCGCCGGCGTGCCACGACGACGGCTGCCGGCCCTGCGGGCTTCCGCACCGCTGACGCTGACTCCTGCGGGCCGCCCGCACCGTCGACGCCGGCTCTCGCGGGCCGCCCGCAGCACTAACGCCGGCTCCCGCGGGGCTTCTCGCGCCGCCGCCGCGGGCACCTGCCCACGAGTCCGGCGCACGCCGTACGGGACGGCCGCTGCCGGTCGTCCGGGCATGCCGAAAGCCGCACCGTACTGATGTCGCCGGAGCGGCTCTTCGTCATGCCCGGCCCCGACGGGCCCGGGCGTACCTCAGACGCCCGTACCCAGCACCGCGTTGATCTGCTGCGGGTCACCGCAGACGATCAGCAGCGCACCGGCCCGGGCGTGGGCCGGCGGAAGGACGGAGGCGGCAGTGGAGGCGGCGCCGTTGACGGCGACGACGACCACGGGACGGGTCGCGGCCCGGGAGAGGCGGGCGGCGTCCGTGTAGAAGACGTCGTCACCGGCGTCGTGCTGCGTCCAGTAGGAGGCTTCGCCGAAGGACAACTCGTGCTCCGCCCACGGGTGCTGGGAACCGGTGGTGACCACCAGCACCTCTCCGGGGGCGCGGCCCGAGTCCAGGAGCAGGTCCACCGCTTCGTCGGCGGCGTCGAGCGCGCCGTCGGCCGAGGCAGGGATCAGCTGGATCTGCGGAGTCGCCTTCGTGGCGGCGGGAGCGGCCGGGCCCGACGGGCCTGGCTTGGCCGGAGCCGCGTCTCGCGTAGCGCGCTGCGCCGGCGGCACGGGCCGCGGGGGGCCAGGACGGCCGGGGCGGGACGGAGCCGCGGGACGGGGGCCGGGTACGGGGCGTGGGGTCGGCGCGGTGCGGCCGCTGGCCGGAGTGGCGCGGGGACCCTGGGCACTCTCGTGAATCTGAGGCTCCTCGGGAATGAGAGGCATGAGCTGATTTTTATCAAACGTTGGTGCGGCACGGTTGGCCGGGTGGCACATCAGTGCGAGCGGAACCGTCAGAAGTCGAAGCCGAGCTGACCCTCGATCTCCGGAACGCTTCCGTCCGCCCAGCTACGGACCTTCTTGAGGTGCCGCCACTGGGGCAGCGCATCAAGATACGCCCATGACAAACGGTGGTACGGGGTGGGCCCCCGCTCCTCCAGTGCCGCCTTGTGCACGGGCGACGGATACCCGGCGTTGTCCGCGAATCCGAAGTCTGCATGGTCGACACCCAGTTCGGCCATCATTTTGTCGCGCTGCACCTTGGCGATCACCGATGCCGCCGCGACGGCCACGCAGGACCGGTCACCCTTGATGACCGTGCGCACCCGCCACGGGGCCCCGAGGTAGTCGTGCTTGCCGTCGAGGATCACGGCGTCCGGGCGGACCGGCAGGAGGTCCAGGGCGCGGACGGCGGCGAGCCGCAACGCGGCGGTCATCCCCAGCCTGTCGATCTCCTCGGGGGAAGCGTGCCCCAGGGCATAGGCCGTGACCCACGAGTGCAGTATCCCGGCCAGTTCCGTACGCCGTTTCACCGTCAGCAGCTTGGAGTCGGTCAGACCCTCGGGCGGCCGACGCAATCCGGTGATCGCGGCGCAGACGGTGACGGGACCGGCCCAGGCGCCCCTCCCCACCTCGTCGACACCGGCGATGACCTTCGCTCCGGTCGTGGCGCGCAGGGAACGCTCGACGGTGTGAGTGGGTGGTTCGTACGGCATGGCGCCCTTAGATTACGCCGCCGGGAGGGCCGTGCGACACCCCGGTCCCCCTGGATCGGGCCCCGGGCGCCGCGGACCGCGGTCAGGACCCGTGCGGCCGCAGCAGCGGCATCATCAGCCGGTCGATCATCTCCTCGAGATCGTGATCGCTCCATTCGCTGGCGCACATCTTGGATCTGTACATCATCATGGCCGGAACAGCGTCGAAGACGTAGCCGTTGTCCGCGTCGGGACGCACCTCCTCCCGCCTGATTCCACGGATGATGACCTCTCGGAGCTGGTCGATCATCGGCTCGACCACCCCCTCGAAGATCACGGCATGGAAGCGCTCCACCTGCGCCGGATCGCATTCGTGAATCACCGCGCGCAGGGCGGAGCCGGGACGCGAGAACATGGCGTCCCGGGCCCGCCGGCACAGGGCCAGCAGATCCTCCCGGACGCTGCCGAGGTCTGGGATCTCCTCGACCGGGGGCAGCCCGGCCTCGAGCGCATCGGCGACCAGGTCCTCCTTGGAGGACCAGCGGCGGTAGACCGCGGCCTTGCCCGTCTGGGCGCCGACCGCGACGCCCTCCATCGTCAGGCCGTTCCAGCCGACCGTGCTGAGCTGCTCCAGGGCGGCGTCAAGGATCGCGCGCTCGAGCACCGCGCCGCGCCGACGGGGAGAGGCCGCCTGAGCGGGAGCGGCCGTGCAGCGCGAGATGTCCATCCGTATCTCTCCAGCAGGCAAGGGGAAGCGGGGGTTCCGGGGCGGGGCCGCGCCACGTCGCAGGGAGGGGGAGGCGACACGTGACGCGGAATCAAGTGAACGCTTGCGTTCACTGTCGGGGACTCATTACCGTTGACGCGGAAGTGAACGCGAGCGTTCACTAAAGCCTTCGTGGGGGACTCACAGTGACAACCTCTCAGCTCCTTCAGGAACAGAAACCGGGTGCGGCCCGCCGGGTGGGGCACCCCGGCATCGCGCTCACCGTCATCGCGGCCTGCCAGCTCATGGTGGTACTCGACGCGACGATTGTGAACATCGCGCTGCCGCACATTCAAGACGCTCTCGCGTTCAGCACCACCGACCTCACCTGGGTGGTCAGCGCCTACACGCTCACGTTCGGCGGCCTGCTGCTGCTCGGTGCGCGGGCCGGCGACATCCTCGGCCGGCGCCGGGTGTTCATGGCCGGCATCCTGCTGTTCACCTTCGCCTCGCTGCTGGGCGGACTGTCCCAGGAACCCTGGCAACTGCTCGCGGCGCGCGCCCTGCAGGGAGTCGGCGGCGCCATCGCCTCGCCCACCTCGCTCGCCCTGATCACCACCACGTTCCCGGAAGGCCCGGAACGCAACCGGGCCTTCGGCGTGTTCGCGGCGGTGTCCGCGGGCGGCGGCGCCATCGGCCTCCTCGCGGGCGGCATGCTCACCGACTGGCTCGACTGGCGGTGGGTGCTCTTCGTCAACGTGCCCATCGGCCTGCTGATCGCGTTCCTGGCCCCGGTGTACATCAGCGAGTCCGAACGGCACCCGGGACGGTTCGACATCGCCGGTGCGCTCACGTCGACGACCGGTATGGCCGCCCTGGTCTACGGGTTCATCCGCGCCTCGGAGGACGGCTGGCGGGACGGTCTCACGCTGGGGTCCTTCGGCGCCGCGGTGGTGCTGCTGGTGGCGTTCGTCCTCATCGAGCTGCGTGCCAGGGAACCGATCACCCCGCTCAGGATGTTCGCCGACCGCAACCGCTCCGGCACGTACGTGATCATGCTCAGCCTCGCGGCGGCGATGTTCGGCATGTTCTTCTACATCGTGCTGTTCGTGCAGAACGTGCTCGGCTACAGCGCCATCAAGGCCGGTCTCGCCTTCCTCCCCGTGACCTTCGCGATCGCGGTCGGCGCCGGCCTGTCCCAGCGCTTCCTGCCCACGCTGGGCCCCAAGCCCTTCATGATGACCGGCTCGGCGCTCGTGGTGACGGGACTGGTCTGGCAGACGTTCATCACGCCCGACAGCTCCTACCTCGGCGGGGTGCTGGGGCCGATGCTGGTGTTCGGCTTCGGCATGGGTCTGAACTTCGTGACGGCCACCGTCACGGCCGTCTCCGGTGTGGCCCAGCACGAGGCGGGCGCGGCCTCCGGGCTGCTCAACGCCATGCAGCAGGTCGGCGGCTCGCTGGGCCTGTCCATCCTGACCACCGTCTTCGGCTCCGCGAGCACGGACGAGGCGAAGAAACAACTGCCGAAGTTCCTCGCCGGCGGTACGCCCGAACAGCAGGCGCAGTTCGCGAAGACGCACCAGTTGCCCGCGCCCTGGGGGCACGAGGTGCTGGCTCACGGGATCTCCGCGGCCTTCGTCCCGGCCGCCGCGATGGCCGGGCTCGCGTTCCTCACGGCATGGCTGGTGATCAGGGTCCGCAAGAGCGATCTCGATGCCCTCGCCGGGACGTCCGGCCCGGCCATCGGCTGATCGCCGCGCCGCCCGGCGAAGCCACGGCAGGCCGGACCGCGGCCGGGAGCAGGACCGAACCCACCGCGGCCCGGCCGGCCGCGTCGCCCGCGCGGCCGCGGCCAAGAAGACCAGGAGCGCGACGAGCGCGATCGGCACAGCGTCGACGACCACCATCACCCACGCCCCCTCCCGGCCTCGCCCGTCACCAGGACGGACCGTGTCACCGTCCGCCCCGAATATCGCGGCGGTCATCTGAGCAACGGTGGACGGTCACGCAGAGTTCCCAGCCGGTACGGAGAGTCCCGACTGTCCGTGACTCGGGGCGACTATGAGGGGCTCAGAGCGCTGTCGGCACCCAGCCGGGCAGGGCCTCGGTGCGCTCCACCCACTGAGCGGGGGGTGTGCCCGCCTTGCCGGAGCCGAGGACGCCGCCCATGATCGCGCAGGTCGTGTCCACGTCGCCGCCGACCTGGGCGGTCGTCCAGAAGGCCGTCTCGAAGTCGCCCAGCGACCGCGCGGCGGACCAGAGGGCGAACGGGACGGTGTCGTGGGCCGAGGTACGGCGTCCGCAGCCGAGCACGGCGGCGACGGTGCCCGGATCCCCGTAGTCGAGCATGTCGCGGGCCCGGCGCAGACCCGCGCCGACGGCGCTCTTCGGCACGAGCGCGATGACGCCGTCGAGGAGCGCCTCGGGGCCGGGCGGCCCGCCCGGCGAGGCGGCCAGCGCGGCGGCAGCGGCGACGGCCATCGCTCCCACCACGGCCTCGCGGTGCTGGTGCGTGGGGTACGCCGAGATCTCGGCCTGGTGGGTCGCCTGCTCCGGATCGTCGGCGTACCAGGCGCCCAGCGGCGCGATGCGCATCGCGGCGCCGTTGCCCCAGGAACCCCGGCCGTTGAAGAGGCCGGCCGCCAGTTCGCGCCAGTCCTGACCCTCGCGGACGAGGCGGAGCAGCCGGTTGACGGCCGGGCCGTAGCCGCGGTCGAAGTCGTGGTGCTCGGCGAAGGAGCGGGCCAGGGCGTCCTGGTCGAGGCGGTGGTGGGCGGCGAGGACGGCCACCACGGAGCAGGCCATCTCCGTGTCGTCCGTCCACTGCCAGGGGCCCGCGGGCAGTTCGCGGCGCTTGAGCAGGGGGTGGTTCACCGGGACGAAGAACTGCGAGCCCAGCGCGTCTCCCACCGCGAGTCCGCGCAGGCTGGCCAGGGCACGGTTCAGGCGCCCGAGAGAAGAGGAATCAGCGGTCATCGGTCTGCCACTCTATCCGGAACCCCAGTGCGGCACCGGATCCCGCCATCGCTCGAAGGGCCGGTCGAGGCTGTATCTGCCGTCCTCACCGAGAACGAGCATCCGCATCTCGGCGTTCCCGGGATTCGACAGCGACTCGAATTCCGCCACCGTCCAGTGGAACCAGCGCATGCAGAACAGCCGCATCGCGAGCCCGTGCGTCACCAGGAGCACGTTCGGCGGATGGTCCGGGGCCTCGAAGCTGCGGAACAGGCTCTCCAGGAAGCCGCCGACCCGGTCGTAGACGTCGGCGCCGGACTCTCCCTGCGGGAACCTGAAGAAGAAGTGGCCGTAGGCGTCCCGGTAGGCCTTCTGCAGGCGTACGTCGTCGCGGTCCTGCCAGTTCCCCCAGTCCTGCTCGCGCAGCCTGGGCTCCTCCCGTACCCGTATGAGGCCCGGGTCGAGGTGGAAGGCGCGCAGTGTCTCGTGGGTGCGGCGGTACGGGGAGACGTACACGCTCACGCGTTCCCGGCCGAAGACCTCGCGGAGCTCCTTGCCGGTCTCCTCGGCCTGCCGCAGGCCGCGCTCGGTCAGCGCGAGAGCGTGGTCGGGCTCCCGCTCGTACACGGAGTCATCAACATTGCCCGTTGACTCGCCGTGCCGGACAAGGACGATGCGCCGTGGTCGTGCCATGCCGAAACCCTAGATCGAACGGGGGACGGTCGGGCACTCGAGCGGGTCCCGTACGGCGTAAGTCACACGCGTCCCGCACGTACCGGCACGATCAGACCGTCCAGGACGGCTCCAGCTCGACTATGTCCCCGGTGAGCGCCTCGATGTCCGCCTCCGTCTGGGCGCGCAGCGCGAGGCGTTCGATCCGCTCGGTGCGGTACTTGCCGTGCTCGGCCGCCGACCGCCACATGGACAGGATGAGGAACTCCTGCTCGGGCGCCTCGCCGAACATGCCCCGGATCATGCCCGGCGACCCGGCCATGGCGGGGTTCCAGACCTTCTCCTGCATGAGGGTGAAGTGCTCCACCCGCTCCTCGTGGACCCGGCACAGGGCGACCCGGACCAGGTCGGAGTCGGTGAAGCGCGGCTCGAAGCCGGTCTTCACGTCGAATCGGTACTCGAACAGCTTGACCTGCGGATCCTTGAACGTGCCGGACTGGGCGGCCGCGAGCCGGTCGTGGGAGCGGGCCATGAAGGAGTCGTAGAAGGCGCGGCTCTCCCAGAAGGAGAAGACGTGCGCCACCCCGGGCCGGTGCCGGCTCCAGCCTCCGCCCTGCCCCCGGAAACCCGGCTCCCCGGGAAGCCCCGCCCACTTCCGCTGCCCGCGCTCGAATCCGCGGCGGTCCACCACGGTGCAGCGAATCCACTTGACCAGCACCGCGCCATCGTAAGGCCACCGGGCGTGGCGCCGGTCACGCTCCGGCTGAGATCACCCGCGCACGCTCCGCGCGCGCGTGGCACGATGAACAAACGGCCCTGTCTTCAGGGCAGTTGGCAGACACGGCACTTCAAGGGGGTGGCGAAGCCCGGTGGCTGGCTTCAGCAAGGGAATCCGCAAGGTCGAGGTCGCGCTCAAGTGGGACCCCAGTCCCGCGGGCCGACCGCCCACCGATCTGGACATCGTGGCGGGACCGTACGAATCCGGCGACCCGTACGGGGCGCCGGCCTATCTGGTGCACTTCGACAGCCGTTCGCCGGACGGCACCATCTTCCTCAACCGGGACAGCACCGACGGCAAGGGCTTCGGCTGGGACGAGGTCATGACGATCGAGCTCGACCGACTCGACGGCCGCTACACGCGCGTGGTGGCCGGTGCGGTCATCCAGCAGGGGGCGGGGCGCCGGACTTTCTCCGACGTGCTCAACCCGGCCCTGCGCATCCGTGAGGGCTACACGGTGCTCGCCGAGGACGACTTCGGCTCGGTCGCCGGGGCCACGGCGGCCACGATCGGCGAGTTCCTGCGGGACGAATCCGGCGGCTGGACGTTCCACGCGGGGGTCCACGGCTACGACGAGGATCCGGCGGCCTTCCCCCGGGTCATGGGCAGCAGGCGCCGGTCCTGACGCGGGCACCCGCGGGTGAGGGGCGCCGGCCGTGGCCGGCGCCCCTCACCTCAGGTACGGCGTGTGATCAGCTGCAGCCGCTGGTCGAGCCGCAGCCCTCGCAGATGTAGCAGGAACCGGCCCGCTGCATCTTCGTACCGCAGGAGAAGCACAGCGGGGCGTCGGCCTGGATGCCCAGCTGCATCTCCACCAGCTCGGCGCTGGTGTGCGCCTGCTTCGGGGCCGGCTTGGCCACCTCGGACTCGGCCTTCGGCGTGGCGACCGCCTTCAGCTCCTGGGCGCGCGGCGCCGACTGGGCCAGGCCCTCGACGTCGACCTCGTCCTCGGCCGGCTCGTAGGAGCCGGTCTCCAGGTGCCGCTGACGCTCCTCGGCGGAGTGGATACCGAGCGCGGAGCGCGTCTCGAAGGGCAGGAAGTCCAGCGCCAGGCGGCGGAAGATGTAGTCGACGATCGACTGCGCCATCCGCACGTCCGGGTCGTCCGTCATGCCGGCCGGCTCGAAGCGCATGTTGGTGAACTTCGAGACGTACGTCTCCAGGGGCACGCCGTACTGCAGACCCACGGAGACGGCGATGGAGAAGGCGTCCATCATGCCCGCGAGGGTCGAGCCCTGCTTGGACATCTTCAGGAACACCTCGCCGAGACCGTCGTCGGGGTAGGAGTTGGCGGTCATGTAGCCCTCGGCGCCGCCGACCGTGAAGGACGTGGTGATGCCGGGGCGGCCCTTGGGGAGGCGCTTGCGGACCGGGCGGTACTCGACGATCTTCTCGACCGTCTCGCGGATGGCCGCCTCGGCCTTCTCCGTGACCTCGGCCTTCTCCTTCTCCTTGGTCTTGGCGGAGAGCGGCTGGCCGACCTTGCAGTTGTCGCGGTAGATGGCGAGCGCCTTGACGCCCAGCTTCCACGCCTCGTAGTAGATCTCCTCGACCTCCTCGACGGTCGCCGTCTCCGGCATGTTGACCGTCTTGGAGATGGCGCCGGAGATCCACGGCTGGATCGCCGCCATCATGCGGACGTGGCCCATCGGGGAGATGGCGCGCTCGCCCATGGCGCAGTCGAACACCTCGTAGTGCTCGGGCTTGAGACCGGGGGCGTCGATCACGTTGCCGTTCTCGGCGATGTGGGCGACGATCGCCTCGATCTGCTCCTCCTGGTAACCCAGGCGGCGCAGGGCCTGCGGGACGGTGCCGTTGACGATCTGCATCGAGCCGCCGCCGACCAGCTTCTTGAACTTCACCAGCGCGAGGTCGGGCTCCACACCGGTGGTGTCGCAGGACATCGCCAGACCGATGGTGCCGGTCGGGGCGAGCACGGACGCCTGGGAGTTACGGAAACCGTTCTTCTCGCCGAGACGCACCACGTCCTGCCAGGCCTCCGTGGCGGCGGCCCAGACCGGGCTGTCCAGGTCGTCCATGCGGACGGCCCCGCCGTTGGCGTCGGCGTGCTGCCGCATGACGCGCTTGTGGGCGTCGGCGTTGCGGGCGTAGCCGTCGTACGGGCCGACGACGGCGGCCAGCTCGGCGGAGCGGCGGTAGGCCGTGCCGGTCATCAGCGAGGTGATGGCGCCGGCGAGGGCGCGGCCGCCGTCGGAGTCGTAGGCGTGGCCGGTGGCCATCAGCAGGGCGCCGAGGTTGGCGTAGCCGATGCCGAGCTGGCGGAACGCGCGCGTGTTCTCGCCGATCTTCTGGGTCGGGAAGTCCGCGAAGCAGATCGAGATGTCCATCGCGGTGATGACCAGCTCGACGACCTTCTGGAAACGCTCGGTCTCGAAGGACTGGTGGCCCTTGCCGTCGTCCTTGAGGAACTTCATCAGGTTCAGCGAGGCCAGGTTGCAGGACGTGTTGTCCAGGTGCATGTACTCGCTGCACGGGTTCGACGCGGTGATCCGGCCGGACTCGGGGCAGGTGTGCCAGTTGTTGATCGTGTCGTCGTACTGGATGCCCGGGTCGGCGCAGGCCCAGGCGGCCTCGGCGATCTTGCGGAAGAGCGCCTTGGCGTCGACCTCCTCGATGACCTCACCGGTCATGCGGGCACGCAGGCCGAACTTGCCGCTCGACTCGACCGCCGTCATGAACTCGTCGTTCACCCGGACCGAGTTGTTGGCGTTCTGGTACTGGACGGAGGTGATGTCGTCCCCGCCCAGGTCCATGTCGAAGCCCGCGTCGCGCAGGACGCGGATCTTCTCCTCCTCGCTGACCTTGGTCTGGATGAAGTCCTCGATGTCGGGGTGGTCGACGTCGAGCACGACCATCTTGGCGGCGCGGCGGGTGGCGCCGCCGGACTTGATGGTGCCGGCGGAGGCGTCGGCGCCGCGCATGAAGGAGACGGGACCGGAGGCGTTGCCGCCGGAGGAGAGCAGCTCCTTGGAGGAGCGGATGCGGGAGAGGTTCAGACCGGCGCCGGAACCTCCCTTGAAGATCATGCCCTCTTCCTTGTACCAGTCGAGGATCGACTCCATGGAGTCGTCGACGGACAGGATGAAGCAGGCGGAGACCTGCTGCGGCTGCGGGGTGCCGACGTTGAACCAGACGGGGCTGTTGAAGCTGAAGATCTGGTGCAGGAGGGCGTAGGCCAGCTCGTGCTCGAAGATCTCGGCGTCGGCGGGCGAGGCGAAGTACTTGTAGTCCTCACCGGCCTTCCGGTACGTCTTCACGATGCGGTCGATCAGCTGCCGAAGGCTGACCTCGCGCTGCGGGGTGCCCACGGCACCGCGGAAGTACTTGCTGGTGACGATGTTGACCGCGTTCACCGACCAGAAGTCGGGGAACTCGACGCCACGCTGCTCGAAGTTGACCGAGCCGTCGCGCCAGTTGGTCATGACGACGTCACGGCGCTCCCAGGCCACCTCGTCGTACGGGTGCACGCCGGGGGTGGTGTGGATGCGCTCGATGTGCAGTCCCTTGCTACCCGCCTTGGCTCCCTTGGCTCGGGAACCTCGCGCCGGACCGCTCGCCGTCTCTGTCATGCCGCCTCCCTGTACGGGCGAAAACGCCCTGAAGTGCCCCGATGTTCCTGGGCACGGTGTTCTGTCTTGTGTTGCGGGCTCCCTCATCTGCCACCCGCAACAGGTCTTGGTCGCCGCCGTCCGAGGCGGAACCCGGCCCTCCGTCCGGGTTCCGCAGCGCCGGTCAGTCGGCGGCGTGGGCGGGCACGGGGACCTCCGTGGTCCCTCCGGGCCCGCGCGCGTCTTCCTGGCTCCCCGCTCCCGCGTCCTCGTCGTCCGCGGCGGGGCCTCGTGCCTGCCTCAGCTCCGCGATGGCGGCCTCGAAGTCGTCCAGCGAGTCGAAGGCCCGGTAGACGGAGGCGAACCGCAGATAGGCGACGAGGTCGAGTTCCTGCAACGGGCCGAGTATGGCCAGACCTACGTCGTGAGTGGTCAGCTCGGCGCTCCCGGTGGCCCGCACCGCCTCCTCGACCCGCTGGCCGAGTTGGGCGAGCGCGTCCTCGGTGACCGGCCGTCCCTGGCATGCCTTGCGCACACCGTTGATGACCTTGGTACGGCTGAAAGGCTCGGTGACCCCCGACCGCTTCACCACCATGAGCGAGCACGTCTCCACGGTCGTGAAACGACGGGAGCAGTCAGGACACTGGCGGCGCCTGCGGATCGACGTGCCGTCGTCGGTCGTACGACTGTCGACCACACGGCTGTCGGGGTGCCTGCAGAAGGGGCAGTGCATGGATCTCCAACCCTCCTCACAGCAGACTCAACAGCCTCGCTGGGCCACATGGGCCCCGCGAAGCAGCCCTAAGCATAGGCGATGACTGAGCCGTCCAAGACCCGGGGGACCACAACTTGTGGGCCCGGGTAAGCATCCAACCACTAGATGTAGGGCCTGGCCCATACATCGAGGCAATCACGCGTGTCGCCCTGACGGAGCACGCCTCGAATACCCGCGCGCTGCAATTCCGAACACGCGGGCGCCGGGGCGTACCGATCCGCCGGTTGCGGAGATACCGTGGGCGCCGCACGGAGGCCGCGTGGCACTCCGGCACAGAAGGGAGCCCGGATCCAGGAGGACGGGGTTCCGGATGGCAGACTGAGGGCACGACCCACAAGGTCACCGATCCCGGCGGTGAAGAGTACAACAAATGGGCACTTTTGCCCGCCAGGTGCCGCGTTAGCTATACACCCAGACACGTGATCGCGTCAGGTGATTCGCACTTTTTCACTCGAACGTGTGTTTGGCGCAACCTTTCGAAAGCAACTACCGTTGTCCAGCAGGGAGACCATCGAGAGGGGCCGACGTGACCACCACCGCAGACAGTGCCACCATCACCGCCCAGGACCGCTCCATGGGCCGAGTCGAGCCGGTACATGCGATGAACGAAGCCACGAATCCCGAGGGGCACAAGCGCTCCCTGCCTGGCCGACCTCCAGGCATCCGGGCGGACAGCTCGGGGCTCACCGACCGGCAGCGCCGGGTGATCGAGGTCATCCGGGATTCCGTGCAGCGGCGCGGTTACCCGCCGTCGATGCGCGAGATCGGCCAGGCCGTCGGCCTCTCCAGCACCTCCTCGGTCGCGCACCAGCTGATGGCGCTGGAGCGCAAGGGCTTCCTGCGCCGCGACCCGCACCGTCCCCGCGCGTACGAGGTCCGCGGCTCCGACCAGGCCGTGACGGTGCAGCCCACCGACACCGCCGGCAAGCCCGCCGCGTCCTACGTCCCGCTGGTCGGCCGCATCGCAGCCGGCGG
This sequence comes from Streptomyces sp. 1-11, assembly GCF_007176755.1. Taxonomy (GTDB): domain Bacteria; phylum Actinomycetota; class Actinomycetes; order Streptomycetales; family Streptomycetaceae; genus Streptomyces. Next base: position 143,941 of record NZ_BJTV01000014.1, read on the forward strand.
ACCGATCCTCGCGGAGGAGTCGGTCGAGGACGTGTTCCCGCTGCCCCGGCAGCTCGTCGGCGACGGCGAGCTGTTCGTGCTGAAGGTCGTCGGCGACTCCATGATCGAGGCCGCGATCTGCGACGGCGACTGGGTCACCGTCCGCCGTCAGCCGGTCGCCGAGAACGGCGACATCGTCGCGGCGATGCTCGACGGCGAGGCCACCGTCAAGCGCTTCAAGCGCGAGGACGGCCACGTCTGGCTCCTGCCGCACAACGCGGCCTACGAACCGATCCCCGGCGACGACGCCACCATTCTGGGCAAGGTCGTCGCCGTACTGCGCCGCGTGTGACGGCGCGGCGGGCGGGCCGGACACGGCCCGACCCCCTTGACCGGGCCCCGGAACCCCTGCGCCGGTTCCGGGGCCCTGTGCTGTCCGGACTCCCCCGGAGCCGCCCCTGTGCACGCATGGACCGCCGAGCAAGGCGCGGGGCCGGCATCGGCCGCCCCGCCCCGCCCCGCTCCGCTTCGGACCGGCCCGGAGATCACTGTTCTTGGCCGGACCAGCCCAAGATCACTGCTCCTGCGTCTGCGCCTCTTCCGTCTTCCGGGCGGCCGCGTCGATGGCCGCGAGTGACCTGCGCACCTGGTTGCGGTCCGTGGTGTACCAGAAGTCGGGCAGCGAAGCCTTGAGGTAGCCGCCGTACCGCGCGGTGGCGAGTCGCTGGTCCAGTACCGCGACCACGCCGCGGTCCCCCGAGGCGCGGACCAGACGGCCTGCGCCCTGGGCCATGAGTAGGGCCGCGTGTGTCGCGGCCACCGCCATGAAGCCGTTGCCGCCCGCGTCCTCCACCGCCTTCTGACGGGCGCTCATCAGCGGGTCGTCGGGGCGCGGGAAGGGGATCTTGTCCATGACCACCAGCTGGCAGCTGGGACCTGGTACGTCCACGCCCTGCCACAGCGACAGCGTGCCGAACAGGCAGGTCCGCGGGTCGGCGGCGAAGTTCTTGATCAGCTCGCCGAGGGTCTCCTCGCCCTGCAGCAGGATCGGGAACTCGGGGATCCGGGAGCGCAGCTCCTCCGCCGCGAGCTGGGCGGCACGCATGGAAGAGAACAGTCCGAGGGTGCGGCCGCCGGCCGCCTGGATCAGCTCGGTCAGCTCCGTCAGCATGTCGGAGCGCTCGCCGTCCCGGGCCGGGCGCGCGAGGTGCTTCGCGACGTACAGGATGCCCTGCTTCGGGTAGTCGAACGGCGAGCCGACGTCCACCCCCTTCCACTGCGGCAGGTCCTCGCCCTGCGTGCCCTCGGGGCCGAGTCCCAGGGAGGCGCCGACGCCGTTGAAGTCGCCGCCGAGCTTGAGCGTCGCGGACGTGAGGACGACGCTGCGGTCCGCGAAGAGCTTCTCCCTGAGCAGCCCGGAGACCGACATGGGCGCGACGCGCAGGGAGGCGCCGAAGCGGTCGTGGCGCTCGTACCAGACCACGTCCCACTCGGAGCCGTTGACCACCCGCTCCGCCACGTCGTGCACGGTCTCCACCGAGGCCAGCGCCTGCTTGCGGACCGCGTCCTCGTCCTGGACCGACTTGTCGCGGGTCGAGCCGAGCGCGGTGATGACCGTGCGCGCGGCGTCCCGCAGCGCCATCAGCGCGTAGCCGAGGTCCTCCGGGATCTCCTCGAGCCGGCCCGGCAGAGCCAGTTCCATCAGCCGCTCGAAGCCCTCCGCGGCGGTCTGGAGCTGGTCGGCGGCCTTCTCGTTGACGAGCTTGGCCGCCCGGCGCACGGCACGGTTGACCTGGCCGGGCGTGAGCTCCCCGGTGGCGACGCCGGTGACACGGGAGACGAGTTCGTGCGCCTCGTCGACGATCAGCACCTCGTGCTGCGGCAGTACCGGGGCGCCCTCGATGGCGTCGATCGCCAGCAGGGCGTGGTTGGTGACGACGACCTCGGCGAGCTTGGCACGCTCACGCGCCATCTCCGCGAAGCACTCGGCGCCGTAGGCGCACTTCGACGCGCCCAGGCACTCGCGCGAGGACACCGACACCTGCGCCCAGGCACGGTCGGAGACGCCCGGCGTGAGGCCGTCGCGGTCGCCAGTCTCCGTCTCGTCGGCCCAGTCGCGCAGGCGCAGCAGGTCCTGGCCCAGCTTGCTGGTGGGCGCGGCGGCCTCGAACTGGTCGAAGAGCCCGTCCTCCTCGTCCTGCGGCATGCCCTCGTGCAGGCGGTGCAGGCACAGGTAGTTGGACCTGCCCTTGAGCATCGCGAAATCCGGGCGGCGGCGCAGCAGCGGGTGCAGCGCGTCGACTGTGCGGGGCAGGTCGCGCTCCACGAGCTGGCGCTGCAGCGCCAGCGTCGCCGTGGCGACGACCACCCGCTCCCCGTGCGCGAGCGCGGGCACGAGGTAGCCCAGCGACTTTCCTGTGCCGGTGCCGGCCTGGACCAGCAGGTGGGATCCGTCGTCGATCGCCTCGGCGACCGCTTCGGCCATGGTCACCTGGCCGGGGCGCTCCGTGCCGCCGACGGCTGCGACGGCGGCGTGCAGGAGCTCGGGGAGTGAGGGCTTCGTCATAGCCCGACCACCCTACGGCCCGGCACTGACAAACGGGCGGTCGCGGCGGGGGCGGGGGGTGGGATCACGGCCGGGGCTCCTGGGGCGGTGGGCCGGCTGCCGCGGCGGCTCGGCGAGTTTCTGAGATTTCTCACGACTGCCGGGAACGTCGCCGAACCGCCGTTCGTACTCAATGTGACGACGCCATCACGAGTCGTCACATCGTCCGGTGCGGGACGCGCTCGCGGATCACGAGGGCGGCTCGCTTGCCGGGGAGGTCGACCTCCCCGGCAAGCCGGAAGCCGGCACGCAGGAAAGCGGCGACGGAGGGGGTGTTGCGAAGATCGGGCTCGGCGATCACCCGGGAGCAGGCGGGGCGACGGGCCAGCACGAGACCGGACACGGCTTCGAGCAGAGCGGAGCCCAGTCCCCGCCGCCGGTCGGCGGGCTCGCCGATGAGGAGGTGGATCCCGGTGTCGTGCGGCCGGATCGGGCAGTGGCGGGCCAGTGGATCGAGGTCGGCACGGTAGATCTCCCAGTAGCTCATGGGGACGCCGTCCAGCACGCCCAGGCACGGCACGCTTCGGCCGTCGCCTTCGAGTTGGGCGCGCAGATGGTCCGCCGTCGTGTCCGGGGGCCCCGCCAGCTCCCAGTACTCGGCCACAGCGGGGTCGTTCATCCAGCGGTGGACGAGAGGGAGGTCGGCCGCCAGGCGCACGGGGACGAGTTCGAAGAGACCCACGGGTGTGACGGCCGGCCCCCAGCCGGAGACGTCGTCGAGCAGGTCGGCCGTGGCGAAGAGGGCCACGAACTCGTCGGGCAGACGCAGGTGCAGCGTGGCCTCGCCGTCCTCGGGAGAGGCGGTGTCCGCGCTGGTGTCGGTGGAGGGCACGGCGCGCTCCTTTCGGGAGAGGGAGGTGGTGCTCCGCGGGAGATGCGGAGGAGCAGGGAGGTGGGTTCAGGAATGCAGGTGGGTTCAGGAATGGAGGGGGTTGGCGATGGTGACGTAGACGGACTGGGTGTCGACCGGGCCGACGAGTTCGTCCATGCCGTGCAGCCGGGTCAGCAGGTTGGCCTTGCAGCGCAGGACAGGTGAGTCGAGCAGCAGGCCGGGCAGCGGGGTGCGCAGGGCGAGCGGCCCCGAGGCGGCGTCGGAGAGGAAGCCGCGGAACGCCGCGAGGAGCAGCCGCTCGTCGGCAAGCCGCTGGGAGCCGAAGGCGCCGATCAGCCCGAGCACGTTGTTGACGGCGAGGTAGTACGCGAAGCGTTCGTCGGTCACCTCGTCCGCGACGAAGGTGTCGCTGCGCACGCCGACGCCGGGCAGCCTCGCGTCTAGTTCGGCCCGCCTGGACTCGCGGAAGTAGTAGCCCTGGTTGTCTCGGTACCGGCCGCCGGCGGGCCAGCCGTCACGGTCGAGCAGGACCAGCGTGTTCTGCTGATGGGCTTCGAGGGCGACCCCGGCCTCGCTGTCCAGCCAGAGCACGGGCCGGACGACCTGTTCCAGGTAGCGCAGGAACCACTCCGCGGCGACGGCTTCGACAGGACGCCGGGTGCGTGCGGCGAGCCGTGTCACGAGCTGAGACAGGCGGGACCGCAGGGCCCGGGGTTCCGTCGCGGGCCGGGCGTCGGTGTCCGGTTCGTCGAGGGGCCGGGGCGAGACGAGTCCGGCCAGGCAGCCGACGTCGTCGGACGGGGCGAACGGGTTGTGCCGGATCATGACGTCGAGGCCGGCCAGGGGCCGCCCGTCCGGGTCGTCGACGGCGAGCCAGGCGGGGTCGCGGACGATGTCGAAGGCGGGGTGTGCGGCGTGCCACTGGCGGGCGAGGCCGCCGCGCAGCAACCGGTGCACCTCCACTCCGCGGTGGAGTTCCTTGCGCAGGTTCTCGCGACGGGAATTGGTGATGCGCAGGCCCAGCGACAGCTTGAGCATCGCCGGGGCACCGGACCGGTGGACGGTGCGAACGGAGGAGGTGGGGTGCCAGGGTGCGCCGAGCGGTCCGAGGTCGCGGAGCGCTCCGGAGTCGAGCAGGGCGGCGACCGCCTCGCGGTGCCTGATCTCCCTCGCCTGCCAGGGGTGCAGCGGCAGCACGGCGTAGCCGTCGGGCAGGGACGGAGTGGTTCCGGCGAGCCGCTGGGTTAGCCGGTCGGCGGGTACGGGACGGCCGCGCTCGGTCCAGGCCGAGTCGGTCGCCAGCAGAGAGGGGGCCACGGCCCACCAGTGCAGCGGGAACGAGCCGCGTGACTCCGGTGAGTACAGCGGGCCCTCGGCCTCCGTCAGGCCCTCACGACTCTTCGGGGCCGGGTGCAGGGGGTGTCCGAGCAGGAGGGACTGCTCGGCGCCGAGGAAGAGGTCGGGGCCGTCGGCAGGACGGGCGCGGCGGTCGCCGATGAAGGCCGCGGTGCGGCGCAGCGAGTCGGCGACCCTGGCGACCAGGTCACCGCCGTCGCCCGTGGCCCCCGGCTGCTCCGGCGCGCCGGGCATGCCGTGGGCGCCGCCGGGGGTCTCCCTGGCGAGGAGGGCCACGAGCGTGGTCGCGTCGACGGGCGATGCCGTCTCGGCGCCGGCGAGGCGGACCGGTCCGAAGCGGTGCCAGCCGGCCGGGGACCAGTACCGCACCTGGACGATCAACGCGGTGCCGCTGCGGAGGAGCGGGATGCGAAGGATGCCGGTGGCGGGGGCGGCGAGGTCGTTCTCCCGCACCCAGCAGCGCAGGAGGTTCTCCACGGCGGCGGCCTGAGCGGCGGCGCCGGGATCAGGGTCCTCCAGCGGGTCGGCGCCGGGCACTTCCGCGGGGCCGGGGTCCTCCAGCGATTCCGCGCCCGGCTCTTCCGCGCTCACCTCGTCAGGGGCCCGTCGCTTCTGCTGGGGGAACGACTCGGGGAGCGGCACGGGAGCCGGCTGGGCGCCGGAGTCGCCATGGTCGTCGGGACTGCCGGAACGGCCGTCGGGTGCGGGGGTGGCGTTCAAGACGGCTCCTCGGGAGGGGGCGGGGTGGGTTGTGCAGGGGGCTCGTCGGGCGAGCCGTCACACGCTCGGCCGGCGCGCGGTTGCGCGGTCGTGCGGTTGCGCGTGCGGTTGGGCTGCCATGTGGTCGTGCTGCCGTGCGTCGTGCTGCCATGCGGTCGTCGTGCCGCGGTGCCGGCGTCGTGTGGTCGGGTCGCCGTGCGAGTCACGCTGCGCTGCTCGGGGTCCGCGTGCTTCCGGGCGACCGAGCCGCGCGTGCCTGTGGTGCGCGCTGCTCACGTCTGACCGCGGGCGGGAGCACCGGGCGTGGGCGGGCTCAAGGCCTCGCTGGTGGGGCCGTCGCGGTGGTCCGGCTGCTAGCCGTTGCCGGGGCCAGGGCCGTCAGGATGACGGTGCCCGCGGCCGTGGTCCTGCTGTCGGCGGGCCGCCGCCACCGCGTCGGCCAGGCGGTCCATGACGGCTTCCGCCTGCTCGTCGGAGATGGTCAGCGGCGGCAGAAGCCGTACGACGCCCGCGTGGCGGCCGCCGAGTTCCACGATGAGCCCCCGGTCCAGGCACTCCCGTTGGACGGCCGCGGCGAGCTGGGGGTCGGCGCGGTGCGGGGTGCGGTCGGGCCCGGGGCCGTCGGCGGCGTGCCGGTGATCACCGGCGGAGGGGTCACCGGCCGGTCCGGGCGTCGGCCTCTCGCTCTCCGGGTCCACGAGCTCGATGCCGAGCATCAGCCCGCGCCCCCGTACGTCGCCCACGCACGGGAACGCGTCCCGCAACCGGCTGAGCTGGGACAGCATCCGGGAGCCGAGGGCGGCGGCTCGCTCCGCGAGCGCGTTCTCCCGGACATGGGCGAGGGTGGCGGTGCCGGCGGCCATGGCCAGTTGGTTGCCCCGGAAGGTGCCGGCGTGGGCACCGGGCTGCCATGCGTCGAGGTCCTCGCGGTAGACGACCACGGCCAGCGGCAGGCTGCCGCCGATGGCCTTCGACATGACCATGACGTCGGGGACGACACCACTGTGCTCCACGGCCCAGAAGGCGCCCGTACGGCCGACGCCGGTCTGGATCTCGTCGGCGATCAGCGGGACGGACCGCTCGGCGGTGATCTCGCGCATGCGGCGCATCCAGCCGTCCGGCGCCGGGAGCACGCCGCCCTCGCCCTGGACGGGTTCGACGATCATCCCGGCGGGGAGCGGTACCCCCGACTTCGGGTCGTCGAGGAGGGACTCGGTCAGGCGGGCGCCGAGTTCCGCGCCGCGCGGACCGCCGACGCCGAAGGGGCAGCGGTAGTCCTGCGGGAACGGCAGCCGCGCGACCCGTACGTCGCCGGCTCCGCCGGAGGCCGCCATGGCCCCGGCCGTCATGCCGTGGTAGGCGCCGGTGAAGGCGAGCATGCCGGTGCGTCCGGTCGCGGTGCGGACCAGTTTGAGCGCGGCTTCGACCGCGTCGGTGCCGGCCGGCCCGCAGAACTGCACCCGGGCACGGTCGGCGAGCCCGGCCGGCAGGGTGCGGAACAGCTCGGTGATGAAGGCGTCCTTCACCGGCGTCGCCAGGTCGAGGACGGAGAGCGGGGCGCCGGAGTCGAGGACCCGGCGGATGGCCTCCAGGACCACTGGGTGGTTGTGGCCGAGGGCGAGGGTGCCGGCTCCCGAGAGGCAGTCCAGGTAGCGGCGTCCGTCGGCGCCCTCGATGGTCATCCCCCGCGCCCGCACGGGCACGATCGGCAGGGCCCGCGCATAGGTGCGTGCCGCGGACTCACGCGCCGACTGGCGCCTGAGGATCCCCTCGTGCACGGCGCGCTCTTCCGCGTGCGCACCTTCAGCCACCGACTCGGTCACGGCCACGACTCGCTTTCCTCCCGCTGTCCTGAGGCGAGTTGATCCGCGGGGACCGGGCACAGGCAGCGGACCCCCCACCCCTACAACCGCGCAGCGGCCCACGGGTTACGGGTTTCCCGCAATCTCCGCGTGCGACCGTCGTCGCCCGCAGGATCGCCGTGGGCGCCGTCGCAGGCGCCGTCAGGGCCGCCCCGCACGGCGACTGAGGCTGGTGTGCGTCCAGGTCAGACCGCTTGTGGCCGAACCGTTGCCGGACCGTCGGAACTCCCCCACAGCGAGCGCATAGTGTGTGATGCCGTTCCCAGCGGGCCAGGGGACCGGCGTCAACTCCCCTCGGGTGCGGTGCCGGTGCCCGGGCCGAAGCGCCGAGTACCTTCACCTCAGGGGGAGTCCACACCATGCGATCCATACGGCCGTCGTCCACCGTTCGGCGAGGGAGGGGCGCGCCGCGCCGGTCCTCCCCCGTGCTGGCGACGGTCGCCCTCGTCTCGGCGCTGGCGCTGACCGCCACGGCCTGCAACGGCGACGGTGACGACAGCGCCGACGGCAGGCCGACCGCCGCCGCCACCCGGAGCGGCACCGGCGACGGCAAGATCAAGATCCCGGACGACATCCGTCAGAAGCTCAAGGAGCACGGGATCGACGTCGACAAGTGGAAGGAAGGCGCCTGGAAGAACTGGAACCGGGACGACTGGCTGCGCGAGGCCAACGACTTCATCAACCCCATCATCAAGGGGCTGTGGAACCCGGACCGGATGCGGCGCGCCGACGACCCGGCCAAGCACGTGGACGACAACGACCTCTCCGGTGACCAGGGCGTGACGGACCCGACCCCGGCGCCGGTGGACGCGCAGGCGGTCAAGCCGCCGTACCACACCAGCGCGGCCACCTCGGGCAAGGTCTTCTTCGACTCCCCCGAGGGCACGATGGTCTGCTCGGCGACGGTCGTTCAGGACCCGGCGCATCCCGGCAAGTCCAACCTCATCTGGACGGCCGGCCACTGTGTGCACGCCGGGAAGAGCGGCGGCTGGTACCGCAACATCGCGTTCGTGCCGTCGTACAACAACCAGGGCAAGTCGAACGCGCAGCTGCGGGACGCCAGCCGGGCCGAGGTCGCCCCGTACGGCGTCTGGTGGGCGGACGCGGCGAAGACCTCGCAGCAGTGGATCGACCAGGGCGGCCGCACCGGCGGCAACGGCGCCTCGTACGACTTCGCGGTCATCCACGTGACGCCCGAGCAGGGCAGCGCGGGCAAGTCGCTGGAGGAGACGGTCGGCGGGGCGCTGCCGGTGAACTTCGGCGCCCCGGCCGTGCCGAAGGTGCAGAGCATCACGGCGACGGGCTACCCCGCCGCGGCTCCCTACGACGGCCAGCTCGCCTACCAGTGCCAGGACAAGCCGGGCCGGCTGTCCCTCGGCAAGGCGGACCCGACGATGTACCGCATCGGCTGCACGATGACCGGCGGCTCCTCGGGCGGCGGCTGGGTGGAGACCGGCCCGGACGGCAAGTCCGCCCTGGTGTCCAACACCTCGATCGGCCCGGTGCGCGCGGGCTGGCTGGCGGGCCCCCGGCTGGGTGAGGTGGCCAAGGGCGTCTACGACTCGGTCAGCGAGAAGTTCGCGAGGCGGTGACGCCCGCCTCGCCGGGCCGCGGCCCAGGCGGCCGTGGTGCTCCGCCGGAACGTGGACCGCGCTCGCGGCGGACGCCGGCGGGACCCGCTGAGCGATGACGAGAGGCCCGCCACCCCATCCGGGTGGCGGGCCTCTCTCACGCGGTGTCGCGCTGCGGTCAGGCCGCGGGCGTCGGCGTGTAGGGCGCCAGATCCGCGGCCAGCTCCTCGTGCACCCGGGCCTTGAGCAGGGTGCCCTCCGCGGTGTGCTCCTCGGAGATCACCTCGCCCTCGGTGTGGGCGCGGGCGACGAGCTTGCCCTGGGTGTACGGGACGAGCGCCTCGACCTCGACCGACGGACGGGGCAGCTGGTCGTCGATCAGCGCGAGCAGTTCCTCGATGCCCTGGCCGGTGCGGGCCGAGACGGCGATGGAGCGCTTCTCCACCCGCAGCAGCCGCTGGAGCACCAGCGGGTCGGCCGCGTCCGCCTTGTTGATCACGACGATCTCGGGTACGTCGGTGGCGCCGACGTCCCGGATCACCTCGCGCACCGCGGCGAGCTGCTCCTCCGGCACCGGGTGCGAGCCGTCCACCACGTGCAGGATGAGGTCGGAGTCGCCGACCTCCTCCATGGTGGAGCGGAACGCCTCGACCAGGTGGTGCGGCAGATGCCGGACGAATCCGACGGTGTCGGCCAGTGTGTACAGCCGTCCGCTCGGGGTCTCGGCCCGGCGGACGGTCGGGTCGAGGGTCGCGAACAGCGCGTTCTCGACCAGGACGCCGGCGCCCGTCAGACGGTTGAGCAGGGAGGACTTGCCGGCGTTGGTGTAGCCCGCGATGGCGACGGACGGCACCTTGTTGCGCCGGCGCTCCTGTCGCTTGATCTCGCGGCCGGTCTTCATGTCCGCGATCTCCCGGCGCATCTTCGCCATCTTCTCGCGGATCCGCCGCCGGTCCGTCTCGATCTTGGTCTCACCGGGACCGCGGGTGGCGAGGCCGCCGCGGCCGCCGCCCATCTGTCGGGACAGCGACTGACCCCAGCCTCGCAGCCTCGGCAGCATGTACTGCATCTGCGCAAGGGCGACCTGCGCCTTGCCCTCACGGGACTTGGCGTGCTGCGCGAAGATGTCGAGGATCAGGGCCGTACGGTCGATGACCTTGACCTTGACGACGTCCTCGAGCTGGATGAGCTGGCCGGGGCTCAGCTCACCGTCGCAGATGACGGTGTCCGCGCCGGTCTCGATCACGACGTCGCGGAGTTCGGCCGCCTTGCCGGAGCCGATGTAGGTGGCCGGGTCGGGCTTGTCGCGGCGCTGGATGACGCCGTCGAGCACGATCGCGCCCGCGGTCTCCGCGAGGGCCGCCAGCTCCGCGAGGGAGTTGTCGGCGTCCTGCGCGGTGCCGGTGGTCCACACCCCGACGAGCACGACCCGCTCCAGCCGGAGCTGCCGGTACTCGACCTCGGTGACGTCCTCCAGCTCGGTGGACAGACCCGCCACCCGGCGCAGGGCCGCACGCTCGGAGCGGTCGAACTGGTCGCCGTCCCGCTCGCCGTCGATCTCGAAGCTCCAGGCGACGTCCTCTTCCATCAGGGCATCGGCCCGAAGACCTTCGGGATAGGCGTGCGCGAAGCGCTTGGTGTCCTGGGAAGGGGAAGAAGAGGAGGTCATTGGATCCTTACGTCGGTGGGAATGCCGATTCGGCGGTCATCAGGGACAACGCACGAGTACCCCGGGGGATTCCCGTGTCCCGTGCCGCGCCGACCCGACGATGGTCGCACGGCACGGGACGTCTCGTCACCGTCTTATTCCCGGCCCGGACCGCCCTGGCACCCCTGCGGCGCTACTTTCCGCCCGGGCCCGCGTGCCCGTGACCAGGTGCCTCGGCACGGCTCCGTGACCGCCCGCTCTGCTTGCCGTGCTTGTCCCGCTCGGGCTCCTTGGCGTTCCGGCCGCTCTTCCAGTCCGGGTGGCCGGGCATCGGCGGGGTCTTCTCGCCGTACAGCCAGGGCTGGAAGAAGCCGGTGAGGTCGCGGCCGGCGGTCGCCGAGGCCAGCCGGACGAAGTCGGCTGTGGTGGCGGTCGAGTCGCGGTGCTGCCGGACCCAGGCCCGCTCCAGGCGCTCGAACGCCGGCGTGCCGATCTCCTGGCGCAGGGCGTAGAGCACCAGCGCCGCGCCGTCGTAGATGTTCGGCCGGAAGATGCTGATCTTCTGGCCGGGCGCGGGCGCCTTGGGCCGGGCCGGGGGGCCGCCCTCGGCCCGCCAGCGGTCGGAGGCCCCGTAGGCGGCCTTCATGCGGTCCTGCATGGACCGCTTCTCCTTCTCCTGCGCGTAGAGGGACTCGTACCAGGTGGCGTGCCCCTCGTTGAGCCAGACGTCGGACCAGGTGCGGGGGCTGACGCTGTCGCCGAACCACTGGTGGGACAGCTCGTGCACCATGATCGAGTCGACGTACCAGGCGGGGTAGGCGGGCTTGGTGAAGAGGTCCTTCTCGAACAGCGAGAGGGTCTGCGTCTCCAGTTCGAAGCCCGTCGAGGCCTGGGCCATGAGCACGCCGTACGTCTCGAACGGGTAGGCGCCGACCTTGCTCTCCAGCCAGGCGATCTGGCCCGGCGTCTTGGCGAGCCACGGTTCGAGCGCCTTGCGGTCGGCGGCGGGCACGACGTCGCGGACCGGCAGCCCGTGCGGTCCCTCGCGGCGGACGACCGCTGAGCGGCCGATGGACACCTGGGCGAGCTCGGTGGCCATGGGGTGCTGGGTGCGGAAGGTCCAGGTGGTGGCGCGGCCTACGCGCTCGGCGCCGGCGGGCAGGCCGTTGGCCACGACGGTGTAGTCGTCGGGGGCGGTGACCCGGACGGTGAACATCGCCTTGTCGGACGGGTGGTCGTTGCACGGGAAGACCAGGTGGGCGGCGTCGGCCTGGTTGGCCATCGCAAGGCCGTCGGCGGTGCGCACCCAGCCGCCGTCCTGGCCCTTGGCGCTGACGGGGTCGCTGGTGTGCTTCACGGTGATCCGCGTCCAACTGCCTCGCGGCAGCGGGTGGTCGGGGGTGACCACCAGGTCCTCGCCCGCGCTCGTGAAGGCGGCGCGGCGGCCGTCCACCTCGACGGACTCGACGGTGCCGTGCGCGAAGTCGAGGTTGAGGCGGTCCAGGGCGGTGGTCGTCCAGGCGCTGATGGTCGTGACGGCCCGCAGCGGCTTGTCGTTCTTGCCGGAATAGGTGAAGGACAGGTCGTACGACGCCACGTCGTACCCGGGGTTGCCCAGGTACGGGAAGAGCCGGTCACCGACGCCCAGGGGCTCGGCCGGGGCGGCGGCGGCGAGCAGGCAGACGGAGACGGCGGAGGCGAGCAGGGCGGCCTTCCGGCGGCGGAGGGGGCGGTGGTTCCGGCCCCGGCGGAGGGTGAACGGCATGCACCACGGCTACCAGCGCGCTCGTGCGCCATGACGGCGGCGCGCGCCCGGCCCACCCGATCGGGTCGGTCCGGTTGCGCCCGGTTCGGGCATCCGGGCGTGTTCGGCGCCCGCTCAGGGAGCGGGCGCCCGGTGCTGGGCGCGGGCCACGTCGAACACCCCGGGCACGTCGCGCATCGCCCGCATGAGGGCCGGGAGCCGGGCGGCGTCGGGGAGCTGGAGCGTGTAGGTGTGACGGACCCGCTGCTGGCTGGGGGGTTCCACGGTCGCGGAGACGATGTCCACGCCGGCCAGGGCGATCGCCTCTGTCAGGTCGGCCAGCAGATGCGGGCGGCCGAACGATTCGGCGACCAGGGTGACCCGGCACTCGGTGGTGTCTCCCCAGCGCACGTCGATCTCGGTGCGTCCCCGGCTCTTCATCTGCGCCACCGCGGCGCACTCCGCGCGGTGCACGGTCACCACTCCCCCGCGCACGGCGAAGCCGGTGATCCGGTCGGGCGGTACGGGCGTACAGCATCCCGCGAGACGCACGGTGGCCCCCGGCCGGTCCAGGCGCACGTCGGCGGCGCGCGGGCGGGTGGCGCCGGCGCCCTCGGACGCGGCGGGCCGGACGGCCGGCTCGCCGGCGGCACTCCCGGCGGCCCGTTCCGCCTCCTCGGCGTGCGCGTCGCCGGTACCGCCCGGATGTGCGGCCAGCCACCGCTGGATGGCGATCCGCGCGGCCGCGGTGTGGGCGTGCTCCAGCCACTCGCGGGAGGGTTCGGAGGCCGGGTCCTGACCCATGAGCAACTGCACCGTGTCACCGTCCCGGAGCACGGTGCTGAGGGTGGCCAGGCGGCCGTTGACGCGGGCGCCGATGCAGGCGTGGGCGTCCTCGCCGTACTGGGCGTAGGCGGCGTCCACGCAGCTCGCGCCCTCGGGCAGGCCGAGGGCGCCGCCGTCGGGCCGGAACACGGTGATCTCCCGGTCCTGGGCGAGGTCCTCGCGCAGGGTGGACCAGAAGGTGTCGGGGTCGGGCGCCGCCTCCTGCCAGTCCAGGAGGCGGGACAGCCAGCCCGGGCGGGTGGGGTCGGCGCGCTCGCCGTCGGCGGGATCGTCGGTTCCCGGGGCGTAGGGGTTGCCGAGCGCCACGACGCCGGCCTCGGCGACCCGGTGCATCTGGTGGGTGCGGATGAGCACCTCGACGACCTGTCCGTCCTCTCGGGCGACGGCGGTGTGCAGCGACTGGTATAGGTTGAACTTTGGTACGGCGATGAAGTCCTTGAACTCGGAGACGACCGGCGTCATGCAGGTGTGCAGCTCGCCCAGGACGCCGTAGCAGTCGGCGTCCTCGGCGACGAGCACCAGCAGCCGGCCGAAGTCGGCGCCGCGCAGCCGCCCCCGTTTGCGGGTCACCCGGTGGACCGAGACGAAGTGCCTAGGGCGGATGAGGACTTCGGCGGCGATGTCGGCCTCGCGCAGCACCGCGCGGACCGAGTCGGCGGTCTGTGCGAGGGTGTCGTCGGGGCCGGCCGCGTTCCCGGCGATCAGTTCCCGGGTGTGTTCGTACTCCTCGGGGTGGAGGATGGCGAAGACCAGGTCCTCCAGTTCGGTCTTCAGCGCCTGCACGCCCAGGCGTTCGGCGAGCGGGATGAGGACGTCGCGGGTGACCTTGGCGATCCGCGCCTGCTTCTCGGGGCGCATCACGCCGAGGGTGCGCATGTTGTGCAGACGGTCGGCGAGCTTGATCGACATCACCCGGACGTCGCTGCCCGTGGCGACGAGCATCTTGCGGAAGGTCTCGGGTTCGGCCGCCGCGCCGTAGTCGACCTTCTCCAGCTTGGTGACGCCGTCGACGAGGTAGCGCACCTCCTCGCCGAACTGCTCCCGCACCTGCTCCAGCGTCACGTCGGTGTCCTCGACGGTGTCGTGGAGCAGGGAGGCCGTCAGGGTGGTGGTCTCCGCGCCGAGTTCGGCGAGGATCAGGGTCACGGCCAGGGGGTGGGTGATGTACGGCTCGCCGCTCTTGCGCATCTGGCCGCGGTGCGAGGACTCGGCCAGGACGTAGGCGCGGCGCAGCGGTTCGAGGTCCGCGTCGGGGTGGTGGGCGCGGTGCGCCTCGACGACGTGGCCGATGGCGTCGGGCAGCTTGCCGCGCGCGGCGGGGCCGAGCAGCGCGGCCCGGCCGAGCCGGCGCAGGTCGATCCTCGCCCGTGACTTCCGGCGGGCCGCCGCGGGCGCGGCCGCGGGCGCCGCCGGACCAGGGTTCGCAGGGTTCGTGGCCTCCGCACTCATGGGCACCTCCGGCTCGTGGACCGGCGGACGGAGCCCGGGGCGTGCGCGGCTCAGGGTTGGCGACGTTCCCCCGTCCGTGCCGGTGCTTGATGCTACCGAGCCCATCACGTGCGGCTGACCGCCTCCCGCCGAGCGTGAAACGGATCACCCAATCGAGCGACGACATCGAGGTTTAGAGTTTGCGTCACCTGCACTGCGCTCGGCCGCCGTTTCGAACGGCCCCCGGCCCCCGGCCCCCGGCAAGCACCGGCCCGGGCGTCCCGGAGCCCGCACGGCCGGCGTCTCACCAGGTCAGCGGAGCGCGCTCGCCAGCCACTCGGCGTCGATCTCGCCCTCGGCGACGATCACGGCGGGTCCGGTCATCTCGATCTCGCCGTCGGGGCGCTCGGTGATGACCAGCCGGCCACCGGGCACGTCGACGGTGTACGTCGCCGGGGTGCCGGTGCCGGCCGGGTCGGCGCCGTCGCGGCGGGCGGCGGCCACGGCGACGGCGCACGCGCCCGTGCCGCAGGAGCGGGTCTCGCCGGAACCGCGCTCGTGCACCCGCATCGCGACGTGCCGGGGGCCGCGGTCCACGACGAACTCGACGTTGACGCCCTCCGGGTAGGCCGCGGCGGGGGCGACCGGCGGCGGCGAGAGCAGGTCACCGGCGTGCGCGAGGTCGTCGACGAAGGCGACGGCGTGCGGGTTGCCCATGTTGACGTTGCGCGCCGGCCAGCTCCGCCCGCCCACGCTCACCGTGACCTCGCCCTCGGGCAGACGGGCGCCGCCCATGCCGACGGTGACGTCCCCGTCCTTGGCGATGTGGACGCGCTTCACGCCCGCGCGCGTGGCGATGGCGATGTCGCCTTCGGCCGCATGACCGGCGTGCTGGAGATAGCGGGCGAACACACGGGTGCCGTTGCCGCACATCTCCGCGATCGAGCCGTCGCCGTTGCGGTAGTCCATGAACCACTCCGCCTCGGCCGCCATCCGCTTCGCCTCGGGGTGCGCGGCGGACCGCACGACGTGCAGCACCCCGTCGCCGCCGATGCCGGCCCGGCGGTCGCACAGGGCGGCGACCGCGGCCGGGGTCAGGTCGAGGGTGTTCTCCGGGTCCGGGACGATCACGAAGTCGTTCTCGGTGCCGTGACCCTTGAGGAAGGCGATCCGCGTGCTCATTCCTCGATCGTACGGGGTCGGTACGACACCGCAGGCGGGCGCCGGGCGCGGCTAGCGCAGCCGGGCCACGCGCCACACCGCGAGGACGGCCACGACGGCCACCAGCAGCACGTAGGCGAGGACGACCCGCCAGTCGGGGCGGCGGCCCGAGCCGCGCGCCGGCAGCCCCGGCCAGGTGTAGCCGACCCGGCGGGCGGCCATCATGCCCCAGCCCGCGGCGCAGGAGCAGATCAGCAGGCCCAGCATGGCGATGACCGCGCCGCTGTCGCCGAAGTCGAAGGCGAGCGGGAAGGCGAACATCAGGGAGCCGCCGGCGGCCAGGGCCACGATGGGCGCGAGCTGCCAGATGCGCAGCCGCCGCTGCGGACGCAGCTCGACCTCGACCTCCGGACCGCCCGCGTACATCTCCTCGGGCGCCGGGCCGTCGGCGGTGACACCGCCCTCGGTGTCGTCGGGGCCGTCGTCGGCGAGACGTCCCACGTCCTCGGCCAGAGGGTCCTCGGTCTGTTCCGGTTCACCGGGACCGGTCGTGATCTCGGCACTTCGTGCGGTGTCGCGAGGGCCGGCCTCCATCGCCACGCGCCCTCCCAACTAGGACTCCACTTGGTCGATCGAAGCTCGATGATGGCACGGCGTCAGAGGCCGCGTTGACCGGCGGCGCATCCCGATGCCATCACGTGATCAGGCTGTAACCGGTCGTTCGACCAGAGTCAGCGCCAGTCGCGGGAGATCCTCCCGGTCCGCCATCGCGCCGCTCAGCCAGTGGACCCGCGGATCGCGCCGGAACCAGGAGTCCTGGCGGCGCGCGAAGCGTTTGGTGGCGCGTACGGTCTCGGCCCGCGCTTCCGCTTCGGTGCACTCCCCGGCGAGCGCCGCGAGCACCTGCTGGTAGCCCAGCGCGCGCGAGGCCGTGCGGCCCTCGCGCAGTCCCCGCGCCTCCAGCGCGCGCACCTCGTCCACCAGCCCCGCCTCCCACATCCTGTCGACGCGGCGCGCGATCCGCTCGTCGAGTTCGGGACGGGCGACGTCCACGCCGATCTGCACGGTGTCGTAGACGGAGTCGTGGCCGGGGAGGTTGGCGGTGAAGGGCTGCCCGGTGAGTTCGATCACCTCGAGCGCGCGGACGATGCGGCGGCCGTTGCTGGGCAGGATGGCGCGGGCGGCGTCGGGGTCTGCGACGGCCAGGCGGGCGTGCAGCGCGCCGGGGCCGCGCAGCGCCAGCTCCTCTTCCAGCCTGGCCCGGATCACGGGGTCGGTGCCGGGGAACTCCAGGTTGTCGACGGCTCCGCGGACGTACAGTCCCGAGCCGCCGACCAGGATCGGCCAGCGGCCCTCGGCGAGCAGCGCGTCGATCCGCGCGCGGGCCAGTCTCTGGTACTCGGCGACCGACGCGGCGGCTGTCACGTCCCAGATGTCCAGCAGGTGGTGCGGGACGCCGGCCCGCTCCTCGGGCGTCAGCTTGGCGGTGCCGATGTCCATCCCGCGGTAGAGCTGCATGGAGTCGGCGTTGACGACCTCGCCGCCGAGTCGCTGGGCCAGGAAGACGCCGAGATCGGACTTTCCGGCCGCGGTGGGGCCGACGACGGCGATGACGCGGGGGGCGGGGGGTGCGCTGCTCACCGCACCAGTCTCGCAAACGCGTCGGCCGCGCCTCGAACGAGTTACGTGACGGCGCGCATTCCGGTTCGTTGCACCGAGATACCGCCCGCTCGGTCTGAGGAGGCGGTGACCCGGGTGGCGCAAACGGACGCACCGCTTGACGCGGGTTTTCGCCCGCACGAGTAACGTATGGAGTTGAAATGGGCGTTTTTGCACGGCTTCTCGGCAGGTCGAAGCCGAAGCCGGAGGCACCGGCCGCCGTGGCGCGGACCGGCGACGGCCCCGGAGAGGCGGCGGCGCCCGAGGTGGTCGAGGTGGTCGCGGAGGCGGCGGACGCGGCGGACTCGTCCGGGGACGGGCACGAGGACGCGGCGGCCGGGGCGCAGGCCGCCGGGGCCCGCGGTGCGGAGGGCGGCGAGGGCGCCGACATCCCCAAGCAGCAGTCCGCGGACGAGGCCGCCGACAGCGAGGCCGGCGAGGGCGCCCGCAGGTGACCGTCCCCGTCAGGGAAGGTGGAGCATGGGTCTCTTCGAGCACATGAAGGCCAGGCTGGGTCCGGCCAGGGACAAGGTGTCGGATCTGGCGCGTCAGCACGGGGACAAGGTGCAGCACGGCATCGACAAGGCCGCGCGCGCCGTCGACGAGCGGACCAAGGGCAAGTACACGGACCGGATCCACGCCGGGACGGGCAAGGCGAAGGAGGCGATGGACCGCCTCGCGCAGAAGGAGGAGCCGCACGTCAGCGGCGCGAATCCGCCGGCCCGTCCGGAAGGCCCGCCGCCCACCTCCTGAACGGCGCACGGATCGGCGGACGGCCGCGGAGCATTCACGGCTCCCGGCCGTCCGCCGTTTCGCCCGCCCGCGTCCCGGCGGCGGTCCGCCCCGCGCCCTAGGACCAGGCGGCGACCAGGTACCCCACGCCGTAGGGCGCGTCGTCGTACAGCAGCGTGCCCCCGAGGCCGGCGCCTTCCGCCGCCCCCGCGAGGACCTGCCAGGGCGCGCGTCCGGAGGCCTTCAGCTCGTATGCGAGCCCGGGGTCCAGCGCGTTGAGCGCCGCCACGTCCGCCGAGCCCAGGGCGCGCGCCGCGGCGGCGTCGAAGGGGGCGGCCCGCTCGTCCAGGTAGCCCGGCGCCTTGAGCGAGCGGCAGGCGCTGGCGTCTCCCATGACGAGCAGCGCGACCCGCCCGGCCCGGGCGGCCAGCTCCCTGCCGGTCTCCAGGCACCGCTCGGGCTCCAGCGGTTCCCCGACCCCGAGCGCCTCGATCGGGGCGTCCGCCCAGCCGGTGCGCTCCAGCAGCCAGGCCGCCACGGCCAGCGACGGCGGCAGTTCACGCTCGTCGTCCTCGCCGGTGGCGGGACCGAGCCGTACGGCGACGTCGACGCCGAAGCCGCTGAAGGAGCCCCGGGCGCCCTGCGGGTGCCGTCCGCGTCCGCTGCGCCCGGCGGGCCCGACGACCACGAGCGTGTCGGGGCGGGCGGCGGCGAGCACGCCCAGCGCGTCGTCGCACGCCGAGCGCACGGGGTCCAGCTCCGGGGCGGCACCCGCGGCCACCTCGGGCACGAGCAGCGGCGGACAGGGACAGACAGCGGCGGCGACAAGCATGACCGGCAGGGTAACGCGACCGGTGTTCATCCGGCCCCGGGCCGGGCGACCATGCGTTCAGCCGACCCCGGCGGGCGGCCATGTCGTCCAGCCGGCCCGGCGGGCGGCCATGTCGTTCAGCCGACCCCGGCCGGGCCTCCGTGTCGCTCAGTCGCAGCCGCAGCCGCTCGCCGCGGCCGGCAGCGGTGCCGGGACGCCGATCTTCGGCAGGCCGAGCAGCACGCCCGCCGGCTTGGCGGCCTCGGCGGCGTTGCGCTTCTCCCAGGCGTCGCCCGCGCGCGTGCGGCGCACGTCCAGGACGGGGCCCTCGGCGAGGAGGTGGTGCGGGGCGGCGTAGGTCACCTCGACGGTGACCACGTCGCCGGGGCGCACCTCCTGCTCCGGCTTGGTGAAGTGCACCAGGCGGTTGTCGGGGGCGCGGCCGGAGAGCCGGTGCGTGGCGCCGTCCTTGCGGCCCTCGCCCTCGGCCACCATCAGCTCGAGGGTGCGGCCGACCTGCTTCTTGTTCTCCTCCCAGGAGATCTCCTCCTGGAGGGCGACCAGCCGCTCGTAGCGGGCCTGGACGACCTCCTTGGGGATCTGGTCCTCCATGGTCGCGGCGGGGGTGCCGGGCCGCTTGGAGTACTGGAAGGTGAAGGCCTGCGTGAACCGCGCCTCGCGGACGACGTGCAGCGTCTGCTCGAAGTCCTCCTCGGTCTCGCCGGGGAAGCCGACGATGATGTCGGTGGTGATCGCGGCGTGCGGGATGGCGGCGCGGACCTTCTCGATGATCCCGAGGTAGCGCTCCTGCCGGTAGGAGCGGCGCATCGCCTTCAGCACGGTGTCCGAACCGGACTGCAGCGGCATGTGGAGCTGCGGCATGACGTTCGGCGTCTCGGCCATGGCGGCGATGACGTCGTCGGTGAAGTCGCGCGGGTGCGGGGAGGTGAACCGCACCCGCTCCAGGCCCTCGACGTTCCCGCAGGCGCGCAGCAGCTTGCTGAAGGCCTCGCGGTCGCCGATGTCGGAGCCGTAGGCGTTCACGTTCTGCCCGAGCAGGGTGATCTCGCTGACGCCCTCGGCGACCAGCGCCTCGACCTCGGCGAGGATGTCGCCGGTGCGGCGGTCCTTCTCCTTGCCGCGCAGCGCCGGGACGATGCAGAAGGTGCAGGTGTTGTTGCAGCCGACGGAGATCGACACCCAGGCCGCGTAGGCGCTCTCGCGCCGGGTCGGCAGCGTGGAGGGGAAGGCCTCCAGCGACTCGGCGATCTCGACCTGCGCCTCCTCCTGGACGCGGGCGCGCTCCAGCAGGACGGGCAGCTTGCCGATGTTGTGCGTGCCGAAGACGACGTCCACCCAGGGCGCCTTCTTCACGATGGTGTCGCGGTCCTTCTGCGCCAGGCAGCCGCCGACCGCGATCTGCATGCCGGGCCGGGACGCCTTGCGCGGCGCGAGCCGGCCGAGGTTGCCGTACAGCCGGTTGTCGGCGTTCTCGCGCACCGCGCACGTGTTGAACACGACGACGTCGGCGTCCCCGTCGGATCCCTCGGGCGCCCGGACGTACCCGGCGTCCTCCAGCAGTCCGGCCAGTCGCTCCGAGTCATGGACGTTCATCTGGCATCCGTACGTGCGGATCTCGTAGCTCTTGGGTGCGGGCACGTCCACTGCGGGGCTCCGGTCGCTGCTGCTGGTCATGGGACAAGGGTAGGCGCTCACGGGAAGAGCGCCGTCCCGGTCTCCGGCAGGGAAACGAAGGGCGGCGGCCCCGGCCGGACAGGACCGGCGGGGCCGCCGCGGGCAGGCGGGTCAGCCTTGCCGCGTCCCGGGTGGGATCAGGTGCGGCGCACGCGCTCCGAGGATGCCGAGCACCTCGTCCAGGGCCGGGCCCCGGAGCTCCGGGAAGAAGGCCTCGTCGATCCTGCCCTCCCTGGCCCAGATCTCCGCGAGCGACTCGGCACACAGCTGGGCGAGCACGCTCCGGAAGTCCTCGCGCCGCAGGATCTCGAAGACGGCCTGCTCCAGCCAGGGACCGGAGTGCTCGTACAGGTCCATGGCCGCGTCCAGTTGATCCCCCTCCGGTACCGCGGGGTCGTTGAGGGCGGCGATCAGCTGCACCGCCACGGGGTCGTCGGGGGGTGGCGTCATCGGCATCGCCGTTGTCGCTCCTCTCAGAAGAGATCCTTGATTCCGTCGGCGATGCTCTCACCGACGCCGCTGCCGATCACGCCGCCGACCAGTCCGCCGACCACACCGCCGACCACGCTGCCGGCCGGGCCGAACGCGAAACCTATGGCCGCCCCGGTCTCGGCTCCGTAGGCCGCGCCGGCCAGGCCTCCCGCGAGGCCTGCCGCATCGCGCGTGGCCGTGCTGACCTTCTGGTCGCTCGGCGCGGTCGCGACGTCGTAGACGTCGTAGGCCACCGCCGCTCCGACCATGAGCTTGCCGCCGACCCGGACCCCGGACTTCAGCAGGTCGAGGCTGCCTGGTTTCACCCAGGGCTCGTCGAGCGGGATGTGCGAGAGGTTGGCGTTGGGATCGCTGGACCCGAGAAGCGCGTCGCCCTTAGCTCCCTCCTGGCCGGTGAACGGGTTGGTGTACTTGCCCTTCAGGTCGAGCCGGGCGGAGACGCGCGGCTGGGTGCTGCCGGCGTGCAGTCCCGCTGTGGTGCTCCCCTGGAACTTGAGCTGGAGCATCCAGACGAAGTCGCCATCGGCCTTGTAGTAACCCCACTTCTCCACCGGGGTGTTCGGGTTCAGGACCCAGCCCTGGGTGGCGGCCCAGTTGCGCAGCCACCCGGCGTTCCGCTCCGCCGTGGTGAGCATCTTGACCAGGTTCGTGCCGGCGTGGACGCCGCCCACCGTGCCGTTGACGAGCACGGAGGTGGCGGTGCTGTTGTCGCTGCCGTGCGTCTCGCTGTAGTGCGAGCTCCCCTTGTAGTCCGGCGAGGCCGGGTCGTTCTCCGAGTGGTAGGTGCCGTACGTGCCGTTCGTCCCGGAGCAGTAGTGCGGGTAGCAGCTCTCCAGGCCGGTCGGGTCCTCGGAGGTCACGGGGTTGTCGCCGGCGTAGGTGTAGCCGCCGAGCTCCTGCGGGCTGTCGGCCTCGAAGACCGGGTCGGCGCTGATGAACCGGCCGAGGGAGGCGTCGTACTTGCGGGCGCCGACGTCGGTGTACCCGGTGCTCGTGTCCTGTGGCTTGCCCAGGTAGGAGCGGGTCGGGTCGGGCCAGGACGTGCTGTTGGCACTGCCCCGTGTCTGGCCGTAGGGGGTGTACTGCCGGCGGGCGACGGCCTGCGTGGTGGCGTCCATGGCGAGGGTCGCGGTGCCGTGGGCGTCGGCGAAGAGGTACTTCAGTCCGCCGCCCGACAGGCTGGAGCGGACCGCGACGGGCTGTCCGGTGCCGCCGCCGTGGGTGTAGGACCGCACGGCGCCGAGCAGGACGTTCGGGGTGACGCCGGTGTTGACGACGATCTCGGTGTCGCCGGCGAACAGGGTCGTCTGCCCGGGGTCGCGGCGGATGAGCTGGTTGCCGTCGGCGTCGTAGAGGTACGTGGTCGCCTTCGGGCTGGAGCCGCCTGTGTCGACCTCGGCCAGGTGTCCTTCGTCGTCCCAGGTCAGGCTCTGGGACGGGCTCCCGGCCGGTGTGCGGGTGAGCAGGTTGCCCGCGGTGTCGTAGACGAAGTGGGTCGGGTCGGTGCCGCCGGTGGTGTCGGTCAGGGTGTGCGGCTGGACGCCGGTGGAGTTGCAGTTGGCGGTGCAGCCGTTGGTGTAGCCGGTCGTGGTGGTGGTGCCGCCCTGCCCGACGGCGTGATCGACCGTCTGGAGCCGGTCGCCGACCGCGTCGTAGCTGTAGGACTGCCAGTAGGAGCCGGCGGTGGTGGACAGGGTCGAACCGGTGGGCGGGGCGGCCGCGCACTTGTCGGTCGCCGTCCAGGCCGAGGCCAGCCGGTTCAGCGTGTCGTAGGCGAAGCACTGCTGGTCGGTGACGGTGTTGCCGGTCTCCGACTGCCGGTCGGTGATGGAGGTCGGGTTGCCGGCGTCGTCGTAGGCGTACCCGGTGTCGTCGACCGTGGGCCCGGGCGCCTGGGTCCGCGAGACGACGCGGCTCGTCGGGCGGCGGGTCTGGTCGTCGTAGCCGTAGGTGGTCCAGGCCGGGTTGGTGGAGGCGCCCAGCGTGAGCTGGGACGGCTCGCCGTAGTTGGTGTACGTGGTCGCGCTGACGTAGGAGAAGGCGCTGCTGGCCGTGGTGGTCGGGCTGCCCAGGGCGTCGCGGCCGTAGGTGATGACCTCGCTGTTCAGTCCCTGGGTGCGGGGGTCGGTCTGGGTCTTCAGGAGCTGGTCGTTGGTGGTGTACGTGTACGTCGTGGTGTACGTCGAAGGCAGCGGCGCCTCGGACGACGGCAGGGTGATCTTCGCTCCGGTGGACTTGCCGAGGCTGGTGTAGCCGGTGGTGGCCACGGTGTATCCGCCGGTCGTGCCCTGGACGTACCGGGTCGAGGAGGTGAGCTTGCCGACGCGCAGGGTGTCGTACGTCCAGGAGGCGAACTGGAAGTCCGACTTGGCCTTGTCGGAGCCGGTGAGCTTGCGGCCCAGCAGGTCGTAGGTGTAGTCGAGTTCGACGTTGCGCGCGTCGGTGGTGGAGACGAGGTCGCCGGCGTCGTCGAAGCCGTACTTGCTCGGGCCCGCGTCGGGGTCGGACTGGGAGGTCTTGCGGCCCAGCAGGTCGTAGCCGAACTTCCAGACCGCCTTGTCCGGCCCGGTGACCCGGTTCTGCTGACCGGCGGCGTCGTAGCCGTAGGTGGTGGCCGAGGGGGTGCCGCCGGTGGTGGTGAAGCCGGAGGCGGCGGACCCGGAGACGGCCGGGACGGCGGTGTACTGGTCCAGCTCGGTCTTCTGGCCGCGGGCGTTGGTGACCGTGGTCGTGGCCACGCCGCCCTTGGGCGGCAGGACGGTGGTGCGGTCCCCGGTGTAGGCGGTGGTGGTGGTCCAGGTCTTCGCGCCGTCGTGCTCCTCGGTGACCAGGTCGGCGCGGCCCTGCCCGTCGTGGTCGGTGACCGTGGTGTCCGGGATGGAGACCTGGGAGACCGAGATCAGGCTGCTGCCGGGGTTGCCGCCGACGTTGTAGGCGTTGTTGGTGACGACCGTCCAGCCGTGCGAGTCGTACTGGGTGTCGGACACGGTGGCCGTGCCGTTCTCGGCGGTGTCCTGGGTCTGCAGCGTGCGCAGCAGCGCGTCGTGCAGAGTGACGCTGGACTTGTAACTTCCGTCGTCCAGCAGCGACTTCTCGGTGATGACGGAGGGCCCGGTCTGGGACAGCTGGTAGCCGTACGTCATGTTCGCCGGCGCGCTGTTGGCCTTGATCTCGTTGGGCAGCCACACGGCCGTCAGGCGGCCGAGCGCGTCGTAGGTGAGCGAGGTGAGCAGGTTCGCCTCGTCCGTCTTGGCCACCGGCAGGGCCCGGGCGGGGTCCAGCGTGGTGCTGGTGACGTGGCAGTCCTTGGAGCTGGTGCTGCTGGTGGTGCAGGCCGAGCCGGGCGTCACCTGGGTGGCCGTGACGGTGCCGGTGGGCAGGGCGCCGCTGCTCGGGCTGAAGGCCGTGGTGACGGTCTGCGCGAGGCTCTTGCCGTCGGGCGAGGTGGACTTGGGGGTGCGGGTGACCGTCGTGGCGCGACCGTACGAGTCGTAGCCGGTGGCGGTCTCGTCGACGAAGGCGGTGGCGGTGGCGCCGCTCGATGCGGAGGCCTTGCGCACCAGGGTGGGGTCGCCGTGGTCGGGCAGTGCCGGGTTCTGCTGGCCGTCGCCGTCGTAGGCGAAGGGGTTGCCGTCGAAGGAGGTGCGGGTGTCGGAGATCAGCGTGCCGCCTGGGGTGGCACCGGCCGCGGAGCAGTCCTGGGCCGTGGTGATGGTCTCGGCCGCCAGGGTCAGCAGCGGCTTGCTGTTGGACAGGTAGCGGGTGTAGGTGCACTTGGCGACGTTGTCGCTGTCCGCGGTCTCGCCCCGGTCGTCGACCTGCACGGGCAGGCCGGTGGTCGGCTTGCCCAGGGTGGTGTCGTAGAAGGTGTCCGTCTCGGTCTTGCGCCAGCCGTACGACACGGCCTGGCGGGTGAGCGACTTGGCCGGGCGGACCATCTGGGCGGTCAGGTCGGGCAGGCCGCTGCGTTTGCGGCCGGCCGTCGGTCCGATGACCCTGGGCACGTTCACGACTGCCTTGTCCAGGCTGCCGCCCGAGGCGGTGTAGGTGTCGGTCTCGAAGACCTCGCCCGCCAGAGCGTCGTCGTCGGTGACCGAGGTCGCGCCGTCCTGGCTGGTCACATCCGGCACCGAGCGGGTCTTGCCGCCGGGCAGCGTGTCGCCGTTCATGCCCAGGAGGTAGTAGGTCTTCGTGAGCGTCTTCTGGTCGTGGACCTTCACGCCGTCGGTGTAGTGGAAGACGTTGGGGTCACCGGTGGTGACGTCCACCTCCGGGTAGCCCCGGAACTGGCCCCAGGTGCGGTTCTTGGCCTTGACGACCTCGTTGTCGTCGTAGTGCCAGCCCGGCTTGCCCTTGTAGGCGTAGTCCGTCTCCAGCTCGGGCTGGGTGCCGTCCTGGTAGGAGTTGTGCGGGTCGGTGGTGACGACCGAGGAGACCTTGTACTTGTAGAACCAGTCCATCCACGGCGCGGGCTGCCCGTACGGGGTCCAGTACACCGGGAAGCAGGACAGCGTGTTGGTCGAGGCGAACGTCCTGGCCGCCGTGTCCGTGGGGTCGTTCGGATCGCTGGCCGGGGCGCTGGAGCAGTCGGGCCGGTCGTAGGAGACGGTGGTCTCGGCGCCGGTCTCGCTGGTGACCGTCTGGATGCGGTCGTGGTACATCAGCGGCATCTGCGGGATCGTGCCCACGCGGTTGGGCAGTTGCAGCGGCGGGTCGAAGCTCACCGCCGGGGTGGACGTGCTGTCCGAGGCGCCGCCCAGGGTGTCGAGACCGGTGCGCTTGACCGAGTCGAGCCACAGGGTGGGGGCGTGGTCCCCGCCGTCGGGGAAGGACTGGGTGAAGCTGTACTTGTCGACCTGCTTGGTCGCGCCGCCGGTCTGGATCTGTGTGGTGACGGCGGTCAGGCGCTTGCGCGACCAGAAGCTCGGGCTGTGCGTGGTGCAGGTCGAGCCGGAGGTGCAGTTCAGGTCGACCGGCACATCGGGCCAGTAGGCGGCGTTGGCGGTGGTGAACTGGCTGTCCGCGCAGGTGTTGCCTGTGGGGGTGCCGGGGATGCAGCGCTCGGCGGTGTCGAAGAGGATCTGTTCCGGGGCCGTGCCCGAGAGGACCGTCGAGGACGTCATGCCGTAGTCGATCCGGGACAGCGTGCCGCCACGGGTGTACGAGACCGCGGTGTCCTTCATGTCCGCGCCGTAGTAGCCCGTCTCCGGCTTGTAGTACCAGGCGGAGGCGTTGCCGTGCGTGTCGACCGCGTAGTCGAGGTTGAACCGGTAGCCCAGCGTGCAGGAGCTGGAGGCGAAGTCGGTGCCGTCGGGGCACGCCGGCACACCGCCGTGCGCTTTGTAGACGGGCACCGTCCAGGCCGACTTGGTCTCCTCCTTGCCGGAGGACCAGCCCGGCAGGCGGTTGTACCCGAAGTAGTACTGGACACCGCCCTCGGTGACCCTGAAGTACTCCCCGTTGTCGGTGCCGTTCGTGGTGCCCGTCAGGTCCTCCACCTTGGTGGTGGCGTCGTCCTGGACCGGGCGGAAGGTCTTGGTGTCGTCGTCGTAGACGATCTGGGTCGACTTCCCGTTCATCGACAGGGTCAGGATCTGGCCCGCCCAGCACTGGTCGCCGTCGTTCTTGGGCGCTCCGGAGGAGGAGTCGTCGTTGCACGGTTTGTACGTGCGCTCGATGAAGTTCTCCGTCGAGGACCAGCCGTCGCCCAGCCACGAGGACTGGTTGTTCGTGCCCTCGGTCCGTGCGTCCTGGCTGGAGGAGTCGTACGACAGGCTCACCTGCGGGGTGACGCCGGCGATCGCGGCGGGCACCGTGATCGGGTAGCTGTAGGTGAACGCGCCGGTGTTGCCGGACGTCGACCAGGTGCCCGCGGGTGACAGGCTCGTGGCGGAGTAGTCGCCCGACGAACCCGACGTGTCGGCGGCGGCCGCCAGGACCGTCATCGCGCCGGACGCCGCCGTCGCCCCGCTGCCGCGCGCCGTGCCGCCGGTGCCGACGCCCGGCACCCCGACCTGTGCGGACAGCGGTGTGCCGGGCGCGGTGCGCACCGGGGACTGGGTCTGGCACCTGGCCAGCTTCGGTGTGGTCAGCGCGCACTGGGGCAGCTCGACCAGGTGCAGGCGGGAGGCGAAGTCACCGCCGAAGGCGTAGCGGAAGGAGGAGTCGTCCACCCGCAGTGCGACCTTGCCGCTGCCGGGGCCGGTGCGCCGCAGGGTGAAGAGCAGGCCGTGGACGCCCGCGGCGCGTGCGCTCTTCTGGTCCAGCACGGTCACCCGCAGGCGCTGTGTGCGCTTGACGGCGGCCGCCTGGGGCCGCACGGCGGCGCCGGCGCCGAGCAGAACCGGCGTCTTTCCGGCCCGTACCTGGGTGGCGTCGGCGGCCGGCCGCGTGGAGGCGGCCGCTACGGGCACGGTGACCTCCGCGCTGCCCGGCGCCGGCAGCTTGGTGTGCCCGGTGGGGTCGAAGTGCTTGAAGCCCTTGTGCCCGGCGCCGCGCTTCGGCGTTCTGTGGGTGAAGGGGATCGACTTGTCGTGCGGGGCCGCGGGAGCCGAGACGTGGCGTTCGGCCGCGGAGGCCGCGGTGGCCGTCCCCGCCGGCAGCAGTCCCGTCACCAGCAGGGCGCCGACCGCGGCGAAGACCGTACGGCGAGGTCTTCGAGTGCGGGAAGCCGTCCGGCCGCGTCTCCACCCCGTTGTCCGCACCATCGTGTGGGATCCCTCCCCCAAGCAGGGCACACGACTCGCGTCAGGAAAAGGCGAGTTCACGTGCACGCCAAAACGGGGGCACACGTCGGTCACGCCCCCCGCGACGAGTCACGCTAGGGCCTGGGGTGATCTGTGAAGGCAAAGTGATTCTTGTGAAATAGCCAAGGAATCGCGGGAGTTGGAACCCAAGCCGTACCGCATACGCCAAAAGCGGACTACGGAGCGGTACTTCGCGGTCACGCATTGATGGATTCCGTTCAGTCAGGCCCGCAGAATGCACAGCGGCGCGGACCCACGGGGGGACCGCCCGATACCTGCGAAGGATCCCAACGTCGATGTCCGCCTTTCGCACACCCATGCGCGCGTCCAGACGCCCGGCCTCCAGACCACTGGCCGTCGCCGTGGTCGCGGCCCTCGCGGCCGGATCGCTGACCGCCACGGTGACGGCCCACGCGGCGCCCGCCGCCCCCGGCCGGCCGTCCCAGAAGTCGCACAGCACGCGTTCCGGGTCCGCCGCCCGCCGCTTCAACGCCACCGAGTCCGCGTCCGCGCGCGCCAAGGCCTCCGGCAAGCCGGTGACGGTCGACCAGCTCACCGACGTCGGCACGACGGTGGTGGCCAACCCGGACGGCACCTTCACCCGCACCGACTCCTCGATGCCGCAGCGCACCCGGCAGCACGGCAAGTGGGTGCCGATCGACACCACGCTGGTGCGGCGGGCCGACGGCACCTGGGCGCCCAAGGCCGCCGTGACCGACGTGTCCTTCTCCGGCGGCGGTTCCCGCGCGCTGGTCACGATGCGCAGCGACGGCGACAGGCTGGGCTTCTCCTGGCCCGGCAGGCTGCCCCGGCCGGTGATCTCGGGAGACACCGCCACCTACCCGGACGTCCTGCCGCAGGTCGACCTCCAGCTCACCGCGGACGCCTCCGGCTACTCCTCGGTCCTGGTCGTCAAGACCCGCAAGGCAGCAGCCGATCCGCGTCTGCGGCACCTCGCGCTGAACACCACCTCGGCCCGTCTGAAGCTGGTGTCCACCCGCGACGGCGGTGCGCAGGCCACGGACAGGCGCACCGGCCGCACGGTCTTCCACAGCGACACCGCGCTGATGTGGGACAGCGCCGGCCGGCGGGCCGGTGGCGCGGCGTTCTCCTCGGCCGGCGCCGAGCACAAGGCCGCGGCGCGGGTCGGCAGGCACCGCGCCCAGGTGCGGGTGAGCCTGAAGTCCGGCAAGCAACTGCTGGGCCTGGACGAGAAGATGCTCGACGCCGGAAGCACCGCCTACCCGGTGTACGTGGACCCGGAGTGGAGCGGCCGGCCCTCGCAGCTCGACTGGGCGCGGATCTCCGACAACGGGTGGAACGTCTACAACTCCACCTCGACGTCGGGTTCGACCAACGCCCGTGAGGGATGGGACAACTCCTACCCCGGCAACGGCGAGCGGGCCCGGACCTACTACCAGATGAACACCAGCGGCATCAAAGGCGCGGTGGTCACCAAGGCCTCGCTGTACGTGAAGCAGCTCTCCGCCGCCTCCTGTGCCGACACCCCGGCCGCCGTCTACGGCACCGACCGGCCCGCCGGGTGGAGCTCCTCCTCGCTGTACTGGGGGCACGAACCCGGGGGGCGCACCGGCTCGCTGGGCAGCAACCCGGTGAGCCACGAGGCCGGCACCTGCCCGGTCACCGACGGCGCGCACTCCTGGGTGAGCCCGCCCTCGCTCGAGTTCGACGTGACCTCACGGGCGAAGAGCGCGGCGGCCGGCGGCTGGAAGAGCATGACGCTGATGGTCCAGTCGCCCGACATGAACGACGCCACCCAGTGGAAGCAGCTCGCCTACGGCGGCGGCGCCACCATGTCGGTCACCTACAGCTACCGCCCGAAGCTGAAGAACGGCACCGGCACCCCGGCCATCAAGCCCTCCATCGTCAGCTCGGGCAAGACGATGACCACCACCCACACCCCGACGCTGTCCGCGCGGGCGGTCGACCCCGACCTGGCCGGCGGCAGCGAGCTGGTGCGCATCGACTACAACGTCTTCAACTCCTCCGGCACCCTGATCCACCAGGGCTTCGGTCCCAACCTCGACTCCAGGAAGCGCGCCCGGTACAACACCAACGGCAGCGACTGGACCACCCCGAGCCTTCCCGACGGCACCTACACCTGGAAGGCCACCGCGCAGAACGCGGCCGGTTACTGGGCCGGCGCCGGCTCCGGCATCTGGACCAAGACGCAGACGTTCACGGTGGACACCAGCGCGCCGCCCGCGCCCACGGTGACCTCCAGCCAGTTCCCGGCCAAGCAGATCGGCTCCGCGTTCGGGGACAAGGGCACCTTCACGCTCAGCAACAACCACACCAACAACGTCACCGGCTACCTCTTCTGCCTGGACGCCACGCTCGGCAGCACGGTGTACAGCAGCGGCGCCACCCACTGGACCACGGGCACGAAGATCACGCCGGGCAAGGTGTACTACGTCACCTCCGACAACGGGCCCGGCACCGGCACCGCGGTCGTCAACGGCAGCGCCTCCCCCGCCTTCGCCCCCGGCACCGCGGGCCCGCACACCCTGTACGCCAAGGCCGTCGACCAGGCCGGCTCGACGTCGATCACCCAGACGTCCTACGCCTTCTACGCCGGGACCAGCACCCCGACGTACGCCTACGGCGACAAGATGATCGCCGGCTGGACGGCGACCAACACCGACGGCACCACCACCGCCGTGCCCAAGGCGACGACCGCCTCCAAGGGCGGTCAGCTGATCAGCCAGGCGGCCGGCAGCGGGTACGAGTTCGCCGACGGCTACCAGGCCATGCTCGCCAACAAGAGCACGACGAAGGTCGTCTCCGGTGACAGCGCCACGTTCGGCTTCGACATCCCCAAGGACGGCCCCTGGAGCTTCGGGGTCAATCTGACCAAGGCCAAGGACTACGGCATCTACCGCCTGGTCCTGGACGCGGGCAAGCCCACCGAGTCCACTCTGATCAGCGGTTTCGACGCCTACAACTCCTATGTGACGACCCGGTTCGTGAACCTGGGCATCCCGAAGGACACGAACGGCCAGCTGCTCACCCTCAAGCAGGGCGCGCACACCCTGACGCTCACCCTGACCGGGAAGAACCCCAGCTCGTCCGGCTACCAGGCGGGCCTCGACGTGCTGCGCCTCGCACCCGCGCTGACCTGCCCGGTCAACAGCACCTCGAGCTGCCTGAACAACACCGCGACCAGCACCTTCACCACGACGACCAGCGCGGCCGACGCCGACGGCTCCGGCAACAGCATCAACTCCGCCGACCTGACCGCCACGGCGGGCTGGCAGAGCGGCAAGCAGGTGACCGTCGACGGCGCCACCATCACGCTGCCCAAGTTCGGCACCGGCAGCTACGACAACATGCTGGCCTCCGGCCAGACCGTCACCGTGCCCGGCAGCGGCGTGGTCAACACCGGTGACGCGCTGGTCTTCCTCGCCTTCGCCACCGGCGGCGCGGCCAAGGGCGCCACCGGCACCGTCACCTACGGCAAGGGCAACTGCCTCGACCCCGACGGCAACCCGGCCGACCAGTCGTACACGCTGGACACCGTGCCCGACTGGATGAGCGGGCCCACCTCCGCGGCCACGCTGACCCTCGTTCACCAGAACCACAGCAACAACACCCAGACCAGCCCGAGCCCGGGGCCGAAGATCTACGCCGTCAGCGTCCCGCTGGCCTGCCCCGGCTCGGTCGTCAGCAGCGTCTCCCTGCCGCTGTTCACCAACGGCGTCCAGTCCGGCCAGCCCACCCTGCACGTGCTCGGCATCGGCGTGCGGCCCCTGACCGGCAACGGCTCCCAGCACTGGGTCGGCACCTTCTCCTCCGTCCAGGACACGGCCAAGGTGCAGCTGACGAGCGGCGCCACCGCCACCGTCAGCGGACAGACGCTGCGCATGCCGGCCCAGGTCAGCATCGGCACCGACGACGGCAACGGGGTGCGCGTCCACCTCTCCAACGCCATGGGCACCGCACCGGTGACCTTCGACGCGGCCTCCGTCGCCCTGCAGGACGCGACCGCGGGCGGCGCCACGACGGCGGCGGCGCCGGTGCCGCTGACCTTCGCGGGCGGCTCCGCCTCCGTCACCGTCCCGGCCGGCGGCGACGTCACCAGCGACCCCGTGACGCTGGCCGTGGCCCAGCAGGCGACCGTGCTGGTCAGCCTGCAGGTGCACGGCTCGGTGTCCGCCATGCCCGGGCACGGCCTGGCCCGGACCCCGGTGTGGGTCAGCGACGCGGCCAACCGCACCGCTGACACCGCGGCCACGAAGTACACCGCGACCACGTACACGGGTCTGCCCTACCTGGCGGGCATCGACGTCACCACGCCGGCCTCCGCGCCGACCGGCTCCCTGGTCCTCTACGGCGACCAGAGCGTCAACGGTGACACCGCGAGCGGCGACGGCCGGCACCACCTCGGCGACGCCATCACCGGCGCCATCGTGAACGACCCCAACGGGGACGGCGCCGTCGACTACGGCGTGCTCAACGCGGGCACCAACAGCACCAGCCTGAGCAGCAACCTGCTGCCGCAGATCACCAACGCCGACGCTCCCACCAACGCGCTCAACCCGCTGGACCGCAACGTGCTGGCCCAGGGCAACGTGCGCACGGTGCTCGTCTCCACCGGCGCCGCCGACCTGCTCAACTGCACCGGCGACGCCAACACCTGCGCCACCAAGGTGGAGAACGGGCTGGCCTCGCTCAACAGCCAGATCGGCTCGTACTACACCGACGACAGCCAGGCGTACGTCAACGGGCAGCCGGTGACGCAGAACTCCAACATCACCGTCTACCTGACCACCATCGCGCCGTTCACCGCCGCCCACCCGGGCACGGCGACGCAGGAGTCGGCGCGCGAGCAGGTCAACGGCTACCTGCTGGACAACTTCCCCACCCAGGTGATCGACTTCGCCGCGGCGGTCTCCACGGACGGCACGGCCACCTCGTCGACCGTCAAGGCGGCCGACCTCTCCGGCGGCAACCCGTCCGACGCGTACTACGGCGACCTCGCTGCCCGCTACGTCAACGACACCAACACCCAGGTCGTCGCCATCGCGCCGAACCTGATCGTCCCCGAGGCCACCGGCAGCGACACTCCCGACAACCAGTGGGACCTGTCCGCCGACGGCAGCGACGCACGCGGGGACAACCCGTTCACCGCGGTCGGGGGCGCCACCTTCAACGCGGCCGGGCCGGACGCGGTCAACGCCCCGGCGGGCGCCACCTCCTTCGACGGCAGCACCGGCTTCCTGGCGAGCGACCACACCGCGGTCGACACCCTCGCCGACTACACCCTCTCCGCGTGGGTGAAGCTGGACTCGGCGGACAACCCGGCCACCGCCATCTGCGAGGGCACCAGCCAGCACCAGGCCTTCTACATCGGCTACGACCGGGGCAACAAGGGCTGGATGTTCCAGACCACGACCACCAACGACGACAGCGCCGACTTCCCCACCGCGGAGGGCGACACCGGCACCGGCGCCCTGGGCACCTGGACGCACCTCCTGGTCACCTACACCGCTCCCGTGGACGGCGACGCCGGCACCGGCCTGATGTCGATCTACCAGAACGGCACGCTGATGGGGACGGCCACCAACCTCACCCCGCAGTACGACTCGTCCATGCCGCTGACCATCGGCGGCTGCGTCAACAGCCCCGACGCGACGTCGCCGTACAACGCCTTCCCCGGTTCCGTCGCGGACGTGCAGGTCTACCCCTACGCGATGGCGCCCGGCGAGGCCGGTGCGAACAGCGTGATCGTCCCGGCCGGCTGGGACAAGGGCATGCCCGAGGACGACTGGAAGCTCGGCTCGGACGGCGCCGACAGCGCGGCCCTGAACCCGCTCACCCCGTCCGGCGGCGTCAGCTTCGGCACCGACGCGCCCAGCGGGCTGTCCGGCAGCGTCGCCTTCGACGGCAGCACCGGGTTCCTCAAGAGCAGGCAGAGCGCCGTGAACACCCTCGGGGACTACACGGTGTCGGCCTGGGTGAAGATCAACTCCGCCCTGGGCACCACCGCGGTCTGCCAGGGCACCACGGAGCACCAGTCCTTCTACCTCTCCTACGACAGACCCAGCGGCGCCTGGATGTTCCAGACCACGACCACCAACGACGACAACGCCGACTTCCCGACGGCGGAAGGAGACAACAACACCGGTCCGGTCGGCACCTGGACCCATCTGGTCGCCACGTTCCGGGCCCCGGTCGCCGGGGACGCCGACACCGGGACCATGGCGCTCTACCAGAACGGCTCCCTGATGGGCACGGCCAAGAACCTGAGCCCGCAGTACGACTCCTCCCTGCCCCTGACCGTCGGCGGCTGCGTCAACAGCGCCTCCGCCACGACCCCGTACATGGCGTTCCCCGGCTCCGTCGCGGACGTCCACGTCTACCCCCGCGCGCTGTCGGCGACGGAGGTCGGCGCCCTGCGCTGACCCGAGCGCCCACGGCGCCACCGCGACGGGCCCCCGCCGCTCCCCTTCCGGAGCGGCGGGGGCCCGCCCGCGTTCCGGGCGGCCGTACGGGGAGGTGGCCGTACGGCCGGCGTCAGGCGGCGCCGTCCGGGCCGCCGCCCAGGAGGGGGGCCGTGCGGCCGGTGTCAGGCTGCGCCGTCCGGTCTCCAGCCCTGCCGGCGCAGTACGGCCGCCACGTCCGGCGCCCGGTAGTGCTCCCCCTTGAGGACCTTGCCGTCGGCACGCCGGGCGACCTGGCCGCCGGGGCCCAGCTTGCTCATGTTGGCGCGGTGGATCTCGGCGATCACGTCGTCGAGGTCGATGCCGTGCACCAGCGCGGTGCCGTACGCCACGTACACCACGTCGGCCAGTTCGTGCGCGAGCCGGTCCAGCGGGCCCCCGACCGAGACCTCGGCCACCTCCGCGGCCTCCTCGGCGAGCAGATCCCCGCGGTGCGCGGCCAGTTCGGGCGCCACCTCGGTGGGCGTGCCGTGCGCGTCGAGGCCGAAGGCGAGGTGGAATTCGCGGACGAGTCGGGCGGGCGATGTGCTCATGCGGCGACTCTAACGGCCGCCACCGACAGCCCGGCTGTGCCGCCGTCGCACCCTGTGGTGACCCCGGCCCTGGTCAGCCCCGCGGGCGGCTGGCAGGATCGCCCGCATGTCCAAGGTGTTCCCCCGTATCAGCAGGCGCCGGGCGCTGCAGGGCGCGGCCGCCGGCGCCGTGGTCCTCGGGCTGCTGCTGTGGTGGCTGCTGCCGCTGGGCGAGAAGCCGCCGAGCGGGACGATCGTCTTCAGCACCGGCACGTCCCGCGGGGTCTACGAGGAGTACGGCAAGCGGCTGCGCACCGAGATGGGCAAGGACATGCCGGGCCTGAAGGTGAAGCTGCTGAACAGCGCCGGTTCGCAGGAGAACGTCCAGCGGCTGGCCGACGGGCACGCCGACTTCACGATCGCGGCGGCCGACGCGGTGGCGACCTACGAGCAGCGGCACCCGGAGGCGGCCGGCCGGCTGCGCGGAGTGGCCCGCCTGTACGACGACTACGTGCAGCTCATCGTGCCCCGCGACTCCGACGTGGAGAGCGTCGCCGACCTGCGGAACAAGCGGGTGGCGACCGGCCTGCCGAACTCCGGGGTGCGGCTGATCGCCGACCGGGTGCTCGAGGCCGCCGGCATCGACCCGCACAAGGACATCACCCCGGTGTCGGAAGGCATAGACACCGGGCCGGCCCGCCTCGCCCAGAGCAGGATCGACGCGTTCTTCTGGTCGGGCGGGCTGCCCACGAAGGGCCTGGAGGGACTGGCCAGGAAGGGCGCCTTCAAGTTCGTGCCGATCGACGGCGAGCTGGTCGCCAAGCTGCACGCGGGCGAGGAGGCCGGACGGTACTACCGGGCCACCAACATCCCCGAGTCGGCGTACGCGCGCGTGCAGCACGGCTCGACGGTGGCCACGATCGCGGTGTCCAACGTGCTGATGACCCGCACGGACGTGGATCCCCGGCTGACCGAGTGGGTCACCCGCACGGTGATCAAGAGCCGGGACGACATCGGCGCCCACGTCCACTCCGCGCAGCTCGTCGACCTGCGCACCGCGATCTACACCGACCCGCTGCCCCTGCAGCAGGGCGCCCGGCGCTACTACCGGTCGGTCAAGCCGTAGCGGGCGCCTTCGTCGCGGGCGCCTTCGTGACGGACGCCTTGGTGGCGGACGCCTTCGTGACGGGCGCCTTCGTGGCGGACGCCTTCGTGACGGGCACTCGCCCGCGAACCGGGACCCGGCCGCCCGGGGCGGTGTCTAGCGCGGCTCGGCGTGCCGCGGCACCGTCACGGTGACCGTGAGACCGCGCGGCTCGTGGTGCGCGTAGCCGATCGATCCGCCGCCCGCCGAGAGCAGGGCACGGGAGATGGACAGGCCGAGTCCCGAGCCCTTGACGTTCTGGTGGCGGCCGCTGCGCCAGAAGCGGTCGCCCACGCGCGCGAGTTCCTCGTCGGTGAGGCCGGGCCCGGTGTCGCTGACCCGGACCGTCGTGCTGTCGGCGTCGAAGGCCACCGCGACCTCGACCGCGCCGTCCTCGGGCGTGAACTTCACGGCGTTGTCGATCAGCGCGTCCAGCGCGCTGGACAGGGCGATCGGGTCGGCCCAGCCGGTCGTGGGCGGGCAGTCGCCGGTGAGGTGGACGCCCTTGGCGTCCGCGGCCGGCGCCCAGGCCGCCACCCGCTCCCCGGCGAGCGCGCCGATGTCGGTCAGCCGGAGGTCGGCCTCGGCGTGTTCGGCCAGCGCCAGGTCGAGCAGGTCGTCCAGCACCTGTGCGAGGCGCTTGCCCTCGGTGCGGACCGAGGCGATCTCCGCGTTGCCCTCCGGGAGTTCGAGGGCGAGCAGTTCGATGCGCAGCAGCAGCGCCGACAGCGGGTTGCGCAACTGGTGCGAGGCGTCGGCGACGAAGGCGCGCTGCTGCTCCAGGACGTCCTCGACGTTGTCCGCCATCTCGTTGAACGACCGTGCCAGCCGCCTGAGTTCGGGCGGTCCGCCGCCGACCGCGACCCGGGACTTCAGCCGCCCGGTGGCGATGTCGTGCGTGGTGGCGTCCAGCACGCGCACCGGTCTGAGCACCCAGCCGGTCAGCCGCAGCGCGGCGCCGACGGCGAGCAGCATCGCGGCGGCCTCGCCGGCCCCGATGACCAGCCAGCCGCGCAGGATGCGCGAGCGCAGTTGCCCGGTGGGCGAGTCGGTGACCACGACCGCCACCACGTCCCCGTCCCGGATCACCGGTGAGGCGACCACCAGCCGGCCGCGCTGCCAGGGCCACACCTGCTGCGGGTCGTGGCTGCGGCGGCTGAGCAGCGCCTCGTCGAAGGCCTCCCGCACCTCCCCCGTCCGCGGTACGAGCCAGTCGCCGGGTGCGTTGGCCATGGCGGCGTCGTTGCTGTAGAAGACACCGGCGCGGATGCCGTAGACGCCGTGGTAGCTGTCGAGTTCGCGGCGCAGGGTCTGCCTGCGCTCGTCCGTGGTGGACGGCCGGGACGCGGTCGGCACGTCGGTGACGAACTGGGCGAGCGCGGCGAAGCGCGCGGTGTCGTCGATCCGGTCGACGACGACCTTCTGCTGCTGGGCGGCGGCCAGGCTGACCGCGAGCGGCACGCCGAGGGCGAGGAGCACGGCCGCCATCAGGACGATGAGCAGCGGCAGCAGCCGGGTGCGCACCTGTCCCCGCTACGCGGCCGGGGCGACGAGCCGGTAGCCGACGCCTCGTACGGTCTCGATCAGCGCGGGCATGCGCAGTTTGGCGCGCAGGGAGGCGACGTGCACCTCCAGGGTGCGGCCGGTCCCCTCCCAGCTCGTGCGCCAGACCTCGCTGATGATCTGTTCTCGCCGGAAGACCACGCCGGGCCGCTGCGCGAGCAGGGCGAGCAGGTCGAACTCCTTGCGCGTCAGCTGGACCACCGAACCGTCCACGCTGACCTGGCGGGTGGGCAGTTCGATGTGCACGGACCCGAGCCGGAGCGCGTGGCCGGCGTCCGGGGCGGGCTCCTCGTGCACGGTGCGCCGGCTGACCGCGTGGATCCGGGCGAGCAGTTCACCGGTGTCGTACGGCTTCACGACGTAGTCGTCGGCGCCCAGGTTCAGCCCGTGGATGCGGGAGCGGACGTCGGCGCGGGCGGTCACCATGATCACCGGGGTGCTGGTGCGCTTGCGGATCTTGCCGCAGACCTCGTAGCCGTCCTGGTCGGGCAGGCCCAGGTCGAGCAGGACCACCCCGAAACCGTCGCTCTCGGGGACGAGCGCCTGGAGCGCCTCCTCGCCGCTGCGCGCGTGGGTGACGTCGAATCCGTGCCGCGCGAGGACGGCGGACAGGGCCGCGGCGACGTGGTTGTCGTCCTCGACGAGCAGCAGTCTCATCGCCGCCCCCTCCGGTTCAGTGGTCGTACGGTCGTCGTTCTCGTTCGGCCGGTATCTCCCGTGCACGCGCGCGTGCAGGATGAAGTCACGCCGATGGACAAGGACGGCGTCAAGGGGCATCCGGTTGCCTGGCGCTTCCGTTATGCGCCCGATACGTGGCACGCGACGCAAGTGCTACGACATGTGTCCGATTGCTATCGGATCGTGATGCTCAGATTCCCCTCAGATGTGATGACGCTGGTCACGGGCGCTCACTACTGTCCACCGAAACCGAGGAGGACGGAGCCCGAGAGCGATGACCGAAGTATCGGTGGCCAAGGAAGACGTGGCCGCGACCGGCGAACTGGTCGTCCTGAAGAGCGTCAACAAGCACTTCGGCGCGTTGCATGTGCTCCAGGACATCGACCTGACGATCGCCCGCGGCGAGGTCGTCGTGGTCATCGGGCCCTCCGGGTCCGGGAAGTCGACCCTGTGCCGCACCATCAACCGGCTGGAGACCGTCGACTCCGGCACCATCACCATCGACGGGAAGCCGCTTCCCCACGAGGGCAGGGAGCTGGCCCGGCTGCGCGCCGACGTCGGCATGGTCTTCCAGTCCTTCAACCTCTTCGCGCACAAGACCGTGCTCGAGAACGTGATGCTGGGCCAGATCAAGGTCCGCAAGGCGGACAAGAAGCAGGCCGAGGAGAAGGCCCGCGCGCTGCTCGACCGGGTCGGGGTGGGCACCCAGGCCGACAAGTACCCCGCGCAGCTCTCCGGCGGCCAGCAGCAGCGCGTCGCCATCGCCCGGGCGCTGGCGATGGGCCCGAAGGTCATGCTCTTCGACGAGCCGACCTCGGCCCTCGACCCCGAGATGATCAACGAGGTCCTCGAGGTCATGCAGCAGCTCGCGCGCGAGGGCATGACGATGATCGTCGTCACCCACGAGATGGGCTTCGCGCGCTCCGCCGCCAACCGGGTGGTCTTCATGGCGGACGGCCGCATCGTCGAGCAGGCCGCGCCCGACCAGTTCTTCAGCGCACCGCGCAGCGACCGGGCCAAGGACTTCCTGTCGAAGATCCTGCACCACTGACCGCGCGGAGCCCCGGCGCTCCGACGTTCCGGGGCCGCCCGTCCCTCACCGGCCCCGTTCTCCCACCACGCAAAGGATGTTCACCATGAAGCTCCGCAAGGTCACCGCCGCCTCGGCCGCCGTACTCGCCCTCGCCGTGGGCGCCACCGCGTGCGGCGGCAGCTCGGACAGCGGTTCGGGCGGCGGCAAGAAGATCAAGATCGGCATCAAGTACGACCAGCCCGGCCTGGGCCTGAAGGAGCCGGACGGTTCCTTCTCCGGCTTCGACGTGGACGTCGCCACCTACGTCGCCAAGGAGCTCGGCTACAAGCCGAACGAGATCCAGTGGGTGGAGACCAAGAGCGCCGACCGGGAGAACGCGCTGGCCCGCGGTGACGTGAAGTTCATCGCCGCGACGTACTCGATCACCGACGAGCGCAAGCAGAAGGTCGACTTCGCCGGCCCGTACCTGCTGGCCCACCAGGACCTGCTGGTCAAGGCCGACTCGAAGATCGCCAAGGGCACGGACCTCAACGGCAAGAACCTGTGCTCCGTGACCGGTTCGACCTCCGCGCAGAACGTCCAGAAGACGATCGCCCCGAAGGCGAACCTGAAGGAGAACAGCACCTACTCCGAGTGCATCGCCAGCCTGCAGAGCGGCGCGGTGGACGCGGTGACCACCGACGACTCGATCCTCGCGGGCTTCGCGGCGCAGGACAAGTACAAGGGCCAGTTCAAGCTCGCCGGCCTGAAGCTGAGCAACGAGAACTACGGCATCGGTGTCAAGAAGGGCGACACCGCGACCGAGGGCAAGATCAACAAGGCGCTGGAGAAGATGGTCAGCGACAAGTCCTGGCAGAAGGCCGTCGACAAGAACTTCGGTCCGGCCGACTACAAGAACGAGCAGGCCCCGAAGATCGGCCAGATCGTCAAGTAACGCGTGACTCCGCCGGCGCTCACTCCGGCGGGTGACGCAGGGTTCCCGCGGTGCGCCGCCGCTCCGGCGGCGGCGCGCCCCGCCCTCCACGTACGCCACACACCCGGAAGCGCGGGAGATCGTGTTCGACTTTCTTCAAGGTTATGACGTCCTAGGGGCGTTCTGGACGACGGTGCAGCTCACCCTCCTCTCCGCCGTCGGCTCCCTGGTCTGGGGCACCCTGCTGGCGGCGATGCGAGTCAGCCCGGTCCCGCTCATGCGCGGGTTCGGCACGGTCTACGTGAACATCGTCCGGAACATCCCGCTGACGATCATCATCCTCTTCACCTCGCTGGGTCTCGCCGACATCTTCCGGGTGACGATGGGCGCCTCCGACTTCAAGGTCCAGGGCTTCCGCCTGGCGGTCCTCGGCCTGATCGGCTACACCGCCGCGTTCGTCTGCGAGGCGATCCGCTCCGGCATCAACACGGTGCCGCTGGGCCAGGCGGAGGCGGCCCGCGCGATCGGGCTGAACTTCACCCAGACCCTGCGCCTGATCGTGCTGCCGCAGGCGTTCCGCGCGGTGATCGGACCGCTGGCCAACGTCCTGATCGCCCTGACGAAGAACACCACCGTCGCGGCCGCCATCGGCGTCGCCGAGGCCGCGACCCTGATGAAGACGATGATCGAGAACGAGGCCCAGACGCTGGCGATCGGCGCGGTCTTCGCGCTCGGCTTCGTGATCCTGACCCTGCCCATGGGCCTGGTGCTGGGCTGGCTCGGCAAGCGACTGGCGGTGAAGCGATGAGTTCCGTCCTCTACGACACTCCGGGGCCCCGCGCCAAACGGCGCAACGTACTGGTCTCCGTGGTCTTCTTCGTCCTGCTCGCCGTGCTGCTCTGGTGGGTCTGGCGGGTGCTGGACGACAAGAACCAGCTCCGCTGGGCGCTCTGGCAGCCGTTCACCACGTCCCAGGCGTGGACGACGTACCTCCTGCCCGGGCTCGTCAACACCCTGAAGGCGG
The DNA here is from genome assembly GCF_007176755.1 of Streptomyces sp. 1-11. Classification (GTDB taxonomy): domain Bacteria; phylum Actinomycetota; class Actinomycetes; order Streptomycetales; family Streptomycetaceae; genus Streptomyces. The sequence goes on from NZ_BJTV01000014.1 coordinate 185,159, forward strand.
CGGCGCTGGCCATGGTCATCGCGCTGCCGCTCGGCGCGGTCTTCGGCATAGCCCGCCTGTCCGACCACCGCTGGGTGCGGGCCGTGGCGAGTGTGGTCGTCGAGTTCTTCCGGGCCATCCCGGTCCTGCTGCTGATGCTGTTCGCCAACGAGTTCTTCAGCCGGTACACGCAGGTCACCAGCGACGAACGGCCCTTCTACGCGGTCGTCACCGGACTCGTGCTCTACAACGCCTCGGTCCTCGCCGAGGTCGTCCGGGCCGGCATCCTCGCCCTGCCGAAGGGACAGACCGAGGCCGCGTACGCGATCGGTCTGCGCAAGGGGCAGACGATGACCAGCATCCTGCTCCCGCAGGCGGTCACCACCATGCTGCCCGCCATCGTCAGCCAGCTCGTGGTCATCGTGAAGGACACCGCGCTGGGCGGTGTGATGCTGGGCTACGCGGAACTGCTCAGCGAGCGCGGCACCCTCGCGGCCAACTACGCCAACGTCATCGCCAGCTTCGTCGTCGTGGCGGTCGTCTACATCGTCCTGAACTTCGCCCTGACCTCCTTCGCGAGCTGGCTGGAGGGCCGGCTGCGGCGCAGCAAGCGCGGCACCGGCGCGGTGCTCGGCGCCGAGGACCTGGAGGAGCTCAACCCGGCGGCGGTGGGCGGCGGTCTCGGGACCGGAAGCGCCGTCTGACCGGTCGTCACCTCACCCGTTCGGCCCCCGGAGGCAGTGGCATGATCGCCACTGCCTCCGGTCGCTTGACGCGATCTCCGCCAATGGGTTGCATACATTCTGTGATCGTGCACCCTGCTCCAACCTCCTGTTCACACACGTCCCCGAAGGCACCGCTGCGGGCAGGGGGCGCCGCGCCGTGGACCCGGTGATCATCGTCGGAGCGGGGCCCGTGGGGCTCACGCTCGCCCTGGCGCTGGCCCGTCAGGAGGTTCCCTCCGTCGTCCTGGACGAGGGTCCGGGCAAGGACGAACCCCGTCCGGCGCGCACCGTCGTGCTGCGCGAGGACACGGCCGCCCTGGTGGAGCGGCTGACCGGGACCGCGCTCGGCGAGCAGGGGATGAGATGGACCGGATTCCGGGCGGTGCGGCGCAAGCAGGTGACGGGTGAGATCACCTTCGACGCGGCGGACCCGGCTCCGCTGCACATCGCCCAGCACGTGCTCACCGGCGCCCTGCGCGCCGCAATCGCGGACGAGCCGCTGGTCAAGGTCGCCGTGGACAGCCGGCTCGACTCGATGGAGCAGGAACGCTCCGGCGTCACCGCGCACACCCGCGGCCCCGGCGGCACCTGGTGGCGCGGCAGTTATCTGGTCGGCTGCGACGGCCCCCGCTCGACGGTCCGCAAGCTGCAGGACATCCGCTTCCCGGGCCGTACGGCGGTCGAACGGCACGCGGTCGCCGCACTGCGCGCCGAACTTCCCTGGGAGGGAGAGGCGTTGCTCCACCGGATGCCGCCGTGGCGGCAGTCCGGGCCCTCGGCCGTGGAGGTGACCGCCCGCCCCCTCCCGCACGGCGTGTGGCGCCTGGACTGGCTGCTGCCACCGGGCAAGGACCTGGTCACGCCCGAGCTGCTGGTGGCCCGGATCCGCGAGACCCTCGCGGGCTGGACGGACGGCTCCACCCCGCCGTACGACCTGCTCGACACGGGTGTCCACACGGTGCACCACCGGGTGGCCCGGCGCTGGCGGGCCGGCCGGGTCTTCCTGGCCGGGGACGCGGCCCACCTGCTCGGCGCGCTCGGCACCCAGGGGCTCGACGAGGGACTCCGGGACGCCGACAACCTGGCCTGGAAACTGGCCCCGGCCTGGCACCACGGGCATCACGAGGCCCTGCTCGACAGCTACCAGACCGAGCGCCGCGCGGTGGTGGCCGCCCGGCTGCGCGCCGCCGACCAGGCGCTGCCGGTGCTGCGCGGCGGTGGCGGGCTGCGCCACATCGTCCCCGGCGCGGCCCGCGGCCACGACGCGCTGCTCACGGACGGTCATCTGGGGCGCGGCCCGCTGGGCGCGCCGGGGGCGTACGCCGACTCGCCGCTCGCGCCGGAGCGCCTGGAGGGCGAGATCCCGGTCGGGACCGCGCCGGGCGCACCGGTCACGGACGTACGGGTCACCGCGGAGGATGGTTCCTTCGTACGGCTGCGCGACCGGCTGGGCCGCGGCACGCTGCTGGTCGTGCTCATCGCGCCGGGCACGGGCGTGTGGGACCGCAAGCACTGGGTGTCCGCCGGGGTCATGCCCCGGCTGGCCGCCGCGGTGACCGCCCTGCCGCATCCGGCGGAGCTCCTGGTCGCCGAGGAGTACCCGGGTGCGCCTGCGCACAGCGTGCTGCTGGTGCGCCCCGACGGCCACCTGGTCACCGCGCTCAGCGGGGTACGCCCGGCCGACCTGTACACGGCGGCGGAGGCGGCCGTGGGCGGCGCGGTGAGGCGGCAGGCGGAGGCGGGTTCCGGCGTGCGCTGACCGAGGGCTCCGGCACTGGCTGTCCGCATGGTGACGGTGAGTTGACCCGCGTTCGGCGGCGTGCTGTACTCCGGATCGTGACCGACACCTGTGTGCGCCTGTGGCGGAGGGTCCATATGGACCTCGTCCGCTACGCGGGCTGCGTGTGTCGCCCGTCCTGCTGAATTTCGCTCCCCTTTCTTCCGGGCGCCGTCGTGCGCCCGTTTCGGCGAACCTTCCTCAGGACGGTGCACGTGTCTGTCTCCCCCTCTGTCTCCGGCCCCCTCCCCGTTCCCGGCTCCGCTGCCGCCGCCGCCACGCCCCCTGCCGCCGCGGGTGCCGCCGGTCCAGCGCCGACCCAGGCGGACCTCCTCGACTTCGCGCGGCGCACGGCCGCCGACACCGGGCTGATCGCCTCGCTCCCGCTCGACCCGGAGGGCCGCACCTGGGTGCGCCTGGAGGGCCCCGGCGGCAGCGAGGCCTGGCTGATCGGATGGCCGCCGGGCAGTGGCACCGGCTGGCACGACCATGCCGATTCCGTCGGCGCCTTCGTCACCGCCTCCGGTGAACTCCGGGAGCACTCGCTGGCGGCCCGGCTGCCCACCGACGGCTGGAAGACCCTGGAGCTCTCCGAGGACGTCGACCGCCGGCGCCGGCTGCCCGCCGGGCAGGGCCGCGCCTTCGGCCGCCACCATGTGCACGAGGTGCTCAACGAGTCCCCGGACCGGCACGCCGTCTCGGTCCACGCCTACTTCCCGCCCCTGCCGCGGATCCGCCGCTACAGTCGCACGGGCCAGGTGCTGCGCCTGGAGCAGGTCGAACGCCCGGAGGACTGGCAGTGAGCGGCGAACCGACGGTACGGCCGGCCGGCATCGACGAGTTGCTGGAGCGGGTCCGTACGGGCTACCGGCGCGTCGAGGCACGAGCGGCGCACGAGGAGGCCCGCAGCGGTGAGGCCCTGCTGGTCGACATCCGGTACGCGGCGCTGCGCGAGCGGGACGGGCTGATCCCCGGCGCCCTGGTCGTCGAACGCAACGAACTCGAGTGGCGCCTCGATCCCCTCGGCAGCCACCGGGTGCCCGAGGCCACCGGCCACGATCTGCGGATCGTCGTCATCTGCAACGAGGGCTACGCCTCCAGCCTGGCGGCCGCCTCCCTCCACCAGCTCGGGCTGCACCGGGCGACTGACCTGGTGGGCGGCTTCCAGGCGTGGCGGGCGGCGGGGCTGCCGGTGGAACCGGCGGCGGGCTGAACGGCCGCCGGTGACGCCAGCGTCGGCGTCGGCGTCGGCGTCAGGTTGGACGGCTGCCCCGGGTCCGGCCTTCGCCGCTCGCCCTACTCCTTCGCGGTGGCCACCGTCACGGCCGGGACGCGCAGCGCCATCCGCCCGGGAAGGGCGCTGGCGGTGAGCGCCAGCAGGCCGGCCACCGCGACGACGGTGACGTACAGCAGGGGGACGACCGTCGGGGCCGCCCGGCCCGTCATGCCGAGGCTGAACGCGGTGAGCACGGCGAGGGAGATGCCGCTGCCGAGCGCGGTGGCGAGGAGCAGCACGGACAGCGCCTCGGTGCGGAGCATGCGCAGCACCTGGCGGCGGGTCGCGCCGGCGAGGCGGAGGAGCGCGAACTCCCTGACACGTTCCGCGACCGACATCGCGAGGGTGTTGACCACCGCGATGGCGGTGAACGCCAGGACCAGCCCCATGGCCAGGTAGTTGACCTCGGCGTTCGCCTGCTGCCGCTCGGCCTGGAGGGAGTCCGCGGCGGCCGGCGACAGGATCCTCAGCCCGGGGAACTCACGCAGTGTGGTGGCGAGTTCCGTCTTCGTACGGGTCGTCGCCACGAGGACGGAGGAGGCGAGCGGGTTGTCCATGTGGCGGGCCAGCAGGTCGTGGGCGAAGGTGAGGTCGCCGAAGCCGAGACCCCGCCCGTAGACGGCGGCGACGGTGAGCGTGGCGGGCGTCCCGTCGCCGAGCGTCAGTTTCAGACTGCTTCCGGGCTTCAGGTGATGCTGGTCGGCGGCCAAACGGCTGACGGCGACGGTGCCGGGGGCGAGGTCCGCGAAGGATCCGGCGGTGACCTCCGGGTCCCAGGTGCGGGTGAGGCCGGCCGGGGTGACGCCCTGGGCGGCGTACTTGTCGAGCCCGACGCGGACGGTGGTGCGGACGACCTCGGTGACGGTGTCGTGCCGGGCCCGCAGCAGCCGCGCGGCCTCACCCGGGACGCCGGGGCCCTGGGCGGCGACGACCCAGTCGGCGGTGACCCCCTCGCGGGCCTGGGCCCGGGCGGCGCCGCCGAGGGTCGACTGGACGAACAGCACCGTGCAGGTCATGCCGATGAGCAGAGTGAGGGGGGTGACGACGGAGGCCATCCGGGCGGCGTTGCCGCGCAGGTTGGCGGTGGCGAGCCGGCCGCCGTGACCGGTGAGCCGGAGCGGAAGGGCGAGCAGCAGCGCGGCCGCCTTGACCAGCAGGGGGCCGAGCAGGGCGACGGAGGTGGACAGCACGACGACGGCGAGGAAGGTCACCGGGGTCGAGGCGGGCTCGGTGCGCAGGGCGGTGAGTACGGCGACGAGGACGATGCCGCCGGCGAGGCACAGCAGACCGGCGGCGATACGCCCCCAGGCGGGACGGGTGCGCTCGGCCCTTGCTTCGGCCAGGGCCTCGGCCGGGCGGATCCTGGAGACCCGGCGGGAGGCGAAACGCGCCGCCGCCCAGGCGCCGAGCAGGGTCGCGCCGAGCGCGGCGAACGGCGGGAAGACGCTGGTGGTGTGCTGCAGCGTGTCGGGTACGGCGCCGAGGGCGACGAACCTGGAGTGCAGCAGACCGCCCAGCGGCAGGCCGAGGAGCGCGCCGGTCGTGCCCGCCGCCGCGCCGATGATCAGCGCCTCCCGGCCGAGCAGCTTGCGGACCTGTCCGGGTGTGGCGGCGATGGCCCGGAGCAGGGCGAGTTCGCGCTGGCGCTGCTGGACGGTGAGGGCGAAGGTGCCGACGACCACGAGCACCGCCACCAGCAGCGAGGTGCCGCCCATGGCGCCGCCCATGCTGACCAGCCGGGTGCGGGCGGCGGCCGCGTCCAGGAACTCGACGGGGCCGCGCGCGTCGCCGGTGCTGACCTGCGCGGTGGTGCCGTGCAGTGCCCGTGCCACGGACTGCCGCACCGTCTCGGGATCGGCACCCCGGGCCGGGAGGACGCCGAAAGCGCTGACCTGCCCGGGACGTCCGGCCAGCCGGCGGGCCTCCGCGGTGGAGAAGAACAGGGACGTCTGGTGGCGTACGGGCGTGGCCGGGGTGGCGATGCCGGTGATCCGGTACTCGCGCGGTGAGCGCGTGGACTGCACGGTGAGGCGGTCGCCGGGCCGGAGGCCGGCGCGCGCGGCGAGGTCGTGCTCGACGACGAGGTCGCCGGTGGTTCTGGGCGCCGAGCCGACGGTGAGCCGGTACGGGGTCAGCGCCGCCGATTCCCAGGCGTGCCCGTAGGCGGTGCGGCCACCGGTGCCGGCCGGGGTCAACGGCTGTGCGATGAAGGTCAGTTCGGGCACGACCCGGGCGACGCCGGGGGTGCGGGCGAGGGTCGCGCCCAGGCCGGCGGAGAGCCAGGCGCGTTCGGCGACGGGTTTCGCCTTGTGCTTGACCTTGGTCTTGCCCTTCTTGTGCTTCACGGTGGTGCGGTGGACGTACTGGTCGGCGGAGACCACCACGGGAGCGGCGGCGTAGCGCTCGGTGCGGATCGCGCCGCGCAGACCGGTGTCGAGGAGGGTGCCGCAGGCGGTGATCAGAGCGGCCGCGCACATCAGGGCGAGGAAGGCGCCGAGGAAGCCCGCCTTGCGGGCGCGGACGGTCTTGAGGGCATAGCGCAGCATCATCAGGGCGGGCTCTTTCCCGTGGTGAGTCCCGGTGTCCGGTGTCGGCCGGCCTCGGCGTGGGCCGTGGCCCGGGGCGTGGCTACACCTTCGCCCGTGGGGGGCGTCCGGGGCACTGCGGTGGTCAGGTGTCCTGGGCGGGGGCTAGCCCCACCCCGTCACGCGGCCGGCGCCCCCCGGCGGCCCCCGGCGGCCCGGGCGCCCGCCGTCAGAAGCCCTCGCCCTCGAGGAACTCCGTGTCCTCGCCCTCCTCCTCCAGGGCCTGGCGGACGACGCGGAGGGCCATGCCCTCGGGATAGCCCTTGCGGGCGAGCATGCCGGCCAGGCGCCGGAGCCGCTTGTCGCGCTCCAGGCCCCGGGTGGCCCGCAGCTTGCGGGCGACGAGTTCCCTGGCGGTCTCCTCCTCCTGCTCGGAGTCGAGCCTGCCGACGGCCTCGTCGATCAGCGTGGAGTCGACGCCCTTGGTGCGCAGTTCACGGGCGAGTGCGCGGCGGGCCAGTCCCCTGCCGTGGTGCCGGGACTCCACCCAGGCGTCCGCGAACGCGCCGTCGTCGATGAGCCCGACCTCCTCGAACCGCGAGAGCACCTCCTCGGCCGCCTCCTCGGGGATGTCCCGCTTGCGCAGGGCGTCCGCGAGTTGCTTTCGCGTGCGCGGGGTCCCGGTGAGCAGGCGCAGACAGATGGCCCGCGCCCGCTCCACCGGGTCCCCCGAAGACTCCCCCTGCTCGGCCCTCGACGAGGCAGGGGCGCCTTCGTCCTGATCGGGCGGCTCCCCGAAGCCGCCCCGTCGGCGGCCCCGGCCGCGCCCGCGGCCGCCGCGCGATCCGGTGGCCCGCCCCGCGCCACCGGTGCCTTCCCCGTACGGCTCGCCGCCCGGGTGACGGCCGCCGCTCCCGGTCTCCCCGTGTCCCCCGTCGCCCTGTGCGTCGCCGCCGTACCCGTCGTCGCCGGCCGTGGCGGAGCCGATGTCGCCCCCGGTGCCCCTCCCCCGTGGGGCGTCGGGGGTGGCGTACTCGTACTCGGCCCAGTCGGTTCGTCGCGTCACGGGTCAGCTCTTGGCTGCGGCGGCCTTGGGCTTGGTGGCCTTGGCGGCCGCGGGCGCCGTCTTGGCGGCGTCGTCGGCCGGGGTGGCGACCGCCGCGTCGGCGCCCGGCTCGGCGGAGGGCTCCTCCGCGCGGACGCCCACGCCCAGCTTCTCCTTGATCTTCTTCTCGATCTCGTTGGCCAGGTCGGGGTTGTCCTTCAGGAAGTTGCGCGCGTTCTCCTTGCCCTGGCCGAGCTGGTCGCCCTCGTACGTGTACCAGGCGCCGGCCTTGCGGACGAAGCCGTGCTCCACGCCCATGTCGATCAGGCCGCCCTCACGGCTGATGCCCTGGCCGTAGAGGATGTCGAACTCGGCCTGCTTGAAGGGCGGCGCGACCTTGTTCTTGACGACCTTGCAGCGGGTACGGTTGCCGACCGCCTCCGTGCCGTCCTTCAGGGTCTCGATGCGGCGGATGTCGATGCGCACCGAGGCGTAGAACTTCAGCGCCCGGCCACCGGTCGTGGTCTCCGGGGAGCCGAACATCACACCGATCTTCTCGCGGAGCTGGTTGATGAAGATCGCGGTGGTCTTGGACTGGTTGAGCGCGCTGGTGATCTTCCGCAGTGCCTGGCTCATCAGCCGGGCCTGCAGACCGACGTGGCTGTCGCCCATCTCGCCCTCGATCTCCGCGCGCGGGACGAGCGCGGCCACGGAGTCGATGACGATGAGGTCGAGGGCGCCGGAGCGGACCAGCATGTCCACGATCTCCAGGGCCTGCTCGCCGTTGTCGGGCTGGGAGAGGATCAGGTTGTCGATGTCGACGCCGAGCTTCCTCGCGTACTCGGGGTCGAGGGCGTGCTCCGCGTCCACGAACGCGACCTGGCCGCCCGCCTTCTGGGCGTTGGCCACGGCGTGCAGGGTCAGCGTGGTCTTGCCGGAGGACTCCGGTCCGTAGATCTCCACGACGCGGCCGCGCGGCAGGCCACCGACGCCAAGGGCGACGTCGAGCGCGGTCGACCCGGTCGGGATGACCTCGATCGGCTCCCTCGACCGCTCGCCCATGCGCATGACAGCGCCCTTGCCGAATTGCCGTTCAATCTGTGCGAGCGCGGCGTCGAGCGCCTTCTCGCGGTCGGTTCCTGCCATGGGTTCCACCCGGTTTGCTTGAGTCGATCGCTTCACGTCAAAGACGCTAACGCCTGCCACTGACAATGCGCCCCGACGCAGGTCCGGCCTGTGGATAACCTGGGCACACACCCCACACAAAGGGGACAAACTCCCCACTCCGGGCCTCGCCTGAGCTTCCATAAGAATGGATGTTCGATTTTGGTGTCAAGCGCACCGCACGGGCCCCGGAGGCCCGTGCGGTGCGGGCCGCTACGAGGACTCCTGCGACTCCGGCCGTCTGTCCCACAGCAGCCGTACCCGGGTGAACGCGCCGGGACGGCCCGGATCCCGCCGGGGACGCCCGTGCACCCGCGGATCGTCCGTGACGGTGTACCGCTTCACGTACGCCCCAAGGAACGCCTGCAGCGTGGCGACCGCGGGAATGGCGATCAGCGCGCCGACCGCACCGAGCAGCGCGGTGCCCGCGATCACCGAGCCGAAGGCGACCGCCGGATGGATGTCGACGGTCTTGGAGGTCAGCTTGGGCTGCAGCATGTAGTTCTCGAACTGCTGGTAGATCACGACGAAGACCAGCACCCACACCGCGTACCAGGGGTTCACGGTGAACGCGATCAGCATCGGCAGCGCGCCCGCGAGATAGGTGCCGATGGTGGGGATGAACTGCGAGACCAGCCCCACCCAGACGCCGAGCACGGGCGCGTACGGCACGCCCAGCGCCTCGAGCAGGATGTAGTGCGCGATGCCGGAGACGAGCGCCATGAGGCCGCGCGAGTAGAGGTAGCCGCCCGTCTTGTCCACGGCGATCTCCCAGGCGCGCAGCACCTCGGCCTGCCGCGCGGGCGGCAGGACGGAGCACAGGGCACGGCGCAACCGGGGGCCGTCGGCGGCGAAGTAGAACGAGAACAGCGCGACCGTCAGCAGCTGGAAGAGGCCGCCGAGCACCTGGGCGGACACGTCGAGCACGCCGGCCGCGCTGTTCTGCGCGTACTTGCGCAGCCAGTCGGAGTGCAGCAGGCCCTCCTGGACGTCCACGCGTCTCAGCTCCGTGTGGAACGTCGTGTTGACCCAGTTGATCACCGAGTCCAGGTAGTCGGGGAAACCCTCGACCATCTTGATGATCTGTCCCGCCAGCATCGACCCCAGCAGTGTGACGAATCCCGCCGCGGCGACGGTCAGGCCGAGGAAGACCAGGAAGGTCGCGAGGCCCCGGCGCATGCCGTGGGCGGCCATCCAGCTCACCGCGGGCTCTATGGCGAGCGCGAGGAAGAAGGCGATCAGGATGTTGATCAGCAGGCCGGTCACCTGGTGGAAGGCCCAGCTTCCCAGCTGGAACGCGGCGATCAGCGCGAGTGCGAGCACCATGGCGCGCGGGAGCCAGCGCGGCATGCGGCCGGCGGGCCGCCCGGCCGTGTCGTCGTCGGCCGGGCGCCGGGCGGGCGGCGGCGTAGCGGTCGGGGAGGCTGCGTGCCGGACGGCCGGCTCATTGTCGTCAGTGGGTGCCACGCACCCAGTCTCGCCCACCCCGCCGGCGGCCCCGGTCCCATCGGCGGTGCCCGTGTCGGCTCAGTGCCTCTCCCCGGGCACGTTCATGACGGAGCAGACCACGCGCCACACTTCCCTGGCGTCCCAGCCGGCGTCCAGTGCCTCCTGCACCGTGCGCCCGCCCAGCTCCGACATCACATGATCGCGCGCGAAGGTGTCGGCGTACCCCGGACCGAAGTGCTCCGCCATCCGCTGCCAGAAGACCGTCAACCGCATGACTCCAGTATCCCGCCCCTGGGGGTGGGGCCCGCCGGGGAGCGCCTGGCGAGACCGCTTTCCGCCCTACGGTCTGTCGCATGGCCGACTCAGGAGCTCCCCCGCTCTCCCCGACGCCCCCGGCGCGCTCCCCGCTCTTCCGCGCCGAACAGTTCGTCTGGCTCACCGCGCGCGTGCTGGAGCAGCGGCTCTTCGCGCACCACTTCCTGAACGGCGCCGCCGACCCGGTGGAGGCCGCGCTGGACGCCTACCGCAACGAGGACGGCGGCTACGGCCACGCGCTGGACCCCGATCTGCGCGGACCCGTGAGCCAGCCGCTGCACGCCGCTCGCGCGCTGGGCGTCCTGGACGCCATCGGGCGCTGCGGCGGTCAGCGGGTGGAGCGGATGTGCCGTCACCTGACCTCCGTCTCGGCCGCGGACGGCGCGCTGCCGGCGGTCGGCCCGGGTCAGCGCGGCTACCCGGTGGCGCCGTTCGTCCCGGTGGTGGACGATCCGCCGAGCGAGCTGCTGGCCACCGGCCCCGTGGTGGGGCTGCTGCACCGCAACGAGGTGTGGCACGCCTGGCTGTTCCGGGCCACCGACTTCTGCTGGCAGGCGGTGGAGTCGCTGCGGAAGCCCCACCCCCGCGAGGTGCGGGCCGCGGTGATCTTCCTGGACTCCGTCCCGGACCGCCCGCGCGCGGAGGCGGCCGCCGACCGGCTGGGCCGCCTGGTGCGCCGGCAGCGGCTGGCGGCCCTGGATCCGGACCGGCTCGACGCGTACCCGGTCGCGCCCGGGTACGCGCCCGGCGACCACCACTTCCCGCACGACTTCGCGAGGAGCCCGCGATCGCTCGCGCGCGCGTGGTTCACCGACGACGAGATGGCGCGCTCCATGGACTTCCTCGCCGGGTCGCAGCAGGAGGACGGCGGCTGGCCCGTCCGCCGGCCCCGGTGGGCGCCGGCCCCGGTGCTGGAGGCGCGGCCCGTGGTGACGATCGAGGCCCTGAGCACCCTCAGGGCCTACGGCCGCTTCGTGGGCTGAGCCCGGCCGGGCTCAGCCGCCGATCGCCCGTACCCCCGCGGTCACCACCACGGCGGCGGCGACGACCAGCAGGAAGGGTGCGCGCAGCATCAGCGCCACGGCGGCCGCGCCGAGCCCCGCGGCCCTGGCGTCCAGCACCAGGGCGTGCCCGTCGGCGAAGGTCTGCTGGGCCGTGAGCGCGGCCAGCAGGGCGACGGGCAGCAGGGCGGCCAGCCGCCGGACGAGCGGCCGCTCCATGGCGCCCGCGGGTACGAGCAGACCGGCGAGCTTGACGGCGTAGCAGCCGAGAACGGTCAGGCCGATCGCGATCCAGGTGTTCACCGGCCCTCCTCCGTTCCCTCGGGTGCGCCGCGCCGGGCGCGTCCGAGGCGCCGGCCCTCGGCGAACAGTGCGAGCGGCGCCGCCAGCGCCGCCACCAGGACCGGTACGCCGGCCGGCAGGACGGGCAGCAGGCCCAGGCCCAGGAGGACCGCGAGGCCCGCGACCGCGCGCTCGGTGCGCGTCTTCAGCATGGGGGCGAGCAGGGCCAGGAAGACGGCTGGCCCGGCCGCGTCCAGTCCCCAGGCGTCGGTGTCCCCGATGGCCTTCGCGCCCAGCGCGCCGAGCAGCGTGGTGAGGTTCCACAGCAGGTAGAGGCTGAGCCCGGTCACGGTGAAGCCGATCCGCGCGGCGCGCCTGGTCGGCTGGGCCAGGGTCACGGCGGTGGTCTCGTCGATCACCCATTGGGCGGCGAGCGGCCGCAGCGCGCGCGGGACGGCCAGCAACTGCGACAGGCGCAGCCCGTAGAAGGCGTTGCGCACGCCCAGGAAGAAGGCGCCGGCGGCGGCCGTGAACGGGCCGCCGCCCGCGGCGAGCGCGCCCACCAGGGCGAACTGCGAGGCGCCGGTGAAGACCAGGAGGCTGAGCGCGCAGGTCTGCAGGAGTCCGAGTCCGCTGCCGGCCGAGGTCACCCCGAAGGCGAACCCGGACAGCCCCACCGCGACGCCGACGCCCAGGGCGTCCCGTACGACGGCGGCGTCGGGTTTTGCGGTGCCTTCGGCGGAGGGGTCCGCGAGTGCTGTCTGTTGTGCCACGCCCCGGACGGTACGTCCGGACCTCAGTGCGGGTCTTGTACGTTCTTGCGCTCGCGCTGGTAGGCGCCCGGGGGCACGCCGACGATACGGGCGAAGTGCCGGTTCAGGTGGGGCTGGTCGGTGAAGCCGACGGCGACGGCCGCCTCGGCGGGCGCGGTCCCCGCGTCGAGCAGCAGCCGCGCGCGGCGCACGCGCGCGTCGGTCAGCCAGGTGTGCGGCGGCATCCCGTAGGCGTCGCGGAACGCCCGCAGCAGGGCGAAGGGTCCGGTCCCGAGGTCGGCGGCCAGGCGCTCCAGGGTCGGCGGCGCGGTCATCTGCTCCTCCAGCACGGCACGCGCGCGTGCCGCGATCCGCGCTCCGGCCGTCCGGCGCGGCCGCTGCGGCAGCGAGCCGCCGTTCAGCCGCAGCAGCCTGGTCACGGCCACCCGGAGCAGGGTGTCGGCGGCCAGCGCGTTGCCGTCGTCGGCCGCGCTCAGCACCTGGTGGACGAGGCGGACGGTGTACGGATCGTCGAGGACCGGGCGGGCGAAGCCGGGCGTGCCGCGGAGGGTGGTGGTCTCGGCGGCGATCTCGGCCACCACCTCGGGCGAGGGGTAGACGGCGCCGTAGCGCCAGCCCTCGGGGACGCCGGCCCGGCCCGTGTGCGGGGTGTCCGGGTTGACCAGCGCGAGGGCGCCCGCGCCCGCCGACACGTCGGAGCCGCGGTGGTGGAAGACCTCGACGCCGTCGGCGATGGCCGCGATCACGAAGTTCTCGTGGGTGTGCCGGACGAAGGTCTTCTTGATGTACCGGGCACGCAGCAGGTCGACACCGGGCAGCTGCTCGTACCGCCAGTGCCGTGCCCGCTCCGCCGAACCCGCCATGCCCCCATTCTCAGACAGGCCGGCGGGCCCGGGCCCGCCGGCGGCGCACACCGGGGCCCGCCCCGTCCGCCCGGGTCGGCGTGATTGTCAGTGGCCGGGTGCAGGATGGAGGACATGGTCAGCTCCGCACACCGAGCCCTCGACGGCTTCTCGCCCGCGACCCGCGGCTGGTTCACGGGGGCGTTCTCCGCGCCCACCGCGGCCCAGGCGGGCGCCTGGCGGGCCATCGGCGCGGGCTCGGACGTGCTGGTGGTGGCCCCCACCGGCTCGGGCAAGACGCTGGCCGCGTTCCTCGCCGCCCTGGACCAGCTCGCCTCGGCCCCTCCCCCGGCCGACCCGAAGAAGCGCTGCCGGGTGCTGTACGTGTCGCCGCTGAAGGCCCTCGCGGTCGACGTCGAGCGGAACCTGCGCAGCCCGCTGACCGGCATCCGCCAGGAGTCCGTGCGCCTGGGCCTGCCCGAGCCCGAGGTGAAGGTCGGCATCCGCTCCGGCGACACCCCGCCCGCCGAGCGCCGCGCCCTGTCCACGCGCCCCCCGGACATCCTGATCACGACCCCCGAGTCGCTGTTCCTGATGCTGACCTCGGCCACGCGCGACGCGCTGACGGGCGTCGAGACGGTGATCCTGGACGAGGTGCACGCGGTCGCGGGCACCAAGCGCGGCGCCCACCTCGCGCTGTCCCTGGAGCGCCTGGACGAGCTGCTGCCGAAGCCCGCCCGCCGCATCGGGCTGTCGGCCACCGTGCGCCCGGTGGACGAGGTGGCCCGCTACCTCTCCCCGCGCCGCAAGGTGGAGATCGTCCAGCCGGAGTCCGGCAAGGAGTTCGACCTGTCCGTGGTCGTCCCGGTGGAGGACATGGGCGAGCTGGGCGGCGCCCCGGCGGCCGACAGCGGCGACGGGGCCGAGCGGCCCTCGATCTGGCCGCACGTCGAGGAGCGGATCACCGACCTGGTGCAGGCCCACCGGTCCACGATCGTCTTCGCGAACTCGCGACGCCTGGCCGAGCGGCTGTGCAACCGGCTCAACGAGATCGCCTACGAGCGGGCGACCGGCGAGTCCCTGGACGAGCACCACTCTCCGGCGGAGCTGATGGGCGGCTCGGGCGCGGCCCACGGCGCGCCCCCGGTGATCGCCCGCGCGCACCACGGCTCGGTCTCCAAGGAGCAGCGCGCCCTCGTCGAGGAGGACCTGAAGGCGGGCAGGCTGCCCGCCGTGGTCGCCACCTCCAGTCTGGAGCTGGGCATCGACATGGGCGCCGTGGACCTCGTCGTCCAGGTCGAGTCCCCGCCCTCGGTGGCGTCCGGGTTGCAGCGCGTCGGCCGCGCCGGGCACCAGGTGGGCGCCGTCTCCACCGGCGTGGTCTTCCCCAAGTACCGGGGCGACCTGGTGCAGTCCGCCGTGGTCACCGAGCGGATGCGCTCCGGGGCCATCGAGTCGCTGCGGGTTCCCGCCAACCCGCTGGACGTGCTCGCCCAGCAGCTCGTCGCCATGACGGCGCTGGACACCTGGCAGTTCGACGACCTGCTGACCGTGATCCGCCGCGCGGCCCCCTTCGCCTCGCTGCCCGAGTCGGCGTTCACCGCGACCCTGGACATGCTCGCGGGCCGCTACCCGTCCGACGCGTTCGCCGAGCTGCGCCCGCGCGTGGTGTGGGACCGCGTGGCCGGCACGATCACCGGCCGCCCGGGCGCCCAGCGTCTCGCGGTCACCTCCGGCGGCACGATCCCCGACCGCGGCCTGTTCGGCGTCTTCCTCGCCGGTTCCGACCCCAAGAAGGGCGGCGGCCGGGTCGGCGAGCTCGACGAGGAGATGGTGTACGAGTCCCGGGTGGGCGACGTCTTCACGCTGGGCACCAGCTCGTGGCGCATCGAGGACATCACGCGCGACCGCGTCCTGGTCTCCCCCGCTCCGGGCGTGCCGGGCCGGCTGCCGTTCTGGAAGGGCGACCAGCTCGGCCGCCCGCTCGAACTGGGCCGCGCGGTGGGCGCCTTCCTGCGCGAGGTGGGCTCGCTGCCACCGGACGACGCCCGGCTGCGGCTGCTCACCGCCGGCCTGGACGCGTGGGCGGTGGACAACGTCCTGTCCTACCTCAGCGAACAGCGCGAGGCCTGCGGCCACGTCCCGGACGACCGCACGATCGTCGTCGAGCGCTTCCGCGACGAGCTCGGCGACTGGCGGGTCGTCGTCCACTCCCCCTTCGGCGCCCAGGTGCACGCCCCCTGGGCCCTCGCCCTGGGCGCCCGCCTGTCCGAGCGGTACGGCATGGACGCACAGGTCATGCACGCCGACGACGGCATCGTGCTGCGCCTGCCGGACGCCGACCTGATGGGCCTGGACCTGCTCGACCAGGAGCCGGTGAAGGGCGGCGCCGAGTACGACAGCGAACAGGCCCCGATCGGCGCCGCCGACGTCGCCTTCGACAAGGGCGAGGTCGACCAGATCGTCACCGACCAGGTCGGCGGCTCCGCCCTGTTCGCCTCCCGGTTCCGCGAATGCGCCGCCCGGGCGCTGCTGCTGCCCCGCCGCAACCCCGGCAGGCGCACCCCGCTGTGGCAGCAGCGCCAGCGGGCCGCCCAGCTGCTCCAGGTGGCGAGCGAGTTCGGCTCGTTCCCGATCGTCCTTGAGGCGATCCGCGAATGCCTCCAGGACGTGTTCGACGTCCCCGGGCTCGTCGAGCTGATGGGCGACATCGAGTCCCGCAAGGTCCGCCTGGTGGAGGTCACCACCCCGGAGCCGTCCCCGTTCGCCCGCTCCCTCCTCTTCGGCTACGTCGCCCAGTTCCTCTACGAGGGCGACTCGCCGCTCGCCGAGCGCCGCGCGGCCGCGCTCTCCCTGGACTCCCGGCTGCTGGCCGAGCTGCTGGGACAGGCGGAGCTGCGCGAACTGCTCGACGCGGACGTGCTGACCGAGCTGGAGCGCGAGCTGCAGTGGCTGGCGGAGGACCGCCGGGTCAAGGACGTCGAGGGGGTCGCCGACGTCCTGCGGCTGCTCGGCCCGCTCACCGACGCCGAGCTGGCCGAACGGGGCGCCGAGCCGCAGTGGGCGCGGGAGCTGGCCGCCGCCCGCCGGGCCATCCGGGTGCGCATCGCCGGCACCGACCACTGGGCGGCCGTGGAGGACGCGGGCCGGCTGCGGGACGCGCTCGGCACGGCGCTGCCCGTGGGCGTCCCCGAGGCCTTCACCGAACCGGTCAAGGACCCGCTCGGCGACCTCCTCGCGCGCTACGCCCGCACGCACGGCCCGTTCACGTCGGCGACGGCGGCGGCCCGCTTCGGCCTGGGCGTGGCGGTCACCGACGGCGCCCTGCAGCGGCTGGCCGCGGCCGGCCGCGTCGTCCAGGGCGAGTTCCACCCGGCGGGCATCGGCCAGGAGTGGTGCGACGCGGCCGTGCTGCGCCGGCTGCGCCGCCGTTCCCTGGCGGCCCTGCGGCACGAGCTCGAGCCGGTCCCGCCCGCCGCGCTCGCCCAGTTCCTGCCGCAGTGGCAGCACATCGGCAAGGGACACGAACTGCGCGGCATCGACGGACTGGTGCGTGCCATCGAGCAGTTGCAGGGGGCCTCCGTGCCGGCCTCGGCGCTGGAGAAGCTGGTCCTGCCCTCACGGGTGGCCGGCTACACGCCCTCGATGCTCGACGAACTCACCACGGCCGGTGAGGTCGTGTGGGCCGGGGCGGGCGCCCTGCCCGGCAAGGACGGCTGGGTCTCCCTGTACCTCGCGGACGCGGCCCCGCTGCTGCTGCCCCCGCCGCACCCGCTGGAGCTGACGGCACTACACCAGTCCGTCCTGGACGCCCTCTCCGGCGGCTACGGCCTGTTCTTCCGCCAGATCGCCGACCAGGTGCGCGCCACCACGCACCCCGAGGCCACCGATCCCCAGCTGGCCGACGCCCTGTGGGATCTGGCCTGGTCGGGACGGCTCACCAACGACACCCTCACCCCGATGCGCGCCCTGCTCGGCTCCGGCCGCACCGCGGGCTCGACGGCCCACCGCGCCAAGCGCGCGGTACCGCGCGGCCGTTACGGCTCCCTGACCGCCGCGGCCCGCGCCACCTCGCGCAGCGGTCCGCCGACGGTGGCCGGACGCTGGTCCCTGCTCCCCGCGTCGGAGCCGGACGCCACCGTGCGCGCGCACGCGCTGGCCCGCACCCTCCTCGACCGGCACGGCGTGGTCACCCGGGGGGCGGTCGCCGCCGAGGGCGTCGAGGGCGGGTTCTCCGCGGTGTACCGCGTGCTGTCCGCCTTCGAGGACAGCGGGCAGGCCAGACGTGGCTACGTAGTCGAGGGGCTGGGCGCGGCCCAGTTCGCGATGGACGGCGCGGTCGACCGCCTCCGCGCGGTGTCGAACGCCCGCGAACGCGGCCAGGGCCTGCCCGACGGCTTCGGCGGCGACCAGGGCGGCTCGTCCTTCCCCGCAGAGGGCGGCGCCGCCGGCCACACCACTCCCGGCGTCTTCGAGCAGGCAGACGGCGGACTGGACCATCCGGGCCTCGACGGCGACTTCACCTGGCCGCCGGGCGATACGGCGCGGCCGGGCGACGGTGACTTCACCTGGCCGCCGGGGAACGGTGGCCCCGCCCCGGACGAGTACGTCTCCCCGCGCGACCGCTCCCCGGCCGACCCCTTCGCCGCCCCCGGCTACGGCGGCCCCAGAGGCGGCGGTTCCGGTTACGGCCCGTACGGCAACCGCGGACTCGGCGACCGCCGTGGCCGGTCCTCAGCCCCGGACCCGCGCGCCGCGGTCCTCGCCGCGGCCGACCCGGCCAGCGCCTACGGCGCCGCGCTGCCCTGGCCCGAACCACCGGCCGGCGCGGGGCACAAGCCCGGCCGCAAGGCCGGGTCGCTCGTCGTGCTGGTGGAGGGCGAGCTGACGCTGTACATGGAGCGCGGCGGCAAGACCGTGCTGGCCTGGCCCGCCGACCCGGACACGGCCGCCGGAGACGACCCGCGCCTGCGCACCGCCGCCGAGGCACTGGCCGCTGCCGCCCGCGCGGGCTCCCTCGGCACCGTCACGGTCGAGCGGATCAACGGCGCCCAGGCCCTGACCTCTCCCCTGGGCACCCTGCTGGAAGCAGCCGGATTCATCGCGACCCCGCGCGGCCTGCGCCTGCGCGCCTGAGCACGGTGGCCACCCCAACCCCCGCGCGCACCGCCGGCCACAGCATCCCGCGCGCGCCACGTGCCACCTGCACACCGCCGGCGACAGCATCCCGCGCGTGCCACGTGCCACCTGCACACCGCCGGCCATCGCATCCCGCGCGGCCACCCGCACACCGCGGGACGCCGCATCCTGTGCGTACCGCGTGCCACCGCACTACGCAGGAGGCCGCAGGACGCCGCACTCCGCGCGTGCCACCGCACATCACCCGTCCGTGGCACCCTTGACGCATGCCCGAAGGTGACACGGTCTGGCAGGCCGCGAAGCGGCTGCACGAGGCCCTCGCGGGCAAGGTGGTGACCCGAAGCGACTTCCGGGTGCCGCAGTACGCGACGGTCGACCTCACCGGCCGGAAGGTGCTGAGCACGATCCCGCGCGGCAAGCACCTGCTGACCCGCTTCGAGGGCGGCCTGACCCTGCACACGCATCTGCGCATGGAGGGCGCCTGGAAGGTGTTCGGCGCCGGTGAACGCTGGCGCGGCGGCCCCGCCCACCAGATCCGGGTCATCCTCGGCACCGCCGACCGCACGGCCGTCGGCTACCGCCTCCCGTTGCTGGAATTCCTGCGCACCGGCGAAGAGGAAGGCGCCGTAGGCCACCTGGGCCCCGACCTGCTCGGCCCGGACTGGGACCCCGAGCTCGCCCTCGCCAACCTGCTCGCCGACCCCGGCCGTCCCCTCGGCGAGGCCCTGCTCGACCAGCGCAATCTGGCCGGCATCGGCAACGTCTACAAGTGCGAGCTCTGCTTCCTGCTCGGCGCGACCCCCTGGCTGCCGGTCGGCGCGCTGCCGGCGGACCGGGCCGCCCGGCTCCCGGGGCTCGCGAAGAAGCTGCTGGAGAGCAACCGCGACCGTCCGGTCCGGCAGACCACGGGCCTGCACCGGGAGGACCTCTTCGTGTACGGCCGCGCGCCCCGCCCGTGCCTGCGCTGCCGCACGTCGATCCGAGTCGCCGACCAGCGCGACGGCTACCAGGAACGGCCCACCTACTGGTGCCCCAACTGCCAGAAGGGCCCGGCGCCCGCGCGGGGGACGGCCCAGGCGTGGCGTGAGCGCTATCCCCGTAGATCACCCTCCGCCTGACCGAGGAACCGTCAGGAGCGCCCGTCCCCGACATCCGCCGCACCGGCGTCCGGGTCACCTGGGTCGGCGTCCGGGTCACCTAGGTCCGCGGCCCCGGCGTCCAGGCCGGCGACGTCCGGCAGGGACGGACCCGCACCAGCCGAGCAGAGGGCAACCGCCGCCCCGCTGGCGCTTTCGCCCCGCCAGGCGGCCGTCCACCGTCCGGCCGTGACGGCGCCCGCCGCCCGTCCCTCGGGCACGCAGTGCACCGGCAGAACGCTGAGCCCCCAGCCACCTATCGCGACGGCTCCTTCGAGCGCGCCCGCGCCGTGTCCGAAGGCGATCCGCAGCACGGCCCACCACCACACGGCGCCCAGCCCGAGAACGATTCCCCGGCGCACCACCCGCCTGTGCACCGCCGCGGCCTCCGGCCGGACACCGGAGCGGCGCCGGCCCGTACGGGAGGCGCACCAGGGGCTCACGGGCGTGAGGACACCGGGCCGGCGGTCCGGCGGCTCGCGGCCACCGGGCCCGGGCCGCTCCTCACGCGTTCTCCGCCTGGAACATCCAGTGGTGCTTCTCCAGGTCGGCGCTGATCCCGATGAGGATGTCCTGGGAGACGGGGTCGGGCTCGCCGGTCGCCGCCACCCGCTCGCGCATCCGCGTGATCACCGCGCCCAACGCGTCCACCATCGCCCGTACCGCGTCGACGTCCTTGATCCAGCCGGCCGGGGTGGCTCCGATGCCGCTGCCGGCGGCCACGGTGGGAGCACGTCCGTCGGGCGGGACGCCGAGGGCCGAGGCCCGCTCGGCCACCGTGTCGGAGTGGGTGCGGGCGGAGGCGACGACCTCGTCGAGCTGGAGGTGGATGGACCGGAAGCGGGGGCCGACGATGTTCCAGTGGATCTGCTTGGCGACCAGCGAGAGGTCGACCAGGTCCACCAGGGCGCCCTGCAGGGCCTCGGAGACGGTCTTCAGTGCCTCGTCGGGCAGCGGGCTCTTCACGACGTACATCCGCTTCCTCCGGTGGGTGCGCCGGTCACGTCACTCCACGATGACCGCCGCACCGGGTACCGGCAAATGGACGCAGCCACCGGCGCCGACCGCGCGGACGGACGGAAGCCCCGGCCGGGCCGCCAGGTCGAGCCTGGCGAAGCCGGGCCGGGGCTTCATGCGCATCGTGGGGTCAGGCCGTGCTCGCGCACGTCACGCGGCGACCACGTCCACCGCCTCGGCGGGCGCCTTGATGGTCACCCGTTCCGGTGGCACACCGGTCACCGACACGGAACCCAGCATCGGACGGACCGGCGTGGGCACGGGCTCGGTGGCCGTGGCGGACTGGGCCAGTTCGGCGAGCGCCAGTTCGTCGCTCACTTCCCGCATGAGTTCCGACATCCGTACGTCCAGCGCGTCGCAGATGGCGGAGAGCAGCTCGGAGGAAGCCTCCTTCTGCCCCCGCTCCACCTCGGAGAGATAGCCGAGTGAGACTCGGGCGGACGAGGAGACTTCGCGCAGAGTACGGCCCTGGCGTTGGCGCTGCCGACGCAGCACGTCACCCAGCAGGCGACGGAGCAGAATCATCGGTGGCTCCCTCCTCGGACCGCGTAGCCGCATCCTTCTCGCCCCACCGTACCGCCTTGCGCCGCGGCCGTGCGGGGAGCGATGTCTTGTTCACTCAGGGCTGCAAACATCAAAACCCCCCGTTCCGTTCCGTATCCTGTGCCCGCTCATTCCCAGTCTGTTCGCCCGCAAGCTCCTTCAGAAGCAGTGCGAGTACGCTCCGTACACTCTCCATACGAATTTCCGTACGGTCGCCGTTCAACCGCAGCGCCTCCACTTTTCCGCCCGGGGCGGAACCCGGGCGGGCGGGAAGGGGCCCGTCGACGGCGACGAAGACCGTGCCCACGGACTGGCCGTCCTGCGGGTCGGGGCCGGCGACCCCGGTGGTCGCGAGGCCCCAGTCGGCGCCCAGGGCCTTGCGCACCCCGGCCGCCATCTGGCCCGCGACCTGCGGATCCACCGCACCGCGCTCGGCCAGCAGAGTGGCGTCGACCCCCAGCAGTTCCCGCTTCAGCTCGGTGGCGTAGGCGGTGACCGAACCGCGGAAGACCTTGGACGCCCCGGGGACGCCCGTGATCTCCGCCGCCACCAGACCACCGGTGAGCGACTCCGCGACGGCGAGGCTCTCGCCCCTCACGGTCAGTAGCCGCACCAGTTCGGTGGCCTCGGGACTCACGCTTCCTTCTCTCCCAACGCGGCCGCGCGCTCGGCGATTCCCCGCCGGCGCAGCACGACGGCCTGCCGTACGTAGTCGAGGCCGGTGACGACGGTGAGCACCACCGCCGCGGCCATCACCCAGAACCTCATGGTGGCCAGCCACCCCGTCAGCGCCAGGACGTACATCCCGACGGCGATGCCCTGGGTGAGCGTCTTGAGCTTGCCGCCCCGGCTCGCGGGGATCACGCCGTAGCGGATGACGAGGAAGCGCAGCAGCGTGATGCCGAGCTCCCGGCCGAGGATCACGGCCGTCACCCACCACGGCAGATCGCCCAGTGCCGACAGACAGACGAGCGCCGCACCCATGATCGCCTTGTCGGCGATGGGGTCGGCGATCTTCCCGAAGTCGGTGACCAGGTCGTAGGTGCGCGCCAGATGCCCGTCGAACAGATCGGTGATCATGGCGACGGCGAAAGCCGCCCAGGCGAACGAGCGCCAGGCCGGGTCGTAGCCGCCGTCCGCCAGCATCAGCATCACGAAGCCGGGCACGAGGAGCAGGCGCAGCATCGTCAGCAGATTGGCGACGTTCCACACGCTGGCCTGGTTGACGGCCGCCGCCGTCAGTTTCCCGCCGCGCGCGGGACGGACGCCGCCCTCGGGGCCGGGGGCGGGAGCGGAAGAACGGGCGGCGGTGCCGGAGACCTCGGAAGCTGCGCCGTCGGCGGCGGCCGCACCCCGGGCGCCCTGCGCACCGGTGGAGCCGCCCGCGGCGGATGCCGGGACTCCGGTCATCTGCCCGCCTCCTCACTGCACGACGGCGAGCCCGCCAGCGGCTCGGCGACCAGGTCGACGCCTTCGGTGCCGACCACCTTCGCCTCGACCATACGTCCCACGCTCAGGCCCTCGCCGCTCGTGAGGAGCACCTGGCCGTCCGTCTCCGGGGCCTGGTGCGCGGCCCGGCCGTAAACGCCCTCCTCGCCGTCGACGGACTCCACGAGGACGTGCACGGTCTCGCCGAGGCGCTCCTCGGCGCGCTGGGAGACGAGCTCCTCGGCGAGCCGGGAGACCCGCGCGAGACGCTCGGCGACGACGTCCTCGTCGAGCTTGTCGTCGTAGGTCGCCGCCTCCGTGCCCTCCTCGTCGGAGTAGCCGAAGACACCGATGGCGTCCAGGCGGGCGCCGTTCAGGAAGCGCTCCAGCTCGGCCAGGTCGGCCTCGCTCTCGCCGGGGAAGCCGACGATGAAGTTGGAGCGCACGCCGGCCTGCGGCGCCTTGCCGCGGATGGTGTCCAGCAGCTCCAGGAAGCGGTCGGTGTCACCGAAGCGGCGCATCGCGCGCAGCACTCCGGGCGCGGAGTGCTGGAAGGACAGGTCGAAGTAGGGCACGACCTTCGGGGTGGAGGTCAGCACGTCGATCAGGCCCGGGCGCATCTCGGCCGGCTGCAGGTAGCTCACCCGCACCCGCTCGAGGCCGTCGACCTCCGCCAGCTCGGGCAGCAGGGACTCCAGCAGGCGGATGTCGCCCAGGTCCTTGCCGTAGGAGGTGTTGTTCTCGGAGACCAGCATGATCTCCTTCACGCCCTGCTCGGCGAGCCAGCGGGTCTCGTTCAGCACGTCGCTCGGGCGGCGGGAGATGAAGGAGCCGCGGAAGGAGGGAATGGCGCAGAAGGAGCAGCGCCGGTCGCAGCCGGAGGCGAGCTTCACCGAGGCCACCGGCGAGCCGTCCAGCCGGCGGCGCAGGGGCGCGCGCGGGCCGGAGGCGGGCGCCACGCCCTCGGGGAGGTCGGCCGGGCCGTGGCCGGGCAGCGCCACGGCGGCGGCGGACTCCTGCCGCTCGGCAGGGCTGATCGGCAGCAGCTTGCGGCGGTCGCGGGGGGTGTGCGCGGCGTGGATGCCGCCGTTGAGGATGGTCTGCAGGCG
Source organism: Streptomyces sp. 1-11 (assembly GCF_007176755.1). GTDB lineage: Bacteria > Actinomycetota > Actinomycetes > Streptomycetales > Streptomycetaceae > Streptomyces. The sequence goes on from NZ_BJTV01000014.1 coordinate 208,684, forward strand.
GTCGGAGATGTCGGCGTAGTCGTCGAAGCCGAGCACGCCGTCGGCCTCGGGCAGCGCCGCGGCCAGTTCCTTGCCGTACCGCTCGGCCATGCAGCCCACGGCCACCACGGCCTGGGTTCTGCCGTGGTCCTTGAGGTCGTTGGCCTCCAGAAGGGCGTCCACGGAGTCCTTCTTGGCGGCTTCGACGAAACCACAGGTGTTGACCACGGCGACATCGGCGCCCGCGGCGTCCTCGACGAGCTGCCAGCCGTCCGCCTCCAAACGGCCTGCGAGCTCCTCCGAGTCCACCTCGTTACGGGCGCAGCCGAGAGTGACGAGTGCGACGGTACGGCGTTCAGGCATGGGCTCAAGACTACTTTGTCTGGCTGACACCCCACGTCGACGGGGTTGGCCGATCCGAGCCAACCCCGTCACACCCGTGTCCCGGCGGCGCTTATCCGGCCGCGGGGTCGCCCTTCGTGTACGTGAGACGCTCCACGGCGCCGGGCCGGAAGTCGTCCTCGATCTTCTTGCCGTTGACGTACAGCTCGATCGCGCCGGCGTCCCCGAGGATCAGGTTGACCTTGGAGCTGTCCTGGAAGGTCTTGGACTCGCCCTTGTTCAGCAGTCCGTCGAAGAGCATCCGGCCGTTGTGGTCCTTGGCGGAGATCCAGCTCCGCCCGTTCGGCGCGCTGACCTGGACGGTGACCTTGTCCTGCGGCGCGGCGGCGATGGCGCTGTCGGAGGGCTCGGGCGACGGCGCGGCGGGCTTGTCTTTCTCGGGCGCGGGCGAGGAGGACTTGCTGGGCGCGGGCGTGGCCCCCTCGGCGACCTGTGCCTTGGCGTCGCTGCCGCCGTCGCCGCCCTTGAACGCGGTGAACCCGACGAAACCGACGACGGCGACGATCGCGGCGACCATGGCCGCGGTCCAGTTGGGGCCACGGCGCTCGGGGCGGATGCGTTCCGCCTCGAACATCGGCGCGGCCGGGGTGGGCTCGGGCCGCCCGCCGTGCTCGGCGTCGTACTGCGCGATCAGCGGGGCGGGGTCGAGACGCACGGCCCTGGCCAGCGTGCGGATGTGCCCGCGCGCGTACACGTCACCGCCGCAGGGTGCGAAGTCGTCCGCCTCGATGGCGTGCACGATGGCGATACGGACACGAGTGGCGCTGCTGACGTCGTCGACCGTGAGTCCGGCCGCGATGCGCGCCTGCCGCAGGGCACGGCCGACGGAGGGACGGGTTTCCTCGGACACGTCGTGGAACGGACGCTCGTCTTCAGGGGAGTTGCCGATGGACACGGGGGCGCCTTTCGAGCGTGTGAGCCACCTGTGCTGGAGGTTCAGTCTAGGCGGGTACGAAAGGGTGGGGCGAGCGGGCGGGGGCCTTTGTACGCCATCGGTATGACCCGACAACCCGATGGTGGGACAGACACATACCCCAGGATGGGATCCGTACCGGTCCTTTCGCTCAACTTGACGTACCGCGAGGGGAAACGGTTGCTCGCCGCTCCCTAACGGGTGGATCACGGTGCTGCCGCCACCCGGCGTAACCTCCGACACGCCGGGCGGCCCGCTTCCCTACCCGTCCGACTCCCCACGGATCACCGCGAGTACGCCGTCCAGCTCGTCGGGTTTGACGAGGACGTCACGCGCCTTCGACCCCTCGCTCGGCCCCACGATGTTGCGGGACTCCATCAGGTCCATCAGCCGTCCCGCCTTGGCGAAGCCGACCCGGAGCTTGCGCTGCAGCATGGACGTCGACCCGAACTGGGTGGAGACGACCAGCTCGGCCGCCTGGCACAGCAGGTCGAGGTCGTCGCCGATGTCCTCGTCGATCTCCTTCTTCTGCTTGGTGCCCACGGTGACGTCCTCGCGGAAGACGGGCGCCATCTGGTCCTTGCAGTGCTGCACGACGAGCGCGACCTCGGCCTCGGTCACGAACGCGCCCTGCATACGGGTCGGCTTGTTCGCGCCCATCGGCAGGAAGAGGCCGTCGCCCTTGCCGATCAGCTTCTCGGCGCCGGGCTGGTCCAGGATGACCCGGGAGTCGGCGAGCGAGGAGGTGGCGAACGCCAGGCGGGAGGGCACGTTGGCCTTGATCAGCCCGGTGACCACGTCGACCGAGGGGCGCTGGGTGGCGAGCACCAGGTGGATGCCGGCCGCGCGCGCGAGCTGGGTGATGCGCACGATGGCGTCCTCGACGTCACGTGGGGCGACCATCATCAGGTCGGCCAGCTCGTCCACGATCACCAGCAGGTACGGGTACGGCTGGAGCTCGCGCTCGCTGCCCTCCGGCGGCTTGACCTTGCCCTCGCGGACGGCCCGGTTGAAGTCGTCGATGTGCCGGTAGCCGTAGGCGGCGAGGTCGTCGTAGCGCAGGTCCATCTCGCGCACGACCCACTGCAGCGCCTCGGCGGCCCGCTTGGGGTTGGTGATGATCGGGGTGATCAGGTGCGGGATGCCCTCGTAGGCGGTCAGCTCCACGCGCTTGGGGTCGACGAGGATCATCCGGACGTCCTCCGGGGTCGCCCGCATCATGATCGAGGTGATCAGGCAGTTGATGCAGGACGACTTGCCGGAGCCGGTGGCGCCCGCGACCAGCATGTGCGGCATCTTCGCCAGCGAGTGCATCACGTACCCGCCCTCGACGTCCTTGCCGAAGGCGACCAGCATCGGGTCGTCGTCCTCGGCGGACTCCGCGAGGCGCAGCACGTCACCGAGGTTGACCATCTCCCGGTCGGTGTTCGGGATCTCGATGCCCACCGCCGACTTGCCGGGGATGGGGCTGATGATCCGCACATCGGGGCTGGCGACGGCGTAGGCGATGTTCTTCGTCAGGGCGGTGATCCGCTCGACCTTCACCGCGGGGCCCAGCTCGACCTCGTAGCGGGTGACCGTCGGGCCGCGGGTGAAGCCGGTGACGGCCGCGTCGACCTTGAACTCGGTGAAGACCTGGGTGAGCGAGGCGACGACCGCGTCGTTGGCCGCGCTGCGCGCCTTGCCGGGGCCGCCGCGGGTGAGCAGGTCCAGCGACGGCAGCGCGTAGGTGATGTCGCCGGACAGCTGGAGCTGCTCCGCGCGCGCGGGCAGGTCGCGGGGCTCGTCGGGGGCCTTCTTGGTCAGGTCGGGGACGCTGCCGCCCGTCGGCTCCTCCCGCTCGGGGCGGGCGGCCGGGACGGGCTTCGGGGCCTGGGCCGGGACCGGCTCCGGCGTGGGCACCGGGGTGGTGTCCTCGCGCTCGCCCGCGCTCACGCCCTGGGTGAGGTCGGCGACGACCGGGGACGGCGGCATGCCGTGCGTGACGGCCCCGTCGAGCGCGGCAGCGGCGGCCGCGGCGACGTCCACGGCGTCCATCCGCCGCCGCGGGTCGGGCTGCGGCACCGCGGAGCGCCTGGGGCGGCCACGGCGCTGGGTCAGCGCCTCCTCCTCGGCTCCCTCGGGGTCGTACGCCTGCGGGGCGCTCCGGCGCCCGCGCGGGCGCGCGGGCAGCGCCTCGCGCCACTGTTCGTCGTACCGCTCGTCGTCCCAGGCGGGCTCGAACTCCTGCGGGTCGGACAGCAGGCCGAGGCGCACGCCGAGCGCGCGCAGGCGCTGCGGGATGGCGTTGACCGGCGTGGCGGTCACCACGAGCAGTCCGAAGACCGTCAGCAGCACCAGCAGCGGTACGGCGAGCACCTCGGTCATGGTGTACGTCAGCGGGGTCGCCGCCGCCCAGCCGATGAGGCCGCCGGCGTCCCTTATGGCCTGCATGCCCGAGCTGCGGGCGGGCGAGCCGCAGGCGATGTGGACCTGTCCGAGCACGCCGATGACCAGGGCGGACAGGCCGATCACGATCCGGCCGTTGGCCTCCGGCTGCTCGGGATGGCGCATGAAGCGGACCGCGATCACCGCGAGCAGTATCGGCGCCAGCAGGTCGAGCCGGCCGAAGGCGCCAGTGACCAGGATCTCGACCAGGTCGCCGACGGGACCGCGCAGATCGGCCCAGGTGCCGGCGGCGACGATCAGCGCGAGGGCGAAGAGCAGCAGTGCGACGCCGTCCTTGCGGTGCGCCGGGTCGAGGTTCTTCGCGCCCTGCCCTATGCCGCGGAAGACGGCGCCGACGGCGTGCGCGAGCCCCAGCCAGAGGGCGCGCACGAGCCGGTACACGCCCCCCGTGGGACTCGGCGCCTGCCTGGCCGACACCACCTTCTTCGCCGGGGCCCGCCTGGCGGGCGCCTTCCTGGCCGGAGCCTTCTTCGCGGCGGCCTTCCTCGGCACAGCCTTCGCGGGAGCGGCCGCCTTCTTGGCGGGCGGCTTCTTGGCTGCGGAGGGACGTGAGGCCATGGGTGTGAGATTACCGGGGGAGACGACGGCGGACACGTGTGCCCACTGCTTCACCCGTTCGTGTCGCCCCTGCCGGGGCGCGGAACTGACGCACGCTCATGGGCAACTGCCGTCCCGGCCGTCGTCAGTTCTGCGTCGGCACCGACTGGCTGCCGGCGCCCGCGCCCGGCTCCAGAGCGTCCAGCGCCCGCCGCAGTCCCGTCAGTTTCCGCTCCAGATGGGCGGCCGTGGCCACCGCGGCGGCGTCCGCCGAGTCGTCGTCGAGCTGCTTCGACAGTGCCTCGGCCTGCTCCTCGACCGCCGCCAGCCGTGCGGACAGTTCGGCGAGCAGCCCCGCGGACTCCTTGCCGCCGACCGCGCCCTTGCCGCCGCCCTCCAACTGCAGCCGCAGCAGCGCCGCCTGCTCCCGCAGCTGGCAGTTCTTCATGTACAGCTCGACGAACACGGAGACCTTCGCCCGCAGCACCCACGGGTCGAACGGCTTGGAGATGTAGTCGACCGCGCCCGCCGCGTAACCCCGGAAGGTGTGGTGCGGGCCGTGGTTGATCGCGGTGAGGAAGATGATCGGGATGTCCCGGGTCCGCTCGCGCCGCTTGATGTGCGCGGCGGTCTCGAACCCGTCCATGCCCGGCATCTGGACATCCAGCAGAATGACCGCGAAATCGTCCGTGAGCAGTGCCTTGAGCGCTTCCTCCCCGGACGATGCCCGAACCAGCGTCTGATCGAGCGCCGAGAGGATGGCCTCCAGCGCCAGCAGATTCTCCGGCCGGTCATCGACCAGGAGGATCTTGGCCTTCTGCACCATGGCCCGCCCTCCTCGCCCCGGCGGTACACCGGGCGCCGCCCCAGGGGACGACTCCCTTTCGCCGCCCGTCCTTGTGCCGGTCATCGTAGCCGCACCCTGCCCATCGCCACACCCTGTCACCGCGATGTCACAGTGCACACAACGGAAACGCCGTGAGTGACCCGAAGGTTCCCGGAATCCCGGATTCCCACACGCCACGGCGCCCCGCACTCGGACAACTCCGCGTGCGGGCCGAAGGTTCCCACCGCGCTCACAGCCGTTTCCGCCGGCCCGTCACCGCTCACTCATCCACTGCCGCATGACCGCCAGCAGGTGGTCCGGATCCACCGGCTTCGTCACGTAGTCGGAGGCGCCCGAGTCGATCGCCTTCTCCCGGTCGCCCTTCATCGCCTTCGCGGTCAGCGCGATGATCGGCAGCCCGGCGAACTGCGGCATCCTGCGGATCGCCGTGGTCGTCGCGTACCCGTCCATCTCCGGCATCATGATGTCCATCAGCACCACCGCCACGTCGTCGTGCTGCTCCAGCACCTCGATGCCCTCGCGGCCGTTCTCCGCGTACAGCACCGACAGCCCGTGCTGCTCCAGCACGCTGGTGAGCGCGAACACGTTGCGGATGTCGTCGTCGACGATCAGCACCTTCTCACCGCCGAACCGCACCGCGCGGACCGGCTGCGGGATGCTCTCCTGCTCGGCGACCGTCGTCCACTGCTCCGGCCGGTGCTCGGGCGGCGGCAGGCTCCGGCGGCGGCGCCTGAAGAGCGCTGCGGCGCCGTTCTGCGTCTCCCGGTACGACTTCACCTCCGCCGGCGTCTCGATCTCCGCCGCCGACAGGTCCGAGTCCGGCCGACCCTCGGAGGCGAGCAGCTCACCGGCCTCCAGCGCCTGCACGGACTGCTGGTAGCCCTGCGGCGGCAGTTCGCTCGGGTGCATCGGCAGGTACAGCGTGAACGTCGAGCCGCGGCCCGGTTCGCTCTGCGCGTGGATCTCGCCGCCGAGCAGCTGCGCGATCTCCCGCGAGATCGACAGGCCCAGACCGGTGCCGCCGTACTTGCGGCTGGTCGTGCCGTCCGCCTGCTTGAACGCCTCGAAGATCACCCGCATCTTGCTGGCCGCGATGCCGATGCCGGTGTCGGTCACCGAGAACGCGATCAGGTCGGCGTGCGGGTCGCTCAGCGAACCGGCCTCCAGCATCTGCTCCCGGATCGACTGCGGCACATCGGAGCCGGCGGGCCGGATCACCAGTTCCACCGAGCCGGAGTCGGTGAACTTCACCGCGTTGGACAGCAGGTTGCGCAGCACCTGCAGCAGCCGCTGCTCGTCGGTGTGCAGGGTGGCCGGCAGCTCAGGGGAGACCCGCACGGACAGGTCAAGGCCCTTCTCCGCGGTCAGCGGCCGGAAGGTCGCCTCCACGTAGTCCACGAGCTGCACGAGCGCGATACGCGTCGGGGAGACGTCCATCTTGCCCGCCTCGACCTTCGACAGGTCCAGGATGTCGTTGATCAGCTGCAGCAGATCGGACCCGGCGCCGTGGATCGTCTCGGCGAACTCGACCTGCTTCGGGGAGAGATTGCCCTCCGCATTGTCGGCGAGCAGCTTGGCCAGGATCAGCAGCGAGTTGAGCGGCGTGCGCAGCTCGTGCGACATGTTGGCGAGGAACTCGCTCTTGTAGCGCATCGACACCGCGAGCTGCTCGGCACGCTCCTCCAGGACCTGCCGGGCCTCCTCGATCTCGGTGTTCTTCACCTCGATGTCCCGGTTCTGCCGGGCCAGCAGCTCGGCCTTCTCCTCCAGTTCGGCGTTGGACGCCTGCAGCGCCTTCTGCCGGTTCTCCAGCTCCGCCGACCGCTCCCGCAGTTGCTCGGTCAGCTCCTGCGACTGCTTCAGCAGCAGCTCGGTCTTGGTGTTCACCGAGATGGTGTTGACGCTGGTCGCGATCATCTCGGCGATCTGGTTGAGGAAGTCCTTCTGGATATGCGTGAACGGCGTGAACGAGGCCAGCTCGATCACACCGAGCACCTTGCCCTCGAACAGCACCGGCAGCACGATCACCTGCGCCGGCGGGGCCTCGCCGAGCCCCGAGGAGATCTTCAGGTAGCCGCTGGGCGCGTTCTCCACGAGGATCGTGCGCTTCTCCAGGGCGGCCGTGCCGATCAGCCCCTCACCCGGCCGGAACGACGTCGGCATGGAGCCCATCGAGTAGCCGTACGAGCCGAGCATCCGCAGCTCGTAGTGCTCCTCGGCGTCGGCCCCGAGGTCCTGTCCCTCCATGAGCGGCATGGTCAGGAAGAACGCGCCGTGCTGCGCGGAGACCACCGGCGTCAGCTCGCTCATGATCAGCGAGGCCACGTCCGCCAGGTCCCGGCGGCCCTGCATCAGCGCGGAGATACGGGCCAGGTTGCCCTTCAGCCAGTCCTGCTCCTTGTTGGCGATCGTGGTGTCGCGCAGGTTGGCGATCATCTTGTTGATGTAGTCCTGCAGTTCCTGGATCTCGCCGGAGGCGTCGACGTCGATCTTCAGGTTCAGGTCGCCCCGGGTCACCGCGGTCGCCACGCGCGCGATGGCGCGCACCTGCCGGGTCAGGTTTCCGGCCATCTCGTTCACGGACTCCGTCAGGTCCCGCCAGGTGCCGTCGACGTCACGCACGCGCGCCTGTCCGCCGAGCTGTCCCTCGGTGCCCACCTCGCGGGCCACCCGGGTCACCTCCTCGGCGAAGCTGGAGAGCTGGTCGACCATCGTGTTGATCGTCGTCTTCAGCTCGAGGATCTCCCCGCGCGCGTCGATGTCGATCTTCTTGGTCAGGTCGCCCTTGGCGATGGCGGTCGTGACCATGGCGATGTTGCGCACCTGGCCGGTCAGGTTGGACGCCATCTGGTTCACGGACTCGGTGAGGTCCTTCCAGGTGCCGGCCACACCCGGCACGTGCGCCTGGCCGCCCAGGATGCCGTCGGTGCCCACCTCACGGGCCACCTTGGTCACCTGGTCGGCGAACGAACTCAGCGTCCGCACCATGGTGTTGAAGGTGTCGGCGAGCTGAGCGACCTCACCGCTCGCCTCGATGGTCACCTGTCGGGTCAGGTCGCCGTTGGCGACCGCGGCCGCCACCTGGGAGATGTTGCGCACCTGCATGGTCAGGTTGTTGGCCATCAGGTTGACGTTGTTGCTCAGGTCCTTCCAGATGCCGGTGACACCCGGGACGTGCGCCTGGCCGCCCAGGATGCCCTCGGTGCCCACCTCACGGGCCACCCGGGTCACCTGCTCGGCGAAGCTGGAGAGCTGGTCCACCATCGTGTTGACCGTCGTGACGAGTTCGAGGATCTCGCCCTTCGCGTCGACGGTGATCTTCTTCGACAGGTCGCCCTTGGCGACGGCGGTCGTGACCTCGGCGATGTTGCGCACCTGGATGGTCAGGTTGTTCGCCATGAAGTTCACGGACTGCGTGAGGTCCTTCCAGGTGCCCGAGACGCCCTGGACCTCCGCCTGGCCGCCCAGCATGCCCTCGGTGCCCACCTCACGGGCCACGCGCGTGACCTCCTGGGCGAACGACGAGAGCTGGTCGACCATCGTGTTCAGCGTGTTCTTCAGCTCCAGGATCTCCCCGCGCGCGTCCACGGTGATCTTCTGGGAGAGGTCGCCGCGGGCCACCGCCGTGGCCACCTGGGCGATGTTGCGCACCTGGGCGGTGAGGTTGCCGGCCATGCCGTTCACGGAGTCCGTCAGGTCCCGCCACACACCGGCCACGCCCGGCACCTGCGCCTGACCGCCGAGCCGGCCCTCGGTGCCCACGTCCCGGGCGACCCGGGTCACCTGGTCGGCGAAGGCGGAGAGCTGGTCGACCATCGTGTTGATGGTGTTCTTCAGCTCCAGGATCTCCCCGCGCGCGTCGACGTCGATCTTCTGCGACAGGTCACCGCGGGCCACCGCCGTCGTCACCTGGGCGATCTGCCGCACCTGGGAGGTGAGGTTGCCGGCCATGAAGTTGACGGAGTCCGTCAGCTCCTTCCAGGTGCCCGACACCCCGTCCACCCGCGCCTGACCGCCGAGCCGGCCCTCGGTGCCCACGTCCCGGGCCATCCGCGTCACCTGGTCGGCGAAGCTCGAGAGCTGGTCCACCATCGTGTTCACGGTGTTCTTCAGCTGGAGCATCTCACCTGAGACGTCCACGGTGACCTTCTGGGACAGGTCACCGTTGGCCACCGCCGTGGTCACCTGGGCGATGTTGCGCACCTGCCCGGTCAGGTTGCGGAACGCCGTGTTGACGGAGTCCGTCAGGTCCTTCCAGGTCCCGGCCGCGCCCGGCACCTGCGCCTGACCGCCCAGCTCACCCTCGACACCGACCTCCCGCGCGACCCGGGTCACCTCGGCGCCGAACGCGGAGAGCTGGTCCACCATCGTGTTGACGGTGTTCTTCAGCTCCAGCATCTCCCCGGCCACGTCCACCGTGACCTTCTGCGACAGATCGCCGCTGGCCACCGCGGTCGTCACCGCGGCGATGTCGCGCACCTGCGTCGTCAGGTTCCGGAACACCGTGTTGACGGAGTCGGTCAGGTCCTTCCAGGTGCCGGCGACACCCGGCACCGTCGCCTGACCGCCCAGCCGGCCCTCGGCGCCGACCTCGTTGGCCACGCGCGTGACCTCGTCCGCGAAGATCCGCAGCGTCTCGGTCATCTGATTGATCGTCTCGGCGAGCTGCGCGACCTCGCCCCGCGCCGGAACCGTCACCTTCTGCGACAGGTCACCGTTGGCCACGGCGGTCGTCACCTGGGCGATCCCGCGCACCTGGGCCGTCAGGTTGCCGGCCATCAGGTTCACCGAATCGGTGAGTTCCTTCCACGTGCCGCCCACCCCCGGCACGTGCGCCTGGCCGCCGAGGATGCCGTCGGTGCCGACCTCCCGCGCGACCCTCGTCACCTCCGAGGAGAAGGCGGAGAGCTGGTCGACCATCGTGTTGACGGTGTTCTTCAGCTCCAGCATCTCGCCGGCCACGTGCACGGTGACCTTCCGCGACAGATCGCCCTTGGCGACCGCGGTGGTCACCAGCGCGATGTCCCGCACCTGGGCCGTCAGCCGGGACGCCATCGTGTTGACGGAGTCCGTGAGGTCCTTCCACGACCCGGACAGCCCGCGCACCCGGGCCTGGCCGCCGAGCTTGCCCTCGGTGCCGACCTCGCTGGCCACGCGCGTGACCTCGTCGGTGAACGTCGACAACTGGTCGACCAGGTTGTTGACCGTGCGGCCGACCTTCAGGAACTCGCCGCGCAGCGGGTGCCCGGTGCCGTCCGGCGCCTGTGTGCGCAGGTCCATCCGCGGCGACAGATCACCCTCCGCGACCGCCGTCAGGACCCGGCTGACCTCCGAGACGGGCCACACCAGGTCGTCGACCAGCGCGTTGGAGTTGTCGACGGCCGTCGCCCACGAGCCCTCGCAGGCACCCGTCTCCAGCCGCTCTGTGAGTTTTCCCTCACGCCCCACCATGCGCCGCACCCGCGACAGCTCACCGGTCAGGTGCAGGTTGCGGTCGGCCACCTCGTTGAAGACCGCGGCGATCTCCGACATCACGCCGTCGCCGGACACCGTGAGCCTCTTGCGGAAGTTCCCGTCCCGCATGGCGACCAGGGCCGCCTGCAGCCGGTTCAGGGCAGCGGTGTCCACGGCGGTGGTGCCGCCGCTCCTGCCCAGGGACTGTCCGCCCTTCGCGCGCGCCTTCGTGCCCCGCGTCGCTGCGCCAGACTCCACTGTGTCCCTCCCGAAGGGGTAGACCGTTACTGCTGTGCTCGGCCACATCGGCCCGGTGCGCCACTCCCCGGCACACCGGATTGCTTCCGCGTACCCGTTACCGCTCGGTACCTCCGCCGGACGGTATCCGGCCACACCAAGGGCTGCTGCCCGCCGTGCACGGAACACACTCGAACCGACCGGACCTTCGTCGGAAGCTTGCCCAGTGTTTCACCCCGGCCGAACCAGGCCATAACAGTTCGGCAGCTTCGCACATCGTCCGCACACACCCTGGGGGGTTAAACAACGGCGACCGGCATCCGCTCGGACGGCGAAGGTAAGTAACCTTGCATGCGGCTGTCCAGCCGCACCGGTCCGTCCGGCCTGGGCGGTGGCACCAGAACGAGCGGGCATCGGAGGGGCGGCCGCAGACCATGACCACCGGACTGATCCCCGGGGCACAACCCCCGGAGCCACGGCCGACGGGTGAGCTGATGCCGCAGCAGCGGCGCGAGCCGGCCGGCCCCGCAGCCCTGTCCGCCGACACCAGGCCGAGGAGTTTTGTGATCACCGCGCGCGCGGCCGCCAGCTTCGAGCCCGTCGGACGATCGGTGGCGACCGCCCGGTCCTTCGTCCGCGACACCCTCCAGGGCTGGGGTTTCGCCGACATCATCGACGACGCGGTGGTTCTCACCAGCGAACTCGTGACCAACGCCGTGGTCCACGCGGGCACCCACGCGGAGGTGCTGTGCCTGCGCACCGAGGACGGCGTGCGCATCGAGGTCTCCGACCGCTACCCCGAGCGCGAGCTACCCCTGCAGAGCGCCCACGCCGTGATGGCCAACCCCGACCGCGAGGGCGGCCGCGGCCTGCAGCTCTGCGCGGCCCTCGCCGCCCGCTGGGGCGTGGACTACACGCCGACCCACAAGAACGTCTGGTTCCAGCTCGACCTGCCCGAACGCCCGGTCGGCACCCGCGCAGCCGGCCCCTGCCTCCCCGCCGACCTGCTCCCGATGGCCGACGGCCGGATCCGCGTCGCGGTCCTCCAGGTCGACCGGAAGGGCTCCGTCAGCGCCTGGAACGAGGACGCGGAGGAACTGTTCGGCCACCGGGCGAGCGAGGTCGTCGGCAAGCCCCTCACCGACCTCGCGGCCTGGCCGCACACCCCGGGCACCGGCACCGGCATCGCCGAGGCCCTGCGGCTCTCCCGCTGGGAGGGCAGCTACGGCATCCGCCGCGCCGACGGCCGGGTCGCCTCGGTCTACGCCTCCCACCTGCGGGTCCGTGACACCGGCGGCGAGCCGTCCACCGTGTGCCTCCTGGTGCGCGACCACGAGCGAGCCATCCTGCAGACCCCGCAGCGCGGCCCCGCCACCGACCAGACCTCGGCCTCCGACGGGCAGAGCACCGACCCGTTCGAGGTGTTCATCGGCTCCCCCGCCCCGGACGACCTGGACGGCCTGCTGCAGCGCACGGTGGAGCGGGCCCGCGACATGCTCGACGGCGACTCCGCCTTCCTGCTGCTCGCCACCGACGACGAGACCGAACTCGAGGTCCGCGCCTCCACCGGCCTGCCCTCCGCCCGCCAGCGCTTCGCCCGCGTACCCGTGGAAGCCGGCCCCGGCCGCTACGGCTCCGCGCGCATGCCCGCCGTCCACGACGACCTCACCGCCGTCCCCGGGGCGGTGCCGCTGCTGTCCGGCACCGGCATGCGCTCCGTGGTCACGGTCCCGCTGAAGGTCGAGGGCCGTCTGACGGGCTCCCTCGGCGTGGCCGCTGAGGGACCCGGCCGGTACTCGAACGAGGAGGCGCTGCGCCTGCAGTTCGCCGCCGACCGCATCGCGCTGGCCGTCGAGTCGGCGCGGCTGGGCGAGCTGGAGCGGCTGCGCCGCGGCTCCCTCAGCTTCCTGGTCGAGGCCTCCGACCTGCTGGCCGGCACTCTGGACCGCGACCAGACCCTGGCCCTGATGGCACAGATGACGGTGCCGACGCTCGCCACCTGGTGCGCGGTCTACACGATCGCCGACCAGGCCTCCGAGCCGTACCTGTCGTACGTGCTGCACGAGGACGAGGACCTCATCGACGGCATCAAGTCGCTGCTGTCGAAGGTACCGGCACCCGACCCGGTGCCCACGCCCGGCGCCCGGATCTGGTCGGCGCCCGGCGAGGTCGCCCACCAGGCGGCCCTGCGCAGCTCCATGCGCAGTCTCGGTCTGTCCGGCGGTCCCACCCGTCAGGTCGCCTCTGGTATCGGCCCGACCCTCGCCACGGCCTCCGCGGTCGGCGGCGAGACGGTCGTCCTGCCGCTGGTAGCCCGCAACCGCGTCATCGGCATGCTCACGCTGGGCAAGCCGACCGACGAGCACTTCCGCCAGGAAATCCTGGAACTGGCCGAGGACTTGTCCCGACGGGCCGCCCTCGCCCTGGACAACGCCCGCCTGTACTCGGAGCGCACGGCCATCAGCCAGGCCCTCCAGCGCAGCCTGCTCCCGCCCGGCCTGCCGAACATCGACGGCGTCGAGGTCGAGGTCATCTACCGGGCGGCCGGCGAGGGCAACGAGGTCGGCGGCGACTTCTACGACCTCTTCCCCATCGGCAACGGCGCCTACGGCTTCGCCATCGGCGACGTCTGCGGCACGGGCCCGAACGCGGCGGCGGTCACCGGTCTCGCCCGGCACGCGCTGCGCCTGCTGGCCCGGGAGGGCCTCTCCGGCCCGGCGGTGCTGGAGCGGCTGAACTCGGCCATCCTCGACGAGGGCGACCGCAGCCGCTTCCTCACGCTGCTCTACGGCGAGATGCGGCCGCAGGAGGACGGCAGCGCCGAACTGAAGGTGGTCTGCGCCGGCCACCCGCTCCCGCTGCGCCTGCGCCAGGACGGCACGGTGGTCGCGGCGGCCGAACCGCAGCCGCTGCTCGGTGTCATCGAGGACCTGGAGCTGTACGAGGAGACGGTGATGCTCGATCCCGGCGACGTCCTCCTCTGCGTCACCGACGGGGTCACCGAACGCCGCGAGGGCACCCGCATGCTGGGCGACGACGGTCTCGCCGACGTCCTCAGCACGTGCACGGGGCTCACCGCGGGCGCGGTGGCCGCGCGCATCATGCGGGCGGTGGAACGCTTCGCCTCGGACGCTCCGTCCGACGACATGGCGATTCTTGCCATGCGGGTGCCGGAGCCCCACCAGGAGCCGTGAGCGAGATCGGCCCGAGGGCATGAGAAAGGCCCCGCCCGAATGGGCGGGGCCTTTCTGTCGGAGCCCCCAAACGGAATCGAACCGTTGACCTTCTCCTTACCATGGAGACGCTCTACCGACTGAGCTATAGGGGCCTGTCGCTTTCGAGGTTTCCCTCGCGGCGACAAGAAAACCATACCCTGAACAGGCGCTGGTTCCCAAACTCGTTCGGCTTCCGCTCAGAAGGCGGGTTGCAGCAGTCCCCCGAGGGCATTGCAGGCCGCGACGATGCGCTGCATCTCCCGCTTGGTCAGCGAGGCGTCGACAGGCAGCGCGAGCGTCTCGTCCGCGGCCCGCTCGGTCTGCGGCAGCGCCACACAGCGCCGGAACTCCGGGAGCCTGTGCACGGGCGTCTTCACCGGGACGCGGCACTCGATTCCCTTGGCCCGCAAGGCGCGTGCGAAGGCGTCGCGGTCCGGCCGGCCGTTGCCCGGCACCCGCACCACGTACTGCTGGTAGGTGTGCCCGGGACCGCCGTCCGGCGTCCGCACCCCCCTCAACTTGGCGTCGAGATAGGCGGCCCGCTCCCTGCGCTGCGCCATCTCGTCGTACGGGGCGTCGGACTCCCCCTGCTCCAACACGAGCAGCCCGTGCCGCCGGCCGAGCTCGTGCAACGGCGTGATGTCCGTGCGCCGTCCGAAGCGGTGCACGACAACCACGGCCGTCGTGCGGGGAGTTATGACGCTCTCCACGGCGGACGCGTCGAGGCAGTAGCTCGCCGGATCTATGTCGGCGAACACCGGAAGCGCACCCGTCTGGGTCACGGCCTCGGCCACTTCGACGTTCCCGAAGGCCGGTACGACGACCTCGTCACCGGCTCCGACGCCGGCCGCCCTGAGCATTGCAGCAGTACCCATGCGTCCGATGCTGGGCGTGGAACGTGAACTCGAAGTGACGCAGAACAAAAAAGGGTTGGACCCGGAACCGAAGTTCGGGGTCCAACCCTTTCAAAATTTGTTCGGCGGCGTCCTACTCTCCCACAGGGTCCCCCCTGCAGTACCATCGGCGCTGTGAGGCTTAGCTTCCGGGTTCGGAATGTAACCGGGCGTTTCCCTCACGCTATGACCACCGAAAC
>NZ_BJTV01000015.1 GCF_007176755.1 Streptomyces sp. 1-11
CGCGACCAACGGCGGCGCACTGCTGTGGCAACACCTCTTCTGGTTCTTCGGCCATCCAGAGGTGTACATCATCGCCCTGCCGTTCTTCGGCATCATCTCCGAGGTCATCCCGGTCTTCTCCCGCAAGCCGATGTTCGGCTACATGGGCCTGGTCGCGGCGACCATCGCGATCGCCGGTCTGTCCGTGACGGTGTGGGCGCACCACATGTACGTCACCGGCGGTGTGCTGCTGCCGTTCTTCTCCTTCATGACCTTCCTGATCGCGGTCCCCACCGGTGTGAAGTTCTTCAACTGGATCGGCACCATGTGGCGCGGCAGCCTCTCCTTCGAGACGCCCATGCTCTGGGTCATGGGCTTCCTGGTGACGTTCGTGTTCGGCGGGCTGACCGGGGTCATGCTGGCCTCGCCGCCCCTGGACTTCCCGACCTCCGACACCTACTTCGTCGTCGCCCACTTCCACTACGTCATCTTCGGCACCGTCGTCTTCGCGATGTTCGCGGGCTTCCACTTCTGGTGGCCGAAGATGACCGGCAGGATGCTGGACGAGCGCCTGGGCAGGATCACCTTCTGGACGCTGTTCGTCGGCTTCCACGGCACCTTCCTGGTCCAGCACTGGCTGGGCGTGAACGGAATGCAGCGCCGGATCCCGGACTACCTGGCGGTCGAGGGGCTCACCACGCTCAACACCGTGTCGAGCGTCTTCTCGTTCCTGCTCGGCGCGTCGATGCTGCCGTTCTTCTACAACGTGTGGAAGACGGCGAAGTACGGCGAGCCCGTCGGCGTGGACGACCCGTGGGGCTACGGCCGTTCGCTGGAGTGGGCGACGTCCTGCCCGCCGCCGCGGCACAACTTCCTCACCCTGCCGCGGATCCGCAGCGAGTCCCCGGCGTTCGACCTGCACCATCCGGGCTTCGCCGAACGGGAGCGGGAGCTGACCGCGCGATGAGCGGCGACGACGGCCGGACGCTCGTCCAGGAGATCGAGGGCCATCTGCTGCTGGCCGCCGCGCGCGAGGAGGGCCGTGCGGCGGCAGCCCGGCTGGCAGCCCGGCTGGGCTGGCTCACCGACAGCCAGCGCGACGACCTGGAGCGGCAGTTCGAGGCGGAGTACCTGGCGCTGGCCCGCACCTCGTGGCGGCGCACCGCCCGGCGCGCCGAGGAGCTGCGGCTGGCGTACGAGAGCAGGTACCGGTCGCTGCGTCTGCGGCTGGCGGCCTGGGGCGTCCTCGGCTGTGCCCTCGTGGCCGCGACGGGGCTGCTGGTGCTGGCGGCCGGCTAGGCCGGGTCCGGGGGCCTGTGCGCCGGCCATGTGTGCGGGGCGCCCGGTGGGGAACCTGTTTCGTCCGGGTTCGGGAGGGATGAGAGGAGCGGCGCCTGTGACAGTGTCGGCGGCGGACGGTCGGGACCCGGGCACGCGGGAGGCCGGGTACGAGCCGGACCCGCGCCGGTGGCGGGCCTTGTGGGTGACTCTCGTGGCCGGCTTCATGAGCCTGCTCGACGTGACCATCGTGGCCGTCGCCCTGCCCACCATCCAGCGCGATCTGCACGCCTCCGCCGCGCAGGTGCAGTGGGTGGTCTCCGGTTACGCCCTCACCTTCGCCCTCGCCCTGGTCACCGCCGGGCGCCTGGGCGACGCCCTGGACCGGCGGCGCATCTTCCTGCTGGCGCTCGGCGGCTTCGTGGTCTTCAGCGCGGCCTGCGGCGCGGCCCCCGACATCACGCTGCTGGTGGTGGCCCGGCTGGCCCAGGGCCTGGCGGCGGGTGTCATGGCCCCGCAGAACTCCGCGCTCATCCAGCAGCTCTTCCGCGGCGCCGAACGCGGACGCGCCTTCGGGCTCTTCGGCTCGATCGTCGGCATCTCCTCGGCCGTCGGACCGATCACCGGGGGCGTCATCCTCGCGCTCGCCTCCGGCGCCCAGGGCTGGCGGTGGATCTTCTACGTCAACGTCCCCATCGGCATCCTCGCGGTCCTGCTCGGCCGCCGTCTGCTGCCCCGCACCCGGCGCTCCGGCCGGGGGCACGTGGACGTGCCCGGGACCCTGCTGCTGGGACTCGGCGTGCTCTGCATCATGTACCCGCTGGTGCAGGCCGACTCGGGCGGCATCGGGCAGCTGTGGTGGCTGTTCCCCGTCGGCGTCGCCATCCTCGCCGTGTTCACGCGCTGGGAGCGGCGCCTGGTCGCCCGCGGCACGCAGCCACTGCTCGACCCGCGCCTGTTCACCACCGTGCGCGGCTACGCGGTCGGCGCCGGTGTCGGCACGCTGTACTTCATCGGCTTCAGCGGCGTCTGGCTGGTCTTCGCCCTCTTCTACCAGCACGGCCTGGGCTTCACCCCGCTGCGCTCCGGGCTTGCGGTGACCCCGTTCGCCGTCGGCTCCGCGATCTCGGCCGTGGTCGCCGGCCGACTGGTGGAGCGGTTCGGCCGGCTGCTCACCGTGTGCGGTCTCACGGGCGTGATCCTCGGCCTCGGCGGCACCGCGCTGCTGCTGCGCTACGGGCCCGCCGACAGCGGTCCCTGGCTCGCCGCCCCGCTGCTGTTCCTCGGCGGTGTCGCCGGCGGCTTCGTCGTCTCCCCCAACATCACCATGACCCTGCGGGACGTGCCGGTGCGCATGGCGGGAGCGGCGGGCGGCGCCCTGCAGACCGGCCAGCGGCTCGGCGCGGCGGTGGGCACCGCCGCCCTGCCCGGGCTCTTCTACCTGGTGCTCGGCCGGAACCATGACTACCACGGCGCCCTCTTCGCCGCGCTGGGCGCCGCCCTCGTCGGCATGGCGGCCTCCCTCGCCCTCGCCACCTCCGACTGGCGTCGCGACCGGCGGATAGGCGGGCCGCGCCGCAAGTGCCCGGACGAGGTCGCCAACAGCCCGGTGAACGCCCGACAGACCTGAGCGGGCGGCGGACCCGAGCGGGCCGTCCGCGTCCGGCGGGGGCCGGCCCAGGCTTCGCGCCGCGCGCGGCGGCGGTCGCACAGCCCGCCCGGGTCGCGTCGCCGGGAGAGCGGGGCTGAATCCGCGGCGGCGCGGCCCACCGGCGTGTTCGCGCGGAGTTCACGCCAGCGGACGGCGGCGGTCGCACAAACCGCGCCGCCGGGAGGGCGGGACCGAGCCCGCGCCGGCAGGGCGCACCGGCGCGTTCATGCGGGCCTCACGCCAGCGCACGGCCGCAGCCGCACAGCCCCGGGTCGCGCCACCGGGAGGGCGGGGCCGAGCGTGCGGCGCGCGGGGCACACCGGGGCGTTCGCGCGGGCCTCACGCCAGCGCACGGCGGCGGTCGCACAGCCCCGACGCGCGCCGCCGGGAGGGCGGGACCGAGCCCGCGGCGGCGAGGCACACCGGCCATGTCGCGCGTCCCCGGCCGTCGGAACGATGTCAGCCGGGGGTGAGCACCATACGGAAGCGGGCGCGGCCGGAGAGCATCTTCCGGTAGGCCTCGTCCGCCTGTTCCAGCGGTACGGACTCGGTCATCGGGCGGATGCCGTGCAGGGCGCTGAACGCCATGGTGTCCTCGACGTCCTTGGCGGTGCCGGAGGGGTGGCCGCGGACCACCCGGCCGCTCATCAGCAACTGGACCGGGCTGATGCCGAGCGGCTCGGTGTCCGCCCCGATGACCACCAGCTCGCCGCGGGGCGCCAGACCCTCCACGGTGGCGGTGATGGCCTCGGAGTGACCGGCGGTGGCGAGCACGACCTTGGCTCCGCCGAGCGACTGCAGGGCCTCGGCGACCGGGGTGCCGGAGGTGCTGTCGACGTAGTGGTGGGCGCCGAGCCGCTTGGCGAAGTCGGCCTTCTCCGCGCCCCGCGCGATTCCCACGATCTCGAAGCCCATGGCGGCCGCGTACTGCACCCCCAGGTGCCCGAGACCGCCGAGCCCCAGCACGGCGACCAGGTCGCCCGGCCGGGCGGAGCTGCGCCGCAGCCCGTTGTACGTGGTGACGCCGGCGCAGGCCATGGGCCCGGCGTCGCCCGCCGCGAGCCCCTCGGGGATCCGGGCCAGGGCGTCGACGGGCACGAGCACCTTGTCGCCAAAGCCTCCGTCGTAGGTCCACCCCGGGACCTGCAGGTTCTCGCACACGACGAAGTCGCCCTCGCGGCAGGGCACGCAGTGTCCGCAGCTGCCGCCGAACCAGCCGACGGCCACCCGGTCGCCGGTCCGCCACCCGCGGTCCTCGGTGCCCGCGCCCAGCTCCTCGATCCGCCCGGCGATCTCGTGCCCGGGCACGTCGGGGAACGTCACGCCGGGCAGTGCGCCACTGACGAAGAGGGCGTCACTGTGGCAGACCCCGCACGCCTCGACGGCGACCAGGACCTGTCCGCGCCCGGGGCTGGGCACCTCTCGCTCGACGAGTTCGAACGTGCCGTCCGGGACGGTCACCTGCGCGACTCGGTAGGTACTCATCTGCATCTCCGGAGAACGGTTACGACGGCCCCCTGCACCAGCAGACCAGGTGCGGCCGGATGCCGCGCGCCGAGCCCGCGGGCCGGGGCCGCGCACCGGCGCTGACCGGGGCCCGCGCCCCGCTCATCCCCGCCCGGCCCGCCAGCCCTCCGGGCGCAGGATGCCCATCAGCTGGCGGACCAGTTCGTCGACGACCTCGTCCAGGGTCGCGTCCACCCAGCCGGCGCTCCAGTCGTGCAGCAGGCCGTTCACGCTGCCGATGAAGGCGGTGGCCGCGAGCCGGTAGTCGCGCGCCGCCGCCTCCCCGCGGGCCACGGCCGCGTCGGCCTCGGCGCGGATCAGGCCGACCCAGCGGGACCGGCGGGCGAGCCGCTGCTCCTCCAGCCGGGCGCTGACGCCGATGATCTCCACGAAGGCGATGCGGATGCGGCGCGGGTCGCAGGTGACGTCGCGGGCGTAGGCGCGGAACAGCACGGCGACCCGCTCGGCCAGCGGCAGGCCCTCCGCCGCCGCGAGCGCGTCCAGCACGGCCCGTTCGGCCCAGGCGTTGACCTCCAGGTGCAGGGCGGCGAGGACGTCCTCCAGGGTGCGGAACTCCTCGTAGAACTGGCGGGTGGACAGGCCCGCGGCCTGGCTCAGCGCGGCCACCGTGGTCGCCCGGTAGCCCGGTGCGTCACCGAAGAGCCGCAGCGCGGCGTCCAGGAAGCGGCGGCGCCGCTCGGCCTGCCGCTCCTCGGCGGACCTGCCGCCGTATCGGCCCGTCGGCGCCCTGAGCCTGCCCGTCACGCTGCCCCCTCCCGGTCCCACCACTCCCCCAATCTTGTCGTGCACACATCTTGTCGAGAAGGCCGAACCTTCCTTACTTTTCAGTAAGTTCACAGTGAAAGCGCCCGTGTTCAGATTCCCCGAGGAAAGAGAGCAGTCATGCCTGCCTCCAGAACCAGGCACCTTTGCTCCATGGCCGCCGCCCTCGCGCTGACCCTCGCCGGCCCGGCGTCCGCCGCCTGCGCCGCCACCGCTTCCGCCTCGGACGCCGCCGGTCTGCGGGAGGTGCTGTTCGTCGGCAACAACTGGGACGGCACCGCCGATGTGATCAAGTCCTCCGGCGACTTCGCGAAGATCGGCCGCGTCGACGTCGTCCCGGACAAGGCCCAGCGGATGGCGGAGATCAACGCGGACCCGATCCGGTGGATCTACTTCCAGGCCATCCGCAACAGCGTCGGCGAGGGCCACGACCAGTTCGCCGACGACATGTACTCCACCCCGGACGGCCGCTCGGTCGTGGTCTCCCGCCCGAGCTTCGCCGACGTCGTCTCCATCGACCTGGCCACCGGGAAGGTCAACTGGCGCTTCCCCGTGTCCGGTTACCGGGCCGACCACATGGCGGTCTCGCCGGACGGCACCCGGGTCGCGGTGTCCGCCTCGACCGCGAACACCGTGCACGTCCTGGACATCGACACCGGCAGGCAGCTCGGCTCGTTCGCGACCGGCGACAAGCCGCACGAGAACATCTTCACCAGGGACGGCAAGTACATCTGGAACATGTCCATCGGCGACGTCAACACCGCCCTCGACGACCCGGTCTGGGACTGGACGAAGGGCGACCGGCACATCACGGTCGTGGACGCGACGACCTTCAAGCAGGTCAAGGTGATCGACATGCGCCAGCGGCTGGACGCGTACGGGCTGAAGGACTTCTCCGACGCCGTGCGGCCCGCCGTGTTCTCCCCCGACGAGTCGAAGCTGTACTTCCAGGTGTCGTTCTTCAACGGCTTCCTGGAGTACGACGTGGCCGCCGACCGGATCACCCGGATGAAGACCCTGCCGAAGAACCCGGCGACCAGCGCGGACCGCACCACCTGGGTCAACGACTCACGCCACCACGGTCTTTCGATGAATCCAGCGGGCACCAAGCTCTGCGTGGCGGGCACGATGGACGACTACGCCACGGTGGTCGACCGGGCCACCCTCCAGGAGGGTCCGCTGGTCACCGCGTCCAAGCCGTACTGGGCCACGGTCAGCGGCGACGGCAAGGACTGCGTGGTCTCCGAGTCGGGCGCCGACCAGGTCACCGCGATCGACTTCGCCACCGGCCGGAAGGTGACGTCGGTCCCGGTCGGCGACCATCCGCAGCGCGTCCGCCTCGGGCACGTCCAGGACGGCTGGACCGGCCCGGCCGGACGCTGATCGGCGCACGGCCTCCCCAGGGTGCCCCGCCCCGGGGAGGCCGTGCTACTCCTGCGACGGACGCCGGGACGGCCTCAGTCGCCCACCCTGCGCGTGGTGCGCAGCAGGTACTCCTTCCGGTCGAGCGGGTTGTGGTCGGTGCGCGGGCGTTCGGGCACCGGAGGGCGGGTGACCGGCGCGTAGTGGTCGAAGGCGGTCTCCAGCTCGCCCTCGCCGCGGGTCAGCCCGGGCAGCCGCTGCTCCAGTTCGTGCACCCGCGCGGCCGGCACCGCTCCCCGGAGCACACAGACCCCGCCGTCCGCCCCGGTGTCCTCCGGTACGGCGCGCAGCCGGGCCAGCACCGGCAGCAGGGCGCCCAGGGCGTCGGCGGGGGCCGTGAGGCGGAAGCGGTGCATCGGCTCGTGCACCACCGTGCCCGCCCGGCGCAGCGCCTCGGCCAGGACCAGCGGGGTCAGCCCCCGGAAGTCGTACCCGGTGCTGGACATGCTCTTGTCGAAGCCCTGGTGGGCGTGGCTCTGCCGGGGCGAGTAGCCGCAGTGGGTCAGGGTGACCGCGCAGTCGGGGACCTGCCAGCCGCGCAGCCCCTGGCGGAGCGTCTCGCGGACCGTGTCCTCCACGGCCTTGAAGAAGGCGTACGGCATGGAGCCCAACTCGACCTCCAGCCGGAACTCGACGCCCGCGCCGGGCGGGGCGGGGTCGGCCCGCAGGCCGACGGTGGCGAGGAAGGGATTGCCGTCCTTCTTGTTGAACTCGACCGCGTGGCCGGTGCCGACGAGCCGTTCGACGCACAGGGTGGTGGTCTCCCGGAAGGTGACGTCCAGCCCGTACTCCTCGGCGAGCGTGGCCTGGACCACCTCCTTCTGCACCTCGCCGTAGAGGGAGACGGAGGTCTCCCCGCGCACCTCGTCGTGGCGGGCGCCGATCAGCGGGTCCTGCTCGGCGAGCTGGGCGAGCGCGAGGTGCAGCGAGCGCCGGTCGGCGTGGGGGCCCGGCACGACGACGGTCTCCAGGGTCGGGGGCGCGAAGTGGTGCTCCTGTGCCCGTCCGGGCGCGCCGAGCGCGTCCCCGATCCGGACGCCGCCGAGCCCCCACACCCGGGCGATGCGGCCCGCCGCGACGCCGTCCTGCCGGGTGTCGGCGCCCCGGTCGAAGACGGTGAGCGCGGTGACCCGGCCCTCCTCGCGGCCGGCGCCGACGGGGACGCGGTCGCGTACGCGCAGGGTGCCGGAGAAGAGACGGGCGTAGGCGATCTTCTCCCCCGCGGGTCCCCGCTCGACCTTGAACACGGTGCCGGATAGCGGGCCGTCCGGGTCGCCGCCGGCCGGGGGCAGCAGCCGCTCGATGCCGTCGACCAGCTCCGGCACCCCGGCCCCCGTGACGGCGGAGCCGAAGTAGACCGGATGGACCAGGGCCCGCCGGGTCTGCCGGGCCAGGGCCGCGCGCAGCCGCCGCCGGGTGACCCGGCCGTCGACGTACGCGGACAGCAGGGCGTCGTCGTGGTCGGCGAGGACGTCGAGCGCCGACTCGGCGAGGCCCGGGACGAAGCGGGCGGCGGGGGTGCCGGAGGCGGCGGCCGTCCCCATGGCGACCAGCGGTACGGCGAGCCTGCGGGCCATCTCGTCGAGCACGGCGGAGCAGCGGGCGCCGCGCCGGTCGATCTTGTTGACGAGGACGAGGGTGGGGATGCGCAGCCGGCGCAGGGTCCGCATCAGCACCCGGGTCTGCGCCTGGACGCCCTCGACGGCCGAGACGACCAGGACGGCGCCGTCCAGCACGCCGAGCACCCGTTCCACCTCGGCGATGAAGTCGGGGTGGCCGGGGGTGTCGATGAGGTTGACGGTCACCGTGTCGAGCGGGAACGACACGACGGCCGACTTGATGGTGATGCCGCGCCGGCGTTCCAGCGCGAGGGTGTCGGTGCGGGTGCTGCCGGCGTCGACGCTGCCGATCTCGTCGGTCACGCCGGCCGCGTGCAGCAGCCGTTCGGTCAGGCTGGTCTTACCGGCGTCGACATGGGCCAGGATCCCTAGGTTGAGCGAGTGCACGAAGCGTCATGTCCTTGGGTGAGAGGGATGTTCCTTCCTGGGGGGACATGAACGGTGCGCGCATGATCGCTCCTGGTTCCGGCCGGGGACTCGACCGGTGCAGTGCAGCAGGGCCGGTCCCGCCACGGCAATGGATTAATGCTCAACGAAACATCCGCCGCAGCGCTCGCCGGGTCACGACCGCCGCCTTAGAGTGACCTGCGTCGCGCCGTTTGGACCGAATTCAACCCTTGTCACCCCTGCCCGCACTGTCTGGAGGGCGCGTGCCGAGTCGTCACAGGACGCGGCCGCCAGGCCCGGATACCGGCGCGACCCGGCACGGTCGGGCGCGGACCGGGCGGGTCGTGCTGACCGCCGCCGGAACGGGGTGGGCGCCGATCACCCGGATGGACGGCCCGGAACAGGTGCGGGGCCGCCCGGAGGAGGGGCCGCGGGCGGCCGGCCCCGGGTGAAGGGAGCGGAAGGTGCGTGAGATCCTCCCAGCGCTGGAGCGCTGGTACCGGGCGGGGGTGCCGTTCGGGCTCGCCACCGTCGTCGCCGTCAGCCGCAGCGCGCCGCGCGGCCCCGGCGCCGCGATGGCCGTCGGGCCGGACGACGAGGTCCTCGGCAGCGTGTCCGGGGGCTGCGTGGAAGGTGCGGTGTTCGAACTCGCCCAGGAGGTCGCGGCGAGCGGCGCGGCGCGGCTGGTGACCTACGGGTACAGCGACGCGGACGCGTTCGCCGTCGGGCTCACCTGCGGCGGCGAGATCACCCTGCTGGTGCGGGCGGTGACGCCCGGCTCGGACCCGGCGTTCGGCAGGGTCGCGGCGTCGGTCGCCGCGGGCGAGCCGGTGACCGTGGCCACCGTGATCGACGGGCCCGCCCCGCGCGGGGCCGCCCGCGCGGTCTGGCCGGACGGCGCCGAGGGCACCCTGGGCGCGGCCGGGCTGGACCTGGCGGTCACCGCCGACGCCCGCGGTGAACTCGCCCTCGGCGCCTCGGTGCTGCGGCACTACGGGCCGCACGGGGAGCGCCGGGAGGACTCCGTCACGGTTTTCCTGCAGTCGTTCGCGCCGCCGCCGCGCATGCTGGTCTTCGGCGCGATCGACTACGCGGCGGCCGTGGCGCGGATCGGGTCCTTCCTCGGCTACCGGGTCACCGTCTGCGACGCCCGCCCGGTCTTCGCCACGCCGAAGCGGTTCCCGGACGGCGTGGAGGTCGTCGTCGACTGGCCGCACCGCTATCTCGCCGCCACCGGCACCGACCGGCGCACGGTGATCTGCGTGCTCACCCACGACCCGAAGTTCGACGTGCCGCTGCTGGAGGAGGCGCTGCGCCGGCCGGCCGCGTACATCGGGGCGATGGGCAGCCGCCGTACCCACGACGAGCGGCGTGAACGGCTGGCCGAGGCCGGTATCACCGAGGCCGAGCTGGCCCGGCTGCGCTCGCCGCTCGGGCTCGATCTCGGGGCCCGTACGCCCGAGGAGGTGGCGGTGTCCGTCGCCGCCGAGATCGTCGCCCTGCGCTGGGGCGGCAGCGGCGCTCCGCTGACCTCGACCGCCGGGGCCATCCATCCGGCCGCCGCCCCCTGAGCGCGAGGAGGAACGCGTGGAGCGGCACCACGAGTTCACCGTCCCCGGCACCCCACAGCGGCGCGATGCGCGAACCGCTAGGTGAGGCGGTGCAGGGTCACGTCGGTGAGGGCGCCTCCGGCGACGGCCGCGGTGAGGTAGGTGTGGTGCGGCTGGCGGCGGCGGTCGGTCGGGGAGCCGGGGTTGAGCAGCCGGAGTCCGCCGGGGGCGACGGTGTCCCAGGGGATGTGGCTGTGGCCGAAGACCAGCACGTCCAGCTCCGGGAAGCGGGCCGCGCAGCGGGCCTCGCGGCCCCGCGCGGGCCCGGTCTCGTGCACCACGCCGAAGCGCAGCCCGCCGAGTTCGGCGTACGCCACCTCGGGGAGCCGGGCCCGCAGCTCGGGGCCGTCGTTGTTGCCGTACACCGCGACCAGCCGGCGGCTGCGCTCCTCCAGCAGGTCGAGGGTGGCGGTGTCGACCCAGTCCCCGGCGTGGAACACCACGTCGGCGCGCGGGAGTTCGGCGAGCAGCGGGTCCGGGAGCCGCTTGGCGCGCCTGGGCAGGTGGGTGTCGGACATCAGGAGCAGTCGCACACGGCCACTCTAGGGATGCGGTGAGGTGAGGTGGCGGATGCCGCGTACGGCGCCCAGTACGGCGACGCCCGCGCCGAGGGCGGTGGCGGCCGGGTGCCGGGCCAGGGCCTCTTCCCAGGAACGCCCGTGCGCCTTGTCGTCGAAGGCCCCGTGGGCGCCCTGGTCGTCCTCGGGCGCCCGGTCGGCGGGCTCGAAGAGGTTGTCGAGGCCGGTCGGCGGGACGCTGTCGGTCTCCTGGGAGCCGAAGCCGGTGCGGGCGAGGTACCGGTCGAGCAGGGCCGGGGCGAGGCGGTTGGCCCACAGGGTGGCCACGGTGGAGGCGCCGACGTAGTACTGCTTGCGGCGCGGGTGGTCGGCCGCGTACGCCACACCCCGGGCGGCGACCTCCGGCTGGTAGATCGGCGGCACCGGCATGGGGTGCTTGTCGAGCCGGGAGCGCACCCAGTTGAACTGGGGCGTGTTGACGCCGGGCATCTGCGCGACGGTGATGTGCACGTTGCTGCCGCGGTGCAGCAGTTCCAGGCGGACGGAGGACGTGAAGCCGTTGATGGCGTGCTTGGCGCCACAGTACGCTGACTGCAGCGGGATGGACCGCTCCCCGAGCGCCGAGCCGACCTGCACGATCGTGCCCCGGTCGCGCGGCAGCATCCGCTTCAGGGCGGTGCGGGTGCCGTTGACGAAGCCCAGGTAGGTCGTTTCGGTGGTGCGCCGGAACTCCTCGGGGGTGATCTCGTCGAACGGCGCGAACACGGACGCGAAGGCGCAGTTGACCCACAGGTCGATCGGGCCGAACTCCTTCTCCGCGGCCTCCGCCACGGCCTCGACCTGGGCGGGGTCGGCCACGTCGGCGGGCTGGACCAGGGGCCGCCCGCCGAGGACCGCGACCTCGTCGGCCGCGTTGCTCAGGCCGCCCTCGCCCCGCGCCACCAGGACGACGTTCGCGCCGCGGCCGCCGTACAGGCGGGCGGTGGCACGGCCGATCCCGGCGCTGGCACCGGTGATGACGACGGTGGGGGGCATGATGTCTCCTCTCGCGCGGCGATGTGCGGCGTTGTCCGGGTCACCGGGCTGGGCCGGGCCCGTCGCCGGGACGCGACGGCCGGCCGGACGCTCGTGGCCGATTCCTCATGGCCGCCTCCTCAGGGCCGCCTCCTCAGGTCCGGCGGCGCAGCCGTAGCGCGGCGCCCGTGCCGGCCGCGGCGGCGGCGAGGGCGGCGGCGGAGGCCGTCGCCGTCCAGCGCGCGGTGCGCGACGGTCCGGGCGGACGCTGGGCCAGGCGTTCGGGCGCGTCGCTGGGCAGGTTGCCGTCCAAGGCGAGGGCCAGGGCCTCGGCGAGGTGCAGGGCGCGCCGGCCGGTGCCGCCGTCCTCGATCTGGGTGCGGCAGCTGAAGCCGTCGGCGAGGACGACGCTGCCCGGGGCGGCGGCGCGGACAGCGGGCAGGACGCCCTGTTCGGCGACGGCCATGGACACTTCGTGGTGGCCGCGTTCGAAGCCGAAGTTGCCGGCCAGTCCGCAGCAGCCCTCGTCGAGGACGTCGGCGTCGAGGTGGGCGCGGCGCATGAGTTCGCGGTCCGCGTCGAACTTCATGATGGCGTGCTGGTGGCAGTGGGTCTGCACGGTCGCGTGCCGGGCGAGCGCCGGCGGCCGCCAGTCGCCGGGCGCGTGGTGGACCAGTTGCTCGGCGAAGGTGCGGAACTGCCCGGCGAGCCTTTGCACGTCCTTGTCGGCGGGGAGCAGTTCAGGGGCGTCGGCGCGGAAGACGGCCGTGCAGGAGGGTTCGAGGCCGACGAGGGGCGTGCCTGCCTCCAGGTAGGGCCGCAGCACGCCGAGGGTGCGACGCAACACCTTCTGCGCGACAGTGAGTTGACCGGTGGAGATCCAGGTCAGGCCGCAGCACACGGGTTCGGTGGGCACGGCGACCCGGAAGCCGGCGTCCTCCATGACCCGCACGGCCGAGATGGCGATCGAGGGGTGGAAGTAGGTGCTGAAGGTGTCGGGCCACAGCACCACGGTGCGCGGGTCGGCGGGGTCGGGCTCCTCGCCGCCGCGGGCCTGCCACCACTGCACGAAGGACCGCTGGGCGAACACCGGCGCCGGGCGGGCCCCGTCGACGCCGGCCAGCCGCTTGCCGGCGCGGGCCAGGCCGGGCGCGTGCAGCACGGTGTTGACCAGGACCGGCGAGAGGCGGGACAGCCGGGCCCACAGGGGCAGCCAGCCCAGCGCGTAGTGGGCCGCGGGGCGTGGCCTGCCCTCGTAGTGGTGGGAGAGGAACTCGGCCTTGAGCGTCGCCATGTCGACACCGGTGGGGCAGTCGGACTTGCAGCCCTTGCAGGCGAGGCAGAGGTCCAGCGCGTCGCGCACCTCGGTGGAGCGCCAGCCGTCCTTGACCGCCGAGTCGGCGTGGCCGTCGAGCATCTCGAACAGCAGCCGGGCGCGGCCCCGGGTGGAGTGCTCCTCCTCCCGGGTGGCCCGGTAGGAGGGGCACATCACGCCTCCGGTGTGGCCGCGGCAGTTGCCGATGCCGACGCAGCGCATCACGGCGCGGTTGAAGGAGTGGTCGTCCTCCGGGAACTGGAAGTGGGTCGCGGGGGTGGCGGGACGCCAGGACGGGCCGAGGCGCAGTTGTCCGTCGACCGGGTTGGGGTCCACGATCTTCCCCGGGTTCATCCGGTTGCCCGGGTCGAACAGGGCCTTCATCTCGCCGAAGGCGGTCACCAGCCGCTCGCCGAACATCCGGGTGAGCAGCTCGCCCCGGGACTGGCCGTCGCCGTGCTCGCCGGACAGGGAACCGCCGTAGGAGGCGACGAGGTCGGCGGCGCGCTCCACGAAACGGCGGAACCCGGCGACGCCGTCGGCGGTCTTCAGCCCGAACGGGATGCGGGTGTGCACACAGCCCTGCCCGAAGTGCCCGTACAGGGACGGGTGGTCGTAGCCGAACTCCTCGAACAGCGCCTTCAGGTCCCGCAGGTAGTCGCCGAGCCGCTCGGGCGGGACCGCGGAGTCCTCCCAGCCCTCCCAGGTCTCGCGGTCGTCCGGCGGGCGCGCGGTGACGCCGAGCCCGGCTTCGCGTGCCCTGAGCATCCGCTGCTCGCGCTCGGGGTCGTCGGAGAAGGCGACGTCCGGGTCCTTCTCGCCCCGGCCGACGGCCCGCAGCAGGGCGTGCGCCTGCTCGTCGACGGCCTCCTGGCTGTCGCCGGCGAACTGCACCATCAGCCAGCTGTCGCCCTGCGGGAGGATGCCGAGGGACTCGAGGTAGGCGCCCTCCTCGCGCATGAGCTGGGCCATCCGCCCGTCCAGGGCTTCGAGCTGGCTCGGCGAGCAGTGCTCCAGCAGCCGGGAGACGTCGTCGGCGGCGGCGCAGATGTCCTCGTAGCCGAGCACCAGGAGTGACTGGTACGCCGGCACCGGTACCAGGTCGAGTTCGGCGCGCAGCACCGTCACCAGCGTGCCCTCGCTGCCCACGAGCGCCCTGGCGACGTCGAAGCCGCTCTCCGGGAGCAGGGAGTCGAGGTTGTAGCCGGATACCCGGCGCGGGATCTTCGGGAAGCCGCGGCGGATGTCGGCGAGGTAGTCGGTGGCGATGCGGTCCAGGCCGGCGTAGATCTCGGCGAGCCGGCCGCCGCGCTCCGCGATCCGGGCGCGTTCGCCGGGCGGGGTCGGGCCTACCCAGGCGCGCTGTCCGTCGTAGGTGAGGATCTCCAGGCGGCGTACGTTGTCGACGGTCTTGCCGTAGGCCTGGGCGGAGGCGCCGCAGGAGTTGTTGCCGATCATGCCGCCCAGCGCGCAGTGGCTGTGGGTGGACGGCTTGGGCCCGAACTGCAGCTTGTGGCGGGACAGCAGACGGTTGAGTTCGTCCAGGACGATGCCGGGCTCGACCACGCAGGTGCGGGCCCCGGGGTCCACGGACAGCAGCGCGTCGCAGTACTTGGTCCAGTCGATCACCACGGCCGTGTTGGTCGTCTGCCCGGCGAGGCTGGTGCCGCCGCCCCGGGAGAGGACGGGCACGTCGAAGCGGGCGCAGACGGACACCGCGCGGGCGCCCGCCTCCACCGTGCGCGGCACCACGACCCCGATCGGGACCTGCCGGTAGTTCGAGCCGTCCGTGACGTAGGCCCCGCGGCTGCCCGCGTCGAAGCGGACCTCGCCGTCCACCTCGGCGGCGAGCGCCGCCCGCAGCCCTGCGATGTCCCACCCGGTCATCCGCGCTCCTCGAACTCGGCTCGGCACCTGTCCTGCCCCTGTCCGGGACGGGCGAGTACCCGAGTATTAGACAGGCAAAACTGAACAGTTTCGACTGGACAGTTTCTCCTGGCGGTCCTAGGGTGACGGCATGGCCGACATCTCCGAATCCGCTGTGCGCACCGCGCGCGACCTGCGCGTGGTGTTCAGCCGGCTGCGGCGCCGGATCCGCGAGGTCGCGCAGGACGCCGACCTCACCCCCTCGCAGGAGTCGGCGCTCTCCCTGGTCGGCAAGCACGGCGCGGCCACGGCCAGCGCGCTGGCCGGCGCCGAGGGCGTACGGCCCCAGTCGATGGCGACCACGCTGGCCGCCCTGGAGCAGCACGACCTGGTCCGGCGCGCCCCCGACCCGGACGACGGCCGCCGTCAGCTCGTCACCCTCACCGAGGCCGGCCGGGCCCGCGTCGAGGGCAACAAGCAGTTGCGCGAGGAGTGGCTGGCCCGCGCCTTCCAGGACCGCTACTCCGAGGAGGAGCGACAGACGGTCCTGACCGCGCTGGAGCTGCTGGAACGGCTCTCGCGCCCGTGATACCCAGGCTCACCGCACGCACCGGCCGGGCCGCGGGCACCTCCCCCGCCGGGTTCGACCGCCGGCTGATCGCGCCGATGGTGCTCGGCTCGGTGCTGAACCCCGTCAACTCGTCCATGATCGCCGTGGCGCTGGTGCCGATCGGCATCGCGTTCGGGGCGCCGCCCGCCGAGACCGTGTGGCTGGTCTCGGCGCTCTACCTGGCCACGGCCGTCGGCCAGCCCGTGATCGGGCGGCTGGTGGACACCTACGGGCCGCGCCGGCTCTACCTGACCGGCACCGCCCTGGTCGGCGTCGCCGGACTGCTGGGCGCGCTCGCGCCCTCGCTCGGCGCACTGATCGCGGCCCGGGTGCTGCTCGGGTTCGGCACCTCGGCGGCGTACCCGGCGGCCATGCGGCTGACCCGCGCCGAGGCCGAGCGCACCGGGCAGGACAGTCCGGCGGGCGTGCTGGCCGCGCTGGCCGTCGCCGCCCAGACCGTGGCCGTGGTGGGGCCCGCGCTCGGCGGGCTGCTGATCGGGTTCGGCGGCTGGCGTGCGGTGTTCACCGTCAACGTGCCGCTGTCCGCGGCCTGTCTGGTCCTCGGCGTGCGGAGGCTGCCGCGCACCGCGCCGCCCCGCGGCGGGCGCCGGGGCGTCGACCTGCCCGGCATGGCGCTGTTCACGGTCATGCTGGTGGCGCTGATGCTGTTCCTGACGGCCCCGCGCACCGACCGCTGGTACCTGCCGCTCCTGGCCGCCGCCGCTGCCGCCGCGTTCGCGCTGCGCGAGCTGCGTTCCCGGGACCCGTTCATCGACCTCCGCGTCCTCGGCGGCAACGGCCCGCTGCTCGCCACGTATCTGCGCCAGCTCCTCGCCTACACCACGTCCTACGCGTTCATGTACGGCTACACGCAGTGGCTGGAGCAGGGCCGCGGGCTGAGCGCCGCCAAGGCCGGACTGGTCCTGCTGCCGCTGTCGGCCACCGCGCTCGCCGTCTCCGCCCTCACCGGGCGGCGCGAGGCGGTGCGCGTCAAGCTGCTCACCGGCTCCGCGCTGCAGATCGCCGGCTCCGCCACCCTGCTGCTGGTCCGCGCGGACAGCCCGGCGTGGCTGCTGCTCGGGGTCGGCGCGCTCCTCGGCGTCCCGCAGGGCCTCGTCGGGCTGGCCGCGCAGAGCGCCCTGTACCGGCAGGCCGATCCCGAACGCATCGCGTCGGCCGCCGGACTGCTGCGCACCTTCATGTACCTCGGGGCGCTGGGCGCGTCCGCCGCCACCGCGGCGTTCTACCCGCACCGCGCCGACACCGCCGGCCTGCACGGCCTGGCCCTGTTCATGCTCGCCGGCTCGGCCCTGCTGCTGGCGACCACCGTCTCCGACCGTTCACTCGGCCGGCTCACCTCCGGAAAGGCCTGATCGACCCCATGTCCGTCACCGCACTCGACCCCCGCACCGCCTTCGTCGCCATCGACCTGCAGAACGGCATCGTGGCGATGCCCACCGGGCCGCACGCGGCCGCCGACGTCGTCTCCCGCGCCGCCGGACTCGCCGCCGCCTTCCGTGACCGGGGCCTGCCCGTGGTCCTGGTCCGGGTGTCGTTCTCGCCCGACGGGGCGGACGCCGTCCCCGGCCGGACCGAGCGCCAGGCGCGCGGCCTCGCCTTCCCCGAGGGCTGGGACGTCGTCGTCGACGAACTCTCCGGCCACCCCGGCGACATCCACGTCACCAAGCACAACTGGAGCGCCTTCCACGGCACCGACCTCGACGTCCAGCTCCGCCGCCGCGGCATCACGCAGATCGTGCTGGCCGGCATCGCCACCAGCATCGGCGTCGAGTCCACCGCGCGCGACGCCTACGCCCACGGCTACCACGTCACCCTCGCCACCGACGCCATGACCGACGGCGACCCCGCGGCGCACGCGGGCAGCGTCGAGCGGATCTTCCCGCGGCTCGGCGAGAGCGGCACGACGGCCGAGATCCTGGAGCTGCTGGCCAAGACCCACGCCTGATCATTCCGGCACGATGCCTTGCCCGGGCTTTGGTTCGCCCGGGCAGGGCACCGGGTTAACATTCGGCCACGCGCCGTGCCATCCAGGCAACGGAAAGCGAACCAAGGGGGCTTGGAAACCGGATGCCGGTAAAGGTCAGCGTCGTCGTACCCGTCTACAACCCCGGGCCGTACATCGAGGACTGCGTGGCCTCGCTGCTGCGCCAGTCGCTGCCCCCGGACGAGTTCGAGGTCGTCTTCGTCGACGACGGCTCCACCGACGCCACCCCGGCGAGACTGGACGCGCTCGCCGCCGAGCACCCGCACTTCAGCGTCGTCCACCAGGAGAACTCCGGCTGGTCGGGCAAGCCCCGCAACGTCGGAATCGACGCCTCGCGCGGCGAGTTCGTGATGTTCGTCGACAACGACGACCACCTCGGCGACGAGGCTTTGGAGCGCATGTACGAGTACGGCGTGGCCAACAAGGCCGACGTCGTCGTCGGCAAGATGGCCGGCAAGGGCCGCCCGGTGCCGGTGGAGCTGTTCCGCCGCAACCACCCGCACGCCACGGTCGCCAACGCCCCGCTGATCGACAGCCTCACCCCGCACAAGATGCTCCGGCGCTCCTTCCTGGAGCGCACCGGACTGCGCTTCCCCGAGGGCCGGCGGCGCCTCGAGGACCATGTCTTCGTCACCGAGGCCTACCTGCGCGCGGACAACGTCTCCGTGCTCAGCGACTACGTCTGCTACTACCACGTCAAACGCGATGACGCCGCCAACGCCGGTTTCCAGAGGTTCGATCCGGTCGGCTACTTCCAGAACCTCCGCGAGGCCCTGGACGTCGTCGAGCGGTACACCGAGCCCGGCGCGCTGCGCGACCGGCTGCTGCGCCGCTGGCTGCGGGTGGAGATCGTGGACCGGATGAGCGGGCGCCGGCTGCTGGCGATGCCGGAGGACTACCGCCGCGAGGTGTTCCGGGAGACCCACGCGGTGGTCAAGGAGCGCTTCGGCCCCGGTGTCGCCCCCGGGATGCGGCCGGGCCAGCGGATCGTCGCCGCGCTGATCCGGGACGACCGCTACGACGACCTGGTCGCCTACGCCGAGTGGGAGGCCGGCGTCCGGCCCCGGGCCGTCCCGTCCGGCGTCGAGTGGCACGACGGCAGCCTGCGCGTGCGCTTCACCGCCGAGTACACCGATGCCGACGGCCCGCTGGCCGTCGGCCCCGGCGGGCCCCGGCCCCCGGCCGACGACGCGCCGGCGGACCTCGCCGAGGCCGTGTCCCGGCTGACCGCGGCCGCCGACGCCGGGTTCACGAAGGCCACCGCCGACCTGATCCTGCGCGACCGGGAGACCGGCGCCTCCTACTTCCAGCCGGTGCGGACCGGGCGGGAACGGGTGCCGGCCGCCGACGGCCGGAGCCGGCTGGTGCTGCACGGCACGGCCACCATCGACCCCGCCGACGCGGTGGGCGGGGGCCCGCTGACCGACGGGCTGTGGGACGCCCACGTCCGTCTCACGCTGGGCGGCTGGACCAAGGAGTGCAGGCTCGGACCCGTTCCCGCGCAGGGTGTCGCGCTGCCGCCCGCCGCGCTCGTCGCCGGCCGGGTGGTGCTGCCGTACCGGACGAAGGGGCACGCCAACCTCTCCCTGGACGTGGCCCGGGCGGTGAAGTCCCTCGGCCTGAACCGGCTCACCCCGGCCGACGCGGCCCTGTCCGACGGCGAGGTGCTCTCCCTCGCGCTGCCGCTGTACGTCCCCGACCGCACCGCGATCACCCTGCGGCTGACCGGCGCCGCCTCCGGCCGCACGCTCGACCTGGAGGCCGTGCTGACGCCCGCCGACGGCGCCCGCGCGCTGCTCTCGGCCCGGGTGCCGGTGCGCGAGCTGCGCAACGCGGCCTGGCGCACGGCGCTCGTCCTGCCGGGCGGCCGCGCGCTGAAGCTGCCGCTGCTGCTGAGGGCGGGCCGCGACGACGTGCGGGTGGTCCGGGTGGCGCCGCGTGGGCTGCTGCGGCGGCTGCTCGGCCGGGCCCGGCGGGTGCTGGGCCGAGTACTGGGACCGACGACTACACGAAAGGCCTGATCCGGTGCGGCAGTTGGAGATAGCGGACGCGTGGGTGCTGGAGCCCAAGGTGTTCCCGGACGACCGGGGCAGCTTCCACGAGTGGTACCGGGGCGCGGAGTTCCGCGAGGCGACCGGCTACGACCTGGACCTCGCCCAGGCCAACTGCTCGGTGTCGCGGCGGGGTGTGCTGCGGGGCGTCCACTTCGCGGACGTACCGCCCGGGCAGGCCAAGTACGTCACCTGTGTGCGCGGCGCCGTGCTGGACGTGGTGGTGGACGTCCGGGCCGGCTCCCCCACCTTCGGGCGGTGGGAGGCGGTACGGCTGGACGACGACACACGGCACGCGGTGTTCCTCGCCGAGGGTCTCGGGCACGCCTTCATGGCGCTGACCGACGACGCCACCGTGGTGTACCTGTGCTCGGCCGGGTACGCGCCGGGGCGGGAGCACGGGGTGCACCCGCTCGACCCCGCTCTGGGGATCGCCTGGCCGGCGGGGATCGAGCCGGTGCTGTCGGACAAGGACGCGCAGGCGCCCACCCTCGCCGAGGCGAAGCGGTCCGGGCTGCTGCCCTCCTACGCGGACTGCTCCGCCCACTACGAGCGGCTGCGCGGCCGGATCAGCGGCTGACGGCGTACGGCTCCAGCGCGCGCCGCAGCGGCTCCCAGCCGCGGGCCCGCTTGGTGCCCCGGTTGCGGGCCGCGGCCAGCGGCTTCCAGAAGCCGGCGCCGAGGAAGTCCTCGGGCTTGGCGGCCGTGGTGCGCTCCAGGACAGCCTCGGGGACCTTCTGCGGGTCGGGGACCTCGAACTCCGCGACGATCTCGTCGTACCTGTCCTTGAGCACGGTGTTCGACGGGTCGGCGCCGAAGACCACGAGCTGTCCGGTGGGCGCGGTGTCGACCAGCACGGTGACCAGGTCGGGTCGGTGCCGGCCGAGGATCTCGACGAGCTTGTAGACGTCTCCGGTCCAGGCGTCGGTGTGCCGGTCGCGGGCCGCCTCGTCGACGTTGCGCGGCAGCATGTCGTCGAAGACGATCACGCTCGCCCAGTCGGAGTGCTTCTCGATGTTGATGAAGTCCCGCAGCGCGTACTCGAACAGGTGCATGCCGTCGATGAACGACAGGTCGAGCGTGGTGCGCCGCCAGTAGCCGAACGGGCTGCGGTTGCGGGCCAGGTTGCGCAGCGGGTGGCGACCGCCCCTGAGGTGCGCGAGGGGGTTGTCGCGGGCGAAGAAGTCGTCGCTCGTCGCCTTGGCGAGGTGCACGTCGCAGCGTATCTCCGTGACCACCTTGAACGCCGGGTCGACCGCGACGCTGGGCACCCGGGACAGCGTCAGGCTGCGGCCGTCGTTGACGCCGATCTCCAGGTAGTTGCGGTTCGCGGTGACCTTGTGGAGCTCCCGCAGGAACTCGTGCCGTTTCACTGGGACATCTCCTTGCGGATGTGAGGCAGGGCTTCGTACAGGGCGGACCGCCAGTCCCTCGGCGGTTCCAGGCCGGCCTCCCGCCACCGCGCGTGCCCGAGGACGCTGTAGGCGGGCCGGGGCGCGGGCCGGGTGAAGGACCGGCTGTCGGTGGGGCGCACCCGGTCCGGGTCGGCGCCGGCCAGCCGGAACACCTCGCGGGCCAGCTCGTACCAGGTGGCCTCGCCGGCGCTGGTGGCGTGCCAGACGCCGGTGGCGCCGGCGGCGCCGAGGTCCGCGACGCGGACGGCCACGTCGGCGCTCCAGGTCGGCTGCCCGCGCTGGTCGTCCACGACGTCGAGGGTGTCGCGGCGGATCTCCAGTTCGAGCATGGTGCGCACGAAGTTGCGGCCGTGGGCGCCGTACAGCCAGGCGGTGCGCAACACGGCGGCGCCGCCGGGGTGTTCGGCGAGCACCGCGCGCTCACCGGCGAGTTTGGTGCGGCCGTAGGCGGTGCGCGGGGCCGGGGGGTGGTCCTCGGCGTAGGGGGTGTCGCGGGCCTCGCCGGAGAAGACGTAGTCGGTGGAGACGTGGATCAGCCGCGCGCCGCGGGCGGCGCAGGCGCGGGCGAGCAGCCGTGGGCCGTCGCCGTTCACGCGCAGGGCTGCCGCCTCGTCGGTCTCGGCGTCGTCCACCGCCGTGTACGCGGCGCAGTTGACGACGACGTCGGGGCCGTGGTCGTCGAACGCGCGCCGCACCGAGCCGGGTTCGGTGATGTCGAGGGCCGTGCGGCCGAGTCCGGTGACGTCCTCGCCGCGCTCGCGCAGTTCCCGGACGGTGTCCTGGCCGAGCATCCCGTCCGCGCCGGTGACCAGCCACCTCATCGGCTGCTCCGCCGCTTGAGCGGCTCCCACCGGGAGCGGTTGTCCCGGTACCAGGCGACCGTGGCGGCGAGCCCGGCGGCGAAGTCGTGGCGGGGGCGGTAGCCGAGCTCGTCGCGGGCCTTGCTCCAGTCGACCGAGTAGCGCAGGTCGTGGCCCTTGCGGTCGGGGACCCGCTCGACCCGGTCCCAGCCGGCGCCGCAGGCCTCAAGCAGCAGTCCGGTCAGCTCCTTGTTGCTCAGCTCCGTGCCGCCGCCGATGTTGTAGACCTCGCCGGGGCGGCCCTTGGAGCGGACGAGTTCGATGCCGTGGCAGTGGTCCTCGACGTGCAGCCAGTCGCGGACGTTGCGTCCGTCGCCGTACAGCGGGACGGCCAGGCCGTCGAGGAGGTTGGTGACGAAGAGCGGGATCACCTTCTCCGGGAACTGGCGCGGGCCGTAGTTGTTGGAGCAGCGGGTGACCCGGACGTCGAGGCCGTGGGTGCGGTGCTGGGCGAGGGCCAGCAGGTCGGAGGAGGCCTTGGAGGCGGAGTACGGGGAGTTGGGCGCGAGGGGGTGTTCCTCGGGCCAGGAGCCGGACTCGATGGAACCGTAGACCTCGTCGGTGGAGACGTGCACGAAGGTGCCGACGCCGTGTCGCAGCGCCGCGTCCAGCAGCGTCTGGGTGCCCACCACGTTGGTCCGGACGAACTCGCCGGCGCCGTCGATCGACCGGTCGACGTGCGACTCGGCGGCGAAGTGCACGACCTGGTCGGCCCCGGCCATGAGCTTGTCGACCAGGGCGGCGTCGCATATGTCGCCGTGCACGAAGTCGAGGCGGGGATGGCCGCTCGGGAGGTTGGCGCGGTTACCGGCGTAGGTGAGCCTGTCCAGCACCGTGACGCTGGGCGCGCCGGGCGAGTCGTCGGCGAGGAGGCCGCGGACGTAGTGGGAGCCGATGAACCCGGCGGCGCCGGTGACGAGGAGGTTCATATTGGCCATACCCTAATGGCGGACTGCCCGGTCCGGACCCTTGTTCGCCTTATTGGGCCGGGCCGCCGGTCCTCGTCTCGGCGCCGCTCATCACTCCGGCGCCGCTCAGTCCTCGCCGCGCACTATGTTGCCCTCCCGCTCCCCGTTCGGCTGCTGCGGACCGGTGCGCTCGGCGACGGCCGGCACACAGGTGCGCACGCCTCCGCCCTGTCCGCTGCGGGCCTTGGACCAGCCGGTCTCGGCGTAGGGGAGCACGGGCCTGTCGACGGGGTGCGCGGTCACGGCGTCTCATCTTCTCTCTGCTGCCCTGCCGCCGGGCCGGCCTGTGCGCCGGCCCGGCGGCTGTGGTGTCGGGGCGCCCGGGTGCCCGCTGCCGGGGCGGGCGAACCCGTGGGCGGCGCGGCTCAGGTGCGCCCGCCGCCACCGCCGCCGAAGGAGCCGCTGGAGCCGGGGGACCAGCGCGGACGCTGCTGGTCCTCGGCGCGCCGGCTGCCGACGTTGCCCAGTTGGTGGGGGGTGAGCCGCTCGTCGCCGTCCTCGGTGCGGGGCACCTCGTGCGGCTCGCGCATCTCGCTGGTCTCACGGACCGGGCCGGTCGGCGGCATCTTCGGCTGCTCCTCGGGCCGGGGCGGGGCCGGCTCCCGCCGGCGCACCTTGAAACCGAGCCGGAACGCCCACAGCAGTCCGGCGACCAGGACGACGCCGATCACGAGGACGAGGACGTACCCGAACACCTGAGCGCCTGCGGCTGCTTCGTACGTGGCAGTGTTCATGACCTGCGGGTACCCGGGAGTGCCCGCCGGATGCCTGGCACGGGGCGCTTCAGCCGATCGGCCGAGCCGGCGGCGTATCCGGCGGCCTGGCGCAGGGCGTGGCGCGGGCCGCCCGGCCGGGCCCGGGAGTAGCGTCGCGCAGGATGACCGAAACACCGGAGATGTCGGAGATCGCGGAGATCACCGCACGGTACTCCACCACCGCCCCACGGCCCGGCCGGACCCTGCTGCGCTGGCTCTCGACGACCGATCACAAGGTGATCGGCCGGCTGTACATGGTCACCGCGTTCTGCTTCTTCCTGCTCGCCGGGGTGCTGGCCCTGGGGATGCGCACCGAACTGGCGGAGCCGGGACTGCAGGTGCTCAGCGAGCAGGGCTACCTCCAGTTCGTGACGATCCACGGCACGATCATGATGCTGCTGTTCGCCACCCCCATGTTCGCCGGGTTCACCAACGCGGTGATGCCGCTGCAGATCGGCGCGCCGGACGTGGCCTTCCCCCGGCTGAACGCGCTGTCGTACTGGATGTACCTCTTCGGCGGCCTGATGGTGGTGTCCGGCTTCGTCGTCCCCGGCGGGGCCGCCGCCTTCGGCTGGTTCGCCTACGCACCCCTGAACAGCGCCTACTACTCCCCCGGCGCGGGCGGCGACCTGTGGGCCATGGGCCTGGTCGTCACCGGTGTGTCCACCACGCTCGGCGCGGTCAACTTCATCGCCACCATCATGTGCCTGCGCGCCCCCGGCATGACGATGTTCCGGATGCCGATCTTCACCTGGAACGTGCTGTTCACCTCGATCCTGGTGCTGCCCGCGTTCCCCGTGCTGACCGCCGCCCTCCTCGCCCTGGAGGCCGACCGCAAGTTCGGCGCGCACGTCTTCGACGCGGCCGACGGGGGCGCGCTGCTGTGGCAGCACCTGTTCTGGTTCTTCGGGCACCCCGAGGTCTACATCGTCGCCCTGCCGTTCTTCGGCATCGTCTCCGAGATCCTGCCGGTCTTCTCCCGCAAGCCCCTCTTCGGCTACCTCCCGCTGATCGGCGCCACCATCGCCATCACCATGCTCTCGGCCGTCGTCTGGGCCCACCACATGTTCGCCACCGGCGCCGTGCTGCTGCCGTTCTTCTCCGTCATGTCGTTCCTGATCGCCGTTCCCACCGGCATCAAGTTCTTCGCCTGGATCGGCACCATGCGGTACGGCTCGCTGTCGTTCGAGACGCCGATGCTGTGGTCCTGCGGCTTCCTGGTGTCCTTCCTCCTCGGCGGGCTCAGCGGCGTGCTGATCGCCTCGCCCCCGCTGGACTTCCACCTCACCGACTCGTACTTCATCGTCGCCCACCTGCACTACGTGCTGTTCGGCACGGTGGTGTTCGCCATGTTCGCCGGGTTCTACTTCTGGTGGCCGAAGTTCACCGGCCGGATGCTCGACGAACGCCTCGGCAAGGTGCACTTCTGGCTGCTCTTCCCGGGCTTCCAGCTCACCTTCCTGGTCCAGCACTGGCTCGGCCAGCAGGGCATGCCCCGCCGCTACGCGGACTACCTGCCGGGAGACGGCTTCACCCTGCTCAACAGCATCTCCACCGCGGGGGCGTTCCTCATCGGCGTGTCCACCCTGCCGTTCCTCTACAACGTCTGGCGCACCGCCGTGAAGGGCGAGCGCGTCGACATCGACGACCCCTGGGGCTGGGGGCGGGCCCTGGAGTGGGCGACGTCCTGTCCGCCGCCCCGGCACAACTTCGTGGCGCTGCCCCGGGTCCGGTCGGAGTCACCCGCCTTCGACCTGCACCACCCGGAGGTCGTGCGCCGGGCCGAGGAGGAGGGGAAGCGATGAAGACCGAGTCGATGCTGTTCGGCGGGGTGGCGGCGTTCTTCGGCGGGGCCGCCGCCCTGTACGGGGTGTGGTCGGGCGAGCCGGCCGGCACGGCCGCGCTGGTCGTCGCGTGCGGCATGGCCTCGCTGGTGTCGTTCTTCTTCCTGGTGCAGTACCGGCGCAAGGGGAGACGGCCGCAGGACCGCAAGGACGCCGAGGTGGCCGACGGCGCGGGGCCGGTGGCCTTCTTCCCGGACGAGAGCCCGTGGCCGGTCGTCACCGCGCTGGGGTTCGCGGTGACGGCGACCGGCGTCGTCTACGGGCTGTGGCTGTTCCTCATCGGCTGCGGCGTTCTGGCCCGCGGGGTGTTCGGGATGGTGTTCCAGTACGCGCGTCGGTGATCTCCCTGCGCGGCGCTCCGGGGCGGAACGACTCCACGGGTTCGTGATCGGTCTCGTAGCCGCCGGCCAGGGTCTGCCTGATGTCACCGGTGGGCACGCCCTCGGCGAGGCGCTCGCGTTCGGCCGCGGTCAGGGCCCGGCACAGCCAGCGGGTCAGCACGAAGGCGAGGACGGGCGCCACCACGAGCGCGACGCGGTACACCCAGGTCAGCGCGTTGACCGAGACGCGGAAGGTCTGGGCGCTGACGTCGTTGGCGCCCTCCAGCAGCAGCACCGCGTAGAACACGACGGCCGCCACGCCCAGTCCGGTGCGCACGGGCCGTTCGCGCGGCCGGTCGCACAGGTGCCGCTCCTGCCGCCACTCCTGCGTCAGGCGCTGCTCGACGAACGGGTAGGCGTAGAGCACGACGAACAGCACCGCGGGCAGGACCACGGCCGGCAGCAGCACGTTCCACATGACGGTGTGCCCCGCGAAGCCGGTCTCCCACGGCGGCACCAGCCGCAGGGCGCCCTCCAGGAAGCCGACGTACCAGTCGGGCTGGGACCCGGTGGAGGCCTGGTCGGGGCGGTAGGGGCCGTACACCCACACCGGGTTGATCTGGGCGACGGCCGACAGCACCGCGAGCACGCCGGCGACCGTCAGGGACAGGCCGATGGAGGAGGCGCTGAACTGCGGGACGAGCGGCTTGCCGTGGACGTTGCGGTTGGTGCGGCCCGGGCCGCGCCACTGGGTGTGCTTCAGGTGGAACACCAGGATCAGGTGCACCGAGACCAGGGCGACGAGCGCGCCCGGGATCAGCAGGATGTGCACCGGGTAGAGCCGGGTGATGATGTCGTGCGAGGGGACCTGCCCGCCGAACGCGAAGAAGGCCAGGTACGTCCCCGCCACCGGGATCGACGTGATGATGCCCTGGGCGATCCGCAGGCCCGTGCCGGAGAGCAGGTCGTCGGGGAGCGAGTAGCCGGCGAAGCCCTCCGCCAGCGCCAGCGCGAACAGGGTGACCCCGATGACCCAGTTCAGTTCGCGGGGCCGGCGGAAGGCGCCGGTGAAGAAGATCCTGAGCATGTGCGCGCCGATCGAGGCGACGAAGAGGAGCGCCGCCCAGTGGTGCATCTGCCGGATCAGCAGTCCGCCGCGCACGTCGAAGCTGATCCGCAGGGTGGAGTCGAAGGCGGACGACACCAGCGTCCCCTGCAGCGGCACGTAGGAGCCCCGGTAGACGACCTCGCGCATCTCCGGCTCGAAGAAGAACGTCAGCCAGACCCCGGTCAGCAGCAGCACCAGCAGGCTGTAGAGGGCGAGTTCGCCCAGCAGGAAGGACCACTGCTCGGGGAACGCCTTGCGCAGCAGCGACCCGCCCTCCATCACCGGGAGGCGGGCGTCGGCCGCGTCGACGAGGCGCTCGGCCCGGCGGCCGGCCGCACGGGAGAGACGTCTCACGAGTCCTCCGGTGCGGCCGCCCGAGTCACCTCCGCCTCCACCTCGGTCCGCGGCCGGCCGCTGTCCTTGGCGTACTCGCTCACCGCGGTCTGCACCTCCCGGTCCAGGTCCCGCCAGGCGCGCAGGGCCGTCTCGTAGGTGCCGGACTGGGCGCCCGTCATCTGCCGCCCGGCGGGCGGCCCGTACGCTTCCCGGAGCTCCCTGACCGTGCGGTGCGCCGCCTCGGCGGCGCGCTGCTTCGCCACCAGTTCCTCGAAGGTGTGTGCCACCCCACCGACCATAGGCACGCTCGGCGCGCGGCGCCCGTCGACCTGCCGCGCCGGGGACGCACCCGCACCCGAGTGGCGGGTCAGCCGGGCGGAACGAGGTCCGCCCACACCTGCTTGCCGCCGCTGACCGGAACCGTGCCCCAGGCCGCCGACACCGCCTGGACCAGCAGGATGCCGCGGCCGCCGGTGGCCTCCCAGCCGATGCTGGTCGGCTGGACGGGGCTGCGCGGCGAGGTGTCGGCGACGGCGAGCCGCAGCCGGTGGCCGACCAGGCTGAGGTCGAGGCGGACCGGCCCGCCGGTGTGCACGAGGGCGTTGGTGACCAGTTCGGAGACGACCAGCAGGGCCGCCTCGACGGTCTCCGGGCGGACGCCCCAGGTGCGCAGGGTGCGCCGGGTGAAGCGGCGCGCGTGCCGCACGGCCTCGGGGACCCGCCACACGGTCCAGCTCTCGCGCAGCGGGCGCACGGCCATGCCGTCGTAGCGCATCAGCAGCAGGGCCACGTCGTCGCCGCGGTGGGCGCCGGCGAGCAGGGCGTCGGCGACCAGGCCGAGATGGCCGGGGTCGGCGGCGGCCAGTTCGCCGGCCAGCCGGTCCATGCCCTCGTCGATGTCGGAGTCCGGGGACTCCACCAATCCGTCGGTGGTCAGCGCGAGGACCGTGCCGGGCTGGAGCCGCAGCGGGGTCATGGGGAACTCGGCCTGGCCCAGCACGCCGAGCGGCGGGCCGCCCTCGGCCTGCACGATCTCGGTGGTGCCGTCCGGATGCCGCAGCACGGGCTGCAGGTGGCCGGCGCGCACGCACAGGGCGGTGCCCTGCTCCATGTCGACGTCGACGTAGGCGCAGGTCGCGAAGAGGTCGGTCTCCATGTCCAGCAGCAGCCGGTTGGCGTGCGCGACGACCACGTCCGGGGAGTGGCCCTCGGCGGCGTAGGCGCGCAGGGCGGTGCGCATCTGGCCCATCAGGGTGGCGGCGCCGGCGTTGTGGCCCTGGACGTCGCCGATGACGAAGGCCACGTGGTTGTCGGCGAGCGGTATCACGTCGTACCAGTCGCCGCCGACCTCCAGCCCCGCGGTGGTGGGCAGGTAGCGGGCGACGGCGGCCCCGCCGGGCAGCCGGGGCAGCCGGCGGGGCAGCAGGGTGCGCTGGAGCATGCCGACGAGTTCGTGCTCGGCGTCGAAGGCGTGGGCACGCAGCAGGGCCTGACCGGTCAGGCCGGCGCAGGCCGTCAGCAGGGCGCGTTCGTCGGGGCCGAAGTCGTGCGGGCGGTCCCAGCCGATCAGGCAGGCGCCGGCCATCCGGTCGCCGGCGGGCAGCGGCAGCACGGCCAGGCCGCCCGGGCCGACCTCGGCGAGGGCGGGCTCCAGCGCCGAGCCG
The DNA here is from genome assembly GCF_007176755.1 of Streptomyces sp. 1-11. Lineage (GTDB taxonomy): Bacteria > Actinomycetota > Actinomycetes > Streptomycetales > Streptomycetaceae > Streptomyces. The sequence goes on from NZ_BJTV01000015.1 coordinate 28,885, forward strand.
GCGGGCCAGATCCGGGCCCGGCCCGCGCGCAGCGCCGTGGCCAGGGTGGGCATGGAGCGCACCGGCGCGTCGGGCCACTCGGTGCGCCACTCGCTGCGCCACACCTCCGGCCAGGCCTCGGGCTCGGGCGGGTCGAGGACGGTGACGACGAGCCGGTCGTTCTCCAGTTCGGCCAGGGCGATCCGGTCGGCGCGCAGGGGCCGGCGCAGGGCGTCGACGACGGCGTGGCCGACGTCCTTGACGGTGCCGGCCGTGGCGAGCGCGGCGGCCAGCCGCTGGACGCGGGCCACGTCGGTGAGGCCGGCCCGCTGGGTGGAGGCGTCGGCGACGGTGCCGACGAGCCGCGCCGGCCGGCCCTCGCCGCCGGGCAGCAGCCGGCCGCGCAGCCGCAGCCATCTGGGCGGCCCGGCGGGCTGCAGGACGCGGAACTCAAGCTCGCGGTCGCCGATGGACAGGTGGTCGGCCTCGACCACGGACATCAGCGCGGGCAGGTCCTCGGGCACCGCGTGCCCCAGGAGGGTCTCCACCCGCCCGTCGAAGGCGTCCCGGCTGATCCCGAACAGCCGCAGGATCGCGTCGCCGGCCTGTACCCGGCCGCTGTCCATGGCCAGGCTGAAGGCGTCAGCGGGCAGTTCGCCGGTCTCGCCCGCGGCGACCGGGGCGGGTGCGGCCACCATCCGGGCGATCAGCTCCAGGCAGGCCCGGTCGTCCGCGCCGAACCCGCCGGGGTGCTCGCTGACGGCCAGCAGGCAGCCGCCGCCCGCCAGACCGAGCGGCAGCGCGGCGAGAGAGAACTCCGGGGACGGGGTACGGCGCGCTTCCGGGCAGTCGGCCAGTTCGGCGGGGCCGAGCCAGCGCGCCCGTCCGGTGCGGTGCGCCTCGGCGACCGGGTGGGCGCCCGGGACGGGATAGCTGTCGCGCAGGCCGTACAGGGTGCGCGGCAGGCCGGCCGACTCGGCGAGCAGCAGCACCGCGGGGTCGTCGCCGGGTGTGTACACCCCGGCGAGGGACGCCCCGGCGAACACCAGTGCCTGTTCCAGGACCCGGCGCAGCCGGTCGGGGGCGGGGGGTGAAGCCATCAGGAGAACAAGGGCGGCTTCAGCACGCTCCGTCCGCGTGCTGCTGATCGCAGCGCCGTCACCCACCACTCGGCCATTACAGCGCGTACGGGCCGCCCGCGCAGCCCCTGTGCACGCGGGCTACGCGGCCGGGTTCCGCAGGCCCTTGCCGACCGTGGCCGTCACGGCGGCGACGGTGACCAGCACCGGGAAGACCAGCGTCGCCGGCCCGGGATCGAAGCGGGCCAGCAGGGCGCCGGCCAGGGCGGGCGCGAGCGCGGCCGCCGAGCCGGCGGCGAGCAGCACGCCGCCGACGACGCGGCCCTGGAGGTGGTCCGGGGTGACGGCGGCCTGGTGGGCGAACAGGGCGGCGTTCGCCGTCGGTCCGAGGAACACGGCCGCGGCCAGCGGCACGGCGGCCGGGACGGTGCCGGCCAGCAGCGTGCCGACCGCCATGAGCGCGGCGGTCGCCCAGCACAGCAGCCTGATCAGGGCCGGCAGCCGCAGCCGCCGCTGGAGCGCCGGGGCCGCCAGGGCGCCGAGGAGGCCGCCCAGCGCGAAGACGGCGCCGGCGAGACCCACCAGGTACGCGGGGACGCCGGCCCGGCGCAGAGCGAGCGTCATCGCGAAGATCATGCCGGTGAAGGCCATGTTGAGCGGGGCCGCGATGAGCAGCAGGGTGCGCAGGAAGGGGTGCCCCAGCAGGAAGCGCAGGCCCTGCGCGGCGGAGGGGCGCCCGGCCGGTCCGGACGGGGTCTCCGGCGGCCGGGGCTGCTGCAGGGGCCGCCGGAGACGGGAGACGGCCAGCAGGGACAGCAGGTGGCTCAGCGCGTTGCCGAGGAAGGGCAGGGCGCGGCCGAGCCCGAACAGCAGACCGCCCAGCGGCGGGCCGGCCAGCGAGACGGCGTAGGTGCGCGCCTCGTTGCGGGCGACGGCGGCGGTGAGCTGGTCGGGGCGGACCAGGTTGCGCACGCCGGCGTGCTCGGCGGTGCTGAAGACGGCCGTGGCGGCCGCGCCGGCGACCACCACGGCGAGGATGACCGGGAGGTTCGCGGTGCCCGCCGCAACCGCCCAGCCGAGGAGGGCGTACCCGACGAGGCGGACCACATCGCAGACGATCATCAGCCGCCGCCGGTCGTACCGGTCGGCGAGGACGCCGGCCGGCAGCCGGCACACCAGGGTGGTGACGAGCCCGGCGGTGCCGACGAGGCCGGCCCGCGCCGGGGAGCCGGTCTGCTGGAGGACCAGCAGCGGCAGCGCCAGTTCCACCATGGCGCCGCCCAGGTCGGACAGGCACTGCCCGGTCCACAGCAGATTGAAGTCCCGGTTGCGCCACAGCCCGGGCGAGGGCCCGGTGTCCGCCGCCTCGGCGACGCTCTCGCCGAGCGGGGGCCCGCTCATACGGCGTCCTCGACGGCCGCCGCTCCGGCCGCCGCACCGGTGTCCGCCCTGATCTCCGTACCGGTGTCCGCCCTGTTGTTCGTCCCGGTGTCCGCCCCGTTCTTCGCCCTGTTCTCAGTCCCGGTCTCCGTCCCGGTCTCCGGGTTCTTGGTGGAGATGACCATCAGCTTGGTCACGGAACCGTCGTCGCCGACGACGTCCCGCAGGTGCCGGAAGCCCAGCCGGCGGCACATGGCCAGGCTGGCGGTGTTCTCGGCGCCGACCATGCCGTAGGCCTCGCTCAGCCCCAGGTCCTCGGCGGCGTACCGGAGCAGGCGGCGCACCGCCTCGCCGCCCAGGCCGTGGCCCCAGTGGGCGGGTGCGAGCGCGGTGACGAGTTCGTGGCCCTCGACGTTGCCGGTCGGCTTCACCTCGGCGTGCCCGGCGTAGGCGCCCTCGGTCCACAGGCCCCACACGTCGAAGCGGCGCTGGGGGTAGACGTCGGTGAGGATGGCGCGGAACAGCTCGCGGAGCTGCGGTTCGGGCACGAGGTCCTGCCCCATCCAGCGGCACACCTCCTCGTCGCGCAGCAGCGCGACGAAGTGGTCCTCGTGTTCGGGTCGGTAGGGGAGGAAGTCCAGGCGTTCGGTGCGCAGGACGGGGGTCATGACGGGCTCCTCGGGTGAGCTGCGGTGCGGTGGGGGCCGAGGGCGGTGGGGCGCCGGAACGGCGACGCGTGGGGGCGGGGCGCCGGGCCGGCGCGGGTGCGGCCGGCCCGGCGTGTCGGGTGTGCGGGCCGGTCAGGCGCCGGCGTTCTCCATGCGCTCGCGCAGGCTCTTGGGCCGCATGTCGGTCCAGACCTCGTCGACGTAGGCGGAGCACTCGGCCTCGGTGCCCTCCTTGCCGACGGGCTGCCAGCCGGCGGGCACCTCGATGTCGGCGGGCCAGAGGGAGTACTGCTCCTCGTCGTTGCGCAGCACCTGGTAGCGGGTGTTCTCGTCCATGTCGCCTTCTTTCGTCGGTGTTTCGTCGGTTCGTCGGTCGTGGGTCCGCCGTTCGCCGGCTGTCGCCGGTCCTGTGCGGTCGTGGTGCGGTTCCCCGTCGTCGGGTCCGGGTGGCGGGCGGTCGGGGCGCGTGGTGCGCGAGGGCCGTGCCGGGCGGTGCGCCAGGGCGGTGCCCCGCGGGGCGGGAGCGTCGTCACCGGCCTCCCCGGGCGTGCCGGGCGAGGTGCCTCAGGGCCTCGGCGAACTCCTCGGCCACCCGGCGCACGGTCGCCGTGTCGTAGACGCCGGGCCGGTGGTGCCAGGTGAAGGCGAGCCGGCCGTGCTGCACCGCGCCCACCACCTCCACCGGGTGCGAGCCGGGGTCCCGGGGGTCGTGGTCCTGCCCGAAGGAGCCGTGCTCGGCGCGGATCAGGCCGCCCTCCGCGGTCTCGGGGCGCGCGTCCCACTGGCCGAGGTAGTTGAACACCACCTGGCTGTGGGCGTGCGAGCCGAGGCGTCCGCGGACCCCGGGGGCGCCGAAGGTGCGCAGGGCCCCGTAGCCGATGCCGTTGCCGGGTACGGCGCGGAGCTGGCGGCGCACCGACTTCACCAGGGAGCGCCAGTCGCGGTCCGCTCCCGGCGTGCCGGGGTCGGGCACCTGGAGGGCGACGGGGTAGACGGTGGTGAACCAGCCGACGGTGCGCGAGAGGTCGACGCCGTCGAGCAGGTCCTCCCGGCCGTGGCCCTCCAGGTCCACGCGGACCCGGTCGTGGCCCGTCCAGCGGGCGAGGGCCAGGGCGAGGGCGGCGAGCAGCACGTCGTTGACCCGGGTGCGGTAGGCGGTGGGCGCGGCGCGCAGCAGGGCCGCGGTGTCGTCCTCGTCGAGTTCCACGTCGACCGTGGCGGCCGGTCCGGCCGCGGGCGCCGGGTCCGGGTCGGGGTCCACCGCGGCCGGCTCGGTGCCCACGGCCTGCTCCCAGTGGGGCAGTTCGTGGTCGAGGCCGCCCTCGGCGACGTGGGCGGCCAGGCGCCGGGACCACTCGCGGAAGCTGGTGCCGCGCTCCCCCAGGGCGACCGGGCCGCCCTGGACCGCCTGCCGGTAGGCGGTCTCCAGGTCGTCGCGCAGGATGCGCCAGGAGACCGCGTCCACCACCAGGTGGTGGACGACCAGGAGGAGGAAGACGGGCCGGTCCGGTCCACCGGTGAACAGCGCCACGCGCAGTTGCGGGCCCTGAGCCAGGTCGAAGCTCGCGTGCAGCTCGTCGGCGGCCTTCGCCATGGCCGCGTCGGCGTCCTCGGCGGGCATCCCGGTGAGGTCGTACCGGACGAGTACGTCGTGTCCGCCGGCGGGCGGCGGGTTGAACTGCCGCCAGCCGTGCTCCTCCCGGGTGAACCGCATGCGCAGGGCGTCGTGGTGCTCCAGCAGGGCGTCGAGCGCGGTGCGCAGCGCCCGCTGGTCGGGGACGCCGTCGAGTTCCAGCAGCGCCGACTGGTTGAAGTGGTGGTGGGCGGCGCGCGGAGTGGTCAGGAACCACTCCTGGATCGGCGTGAGCGGCACCTCGCCGGTCACCGGGCCCTCGGCGGCGCGCTGGGGGGCGGCGCGGACGACGGTGGCCAGTTCGGCGACGGTCTGGTGGGTGAACAGGTCCCGGGTGGCCACGTGCAGGCCGTCACGGCGCAGTCGGGAGACGACCTGCATGCTCAGGATGGAGTCGCCGCCCAGCGCGAAGAAGTTGTCGTCGGCGCCGACCTCCTCGATGCCGAGCACGTCGGCCCAGACCCTGGCGATCCGGCGTTCGGTGTCGGTGCGCGGCGCGGTCCGCGGCCCGTCCGCGGCCTGGGCGGGCCCGGGCGCGGGCAGGGCCCGCCGGTCGGTCTTGCCGTTCGGGGTGAGCGGCAGCCGGGCCAGGGGGACGAAGACGGACGGCACCATGTGCGGGGGCAGCGCCCCGGCCAGGTGCAGCCGGAGTTCCCCGACGGGCAGGGCGGCGGGCGCCGCGCCGTCCGGGGCCCCGGCGCCGGAGGGTGCGGCGGCCGGTCCGGTCCCGGACGGCCCGCCGGGTACGCCCCCGGCGCCGGCCGGCTCCGCCGGTACGACGTAGGCGACGAGCCGGGCGGGCGCGCCGGTCGTCTCCCCCGCCCGCACGACGACCACGGCGTCCCGCACCAGGGGGCTGCGGCGCAGGGCGGCCTCGATCTCCCCGGGTTCGATGCGGAAGCCGCGCAGCTTGACCTGGTCGTCGGCGCGTCCGGCGAACCGGAGCCGGCCGTCGGCGGTCCAGCGGACCAGGTCACCGGTGCGGTACATCCGCTCCCCCGGCGCGCCGAACGGGTCGGGCAGGAACCGCTGGGCGGTCAGTCCCGGCCGGCCCAGGTAGCCCCGGGCGAGACCGGGCCCGGCGATGTACAGCTCGCCCGTCACCCCGGGCGGCACGGGGCGCAGGGCGGCGTCGAGCACATGGACCCGGGTGCCGCCGGAGGGGCGGCCGATGGGCGGGGCGCCGGCGCCGGGGGTCAGCGGGCCGGTCCAGGTGGCGACCACGGTGGCCTCGGTGGGGCCGTAGGAGTTGATCATCCGGCGGCCGGGGGCCCAGGTGTCCACCAGGTCGGCCGGGCATGCCTCGGCGCCCACGATCAGGGTGCGCAGGTGGGGCAGGGCGGCGGCGGTCTCCGGCGCCACGGTGGCCAGCGCCGCGGGCGGGATCAGCGTGTGGCTGACGCGCCGTTCGCTGAGCACCTCCGCCAGCCGCTCCCCGACCAGCGGTCCCTCCTCGCCCGTCACCAGCGCGGCCCCGCTGAGCAGGGAGACGCACAGCTCCAGCACGGAGGCGTCGAAGCTCGGGGAGGCGAACTGCAGCACCCGGTCGCCGGGGCCCGCCGCGTACCGTTCGGCGGCCGCCGCGGCGAAGGAGGCCAGGCCCCGGTGGGTGACGACGACGCCCTTGGGGGTGCCGGTGGAGCCGGAGGTGTAGATGACGTAGGCGGGGTGGGCGGGGGTGAGCGCGGTGGTGCGGTCGGCGTCCGTGGGCGCCGTCCCAGGCCCGTCGGCGGACCACACCTCGGCCGGGTCGCCCAGGACGAGGTGGGCGCCCGCGTCCCGGATCATGAACTCCCGCCGCTGCTCGGGGTAGTCGGGGTCGACGGGCAGGAACGCGCCGCCGGCCTTGGCCACGGCGAGCTGCGCCACGACGCTCGCCGCCGAGCGGGGCAGTGCGAGGGCGACGACCCGCTCCGGTCCGACGCCGTCCCGCACGAGCCGGTGGGCGAGCCGGTTGGCGGCCCGGTCGACCTCGGCGTAGGTCAGCTCGCGGTCTTCGTCGATCAGCGCCACGGCGTTCGGGGTGCGGGCCGCCTGCCGTTCGAAGAGCGCGGGCAGGGTGCTCTCGGGCACCGGCCGGAAGGTCCCGCGGCCCTGCGCCAGCAGGGTCTTCACCTCGTCGTCCGAGGCCAGCGGCAGCGCCCCGAGCGCACGGCCCGGGTCCTCGGCCACGGCGCGCAGCAGGGCGCCGAGCTGTCCGGCCATCCGCTCGGCCGTGGCCGCGTCGAACAGGTCGGTGTTGTAGGTCAGCAGGCCGTGCAGGGCTCCGGAGCCGCTCTCGGCGAACTCCAGGGTGAGGTCGAACGCGGCGTGCTCCGACTCCGGTTCGACGTCGGTGACGTCGAGGCCCGGCAGGTCGAGGGCGGCGGCCGGGGTGTTCTGGAGGACGACCATCACCTGGAACAGCGGGCTGCGGCTGGTGTCGCGGACGGGCTGCACCTCGTCCACGACCTGTTCGAACGGCACGTCCTGGTGGGCGAAGGCGTCGAGGACGGTCCGCCGCACGTCGTCGAGGAACCCGGTGAAGGGCCGTTCGGGCTCGGCCCGCGAGCGCAGCACCAGGGTGTTGACGAAGAACCCGACGAGGGACTGGATCTCGGGCCGGTCGCGGCCGGAGGTGACGGTGCCGACGGCGACGTCCTCGCTGCCGGAGAGCCGGGCGAGGTAGGCCTGCGCGGCGGCGACGAGGGTGGTGAACAGGGTGGTGCCGTGGTCCCGGGCGAGCCGGGTGAGCCGTCGTGCGGTCGGGGCGGGCACCAGCAGGCGGGTGGTGGCGCCGGCGCTGGTGCGCACCGGCGGCCGGGGCCGGTCGGTGGGCAGCTCCAGCGGCGCGATGTCGGCGAGTCGCTCCTTCCAGTGGGCGAGGTGCTCGCCGGCCTCGGCGTCGCCGGCGGTGCGCTGCCAGTGGGCGTAGTCGGCGTACTGCACCGGCAGCGGCGGCAACTGCGCTGTCTCTGCTCCGAGTTCGGCTCGGTAGAGGTGGGCGAGGTCGCCGAGCAGCACGGAGGTGGACCAGCCGTCGGTGACGATGTGGTGCAGCGCGAGGGTCAGTACGTGGTCCTGCCCGGTGAGCCGGACCAGGCCGGCCCGCAGCAGCGGGCCCTCGCGCAGGTCGAAGGGGCGGGCGCGCTCCTCGGCGAGCAGGCGGCGCAGCGCCGCCTCCCGTTCGGCGTCGGCGAGTGCGGACACATCGTGCACGGGCAGCGGCACCTCGCACGGCGGGTGGACGCGCTGGACGCCGTGCCCGTCGACGCTGTCGAAGGTGGTGCGCAGCGACTCGTGCCGGGCCACCACGCCGGCGAGGGCGGCGCGGAGCGCGCCGGTGTCCAGGGTGCCGCGCAGCCGCAGCGCGAGCGCGGTGACGTACTCGGCGTTGCCGGGTTCGAACTCGTGCAGGAACCACAGGCGTTGCTGGGCGTGGGACATCGGCGCGACCGCGTCCCGGGGCACCGGGACGAGTGCCGGGCGGCCGGTGTCCGGCCGGTCGCCGAGCAGACGGGCCAGGGCGGCCGGCGTGGGGTGGGTGAACACCGCGCGCGGCGTGAGGTCGGCGCCGAAGGCCTCGGCGAGACGGGAGGCGAGCCGGATGCTGAGGATCGAGTCGCCGCCCAGCTGGAAGAAGTCGTCCTCGACGCCGGGCGGTTCGCTGCCCAGCACCTCGCCGAAGACGGCGGCGGTACGGCGTTCGGCCTCGGTGCGCGGTTCGACGCGGGTGCGGTCCGGCCCGGCGTCCGGTGCGGGCAGGGCGGCCCGGTCGACCTTGCCGTTCCGGCTGAGCGGGAGGGCGGTGAGCGGGACGACGGCGGCCGGTACGAGGTACTCGGGCAGGGTGCGGGCGGCGAACGCCCGCAGTTCCCCGGCGTCCTGCCCGGCCGGTCCGACGACGTAGGCCACGAGCCGCTTGGCGCCCCCGGGGCGGTCCTCGCGTGCCAGGACCGCCACGTCGACGACGCCCGGGTGGGCGGCGAGCGCGGCCTCGGCCTCGCCGGGCTCCACGCGGAAGCCGCGGATCTTCACCTGGTCGTCGGCGCGGCCGAGGAACTCGACGGTGCCGTCCGGGCGCCGCCGGGCCAGGTCGCCGGTGCGGTACATGCGGGTGCCGGGCGGGCCGAGCGGGTCGGCGAGGAAGCGGGCGGCGGTGTCGCCGGGGCGGCCGAGGTAGCCGCGGGCGACGCCCTCGCCGGCCAGGTAGAGCTCGCCCGGGCAGCCGGCCGGTACGGGCCGCAGCCGGGCGTCCAGCACGAGCGCCCGCATGTCGTCCAGCGGCCGGCCGATGGGGACCGTGTCCGGCACCGCCGCCGGGTCGGCGAGGGCGCAGGAGGTGGCGAAGGTGGTGGTCTCGGTGGGGCCGTAGCCGTCGACGACGGTCAGGCCGGGGCAGGCGGCCAGCACCCGGCGCACGGCCGCCGCCGGTACGACGTCGCCGCCGGTCCACACCTGCGCGAGGCCGCTGAAGCAGTCGGGGGCGTCCTGGGCGAGCAGCCGGAACAGGCCGGCGGTCAGCCACACCGCGGTCAGTCCGCCGTCGGCGGCCAGCCGGCGCAGCAGGGCCGCGTCGACGCCGTCGCCCGGGGCCACGACGACGCGGCCGCCGTTGAGGAGCGGCGCCCACACCTCGAAGGTGGCGGCGTCGAAGGCCACCGCGGAGTGCAGCAGCACCCGGTCGCACACACCGTCGGCGAACCGGCTGTCGGTGGCGAGCGCCGCCACGTCACGGTGCCGCACCGCGACGGCCTTGGGCAGGCCGGTGGATCCGGAGGTGAACATGACGTACGCCAGCCGGTCCGGCTCGGCGTCCGGCATCGGCGCCGCGAGGTGCCCGGCGGGGTGTGCGGGGGGTGTCCCCTCTCCCGTGACCCCTTCGCGTGCGGCCGTCACGTCCCCGGCGGTGAGGCGGACGGTCGCGCCCGCACGGTCGAGCAGGGTGCGCCGGCGTTCTTCCGGGGCGCGGCCGTCGACGGGGACGTAGGCGCCGCCGGCCAGGAGCACCGCGAGCTGGGCGACGACCAGTTCGGCGCAGCGGTCCATGAGAAGCGCCACCCGGTCCTCGGGGGCCAGCCCGCCGGCGAGCAGCCGTGCCGCCAGTGCGTGGGCCCACTCGTCGAGCTGACGGTACGTCAGCAGCCGGTCGCCGTCCTGGACGGCGACCGCGTCGGGCGTGCGGCGGGCCTGCTCGGCGAACAGGCGCACCGGGCTGCTCGGGGCGGACCTGCGGGCGGTGGTGTTCCAGGCGGCCAGCAGCTCGCGGTCGGTGGCGGTGAGCAGGTCCAGGTCGGCCAGGTCGGTGTCGAAGCCGTCGGCGAGGGCGGTGAGCAGGCCGGCGAACCGGTCCGCGGCGCGCTCGGCGGTGGCGTGGTCGAACAGGGCGGGGTCGTAGGCGAGGTCGAAGCCGAGCCGTTCCGCCAGGTGGGCGCGGAGGCACCAGGGGAAGGTGGTGGCGTCGTCGGCGCGCACCTCCTCGACCCGGACGCCGGTGCGGGCCGTCGCCGACTCGTCGACCGGGTAGTTCTCGAACACCACCATGCTGTCGAACAGCGGCTCGCCGCTGGGGACTTCGGTGACGGCCTGGATACGGGGCAGGGCGAGGAAGTCGAAGCGGCGGGCGTCGCTCTGCCGCTCCTGGAGGTCCCGCAGCCACGGCAGCACCGGCCCGGCGGGGGTGCGGACCCGGGTCGGCACGGTGTTGATGAACATGCCGATCATGCCTTCGACACCGGGCAGTTCGGCCGGGCGGCCGGAGACGGTGGTGCCGAACACCACGTCGTCGCGCCCGCTGGAGCGAGCCAGCAGCAGCGCCCAGGCGCCCTCCACCACGGTGTTGACGGTCACTCCGGCACGGGCGGCGGTCTCCCGCAGCCGGCTGGAGACCTCGGGCGCCAGCTCGTGGTGGACGGCCGCGGCGGAGCGGGCGCGGTGCGCCTCGGCGGGCGTGCGGTCGTACGGCAGCGGGGTGCGGGCGGTGAATCCGGCGAGGGCGTCGGCCCAGTGCCGTTCGGCCGCCGTCTCGTCCTGCTCGCGCAGCCAGCGCAGGAAGTCCGCGAAGGGCCGCCGCACCGGGGGCGCCGGGTCCGGGCCGCCGGTGAGCGCCGCGTAGCGTTCGCAGACCTCGGTGAGCAGCTGCCCGGTGCTCCAGCCGTCGAGGACGATGTGGTGGGTGGACCACACGAGCAGCACCTCGTCGCCGGGCAGCGCGGCCAGGGTGAGCCGGGTGAGTGGCGCGGTGGTGAGGTCCATGCCGGCCGCGCGGTCGTCGGCGAGCAGCCGCTCGGTGGCCTCTGCGCGCTCGGCGGCGGTGTGCGCACGCCAGTCGAGGTGGGTGACGGGGAGTGCGGCGCTGCGGTGGAGCACCTGGACGGGGTGCGGCAGGCGGTGCCAGTGCACGCTGGTGCGCAGCGCCGGGGTGCGGTCGGCGACCTGCTGCCAGGCGGCGGCGAAGGCGCGGGGGTCGCCGATGCCGGACAGCCGCACCGCCGTGCGGTCGAAGTAGGCGTGCTCGGTGTCCACGAGGCCGTGGAAGAGCATGCCGGACTGGAGCGGGGTCAGCGGCAGGACGTCCGCCACGTGCCGGCCGGTGCCGACGAGCCGGTCCAGCTCGTCCTGGCCGAGTCCGGCGAGCGGGAAGTCGGAGGGGGTGCGGCCGCCCGCCCCGGCCGTGGCGCAGTGCTCCACGATCTCCCGCAGGGCCGCGAGGGTGTCCTCGGCGAGCCGGCGCACGGTGGCCTGGTCGTGGACGGCCGGCGGGTAGGTCCAGCCGAGTTCGAGGCGGCCGTGCTGGACCACGCCGGTGATGTCCAGGACGTAGGGACGGGGCTCGTCCGGGTCGGTGTCCCGGCCGGCCGGGGGCAGCGCGCCCCGGAGCAGGCCGTCGGCGCCGCCGCCGGCCGTGTCCCACTGGCCGTGGTAGTTGAAGCCGACCTGTGGGGCCGGGGCCGCGGCGAGCGGGCTGCCGGGCAGGAGGTGGCGCAGGGCGCCGTGGCTCAGGCCGTGCAGCGGCACCGCGCGCAGCTGCTCCTTGACCGAGCGGAGGGTGTCGTGCCAGCCGGCGTCGCGGGCGACGCGCAGCGCGAGCGGGAACTCGGCGGTGAACCAGCCCACGGTCCGGGACAGGTCCACGTCCGCGAACAGTTCCTCCCGGCCGTGGCCCTCGACGCCCAGCAGGACGGTGTCCCGTCCGCACCAGCGGGCCAGGGTGCGGCCGAGGGCGCTGAGCAGGACGTCGTTGACCTGGGTGCGGTAGGTCTCGGGGACCTTGCGCAGCAGGGCGTCGGTCGTCTCCGCGTCCAGGGTGACGGTGAGGGTGTCCGCGGTGCCGTGGGTGTTCGGGCCGGGCCGTCCGGCGGGCAGTGCGGCCGGGGCCGCCGCGGTGCTCGTCCAGTACGGCAGGTCGGCGTCGAGGGCGCCGGAGCGGGTGTGCCGGTCGAGCCGGGCGGCCCAGCGGTTGTACGAGGCGCCGGTAGGGGGCAGTTCGACGGGCCGGCCGGCCGCGGCCGCGCGGTGGGCGCTCTCCAGGTCCGCGAGCAGGATGCGCCAGGAGACGCCGTCGATGACCAAGTGGTGAGCGGTGACGACCAGTTGTCCCGGACGGTCCGGGCCGCGGTCGAAGAACAGGACGCGGACGACGCGTCCGGTCGTGGGGTCGAGGGCGGCCTGCGCCTCGTCCGTGAGCCGCTGGACCTCGGACTCCAGCGCCGTGCCGTCCGGCGCGGTCACGTCGTGCCGGGTGAAGACGGCGTCCGGCGGCTGCGGCAGGACTTCCTGGCGCCAGCCGCCGGCCGTGCGGTGGAACCGGGTGCGCAGGGCGGCGTGGTGGCGCACGAGGGCGTCGGTGGCGGCCCGGAGCGCGGGTCCGCCGGTGCCCGGGGCGAGTTCCAGGCGCTGGGTCATGGTGAACCGCAGCGGCCGGCCGGGCTCGCGACCGTCCAGGTACCAGTGCTGGATCGGGGTGAGCGGCGCCTCGCCCGGCTCCTCCTCCGTGTCCCGGGCGGGAGCCGACTCCGTGACGCACAACGCGAGTTCGGCGACGCTCTGGTGGCGGAAGACGTCCTTGGTGGTGAGGGCGAGTCCGGCCTGCCGGGCGCGGGAGACGATCTGGATGCTGAGGATGGAGTCGCCGCCGAGCGCGAAGAAGTTGTCGCGGGCGCCGACCCGCTCGACTCCGAGCACCTCCGCCCAGATCGCGGCCAGGCGCTCCTCGGTGCCGGGCCGGGGGGCGACGTAGGGGGTGGAGCTGTCAGGCTGCGCCGGCGGGGCGGGCAGGGCGCGCCGGTCGGTCTTGCCGCTGGTGGTGCGGGGGATGCGGTCGAGCGGGACGAACGCGGCGGGCACCATGTGGTCGGGCAGGGTGCGGCGCAGTGCGAGGCGCAGGCTGTCGGCGGACGGGACGCGGCCGGCCACGGGCACCACGTAGCCGACGAGCATGAGGCGGCCGGCGTGTTCGCGGGCGGCGACGGCCGCGTCGGCGACGTCGGGGTGGTCCAGGAGGGCGGCCTCCACCTCGCCGGGCTCGATGCGGAACCCGCGGATCTTGACCTGCTCGTCCACCCGGCCGAGGAACTCCAGCAGTCCGTCCCGGTCCCAGCGGGCCCGGTCGCCGGTGCGGTACATCCGCTCCCCGGGCGGCCCGAACGGGTCGGGGACGAAGCGGGTGGCGGTGAGGCCGGGGCGGTTCAGGTAGCCGCGGGCCACCTGGGCGCCGGCCAGGTACAACTCGCCGGGTGTCCCGGGCGGTACCGGGCGCAGGGCGCCGTCGAGGACGTAGGCGCGCAGGTTGCCGCCGGGGCGGCCGATGACCGGGCGGTCGGGCCGGTCGGCGCAGCGGCCGTAGACGGCGTCGACGGTGGTCTCGGTGGGGCCGTACATGTTGTAGACCGCGACGCCCAGTTCCGTCTCGGCGCGCAGGAGTTCGCGCCAGCCGGCCGGGGTGACGGCCTCGCCGCCGACGAGCAGCAGGCCCGGGTGGTGGCGGCCGGGCGCGAGCAGGCCGGCGGCGGTCAGTTCGCGCAGGAAGGACGGGGTGACGTTGACCAGGTCGAGGCGGTCACCGGCGACCCGCGCGCAGAACGCCTCCGGGTCCAGGCGGGTGTCCTCGTCGATCAGGTGGACCTCGTGGCCGAGGGCGAGGAGCAGCGGTCCTTCCCAGGAGGTGTCGAAGGAGAAGGAGGCGCTGAGCGCGGCCCGCAGCCGCCGTCCGCCGGCGGTGTGCGGGGCGAGCAGGCCGGCCCGGTGGTCGTGGCAGAGGTTGACGAGCTGCCGGTGTTCGACGGCGACGCCCTTGGGGCGGCCGGTGGAGCCGGAGGTGTAGACGATGTAGGCGGTGTGCCGCGGCAGCAGGGGCCGGACGCGGTCGGCGTCGGCCGGGTCGTGGGCCGGGAGCCGGTCCCAGGGCACCTCGGCGAGGTCGGTGAGCAGGGTGTGCGGCCGGGCGTCGGCGAGGAGGAACTCCTGCCGTTCGGCGGGCAGTCCGGGGTCGACGCAGAGCACGGTGGCGCCGGCCTTGAGGACGGCGAGCAGGGCCACGACCAGGTCCGAGGTGCGCGGGAGCCGTACGGCGACCACGTCCTCGGGGCCGGCGCCCCGGGCGATGAGGTGGTGGGCGAGCCGGTTGGCGCGGGTGTTCAGCGCGGCGAAGTCCAGGGTGGTGTCGCCGGCGGCCAGGGCGGTGTGGCCCGGGGTGCGGGCGGCCTGGGCCTCGAACAGGGCCGGGTAGGTGGTGTCGGGCTCGGGCAGCGGGACGCCCCGCCCGTGCCGCAGGACCTGGCTGCGCTCGTCGCCGGTCATCAGCGGCAGGCGGCCGACGGCCTGCCCGGGGTCCTCGGCGGCGGCCTCCAGCAGGGTGCGCAGCCGGGCGGCCAGCCGCACCGCGGTGTCGGCGTCGAACAGGCCGGTGTTGTACTCCAGGTATCCGGTGAGGCCGTCGTCGCCGTCCACGAAGTCGAAGGCCAGGTCGAAGGTGGCGCTGCGGACCGGCGGGGTGACCGGCTCCGCCGTCAGGCCGGGCAGCCGGGGCGGCTCGGCGCCGAGGTTGTGCAGGGCGACCATGACCTGGAACAGCGGGGTGCGGCTGGTGTCCCGCTCGGGCTGGAGAGCGTCCACCACCCGCTCGAAGGGCACCTCCTGGTGGGCGAAGGCCGCCAGGACGGTGGTGCGCACCTCGGCCAGCAGCTCCCGGAAGGACAGGTCTGGACGGATCCGGGCACGCAGCACCAGGGTGTTGACGAACATGCCGACCACGTCGTGCAGTTCGGGCCGCTCGCGGCCGGCGGTGACGGTGCCGACGGTGACGTCCTCCTGGCCGGCCCAGCGGGCGAGGAGGGTCTGGCAGGCCGCCACCAGCGCCATGTAGAGGGTCGCGTCGGCCTCCCGTGCCCGTTCGCGCAGCCGGTCGGTGAGCGCGGCGGGCAGGGTGAAGGTGACCAGGGCGCCGTCGCGGGTGCGGACGGCGGGGCGGGGCCGGTCGGTGGGCAGTTCCAGCGGGGTCACGCCGTCCAGGGCGCGGCGCCAGTGGGCGAGTTCGGCCTCGGCGTGCTCGGCGCGGGAGCGCTGCCAGGCGGCGAAGTCCCGGTAGCGGACGGGGAGCGTGGGCAGTTCGGGGGCGCGGTCCGACAGGGCGGCACCGTAGAGCTCGCCCAGGTCGCGGGCGAGTACGCCGGTGGACCAGCCGTCGGTGACGATGTGGTGCACGGCCAGCACGAGGACGTGCTCGTCGTCGCCGAGCCGCGCCAGGCGGGCCCGCAGCAGGGGCCCGGCGGCCAGGTCGAAGGGCGTGGCGGCCTCCCGGTCCAGCAGGCCGTCCAGGGCGGCGCCGTCCGGGAGGTCCGTGACCGGCAGTTCGACGGGCCGGGGCGGGTGGACGATCTGCCGGGCCTGGCCGTCGTGTTCGGCGAAGGTGGTGCGCAGCGCCTCGTGCCGGGCGACCAGGCCGTCCAGGGCGGTGCGCAGGGCGGCGGTGTCAAGGGGCCCGCGCAGCCGGAGCACGGACAGCGTCGTGTACTCGGTGCTGCCCGGTTCGAACTTGTCGAGGAACCACAGGCGTTGCTGCGCGTAGGACAGCGGCGCCGGGGCGTCGGGCGCGGCGGCCGGGATGACGCCGGCGGTGTCCTCGTCGCCGGGTTCGCCCAGGGCGGCGGCGAGTTCGGACAGCGTGGAGTGGGTGAACAGCAGCCGGGGCGATACGTCGGCGCCGAAGGCGGCGCGCAGCCGGGAGGTGACGCGGACGGCCAGGATGGAGTCGCCGCCGAGGGCGAAGAAGTCGTCTTCGGCGCCGACCTCGTCCGTGTCCAGCACGTCCGTCCAGGCGGCGGCGACCAGCCGTTCGGCGTGGGTGCGCGGCGGGGTCCGGGTGCCGTCGGCGGCGAAGCCGTCCGGGCCGGGCGCGGGCAGGGCGCGCCGGTCGAGCTTGCCGTTGACGGTGAGCGGCAGCGCGGCCATCGGCACGTAGGCGGCCGGCACCATGTGCGCGGGCAGCAGTCCCTGGAGGTGGGCGCGGAGTTCGGCGGCGGACGGGGGCTGTCCGTCGCCGGCGCCGACCACGTGGGCGACCAGCCGGCGGGTCCCGGCGGTGTCCTCGTACACGCCGACGGTGGCGGCGCCGACGCCCGAGTGGCTGTGCAGGGCGGCCTCGATCTCGCCGGGCTCGATGCGGTAGCCGCGGATCTTCACCTGCTGGTCGGCCCGGCCCAGGTACTCCAGCGTGCCGTCGGCCCGCCAGCGGGCCCGGTCCCCGGTGCGGTACATGCGGGTGCCCGGCCGGCCGAAGGGGTCGGCGGGGAAGCGGGCCGCGGTCAGGCCGGGCCGGTTCAGGTAGCCGCGCGCCAGCCCCTCGCCGGCGACGAACAGCTCTCCGACGGCGCCCGGCGGTACCGGCCGCAGGGTGTCGTCGAGGACGTAGAGCCGCAGGTCGGGGATGCCGGTGCCGATGGGGCTCGCGGTGTCGGGGCGGGCGGTGGAGCGGTCCAGCGCGGCGTGGGTGACGTGCACGGTGGTCTCGGTGATGCCGTACATGTTCACCAGGCGCGGCGCGGTGTCGGGGTGGCGGTCGTACCAGTCGGCGAGCCGGCCGGTGTCGAGGGCCTCGCCGCCGAAGATCACCGTGCGCAGCGCCAGCCGCTCCCCGACGTCGCGGAGCCGGGCGTCGGCGCGGATCAGCGGGTAGAAGGCGGACGGGGTCTGGTTGAGGACGGTGACCCGCTCGTCGGCGAGCAGGCGCAGGAAGTCCTCCGGGGAGCGGGCGGTGTCCTCGGGGACGATCACGAGCCGGCCGCCGTGCAGCAGCGGCCCCCACAGCTCCCACACCGAGAAGTCGAAGGCGTAGGAGTGGAACATGGTCCACACGTCGTCGGGCCCGAAGCCGAACCAGTGCCGGGTGCGGCCGAACAGGCGGATCACGTTGGCGTGCGGCACGACGACGCCCTTGGGGCGGCCGGTGGAGCCGGAGGTGTAGATGGCGTAGGCGGGGCTGTCGGGCAGCGCGCGTCCGGCCGGGCCGTCGGCCGGGCGGCGGGCCAGGTCGGCGCGCACCTCCGGGTCGTCGAGCAGCAGGCGGGGGACGTCCGGTCCGTGGTCGTCGGGCAGCGGGCGGGGGGCGTCCGGGCCGGCCGCCGTGTGCCGGGTGGTGACGAGCGCGACCGGCCCGGCGTCGGCGAGCAGGTGCCGGACGCGCTCCGCGGGCAGCGCCGGGTCGATGGGCAGGTAGGCCGCGCCGGTTCTCAGTACGGCGAGGACGGCCACCACCAGGTCGGTGGAGCGGGGCAGCGCCAGGGCCACGAACTTCTCGGGTCCGGCGCCGAGTTCGGCGAGCCGGTGGGCGAGGCGGCCCGCCCGGGCCGCCAGACCGGCGTAGTCCAGCCGCTCGTCGCCGCAGGTGACGGCGACGGCGTCGGGGGTGCGGGCGGCCTGGGCGGCGAAGAGGGCGTCCAGGGTGCCCTCGGGCCGGCCCTCCTCGGCGCCGTTCCAGTCGGCCAGCATCCGGCGCCGTTCCCCGGCGGTGGTCCAGGCCAGGTCGCGCACGGACCGGCCGGGGTCGTCGGCCAGCTCGGTGAGCAGCAGGCACAGCCGTCCGGCGAGGTCGCGCACGGTGGCCCCGTCGAACAGCTCGGGGTCGTAGGCGAGGTCGAAGCCGAACCGCTCGCCCTGGAAGGCCCTGAGCGCCAGTGGGTAGTTGGTGGCGTCCCGCGAGGAGACGTCCGTCAGGCGTATCCCGGTGGTGGCCGAACGCGCCTCGTCGAAGGGGTAGTTCTCGAAGGCCACCATGCTCTCGAAGAGCGCGCTGCCGGCGGGCACGTCGCTGAGCGAGGTCAGTTCGGCGAGGGACACCGCGGCGAACCGCCGTGCCTCGGCCTGTTCCTCCTGGAGTTCCCGCAGCCAGTCCACGGCGGTGCGGCCGGCGTCCACGCGCACCCTGGTGGGCAGGGTGTTGATGAACATGCCCACCATCGACTCCGCGCCGGGCAGGTCGTCGGGGCGTCCGGAGACGGTGGTGCCGAACAGCACGTCCCGCTCGGCGCTGTAGCGGGACAGCAGCAGCGCCCAGGCGCCCTGCACCACGGTGCCGAGGGTGAGCCCGGCCGTCCGGGCCGTGCGGGCCAGCCGGGCGGAGACCTCGTCGGACAGCGCGGCCGTGTGCACGCCGGCGGACCGGGTCTCGTGCCCCGGGCGCCGGAGGCGGTCGGCGGGCAGCGGGGTGGGCGTGGCGAACCCGTCGAGGACGGTCCGCCAGTGCGCGTGCGCGGCCGCCGTGTCCTGCCCGGCCAGCCAGCGGACGTAGTCGCCGAACGGCCGGCGCGCCGGGGGCCGGGAGGCGCGGCCGGCGGTGAGGGCCGCGTACTCATCGAACACCTCGGTGAGCACCTGGGCCAGGCTCCAGCCGTCCAGGATCAGATGGTGGGAGGTCCACAGCAGGAGCGTCCGGGCGTCGGGCAGCCGGACGAGGGTGAGCCGCATCAGCGGCGCGGTGCCGAGGTCGAGACCGCGGGCGAGGTCGTCGGCGCGCAGCGGCGCCAGCCGCTCGGCGCGTTCCGCCTCCCCCAGCTCCCGCCAGTCCAGCCGGGTGACCGGGACTTCGGCCCGCCGGTGCACCACCTGGAGCGGTACCGGCACGCCCTCCCACACCACCGAGGTGCGCAGGGCGGGGGTGCGGTCGGTCACCCGCTGCCAGGCCCGGGCCAGGGCGCCGGCGTCGCTCACCCCGTCCAGCAGCAGCGCGGCCTGGTCCACGTACACGTCGTCGGGGCCGCCGACCAGCCGGTGGAAGAGCATGCCCTCCTGGAGCGGGGTGAGCGGCAGCAGGTCCTCGACGTCCCGGCCGTCGCCCACCAGGCGGTCCACGCCGGCCTGGTCGAGGCGGGCCAGCGGGAAGTCGGAGGGGGTGCGGCCGCCCGCGCCGGGGCGGGCGCAGTGCCCGGCGATGGCGGCGAGCGCCCGCACCATGCCGTCGGCCAGGTCCCGGACGGTCCCCTCGCGGTGCACCTGGTCGCTGTAGTGCCAGGTGATCTCCAGCTCGCCGCCGGCCACCAGGGCGGACACGTCGAGCAGGTGGTCCAGCGGCGCGCCGGGGTCCATGTCCCGGCCGGGTACGTCGGCGACCGGCGCGAAGTCGCCCCCGGCGGGCGCCTCCCACTGGCCGTGGTAGGTGAAGCACACCTCGGGCAGCGGCCGTTCGGCGAGGGCGCGGGCCCCGGGGCCGGGCGAGCCGAGGTGGCCCAGCGCCTGGTAGCCCAGGCCGCGGCGGGGCACGGCCCGCAGCCGCTCCTTGACCGCCTTCAGGGTGGCGCCCCAGTCGTCCGGTCCGGCCGGGGCCAGGGTGACCGGGTACTGGGTGGTGAACCAGCCGACCGTGCGGGACAGATCGGCGCCCTCGGCCAGGTCCTCCTCCCGGCCGTGGCCCTCCAGGGCGACGGTCACCCGGTCGGCGCCCGTCCAGTCGGCCAGCACCCGGCCGAGCGCGCTCAGCAGCACGTCGTTGACCTGGGTGCGGTACACGCCCGGCACGCGGCGCAGCAGGGCCTCGGTGGTCTCCCGGTCCACCCGGGTGCGGACGGTGCGCACGGTACCGGCGAGCGGGGTGCCGGGCAGGTCGACGGGGAGCGGGGTGCGCGGCAGCGCGATTTCCCCGGTCCAGTGGGCGAGGTCGTCGTCCAGGTCGCCGGCCCGGACCCGGCCGGCCAGGGTGTGCGCCCAGTCGGCGAACGGGGTGTGCTCGGGTTCCAGCAGGGGTTCCTCGCCCGCCGCCGCCTGCCGGTAGGTCTGTTCCAGGTCGGCGAGCAGCACCCGCCAGGAGACGCTGTCGACCGCCAGGTGGTGGGCGGTGAGGAACAGCCGCGGGCGTTCCCCGCCGGTCAGCAGGGCGGCGCGCAGCAGCGCGCCGGCGCCCGGGTCCAGGGCGGCGCGGGCCGCCGCCGCGGCCTCTTCGGGCGGGGTCCCCGGGTCGTGGCGGGTCAGCAGTCCGGTGGCCGGGCCGGCGCCGGGGTGCTGCCGCCAGGCGCCGGCGTCACGGGTGAAGCGGGTGCGCAGGGCCGGGTGCCGGGCCGCCACGGCGCCCAGCGCCCGCTCCAGGGCCGGCTCGTCGAGGTCGTGCGGCAGGTCGAGCAGCATCGACATGCTGAAGTGCCGCAGCGGTCCGTGCGTGGCGAAGAACCACTCCTGGACGGGGGTGAGCGGGGCGGGTCCGTCCTCGTGCGGGCGCCGGCGCGGCGCGGGCACGGCGGCGCTGCGCCGGGACACGGCCGCGGCCAGGTCGGCGACCGTCTGGTGCCGGAAGACGTCCTGCGATCCGATGCCCAGGCCGGCCGCGCGGGCGCGGGAGACGGCCTGGATGCTGAGGATCGAGTCGCCGCCCAGCTCGAAGAAGTTGTCGGTGGCGCCCACCCGGCTTACTCCGAGCACCTCGGCCCAGATGCCGGCGAGGGTCTCCTCGTCGGGGGTGCGCGGGGCGACGAACTCCCGTTCCTCGGCGGTGTTCTCCGGGGCCGGCAGGGCGCGGCGGTCCAGCTTGCCGCTGGTGGTCAGCGGCAGCGCGTCCAGCGCGGTGAACGAGGACGGCACCAGGGCGTCGGGCAGCACCTGGCGCAGGGCCGCCCGCAGGTCGGCGGGGGCGGGCCGGGGCGCGCCGGGCGCCGGGACGACGTAGGCGGCGAGGCGGTTGTGGCCGTGCGGGTCGGGCACGGCGAGGACCGCGGCCGCGGCGACGCCGGGCACCGCGAGCAGCGCGGCCTCGACCTCGCCGGGTTCGATGCGGTGGCCGCGCACCTTGACCTGGTCGTCGGCGCGCCCGAGGTAGTCGAGGCGGCCGTCGGCGGTCCAGCGGGCCAGGTCGCCGGTGCGGTACATCCGCTCCCCCGGGCCGCCGAACGGGTCGGCCAGGAACCTGGCCGCGGTCAGGCCGGGCCGGCCGGCGTAGCCCCGGGCGAGCTGCGCGCCCGCGAGGTACAGCTCGCCGCCGACGCCGGGCGGCACCGGCTGGAGCCGGTCGTCCAGCACGTACGCCCGCACTCCGGGCAGCGGGCGGCCCACCAGGGGGCGGTCCCCGCCGTCGATGCGGCAGGACAGCGCGTCGACCGTGCACTCGGTGGGGCCGTAGAAGTTGTGGGCGGCCACGTCCGGGTGGGCGGCCAGCTCCCGCCAGAGCGCGGGCCCGACCGCCTCGCCGCCGAGCATGAGGACCCGGGGACGGTGCCGGGTGTCGGTGAGCAGCCCGGCGGGCAGCAGTTGCCGCAGGTAGGACGGGGTGACGTCGAGGAAGTCGATCCGGTGTGCGACGACGTACTCGACCAGCGCGGCCGGGTCCATCCGGGTGACCTCGTCGACCAGGTGCAGCGGATGGCCGTCGGCCAGCAGCAGCACGCCTTCGAGGGAGGTGTCGAAGGAGAAGGCGGCGGTGAGGGCGACCCGCAGCGGGCCGCCGCCGGCCTCGGCGACGAAGCCGGCCCGGTGGGCGGCCAGCAGGTGGGCCGCCGCGCGGTGGGACACGGCGACGCCCTTGGGGCGGCCGGTGGAGCCGGAGGTGTGGATGACGTACGCGGTGTGGTCCGGGTGCAGCGGAGCGCGCCGGTCGGCGTCGGTGGGGTCGGTGTCCGGGGCGGTGGCGGGCACGGCGCGCAGGGCCGCCTCGTCCAGCACCAGGGCGGGGCGGGCGTCGTCCAGCAGGAACCGGACGCGTTCCTCGGGCAGGGCGGGGTCCAGCGGGAGGTAGCCGGCGCCGGACTTCCAGACCGCGAGCAGGGCCACGATCATGTCCGCGGTGCGCGGCAGCCGGAGCGCGACCAGCTGTTCGGGGCCGGCGCCCTGGGCGATGAGGTGGTGGGCGAGCCGGTTGGCGCGCGCGTTGAGCGTGCCGTAGTCCAGCCGTTCGCCGCCCGCGACGAGGGCGAGCGCGTCCGGGGTCCGGGCCGCGCGGCGCTCGAACAGCTCGGGGTGGATGGTGTCGGACGCGGGCAGCGGGGCGGGGTTCCAGTCGTGGACGACCCGCCGGGTCTCCTCCTCGGACAGCAGGGGCAGGCCGCCCAGCGGGCGGTCGGGGGCGTCGCAGGCGCCTTCCAGCAGGCGCAGGAGCTGTCCGGCCAGCCGTTCGGCCGTGGCCGCGTCGAACAGGTCGGTGCGGTACTCCAGCAGGCCGGTCAGGCCGTCCCCGTCGGGTACGAACTCGATGCTCAGGTCGAAGGTGGCCGCCTGCCGGGGCACGGTGACCGGGGTGGTGGCGAGGCCGCGCGGGGCGGTGGCGGCGGGCGGGTCGGGGTGCAGCAGGACCATCACGTCGAACAGCGGGTTGCGGCCGGCCTCGCGGGGCGCGCCCACCGCCTCGACGATCCGCTCGAACGGCGTGTCGCCGTGGGCGAAGGCGTCGCCCACCGTCCGGGCCGCCGCCGCCAGCAGGTCGCGGAAGGATCCGGAGGCGTCCACCGGGGTGCGCAGGACGACGGTGTTGACGAAGAAGCCGACGGCCCGTTCCAGGTCGGTGCGGGACCGGCCCGGCGTCAGGGAGCCGACGGTGACGTCGTCCTGGCCGGACCACCGGGCCAGCAGCGCCTGGGCGGCGGCGACCAGGGCGGTGTGCAGGGTGGTGTGCCGCTCCCTGGCGAGTTCACGCAGCCGGCCGGTCACGCGGGCGGGCACGGCGAAGGCGTGGACGGCGCCCTCCCCCGCCTCCTCGCCGCGCCGCGGCCGGTCCAGGGGCAGCTCGGGAGCCACCGCCCCGGTCAGTCTCTCCTTCCAGTGGGCGAGTTCGCCCTCCAGGCGGGCCCCGGAGAGCCGGTCGCGCTGCCACACCGCGAAGTCCGGGTACTGCGTGGCGACCGGGGGCAGTCGCGGTTCGGCGCCGTGCGCGAGGGCGTCGTAGGCGGTGCACAGCTCGTCCAGGACGACGCCCATCGACCAGCCGTCGGTGACGATGTGGTGGGCCGTCAGCAGCAGGACGTGCGAGGCGGCGGACTCGCGCAGCAGCAGGGCGCGCAGCAGGGGCCCGTGCCGCAGGTCGAAGGGCCGGGAGTACTCCGCCAGCAGGTCCTTGTCCAGGTCGCCCGCGGCACGCACCGGCAGCGGCACCGGGCCCGCCGGGTGCACGTGCTGCACCGGGCGGCCGTCGGTCTCCTCGAAGGTGGTGCGCAGGGCCTCGTGCCGGGCCACGACGGCGGTCAGCGCCGCGGTCAGGGCCTCGTGGTCGCAGGCGCCGGTGAGACGGACCGCGACCGCGCTGTTGTAGCGGGCGTCGCCGGGCCGCAGCCGGTCGAGGAACCACAGGCGCTGCTGTGCGAACGACAGCGGCAGCGGGCGGTCCCGGTCGGCGCGCGGGATGCCGGGGCGGGCGGCCGGGGACGAGCCGCCGGCCCGGCCGGCGAGCCGGCGGCGCAGCGCCTCGCGCATCTCGTCGGGCAGGGCCTCGGCGCGGTCCCGGCGGGACGGGCGGCCGGGACGCGGGGAGCCGGAGGGGTTCGAAGGGGTCGAAGACGTCATGGTCGTCGGGTCCTCACCGTTCGTGGTCGTGGCCGCCGGACGCGGCGTCTTCGGTGTCATGGCCGTGCGCGGGGTCCCGGCCGGCGTCGTCGGCCGCGGGGTCCGGACCGGCGTCGTCGTGCGCGGGGTCCTCAAGGGCGTCCCCGTACGCGGCCTGTTCGAGTTCGCTCAGCACCTGTTCCTCGACCAGTTCCGCCAGGGCGGCGACGGTGCGGGAGACCAGGACGTCGCGGGGGGTGAGCGTGACGCCGAAGGCGTCGTTGGCGCGGGAGGCGATGAGCAGGGCGCGCAGGGAGTCGCCGCCGAGCAGGAAGTAGTCGTCCTCGGCGCCCACGGCCGTCTCGAGGGTCTCCTCCCAGATGGCCGCGACCGCCTCCTCGGTGGGCGTGCGGGGCGCCACGTGCTCGGCCCTGTCGTGCTCCTCGGCCCTGTCCGGGGCGGGCAGCGCGGCCCGGTCGGTCTTGCCGTTCTCGGTGACCGGGAACCGGTCGAGCACCACGAACGCGGACGGCACCATGTAGCCGGGCAGCGAGCGGGCGGCCAGCGCCCGCAGCTCGGCCGGTACGGGCGGTTCGGCGCCGGGGGCCGTGAGCAGGTGGGCGACCAGGCGCGGCAGGCCGGGTTCGTCCTCGCGTACGGTCACCACGGCGTCGAGCACGCCCGGGTGGCGCACCAGGGCCGCCTCGACCTCGCCCGCCTCGATGCGGTGGCCGCGCAGCTTGAGCTGGTGGTCGGTGCGGCCGAGGTAGTGCAGTTCGCCCGCGCCGTCGCGGCGCACCAGGTCGCCGGTGCGGTACATGCGGGCGCCGGGCGGCCCGAACGGGTCGGCGGTGAAACGGGCGGCGGTCAGGCCGGGCCGGCCGAGGTAGCCGCGCGCCAGGGCCGGCCCGCTCAGCCACAGCTCGCCGGTGACGCCTTCGGGGACCGGCCGCAGCCGGGCGTCCAGGACGTAGGCGCCGGTGGCGGGCAGCGGGCGGCCGATGGGCGGCGCCGTGCCGTCGGCGGCCAGCGGGGCGGACCAGGTGGCGACGACGGTGGCCTCCGTGGGGCCGTAGGAGTTGACCATGCGGTGGTGCGGCGCCCAGCGCGCGACGAGTTCGGGTCCGCACGCGTCGGCGCCGACGATCAGCGTCTTCAGGTCCGGCAGGGTGCCGGGGGTGCCGTCCGGCAGGGTGGCGAGCGCGGCCGGCGGCAGCAGGGTGTGCGTGACGCGCTCGGCCCGCAGCACGCCGGCGAGTTCGGCGCCGAGCAGCGGTCCCGGCCGGGGTACGACGAGCCGGGCGCCGTGCGGCAGGGACATGCACAGCTCCAGCACGGAGGCGTCGAAGCTGGGCGTGGCGAAGGCGAGCACCCGGTCGCCGGGTGCGACCCGGTAGTGGGCGGCCTCGGCGGCGGAGAAGGCGGCGAGCCCGCGGTGGGTGACGACGACGCCCTTGGGGCGGCCGGTGGAGCCGGAGGTGTAGATGACGTAGGCCGGGTGGTCCAGGTAGAGCGGACGGGTCCGGTCGGCGTCGGTGGGCCGGTGCCCGGGCACGTCGTCCGGCGGGGCGGCGAGCAGGGCGGCGGTCTCCTTGGCGTCGAGGGTGAGGGCGGGGGCGGCGTCGCGCAGCATCAGCGCGATCCGCTCCTCGGGGTAGGCGGGGTCGACGGGCAGGAAGGCGGCGCCGGCCTTGGTGACCGCCAGTTGCGCCAGCACCATGTCCGCCGAGCGGGGCAGCAGCAGGGCGACGAGGTCGCCGGGACCGGTGCCCCGGGCGATGAGCCGGTGCGCCAGCCGGTTGGCCCGCTCCTCGGCCTCCGCGAAGCTCAGCGTCGTCCCGTCCTCCTCGAGCGCGGGCGCGGCCGGCCACCGGTCGACGGCGGCCTCGACCAGGGCGGGCAGGACGGCCGCGGGCACCGGGCCGGTCTCGGGCCGCACCGGGCCGCGCAGCAGCCGGTCGCGCTGCGCCGGCGGGAGCACGTCGAGGTCGTCGAGGCGGGCGGTGCCGTCGGAGGCGGCCAGGACGTCCAGGGTGTGCAGCAGCTGCCCGGCCATCGAGGCCGCCCTGTCCTCGTCGAAGCACCGGGGGTCGTAGCCGAGTTCGACGGTCAGCCGGTCGCCGGGCGAGACGACCACGGTGAGGGGGTAGTTGGTGGCCTCGCGGGCGTCCAGGTCGCGCAGGGCGAGTCCGTGCGCGCCCGCGGTGGCGTCGCCGACCGGGTAGTTCTCGAAGACCACCAGGCTGTCGAACAGGGCCGTGCCCGGCGGGAGTCCGGCGAGGCCGTGCAGCGTGCCGAGGGGCAGGTGGTCGTGGCGGCGGTCCTCGGCCCGCGCCTCCTGGAAGGCGCGCAGCCAGGCGTCGCAGCGGGCGCCGCCGTCGACCGCCGCGCGGGCGGGCAGGGTGGTGATGAACAGGCCGGTGATGGTGTCGGCGCCGGGCAGGCCGGCGGGCCGCCCGGAGACGGTGGTGCCGAAGCACACCTCCCGCTCGCCGCTCCACCGCGCCAGCAGCAGCGCCCAGGCGCCCTGCACCAGCGTGTTGAGGGTGAGGCGGTGCCGCCGGGCGAACTCCAGCAGCCGGGCGGTGCGTTCCGCGTCGAGCCGCTGGGACAGCCAGGTGCCGGAGCGGGCCGTGGCGTCCTGCGCGGGCCTGCGGTCGTACGGCAGCGGCGTCGGGGCGCCGAGGCCCGCCAGGGCGCCGCGCCAGTGCTCCTCGGCCGGGCGGTCGTCGCGGCCGGCGAGCCAGGCGGCGTAGTCCGCGAACGGCCTGCGCTCGGGCAGCCGGGGCGGCTCGCCGCGGACCAGGGCGGCGTGTGCGGCCATGACGTCGGACAGCACGTGGAAGACGCTCCAGCCGTCCAGCACGACGTGGTGGAAGGTCCACACCACGCGGACCGCGTCCGGGCCGAGCCGGACCAGGGCGAGCCGCAGCAGCGGCGCGCGGTCCAGGGCGAGGCCGCGGGCCCGCTCGTCGGCGAGCAGCCGCTCCAGCTCCGCGGCGTGCCGGTCCAGCGGGATCCCGCTCCAGTCGTGCTCGGTGACCGGCAGGACCGCGTCCCGGTGGACGACCTGGAGCGGCACGGGCACGCCGCGCAGGGCGACGGAGGTGCGCAGCACTGGGGTGCGGTCGACGACGTGCTGCCAGGCGGCGGCCAGCGTCCGCGGGTCGCGGGCGCCGTCCGCCACGAAGGTGATCTGCTCGACGTACAGGCCGTGCCCGGCGTCGTCCAGGCCGTGCATCACCATGCCGGCCTGGGTGGGGGTGAGCGGGTAGATGTCCGTCACGTCCGTCCCGTCGCCGGCGAGCCGGTCCACGGCCGCCTGGTCCAGCGGGGCGAGCGGGAAGTCGGACGGGGTGCGGCCCCCCGCGCCGGGTTCGGCGCAGTGCCGGACGATCGCGCGCAGCTCCTCGGTCAGTTCGGCGGCCAGCCGGGCGACGGTCTCGCGCCGGTGCACCTCGCGGGAGTACGACCAGGTGAACTCCAGCCGTTCGCCGGTGACCCGGCCGAGGACGTCGAGGAGGTGGGGCCGGCCGGCGGCGGCGTCCATGCCGCCGGCGAGTCCGGCGTGCGGCGCGTGCAGCAGGCCGCCCGGTGTGCCGGTGCGGTCCTGCCGGCCCAGGTAGTTGAAGCAGACCGGGGGCGGCGGGGGCAGTTCGCGGCCCGCCGTGGGGTGCAGGAAGCGCAGCGCGCCGTAGCCGAGTCCGCCGTGCGGCACCGCCCGCAGGTTCTCCTTGACGGCCTTCAGCGCGCTGCCGGTGTCCGCGTCCCGCGGCACGTCCAGGGCCACGGGGTACATGGCGGTGAACCAGCCGGCGGTCCGGGCGAGGTCGGTGTCCGCGAAGAGTTCCTCGCGGCCGTGGCCCTCCAGGGTGACGGCCACCCGGTCCCGTCCGGTCCAGCGGGCCAGGACCCGGCCCAGCGCGCACAGCAGGACGTCGTTGACGCGGGTGCGGTAGGCGTCCGGCACGTCCTGGAGCAGCCGGCGGGTCTCCTCGGCGTCGAGGCCCGCGGTCACGCTGTCCTCGTCGGCGACGGTGTTGGCGCCGCCTGGGTGGTCCACGGGCAGCGCGCCGGCGGTGTCGAGGCCCCGCCAGTGGGCGAGTTCGCCGTCGAAGCCGCCCGCCCCGGTGTGCTCGGCGAGCCGCCGCGCCCACGTCCGGAACGAGGTGCTCTTCGGGGCGAGGGCGGGGCGCCGGCCGTCCCGCAGCGCCTGGTAGGCGCTCTCCAGGTCCTCCAGGACCAGCCGCCAGGACACGGCGTCCACGACCAGGTGGTGGGCGGCGAGCAGCAGCACCGGCCGCCCGCCGTCGCCCGGCCGGCACAGCGCGGCCCGCAGCAGCGGCCCGCCGGCCAGGTCGAACCCGGCGCCCAGGGCGCCGGCCACCTCGTCCGGGGCCGCGCCGTCGTGCGTCTCCAGGTGCGGCTCGCGGTCGCCGGGCGCGCTGACGTACTGCCGCCACCCGCCGGCGCCGTCCGGCTCGAACCGGGTCCGCAGCGCGTCGTGGTGCTCCAGCACCGCCCCCAGGGCGGCCCGCAGCAGGGCCTCGTCGGGGTCGGCGGCCAGTTCCCAGGAGACCGTCTGGCTGAAGTGGGCGGGGTCGCCGGTGAGGGTGTCCAGCAGCCAGTGCTGCACGGGGGTGAGCGGGACCTCGCCGGTCACCGGGCCCTGCTCGGCGAGGACGGCGGACCCGGTGGCGTCGGGCACCCGCTCGGCCACGGCGGCGAGTTCGGCGAGGGTCTGATGGGTGAACAGGTGCCGGGGTGTCAGGGCCAGTCCGGCCCGGCGGGCGGCGGAGACGATCTGGATGCCGAGGACCGAGTCGCCGCCGAGCGTGAAGTAGTTGTCGTCGGCGCCGACTTCGGGCATGCCCAGCACCTCGCACCAGATGGCGGCGAGCGTCAGCTCGGCCTTGGTGCGCGGCGGCCGGCCCGCCGTCCCGGCGGCGGGGGCGGCCCACTCGGGCACGGGCAGCGCCCGCCGGTCCAGTTTTCCGGTGGCCCCGAGCGGCAGCCGCTCCAGGGGTACGACGAGGGCCGGAACCAGGTGGTCGGGGAGGCTGCGGGCGAGGAAGGCGCGCAGCTCACCGGTGTCGGGCGGACCGGCCGGGCGGTCCGCCGCACGGCCGTCGCGGGCGGCTGGTACGGCCGGACGGCGGTCCGCCGCGTGGCCGTCGCGGGCCGCTGGTACGGCCGGACGGCCGCCGGCGGGAGCGGGGGCGTCCGCCGGGCGCGGCACCACGTAGCCGACCAGGCGGCGGTGACCCGCGTGTTCGACGACCCGGGCGGCCGCGGCGGCCACGGCCGGGTGGCGGGCCAGCGCGGCCTCCACCTCGCCGAGTTCGATGCGGAAGCCGCGCACCTTGACCTGGTCGTCGCCGCGGCCGAGGTAGACGAGGTCGCCGTCGGCCGTCCAGCGCACCAGGTCGCCGGTGCGGTACATGCGGCTGCCGGGCGGGCCGAACGGGTCGGGCAGGAAGCGGCCGGCGGTCAGGCCGGGCCGGCGCAGGTAGCCGCGGGCGACGCCGGTGCCGGCGAGGAACAGCTCGCCGGGCGCGCCGGCGGGCACCGGGCGCATCCGCCGGTCCAGCACGTAGGCGCGGGCGCCGCCGAGCGGCCGGCCGATCGGCGGGTCGCGGTCGGGGTCGGCCGGATCGCAGGTGAAGGCGGTGGCGTAGACGGTGGCCTCGGTGGGGCCGTAGATGTTGCGCACCTCGCAGCCGGGGACGGCGGCGCGGACCCGGCCCACGGTGCGGGCGGGCAGCCCCTCGCCGGCCAGCACGACGGTGTCGGCGGTGATGTGCACGGCGTCCTCGGCGAGCAGCCGGTCCAGGGCCGAGGGCACGGCGCTGAGCAGTCCGGCCCGCCAGGGCCCGGAACGCTCGGCGAGGGCCAGCAGGTCGCGGACGATCTCCACGCAGCCGCCGGACAGCAGCGGCGAGAAGATCTCGAAGACGGACACGTCGAAGTTGAGCGAGGTGGACGCCACCACGTGCTCGAGGCCGCGCCCGGCGAACTCGGCCGCGGCCCAGTCGGTCAGGGCCAGCACGGACGCGTGGCCGACGACCACGCCCTTGGGGCGGCCGGTCGAGCCGGAGGTGTGGATGACGTAGGCGGGGTGCCCGGGCAGCAGGGCGCCCCGGCGTTCGGCGTCGCCGACGGGGGTGTCGGGCAGCTCGGCGCCGGGGTCCTCGTCCAGCAGGATGCGGGTGAAGGGGCCCTCGGGCAGGCGTCCGGCGGTCTCCGACGCGGTGATCACGGCGTGCGGCCGTACGTCCTCGAAGAGGAACGCGACGCGCTCGGCGGGGTACTGCGGGTCGACCGGCAGGTAGGCGGCCCCGCTCTTGAGCACCGCGAGGAGCGCCACGACCAGGTCGGCGGTGCGGGGCAGACACAGGGCGACGAAGCGCTCCGGTCCGGCGCCGGCGGCGATGAGCAGCCGGGCCAGCCGGTTGGAGCGGGCGTCGAGTTCGCGGTAGGTGAGGCAGGCGCCGTCGTGCCGGACGGCCGGGGCGTCCGGGGTGCGCTCGGCCTGCCGGCGGAACGCCTCGGGCAGGGTGCCGTACGGCGCCTCGGCCGTCGGCCCGCCGAACCGGGCCAGCAGCGCCCGCCCCTCGGCCGCGTCCAGCAGCGGGAGTTCGGCGAGGCTGCGGTCCGGTGCGTCGGCCATGCCGGCCAGCAGGGTGCGCAGGCTCTCGCCGAGCCCCTCCACCGTGCCGGCGTCGAAGGCGGCCGGGTCGTAGTCCAGGTTCACGGCCAGGGCGTCCCCGGGCGCGACGACCACGCTGAGCGGGTAGTTCGTCGGCTCGAGGTCCCGTTCCTGCTCCATGGCCAGGCCGTGCCGGGCCAGGGATCCCTCGTCGAAGGGGTAGTTCTCGAAGACCACGATGGAGTCGAACAGGCCGGTGCCGCCGGGCACCTCGCTCCACGACTGCACCTGCGCCAGCGGGACGAAGTCGTGGCGCCGGGCCTCCGCCTGGGCCTCCTGCAGTTCGCGCAGCCAGTCCAGCAGCGGCCGCCGCCCGTCGACGCGGACCCGGGTGGGCAGGGTGTTGATGAACAGGCCCACCATCGTGGTGACGCCGGGCAGTTCGGCGGGCCGGCCGGAGACGGTCGTGCCGAACACCACGTCGTCCCCGCCTCCGTAGCGGGACAGCAGCAGTGCCCAGGCGCCCTGGAGGACGGTGTTGAGGGTGAGCCCGGCCCGCTGGGCCGTCTCCCGCAGCCGGGCCGAGACGTCCGCGGCGAGGGTCATCCGCACCGATCCGGAGGAGGAGGCGCGGTGGGCCTCGGCGGGCCGCCGGTCGCGGGGCAGTTCGGTGGGCGCCGGGAAGCCGGCCAGGGTGGCCCGCCAGTACCGCTCGGCGCTGCCGGTGTCCCGCCCGGCCAGCCAGCGCAGGTAGTCGGCGAAGGGGCGGCGCTCGGGCAGCTCGGGGCGGCGTCCCGCCGTCAGGGCGGCGTACCGTTCGCACACCTCGTCGAAGACCTGGGCCGCGCTCCAGCCGTCGAGCAGGACGTGGTGGAAGGTCCACACCAGCCGGACCCGGTCGGGTGCCAGCCGGATCAGCGTCAGCCGCATCAGGGGCGCGGCGCCCAGGTCGACGCCCTTGTCGCGGTCCTCGGCGAGCAGCCGGTCCAGTTCCCGTGCGCGGTCGTCGGCGGGCCGTCCGGACCAGTCGTGGTGGGTGACGGGCACGGTGGTCCGGTGCCGGACGACCTGGAGCGGTTCCCGGGTCTCCTGCCACACCAGGTGGGTGCGCAGCACCGGGTTGGCGTCCGCGGTGCGCTGCCAGGCCTCGGCGAGCGCGCCGGGGTCGGTGACGCCGGCGAGGACCAGCTGGACCTGGTTGACGTAGGTGCGGCTGTCGGCGTCGAGCAGGCTGTGGAAGAGCATGCCGGCCTGCATGGGGGTCAGCGGGTAGACGTCCGCGACGTCCCGGCCGTTGCCGGCGATCCGGTCCACGGCGGCCTGGTCCAGCCGGGCCAGCGGGAAGTCCGACGGGGTACGGCCGCCCGCGTCCGGCAGCGCGCAGTGCGCGACGATGTCGCCGAGCGCCCGCAGCATCGCGTCGGCGAGCGCGCCGACGGTCTGCGCGTGATGCCGTCCGGCGCTGTAGTACCAGGTGATCTCCAGCCGGTCGTCCTCGACCCGGGCCACCACGTCCAGCAGGTGCGGCCGTTCGGTGCCGGGCGCCTCGGCGCCGCCGAGGCCGCCGGGCACGGACCCGATCAGGGCGCCGGCGCCGGCGGCCCAGTCGAAGCGGCCCAGGTAGTTGAAGCTGATGCCGGGCCCGGGGGTGCCGGTGAGCCGCTCCTCGCGGGCGAGGTGGCGCAGCACGCCGTAGCCGAGTCCGCGGTCGGGCACGGCCCGCAGCTGCTCCTTGACCGCCTTCAGGGCGGTGCCCCAGTCCCCCGCCGGGACGGTCAGCGCGACCGGGTGGAGGGAGGTGAACCAGCCGACGGTGCGGGAGAGGTCGACGTCCTCGAAGAGCTGGTCCTCGCGGCCGTGGCCCTCGAGGCCGACGGCGACGGTGTCGCGTCCGGTCCACTCGGCGAGGACCCTGCCGAGCGCGGTGAGCAGGACGTCGTCGACGCGGGTGCGGTAGACGCCGGGGACCCGGCGCAGGAGGCCGTCGGTGCGTTCGCGGTCCAGCCGCACGGTGATCTCGCGGACGTCGGCCGCGGTGTTGCCGCCGGCGGCGTCCACGGGCAGCGGGCCGGCGCAGGCGCGGGCGGTGCGCTCCCAGTGGGCGAGCCGGCCGGCGAAGCGGTCGTCGTCGCGCAGCCGGCGGGCCCACTCCTGCACCGAGGTGGTGCGGGCGGGCAGCGTCACGGCTTCGCCGGTCGCGGCCTGCCGGTAGGCGGTCTCCAGGTCCTCCAGCAGGATCCGCCAGGAGACGCCGTCGACCACCAGGTGGTGGGCGACCAGCAGCAGCCGGGCGGACCGGGCGCCGTCGCCGGTGAACAGGCGGGCGGCGAGCAACGGGCCGGTGTCCAGCCGGAGTCCGGTGTGCGCGGCCGTGGTGACACGTTCCTCGTCCGCCCGGTCGTGGACCTGGAGCAGTTCGGGCACCGGGCGGTCCGCGGCGGCGATGTCCTGCCGCCAGGAGCCGTCGCCTTCGAGGGTGAACCGGGCGCGCAGGGCGTCGTGGTGCCGCCACAGGGTGGTGAGGGCGGTGCGCAGGGCGTCCTGGTCGACGGGTCCTGGTGTCTCGACGACGACGGACTGGTTGAAGAACTCGGGGTGTTCCGGGCGCGGGTCGAGGAACCAGTGCTGGATGGGCAGGAGTTCCGCCGCTCCGGCGGCCGGTGCGGTGCCGGCGACGGCGGGCGCGGCGCCGGTCGCGGCGGCGGCGAGTTCGGCCACGGTGGGGTGCCGGAACAGGTCGCGGGGGCTGAGCGCGAGTCCGGCGGCGCGGGCCCGGGAGACCACCTGGATGCTGAGGATGGAGTCGCCGCCGAGCATGAAGAAGTTGTCGTCGACGCCGACCCGGGTCACGCCGAGCAGCTCGGCCCAGATCCCGGCGAGGGTCCGTTCGGCGCCGGTGCGCGGGGCGCGGTGGGCCTGCTCCCCGCCCGCCGACCAGTCGGGGGCGGGCAGCCGGCGCCGGTCGACCTTGCCGTTGGCCGTCAGCGGCAGTTCCGGCACGGTGACGAACGCGGCGGGCAGCATGTAGTCGGGCAGCCCGGCCGCGAGGTGGGCGCGCAGCCCGGCGGCGGAGGGCACCTCGGCGGCGCCGGCCGGCACCAGGTGGGCGGCCAGCCGCTTGCGTCCGCCGTCCTGGTACAGGGAGACGACGGCCTCGGCGACGGCGGGGTGGGCGGTGAGCCGGGCCTCGATCTCGGCGGGTTCGACGCGGAAGCCCCGGATCTTGATCTGGTCGTCCGCGCGGCCGACGAAGTGCAGTTCGCCGTCGTCGCTCCAGCGGACGATGTCGCCGGTGCGGTACATGCGGGTGCCGGGCGGGCCGTAGGGGTCGGCGAGGTAGCGGGCGGCGGTGGCGCCGGGCCGTCCCGCGTAGCCCCGGGCCAGGCCGGCTCCGGCGATGTACAGCTCGCCGGGGACACCCGGCGGCTGGAGCTGGAGGGCGGTGTCCAGGACGTACACGCGGGTGTTGTCCAGCGGCCGGCCGATGGGCAGGACGGCGGGCAGCGGGTCGCCGGCGCGGAAGACGCGGCGGGTGGCGAAGGTGGTGGTCTCGGTGGGGCCGTAGCCGTCCACGACGGTCAGGCCGGGGCAGGCGTCCAGGACCCGGCGCACCACCGCGCCCGGCACGGCCTCGCCGCCCGTCCACACCTCGCGGGCGCCGCGCAGGCAGCCCGGGTCCTCCTGGGCCAGCAGCCGGAACAGTCCCGCGGTCAGCCACAGGCAGCTCACCCGCCGCTCGGTCACGGCGTGCCGGACCTGGGCGGCGTCGAGGTCGGCGGGCGGGGCGAGGACGGCCGTGCCGCCGCGCAGCAGCGGCACCCACACCTCGTAGGTGGCGGCGTCGAAGGCGTGCGGCGAGTGCACGAGGACCCGGTCGTGCCCGGCGAAGGCCCGGTCAAGGGCGAGCGCGGCGACGTCGCGCTGGCGCACGGCGACGCCCTTGGGCGTGCCGGTGGAGCCCGAGGTGAACATCAGGTACTGGACGTTGTCGGGGTGCACGGCCAGTTCCGGCGCGGTGCCGGCGGGCGCGGCGGTGTCCACGGATCCGCCCGCGCCGTCGGTCCGGCCGGCGCCGTCGGCCCGCAGGACCCGGTCGCCGGGCAGCAGCTCCCGGGCGGTCCCCTCCCAGGCGGCGTCGGTGAGCAGCAGGCCGGCGCCGGCCTCGGCGAGCATCCGGCGCAGCCGCCCGGCCGGTGCCCTGCCGTCCAGCGGCACGTACACGCCACCGGTGCGCACGAGCGCCAGCTCGGTGACGATCAGCTCCACGGAGCGGTCCATGAGGACGCCGACCGGGTGTTCCGGCCGTACCCCGAGCGCGGCCAGCCGGGCCGCCAGCCGGGCGGCGCGGGCGTCGAGCTCGTGGTAGGTGAGGTGCTCGTCCCCGGCTTCCAGGGCCACCGCGTCGGGAGTGCGGTCCACCTGTGCGGCGAAGAGGGCGGCGACGGTGGCGGCGGGCGGTTCGGTGGCCGTGTCGTTCCAGGCGTGCAGCACCTGCTCGCGGCGGTCCGGAGTGAGCAGCGGCAGCCGGGCGGGCGGCCGCCGGGAGTCGGCCGTCATCCCGGTCAGCAGGACCGTCAGGTACTCGGTCATGCGGGCGGCGGTCGCGGCGTCGAACAGCTCGGGGTCGTAGCCGAGCCGCAGGGCCAGTTCCGCTCCCGGGTAGACGGTCAGGCTCAGCGGGTAGTTGGTGGTCTCGACGCCTTCGAGGCCGGTCAGGCGCAGCCCGTTGGCGGCGGCGAGGTCGTCGTCCACCGGGTAGTTCTCGAAGACGACGATGCTGTCGAACAGAGCGACCCGGTCCGGGAGTCCGGTGAACGTCTTCATGCGGGTGAGGGGGAGGTGGTCGAAGCGCCGGTCCTCGCTCTGGTCCTGCTGGAGCGCGCGCAGCCAGTCGGTCAGCGAGCCGTCGCCGGGGACGGTGACCCGGGTGGGCAGTGTGGTGATGAACAGGCCGGTCATGGCCTCGGAACCGGGCAGCTCGGGCGGCCGGCCGGACACGGTGGTGCCGAACACCACCTCGTCCCGGCCCGCCTGCCGGGCCAGCAGCAGCGCCCAGGCGCCCTGCACCAGCGTGTTGAGGGTGAGGCCGCCGGCGCGGGCCAGTTCCTCCAGCGCCCGGGTGGTGGCCGCGGGCAGCGTGCCGTGGACCGCGTGCGTGGACTCGGCGCGGTGGGCCTCGCGCGGCTCGCGGTCGTAGGGCAGGGCGGTGGGCTCGGTCAGGCCGGCCAGGCGCTGCCGCCAGTGCCGTTCGGCCGCTTCCGGGTCGTGCCGGCGCAGCCAGGCCACGTAGTCCCGGTAGGGCGGGCGGTGCGGCAGGGCGTCGGGGCCCGCCCCGGCGTGGTGGGCGAAGACGTCCGAGAGCACCTGGAACATGCTCCAGCCGTCCAGCAGCAGGTGGTGGAAGGACCAGACCACGCGTACCGCGGTACCGGAGAGGCGGGCGAGCAGCAGCCGCTGCAGCGGTGCCCGGCCGAGGTCGATGCCCTCGGCGCGGTCCCGGACCAGCAGGTCCTCCAGCCGGGCGCGGCGCTCGTCTTCGGTCAGGTCGCGCCAGTCGAGGTGGGTGACCGGCACGGCGGTGCGGCGCTCCACCACCAGCAGCGGTTCGGGCACGTCCTGCCAGACGACCCGGCCGCGCAGCACCTCGGCGCGGTCGGTCACGTGCTGCCAGGCGGCGGCGAGGGCGGCCGGGTCGGGCACGCCGTCCAGGACGAAGGTGAGCTGCTGGACGTAGACGCCGCGGTCGTCCTGGGACAGGCCGTGGAAGAGCATGCCCGCCTGGGTGGGCGTGAGCGGCAGGACGTCGGCCACCGCGGCCGGGTCCGCGCCGGTGATCCGGTCCACGGCGGCCTGGTCGAGCCGGGCCAGCGGGAAGTCGGACGGGGTGCGGCCGGCGGCGCCGGGCCGGGCGGCGTGCCGGGCCAGGTCGGTGAGCGCCTCGGCGAACCGCCCGGCGAGGTCCGAGACCGTGTGCTCCTGGCCCGGCCGGTCCGCGTAGAACCAGGTGAACTCCAGTCTGTCCGCCACCAGTTGCCCGACGACCTCCAGGGCGTGCGGGCGCTCGGCCGCGGGGTCGGCGTCCAGCTCCAGCGGGCGCACGGTGCCCCGGTAGAGGCCGCCGGGGTCCTGCGAGGTGTCCATGCGGCCCAGGTAGTTGAAGCTGACCTGCGCCTTCGCGGTGTGCGGCGCCGGTCCGGGTGCGGCGGGCAGGCGCAGCGCGTCGTGGCCGAGGCCGTGCCGCGGTACGGCGCGCAACTGCTCCTTGACGCGCTTCAGCACGGCGTCCCAGCCGGCGTCCTCGGGCACGCTCAGCGCGACGGGGTACCGGGTGGTGAACCAGCCGACCGTGCGGCTGATGTCCAGCTCGGGGAAGAGTTCCTCACGGCCGTGTCCCTCGACGTCGACCACCACCCGGTCCCGGCCGCTCCAGCCGCACAGGGCCCGGCCGAGGGCGCTGAGCAGCACGTCGTTGGCCTGGGTGCGGTAGGTGTCGGGCAGCGTGCGCAGCAGGGCCGAGGTCGCCTCGGCGTCCAGACGCACGGTGAGCGAGCGCTGTGCGGCGTAGGTGCCGGGGGCGCCGGTCAGTTCGGCGGGCAGGGCGGGCTCCGTGCCGGGGACCGCCTCGGCCCAGTAGGCGCGCTCGTCGTCGAAACCGCCGTCCGCCGCGTGGGCGTTGAGTCTGCGGGCCCACTGCCGCAGCGGAGAGGACTTGGCGGGCAGTGCCGCGGCGCCGTCCTCGCCGGCGCGGCGGGCCCGGTAGGCGCGGTCCAGGTCCTCCAGCAGCACCCGCCAGGAGACGCCGTCGACCACGAGGTGGTGCACGGCGAGGTGCAGCACGCCGGGCCGGCCGGCGCCGGGGTCGTGCAGCACGGCCCGCAGCAGCGGCCCCCCGGCGAGGTCGAACGGGCCGAAGTGCGGGGTGTCGGTCTCCGGGCCGGTGTGGCGGGCCAGGCGGATGCGCGGCGCCCGCTCGTCGACGCACCAGCCGGCCTCGTCGGCTCCGTCGGCCGGGGTGAAGCGGGAGCGCAGGGCGTCGTGGTGCGCGGCCAGGTCGTTGAGGGCCGCCTCCAGGGCCGCCGGGTCCAGGTCCCCGGGCATCCGGAGGGACAGTGCCTGCGAGAAGTGGCCGGCGCGTTCGCCGGCGGCGCCGAACAGCCAGCGCTGGATGGGCGTCAGCGGTGCCGTGCCGGTGGCCGCCTCCGGTGCGGGTGCGGCCTCGCGCGGGCCCGCGGCGGCGTCCGCGCAGTGCGCGAGGGCGGCCACCGTCTGGTGCCGGTAGACGTCCCGCGAGGTGAGCGGCAGCCCCTCCTGCCGGGCGCGCGCGACCACCTGGATGCTGAGGATGGAGTCGCCGCCCAGTTCGAAGAAGTTGTCGTCGACGCCGACCCGCTCCAGGCGCAGCACCTCGGCGAGGATCGCGGCCAGCGTCCGCTCGGTGGGCGTGCGGGGCGCGACGTGCCGCACCGCGCGCACGGCGGGGCCGGGGTCGGGGAGCCGGCCCCGGTCGAGCTTGCCGTTGGGGTTGAGCGGCAGGGCGTCCAGCACGACGACGGCCGACGGGACCATGTAGTCGGGCAGGGTGCGGCCGAGTTCACGGCGCAGGGCCTCGGGCTCCGCCCGTTCCCCGGCGGCCGGGACGACGTAGCCGACCAGGCGCCGGTGGCCGTCGGCGTCGGTGGCGGCGACGGCCGCCGCCTCGGCGACGCCCGCGCTGCCGCGCAGCGCCTCCTCCACCTCGCCCAGTTCGATGCGGAACCCGCGGACCTTGACCTGCTGGTCGATGCGGCCCACGTACTCAAGGCCGCCGTCGGGGCTGCGGCGCACCAGGTCGCCGGTGCGGTACATCCGCTCCCCCGGCGCGCCGAACGGGTCGGCGAGGAACCGGGCGGCGGTGAGTCCGGCGCGGTTGAGGTAGCCGCGGGCCAGGCCGCCGCCGCCGAGGTACAGCTCGCCGGTCACGCCGACCGGCTGGGGCCGCAGACGGTCGTCCAGCACGTAGCAGCGGGTGAGCGCCACCGGACCGCCGATGGGCGGGGCCTGCTCCGGCAGCCGGTCGCCGGCGAACCAGGCGGTGGCGTACACGGTGGCCTCGGTGGGGCCGTAGATGTTGGCGACCCGGCAACCGGGCATGGCGGCCCGCAGGTCCTGGACCGTCTGGAGCGGCAGGGCCTCGCCGGCGAGTACGACGGTGTCGGCGGTCACGGGCGCGGTGCCGCCCGCGGTCAGCCGGGAGACGACGGACGGCACCCCGCTGAGCAGGCCGGCCCGCCGGGGCCCGGCTCCGTCGGCGAGGGCCGGCAGGTCGGCGACCACCTCGACGGTGCCGCCGGCCACCAGGGGGCAGAGCAGTTCGAAGACCGAGACGTCGAAGTTCAGGGAGGTGGCGGCGATCACATGGGCCAGTCCCTCGGCGCCGAACCGCTCCCGCGCCCACTCCGCCAGCGCGGCGACGCTGCGGTGGGTGACCACCACACCCTTGGGGCGGCCGGTGGATCCGGAGGTGTAGATGACGTACGCGGGATGCTCCGGCCGCAGCGGCCGCAGCCGGTCGGCGTCGGTGAGCGGGGTGTCGGCCGTGTCCGGGGCGGCGCAGTCCTCCAGGAGCAGGGGTGCGCAGCCGGGCGGCAGGGCGTCGGCGGTCTCCCGGGTGGCGATCACCAGGGCGGGCCGGGCGTCGTCGAGCATGAGGCGGACGCGCTCGGCGGGGTAGGCCGGGTCGACGGGCAGGTAGCCGGCGCCGGAGGCGAGCACCGCCCACAGCACGGGCACGAGGTCGGCGGAGCGCGGCAGGCACAGCGCGACCAGGGTCTCCGGTCCCGCGCCGCGCGAGACGAGCAGCCGGGCCAGCCGGTTGGCGCGCCGGGCGACCTCGGCGTAGTCCAGCCGGACCGGGCCGCAGACGACGGCGGTACGGTCCGGGGTGCCGGCCGCCCGGGCGTCCAGCAGTGCGGGGAGCGTGCCGTACCCGGTCTCCCG
Organism: Streptomyces sp. 1-11; assembly: GCF_007176755.1. Classification (GTDB taxonomy): domain Bacteria; phylum Actinomycetota; class Actinomycetes; order Streptomycetales; family Streptomycetaceae; genus Streptomyces. The sequence continues at coordinate 68,170 of NZ_BJTV01000015.1, forward strand.
TGCCGGGCGGGCGGGCGGGTTCCAGCTCTCCACCAGTGTGCGCTGCTCCTGGGGCGCGAGCATGGACAGTTCGGCCAGGGTGCGGCCGGGGCCGTCCGCCATGCCCTCCAGCAGCCGGTGCAGGTGGGCCGTCATCCGGGCCACCGTCGCCGCGTCGAACAGGTCGGTGTTGAACTCCGCGGTCAGCACGCAGCCGCCGTCCGCGTCCGGCGCGAACTCCAGCACCAGGTCGAAGCGGGCGGCCGGGCGGGGCAGCGGATGTCCGGCCAGGCGCACACCGCCGGCGTGCGGGGGCACGGGCAGCGCGCTCTGCTGCACGACGAGCGCCTGGACCAGCGGGGTACGGCTCGGGTCGCGGGGCGGGGCGAGTTCCTCCACCACCCGGTCGAACGGGACCGCGTCGTGGGCGAAGGCGTCCAGCACCGTGGTTCGCATGGTCTCCACGAACCGGTCCACGGTCGCCCGTTCGTCCACCTCGCCGCGCAGCACCACCGTGTTCGCGAAGAAGCCCGGCACGTCCTCCAGGTCCCGCCGGCCGCGGCCGTTGGTGACGGTGCCGAACGCGATGTCCCGCTGTCCCGAGTAGCGGGAGAAGAGCAGGGCGGCGGCGCCCGCGAACAGGGTGAACGGTGTGGTGCCGCGGCCCGCGGCGAGCTGCCGCAGCCGGTCCGTCAGCTCCGCGGGCAGGAGGTGCCGGTGGGCGGCGCCGGCGGTGGTGCGTACGGCGGGACGCGGCCGGTCCGTGGGCAGTTCGAGCTGCTGGATGCCGGCCAGGTGGCGCTTCCAGTAGGCCAGGTCGTCCGTGTCCGCGCCGGAGGCGCGCTGCGCCCGCTCCCACACCGCGAAGTCCGGGTACTGCAGGACGGGCCGCCGCAGCGCGTCGGGCTCGCCGGTGGCCTCGGCGTGGTAGAGGGCGGCGAGTTCCCGGGTGAGGACGCCCACCGACCAGCCGTCGGTGACGATGTGGTGCTGGGCCAGCAGCAGCAGGTGGTCGTCGTCGGCGAGCCGCACGAGCAGGGCCCGGGTGAGCGGGCCTGCCGCCAGGTCGAACGGGCGGCTCAGCTCCTCGGTGAGCAGCGCCTCGGCGGCCTCGGCGCGGCGCGCGCCGGGTTCGGCGCCGACGTCGGCCGTCCGCAGGGGCAGCTCCGGCTCCGGCGCGACACGCTGGACGCCCTGGCCGTCGGCCGTCGGGAAGGTGGTGCGCAGGGAGGCGTGGCGGGCCGCGAGGCGGAGCAGGGAGCGGCGCAGCGCGTCGGGGTCCAGGGCGCCGCGCAGCCTCAGGGCCACACCGGTGTTGTACTCGGTGCCGCCCGCGGTGAGGTCGTCGAGGTACCACAGCCGGCGCTGCGCGCTGGACAGCGGCAGGGCGCCCTCGCGCGGGGCCGGCGGGATCGGCTCCGGCGCCGAGGCGGCCGACGGGTCGGCGAGCAGCGGGGCGAGCGCGGCGACGGTCCGCGCGGTGAAGACGTCCCGCACGGTGAGCCGGACGCCCAGTTCGTCCCGGACGCGGGCGAGGACGCGGGCGGCGAGGATCGACTCCCCGCCCAGGTCGAAGAAGTCGTCGGTGACCCCGATCTCGTCCGTGCCCAGTACGTCGGCCCAGATCGCGGCGAGGGCCCGCTCCTCGGCGGTCCGCGGCGCCACCCGTCCGGCCGCGACCGCACGCTCGGGCGCGGGCAGGGCCCGCCGGTCGATCTTGTTCTGCGGGGTGAGCGGCATCCGGTCCAGCACCACGAGGGCGGAGGGCACCATGTGGGCGGGCAGCACCGCGGCGACGGCGGCACGCAGGGCGGCCGGGTCGAGGGGGCGGGCGGGGGCGGTGGTGGCGGACGTGCCCAGGTCTGCGGAGGCGTGGGCGCCGGTGGGGGCGGCGGAGGCCGCCGGGGCGGTGGCGGGCGGCTGCTGGGACGGGGTGACGTAGCCGACGAGGCGCTGGTGGCCGGGTTCGTCCTCGCGCACCACGACCACGGCCTCGCCGACCGCGCCGGCGCCGGCCCGGCGCAGCGCCGCCTCGATCTCGCCCGGCTCGATCCGGAAGCCGCGGATCTTCACCTGCCGGTCCAGCCGGCCCAGGAACTCCAGCTCCCCCTCGGCGTTTCGGCGGACGCGGTCCCCGGTGCGGTACAGGCGGGCGCCGGACGGGCCGAACGGGTCGGCGACGAAGCGCCCGGCGGTCAGCCCCGGGCGGCCCAGGTAGCCGCGGGCCACGGCGTCGCCGCCCACGAACAACTCGCCGTCCGCGCCGGGCGGTACCGGCCGCATCGCTTCGTCGAGCACATGCACCCGGGTGTGCGGCAGGGGGCCGCCGATCGTCGGGGTGCCCCGGCCGGCGCCGAGCGGACCGGTCCAGGTGGCGACGATCGTGGTCTCGGTCGGGCCATAGCTGTTGATCATGCGGCGCCCCGGCGCCCACCGGTCGACGAGTTCGGCCGAGCAGGCCTCGGCTCCCACGATCAGCGTCCGCAGGTGGCGTGCGGTGCCGTGGTCGGGGTCGGGCAGGGTGGCCAGCGCGGCGGGTGGGATGAGGGCGTGGGTGATCCGGTGCTCGTCCAGTACCGCGGCGAGTTCGTCGCCCAGCCAGGGCCCCTGCGGCGGTACGACGAGGGTGGCGCCGGACAGGACGGAGACGAACAGTTCCAGCACCGAGGCGTCGAAGCTCGGCGAGGAGAACTGGAGCACCCGGTCGCCGGGGCCCACCGCGTACCGTTCGGCGGCGGCGGAGACGAAGCCGCCGATGCCCCGGTGGGTGACGGTCACGCCTTTGGGGGTGCCGGTGGAGCCGGACGTGTAGATGACGTAGGCCGCGTGGTCCGCGCGGACCTCTCCGGTCTCCGGGGCGTCCGTCGGCTCACCGGCGCCGAGCGACTCGGCGACCCGGCGCGGATCGTCCAGGGTGACCGCGGGGCAGGCGTCGGCGAGCATCAGCGCCCGGCGCTCGGCCGGGTAGGCGGGGTCCACGGGCAGGAAGGCGGCGCCGGCCCGGGCGACGGCCAGCTCCGCCGCGATCAGCTCCATCGAGCGCGGCAGGACGAGCGCCACGACCTGGTCCGGCCCCGCGCCCCGCTCCACCAGGTGCGCGGCCAGCCGGTCGGCACGCGCGGCCAGTTCGCGGTAGGTCCAGGTGCGCCGGCCGTCGGTGAGGGCCGGCGCGTCCGGGGTGCGGGCCACCCAGGCGGAGAACAGCTCGCCGAGCGTCGGATGCGCCGGGTCCGTCGCGCTCTCCGGCACGCCGGCGGCAGAACCGGCCTGCGGCAGGGAGGACGCCGGTGCGGGCGTGTCGTGCGTGTCCGTCATGGGTCAAGTCCTTTGGCAAGCGGGGACGATGCGGCGCGGGCCACCCGGGCGAACCCGGCCCCGCCTCGGTGGCGGTGCGCTGGATCGGAGGTGACACGCCGGTGTGCGCGACGGTGGAGCGGTGGGGCGGGACTGCGGGGCGATGCTGCGGCGGTGACCTGGTGCGGGAGCGGACGGAGGGTGGACTGATCGGAAGGGGGTGAACCGGGCGCCGACGGCACGCCGTTGCCGGCAGGGCGCCGAGTCGGCGGCCGGCCCACCGGAGCGGGTGGGGCCGCCGCCCGGTGAGCGGTTGGGCACCGAGCCCACGTGGCCCGGCGGCCGAACCACCGAACCGGCGGCCGGCACCTGACAACCGGCGAGCGGCGACCTGGCGATCGGCGTTTCGGCCGTCGAACCCGCCGCGCCGGTGGCCGACACGCCCGCCTCGGCGGCCCGCCCACCGGCTCCGGCGGCTCGTCCACCGGCGAGGCGCATTGGAACCGCTCGACCGCCGCCCGGCCACCAACCCGCCGCCCGGCCACCGGCCCGTCGACTGGCCACCGGCTCGGCTGCCGGTATCACCCGGCTCGGCTCGTGAGTTCGGTCGGCCGGCCCGTCACGGTGAGGACCGAGCGCATCCCGTCGTCCAGCGGTCCGGTGTGCCGCCTCCGTGCTCCGGTGAGGCGCCACCGGCCCCAGCCCGGAGCGGCGGAACGGCGGCGGCGTCCGGTAGGGCTCCCGCCGGCCCGGCCGGCCGACCGGGGCCGGACCCGCCGGCAGTGACCGCCCGGACCTGACCGGCCCGCGTCCGACGAGGGCCCGCGACGGCCGGATCCGGCCGCGGTGGGACGGAGTTCCGGTACCGGCGCCGGCCCCGGCTCAGCCGTCGTCGGTACGGCGTGCCGTGCGTCCGGAGATCTGGACCCGGTCGACCAGGCCGGTGACCGGATCCCGGTGGAACCGGCCTCCGGGTTCGAGCCGCCCGGTGGCCGGATCGCGGAGGTCGCAGGTCAGGTCGGGGTAGCAGACCAGCGGAAGGGGCAGGTCCCCGTCCACCGACAGGGCCGGCGTGCCGTCCGGTCCGGGCGCTATGCGGTAGGTCGTGGTGCCGTTGCGGTAGGTGCCCGCGCAGTCGGGCAGGTCGACGGCCGCGCCCCGGTCCGCGACGGCCGTCGCGGCGGGCACCCGGATGCCGGTGAGCCGGCCGAGTTCCTCGGCGAGGTCGTGCCAGAGGGCGGTGGCGCCCCCGGCGTTGCCCGTGAAGGCGACCACGACACCGCTCTCCGCGTCGGCCCTGAGGTGGCAGGACGTGCCCTGGGCGTTTCCGTCGTGGCCGCACCAGACGCGGCCGTCCCGCTGGTACAGGGCGAGCCCGGTGCCCCAGCCGTCGGCGAGGGTGCCCGGCCGGGCGGCGGTCTCGGGCCGGCGCATCTCCTTGACGACGGCGGGCGGCAGCAGGTCCGAGCGGCCGGTCAGCGCGTTGCCGAACGCGGCCAGGTCCCGGGCGCTCGCGAGCAGCGCGCCGGCCGGCGCCTCCAGCGGCGCCAGGTTCTGGCGGGCCGGGACGGGCTGCCCGGTGAGGGTGTTGACGGCGTGTCCCGCGGCCACCGGACGCACGGGCGCGGCGTCACCGACGAACGCGGGCCGCACACCGAGGGGTTCGAGGAGCAGCGCGCGCACGGCCTCGGGCCACGGCATGCCGGTCACCGTCTCCACCAGCCGTCCGGCGGCCACGTAGCCGGCGTTGGAGTAGGAGAAGTCGGTCCCCGGCGCGAACAGCAGGTCACGCTCGGTGCAGAGGGCCGTGAGGTAGCGCGCGGCGGTGGTCCCGGCGGCGGTGTCGGAGTCGGGTCCGGTGGGCAGCCCGGCGGTGTGGCTGAGCAGTTGGCGGACCGTCACCTCCGGCGTTCCGGACAGCTCGGGGAGGTGCTCGGCCGCGGGCTCGTCCAGGTCGAGGTCGCCGTCGTCGGCCAGCAGCATGACGAGCCCGGCGGTGAACGGCTTGGTGAGCGACCCGAGGGGGACCGCGGTGTCCGCGGTGAAGGGGCTGCCGGTCGTGACGTCGGCCGTCCCGGTGTGCACGGAGACGGCGTCGCCGCCCGTGTCCAGGACGAGTTGGGCGCCGGGCACCCGGTGGAGCCGGGCGAGGGCGTCGAGGCGTAGCTGTATCTCCTCGTGTAACAGGGACGGCGTCCGGGAAGCGGCCGGAGCGGCTGGGATGGTGTACGGCATGAGAAGGGGACTCCCGTTGGGTGGGTCTCATGTGCGGGTGTGCCGGCCGGCCCGAACGAGCGGTGTGGGGGCCGGCCGGGGCGCGCGGAGCGCCTGGGCTACGGTCTGCCGACCTCGACGGGCAGGTGCCGTACGCCGACGATGACGGCCGGGTTCTGGTAGGCGACGTCCTCGTAGGAGGGGATCACCAGGGTGCGGAATCGTTCATGCAACTTGTGAAGAGCGATCCGTGCCTCGAGCCGGGCCAGCGGCGCGCCGAAGCAGAAGTGGATGCCGTGCCCGAAGGTCAGATGCGGGTTCGGGCTCCGGGTCACGTCGAGGACGTCGGGCGCCGCGAAGCGGGCGGGGTCCCGGTTGGCGACGCCCAGATGCGCCATCAGCATCGTGTCGGCGGGGATCTCGTGGCCGCCGAGGACCACGGGCCGGGTGACCCGGCGGCCCAGCTCCGGGAAGGGCGGCAGCCAGCGCAGCACCTCCTCGACGGCGGCCGGGACGCGGGCCGGGTCGGCGCGCAGCGCGGCGTTCGTGCCGGGGTGCCGGTCGAAAGTGACGACCGCGTTGCCCAGCAGCGCGGTCGTGGTGATGTGCCCGGCCACCAGCAGCAGGGCCACGAAGCCGACCATCTCCTGGTCGGCGAGGCGGACGCCGTCCACCTCGGCGGCTATGAGTCTGCTGGTGAGGTCGTCACCGGGATCGGCGCGGCGGGCACGGATGTGCTCCAGCATGTAGCCGTTCATCTCGCGCACGGTGGGGGCGATGGCTTCCAGCGCCCGTTCGAGGTCCGCCATGTCGGGCGCCTCGCCGAGCTGGTCGCCGCCGAACAGGACGCTCGCCCACTCCTGGAAGAGCCGGTGTTCCTCGGCGGGGATGCCGAGCAATTCGGCGATCACGATGATGGGGAGCGGATAGGCCAGCGCGTCGACCAGGTCGAACCGGTCGCGGTCGGCGACGGCGTCCAGCAGCCGGTCGCAGACGGCCTCGATGCGGGGGCCGAGTCCCTGCACGACCCGCGGGGTGAACGCCTGGCTCACCAGGGCGCGGAGCTTGCGGTGCTCCGGCGGGTCCATGCCGACGAAGTTGCCCTGGGTGAAGGTCTCGAAGTCGGACTGGGTGGGGGCGAGGGCGGAGAGTTCGGAGGAGTACGTGGCCGGGTCCGCGAGTACGGCGGCGACGGTCGCGTGGTCCAGCACCTGCCAGACCCGCTGCGTCTCGTCGTACCGCACGGGCCCGGCCTCGCGTAAGGCCCGCCAGCGGTTCGGCAACTCCTCCAAGAGAAGGCGTTCCCCCGTCACTTGCTTGCTGATCACCTTGTCTCCTCGGTCGCGGGTGGCGCGTGTCGGTTGCGGGTGGCACGTACGGGCATGGCCCAGTCACGCGCACAGGGGCTTGGTGGAGCCGGCGGCCAGGGCCGCGGGCGGTCGGGGCAAGGCGGCGCCCGCGTCGAACGGGCATCGGACGAGAGCGGCGCGTGGCCCCGCGTGGCCCTCTTCCTGAGCGGCGGCGGGGTCAGCCGGTGCCGGCCCCGCCCGGGGGTCGGCCGACGGCCTTCAGCACATGCGGTGCACGACGCGGCGGCCGCACGGCCGGCCCCGGCCGCACAGCGAGCCCTGACGTGTGGCGCGCCAACCCGACATCACCCATCCCCCTCGGCGATACCTCCCGCGCAACGCTCACGCGGGACCCTCCCGGCTTGTGGACGGGCAGCGAGGCCCCCGTCCCGGTCGTCCGAAACGAGGTGTGAATATACGCAGTCGCGACCCATGCCGCCCACGATTGGCATGATGCGCACCGCTCGACACCTTGGTTTCGATGGAACTCGGCCACAGTCTTCACGGCGAGTCACGTGCAAGCAACCCCCTGAAGTTGAACGGAGAGTACTCTGGCGGTGCTTTTGCGTCACTGCTCGGCCACTCCGCCCGGCCTCAGCGCGCGGGGCCCGGGCGAATGTCGCACCGCGTGTGCCCCGGCGCCGCACCCGTAAACCACACGCGTCGGAAATGGATCCCGCGGGGACGCCGGCGGACCCTCCGGGCACCGGGCGGACACGCGCTGCCGGCGCTCCGCCCGACCGTCCGAGGAGCCGGTCGACACCCTTTCTGAGATGGGATGATGATGTGACCGACGACCTCTCCGGGGTCCGTCGGCGGGGTGGTGGCGCGACACGCCGAGCCTGACCGCGGCCCGCGGCCGGATCGCCCCGCCGAACCGGTGTGCCGCTGCCCCCCGTTCGACCCCGAGAAGCGGAACGACAGGCCCCGCGAATGGTTTCGGCCATCATGGCGCGACGGGGGCGCACACGAGGCACTGGGACACCGCTCGCGCTTCTCCGACCAGCCGCGCGCCCCGGCCCACGGCCGCGACACGCCGGAGGAAGGCGATTCGGCTCCGACGGGGGGACCCACCGGTAACACGACCACCGCCCGGGGGTCCTGAAGACCTCACCGGGCACATGTGACACCGCACTAACCGCCGACCGCACCAGCGCGCGGGGAGAGCCGGACAGGGCGCGGGGAGGCGCCCGCCGCGCGGGGCGCAAGCGGCGTGTCCCAGGCGTTCGCCGTGCGCGGGGCGCCGCTCCGGAAAGGCGTTGTCCCGGAACGCGCGACGCGCGTTCCGGGACTGGGGTGGCCGTGCCCGGGTGGTGGCCGTGCACGGACTCGGGACCCGTGCCCACGAAGCGGCGGGCTCCGCGTGCGGCTGAGCCCGGCCGGCGCACGGCGACTGAGCCGGGCCGGCGCACAGGGGCCGAGCCGCGGGCACCACCAGGGCACCCGAGCCGTAAGTACTGAACTGGGCCGGCGCACAGCGGCTGAGCCGGGGGCCACCGCACGAGGGCCGAGCCGCAGGCGCCACCAAGGCACCCGAGCCGCGAGTACCGAGCCGCTGGCGCCGCCACGACGCTCGGGTCGTGAGTGCTGGGACGCCCGCGGTTCCGGCCCTCCCGCCGGAGGGCCGGACCGGCCCCGGCGGACCGGAACCGCTGTGGCCCGCCGGGGAGTTCATCGCGGCCCGGTTCGTTCCGGTACCGCGCGGTGGAACCCGCTGATGCTCTGCGGGCCCTGGGCTGTCAGGGCTGTCAGGGCTGTCAGGGCTGTCAGGTGATGCAGCGTCGTAGGGAGCGGACGCGGGTCGGCGTCCCCGCGAGCCTCACCGGGTCCCGGTGAGGGACGAGGACCCGGCGCCCGCGCCCGGCCGGTGGCCGGTACCGGCGCCGGACCGGTTCCCCGCGCCGCTCTGCTCGCCGCCCGCGGTGGCCGACGGGTCCGCGCCGCCGCCGATCTGGTCGCCGCCCGCCTGGTCACCGGCGCCCGAGCCGTCACCGGCGCCGGACTGGTCCCCCGCGCCCGCCTGATCTCCCGCACCCGCACCGGACTGATCCCCCGCACCCGCACCGGACTGGTCCCCGGCACCCGCCTGGCCGCCCGCGCCCGCGCCCGCGCCCGCGCCGAGGGTGGCGCCGGTGGCCTGGAGGGCCGCGGTGACCGGCTGGAAGAAGGTCTCGCCGCCGCTGGTGCAGTCGCCGCTGCCGCCGGAGGTGAGGCCGACCGCGCCCCCGTCCTGAGTGAACAGCGAGCCGCCGCTGTCGCCCGCCTCGGCGCAGACGTCGGTCTGGATGAGGCCGGTGACGGTGTCGACGCCGTTCGGGTCGGTCTCGCTCTGGAAGTTGACGGTGGCGTCGAGGCCGGTCACCTGGCCGTCGTGCAGCCCGGTGGTGGAGCCCATCCGGAACACGGTCTGGCCGACCGTGGCGTCCACGGCCTGGTTGATCTGCACGGTCTGGCCGTTGCCCGCGTTGACCTCGCTGGGCGCCTGCGTGCTGGGGTCGTCGTACTTGACGAGCGAGAAGTCGCCCTGGCCGGGGAAGGTGGCCTGGTCCACGGTGGCGATGGGCTGCCCGTTCTGGGAGTCGGACCACTGCTTGGCCGCGACCCCGCAGTGACCGGCCGTCAGGAAGGCGGGGCTGCCGTCGGAGGCGGTGACGTTGAACCCGAGCGAGCAGCGCACGTTGCCGCCCGGCACCTGGGAGAAGATGGCGTCGCCGCCGGAGACGAAGGTCTTGAAGGCGCCGGCCGACCTCTTGAGGGTGGCCATGTCGGAGCCGAGGCCGCGTACGGTCGACCGGACCCGGTCCCACTTGGCGCCGGTGACGGTGGAGTCGGCGGTGACCACGACCTTGTTGGTCCGCGGGTCCACGGCCCAGGCGGTGCCCGGGACGGTGGCCCGGGCCTTCAGGGTCCGTGCGGCGGAACGGAGTTGGGCGGTGCTGTTGCCGACCTGGCGTACGGCCGCGCCGGCCTTCTCCGCCTGGACGATCACGTTCTTGTCGCCGCTGACCACGTTGACGACGAGCTGCCGCTTGGCGCTGTCGTAGTACGACCCGGCGAGGGCGTCGCCGAGCGCCTTCTGGAGCTGCGCGGCGAGGTCCGAGGCGTCCGCGGCCTTCAGTGTCCTGGCGGTGCCGGCGGCGCCCGAGGCCTTGTCCTGGGACGCGTTGGCGTTGGGCAGCAGGAGGGCCGCCGCGCCGAGCGCCGCGACACCGCCCACCGCTATCGCGGCCTTGCGCTTGGGCATTCGCTTGTGACTCAAACTTCTCGACCTCCTGGGGACGGGGGTTCGCCGCTCTCGGGCAGTGGGATCGGGGCGCCTGGATGGCTGTAGGTACGGGCGGGTCACGCGGTGCGTTCAATTCCGTTTGCCGAACTCCCGTGCCACGGCGGTGAATCGCCCGCGTCGCGCGTGCCGCGGGGCCGGGCCGGGAACAATCGCCCACATGACGCTGACCACCGCCGAGGCCGACAAGATCCTCTCCACCTGCTTCGCCCCCTGGGTCCTGGAACTGGGTCTGGTCGTGGAGTCCTTGGGCGAGGACCGGGCGGTGCTCCGGCTGCCCTGGTCGCAGCGGCTGGCCCGGGAGGGCGGCGGCCTGTCCGGACAGGCGCTGATGGCCGCGGCCGACACCGCCACGGTGATCGCGGTCTCGGCGGCGCGGGGCGGCTTCGTGCCGATGACGACCGTGCAGCAGTCGACGTCCTTCCAGCGCGCGGTGACCGGTTCGGACGTCCTGGTCGAGGCGATGCTGACCAAGCTGGGCCGGCGCATGGCGTTCGCCGACATCACCCTGGGCGACGCGGAGTCGGGCGCGCTCGCGGCCCGCGCGAGCACCGTCTACGCGCTGCTGGGCTGACCGTTCACGCACCCCCCGGACCGGCACCTTCGGTTACCGGCCGGTGACTCTCCGTCCAGCGGGCGTACCGGAATCCCTGCTTCAGGGAATCTGCACATCGAATGCCCAAGCGCGTCACCGCCGTCCACGGTTCTGCACATCCGCGCGCCCCCCGGCACGCCTTTGGCGCGGAGTGCCGGATTCGCCGTCCGGTGGGCAAGGGCAGGGTTGCGCCGATGCCGTGCGGCATGTGAAGGAGTCGCCGACATGGCGTGCGCACACCTGCACGCTTGAGCCCCTCGGCGGACCAAGTGCCCAGGTGAGAGCCCTGTTTGATTGGAAGCCGGGTGAGCGGGCGTGCTTTGATCCATCGCACCGCGGGCTTTCCCCGGGTCTCCGGAGACGGGGGCCCTCGACCCGCGGTCGCGGCCGTCCGTCTGTCCCCAGAGGGGGCCGCTTCCCCCCTTATGAATATCCATACGAAGGGAAGTTCCACCATGAACTCCACCCCCCGTGTCGAGACCGTCGAGATCTCGGACGCCGAGCTGGACAACGTCTCCGGCGGTCTGTCCGTGAACGCCCTCAACACCGTCACCGGTGCCGTGAACGGCGTTGCCCCGGTCGCCGGCCTGGTCGACACGGTCGTCGGCACCGTCGAGGGTGTCACCGGCCTGAACACCCAGCCGGTCACCAACCTGGTCGCCGGTCTCTGACCGCACCTCGGTGCCACCGAAGTCCCGGAGCCGCCCCCCGGCTCCGGGACTCCCGGGTGCCCGGGACCGGCGGGTCCCGCCGCGGCGCCCGCGGTCTTGTCGTAACGATGTCTCTCCTCGGGTGAGGGAAGTTCCGTGCAGTTCCGCCAACAGGCCCTCGCCAAGCTCCAGTCGCCGGAGGAGCTGGACCTCCCGGTGCGGCTGGCCCGCCCCCAGGGCTGGCTCGCGCTCGGCGTCACCGTCGTCGTCATGGCGGCGGCCTCCGTATGGGCGGTGACCGGTTCGGTCGCCTCCACCGTCGGCGCGCAGGCCATCCTGACCCACGGGCAGGGCAGTTACCTGCTGCAGAGCCCCGTGGCCGGCCAGGTGACGGCCGTGCTCGCCGAGCAGGGCCAGCGGCTGCCGGCCGGCGCGCCCGTACTGAAGGTCCGCACCGACCGGGGCGACACGGTGGTGCGCACCGTCGCCGCGGGCCGGGTCACCGCGCTCGGCGCCACCATCGGGCAGATCGTGCAGACCGGGGCCGACGTGGCCTCGGTGGAGAAGATCGCGCACGCCTCGGACCCGCTGTACGCGACCGTGTACGTACCCGCCGAGAACGCGGCCGCCATCCCGGCGCACGCCGCGGTCGACCTGACGGTGTCCTCCGTACCGGAACAGCGCTACGGCGTGCTGCGCGGGCACGTGAAGTCGGTCGACCGGGCCGCGCAGTCCCCGCAGTCGATCGCCGCGTTCCTCGGCGACAGCCAGCTCGGCGAGCAGTTCACCCGGAAGGGCCGCCCGGTGGCGGTGCTGGTCACGCTGGACAGGTCGGCGTCGACGAAGAGCGGTTACCGCTGGTCGTCCGCCGAGGGGCCGCCCTACCGGCTGGACTCCATGACCCTCGCCTCCGGTTCGGTCAAGCTGGCCGACCAGCGTCCCGTCGATTGGCTCCTTCCGTGACCACCGCCCAGGAAACCCGCGGCCGCAGACGGGCCGCCCCGCCCCGCAGGCCGGTCCCCAAGTCCCGTGGCGGCACGGTCCGCACCCCCACCGTGCTCCAGATGGAGGCCGTCGAGTGCGGGGCCGCCTCCCTCGCGATGGTGCTCGGCCACTACGGCCGGCACGTGCCGCTCGAGGAGCTGCGCATCGCCTGCGGCGTCTCCCGCGACGGCTCGCGCGCCAGCAACCTGCTGAAGGCCGCCCGCGGTTACGGACTGACCGCCAAGGGCATGCAGATGGACCTGGCCGCGCTGGCCGAGGTGAAGGCGCCGGCCGTCCTGTTCTGGGAGTTCAACCACTACGTCGTCTTCGACGGCGTGGGCCGCCGCTTCGGCCGCCGCGGGGTGTACGTCAACGACCCCGCCAAGGGCCGCCGGTTCGTGCCGATGGAGGAGTTCGACGGCGCCTTCACCGGGGTCGTCCTGGTGATGGAGCCGGGCGAGGACTTCACCAGGGGCGGCCGCCGGCCGGGCGTGCTCGGCGCGATGCCGGCCCGGCTGCGCGGCACCGCCGGCACCCTGCCGGCCGCCGTGCTGGCCAGCCTGCTGCTGGTGGCGGTGGGCGCGGCGGTGCCCGCGCTCAGCCGTACCTACATCGACATGTTCCTCATCGGCGGACAGACCTCGCTGCTCGGCGTGCTGTTCGCCTCGATGGCCACCTGCGTCGCGCTCACCCTGGTGCTGACCTGGCTCCAGCAGGCCAACCTGCTGCACGGCCGGATCATCTCCTCCACCCTCTCCAGCGCCCGCTTCCTGCGCCATCTGCTGCGGCTGCCGGTCACCTTCTTCTCCCAGCGCTCCCCCGCCGACCTGGTGCAGCGGCTGCAGTCCAACGACCAGGTGGCCGAGACCCTGGCCCGCGACCTCGCGGCGGCGGGCGTGGACGCCGTCGTGGTCGTGCTGTACGCCGTGCTGCTGTACACCTACGACCCGCAGCTGACGTTCGTCGGCATCGGCGTGGCCCTGCTGAACGTGGTGGCCATGCGCCTGGTGGTACGGCTGCGGGCGACCCGGACGGCGAAGCTGCGCGCGGACACCGCCCGGCTCACCAACACCTCGTACTCCGGGCTGCAGCTGATCGAGACCATGAAGGCGACCGGCGGCGAGGACGGCTACTTCCGCAAGTGGGCCGGGCAGCACGCCACCACGCTGGAGGAACAGCAGCGGCTCGGCGTGCCGAGCGCCTGGCTGGGCGTGGTCGCGCCGACGCTCGCCACGCTCAACAGCGCGCTGATCCTCTGGATCGGCGGGATGCGGGCCGTCGAGGGACACATCTCGGTCGGTCTGCTGGTCGCCTTCCAGGCGCTGGTCACCCGGTTCACCGCGCCGCTGACCCGGCTCAACGGCGTCGCGGGCCGCATCCAGGACTTCGCCGCCGACGTGGCCCGGCTGAAGGACGTGGAGAACTTCCAGGCCGACCCGCTCTACGCGCGGACCGGTTCGGGCGACTCCACGCGCCGGCTGCACGGGCACGTCGAGCTGGAGAACGTCACCTTCGGCTACAGCCCGCTCGACCAGCCGCTGCTGACCGGGTTCGACCTGACCGTGGGCCCCGGCCGGCAGGTGGCGCTGGTCGGCGGCTCGGGCAGCGGCAAGTCCACGGTGTCCCGGCTGATCTCGGGCCTGTACACGCCGTGGGACGGGGTGATCCGCATCGACGGCCGCCGGCTGGAGGACATCCCGCGCGGAGCGCTCGCCGCCTCGGTGTCCTTCGTCGACCAGGACGTGTTCCTGTTCGAGGGCTCGATCCGGGACAACGTGGCCCTGTGGGACCCGTCGATCCCCGACGAGGCGGTGGTGGAGGCGCTGAGGGACGCGGCCCTGTACGACGTGGTGACGCGCCGGCCCGGCGGGATCCACAGCATGGTCGAGCAGGACGGCCGGAACTTCTCCGGCGGCCAGCGGCAGCGCCTGGAGATCGCCCGGGCGCTGGTGCGCCGGCCGAGCATCCTGGTGCTGGACGAGGTGACCAGCGCGCTGGACGCGGAGACCGAGCTGGTCGTGATGGACAACCTGCGCCGGCGCGGCTGCGCCTGCGTGGTGATCGCGCACCGGCTGAGCACGGTCCGCGACAGCGACGAGATCGTCGTGCTGGAGCACGGCACGGTCGTGGAACGCGGGCGGCACGAGGAGCTGGTGGCGCGCGGCGGCGCGTACGCCGCGCTGGTCAGGGAGCGGTGAGATGACGTCCGTGCACGAAGGCGACCTCGTCCTCGGCGCGCTCGGCTCGCTGGGCACGCGGGTCGACTGCGCCGGGTTCGGCCGCGTGGACCTGGAGGGGCCGCAGGTGCTGTGGCTCGTCGCGGCCGGCGCGCTCGACCTGTTCGCGGTGGACGCCGGCCAGCAGGGCCACTGGCACCACCTGGGCCGTCTGGAGGCGGGCGCCCTGCTGCTCGGCCCGGTCGCCGGCCCCCAGCACACGCTCGTGGCCCGCCCCGTGCGGGACTGCGTGCTGCACCGCGTGAACCTGCGCGAGCTGCACCAGCCCGCGCACACCCAGACCTGGTCGTACGACGAGTACGGCAACCCGCAGTACGTGCCGCCGACGACCAGCCCGCTGGAGTACGCCGTCGCGCTCGGCGTCGGCCGCGGCCTGTCCGTCCTCTTCCAGGCGCCGATGGCCGAGGAACGGGCCGCCGCGCCCGCGGACGACGACGTGTTCTGGATGCAGGTGCCGCCGGGCAGCGTGCAGTACGGCTCGCTGTACGGCGCCGAGGCCGCCGCCGACCTGCTGATGGACCCCGCGCTGTGGCAGAGCATGGTCGACCAGCAGTACCGGCTGCTGACCGCGCTCGACCGGTGGATCGAGCAGCTGGAGCGCACCCACGAGACGCGCACGGCGGCCGGGATCAAGGCCGGTGAGGCGGTCCGCGCCCAGGCCGACCGGACGCTGCTGGCGTCCATCGGCAGGCGCTCGGCCCGCCCCGCGACGGCCGCCGACGCCGACGCCGGTTACGCGGCCTGCAAGCTGGTCGCCGAGGCGGCCGGCATCGAGCTGGCCGCGCCCGCGCAGAGCGGCACCGAGAGCGAACGCCTCGACCCGGTCGAACGGGTGGCGCTCGCGTCCCGGGTGCGCACCCGCGCGGTCCGCCTGGACGGCCGCTGGTGGCGGGAGAACGTGGGCCCGCTGGTGGGGCACCGGGCGCTGTCCGGGGCGCCGGTGGCGCTGCTGTGGCGGCGCGGCGGCTATGTGGCCGTGCACCCGGGGACCGGGCGCGAGACGCCGGTCGAGAAGGCGAACGCCGGGGAGTTCGAGCCGCGCGCGGTGATGTTCTACCGGCCGCTGCCCGAGCGGCGGCTCGGGCCGCTCGGACTGCTGCGGTTCAGCCTGCGCGGCACCCGCGGCGACTTCGGCAGCCTGATGCTCGCCGGGCTGGTGACGGTGGCCATCGGCGCGCTGGTGCCGATCGCCACCGGCAAGGTGCTCGGCGAGTACGTGCCGAAGGCGCAGACGGGCCTGATCGTCCAGGTGTGCCTGGCGGTGATGGTGAGCGGGGTGGTGTCGGCCGCGTTCACCCTGCTGGAGAACCTGACCATGCTGCGTCTGGAGGGCCGTATCGAGGCGGCGCTGCAACCGGCCGTCTGGGACCGGCTGCTGCGGCTTCCCACCCGGTTCTTCACCCAGCGCTCCACCGGCGAACTCGCCAGTGCCGCCATGGGCGTCAGCGCCATCCGGCGGCTGCTGGCCGGTACCGGACCGGTGGTCGCGCAGTCGGTGACGGTGGGCGCGATGAACCTGGGCCTGCTGTTCTGGTTCAGCGTCCCGATGGCCATGGCGGCGATCGGCATGCTCGTCGTCATCGCGGCGGTGTTCCTCGGGCTCGGCCTGTGGCAGGTGCGCTGGCAGCGGCGGCTCGTGGTGCTCGGCAACAAGCTGAACAACCAGGCCTTCCAGACCCTGCGGGGCCTGCCCAAGCTGCGCGTGGCGGCGGCGGAGAACTACGCCTACGCCGCCTGGGCACGCCAGTTCGCACGCAGCCGGGAACTCCAGCAGAAGGTGGGCCGGATCAAGAACCTCACCTCGGTGCTGGGCGCGGTCTACCTGCCGGTGTGCACCCTGCTGATGTTCATGCTGCTTGCGGGGCCCGCCAGGGGCGCGATGTCGGCGGCGGCGTTCCTCACCTTCAACACCTCGGTGACGATGGTGCTGACCTCGGTCACCCAGCTCACCGGTTCCTTCGTCTCGGCGGTGGCGGCGCTGCCGCTGTTCGAGGAGATCAGGCCGGTCCTGGACGCCACGCCCGAGGTGCGCACCGCGAGCACCCGCCCCGGACCGCTCTCGGGCGCCGTCGAGGCCCGCCGGCTGTCGTTCCGGTACGCCGACGACGGGCCGCTCGTCCTGGACGACGTCTCCTTCGCCGTCCGCCCGGGCGAGTTCGTGGCGATCGTCGGCCCGAGCGGCTGCGGCAAGTCCACGCTGCTGCGGCTGCTCATCGGCTTCGACCGTCCGGTCTCCGGCAGCGTCCTGTACGACGGACAGGACCTGGCCGCCCTCGACCAGTCGGCGGTGCGCCGCCAGTGCGGCGTGGTGCTCCAGCACGCGCAGCCGTTCACCGGTTCCATCCTGGACGTCATCTGCGGCACCGAGCCGTACACGCCGGAGGAGGCGATGGCCGCCGCCGAGCTGGCGGGCCTGGCGGAGGACATCCGGCGGATGCCGATGGGTCTGCACACGATCGTGGCCGGCAACGGCGCGATCTCCGGTGGCCAGCGGCAGCGGCTGATGATCGCCCAGGCGCTGATCCGGCGGCCGCGCATCCTGTTCTTCGACGAGGCGACCAGCGCCCTGGACAACGACACCCAGCGCACGGTCATCGACAGCACCCGCAAGCTGAACGCCACCCGGATCGTCATCGCGCACCGCCTGTCGACGGTGCTGGACGCGGACCGGGTGATCGTGATGGAGGACGGCCGGGTGATCCAGCAGGGTCCGCCCGCCGAGCTGCTCGCCGACACCGGGGGCAGGCTGCACGAACTGGTGCGCAGGCAGCTCGCGTAGGCGAGGACCGGACCCGGGCCGGGCGGTCAGTCCAGGCCCGGCACCGGTGCGCCCGAGGGCGCTCCCGCCGCGAGGTGGGCGTCGTAGAACTCCCGCCAGGCCGCGCCCGCTCCGGCGTGCGGTCCGCCGGAGTGCTCGCCGCGCGCCCTGGCGTCCAGGGCGGCCAGGCACACCTCCCAGCCGGCGGCGTTGCGGGCGGCGGCGTTCTCGTCGGCCAGCACGTCGGTGAGCGTCAGCCGGGTGCGCCGGCCGTCCTCCGCCTCCAGGCCGAAGCGGAGTTCGTCGCCGCCCCACTCGAAGGAGAGGTGGCGGGGCGGGTCGGCGGCGAGCACCGTGCCGGTCGACTCCGGCATGTTCGGGTCGCCGCTGAAGGTGATGGCGCCGCCGGGGCGCAGGTCCATCTCGGCGCGCGAGGGGAACCAGCAGGCCAGCTCGCCCGGGTCGGTCACCAGCCTCCAGACCCGGTCCTGGGGCAGGTCGTAGGTCCGGGTGAAGCGGACGGCCGGGCGGCCGTCGTCCAGGGTCAGGAAGGTGCCGGTGACGTCGGCTGGCATGGTGATCGGTCCTCCGCGGTGCGGGCCCCCTCGGCGTGTCGAGGCTACCCGCCCACTCCCCTGCGCGTCCGCACGCCGGGCCCGTGACGCGTCCACCTTCCCGGACCCGTGCGGGGGCGCTTGAGACCGCGCCGGCGGGTAACCCGTAGTGGATCAAGACCAGCCGACGGAAGGACACGCCATGCCGGGCGGGAACGACCAGGGGAAGCGGCCCGATACGGCCCTGGGGGAAGTGCTGCACGAGGCGGAGGAGGCCGAGACGCACGGCGAGGACGAGCGGAAGCGGGGCGAGGCGGCGGACGCCATCACCCCGAACACCGGAGCGCAGGAGCAGTCCGAGGGGGACTGAACGCCCTACCGCTGTTCCGGCGGGGCGCCCACCGGGTGCCCCGCCGGCGCGCGGGCGACCGCGTGCGGGTTGGCGGCCGTGGCGCGGCCGGTCCTGTGCGACCACTCGCGGCCGCGTTCCCCCTTCAGGTAATCGGGACCCGGTCCGGGGCCGAGGTGCCAGTACGTCCAGGCCTGGCCGGGGGTCGTGCAGCCGATGTCGGCGAGGGCGCCGGAGATCTCGCCGATCACATGGTGCGCCCGTCCTCGTCACCGGTGACGACCACGCCGGCGAGCGCCTCGGTGCCGGAGGCGTCGGGCGACCGTTCGAGAGTGCGGTTGATCACTAGTGCTTTCATCGCGGCCGGGTACCCGGCCGCAATGAACCACCACCTGCGAGGACCCGAGCTGCCCGCGCCGCGCGGGCCCCTGTCCACCGCCGTCACCGCGTACCTGCGCGGCGCCGGCCCGCTGCCCGCCACCTCCGGCGCCCGGGCCGCCGACCCCTACGGCGACGACCTCCAGCTCGCCCTGTACGTCTGCTACGAGCTGCACTACCGCGGCTTCGCCGGGGTCCGTCCGGAGCTCGAGTGGGACCCGGGGCTGCTCGCGCTGCGGGGTGCGCTGGAGGACCGCTTCCTGTCCGCGCTGCGCACCGACACACCCGTGCACGACAGCCTCGACGAGGCCCTGGCCGCCCTGCTGGTCGAACCGGCCGAGGGCACGGGCGTCACGCACTTCCTGTGCGAGGAGGGCGAGCTGTGGCACCTGCGCGAGTACGCGGCGCAGCGCTCCCTCTACCACCTGAAGGAGGCCGACCCGCACGCCTGGGTGCTGCCCCGGCTGTGGGGCCGGGCGAAGGCGGCGATGGCGGCGGTGGAGTTCGACGAGTTCGGCGGCGGCCGGGCCGAGCGGGTGCACGCCCGGCTGTTCGCGGACCTGATGACGGACCTGGGCCTGGACACCGGGTACGGACGCCACCTGGACGCGGCCTGCGCCGAGATGCTCACCGTCGTCAACCTGATGTCGCTGTTCGGGCTGCACCGGCGGCTGCGCGGGGCCCTGGTGGGGCACTTCGCGGACGTGGAGATCACCTCCTCGCCCGGTTCGCGCCGGCTGGCCGAGGCGATGCGCCGCACCGGCGCGGGGCCGGCCGCGGAGTTCTTCTACGACGAGCACGTGGAGGCGGACGCGGTGCACGAGCAGGTCGTCCGGCACGACGTGATCGGCGGGCTGCTGGCCGAGGAGCCGGAACTGGCGGACGACGTCGCCTTCGGCGTCGACGCCACCGAGTTCGTCGAGGAGCGGCTGGCGCGACGGCTGCTCGGCGAGTGGCGTGCGGGGCGGTCGTCGCTGCGTGCTCCCTTTGCCCGGGAACTCGCTCATACATCCTGATCGCACGGGTACCCGGCGCCCCGTGACAGCATGGGTACTTCCGGGCGTCTACGCCCCTCAGGACGACACGGCCTTGCTGGCCGAGGCTCTGGACGAAGAGGCGCCGGCGCCGGGCGCGCGGGTGCTGGACGTCGGCACCGGAAGCGGTGCGCTGGCCCTGGCGGCCGCCCGGCACGGCGCCGAGGTGACCGCGGTGGACGTGTCCCGGCGGGCGGTGTGGACGGCGCGGCTGAACGCGCGGCTCAACCGTCTGCCGGTGCGGATCCGGCGCGGCAACCTCTTCGGCCCGGTCCGCGACGGGACGTACGACCTGATCCTGGCCAACCCGCCCTACGTGCCGGTGCCCGAGAGCGGGCGCGAGCCGCGCGGCCGGTCGCGGGCCTGGGACGCGGGGCGCGACGGGCGGCTGCTGCTGGACCGGATCTGCCGGGACGCCCCCGCGCTGCTGCGGCCCGAGGGGGTGCTGCTGCTGGTGCATTCGGCGCTGAGCGGCCCCGAGCGGACCCTGGAGCTGCTGCGCGCGGCGGGTCTGAAGGCCACGGTGGTCCGGCGGCGCTGGATCACCCTCGGTCCCGTGCTGCGTTCCCGGGAGGACTGGCTGCGCCGCAGCGGTCTGCTCGCGGCCGCCGAGGACAAGGAGGAGCTGGTGGTGATCCGTGCCGAACGAGCCTGCTGAACAGCCCCGCCGCATCCGGATGCAGCGGCGCGGGCCGCTGCTGATGGAAGGGCCGGTGGAGGTCGAACTGGAGGACGGCACCACGGTGTCCTCCGACCGCTTCCGGGTGGCCCTGTGCACCTGCCGGCGCAGTCGCCGCTACCCCTGGTGCGACACCAGTCACCGGCGCAAGGCCTGACGTCCAATCTTCAGTTGAAACCGGTTGTTTTTCGATACCGGTGGTTTTTCGCCGCTCCCCGGAGAGGCCCCCCACGGGCCTGTTCCGGGGAGCGGCTGTGTGCCCGGGAGTCCGCGGGCGGCCCCACTCCGCCCGTCGGTCCCGGCGCGAGATCGCAGGTTCCCGCTCCAGGGGCCGCACTCCCCAGTTGCGAGCCTGATCCGGCGTCGCGGGAACCGTACGATCCCGGTCTAGAACGTGAAGACGCTGCTGCTCGCGGCTTCCTTCACGCAGGAGTTGCCGAAGGTGCGCTCGTAGGAGACGCGCTTGCCCTGCCAGACACCCTGGACCGTGACCACCACGGGGTCGTAGAGCTTGGTGCACTGCACGTCACCGCGGCCCCGCAGGGCCGAGAGGTCGCCGCCGGCGCCGCGCAGTTCCGCGCACGCGTCGATCGCCGCCGGGTGGGTGCCGGAGGCCGTCGGGGCGCAGTTCAGGGTGACGGCGCGCTCGGGTGTGGCCGCGGCCGCGGTCTCGCCGTGGCCGGTGGTCAGCACCAGGGCCGAGGGGGCGTAGAGCGACGACGGGGCGGCGCCCGGTGCAGCGAGGGCGGCCCCGGTCAGGGGTGCGCAGGTGGCGGCCGTGAGGCCGAGGATCGCTGCCCAGCGCGCGGTGTTCCGCATTGTGTGCATCCTTCCGCTCGGATAGACGGGTGCCCTCCGGCCCGGTCGGCGCCGGAGCGGCGAGCGCCACTCTGCCGAGTCCGTCGCCGAAACACACATCCCACCCCCAGCTTTCGGTAACATTGCGTATTGAAACAGTGGCGCGAAGTCACGGAATCGGACCGCTTCGACTCCATGACTGAGCGGTTCTTGATCGTGGGCACCGGCCGAATGGCCGAAAAGCACCCTCTCGTTAATCGGCCTGAAACATGACGCCCCCGCTCCCCGGCGCACCCTTCACGATGCCTTCACGACTTCCGCCGTTCATGAAGCGTCCCGGGGCGCGGGGTCCGGACCCGGAGCAAGACCCGTCCCCGGTGGAGCCGGACCGGCCTACCCGCGGGTATCGTCGGCGGGCGCCGACGTGGCGGCGAGTGGCGGGAGGGACGGATGGCCAAGCACTGGGCGGACTTCCAGTACGAGATCTACCTGAACGGGATGACGGGCGCCGTGCCCCGGCTGCCCACCGATCCGACCCGGCTGGAGGAGCTGGCCGAGCACCGGCTCGGGCCGGGTCCGGTCGGCTACGTGGCGGGCAGCGCCGGCGACGGCGGCACCGCACGCGCCAACCGTGCGGCCCTGGCCCGGCGCCGGATCGTGCCGCGCATGCTGCGCGACGTCCAGGAGCGGGACCTGACGACCGAGGTGCTGGGCCGCGCCCTGCCGGCGCCGCTGGCCCTCGCCCCGGTCGGGGTGCTGTCGATCATGCACCCGGACGCCGAGTCCGCCGCCGCCCGGGCCGCCGCCGCCCAGGGCGTGCCGTTCGTCCTCTCCTCGGCCTCCAGCACTCCGATGGAGCAGGTGGCGGAGGCGATGGGGGACGCGGAGCGGTGGTTCCAGCTCTACTGGGGCAAGGACCGCGAGGTGACGCGCAGCTTCCTCGCCCGGGCGAGGACGGCCGGGTTCTCGGTGCTCGTCGTCACCCTGGACACCCCGCTGCTGGCGTGGCGCCCGCGCGATCTGGACCAGGCGTACCTGCCGTTCCTGCACGGGGTGGGCACCGCCAACTACTTCACCGACCCGGCCTTCCGGGCGGGGCTCGCCAAGCCCGTCGAGGAGGACCCGAACGCGGCGGTGCTGCACTTCCTCGGCCTGTTCGGAGACGCCGGCCACACCTGGCCCGACCTCGGTTTCCTGCGCGAGCACTGGGACGGGCCGATCGTGGTCAAGGGCGTCCTGCACCCGGACGACGCGCGCCTCGCGGCGGACGCCGGGATGGACGGGGTGGTGGTGTCCAACCACGGCGGCCGGCAGGTGGCCGGTTCGGTCGCCGCGCTCGACGCGCTGCCCGGCATCGCGGACGCGGTGGGCGACCGGCTGAGCGTGCTGTTCGACAGCGGGGTGCGCACCGGCGACGACGTGTTCAAGGCGCTGGCCCTGGGCGCGCGGGCGGTGCTGCTGGGCCGGCCGTACGTCTACGGCCTCGGCCTGGACGGGCAGGCGGGCGTCGAGCACGTCATCCGCTGCGTCCTGGCGGAACTCGACCTCACCCTCGCGCTGTCCGGACACGCCACGCCCGCGACGCTCACCGCGGACGACCTCGTCGAAGCGGTGGTCTGACCGACTCCGGCCCGGCCCGCCTCGGGTGAGCGGCGGGCCGGGCCGGGCCCGTCAGGTCCTCCCGTGCGGACCGGGCGTGCCCGGCGCGTGCCCGGGCGAGAGGGGCCGGGCGTTCGTTCCCGGCAGCCGGGCCGGGCGGGCCGGCGCCTGCCGGCCGGGTCCGGGCGGGCCGGCGGAGGGCCCCGCGCCGGACGCCGCGGGGCCGTCGCCGCCGGCGACCGACAGGGAGCCGGGGCTCGCGGACGGCGCGTCGGTCCGCCAGCGCTGCGCGGCGGAGCGGTCGCCCACCTTGACGACGACGTCGGCGCCCGCCCGGTCGCCGGCCGGGGCGAGGGCCAGGGTCCGGTCCCAGCGGGGCAGCAGCTCGCCCCGCACGGTGAGTTCGTAGCGCACGTCGTCGCCCCGCCGCTGACCCGCGCCCGCGCACGTGCCGAGGATGACGACGCCCGCGTCGGCGTGCGAGTCCAGGCACAGACGGGGGTCGGCCGCGCTGCGCAGCAGCCCGTCGGCGTCGTACGTCCACTGCTGGGCCGGCGCCGACGAGCAGGCGTCGAGCAGCGCGCTCGCGCCCGCCCGGACCGCGCCCTTGACGTCCAGACACAGGTCGGTGGCGGCGTTGCGCAGCCGGGCGGGCCGGCCGGCCGTGGGCAGCCCCGCCTTGCCCGGAGAAGTGGCGGGCGGGCGGACGCCGGTGCCGGGAGCCGCGTCGGAGGCGACCGGGTCGGCGCCGTCGCCGCCGTCGGACAGGACGCTGAGGGCGACGACGGTCGTGAGCAGCGCGGCCGCGGCGATCCCGGCTCCGAGCAGCAGCGTCCTGGTCTGCCACCCGGCCGCCGACGCCAGGACCGAGCCGAACGGCCCGGCCGCCCGGCCGCGTCTGCGGCGGCCGCCGGGCGCCCGCGCCGGCACCCCGGCGCGCCGTCCGCCGCCGCGTCCCCGTCCGCCCGGCCCCGGGGCGGCGGCGCGGGCGCGGGCGGGTCCGGAGCGGCCGGGGCGGGACTCCAGGTAACGCCGGGCGCCCCAGCCGAGCACGGCCTCGGCGAGCAGTACGCCGAGACCGCCCTCGATGCGGCCCAGTTGCTCCGCGGCGTGCCGGCAGTAGGCGCAGTCGTCGAGGTGCTGCCGGACGTCCGGCAGCAGGGCGCCGCCCCGGCGGATCGGTGCGTCCAGCAGGCGGTTGTAGTGACGGCACTCGGTGCTCGGCGCGAGTTCCCGGTGCGCCCGGACGCAGCCTTCCCGGAACCGGTCCCGGGCCTGTTCGAGGGCGGCCGCCGCGCTGTCGGCGTCGAGGCCGAGCAGGGCGGCGGGCAGGTGCACCGGTTCGGCCTCGACCTCGGTGTGCCACAGCAACGTCTGTTCGAGCCGGGGGAGGCTGTGGAAAGCACGTTCGGACAGGACGCGGTTCTCCGGTATCAGGGTCTTCGCGTTGCGCATGCCGCGGCCCCCGGCGGGCTTTCGCAGGGCGGGCAGCACGGCGGCCGTGCGGTCTGTCGCGGACCAGTTCAGGACCGTGTCCCGGACGGCCACCAGCAGACGGGGCCGGAGCGCCTCGGCGGGCTCGCCGAGCGCCAGCCGGGTGAGCGTCCGGTGGAAGGCGGCGCCGGTGACCATGTGGGCGAGCGGGCCGGCCGTGGCCAGGCAGACGACCGCGTAGTCCTGTGCCGCCGCCCAGTGGCGGGCCATCAGCAGCGCGGTGGACCGGGAGGCCTCCGTGTCGGAACCGGCCCGCAGCGGGGCGGCGAGGAACTCGTCGGACTCCCCGGGACCGCCGCCCGGCGGCGGGTACGGGGGACGAGGGGGGTGGGGGGTGGGCACTGAGCGGAATCCTTCGATGGTGTGGTGCGTCGATTGCCGATCGCCGGATACGCGCGCGGGGAGCGGGAGTTCACCGGCGCCGGACCGGCCCGGTCCACAACTGCCCCGGGAGACCCGGCGATTACCCCCCGCACCGTGTGGCAACCCTTGCACAACCTCCACACACGGAACAAGGCGTTCGCGCGACTGCGGACACCCTTCGCGCACGGAGCCGGAGGAGGGCCCGGTACGCGGGCCCGCCGTTCGCCTTCCGTGTCACCGCGCGCCCCGTGTGAACGCCGTGCACGCACCGGCCGGCCGCGCGCGCTCCCGGGGCTCGCGGCCCGGTGGTGCACTGGGCCCGGCCCCCTCGGAAGGCCCGCGCGGGGGTCCCCCGGCCGGCGGCCCCGGCGGCTTCCCCCGCCGGCCGGGACCGGCTCATATCTGCCAGGAACGCAGCCGGTCGGCGGCCCCGTACACGTCCGTCTTGGCGGACATCAGGTCGCGGGCCAGGTCGACCAGGGCGCCGTAGGGCGCGTCGATGCCGGCGCCGCTGACGAACATGTAGGCCACCGCGGTCGCGCAGGCGAAGCGGGCGTTGGCCGAGGGCAGCGGCTTGAGCACGGCGAGGGTGTGCAGCAGGGCGGCGGCCCGCCAGGCGGGGTCGGAGTCCACGCCGAGCCGGGGCGGGTCGACGCGGTGCCGGGCGACGGCCGCGACCAGTGCGGAGAAGTCGTCGACCGCGGGCTGGTCCGGCAGGACCTCCTCGTGCCGCTGCAGCAGCCACGGGACGTCGATGTGGATGACGGGCGGCATCGCTCAGGCGGCCTCGCCCTTGGCCGGGCGTTCGTCGTCGGGGAACGCGGCCGCGAACTCCTCGGCGTGAGCGGTGAAGAAGCTCCGGAACGCCTCCGCGCCCTCCTGGAGCGCCCGGTGCCGGGCGATGTCGGCGGCGGCGGCCTCGCGCACCAGCGCCTTCATCGACGTACCGCGCTCCTTGGCGATCTGGCGCAGGTCCTCCAGTTCGCGGTCACTGAACTCCACGTTGAGAGCTGGCATGCACTCACGGTACCGCCCGGGTACTCGCCCGTAAATATCGGCAGGTCGGAGCCGCTTCGTCCCGGTACCTGCCGCGCTCCGGGGCCATGTCCGTTCTCCGCCGGTGCCGCGACGCCCACGCACACGGTCCACACCCCCAAGCAGTCCGGTGGCCCCACTCTCGCCCCGCCGCCCCCGGCGGGGCAACACGGCGCGCCCGCCGTCCGCGTCCGGGGGGGACGTCCCGGAACGCCTGTTCGAGGTCTCGACTCCATCGGACGCGCCGCCGAGGATCCCGCACATATCAGCTCAGAACGTGTCTTATTTTATTCATGCACACACCTTCGCGGCGTACCCTGCTCCAAGCCCCGCTCGCTGCGGCCGGCGCGGGACTGCTGGCTGCCTGCACCGACTCCGGCTCCCATCCCCGTCCCGGCCCCGCGGCCGTGACGACCGTCCAGGGCGACTTCGTTCCGCCCGGGCCGAAGGGATATGTCGAGCCGTCGGGTCCCCAGGTGCGTGCCGCCGAGCGCAGACGCGGCACAGGCCCGGTGCGCATGCTCAGGTTCACGGCCGCCGAGAACACCCTGGACCTGGGCGGGCGGCACGTGCGCACCTGGGCGTACCACGAGCAGCTCCCCGGACCGCTGGTGCGCGTCACCGCCGGCGACGTCCTCAGCCTCACCCTCGCCAACCGGCTGCCGCAGAACACCACCCTGCACTCGCACGGCGTGCGCATGCGCTGCGACATGGACGGCGTCCCGGACCTGACGCAGAGGGCCATCGCGCCCGGGGCCGACTTCACCTACCGCTTCACCGTCGCCCACCCGGGCACGTTCCTGCTCCACTCCCACGTGGGCATGCAGCCGGACCGCGGCCTGTACGCGCCCTTCATCGTCGACGACCCCCGGGAGCCCCTCGCCTACGACAGGGAGTGGATCGTCGTGCTGGACGACTGGCTCGACGGCGTCCAGGGCTCCACCCCCGACAAGGTGCTCAGGCAGCTCACGCCCGAGGCCATGACGATGGAGGGCATGGGCATGCAGATGGGCCCCGAGCCGGCCCGGACGGCGGGGGCGCACACCTCGCGCTCCCGGTCGGACGGGGGGCCCAGCCGGTTGCTGCGCCAGGGGCGCAGCCGCCTGCTGCACGGGGACGCCGGCAGCGTCGACTACCCCCTCTACCTCGTCAACGGCCGTACCGCCGACCGGCCCTCGGTGTTCCGGTGCCGGCCCGGCGAGCGGATCCGGCTGCGCATCATCAACGCCGGTTCCGAGACCGCCTTCCGGGTGGCTCTCGACGGTCACCCCATGACCGTCACCCACACCGACGGCTACCCGGTCCGGCACACCGAGACCGACGCGCTCCTCCTCGGCATGGCCGAGCGCTACGACGTCCTCGTCACCGCCAAGGACGGCGTCTTCCCGTTCGTCGCCCTGGCCGAGGGCAAGCGGGGACAGGCCCTCGCCGTCCTGCGCACCGACAAGGGCCGGGCCGTCCCCCCGGCCGACGTGCGCCCGGACCTGCTCGACGGGAAGCTGGTCCCGGCCCGGCGCCTGCGGCCGGACGACTCCGTGGCCCTGCCGGAACGCGATCCCGACCGCGAGATGCGCATCAAGATCACCGGCACGATGGCGAAGTTCGACTGGGGCTTCGACCACCGGCCCTACTCCGTCCGCCAGCGCCACCCGGTGCGGGCGGGTGAGCGGGTGCGGCTCAGCCTCATCAACGCCACCGACATGTGGCACCCCATGCACCTGCACGGCCACACCTTCGCCGTCGCGGGTCTCGACGGCGTGGGCGCGCGCAAGGACACCGCCATCGTGCTGCCGCACCGCAAGCTCGTCGTCGACTTCGACGCGGACAACCCCGGGCTGTGGATGCTGCACTGCCACAACCAGTACCACTCCGAGAGCGGCATGATGACCATCCTGGGCTACCGCACCTGACGGTCCGGACGGGGAGAGCGTTCCCGGGTTCCTCCGTCCGGGCCGTGCCGGCCGCGCCTCACACGTCGAGCCGGCTGATACGCACCGCTCCCCCCGTCCCGCCCGGATCGGCGCTGGTGAGCGTCAGACGCAGCCTCGATCCGCGCACCGCGTCGAAGGTGATCACGGTCGGGCTGTCCGAGGCGGTGGCCCAGTCCGTCCGCGCCCCGTTCACCGGCGCGTACGCGTGCCCGTCCCACACCTCCACCACCGCCTCGGCGGGCCGGGCGTGGGTGGCGTCGACCGTGAAGGAGACCGCCACCCGGTCGAGGGTGCGCGGGCGCCCGAAGTCGACCGACACCCAGTCCCTGGCGCGGGCCCCGCCGAACGCGGGCAGCAGCGCGGTCGCCGGTTTGACGAAGGCGTTGGACCAGCCGGTGGCCGGGTCCCCGTCCAGCATCGCGGCGGGCAGGGTGTCCGGGCGGCCGGAGTAGCTCGCGTCCGCGTGCGGGTGGCCGACGGGCGCCGGACGGCCGGGGCCGAAGGCGGTGACCGGCGTGGCGGCCGCCGGACCGCCCGGCGTGGTGCGCACGCGCGCCGTGTCCCCGCGCAGGCCGGCCACCCGCGCCGTCACCGCGAGCGTGCCCGCCGCGCCGCCGGTCCGGACGATGGCGAGGGCCTTGCCGTGGAAGGCGGTACGGGTGCTCGCCTGGTAGCGCTCGGCGCTCTCCTGGCGGCCGTTGTCGACTCCGGCGAGGGAGCCCCCGGTGACGGAGAAGGAGATGAGGTGGCCCGCGTCGGGCACCACCACGCCGTGCGCGTCCACGATCTCCGCGGTCACGAAGACCAGTGAACGGCCGTCCGCGGCGGCGGATCCGCGGTCGGCGGTCAGGCGCACCGCGTGCGGGGCGCCCGCGGTGCGCAGCACGTCGGTGGCGACGGTCCTGCCGTCCCGGCGGGCCACCGCCTTCAGCTCGCCCGGCCGGAAGGGCACCTTCCAGGTCAGGTGCAGCTTGCCCGCGCTGCCGTTGGGGCTGGTGTAGCTGCCGGGGTAGGGGCCGTCCGTGAAGGTCTTGTCGTCGCCGGTGGCCTCCGTGGTCTCCAGGTAGGCACGGCCGTCGGTGGTCCGCTTGACGTCGAACTCCCGCGTCCCGAGGGACTTCCCGTTCAGGAAGAGCTCCACGGAGGGCACGTTCGCGTAGGCCCAGACCTCGACCGTGTCGCCCTCCTCGTGGTTCCAGCTCATCGGCAGCAGGTGGACCATCGGCTCGTCCGTCCACTGGCTGCGGAACAGGTGGTACATGTCCTTCGGGAACCCGGCCGTGTCCACCGCGCCGAAGAAGGACGCCTTCACCGGGAAGACGTCGTAGGGCGTCGGCTCGCCGATGTAGTCGATGCCCGACCACAGGAACTGCCCCGCGAACCACGTGCGGTCCCGGTCCTTCTTGTGGCCGTACTCGCCGCTCATCGTCCAGGACGCGAGGTTGTTGTCGTAGGAGGAGGCCTCACGCCGGCCCGGGGTGTGGTTCTCGCCGGTGTTGAGGTGTTCCGGCTCCTGGTACGCGCCCCGGGTGGAGGTCTCCGAGGAGGACTCGGACTCGAAGAGGAACAGGTGCGGATAGGCGGCGTGCAGCGCGTCCACCGACTGGGCGGTGTTGTAGTTCAGGCCCAGCCCGTCGAGCTTGGCGAGCATGAGGTCCGCCGCGGAGCCCTTGGCCGGCAACCGGCGGTACTTGTCCGATCCGATGACGAGCGGGCGGGTGCCGTCGGCGGCCCTGACGGCGCCGATGATCCGGTCGGCCATGGCGAGCCCGGCGGTGGACGTGGAGTCGGGGATCTCGTTGCCGATGGACCACAGCACGACGGCGGGCGAGTTGCGGGCGGCGAGCACCATCTCGGTGGCGTCCTTCTCGCACCACTCGTCGAAGAAGCGCCCGTAGTCGTACGTGTTCTTGCCGGTGCGCCAGCAGTCGAAGGCCTCCACCATCATCACGATGCCCAGTTCCTCGCAGACCTGGATCAGCTGCGGCGAGGGCGGATTGTGCGAGGTGCGCAGGGCGTTGACGCCCATCGACTTCATCACCGTCAGCTGCCGGCGCACCGCGTCGAGGCTGACCGCGGCGCCGAGGGCGCCCTGGTCGTGGTGGAGGTCGACGCCCTTGATCTTGGTGTGGACGCCGTTCAGGGAGAAGCCCTCGTCGGGGTCGAAGCGGTAGCGGCGGATGCCGAAGGAGGTGCGGCAGGTGTCGGTGGTGCGGCCGCCGGCCCGCACTTCGGTGTGCAGGGTGTAGCGGTGGTGCGGAGTGCCGAAGTCCCACAACCGCGGCTCGGTGACGGTCAGTTCGTGGGTCTCGGTGGCCTGGTCCGACACCGCGGCCGTGCTCGTGGCCCGGGCGGCCGTGCGGCCGTCGGGGCCGGTGATCCGGGACAGCACCTGGACGTCCGCGCCGGCGCCGGACTCGTTCACCACCGTCGTCGCCACCCGGACCAGCGCCCGCCCCGCGGTGACCTCCGGGGTGGTGACGTACGTGCCCCAGCGGGCCACGTGCACCGGATCGGTGACCACCAGCCGGGCCTCGCGGTAGATGCCGCTGCCGGAGTACCAGCGGCTGCTGGGCAGCCGGTTGCGCACCTTGACCGCGAGGACGTTCGCGGTCCGGCCGTCGGTGTGCACCAGGCCGGTGAGGTCGAGCGCGAAGCCGGTGTAGCCGTAGGGGTGGCTGCCCGCCTCGGTGCCGTTGCAGTAGACGTGGGAGTCCATGTAGACCCCGTCGAACTCCACCGAGATCCGCCGGCCGGCACAGGCGGGCGGCAGTGTGAAGGACAGCCGGTACCAGCCGAGGCCGCCGGGGAGGAAGCCGGTGCCGCCGGAGGTTCCGTGGTCCGTCGTCGGTGTCTGCTCGATGCTCCAGTCGTGCGGCACGGACACCCGGCGCCAGCGGGAGTCGTCGTAGCCGGGCTCGGCGGCGCCGGCGTACTCGCTCCCCTCCGCGCCGCCGTCGAGGTCGGCCAGCGCGAAGCGCCAGCCGTCCGGCAGCGGGACGGTCTGGCGTCCCGCCGCGGCGCCCGGGGCGTCGGCGGCCAGAGCCGCGGGGGCGCCGAGGAGCACTCCGGCCGTGGGCGCCGCCGTGGCCGCGGCCAGAACCGATCTGCGCGTGACCGTCATCTCTCTCCCTCGTTCCGGCCCAGAAACACTCACAACTGATCGTGTTCAAACAGATTCTTTCGACGCCGCACACGCCGACGTCAAGGGCCGGGAAGCGGGCACACGGCGCCGTGGGTAATTCGGCCGGAAATCCCCCTTGACCTTGTTCGACCTGTCGACCAGGTCGCCGGGAGTCACGGTCCACGGAGGTGCGGCACGCACTACGCTGGAACGCGCGTGGTACCACCTGTTCACTGTGAGTGTGCGCTGGGAGCGGCGACGATGAGCCGGGTCTATCCGTTCGACGATGCGGCCACGGCCCGGGCCGTCATCGACGACGACGGAACTCTGGTCGAGTGGAACGAGGGCGCCCGGCGTCTGCTCGGCCACCCGCCGGAGACCGTCGTGGGCCGCCCCGCGGCCGGCCTGCTGGCCGGGAACGGCGCGCCCAGGACGCCCTCCGGGACGCGCTGGACCGGAACCCTGCGGCTGCGCCACCGGGACGGCAGCACCGTCCCGGTGTGGCTGCTCGCCCACCACCGGCCCCCCGGGGACGGCCACGGCGCCGAGTGGCTGGTGGTCTCCCCGCTCGCCGGTGACGGGCTGCACGCCGAGGACGACGACGCGCTGGCCGCGGCGAGCCTGCTCCAGTCACCCTGCGCGATCGCGCTCTACGACGACCAGCTCCGCCTGCGGCGCATCAATCAGGCCATGGCCGACTTCATCGGGCTGCCCGAGGAGCGCGTCAAGGGCCTGCGGATCACGGAGATCGGCGGGCAGCGGCCGGCGGAGGACCTGGAGCGGGGCATGCTCCAGGTCCTGGCCGGCAGCGGACCGCTGGACATGGAGGTCTCGGGCAACGTCGGCGGGGACGTCCGGATCGCGGCCTGGCTCACCCGGATGGCCCCGGTCACCGACGCGCACGGCCGGGTCCTCGGGGTGTGCCTGGCCGCGCATGACGTCACCGACAACCACCGGGCCCGCCAGCGGCTGCAACTGGTCAACGAGGCGAGCGCGCGCATCGGCACCACACTGGACATCACCCGTACGGCGCAGGAGCTGGCCGACGTGTGCGTGCCCGTGCTCGCCGACTTCGTGACCATCGACCTGCTGGACCCCCAGGAGTACGACGGCGAGCCCCCGGCCCGCGTCGCCGCGCCCCTGCGGCTGCGCCGCACCGCCCACCGGTCGGTGCTCGACGGCGTGCCGGAGGCGGTGGTGCGGCCCGGACGGACCGAGCTGTACCCGGACTTCTCCCCGCAGGCCGACGCGCTGACCGCGGGCCGCACGATCACCACCTCGGCGGCCGGGGGCGACATGGCCAAGTGGCTGAGCTGGCACTCCGCGCGCGCCGACGTCGTGCGCAGGTTCGGCATCCACTCGACCATGTCGGTCCCGATCCGGGCGCGCGGGCTGACCCTCGGGGTCGCCGTCCTCACCCGGCACCGGCGGCCGGACCCCTTCACCACCGACGACAGGCTGCTGGCGGAGGAGATCACCGCCCGGGCCGCCGTGTGCATCGACAACGCGCGCCGCTACTCCCGCGAGCGCGAGACCGCCCTCGCCCTGCAGCGCAGCCTGCTGCCCCGCACGATGCCCCGCACGGCCGCGCTGCAGGCCCGCTCGCGGTACCTGCCGGCGGCCCGGGCCGGGGTGGGCGGCGACTGGTTCGACGTGATCCCGCTGTCCGGGATGCGAGTCGCGATGGTCGTCGGGGACGTGGTCGGGCACGGTATCCGGGCCTCGGCCACGATGGGCCGGCTGCGCACCGCGGTGGGCACCCTCGCCGACCTCGACCTGGCCCCCGACGAGCTGCTGACCCATCTGGACGACCTGGTGATCCGGCTGTCGGAGGAGTACAGCGGCGACGACAGCCCGGGCGAGGTGGGCGCCACCTGCCTGTACGCCGTCTACGATCCGGTCTCAAGGCGCTGCACGCTGGCCCGGGCGGGGCATCCGCAGCCGCTGGTGCTGCGGCCGGGCGGCGAGCCGCACGAGCTGGAGCTGCCCTCCGGTCCCCCGCTGGGCCTCGGCGGGCTGCCCTTCGAGTCGGTGGAGGTGGAACTGCCCGAGGGCACCGTGCTGGCCCTGTACACGGACGGTCTGCTGAAGTCCCGCAGGCGGGACGTGGACCTCGGCAGACGGCTGCTCGGCGAGGCGCTGAAGCGTTACGCGGGCTCACTGGACGAGACCTGCGACCTGGTCCTGCAGACGCTGCTGCCGCCCGGCGAGGCGGCCGACGACGTGGCCCTGCTGCTGGCCCGCACCCGGGGGCTGCCCGCCTCCCAGGTGTCGACCTGGGACATCCCCGCCGACCCGGCGCTGGTCGCGCCGATCCGCAAGCAGGTCCTGGACCAGCTCGACCGGTGGTCGCTGACCGAGGCGGCGTTCACCGCGGAGCTGGTGGTGAGCGAACTGGTCACCAACGCGATCCGGTACGGTTCCCGGCCGATCCGGCTGCGGCTGATCCACGACGCGGCCACGCTGATCGTCGAGGTGTCCGACTCCAGCCATACCGCGCCGCACCTCAGGCGCGCCAAGACCTTCGACGAGGGCGGCCGCGGGCTGCTGCTGGTCGCCCAGCTCACCCAGCGCTGGGGCACCAGGCACACCCCTGAGGGCAAGACCATCTGGGCGGAGATGGCGCTGACGGAGACCGCTCAGTAGGCCCGCAGCCAGGGCCGTACCCGTCTGCGGGCCTCGTGCAGACGGGACTTGAAGGTGCCGAGCGGGATGCCGGCGCGCTCGGCGGCCTCGGCGTAGTCCAGCTGGCAGACGTCCCGGTACACCAGGGGCGCGACCAGATGGGGGTGCTCGCGTTCCAGCCGGTCCAGGGCGTCCAGCAGGTCCACGCGGGAGCCCGCGATGACGCTGGTGGTGCGCGGGTCGACGTGCTCGGCGGGCTCGATGGCGGCGGGCCGCTCGGCCGCCCGCCGCTTCAGCTCCCGGTACTTCTGCCGGCAGCAGTTCGCGACGACGGTGTACAGCCAGGTGCTGAAGCGGCTGCGGCCCTCGAAGCCGGAGATGTTCCGGGCGATCTGGAGCAGCACGTCCTGGGCTGCCTCCTCGGCGTCCTCCCGGCAGGGCAGGAACCGGCCGCAGCGGCGCACCACCTCGGGCCGCAGCCCGGCCAGCAGCCGGTCCAGCGCCGCCCGGTCGCCGGCGGCGGCGCTGCGGGCAAGGTCTTCGGCCGTCGCCTCGTCCGGCACCCGGGCCCCCTGGAAGTCGATCTCAGGGCAGGCATGATAGTCGTATGCACTCCTTGGAGCGGATCGGCCGCTACCGCCTCCAACGGCGCCTGGGCACCGGCGCCTTCGCCACGGTGTGGCTCGCCCGCGACGACGAGCTGGACGCCCCGGTGGCGGTGAAGGTCCTCGCCGAGAACTGGGCGCACCGGCTCGACGTGCGGGAGCGCTTCCTGTCCGAGGCGCGGCTGCTGCGCCGGGCCGGCTCCAGCCGGGTGGTGCAGGTCTACGACATCGGTGAACTCCCCGACGGACGGCCGTACTTCGTCATGGAGTACGCCGACGGCGGCACCCTCGCCGATCTGCTGACGGCCGGTGTGCTGCCGGTGCCCCGGGCGCTCGCGCTGACCGCGCTGGCCGCCCGCGCCGCCGCCGCGCTGCACGAGGCGGGGATCGTGCACCGCGACATCAAGCCGACCAACGTGCTGCTGCACACCGCCCCGGACGGCGAGCGGCGGGTGCTGCTCGCCGACCTGGGTCTGGCCAAGAGTCTCGCGCAGGCCTCGGTGCTGACGCTGGCGGCCGGCTCGGCGGGCTACCAGCCGCCGGAGCAGGCCGAGCCGGGCGCGGGCATCGACGCCCGCGCCGACGTCTACAGCCTGGGCGCGGTCGGCTACGAGCTGGTCACCGGCACCGTTCCGGGGCCGCCGGGGAAGGCCGTGCCGCCCGGGCGGCTGCGGCCGGACCTCGGCGCCGACGCCGAGCGGGCCCTGCTGCGGGCCCTGGAGCCGGACCGGGAACGGCGCTGGCCGGGGGCGCAGGCGTTCGCGGACGAGCTGGACCGGCTCGCGGCGCCCGCCGCCGGCCGCGCGGGCGGCCGGCTCGACTCCGTCCGGCGGCGGCTCGGCGCCGGGACGCCGGCGCTGGCCGCGGTGGCCGCCGCCGTGGCGGCCGCCGTCGCGGTGACGCTGGTGCTGCACCGTCCCGGCTCCGGCGGTCGCGCCGAGGTGCGGGACGCCACCGGCCGGGTCTCGGTCGAGGTGCCGGCCGGCTGGGCCCGGCAGCTGCGCGACTCGGGCTGGGATCCGCGTGTTCTCGGGCTACCCGCGGGGCACCAGCCGGGCCTGGTGGTCGCCGGCGACCTGTCCCGCTGGCCCGACATGGGCGCCGGGGTCGACGGCGTCTTCGTGGGGCTCAGCGAGCACGGCGACGTCACCGCCCGGGTGAACGCCCTCACCCACACGGGCTGTCACTACGCGGGCTCCCGGACCTTCGCGAGCGCCGCCTGGCGCGGCCGCGTCCGGAGCTGGAGCGGCTGCCCGGACGGGGGCTCGGTCACCGAGTCGGCCCTGGTCCCGGCGGACGGTTCCACGGGCCCGCAGGTGTACGTCCAGGTCCGCCGGCGGGGTGACGGCGACGGGACCGAAGGGGTGCTCCGCTCACTGCGGGTCACCTGAGACACGTTCCGCGCGGAGCGGGGCGGGGAAGGGATTTCTGGGCGAGGCGAACTTTTCCGGCGCCCCGCGCATCGGAGTGTGGTGACGGCGCACCCGGCGCCGGAGGCACGCGCCCGTCGCGTGCCGTGAAGATCCAGGAGTGTTGAGCGACATGGCGTACTCATCCCGGTCCCCGCGGCGCGGGGCCCTGCTCGCGGGCGCGGTCGCCGTACTGAGCCTGCTGACCGCCTGCGGCGGCCAAGGCGACGGCTCCGCGCCCGAGAAGGTGTCGGGCACGGCGGGTCCGGCCACCGAGTCCGGCGGCAGCCCCGCCTCCGGTGTCTCCTCCCCCGCCGCCTCCACCCCCGGCGGCACGGCCTCGTCCTCCGCCCCGCGGACGGGCAGGACGACCACCGGCACCGGCAGCGGCACCGGCGCGGAAAGCGGCGGGAAGACCGCCGCCACCGGCACGCGGTGCCACACCTCCGAGCTGCGGGCCGCCGTCGGCCGCAACAACCCGGGCGCCGGCCAGGAGAACTTCCCCATCGTGCTCACCAACAAGTCCGCCCGGACCTGCACCCTGCACGGCTATCCGGGCGCGGCCTTCGTGAACGCCTCCGGCTCCCAGCTCGGCCCCGACCCCAAGCGCTCCTCCGGCTCCCCGGCGACCGTCACCCTCAAGCCCGGGCAGAGCGCCTGGGCGGGGCTGACCTTCTCCAACCCGGAGGTCAGCGAGGCGAAGACGGCCAGGCCCGCCGGGCTGGTGATCACCCCGCCGGACGAGCGGGACCACCTCCAGGTGGCGTGGACCGCCGGGGAGGTCCCGGTCGGCGGGAACTCCTCCTCCGTGTTCCTGACCGTGTTCAGCCCCGGCACCGGCGCCTGACCGGTCCGCCCCGCCGTGACCGGCCCCGCCGTCCGCCCCGGACGGCGGGGCCGGTCACGGCGGCAGGGGATGGATTCCCGGGCGCGGCGGGCACCCGGTCACCGTGGTGCGCGCGCCGGCGTTTGCTTACATAGGCGGGCACCATCTGGAGCCCTACCTGGAAGGACCCGCCCTGAACACCCCGCTCGCCGAGGCCCTGTCGGCCGTGCTGCTCGCCGCCGTGCTCGCCTGGGCCGTCGTACGTCCCTTCGGCTGGCCGGAGGCGGCGCTGGCCGTGCCGGCCGCCGGAATCGTGATCGCCGCCGGCGCGATCCCGCTGGAGCACGCCCGGGCCGAGGCGGAGCGGCTGGGCCCGGTGGTGGGGTTCCTGGCGGCGGTGCTGGTGCTCGCCCACTTCTGCGACGTGGACGGGCTGTTCAAGGCCTGCGGCGCCTGGATGGCGCGCTGGGCGGCGGGCCGCCCGGTGCGGCTGCTGACGGCGGTGTTCGCGCTGGCGTCGGCGATCACGGCCGTGCTCAGCCTGGACGCCACCATCGTGCTGCTGACGCCGGTCGTCTTCGCCACCGCCGCGCGCACCGGGGTACGACCCAAACCGCATGTGTACGCCTGCACCCACCTGTCCAACACGGCGTCGCTGCTGCTGCCCGTGTCCAACCTGACGAACCTGCTCGCCTTCGCGGCGAGCGGGCTCAGCTTCACCCGGTTCGCGGCGCTGATGGCGCTGCCGTGGCTGGTCGCGATCGGCGCCGAGTACCTCGTGTTCCGGCGGTTCTTCGCCCGGGACCTGACGGCCGCGGCCCCGGTGTCCGGGGCGGAGGACGAGGCTCTGCCGTTGCCGCGGTTCGCGCTGGTGACCGTGGGCTGCACGCTGGCGGGGTTCGTGGTGGCGTCGGCGTTCGGCGTGGATCCGGCGTGGGTGGCGGCGGCGGGCGCGCTGGTGCTGGCCGGGCGGGCGCTGCTGCGGCGCAGGACGACCCCCCTGGCCGTCGTGCGGGCGGCGGCCCCGGCGTTCCTGGCGTTCGTGCTGGCGCTGGGCATCGTGGTGCGCGCGGTCGTCGACAACGGGCTCGCCGGCGTGCTCGGGCACGTCCTGCCGGGCGGGACCGGTCTGGCCGCGCTGCTCGGGACCGCCGCGCTGGCCGCCGTGCTGGCCAACCTCATCAACAACCTGCCGGCCGTGCTGGTGCTGCTGCCGCTCGCCGCGCCGGCCGGTTCCGGCGCGGTGCTCGCGGTGCTGCTCGGGGTGAACATCGGCCCGAACCTGACGTACGCCGGTTCGCTGGCCACCCTGCTGTGGCGGCGGATCGTGCACCAGCACGAGCACGGGGTCGACCTCAAGGAGTTCACCCGGCTGGGTGTGATCGCCGTGCCCTGTTCGCTGGCGGTGTCGGTGGTGGCACTGTGGGGAGCGCTGCAGATTCTCTGAGGGATTCACGTCAGCCGAAGGAGGCCGGCCGCATGCGCGTGATCGCCTGGCTCGTGGAGGGCACTTGGCCCGCCTGTGTGGACGCCGTGCGCGCCCACGCCCCGCACGACGCCGAGGTGGTGCTGCTCCATGTGTCCGGCCCGGACGTGCCCGGGGTGGCGCACGGCGCGTTCGCCGGGCTCCTGGGCCGCGGCCATCGCGAACGGGACCCGGGTGGGCTGCTGGAGGCGCTGGAGGGCGGGTCGGCCACCGAGATCCTGGACGCGGCGGCCGCCCGCCTGGGCCGGCCGTGCGCCCGCGCCGAGCGGTCCGGGCGGGTGGAGCGGGAGGTGGTGGCCGCGGCGGAGGGCGCCGATCTGCTGGTGGTGGCACGGGACGGCGACCGCTCCCGGCTCGGGCCGCGCAGCCTGGGCCCGGCCGTCCGGTTCGCCGTCGACCACGCGCCCTGCCCGGTGCTGCTGGTCTGGCCCGAGCCGGCTCCCGGCCTGGCGACGATCCCGCCCCCGCCGCCGCACCACCACTGAGCCGGGCCGCGGGTCAGTGGCGGCGGTGGTGGCCGCCGCCGTGGCCGCCGCCCCAGGAGCAGTAGGACGGGTGGACCGAACAGAAGTCGGGGGCGGGTGAGGACGCCGGCGGGGCGGTGGACCCGGTCGCCGCCGGGGCGGGCGCCGGCGCCGGGGGTTTCGCGGCCCCGTGCGTCGCCTCGGCCGACGGCGCCGCCGCGGGAGTGGCGCCGGTGTCCCAGTTGACGATCTCCATCTCCAGCTCGGGGCTCGCGCTGTCGACGCTCCAGCGCTGGACGGGGGCCGCGGTGCGGGTCTTGAGCACGAGGGCGCCGGAGCCGTCGGCGGCAGCGGGGACCAGCGCCAGGTCCCGGTCCGAGCGGGGCACGATCGCGCCCCGGCCGGTGAAGTCGTAGCGGACGTCCCGGGCGGTCCTCGCGGTCGCCGGGCAGGGGGCGAGGCGGACCGAGTAGCCGAGGTGCGAGTCGAGGCACAGGTCCGGTGCGGAGGCGCTGCGCAGCAGCCCGTCGGGCTCGTGGCGCCACTGCTGGCCGGGGGCCGCGGAGCAGGCGGCGAGTTCCGTCTCGGCGTCCTTGACGGCCTTGCCGCCGACGACGTCCACGCACAGGCCGGAGGCGAGGTTGCGCAGCCGGCCGCGCAGCGCGCCCTGGCCGGCCGCGTGGGTGCCGGCCCAGGACGGGCCCGGATCGGGCGAGCGCTTGCCCGGTGCCGGGGAGGGGGTGGTGCCTGGAGCGGGCGCCGGGTCGCCGGACGGGCCGAGCACCGCCCACAGGACGAGCGGCAGCACGACGAGTCCGCCGACCGCGGCGGCGCCGAGGGCGAGGTGACGGCGGCGGGCGCGCCGGGCGGCCCGGAGCGCCGAGCGGCGGGAGGGGCCGGGCGGGGGCGCGGCGGCGGGGGCCGAGGGGTCGGGCGACGGGGGCGCGGAGGGGGCGCAGGACGTCGTCGGGGCGTGGAACGCGGTCGGGGCGAAGTCCTCGCCGCCGGGCGGCGCGGGGGCCGGTCCGGGCCCGGGCGCGGTGGCCGCTTCGGGGAGGCCGGCGCGGGCCTCCAGGTAGGCGCGGGCGCCCCAGCCGAGGACCGCCTCGGCGAGGGCGAGGCCGAGTCCCGCGCCGAACCGGGCCAGTTGGTCGGCGGTCTGCCGGCAGTGCGGGCAGCCGGCCAGGTGCCGCCGCAGGTCCGGGTCGACGTCGGCGCCGCCGCGCCGGAAGGTGACGTCCAGCATGCGCAGGTACCGCCGGCACTCGGTCTCGGGGGCGAGTTCGCGGTGCGCCTGGAGGCACTCCTCGCGCAGCCGTTCGCGGGCGCGGCCGAGTCCGATGCGGGCCTCCTCCTCGTCCTGGCCCAGCAACGCGGCCGGTACGGCGAGGGGTTCGGCCTCGACCTCGATGTGCCACAGCACGGCGCGGGCTGACTGGGGCAGCCGCTGGAAGGCACGGGACAGCAGCCGCCGGCCGGGAGGCGGGAGCAGCCGGGCGGAGGCCCGCTCCCCGGTGGCGGGGTTCGTACGCAGGGCGGGGTGCAGCAGTTCC
Source organism: Streptomyces sp. 1-11 (assembly GCF_007176755.1). Taxonomy (GTDB): domain Bacteria; phylum Actinomycetota; class Actinomycetes; order Streptomycetales; family Streptomycetaceae; genus Streptomyces. The sequence continues at coordinate 107,819 of NZ_BJTV01000015.1, forward strand.
CGGCGTCCGTCGCCGTCCCACTCGGCGGCGATCCGGCGGACGGTGACCAGCAGGTGGGGCCGCCAGGCGGCGGAGGGGCCCGACTGCCTGATGGACTCGCCGACCAGCCGGGTGAAGGCGGCGGTGGTGAGCATGCCGGCGGCCCGGGTTCCGTCGGTGCACAGCCGGGCGTAGGCGAAGGCCGCTTCCCAGTGCCGGTCCAGGAGTTCGCCGACCGGGTTCGTGGCGGGTGACGTGCCCGTCCACTTCCTCAGTTCGGCGCTCAACCGCTCGTCCGGCACTTCGAACCGGCGGCCGGTCGGCACGGAATCCGACCTGCCTGCGTCATTCACGGCTGCATTCCTCCAGACGCGACACGGGAATTAGTCCATACCACAGGGTATGGACGGGATGCGGCGTCCCGAACGCCGCCGGGGCAGCTCTTTTGAAGCGTGGGGGGCGTACGGAGCGACCTGGCGCCCGCAGCGGAAAATGTAATTGTCTGCGCGCCGACAACGCACACTTTTGCACAGCCGGACACCGGGTAACAAGAGATCTCCCGGTTCCCGGCAACTGAATTCCGGCGGTTTCCCTTTTGACAATTTGTCAAGAAAGACTTTGCCTCGCATTACCGCCGTTCACATCCGCGCGCCACGGGTCCCGCGGGGCCCCGCCCCGCCCCGGCGGCGCCCCGGCCGCGGGCCGCGCGGCACGGGGCGCGCCGCGCGGTCCTGGGCCGGGCTGTCAGTGGCCGCTGATCGCGCGCGGTGTGTAGGGCTGCTGGAGTTCCTCCATCTCCTTCTCGCTCAGCTCGAGTTCGACCGACGCCACCGCGTCCTCCAGGTGCCCCGGCCGGGCCGCGCCGACGATCGGCGCGGCCACCGTGTCCTGGTGCAGCAGCCAGGCCAGGGCCACCTGGGCGCGCGGCACGCCCCGGGCCCCGGCGATCCGCGTCACCGCCTCGACGATGGAGCGGTCGCCTTCCAGGTACAGGCGGCCGCCGAAGGCGTCGGCCGCGCTGCGCTCGGTGACCGTGCCCCAGTCGCGGGTGAGCCGGCCGCGGGCGAGCGGGCTCCACGGCAGTGTGCTCACGCCCTGGTCGGCGCAGAGGGGGAGCATCTCCCGCTCCTCCTCGCGGTAGAGCAGGTTGTAGTGGTTCTGCATGGAGACGAACCGCGTCCAGCCGCCCAGCTCGGCGGTGTGCTGGAGCTTGGCGAACTCCCAGGCGTACATCGAACTCGCCCCGATGTAGCGGGCCTTGCCCGCCTTGACGACGTCGTGCAGCGCCTCCATCGTCTCCTCGGCCGGAGTGCCGTGGTCGTAGCGGTGGATCTGGTAGAGGTCCACGTAGTCGGTGCCGAGCCGGCGCAGGCTGTGGTCGATCTCGCTCAGGATGGCCTTGCGGGACAGGCCGGCGCCGTTGGGTCCCGGCCGGGTGCGGCCGTGCACCTTGGTGGCCAGCACGATCTCGTCGCGGTCGGCGAAGTCGCGCAGCGCCCTGCCCACGATCTCCTCGCTGGTTCCGTCGGAGTAGACGTTGGCGGTGTCGAAGAAGTTGACGCCCGCCTCCAGCGCCTGCCGGATCAGCGGACGGGACGCCTCCTCGCCGAGCGTCCACTCGTGCGTGCCGCGGTCGGGCAGTCCGTAGGTCATGCAGCCCAGACAGATCCGCGACACGTCCAGACCCGTCGAACCGAGCTTCACGTACTGCATCGTTGCTGCTCCTGCCTTCAGGGGCGATGGTCACTCAGGAGCGTACGTCGCGCCCGCGGCGCCGACTTGACCCCGGCCGCGCGCGGACGGTTGGATTTCCGGACGTGCCACGCCGGTCCGGAGCGGGGCCGGGACCGCGATGCGATGGGGCGGACGTGCTGACGAAGGGTGCCTCCCGGACGGGAGGCCGGGGGAAGACGGCCGGCACGGCCCTGCTCGCCGTGGTCCTCGGCGCGACCGCGCTGATCGGCTGCGGTTCCGGCGCCGCGGACGAGACACCCCGGTCCCCGGAGTACCGCCTGCCGCCGCGGCACGCCGGCTTCGACTATCAGATCGGCGGCGCCTATCCCCCGGCCCGCGGGGTCCGCGTCGTCAGCCGCGACCGGTCCGACTCACCCGCGCCCGGCCTCTACAACATCTGCTACGTCAACGCCTTCCAGGCCCAGCCCCAGGAACGCTCCGACTGGCCCGCCGACCTGCTGCTGCGTGACGGCCACGGCAGGGCGGTCGTCGACGAGGACTGGGACGAGCCGCTGCTGGACCTGCGCACCCCGGCCAAGCGGGGCCGGGTGGCGGCGCGGGTGAACCGGTGGATCGACGGCTGCGCGAAGAAGGGCTTCGACGCCGTGGAGCCCGACAACTACGACAGCTACACCCGCTCCGAGGGCCTCCTCACCGCCGCCGACGCGGTCGCGTTCATGCGCCTGCTCACCGGCCACGCGCATGCCCGGGGCCTGGCCGTCGGGCAGAAGAACACCGCCGAGCTGACCGCCCGGCGCGAGGCGGCGGGGCTGGACTTCGCGGTCACCGAGGAGTGCGGGCAGTACGACGAGTGCGAGGTGTACGCCAAGGCGTACGACGACCACGTGGTCGACATCGAGTACACCGACCGGGGCCTGCGCAAGGCCCTCGCGCGCTGGGGCGGCCGGCTGAGCGTCGTCCGCCGGGACGTCGGCGTCTCCACACCGGACGCCCCGGAGTACGTCCGCAGGGTGCGCTGACGGGGCCGACCGGCCCTCGTGCCGTGCCGCCTGCCGGTGACCGCCCGGCGTGGCGCGGTCGGACGGTGCGGCCGTCGGCCGATCCTCGGCCCAGACGACCGGCAGCCGGCCGGTCCCGGCCGCCGGAGGACACCACGGTGCCGACACGTCCGACCACCCTCAGATCCCTGGCGGGGGCGGCGCTGCTGCCGCTCGCCCTCGTCACCCCCGCCTGGGGGCAGTCCACCGCCGCGCCGTCCCGGGCGGGTGAGGAGCCGTCCACGCTGTGCGCGCCCGCCGGGACGCTGCGCGGGGAACACGGCCAGTTCGCCGTCGTCAGCGTCTGCGCGGGCAGCGGCACCCCGCAGCTGGCGGTCTCCGCCCCGGCGAGCTGCCGGCGCGCCGGGGTCCGGGTGCGCTACACCTGCCGGACGGAGGGCACCTGGACGGCGCGCCGCGCCGGCCGGACGCTGGCCGCCGGGACGCTGCCGGGCGCGCAGGAGTACCCGGGCCCCGGGACCTACGACATCACCGCCGACGTGCGCGTGCGGTCCGCGCCCGCCGGTGTCGACCTGCGCGGCACCGTCGAGGCCACGCTCACCCTCACCGCGCCCAAGGCCCCGCCCACGCACGCGGTCACCGTCGACCGGACCACCCTGCGGCGCGACGCCACCACCACGCTGACCTACACGGTCCGCCGGGACAGCGACGAGGGCGACGGCAGCGCCCGGCTCGGACTCATCGGCGAGGCGGGCACCGGGGTGCGGATCGCCACGGACGACGCTCGCTGCGTCAACCCGCTGGTCGGCCGGTACCCGTCGAAGACCCGGCTCGCGTACTCCCTGGACTGCGCGCTGACCGCGCTGCAGCCCGGCCGTCCCGAGACGGTGAAGGTCCGCGTCACCGTCGGGCCTGACTGCTCCACGGTGGTCTCCAAGCTGGGTTACTGGCTGCCGCGGGGCCAGGACCTCTACACCGGCGGCATGCTGGCCGGGCCGGCGCTGACCTGCCGTTAGGGCCTGTCTGACAGTGTCAGACAGGCCCTAGCGGCTCGGGAGCGGGTTCAGGCCCGCTCCAGCAGGTCCAGGGCGCTCTCCCAGGCGAACCCGGGCCGTGCGCCGTCCGCCTCGCCGTCCTCCCCCGGCGGGCCGGCGTACGGCTCGCCGAAGCGGACGCCCATCCCGCGCAGCCGGAGAAGGCTCTCCCGGTACGCGGGGTGGGCGGCCAGCGCGTCCGCCACGCAGGGCAGGACGGCGATCGGCACGCCGAGGCCCGCCGCCTCGCAGAGCGTGCCGACGGCGAGCGTGTCGGCGAGGCCGGCCGCCCACTTGTTGACGGTGTTGAAGGTGGCGGGCGCCACCACCACGGCGTCCGGCGGCGGGAACGGGCGCGGATCGGCCGGCGAGCGCCAGGCCGAGCGGACGGGCCGGCCCGTCATCTCCTCGACCGCAGCCGTGTCGAAGAACCCGCCCATCGCCACCGGCGTGGCCAGGACCCCCACCTCCCAGCCCCGCGCCTGGGCGGCGCCGATCAGCGTGGTGACTCCGGCGGCGGTCCCGGCCGCGCAGACGACGACGTAGAGGAAGGGCTTCCCGGCCTGTGAGGTCATCGCACGACCCTACTGAACCGGGAACGGCGGTCCCGGCCGCGGGATGCGGCCGCCGGGCCCCGCCTCAGCCGGCCGGTTCGGTCACCCGGATGGCGCTCACCGGGCAGGCGCGGGCCGCCTCCCGGACCATCGGGTCGCCCCCGCCGTCCTCGCGGCCGGGGAGCAGGGTGCTGTAGCCGTCGTCGTCCTGGGTGAACACGCCCGGGGCGGCCAGCGCGCACTGGCCGGCGCCGATGCAGCGGTCCTTGTCGATGTCGATGTGCATGACCAGAGCCTCTTACCAGGTCACGGGGAGTTCCAGCATCCCCTGGATCGTGTCGCCGGGTTTGAACGGGATCTCCTCGGCGGGCGCGGCCAGCCGGAGGCCGGGGAGCCGCTCCAGGAGCGTGCCCAGGGCGATCTCCAGCTCGGCGCGGGCCAGGTTCTGGCCCAGGCACTGGTGGATGCCGAAACCGAAGGCCACGTGGTGGCGGGTGGAGCGGTGGAAGTCCAGGGTGTCGGGGTCGTCGAACACGGACTCGTCGCGGTTGATCAGCGAGGTGGAGAACAGGACGCCCTCGCCGGCCCGGATCGTGGCGCCGGCGATCTCGATGTCCTCCAGGGCCAGGCGCAGCAGCCCGTCCGCGATCGAGAGCATCCGCATCAGCTCCTCCACGGCGGCGGGCAGCAGCGCCGGGTCGGCGCGCAGCTCGGCCAGCCGGCCGGGGTGCCGCAGCAGCGTGTAGGTGCCGAGGGAGATCATGTTGGCGGTCGTCTCGTGCCCGGCCACGAGCAGGATGACGGCCAGCGCCACCACGTCGCGCCGGTCCAGCTCGCCGGTGCGCAGCCGCTGGTGGACGAGGTCGTCCAGGACGCCGTCGCCGGGTTCGGCCTGCCGCTCCTTGTCGTCGATCAGCCCGCCGAGGTACTCCTCGAGCCGCTCGCGCGCCCCTTGCGAGTCGGCGGCCGTGGGACCGCGCAGCAGCGTGCGGGACTGTTCCTCGAAGAACTCGTGGTCGGCGTACGGCACGCCGAGCAGGCCGCAGATGACCATCGAGGGCACGGGCAGGGCGAAGGCGGAGACCAGCTCGGCCGGCGGCCCCTTCTCGATCATCGCGTCCAGCAGCCCGTCGACGGTCCGCTGGATGGTGGGCCGCAGCCCGGCCGCGCGCTTGAGGGTGAACGACGGGATCATCATCCGCCGCTGGGTCTGGTGGACCGGGTCGTCCACGCCGAGCAGCGCCACCCGCCGGTCGCGGACGGCCGCGAAGCGGGCCGTGGGCACGGGGAAGCCCGGGAGGGTGCGGTCGGTGGACAGCCGGGGGTCCGCGAGCAGCGCGCGGGCGGTGGCGTGGCCCGTGACCATCCAGACCTCGCGGCCGTCGAAGAGGGTGACGCGGGACAGGCTGCGCCCGTCGCGCAGCGGGCCGTATCCGGTGGGGGGGTGGTAGGGGCAGGTGCGGTCCTGGGGGAATGCGACGGGTTCGGCCGGGGTCCCCGGGCCGGTGATGTCCGTCAGTTCCGTCATGGAAAGACCTCGCAGACGAAGAGGTGCGTCGTGCCGATCTTCATTAGATGCCCGAGGCACCTATGGGGCGACAGCAAGTTCGGCCAGATCGCCGTACGCGGTGAAGTGGCCGAAGAGCGGGCCGGCCGGGGGCTGGAACGCGCCGTAATTCATTTGCCGGTGCGGGCGCGGCGGCCCCAGGATCGGCCCATGCCTCCTACAGCCTCCCTCCTGCCGACGCCCGCTGCCACCGCCCCCGCGGTGCCGGGCCGACAGCAGCCCCGCCGTCCCCGGAGGCCCGGTCCCGCATGCCCGTGACGGGCGCGCTGCTCGCGGGCCTGCTCGCCGGGTACGGCATCGCGGTGCCCGTCGGCGCGGTCGGGACCTATCTGGTCTCCCTCACCGCCCGCACCTCGCTGCGCACCGGCGCCTCGGCGGCGCTCGGCGTCGCCACGGCCGACGGGCTGTACGCGCTGCTCGCGACCGTGGGCGGCGCCGCCCTCGCGGCGGAGCTGCGGCCGGTGCTGGACCCGCTGCGCTGGGCCTCGGCGCTGGTCCTCGCGGTCCTCGCGCTGCGGGCGGCGCTGCTCGCCCTGCGGCAGTACCGCGCCCATCGGCTCACCACCCGCCCGGAACGGCCGGTTCCAGGCGCGGCACGGGCTTATCTCGGCCTTCTCGGGATCACCCTGCTCAATCCCATGACGGTGGTCTACTTCGTGGCGCTGGTGCTCGGCAGCGGCGCCGCCGGTGCGGCACGGCCGCTGGAACGGGCGGTGTTCGCCGCGGCGGCCTTCGCCGCGTCCGCGAGCTGGCAGCTACTGCTGGCGGGCGGGGGCGCGCTGCTGGGTCGCGCCCTGACGGGCCACCGGGGGCGGCTGGTCACGGCCCTGCTCTCCAGCGCCGTGATCCTGGTGCTCGCGGTGCGGACGACCGGATGGCCGGAACGGTGATCACCCGCTCGGGTGAAGGGGTATGCGGTACGGATGATCCGGGCGGCCGCGGGAGTTGGGACCGTCCGGAGCACCATCCGCCGGACCGACGAAGGAGACGGATCCCATGCCACTTGAGGGCGAGTACGAGCCCAGCCCGACGCAGTGGGTGCGCGAGCAGGTCGAGCTGTACGAGAGTTCCGGGGGCACCAAGGGCACCACGCTGCGGGACACCGGGCTGCCGGTCATCGTGCTGACCACCCGGGGCGCGCGCAGCGGCAAGATCCGCAAGACGCCGCTGATGCGGGTCGAGCACGAGGGGAGTTACGCGGCGGTCGCCTCGCTGGGCGGTGCGCCCAAGCATCCGGTCTGGTACTTCAACGTGAAGTCCGACCCGCACGTCGAGCTGCAGGACGGGCCGGTCAAGCGGGACATGCGGGCCCGGGAGATCACCGGCGCGGAGAAGACAGAGTGGTGGGAGCGTGCGGTGGCCGCGTTCCCGCCGTACGCGGACTACCAGCGCAAGACGTCCCGGGAGATCCCGGTGTTCGTGCTGGAGCCGGTCGACGGGGACTGACGGGGGCGCCCGCCGCCCGGAGCCGGGTTCCGGCCGGGGCGGCGGGCGCCTTCGGGAGATTCGCCGGGCCGACGGGCATGAACCCGTCCGGGGCCGGGCACCCGTGCGTCAGGCCCCGCCGCGCTCCCCCGTCGCGGCGGGGCCGCTTCGTGCCTCCCGCGCCGGCCGGTCGGTCACGTCGAGGTAGATGTGGTCGGCGGCCGGAACCGTGCTGGAGATCGACCGCTTGATGCGCACGGAGACCTCCTCCACCCGCTCGCTGTCCAGGCCCGGCACCAGGTCGATGCGGGCGGCCACCAAGGTGGAGTCGAGGCCCATCTTCATCGTGAGCAGCGACTCCACGCTGTCGATCTCCGGCTGGGCCTCCAGCAGCGAGTGGATCCGGCCGCTCAGCTCCGGGTCGGCGGCCTCGCCGATGAGCTGGTCCCGGGCGTCCCGGCCCAGCCGGTAGGCGACGTACACCAGCAGCGCGCCGATGGCGATGGACGCGGAGGCCTCCCAGACGACCTGGCCGGTCACCATGTGCAGGGCCATGCCGATGAGGGCGAGGGTCACACCGAGGACCGCCGTGCCGTCCTCCGCGACCACCGTGCGCAGTGCCGGGTCGCGCAGCGCGTCACGGCCGCCGCCCTGCTGGCGCACCTGGTGCAGAGCCCGCATCAGCGAGGCGCCCTCCGCGATCAGCGCCACGCCGAGCACGATCAGGCCGGCGACGTAGCCGCTGAACTTCTCCTCCGTGCCGCTGCGCAGCGCCTCGAAGCCCTGGAAGAAGGAGAAGCAGCCGCCCATCACGAAGATGCCGACCGCCGCCAGGAGGGACCAGAAGAACCGCTCCTTGCCGTAGCCGAAGGGGTGCCGCCGGTCGGCGGGACGGCTGCTGCGCCGCAACGCGGCCAGCAGGAAGACTTCGTTGAGGCTGTCGGCGACGGAGTGCGCCGCCTCCGACAGCAGCGCGGGCGAGCCCGCCAGCACCCCGCCGACGGCCTTGGCCACGGCGATCACCAGGTTCGCGGCCAGCGCCACCAGCACGGTGACCTTGGTGTGATGGTCACCGCCCGAATCGCCCTTGTGCCGGGTGCCCTTCTCACCGTTGGAGTCCTCGGCCGTCCGTGCGGCCGTCTGCTGCTCAGAGGATGTCCCACTCACCTGGTGCCGACTGCCCCCGCTCCACCGGATCACACCGTGCCGAAGGACGAAAAAGGGGAACGCGTGGTGGCGGGAACACAAGCCCGCGCACGACGAGGAGGAGAGATGGGCGGCGACGGCAACAGCGCCTATGGACACAAGACGTTCAGCCGGTCCAGAAGCCATTTCGACGACCGCATCACCGCCGACGGCCGGGACGGCTGGCCGGTCGCCGCCGGGCGCTACCGGCTGGTGGTCTCCCGCGCCTGTCCGTGGGCGAGCCGGGCCGTCGTCTCACGCCGGCTGCTGGGCCTGGAGGAGGCCCTGCCCATGGCCGTCGCCGACCCGGTCCAGGACGACCGGAGCTGGCGGTTCACCCTGGACCCCGGCGGCCGTGACCCCGTGCTCGGCATCCGTTTCCTCAGCGAGGCGTACGACAAACGGGAGACGGGTCATCCGGGCGGGGTGAGCGTGCCCGCGGTCGTGGACGTGCCCAGCGGCCGGCTCGTCACCAACGACTACCAGCAGCTCACCCTCGATCTGGCCACCGAGTGGACGGAACTGCACCGCGAGGGCGCCCCGGACCTGTACCCGGCCGGCCGGCGCGACGAGATCGACACGGTGATGGCGGAGGTGTACGCGGACCTCAACAACGGGGTGTACCGCGCCGGGTTCGCCACCCACCAGGCGGAGTACGAGAAGGCCTGCACGGCCGTCTTCCGGCGGCTGGAACTGCTCGCCGAACGGCTCGCCGGGCAGCGCTTCCTGGTCGGCGACACGATCACCGAGGCGGACATCCGGCTGTTCACCACGCTGGTCCGGTTCGACGCCGTCTACCACGGCCACTTCAAGTGCAACCGCTGGAAACTGACGGAGAACCGGGTGCTGTGGGCGTACGCCCGCGACCTGTTCCAGACGCCCGGTTTCGGCGACACGGTCGACTTCGACCACATCAAGCGGCACTACTACCAGGTGCACACCGGCATCAACCCCACCGGGATCGTGCCGCTCGGTCCGGACCTCGGCGGCTGGCTGACCCCCCATCACCGCGAGGAGCTGGGAGGACGGCCGTTCGGGGACGGGACGCCGCCGGGCCCGCCGCCCCCGGACGAACAGGTGCCGCCGCGAGGACGCCCCGCATGAGGACCGTCTGACGAGGAAGGAGTCCTCCATGTCGAAGACCAAGAAGAAGAAGAAGCTCCCCGTCGTCTACCAGCCGGTCGGGTTCGTACTCAGCTGGGCGGGCGGAGCGCTGGCCGGGATGGCCTTCCGCAAGGCCTGGACGGTGCTCCGGCACGAGGAGGACGCGCCCGACGCGCTGGACCCGGACCGCGGCTGGGGAGAGATCCTGCTCGCGGCCGCGGTCCAGGGCGCCATCTTCGCGGTGGTGCGCAGCGCCGTGGACCGCACCGGCGCGAAGGCCATCGAGCGGACCACGGGCGTGTGGCCGGCCAAGGACAAGGGCGGCCGGGACTAGGCTCCTCCCTCCCGGCGGGGGCGGGCCCCCACGGGTCCGGGGGCGACCCGGACCCGTGGGGGCCCGGGTCCGCTCAGCCCTGCTTCGGCGCCGGCGACGGCACCAGGCGCAGGGTGAAGGAGTGTCCGGCGGGGTCGGCGCAGCCGCGTTCCTCGTACGTCCCCGCCGGGTCCCCCGCCTCCAGCGGCCGGCCGCCGAGGCCCACCACCCGGCGCTCGGCCTCGTCCAGGTCGGACACCAGGAACTCCAGATGGGCCTGCAGGGAGTTCTCCGGGCGCGGCCAGCTCGGCGGCGTCGCGTTGACGTCCCGCCGGAAGGCGAGCCGGAAGCCGTCCCCGCCCTGGATCTCGACCAGGTTGGCGGACGCGTGCGTCTGCTCGCCGTCCAGCAACTGCCGGTAGAACTCGGCGAGTTTCTCGGGCTCGGCGCAGTCGAGCACCACGACGCCCGCGGTCACGAGGGGCATGTTTCCTCCCGGGGGGGTTTGCGTCCTTCTCCGTCCCCCAGCGGATATCCCCGTCCCGCCGATTCAGTCGGCGGCCAGCCACGCTCCGTCACGCATCAGCTCCCGGCCCGTCAGCTCGTTCGCCTCGCGCCAGGCCTGGACACGTTCGGGGAGCACGTGGAAGTACAGGTAGCGGTCGGCGAGCCGGCGCGGGTCGAAGCCGGTCTTCCCGGCGAAGACCTCGGCGTCCTCCTCCGGCAGGTCCTCGGGGGCCACCGCCCGTACGGCGCCCTCCACGATGACGACGTCCCGGGTCGGCCCGATGCCCAGCCTGGCCCGGCCGGTGGCCGCCAGGTTGCGGCCGGTCGGGCTGTCGGCCGGGGTCGCGATCAGCAGGGTGGCGCCGTCCCAGACGAAGGACAGCGGGACGAGGTAGGGGGCGCCGCCGTCCGCGCCCGCGGTGGCCACCCAGGCGTCCACGTCGTGCTCCAGCCGGTGGAGGGTGTCCTTCTTGCGCTGTTCGGCGGTGCGGGCGGGCGGCGGGGTCATGGTCCTCGGGCCTCCTCGGCATCGGGTCTCGCTCGTACGACGTACGGACGGCGTCAAGTGTGACCGCCCGCCTTCCGTCCAGGCGCGAAATGCGGTCCAGGCGTGTCCGGGCGGTTCCGTCCGCCGAGCGGACCGTGAGCCCTCTCCCTCGGCCCTGGGCAGGCGCGTCCGGGCTGCCCCGCCGCACTGTGGGGAGCGGTGGTGACCGGCAGGCGAAGGGGCGGCCGGAAGATACAACCCTTCTCCCCCACCATGCGTCTCCCCTGTACCCCGCATCACAGGATCACCGGGAGCCGGCCCCGCCGTTCCCGCGCGCACGCAGGAGACGCATGTTCACGCCCAGGATGCCCCGCCCGCTGCGGCTCGCCCTCGCGACCGCCACCGCGGTGTCCCTCACCGGCGGAGGGTTGCTCGCCCTCTCGGGCCCCGCCGCGGCCGCGGCCGCGAAGTACGCCGACGACTTCAACGGCGACGGCTACCGGGACTACGCCCAGGCCTCCTTCGGCGGCTCCTTCACCGTGACCTACGGGACCGCCACCGGTCCCGGCACGGTGACCAGGACGTTCACCCAGAGCAGCGCGGGCGTGCCCGGGACCGCCGGGGACGCCGGCGGCTACGCGGACGCGTTCGGTGAGGACCTCGCCGCCGCCGACCTCAACGCGGACGGCTACGCCGACCTCGCGGTGGCCGACTTCACCGAGAAGGTGAGCGACAAGATCGACTCGGGTGCGGTCACCATCATGTGGGGCGCGCCGTCCGGCCTCGGCACGAAGGCCACCCGGCTTCCCGTCGCCGCCGTCAAGTACCGGGGCTTCGGCAAGGGTGTCGAGACCGGCGACTTCAACGGCGACGGCAGGCCCGACCTGGCGGTGATCGACTCCCTCGACACCGCGTACGTCTTCCGGGGCGGCTTCTCCAAGACCGGGACGACCGGCACCGTCACCAAGCACCACCTGCCGCCCAGTTCCCCCGACATCCTGGAACCCTCCGGGCTCGTCGCCGGGAAGGTCACCCACGACAAGGCAACCGACCTGTACGTCCTCGGGCAGGGCTACCGCAACGACAGGATGACCCTGGACGCCTGGTTCCTGCGCGGCGGCAGCACCGTCAAGCCCGCTGCCAAGGTCACCCCGATCGACAACTCCAGCCCCGACTACAGCCCCACGGGTGTCATCGCCGACTTCGACAAGAACGGCTACGGCGACCTGGCCGTCGGCGACACCCACTACAACAACGGCGCCGGCTCGGTCGTCGTCGTCCGCGGCGGCACGTCCGGGCCCACGACCAAGTACCGGCTGACGCAGTCCACTTCGGGCGTCGCCACGGCCGCCACGAAGAACGACGGCTTCGGCGTCACCCTCTCCGCCGGCGACACCAACCGCGACGGCTACCCCGACCTCGCGGTCAGCTCGGTGCAGGAGAAGGTCGGCACGGTCGCCTCGGCGGGCGGCGTGCACATCCTGCGCGGCGGCAGGGCGGGGCTGACCGGCGCGGGTTCGCAGTGGTTCACCCGCGCCACCGCCGGCGTCCCCGGCAGCCCGACCCAGTGGGAGCGGTTCGGCCTTTTCCTCCGCCTGCGCGACACCGACCGGGACGGCGACGCCGACCTCGTGATCGGCGACAACGACTACGAGCAGACCAGCCTCCTCCTGCGAGGCGGCTCCACGGGCATCACCACCACGGCGGTGACGAAGGTGGGCGTCTGGCCGACCTTCCCGCGGTGAGAGCACGTGCGCGGGGCCGTCAGCGGCGTTGACGGCCCCGCGCACGGCCCTACCCGAGACGGCCGGGTCCGGCCCGGTGCAGCGGATCCCGGCTGCCCACCGAGCGGCCTGCCGCGACGGCTCCCGGTGGGCGGGGCCGGGGTCAAGAGGTGCGTGGGGTCACCAGGCCGGACTCGTAGGCCAGGATCACGAGTTGTGCCCGGTCGCGGGCATGGAGCTTGGACATGGCTCGGTTGATGTGGGTCTTCGCGGTCAGGGGGCTGATCACCATGCGGTCAGCGATCTCGTCGTTGGACAGACCCCGCGCGACCAGGACGACGGCCTCGCGTTCGCGGCTTGTCAGCTCTTCCAGCCCGGTGCCGACACCGGTGCGGGCCGGCTGGGCGACGTACCGGCTGATCAGTCTGCGGGTGATCGAGGGTGCCAGCAGGGCGTCGCCACGAGCGGCGACGCGTACGGCGTGCAGGAAGTCCTCCGGCACGACGTCCTTGACGAGGAAACCGGCGGCTCCGGCGCGCAGCGCGTCGAAGACGTACTCATCCAGGCCGTAGTTGGTCAGGATGACGACGTGCACACCGGCCAGGGCCGCGTCCGCGGCGATGCGCCGGGTCGCCTCGATGCCGTCGACGACCGGCATCCTGATGTCGACGAGCGCTACGTCGGGCAGGTGCTTCCTGGCGAGCCGCAGGCCCTCGCTGCCGTCGGCGGCCTCGGCCACCACCTCGATGTCGTCCTCGAGGTCGAGAAGGGCGCGGAATCCGCTGCGAATGAGCGGCTGGTCGTCCACCAGCAGGACACGGATCACGACGTCCGGTCCACGGGGAGTTCGGCCTGGACGGTGAAGCCGCCCCCGCCGCGGGGTCCGGCGCGCAGCCGGCCACCGAGGGCCGTGACGCGTTCGCGCATACCGAGCAGCCCGAGGCCGGGCACCGGGTCGGCGGCCGGAGTCGCCCTCCCGTCGTCGTCGACGCGTATCGCCAGGGCGTCCGGACGGCAGTCGATCCGGACCGACGCCGTGGCCGCGTTCGCGTGCCGGGCCACGTTGGTGAGCGACTCCTGAACGATCCGGTAGACGGTTCGGTCCACCGCTGCCGGCATGCCGTGTCGCTGGCCCTCGATCGTCAGCGTCGCGTTCAGGCCCAACGTACGGGCCCTCTCCACCAGTTCCGGAACGTCGTCGAGCCCGCGCGGTGGAGCCGTGTCGTCGTCGCGCAACGCCTCCAGCGTCGCGCGCAGCTCCCGGCTCGCCTCGCGCCCGGCCTCCTGGATCGCCAGCAGGGAGGGCGGAACCTCCTCGCTGCGCCTGCGGGCCACGTGCACGGCGACCTCCGCCTGCACCTTGATGACCGAGATCTGGTGGGTGAGCGAGTCGTGCAGTTCCCGGGCGATACGGAGCCGTTCCTCGTCGGCGCGGCGCCGCGCGGTCTCCTCCCGGGTGCGCTCGGCCTCGTCCGCCCGCCGCTCGGCCTGCCGCAGCGCCTCCCCCGCGGCGCCGGCCGCGATCAGCCAGGCGAGTTCGAGGGCGCCCCGGGCCCGCGCGAACGCCTCGCCGGTGTCGTGCAGGCCCGAGGCCAGGGCCGCGAGCGGGAGCAGGGCCAGCATGACCACGCTCGCCGCCACCGTGACGGTGCGGTGTCCTTCCCGTACGGCCGCGTACACCGCGAAGAGGTACGCGACGGCGGGTACGTCGAATCCGTCTGCCTGGTACCCGACCGCGCACAAGCCGGTGACGGCCAGGACGGCGATGGGAACCCGGCGGCGTGCCACCAGCGCCAACCCGCCGACCGTCAGCAGGGCGTACCCGGGCAAGGCGAGGTCCGTGGCGGAACGCTGTCCGGACAGCCCGGTGACCAGCAGCGCCGCCGTCACGCCGACAGCAAGGACCCAGTCTCCGACCCAGGTCCGGACACCGTGCTCACCTGCGCTCATGCGCGCACCCTAGCTGGCCGCCACCCCGGGCGGGTCACCCTCGCGAAGGAGCGGCCGGCTACCGCCCGCGCGGTACCTTCGCGCCTCCTGCGGCGTCCGTGGTAGCCGGATGCCGCATCGGCGGCAGGGTGAAGTGTCCGCGTACGCCGGACGACCGGGCGTGGGGCAGGCGGAGATGCTCGGACGACACCAGTCGCAGTAAGAGAAGGAGCGCCTCGCATGTCTGTTCGTCGCCTGCTCGCCGCCGTCTCGGCCGCCGTGCTCGGAGGCATCGCGCTTGCCGCACCGGCGGCCGCGCACGCCTCGGCCGAGTCGGCCGCCGTCGATTCCTACAGTCTGACCACCGGGCGGCTCGTGGGCACCACGGCAGCGCTCGTGGCGCTGGCCGGCGTGGTCATCGGCCGGCTGGCGCTGGCCCACTCCTCCGGCCGCGTCCGCACCGGCAACAGACGGACCATGGCCGTCGCGGCCCTGGTGGCGGGGCTGGCCGGCATGGTCGTCGGCGCGCTGAACCTGGCCGTCGCCGACGGTGGTCCCGGCACGGGCAACGGAGTGGTCGGCGGCGCCGCGGCACTGGTGCTGGGGCTGATCGCCGCGGTCTGCGGACGGCTGGCTCTGGCCCGCTCCCGCCGCACCGGCTGACGGCAGCGGATCCACGCACGCCTGCCTGACGGCCGATCAGGTGCCATCGGATGCGGGGATGGGCGGCCTCCCCCGGCCTGCGGCCCCGCACCGCTCCCCGGCGGTGACCGAGCGCGAACCGCGGCCGCTGAAGCGTCACTTGCAGGCGATTCGGCTCTTCGTCCGCGGCCAGGCCTCCGTGCCGGTGGCGGTGCGGATGTAGGCGGTGTCCCGGGCGGGCGTCAGCCACAGCCGCAGTCCGCGGTAGTGGTACCCGGTGTCACGGGCCGTCTCCGGCAGCGACGCGTGCTCGCGGTACGGCGCCCGGAGGAGGCCGTCGCGGGCGAGCACGCCCTCGGGGTCGCGGGCGTAGGTGCGGCCGTCCAGGTCGAGGAAGCGGGCCGACTGCCAGTCGCAGTGCTCCGGTCCGGGCCGGCCGCTGAGCTTGCGCACGGGTACGCGCCCGCCGTCGCGGTCCGTCCACACCTCCACCCCCGCCGCCTCCGTGTAGCGGGCGGGGAGTTCGGCGGGATCGCAGGAGGCGTTGGTCTCCGGGCCCCAGCCCGGGCGGCCGGGCTGGTCCTTGGCCACCACCACGGCCACCTTGGTGCGCCCGTGGACGTCGAAGGAGTACAGCACCCGGCCGGCCTCCGCGCGCTCCGCGCGGTAGCCGTGGCCGGGCAGCCCGGGTTCGAACAGCTCGAAGTAGAGCTTCAGCCCGTCCTCGGGCGTGTCACCGCCGTCGGCCCTGCTCCAGCCGTCGGGGCCGCCGCCGGCGTAGATCTCCCCGTCGCACTCCAGCGCCCGCCCGGCCGCCCCGGACGCCTCCCGCAGCGCGCGCGGGCCGGAACCGTCGGCGTCGCGGGTGGGCACGTGCAGCGGCCCGGCGTAGGGGGTGGCCGGGGGCGTGCCGCGGACCACCACCCGTACTCCGGTCCCGTCGTCGCACCCCACCGCCGTCACTGCCGCCAGCACCGCCACCGCCACGAGTCCCACGCGCATGCCCAAACCCCTTCTCCTGGCCGTCGTCCGCCGGTACGTGGACGGGGGAAGGGCGCCGAACGTTCAGCGGGCCTTCTGGAAGGTCCGCCGGTAGGCCTGCGGGGAGACGCCGATCGAGGCGTGCAGGTGCTGGCGCAGCGAGGCGCCGGTGGCGAAGCCGACCTCGGCGGCGACCCGGTCCACCGGCAGGTCGCTGGACTCCAGCAGGTGCCGGGCGCGGACCACGCGCTGCTGGATGAGCCACCGGCCGGGGCTGATTCCGACCTCGTCGTTGAACCGGCGGGCGAAGGTGCGCAGGCTCATCCGGGCGTGCTGGGCGAGGTCGGCCAGGGTCAGCGGCTCGGCCAGCCGCTCCAGAGCCCAGGCGCGGGTCCCGGCCGTGCCGGAGGAGCCGTCCTCGGGGACCGGCTGCTCGATGTACTGCGCCTGGCCGCCCTCCCGGAACGGGGGGACGACGCAGCAGCGGGCGACGAAGTTGGCCAGGGCGCTGCCGTGGTCGCTGCGCACGAGGTGCAGGCAGATGTCGACGCCGGCGGCGGCCCCGGCCGAGGTCAGGATGCGGCCGTCCTCGACGAACAGCACATCCGGGTCCAGCTCGACCCGCGGGTACCTGCGGCGGAACAGGTCGGCCACGTGCCAGTGGGTGGTGGCCCTGCGGCCGTCGAGGAACCCCGCCTCGGCCAGCACGAAGGCGGCGGTGCATATGGACACGATCCGGGCGTCGGGGCGGATCCGGGCGAGGGCGGCGGCGACGGCCTCCGGCAGCTCGGTGGGGAGGTACGCGGGGGGCACGGAGGTGACGACCACGGTGTCCGCCGTCTCCAGCAGTTCGGGGCCGTGCTCCACGCCGATGGTGAAGTCCGCGCTGCTGCGCACCGGCCGGCCGTCGACGCTGCAGGTCATCACCTCGTACCGGCCGCCCGCAGCGCCGAGGATCCGGCTGGGGATGCCCAGCTCGAAGGGGTAGACACCGTCGAGGGCCAGGACCGCCACGCGTTCCGGGCCGGCTGTCGCACGCATGGCACGATCCTATCGGAGGTTGGCCATCGTGCCATTTCCCGGCCGGGCGCGGCCCGGCAGGCTGGGTGACCATGAGCGATGTGAACAACACGATGCGGGCCATCGGCCAGGACGTCCTCGGCGGTCCCGAGGTGCTGAGGGAAGTACGGCTGGAGCGGCCCGCGCCGCGGCCGAACGAGGTACTGGTCCGGGTGCGGGCCGCCGGGGTGAACCCGACCGACTGGAAGCACCGGGCGACCGGCGGGTTCCTGGGCGAGCCGCCGTTCGTCCTCGGCTGGGACGTCTCCGGGGAGGTGGCGGAGACGGGGATCGGGGTCGCCGCCTTCCGGCCCGGCGACGAGGTCTTCGGCATGCTGCCCTACCCGTTCGGCCACGGCTCGCACGCCGAGTACGTCACCGTCCCGGCCCGCGCCCTGACGCACAAGCCGGCCTCGATCGACCACGTGCAGGCGGGCGCGCTGCCGCTGGTGTCGCTGACCGCCTGGCAGGCCCTGACCGAGCACGCCGACGTGCGGCCCGGCCAGCGGGTGCTGGTCCACGCGGCGGCCGGCGGGGTGGGGCACGTGGCCGTGCAGATCGCCAAGGCGCGCGGCGCGTACGTGATCGGCACCGCGAGTGCCGGGAAGCACGGCTTCCTGCGGGAGATCGGCGTCGACGAGGCGGTCGACTACCGGTCCACCGACTTCGCCGAGGCGGTGCGGGACATCGACGTCGTCCTGGACACCCTCGGCGGGGACACCTCCGTGCGGTCGCTGCGGGTGCTGCGGCCCGGCGGCGTCGTGGTGTCGATCCTGCCGGTCGGCTCGCCGGAGTTCTACGAGGAGGCCGAGCGGCTCGGGGTGCGGGCGGTGCGGATGCTGGTGGACGCCGACCGGTCCGGGATGAACGCGGTGGCGGAACTGGTCGAGTCGGGCAGGCTGCGCGCCACCGTCGCGGGGACCTTCCCGCTGGCCGAGGCCGCCAAGGCGCACGAGCTGGGCGACACCGGCCGGACGACGGGCAAGCTGGTGCTGCTGGTGGACTGACCTGGGCAGGAGGGCGAGCACGGGCCGCGCCGTGGCCGGCCCGTGCCTGCGCGCAGCCGCCGCGTTGTCACCCACGCCACAGGGCGACACGCGAGAAACCCGGAGACATATGTCAATCGAACATGCTCAAATTCCTTCTATCGAGGGTAACTTGACGGTCGAGCGACGAACTTTTCCGGGCCCGGGTGGGAGGTGGTGCCGTCGTGCGGCAGGGTCCCGCACCGCGCACCCGGCATCTGCGCGTGCGTGAGGAGCGCGGTCACACCGTGCTGGAGTTCCTCGGTGAGATCGACATCGCGGCGGCGGCCGAGATCGCGCCCGCGCTGGACCGGGCGACCGGCCGGCCCGGCGCCCGGATCGTGATCGACCTGCGCGGCGTGGACTTCTTCGACTGCTCCGGGCTGCGCCTGCTGCACCGGGCGCGCGGCCGGGTGCTGGAGCGGGGCGGACGCCTCGACCTGGTGTGCACCCATCCGCTGACCCTGAGAGTGCTGCGGGTCACCGGCCTGTCCCGGCTGCTGCCGCCGCAGCCGACGCTGGAGGCGGCCCTGAAGCAGTCCGGGGCCGCCTCCGGCTCCCTGTGAACGCCGGCCGCCGGGCGCCTACTCGAACAGGGCGCTGACGGATTCACCGTTGTGGATGCGGCGCACGGCCTCGGCGAAGGCCGGCCCGATCGACAGCACCCGGAGCTTGTCGGTGTGCTCGTCCGCCGGGACCGGCACGGTGTTGGTGCACACGATCTCCAGCACGTCCGGCTGCTCGCTCAGCCGGCCCAGCGCTCCGGCCGCGAACAGCCCGTGCGTGCACGCCACCCGGATCGAACGCGGTCCCATCTCGCGCAGCCGCTCCAGGAGTTCCAGCACGGTGCTGCCTCCCGCGATCTCGTCGTCCAGGACGATGACGTCCCGGCCGCTGACCTCGCCGATGACGGCGCTGATGCTCACCCGGTCGTCCGCGAACCGCTGCTTGGCGCCCGCCGCCACCTGGGCGCCGATCAGCCGGGCGAAGGCGGCGGCCTCCTTGGCGTTGCCGAGGTCCGGGGAGACGACCGTGGTGCGCGTCAGGTCGTACCGCCGGAAGTGCGCGGCCAGTTCGCGCAGGGCGTGCAGGTGGTCCACCGGCACCGAGAAGAATCCGTGCACCTGGGGAGCGTGCAGGGTCATGGTGAGCACCCGGCTCGCGCCCGCGGCCACCAGCAGGTCGGCGACCAGCCGCCCGCCGAGGGAGATGCGGGGCGCGTCCTTCTTGTCGGAGCGGGCGTAGGAGTAGTGCGGCATGACGACGGTGATGCGGGCGGCGGAGGCGCCCCGGGCGGCGTCGCACATCAGCAGCAGCTCCACCAGGTGCTCCTGCACCGGCCTGACCAGCGGCTGGATCAGGAAGACGTCCCGTTCCCGGCAGTTGGCCTGGAGCTGCACCTCCAGGCAGTCGTTGGCGAACCGGCTGACCCGGGTCGGGCTGAGCGGCACACCCAGGTGGGCGCAGACCTCCTCGGCCAGTCGGGGGTGGGCACTGCCACTGAAGACGGCGATGTCTCGCACGATCCGCTCCTCGCATGATCCGCACGGGCTGCGCCGTCATGCTACTGGCGGCACGCGCCCGGCCCGGCGGCGCTGCCCGGGTCCGCGCTCCCCCGGACGGCGGTGTCCCGCGCGGTGCCGGGCACCCTCGGCTCGCCGCGCGGTCTGGCACCGCGATCGGTGGGCATCAGTGTCTGCAGGAAGGAGGGTCGCCATGACGACTGACGTCAGGCGCCTGCCCCGGCGCATGCCCGGCTGGGCCAAGGCGGTGACCGCGTTCGTGCTGGTGCTCGTGGTGCTGTTCGCTGGCATCCGGCTGGCCGTACTCCCGGGCATCAAGGACCTGTTCGGCACCGAGACGCACGACCGCAGTGGCCCCGCGCTCCTGAAGTCCATCCAGGACATGAGCCGTTACGACGCGGCCTCGGGCAACTTCCAGGTGGTCGTGGACCTGGAGAAGGACGCGAAGTTCCTGCCCGACGCGATCCGCGGCACCCGCACCCTGTACGTCGGCGCGGGCACCGTGGACGCCTATGTGGACCTCGGCGGGGTCGGCGAGAAGGACGTCTCGGTCGACGCCGACCGTACGACGGCCACGATCCGGCTGCCGCACGCGCGGCTCGGCAAGCCGGCCCTGGACCCGGACCACTCCTACGCGGTGTCCAAGCAGCGCGGTCTGCTCGACCGGCTCGGCGACCTGTTCTCCGACAACCCCAACGGCGAGCAGGCGGTGCAGAAGCTCGCCGTACGGCACATCGGCGACGCCGCGAAGAGCAGCGGGCTGACCCGGCGGGCCGAGTCCAACACCACCAACATGCTGCAGGGGCTGCTGCGCTCCCTCGGGTTCGAGGAGGTGCACGTGTCCTACGGCGCCTGACCTCAGCCGCCCAGCACCCCCGGCAGGGCCAGCGCCCCGAGCGCGGTGACGCCCACCAGCAGCCAGGCCACGTAGTCGCCGACGTGGCCCGACTGCAGCCGGCGCAGCGGCAGGACCGGGCCGGGGGCGTCCGCCCGGCCCGGCCGTGCCACGGTGAGGGCGGCGAGGGCCACGGCGAGCAGTGCCGAGAGCAGGCCCAGCAGGACGCCGGCGAGCGTCCAGTGCGCGGACGCGCGGGCGCCGCCCGAGCCGGCCTCGTTGACGGACCGGGCGACCAGTTCGCCGAAGCCCGGGGCCACTCCGGCGGCGAACGCGGCGGCGAGCAGCACGGCGGGCACGGTCGTCATGCTGTCCGGGACGCGGCGCAGGATGCCGCCGGTCTCCGGCTGCTCGTCCGAGCCGCTGGTCTCGTACTCCGCGTCCCGCGGGCGCGGTCCGAGGCCGAGGAACACCCGTCCCGTGACCCGCAGCACGGCGCCGCCGGTGACCGCCGACGCGCCCAGGAACACCACGGTCAGCGGGCCCCCCACCGCCTCCTCGGCGATGGCCTTGCCGAGCGCCGTGCCGAACGGCGGAAGACCGGCGAGCGCGAGTCCCCCGATCCCGGACATCACCGCGAAGGCGCGCAGTTCCCGTGCCCTGCCGTGCAGGGCGTGCTCGTCGACGCTGCCGTACCGGTCGAGCAGGGCGCCGGCGCAGGCGAACAGCGCGGCCTTCACACCGGCGTGGCCGAGGATGTACAGCGCGATCCCGTCGTCGCCCTCGGGGCTGAGCACGCCGAGGCCGACCAGGAACAGGCCGGTGTGCGCGACCGTGGAGTAGGCCAGCAGCCGTTTGATGTGCCGCTGGTACCAGCACATCAGGGAGCCGGTCACGGCGGTGAGCGTGCCGAGCGTGACCAGGGCGCGGGTCAGTCCGGCGGCGGGGACGCCGCCGGGTCCGGCGAACACGGTGCCGTACACCCGCCAGACGCCGTACGAGCCGAGCTCGACCATGACGCCGGAGAGCAGCATGCACACCGGGGTCGGCGCGACCGCGTGCGCGTCCGGGAGCCAGAAGTGGAACGGCACGGCGGCCGCCTTCACCAGCAGCCCGGTCAGCACCAGCACGAAGGAGGCGAGGACCAGGGCGTCCGGCGGGCCGTGGGCGTCGAGACCCCGGCCGATCCTCGTCATGGACAGCTCGCCGGTGCGGGCGTACAGCAGGCCGATGCCCATCAGCAGGGCGTACGCCCCCAGGGAGTTGACCACCCCGAAGGTCAGCGCGCCCTGCACCGCCTTCGCCTCGTCGATCCGGTAGCCGGTCAGCGCGTACGCGGCCACGCTCATCAGCTCGAAGAACACGAAGGCGTTGAACAGGTCGCCGGCGATCGCGAAGCCGCACATCGCGCCCTGGAAGACCAGCATCAGCGCCGGGAAGGAACCGGCGTGGCCGCTCGGCGGCTCGTCGAAGTACCGCCAGGAGTACGCCAGCGCCGCCAGGGTGAGCAGCGAGGCGAGCGCGGCCATGCCGAGCGCCGGCCCGTCGCCCAGCAGCACGATCCCGACGGCCCCGGCGCCGGTGGGCCGCCATCCGCCGACCCACTCGACCAGCGGCGGCGAGGAGTTCAGCAGCAGGACCAGGGCGAGCGCGGCCGTGCAGCCGGAGACCGCGAGGCCGGTGATCTCGGCGGCGGGCCGAGGCAGGAAGCGGCCCAGGGCCACGAGCAGCGCGGCGCCGAGCAGCGGCACCGCGGCCAGCAGCGGGAGCAGATGGTGCATCAGCCGCGCAGCTCTCTGAGTTCGTCGGGGTCGACGGTGCCGTGCCGCTTGGCGACCTGCAGGACGAGGGCGAGCAGCACGGCCGTGACGGTGGCGCCGACGACGACGTCGGTGAGGGTGAGGGCCTGGACGACCGGGTCGACGACCGGCCGCGAGCCCGGCTTCAGGTCGGAGAAGACGGGCGCGGTGGCCCCGTCCCGATAGCCCACCGCCAGCAGCAGCACGTACGTGGCCGACTGGCACACCGCCAGGCAGCCGACCGCGTGGATCAGGTTGCGGCTGGTGGCGAGGCCGTAGCAGCCGGTCAGGAAGACGTAGGCGGCGACCAGGTAGGGCAGCACGTGCATCACGGTGCTCAACTCCGCTGTTCCTCCTCGATCTCGACGGCCTGGTCCAGGAAGCCGGCGAGCAGCACCACCACCGCGCTGGCCACCTCCACCCCGATGACCGCGTTCAGCAGCGGGACGATGCCGCCGGAAGCCAGCGTGTTGAACGTGCCGTACGGCAGCAGCGTGTTGGCCAGGAAGGCGGTGCCCGCGAGGACCCCGGCGAGACCCAGCACCAGGTAGGCGCAGACGGCGAGGGCGTCGGAGGCCTCGAACAGGCCGATGGGGCGGACCCGCTCCAGGGCGCGGTAGTCGGCGCCGAGGTACATCAGGTGCAGCGCGCTCGCGGCGACGACCCCGCCCTGGAAGCCGCCGCCGGGGCTGAGCTGGCCGTGGGCGACCACGTAGATCCCGGTGACCAGGGCGACGGGCAGCACGATCAGCGCGTAGCGGCGGACGGGCCGGGCGACCTCGGCGGGCTCCGGCCGCGCGCGGTGCTCGTCGCGGGCCTGCCGCAGGAGCACCGCGCAGCCGAGGACGGCGACGAACAGGATGCTCATCTCGCCGAGCGTGTCGTAGGCCCGCTGGTCGAAGTTGACGGAGGCGACGGCGTTGGCGGTGTGCCGGGCGAGCGCGGCCCGCACGGCCCGGTCACCGTAGGGGTGGCTCCGGCCGCCGAAGGAGGGCAGGTCGAGGGCGGCGGCCACGAGCAGGGCGGCCAGCCCGGCCCCGCCGACGGCGAGCAGCCACAGCCGCGCCCGGCGGCTCACCGGGCCTCGTCCCGGGTCCGGCCCCGCCGGCGGA
This sequence comes from Streptomyces sp. 1-11, assembly GCF_007176755.1. Taxonomy (GTDB): domain Bacteria; phylum Actinomycetota; class Actinomycetes; order Streptomycetales; family Streptomycetaceae; genus Streptomyces. Next base: position 131,296 of record NZ_BJTV01000015.1, read on the forward strand.
CCCGGCGCACCGACAGCATGATCAGCAGCGGGGTGAGCACGGAACCCACGGCCAATTGGGACAGGCCGACGTCCGGGGCCTGCAGCACGGTGAACAGCAGGGCCAGCGAGACACCGAGCACGGACAGCACCAGCGCCTGCCGGGCCGGCTCGCGTGCCGCGACCGCCGCGGTGGCGGCGGCGGCCACCAGGAGCAGCGCCACGACGATCACCGCTTCGGCCATGCCACGCCTCCCGCCCGGCCGCCCGGCACCGTGTCAGTCACCGCGCACCCCCTCGAACCCGCCCGACAGCGCCCGCGAGGCGATGAGGTTGCCGCCGATCAGCAGCGCGCCGGTCACCAGCAGTTTCACCATGGCCCGGCTCGGCCCGGCGGCCACGCACACGGCCACCACGACCACCGCGCCCAGTGCGGCGGCGGCCCAGGTCAGCCCCCACGCGCTCGCCCGGCCGCCCGCGAGTTCCCCGGCGAGCAGGCGGGCGAAGACCAGGGTGCCGACCGGGCCCAGCAGCGCCATCAGCAGGGCGAGGTCGACGTAGGCGGGGCGCTGGTAGCCCTGGGCGAGCAGCAGCAGGGCCGGGCAGGCCACGGAGGTGGTCAGGTTCTGCGCCACGACCCGGCGGGTCAGCGGGCCGGAGCTCACTCCCCACACGACGGCCGCCCCTCCCCCGGCCATCACGACGGTCGCCGCCAGGATCCAGCCGTTCACCGCCAGGTCACCGCCCGCCGCCCGGCCCGGGCCAGCAGCGCGCCCGCCGCGGCGGCACTCGCGCCGACGATCCGCTCCAGGGTGTCGACCGAGGTGATGAACACCAGCCACAGCAGGGCGAGGGCGGCCCACCAGGCCAGCAGTTCACCGAGGGCGAGCAGGGCGGTGCGGGTGGTGGTGCGCGGGGACGTGCGCCCGGTCATGGCCGCCTCCTCGGTCCGCTCGGCAGGGCTTGTGCGGCGTTTCATGGTGATACGCCGCTCGGGGCATCCAAGCACCGCCGGGCCCCGCGGAGCGGGCGGCACGCGGATCCGGGGCCGGAGTGCCCCGGAGGCGTGAACGGAAACCGCCGACGTGCGCCGGCCGCCGTCCGGGCGACGGCATTCCGCGCCGGTTCAGGGGTAACCGCGCTGTGAAACGGGGACGTTGACTATTCCAGGGGAGTGACTTGATGGCCCGGACCGCGCTGCGTCTGCCTGCCGTGCTGCGTACGCCGAAGAAGCGGGAGCGGACCGGGCCTGCCCGGCCCGCGGATGCGGCCGCCGGGCCGGCCCGCCCGGCGGCCCCGCCGCACGCGGTCGCGCTGCCCTGGCGGCTGCTGGCGATGCTGGTGGCCTTCGCGTTCATGGTGGCGTTCGCCATCGTGCTGGCCCGGATCACGCTGGAGCCCTCCCCCGCGTCGGTGTCGCTGACGCACAGCAATCTGCACCCGGGGCGGTCATTGACGGCCTACTGGGAGTACGCGCCGTGGCGGGACACGCTGAAGCAGATAGGCGGCAACGTGCTCCTCGGCGTGCCCTTCGGCGTGCTCGTACCGGTCCTGGCGCCGCGCGCCCGGGGCGTGGTCCAGGTGCTGGTCCTGACGGCCCTGGTGATGCTGGTGGTGGAGCTGTGCCAGGGCGCGCTGGTCACCGGGCGGGCCTTCGACATCGACGATGTCATCCTCAACACCACGGGCGCGCTGCTCGGTTGGCTGCTGCTCGGCCGGCGGCTCGGGCGTTCGGTGCACCGGCGGGTGAAGCCGGCGGAAACCGAGTGATCTCCGGGTACTGGTCCGGACCTGGGTCTTGACCCAGCCCTTATCTCACACCTTGAATCAAGAGGGCATCTCCTGTGTCTCCACCCCCACACCGAACGGAGAGTCATGCCCTCCCCACGCCTGCTCCGCAGATGTCTGTTCGCCGCCCTGTCCGCCGCGCTGGTCGGCTCGGCAGCCGTCGGCCCCGCCCGCGCCCAGGGCGCGGCCCCGGCGGCCGCTGCGGCCGTCTCCACCTTCTCCGACAACTTCGACGGGCCCGCGGGCTCCGGCGTCGACTCCTCCAAGTGGACGCTGGAGACCGGGGACAACGTCAACAACCATGAGCGGCAGTACTACACCTCGGGTACGAAGAACGCGGCGCTGGACGGCCAGGGGCACCTGGTGATCACGGCCCGCAAGGAGAACCCGGCGGGCTACCAGTGCTGGTACGGCAGTTGCCAGTACACCTCCGCGCGGCTGAACACCTCGGGCAAGTTCAACGCGCAGTACGGGCACGTCGAGGCCCGGATGAAGATCCCGCGCGGACAGGGCATGTGGCCCGCGTTCTGGATGCTCGGCACGCCCGTGAACTGGCCGGACTCCGGCGAGATCGACGTGATGGAGAACGTCGGCTTCGAGCCCTCGACCGTGCACGGCACGATCCACGGCCCCGGATACTCCGGCTCCGGCGGCATAGGCGCCGGCTACACCCTGCCCGGCGGCCAGGCCTTCGCGGACGCGTTCCACACCTTCGCCGTCGACTGGGCGCCCGACTCGATCACCTGGTCGGTGGACGGCAATGTCTACCAGCGCCGCACGCCCGCCGACCTGGGCGGGAAGACCTGGGTGTTCAACAAGCCCTTCTTCCTGATCCTGAACCTCGCGGTGGGCGGCTACTGGCCGGGCGACCCGGACGGCTCCACCCCGTTCCCGGGCCAACTGGTGGTCGACTCGGTGTCGGTGACGACGAGCGACAGCGCGGCCGGTGTCCCGATCCGCGGTCTGGCGGGCAAGTGCGTGGACGTGGCCGCGGCGAACTCCGCCAACGGCACCCCGGTGCAGTTGTACGACTGCAACGGCACGGCGGCCCAGCAGTGGACGGTGGGCTCGGACGGGACGCTCCGGGCGCTCGGCAAGTGCCTGGACGTCACCAGCGGCGGCACCGCCGACGGCACGCCCGTCCAGCTCTGGGACTGCAACGGCAGCCCCGCCCAGAAGTGGGCCCTCCCGGCGGCCCGCGACATCGTCAACCCCCAGGCGAACAAGTGCCTGGACGTGACCGGGAACAACTCGGCCAACGGCACCCGGCTGCAGATCTGGACGTGCACGGGCGCCGCCAACCAGAAGTGGACGGTGGGCTGAGCCAGGCCTGACGGGGGCCGTGGCGGGCGGACCTCGTCCCGCGACGGCCCCGCTCGGGCGGGCCGGCCGGCAAGGTCACCCGAGGCGGGGCGCCGCTACCGGTGGTGGAGCGTCCAGGTGTACTTGTCGCCGCCCACCCAGCGGATGGAGTCCGGGTCGTCCAGATCGTGGATGGGCAGCCCGTGGGATGCGGCGGCCTCCAGTACGTCGGTGATGGTCCTGGCCTCACCGATGACCTCACCGTCGATCTCCATGATCCGGAACGGCGGCTCGCCGTGCCGGCCCGGGCACACACCGAGCACCAGGATCCGTGGGCGGGCGATGTGCGGAACTCCTTGTTCGGTCATGCAATTAAGCCTAGAACGCCTCGCGGGCCGGTGGCTCATCCGCGTGCGCCGTCCAGGAGGCCGAGGACCGCCGCCTCGACGGCTCCCTGGGTGGCGGGGCGCCCGAAGTCCCCGTGTTCCCCCAGCCGGCTGAGCGCCGGGGCGATCGTCACGCCCTGTTCGAACAGCTCGAAGACTCTGGGGTCGATGTAGGAGGAGCGGCACACCGCGGGCGTGTTGCCCAGGTAGTGGCTGGCCTCCCGGACCGCGCGGGCCGTCTGCCGGCGCCGGGCGGCCTCGCTGGCACGGGCGCTGCCCGCGGTGACGGCCACCGCGACGGCGGCGAGCACGGTGGCGTGCCAGGTCCGGAAGTCCTTCGCGGTCACATCGGTGCCGGACAGCCTCCGCAGCGCCTCGTTCAGGTCGTCGCTGTGCAGGTCGTGCCAGGCGCCGCGGTCGTGGAAGGCGAGGAAGCGGTCGCCGCCGCGCGGGCGGCGCAGCAGGGCGCGGGCGACGGCGTGCGCCTGGTCGTCGACGAGGGCGCGGACCGTCTCGGTGCCGCCCTTGGCCGGGAAGCTGAAGGCGATCTCGCCGCGGCCGCAGCTCACGTGCTCGCGGAGCATGGTCGTCAGGCCGTAGGTCTCGCTGGTGCGGGTGTGCCGGTCGCTGCCGATGCGGAAGAAGCCGAGGTCGAGCAGGCGGACGGCGCAGGCGGTGACCCGGGGCCGGCTCAGTCCGCGTCCGGCGAGGTCGGCGGAGACCTGGGCGCGCAGCTCGGGCAGGGCCCGGGCGACATCGCGGACGTGCTCGTGCTTGGCCTTGTCCTGCTCGGCCCGGAACTGCTCGTGGTAGAGGTACTGGCGGCGTCCGGCGGCGTCGGTTCCGACGGCCTGGAGGTGGCCGTCGGGCCACGGGCAGATCCACACGTCCCGCCAGGCCGGCGGAACGGTGAGGGCCCGGATCCGGTCGAGCTGGGCGGGGTCGGTCAGGGCCGCGCCCTTCTCGTCGCGGTAGCGGAAGCCGCGGCCGCAGCGGACTCGGGTGAAGCCCGGCCGGTCGCTGGAGCTGGTACGGAGTCTCACCGCGGCCTCAGGACCCTCAGGGCCGTCGCCAGTCGTCGCCGGTCAGGTGGGAGCCGGCCTGCGGGCCCATGCGCAGCATGCCGCCGTCGACGCTCCAGGAGGCGCCGGTGACGTAGGAGGCGTCGGGGCTCGCCAGGAAGGCGATCACGGCGGCGACCTCGCGGGCGTCACCGGGCCGTCCGAGGGGCACGCCGGGACGGCGCTCGGTGTGCACGTCGGTGTCCTCCTGACCGGTCATCGGGGTGGCGATCTCGCCGGGCGCCACCGCGTTCACCGTGATGCCGTGCTCGGCCAGTTCCAGCGCCATCACCTGGGTGAGCAGCCCGAGCCCGCCCTTGGCCGCGCAGTACGGCGCCGCGCCCACCCGGGGCTGGTGCTCGTGGACGGAGGTGACGTTGACGATCCGGCCGCCGCCGCCCTGCGCGATCATGTGCCGGGCCGCCTTCTGCCCGCACAGGAACGGCCCGACGAGGTCCACGTCGAGCACTCGGCGCACGTCCTCCAGGCCGAGGTCGAGGAAGGGCGTCATGGTGCCCGTACCGGCGTTGTTGACCAGGACGTCGACGCGGCCGAGTTCGGCGCACAGGTCGTCCACGGTGTCCGCGGCCCCGGGCAGTTCAGTGAGGTCGAGGCGGGCCACGGCCGCCCGGCGGCCCTTGGCGCGGACCTCCCGCGCCGTCTCCTGCGCGCCGCTCTCGTCGGTGTGCCAGGTGATGCCGACGTCCAGTCCCGCCTCGGCCAGGCGTACGGCGGTGGCGCGGCCGATGCCGGAGTCGGAGCCCGTGATCACGGCCACCTTGCGGGTCTCGGCGGAAGCGGTCATGGGGGCTCTCCTCCGGGCGGGCACGTCGACGGGACTTCGCAGTACCCGGGGGCCCGGGCGGCAAACGCCGGGCCGAGGGGGCCGGCGCGGCCGGTGACGTGCGCCGCGGGCCCGTGCGGGGAACCCTGTAAGGGCTTCACCGAGCTGGAGGTGCGCGTATGGACCCCGTGGCGGCGCTGGACCGGATCGCCTTCCTGCTGGAGCGGTCGCTGGCTCCCACGTACCGGGTCAAGGCCTTCCGGACCGCCGCCCGCGTGCTGGCCGCGCTGCCCGACGAGGAGGTCGCCGAGCGGGCGGCGGGCGGGACCCTCGAGGCGCTGAAGGGGGTCGGCCCGAAGACCGCGCAGGTGGCGCGCGAGGCGCTGGCCGGTGAGGTGCCCGGTTATCTGCGCAGCCTGGAGGAAGAGGCCGGCGCCCCGGACACGGGCGGACCCGGGACGGAGCTGCGGGCGCTGCTGCGCGGGGACTGCCACACGCACTCCGACTGGTCGGACGGCGGCAGCCCGATCGAGGAGATGGGTCTGACGGCGGCCCGGCTGGGCCATGAGTGGACCGTGCTGACCGACCACTCCCCCCGGCTGACCGTGGCCCGGGGGCTGTCGCCCGAGCGGCTGCGCGAGCAGCTCGCGGTGGTGGCGGAACTCAACGCGCGGTGGGCGCCGTTCCGGCTGCTCACCGGGATCGAGTGCGACATCCTCGAGGACGGCTCGCTGGACCAGGAGCCCGGACTGCTCGAACAGCTGGACGTCGTGGTGGTGTCGGTGCACTCCAAGCTGCGGATGGACGCCCGGTCGATGACCCGCCGGATGGTGGCGGCGGTCCGCGATCCGCACGCGGACGTGCTCGGCCACTGCACCGGACGCCTGGTCACCGGGCGCGGCCGGCCCGAGTCGGAGTTCGACGCGGACGCGGTGTTCGCGGCCTGCGCCGAGTCCGGCACCGCCGTGGAGATCAACAGCAGGCCCGAGCGGCTCGACCCGCCCCGGCGGCTGCTGCGCCGGGCGGTGGCCGCCGGGACGCTGTTCGCGGTCGACACCGACGCGCACGCGCCCGGACAGCTCGACTGGCAGATCCTCGGCTGCGCCCGCGCCGAGGAGTGCGGGGTGCCGGCCGGGCGGGTGGTGAACACCTGGCCGGCCGACGAGCTGCTGGCCTGGACGCGTGAGGGCCGCGTACCGGCGCGCGTGGCGGGTTCCTGACGTGGTACCCGCAGGGGTGAGAGAGAAAGGACCCCTGGATGGATCGCGCCGCCGTGTTCGACGTCGACGGAACCCTCGTCGACACCAATCATCTGCATGTCGTGACCTGGTGGGAGGCGTTCCGGCAGGCCGGGCACGACGTGCCCATGCACGCCGTGCACCGGGCCGTGGGCCTCGGCTCCACGGATCTGATCGCGCACCTGCTCGGCGACGGCCGGGACGAGGAGCAGGACGCCGAGCTGAGCGCGGCGCACAAGGCCCTGTACGGCCAGTACTTCGACCGGCTGCCCGCCCTGCCGAAGGCCGGGGAGCTGCTGCGGCGGCTGCACTCGGACGGCTGGCGGGTGGTGCTGGCCACCTCCGCGAGCGGCGCCGAGCTGGGCGCGCTGCGCCGGGCGATCGACGCGGACGAGGCCATCGTGGGCACCGCCAGCGCCGACGACGTGGCACGGGGCAAACCAGCTCCGGAGCCGGTGGAGCTCGCGCTGGAGCTGGCCGGCGTGCCCGCGTCCCGGGCGGTGTTCGTCGGGGACACCGTGTGGGACATGCGGGCCGGCGCCAAGGCCGGGGTGCGCTGCGTGGGACTGCTGTGCGGCGGGATCCCGCGGGCCGACCTGGAGGAGGCGGGGGCCGGGGCGGTGTACGACGATCCGGCGGACCTGCTCGGCCGGCTGGCCGGCAGCCCGCTGGCCGAGACGCCGCGGGAGTGACGCGGGTCACGACGGCGCCCGGGAACACCCAAGGTTGGTTGCCCGTTGAACCAGCCGTGGGTGCGGATGGGACAGTGTCCCCGGGCCTCACCTTTTGCCCACAGGGACGATCGTTCGGCTGAAGCCCTGTGGAGCCTTTCGCCGAGAGGCGACCGCCATCCGCGCCCACCACAAGCCGCCCCGGCCGTGTCTCCCCCGTCACGGCCGGGGCTTTCTCGTTCCGCCGCCGTGTGCCGGTCGGGCCGCCGGGTACCCGACGGGTCCGCCGAAGCCTCCGCGGAAGGAGCCGAAGGTGACGAGCGCAGTGGGCAGCAGGGTGGTGGTGACGGGCGCCACCGGCAATGTCGGCACCAGCGTGGTGCGCGTCCTGTCCGAGGATCCGGGGATCAAGTCGATCCGGGGGATCGCACGGCGGACACCGGCGTGGTCCCCGCCGAAGACGGAGTGGTCGGCGGTGGACCTGGCGTCCGGGACGGCCAACCTGGCCGAGCGGTTCGAGGGCGCCGACGCCGTGATCCATCTGGCCTGGGCGTTCCAGCCGACGCACGATCCGGCGACCACCTGGCGGACCAACGTGCTGGGCAGCGACCGCGTGTTCGAGGCGGTCGCCGCGGCCCGGGTGCCGGTGCTGGTGCACGCGTCCTCGGTGGGCGCGTACTCGCCGGGCCCCAGGGACCAGGCGGTGGACGAGTCCTGGCCGACGCACGGCTGGCCGGACGCCGCGTACTGCCGGGAGAAGGCGTACCTGGAGCGCACCCTGGACATCTTCGAGCGCGACCACCCCGAGGTCCGGGTGGTCCGGATGCGGCCGGGCTTCCTGTTCAAGTGGGAGTCGGCCAGTGAGCAGCGGCGCATCTTCGGCGGGCGTTTCCTGCCCGGGCCGCTGGCCCGGCCCGAGATGCTGCCGTTCCTGCCCGACGTGCCGGGGCTGCGGATGCAGGTGCTGCACACCGACGACGCCGCCGAGGCCTACCGGCTCGCGGTGCACTCGGAGACCGCGCGGGGCGCCTACAACCTCGCCGCCGACCCTCCGGTGGACGCCTCGATGCTGGGCGAGATGGTCGGCACCCGCGCGGTGCGGCTGCCGCGCGCCGCCGCCCGGTCGGCGCTCGCCGCGGCCTGGGGACTGCGCCTGGTTCCGGCCTCCCCGCACCTGTTCGACGCGGTCCTGCGGCTGCCGCTGATGGACTGCACCCGGGCCCGCACCGAGCTGGGCTGGCGCCCCCGATACACGGCCGAGGAGGTCCTGCGCGAGTTCCTGGACGGACTGCAGCGGGGCGGCGGTATGGAGACGGAACCGATGCGCGGCCGGAAGGTCGGCTGAGGCGCGTCGGTGTGAGGAGAGGAGAGGAAGCCATGACCGTACGGCCCGAGCCCGAGCCGGAGCCCGGCCGCGATGAGCACCCGGTCCCCCGCGACCCGCCCGACCAGCAGGCCCGTCCCGGCACCGACCCGCTGGATGTGGCCGCGGAACCGGCCGGTGAGAAGAAGACGGGGCCGGACGGGGGGACCCGGACGGACGAGGGCATCGGGACGGACGAGCGGCCGGAGCCGGACGAGCCCTCCGGGTGACCGCCGGGTCGACGGCCCGTGGCGTCGGCCTTCCGCACGGCCCGTAGGGGGCCGTCGCCTGTTCACAGCGCTTGCCGCCCCGCCCTTTCCGAGGACCGGGGCGGCAAGCGCCGTACGGGCTCCAGGGCCCCTCTGACCATTTCCGCCGGGCCCGCGGCGCGGCGCCCGGCACCGCACCTCGTCGCGTGCGTTGTCGGGCCCTAGCGCGGCGCCCGCTCCTCCAGTGCGGCCCGCCAGGCCGGGTGGCGGTCCTCCGGGACCGGTTCGGTGCGGCGGCCGCCGCGGGCGAAGAAGTCGGCGAGCGGCAGGATGGCGGCGCCGACGGTGACCGCGTCGGGGCCGAGCCGGCCGAGTTCGATGGTGACCTTGTCCGCCGGGTGGCGCAGGGCGTACGTCGTGGCGTGGCGGCGCACGGCGGGCAGGAACCGGGTGCCGAGCTGCAGTCCGGCCCAGCCGCCGATGAGGATGCGCTCCGGCTGGAAGAGGTTGATCAGGTCGGACAGACCGGCGCCGAGGTACTCGGCCGTCTCCTCCAGGACCGCCAGCGCCACCGGGTCCGGGTCGGCGGTGTCCAGCGGATAGGCCGCTGCGAGCATCGCGGTGAGCGCGGTCTCCTCGTCGGCGCCCTCGGGCGGCCGTCCGCCCTCCTCGCGCCAGCGGGCCAGCAGCGACTCCGCGCCCGCGTAGGCCTCCAGGCAGCCCGGCGCACCGCACCGGCAGCGCCGCCCGCGCACACGGACCGTCAGATGGCCCCACTCGACGGCCCGCCCGTGCTCCACCTCGGGAGTGACCAGGCAGGCGCCGACGCCGGAGCCGAAGAGCACGACCACCGCGTTGCGGGCGCCCCGCCCGGCGCCGAACCACATCTCGGCCTGGCCCAGGGTCTTGGCGCCGTTGTCTATGAAGTAGCGGACGGCGTCCGGGAGCCGGGAGGTCGAGCGGAGCAGCTCCTCCAGCGGCACCGCGTCCCAGCCGATGGTCTGCCCGTGCACGACGGCGCCCCGGTCGGCGGTGTGCTCCACGATGCCGGGGACGCCCACGCCGACGCCGAGCAGCCGCTCGGGCACGGCCTGCGGCGCGGCGAGCACCTCGGCGATGCCGTCGCGGATGTGGCCGACGATCACGTCGACGTCGTAGCCGTCCTGGGTCAGCGGGCGCTCGGTGCGGGCGAGTTCGGTGAGCGCCAGGTCGAACAGCTCGACCCTGACCCTGGTCTCGCCGACGTCGACGCCGATCATCTGGCCGCTGTGCGGGGCGACGCGCAGCAGCGTGCGGGGGCGGCCGCCGTCGGAGTCGACGCTGCCGGCCTCCTCCACCAGCCCGTCGGCGACCAGGTCCGCGACGACGTTGCTGACGGAGCCGGAACTCAGCCCCGTCGCCGGGCCCAGCTCGAAGCGGCTGAGCGGACCGTCGAAGTAGAGCCGCTGCAGCACGGCCGTGCGGTTCCCCCGCCTGAGGTCCCGTACCGTACGCCCGTTCCGCCCCGCCATGTGGCTCCTTCCGAAACCTGTCCCGACCTGCAACATACCCTCCGCACCGGACGGAACGCGACTTTCCGACAACCCTTATTTCATGTACTGAGCTAACCGGCGCGAGACCTCGGGCCCCCTGCTCACCGCCCGCCGCCGCCTCAGCCTACGGAAATCCGGTGGCCCGGCCCTCCTCCGGCTACGTAGGCTAGCCGTGAGCCTAGAGGGTCTAGGTTCGCGCGACGGCACACGGAACCCGGAAGGACCCCAGTCATGCGACCGCTCACCGAGCAGGACATCCGCAGCTCCTTCATCAACTGCTCCAAGGGCGAGGCGAAACGGCTGGCCGTACCGCGCGACCTCGGGGAACGGCCCTGGGACGATCTGGACTTCCTCGGCTGGCGGGATCCGGGGGCGCCGGACCGGAGCTATCTGGTCGCCGAACGGGAGGACGGACCCGTCGGCGTGGCACTGCGCTTTCCGGCCTCCCGGCGCGGGTTCCTGCACCGCAGCCTGTGTTCGGTGTGCCTCACGACGCATCCGGGCGGCGGGGTCTCGCTGATGACGGCGCGCAAGGCGGGCCCGGCGGGCCGCGAGGGCAACTCGGTCGGCGTGTACATGTGCACCGACCTGGCCTGCTCGCTGTACGTGCGCGGGAAGAAGGCGCCGCAGTCCGGGGGCAGGTTCGAGGAGAGCCTGAGCCTGGAGGAGCAGATCGCCCGCACGACGGGCAATCTGAACGCCTTCCTGGACAAGATCCGGGCCTGACGCCCGGCCCGGGCGGGCGGTCGGCCGTCACGGATGGACGCCTCGGCGATCGAGGACGTTCGGCCTGGCCGGGGAGCGGGAACAGGCCAAGGGATGCAAGACGTACGAGAGTGGACAGCGGCACTGAAGCGACTGGTGATGCGCTACCGGGAGCCGGTGGTCGTCCAGACGCTGCGGTCCGCGGCCGCGGCGACGATCGCCTACGTGGTGGCGCTGCGCCTGAGTCCGGAACCGGCCCCCCTGACCTCCCCCCTGACCGCCCTGCTGGTCGTCCAGGTCACCTTCTACGCCACCCTCACCAACGGCATCCGCCGGGTGAACTCGGTGGTCGCCGGGGTGCTGGTCGCCATCGCGTTCAGCCTGCTGGTGGGGCTGACCTGGTGGAGCCTGGCGCTGCTGATCGTGGCCTCGCTGGGCGTCGGACACCTGGTACGGGTGGACGAGTACGTCGCCGAGGTGGCGATCAGCGCCATGCTGGTGCTCGGCGTCACCACCGTGGGCTTCACCGCCTGGGCCCGGATCGTGGAGACCCTGATCGGCGCGGTCGTGGGGATGGCCTGCAACCTGCTGCTGCCTCCCCCGGTGTGGGTGGACAAGGCCGGCGCGTCGATCGCGGACCTGTCCCGGCGGGTGCGGCAGCTCATGCTGCGGATGGGCGAGGAGGCGGCCGGCCACGTCACATGGGAGCTGGCCGCCGAACGGCTGCACGAGGCCCGCCGCCTGGACCAGCACATCGCCCAGGTGGACGCCTCGCTGCGGCAGGCCGAGGACAGCCTGCGGCTCAACCCGCGCGTCCGGGAGGGCCTGCTGCACCGGGTGGTGCTGCGCACCGGCCTTGACACGCTGGAGATCTGCACGGTGGTGCTGCGGGTGCTGGCCCGCTCCTTCACCGACCTGGCCAAGGCCCGCGGCTCCGATGAGCTGTTCCCGAAGCAGATCGGCGCCACGGTGGAGCAGCTGCTCTCCGAGATCGGCGACGCCATCGTCAGCTTCGCGGTACTGGTGACCACCCATCTCAGCGAGAACGCCGAGTCGGCGGAGGCGCGTCTGGCCGCCGAGCTGCACACCGCGGCCGGCACCCGCGACCGGCTCGCCGAGCTGCTCCAGGAGGAGATCGGCAAGGACTGGGAGAACTGGCAGCTCATGGGCGCCGTGCTGACCGAGGTGGACCGGATCATCGCCGAGCTGGACACCGAGCACCGCACCCGCCGCCTGCTGGAGGAGCTGGACCGGGTGTCCCGGGAGCAGCGGGCCAGGCTGCCCCGGATGAGCAGGCTGCGCGAGCGCCTCGGAGTGCAGGAGGACCTCTGGCGGAACCGTACCGGGTTCGGCGAACGTTCTCCGTGAGAGGTGCCGCGGCGGGGCCGGCACCAGGAGGCGAGGGGGCGGGCCGATGGCCGGGACCGGGGTACGGATCGACGGGAACACGCTGAGGCTGCCGGGCGGCGTGGCGGTGCGGTTCGTGCGCACGCTGCGGCTGCCCGAGAAGGGCACCCATCCGCTGCCGCCGGGGCTCGGCGAGTTCCCGGTGCGGCGGGTGTCCGACTTCGGCGACCGGGTGCCGCGGCAGTGGCGCGGTCGCGGTGGCGTGATGCTTCCGGTCCACCTGCGCGAGGCGATGTGGCTGAGTTTCACCGGTACGACGGAGCCGGCCGCGCTCCAGGTGGGCGTGGGCAAGGTGTGCGCCGTGTCCGGGAAGCCATGGCGCGACCACCTGGTCCGCAAGCCGCAGAACTACCTGGTGCTGCCCCGCCAGCCGTGGCTGGACGGCATCAACTCCGGCAAGGGCACGGTGCGGCAGTTCGTCGCCGTGCCGCTCGGCCTGGGGGCGACGGTGGAGGGCCAGGTCACCGGCGAGGAGGTGTGGGGCGGCGTACAGCTCCAGGCGTTCGGGTTGAAGGAACGCGCACTGGCCGAGTGGCGGCGCGCCGAGCGGGAGCGCCGGCGGCAGCGGACGGCCGGGCCGTTCGCCGGCTTCGGCGCGCCCCCGCCCGGCGGCGGACCCCTCCCCATGGCGGCGGCCGCTCCCGGCGGGCCCCCGCCGGCGCCCTCCGCCCCGGCGGGCGCTCCCCCGCGGCGCGCGGCGGCGATGGGGCTGGGCGTCGGCGGCTCGATGCACCAGGAGGTCTACCGGGACGACCGGCCCCTGGAGGACTGGTCCGAGACGCCGGCCGGACGGGTCTTCGTCCACCTGGTCACACCTCCGGAGTGGCGCCGCATCACCGGCGAGGCGCCCCCGCCGTCGCCGGTGGACCGCGCCGCGTACACACGGGCCGGGCTGCCCTGGTACGACTACTACGACGAGGACGCCGAGGATCTCGACCCCTCCGGCGCCCTGACCGACGTCAAGCCGGTCGGCGACTGGCTCGGCGACGACCTCGACCCCTGGCAGCAGCCGTCCCCCGGGCAGGTGACCCCGCTGAAGGACGCGCCGGGCAAGCCGGTCGAGGACGGCGACTGGTAGCCGGACCGCGTTGCGCGCCGCGCAACGGCCGTTGCCGTTCTTGCCTTCACCGGCCGGTCCGCGCCAAGGTGACTGCACCAGCGGGACGACCGACGACCTGAGGTGCGGCATGGACGAGGAGGAACGGGCGGTGCGCGGCGGCTCCGGCGCGCCCGGCCGGGACCGGGAACCGGGGACCGGCTGGAGCAGGCGCCGGTTCGTCGGGGCCGTGGCGGGTGCGGCCGCCGTGGTGGCGGTGCCCGTCACGGCTGCCGAGCCGCCCGCCCCCGCGGCGCCGGCCGGTCCGGCTCCGCGGTCCGGTGAGCGCACGGCGCGCCCGCCCCGTGGGCCGGACCGTCCCCGTCCGCTGTATCTGGGCACCTACACTTCCGCGGAGGGCGGCGGCGCCGGCATCGGGCTCGCCGAGTACGACCCGGCGACCGGCCGGATCACCGGCAGGGGCACTCTCACCGGCGTCCCCGACCCGTCGTACCTCGCGGTCCACCCCGACGGCCGCACGCTGTACGCGGTCGACGAGCGCCAGGACGGCGCGGTCACCGCCGTCCGGCTCGCCGACCGCAAGGTGCTGGGCGCCCGCGGCACGGGCGGGGCGGCCCCCTGCCACCTCTCGGTGCACCCGGGCGGGCGCTGGCTGCTGAGCGCCGACTACCAGTCGGGCAGTGTCGCCGTGCACCCCATCGACGCCTCGGGGGCGCTCGGCGAACGCACCGCCGTGGTCACCCACAGCAGTCCCGCGCCCGGCCCCGGGCAGCAGGGCCCGCACGCGCACCAGTTCGTCACCGCCCCGGACGGCGGCCACGTCCTCGCCGTCGACCTCGGGACCGACACCGTCTACAGCTACCGGCTCGACGAGCGCCGGGGCACCCTCACCGAGGTCGCCCGGGCGCGCGCCCGGCCCGGCGCGGGCCCGCGCCATCTGACCTTCCACCCCGGTGGCCGCCACGCCTACCTGGCGAACGAGGTGGACGACACGGTCGCGGTCTGCGCCTACGACCCGCCCACCGGCCGCCTGACGATCGGCGATCCGCAGCCGTCGGGCTCGTCCGGGGGCACCAACTACCCGGCGCAGTTCCTGGTGACCGCGGACGGCTCGTACGCGTTCCTCGCCAACCGCGGCCACAACAGCATCGCGCGCTACGCCGTCGAGGACTCCGGAGCGCGGCTGCGGCTGCTCGGCACGGTGCCGGTGGCCGGGGACTTCCCGCGGCAGATCGCCCTCTCGCCGGACGGCCGGCTGCTGTTCGCGGCGAACCAGCGCTCCGGCACGGTCACCGTGTTCCACGTGGACCCGGAAGGCGGCGGGCTGCGCCTGGCGGGCGAGCCGTTCGCGTCACCGGTCGCCGTCTGCGCGCTGCCGCTGTAGGGGGCGGGGGCGGGCGGCGGCGCCCGCCCGGGCCCCAGGACCGGGGCGCGCGCCGGCCACGCCTTTCGGCGCGGAACGTCAGGCGATGACTCCCAGGAGCGCGCGGGCGCACAGGTCGCGGACCTGTTCCCGGGCCGGCGCGCCGTCGCGCAGCCACTCCAGGCAGACGGCGGTGGTGAAGGCGAGCCAGCCGCGCACGGCGAGCCGCACCCCCGGAGTGCTCTCGAAGGCGGGCCCGAACTCGGGGTCGGCGGCCAGGGCGCCCAGGATCTGCTGCTCCTGGGCGGCCAGGGCCCGCTGGTAGACGCGGCGCACGGCCTGGTCACCGGCCGCGTCGGCGCGGTGGAAGGCGCGGAAGCCGTGCGCGTGCGCCTGCACGTAGGCGAGGTAGGTGTCCAGGCTCGCGAGGAGCTGCTCGCGCACCGGCACCCCGGGCACGGCCGCCGTCATGCGCAGCATCCGCTCGCTCTCGCGCTCCACGACCGCGGCGAAGAAGTCCCGCTTGGTCGGGAAGTAGTGGTAGAGCAGCCCGCGGGAGACATCCGCCATCTCGGCGACCCGCTCGATGCGCACCTCGTCGTACGGGCTCTCCGAGAACAGCCGCGCGCCGACCGACAGCAACTGCTCACGGCGCTCCTCGGTGCTGAGTCTGCGCCGGGCGCGTTCCCCCTGGTTCGCGGGCATGCCGTCACTTTACTTGACGCCGGTTCAACAAGCGGACCACACTGGAACGCGTTATTGAACTCACGTACAACACGCGCGCGTCACAGGTTCGACCATCCGCTGGATCAAGGGAGATCGCGTCATGGCGGTGACGACGGAGACCGGGCTGCCCAGGGGGTTCCGCGGTGCCGAACAGGGCTGGCCCGAGCTGCACCGCATCCCGCATCCGCCGCGCCGGCTGCCGCTGCTCGGCGATGTGCTCGGCGTCGACCGGCGCCGGCCGCTGCAGGACTCGATGCGCTTCGGGCGTGAACTGGGGCCCGTCTTCCGCCGCCGGGTGTTCGGCAACGAGTTCGTGTTCCTGTGGGGGGCTCGGCTCGTCGCCGACCTCTCCGACGAGTCACGGTTCGCCAAGCACGTGGGTCTCGGGGTCGCCAACCTCCGCCCAGTCGCCGGGGACGGGCTGTTCACGGCGTACAACCACGAGCCGAACTGGGAGCTGGCGCACGAGGTGCTGGCGCCCGGCTTCAGCCGGGAGGCCATGGCGGGCTACCACTCGATGATGCTGGCGGTGGCCGGGCGGCTGACCGGGCACTGGGACCGGGAGCTGGCCGCCGGCCGCACGGTGGACGTGCCCGGTGACATGACGAAGCTGACCCTGGAGACGATCGCCCGCACCGGGTTCGGACACGACTTCGGCTCCTTCGAACGGGACCGGCCGCATCCGTTCGTGACCGCGATGGTCGGCACGCTGAGCTACGCGCAGCGCCTGAACAGCGTGCCGGTGCCGCTGGCGCCGCTGCTGCTGCGCGGCGCCGCCCGGCGCAACGCCGCCGACATCGCCCACCTGGACCGCACGGTCGACGAGGTCGTGGCGGCCCGGCGCCGCTCGGGCGGCGGGGACGGGGACCTGCTCGACCGCATGCTGGACACCTCGCACCCGGAGACCGGGCGGCGGCTGTCCGCGGAGAACGTGCGCAAGCAGGTGATCACGTTCCTCGTGGCCGGCCACGAGACCACCTCGGGCGCGCTGTCGTTCGCCCTGTACTACCTCGCCAGGCACCCGGAGGTCGCCGCCCGGGCCCGCGCCGAGGTGGACCGCGTCTGGGGGGACACCGCGGAGCCGGGCTACGAGCAGGTCGCCAGGCTGCGCTACGTCCGCCGGGTGCTGGACGAGTCGCTGCGGCTGTGGCCGACCGCGCCCGCCTACGCCCGGGAGGCCCGGCAGGACACGGTGCTGGCCGGGGAGCATCCGATGCGGCGCGGGGCCTGGGCGCTGGTCCTGCTGCCGCTGCTGCACCGCGACCCCGAGGTGTGGGGCGAGGACGCCGAGCGCTTCGACCCGGACCGCTTCGCGGCGGGCGCCGTACGGGCCCGGCCCCCGCACACCTTCAAGCCGTTCGGCACCGGCGCGCGGGCCTGCATCGGCCGCCAGTTCGCGCTGCACGAGGCGACCCTTGTCCTCGGCCTGCTGCTGCGCCGCTACGAGCTGCGCGCCGACCCCGCCTACCGGCTCAGGGTCACCGAGCGCCTGACGGTGATGCCGGAGGGCCTGCGCCTGCGCCTGGAACGACGCCCCTCCCCCGCCCCGGCACCCGTCGCCGTGCCCGATACCGGCCCCGGCACGGCCGTCCGCTGCCCGGTGAGCGGGACGGGCGGCTGACCCCGGCCGGAGTGCACCGGCGCGCTCCGGCCCGCGAAGAGCACCGGCGCGCCCCCGCCCGCGCTGGGCGAACCTCCGCGGCCCGGGGCTCTCAGTCGCCCGCCACCCAGTGCGCGGGCCGGGTGACCGACTGCGGGAGCCTGGTGCCGGCGTTGCCGCGGGCCGCGTTGACCTGGGGCTGGGTGAGGAAGAAGGCGCCGGTGAGGTCGGCGTCGGTCAGGTTCGCGTCACGGAGGTCGGCGCCGATCATGTCGGCGTCGCGCAGGTCGGCGCCGGTCAGGTCGGCCGCGATGAGGTAGGCGCCGCGCAGACTGGCCCCGCGCAGGTCGGCGCCTTGCAGACGGGCGCCGATGAGGTCGGCGCCCCTGCGGTCCTTGGTCGCGCGCCGGCCGCCCTTGCCCCGCTTTCCGCCCTTGCCCGCCTTCCCGGCCTTCCCGGCCTTGCCGCCCCTGCCGTCATGCCCGTCCGGTCCGTCCGGTCCGTCCGTTCCGCCGGCGGCGTCCGCGCGGGCGAGTTCGCTGGCGCGCAGCAGCAGGACGTTGACCTCCTGCCGGTGGGCGGCCACGTCCAGCCGGGCCAGTTCCTCGGGGGTCCCGCGGGTGAGCAGCTCGGTGCGCTCCAGTGCCTCGCGCAGGCCGGCGTGGACGGGCCGGGCGGCCTCCAGGCGCAGCGCGTCCGTCAGGTACCAGAGCAGTTCGTGCAGTTGGCGTACGACGGGGAAGACCTCGAACATCCGGCGGGCGTGCTCCTTGGAGCCGGTACGCCAGTCCTGCCCCTCGAAGGTAAGCCGCGAGACCTTCTGGCCCGCGCCGAAGCAGTCGTAGACCGTGCAGCCGGAAAAGCCCTTCTCGCGCAGACCGGCGTGGATGCCGCAGCGGTGGTCGTCGCGCAGGTTCGGGCAGGGCCTGCCCGCGGGCTTGTCGAGCGCGAAGTCCGCGGACGCGGCGAAGGGCAGGGCGACGCAGCACAGCCCGAAGCACTGGGCGCAGTCACCGCGCAGAACGGCGAGGTCGGGTGTCTGATCCGGCATGGCGTCAAGCCTAGTGGCCTGCGCGGACGCGCGGACGCGCGGCCCGCGGCCATGGTCTCCGTCCCGGCCGCACCCGGCCCATGACCCTCTCAGCCCTCCAGCGCGGGCAGTTCGAGGCGGGCCAGGCGTTCCGGGTCGGCGAGGATGTAGAGGCCGGTGATCCGGCCGTCGGCGACCGTGAACGCCGTGACCGAGACCGGCCGTCCCCCGGGCGCGGTGACCAGGCCCACCGTTCCGTTGACCAGCACGGGCCGGGCGTGGACGGCGAGGTGGGCGAACATCGAGGCCTGCTCGGCGACCGTCCGGGCCCCGCTGACCGCCTTGGAGGCGCCCACGCCCCGGACCAGGGCGCCCGCGTCGGCGCGCAGCGCGGCGTCCGGGTGGAGCAGGCCGAGCAGTGCCTCGAAGTCACCGCCGCGCGTGGCGGCCAGCCAGGCGTCGACCACCTGCCGCTGCCGTCCGAGGTCGGGGTCGGCGGCCGGTCCGGCCCCCTGGACCCGGCGCCGGGCCCGGCTGGCGAGCTGCCGGGTGGCGGCCGGGGTGCGCTCGACGACGGGGGCGATGTCGTCGAAGGGCACGGTGAACATGTCGTGCAGGACGAACGCCAGCCGTTCGGCCGGTTCCAGCGTCTGCAGGACCACCAGGAGCGCGAGCCCGACGGAGTCGGCCTCCAGCACCTCCTTCTCGGGGTCGGTCGTGGCGAGGGACCGGACCACCGGGTCGGGGACGAAGGTGTCGTCGATCGGCTCCTCGCGGCGCGCGGTGCGCGAGCGCAGCATGTCCAGGCAGACCCGGCCCACCACGGTGGTCAGCCAGCCGCCGAGGTTGCGGATCCCGTCCGTGTCGCTGCGGCCCAGCCTGAGCCAGGCCTCCTGGACGGCGTCCTCCGCCTCGGTCAGCGAGCCGAGCATCCGGTAGGCCACCGCGCGCAACTGCCCCCGGTGCTCCTCGAAGCGGTCGGCGAGCAGGTCGGTGCGGTTCATCAGGTCCCCGTTCGCTCGGTGGCGGCCCCGGCCGGCCGGCGGCCGCGGATCCGGTCCGGTGATCACCGGCCCGCCCACGGCCGCAGACTATGCCGCCGGCCCGCCGCCGCAACTCCTTTTGCGCCGCAACTCCTCCTGTGCCGCGTCCCGTTGGCTCACGCCTCGTCGCGGGCCAGGGCGAGCAGCCGGTCCAGCACCCGCGGCGCACCGGTGCGCAGCCCGTCGTGCTCGTACTCGTCGGTCACCCAGGTCCGGAGCCCCCGCACGGCGCGGGCGGTGCGCAGCGAGTGGCCGGCGTCCACGTACATGTCGTCGTGGTAGACCGCCGCGGCGACCGGGACCTCGTTGGCGGCGAGCCGGGCCGGGTCGTACAGCGGCTGCCAGTCGGTGCGGGCGGCGAGCAGTTCGGCGGTCTCACGCAGCGGGCGCAGGGCCGGGTCGGTGTCGAACGTCCAGGGGTGCACCGTCTCGCCGGTGAACAGCACCGGGGCGTCGCCTGCGACCGCCTTGGCCGCGTCGAACTGCGGGAACTCCGCCCGTACCCGCTCGGCCGCCCAGGCGGTGGGGCGGGCGTCCTGGCCGTAGATGGACTCGTGGACGAGCGCGTACAGCGGGTGCGCCGCGTACGACAGCAGGCCGCGCACCTGCTCCTGGAAGGCGTCGGACAGCTCCGGGCCGCCGGGAGTGCGCACGAACGCGTCCTCGAGCAGGAAGTGCAGCCGGTGGCTGCCGTCGCTCATGCCGAGCATCAGGCCGAGGGACTGGAAGGCCTCCACGGTGAGCCGGTGGCCGCCGGGCAGCACGACGTCGTGGGTGAGGAGGTGGTCGGCGATGCGCCGGGCCCGCTCGACGTCCTGCGGGTAGCGGGCGTAGTGCGCGGCGACCTTGCGTTCCATGCGCGGGTAGGCGGCCCGGTAGACGTCGTCGGCGTGGGCGTCGAGGGAGGGCAGGCCGCCGGTGATGACGGCGGTGCTCAGGCCCTCGGGGGCCAGGGAGAGGTACGACACCGCGCAGAAACCGCCGAAGCTCTGTCCCAGGACGGTCCAGGGGGCACCGCCCGTCACCAGGAGGCGGACGGCCTCGCAGTCGCGGACGATGGAGTCGGCGCGGAAGTGGGTGAGGTAGGCGGCCTGTTCGGCGGGGCCGCCGCGCAGCGGCAGGGTCTGCCGGTTGGCGGGCGTGGAGCTGCCGGTGCCGCGCTGGTCCAGGAGCAGGACCCGGTAGTCCTTCAGGGCGCGGTCGAGCCAGGCCTGCCGTCCGACGAAACGATTCGCCCCGAAGCCGGGCCCGCCCTGCAGATACAGCAGCCACGGCAGGTCCTGCCCCGCCCGGTCGCTCGCGACCGCCTCACGGGCGTACAGCTCGATGGTCTCCCCGTCGGGCCGCGCGTGGTCGAGGGGCACGGTGAAGCGGCGGTCGGTGAGGACGACACCGGGCTGGCGGTAGCTGGAAGTCAACGGTTCTCCCGGGACGGACGGCACGGACGCGTCCCAGTTCAGCACACCGGCCGCGGGGCCCACCCACCCGGGAGCACGGATTGCCGCTGAACCGCCGGTCAGCGGGCGGCGAGGCTGGAGCGGCGCACCACAAGCTCCGGCTGGAGCACCACGCGCCGGTGCTCGTGCCGGCCGGCGCCGCCCTCCGCGCCGGCCTCGGTCTCCTCCAGCAGCAGCCCGGCCGCGAGGGCGCCCATGGTGACGGCGGGCTGCCGTACCGAGGTCAGCGGCACGGCGGCGGCCGCGGCGAACTCGATGTCGTCGTAGCCGACGATGGCCAGGTCGTCGGGGACGACCACGCCGGCCGCGTAGAGGGCCTGGAGCACACCGAGGGCGAGCAGGTCGTTGGCGCAGAAGACGGCGGTGGGGCGGTCGGCGAGGCCCAGCAGCCGGGCGCCCGCGTCCCGGCCGGCGGCCACGTCCAGGCGCTCGGTGGGCAGCTCGCGCAGGGCGTCGGGCCCGAGCCCGGCCTCGGCGAGGGCGTTCAGGGCACCGGTACGGCGGTCGCGCACCTGGTTGAGACCGGGCGGACCGCTGACGTAGGCGATCGAACGGTGCCCGGCGTCGACCAGGTGCCGCACGGCGAGGGCGCCGCCCGCCACGTCGTCCACGGAGACCGAGCACTCGGTGGTGCCCTCGGCGACCCGGTCGACCAGCACGAAGGGGATGCCGTGCCGGCGGAAGGCCGCGATGTTGCGGCCGGTGGCGTCGGCCGGGGTGAGCAGCACCCCGCGCACCCGCTGCTCGGCGAAGAGCGACAGGTACTCCGCCTCCTCGGCCGCGTTCTGCGCGCTGTTGCAGACCATCACGCCGAGCCCCGCGTCCCGGGCGGCCCGCTCGGCGCCGCGCGCCACGTCCACGAAGAACGGGTTGCCCATGTCCAGCACGAGCAGACCCATGATCCGGCTGCGGCCGGCGCGCAGTTGCCGGGCGGACTCGCTGCGCACGTAGCCGAGCCGGTCGATCGCGGACAGCACCCGCGCCCGGGTGTCGCCGGCGACGGTCTCCGGACGGTTGATGACGTTCGAGACCGTGCCCACCGAGACTCCGGCGGCGCGGGCGACGTCCTTGATACCCACCGACTGGGCCATCGGACTTCGGACCTCCAGGGGACGAGGGGACGGCGGGGGGACGCGCTCACGGGCGCCCGGGCGACCGAGGGCGGACTCACCGCGCGCTCACGGGCGGAAGGGCCCTCACATTACCGTCATCACCGGCATCACGGCCCGGCTACGGCGGGTGCGGCGGCCCCGCTCGCGGCGGCGGTCACGGCAGGTGGAAGACCTCCGTGAGCGGTGTCATCGCCTCGTCGGGCCGGGCGCCGTCCAGCGATTCGAAGAACGGCGCCATCTCCGCCTGCCAGCGGGCGTTGACGTCGGTGGCCTCCATCGCGGCCCGGGCGGCGG
The DNA here is from genome assembly GCF_007176755.1 of Streptomyces sp. 1-11. Taxonomy (GTDB): domain Bacteria; phylum Actinomycetota; class Actinomycetes; order Streptomycetales; family Streptomycetaceae; genus Streptomyces. The sequence continues at coordinate 153,402 of NZ_BJTV01000015.1, forward strand.
CGAAGTCCTCGGTCCTCAGGTGGCCGACGAGCAGGCCGTCGTCCCTCAGGAAGAGCGAGTAGTCGTGCCAGCCGGCCGCCCGGAGCGCGTCGAGCATCTCCGGCCAGACGGCGGCGTGCCGCTCGCGGTACTCGTCGAGGCGGTCCGCCCTGACCTTCAGCAGGAAGCACACGCGTCGCATCAACGCCCCCTCGGGCCTCAGAAGTCGAACCGGTCGATGTTCTTGGCGTCGAACACGGTCGGCTTGCCCAGGTTGATCACGCCGTCCTTGCCGATGGTGAAGGCCGTGCCGCCCGCCTTGAACGTCTCGCCCTCCTTGCCGCTGATCTGCCCGGAGGCCAGGGCGACGGCGGTACGGGCGGCCAGGTCGCCGAGCTTGGCCGGATCCCACAGCTCGAAGGCGTCGACGGTGCCGTTCTTGACGTACTTGCGCATGTCGTTGGGGGTGCCGAGACCGGTCAGCTTGACCTTGCCCTTGTACTTGGAGCCGGACAGGTACTGGGCAGCGGCCTTGATACCGACGGTGGTCGGGGAGATGATCCCCTTGAGGTTCGGGTGCTCCTGGAGCAGGCCCTGGGTCTGCTGGAAGGACGCCTGCGCGTCGTCGTTGCCGTAGGCGATCTTGACGAGCTTGACGTTCTTGTACTTGGGGTCCTTCAGCTCCTCCTTCATGAAGCCGATCCAGGTGTTCTGGTTGGTCGCGGTCTGCGCCGCCGACAGGATCGCTATCTCGCCCTTGTAGCCGATCTGTTCGGCGAGGAGCTGCACCTCGGTGCGGCCCAGGTCCTCGGCGGACGCCTGGGAGATGAAGGCGTTGCGGCAGCCCGGGTTGGTGTCGGAGTCGTAGGTGACGACCTTGATGCCGTTGGTCATGGCCTGCTTCAGCGCGGTGCACAGGGCGCCCGGGTCCTGCGCGGAGACGGCCATCGCGTCCACCCGCTGCTGGGTGAGGGTGTTGACGTAACTCACCTGGCCGGAGGTGTCGGTGGCGCTGGAGGGGCCCACCTCCTTGTACTTCTCGCCCAGTTCGGCCAGGGCCTTCTCGCCGCCCTTGTCGGCGGTGGTGAAGTAGGGGTTGTTGACCTGCTTGGGCAGGAAGCCGACGGTCAGTCCCTTCTTGGTGGCCGCGTTCGGGTCGGCCTTGCCGGCGGAGGCGGCGGCTCCGGTGTCGTTCTTGACGTCGTCCTTGGTGGTGCCCCCGCAGGCGGTGGCGGCGAGCGCGAGGGAGGTGACGGCGGCGAGGGCCACGCAGGTGCGGCGCAGGGTGGACTGGCGCATGGTCGGTTTCCTTTACGAGGGTCGGTCGGGCGGGGAGTTACGACGTCGGTGCCGGGGCGGCTCTGCGGCCCGCCCTCGCGACGGTGATCTGGCGGGCGACCCGGGGTCCGAGCACGGAGACGACGAGCAGCACGCCGGTGACGACGATCTGGGACTGGGCGGAGACGTTCAGCAGGCTCATCACGTTCTGCAGCGCGCCGAGCAGGAACACCCCGGCGATCGCGCCGCCGAGCGTGCCCTTGCCGCCGTCGAAGTCGATGCCGCCGAGCAGTACGGCGGCCACCACGGAGAGTTCGAGGCCGGTGGCGTTGTCGTAGCGGGCGCTGGCGTAGTGCAGGGCCCAGAAGACGCCGGTGAGCGCGGACATGAACCCGGTGGCGACGAACAGGAGCAGCTTGGCCCGCTTGACCCGGATGCCGGCGAACCGGGCCGCCTCCTCGCTGGCGCCGACCGCGAACAGCGACCGGCCGAACGGGGTGGCGTGCAGCACGACGACGGCGACGGCGAGCAGCACCAGGAAGGGCAGGAAGGCCTGGGGCAGGAAGCTGTCGCCCAGACGCCCGGCGGCGAACTCCTGGTACCGGGCGGGGAAGTCGGTCACCGCGTCCGAGCCGAGCACGATCTGCGCGATGCCGCGGTAGGCGGCGAGGGTGCCGATGGTGACGGCGAGCGAGGGCAGGCCGAGCCGGGTCACCAGCAGGCCGTTGACCAGGCCGCACACCACGCCCAGCAGCAGGCAGAGCGGGATGATCGTCTCGATGGCCATGCCCTGGTTCCACAGCTTGCCCAGCACCGCGCCGGACAGCCCGGCCGTGGAGGCGACCGACAGGTCGATCTCGCCGGAGACCACCAGCAGGGTCATGGGCAGGGCGATCAGCGCGATGGGCAGCGTGTTGCCGATGAGGAAGGACAGGTTGAGGGCGTTGCCGAAGCCGTCCACGAAGCCGAACGACAGCAGCAGCAGGACGATCAGGAGGGCGCCGACGACGGTGTCCCAGCGGACGGCGCGGCTCAGCGTCTCAGGCACCGGCGTTCTCCTTGGTCGGGGTGGCCTTGCTGAGGGCCGACTTCTTCTTCAGGGCTGCGGCCACCCGCAGCGCGACGACCCGGTCCACGGCGATGGCGAGCAGCAGCAGGACGCCGTTGATCGCGAGCACCCACACGGAGCTGACGCCGAGGGCGGGGAGCACGCTGTTGACGGAGGTGAGCAGCAGAGCGCCGAGGGCGGCGCCGTAGACGCTGCCGGACCCGCCGGTGAAGGCGACGCCGCCGACGACCACGGCGCTGACGACGGTGAGTTCGTAGCCGTTGCCGGTGCCGGAGTCGACGTTGCCGAACCGGGCCAGGTACAGGGCGCCGGCGAGCCCGGCGAGGGCGCCGCAGACGGTGTAGGCGGTGAGGATGCGCCTGCGGACGGGGATGCCGGCCAGCCGGGCGGCCTCCGGGTTGGAGCCGAGCGCGTACAGCTCGCGCCCGCTGCCGAAGTGCTTCAGGTAGTAGGCGGTGGCGATCAGGACGGCGAGCGCGATGAGGGCGAGCCACGGGACGGCGGAGACGCCGCCGGAGCCGAAGTCCACGAATCCGCCGGGGAGGTCGGCCGCCGTGATCTGCCGGGAGCCGACCCAGATGGAGTCGATGCCCCGGATGATGTACAGGGTGCCGAGGGTGACGACCAGCGCGGGCACCTGGCCGAGGCTGACGAGCGCACCGTTCAGCAGGCCGAAGGCGACGCCGAGCAGGACGGCGAGGAGCAGTGCGACGGCCGGGTTCCCGCCGTCGTGCAGATAGGTGCCGGCCGCGAAGGCGCTGATGCCGAGGGTGGAGCCGACGGAGAGGTCGACGTTGCGGGTGATGACGACGAGGGACTGGCCGGTGGCGACCAGCACCAGGATCGTGGCGTTGAGCAGCAGGTCCTTGATGCCCTGCTCGGACAGGAACTCGCTGTTGCCGGCCTGGGTGACGGCGATCATCACCAGGAAGACGGCCAGGATGGCGAGTTCGCGCATCTTGAAGACCCGGTCCACCAGCCGGGTGCCGCTGGAGCCGGGCACCTCGGTGAGCGGTGCCTCGTTCGGGGTGGTCACCGTCATGCGGCGGCCCTCCTGGTGACGGTCGGGGTCATACGGGCGGCCCTTCCTGGGGCTGTCATGCGGCGGCCCTTCCGGTGGCGGCGGCCATCACCATCTCCTCGGTGGCCGCGGAGCGCGGGATCTCGGCGGTGATCCGGCCCTCGTGCATGACGAGCACCCGGTCGGCCATGCCGAGGATCTCGGGCAGGTCGGAGGAGATCATCAGGACGGCGACGCCGTCGGCGGCCAGCTCGCTGAGCAGCCGGTGCACCTCGGCCTTGGTGCCGACGTCGATCCCGCGCGTCGGCTCGTCCACGATCAGCACCCTCGGGCCGGTGGCCAGCCACTTGGCGAGGACTACCTTCTGCTGGTTGCCGCCGGAGAGGGTGGAGACGGCGTCGGCGATCCGGGCGTACTTCACCTGGAGGCGTACCGCCCAGTCGAGGGAGCGGCTGCGTTCGGCGCCGCGGTCCATCAGTCCGGCCTTCACGGTCGTGCGCAGTCCGGTGAGCCCGATGTTGCGCGCGATGGACATCTCCATCACCAGGCCCTGGGCGCGCCGGTCCTCGGGAACCAGGGCGAGTCCTGCGGCCATCGCGGTGGACGGCGCCCCCCGGGTGAGCCTGCGGCCCTCGACCTCCACCTCGCCGGCGTCCCAACGGTCGACGCCGAACACCGCGCGGGCCACCTCGGTGCGGCCGGCGCCGACCAGACCGGCGAGACCGACGATCTCACCGCGCCGCACCTCGAAGGAGACGTCGGTGAAGACGCCCTCGCGGGTCAGCCGGCGCACGCTCAGCGCGACCTCGCCGGGCGTGACGTCCTGCTTGGGGTACAGCTCGTCCAGGTCGCGGCCGACCATCCGGCGGACCAGGTCGTCCTCGGTCATGCCGTCGAGAGGCTCGCTGGCGATCCAGGCGCCGTCCCGCAGCGTGGTCACCCGGCGGCAGATCTGGAAGATCTCCTCCAGCCGGTGGGAGATGAACAGCACCGCGGCGCCCTGCTCGCGCAGGGTGCGGACGACGCCGAAGAGCCGGGCGACCTCACTGCCGGTCAGGGCTGCCGTCGGCTCGTCCATGATCAGGACCCGGGCGTCGAAGGAGAGCGCCTTGGCGATCTCCACGATCTGCTGGTCGGCGATGGACAGTCCGCGGGCGGGCCGGTCGGGGTCGAGCTCGACGCCGAGCCGCCGCATCAGGGCCGTGGTCGCCGCGTGCGTGGCCTTGTGGTCGATCCGGCCGAGGGCCCGGCGGGGCTGGCGGCCCATGAAGATGTTCTCGGCGATGGACAGGTCGGGAAAGAGCGTCGGCTCCTGGTAGATCACGGCGATCCCGGCGTCGCGGGCGTCGCCGGGCCCGTGGAAGACGACGGGCTCGCCGTCGAGCAGCACCTGTCCGGAGTCCGGGCGGTGCACCCCGGCGAGCGTCTTGATGAGGGTCGACTTGCCCGCGCCGTTCTCCCCGGCGAGGGCGTGCACCTCACCGGGCAGCAGCTCCAGGGAGACGCCTCGCAGGGCGCGCACGGCACCGAAGGACTTGGAGACGTCCCGCAGGGCCAGCACCGGGGTCGGCCCCGGGTCAGGCGGGTGGGTCATGGGGGCTCCTCGACGACGCCGGCGGCACTGCCCCTCGACGTCGTGAAAGGTTTCAACTGGATTGCCGGGACGTTAGGCATCCCGGGCATGTCACGTCAATGGGTCCGAGTCGAAAAACTTTCGATAGCCGAAGGTCACGGCAGAGTCACGGACGACGGTGTTGGCCGGAGTGCTTGACACCTCCCCGGACGCCTCATAGCTTGCCGTTCTGAATCGTTTCAACAGCTCAGTCGTTCCACCCGACACCACAGGAGCCCCCAAGTGACCGACCTCGCCGCGGTGAAGGCCGCGCTCAGGACCCAGGCCGTCGAGACGCCGTCGTGGGCGTACGGGAACTCGGGGACCCGTTTCAAGGTGTTCGCGCAGCCCGGCATCCCGCGCTCGCCCCGGGAGAAGCTGGCCGACGCGGCCAAGGTCCACGAGTTCACCGGGGTCGCGCCTACGGTCGCCCTGCACATCCCCTGGGACGCCGTCGAGGACTACGCGGCGCTGGCCGGGTTCGCCGAGAAGCAGGGCGTACGGCTCGGCGCCGTCAACTCCAACACCTTCCAGGACGACGACTACCGGCTGGGCAGCATCTGCCACCCGGACGCCCGGGTGCGCCGCAAGGCGGTCGACCACCTGCTGGCCTGCGTCGACATCATGGACGCCACCGGCTCGCGGGACCTGAAGCTGTGGTTCGCGGACGGCACCAACTACCCCGGCCAGGACGACATCCACGCCCGGCAGGACCGGCTGGCCGAGGGCCTGGCGGAGGTGTACGCCCGGCTCGGGGACGGCCAGCGGATGCTGCTGGAGTACAAGTTCTTCGAGCCGGCCTTCTACACGACCGACGTGCCGGACTGGGGCACGGCGTACGCGCACTGCCTGAAGCTGGGGCCGAAGGCGCAGGTCGTGGTCGACACCGGACACCACGCGCCGGGCACCAACATCGAGTTCATCGTCGCCACGCTGCTGCGGGAGGGCAGGCTCGGCGGGTTCGACTTCAACTCCCGCTTCTACGCCGACGACGACCTGATGGTGGGCGCCGCCGACCCGTTCCAGCTCTTCCGCATCATGTACGAGGTGGTGCGCGGGGGCGGGTTCGGCTCCGAGGTGGCGTTCATGCTCGACCAGTGCCACAACATCGAGGCGAAGATCCCGGCGATCATCCGCTCCGTGATGAACGTCCAGGAGGCCACGGCCAAGGCGCTGCTGGTCGACCGGGAGGCGCTGGCCGCGGCGCAGGCCTCCGGTGACGTCCTGGGCGCCAACGCCGTGCTGATGGACGCCTACAACACCGATGTCCGGCCGCTGCTGCGCGAGGTGCGCGAGGAGATGGGCCTTGACGGCGACCCGATCGCCGCGTACGCCCGCTCCGGCTGGGCGGAGCGGATCGTCGCCGAGCGGGTGGGCGGGGAGCAGGCCGGGTGGGGAGCCTGAGGCGACCCGACCGCACCGCCCCCCGCCGCCCGTATCCACCCTCTTCCGCAGAAGGACCGAGATCCATGGCCACGCATCCCGAAGCCGCCGCTCTGCTCGCCCGCTCGCACCGGCTGGGCGCCGACCCCCGCAACACCAACTACGCCGGCGGCAACGCCTCCGCCAAGGGAACCGGCACCGATCCCGTCACCGGCGGTGACGTGGAGCTGATGTGGGTGAAGGGGTCCGGCGGCGACCTGGGCACCCTCACCGAGGCCGGGCTCGCCGTGCTGCGGCTGGACCGGCTGCGCGCCCTCACCGGCGTCTACCCGGGTGTCGAGCGCGAGGACGAGATGGTCGCCGCGTTCGACTACTGCCTGCACGGCAAGGGCGGGGCGGCCCCCTCCATCGACACCGCCATGCACGGCCTCGTCGACGCCCCGCACGTGGACCACCTGCACCCCGACTCCGGCATCGCGCTCGCCTGCGCCGCCGACGGGGAGAAGCTGACCGCCGAGTGCTTCGGCGAGACGGTGGCCTGGGTGCCGTGGCGGCGGCCCGGGTTCCAGCTCGGCCTCGACATCGCGGCGGTCAAGAAGGCCAACCCGCGGGCGATCGGCGTCGTCCTCGGCGGTCACGGCATCACCGCCTGGGGCGCGACGGCCGAGGAGTGCGAACGCAACTCGCTGCACATCATCCGCACCGCCGAGGCCTTCCTGGAGGAGAAAGGCAGGGCCGAGCCGTTCGGCCCTGTCCTGGAGGGCTACGGCGCCCTGCCCGAGGCCGAGCGCCGGGAGCGGGCCGCCGCGCTCGCGCCGTACGTGCGGGCCGTGGCCTCCCAGGACCGGCCGCAGGTCGGCCACTTCACCGACTCGGACGTGGTGCTGGACTTCGTCTCCCGCGCCGAGCACCCGCGGCTGGCCGCCCTCGGCACCTCCTGCCCCGACCACTTCCTGCGCACCAAGGTCCGCCCGCTGGTGCTTGACCTGCCGCCGGCCGCGCCGCTGGAGGAGGCGGTCGCCCGGCTGAAGGAGCTGCACACCGCCTACCGCGAGGAGTACGCCGCCTACTACGAGCGGCACGCGCTGCCCGGCTCCCCCGCCATGCGCGGCGCCGACCCGGCGATCGTGCTGGTCCCCGGGGTGGGCATGTTCTCCTTCGGCAAGGACAAGCAGACCGCCCGGGTGGCGGGCGAGTTCTACGTCAACGCGATCAACGTCATGCGGGGCGCCGAGGCGGTGTCCGCGTACGCGCCGATCGAGGAGTCGGAGAAGTTCCGCATCGAGTACTGGGCGCTGGAGGAGGCCAAGCTGCGGCGGATGCCCGCACCCAAGCCGCTGGCCACGCGCGTCGCGCTGGTGACCGGCGCGGGCAGCGGCATCGGCCGGGCCATCGCCCGGCGGCTGGCGGACGAGGGCGCCTGCGTGGTCGTGGCGGACCTCGACGGCGCGAACGCCGCGGCCGTCGCCGAGGAGCTCGGCGGCGCCGACAGGGCCGTCGCCGTCACGGTCGACGTGACCTCGGAGGAGCAGATCGCGGCCGCGTTCGAGGCCGCGGTGCTCGCCTTCGGCGGAGTGGACCTGGTCGTCAACAACGCGGGCATCTCCGTCTCCAAGCCGCTGCTGGAGACCTCGGCCAGGGACTGGGACCTGCAGCACGACATCATGGCGCGCGGCTCCTTCCTGGTCTCCCGGGAGGCCGCCCGGGTGATGACCGCGCAGGGACTGGGCGGCGACATCGTGTACATCGCGTCGAAGAACGCCGTCTTCGCCGGCCCCAACAACATCGCCTACTCCGCCACCAAGGCCGACCAGGCCCACCAGGTGCGGCTGCTGGCGGCCGAGCTGGGCGAGCACGGCATCCGCGTCAACGGGGTCAACCCGGACGGTGTGGTCCGCGGGTCCGGCATCTTCGCGGGCGGCTGGGGCGCCCAGCGGGCCGCGGTCTACGGGGTGCCGGAGGAGAAGCTGGGCGAGTTCTACGCCCAGCGGACCATCCTGAAGCGGGAGGTGCTGCCCGAGCATGTGGCGAACGCGGTGTTCGCGCTCACCGGCGGGGAACTCACCCACACCACCGGACTGCACATCCCGGTCGACGCGGGTGTGGCCGCCGCGTTCCTGCGATGAGCGGCGCAGTGCGGTCCTACGCGGCCGTCGACCTGGGCGCCTCCAGCGGGCGGGTGATGGTCGGCCGGGTCGGCCCCGGCTCGCTGGAGCTGACCGAGGTGCACCGCTTCGCCAACCGGCCGGTCAGGATCCCGGAGGGCCTGCGCTGGGACGTCCTGGGGCTGTACGCCGGCGTGCTGGACGGGCTGCGGGCCGCGGGCCCGGTCGACTCCGTCGGCATCGACAGCTGGGCCGTCGACCACGGCCTGCTGGACGCGGACGGCGCCCTGCTGGGCAACCCGGTGCACTACCGCGACGCCCGCACCGAGGGCGTCGCGGGGGAGGTGTGGGCGACCGTGCCGGCCGCCGAGCTGTACGCGGCGACCGGTCTGCAGTACGCGCCCTTCAACACCCTGTACCAGCTCGCCGCCGCCCGCTCGAGTGCCCAGTTCGCCCAGGCGCGCAGGCTCCTGCTGATCCCGGACCTGCTGACGTACTGGCTGACCGGCGAACAGGGCACCGAGCTGACCAACGCCTCCACCACCCAGCTCGTCGACCCGCGCACCCGTGACTGGGCGTACGGCGTCGCCGAGCGGCTGGACGTCGACCTCGGGCTGTTCGCGCCGCTGCGGCGGCCCGGCGACCCGGCGGGGCTGCTGCGGCCGGAGGTGCTGGCGGAGACCGGGCTCACCGGTCCGGTGCCGGTCACCGCGGTCGCCTCGCACGACACGGCGTCGGCGGTGGCCGCGGTCCCGGCGACGCAGGGGCGTTTCGCCTACATCTGCACCGGCACCTGGTCGCTGGCCGGTCTCGAACTCGACGCGCCCGTGCTCACCGAGGAGAGCCGGGCCGCGAACTTCACCAACGAGCTGGGGCTCGACGGCACCGTGCGCTACCTGCGCAACATCATGGGGCTGTGGCTGCTCCAGGAGTGCGTGCGCGCCTGGGGCGGACCGGATCTGGGGCCGCTGCTGCGCGAGGCGGCCGCGGTCCCGGCGCTGCGGTCGGTGGTGGACGCCGGCGACGAGGCGTTCCTCGCGCCGGGCGGCATGCCGGAGCGGATCGCCGAAGCCTGCCGGGCCTCGGGGCAGCCGGTGCCCGTGACGCGGGGCGAGGTGACGCGCTGCATCCTGGACTCGCTGGCCCTCGCCCACCGCCGGGCCGTCGAGGACGCGCAGCGGCTGGCCGACCATCCGGTCGACGTCGTCCACATCGTCGGCGGCGGCACCCGCAACGCGCTGCTGTGCCAGCTCACCGCCGACGCCTGCGGGCTGCCGGTGGTGGCGGGCGCGACCGAGGCGGCGGCCCTCGGCAACGTGCTGGTGCAGGCCCGCACGCACGGCCTGGCGGGCGACCTCGCGAGCATGCGCCGGCTGCTCACGCGCACCCAGCCCCTGACCCGCTACACACCCCGGGGCGGCACCGCCCGCTGGCGGGAGGCGGCGGCGCGGCTCGCCACGCGGTGAGCCGCGCCCGCCGCCCGGCGGATATCACGCCGATTACCCTGCAAACGTCCGACGACCGAAGCCTAGGAGCCGCGATGCGTGTCGCCCTGTTCCTGACCTGTGTCAACGACACGCTCTATCCGGACACCGGCCGGGCGGTGGTGAGACTGCTGACCAGACTGGGGGTCGAGGTCGACTTCCCGATGAACCAGACCTGCTGCGGGCAGGCGCACTACAACACCGGCTACCGGCATGAGGCGGAGCCCCTGGCCCGGCACTTCGCCGAGGTCTTCGGGGAGTACGAGGCGATCGTGACCCCGTCCGGGTCGTGCGGGGCGATGGTCCGCGAGCTGTACCCGCGCATGGGCGAGCGAGCCCGGGCCGAGGGCCGCGGCGACGCGCTGGCCGGCGTGCTCGCGCCGGTGGTGCCGAAGACGTACGAGCTGACGGAGTTCCTGGTGGACGTGCTGGGGGTGACGGACGTCGGCGCCTACTACCCGCACCGGGTGACGTACCACCCCACCTGCCACGGACTGCGCGCACTGGGCCTGGGCGACCGGCCACGGCGGCTGCTGAACGCGGTCGAGGGACTGGAACTGGTGGAGCTGCCGGGCGCCGAGGAGTGCTGCGGGTTCGGCGGCACGTTCGCGGTGAAGAACGCCGACGTGTCGGCGGCGATGGGCGCGGACAAGGTGCGCGCCGCCGAGTCGACGGGCGCCGAGGTGCTGTGCGCGGCCGACAACTCCTGCCTGATGCACATCGGCGGCACGATGAGCCGGCTGCGCACGGACATGCGGCCGGTGCACATCGCGGAGATCCTGGCGAGCACGGAGGAGGACCCGGCCGCATGAGCGGAACGTACCTGGGCATGCCGGCCTTCCCCGAGGCGGCGCGCGAAGCCGTCGGCGACCCCACCCTGCGTGGCAATCTGCGCCACGCCACCCATACCATCCGGGCCAAGCGGGCCAGGGCGGTCGCCGAGGTCTCCGACTGGGCGGCGCTGCGGGAGGCGGGCAAGCGGATCAAGGACCACACGCTGCGCCATCTCGAGCGGTACCTGGTCCAGTTGGAGGAGGCGGTGACGGCGGCGGGCGGCACGGTGCACTGGGCCGCCGACGCCGACGAGGCCAACCGGATCGTCACCGAACTGGTCCGGGCCACCGGCGAGTCGGAGGTCGTCAAGGTCAAGTCGATGGCCACGCAGGAGATCGGGCTCAACGAAGCCCTGGAGGCCGCGGGGATCCGCGCCTACGAGACCGATCTCGCCGAGCTGATCGTGCAGTTGGGCAAGGACCGGCCCTCGCACATCCTGGTCCCGGCCATCCACCGCAACCGGGGCGAGATCCGGGACATCTTCCGCGCCGAGATGGCCGCGTGGGGCCGCCCCGCCCCGGAGGGCCTGAGCGACTCCCCCGCCGAGCTCGCCGAGGCCGCCCGGCTGCACCTGCGGGAGAAGTTCCTGCGGGCCGAGGTCGGGATCTCCGGAGCCAACTTCATGGTCGCGGAGACCGGCACGCTGGTGGTCGTGGAGTCCGAGGGCAACGGGCGGATGTGCCTGACCCTGCCCAGGACGCTGATCTCGGTCGTCGGCATCGAGAAGATCGTGCCCACCTGGCGGGACCTGGAGGTCTTCCTGCAGACGCTGCCCCGCTCCTCGACCGCCGAGCGGATGAACCCGTACACGTCGACGTGGACCGGCACCACGGGCGGGGACGGGCCGGAGACCTTCCACCTGGTCCTGCTCGACAACGGCCGCACCGACACCCTCGCCGACGAGGTGGGCCGGCAGGCGCTGCGCTGCATCCGCTGCTCGGCCTGCCTGAACGTGTGCCCGGTGTACGAGCGGGCGGGCGGCCACGCCTACGGCTCGGTGTACCCGGGGCCGATCGGCGCCATCCTCAGCCCCCAGCTGCGCGGCACCGGCAGCGAGATCGACGCCTCGCTGCCGTACGCGTCCTCGCTGTGCGGGGCCTGCTACGAGGTGTGCCCGGTCGCCATCGACATCCCGGAGGTGCTGGTGCACCTGCGGGAGCGGGTCGCGCAGGGTGGCGAGGCGGTCCGGGCGGGCAACAAGGTGGTGCTGAGGCCGGCCCGCGGTCACGCCGCCGAGCGGGCGGCGATGCGGGCCGCGCGCTGGGCGTTCGCCCACCCGGGCGCGCTGCGCGCCGGGCAGCGGATCGCCTCCCGCACCCGCCGGCTGCATCCGCGCGCACTGCCGGGTCCGGGCCGGGCGTGGAGCGGCACCCGGGACCTGCCGGCGGTGCCGGCGGAGCCGTTCCGGGACTGGTGGCGGCGTACGGACGGCGGGAAGGGCACGGCGAAGTGAGCAGCAGGGAACGGATCCTGGGCAGGGTGCGGCGCGCGCTCGCGGACCTGCCGGCGGACGAGACGCCGTACGAGGAGGCGGTGGCGCGGGACTACCTGCGCGAGCACGGCGGCCTCACGGCCGGGCAGACCGTGGAGCTGCTGGCGGAGAACCTGGCGGACTACCGGGCGGTCGTGCACCGCACGGACGCGGCGGGCCTGCCGGACCTGATCGCCCGGCTGCTAGCCGAACGCGGCTCGGAGCGGGTGCTCGTGCCGCCGGGCCTGCCGGCCGGGTGGCTGGCGGCCACCGGTCCCGCCCGGGTGGCGGACAGGGCCGTGAGCACGGCGCGTGAACTGGACCGGGTGGACAGCGTGGTCACCGGGTGCGCGGTCGCGATCGCCGAGACCGGCACGATCGTCCTGGACGGCTCCCCGGACCAGGGCAGGCGCCGCATCACCCTGATCCCCGACCACCACGTGTGCGTGGTGCGCGTCCCGGACCAGGTGGTCGCCTCCGTCCCGCAGGCCCTCGGCCGGCTGGACCCGGCCCGCCCGCTGACCTGGATCTCCGGGCCGTCGGCGACCAGTGACATCGAACTCGACCGGGTGGAGGGGGTGCACGGGCCGCGCACCCTGGAGGTGGTGCTGGTGGACGGGGAGTGACCGGTGTGCCGGACGCGACGCGCCCGGCTCCGCGCGCGTCTCGCGTGCGCGGACCCGGGCGCCGGGGTCCGCGCCGCCGGGACACCCGACTGCGCATAGGGTGGGGCCGGTAAGTCCGCCACCGTGAGAGGTCTGTGATGCCCGAGCTCCCCTCGGACCCCGCCGTCGCACAGTTCGGTCCCCAGGGGCTGCGCCGCATCAGCGTGCCCGCCTCGTACGGCACCGTGCCGGCCTCGGCCCGCGCCCACCTCGCGCAGGTCGGTGTGCCGCTGCACGTCGGCCCGTACTTCATCGCGGCGGACGAGACCGACGGGCCCACCCTCGGGATGTACACCGGCCACCGTGGCGTGGCCCTGCAGGGCGACTGGGCGGAGTGGGTGCGCATCGGCACCGACCGGCTGGCGAACCTGTGCGTGCGCACCGACGGCTCCGTGCAGGCGGTCTTCCTCGGCCGTGGTGAGGCCGCCCTGTTCGTCAGCTCGGACGTCGCCGCCTTCACGCACTGCGCCGCCGCTCTGGACCGCGCCCTGCCGGTGATCGCCGCCTCCGACGGACTGCAGTCGGCCGCCGAGGCGTTCGCCGCGCTGGTCCGGGAGATCCGGCAGATCGACCCGGAGGCCGTCGCCGACCGGGAGAACTGGTGGTCGCGGGTGCTCGACGACGTCCGGCACACCCTCAACTTCCCCTTTTCGTCGGCCTTCGAGTACGTCGGCGAGGACGGCGCCAAGCAGATCGTCACCGCGCAGGCCGGTCCCGGCCGCCCGCACCCCGAGGAGCAGCTGTGGCAGCGGCTCTCCTCCAGCGGGGTGGAGCCCGAGCAGGTCCGCCGCGTCTACTGCGAGCTCGAACCGTGCATGATGCCGGGCCACTACTGCGCCGCCTGGCTCCAGGCCGTCCTCCCGCACGCCGAGTTCACGCACAGCTTCGACTACGGCGCCACCGCGGAGTCCCGCGAGGAAGGCCTCAAGGAACTCATCACCCACGCCGCGCGGCAGGCCCGGCAGTGACTCGCGGCCCGGGCGCCGCGGGAACGGAGGCGGGTGCGTGACCGCCGATCCCGCCCCGCCCTGGTCCCGTCCCGCCTCCGGGCGGGAGCCCGCCGCGGCCGCCCTGCTCGCCTGGCTCGGCGACCCCCACGCCCCTGGTCTCGCCGTGGTCACCGGCGCCGAGGGCAGCGGCAAGTCGCGGCTCCTCGCCTGGCTGATCGGCCACGGCACCCGGCCCGGCACCGTCGGCGAACGCCGGGTCCACGGCTTCGTGCCGCTGCCCGGCCAGACCGCGACCACAGCCGCCTGGATGCTCGGCGAACAGCTGTCGGTCGCCGCCCGCTCCCCGGGCGACCTGCTGACCGCGCTCGCCGCGGACCGGCGCCGCACCGTCATCGCGCTGCCCGAACTGCACGGCGCCGACCAGCCCGGCCCGCTCGTCGAACTCGCGCTGTCCCTGGCATCGTTGGAGCACGTGCGAGTGATCGTCGAGGTCCGCTCCGGTACGCCGTGGGCGCAGGCGCTCACCGCCGCGCCCTGCGCCCGCATGGACCTGGACGAGCCCCGGTGGACCGACGAGGCCCGCCGCGAGTCCTGGGACGCGGCCCACCCCGCCGACCGGGCCGGGTCCGCGGAGCGGGAACCGGAACCCGAGGAACCGTTCGACCTGGACGATCCCGCCTCGGTGTGCGCCGCCGACCCCTGGAGCGTGACCACCGCCTACGAACGCTCCGCGGAGGACCACGGCGGACTGCGCGCCGCCTGGCTGCGGGCCGGCGCCTCCCTGACCCGCGAGCAGCCGGCCGCGGAACGGGCCCTGGTCCTCCTGGCCGCCCTCGGTGACGCCGGTGATCCGCGGCTGCCCGCGATCCTCGAATCCCTTGCCCGGGAAGCCTCCTGGACGCTCGTCTGGCACCGGGTGCGCGGCGACGTCACCCCGCCGTGGCCCGGACCGGTCCGCTCCCTGACGGCCGGCACGGGCCCCCTGGCCGGGCAGCTCGTCGTCGCCGACCACCAGGGCACCGTGCGCGTCCTCGACGCGGCGAGCGCCCACTCCACCGGACGCCTGCCGCACGCCGCGCCCGGCGTCCTCGCCATCGCCGAGCACGGTGACGGCACCGTCAGCGCCCTCGACGAGCACGGTCTCCTGCACACCCAGCGCGCCGCCGAGTCGACGCGGCCCAAGGGGCTCGCCGCCCTGCTCGACGACGGCCCCTCGGGGCAGAAGCGGCTCCTCGAAGCGGTGGCGGAGTACACGGGGCGTCAGCGGGAGGCGTTCACCGCGCTGGCCGGCGCCGGGGACCGCGTCGTCCTCGGTGACGCCGCGGGGACGGTGCACGTGGTGAGCGCCGGCGCCGAGCCGCGCACCCGCGCCCTGCACCGGGGCCGCGTCACCGCGGTCGCCGGAACCGCCCTGCCCGTCTCCGCTGGGGGCGACACGGTCCTCCTGCTGTACACGGGCGGCGCCGACGGCACCGTACGCGCGTGGGCCCCCCACGCCGGCCCCATGCCCGAGCCGGTGGCCGCCCGCGGCTGCGCCGTCGACGCGGTGGCGGTGACGACGGCCGGGGCCGGGCTCGTCCTCGCGATCGCGTGGGCCGACGGCCTGGTGGAACACCGGGTCCTCGACGACGACCGGCTGCGCGTCTTCCGCCCCGGCAGCCGGGCCAACGCCCTCGCCCTCACGGCGGAAGGCGACCTGATGGTGGGGACGGACGAGGCGCTCGTGCGGCTGCGGGCGCGGTGACGGCCGCCGTGCGGTGAACGGCGGGCGCCCGGGGCGGCGCCCGCCACCCGGGCCAAGTGCCGTGCGGACAGCGGCGATCGCCCGGCCGTCGCGTTCCGGCGCGCCCGGTGTCCCCGTGCGGCCCGGCCAACTGCCCTGTCGTCACCGTCAGATGGAACTCCTGTCACATGACCGTGACACGGCACCGTCTACTCTTGTGTACCTGACAACCTGTCCCGTTGGCTGGAGGCAGGAGACCAGCAGTCGACGGGGACGGAGCACGCGGCCATGGGTCTGGTACTGCCGAGCATCATCGATGAGGCGCTCGATCTCATCGGGATCAACTGGCCCAACGTCGACGAGGACGACTACTTCGAAATGGCGACGTCCATGCGGGACTTCGCCGACCAGTTCGAGGGCCACGGCGGTGAGGCGCACAAGGCGGTCAGCCGCATCCTCGCCTCCTCCGAGGGCTGGGCCGTGGAGGCCATGGACAAGCACTGGTCGCACGTGAAGACCCGTCACCTGGAGAAGATCCCCGAGGTGGCCCGGCTGTTCGCGGACGCCTGCGACGGCGTCGGCCAGATCATCCGCGGCATGAAGGTCAAGGCGGGCGTCGAACTCGGCGTGCTCGCCGGCACCATCGTCGCCGAACTCGCCGCCGCGCCGGTGACGCTGGGCCTGTCCGCCGCGGCCGCCGCCGGTGAGATCGCGCTGATGCGCACCATCGTCAAGCGGCTCGTCGACGAGGCCGTCGACCAGATCGTCGACGCGCTCATCGCGAAGGTCACCGAGCCCGTCACCGGCAAACTCCAGGAACTCGTCTCCGACATGGTCCTCGACCTCGCCGAGGGAGCCTTCCACCCCGGTGACAAGCCGGGCGGCATGCAGCTGGCCTCCGCGGGCGACAGCGACGGCTCGGCCGGCGGGGGCAAGAAGACGGTCATCGACCACGCCGAGTTCGAGGACGGCGCCGGCAAGGTCTCCCGCCAGGGCAGCGACATGGGCAGCCAGTCCGGGATCCACCTCGGCAGGTCGAAGCACACCTTCGGCCGGACCAAGGGCAGGGACGCGTTCACCAAGGCCTTCGACGGCATCCTCGAGGAAGCCATCGACGGCATGGAGAAGGCCGCCAAGAAGGTGACCGACCACGTCACCGACACCATCCCGGAGCGGGTGAAGGCCGCCTCCCGGCACCAGAAGCGCAAGGACCGCGACGTCGGCGACGAGGCCGACAAGGTCGAGGTCAAGAAGGTCAAGCGGGACGGCGACACGCCCATGTACCTGCTCAGCGACGACGGTTCGATACGCCGGCTGCACCACGACGGCACCACCGGTCCCGTCCATCCCGGCGACTCCTCCGGAGTGAACGACGTACTCGGCGACAAGGCCTGGTACCCGTGGAACAACAAGAACGACAAGCAGCGCAAGGACAAGCCCGGCAACGGCGGGACGGTCGACTCCAAGAAGGTCGCGCCCGGCTCCACCGAACTGGCCCGCGCCACCCAGCTCGGCCGCTACGCCAACCGCGCCGAACGCCCCGATGCCTACGTCCCCGGCGGCAACTACGCCTCCGCGCTGTACGACGACGGCAACGGCAAGCGGTTCATCCTGGTCGGCGCCAGCGGCAAGGCGCACTCCGAACGCTCCATCGGGCACCCGCTGATAAAGAAGGGCCACGAGGGCAACGTCAGTCACCTCTACACGGAACGCGAGCCCTGCCAGAAGAATCCCAAGTGCGACAAATACCTGGCGAGGGAGTTCCCCGACCACCTCGAGGTCACCCACAGCGCGAAGTACGACCAGTCCGAGAAGGGGCCGGACGGCACCGAGCTCAGCAAGTACAAGAAGGACCGGGAGCACCGGGCCTACGTCCAGTGGCTGGAGGACCAGTGGGACCAGCACGGCGCCGCCGGCGGACGCACTGATACGGTGATGAACCTCTCGCCCTCGGACCGCAGGTTCCTCCCCTAGAAGGGCGGACGGCCAGAATCCCCCGGCGCCCGTCGCCGCCGAGTCCGAAGGTTCCGGAAGTGCTTTTCGACGTCACACGCAGCGAACTCGTCGACATCTTCGGCGAGGACCGGATCGCGACCGTGCCCGCCACCGCCTTCCCGCCCGCCGCCGCGGACACCGAGGGCGCCCGCCTCCTGCAGACCGTCGGCGCCCCCACCGGGACGCTCCTGCTGCGCCGGCCCGACGAGGAGGACGGACTGCTGCCCCTCGTCCAGGACGTCGTCCACACCGAGGACTTCGAGGACGCCGCGGAGGGCGCGGGTGACTGGCCCGTCATCGGCTGGCTGCTCAACGCGCACCTCGCCCTCGACCCCGCGTCCGGCAAGGTGCACGCCTTCGACCCCGACGAGGAGACCGTGCGGGAGCTCCACACGGACGTCTCCTCCCTCGTCCAGGTGACCCTCCGGCTCCAGCGCCTGCTCGACGAGTTCACCTTCAGCGGCGATGAGGAGGACGAGGAGGCCGACTTCGAGCGCCTGGAGAGCGAGGTCGACCGCATCCGCGAGGAGACGAGCGAGGTCGACCCGCTCCCCTTCGAGGACGACGAGACCGTCTGGTCGGTGGTGGGCGACGAGATCGCCATGGGCCAGCGCTTCAAGGGCGACAGCCCGGGAGCCCGCTCGCTCTACGGGTGACGGCCGGCCCGTGTCCGCGGGCGGGCGGGGCGGCGGGACCAGCGTGACAGGAGCGCCGGGACCACGTGACAGGAGCGCTGAACAAGCGCTTGGATAGTCACCGGACGCCGTTTCCCGACCCCGCCGGAGGCCCCGTTGTTCACGTCCGTCGACGACGTCTCCGCCCGTCTCGCCGAGACCGGGTACCTCGCCTCGCCCGCCGTCGCCACGACCGCCTTCCTCGCCGCCCGGCTGGGCAAGCCGCTGCTGGTCGAGGGGCCCGCCGGGGTCGGCAAGACCGAACTGGCCAAGGCCGTCGCCCAGGCCGCCGGCGCCCGGCTGGTCCGGCTGCAGTGCTACGAGGGCGTCGACGAGTCCCGGGCCCTGTACGAGTGGAACCACGCCAAGCAGCTGCTGCGCATCAGCGCGGGCCGCGGCGAGACCTGGGACGAGGCCCGCACCGACATCTTCACCGAGGAGTTCCTGCTGCCCCGTCCGCTGCTCACCGCGATCCGCGGCGAGGAGCCGACCGTCCTGCTGATCGACGAGATCGACAAGGCCGACGTCGAGATGGAGGGCCTGCTGCTCGAGGTGCTCAGCGACTTCCAGGTGACCGTCCCCGAACTGGGCACGGTCACCGCGACCCGGCGTCCCTTCGTCGTGCTCACCTCCAACGCGGGCCGCGAGCTGTCCGAGGCGCTGCGCCGCCGCTGCCTGTTCCTGCACATCGGGTTCCCGGAGGAGGAGCTGGAGCGGCGGATCGTGACGCTGAAGGCGCCGGGCCTCGGCGCGGTGCTGACCGAGTCGGTGGTGCGGGTGACCGGGGCGCTGCGCGCGATGGACCTGCGCAAGGTGCCGTCCGTCGCGGAGACCGTCGACTGGGCGCGGACCCTGCTGGCCCTGGGCGCGGACACGCTGGACGAGACGGTCGTACGGGACACCCTGGGCGTGCTGCTCAAGCACCAGGACGATGTGCTGAAGGCGGCGGCCAAACTGGACCTGGAAGCGCTGTGACCGGTGTCGAGGACCGGATCACCGGGCTGGTCGGCGCGCTCCGCGCGCACGGCGTGCGGATCGGCACCGGGGAGACGGTCGACGCGGCCCTCGCCGTGGAGGCCCTCGGCCTCGCCGACCGGGAGCTGCTGCGGGAGGGACTGGCCGCGACCCTGCTGCACGGCCCGGCCCAGCGGGCCGTGTTCGACCCGGTCTTCGACCTGTACTTCCCGCGCGGCGTGGGCGGTCCGGAGCGTTCCCCGGCGGACCGGGAGGAGCTGCGCGACCGCCTGGCGCGGGCGCTGGCGGCCGACGACCGGGCACTGCTGGCCCGGCTGGCCGCGGAGGCCGTCGAAGGCTTCGGCGGGTACGGGAGCTCACCGGGATCGGACGGCTGGTCGGCGCACCAGACGCTGGACCGGCTCCGGCCGCAGACCCTGCTGGCCCGGGTGCGGGCCGGCGTACGGGGCCGGGACGGCGGCACGGGGTTCGCGGACCGGCTGCTGGACGACGAGATCAGGCGCCGCATCGAGGTGTTCCGGCGGCTGGTCGCCGCGGAGGCCAGGCGCCGGGTCGCCGAGCGGCGCGGACGCGACGAGATCGCCCGGCGGGCCGTGGCCCCGACCGCCGACCGCGTGGACTTCCTGTACGCCCACCGCGAGCAGCTCGCCGAGCTGCGCCGGGTGGTGTGGCCGCTGGCGCGGAAGCTGGCGACGCGTCTTGCGGCGCGCCGCCGCCGGGCCGCGCGCGGCACGATCGATCTGCGCCGCACGCTGCGTTCCTCGCTGTCCACGGGCGGGGTGCCGATGCGGCCGGTGCTGCGCAGGCGCCGTCCGGCCCGGCCCGAGCTGGTGCTGCTGTGCGACGTGTCGGGCTCGGTGGCGGGGTTCTCGGACTTCACGATGCTGCTGGTGCAGGCCCTGCACGACCAGTTCGCCAGGGTCCGCGTCTTCGCCTTCGTCAACCGGCTCGACGAGGTGACCGGGCTGCTCGCCCACGGCCGGGCCGACCCGGACGGGCTCGGCGCCCGGATCCGTGCGGAGGCCACGCTCACCGGCTGGCACGGCAGCAGCGACTACGGCGTCGCTCTGGGCGAGTTCACCGAGCGGTACGGCGCGGCGGTCGGCCCGCGGACGACGGTGTTCGTGCTCGGGGACGCCCGTACGAACATGAGCGACCCGAACCTGGCCGCCGTCCGCGAACTCGCCGGCCGCGCCCGGCGGGTGCACTGGCTGAACCCCGAGCCGCGCGCCCAGTGGGGCACCGGCGACTCGGCGGCGCCCGCCTACGCCGAACTCGTCGAGATGCACGAGTGCCGTACGGCCCGGCAGCTCGCCGGGCTGATCGCCCGGCTGCTGCCGGTGTGACGCCGGACGCGCGCCGGGGACCGCGGGTGCGTGCCCCGCGGTCCCCGGCGTACCCGCCTCAGCCCTTGGCGTACTACTCGGTCCGTCAGCCCTTGGCGTACCAGGTCCTTCAGCCCCTGGCGTACTCGTTCGCCGTCATCCCGGCGAAGTCGAACACCACGACCTGCTCGTCGCCCACCACCCAGGCGTCGTGGCCGGGCCCGCAGACGAAGACGTCGCCCGGGCCGACCTCGCTCTCGCCGCCGTCCTCCATCCGCAGGTGCATCCGTCCCTGGACCACGTAGCCGTTGTGGTGGACCATGCAGCTCGCGGTGCCCGCGATCGGTCCCACGGAATCCGACCATCGCCAGCCCGGTTCGAAGGTGCCCACCGCGAAGTCCAGCCCGGTCAGGTGGAGGGCTTCGAGGTGGCCGCGGGGGAAGTCACGCCGCTCGTCGGGTTTGTCGACCGTCTTCACTTCCAGCATGACGGTGTCCTCCCTTCCGGCCGCTCAGCACGGCCGGGGCCGGCCCCCGTCCCCGGCGGCCACGGACGGCACCGGCAGCACAATGGCGGCGACCGCACCCCTCGCCTCCATCGTCGGCCCGCCCCACCGGGCCCGCCAATCGAGGCGGTGCGGTCGGGAGGGCCGAGAAAAATTCGCCGGGCGCAGGGTGCAACCTCGGCCGGGGCCGGACGTCTGTCGGGGTGGAGGCCTCCACTTCGACCCATGTCCGGCACCGATCGACCGAAGGAACCCATGTCCGCACAGCAACTCCCCCGCCCCGGCCGTACCCGCAGGCTGCGTACCGTCCTCGGGGTCTCCGCCGTCGGCGCGGCCCTGGCCGTGGGCGGCGCCGTCACCGCGCAGGCGGTGCAGGGCGACGCCCGGCCCGCCTCCCACTCCGCCCCCACCGCCGTGCCGGCGCCCGCGGGCGGCCACGCGACCCCGGCGCCCGTACCCTCCCCGACCCGCCCGCCGTCCTCGAAGCCCGTCCCCACGCCGTCGTACCCGCCCACCGTCGCCCCGACGCCCGTGCCGTCCAGCCCGCACGAGCCGACCCCGGTGCCGTCGGTGCCGGGCACGAAGGCGCCGGCCCCCGTGCCGTCCCCCACCCTCCCCGGCGCCCCGCGGCCGGCCCCCGCGCCGCACCACGGCCACCGGGCGGCCTCGCCGAGTCCGGTCCCGGCGGGCCGGCTCGCCACACCCGCGCCGGTTCCGCGGCACCACTGAGGCAGCGCCGCGGGTGCGGGGAGCCGCCCGGCGCGGCTCCCCGCACCCGCGGCCGGGAGATCCATGACGACAGCCACACCACCGGCGGCGCCCTTCCCCTGGGGCCCGTCCCGCACTCCGGCGCGCAGGCGGCACCGCCTGCCCGCGGCGCCGGCGGCGCCCCTGCGCGCACCGTTCGGCGCCCGTCTCCTCGCGCGCCTCCGCGCCGGGGGCCCGGCCGTCCCGGCACCGGCCGGCGGCCGCGCCGGCGTCGGCGCGCACGGGCCGGCCGCCGTCGAGGCTCCGCCGGACATCGAGGAGTTGTACCACCACCGCCGGCTCTCCCTGGTGCGCCTGGCGGTGCTGCTGGTCGACGACCTGCCCACGGCCGAGGACGTCGTGCAGGACGCCTTCACCGCGCTGTTCCGGCGCCACGGCCACCGGCTCGGTTCGCTCGACGACCCGGAGGCGTACCTGCGGACGAGTGTCGTCAACGGCGCCCGCTCGGTGCTGCGGCGGCGCAGGACCGTACGGGCGCACGTCCCCGAACCCGAGCGGCACGCGCCGCCGCCGGAGGAGCAAGTCCTGCTGCACGAGGACCACCAGGAGGTGCTGGCGGCCCTGCGGACGCTGACCCCGCGCCAGCGCGAGGTCCTGGTGCTGCGCTACTGGTCGCACCTGACCGAGGCCCAGATCGCGGCGACGCTCGGCCTGTCGCGGGGCGCCGTCAAGTCCACGGCCAGCAGGGCCCTGGACGCCCTGGGCCGACGTCTGGAGGGTCTGCGATGAACGACTCCGCCCCCGGAGGGACCGGCACCGCCTCGGCCCCGGTCGAGGAACGGCTGCGCGCCGCCCTGGCCGCACGCGCGCGGTCCGTCGGCCCGGTCGACCTGCGGCCACCGCGCCCGCCGTCCACCGCGGCCCGTTCCCGCCGGCCGCCGTCGCGCCGCGTGACCATCGGCCTGCTCGCGCTGGCCGCGGTGGCGGCCCTGCTGTTCCTCACCGTGCGGAACGAACAGCCGCGCCCGTCCGCACCGGCCCGCTCACCCCGGCCGACGACGACCGGCACCGCGACCCCGCCGCCCACCACCGTCCCTCCGCAGCCGGCCCGGCCGTCCCCGAGCAGCCCGGCGCCCTAGGGTCTTCCGTGCGGATCGGGCCGGATCAGGGAGCGGGGTCGGGCGCCGCACACCGCGAGGCGGCGCAGGACGACATGGCGGAGCTGCCCTACGGCCGTATCGGAAGTCCCGGGTCCGGGTCTGTCGGCGTCGCGGCCCGGAGGCGACTAGGTTGTGGCACATGAGCAACCTTGACCGCGCGCCGGTACCGAGCGTGTGCGGCGGCCGCGGATTCGTCGTCGCCGAGCCCGTCCGTGAACTGCTGAGTCCCCGCCGTGTGAAGCTGGGCGAGTCGACCGAGGTACGCCGGCTGCTGCCGAACCTCGGCCGGCGCATGATCGGCGCCTGGGCCTTCGTCGACCACTACGGCCCCGACGACATCGCCGACGAGCCCGGTATGCAGGTGCCGCCGCACCCGCACATCGGGCTGCAGACGGTGAGCTGGCTGCACGAGGGCGAGGTGCTGCACCGCGACTCCACCGGCAGCCTCCAGACCATCGGACCCCGGCAGCTCGGCCTGATGACCTCGGGCCGGGCGATCAGCCACTCCGAGGAGAGCCCCAGATCGCACGCGCGCTTCCTGCACGGCGCCCAGCTCTGGGTCGCGCTCCCCGACGAACACCGCCACACGGACCCGAAGTTCGAGTACCACGCCGAGCTGCCCCTGGTCACCGCGCCCGGCCTGACCGCCACCGTGATCCTCGGCGGCCTCGACGGAGCGACCTCCCCCGGCACGGCGTTCACCCCGATCGTCGGCGCCGACCTCGCCCTCACCCGGGGCGCCGACGTACGCCTGCCCCTGGAGCCGGACTTCGAGTACGGGGTGCTGGCCATGTCCGGCGAGGTGCACGTGGACGGCGTCCCGGTTCTGCCCGGCTCGATGCTCTACCTCGGCTGCGGCCGCACCGAACTCCCGCTGCGCGCCGAGTCGGACGCCGGGATCATGCTGCTGGGCGGCGAACCGTTCGCCGAGGAGCTGATCATGTGGTGGAACTTCGTCGCGCGCACCCAGTCGGAGATCGAGCAGGCCCGCGAGGACTGGGCGCTGGGCACCCGGTTCGGCGAGGTGAAGGGCTACGACGGTGCTCCGCTGCGGGCGCCCGAACTCCCCGCGGTGCCGCTGAAGCCACGGGGAAGGGTGCGCTGACCCGGGGAAGCGTTGGAAAGTCAGCGCCGGTCCCGCTGGGCCTTCCTGGGGCGTGACACTCATCAGGGCGTCGCGCCCCCGCCTGACCGCGGCTGGTCCAGCCGGTACTGCCGTGCTGCCGCCGCTGGTGCTGCACGTGGCGCGCCGGCAGCCGCTTCGCCAGGAGGCCGAGGAGAACCTCGCACCGGCCGCACCGCTCGGCGCCGGCGGCGACGCCGAGCGGGCGGTCCCGGCCGTCAGCTGTCCAGCTCCTCCTCGATCGGCGGTTTCGGCACATCGCGCAGATGCTGGGACTGTCCCGGCCTGCCACCTTCGCGAGCCTGCTCGGCACGCTGTGCCGCGCTCAGACCCAGGTCCGAGCTGGGATCCACGCGCACCGACCGGGCCACCTCCTCACGGTTGGCATACTGCTCGGCCGGGATGCCGCGCAGCGCCTTAACGACATCCGGCGCGGCGCCCGACCGGCTCGCAGCTTCGATCAACCTGTCCTTGCCGGCGGGGAAGTCGACATCCTTGATGGCCTCCACCACGTCCCGGGCGCTCGTACTGTGGGTCATGGCCTCTTCTCCCTCATCGGGATCCGCTGGACCAGCCGGGTAACCGGCGAGGGCCGCTCACTCACCTCCTCCACCCGCCGGATTCTCCCGGTTTGCCGGACTGGGCGGTGGGGCCGGCCCGACAAGAGGTGGTCGTCGCGCCCCAACCCGGGAGCAAGACGTACGACACCGAGCGCACGAGGGCTCGCATGGGCACGGAGCGACTTCGCCCTGTGTCCGATCCCCGGGTGCCTCAGCCGTGGCGTGGGCGGCCACGCTCGTACTGCTTCGGCCACGGGACGTCGTCACGGAGCACGTCGGCCGCGCGGAGTGGCCAGGTCGGGTTGCGCAGCAGTTCGCGGGCGAGCATGATCGCGTCAGCCGAGCGATCCACGAGGATCTGGTCGGCCTGCTCCGGTGCGGTGATCAGGCCGACCGCGGAGACGGGCAGGGCCGCGCCCTCGCGGACGGCTCGGGCGAAGGGGACCTGGTAGCCGGGCTCCACTTCGATACGGGCGTTGTGGACGAGTCCGCCGCTGGTGACATCCACCAGATCGACCCCGTGGGCCACCAGGTGCCGCGACAGCTCGACCG
This sequence comes from Streptomyces sp. 1-11, assembly GCF_007176755.1. Taxonomy (GTDB): domain Bacteria; phylum Actinomycetota; class Actinomycetes; order Streptomycetales; family Streptomycetaceae; genus Streptomyces. The sequence goes on from NZ_BJTV01000015.1 coordinate 178,553, forward strand.
TCTCCTCCGGCGTCCAGCCGCCATCGGCCCAGTCCGTGGCCGAGAAGCGTACGAAGAGCGGGCGGTCCTCCGGCCACTGCGCCCGTACGGCGTCGGTGACCTGGACGAGGAAACGGCTGCGCCCGTCGAGGCCGCCTCCATACTCGTCGTCGCGGTGGTTGGACAGCGGTGACAGGAACTGGTGCAGCAGATAGCCGTGCGCGGCGTGGATCTCCAGGACCTCGAAGCCGGCTGACAGCGCCCGCGCGGCGGCCTCGCCGAAGGCCCGGACCAGTGCGCGGATATCGTCCGCGCCGAGCTCCCGTGGCGCCGGCCAGTCGTCGAACGGCAGCGGTGACGGTGCCACCGTCTGCCATCCTCCGGCCTCCGGTTCGACGTACCCCCCGCCCTCCCAGGGCGGTGCCGTCGACGCCTTGCGGCCGGCATGGGAGATCTGGATGCCGGCAACGGCCCCCTGTCCGTGGACGAAGTCGGTGATCCGCTTGTACGCGGCGGCCTGTCCGTCATCCCAGATGCCGGCGTCGGAAGGGGTGATCCGGCCGTCAGGTTCCACTGCCGTGGCCTCCTGCATGACCAGGCCGGACCCGCCGCGTGCCAGGGAGCCGAGATGGACCAGATGCCAGTCCTGCGGATAGCCGTCGACCGAGCTGTACTGGCACATGGGGGCCACCCAGGCCCGGTTCGGAAAGGTCGTGCCGCGGAGGGTGAGCGGCGAGAAGAGACGGCTCATCGCGGGCCTCGCAGGGGGATGTGGGACGCCGGGTGCTCCCGCGGCCGTCGAGCCGTGACGGCCTCGGCTTCTGCGGGCGCCCCTCACGGTGGGTGCGCCCGAGTACCCGGCCGCTCGTGGCACAACCACGGCCAGGGGCGCTCACGGACAAAGCCATGACAAAGCCACGAGCGATGTCCGCCACAAGCTGGAACGACGCTCGGCGACGCGGGCGACGCTGCGCCCGGGACCCGGCCGACCGGTGCTCAGCCCCTCACGCTGTCGTCGGGAGCGTCAGGAGCGCGCGAGCCGGGCCGCGAGATAGGGCGCGGTGGCACTGCGGCGGGCCCTCGCCACCGTGGCCGGCAGGCCCGCCGCGACCACCCGCCCGCCCGCGTCGCCGCCGCCCGGCCCGAGGTCGACGACCCAGTCGGCGGTGGCGATCGTGTCCATGTCGTGCTCGACCAGGACGACCGTGTTGCCTGCGTCGACGAGCCGGTGCAGCTGTCGCAGCAGCAGCGCGATGTCCGAGGGGTGCAGTCCCGCCGTCGGCTCGTCCAGCAGGTAGAGCGCGTGCCCCCGGCGGGCTCGCTGCAGCTCGGTGGCCAGTTTGATGCGTTGCGCCTCACCCCCGCTGAGTTCCGTCGCGGGCTGGCCCAGCCTCAGGTACCCCAGCCCCACCTCGCGCAACGTCTCCAGACTGCGGGAGGCGGCCGGGACGGCGGAGAGGAACTCGCCGGCGGCGTCCACGGACAGCGCCAGTACTTCCGCGATGTTCTTGCCGCGGTAGGTGACTTCGAGCGTTTCGGCGTTGTACCGGGCGCCCTCGCAGGTCGGGCACGGCGCGTAGGTGCCGGGCAGGAACAGCAGTTCCACCGCGACGAATCCTTCGCCCTGGCAGGTCTCGCACCGCCCTTCGGGCACGTTGAAGGAGAACCGCCCGGCCGAGTAGCCGCGCGCCCTTGCTTCGTCCGTCGCCGCGTACAGCTTGCGCACCGCGTCGAACATCCCCGTGTACGTGGCCAGGTTGGACCGGGGAGTCCGGCCGATGGGCCGCTGGTCGACCCGGACCAGCCGGTCGAACGACTCGACCCCCGACGCGTCCTGGACGTCGACCTCGAACCGCGCCTCGTCGGGCTCCTCGGGTACGAGTCCGAGGTGGCCGCGGACGACCTCGGCGAGCACCTGCGTCACCAGCGTCGACTTCCCGGAACCGGACACGCCCGTCACCGCCGTCAGCACACAGAGCGGTACGTCGACCGACACGTCGTGCAGATTGTGGCGGGAGACGCCGCGCAGGTGCAGCCAGCCGTGCGGGGTGCGCGGGCGGTGATCGAGGGGCTGGGCGCGCCCGAACAGGTACCGGCTCGTGGCCGACTCCCCGACCCGCTCAAGACCGGCGACCGGGCCGCTGTACAGCACGTGACCGCCGCCCTCGCCCGCACCGGGGCCGATGTCGACCACCCAGTCCGCCCGCCGTACGACGTCCATGTCGTGCTCCACGACGAACAGCGAGTTGCCCGCCGACTTGAGGCGGTCCAGCACCTCCAGCAGCGGCTCCGCGTCGGCCGGGTGCAGGCCCGCGGAGGGTTCGTCGAGAACGTAGACGACGCCGAACAGCCCCGAGCGCAGCTGGGTGGCGATCCGCAGGCGCTGCGCCTCGCCGGGCGACAGGGTCGTCGAGCGGCGCCCGAGGCTGAGATATCCGAGGCCCAGGTCGAGCAGTACGTCGACCCGCGCGACCAGATCGCCGCAGATCCGTACCGCGACCTCGGTCGTCTCCCCGGACCGGGCGGTCGGCGTGGTGGCGTCGGCCTCGGACCGCCCCGCGACGGGCCGCAGCAGCGTCAGGACCTCGGTGAGCGGCATCGCGTTGATCTCGGCGATGGAACGTCCGGCGAAGGTCACGGCGAGCGCCTCGGGCCGCAGTCCGCTGCCGTGGCAGACGGGGCAGGGCACACTCCTGACGAACCGGAGCGCCCGTTCGCGCATCCTCTCGCTCTTGGAGTCCGCGAGGACGTGCATGACGTGCTTGCGGGCGCTCCAGAACTTGCCCTGGTAGCCGTAGTCGACGCGGCCCTCCTCCGGCTCGATGTACACGGAGGGCTGCTCGTCCGTGTACAGCAGCCAGTCCCGGTCCTTCTTCCTGAGCCTGCGCCACGGTCGGTCGATGTCGATCCCCAGGCCGCTCACGACACTGCGCAGGTTGGCGCCCTGCCAGGCGCCCGGCCAGGCGGCGATCGCCCCCTCGCGGATGCTCAGCGAGGGGTCCGGGACGATCAGGTCCTCGGCGACGTCGTGCACGACGCCCAGTCCGTGGCACTTCGGGCAGGCGCCGGCCGCGGTGTTGGGTGAGAATGACTCGGCTTCCAGCCGTGCGGCCCGGGGCGGATAGGTGCCGGCGCGGGAGTACAGCATGCGCAGCAGATTGGACAGCGTGGTGAGGGTGCCGACCGTCGAGCGCGAGCTGGGCGCCCCGCGTCGCTGCTGCAGGGCCACGGCCGGTGGCAGCCCGGTGATTTCCTGCACGTGCGGTGCGCCGACCTGTTGCAACAGCCTTCGGGCGTACGGTGCCACGGACTCGAAGTAGCGCCGCTGGGCCTCCGCGTAGAGCGTGCCGAAGGCGAGCGAGGACTTGCCCGAACCGGAGACGCCGGTGAAGGCGACCATGGCGTCCCGCGGAACGTCGACATCGATGTTCCGCAGGTTGTTCTCACCGGCGCCCCGTACACGTACGAAGGGGTCACTCGCGTCCTTGCTCACCGTTCCTGACTACCCGATCGCGTCCTGACTACCCGATCGCGCCGGGAACCGCGCGACAGACGCTGTCACCGGGCCCCGCTCACACGAGCATCCGGGGGACCTTCCCGGTCGCCCCGTGAGTACGAGAGAAACAATCCACACATGTCCGGTAAGCCTGCCCGGGAGCGGGTACGCGACATGCCGCTCGGCTCCTGAAGGCTTCGAGGGACGGAGTGATCCATGGTCGGCAGTCGGGCGCACAGCCTTTACCACAGCGCCGGGCGGCATCCCATGGCCGCACGCAGAGGGCCCCGTCGGCCCACTCGCACCCCGGCCGACCATGCCCTCCATGAACTGGTGGCGCTCTCCCGCGCCCTGTTCGGCACCCCGGACGAAGTCGAGATTCTCCGCCTGGCCATGGACCACATAGCCGCCGCGGGTCCTTACAGTGCGGAGGCCGGATACCTGAAGGTGGGCGGCGACCTGGTCCCCGGCCCGAGGAACCGGCAGATGCACGCCTTGGCCGTGAGCCGGAGGCTTCGGGAGCTGGCCGGGCAGGACGGCAACGTGACCGTACCCGGCAGGCGCTGGGGCCGGGCCCTGGGGCTACGCGGACCTGGGGGACTGCACGGCTACATCGTCGTGACGTCCCGCTCCCGGCCCACCAGGGCCGAGCGATCTCTGCTCGCCACGTTCGTCCGGCAAACCGCTGCTGCACTGTCCGTCGCCTTCGCGCAACGCCGCCGATGCGAGGACGCGCTGGAGCTGCGCCGTCTGAGGGACGAACGCACAGCCCTCCAGCGGCGGCTGATCTCCGTGGTGGCTGAGCTGGGCTACGAGCGAGCCGTTCACGCCCTCATGGCCGACGTCGCTGCCTCCGGTGGCGGCGAGGAAGCCGTCACCCGCGCCCTCCACAGACTCACTGGACTTCCCGCGCTGGTCGAGGACCGCTTCGGTCGGCTGAGGACTTGGACCGGCCCCGGCCGCCCCGACCCCTATCCCGAACCGGACCTCTTCCGCCAGGACGAGATGCTGCAGGCCGTCGCGCGAGAGGCCGGGCCGGTGCGGATAAAGGACCGGCTGATCACCCTCGTCCGCCCGCACGGCGAGATCCTGGGCGTGCTGGCCCTGGTCGATGCCAAGGAGGAGGCCGACGAGCACACCGTACTCGCGCTCGGACACGCCGCCACGTCGCTCGCCCTGGAGCTGGCGCACCTGCGCAACCTGGCCGAAGTGGAGCTGAGGCTGCACCGCGAGTTGGCCGATGACCTCCTGGCAGGGACGGACGAGACGAGCGCCTACGCCCGGGCTGAGGCAGTCGGACACGACCTGCACCGCAGCCACTACATCGTCGTGGTGCAGTGGTCGAACCGGGCTGCGGACAATTCCTTCGCGCAGACCGTGGGGCGGGCGGGCTCTGCGGTAGGTATGCGCTCGCTGCTGACCCGCCGCTCCGACCACGTCGTCCTCATCGCCGGCGCCAGGCCGCATGCCCGCGCGTTGTACGAGGCGCTCGCCCGGGAGACCGGGACACGGTCCGGGACGATCGGGGTGAGCGGCCCTTGCGACTCCGTGGGCGACATCCCCCACCGCTACCAGGAGGCGCAGCGCGCCCTGGAAGCGCGCCACCATTCCCGCGAGCGCTACGGCACGTCGTTCTTCGACGAGCTCGGCCTCTATCGCATCCTGGGACCCGGAAGCGGTCGCCGGGAGCTGGAGACGTTCGTCCAGGAGTGGCTCGGGCAGCTCATCGACTACGACTCCCGGCACCACGCGACCATGGTGGAGACCCTGTCCCGGTATTTCGACTTCGGCGGCAACTACGACGAGACGGCAGAATCCCTCGGGATCCACCGCAGCACGCTGCGCTATCGGCTCCAGCGTATCCGCGACATCAGCGGCAACGACCTCGCGGACGTCGAGGACCGGCTGAACCTCCAGGTGGCTACCCGAGTGTGGAAGATCATGCTGGGCGGGCCCGGCTGACGCCGGGTCCGCGCCGTTCGTCGCAACACAGCAGCGAAGGAGGACGACGCATGGATGAGCAGGAGTTTGTACGTACCGTCGCCGAGCGCACCGGACTGAGCCGGCAGGAGGCGGCGGACCTGACCCGGGCCACGCTCGAGACGCTGGCCCACAGGCTGAGCGCCGGAGAGGCCAGGGACCTGATCACCGAGCTCCCCGAGGGCCTCGCGGAGGCGGTGCGCCGGGGAACCACGGACCGCGTCGAGCGCTTCGGCCACCGCGAGAGCGTGCTGCGCGTGGCGGAACGCACCATGCTCAAGGAGGAGGAAGCCGACCGGGGTGTGCGGACCGTACTGGCCGAGCTTCGGGAAGCGATCAGCGAGAAGGAGTTCAACGACCTGATGTCGCAGCTCGGAGCGGACTTCTCTCAGGCCGTCGAATCCGCCGGGTGACCCCGGGGCCGTCCGCGGGATCGCGGGTCCCCGGTGCCGCTATGGCGCGAGGCATGCCCGAAGATGTGTCATGACGGCTGACGCGCCCGAGACGTCCTCCGGCAGAGCCGCGTGTGTCCTGCTGGTGGCCGGCCTCGGTCGGCCGTCGGTGGCGCCCGGACGTCACAGGGCGATGACGTGCAGGTCCACCAGGTCGAGCAGCGCCCCCAGGGCCGAGGTGGGCCGCCGGGTCGACGACGTGCCGAGATGCATGCTCCAGCGGAGCACGGTGTCATGGACGTCCAGGACGTGCAGGCCGGGGGTGCGGGCAACGGCGAACTCGGGCAGGAAGGCGATGCCCAGTCCGTGCCGGACCAGTGCCGCTCCCATGTCGATGTCCGGCACCTCCAGTGCCACCCGGCGTACGACACCCGCCGTCGCGAACGCCCGGTCGACCACCTCGCGGTTGCCGTAGCCCGGCGGGAAGTCCACGAAGGGCTCCCCCGCGAGGTCCGCGAGTGCCACCTCTTCCCTCTGCGCGAGCGGATGACTGGCGCTGACCACCAGGACGAGCGGCACGGTGGTCAGCTCCCGTGCGTCGATCCCGGCGGGCTTGCGTTCGGGCAGCGACAGGAAGGCCACGTCCAGGTCCCCGCTGAGCAGCGCGTGCGCCAGTCCCGCCGAGCCGGTCGTCGCCAGCCGCAACCGGACGTCGATCGCCGGATGCCGTGCGTGCAGCTGCCCCAGGAGCGCAGGCAGGTCCACCACCTCGACCGACGCCATGGCGCCCACGTTCACCGTCCCGCGCAGCGTGCCCTGCGCGGCGCGCACGGCGTCCTGGGCCGCCTGGGCGGCGTGCAGGGTGGCCCGGGCCTCCGGCAGCAGCGCCGCGCCCGCCCCGGTGAGCCGGACCTGCTGCGACGTGCGCTCGAACAGCGCGCAGCCGAGCTCGCGCTCCAGGGAGCGGATGGCGGCGGACACCCCCGACTGCACCACGTGCAACCGACGGGCGGCACGCGTGAAACTCAGCTCCTCGGCGACCGCGATGAAGTGCTCCAGCTGGCGTAGCTCCACAGGGAAGTATCACTCGCATTGCTGGAGCCGAGCAAAAACATTCGTTGGCGCTGATTCTGGCTGGTGAGGAGGATGGAGAAACACCATCCAGTTCCGCCCGAGGAGGGGTACTCCTGCCTGCCGTACCGACGCCGTTGAGCCGCCCCACAGCCGACGCTCCCGACGACCCGACCCGCCGGCTTCCCACGCCCGCTGCCGCCGGCCTGCCGCCCCGCGCCCCCTCCCGGCGCCGTGCCACGCACACGACAGGTTTCTGGTTCGTGGCGGTGGCCTTCACCGTACTGATGGCCTTCGGCACCGCGCCGACCCCGTTGTGGCCGCTGTACGAGGCCCGGGACCACTTCGGCGCGACCACCGTCACGGTGGCGTACGCCTCGATGGTCGTGGGCGCAGCGGCCGCCTTCCTGGGCCTGGGACACCTGTCGGACCGGCTCGGCCGACGGCGCATCATCGTCCCGGCGTTGCTCGTCGGTATCGTCGCGTCGGTCGTACTGATGGTGTGGCGGGACCTGCCGGGGCTGATAGCGGGCAGGGTCCTGAACGGTGCCGGACTGGGGCTCATGGCCTCGACCGCGACGACGTACCTGCACGACCTCCACCACGAGGCCCGTCCGGACCGGGCGGGTTCGGTGCTGCCCGGCATCGTGGCCACCGCCGCCAACCTCGGCGGTCTGGCCTCAGGCCCCCTGGTCGCCGGAGCCGCCGCCGAATGGCTTCCCACTCCCCTGGTCACCGCCCAGGCGATCTTCACGCTCGCCATGGCAGTGTGCCTGGCGCTGGTGCTGTGCACCCCGGAGACCGTGGACCGGGAGCTGCCCGCGGCCGAACCGCCCACCCGGTTCGTCCTGCGCCCCGGCGCCCGGCGGGCGTTCGGCGCGGCCGGCGCGCTGGGTGCCTTCGCCTTCGCGATCCTCGGCCTGATCTCCTCCCTCGGGGCGAGCGTGCTCCACGGCACCCTGCACATCGACTCCCATCTCATGGTCGGCCTGGCGGCCTTCCTCATGTTCGGTTCCGCGGCGGCCGCCCAGCTGGTACTGGGACGCCTCCCGCTGCCTCGGGTCCTGACGGTGGGGGCAGTGGTCTTTCCGGTCGGCCTGGTCCTGTGCGCCGTCGCCCTCTACCGCCCCGCGCTCTGGCTCTACCTGGTCGCCGTGTCCCTCTCGGGAGCCGGCTCCGGGCTGCTGTTCAAGGGAGGAGTCGAACGTGCCGGTTCACTGGCCGAGCCCGCCTCACGCGCGGGGGTCCTCGCCGTGTTCTTCGTCGTCGCGTACCTCGGAATGGGTTTGCCCTCCGTCCTGTTCAGCATCGCCCTGCGGCACTTCGCCGTGCAGACCGCGATGATCGGCTTCGCGGCGGTCCTCTCCTGCGGCGCCGTGGTGTCGGTGGCCGTCGCGTTGCGCGATCTCGCACCCGGTCCCGGCGAGCTCTCGGTGCGGTCCGCTCACCCCTCCTGACGTCCCGGCGACGCATGCGGCAGGGCTGTCTGGGAGGCGCGGACGTGGGCACTCGGTGCGGGTGCGCGTGACAGGGATCCGCGGCGGACGGGAGGTCCGGGATGTCTGCGGTATCGGCTGGGACGACTGCGCTCCCCTCCGGTGAGGAGATCGCGGCGCTCGGGCAGGGCACCTGGTACCTGGGCGAGGACCCGGCCCGGCGTGAACAGGAGATCGCCGCGCTGCGGCTGGGCGTGGACCTGGGCATGACCCTCGTCGACACGGCGGAGATGTACGGCGACGGCGCAGCCGAGGAGCTCGTCGGTGAGGCCATCCGAGGACGCCGGGAAGAGGTCTTCCTCGTCAGCAAGGTGCTGCCCGGCCACGCCGACCGGAAGGGCACCGTCGCCGCCTGCGAGCGCAGCCTGCGGCGGCTCCGTACGGAACGGCTGGACCTGTACCTGCTGCACTGGCGGGGGCGATGGCCGCTCGAGGAGACCCTCGCGGGATTCACCGACCTGATGGAGGCGGAGAAGATCCGTCACTGGGGCGTGAGCAACCTCGACGTCGCCGACATGGCCGAGCTGACCACTCTCCCGGGCGGCGACGCCGCGGCCGTCGACCAGGTGCTGTACAACCTCTCCCGGCGCGGCGTCGAGTGGGATCTGCTCCCCTGGTGCCGCGAGGCCGGGGTGACGGTCATGGCCTACTCCCCTATCGAGCAGGCTCGACTCGTGGAGGTCGGGGCACTGGGTGCCGTGGCCCGGGCCCTCGGAGCGACGCCGGCCCAGGTGGCACTCGCCTGGGTGCTGAGACAGGGGGTGGCCGCGATCCCGCGTTCCGGCTCACCCGACCACGTTCGGGAGAACCGCGGCGCGGTGGACCTCCACCTTCCCGCCGAGGCGCTCGACGCCCTCGACGAGGCGTTCCCGCCGCCCGGCGGGCCCACGTCCCTGGAGATGCTCTGAAGGAGTGGGCAGGATGGCGCGCCCTCTCGTCGTCGGACTGGGAGGTTCGCTGCGCACCCCGTCGGCCAGCCTCACCGCACTGCGTGCGGCGGTCGAGGGGGCGGCCGATGCGGGCGCCGACACCCTCGTGGAGCCAGTCCACGGCTGACCGGGCGCCTCATCCGCCGACACCGGCACGGGCGGCACGAACCGCGGCAAGGATGGTCTGCGGGTTGGCCGGCACCGGTACGCCCTGGACCGCCACGGTCGGCGTTCCGCCCACGCCCCGCTGGACGGCGGTCGCCGTCACATAGGAGCTCCACTCCAGGTAGACGCCCTGCCGGACGCACGCGGCGAACGAGCTGTCCCCAAGTCCCACCGCGCGGCCGAGCTCGACCAGTTCGTCGTCGGACAGGCCCGGCCCGCCCTCGGGGGGCTGATTGGCGAACAGCGCGTACAGGTACTCCATGAAGTGGCCGCCATCGGACGCGCACCCCGACGCCGCCGAGGCACGGGAGGAGTAACGGGTGGTGGACAGGCCGTCGAGGAAACCCATCGGGTGGTAGACGAGACGGATCGCCCCGTTCGCCGCCAGCTCGTCAAGGACAGGCCCACCCTTCCCCTCGAACTGCTTGCAGAACGGGCACAGGAAGTCGATGAAGGCATCCACCTGAACCGAGCCGGCTGCGACGACGATGCCGTCCCCGCTCGGCGAGGAACTGGTCGGAACGCGGGAGGGCGAGCTGATGCGGGGCGTCTGAGTACTCATGCCGGAACCCCTGTCGTGAAGTCGATGGAGTTGGTGTCATGACACGTGACGGGAACGGCAAGCCGGCCACGGGCCAGCAGCCCGCCGCGTGCTCGGGCCCCACTGCTTCGGGCCTCCGTGAGCACGGCCGGTTCCGTCTCTCGATGATGACGCCGGCCTCGTCGTCGGTCTTGGCCCCTCCTAGCCCGGGGCACCGACGAGAGTTTCGAAGTCCCGGGGCAGCTGGGACATCACTTGGCGGAACTCGCCGTCACTGACCGCGTCCCTCAGGGTGCTCAGCTCGGCCCGTACACCCTCGCGGGCCTCGTCCGGGCTCACCTCTGCTCGCCTGCTCACCCGGTCGACGAACTCCTCGAGTCCGAAGGCCTCGGCCTCCGGAGTGGGAGAGACCAGCGGTTCCTTCAGCGGCTTGGGCAGTTCGGACGCGAGGTCCTCCGCCTCACCCCTGGTGAGCCGCTCGGCCAGTGTTACCAGGGTGGCACGAGTGAGGGGCTCCGCCTTTTCCGGGGGAACAGGGGCGCGCCGGGTGACGGTGTCGAGGAAGGTGTTGTAGTCCATGAGCGGTCCTTTTTCTGCAGCGGGCTGATGCGCGTCATGGTGCAGGCGCCTCAGCGGAGGCCCTTTCCATGCTCCGGGTGTGGGCCACACCCTGCCTGCTCCCGGAGGGCGGAAAAGCAGCGGGCTCCGTAGACCTCCGAGCACAAGTGCGACCGGCCTCCGCCACGGCAAAGGGACACCGGTGCCGGTCCGCGGGCCACGCTGCTCTGCCAGGGTGGAAGGGGGTGTTCTTTTTCGGCCTGGGGTGCGGAGGCGCTCAGCAGGCGGGCCCTGCGAGTCTCGACCGGTAACAGCCGATGGCGGCGCTGGCTGGAGCGAACGACGCCGTCCGGTTCCCGGTAAGGAGGCGAGAGGCATGACCGTGATGGCTGTGTCCAAGTTCGAGAGGTTCTTCCGCGCCGCCGCAGGCCTCGACGTGGACAAGAACGACCTGAAGCGGTACGGCGACTTCGTCGACGCCAAGCTCTACGACCTCCTGGTCGTCGGCCAGGCGTCGGCCAAGGCCAACGGCCGGGATACCGTCGAACCGTGGGACCTACCGATCACCAAGGGCCTCCAGGAGAGCATCCACCGGTTCCGGCGGCTCGACGAGGAGGTCGATCTGAAGCCGATCCTGGAACAGCTCGCCGCGCACCCTCCTCTCGACAGGACACCCACCCAGGAGACCGAAGAGCGCTACCCCGAGATCATCGGCGGTCTCAGCGTCGCCCTCGCCGAGACGTTCAAGATCATGTATCCGGATGTCAAGAACCCGCAGACCAGTAACTGGGAGGGCGTGACCGCGGTGTTCGACCGGCTGCTCTAGCAGTCGCGCCCCGGTGCGCTGCAAGCCGCGGCCGAGGGTGCTCCGAGCACGTCTCAGCCGGAGCTGCCGTCCGGGTGGAGAACGGGCCCTGCCGGGTGTCCCTGCCGCTCGCGTCGGACAACCAGCGGCTCGTGAAGGGAGCCACACCATGACACAGGAACTGCAGGGGATGCGGGTGGCGATTCTGGCCACCGACGGCGTCGAGCGCGTGGAACTGGACCAGCCGCGCGGTGCGCTGCAGGGCGCGGGGGCGAAGACCGAGATCGTCTCGCTCCATCCCGGCGAGATCCAGGCCCGCCAGTTCGACCTCAACGCGGCAGGAACCTTCCCCGTGGACCGCCTGGTCGCCGACGCCTCCGTCGACGACTACCACGCCCTGCTCCTGCCCGGCGGCACCATGAACCCCGACCAGCTGCGCATGGACCGCGAGGCGGTGCGGTTCGTCAGGGACTTCATGGCCAGCGGGAAACCGGTCGCATCGATCTGCCACGGCCCGTGGACGCTGGCGGAAGCCGACGCCGTGCGCGGCCGCCGCCTGACGTCCTGGCCCAGCATCCGCACCGATCTGCGCAACGCCGGCGCGGAGGTCGTCGCCGACCAGGAGGTGGTCGTCGACGGGCAGTTGGTCACCAGTCGCGGCCCGGCCGACCTGCCCGCCTTCTGCGCCGCCGTGGTGGAGCAGTTCGCCCGGGCGCACCATCCCATGCCCGGCTGAACCAACGGCCAGGTCGACGCGGGGAGAGCAGGCGGTGGCGGTGCACGGTGGCCATTCGTCCGCAGACACGGTGATGTCCCGGATGCCGCCCGCCTCCTGTCCTCGCAGACCGACCGCCGGTGCCACTTTTCGACTCGCTGGGCGCAGGCGGGGTGATCGGGCGAACAGCCATTCTGGGGCCTGTCGGGACCGCTCGGCGGTCCGTCGCCGGAAGGAGTGGCCATGAGCCGATGAGGCCGTCCGGCTGGGCACCGGGCTGGACGGCAGACCCGATGCGAACACGAAGAGCCCCTCCTCCCCCGGGGGGGCGGCACCCGCGCAGCGACGCCGCCCTCAGCTGAACGAGTTTCGAAGCCGGGCGGACGTGGCCCGGACGATGAACGGTCGCCGACGGACGTCGACCGCCGCGGAAGGAGTTCCTCATGGCCAAGGCAGTGGGCATCGACCTGGGCACCACCAACTCGGTGATCGCCGTGTGGGAAGGCGGCGAGCCGTCCGTCGTGCCCAACAGCGAGGGCAACCGCACGACACCGTCCGTGGTGGGCTTCACGGACACAGGCGAGCGTCTGGTGGGCCAGCTGGCCCGGCGCCAGGCGATTCTCAACCCCAAGGGCACCATCTACTCGGCCAAGCGGTTCATCGGCCGGCACTTCGACGAGATCCCCGACGAGGCCAAGGCCGTCGCCTACGACGTCGTCCCGGGAGACAACGGAGAGGCCCGCTTCAAGGTGCGTGACAAGCTGTACGCCCCCGAGGAGATCAGCGCCCTGGTGCTGCGCAAACTCGCCGACGACGCCTCCAAGCAGCTCGGGGAGCGGGTCACGGAGGCGGTCATCACGGTGCCCGCCTACTTCAACGACGCCCAGCGCACCGCCACCCGTGACGCCGGACGGATCGCGGGACTGGAAGTGCTGCGCATCATCAACGAGCCGACGGCGGCCGCCCTCGCGTACGGCATGGACAAGAAGCAGCACGAGACCGTCCTGGTCTTCGACCTCGGCGGCGGCACCTTCGACGTGAGCATCCTCGACGTCGGCGACGGCGTGGTGGAGGTGCGTTCCACCGCGGGTGACAGCCATCTGGGCGGCGACGACTTCGACCGGCGTCTGGTCGACCACCTCGCGGACGACTTCCAGAAGGAGAACGGCATCGACCTGCGCAAGGACCCGCAGGCCCTGCAACGGTTGTTCGAGGCGGCGGAGAAGGCCAAGACCGAACTCAGCTCCGTCACCCAGACCCAGGTCAGCCTGCCGTTCATCACCGCCGACGCCTCCGGGCCCAAGCATCTCACCGACTCGATCATGCGGTCCACGTTCGAGCAGATCACCAGCGACCTGGTGGAACGCTGCCTCGGTCCGGTCCGGCAGGCCATGGCCGACGCCAAGGTCGGTGAGAACGACATCGACGAGGTCATCCTCGTCGGCGGTTCCACCCGCATCCCCGCTGTCCAGGCCCTCGTCCGTCGGCTGACCGGCGGCAAGGAACCCAACATGAGCGTCAACCCCGATGAGGTCGTGGCTCTGGGCGCCGCTATCCAGGCCGGCGTGCTCAAGGGCGAGGTCAAGGACGTTCTGCTGCTCGACGTCACACCTCTGTCGCTGGGAGTGGAGACACGGGGCGGTGTGATGACGAAGATCATCGAGCGGAACACCACCATCCCCGTGCGCCGCAGCGAGACCTTCTCCACCGCCGAGGACAACCAGCCCGCCGTCGACATCGTCGTTCTCCAGGGCGAGCGCGAACGGGCCGCCGACAACAGGGTGCTCGGCCACTTCCAGCTCACCGACATCCGCCCGGCGCCTCGGGGCGAACCCCAGATCGAGGTCACCTTCGACATCGACGCCAACGGCATCCTCAACGTCAGCGCCCGCGACAAGGACACCGGCAAGGAACAGGGCATCACCATCAGCGAGAGCTCCAACCTGGACCGGAGCGAGGTCGAACGCATGGTCCAGGAGGCCGAGAGCAACCGGGGCCAGGACCAGGCACTGCGCGAGGCCGTCGACGCCCGCAACGAACTCGACGCGATCGCCTACCAGGTCGAGAGGCGCCTGAACGAACTGGGCGAGGCCGCGCCCGCGCACGAGAAGGCCCGCGCCGAGATGCTGGTGGCCGAGGCCCGCGACGCGGTCAAGAACGAGGCCGGAGTGGACAAGGCCAGGCCGCTGATCTCCGAACTCCAGCAGGTCCATGCCGGGCTCGCCGCCCACCAGGCCGGAGCGGCGGCGAGTGGCCCGTCGGACACCGCCGGCCCTGACGGCTCCGGGCAGGGCGGGGCCGGCGCCGACGAAGACGTGATCGACGCAGAGTTCGACAAGGGCTGAGGTACCCGCCATGCCGATCCCTCCCCAGGACCGATGGTCCGACCCGCCGCCCGAAGGCGCCGCACAATCGCCGCAGGGCCACCTGCCAGAGCCCGCGCCGCCGACCACGGAGGCAGAACCGGGGCCCGATGCGGCCACCGGTCCGACCGGGGGCGAGGACGAGTACGCGGCCGCGCTGAAAGAGGTCGAGGACCGCTGGCGGCGTGCTCTCGCCGACCTGGACAACCTGCGCAAACGACACGCCAGGGAACTGGACCGGGAGCGCGCGGTCGAACGCGCCCGCACCGCCGCGGCCTTCCTTCCCGTCGTCGACAACCTCGAACTGGCCCTGAATCACGCGGGCTCCGACCCCGGGGCGATCGTCGAGGGGGTTCGCGCCGTGCGCGACCAGGCCGTGTCCGTCCTTGAACGCCTTGGTTACGAGCGTCACGCCGAGACCGGCGTCCCGTTCGACCCCTCCCGGCACGAGGTCGTCGGCGTGATCCAGGACCCCGACGCCGAACCGAACACCGTGGCGCAGGTGCTGCGCCCCGGTTACGGCGAGGCCGAGCGGCAGCTGAGGCCGGCCGCCGTGACCGTCGCCAAGCGGGAGTGAGCGGCCATGGCACGCGACTTCTACGAGGTTCTCGGGGTTCCTCGAAGCGCCGACACGGACGAGATCCAGCGGGCGTATCGCAAGCTGGCCCGCAGGTACCACCCCGACGTCAACAAGGACCCCGCGGCGGAGGAGCGGTTCAAGGAGATCAATGAGGCCTTCAGTGTTCTGTCCGACCCCGACCAACGGGCCCGTTACGACCGCTTCGGCGAGGACTTCCGGAAGGTCCCTGAGGACTGGGAGGAGCGGGTCGGTGCAGGCGCGGGACCCGGCGGCGGTTTCCGCTGGTCCACCGGGGCCGGACCCCGGGTCAGGTATGCCACCAGCGGCTTCGGCGCGGAGGGCGTCGACGTCGACGACCTGTTCGGCTCGTTCTTCGGGGGCGCCGGACGGGTGCGTGTCCCCGGAGCCGACCAGGAGGCCGAACTGCCGCTCACCGTCGAGGAGGCCTACCGCGGAGGCCGTCGCACCGTCACGCTCGCCGGTTCCACCGGGCAGCCGCGGCGGTACGAGGTCGACGTGCCTCCGGGTGTCACGGACGGGCAGCGCATCCGGCTGGCGGGCGAGGGCGGCCGGGGCGACGGCGACGCCCCCGCGGGGAACCTGTACCTGCGGGTGCGGATCCAGCCGCACCCCCGGTTCCGCCTCGACGGGCGGGACGTGTACGCGCAGCTTCCGGTCACCCCCTGGGAGGCCGCGCTGGGCGCGACGGTTCCGGTGCCCACGCCGAGCGGGGCGACGGCGAAGGTGGGCGTGCCCGCGGGCTCGTCCAGCGGTCGACGCCTGCGCCTGCGCGGTGAGGGCATGCCGGACCCGCGCGGCACGAACGGCGACCTTTACGCCGAACTCCGGATCATGGTGCCGTCCAGGCTCAGCGACCGGGAGCGCGCACTTTTCGAGGAGCTCGCCGCCGTCTCCTCGTTCGACCCCAGGAGCACACGATGAGTGACCCACGCGTCGGGGCGCGCCAGGCGTCCCGGCTGACAGCTCCCGCGCCGGCACGCGTCCGGTACGCGATCGTGCCGGTGCCCAGGCTCTCCCTGCAGACTGTGGCCCGCCGCTCCGGCGTCCACCCCGACCTCGTCCGCCGGTTCGTCGCTCTGGGCCTGGTCGAGGCCGAGCGCGACGCCTCGGGAGGGCTGGTGTTCGAACCCACGGCACCGGCCGTCCTCGCCCGCGTCCAGCGGCTGCGTACCGGGCTGTGCCTCAACTACGCATCCATCGGCCTGGTGCTCGATCTGCTGGACCGCATCAGCGAGCTCGAAGCCGCCCTGCGCCGCGCCGGTACGAGGAGTGAAACACCGCCATGGACATGAACCGTCTCACGCAGAAGTCCCAGGAAGCCCTCCAGGAGGCCCAGAGCGCGGCCGTCCGCATGGGGCAGACCGAGGTCGACGGGGAACACCTGCTGCTCGCGCTGCTCGATCAGGAGGACGGTCTGATCCCGCGGTTGCTGCAACAGGCCGGCACCGAGCCGAAGGAGCTGCGGGCGGCCGTGCGCGAGGAACTCTCCCGTCGCCCGAAGGTCACCGGTCCCGGCGCGGCACCCGGCCAGGTCTTCGTCACTCAGCGCCTGTCCCGCCTGCTCGATGCCGCCGAGCGGGAGGCCAGACGCCTCAAGGACGAGTACGTGTCCGTGGAGCACCTCCTGCTCGCCCTGGCCGACGAGGGGTCGGCGACCGCCGCAGGACGGCTGCTCAAGGAGCGCGGCGTGACCCGGGATTCGTTCCTGAGCGCGCTCACCCAGGTCCGCGGCAACCAGCGCGTCACCTCCGCCAACCCTGAAGTGGCCTATGAGGCTCTGGAGAAGTACGGCCGCGACCTGGTCCTCGAGGCTCGGTCCGGGCGGCTGGACCCGGTCATCGGCCGTGACGCGGAGATCCGCCGCGTCACCCAGATCCTCAGCCGCAAGACCAAGAACAACCCCGTCCTCATCGGCGATCCCGGCGTCGGCAAGACCGCCATCGTCGAGGGCCTCGCCCAGCGCATCGTCCGCGGCGACGTCCCCGAGGGCCTGCGCGACAAGACGGTGTTCGCCCTCGACATGGGCTCCCTGGTCGCCGGCGCCAAGTACCGCGGCGAGTTCGAGGAACGCCTCAAGGCCGTGCTCAGCGAGGTCAAGGCCGCCCAGGGACGCATCCTGCTCTTCGTCGACGAACTGCACACCGTCGTCGGCGCGGGCGCCGCCGAAGGGGCCATGGACGCGGGCAACATGCTCAAGCCGATGCTCGCCCGCGGCGAACTGCACATGATCGGCGCCACCACTCTCGACGAGTACCGCAAGCACATCGAGAAGGACGCCGCCCTCGAACGCCGCTTCCAGCAGGTGCTGGTCGACGAGCCGAGCGTGGAGGACACCATCTCCATCCTGCGCGGACTGCGCGAACGACTCGAGGTGTTCCACGGCGTGAAGATCCAGGACACGGCGCTGGTCTCCGCGGCGACCCTCAGCCACCGCT
This sequence comes from Streptomyces sp. 1-11, assembly GCF_007176755.1. Classification (GTDB taxonomy): domain Bacteria; phylum Actinomycetota; class Actinomycetes; order Streptomycetales; family Streptomycetaceae; genus Streptomyces. The sequence goes on from NZ_BJTV01000015.1 coordinate 196,079, forward strand.
ACATCACCGACCGGTTCCTGCCGGACAAGGCCATCGACCTCGTCGACGAGGCGTGCGCCCGGCTGCGTACCGAGATCGACTCGATGCCCGCCGAACTGGACGAGATCACCCGCCGCGTCACCCGCCTGGAGATCGAGGAGGCGGCCCTGTCCAAGGAGACCGACGCCGCCAGCAGGACGCGCCTGGAGGAACTGCGCAAGGAACTGGCCGACCTGCGTGGCGAGGCCGACGCCAAGCGCGCCCAGTGGGAGGCCGAACGGCAGGCCATCCGCCGCGTGCAGGAACTGCGCCAGGAACTGGAGCAGGTGCGCCACGAAGCGGAGGAGGCCGAACGCGCCTACGACCTCAACCGAGCCGCCGAACTCCGCTACGGCCGCCTCCAGGACCTGGAACGCCGGCTCGCGGCGGAGGAGGAGCAACTGGCCGCCAAACAAGGAAAGAACCGGCTGCTGCGCGAGGTCGTCACCGAGGAGGAGATCGCCGAGATCGTCGCCGCCTGGACCGGCGTCCCCGTCGCCCGCCTCCAGGAGGGCGAACGCGAGAAACTGCTGCGCCTCGACGAGATCCTGCGCGAGCGCGTCATCGGCCAGGACGAGGCCGTCAAGCTCGTGGCCGACGCCGTCATCCGCGCCCGCTCCGGCATCCGCGACCCTCGCCGCCCCATCGGCTCGTTCATCTTCCTCGGCCCCACCGGCGTCGGGAAGACCGAGCTGGCCAAGACCCTCGCCCGGGCCCTGTTCGACTCCGAGGAGAACATGGTCCGCCTGGACATGAGTGAGTACCAGGAGCGGCACACCGTCAGCCGGCTCATGGGCGCACCGCCCGGATACGTCGGCTACGAGGAAGGCGGTCAGCTCACCGAGGCCGTACGCCGCAAGCCTTACTCGGTGGTGCTGTTCGACGAGATCGAGAAGGCGCACACCGATGTCTTCAACACCCTGCTGCAGATCCTCGACGACGGCCGCATCACCGATGCCCAGGGCCGCACCGTCGACTTCCGCAACACCGTGATCATCATGACGTCCAACATCGGCTCCGAGCACCTCCTCGACGGCGCCACCGCCGAAGGTGAGATCAAGCCCGACGCCCGCGCCCTGGTGATGGGCGAACTGCGCGGGCACTTCCGCCCGGAGTTCCTCAACCGCGTCGACGACATCGTGCTGTTCAAGCCGCTCGGTGAGCGGCAGATCGAGCGGATCGTGGAGCTGCAGTTCGACGAGCTGCGCCGCCGGCTCGCGGAACGCCGCATCACCGTCGAACTCACCGATGCCGCACGTGAACTGATCGCCCACCAGGGCTACGACCCGGTGTACGGGGCCCGGCCGCTGCGGCGTTACATCTCCCATGAGGTCGAGACACTGGTCGGACGCGCCCTGCTGCGCGGTGACGTCCAGGACGGCGCGACGGTCCGCGTCGACGCCGAGGCGGGGGAACTGGTGGTCACCTACGACCAGCCCGAGGACGTGAAGGGAGCGCGGGCGGCATGAGCACGGTGCAGGCGACGACCGTCAGTTGTCCCCACTGCGGGCGAGTCAACCGGGTGCCCGTGGCCGCGGCGGGCCGCCCCAGGTGCGGCCACTGCAAGCAGCCCCTGCCGTGGACGGTGGACGCGGGCGACGACGACTTCACCGAGGTCGCCGAGCGGGCCGACGTCCCCGTCGTGGTCGACCTGTGGGCCACCTGGTGCGGCCCCTGCCGCATGGTCAGCCCCGCACTGGAGAAGGTCGCCACCGATCTCGCCGGCCGCATCAAACTCGTCAAGGTCGACGTCGACAAGAACCCGCGGCTGTCGCGGCGTTTCGAGGTCCAGGCCGTACCGACACTGCTGATCCTCGACCGGGGCGAGACGGTCGCCCGGCAGGCGGGGGCGGCGCCCGCCCCCGCTCTGCGCCAGTGGGTGGAACAGTCGATCATTGCCCGGAAAGGGTGATTCAGGATGACCCTGCACGCAGACCCCCACCTCGCGCTTGTCCGGCCGGTCCAGCCACTGACCCCGGAAGGGTGTCAGGAGTGCCTGCTGCTCGGCTCCCCGTGGGTCCATCTGAGGCTCTGCCTGACCTGCGGGCACGTCGGCTGCTGCGACTCCTCGCCGAACAGGCACGCGCGCAGGCACGCGGCCGCCGACGCCCATCCGATCGTGCAGTCGTTCCAGCCCGGCGAGGAATGGCGCTGGTGCTTCGTTCACGAGGCGTTCGTCTGATGTCCGGCGACCAGTCGCTGCCGGGCGAGGAACCGGTGCCGGAGGACGCGGCCGAGGCCGCCTTCTGGGAGACCCCGGACATCTACGGCGCGTACCCCCGCCTTACCGAGGACCAGACGGCACGTCTGGCGGAACACGGGCAACGCCGGAGTATGGCTCCGAACGACGTGCTGATCCGGGAGGGAGAGCGCTGCGCGACGTTCTTCGTCGTACTCAGCGGTACCGTCGCCGTCGTCGAGGACTACGGCACTCCCGAGGAGCACGTGCTGCGCGTGCACGGCCCCGGTCGCTTCATCGGCGAACTCGGCCTGCTGCACGAACAAGTGGCCTTCTACACCGCTGTCACCAGGGAGCCGGGCGAGGTCCTCGTCGTCTCCCTGGACCAGTTGCGCCACCTGGTGTCCCAGGACTCCACCATCGGGGACACCGTGCTGCGCGCCTGTCTGTGCCGTCGCGCGCTGCTCGTCGGACAGGGCGCCGGCTTCCGCATCATCGGCTCGCGCTACTCGCCCGACACCAGACGGCTGCGCGAGTTCGCCGTCCGCAACCGGCTGCCGCACCGTTGGATCGACCTGGAGACCGACGAGGAGGCCGAGGAACTGCTGCGCCGCTTCGGCGTCGGCCCGGCCGAGACACCACTCGTCATCTGGCGGGACACCACCCTGTTGCGCAACCCCAGCAACGCGGAACTGGCGCGGCTCATCGGCCTGCCGTCACTACCCGCCGGGAACCGTCACGGCGACGTCCTCATCGTAGGTTCCGGACCCGCCGGCCTCGCTGCCGCGGTGTACGCCGCCTCCGAGGGCCTGAGCACCACCGTGGTGGAGTCGATGGCCTCCGGCGGCCAGGCCGGCACGTCGTCCCGCATCGAGAATCTGCTCGGCTTCCCTTCCGGAATCTCCGGTGCCGAACTCACCGAACGCGCCGTGCTCCAGGCCGACAAGTTCGGCGCGAGGATCAGCCTTCCGCTGGAGGCGACCGGTCTCCGTCCCAAGGACGAGGACCACTACGTGGTGGCGTTCGCCGACGGCAGCGAGATCGCCGCCCGCGCCGTCGTCCTGGCCACGGGTGCCCGTTATCGCCGGCTCCAGGTGCCCGGTATCGAACGCCTGGAGGGGACGAGCGTGCACTACTCGGCGACGGTCTACGAGGCCCAGCAGTGCCGCACCGACCCGGTGGCCGTCGTCGGCGGAGGCAACTCGGCGGGCCAGGCGGTGCTGTTCCTCGCCGGGTACGCGCCGAAGGTGCACCTGCTGGTCCGAGGAGCCAGCCTCGAGGCCAACATGTCCCGCTACCTGATCGACCAGGTCGAGCACCATCCACGGGTGGAGGTCATGCTGCACACCGAGGTCACCGAGGTGATCGGCCAGGAGGTGCTGGAGGAGCTCGACGTGGTCGACAACCGCACGGGCGGGCACCGCCGCCTCGCGGTACGGAGCCTGTTCGTCTTCACCGGCGCCGAACCTCACACCGAGTGGCTCGCCGGCATCATCGCCCTCGACTCCCGCGGCTTCGTCCTCACCGGGCCGCAGGCGCAGGAAGCCTGCACCGACCCCGAGGTGTGGCACTGCCTCGGGCGCTCGAGCATGACCCTGGAGACCAGCCTGCCCGGGGTGTTCGCGGTAGGGGACGTCCGTAGCGGCTCGGTGAAGCGGGTGGCCTCCGCGGCCGGGGAGGGCGCGATGGCCATCCATTTCGTGCACCGGCACCTGGGGCACTCGGCCGTACCCGGCACCACGGGCACGTCGGCTGCCGCGGGCCACTCGGACGTCTCCCCACGCATACGTCACAAGGAGTCCGCATGGCTCGCATGACGAACGGGCTCGCCCGACACCCGTGGGCAAGGTGATGGTCACCAGCACGCTGCCGACCGTCGTCGTTGCGACGGCCCCCGTCGGGACGCGTCGGCCTGGTCGAGGTGCGGCAGCCGTCGGGCACGGAAAGCGTCCCACCACGGCCCGCGAACTGGCCGGCGGCCGCAGCCGTTAACGGGGTGCTGCCACTGCGGACACTGCGGGGTCCGCGCCTCCCCGAGTGCGGGCAAAGGCCCTTGGTCCGGGTCCGACCGGAGCGCAGGCCGTCTGCCTCCGGTTCCGGTCGGAGAACAGGGAGATCGCCGTCCGCCGGTCGGCCCGGTCCGGGGACGCGGGCGGACGGCGACCCCGGGTCCTTTACCTCTTGTGGCCGTTGCCGTGTCCGTCGGGATGCAGGACGACCTTGGTCCAGCCCTCGTCACGGGCGTCGAAGTGCTCGTAGGCGGTGGGGGCTTCGTCCAGACTGAGTTCGTGGGAGACGACGAAGCTCGGCTTCGCCTTCCCGCCGGCGATCAGGTCCCGCAGCGCCCGGTTGTACCTCTTCACCGGAGCCTGCCCGGTCCCCATGCGCTGGCCCTTGAACCACATCATCCCGAAGTCGATCGGGACCTTGCCCTGGGCCTCCAGCTCCCCCTGGGCCTCCGTGCCGCCGGGGTCCTGGGGCAGGAACACGCCCACCACGCCGATGTCGCCCGTGAACCTGACCGAGTCGATC
>NZ_BJTV01000016.1 GCF_007176755.1 Streptomyces sp. 1-11
ATCGACTCCTTCGACCAGTGGGGCGTGGAACTCGGCAAGGTCCTCGCCAAGCGCATCGAACCCGCCCTGACCGAGGGCGCCGAGGTCCCCGGCCTCGACCCCTCCACCACAGCCCTCGTCGCCAGGTACCGGGAGCTGCGCGGCCGCAGCTGACCGCTTGCGGTCCGCCGCGCCGGAGGCGAGCCCTTCGGCGCGGCGCACCCGAGCCGGCGCTCAGGCCACCGAGCTCAGGCCACCGAGCTCAGGCCACCGCGCTCAGCGTGTCCGCCTGCCGCCGGCGGGCCGCCCGGGCGGCGGGCAGGGCGGTGAGGGCGGCGGCCCCCAGCACGGCGCCCGCGCCCAGCGCGAGCAGCAGACCGGCCGGGGGAGACTGGGCGATCCCGGCGCCGATGCCGCTGGAGACGCCCTGGGCGTCGATCAGCCGGTGCGCCAGCGGCAGTCCCAGTGCCATGCCGGCGACCGCCGCGGTCAGCGCCGTACAGGTCGTCGCCGTGACGGTGATCGCGCCGATCTGCCGCGGCGACATGCCGATCGCCCGCAGTGCCAGCACGTCCCGCTCGCCCTCGCGGACGCTGCCGCCGATCGCGGTGAGCAGTTCGACCAGGCCGATCAGGGCGAGCACCGCGACCAGCCCGGCGACGACCGCGCGCAGCGGCGACAGCCCGTCGGCCGGGTTCGGCACGGCGTGCACGTCCAGGTGGCCGCGCCCGGCCGCGGTGAGGGCGGCCGCGACCCGCTGCGGATCGGCGCCCGGGCGCAGCCGGAGCTGGTAGAACGCGGGGGACAGCCGGGGGTCGTTCTCGCGCAGGGTGTCCAGGGAGGTCGTCACGACCCGGCCGGCGTTCTGCGGTTCGAGGCTGCGGCCCACGATGTGCAGGATCTGCGGCTGCTCGCCCACCGTCATCCGCACCCAGTCGCCGACCCGTACGTGCAGCAGGTCGAGCAGTCCCTGCCCGGCCACCGCCTCGTCCGGGCCGCGCGCGGCCCGGCCCTCGGCGAGGGCGTAGGGGTAGGGCCGGTCGTGGGTGCCGAGGCCGCGCAGGGCGATCGTCCCGGTCTGGCCGGGCACCAGCGCGGCCACCTCGACCCCCGGATAGGCGGCCGCGACCCGGCGGTCGGCCGTCAGCACGGCCCGCACCCGGGCGTCGCCCAGCGCGCCGTCCGAGCGGACCGCGAGCGCGGTCGGCAGGCCGACCCGCTCCGGGCTGCTGTGGAAGCGGTCGATGGTCGTCCAGGCGCTGAGCGCCACCACGATCAGCGTCAGCGGCAGCGTCAGCCGGGCCACGCCGGCCAGCGACCGGCCGCGGCCCGCGAACGCCTTGTGGCAGCCGAGGACGAGCGCGGCCGGCAGCCGCAGCCCCAGGGCGCCGCGCGCAAGGCCCGTCAGCCGGCCGCCCGCCGGAGCGGACGGACGCGGCACAGGAACCGGCGGCACCCGGCCCGCCCGCCAGGCGGCGAGGCCCGTCGTCAGGCCGATGAACAGCACCGCGCCCACGGGCACGGCGGACAGGGCCAGGCTGTGCCCGGGCAGTGTCTGCCACACGCCCACCGCGTCGCCGAGCCTGCCCGGGACGCTGCTGCCGAGCCCCTCGGTGAGGGCCGCCGCGGCCACCGCGCCGAGCGCGGCGTACGCCAGGTGCTGCAGCAGGAAGACCCGGACCACCTGCCCGGGCGTGAAGCCGATCGCCTTCAGCACCGAGATGTCCCGCAGGTGGCTGCGGATGCGGGTGCCGATCGCCCCGTGCACGGCGAATCCGGCGGCCGCGAGGGCGCCCAGGCCGAACAGCCCGAGCACCTGCCCGAGCAGCCGGTTCTCGCCCTGCGCCGCGGCCCGTGCCTGCTGCCAGGTGGAGACCTCGCCGACCGCGCCCGCGCCCAGCACGGTGACGGCGCGCTGGACCGCGTAGTCCGTGTCGGCCGGGTCGCCGAGGCGCAGCCCGGTCACCTCGCCGCCGGGGGAGCGCACGGCGGACGGCAGGGCCCAGACCAGCCCCGGCCGGGAGCCCGGGCTGTAGCCGGGCTCGGCGCTGTCCGCGATGCCGGCCACGGTGAGCGTCCGCGCGGTGCCGGGCAGCGTGAGGGTGTCGCCGGGCTCCGCCAGCAGCGCCCGGGCCAGCCGGCTCTCCAGGACCACCTCGTCCGGCAGCGCCGGGTCCAGCCAGCGGCCCGCGGTGAGCACCGGGCGGCCCACCGACGGCGGCTCGGGGGTGCCGCGCAGCTCCACGGCGGCCCGGACACCGCGCACGGCGACGGTCGCGGACTCGGTGCGGTAGGGGCCGGCGACGGACTCGACGCCGTCCAGCCGGGCGAGCCGGCCCGCGTCCGCCGAGGCGGCCGTGTGGATCCACACATGGGCCCCGTGGGCCTGGGTGAAGGTCCGCTGCCAGGGATTGGTGGCGTAACCGAACAGGGCGGCGGCCAGCAGCAGCGAGGCGACGATGCCGGCCGTGGCGAGCGTGATGAACAGCGCCTCGCCGCGGTGCGCGCGCAGATCGGAGTGGGCCCAGCGCAGGGTGGCTCGCACGGCTCAGTCCCCGGTCCCGGGGCCGGGGGGTCGGCGTGTCATCAGTCCCTCAGCTCCAGCACGCCCGCCGTGCCGGGCTTGCGGGGCGGGGCGCCGTCCAGCACGGCGTCGTCGGCGATCCGGCCGTCGAAGAAGCTGATGACACGGTCGGCGGCGCTGGCCAGCCGGGCGTCGTGGGTGACCAGGACGATGCTCTGCCCGCGTCCGTGGAAGCGGGACAGCAGCCGCATCACCTCACGGGTGCCCCTGCTGTCCAGGCTGCCCGCGGGCTCGTCGGCCAGCAGCAGCGGCGGATGGTTGACCAGGGCGCGGGCGAGCGCAACCCGCTGCTGCTCGCCGCCGGACAGCTCGCCGGGCATGCTGCGCTCCTTGCCCGCGAGGCCCAGTTCGGCGAGGAGTTCCTCGCGCTCGGCCCGGGCCCGCTTCGGGGGGACGCCGGCGAGCAGGGCGGGCAGTTCGACGTTGTCCGCGACCGACAGGTTGGACACCAGGTTGAAGAACTGGAAGACGATCCCGATGGCCTTGCGGCGCTCCACCGCCCAGCGCGCCTCGCTGAAGGAGTCCGTGCACCGGCCGTCGAGCCAGATGCTGCCCGCGTCCGGCCGCTGCAGGCCGCCCAGCAGGTGCAGGAGCGTGGACTTGCCGGCTCCGGACGGCCCGGTGATCGCCACGAACTCGCCGCGCGCCACGCTCAGGCCCACCCCGCGCACGGCGTGCGCGGGCGCGCCCTCGCCGTGGTGGGTCTTCACCAGGTTCTCGGCGCGCAGCAGCGGAACGGAGGCGTCGTTCACTGAAGTCCCTCCAGTTCCTCCTGGCACCGCTCCAGCCAGTCCAGGTCGGCCTGCAGGTGCAGCATCGCGCCCTCGATGAGCAGTTGGGCGATTCGGTTGTCCCGGCTCTCGGCCGCGGCCAGCTTCGACAGGTTGCGCATGGTGTTGAGGTACTGGCGCCGCTGCCGGTTGATGAGGGCGATCTGGTCGGCGAGACCGGTCTGCGGGGCCAGGGCGAGCTTCATGAAGAACTCGTCCCTTACCCGCGGCTCGTCCTCGGTCTCCTCGAACCAGGCGTGCAGCGCCTCCCGCCCGGCGTCGGTGAGGTGGTAGACCTTCTTGTTGGGCCGGCTCGACTGCTCGACGTCCTCGCCCGCGATCAGCCCCGACTTCTCGAGGCGGCCGAGGGTCACGTAGATCTGGCCGACGTTCGGCTGAGGGTACGCGGAGCCCAGCAGTTGCTCAAGGTCCTGCTTCAGCTCGTAACCGTGGGCGGGGCCACGCGCCAGGAGTGCCAGGAGGGGCAGGCGCACTCGTGCTCTCCTCCTGTCCGCGGCAATGTGCTCCAGGCCCTAGTATCGCCCATACCTAACAGGTATACATGGCCTCTGACTCCCGGCGAGGGCGCCCGGAGCCGGGTGTACGTGTTCAGGGAGGAACCTATGCGGTGGACGCGCGCCGCCGGTAGGGGGCTCCTCGTTCTCGCCGTGGTCCTTTCGGGGTACGTCGCCTCCGGCGCCCGGGTCGGCGAGACCGGCTCCGGCGGGCGCGGACCGCTCACCCTGGCCACGGCCGGCGACCTGACCGGCTACCTCGGCCCGCTGCTGCGGGGCTGGAACCGCACCCACCCCGGCGAGCGGGTGACCCTCGTCGAACTGCCGGACTCCGCCGACGAGACCCACGCGCAGATGACCACCGACCTGCGCGGCGGCGACCGGGGCCGGTTCGACGTCCTCAACATCGACGTCAACTGGACCGCCGAGTTCGCGGCGGCCGGCTGGATCCGCCCGCTGCCGGGCGACCGCTTCCCGCTCGGCAGCTTCCTGAAGCCGGTGGTCAGGACCGCCCGGTACGACGGGCGGCTGTACGCCGTCCCGTACGTCACCAACGCCGGGCTGCTGCTGTACCGCAAGGACGTCCTCGACAGGGCGGGCGTGCCGCCGCCGCGCACCTGGGCGGAACTGGAGCACGACGCGAAGACCATCGCGCCCCGGTACGGACTGGACGGCTACACGGGCCAGTTCCTGCCCTACGAGGGCCTCACGGTCAACGCGGCCGAGGCGGTGTACTCGGCGGGCGGCACCATCCTCGGCGACGAGGGCGCCCGCGTCACCGTCGACTCCGCCGCCGCCCGCGAGGGCATCGGCTTCCTCGCCCGCGGCCTGCGCGAGGGCTGGATCCCGAAGGCGGCGCTGACGTACAAGGAGGAGGAGTCCAAGCAGGCCTTCCAGGACGGCCGGCTGCTCTTCCTGCGCAACTGGCCCTACGCCTACGCGGTCGCCTCGGCCAGGGGTTCCAAGGTCGCCGGCCGGATCGGCGCCGTACCGCTGCCCGGCCCCGACGGGCCGGGCAAGAGCGTCCTCGGCGGGTCGAACCTGGCCGTCAACACCCATGCCCGGCACCCGGATTCGGCCGCCCGGCTGATCGCCTACCTGACGAGCGAGCGGGTCCAGCGCCAGGTGCTCACCCGGGGCGCGCTGCCGCCCGTGCGCGCCGCCCTCTACGACGATCCCGCGCTGATCGCCCGCTTCCCGTACCTGCCGACCCTGCGCGCCGCCGTCCGGACGGCCGAGCCGCGCCCCCGCAGCCCGCGCTACGACCAGGTCAGCCTGGTGGTCCAGGCGGTGGTGCACGACGCGCTGACCGGGCGGCAGACACCGGCCGCTGCGGTGCGCCGGCTGGCGCGGGAACTGGACGCCGTCGCCAGCCGATAGCGGCCTCCTAGTTACTTGTTAGGTAACGCCGACGTCTCAACTGTGCTCAGGTTGCCCGGGTAGACCCCGGTTTGCGCGCCCAACTCTCCAGTAGCTTTCGTTCCCTTCATTGACACCCTCGCGACACGCTTACCTAACATGCATGCATAACTGCTGCCCTTCACAGAGACAGGCCCCAGGGTTGAACAGGCATCATTGGTGGCGTGACGCGGTGATCTACCAGGTCTACGTCCGCAGCTTCCTCGACAGCACCGGCGACGGCATCGGCGATCTGGCCGGCGTCCGCGCCGGACTGCCGTACCTGAAGAAGCTCGGCGTCGACGGGATCTGGCTCAGCCCGTTCTACCCCTCGCCCCAGCACGACCACGGCTACGACGTCGCCGACTACCGCGACGTCGACCCGGTCTTCGGCGACCTCGCCGAGTTCGACCTGCTGATGACGGCCGCCCGGCGGCTCGGGATCAGGGTCCTGCTGGACATCGTCCCCAACCACTGCTCCAGCGAGCACCCGTGGTTCCGCGAGGCGCTCGCCTCCCCGCCCGGCAGCGCGGCCCGCGCCCGCTTCCACTTCGCCGACGGGCGCGGCCCCGACGGCGCCGAGCCGCCCAACAACTGGCACGCCATGTTCGGCGGCCCCGCCTGGACCCGGGTCACCGAGGCGGACGGCCGCCCCGGCCAGTGGTACCTGCACATGTTCACGCCCGAACAGCCCGACTGGAACTGGCGCGACCCCGCGACGCCCGCCGAGTTCGACCGGACCTTGCGCTTCTGGCTCGACCGCGGCGTGGACGGCTTCCGCATCGACGTCGCCGCCGGGCTGTTCAAGCACCCCGAACTGCCCGACTCCGACGACCCGGAGGCCGACGCCCGCACCCGCGACTCGGTCAACCCGCTGGCCTGGAACCGGCCCGAGGTGCACGACGTGTGGCGGCAGTGGCGGGCCACCTGCGAGGAGTACACCGCCCGCGACGGCCGCGAGCGCCTGCTGGTCGGCGAGGTCTCCGTGCCCACCGCCCGCGAACACGCCCGGTACGTCCGCCCCGACGAGCTCCACCAGGCCTTCTTCTTCGACCTGCTCGGCGCCCCCTGGGACGCCGACGCCTTCCGCAAGGTCGTCTCCGAGGCCATGCAGGACATCGCCGGCACCGGCTCGACCGTCACCTGGGTGCTCAACAACCACGACCAGGTCCGCACCGTCACCCGCTACGGCGAACCCGCCACCGGGGGCAGCGGCCTCGGTCCCGCCCGCGCCCGCGCCGCCGCCCTGCTGATGCTGGCGCTGCCGGGTGCCGCGTACATCTACCAGGGGGAGGAACTGGGCCTGCCCGAGGTCGTCGACCTGCCCGACGACGTCCTCACCGACCCGATCTTCCGCCGCACCGGGAGCCGGGCCCGCATCCGCGACGGCTGCCGGGTGCCGCTGCCCTGGTCCGGACAGGCCTCCCCGTTCGGCTTCACCTCCGGCGCGGAGGGCGCCAGGCCCTGGCTGCCGCAGCCCGAGTACTTCGCCGAACACGCCACCGACCGCGCCCTCGCCGACACCCGCTCCTTCTGGCACCTGTACCGCGACGGGCTGCAACTGCGGCGCTCACTGCCCCAGCTCGGCGAGGGCACGCTGCGCTGGCTGGACACCCCGCCCGGCGTCCTCGGCTTCGTCCGCGGCGACGGCCTGGTCTGCGCCGTCAACTTCACCGCCGCTCCCACGCCCGCACCCGCCTCCGGCACACCCCTGCTGTCCAGCGGGCCGTGCCCGGCCGGGGTGCTGCCCGGCTCGACGGCCGCCTGGTGGCTCACCGACCTCTGACCCACCCCCCGCTCCACGTCAACTCCCGCTCCACGTCAACTCCCACTCTCCCGAAGGGACATCAACGATGATGCGACGACGTACCACCCTGCTCACGGGCTGCACCGCCCTCGCCCTGGCGCTCGGCGCGACCGCCTGCGGCGGCGGCCCCGTCTCGGCCGGCGGCGGCGACAAGGCGCTCAGCGGCCAGACGGTCACCGTGGCCGGTGTCTGGTCCGGCAGCGAGCAGAAGAACTTCCAGAAGGTGCTGGACGCCTTCACCGCCAAGACCGGCGCCGGGACCCGGTTCGTCTCCACCGGCGACAACGTCTCCACGGTCGTCGGCAGCAAGATCGAGGGCGGCAACGCGCCCGACGTGGTGATGGTCCCGCAGGTCGGCGTGCTCCAGCAGTTCGCGAAGAAGGGCTGGCTGAAGCCGCTGTCCGCCGCCACCGCGAAGTCCGTTGACGCGGGCTACGCCCCGGTGTGGAAGAAGTACGGCAGCGTCGACGGCACCCTCTACGGCCTCTACTTCAAGGCCGCCCACAAGTCGACCGTCTGGTACAGCCCCGAGGCCCTCGCGCAGGCCGGGGTGAAGCCGCCGAAGACCTACGACGAGATGCTGAAGGCCGGGCACACCGTCTCCGACTCCGGGCTCGCCGCGTTCGCCGTCGGGGGCCAGGACGGCTGGACCCTCACCGACTGGTTCGAGAACATCTATCTCTCCCAGGCCGGGCCCGAGAAGTACGACGCGCTCGCCGCGCACAAGCTGAAGTGGACGGACGCCTCCGTGGTCCAGGCGCTCGGCACCCTCGGCAAACTGTTCAAGGACGAGCAGCTCGTCGCGGGCGGCCGGAAGGGCGCGCTCAACACCGACTTCCCGGGCTCGGTGGAGAAGGTGTTCGGGCCCAAGCCGCAGGCGGGGCTCGTCTACGAGGGCGACTTCGTCGCGGGCGTCGCCCACGACCAGTTCCAGCGGACCATCGGCAAGGACGCGGACTTCTTCCCGTTCCCGGCGGTCGGCGGCGGCACCGCACCGGTGGTCAGCGGCGGCGACGCGGCCGTCGTCCTCAAGGACGGCAAGAACACCGAGGCCGGCATGAAGCTCATGGAGTACCTGGCCACTCCCGAGGCGGCGGCCGTGTGGGCGAAGGCCGGCGGCTTCCTGTCCCCGAACAGGAAGCTCGACCTCGCCTCCTACGGCGACGACGTCACCCGCGCCACCGCCAAGTCCCTCGTCGGCGCCGGCGACTCGGTCCGCTTCGACATGTCGGACCAGGCGCCGGCGGCCTTCGGCGGCACCAAGGGCGCCGGCGAGTGGAAGCTCCTGCAGGACTTCCTGCGCGACCCGTCCGACCCGAAGGGGACCGCGGCGAAGCTCGAGGCCGCGGCGGCCAAGGCCTACCAGGACTGACCCGGCCGATGACCGCCACCACACTCACAGCCGAAGGGGCGGGCCCGTCCGCCGCCGGTGCGGCCCGCAGGCGCCGCACCCGGCGGCGGGGCCGGACCGCCGCGATGCTCTTCGTCCTCCCCGCCCTGCTCCTGCTCGGCGCGCTCGTCGTCTACCCGGTGCTGTTCTCCGTCGGCCGCAGCTTCTTCGACGCCTCCGGCACCCGGTTCGTGGGCGGCGGCAACTACGCCGAGATGTTCCGCGACCCGGCGACGCTGAAGGCCGTCCGCAACACCGCCGTCTGGGTCGTCGTGGCCCCGGCCCTGCTCACCGGCCTCGGCCTGATCCTGGCCGTCCTGGTGGAGAAGGTCCGCTGGGCGACGGCGTTCAAGCTGCTGCTCTTCATGCCGATGGCGGTCTCCTTCCTCGCCGCCGGCATCATCTTCCGGCTCGCCTACGACGAGGATCCGGACAAGGGCGTCCTCAACGCCGCCGTGGTCTCCGTGCACGACGCCTTCGCGGGGACCTCGTCGTACCCGACGGCGCGGGGCCGTGAGGGGCTGCTGGACCAGGGCCGCGACGGGTCCTACCTCAGCCACGCGGCCGCCTCCCCGGGCGGGACGGTCACGCTGCCCATGGTCGGCGTGCTGCCCGGGGACCTGCCCCGGGACGCCTCGCCCGCCGGGCCCGCGGCGCGGCGCGCGGCCGCCGCCGGTGAACTGCGCGGCGTCGTCTACCTGGACTTCACACCCGGCGGGGGAGGGAAGCAGGGCCGGGTCGACCCGCGGGAGAGCGGCCTGCCCGGCATGCGGGTCGAGGCGCTGCGCGACGGAAGGACGGTCGCGGACACCACCTCCTCCGCCGACGGCTCCTTCAGCTTCACCGGGCTCCCCGAAGGCTCCTACACGGTCAAGCTGCCCGCGTCCAACTTCGCGCCGCCCTACCAGGGGATCTCCTGGCTCGGCCCGGCGCTGGTCACTCCGGCGATCATCGGCGCCTATCTGTGGATCTGGACGGGCTTCGCGATGGTGCTGATCGGAGCGGGCCTGTCGAGCCTGCCCCGGGACGCGCTGGAGGCCGCGCGGATGGACGGCGCGAACGAGTGGCAGATCTTCCGCCGCATCACCGTGCCGCTGCTCGCCCCCGTCCTGACGGTCGTCTTCGTCACCCTCGTGATCAACGTGATGAAGGTGTTCGACCTCGTCTACATCATCGCCCCGGGCCCGGTGCAGGAGGACGCCACCGTGCTCGCGACCCAGATGTGGCTGGTGTCGTTCGGCGGCGGCAACAACCAGGGCCTCGGCAGCGCCCTCGGCGTGCTGCTCCTGCTGCTCGTGATCCCCGCGATGGTCTTCAACGTCCGCCGCTTCCGAAGGAGTCAGCGATGAACGCGGTCCGGCGCGGCCTGGGCAACGGCCTGGTCCAGGCGTTCCTCGTGGTGATCGGCCTGGTCTGGGCGACCCCGCTCGCCGGACTCTTCCTGTCCTCGCTCAGGTCCGCCCGGGACACGGCGAAGGGCGGCTGGTGGACGGCCCTGGCCGACCCGGGGCAACTGTCCTTCGACAACTACGCGGCGCTGCTGAAGAACGCCGGCATCACCCAGGCCTTCTGGAACACCGTGCTCATCTCGGTGCCGACGACCGTCCTGGTCGTCGTGCTCGCGGCCCTCGCCGGGTACGCCTTCGCCTGGCTGGACTTCCCGCTGCGCGAGCCGCTGTTCCTGCTGGTGGTGGCCCTGCTGGTGGTGCCGGTGCAGATCGGCCTGCTGCCGGTGGCCAAACTCTTCGGCCAACTCGGCCTGTTCGGCACGATCCCGGGCGTCGTCCTCTTCCACGTCGCCTACGGCCTGCCGTTCGCGGTGTTCCTCCTGCGCAACTACTTCGCGGAGATGCCGAAGGAGATGCTGGAGGCGGCGCGGATGGACGGCGGCGGCGAATGGCGCATCTTCACCCGGCTGGTCCTGCCGGTCGGGCGCCCCGCCATCGCCTCGCTGGCCATCTTCCAGTTCCTCTGGGTCTGGAACGACATGCTGGTCGCGCTCCTCTTCGCCGACAGCTCCTCCCAGCCCCTGACCGTGCAACTGCAGTCCCAGATACGCCAGTTCGGCAGCAACATCGACGTCCTGGCGCCGGGCGCCTTCCTCTCCCTCGTGGTCCCCGTGATCGTCTTCTTCGCCTTCCAGCGCCACTTCGTCCAGGGCGTGATGGCGGGCTCGGTCAAGTGACCCCGACGGCACCGACGGAGGCGGCCGGCGACCCGGCCGCCTCCGTCGCGCGCGGACGTTCCCCCCGCGTCAGCCGTGGAAGGTGATGTAGCCGTCGCCGTCGCGGTCGTCGGCGGACTTGGTGTAGGCGTGGGTGTCCGCGTGGGCGCCGGAGGGCTTGTACAGGCGGATGGTGTCCTTGTCGTTGTTCCAGATGAAGTTGCAGTTCTGGCGGTAGACGACGTTCTTGGCGTCCGAGTCGGTGCCGTGGCCGCCGCGCAGCTTCACGTAGTCGCCGGGCTCGAGGTAGTGGTTCCTGGTGAAGACGAACTTGTTGCTGCTGGTGGCGTCCCTGACCACGTAACCCTTGAGGTTCACGGTCGCGGTGCGCGAGTAGTTCTTGATCGTGACGTACTCGCTCTTGGTGTTGCCGGTGGTGCAGCTGTTGGAGTCCCGCCCCGGAGCGTCGTACTGGACGCCCTTGACCTTCAGGGCGGAGGAGTACTCGGCGGCTTGGGCCGGAGCCGCGACGGTGACGGCGAGCGCTCCGGCCACGACGGCCGCGGACAGCGCGAAACGTATACGCATGAGGTCCCCCCTCGATGGTGCGAGTGATGCGGCCAGGAGCTTACACAAAAGATGAGGATTACATGTACGTCCGGTGTGAAAAGTGACGCAAGTGTGAAGACGTCGAGCGGCGGGGCGTCACCGGGCGTCAACGCGAAGGGGGCGGCGGGGAGTTGAGTCCTCCCCGCCGCCCCCGTCCGTCACGGACGCGCGAACCTCACGGTGAGGCCGGTGGGTACAGCGACCGCGGCAGCCCGGACGCCGCCGCGGCGTCCAGCAGCCACAGCGTCCGCGAGCGGCCCCGGGCGCCGGCGGCCGGCGCCTGCACCTCGCCCGCGCCCGACAGGGCGATGGCCACGGCCTGCGCCTTGTCCTCGCCGGCCGCGAGCAGCCAGACCTCGCGGGCCGCACGGATCGCCGGGAGGGTCAGCGAGATCCGGGTGGGCGGCGGCTTGGGCGCGCCGTGCACGCCGACCACCGTGCGCTCGGTCTCGCGGACCGCCGGCAACTCCGGGAAGAGCGAGGCCACATGGGTGTCCGGTCCGACGCCCAGCATCAGCACGTCGAAGGTGGGCACCGGGCCGTGGTTCTCCGGCCCGGCGGCCTTGGCGAGTTCCGCCGCGTAGGCCTCCGCCGCCGCCTCCACGTCCGAACCGTGCGGACCGTCGGACGCGGGCATGGCGTGCACGCGCTCCGGGTCCAGCGGGACCGAGTCCAGCAGCGCCTCGCGGGCCTGCGTGACGTTGCGCTCCGGATCGCCCTCGGGCAGGAAGCGCTCGTCGCCCCACCACAGGTCCAGGCGGCCCCAGTCGATGGCGTCCCGGGCCGGTGCCGCCGCCAGCGCGGCCAGCAGGCCGTTGCCGTTGCGGCCGCCGGTGAGGACCACGGACGCGGTGCCCCGGGAGGCCTGCGCGTCCACGATCCGCGTGATCAGCCGGGCCGCGGCGGCCTGCGCCATCAGCTCCTTGCCGTGGTGCACCACCAGTTGCGGAGTGCTCACTTCGCGGCCGCCTTCCGTGCCGGGGCCTTTTTGGCGGCCGCCTTCTTCGCGGGCGCCTTCGCGGCCTCCTCCACCGGTTCGGCGACCGCGGCCGGCTCCGCCGCCGCGGGCTCCGGCACGGTGTTCAGCCGCTCCACGCCGTAGGCCAGCGCCGAGGCGTAGGTGTCGTCCGGGTCGAGCCGCCGCAGCTCCTCCGCGATCAGCTCGGCGGTGTCCCGCCGCTTCAGCGCCACCGCGCGGGCCGGCTGGCCCTCGATGGAGAGGGTGGCCAGCGAGCCGTCCGCCCGGTCCAGCGTGATGGGGCCCCCGCTGGTGTCCATCCGCACGGCCGTCAGGCCCGGCCCCGCGGACAGGGAACGCCGTACGGGCACGTCCAGCCGGTCCGCGAGCCACATCGCCAGCAGCTCACAGCTCGGGTTGAACTCCTCGCCCTCCACCTCGACGGCCTTCACCTCGCACACCACCTGGTCCAGGGCCGCCGCGAGCATCGAGCGCCACGGCGTGATCCGGGTCCAGGACAGATCGGTGTCGCCGGGCGTGTAGGCCCGGGCGCGGGCGGACAGCTCCCGCACCGGCTGCTCGGCGGCGTAGGTGTCGGTCACCCGGCGCTGGGCAAGCGCGCCCAGCGGGTCGTTGGCCGGGTCCAGCGGCGCGCTCACCGGCCACCAGACGACCACCGGGGCGTCCGGCAGCAGCAGCGGCAGCACCACGGAGTCGGCGTGCTCGGACACCTCGCCGTACAGCCGCAGGACGACCGTCTCGCCGGTGCCCGCCTCCGCGCCCACCCGCACCTCGGCGTCCAGCCGCGAGGACGTGCGGTCGCGCGGGGACCGGGAGACCCGCTTGATGACCACCAGGGTGCGCGAGGGGTGCTCGCGCGAGGCGTCGTTGGCGGCCTTCAGGGCGTCGTAGGCGTTCTCCTCGTCGGTGACGATGACCAGGGTCAGGACCATGCCCACGGCGGGGGTGCCGATGGCGCGGCGGCCCTGGACGAGCGCCTTGTTGATCTCGCCGGCGGTGGTGCCGGTCAGGTCTATCTTCATGGCCGGCGCCAGCTCCGTCCGTCTCGTGCCAGCATCTCGTCCGCCTCGACGGGCCCCCAGGTGCCCGACTTGTACTGCGCGGGCCTGCCGTGCC
This sequence comes from Streptomyces sp. 1-11, assembly GCF_007176755.1. Lineage (GTDB taxonomy): Bacteria > Actinomycetota > Actinomycetes > Streptomycetales > Streptomycetaceae > Streptomyces. The sequence continues at coordinate 13,312 of NZ_BJTV01000016.1, forward strand.
GGTCCCAGTACTGCTCGATCGGGTCGAGGATCTTCCAGGACAGCTCGACCTCCTCGGTGCGCGGGAAGAGGTTGGCGTCGCCGAGCAGCACGTCCAGGATGAGCCGCTCGTACGCCTCCGGGCTGGACTCCGTGAACGACTCGCCGTACGCGAAGTCCATGGACACGTCCCGGATCTCCATCGAGGTCCCCGGCACCTTGGAGCCGAAGCGGACCGTGATGCCCTCGTCCGGCTGCACCCGGATGACGACCGCGTTCGAGCCCAGCTCCTCCGTCGCCGTGTGGTCGAAGGGGGAGTGCGGGGCCCGCTGGAAGACCACCGCGATCTCGGTGACCCGGCGGCCGAGCCGCTTGCCGGTGCGCAGATAGAAGGGGACGCCCGCCCAGCGGCGGTTGTCTATCCCCAGCTTCACCGCGGCGAAGGTGTCGGTCTTCGACTTGGGGTCGATACCGTCCTCCTCGAGGTAGCCGGTGACCTTCTCGCCGCCCTGCCAGCCGGCCGCGTACTGCCCACGCACGGTGCTGCGGCCCAGGTCCTTCGGCAGCCGCACGGCGCCCAGCACCTTGGTCTTCTCCGCCGCCAGCGCGTCCGCGTCGAAGGAGGCGGGCTCCTCCATGGCGGTGAGGGCCATGAGCTGCAGCAGGTGGTTCTGGATCACGTCACGGGCGGCGCCGATGCCGTCGTAGTAGCCGGCGCGGCCGCCCACCCCGATGTCCTCGGCCATGGTGATCTGCACGTGGTCCACGAAGGACCGGTTCCAGACCGGCTCGAACATCGTGTTGGCGAAACGCAGCGCCAGGATGTTCTGGACGGTCTCCTTGCCGAGGTAGTGGTCGATCCGGAACACCTGGTCCGGCTCGAACACCTCGTGCACGACCTTGTTCAGCTCCTCGGCCGACTTCAGGTCATGACCGAAGGGCTTCTCGATGACCGCGCGCCGCCAGGAGCCCGAGGACTGGTCGGTCAGACCGTGCTTCTTGAGCTGCTGGATGACCACCGGGAAGGAACGCGGCGGCACCGAGAGGTAGAAGGCGAAGTTGCCTCCCGTGCCCTGGGCCTTGTCCAGCTCCTCGATGGTGCCGCGCAGCCGCTCGAAGGCGTCGTCGTCGTCGAAGGTGCCCTGGACGAAACGCATCCCCTGGATGAGCTGCTGCCAGACCTCTTCGCGGAACGGGGTCCGGGCGTGTTCCTTGACGGCGTCGTGGACCTCGGCGGCGAAGTCCTCGTTCGCCCACTCGCGGCGGGCGAAACCGACCAGCGAGAAGCCCGGCGGCAGCAGACCCCGGTTGGCGAGGTCGTACACCGCGGGCATCAGCTTCTTGCGGGACAGGTCGCCCGTGACGCCGAAGATCACCAGGCCCGACGGCCCCGCGATACGCGGGAGCCGTCGGTCGGCGGGGTCACGAAGCGGGTTCGCTCCGGAACCGGGAAGGCGGGACAAGTCAGCCCTCCGAGGGAGCGAGGCGCTCGAGCTCCGCCTGGGTCGACTTCAGCAGGTCGTTCCAGGACGCCTCGAACTTGTCGACGCCCTCGTCCTCCAGCACCTGCACGACGTCGTCGTACGCGATGCCGAGCCGCTCCAGCGCGTCCAGGTCGGCGCGCGCCTGCTCGTAGGTGCCGGACACCGCGTCGCCGCGGATCTCGCCGTGGTCCTCGACGGCCTCCAGCGTCGCCTCCGGCATGGTGTTGACCGTGTTCGGCGCGACCAGGTCGGTGACGTACATGGTGTCCTGGTACGCCGGGTCCTTCACACCGGTCGACGCCCACAGCGGACGCTGCCGGTTGGCGCCGGCGTTCTCCAGCGCGCTCCAGCGCTCCGAGCCGAACACCTCCTCGTACGCCTGGTAGGCGAGCCGGGCGTTGGCGACGGCGGCCTTGCCGCGCAGCGCCTTGGCCTCGTCGGTGCCGATGCCGTCCAGGCGCTTGTCGACCTCGGTGTCCACGCGGGACACGAAGAAGGACGCCACAGAGTGGATCTCCGACAGGTCCAGGCCGCGCTCCTTGGCCTTCTCCAGGCCGGAGAGGTACGCGTCCATGACCTTGCGGTAGCGCTCCAGCGAGAAGATCAGCGTGACGTTCACGCTGATGCCGTTGCCGATCGTCTCGGCGATGGCCGGCAGACCCGCCTCGGTGGCCGGGATCTTGATCAGCGCGTTGGGGCGGTCCACCAGCCAGGCGAGCTGCCTGGCCTCGGCGACGGTCGCCTTGGTGTTGTGCGCCAGGCGCGGGTCCACCTCGATGGAGACCCGGCCGTCCTGGCCGTTGGTGGCGTCGAAGACCGGCCGCAGGATGTCGGCGGCGTCGCGGACGTCCGCCGTGGTGATCATGCGGACGGCCTCTTCGACCGTGACCTTCCGGGCGGCCAGGTCCGACAGCTGCTGGTCGTAGCCGTCACCCTGCGAGATCGCCTTCTGGAAGATCGTCGGGTTGGTGGTGACGCCCACGACGTGCTGCTGGTCGATCAGCTCGGCGAGGTTGCCGGACGTGATCCGCTTGCGCGACAGGTCGTCCAGCCAGATCGCCACGCCCTCCTCGGAGAGGCGCTTGAGTGCGTCTGTCATGGAATTACATCTCCTACGTGTCGTATATGAGCGTCAGCGCTGGGCGGCGGCCAGGGATTCCCGGGCCTTGTCGGCCACGTTCTCGGCGGTGAAGCCGAACTCGCGGAAGAGCACCTTGCCGTCGGCGGAAGCACCGAAGTGCTCCAGCGAAACGATGCGGCCGGCGTCCCCCACGTACTTGTGCCAGGTCAGGCCGATGCCCGCCTCCACGGCGACACGGGCCTTCACGGACGGCGGCAGCACGGAGTCCCGGTACCCCTGGTCCTGCTCCTCGAACCACTCCACGCACGGCATGGACACGACCCGCGTGGGCACGCCCTCGGCCTGCAGCCGCTCACGGGCCTCGACGGCCACGTGCACCTCGGACCCGGTGGCGATCAGGACGACCTGCGGCTCGCCGCCGTCGGCCTCCATCAGCACGTAGCCGCCGCGCGCGGCGGTGTCGTCGGGCTCGTAGATCGGCACGCCCTGCCGGGTCAGCACCAGACCGTGCGGCTGGCCCTTGCCGAACTCCTTGGTGTAGCGCTTGAGGATCTCGCGCCAGGCGATCGCGGTCTCGTTGGCGTCCGCCGGGCGGACCACGTTCAGGCCCGGGATCGCGCGCAGCGAGGCGATGTGCTCGACCGGCTGGTGGGTCGGGCCGTCCTCGCCGAGGCCGATGGAGTCGTGCGTCCACACGTACGTCACCGGCAGGTGCATCAGGGCCGACAGGCGCACGGCGTTGCGCATGTAGTCGGAGAACACCAGGAAGGTGCCGCCGTAGACGCGGGTGTTGCCGTGCAGGGTGATGCCGTTCATCTCCGCGGCCATGGAGTGCTCGCGGATGCCGAAGTGGATCGTGCGGCCGTACGGGTTCGCCTCCGGCAGCGGGTTGTCCGCCGGCAGGAAGGAGCTGTCCTTGTCGATCGTGGTGTTGTTCGACCCGGCGAGGTCGGCGGAGCCGCCCCACAGCTCGGGGATCACCGCGCCGAGCGCCTGCAGCACCTTGCCGGACGCGGCACGCGTCGCGATGCCCTTGCCCGGCTCGAAGACCGGGAGCTTCTCCTCCCAGCCGGCCGGCAGCTCGCCCTTGACGATGCGGTCGAACTCGGCGGCGCGCTCGGCGTTGCCGTCCCGCCACACCTGCAGCGACTTCTCCCACTCGGCCTTCGCCTGCGCGCCGCGCTCCAGCGCCTTGCGGGTGTGCGCGAGGACCTCGTCGGCGACCTCGAAGGACCGCTCCGGGTCGAAGCCGAGGACGCGCTTGGTCGCCGCGACCTCGTCGTCGCCGAGCGCCGAGCCGTGGGCGGCCTCGGTGTTCTGCGCGTTCGGGGCCGGCCAGGCGATGATCGAGCGCATGGCGATGAAGGACGGCCGGTCCGTGACCTGCTTCGCGGCCTCGACGGCGTCGTAGATCGCGTTCGGGTCGAGGTCGCCGTCCGGCTTCGGGGCGACCCGCTGCACGTGCCAGCCGTAGGCCTCGTACCGCTTGACGGTGTCCTCGGAGACGGCGGTCTCGGTGTCGCCCTCGATCGAGATGTGGTTGTCGTCCCACAGCAGGATCAGGTTGCCGAGCTTCTGGTGGCCGGCCAGCGAGGACGCCTCGGCGGAGATGCCCTCCTGGAGGCAGCCGTCACCGGCGATGCAGTAGACGAAGTGGTCGAACGGGGACTCGCCGGCCGGGGCCTCCGGGTCGAACAGGCCGCGCTCGTAGCGGGCGGCCATCGCCATGCCCACCGCGTTGGCCACACCCTGGCCCAGCGGGCCGGTCGTGGTCTCCACGCCCTTGGTGTGCCCGTACTCCGGGTGGCCCGGGGTCTTGGAGCCCCAGGTGCGGAAGGCCTTCAGGTCGTCCAGCTCCAGGCCGAAGCCGGCCAGGTAGAGCTGCGTGTAGAGGGTCAGGGACGAGTGGCCGGCGGACAGCACGAAGCGGTCGCGGCCGACCCACTCCGGGTCGGCCGGGTCGTGCCGCATCACCTTCTGGAAGAGGGTGTAAGCGGCCGGGGCCAGGCTCATCGCCGTGCCGGGATGGCCGTTGCCGACCTTCTGTACGGCGTCGGCGGCCAGGACCCGGGCGGTGTCCACGGCCCGCTGGTCCAGCTCGGTCCACTCAAGGTCTGTGGTGGTCGGCTTGGTGCTCACCCTGGGTCAGGGCTCCTCTCCACATGATCGGTCGCCGGCCCTGGGGGGCGTGCCCCCCGCCCGGCCGCCGGTGCACTGCCTGCCCACCGGCCGCTTTGAGCCTACCCCCGTGAGGACGTGCGTTTTTGCGGGTCATTACAGACTGCCGGGACTCGCGGACATCCGCCTCCCGACTGGCCGACGGCCCGTTCGTCAGATGAATACGCGGCCGCTCATCCGGGTGCTCAATCGAGCCCGGACGGACCTCGGACGGGCAGCCCGCCAACACGACCCCACCCCCGCGAATGCCCGGGTATGGGCAACGTCTAAAGTGGCGTGGTACGCGCGAGCCCTTGCCCGACCTTCACGAGGGGAGGCTCGCTGGGAGTCTCTGTCAGGGGTGTGCGTGACGGCCGTCGAATCCCGTCCTGGGGGCACCTCCCAGGTCCTTCAGGCACTGGGGGAGGGTGCGGTTCGCGATGCGGACCGGAGCCCGGTTCACCGGCCACTCGGGGCCCGTGTCAAGGCGTTCGTGGCGCTGACCAAGCCGCGGATCATCGAGCTGCTGCTCATCACCACCGTTCCGGTCATGTTCCTGGCGCAGCAGGGTGTGCCCGACCTGAGGCTGGTGCTCCTCACCTGTCTGGGCGGGTACCTCTCGGCGGGCGGCGCAAACGCGCTGAACATGTACATCGACCGGGACATCGACGCCCTGATGGACCGCACCTCGCAGCGGCCGCTGGTGACCGGCATGGTCAGCCCGCGCGAGTGCCTGGCCTTCGGCATCACCCTGGCGGTCGTCTCGACGCTGCTGTTCGGGCTGACCGTCAACTGGCTGTCCGCCTGGCTGTCACTCGGAGCGCTCCTTTTCTACGTCGTCGTCTACACGATGATCCTCAAGCGGCGCACCTCGCAGAACATCGTCTGGGGCGGCATCGCGGGCTGCCTGCCGGTGCTGATCGGCTGGTCGTCGGTGACGAACTCGATGTCCTGGGCGCCGGTGGTCCTCTTCCTCGTCATGTTCTTCTGGACGCCGCCGCACTACTGGCCGCTGTCCATGAAGGTCAAGGAGGACTACGCGCGCGTGGGCGTGCCGATGCTCCCGGTCGTCGCCTCCAACAAGGTGGTCGCCCGGCAGATCGTCATCTACAGCTGGGTGATGGTCGCCGTCTCGCTGCTGCTCACCCCGCTCGGCTACACGGGCTGGTTCTACACCGTGGTCGCCCTAGCGGCCGGCGGCTTCTGGCTGTGGGAGGCGCACGGGCTGCAGAACCGGGCGAAGGCCGAGGTGACCGGCGTCAAGCTCAAGGAGATGCGGCTGTTCCACTGGTCCATCACCTACGTCTCCATCCTCTTCGTCGCGGTCGCCGTCGACCCGTTCCTGCGCTGACCCGGGCCGGGCGTACGTCACAGAGCCCTGCTCTCGCCAGTCGATCTACCCGTGAGTAGCATCCTGTGCATGGCAGACACGCAGCAGGTTGACCCCAAGGACGAGCGCAGGGCGGCGAAGCTGGCCCGGGAGATCGGCGCCTTCGCCAAGGCCCACGGCGGCGCCGAGGGCCAGGTGGCCTACATCGGCGAGCGCGGCGCCCGCATCGTGCTCGTCGGCGAGGACGGCGGCTGGGGCGACCTGGTGGCGCCCAGCACCGCCGTCGCCGAGCAGGCCGTGCAGAAGGCCGGCATCACCGTCCACGAGTCCTTCGACGGCGAGTTCGCCGCCAAGGTGACCACCGGACGCTACGAGTGGAGCCGGATGGCCGGCATCCAGGTGGGCGGTCCGGCCAACGGCTGACGCCTGCGGCCTGCCGTTCGAAGGACACCCGGGCGACACCGGATCGCGGGTTCACCCGTTAGGCCCTGCGAGAAGCGCAGCGCCTCCCCGGGGAGCCCGCATGATCGAAACGCCGTCCCTCGTGGACCAGTACTGCCACGGCGTGCTGCGCACCGAGCTGGGCCTCGGCACCTTCGAGGCCCGGCTCGCGCGGACCGAGGGCCCGCCCGCGCCGGGCACCACCCTCTTCGACACCCAGACCGGTTTCGCGGTCCGCCGCTGGTGCCCGCCGCTGCTCGGCCTCGAACCGCACTGCCCGCCCGCCCGCTATCTGGCCCGGCGCAGGGAACTGGGCGTGCTGGAGGCGGGCCGCCGGCTGCTGCGGGGCAGCGGGATCACCACCTATCTGGTCGACACCGGTCTGCCCGGCGACCTCACCGGCCCGGCGGAGCTGGCGTCCGCGGGCGACGCCGAGGCGCACGAGATCGTCCGCCTGGAACTCCTCGCCGAGCAGGTCGCGGACACCTCGGGCACCGTCGGCTGCTTCCTCGCCAACCTCGCCGAGTCGGTGCACGCGGCCGCCGCCGAGGCGGTCGCCTTCACCTCCGTCGCCGGGCTCAGACACGGCCTGGCCCTCGCCCCTGAGCCGCCCGGCCCGGGTGAGGTGCGGGGCGCGGCGGGCCGCTGGCTGGCCGGACGGCGGGTCGGCGGGACGCTGACCGACCCGGTGCTGCTGCGGCACCTGCTGTGGATCGCGGTCGCCTCGGGCCGGCCCCTGCAGCTCCACGCCGGCCCGGGCGAGCCCGGCTCGCGCATCGACCGCGCCGACCCGGTGCTGCTCACCGACTTCGTGCGGGCCACGGCCGGGCTCGGCACCGATCTGATCCTGCTGCACGGCCACCCGCACCACCGCCACGCCGCCCACCTCGCCGGCATCTTCCCGCACGTGTACGCGGACTCGGGCGCGGCCCTGGTGCGCACCGGCGCCCGTGCGGTCGCGGTCCTCGCCGAGATCCTGGAGCTGGCCCCGTTCGGCAAGATCCTCTTCTCCAGCGGCGCCCACGGCCTGCCCGAGCTGCACGTCGTCGGCGCCCGGCTGTTCCGCGAGGCCCTGGGCCGGGTGCTGGGCGCCTGGGTCGCCGAGGACGCGTGGTCCCTGGACGACGCCCGGCGGGTGGCCCGGATGGTCGCCGCGGACAACGCGCGCCGCGTCTACGCGCTGGACTGAGGGGTGTGCGGCGTCGCCGGTCCCGTGCAGACTGCCGCCATGCCGACCGACGCGCTCCTCGCCCGCTTCCTGCACTACGTCATGCCGCTGCGGCCACTGGCCCTCTGGGCGCACGGCTCCCTGGCCGGCGGCGACTACCAGGAGGGCCGCAGCGACCTCGACCTGATCGCGGTGGTTCCCGGCCCGCTCACCCTGGGCACCGTACGCGGGGTGATCCGCACCCACCGCCGGCTGCGCGCCGAACCGCTCGCGGCCGGGCTGCACTGCACGTACCTCACGCCGGCCGCCTCGGCGGACCCCGGCGCGGCCCATCTGACCTGGGCGCACGGCCATGTGATGCGCCGGCCGGTCACCCCCGTGACCCGGCGCGAACTGCACGACTTCGGCCGGGTGCTGCACGGCGCCCCGCCGGCCGGACTGCTGCCGCCGGTGCCGGACGGGCAGCTCCACGAGTTCGTCCTGCTGGACCAGCGGGACTACTGGCGGCCCAAGGTGGACCGCGCCCGGCTGTGGCGGCACGACGTCTGGGTCGACCTCGGTCTGCTGACGTTCGCCCGGGCCACCGTCACCCTGCGCGAGGGACGGCTCATCGCCAAACGGGAGGCGCTGGCCGAGCTGACCGCCCTCGGCGCGCCCGCCGAGGTGGTCGAGGACATCACCCGCCGGCGCTACGGGGCTCCGGCCCCGCGAGGCGGGGCCTGGCTCGCCCGCCGCGCCGAACTGACCCGGGCATACCTCGGGCCGGCGATCGACGCGCTGGTCACCTCGTACGGGTGAGTCACGCGTGCGTGCCCACCGCCACCTCGGCCGAGGGGCCGGGCAGGTCGAGGGCGGCCCCGGGACGCTCCCGGAGCGACAGCAGCACCCGCAGCACCCAGATCCACACCAGGCACGAGCCGAGCATGTGCGCGCCGACGAGGACCTCGGGCAGGTGCGTGAAGTACTGGACGTAGCCGATGACGCCCTGCCCGAGCAGGACCAGGAACAGCTCGCGGGTGCGGTTCAGCGGGCCCTTGGGCGCGTCCACCGCCTTCAGCACGAACCACAGCGCGAACGTCAGCGTCACCACGATCCACGCGAGCACCGCGTGCAGCTTGCTGACCGTCTCCCAGTCGATCGGAATCCGCTCGACCTCCGAGGAGTCGCCCGCGTGCGGACCGGCCCCGGTGACCACCGTGCCCACCGCGATGAGCAGCACGGAAGCGGCCACCAGGAACCAGACGAGCTGCTGCACCGCCTTGCCGACCAGCGGAAGCGGCGCCCCGTCGCCCTCGCGGGTGCGCTGCCACATCACGGTGCCGATGGCGATCAGCGCCGAGGAGAGCAGGAAGTGCGCGGCGACCGTGTACGGGTTCAGGCCGACCAGCACGACGATGCCGCCGAGCACCGCGTTGCCCATGACCACCCAGAACTGCGCCCACCCCAGCCGGGTCAGGCTGCGCCGCCGCGGCTTCTCGGCCCGGGCGGCGACGATCGCCCAGCCGACGGCGGCGCAGAGCACGTACGTCAGCATCCGGTTGCCGAACTCGATGACCCCGTGCAAGCCCATGGCCCGGGTGGTGGTCAGCGAGTCGTCGGTGCACGTCGGCCAGGTCGGGCAGCCGAGGCCCGAGCCGGTGAGGCGGACCGCGCCCCCGGTGACCACGATGATCACCGCCATGACGAGCGCGGTGAGCGCCGCCCGGCGGACGGTCCGGGGATCCGGGGTCCAGCGGCCGGCGATGAAGGCGAGCGGGTTGCGCAGCGCCGCGGTGGCGTCGGCAAGGGTCAGCTTTGGCACGTGCACCATAGTAGGCCGCCGCTTGTGCACTCTTTCACGAGGGTCCACCGCGGGCTCACTCCCAGCGGAAGAACCTCCCCGCCGCGGCCAGCCCCACGACCGCCCACACCGCGAGGACGCCCAGGTCGCCCCAGGGCACCCCGGCCCCGTGCTGCAGCACGTCCCGCAGGCCGCCGGAGAGCGCCGAGATCGGCAGCAGACCGAGCACCTGCTCGCCGGCCGGGCCGAACTTCTCCAGCGGGACGACGACCCCGCCGCCGACCAGCAGCAGCAGGAAGACCAGGTTGGCCGCGGCCAGCGTGGCCTCGGCCTTCAGCGTGCCCGCCATCAGCAGGCCGAGGCCGGAGAAGGCGGCGGTGCCGAGGACCAGCAGGAGCAGCACGGCGAAGGGGTTGCCGTGCGGGGACCAGCCGAGTGCGAACGCGATCACGGTCAGCAGGATCACCTGGAGGATCTCCGTGACCAGCACCGACGCCGTCTTCGCCGCCATCAGGCCCCACCGGGGCAGCGGGGAGGCGGCCAGCCGCTTCAGCACGCCGTAGCGGCGCTCGAAGCCGGTCGCGATGGCCTGCCCGGTGAACGCCGTGGACATCACGGCCAGGGCGAGGACGCCGGGCGCGAGGAAGTCCACGGCCTCGCCCTTGCCGGTGTCGACGATGTCCACGGAGCTGAACAGCACCAGCAGCAGGGTCGGGATCACGACCGTCAGCAGCAGCTGCTCGCCGTTGCGCAGCAGCATCCGGGTCTCCAGCGCCGCCTGCGCCGCGATCATGCGGGGGAGCGGCGCCGCGCCCGGCTTGGGGGTGTAGGTACCCGACGCGCTGGTCATGACCGCAGCTCCTTGCCCGTGATCTCCAAGCTGTGTTCTCCCGGGGGGCGACCCCCGGACCCCCGGCCGGTCGCTGTGCGAGGCGCGGTCATGAACGCAGCTCCTTGCCCGTGATCTCCAAGCTGTGTTCTCCCGGGGGGCGACCCCCGGACCCCCGGCCGGTCGCTGTGCGAGGCGCGGTCATGAACGCAGCTCCTTGCCCGTGATCTCCAAAAAGACGTCCTCGAGGGTGTGCTGTTCGACCGAGATCCGGTCGGGCATCACCCCGTGCTGGGCGCACCACGAGGTCACCGTGGCCAGCAGCTGCGGGTTCACCTTGCCGACGACGCGGTAGGAGCCCGGGGTCAGCTCGGCGGCCGTGCAGTCGGCGGGCAGCGCCTTCAGCAGCGAGGCCACGTCGAGGCCGGGCCGGCCGGTGAACCGCAGCGTGTTCTCGGCTCCGCCCTTGCACAGCTCCTCCACGGAGCCCTGGGCGATGACCCGGCCGCCGTCGATGATCGCCACGTCGTCGGCGAGCTGCTCGGCCTCTTCCATGTAGTGCGTGGTGAGGATCACCGACACGCCGTCCGCGCGCAGGTCCCGCACCAGGTCCCAGGTGGCCCGCCGGGCCTGGGGGTCGAGGCCCGCGGTCGGCTCGTCCAGGAACACCAGCTCCGGGCGCCCGACCACGGCCATGGCGAGGGCGAGCCGCTGCTGCTGACCGCCGGACAGCCGCCGGTAGGGGGTCCGGCCGCAGGAGCCGAGCCCCAGGCGCTCGATCAGCGCGTCCACGTCCAGCGGGTGCGCGTGCAGTCTGGCGACGTGCCGCAGCATCTCGTCGGCCCGGGCGCCGGAGTACACGCCGCCGGACTGGAGCATCACGCCGATCCGGGGACGCAGCTCGGCGGACTGCCGCACCGGGTCCAGGCCCAGGACGCGCACCGTGCCGGAATCCGGCTTCCGGTACCCCTCGCAGGTCTCGACCGTGGTGGTCTTCCCGGCCCCGTTGGGGCCGAGCACGGCGGTGACTCCCGCCCCGGCCACCAGGTCCAGCCCGTCCACTGCGGTCTTCGTGCCGTACCGCTTCACCAAGGCCTCGACCTGGACCACGGGCTCACTTCGCATGAACCCAGAGTCTAGGGAGGCCGCCGGCCGCTCAGACGCGGGGGTGCTGGAAGTCCTCCTCACGGGGCCGGTGCACCGGCAGCCACCGCTGTGCGTAGGCCACCGCGTCCGCCACCGGGAACAGGCGCGCGTCGGCCGCGCCCACCGTCCCGCGGACGACGGGGCGGTCCCGTTCGAAGTCGTGGCCCAGCTCGTCGAAGCGGTCCGAGGTGATGGACACCTCGGTCACCGTCTCCCAGCCGCCGTCCGGCGCCGGCCGTCCCACCCGCACCAGGGGAGCCGGTATGCGGTACTCCGCCAGGTGGAAGCTGGTGCAGGCGTCGTAGCCCGCGCCGAGCAGCAGCACCCGGGCGCCGAGCCGTTCCAGCCGGGCCAGCGGGCTGCGCTCGCCGAGCCGGCAGTCGCGGGAGTGTCCGTCGAGGACGCCGGCCGCGCGGGGGCCGAGTGCGGCGAAGGAGGTCTGCGGATGCGCGCTGCGCAGGGCGCCCGGCCAGGTCCGCACGGTCTCCGGTATCACGCCGACCCCGCGCGAGGGGGTGATCGCGGGGTCGTAGGGCGGCATGGTGGCGCGGATGCGGTCCCACCACTCCTCGGGCACCGGCGGGTTCCCCCACACCGCCGGGTCGGACTGGTCGCCGGACTGGGTGGGGACGACGAGCGTGCCGGCCGGACCGAGCGCGTCGAGGAGTGCCCGGACGACGGCGACGGCGCCTCCGTTCACCCAGCCGAGGGAACTCAGCGAGGAGTGCACCAGGAGCGTCTCGCCGCTCGCGACACCCAGTCGGCGCAGCGCCGCGGCGATGCCGTCACGGGTGAGGAGCGGGCCGGCAGGGGGTGTGGACATGGTCCCGGAGTCTTGCCGACGAGGGTGCCCGGCGCCAGTGGATTGCCTGGCCGCGGGCCGGGGACGATCGATCAGAAGATCGTTTCCGCAGGTCGGATTAGGCATGCCTAAGTGATGCAGGGCACCGGAGGGTGATCCGGACGGCGCTTGTCAGTCCCCGAGGAATTACGCAACAATGGCGTTGTGAAAAACGTCGGCGAGGCTCGGGAGACCCCGGTGGGGACCCCCCAGGAGGAGCTCGCGACCGGGGAGCGCTCGACGCGCAACCGGGTCGCGCGGTCCATCCTGGACCACGGCCCGTCGACCGTCGCCGAGCTGGCCGGACGGCTGGGTCTGACCCAGGCCGCCGTACGCCGCCACCTGGACGCGCTCGTCGCCGACGACGTCGTGGAGGCCCGGGAGCAGCGGGTCTACGGCGCGCGCACGCGCGGGCGGCCCGCCAAGGTGTTCGCGCTCACCGACTGCGGCCGGGACGCCTTCGACCAGTCGTACGACAAGCTCGCCGCCGAGGCGCTGCGCTGGATCGCCGAGCGGGAGGGCGGCCCGGAGGCGGTCGCCGCCTTCGCCCGGGCCCGGTTCGCCGCGCAGGCGAGGGCGTACCGCGAGGCGATCGAGGGCGTCGGCCCCGACCGGCGCGCCGAGGCACTGGCCAAGGCCCTGAGCGCGGACGGGTACGCTGCTGCGGCGCGCAGCGCGCCCCTCCCGCAGCAGGGCGAGCAGCTCTGCCAGCACCACTGCCCGGTCGCGCACGTGGCGGAGCAGTTCCCGCAGCTGTGCGAGGCGGAGACGGAGATCTTCGCCGAGCTGCTGGGTACCCATGTGCAGCGGCTGGCGACCATCGCGCACGGCGACGGCGTCTGCACGACGTTCATCCCCAAGATTTCGAAGTCCGATCACCAGAGCCACCAAGCATCTGCAAGCACGTCCGGGAGGAACCCCGCATGACGCTCCCCACGGAGACTGCCCACCCCGAACTCGAGGGCCTGGGCAAGTACGAATACGGCTGGGCCGACTCCGACGTGGCCGGCGCCTCTGCGAAGCGCGGCCTGAACGAGGACGTGGTCCGGGACATCTCGGCGAAGAAGAGCGAGCCGGAGTGGATGACCAAGCTCCGCCTCAAGGGCCTGCGCCTGTTCGAGAAGAAGCCCATGCCGAACTGGGGCTCGGACCTGTCGGGCATCGACTTCGACAACATCAAGTACTTCGTGCGCTCCACGGAGAAGCAGGCGGAGTCCTGGGAGGACCTGCCCGAGGACATCAAGAACACGTACGACAAGCTCGGCATCCCGGAGGCGGAGAAGCAGCGCCTCGTGGCCGGTGTCGCGGCCCAGTACGAGTCGGAGGTCGTCTACCACCAGATCCGTGAGGACCTGGAGGAGCAGGGCGTCATCTTCCTCGACACCGACACCGCGCTGAAGGAGCACCCGGAGCTCTTCAAGGAGTACTTCGGCACGGTCATCCCGGTCGGCGACAACAAGTTCGCTTCGCTGAACAGCGCCGTGTGGTCGGGCGGCTCCTTCATCTACGTGCCGAAGGGCGTGCACGTGGAGATCCCGCTCCAGGCCTACTTCCGCATCAACACGGAGAACATGGGCCAGTTCGAGCGGACCCTGATCATCGTCGACGAGGGTGCCTACGTGCACTACGTCGAGGGCTGCACGGCCCCGATCTACAAGTCGGACTCGCTGCACAGCGCGGTCGTCGAGATCATCGTCAAGAAGAACGCCCGCTGCCGCTACACGACCATCCAGAACTGGTCGAACAACGTCTACAACCTGGTCACCAAGCGCGCCGTGGCCTACGAGGGCGCGACCATGGAGTGGATCGACGGCAACATCGGCTCCAAGGTGACGATGAAGTACCCGGCCGTCTACCTGATGGGCGAGCACGCCAAGGGCGAGACCCTGTCCATCGCCTTCGCCGGCGAGGGCCAGCACCAGGACGCCGGCTCCAAGATGGTCCACATGGCGCCGAACACCTCGTCCAACATCGTCTCCAAGTCGGTGGCGCGCGGCGGCGGCCGCACCTCCTACCGCGGCCTGGTCGAGATCGGCGAGGGCGCCGCGGGCTCCAAGTCCAACGTGCTGTGCGACGCGCTGCTGGTCGACACCATCTCCCGCTCCGACACCTACCCCTACGTGGACGTCCGCGAGGACGACGTGTCCATGGGCCACGAGGCGACCGTCTCCAAGGTCTCCGAGGACCAGCTCTTCTACCTGATGAGCCGCGGTCTGTCCGAGTTCGAGGCGATGGCGATGATCGTGCGGGGCTTCGTCGAGCCGATCGCCAAGGAGCTCCCCATGGAGTACGCCCTCGAGCTCAACCGGCTGATCGAGCTGCAGATGGAAGGCGCGGTCGGCTGAGACCCGTCCCGGACAGCAGCCAGCAATTTCTGACGTAGGAAGAGAGCAGACCGACAGCCATGGCTGAGGCTCAGAACATCCCCGTGGGCTCCACCACCGCGGGCCAGATCGCGGTGGCCGCCGAGTCGACCGTCGCCACGCGCATGAGCGCGCCCCCGTCCTTCGACGTGGCGGACTTCCCGGTCCCGCACGGCCGCGAGGAGGAGTGGCGGTTCACGCCGCTGGAGCGCCTGCGCGGCCTGCACGACGGCACCGCCGTCGCCAACGGCGCGGGCGTGAAGGTCGCCGTCGAGGCCCCCGAGGGCGTGACCGTCGAGACCGTCGGCCGCGACGACGCGCGGATCGGCAGGGCCGGCACCCCGGTGGACCGGGTCGCCGCCCAGGCGTACTCGGCGTTCGAGCAGGCCGGCGTGGTCACCGTCCCCAAGGAGACGGTGCTCACCGAGCCGATCCGCATCGCCGTGCAGGGCGAGGGCGGGGTCGCCTTCGGCCACCAGGTGATCGAGCTGGGCGCCTTCGCCGAGGCCGTCGTGGTCATCGACCACACCGGTGACGCGGTCCTCGCGGCCAACGTCGACTACCTCCTGGGCGACGGCGCCAAGCTGACCGTCGTCTCCGTCCAGGACTGGGACGACAAGGCCGTCCACGTGGCCCAGCACAACGCGCTGATCGGCCGGGACGCCTCCTTCAAGTCCGTCGTCGTCACCTTCGGCGGCGACGTGGTCCGGCTGCACCCGCGTGTGGAGTACGCCGGTCCCGGCGGCGAGGCCGAGCTGCTGGGCGTGTACTTCACCGACTCCGGGCAGCACCAGGAGCACCGCCTGCTGGTCACCCACAACACCCCGCACTGCAAGTCCAACGTCGTCTACAAGGGCGCGCTCCAGGGCGAGGACGCGCACGCGGTCTGGATCGGCGACGTGCTCATCGAGGCCGCCGCCGAGGGCACCGACACCTACGAGATGAACCGCAACCTCGTCCTCACGGACGGCGCGCGCGTCGACTCGGTGCCGAACCTGGAGATCGAGACCGGCGAGATCGTCGGCGCCGGACACGCCTCCGCCACCGGCCGCTTCGACGACGAGCAGCTCTTCTACCTGATGGCCCGCGGCATCCCCGAGCAGGACGCCCGCCGCCTGGTGGTCCGCGGCTTCTTCGCCGAGCTGGTCCAGCAGATCGGTGTCGCCGACATCGAGGAGCGCCTGCTCGCCAAGATCGAGGACGAGCTGGAGGCCTCGGTCGCATGACGTCGTTCGTACGCGCCTGTGGGCTGAGTGAGCTGGAAGAGGACACCCCGAAGCGGGTGGAACTCGACGGCACGCCGGTCTCGGTCGTGAAGACCGAGGGCGAGGTGTTCGCCATCCATGACATCTGTTCGCACGCGAACGTCTCCCTCTCCGAGGGCGAGGTGGAGGACTGCCAGATCGAGTGCTGGCTGCACGGTTCCTCCTTCGACCTGCGCACCGGCAAGCCGTCCGGCCTTCCCGCGACGCGCCCCGTCCCCGTTTACCCCGTAAAGATCGAAGGGGACGACGTTCTCGTCTCCCTCACCCAGGAGTCCTGAGGCACCCATGGCAACGCTTGAAATCCGAGACCTGCACGTCACCGTCGAGGCCGACAACGCCACGAAGGAGATCCTCAAGGGCGTCGACCTGACCGTGAAGCAGGGCGAGACGCACGCCATCATGGGCCCCAACGGCTCGGGCAAGTCGACGCTCGCCTACTCGCTCGCGGGTCACCCGAAGTACACGATCACCAGCGGCACCGTGCTGCTCGACGGCGAGGACGTCCTGGAGATGTCCGTCGACGAGCGCGCCCGCGCGGGCCTGTTCCTGGCGATGCAGTACCCGGTCGAGGTCCCCGGCGTCTCGGTCTCCAACTTCCTGCGCACCTCCGCCACCGCGGTCCGCGGCGAGGCCCCGAAGCTGCGCCACTGGGTGAAGGAGGTCAAGGAGGCCATGGAGCGCCTCAACATGGACCCGGCCTTCGCCGAGCGCAACGTCAACGAGGGCTTCTCCGGCGGTGAGAAGAAGCGCCACGAGATCCTCCAGCTCGAGCTGCTCAAGCCGAAGGTCGCGATCCTTGACGAGACGGACTCCGGTCTGGACGTCGACGCCCTCCGCATCGTCTCCGAGGGCGTCAACCGCGTCCGGGAGACCGGCGAGGTCGGCACCCTGCTGATCACGCACTACACGCGCATCCTGCGCTACATCAAGCCCGACTTCGTCCACGTCTTCTCCGCCGGCCGGATCGTGGAGTCCGGCGGCGCCGAGCTCGCCGACAAGCTGGAGGAAGAGGGCTACGAGGCTTACACGAAGGGTGGCGCATCCGCGTGACGCAACTGCCGGGCCTCCTCGACACCGAGGCGATCCGCAAGGACTTCCCCATCCTGGACCGCGCGGTCCACGACGGCCGGAAGCTCGTGTACCTGGACAACGCGGCGACCTCCCAGAAGCCGCGCCAGGTACTGGACGCCCTGAGCGAGTACTACGAGCGCTACAACGCCAACGTCCACCGCGGTGTGCATGTGCTCGCCGAGGAGGCCACGGCGCTGTACGAGGGCGCGCGCGACAAGGTCGCCGAGTTCGTCAACGCGCCCAGCCGTGACGAGGTGATCTTCACCAAGAACGCCTCCGAGTCGCTGAACCTCGTGGCGAACATGCTGGGCTGGGCCGACGACCCCTACCGGGTGGACCACGAGACCGAGATCGTCATCACGGAGATGGAGCACCACTCCAACATCGTGCCGTGGCAGCTGCTGGCGCAGCGCACGGGCGCGAAGCTGAAGTGGTTCGGCCTCACCGACGACGGCCGGCTCGACCTGTCCAACATCGACGAGGTCATCACCGAGAAGACGAAGATCGTCTCCTTCGTGCTGGTGTCCAACATCCTGGGCACGGTCAACCCGGTCGAGGCGATAGTCCGCCGCGCCCAGGAGGTGGGCGCGCTGGTCTGCGTCGACGCCTCGCAGGCCGCGCCGCACATGCCGCTGGACGTCCAGGCCCTCCAGGCCGACTTCGTGGCCTTCACCGGCCACAAGATGTGCGGCCCGACCGGCATCGGTGTGCTCTGGGGCCGCCAGGAGCTGCTGGAGGACCTGCCTCCGTTCCTCGGCGGCGGCGAGATGATCGAGACGGTGTCGATGCACTCCTCGACCTACGCCCCGGCGCCGCACAAGTTCGAGGCAGGCACGCCGCCGATCGCCCAGGCGGTCGGTCTCGGCGCGGCCATCGACTACCTGAACTCCATCGGCATGGACAAGATCCTCGCCCACGAGCACGCGCTCACCGAGTACGCGGTGAAGCGGCTCGCCGAGGTGCCGGACCTCAGGATCATCGGCCCGACCACGGCCGAGGACCGGGGCGCCGCGATCTCGTTCACGCTGGGCGACATCCACCCGCACGACGTGGGCCAGGTCCTCGACGAGCAGGGCATCGCGGTACGCGTGGGCCACCACTGCGCGCGGCCCGTCTGCCTGCGCTACGGAATTCCCGCGACCACGCGAGCGTCGTTCTATCTGTACTCCACGCCGGCGGAGATCGACGCTCTGGTCGACGGCCTGGAGCACGTACGGAACTTCTTCGGCTGACAGGGACGAGCGGATCGCATGAAGCTGGACTCGATGTACCAGGAAGTCATCCTGGACCACTACAAGAACCCGCACGGGCGGGGCTTGCGGGATGGCGACGCCGAGGTGCACCACGTGAACCCGACGTGCGGCGACGAGATCACCCTCCGAGTGAAGTACGACGGCACGACGATCGAGGACGTCAGTTACGAGGGCCAGGGCTGTTCGATCAGCCAGGCCTCCGCCTCCGTGCTGAACGAGCTGCTGGTCGGCAAGGACCTGTCCGACGCGCAGAAGATCCAGGAGACCTTCCTGGAGCTGATGCAGTCCAAGGGCAGGATCGAGCCGGACGACGCCATGGAGGAGGTGCTGGAGGACGCGGTCGCGTTCGCCGGCGTCTCCAAGTACCCGGCCCGGGTCAAGTGCGCCCTCCTGAGCTGGATGGCGTGGAAGGACGCGACGGCCCAGGCGCTGGACGGCGCCGACGCCGAAAGGAAGACCGCATGAGCGACACCGTGGAGATGAAGCCCGCCTCTGAGGAGGAGCTTCGCGAGGCCCTGATGGACGTGGTCGACCCCGAGCTGGGTATCGACGTCGTCAACCTGGGCCTGATCTACGGCATCCACGTCGACGACGCGAACATCGCGACCATCGACATGACCCTGACGTCCGCGGCCTGCCCGCTGACGGACGTCATCGAGGACCAGGCCAAGTCCGCCACGGACGGCCTGGTCAGTGAGTTGCGCATCAACTGGGTCTGGATGCCGCCGTGGGGCCCCGACAAGATCACGGACGACGGGCGCGAGCAGCTTCGCGCGCTCGGCTTCAACGTCTGACGCAGCGCCTCGCGAAGGGGGCCGCGGCCGTGTGCCGCGGCCCCCTTCCGTATGTCCGGGGCCGGGCGGCGGGGCCGATGTGTACGCTCGTACACATGGGATATCTGTGGCTCGCCGGCGCCATCGCCGCCGAAGTCGCCGCGACGACGGCGATGAAGTACAGCGAGGGGTTCAGCAGGCCGCTGCCGTCCCTGGTGACGGCACTGGGCTACGTCGTCGCCTTCGCGCTGCTCGCCCGGACCCTGCGCACCGTGTCCATCGGCACGGCGTACGCGATCTGGTCGGGCGCCGGGACCGCGACCATCGCCGTCATCGGCCTGACGCTGTTCGGGGAGGGGCTGAGCACCGCCAAGGTGGCCGGGATACTCCTGATCGTCTCCGGCGTGGTGGTCCTCAACCTGGGCGGTGCGCACTGATGCCCCGCCGTCACGACCCCGGCCGGCGCCAGCGCATCATCGACGCGGCGCTGCGGGTGGTGGGGGAGAAGGGCATCGCCGGGCTCAGCCACCGCACGGCCGCCGCCGAGGCGGACGTCCCGCTCGGTTCCACGACCTACCATTTCGCCACCCTCGACGACCTCCTGGTGGCCGCTCTGGAACAGGCCAGCGAGGGGTTCGGCGACGTGCTCGACGCCGACGGGATCCTCGCGGACCCGGACGCCGACCTCGCGGCGGGCCTCGCCCGCGTCCTCGGCGAGTGGCTGGGAGCCGATCGGCCCGGGGCGGAGCTGGAGTACGAGCTGTACCTCGCCGCGCTCAGACGCCCCGCCCTGCGTCCCGTCGCCGCGGACTGGACGCGCCGGACGGCCGCGCGGCTGGCCGGGCGCACCGATCCGGACACGGCGCGGGCGCTGCTCGCGCTGATGGACGGCATCTGCCTCCAGGTCCTGCTCACCGGCGGTTCCTACGACGAGGAGCACGCGCGCACCGCGCTCGCCCGGCTGATCCGCTGAGGCCGCGCCCGGCACATGAGACACGGTTCGCTCCGGCGCCCCCGTCCACGTTAGGTTTTGCCACATGACCGACACGACTGCTTCCCGCACCACCGGTGCCGTGGCCGCCGGCCTCGCCACCATCGCCTCCGACGGCACCGTCCTCGACACCTGGTTCCCGGCCCCCGAGCTGGTCGAGGACCCCGGCCCGGCCGGTACCGAGCGGCTGTCCGCCGAGCGGGCCGCGGAGCTGCTCGGCGGCGGTGCGACCGCGGCGACCGGCCCGGACGCCCGCCGGGGCGTCGAGGTGGTCGCGGTCCGTACGGTCATCGCCTCGCTGGACGAGAAGCCTCTCGACGCGCACGACGTCTACCTGCGCCTGCACCTGCTCTCCCACCGCCTGGTCAAGCCGCACGGCCAGAACCTGGACGGCATCTTCGGTCACCTCGCCAACGTCGCCTGGACCTCGCTCGGCCCGGTCGCCGTGGACGACATCGAGAAGGTGCGGCTGAACGCCCGCGCCGAGGGCCTGCACCTCCAGGTCACCTCGGTCGACAAGTTCCCGCGCATGACGGACTACGTCGCCCCGAAGGGCGTGCGCATCGCCGACGCCGACCGGGTCCGCCTCGGCGCCCACCTCTCCGCGGGCACCACGGTCATGCACGAGGGCTTCGTCAACTTCAACGCCGGCACCCTCGGCACCTCCATGGTCGAGGGCCGTATCTCCGCGGGCGTCGTGGTCGGCGACGGCTCCGACATCGGCGGCGGCGCCTCCACCATGGGCACGCTGTCCGGCGGCGGCAACGTGATCATCTCCATCGGCGAGCGCTGCCTGGTCGGCGCCGAGGCGGGCGTCGGCATCGCGCTCGGCGACGAGTGCGTGGTGGAGGCCGGGCTGTACGTCACCGCCGGCACCCGCGTCACCATGCCCGACGGCCAGATCGTCAAGGCCCGCGAGCTCAACGGCGCCTCCAACATCCTCTTCCGCCGCAACTCGGTCACCGGCGCGGTCGAGGCCCGCCCGAACAACGCGGTCTGGGGCGGCCTGAACGACATCCTGCACAGCCACAACTGAACGGCCGGCGCTGCGGTCACCGCTGAGCGCCCTTCCACGACCGGAGAACGGCGTGGGAGGGCCGTTCCGCCCGCCGGCCGGAACCCTGTTGCGCGCTCCCGTGTTCTTGCCGGGCTGGAGAGTCCTGAGACACGCGCGGGTGCCGCACCTGGCATGGGTTCCGCGGCTGGGGCGGCAGTTCACCATCACGGCACTGTATGATTGACGTGTCGTCAGTTGAGACTAGGGGCAGGAGTTTGGGGTTCGACTCCCCTTGCGTCCTTCCTCGTACTCGCTTCGGCCGCGTTGGCACTGAGGTTCGTTGCACTGGTCCTAGGCACCATCACGTCAGGTAACGGAACTGTCCACGCTTCGCGAAGGGAGAGCACCATGAGCAGAATGCGAAAGTCCTTTGAGGCCGTCTTGATGGTGGCCGCGGCGGTCGCAGAAGGGTCCGCAGCCGGGCTGCTGCTTCCTGTCTGAGCTGACGACATGGAGCCCGGATGTCAATGACATCCGGGCTCCATTCATAGCCAGATCAGCGCTAGCGAGTGCATGTCCAGGGCAGTCGGGTGGCGGCATTACGAACCGGACACTGGCGCGGGGGCGCGGCCGAGCGCTCACACCTCACCTCTCGCCCTACGACGAGCTCCCCTTTTTGACGCTTGATCAAGGCAATCGCACAGGCGTGGTTCTGCGGCGCATTCACGAACCAGGGGCCTGTTGGCCCGAACAGGCCGGGAAAGAGGCGGCGGGTCGGGTCGACCGGCGGTGCTGCCGATGCCCGCGCCGGCGGCTACAGTCCTGCCGCGAGTCCGGGGAGGGCGTCCGCGAGGAACGTGAAGTCGGGCGGGCGCAGGCCTATTCGCGGGTCGACGTGGTGCTGCAGGGCGGGTGCGGGGTGGCGGGCCGCCACGTGGGCGGTGTCCGCGGGGGTCTGCTCGTCGTCCACCCAGGCGAAGGGGCGGCCCGCCGCGTGGGCCACGATCGCCTCCGTCTTCCAGTGGACGCCGTCCGGACGCTCGGCGAACAGGCAGTGGGCGAAGTCGACGTACGGCAGCTCGGGCAGCCCGATGACCGGCGCGATCCAGCGGTTGGCCTCCGCCATCCAGGTCGTCGCCCAGCACAGCTCGTAGCCGAGCGCCAGCAGCGCCGGGCCGTGGGACGGGTTCAGCCACACCCGTAGCGGGTGCCCGGGGCGTACGGCGGCCCTGATCGTCGTGTAGCCCTCGGGACGGCGCTCCGGCCGGGCCGCGTACGGGTTGAGCGGTCCGTCGACGTCAAGGAAGAGGAACGGACGGGTCACGGGGTCACCGTACGGCGGGGGCCGGGAGAAGGCGCGATCATTTCCGGGGCCTGGCCTGGCCTGGCCTGGCCACCCCTAGCCACCCCAGCCCAGTTCGGGCGAGTCCGGCCAGCCTCTAGGCCTCGACGAGTCGGTCGTAGACCTCGCGCAGCCCGTCCGCCGTCTCCCGGTCGGCGGGCAGCAGGGGTGGGCGTACCGGGCCCGCGGGCAGGCCGAGGCGGGTGAGGAGGGCCTTGGCGGTGACCGTGCCGGGCAGGCCCGCGGCCGTCATCGCCTCGATCAGCGGCATGAGGCGCTGCTGGAGTCCGGCCGCGCGGGCCGTGTCGCCCGCGTCGAAGGCGTCCAGGACGGCGGCGATGTGCCGGGGCGCCGCGTTCGCGACCGTGCTCACACAGCCCGCCGCGCCCACCGCGTACAGGGCGAGCACGTGCTCGTCGCAGCCCGCGTAGTACGCCAACTCCGTCTCCGCCAGCACCTTCTGGGTGCCGAGGAAGTCGTACGAGCAGTCCTTGACCGCGACGATCCGGGGGTGTTCGGCGAGCCGGATCATCGTCTCCGGTTCGATCCGGGTGCCGGTGCGGCCCGGGATGTCGTAGAGCATCACCGGCAGGCCGCTCGCGTCGGCGACCTGCCGGAAGTGCGCCGACACCGCCTCCTGCGGCGGCCTGCTGTAGTACGGCGTCACCACCAGCACGCCGTCGGCGCCCGCCTTCTCCGCCGCGCGGGCGCCCTCGGCCGTGTGCCGGGTGTCCGCCGTGCCGACGCCCGCCACCAGGGTGGCCCGGTCGCCGACCGCGTCCCGGACGGCCGCGATCAGCTCCGCCTTCTCCGCGTCCGTGGTGGTCGGCGACTCGCCCGTGGTGCCGTTCAGCACCAGCCCGTCGCAGCCTTCGGTCACCAGCCGGTCCGCCAGCCGCCCGGCCCCCTCCAGGTCGAGCGTGCCCGCCTCGGTGAACGGTGTGATCATCGCGCACAGGGTGCGGCCGAAGGGCCTGCGTCGGGTCGTCATACCGGTAGTCTCGGCGACCTGTCGGTGAAGCTCCACTTAAATCTTCTACGGGGTATTCGTAAGTGATGCTGATTAATCGCGAGGGTGGCCGGAGGTCCTGTGTCCAAGTCGGCCGAGATGGGCCACTATGAGTCAGGACGGTCATTGGCGTCGGTCATGGGAGGCACCATGAAGCTCGGCAAGGCACTGGCCACCGGAGTCGCCGAGGAGCGGCCCGTCGCGCACCAGGAGGAGCCGGAGCTCCCCCGGGAGACCAACCGCACCGGGACCACCCGCACCGCACCGGCCGAGCCGGCCCGCGAAGAGGTGCCCGCGGCCCGATGAGGCTGCGGCTCCCGGCGGAACGGCCGACGGAGCCGCCGACCGGATACAAGATCGCCCACCCGGTGCTGTCGCAGGACGGCGCTCGGGCCGGGTTCACCGGTGTGTCCCTGGGCGGCGCGCTGCCGTACGGCGTGCTCGACGACGCCTCCTGCGTCTACGGGCGCCGGCACCGCGCGCCCGCGCGACTGTGCGACTGCGGCTTCCACTGCGTGCACGACCGCGCGGCCGCCGAGGCCCTGCTGTGCACGGCCGAGCACCGTGCCGCGGTCCTGCTGGAGGTCCGCGTGCTCGGCGCCTACATCCGCTTCGAGCGCGGCTTCCGGTACGCCCGGCAACGGGTGTGCGCGGCGACCGTGGGCCCGTGCTCCTGCGGGGCCGGCGCGGTCGCGCTCGCCGACGCCGGCTGGGGCAGACCCGGCTGGCAGGCGCTGGCGCCCGCGTGCGCCGGCTGTGTGCGGGCGCGTACCTCCGTCCCGCTCCCCGGGTTCGCCCGGCTGGCCGGGCATGGCCTGCGGGTGGAGGCGGCCGCCGCGCCGTCCGCCGCGGCGGACGCCGGGTTGACGGTCGAAGGGGAGCTGGGCGTGCCCGAACTCGTGGCCGAGGCGGCCCTGTTGCAGGCCCGGCTGGACTGGTTCCAGACACAACTCGCCCGGCTCGGCCCACCCGGTGCGGGGGCGGAGGGGAGGGGGTGACGGATCCGGGCCTGGGTACTCGGGGGGCTCCGTACGGAAGAGGAGGCGGAACACCGTGACCGTGACCTCGCAGACACGGCCCTCTGTCGACGGGCACCCTTCCACGGGTGAACTCGTCAGCCGGGCCACCGAACAGCTCTCCCGGCTCCTGCGGCAGGAGGTCGCCCTCGCCAAGGAGGAACTCACGGAGAAGGGGCGTCATGCCGGAAAGGGCGGCGGACTGCTCGGTGCCGCGGGCGCCGTCGGATACGTCGGACTGATCGTCCTGGCCGGCGCCGCCACCGCCGCGATCGCCCTCGCGCTGCCGCTGTGGGCGTCGGCGCTGATCGTCGCCGTGGCGTTCTTCGCGGTGGCCGGTCTGCTGGCCGTGGCCGGCCGGGCCCAGTTGCGCCGCGCGACCCCGCCCAAACCCGAGGTGACGCTCGGCAGCGTGAAGGCGGACGTCGACGTGATCAGGGAAAGGGCACACCGATGAGCCACAAGAACCCGCACGGCTCGGGCGCCAAGGGCCCCGACGAACTGCGGCACCAGATCGAGCAGACCCGCAGCCAGCTCGGCGACACCGTCGCCCAGCTCGTCGGCAAGGCCGACATGAAGGGCCGGGCCAAGGCGCGCGCCGCCGACCTGAAGGACAAGGCCGGCGCCATGACCGTGCAGCTTCGCTCCAGCGCGGTACAGGCCGGGCACACCGTGCAGGAGCGGGCGTCCAGGACCGGACACACCGTGCAGGAGCGGGCGACCAGGACCGGGCACGCGGTGCAGGAGCGTTCGGCGCACGCCCGGCACGCGGTACAGGACCGGTCGAGCCACGCCCGGCACGCGGTACAGGACCGCTCCGCCCCGGCCAGGCGGGCCCTGCAGGAGCGGGCCGGCCACGCCGGTCACGCCCTGCAGGAGCAGGCCACGGCCGCCGGTCACGCCCTGCAGGAGCAGCGCGGTCGCGCGGCGCACGCCGCGAGCGGCCTGCCGGCGCCCCTGCGCGGCGCCTGGGACGCGGGCAGGCGGCACCCGGGGCCCGTGCTCGTTGCCGCCGGCGCCCTCACCGCCGCCGCGGTCGCGGCGGTCATCGTCCGGCGCAGGCAGCACAGGCGCTGCTGCTGACCTGCTCCGGCTCGCCGCCCGGCGGCGGACCGGTCCCGCCGATCCCCCTCGCACCGCGAACGGCTGTCCTCCCGAGCGGAGACGGTCCTCGGTGCGAGGGCGGTCGCGCGTCGGGCGACCTCGATCGGGGACACTGGAGCGGCGCGAGGACCGGACGCAAGGACCGGCCCACCCCCGAAAGCCGAGCAGGAGCCCCGCCGTGCCCGAGGAGTTCGAGATCGTCCGCGAGTTCGAGGTCGGCGTGCCGCCGGAGCGGGTCTGGGCGGCCCTCACCACCGGGACGGCCGGCTATCTGTGGCCCATGGACCCGCCCGAGCCCCGGAAGGGCGGCCGGGGACCCTTCGGCTCCACCGTCACCGCCTGGTACCCGCCCCGCCGCTACACCATCCGCAGCGAGGACGCGGGCAGGCCCGGCCAGTCGCTCGACCGGCTCGACCACACCGTCGAACCCCTCGACGAGGGCCGTCGCGCCCGGGTGCGCCATGTGCACAGCGGCGTCTTCACCGACGACTGGAACAAGCGGTACGACGCCGCGAGCAAGCACACCAACTTCTACCTGCACACGCTGTGCGAGTACCTGACCCACTTCGCGCCCCGCCCGGCGGCCTTCGCCCGGGCCGAGGGGCCCGCGGCCTCGGCGACGGCGGGGGCGCTCGCCGCCGTCGGCCACGCCCTCCATCTCGCGGACGACGCGGCCGCGGGCACCGGGGTGGGCGCCCGCGGGCCGGGCGGGCACACCCTTCACGGCGTGCTCGACTACCGCAGCCCGTACTTCATCGGGCTGCGCACCGACAGCGCCCTCATCCGGTTCTTCGGACGCGGGCACTGGGGCGCCCCGCTCGGCGTCAGCGTCCACGACTTCGCGCCCGGCGCCGACGGCCGGGCGCATGGGGCCGCCTGGCAGGACTGGCTGAACGGCGTGTTCGGCCAGTCCTGAACCGCCTGGACGGTTACGGGCGGAACCGCAGCACCTGCGGGTCGTGGTCGCTGATCTGGTCGCTGAACTCCGAGTTGATGTGCACGCTGTCGTACTCGAGGCCGCAGTCGCGCCGGATCGCCGGGCTCACCAGGATCTGGTCCAGGATCTGCTGGTTGCCCTGGTAGTCGTAGGTGTACCGCTCGCTCTTCGGCAGCGACTTGATCGCCGACCACAGCTCGCCGTCGCCCTCGAGGATCCGGGCGGTGCCGGAGAACTCGAAGTCGTTCATGTCGCCGAGCGCGATGACGTTCGCGTTCTTCTGCACCGACAGGATGTCCTTGACGAAGGCGTTCACCACCGTCGCCTGCGCGTGACGCTGGATCTCCGAACTGCGCACCGGCGGCTGGTACTGGGACGCCAGACCCTGGTCGCCGCCCTTGGAGTTCAGGTGGTTGGCGATCACGAAGACCGTCTTGCCGTGGAAGACGAACTCGCCGGCCAGCGGCTTGCGGCTGTTCGCCCAGGCCGCGTTCGCCGGGTCGACCCGGCCGGGGGAGGCGGTGAGCTGCGCCTTGCCGCGCACCTTGGTGACGCCCACCGCGGTGGTGGAGTCGCCGCCGGCGCGGTCCGTGAAGGACACCCGCTCCGGGTTGAACAGGAACGCCTGGCGGATGTTGCCGCCGGGCTCGCCGCCGTCCTGGTCGTTGACCGGGTCGATGGAACGCCACTCGTACTTCGGGCCGCCCGCCGCGACGATCGCGTCGATCAGCTTGTTCACGGTCTCGCTCGCGTCGACCGTGCCGTCGTCCTTGGCGCCGTTGTTGTCCTGGATCTCCTCCAGGGACACGATGTCCGGCGACTGCAGGTTGTGCACGATCGCGGCGGCGTGCTGGTCGAAGGTGGCGTCCGACGGGTCGAGGTTCTCGACGTTGTACGTCGCCACCGCGAGCTCGCGGTCCGACTGCTTCTGCGTCGTCTCGCGCTCGAGACCGCCGCTCCTCAGCGTGCCCAGCTCGCTCGCGACCAGCGTGTAGCCGCCGTACTGGTTGAAGTCCAGCGGACCGGTGGTGGTCCCCGCCAGGGTGTCGCCGACGTTCGCCGTCGGGAAGCCGGCGGTGGAGCCGAGCGACTGGATCTGCAGCCGGCCGGTGTTCTGCGAGTCGTAGGAGCCGTAGACCGTGCCGCCGCGCGGGCTGGGGTGCTCGTTCGGCTTCACGGTGACCCACAGCTCGCTGTACGGGTCGGTCGCGGTGACCACCCGTGCGTCGGCGACCTGGACGTTCATGCCCTCGAGGGACTCGTAGTAGTCCAGGGCGTACTTCGACGGGTCCAGGGTGAGACCGTTGACCGAGCCGGCCGCGGCGGTGTCGCCCGCGGGGGCGTAGGCGTCCGGCACCGCGTTCTCGTCGACGACGACCGGGGCCGGGACGGCGTTGCCGGTGGAGACCGTGGTCACCGTGGGCTTGGTGATCTCCGTCAGCGACTGGTTGCCCGAGGAGGCGCCGCCCGGGACGAACTCGGAGACCGTGCCGGTCACCGTGACCGAGTCGCCGGGCGCGACCTTCGGCGTGGAGCTGGTGAAGACGAAGACGCCCTCGCTGGTGGCCGGGTTGTCGTCCGGCGTCGGGTCCTGCAGCCAGAAGCCCTTGGAGGAGCCGTAGGTGCGGATGGCCGTGACGATGCCGGGGACGTCGGTGACCTTCTGCCCCGCGAACGGGGATATCCGGGTGGTGCCCTGGACGTCGTGGACGCGCACCGAGGCGGCGTGCGCGGGTGAGGTGAGGACGACGGCGGACGCCGCGCTGCAGACGGCGGCGACGGTGAGCGCGGCGAGGCGCGCGGAAGACCTGCTCGGCAAGGGAATC
The DNA here is from genome assembly GCF_007176755.1 of Streptomyces sp. 1-11. GTDB lineage: Bacteria > Actinomycetota > Actinomycetes > Streptomycetales > Streptomycetaceae > Streptomyces. The sequence continues at coordinate 41,494 of NZ_BJTV01000016.1, forward strand.
CCTCCGGGGACGTGACTGGGCGCCGGGACGAGGGTGGAACGGCAGCGTGTGGGACTCGTGGCCCTCTGTGACACGCGTAGAACCGAGTGAACAGTCGTCCCCCCAACTTCTACGCGCGTCAATCTCCTGCCTGCGCCGGGGAGTTGTCAAGGTTTCGGCCATGTACGCAGCCTGACGGAGAGATGAACCGGGCGGCATGGGTGGAAATCCGTCTAGGCTGAGCGGCTGAGCCCTTTCACGGTCCGAGGAGAATCAGCCGATGTCAGACAGCTCCCCCCTGCCGCCGGTGCGGCTGCGTCCCGAAGCGGAGCTGGCGCTCGCCGCGCTGTCCACACCGTTGCTCTCCCGCGCCGCCCGTCTCGCCCGCTGGGCCGGGCCCGGCACCCGGGTCGACGCCGGCGGCGGACTGGCCGAGGAGCAGTTGCCGGCCGCCGCCGAACTGCTCGGGCTGAGCGGCGACGAGGCCGCCGCGCAGGCCAGTGAGGCCTGGCGGGTGGCCGTGGACACCGGTCTGGTCGCGGTCACCGACGAGGAGGCCGGGACGGTGGCGGCCGGCGAGGAGCTGGCGCTGCTCACCGGAGGCTCGCCGCACGACGTGCTCGCCGTGTGGCTCAGCGCCCTGGAGACGGTCGTCGCGGACGCGAGCGTGCCCGACCTGGACGGCCTGCTCGACGCCGTCGACGAGGGCGGCATGGTCGATTTCGAGTCACTCGGCTGGGACCCGGAGGCCGAGGCGGAGTTCCTCGACGGCGTCCTCGGCACCCTCTACGCGCTGACCGTCAGTGAGGGCGGCGCCGGTGACGCCCCGGTGCCGCTGCCCGCCCTCGCCGCCTCGGTGATCGTCCCCGGCGACATGGGCGAGCCCACCAACGACGTCCTGGAGCAGGTCTCCGACGCGATGATGCGGCTCGACGACCAGTTCCGGATGCTGGAGCCGGTCGGTCTGGTGGAGTACCAGCCGGTCGACGAGGCGCTGATGGCCGACGCCGACGAGGAACCCGCCGCGCCGGTGGACGAGACCGACGTCTCCCGCTACGGCATGGTCCGGCTGACCCCGCTGGGCGTCTACGGGCTGCGGGCGCGACTGCTGGAGGCCGGGTTCGAGGCGCCCGCGGTCGGTGAACTCGCCGACAAGGGGGCGGACGCGCTGCTCGACGGCACCGCCCGCTTCGGCCAGTCCGCCGCCCGCGCCGAGACCGAGCAGTGGCTGCACCGGCGTGAACCGCTCGCCGCCGCACGCGAGTTGCTGGCGGCGGCGCGCGGCGCCGACGCCGGTGCGCCGCTGCGCCGGCTGCGCTGCCAGCAGGCGCTGTCGCTGGTCGGCCCGGAGGCCGAACCGGCGCTGCGGGACGTGCTCGACGACCCCGAGCTGGGCGGACTCGCCCGGGTCTGGCTCAGCGAACACGGTGCCTCGGACGTGCCCGCCCCCTCCCAGGAGCTGGTGTTCTGGCTGACCGTCGACACGCTCGCCGCGCAGCTCCAGGCCGAGGGCAACTCCGAGGAGCTGCAGGCCCTGGTGGAAGGACTGGCGGAGCAGCACAGCGGGTTCTTCGCCGCGGCGTGGCGGGTGGACCACCCCGCGACCGCGGACGTGCTGGAGGCGATGGGACGGCTGCACCCGGACAAGAAGGTGGCCAAGGAGGCGCGCAAGGCCGCCTTCAAGGCGCGCTCCCAGCAGGGCGGCTGACGGGCCGCCCGCGGCCGGTGTCTTTACCCGCGGTTGGGCAGTGCATGCGGATTCATGGAACAGGCACCCCTGAAGCAGCCGGGCGTTCAGCTCCCGTTCAGCAACGGGCGGGAGCGTGAGCGCCGACCTCAGGACGCCACCCTCCACGGCACGCCCACTGTCACAGGAGACACCATGTCGCTCAGCCGCAGGGACTTCGCCAGAAAATCCGCGATCACCGGTGCCGGAGTCGCGCTCGCGGGCAGCGTCGGCGCCCTCGCCACCGCCCCGGGCGCCCTCGCCGCCACGGACACCGGCAGCGCGGACGGCGGGCCGGCGCACGGGCACGAGCACGGGCACCACGGCGTGGGCTACGGCCCCCTGCTCCCCGACCCCGACGGCATCCTCGCGCTGCCCGCCGGCTTCACGTACCGGATCATCACCCACAGCGGGAAGACGAAGCTGGAGTCGGGCGAGTTCACCCCGTCCAACCACGACGGCACCGCCACCTTCGAAGGCCCGCGCGGCACCACGCTCCTCGTCAACAACCACGAACTCGCCGGGGCCCGCGCCCAGTGGCCGCACCCGGTGCCGCTCACCGAGGGCCTGGTCTACGACCCGGCCGCGGCCGGCGGCTGCACCGTCGTCGAGGTGCGCCGCGGCGGCGAGGTCGCCGAGTGGGTGGGCATCGCCGGCACCGCCACCAACTGCGCGGGCGGCAGCACCCCGTGGGGCACCTGGCTCACCTGCGAGGAGACCGAGGACAAGGCCGGCAAGAACGGCTTCACCAAGGACCACGGCTACGTCTTCGAGGTCGATCCCGAGGACCGCCGCGCCAACCGCGACCCCAAGCCGGTCAAGGCGCTCGGCCGCTACGCCCACGAGGCCGTCGTCGTCGACCCCAAGCGCGGTCACCTCTACCTCACCGAGGACGCCTCCGGGCCCAACGGCCTGCTCTACCGCTGGACCCCGCCGGAGAGCTTCCGCCACGGCCGCGGCAAGCTGCGCACCCTCGCCGACGACGCCGGCGTCCTGCAGGCCTTCAAGTGCTTCGACTCCGGCGGCCAGTTCGTCGACGACCTGTCCCGCGCCACGAGGACCGGCACGGTGTACGGCGTCGACTGGGTCACCGTCCCGGACCGCGACGCCAAGCAGGTCTCCACGCGCAAGCAGTTCGGCGAGGGCCAGATCACCCGCGCCCGCAAGCTCGAGGGCATGTGGTGGGGCGACGGCGGCGCCTACATCGTCTCCTCCTACGCCCGTGCGGAGAGCCCCGTCCAGCACGACGGCCAGGTCTGGTTCTACGACCCCAAGCGCCGCACCCTGACGCTGAAGGTGCTCATCGGCGTCAACCCGGACCCGTCCGCCGACGGGAACTTCGACGGCCCGGACAACATCACCGTCTCCCCGTACGGCGGCCTGGTCATCGCCGAGGACGGCGAGGGCGTGCAGCACCTGTTCGGCGCGACGGACAGCGGCCGCACCTACCCCATCGCCCGCAACGAGCTGAACCTCGGCACCGCCGAGGAGCCCGAGTACAGCGAGTTCACCGGCGTCACCTTCTCGCCCGACGGCAGGACCCTGTACGCCAACATCCAGACGCCCGGCATCATGCTCGCCGTCACGGGCCCGTGGAAGCGGCAGCAGCGCTGAACCGGCCGGCTCCCTCCGGCGGGGCGGTGTCCTGAGGGGCGGCGGCCGGCGGCGGGCGGGGCCATGATGGAGGCGTGCCCCGCCCTCCGACGCCCGGCCCGGCCGGGCGGTCCGGTCCGGCCGCCGTCCCCGGGCGCCTCGCGTCGGCGCCCACGCCCCGGACCGCGGTCGCCTGGCTGCCCCCGGACCCGCTGTGGCCCGCCGTCCAGCGGATCAGGGCCGAGCACGACCCGCAGATCCGCCGGTGGCCGCCGCATGTGAACCTGCTCTTCGGCTTCGTACCGGAGGAGGACTTCCCGGCGGCGCTCCCGCTGCTGGCCGCGGCCGCCGCGGACCACGAGCCCTTCGACATCCGGCTCGACGGCGTCCGCTTCTTCCGCCACCGTGCCCGCGCCACCGTGTGGCTCGACCCCGCCGCGGCCGGCCTCGCCCCCTGGACGCGGCTGCGGGACGCGCTGGCGCAGCCCTTCCCGTACTGCGTGGACCGCTTCCCGCGCTTCACCCCGCATCTCTCGCTCGGCCGCACCCGTGCCCCGCGCGAGCTGGCGGCAGAGTGCGCCGCCCGGCTCGGTGCGCTGCACGCGCGGGTGGCCGGGATCTGCGTGCTGTCCCGCCGCGGTGACGGGCCCATGCGCGTCCGCGCCACGATCGACCTGGGCACCGGAGCGATCAGCCGCCGGCCAGGACCGGACCCGGCCGGCGCCCGGTACCAGCCGCCGGACAGCCGCTGACCGCGGGGCCCGAGGCGCTCCCGGTACTGTTCGGGATCGGCACGGTTCGCGAGGAGTCCCGGATGACGCAGGCAAGACCCATGCGCGCGGACGCCCGGCGCAACTACGAGCGGCTGCTGCGGGTGGCGGCGGAGGTCTTCGCCGAGCACGGGGAGAACGCCTCGCTCGACGACATCGCCCGGCGCGCCGGCGTGGGCTCCGGGACGCTGTACCGGCACTTCCCGAACCGCCTGGCGCTGCTGGAGGCCGCGTACACCGACCGGATGGCGGCGCTCGCCGCGCGGGCCGACGAGCTGGCCCGGAGCCTGCCGCCCGGTGCGGCGCTGGTGGAGTGGCTGAACGAGCTGTGCGCCGGGACGATCCGGGTGCGCGGGCTGAAGGCGCTGCTGGGTTCGGCCGTCATGGACGGCGGGACGGCGCCGGTCCCGGCCTGCTGCGCCTCGGTCCGGGACGCGGCCGCCCGGCTGGTGGCGGCGGCCCGGGCCGAGGGCGCCCTGCGCGCCGACGTCGAGCCGGTCGAACTGCTGCGGCTGGCGCACGGTGTGGCGACGGCCTCGGAGTTCGCGGACGGGCAGGGCGGCCAGATCCGCCGGTACCTGGCCCTGCTGATGGAGGGCCTGCACGGGCGGCCGGACCGGCCGGCCGGTGGGCGCCCCGCGCGGGGGCGCCCCTGACCGTCGGCGCGGGCGGCGCCTACAGCGCCCGGGCTCCCGGGTCGACCATGTTGCGCACCGTGCGCGCCTTCACGAAGTCGCCCATCGCCGTCATCTCCCACTCGCCGGAGTACTGCCGAATGAGCTTGGCCATCATCACGCCGGTCTGCGGCTCGGCGCTGGTCAGGTCGAAGCGGACCAGCTCCTCGCCCGAGGCCGCGTCCACCAGGCGGCAGTAGGCCTTGGCGACCTCGGTGAACTTCTGGCCGGAGAAGGAGTTGACCGTGAAGACCAGGCCGGTGACCTCCTGCGGGATCCGGCCGAGGTCGACGACGATCACCTCGTCGTCGCCGCCGCCCTCGCCGGTGAGGTTGTCGCCGGAGTGCTTGATCGCGCCGTTCAGGATCGACAGCTTGCCGAAGTAGCAGCTGTCGACCGGGTTGCGCTGCGGGCCGTAGGCGATGACCGAGGCGTCCAGGTCGATGTCCTTGCCGCGATAGGCGGGCTCCCAGCCCAGGCCCATCTGGACCATGGACAGCAGCGGGCGGCCGCCCTTGACCAGGGACACGGTCTGGTTCTTCTGGAGGCTGACCCGGCCCTTGTCCAGGTTGACCTTGCCGGCGCCCGGCGCCGGGGCCGGCGGCGCGGCGGGCTGAGGCGGGGCGGCGGGCGCCTGCGCTGCGGCAGCCGGCGGTGCGGGTGGGGCGGCGGGGGCCGGCGGTGCGGGCTGAGCGGCGGGGGCCGGCGCGGCCGCGGGCTCCTCCACGGTCACGCCGAAGTCCGTGGCGATGCCGGCCAGACCGTTGGCGTACCCCTGGCCGACGGCGCGGGCCTTCCACTGGCCGTTGCGGCGGTAGATCTCCATGACCACCAGCGCCGTCTCGGCGCCGAGCCGCGGCGGCGTGAACGTGGCCAGCACCGATCCGGCGGCGTCCCGGACGGTGGCCGTCGGCTCGATGCCCTGGAAGGTCTGGCCCGCCGCGTCGGGGCTGGCGGTGACCACGATCTTCTCGATGTCCGGCGGCACGGCGGCGGTGTCGACCTCGATCGCGTCGGGCGCGGCACCGCCGCCGGACCGGTACGTCACACCGGGGCCGCCGGGCTGGTTGTAGAAGATGAAGTCGTCGTCGGAGCGCACCTTGCCGTCGGCGGTGAGCAGCAGGCCCGATACGTCGAGCCGCACCGGGGCGGCGACGTCCACCGTCACGCGGGCGGCGGAGAGAGGGATGTTCGAGCCGGGGGTCATAGCTGTCATGCCGGGTGAACGAACGGCACCGCTTTACCGTTCCCTTACCGACGGCGACCCCCCGTTCGGCTCAGGGCACCACGACGATCTTCCGGCCCACGCCCGCCGCGAACTGCTCCAGCGCCTCGGGGTAGCGCTCCAGCGGAATCCGGTCGCTGATGAACACCTCCGGGTCCAGCACGCCGTTCGCGAACAGCTCCGCCGCCCGCTCGAAGCTGTGCAGCACCGCCATGGAGCCGGTGATGGTGATCTCCTGGTTGTAGATCCGGTACGGGTCGACGGTCACCCGGGTCGCGTAGTCGGCCACCCCGAACTGCAGGAACGTGCCCGCCTTCGCCACCCGGTCCAGGCCGTCCTGGATGGCCGCCGCGTTGCCCGTCGCGTCGACGACCACGTCCCAGCCCCGCGGCCGGTCCAGCTCGTCCGCGTTCGCGGCCGACGCCGACGCGCCGAGCCTGCGCGCCGTCTCCAGCCGGGCCGGGTTCACGTCGACCACGTCGACGCTCGCCGCGCCGGTGCGCTTGGCCAGCTCCAGCATCATCAGGCCCATCGTCCCGGAACCGTAGATCAGCACGTGGGCGCCGAGGCGCGAGTTGAGCACGTCGTAGCCGCGCACCGCGCAGGACAGCGGCTCCACCAGGGCCGCGTCCTCGGTGCGCACGTGCTCGGGCAGCCTGACGCAGTTGGCCACCGGAGCCACCGCGTACCGCGCGGCGCCGCCGGCCGTGGTCACGCCGATCGCGGCCCACCGTTCGCACAGGTTGTTGTGGCCGGTGCGGCAGTAGCGGCACTCGTAGCAGTACAGGGACGGGTCCACGGCCACCCGGTCGCCGAGTCCGACCTCCGTGACCTGGGCGCCGACGCCGACCACCTCGCCGGCGAACTCGTGCCCGGGGACGATGGGCAGCTTGGGCGCGAACTCGCCCTGCAGGATGTGCAGGTCCGTGCCGCACAGGCCGCACGCGGCGACCTCCACGACGACCTCGCGCGGCCCCGGCGTGGGGTCGGGGACCTCGGTGACGACGGCGCGGCCCACGGACTCGATGACGGCGGCCTTCATTTCACGGCTCCCAACGACAGGCCCTGGACCAGCTTGTCCTGGGCGGCGAACCCCGCGGCGAGCACCGGCAGGGAGATGACGAGCGACGCGGCGCACACCTTGGCCAGGAACAGGCCCTGGCTGGTGATGAAGCCGGTCAGGAAGACGGGGGCGGTCTCGGCGACCACGCCCGTCAGGACCCGGGCGAAGAGCAGTTCGTTCCAGCTGAAGATGAAGCAGATCAGCGCGGTCGCCGCGATGCCGGGCAGCGCGATCGGGGCCACCACTCGGGCCAGGACGGTCGGCAGCCGGGCCCCGTCCACGCGGGCCGCCTCGATCACCGCGACCGGCACCTCGGCGAGGAAGGACTGCATCATCCACACCGCGATCGGCAGGTTCATGGAGGTGTAGAGGACGACCAGCAGCCAGATGTTGTCGAGCATCCCGGCGTTCTTCGCGAACAGGTAGACCGGCAGCAGGCCCGCGACGGCCGGCAGCATCTTCGTGGAGAGGAAGAAGAACAGCACGTCCGTCCACTTGCGCACCGGCCGGATCGACAGCGCGTACGCCGCCGGCAGGGCGAGCAGCAGCACGCAGGCGGTGGAGACCACCGAGGCCACCGTGGAGTTGATCAGCGCGGGCCAGGGGCTCGCCCCGCCGCCGGTGCCGAAGAACTCGCGGTAGCCGTCCAGGGTGAGGGAGGCGGCGAAGGAGGGCGGGTTGGTCGCCGCGTCCGCCTCGGAGTGCAGGGACGTCAGGGCCATCCAGGCGATGGGCAGGAAGAACACGACGCCGGCCAGCCAGGCCACCAGACCCAGGCCGGTTCCCGTGCGCACCCTGCGCTTGACGACGGTGGCGCTCATGCGCGGGACACCTCCTCGCGGAACAGGGACGACACCACGCGCAGGGCGAGGGTCGCGATGACGATGGAGCCGATGACCACCAGGACGCCGGCGGCCGAGGCCAGACCGTTCTCGTGGGCCTGGTAGAAGCTCTGGTAGACGGTGTAGGGCAGGTTGGCGGTGCCGAGGCCGCCGGAGGTGATCGTGAACACCGCGTCGAAGTTCTGGACGATGTAGATCGACCCCAGCAGGGCGCCGAGTTCGAGGTAGCGGCGCAGGTGGGGCAGGGTCAGATGGCGGAAGATCTGCCAGCCGCTCGCGCCGTCGACCCGCGCGGCCTCGATCTGCTGCTGGTCCCGGCTCTGCAGTCCGGCCAGCAGGATCAGCATCATGAACGGGGTCCACTGCCACACCAGGGAGACCTCGACCGCGAGCAGCGGGGTGTTCGAGATCCAGTCCGGCTGTGGGCCGCCCACATAGTGCAACAGCCCATTGAGCAGACCGTATTCAGGGTTGTAGAGCACGTGTTTCCAGAGCAGGGCCGCCGCCACGGGCACCACCAGGAAGGGCGCGATGAGCAGGGTGCGCACGACGCCCCGGCCGCGGAACCGCCGGTCCAGCAGCAGCGCGAGGGCCAGGCCGAGGACCAGGCTGGCCAGCACCACCGCCACCGTCAGCAGCAGGGTCGTCCACACCGAGTGGCGCAGGTCCGCGTCGGTGAGCACCTGGCGGTAGTTGTCGAGGCCGGTGAAGCGGCGGGCCTTGGGGTAGAGGGCGTTCCAGTCGAAGAAGGAGATCACCAGCGTGGCCACGAACGGGAGCTGGGTCACGACGATCATGAAGACGAGGGCGGGCAGCAGCGGGGCCCGGGTGGCCCAGGCGCGCAGCCGGGCCGGGGGGCGGTGCGCCGCCCGCGCGGGTGTGGTCGCGATCGGTGCCGTGGTCGTCGCTGTCATCGTCCCTCGTACTCCTCGGAGATCTTCTCGGCGAGCGCCTGCGCCTTCCTCAGGGCCGAGTCGACGGACTGGCGTCCGGCGATGGCCGCGCTGATCTCCTGGGAGACCTTGGTGCCGAGGTCGGTGAACTCGGGGATGCCGACGAACTGGATGCCGGGCGCGGGCCGCGGCTGTACGCCGGGGTCGTTCGGGCGGGCGTTCTCGATGGCCTTCCTGGTCGGTTCCTGGAAGGCCGCGGCGGACCGCCGGTAGTCGGCGTTCGTGTAGGTCGAGGCCCGCTTGCCCGCCGGGACGTTCGGCCAGCCGCTGGTCTCGCCGACGAGCCGCTCGTAGCCCTTGCCCGACGCCCAGGAGACGAACTTCCAGGCCTTGTCGGGGTTGCGGGAGGCCTGCTGGATGCCCCAGGCCCAGGTGTAGAGCCAGCCGGAGGAGCCGGTCCGCTCGACGGGCGCGGGGGCGTAGCCGAGCTTGCCCCGGACCGGGGACTTGGCCGCCTCCAGCAGGCCGGCCGCGCTGGTGGCGTCGTACCACATGGCGACCTTGCCCTGGGTCATGCCGTTCAGGCACTCGGCGAAGCCGGACTGGGCGGCGCCGGACTCGCCGTGCTCGCGCACCAGGCCGACGTAGAACTTCGTCGCCTTGACGAACTCGGGGGAGTCGAGCCGTGCCTTCCAGTCCTTGTCGAACCAGGTGCCGCCGAAGGTGTTCACCACGGTGGTGAGCGGCGCCATCAGCTCGCCCCAGCCGGGCAGTCCGCGCAGGCAGATGCCCTTCATGCCGGGCCGGGCGCCGTCCGCCTTCGCGGCGAGGTCGGCCACCTGCGTCCAGGTGGGGCGGGCGGGCATCTTCAGGCCCTTCGCCGCGAACACGTCCTTGCGGTACATCAGGAAGGACGACTCGCCGTAGAAGGGCTGCCCGTAGAGCTTGCCGTCGTCCGCCGTCAGCGACTGGCGCATCGGCTTCAGCACGTCCTGCTCGTCGTAGGAGGGGTCCTTGGCGACGTAGCCGTCCATGTCGTGCAGCCAGCCGTTGCGGGCGTAGATCGGTATCTCGTAGTTGGACAGGGTGGCCACGTCGTACTGGCCGGCCTGGTTGGCGAAGTCCTGGCTGATCTTGTCGCGGACGTCGTTCTCGGGCAGGACCGTGAAGTTGACCTTGATGCCGGTCTCCTTGGTGAAGTGGGCGGCGGTCAGCTTCTGCAGCTCGGTCATCTGGGGGTTGTTCACCATCAGCACGTTGATGGAGTCGCCGCCGGAACCGGTCCCGCCCGCACCGGCCCAGCAGCCGGAGAGCAGCGGGGCGAGCAGCGTCCCCGCGGCGGCCGTGGCGAGCGCGGCTCGCGGCCTCCGTCGGCTCGGGATGCGCATGGATCGCTCCTGGATGTATGGGGAGATAAGGGGCGTTCAGGGGTGTGTGGCAGTGCCCTGGGGAAGGCGGTGCGGAGCCGCGGGCCCGGGTGTCCGGACCCGTGTGTTCAGACCCGGATGACCTGCGGGCCCAGCAGGGAGTAGCGGTGCGCCTCGGTGGCGGGCAGCAGCGTGCTCGTGACGATCGCCTCCAGTGAGCCGATCTCGGCGAACCGGCAGAAGCTGACCGCCCCGAACTTGGTGTGCACACCCGCGAAGACGGTGCGCCGCGCGGCGCGGACGGCCTGGGTCTTGACCTCGCTGACCGCGGGATCGGGGGTGGTGAGCCCGTGGTCGCGGGAGATGCCGTTGGCCCCGATGTAGGCGAGGTCGATCACGAAGCCGGCCAGCATCCGGGTGGCCCAGTGGTCGACGGTCGCCAGGGTGCCGGCCCGGACCCGGCCGCCGAGGAGCAGGACCGAGACGTTCTCGGCCTCGGCGAGCGCGCCCGCGACCGGCAGGGAGGCGGTGACCACGGTCAGCGGCCGGCCGGCCGGCAGGGACTCGGCGATGAGCTGCGGGGTGAATCCCTCGTCCACGAACACCGTCTCCGCGTCGCCGAGGAGCTCGGCCGCGGCGGCCGCGATCCGGCGCTTCTCCGGGACGTGGCTGGTGGCGCGGAAGGCGAGCGTCGTCTCGAAACCGGCGCTCTCGACCGGATAGGCGCCGCCGTGCGTCCTGCGGACCAGGCCGTGGTCCTCCAGGGCGCGCAGGTCGCGCCGGACGGTCTCCTTGGCCACGCCCAGGTCGGCGGCGAGCGCGGAGACGTCGACCGAGCCGGTGGCGCGCGCGGCCCGCACGATCTCGCGCTGGCGTTCCTCCGCCGTCCTGATGCTCATGTCCTCACCCGCTTCCCCGCCGGCCTGCCCGTTCGGGCCCTGGGGGAAGTTCTACAGCGGGTGTGCGGCGCTGACCAGGTCTGTTACGGGCCCGATCCTGCCCGGGTGCGCCCGTTTCGGACCTGCCGTGCCCGTCGCGGACCTGCGGGGCCGTCCGGGGCGCGGTGGGATCGGGCGGTCCGGATGCCCGAACACGGCGGCGGGCGGGCCCGTTCGGTGCCCGCCCGCCGCCGCGAACGCCCTTTTCCGGCCGCGCTGGCCGGCCGCGTCAGTACGGCCAGATCGGCGGGTCGGTCACGAAGTGGCCGCCGAGGCGGCTGTGCGCGGGGTTCGCCGGGTCGAGTTCGCCCTGCTCGGCGATGAGCTTCTCCGCCCACGGCTCGGAGTCGTCCTGGGGGTCGTAGCCGAGCGCCCGGGCGCTCGTGAGGTCCCACCACAGGCGGGTGTTGGCCGAGGAGCCGTGGACCACGGTGTGGCCGACGCCCTCGGCGGTCAGGGCCGCGTGGAAGAGGCGGGCGCCGTCGGCCGGACTCATCCACACCGAGAGCATGCGCACGCTGGTCGGCTCCGGGAAGCAGGAGCCGATGCGCACCGAGACGGTCTCCAGGCCGTGCTTGTCCCAGTAGAGCTGGGCGAGGTCCTCGCCGAAACACTTGGACAGGCCGTAGAAGGTGTCCGGGCGGCGCGGGGTGTCCACGGGGATCAGCGCCTCGCCGGGACGCGGGGCCGGGGTGAAGCCGGCGGCGTGGTTGGAGGAGGCGAAGACGATCCGGGGCACGCCTTCGAGGCGGGCGGCCTCGTACAGGTTGTAGGTGCCCTCGATGTTCGACCTGAGGATCTTCTCGAACGGCGCCTCCAGGGAGATGCCCGCGAGGTGGACGACCGCGTCCACCCCGCGCACCGCCTCGCGCAGCGCGCCGGTGTCGGTGAGGTCGGCGGTGACGGCGTCCGGCTCTCCCTCCATGGGCCGCACGTCGAACAGGCGCAGCGTGTAGCCGTACTCCGGCAGCAGGGAGCGCATCAGGGTGCCGAGCCCGCCGGCGGCGCCGGTGAGCAGAACGGTGCGGGGAGCGGGCATCCTCGGTCTCCTTGATCACCTGTGACGGGTGACGAACGGCCGTGTGCCGGGACGTCATTCACATGCGTGGACACGCTAGAAAGCGCTGACTGATCCAGTCAAGGGTGCTGTGGGGTGGGGAAATCCGGTGCTGTGTCGCGTGTTTGGACGCTTGACCCGGGCCGAAAGGGGCCCGTAGCGTGCTGTTGTTCAGAAATATGGACGTCGATCAGAGACATGCACCGACAGGGAGCGCTCGTGACGCCAGCCCCTCTCGCCGCCCGGCTCCACGACCCGAGCGGGCCGCTGTTCTTCCCCGTCACGGCCTACGGCCCCGGCGGTTCCGTCGACCTCGACGTCTACCGCGCCCATGTGCGCGAGGGCGTCGCGGCCGGCGCCGCCGCCGTCTTCGCCTGCTGCGGCACCGGCGAGTTCCACGCGCTGCTGCCCGAGGAGTTCGAGGCCTGCGTACGGACGGCCGTCGAGGCGGCCGGGGGGCGGGTGCCCGTCGTGGCCGGCGCCGGGTACGGCACCGCGCTCGCCGTCCGCTACGCGCGCCTCGCCGAGGAGGCGGGCGCGGACGGGCTGCTCGCCATGCCGCCGTACCTCGTTGTCGCCGGCCAGGAGGGACTGCTGCGGCACTACCGGGAGATCGCCGCCGCGACCGCCCTGCCTGTCATCGTCTACCAGCGCGACAACGCCGTTCTCACCCCGCGGACCGTCGTCGGACTCGCCCGCACCGAGGGCATCGCCGGCCTCAAGGACGGACTCGGCGACCTGGACCTGATGCAGCGGATCGTCAGCGCCGTGCGTACCGAGGCCCCCGGCGACTTCCTGTACTTCAACGGGCTGCCGACCGCCGAGCAGACCCAGCTCGCCTACCGGGCCCTCGGCATCACCCTGTACTCCTCGGCCGTCTTCTGCTTCGTCCCAGAAATCGCCCTGGCCTTCCACCGGGCGCTCCGCTCGGGCGACGAGGCCACCGTGCGGCGCCTGCTGGACGGCTTCTACCGCCCGTTCGTCGAACTGCGCGACCGTGGCCGCGGCTACGCCGTCTCGCTCGTCAAGGCGGGCGTGCGGCTGCGCGGCCTGGACGTGGGCGAGGTCCGACCGCCGCTGCACGAGCCGGACGAGGACCACGTCAAGCAGCTCGCCCGGCTCATCGAGCGCGGGCACGCCCTGCTGGAGGAGACGGAGTGAAGGCGTCGGCGTTCGTCTACCCCTGGGACGTGGCCGGCGACCCGGAGGCCCCCGCGCGGATCGCCTCGCTCGGCGCCGGGCAGGTCACCCTCGCCTCCGCCTACCACTCCACCCGCGCCCTGACCCCCCGCCACCCCCGGCACCGCATCGTCACGGCGGAGTACGCGGCCGTCCTCTACCCGCCGGGCGAGCGCTGGGCGGGCCGCGGGCTGCGCCCGTACCCCGCCGGCCGCTGGGCCCCGGGGGACGCCTACGGCGAGGCCGCCACCGCGCTCACCGCGGCCGGGCTGGAGGTGCACACCTGGGTCGTCCTCGCGCACAACTCCCGCCTGGGCGCCGAACACCCCGACACCTCGGTGGTCAACGCCTACGGCGACCGCTACCCGTGGGCGCCGTGCATCGCGCAGCCCGCCACGCGCGCGTACCTGGTCGACCTGGCCGCCGAGGCCGCCGTGCGCCCCGGCGCGCGCGGCACCGAACTGGAGTCACTCGGCTGGTACGGCCTGCAGCACCTGCACGCGCACGACAAGACCTCAGGGGTCGGCCTCGGGGACGCCGGGCAATACCTGATGTCCCTGTGCTTCTGCCCGTCCTGCGCGGCCGGCTACGGCGAGCAGGGGCTGGACCCCGCCCGGCTCGCGGCCGGCGTGCGCGCGGCGCTGGAACCGCTGTGGCGGGGCGCGGCGGACGACGGGGGCTGGCCGGCGGTCGAGAAGCTCCTCGGGCAGGACACGGCGGCGGCCACGCGCGCGTGGCGCGACACCGTCGCCCGCACCCTCCAGGAGGAGGCCGTCGCCGCGGTGCGCGCAGCGGCGCCCGTGGGCTTCCAGGTGCTGCTGCACGCCGACCCGGTGACCTACCACTGCGGCGCCAACGCCGGCGTCGACCCCGCCCACGTCCTCGGGATCGCGGACGGGGTGGTGGTGCCGTGCACCGGCGGCACCGGCCCGCTGGCGCCCTTCGCCGGGCGGGCGGACGGAGGAAAGGTCCTGGCGGCCAACTTCACGGTGGTCACCGGCATGGGCGGCAGCCCCGCCACGCTGGCCTCGGACGCGGCACGCGCGCGTGCCGAGGGGGCGACGGAACTGCGCCTGTATCACGCCGGACTGGCGTCGGACGACGACCTGTCCGCGGTGCGGGAGGCCCTGTCCGGGCGGTGAGCCAGGGCGGCCGCCGTCGCGAGCAGCGCGGCCCCGTAGAGCGGCAGCAGCACTCCCACGCCGGCCAGTTCGACCAGGCCGGCCCCGGCGCCGAGGCCCAGCACGTTCGGGGCGAGGACCAGCGTGCCGGCGGTGGCCGTCACGCGGCCGAGCAGCGGGCCGGGCGTCTCCCGCTGGACGGCGGTGAACGCGGCCACCAGCACGCAGGGCAGGCCCAGGCCGATCACCACGCCCGCCGCGAGGGCCACCGGGTCCGACGGCACGGCCCGCGCCGCCACCGCGATCCCGGTCAGCGCGATCCCGGCCGCCGCGAACCGGCGCGCGCCCATGCGGCGCAGCGCGGGCCCCGAGACCAGCCCGGCCGCCACCGAACCGGCGCCCTGGAAGGCGTACAGCACACCCGCGTACGCGGGGGAGTGGCCGAGACGGTCGACGACGGCGTACACCGCGGAGCCGGCGAGCGCGGCCAGCAGCATGGCCGTGCCGCCCGCCCCCACCAGCGGCCGCAGCACGGGGTGGCCCCACAGGTGCCGGACGCCCTGCGCGGTCCGGCGCCGCCAGCCGTCGCCGGTCCGCGCGGGCCGCTCCTCGCGCACCCGCGGCAGGGCGTACAGCCCGGCGGCGAGGACGAAGGTGACGGCGTCCAGACAAGCCACGGCGGGGCCGCCCCAGAGGGCGTAGAGACCCGCTCCCGTCAGCGGGGCGACGAGCTTCATGCCCTCCGTGAGGGTCGTCCGCAGCCCGTTGAAGTCACCGAGGAGGTCAGCCGCGACGGCGGCGGCGACCAGGGCCGACTCGGCGGCGTCGTGCACGACCCCGATGGCGCCGTAGAGGAACAGCACGGCGAACAGGAGCCACAGCCGGCCGGGGGAGTCGACGGTGAGAAGGGTGAGGAGCAGCGCCGCCAGGCACAGGTTCGACGCGACGAGCAGGGGTCTGCGCCGCATCCGGTCGGCGAGCGCGCCGAGCGCCGGCCCCGCCGGCGTGGGGGCCCACAGGGCGAGCACGCTCAGGGCGGCCAGGCCGTCGGACCCCGTGAGGTCCTTCACCCACACCCCCGATGCCAGCCACAGCGAGGAGGTGCCGAAGGCGGACACCACCACGCCGGCGAGGTACAGCGCCGCGCTGCGGTTCCGCAGGACGCGGACCAGCGGCCAGGAAGTCGTCATGCCTGTTCATCGTGGGCCTAAGGCGGGGGCCCGGCATCGGCAGGACGCCCTAATCCCGAGCGCGTTCCGTACGCCGCCCGGCCGTCCGGCGCAGGAGTGGCCGGGTGGCGCCGATGAGTTCCGGCGGGCCGCACGGTCACCCCTTCGTACAGACAGCGCGAACGCGAAGGAGCGACCCATGAGCATGGTGGATCTCGGCCCGCAGGCCCGGATCGTGGCACGGCTCGCCGAGTCCGTGGCCGACGAGCGGCTCACGGCCGCCACGCCGTGCCCGGACCTGGCGGTGCGGAACCTGCTCGGCCACATCCTGCACCTGTCGGTGGCCTTCCGGGACGCCGCCCGCAAGGACCTCGGCGCGACCACCGACACCCGTCCCGACGCCGCCGTCCCGGACATCGGCCCCGGCTGGCGCGAGGACCTGCCGAAGGCGCTGGACGAACTCGCCGACGCCTGGCGCGACCCGGCCGCCTGGACCGGCGCCACCCGGGCCGGCGGCGTGGACCTGCCCGGGGCGGTCGCGGGCGCGGTCGCCGCCGAGGAACTGGTCGTCCACGGCTGGGACCTGGCCCGCGCCACCGGCCAGCCCTACGAGCCCGACCCCGCCGCCCTGGAGGCGGCCCACGGCTTCCTCGCCGCCGCCGCCGCCGACGACCCGTCCCGGGGCGACGCCCCCTTCGGCCCGGTCGTCCCGGTCCCGCCCACCGCGTCCCTGCTGGACCGCACGATCGGCCTGAGCGGCCGCGACCCGGGATGGCGCCCGTGAATCCCGCCTGACCCGGCAGCGGCCCCGGCCCCGCCCCGGCTCCGGTCCCGCCCCGGCTTCCGTTTCGGCCGGGGCTGGGGCCCGGGCCGCTCGATTCCGCCGCTGTCCGTGACCGCCCAGGGCCCTGCTCGGACGCCTCCGCTGTCCGTGCCCGCCCACGGCCCTGCTCGGACACCTCGTCGGTCGAAGCCCGGCACGTTCGCGGCGTTGCGGCGGCACACGGATCCCGCGCGGCTCACCAGCTCACCGGGATCCGAATCCCCGCGGCGCCCGTTCCGGTGCACGCGCCGCAGGACCGCGCCCACCGGCCGCAGGGTTTCCGCGGGCGCCCGGACGTCGGCTTCCTCAAGGGCGCTTGCGACTTCCGGCCCCCGCACGACGGCCATGCCGTCCGGCGCCGGAACCTCCGGCTCACCGCCCGCGCCGGCCTGGTCCCGCGCGAGGCGGACCCCGCGGGACATCGCGGTGGCGAACACGCCGATGCCGTCGGCCGGCCCACCCGGGCCGCCGTGGAGGGCGACACCCGTGAAGTCCGGGGCGCCTCAAGGCAACCAGGACTTCCTTTGTCAGAAGCATTGACGAAACACGGGCCCCCTCCTACCTTCAACGCGTCGTACTCCGTACGTCATATATGAGACGCGATACGCGAGATCCGAGAGGGCCGCATGACCTCTGTGCCCACGCCGATCCCGTCCCGCACGCAGTACGTGCTGGACGCGATCAAACACCGCATCCTGACGGGTCAGCTGACGCCCGGCCAGGCCCTGGTCGAGACGGAACTGGCCGCGCAGTTCGGGGTGTCGAAGACCCCGGTGCGGGAGGCGCTGAAGACCCTCGCCGGGACCGGGCTCGTCGTGATGAGCCAGTACAAGGGCGTCACGGTGCGCATGGTGGACGCGGACATGGCGCGCGAGGTCTACGACGTCCGGCTGCTGCTGGAACCCGAGGCGCTGCGCCGGGCCGTGCGGCGCGGCGCGTCCCTGGACGCCGCCCGGGACGCGCTGGCCCGCGCCGACGCCGCCGCTGACACCGCCGAACGCTCCCTGGCCAACCGCCAGTTCCACCGGGCCCTGTACCTGCCGTGCGGCAACCCGCTGCTCGGCCGGATGCTCGACGAGGTCCGCGACCAGGCCGCCCTGGTGGCCGCCGTGGCCTGGGCGGCCGACCCCTCCTGGGAGCGGGAGGCCGCCGAGCACCGGGACATCCTGCGGCTCGCGCTGGCGGGCGACGCGGACGGCGCGGCGAGCGCCCTGCACACCCACATCGCGTCGTTCGTACGGCGGGCGATCCCCGAGCATCCAGAGGAAGGCCAGGAATGAGCAGCGTGACGTTCGAGACCCAGCGGGCGGCCCTGGCCGACGTGGTGGCCATCCCGGTGACCCCGTTCGCCGAGGACGGCTCCGTCGATCGGGACGCCCACCGCTCGCTGCTGCGTCGCCTGCTCGACGGCGGTGTCACCACCATCACCTCCAACGGCAACACCGGCGAGTTCTACGCCCTCACCCCCGAGGAGCGCCGCCTGGTCACCGAGCTGACCGTGGACGAGGCCGGCGACCGCGCCGTGGTCCTGGTCGGCATCGGCCACGACCTGTCCACCGCCATCGACTCCGCGCGGCACGCCCGCGACGCCGGCGCCGCGATGGTGATGGTCCACCAGCCCGTGCACCCGTACGTCTCGGCGGCCGGCTGGGTCGACTACCACCGTGCCATCGCCGAGTCCGTGCCCGAACTGGGCGTGGTGCCCTACATCCGCAACGAGCGGCTGCCCGGCGCCCGGCTCGCCGAACTCGCCGACCAGTGCCCGAACGTCATGGGCGTCAAGTACGCCGTCCCCGACGCCGCGCGCTTCGCCGCCTTCGCCCGGGACGCGGGGCTCGACCGCTTCGTCTGGGTCGCCGGCCTCGCCGAGCCGTACGCGCCCTCGTACTTCTCGGCCGGCGCCACCGGCTTCACCTCGGGGCTGGTGAACGTCGCCCCGGCCGTCTCGCGGGAGATGATCGAGGCGCTGCGCTCCGGCGACTTCCCGGCCGCCATGAAGGTCTGGGAACGCATCCGCCGCTTCGAGGAACTGCGCGCCGCCCACGGCAACGCCAACAACGTCACCGTCGTCAAGGAGGCGCTGGCCGCGCTCGGCCTGTGCCGCCGGGACGTCCGCCCGCCGAGCAAGCCGCTGCCCGCGGACGAGCGGGCCGAGGTCGCCGCCATCACCGCCGGGTGGTCGATATGAACACCCCCCGCCGCGCCCCCGAGGACCTCAGAAGCCACCAGTGGTACGGCACCGACGGCCTGCGCTCCTTCAGCCACCGCGCCCGCACCCGCCAGCTCGGCTACCTCCCCGAGGAGCACCTCGGCAAGCCGGTCGTCGCGATCCTCAACACCTGGTCCGACATCAACCCCTGCCACGTCCACCTGCGCGACCGCGCCCAGGCCGTCAAGCGCGGGGTGTGGCAGGCGGGCGGCTTCCCGCTGGAGTTCCCGGTCTCCACCCTCAGCGAGACCTTCCAGAAGCCCACCCCGATGCTCTACCGGAACATGCTCGCCATGGAGACGGAGGAGCTGCTGCGCTCCTACCCCGTCGACGGCGCGGTGCTGATGGGCGGCTGCGACAAGTCCACGCCCGCCCTGCTGATGGGCGCGGCCTCGGTGGACCTGCCGGCCGTCTTCGTCCCGGCCGGGCCCATGCTCCCCGGCCACTGGCGCGGCGAGGTCCTCGGCTCCGGCACCGACATGTGGAAGTACTGGGACGACAAGCGGGCCGGTCTCATCGGCGACTGCGAGATGACCGAGCTGGAGAGCGGCCTGGCCCGCTCGCCCGGCCACTGCATGACCATGGGCACGGCGTCCACGCTGACCGCCGCCGCCGAGGCGCTCGGCGTGACCGTGCCGGGCGCGTCGAGCATCCCGGCGGTGGACTCCGGGCACGACCGGATGGCGGCCCGGGCGGGCATGACCGTCGTCGACCTGATCCACCGGAACCGCACCCTGGGCGACATCCTCACCCGCGAGGCCTTCGAGGACGCCGTGACCACGGTCCTCGGCCTCGGCGGCTCCACCAACGCCGTGATCCACCTGATCGCCATGGCCGGCCGGGCCGGGGTGCGGCTCACCCTGGACGACTTCGACCGCACCGCCCGCACGGTCCCGGTCCTCGCCAACGTCCGCCCCGGCGGACGGCGTTACCTGATGGAGGACTTCCACTTCGCGGGCGGCCTGCCCGGCTTCCTCTCCCGGATCCCGGACCTGCTCCACCTGGACCGGCCGACCGTCTCGCACGACACCCTGCGCGAGCAGATCTCCGGAGCGCGGGTGCACGACGACGACGTCATCCGGACCCGGGACGACCCGGTCGCGAGCGAGGGCGGGGTCGCGGTGCTGCGCGGCAACCTCTGCCCGGACGGCGCCGTCATCAAGCACATCGCCGCCGAGCCCCGCCTGCTCGAGCACACCGGCCCCGCGGTCGTCTTCGACGACTACCGGACGATGCAGCGCACCATCAACGACCCGTCGCTGGGGATCACGGCGGACAGCGTGCTCGTGCTGCGCAACGCCGGCCCCAAGGGCGGCCCGGGCATGCCCGAGTACGGCATGCTCCCCATCCCGGACCACCTGCTCAAGCAGGGCGTGCGGGACATGGTGCGGATCTCCGACGCCCGGATGAGCGGCACGAGTTACGGCGCCTGCGTGCTGCACGTGGCGCCGGAGTCGTACGTCGGCGGACCGCTGGCGCTGGTGCGCACCGGCGACCTCATCACCCTGGACGTCGGGGCGCGCGCCCTCCGTCTCCACGTCGACGACGCGGAACTGGAGCGCAGGCGGGCCGAGTGGACCCCGCCGCCCGCCCGCTACGAACGCGGCTACGGCGCCCTCTACAACGAGCAGATCACCCAGGCCGACACCGGCTGCGACTTCGAGTTCCTGGCCCGTCAGGCCACGGTGCCGGACCCTTACGCCGGCTGACCCCGCCCCACGGCGGAAGCGCTTCACCCATGTGTACGTAGCAAGCGCTTCCTGTCCCCGCTGAAACTGCCCCCCTGCGAACGGAGAACAGTCATGGCCCAAGCCGCAGCCGTGGCGGAACCGCCCGCGCCACCCCGGCGGCGCCGTGCCTCCGCGACGCCGCGCAGGCTGCCGTACCTGCTGATCGCGCCGGCCGCCCTGCTGATGCTGGGCTTCATCGCCTACCCGGTGCTCAGCGTCTTCTACTACAGCCTGCAGAACTACAACCCCACCAAGCCCTGGCGGAACGGCTTCGCGGGCCTGGACAACTTCACCCGGGCCTTCAGCCACGACCCGCAGTTCTGGGACACCCTGACCTTCAGCGCCAAGTGGGTCGTGGTCGAGGTCGGGCTGCAACTGCTGTTCGGCCTGGCCCTGGCGCTCATCGTCAACCAGACCTTCGTGGGCCGCTCGCTGGGCCGCGCCCTGGTCTTCTCGCCCTGGGCCGTCTCCGGTGTGCTGACCTCGGTGATCTGGGTGCTGCTCTACAACTCCCAGACCGGCATCACCCGTTACCTCGCCGACGCCGGGATCGGCTCCTACGGCACGAGCTGGCTCTCCGACACCTCGACGGTCTTCCCGGCGGCGGTCGTCGCCGACCTGTGGCGGGGCGTCCCCTTCTTCGCCATCCTCATCCTCGCCGACCTGCAGTCCGTCTCCCGCGACCTGTACGAGGCCGCCGAGGTCGACGGGGCCGGCCGCCTGAAGCAGTTCTGGCACATCACCCTGCCCCACCTGAAGGACGCCATCGTCCTGTCCACGCTGCTGCGTGCGGTGTGGGAGTTCAACAACGTCGACCTGCTCTACACCCTGACCGGCGGCGGACCGGCCGGCGAGACCACCACGCTGCCCCTCTACATCGCCAACACCAGCGTCGACGCCCACAACTTCGGCTACGCCTCCGCCCTGACGACGGTGGCGTTCGTGATCCTGCTCTTCTGCTCGATGGTCTATCTGCGGCTGAGCAAGTTCGGAGGTGAGACCAAGTGATCACCGAGATCGCTCCCGCGCCCGAGCGGGTCGTGTCCGAGCCCGCCCGTCCGCGCGGCAGGCGCCGCGCCTGGGACGAGGTCCCGCGCTGGCAGATCTACCTCCCGCTGTCGGTGTACCTGCTGTTCACCCTGGTCCCCTTCTACTGGATCCTGCTCTTCGCCCTCCGCCCGGCCGGCTCCACCTCCCTGGTCCCCTGGCCGGTGACGTTCGAGCACTTCGGCAAGGTGTGGACCGACCGCGGCTTCGGCACCTACTTCGCCAACAGCGTCTACGTCGGCTTCGCCACCCTGGTCCTGACCACGGTGGTCGCCCTGGCCGGCGGCTACGCCCTGGCCCGTTTCGACTTCCGGGCCAAGCGCGGCTTCATGCTGGCCCTGCTCTGCTCCCAGTTCGTGCCGGGCGCGCTGCTGCTGGTGCCGCTCTTCCAGATCTTCGCCCGGCTGTCGATGATCAACTCGCTCGGCAGCGTCGTCATCGCCGAGACCGTCTTCCAGCTCCCGTTGTCGATGATCCTCATCAGCGGGTTCATCCGGAACGTGCCGTACTCCCTGGAGGAGGCCGCCTGGGTGGACGGCTGCAACCGGCTCACCGCCTTCCGGATCGTCGTGCTGCCGCTGCTGCGGCCCGGGCTGATCGCCGTCGGCTCGTTCGCCTTCGTGCACGCCTGGAACCACTTCCTGTTCGCCCTGATGTTCCTCTCCGACCAGGGCAAGCAGACCATCCCGGTCGGCCTCAACACGCTGATGAGCGCCGACAGCGTCGACCTGGGCGCGCTGGCCGCGGGCGGCATCATCGCCGCCGTACCGGTGGTCGTCGTGTTCGCCTTCATCCAGAAGTGGCTGATCACCGGCTTCAGCGCGGGGGCGGTGAAGGGATGACCCTCCCCGTCGTGCTGGCGGGCGCGCGCGGCCACGGCCGCTGGCACCTGGACAACATCCGCCGGCTCCAGGCGAAGGGCGCCGTCCGGCTGGCCGGCGTCTGCGAGCTGACCCCGCTGGCCGAGGACGAGATCCCCGACGGCCTCGGCACGCCCGAGCAGTCCGCGGACTTCGGGGCGCTCCTCGACTCCACCGGCGCCCGGGCCGCCGTCGTCTGCACCCCGATCCCCACCCACGCCGAGCTGGCGCTGACGGCCGCCGAACGGGGCGTGCACCTGCTGCTGGAGAAGCCGCCGGCGCCCTCCTACGCCGAGTTCCGGCGGATGGCCGACGGGATCGCCGGGGCCGGCGTCGCCTGCCAGATCGGCTTCCAGTCGCTCGGCTCGCACGCCGTGCCCGCGATCCGGCGGCTGCTCGCCGAGGGCGCCATCGGCGAGGTCACCGGGGTCGGCGGCGCCGGGGCCTGGGCCCGGGACGAGGCCTACTACCGGCGGGCGCCCTGGGCCGGCCGGCGGCGGCTGAACGGCGCCGACGTGGTCGACGGGGTGCTCACCAACCCGCTCGCGCACGCCGTCGCCACCTCCCTCGCCGTGCTCGGCGCCACCCGGGCCGAGGACGTCGAAGGCATCGACACCGAGCTGCTGCGCGCCAACGACATCGAGTCGGACGACACCTCCTGCGTCCGGGTGCGCACCACGCACGGCCCGGTCACGGTGGCCGCGACCCTGTGCGCCGAGCGGCCGGGGGAGCCGTACGTCCTGGTGCACGGCAGCAGGGGCCGGATCACCTTTTGGTACAAGCAGGACCGGGTGCTGCTGCAGCGGTCCGGCCACGGTCCGCGGGAGACCTCCTACGGCCGCACCGACCTGCTGGAGAACCTGGTCGGGCACCTCACCGGCGGCACCCCGCTGCTGGTCGCCCCGGACGAGACCGGCGCCTTCATGAAGGTCGTCGAGGCGGTCCGCACCGCCCCCGACCCGCTACCGCTGCCCCGCGAGGCCTGGCACCGGCCGCCCGGCGCCGGCCGCCGGGTCGTCACCGGCGTCGACGCCCTGGTCGCCGCCTCGGCCGACACCCTCGCCCTCTACTCCGAACTGGGCGCCCCCTGGGCCCCGCACGAAGAGGTGAGCACCTGATGTCCCACGACACGCCGGTCCTGCGGGTCGCGGGCCGGCCGGTCGGCCGGTACGTCACCCGGCCCGAACTGCCGGCCCGCCTCTCCCCGCGCCCCTATCTGCACCCCGTCACCACCCTGGCCGGCACGGCGGTCACCGAACTCGGCCCCGCCGACCACGCACACCACCTCGGCGTCGGTGTCGCCGTCCCCGACGTCGAGGGGCACAACTTCTGGGGCGGCCGCACCTTCGTCCGCGGCCGGGGCCCCACCGAGCTGGACAACCACGGCGCCCAGCGGCACACCGCCTTCCAGCTGCTGGACCCCGACGGCTTCGTCGAGGAGCTGCGCTGGGTCGCCGCCGGCGGCGAGCTGCTGCGCGAACGCCGCACCGTCGCCGCGACCGGCCTCGACGACCGGGCCTGGGCGCTGGACCTCACCTTCTCCCTCACCAACGTCACGGCCGGCCCGCTGTCCCTCGGCAGCCCCGCCACCAACGGGCGCCCCGGCGCGGCCTACGGCGGCTTCTTCTGGCGGGCCCGCAAGGAGCCGCGGGCGCCGGAGGTCTTCACCGCGGACCGCGCGGGCGAGGCCGAGGTGCACGGCGGGCGCGCCGACTGGCTGGCGCTGGCCGGCGGCGGGTCCCCCCGCCCCGGTGAGGCCGGGAGCGGGGGAGCGTGGACGCTGGTGTTCGCCGGGGCCACCGAGGAGACCCGGCGGGACCCGTGGTTCGTGCGGGCCGCCGACTACCCCGGGGTGGGCTCGTCGCTGGCCTCCGCCGAACGGCTGCGGGTGCCGCCCGGCGAGACCGTCGTCCGCCGTGTCGTCACCGTGGTCGCCGACGGACGGCTCGACCGGGCCGAGGCGGCCGCGCTGGTCCGCAGGGCGGTGAGCCGGTGACCGCCGGCACGTACCGGAACCCGGTGCTGGACGCCGACTGGTCCGACCCGGACGTGGTCCGCGTGGGCGACGACTTCTACCTCACCGCCTCCAGCTTCGGCCGCGTCCCCGGTCTGCCGCTGCTGCACTCGCGCGACCTGGTCAACTGGACCCTGGCCGGCCACGCCCTCGAACGCCTCGAACCGGAGGAGGAGTTCGCCGTCCCCCGGCACGACCGCGGCGTGTGGGCGCCCTCGATCCGCCACCACGACGACCGCTTCTGGATCTTCTGGGGCGACCCCGACCAGGGCGTCTTCCAGGTCAACGCGCCCCGGATCCGCGGGCCCTGGACCCGCCCGCACCTGGTCAAGGCGGGCAGCGGCCTGATCGACCCGTGCCCGCTCTGGGACGAGGAGACCGGCGAGGCCTACCTGGTGCACGCCTGGGCCAGGTCCCGCTCCGGCGTCAAGAACCGGCTCACCGGCCACCGCATGCACCCGGACGGCACCTCGCTGCTGGACGACGGCCAGGTGATCGTCGACGGGGACCGCCTCCCCGGCTGGTTCACCCTGGAGGGGCCGAAGCTCTACCGGCACGACGGCTGGTTCTGGATCCTCGCGCCCGCGGGCGGCGTGGAGACCGGCTGGCAGGGCGCCTTCCGCTCGCGCGGCTTCTTCGGGCCGTACGAGCAGCGGATCGTCCTGGAGCAGCAGGACACCGAGGTCAACGGGCCGCACCAGGGCGGCTGGGTGCGCACGGCGGCCGGCGAGGACTGGTTCCTGCACTTCCAGCAGCGCGGGGCCTACGGCCGGGTGGTCCACCTCCAGCCGATGCGCTGGGGCGCCGACGGCTGGCCGGTGCTGGGGGAGGACGGCGCGCCCGTCACCGTGCACCGGGCGCCGGACCTCGCCCCGCAGCCGCCGGCCGCGCCGGCCACGGACGACGACTTCCCCGGCGGACGCCACGGCCGCCAGTGGCAGTGGACCGCCAACCCGGGCACCGGCTGGACCACCCAGCACCGCGCCGACGGGCTGCGGCTGACCTGCGTCCGCTCCGCGGACGCCGACGACCCGCGGTGCCTGCCGAACGTGCTCACCCAGCGCCTGCCCGGCTTCCCCTGCACGGTGGAGGCCGAACTGCGCCTCGACGGCGGCGAGCCGGGGGCGCGGGCGGGACTCGCCGTGCTCGGCGACGCCTACGGCTGGATCGGGCTCGAACGGGGGACCGACGGGACGGTCCGGCTCGTGCACCGGTTCGCCGAGGCCGCGGCCGGCGCCGAGCGGGACGCCGGACCGTCGTGCCCGGCGCCCGGCGGACGGGCCCTGCTGCGGATCGGGATCGGGGCCGGGGCGCGCTGCCGCTTCCACTACGACTTGGGGGACGGCCCACGCCCCTCCGGGCCGGTGTTCGCGGCCACCCCCTGGCGCTGGGTGGGCGCACTGCTCGGCCTGTTCGCCGTCGCCCCCGAAGGGCCGGGCCCCACCGGCACGGCGACGTTCACCCGGTTCCGCGTCACCCCCAGCGGTCCGCGGGCGCGGGCCGGCCACTGACCCCACAGCTCCACCACCTCACTGGATCCAGCAGAAGAGAGCCGACCGATGAGAAGCAGCATCCGCAGAAGCAGGCGCGCCGCCACCGCCGTCGCCCTGGGTTCCGTCCTCGCGCTGACCGCCACCGCCTGCGGCGACGACGGCAGCGGCGGCGCGGGGGACAAGGGGGGCGAGGGCTCCGGCAAGGGGACGATCACCTTCTGGGACAACAACGGCGGGGTCCGCACCGACATCTGGAAGCAGGTCATCGCCGACTTCGAGAAGAAGTACCCCGGCATCAAGGTCGAGTACGTCGGCATCCCGGCCGCGAGCGCGCAGTCCAAGTACGACACCGCCATCCAGGGCGGCGGGCTGCCCGACGTGGGCGGCGTGGGCACCGCGATGCTCGCCGAGGTCGCCGTCCAGGGCGCCCTGGAGCCGCTGGACGGCCGGCTGGAGAAGAGCCCGCTGAAGGGCAGGCTGAGCCAGAACCTGCTCGACGTCAGCAAGTCGGCCGGCGGCGGGGACAAGCTGTACCAGGTGCCGACCTCCGCCAACAACGGCACCCTGTGGTACCGGACGGACCTGTTCGAGAAGGCCGGTCTCGACGCGCCGACCACCTGGCCGAAGTTCTACGAGGCGGCCGGCAAGCTCACCGACCGGGGCAGGAACGAGTTCGGCTTCACCATCCGCGGCGGCGAGGGCGCCATCGCCCCGGCCCTCGACGCGGTCTACGGCCAGACCGGCATCACCTCGTTCTGGAAGGGCGACAGGACCACCGTCAACGACCCGAAGAACGTCGCCGCGCTGGAGAAGTACGTCGCGCTCTACAAGAAGGACACCCCGTCCGCCGACGTCAACAACGACTTCACCAAGATGGTCGCCCAGTGGGACAGCGGCACGATCGGCATGCTGAGCCACAACCTCGGCTCCTACCAGGATCATCTGAAGGCGCTGGGCAAGGACAAGTTCCGGGGCGTGCCCAACCCCACGCTTGAGGACGGCACCCGGGTGCAGGTGTCCAACCCGGTGGACGGGCTGAGCCTGTTCAGGTCGAGCAAGAACAAGGCGGCCGCCTGGAAGTTCATCGAGTTCGCCCTCTCCGCAGCGGAGAACTCCAAGTTCAACGAGTCCGCGGGACAGGTGCCGGCCAACACCGACGCGGCGAAGGACGCGTGGATCCAGCGGGCCGAGCCGACCAAGCTGGCGGCCGAGGCGCTGAACGGCGCCGACACGAAGATCGTCCAGCTGCCGTACTACCTGCCCGACTGGAACACCATCTCCAAGGCGGACAACGAGCCGAACTTCCAGAAGCTGCTGCTCGGGAAGATGACCGCCAAGCAGTTCCTGGACACGCTCGCCGAGCAGCTCAACGCGGCCCAGGCGGACTGGAAGAAGAACCACTGACCCCGGGCGGCCGCCTCGCGTGGGCGCGCCCCGGCCCGGCAGGGCCGGCCGCGCCCACGCGGCGGAGCGGCACGCCCGCCCGGCCCCCGATCCCGTTCCCCCGTGAAAGAGGAGACCCGCACAGTGCGTACACCTGTATGTCATGGACGTGTCATGGCGGCCCTGGTGGGCTGCACCGCGCTCGTGCTCGCCGTCACCGGCACCGCCCCCGCGCAGGCCGCGCACCGGGCCGCGACCGAGCGGCAGGTCCTGCCCGCCGGCGACGGCTGGGCCGCCTACGGCGCCGGGACCACCGGCGGCGCGGCCGCCGACCGCGCGCACGTCCACACCGTGACCACCTGGGAGCAGTTCAAGGCGGCCCTCGCCGACGACGGCGGCGCCCCGAGGATCATCAGGGTGAAGGGCGTCATCGACGCCGACGGGCCGGGCTGCGACACGTTCGCCGCGCCCGGCTACGACTTCGGCGCCTACCTGGCCAAGTACGCCCCGGAGAACTGGGGGCGCACCACCACCCTCGACGGCGAGCCCGACGACAGCCCCGAGGGCCTGCGCCGCGCCTCCGCCGCCGGCCAGGACGCCTACATCAAGGCGGACGTCCCGGCCGACACCACCATCGTCGGCGTGGGGAGGAACGCCGGCTTCAACGGCGCCAGCCTCCAGATCAAGGGCGTCGACAACGTCATCGTCCGCAACCTGCGCTTCGAGAGCCCCCTCGACTGCTTCCCGCAGTGGGACCCGACCGACACCGCGGACGGCAACTGGAACTCCGAGTACGACAGCGCCGTGATCCACGGCTCCACCCATGTCTGGATGGACCACAACACCTTCACCGACGGCGACCACCCGGACAGCACCCTGCCGCACTACTTCGGGCGGATCTACGAGCAGCACGACGGCGAGCTGGACGTCGTCAAGGGCGCCGACTACGTCACCGCCTCCTGGAACGTCTTCGAGGACCATGACAAGACGATCCTCGTCGGCAACAGCGACAGCGCCGCCACGGCCGCCGTCGACCGCGGCCACCTCAAGGTCACCTTCCACCACAACCTGTTCCGCAACCTGGTGGAACGCGCGCCCCGGGTCCGCTTCGGCCAGGTCGACTCGTACAACAACCACTTCGTCGCCGGCGACGGATACTCCTACAGCTACGGCATCGGGATGGAGTCCCAGCTCGTCGCCGAGCACAACGCGTTCACGCTGCCGGACGGGGTCACGGCCGGACCGATCCTGAAGAAGTGGAAGGACGCGCCGGTCACCGCCGCCGACAACTACGTCAACGGCCGCCTCACCGACCTGATCGCCGTCCACAACGCCGAGGTCCCCGGCGAGACCCTGCGGTCCGGGGCCGGCTGGACCCCGGTCCTGCGCACCAGGGTCGACCCGGCCAGGGCCGTGCCGGGCCTCGTCGGCCACCGCGCGGGCGCGGGCCGCATCGGCTGACGACCCGTCCGGGGCCGGACCTCCGGCCCCGGACCACCGCCAGGTCTCTGGGCCCGGACCACCGCCAGGTCTCCGGCTCCGGACCACCGCCGGGCCACCGGCCCCGGCCCCCCTGCCGCCCGCACCGCCCGCGTCCCACCCATCGCGAAGGAGCACCCGTATGCCCTCGGCCCGACCACCCCTGTCCAGACGGCGTCTCCTCGCGGCGGGGGCCGCTGCCGCCGCCGCGCCGGGCCTCGCCGCCGCGCCCGCCCGGGCCGCCGGCGGGCCCGGCCCGTTCGGCCGCCACGGGTCACCGGCCCGCCGCCGCACCCCGGGGACCCTGTACGTCGACCCCGGCGGCCGGGGCGACTTCACCTCCGTCCAGGCCGCGGTGACCGCGGCCACCGGCGCCGGCCGCACCCTGGTCATCGCGCCCGGCGACTACCGGGAGACGGTGCTCGTCGACGCCGGCCGTACGGACATGACCTGGATCGGCGCCTCCGGGGACCCGGGGGGCGTCGTGATCGTGTACGACAACGCGGCCGGCACCCCCAGACCCGGCGGCGGCACCTACGGCACCTCCGGCTCGGCCACCGTCACCGTGCAGGCCGACGGCTTCACCGCCCACCGGATCACCTTCGCCAACGACTGGCTGCGCGCCGGACACCCGGACGTCACCGGCACCCAGGCCGTCGCCCTCAAGGCGCAGGGCGACCGGACCGCCTTCCTGCACTGCCGCTTCCTGGGCCACCAGGACACGCTGTACGCCGACACCACGGCCCTCGGCGTCCTCGCCCGCCAGTACTACGCGCACTGCTACGCCGAGGGCGACGTCGACTTCGTCTTCGGGCGGGCCACCGCCGTCTTCGAGCACTGCCGCTTCCGCACCCTGAACCGCACGGAACTGGCCACCGCTCCCTACGGCTTCGTCTTCGCGCCCTCCACGGCCGGCGCCAACCCCCGCGGCTTCCTGGTGCTCCACGGCCGGGTCGGCGGCGAGGCCCCGGACGGGTACTACGAACTGGCCCGCCCCTGGGTGCCCAGCTCGGACCCCACCGCCCGCCCCATGCTGACCGTCCGCGACACCTGGCTCGGCCCCGGCATCGACGCGGTGGCTCCCTACACGGACATGTCGGCCGCCCACCCCTGGCAGGACCAGCGGTTCGCCGAGTACCGCAACACCGGCCCCGGCGCCGTCGTCACCGTCCCGGGGAACCGGCCGCAACTGACCGCGGCACAGGCGGCGTCGGCGACCCGGGAGACCCACCTCGGCGACTGGGCGCCCTGGAAGGAGTGCTGACGGCACGTCCGGCCGGAGACGGCGCGGGGGCCTCTCGCCCGATGGCTTGATATCGATCGGGCAAAGGCCCTCGCGCTACCCCGGGTGACGCGCGTAGAACACCTGTCATGCGTACATCACAGCGGATCGCGGCGGTCACCGCCGCCTGTGCCCTCGCCGGCGGCGCCCTGTACGGCGCCGGTGCGGCCACCGCCGGTCAGTCGACGGCGAACTCCACCCACGAGCCCTACAACATCGGGCTCCTGGTGAAGGACATCGACACCTACTACGGCACCACCGCCGACAGCGACGGCGTCTACCAGGCCTCCCCGGACAGCCCGTACGCCAAGGACCTGGCGCGCATCGACGCCGACGCCCGGAACTGGATCGACAAGGCGGCCCGCAAGGCCCACAAGCACGGTGAGAAGCCGGCCGTCGTCTTCGACATCGACGACACCCTGCTGCTCAGCCTCGACTACGAGAAGCGCTACAACTACACGTACAACTCCACCACGTGGAACGACTACGTGAACCGCGCCGACCGCCCGGCCGTCTTCGGCAGCCCCGAACTGGTGCGCTACGCCGACTCCAAGGGCGTGGAGGTCTTCTACAACTCCGGTCTCAGCGAGGCGCAGCGCGCCGGCGCCGTGGAGAACCTGAAGAAGATCGGCGCCGACGTCAACCTCGACGCCGGCCACATGTTCCTCAAGGACAAGGCCGCACCTCCGGCCTACCTGAGCGACTGCGCCACCCCGGGCACCTGGAACTGCACCACCGTGCAGTACAAGGCCGGCACCCGCGAGCACATCGAGGACGACCTCGGGTACGACATCATCGCCAACTTCGGCGACCAGTACTCGGACCTGGACGGCGGCCACGCCGACCGCACCTACAAGCTGCCGAACCCGACGTACTTCGTGTCCTGACGCACCGCCGCACGCGCAGGCGGTCCGCGACGACGGCCCCGCCGGGGATCCCCGGCGGGGCCGCCCGTCGTCGTGGCGAAGGTGACGGGCCCACCCGTACGAGCCGCAGGTCCTCGTCTTCTTCCCGGGGCCGCCGCGCCCGCGCCGCTGCACAGGGCCGCCGCGCCCGCGCCGCTGCACAGGGCCGCCACGGCCCGCGCTCTTCGCTACGAGCCGTCCCCGCCGCCGTCGTGGGCCGCGAAGGCGCCGGTGACGGTGTACCGCGCGCCCGCGGCCCCCGTGATCGTGTAGCTGTCGTCCTTCGCGTCCCGCCCGCCGCGCGCGTGGTCGTACTGACCGGCGAAGATCCACTCGCCGGCCGGGACCGTGCGGCCGTCCTTCAGCGTCCAGGTGAAGACGAGGAACCCGCCGCGCTCCTCGGCGCGCTGGGTGAAGTCGGCCTCGGGCAGGGTGCGCCAGGCACCGGTGGACGACACCCCGCCGGTCTGCGCGATCCGCAGCTCCACGGACAGGGCGCTGAGTCGCCGGGAGGTCCTGAGCGTCACGTCGCTCTGCGCCCAGAAGTCGTTGCCGTGCGGGTCCACCGAGCCGTCCGACCACAGCGGACCCTGCTGCCCTGCCCGGGCGGCGGGCGGCGGCACGGAGGACTCCGGCGTCCGGGGCGCGGCGGGGTCCGGTCCGGGCGCGGTGTGCGTGGCGCCGGGCACGGGGCCGGCGGAGTGCGCCGGGGGCCGGTTCGCCGCGTCCGGCGAGGGGGCGGGTGTGGACGCGGGCGCCGGCGACACGGCGACGGTCCGCCGGGCCGGCGGCTCCTGCCTGACCGCGGAGGCCACCGCGTACCCGCCGGCCGCGAGCACGGCGGCCGCCCCCGCCGCCGCGAGCACCTTCAGCCGGCCGGCCACCGGCGGCCGGCCGCCCCGGCGTCCCGGCGGGTCCTGCGCGGCCGTCCCGCGCTCCACCCGGGCCAGGATGCGCGCCCGGTCGGGTTCATGGGCCTCGGCCGCCTCGTGCAGCCGGGCGCGCAGCTCCTCGTGCCCGTCCCGCCGCCTCATCGGTTCCTTCCTCCGCTCCCGCCGCCCCGGGCCGCGGCCGCGTGCACCCGCTGAGGCACCCCCTGACCGCCGAGCAGCCTCTGCAGCTCGGCCACCCCCTTGGACGTCTGGCTCTTCACCGTACCCACCGACACCCCGAGGGCCAGTGCGGTGTCCTTCTCCGACAGGTCGAACGCGTGCCGGAGCACCACGCACGCCCGTTTGCGGAACGGCAGCCGGCGCAGGGCCTCCCGCACGTCGACCACGCCCGCCACGTCGGGGTTCTCGGTCCGCTCCTCCCGGTGCGGCCAGAACAGCGCGATCCGGCGCCGTTCGCGCACCGCGGCGCGGATGCGCGTCCGGGCCAGGTTGGCGACCACGCCCCGCGCGTACGCCACCGGGTGGCCGGCCGCGCGCACCCGGTCCCAGCGGTGCCACAGGGCCAGCAGGGCGTCCGCGGCCAGGTCGTCGGCCGCGTCCGCCTCGCCGGTCAACAGGTACGCGAGTCGCGCGAGTTCGGCGTAGTGCCGTTCGAAGAAGGCGTGGAACTCCACGGAGGCGGCGTCGTCGACGACCGGGCCCACGAGTGACCTCTTCTCGGTACGGGTCCGTGCGTGTCACCACACGCGAACGATCGGCGGGGCCCCGATTCCGTAACACGAGGAAAACCTGAACCGGGTCCGGCAGGGGAACAATCCAGCCAGCATCCGCGCACCTTTGATCAGGCGACGAGGAGTACGACCATGTCCCAGACGCAGAAGGCGGAACAACGGCCCGGTGCCGCACCGCCCGCGGGCAACGGCGTCGACCGGTACTTCAGAATCTCCGAACGGGGATCCACTTTCGGCCGGGAGATACGCGGCGGCTTCGCCACCTTCTTCACCATGGCCTACATCCTCGTGCTGAACCCCATCATCCTGGGCAGCGCCGAGGACAAGTTCGGCCACACTCTCGACACCGGCCAACTCGTCACCGCCACCGCGCTGGTGGCCTGCGTGATGACGGTGGTCATGGGCGTCGGGGGCAACCTGCCGCTCGCCATCGCCGCGGGTCTCGGCCTCAACGCCGTCGTCGCCTTCCAGCTGGCCCCGCTGATGAGCTGGGCGGACGCGATGGGCCTCGTCGTCCTCGAAGGCGCCGTCATCTGCCTGCTGGTGCTCACCGGACTCCGCGAAGCGATCATGAACGCGATCCCGCAGCAGCTCAAGCAGGCCATCGGGGTCGGCATCGGCCTGTTCATCGCCTTCATCGGCTTCGTGGACGCCGGGTTCGTCAGCCGCATCCCGGACGCCGCGCACAGCACCGTGCCCGTCCAGCTCGGCGCGGTCGGACGGCTGACCGGCTGGCCCGTGCTGGTTTTCTGCCTCGGCGTGCTGCTGAC
This sequence comes from Streptomyces sp. 1-11, assembly GCF_007176755.1. Lineage (GTDB taxonomy): Bacteria > Actinomycetota > Actinomycetes > Streptomycetales > Streptomycetaceae > Streptomyces. The sequence goes on from NZ_BJTV01000016.1 coordinate 74,709, forward strand.
GATCGCCCTGCTCGCCCGCAAGGTGAAGGGCGCGATCCTCATCAGCATCGTCACCATGACGGTCGTCGCGATCGTCATCGACGCGGTCGCCGACATCAAGAGCTGGGGCCTGACCACGCCGAAGGTGCCCGACAAGATCGTCGCCGCACCCGACTTCGGGCTCGTCGGTCACTTCAGCCTGTTCGGCGGCTTCGCCAAGGCCGGTGTGCTCACCGCCGTGCTGCTCGTCTTCACCCTCATCCTGTCCGACTTCTTCGACGCCATGGGCACCATCGTCGGCATCAGCGCCGAGGCCGGGCTGCTCGACGACCAGGGACAGGTGCCCGGCATCGGCCGGGTGCTGTTCATCGACGGCGCCGCGGCCGTCGCGGGCGGGATCGGATCCGCCTCCTCCAACACCGCCTACATCGAGTCAGCGGCCGGCGTCGGGGAGGGCGCCCGCACCGGCTTCGCCAACCTCGTCACCGGCGGCCTGTTCGGGCTGGCGCTCTTCCTCACCCCGCTGCTGACCATCGTCCCGCTGCAGGCCGCCGCACCCGCGCTGATCGCGGTGGGCTTCCTGATGATGACCCACGTCAAGCACATCGACTGGGACCGGTACGAGATCGCCATCCCGGCGTTCCTCACCATCGCCGCGATGCCGTTCACCTACTCCATCACCGACGGCATCGGCGCGGGCTTCCTGTCCTACGTGCTCATCAAGACGGTCCTGGGCAAGGCCAGGGAGGTCAACTGGCTGCTGTGGGGAGTCTCCGCGCTGTTCCTGGTGTACTTCGCGATCGACCCGGTGGAGCAGGTCCTGGGCGTCGGGTGAGACGGACGGGGGCGGCCGCGTGCGGACCGCCCCCGTGCCGCGCCTACTTGAGCGCCGCCTGCATCATCGCCCTGGCCACCGGCGCCGCGAGCCCGTTGCCGCTGACCTCGGAGCGGGCCGCGTCCGACTGCTCGACCATCACCGCGACGGCGACCTCCTTGCCGGTGCCGTCCGATTTGCCGTACGAGGTGAACCAGGCGTAGGGCGTCTTGCTGTTGTTCTCACCGTGCTGGGCGGTACCCGTCTTGCCGCCGACCGTCGCCCCGTCGATCAGCGCGTTCGTACCGGTGCCGTCCTTCACCACCGTCTCCATCGCCGACCGCAACTGCGCGGCGGTGGCGGAGCCGACGACCTGCTTGCTGTCCGTGCCGTCGTCGTAGTCCTTCAGCACGTCGCCGTCGCCGTCGGTGATCCGCGACACCATGTGCGGCGAGACCAGCTTGCCGCCGTTCGCCATCACCGCGGAGACCATGGCCATCTGCAGCGGGGTCGCCGTGACGTCGAACTGGCCGATGCCGGACAGGGCGGTCTGCGCCTCGTCCATCCCGGAGGGGTAGACGCTGGGGTACGCCCGCACCGGGACGTCCTGCTTCCGGTCGTTGAAGCCGAACTTCTCCGCCATGGCCCGCACCTTGTCCTGACCGAGGTCGACGGCCATCTTGCCGAAGACGTTGTTGCAGGAGTAGCGCAGCGCGACCCGGATCGAGGCGTTCTCGCACGGTGCCGAGCGGTTCTCGTTGACCAGATCCTTGGTGGAGCCCTTCAGGGTGTACGGGTCGGGGCTGTCGGTCGGGTCGTCCACGTTCTTGTAGAGCCCGCTCTCCAGCGCCGCGGCGGCGACGACCAGCTTGAACGTCGAGCCCGGCGGCAGCGGCTGGCGCAGCGCGCGGTTGACGAGCGGCTTGTCCTTGTCCGCGTTGAGCGACTTCCAGGCTGCCCCGGCGGTGTTCGCGTCGGTGAGCCGCGTCGGGTCGTACGACGGCGTCGACACCGCCGCGAGGATCTTCCCGGTCTTCGGGTCGAGGGCGACGGCGGCGCCCTTGTTGCCGCCGAGCGCCCGGTACCCGGCCTTCTGCACGGCCGGGTCGATCGTCGTGACGACGTCGCCCGGGTCGGCGCGCTTGCCGGTCACCGTGCCCAGCACGGTCTTCAGTCTGCTGTCCGTGCCGTTGAGCAGGTCCTGGTAGATGCCCTCGAGCTGGGTCGGGGCGTAGGCCTGGGAGGCGTAGCCGGTCACCGGCGCGTACAGCTCGCCGTCGCGGTACGTCCGCTTGTACGCGAGGTCGCCGCCCTTCGTCCGGGCCGAGCCGGTGACGGCGCTGCCGGCCACGATGATGTTCCCCAGCGGCTGCGAGTACGTTTCGATGACGTTCCGCCGGTTGTTCTGGTCGTCCGCGAGGGCCGTTCCGTCGTAGTACTGCACCCAGGTCGCCCTGACCAGCAGGGCGAGCACGAGCAGCAGGGTGAAGACGGAAGCCCGCCTGATCGTCTTGTTCATGCCGCTGGTGAAGACGAGCCGGACGGGGCAATCGTTCCCGTCCGCCCCTTTTCTCATCCCGCGTTCAGAAAGCCCGCCGCGTACACGACGATCCGCACTCGCCCGGGAGACGGAGACCGCCGTGAGCGCGCCGGGCCTACAGCCGCCGCGTCGCCAGCGTCAGCCGGTCCCGCGCGTCGAACAGCGCGTCCTTGATCATCTGCTCGTGGGCGGGGGTCAGCCGGGCCACCGGCACCGAGCAGCTGATGGCGTCCCTGGCGGGGGTGCGGTACGGGATCGCCACGCCGAAGCAGCGCAGCCCCAGGGTGTTCTCCTCGCGGTCGACGGCGAAGCCCTGTTCCCGGACCTGGTTCAGCTCCTCGATCAGCTTCTCCCGGTCGGTGATGGTGTGCTCGGTGAGCGCGGGCAGCGTCTCCGGCAGCAGCTTGCGCACCTGCTCGTCGGTGTGGGTGGCGAGCAGCGCCTTGCCGAGGGAGGTGGAGTGGGCGGGCAGCCGCCGGCCCACCCGGGTGAACGGGCGCAGGTAGTGCTGCGACTGCCGGGTGGCCAGGTACACCACGTTCGTGCCGTCGAGCCGGGCCAGGTGGATGGTCTCGGTGGTGTCGTCGGAGAGGCGGTCCAGGGTCGGCCGGGCGGCCGCCACCACCTCGTCGCCGTCGATGTAGGACGTGCCGACCAGCAGCGCCCGCACCCCGATGCCGTACCGCGTGCCCGTGGCGTCGGTCTCCACCCAGCCCAGCTCCACGAGCGTGCGCAGCAGCATGTACAGGCTGGACTTGGGGTATCCGACGGCCTCCTGCACCGCCGCGAGGGAGTGCATGCCGGGCCTGCCGGCGAAGTACTCGAGCAACTCAACGGTCCGCACCGCGGACTTGACCTGGGCCCCGCCCGTCTCGCCTGCCGACATCGCCCTTGACCCCTTCATTCGACGGGAAATAGTCTCCGAGCAGCATATTCACCATCAGAGACGGCGTTCAGTATATCGAACGCGCTGGTGGTTGACCCAGCGAATGCGGCCTTAACTGGAGGGACCCGCGGTGGCAGCAGCACCAGTCTGGAGTGTCGACCCGCGCACCGGGAAGCAGCGTGAACAGGTCGCGGTGGAGGCGACGGCCCAGGAGGTGGACGCGGCCGTCCGGGCGGCGCACGCCGCGCGCGGCTCCCTCGCCGACCGCGCCGTGCGCTCGGCCTTCCTCCGCTCGGCCGCCGCCGGCCTGGAGGCCGCAGCGGACGGCCTGATCGAGACCGCCGACGCCGAGACCGCCCTCGGCCCGGTCCGCCTCACCGGAGAACTCGCGCGCACGGTCTACCAGCTGCGGGCCTTCGCCGGCATCGTCGACGAGGGCGCCTTCCTGGACGTGATCGTCGACCACCCCGACGACACCGCCACCCCGCCCGTCCCGGACCTGCGCCGGTACAAGGTGCCGCTGGGCGTGGTCGCCGTCTACTCCGCCTCCAACTTCCCCTTCGCCTTCTCCGTGGCCGGCGGCGACACCGCCAGCGCGCTGGCCGCGGGCTGCCCGGTGGTCGTCAAGGCCCACCCCGACCACCCGGCCCTGTCCGAGCAGGTCGCCGCGGTGCTGCGCCGGGCGGCCGCCGAGCACGGCATCCCCGAGGGGGCCGTCGGCCTGGTGCACGGCTTCGAGGCGGGCGTCGAGCTGATCACGCACCCGCTGGTCGCCGCCGCGGGCTTCACCGGCTCGGTGCGCGGCGGGCGCGCCCTGTTCGACGCGGCGGCCGCGCGTCCGGTGCCGATCCCGTTCCACGGCGAGCTGGGCTCGCTGAACCCGGTCCTGGTCACCGAGGCGGCCGCGGCCGAGCGGCCCGAGGCGATCGGCTCCGGACTCGCCGGGTCCATGACCCTCGGCGTCGGCCAGTTCTGCGTCAAGCCGGGCCTGGTGCTGGTGCCGTCCGGCGACGCCGGCGACCGGCTGCTGAAGTCCCTGGCCGACGCCGTCGGCGGCACCGCCGCCGGGGTGCTGCTCGACCACCGGATGCGGGACAACTTCATCGCGGGCGTGGCCGAGCGGGCGCAGCTCCCCGGGGTGGAGACGCCGGTCACGCCGGGCGCCGGCGGCGAGCACACGGTGAGCGCGGGCTTCCTGACGGTCCCGGCGAGCGGTCTGACCGCCGAGGGGGCGTACGACCTGCTGCTGGAGGAGTGCTTCGGGCCGGTGACCGTGGTGGTCCGCTACGCCGACGACGGCGAGGCCACCGCCGTGCTGTCGCGGCTGCCGGGCAACCTCACGGCCACGGTGCACCTGTCGGCCGGGGAGGCCGCCGGCGAGGGGCAGGGCGCCCGGATCCTCGCCGAGCTGACCCCGCTCGCCGGACGCGTGCTGGTCGACGCCTGGCCGACCGGGGTGGCGGTGGCGCCGGCCCAGCACCACGGCGGGCCGTACCCCGCGACCACCTCCACCTCCACCTCCGTGGGCGGCACCGCCATCGAGCGGTGGCTGCGGCCGGTCGCCTACCAGAACGCGCCCGAGGCCCTGCTGCCCCCGGAGCTGCGCGACGACAACCCGCTCGGGCTCCCGCGCCGGTTCAACGGCCGGCTGGAGCACTGACCGGAGCGGCGGGACGTGGCACGAGGAACCTGGGACACTCACGCGATGGACGTCGAACTCCCCGAACTCCCCTTCCCCCTGCGGACCTACGGTCCCGACGGCAACTGGTCCTACGAGGGCGGCGTGCTCACCGGCTGGGCCGGGCCCCGGCAGGACCGGTTCGTGCCGCCCACCGGCGAGGCCCTGGACCCCGCCGCCGACGCGCCCCGGCTGCTCGGGGCGCCTGAGGGGGACTTCCAGCTCATAGCCAGGGTCACCGTGGGCTTCGGCGCGGCCTTCGACGCGGGCGTGCTGTACGTCCACGTCGGCGACCGCGCCTGGGCCAAGCTCTGCCTGGAGTACTCCCGGGACGTGCCCACCGTCTGCACGGTGGTCACCCGGGGGCACTCCGACGACGCCAACTCCTTCACCGTGGAGGGCAGCTCGGTCTGGCTGCGGGTCAGCCGGACCGGGCGCGCCTTCGCCTTCCACGCCTCCCGGGACGGCGTGCGCTGGACCTTCGTCCGGCTTTTCACCCTGGGCGAGGAGAAGGAGTCCGGCGCGGCGCTGGTCGGCTTCATGACCCAGTCGCCGCTGGGGGAGGGCTGTGTGGTGACCTACGACCACCTCGAGTTCCGGGCCGGCTGGCCGGACGACCTGCGCGACGGCAGCTGAGCGCGACGGCAGCTGAGCGCGGCGGCGGCTGAGCGCGGCGGGCGGGGCGCGGCCGGGGAACCGGAGCCGCGCCCCGGCACGTCCCCGCGGGTGTGAGCGAAGCGCACCCGGCCACCGGGACCCTCGTGATCAGGACGGCCCTGCCCGCGGAGGCGGGTGCCGTGGCGGAGTTGCACGTCCGGGCGAGGTCGACGTACTACCCGGACGGCCTCCCGGACGACGGCCTCGACTGGCCGGCCAGGTGGCGCGAGGCGATCGGACGGCCCGACGGGCACGTGCTGTGCGCCGTCGAACGGGGACGGCTCGCCGGCATCGCCTCCTTCCGCGCCCCCGAGGGCGGGCCGGCCGGCACGGTCAAGCTGTTCCAGTTCCACGTCGACCCCGGCCGCTGGCGCGCCGGCGTCGGAACGGCGCTGCACACCGCCTGCGTGGAGCAGTGGCGGGCCGACGGCGTCCGGACCGCGGTCCTCGACGTGCACGTGGACAACCGGCGCGCCCAGGCCTTCTACGCACGCCAGGGCTGGGTCCCCGACCCGGAGAACCCGACCGCCGAGGGCGACCACCATCTCTTCCTGCGCCTGGCGGTCGCCGGGGAATGAACGCCGCTGCTTGAACGTTCACGTACGCGCGAGGAGAACCCCTCCGCATCCGTACGACCTGGAGAAGAGCCGAGAGCATGCGCGTCGAAATCTGGAGCGACATCGCCTGTCCCTGGTGTTATGTCGGAAAGGCCCGCTTCGAGAAGGCGCTCGCGGCCTTCCCGCACCGCGACGACGTCGAGGTGGTGCACCGCTCCTTCGAGCTGGACCCCGGCCGCGCCAAGGGCGACGTCCAGCCGGTGCTGACCATGCTCACCCGGAAGTACGGCATGAGCGAGGCGCAGGCCCAGGCAGGCGAGGACAACCTCGGCGCCCAGGCCGCCGCCGAGGGCCTGGACTACCGCACCCGTGACCGCGACCACGGCAGCACCTTCGACATGCACCGCCTGCTGCACTTCGCCAAGGCGCAGGGCAGGCAGGACGAGCTGCTGCAGATCCTCTACCGCGCCAACTTCGCCGAGGAGCGGTCCGTCTTCGGCGAGGACGACGAGCGGCTGGTGGAGCTGGCCGCCGAGGCCGGCCTGGACGCAGGGGCCGCCCGGGCGGTCCTCGCCGACCCCGCCGCCCACGCCGACGAGGTCCGCGCCGACGAGCGCGAGGCCGCCGAGCTCGGCGCGACCGGCGTCCCCTTCTTCGTCCTCGACCGCAAGTACGGCGTCTCCGGAGCCCAGCCCGCCGAGGTCTTCACCCGGGCGCTGGCCCAGGCCTGGGGCGAGCGCTCCCCGCTGAAGCTGGTCGACGAGGGCGCGGCCGAGGCCTGTGGCCCGGACGGGTGCGCGGTGCCGCAGCACTGAGAAACCGCAGGCCGGCGCGGACGTATAAGGAGCACTGGGAGAACCTGCGCGAAAACTGGCGATGGACGGCGGGTTCGCCGGGCCGCACAGTGGACCCCATGGAGACCACGGAGACGTTCGAGAGCCTCGTCCGCGCCGAGTTCGCCCCCAGGAGCAGCTACCTCAACACCGCCGGAAACGGCCTGCTGCCCGCCCGTACCGTCACCGCCCTGCACGAGGCGGCTCTGCTGCGGGCCGAGGGCCGGCCGCTGCTGCCGCTGTACGAGGACGTCGAGGCCTGCCGGGCCGCCTACGCCCGGCTCGCCGGCGTTCCGGCCGGCCGTGTCGCGGCCGGCGCCTCGGTCGCCGCGCACACCGCCGTGATCGCAGCGTCGCTGCCCGCCGGCGCCGAAGTGCTCACCGCCGAGGACGACTTCACCTCGGTGCTGAATCCGTTCCACGTCCGCGGCGACCTCAAGGTGCGGTCGGTCCCGCTGGAGCGGATCGCCGAGTCCGTCCGCCCGGACACCGCGCTGGTCGCGCTCAGCGCCGTGCAGTCCGCCGACGGACGCGTGGCCGACCTGGCGGCCGTGCGCGAGGCCGCCCGCGAGCACGGCGCGCGCACCTACGTCGACTTCTCCCAGTCCGCCGGCTGGCTCCCCATGGACGCGGCCGCCTTCGACTTCAGCGCCACGGTCTCCTTCAAGTGGCTGCTCGGCCCGCACGGCGCGGCGTTCCTGGTGGTCCCGGAGGACCTCGGCGGGCTGAGCCCGGTGCTGGCGGGCTGGGTCGCGGGGGAGCGGCCGTGGGACAGCTGCTACGGACCGGTCCGGGAACTCGCCCACTCAGCGCGGCGGTTCGACCTCAGCCATGCCCTGTTCACGTACGCGGGGCTGCGCCGCTCGCTGGAACTCGTCGAGGAGATCGGGCTGCCCGCCCTGCACGCGCACGCCGTGCGGCTCGCCGACCGGTTCCGGACCGGGCTCGCCGGCCTCGGCCACGAGCCGGTGCCCGCGCCCGGCTCCGCCATCGTCTCGGTGCCGGGACTCGGCCACCTCCAGCCCGGGCTGAGCGAGGCCGGTATCGAGGTGTCCGACCGGGCGGGCAATCTGCGCGCGGGTTTCCACCTCTACAACACCCCGGCGGACGTGGACCGGCTGCTGGACGCGCTGTCCCGCTGACCACGCGACCGGGCCGGAGCCTCCCGTCCCACACGAGGAGGCTCCGGCCCGGCGGTCGGAGGGGTCTACTCAACCGGAGTGAAGTCGCGGGCCCCGATGCTGCGTCTTCCCGGGGGGCGACCCCCGGACCCCCGGCCGGAAATGCTCACCGGACCGGAGTGAAGTCGCGGGCCCCGATGCTGCGTCTTCCCGGGGGGCGACCCCCGGACCCCCGGCCGGAAATGCTCACCGGACCGGAGTGAAGTCGCGGGCCCCGATGAACTCCGGCCTGCGCACCGGCGCCGCGAACGGCTCCACCGCCTTGTTCTCCACGCTGTTGAAGACGATGAAGACGTTGCTGCGCGGGAACGGCGTGATGTTGTCGCCGGAACCGTGCATGCAGTTGCAGTCGAACCAGGTCGCCGAGCCGGCCTTGCCGGTGAACAGCCGGATGCCGTACTCGCCGGCCATCTTCGTCAGCGCCTCGTCGGACGGGGTGCCCGCGTCCTGCATCTGCAGCGACTTCTTGTAGTTGTCCTCGGGCGTGGCCCCCGCGCAGCCCAGGAACGTGCGGTGCGAGCCCGGCATGATCATGAGCCCGCCGTTGGTGTCGTAGTTCTCGGTCAGCGCGATCGAGACGGACACCGTGCGCATGTTGGGCAGGCCGTCCTCGGCGTGCCAGGTCTCGAAGTCCGAGTGCCAGTAGAAGCCGCTCGCGCCGAAGCCCGGCTTGACGTTGATCCGCGACTGGTGGACGTACACGTCGGAACCGAGGATCTGCCGGGCCCGGCCGACCACCCGCTCGTCGCGCACGAGCTTCGCGAACACCTCGCTGATCCGGTGCACTTCGAAGACCGAGCGGATCTCCTTGGACTTCGGCTCGACGATCGAGCGCTCGTCGGCCCGGATCGCCGGGTCGGCGACCAGCCGGTCCAGCTCGCTCCGGTAGACCTCGACCTCGTCCGGGGTGATGAGCTGGTCGACGGCGAGGAAGCCGTCGCGCTCGAACGCCTGCAGGTCGGCCGTCGCGATCGGGCCGGGCGTGTCGGGGGAGCCCCAGACCACCGGGTCCTGGCGGGGCACGGCCACCTCACCGGCGCCGCGGCTGGGGTACAGGTCCGTGACAGCGGTCATGGGTGTCACACCTCCTCGGGCTCGGTGAGCAGCGGGTAGACGCCGTTCTCGTCGTGGTCCTCCCGTCCGGTCACGGGCGGGTTGAACACGCAGATGCAGTGGAAGTCCTCCTTGACGCGCAGCGTGTGCCGCTCGTGCCCGTTCAGGAGGTACATGGTGCCGGGGGTGATGGTGTACACCTTCCCGGTCTCGCGGTCGGTGAGCTCGGCCTCGCCCCGGGTGCAGACGACGGCCTCGATGTGGTTGGCGTACCACATGTTCGTCTCGGTGCCCGCGTACAGGATGGTCTCGTGCACGGAGAAGCCGACCCGCTCCTTGGCGAGGACGATCCGCTTGCTCTCCCACGTGCCGGACGCGGACTTGATGTGCCGGTCGGTGCCTTCGAGGTCCTTGAACGATCGGACGATCACGGTGCTGTACTTCCTCCTGGTCGAACGGTTGCTCCGCGGTGCGGCCGGCGGGCCGCGCGGAGCGGGTCAGACGGTCTCGCGGACGGCGCGGGAGAGGACGCTGAGGCCCTCGTCCAGCTCGTCGGGGGTGATGGTGAGCGCCGGCAGCAGCTTGACGACCTCGCCCTCCGGGCCCGAGGTCTCGATGAGCAGCCCCAGCTCGAAGGCGCGCCGGGCGACCCGCGAGGCCCGGTCCTTGCCGTGGAACTCCAGGCCCCACACCAGGCCGCGGCCGCGGTACTCCTTCACGTCGGCGAGGTTCTCCTCGGTGATGGAGATCAGGGCCTGCTCGACCTGCTCGCCGCGGGTGCGGGTCTGCTTCTCCATGGCGGAGCCGTCGGTCCAGTAGGTCTCCAGGGCCGCGGTGGCGGTGACGAACGCGGGGTTGTTGCCGCGGAAGGTGCCGTTGTGCTCGCCCGGCTCCCAGACGTCCAGCTCGGGCTTGAACAGGCACAGCGACATCGGCAGGCCGTAACCGCTGATCGACTTCGACACGGTGACGATGTCGGGCGTGATCCCCGCCTCCTCGAAGGAGAAGAAGGCGCCCGTGCGGCCGCAGCCCATCTGGATGTCGTCGACGATGAGCAGCATGTCCTGGCGCTCGCACAGCTCGGCCAGCGCCCGCAGCCAGGCGGCGCGCGCGACGTTGATGCCGCCCTCGCCCTGCACGGTCTCCACGATCACGGCGGCGGGCTTGTTGAGGCCGGACCCCTGGTCCTCGAGCAGCCGCTCGAACCACAGGAAGTCGGGGACCTGGCCGTCGAAGTAGTTGTCGAACGGCATGGGGGTGCCGTGCACCAGCGGGATGCCGGCGCCGGCCCGCTTGAAGGCGTTGCCGGTGACCGCGAGGGAGCCCAGCGACATGCCGTGGAAGGCGTTCGTGAACGACACGATCGCCTCCCGCCCCTTCACCTTGCGGGCGAGCTTCAGCGCCGACTCGACCGCGTTGGTGCCCGTCGGACCCGGGAACATGACCTTGTACGGCAGGTCGCGCGGGCGCAGCACCAGGTTCTCGAAGGTCTGCAGGAAGCTCCGCTTGGCCGTGGTCGACATGTCCAGGCCGTGGGTGACGCCGTCCCGGGACAGGTAGTCGATGAGCGCCCGTTTGAGCACCGGGTTGTTGTGCCCGTAGTTGAGCGAGCCGGCCCCGGCGAAGAAGTCGAGGTACGCGTGGCCGTCCTCGTCGTACATTCGGCTGCCCTGCGCACGGTCGAACACGGTGGGCCAGCCGCGGCAGTAGCTGCGCACCTCGGATTCGAGGGTTTCGAAGACGCTCAGGTCGGGCTGGGTGATCGTCACGGTGGGTCGCTCCTCAGTGCGCGGTGGTGGGGGTGAGGGGGCCGATGCGGTACAGGACTTCGGGGTCGTGCGGGCCGTCCGGGAACAGGCCGGCCGGGAACAGCACCTCGCGGGTCAGGTCCGCGCCGTGCCGTTCGGCGAAGGAGGTGAAGAGCCGCTCGGAGGCCGTGTTGCCCGGGGTGATGGTGGTCTCGATGCCGGTGATCCCGCGCTCGTCGGCGAGCCGGGCGGTCAGCCCGTCCAGCAGTGCGGCGGCGATGCCGTAGCCGCGGTGGGCGGAGTCCACGGCCACCTGCCACACGAGCAGGGTGCGGGGGTCGTCGGGCCGCACGTACCCGGTGACGAAACCGACGGGCTCGCCGTCCGCGCCGCGGGCCACCGCCGAGGTGGCCGCGAAGTCCCGGCACCACAGCAGATAGCTGTACGAGGAGTTCAGGTCGAGGGTTTTCGATTCCTTGGCGAGCCGCCAGAGCGAGGCTCCGTCGGTCACCGCCGGTCGGTCTATCAGCAGGTCTGCTGGTGCGGCAGTCATGCGGATGGAATTTAGCGAGACAAATTGAAGAATGCACGGGCGGCATCGACGGCACTCACGACCACGCCGATGAAATGTCGGGTTTGACCTACATCAAACTATGACAAAGAGTCTCGCCTGTGGAGTGTGTCACATACATGAAACACGCCGGAAAACCCACCCGTTTAGCCATGTGAAAAGCGGGCAGAAGAAGACGGGAAGCTATCGGCGGACGAATTCGCGGAATTTGTGAAACTAATTTGAATTTCCACTCCGGCAATGAAAACGGCCCGCACGGTGCGTGCGGGCCGTCGTTTCGCGGACTTCTGCCGTCACCGCCAGGCGTCGTCCGCCGCCCGGCGTGCCGCCGCCACGTCCACCGTCAGCCCCTGCGCGGCGAGCGCCCCGCCCAGGGCCGCCAGGCAGGCGTGCACGGCGTCCCGCGTGGCATCCGGCCCGTAGTGGTTCACCCGGATCATCTCCTTGGCCAGGGCGCCGCCGCCGGCGGCCAGCGGCAGCCCCGGCTCGCTCCCCAGCGCGTGCGCCACCAGCTCCGACGCCACCGTGCCGGAGGGCGCCCGCAGGGTGGTGGCGACCGGCGCCGCGTCCCCGGCCTCGTGCACGTACGGCTCCAGGCCGCCCCCCAGCGCCGCGGCGCCCGCCCGGGCGGCCCGCGCTGCGCCGGCGTGCCGCGCCATCACCGCGTCGAGGCCCGCGGACTCGATCCGCTCCAGGCACGCCTCCAGCGCGAGCATCTCCAGCTGGGCGGGAGCGTGCAGCAGCGCCTTGCGGCCGCCGTCGATCCAGCGCTCCTTCCAGTCCAGCAGGGAGAGGTAGGAGCGGCGCGGGGCGTTCGGGTTGGCCGCCATGCGCGCCCACGCCCGCTCGCTCACCGAGATCGCCGACACCCCGGCCGGCCCGCCCATCGCCTTCTGCGCCCCGATCACGCACAGGTCGACGCCCCAGGCGTCCGGCAGCACCGGCTCCGCGCCGACCGAGGCGACCGCGTCCAGGTAGAACAGCGCGCCCTGCTCCCGCACCGCCTCGCCGATCTCCGCGACCGGGTTGGTGTTGCCCGTCGCCGCCTCGGCGTGCACCAGCGACACGAAGTCGATCTCCGGGTGCTCGGCGAACGCCTCCCGGACCGCGGAGGCCGTCACCGCCGTGTGGAAGGGCACCGCGAGGTCGTGCACCGTGGCCCCGCAGTCCCGCAGCCAGTCCCCGAAGGTCTGCCCGTACGGACCCGTGATCACGTTGAGCGCCGTCGTGCCGGGGCCGGCCGCCGCGCGGATCGCGCCCTCCAGCGGCAGGAGCGCCTCGCCCTGGGTGATCACCACGTCCTGGCGGGTGTCCAGCAGCCGGGCCACCCGGTCCTCGATGGCGGCGAACCGTTCGGCGCTCAGCGGGGGCAGATCGAGGAGGGGGTGGGTCACGGCGCTGCTCTCTTCGCTCACGAGGGTCCACGAGGCCGGCCGAAGGCCGACGGAAACGAGGGTAACGCCCGCCCTCCACCCCCTCGCGACCGGCGACTTCTCAGGCCGGAACGCCCCTCGGTCATCGGTTTGATTTGAGAGACCCAAACATCTCCTTATAATCGGAACCCAAGATTCCCCCCACTGGAGACCTCCCCATGAAAACGCTCCTCGGGCGCCGGACCCGCCTTCTGGCCGCCACCACCGCCACGGCCGGGCTCGTGCTCGTGGCCGGCTGCTCCTCGGGCAACGGGGGAGGCGGCGCCACGGTCAAGGGGGTCCACCTCGTCAAGGCGGGCCAGCTGACCACCTGCACCCACCTGCCCTACCCGCCGTTCCAGTCGGAGGTGAACGGCAAGGTGCAGGGCTTCGACGTCTCCCTCGTCGACCTCGTCGCCAAGGACCTCGGCGTCAGGCAGCAGATCCTCGACACGCCGTTCGAGAACTTCAAGACCGGCGCGTTCCTCAACTCCGGCCAGTGCGACCTGGCCGCGGCCGGCATGACCATCACCGCCGAGCGCAAGAAGAACGTCGACTTCTCCGACCCGTACTTCGAGGCCACCCAGGCGGTCCTGGTCGACAGGAACAGCGGGATCAACTCCCTCGACGACGTCAAGGCCAAGGGCAAGAAGCTCGGCGCCCAGGCGCAGACCACCGGCGAGGACTACGTCAAGGGCAAGGGCTACGACCCGATCTCCTTCGAGTCCTCCGACGCGGTCCTCAACGGCCTGCGCACCGGCCAGGTCCAGGCCGTCGTCATCGACTACCCGGTCGTCCAGGGCTGGCTGAAGGACAAGGCGAACGCCGGCCGGTTCAAGGTCGTCGGCAACCTCAAGACCGGTGAGCAGTACGGGTTCACCTTCAAGAAGGGCAACACCAAGCTGCGCGAGGCCGTCAGCAAGGCGATCGCCGACGCGAAGGCCGACGGCACGTACAAGAAGCTGTACGAGAAGTGGATCGGCCCGTACGACGCGTCCGCCGCCTCCCCCTCGGCCTCATGACCGACACCGGCACAGCACTGCGGCCGAAGAAGAAGGGCCTGACCCGGCGGCAGCGGCGCAGCCTGTCCAGGACGGTGCAGTACGTCGTGTTCGCCGCCGCCGTGATCGCGTTCGCGCTGGCGGCGGACTGGGGCCGGCTGAAGAACCAGTTCGCCCAGGGCAGCATCGCCAAGGAGATGTTCCCCGAGGTCATCACGCTGGCCCTGAAGAACACCGTGCTCTACACGCTGTCCGGCTTCGTCGTCGGACTCGTGCTCGGCATGGTCATCGCCCTGATGCGGCTGTCCTCCGTGGGCCCGTACCGCTGGGTGGCCGGCATCTACATCGAGATCTTCCGCGGCCTGCCGGCCCTGCTGATCTTCATCTTCGTCGGCGTGGCCGTGCCGCTCGCCTTCCCGGGCACGCAGATCCCGGGCGGCACGTACGGCAAGGTCGCCATCGCGCTCGGCCTGGTCTCGGCCGCGTACATGGCCGAGACGATCCGCGCCGGCATCCAGGCCGTGCCCAAGGGCCAGATGGAGGCGGCCAGGTCGCTCGGCTTCTCGCCGGCCCGGGCCATGGTCTCGATCATCGTCCCGCAGGCCTTCCGGATCATCCTGCCGCCGCTCACCAACGAACTCGTCCTGCTTTTCAAGGACTCCTCGCTGGTGCTGTTCCTCGGCGTCACCCTCGAGGAGCGCGAACTGTCCAAGTACGGCCGCGATCTGGCCAGTACCACCGCCAACTCCACGCCCATCCTGGTCGCCGGCCTGTGCTACCTGCTGGTGACCATCCCGCTCGGCTACGTCGTGCGCCGCATGGAGTCCAGGTCCCAGGAGGCGATCCGGTGAGCCGCGCGGAGATCCAGGTCCAGGACCTGCACAAGTCCTTCGGCGACAACCACGTGCTGCGCGGCATCGACCTGGAGATCGGCCAGGGCGAGGTCGTCTGCGTCATCGGGCCCTCCGGATCCGGCAAGTCCACGCTGCTGCGCTGCGTGAACCTGCTGGAGGAGCCCACCGGCGGCCGGGTCTTCGTCGGCGGCACCGAACTGACCGACCCCGACGTGGACATCGACGCCGCGCGCCGCCGCATCGGCATGGTCTTCCAGCAGTTCAACCTCTTCCCGCACCTGAGCGTCACCGACAACCTCACGCTGCCGCAGCGCCGCGTCCTCGGCCGGGACAAGGCGACCGCCGCGCGGATCGCCGCCGAGAACCTGGAGCGCGTCGGCCTGGCCGAGAAGGCGCAGGCCTACCCGTCCTCGCTCTCCGGCGGCCAGCAGCAGCGGGTGGCCATCGCCCGGGCGCTCGCCATGGGCCCGGAGGTGATGCTGTTCGACGAGCCGACCTCCGCCCTCGACCCCGAACTGGTCGGGGACGTCCTCGCGGTGATGCGCCGGCTCGCCGAGGAGGGCATGACCATGATGGTCGTCACCCACGAGATGACCTTCGCGCGCGAGGTCGCCGACCGGGTCGTCTTCATGGACGGCGGCGTGATCGTCGAGGACGGCCGCCCCGGCCAGGTCATCGGCGCCCCCCGGCACGAACGCACCCGCCACTTCCTCTCCCGCCTGCTGGACCCGGCGATGGCCGAGGTCGAGGAGGAGAGCTCCGACCAGGTGGGCGGGGCCGAGCGGTAGCTCACTAAGGTGCCGGGTATGAGCGATGACGCGGTGCTGCACGTGAGGGGGCGGGTCCTGGCCGGACCCGAGGACGTCCGCGACGAGCTGTGGGTGGTCGGGGGCCGCGTGTCCTACGACCGCCCCGCCGGGGCGCGCGACGTGACCGTCGTCGAGGGCTGGGCGCTGCCCGGCCTGGTCGACGCGCACTGCCACGTCGGCCTCGGCGCCGAGGGCCCGGTGGACGCGGACACCGCCGAGAAGCAGGCGCTGACCGACCGGGAGCGGGGCACCCTGCTGATCCGGGACGCCGGCTCGCCCTCCGACACCCGCTGGATCGACGACCGCGAGGACCTTCCGAAGATCATCCGGGCCGGCCGGCACATCGCCCGTACCCGCCGCTACATCCGCAACTACGCCTGGGAGGTCGAACCGGAGGACCTGGTGGACTACGTCGCCCGGGAAGCGGAGCGCGGCGACGGCTGGGTCAAGCTGGTCGGCGACTGGATCGACCGCGACCTCGGCGACCTCTCCGCCTGCTGGCCGCGGGAGGCGGCCGAGGCCGCCATCGCCGAGGCCCACCGGCTGGGCGCCCGCGTCACCGCGCACTGCTTCGCCGAGAGCTCCCTGCGCGACCTGGTCGAGGCGGGCATCGACTGCGTCGAGCACGCCACCGGCCTGACCGACGACCTGATCCCGCTGTTCGCCGAGCGGGGCGTGGCGATCGTCCCGACCCTCGTCAACATCGCCACCTTCCCGCGGCTCGCGGCGGGCGGCGAACGCAAGTATCCGCGCTGGTCGGCCCATATGCGCCGGCTGCACGAGCGCCGCTACGACACCGTGCGCGGCGCCCACGACGCCGGCATCCCGGTCTACGTGGGCACCGACGCCGGCGGCACGCTGGCCCACGGGCTGGTCGCGGCCGAGGTCGCGGAACTGGTCACCGCGGGCATCCCGCCGGTGCGGGCGGTGGCGGCGGCGAGCTGGAGCGCGCGCGCCTGGCTGGGCCGGCCCGGCCTGGAGGAGGGCGCACCGGCCGACCTTGTGGTGTACGAGGCCGATCCGCGGGCGGACGTCCGGGTGCTGGCGGCGCCGCGCCGGGTGGTGCTGAACGGACGGGTCGTGGAGTAGGGCGCGCGGGAGGGCCGGGCGGCACGGGCGGGGCGGGTGAACGAATGTGCCCGGCGATTCGAAGACGCGTACGGAAACTCCACGATGGAGTGAAGTAACGCTGGATCGCCGACCGTTCACCCACAGTGCGTACAAGGTTGACGTGTCCCAAGCAGTTTCCTCTGGGGGTCCCACCGCCTTGAACAGCAACAACTTCCGCATGCCCGTACGCAGGATCGCCACGGCCGCGACGGTTACCGCGCTCGCCGCGGCGCCCGCGCTGCTGGGCGCGAGCGCCGCGCACGCCACCACCGGCCACGGCCGCGCCTCCGCCGTCGTGCTCCGCACCGGGCTCGACGTGTCCCTGCTCAACAAGACCGTGAACGTCCCGCTCGCGGTCTCCCTCAACGAGGTCCAGGCGCCGCGCAGCGCCGACCGTACCGCCCTGACGGCCCGTCTCGACGGCGTGAACGGCGGCCGCCCGTTCACCGTCCTCGGCGCGGAGGCCGCCTCCGCCCGTGCCACGGCGAACGGCCGGCTCGCCGAGGGCTCCGTCCGCCTCGTCCACGCCAAGCTGCACGTCCCGGGCCTGCCCCTGCTCTCCGTGGTGGAGGTGGGCACGGTCACCGCCAAGGCGACCTGCGCCGCCGGGAAGGCGCCGGTCGCCTCGGCGAATGTCCTCGGTGCCGTCACGGTCCTCGGCAAGCGGGTCACGCTGACCGCCGGCAGCCCCGCCGTGGTGAAGGTGCCGGGCGTCGGCGAGGTCGGCCTCGACCTCTCCCAGCGCCGGACCACCTCCCGTACGGCGGCCGCCACGGCACTCGAACTCAAGGTCTCCATCAACCCGTTGAAGCTGAACGTGGCCGAGGTGAACGGCACGGTCACGCTCGCCAAGGCCACCTGCGAGACCCCCGCACCCGCCCGGCACGACTCCGGCACCGCCCCCGAGGTCAAGCCCCAGGGCGCCCCGGGCGCCCAAGCCGACCTCGCGGAGACGGGCGGCGACTCGGCCACCCCGTACATCGCGGGCGGCGCGCTGGCACTGCTGCTGGCCGGCGGAGGCGCGGTGACCGTGGCCCGCCGCCGCAGGAACTGACGGGCCCCGGCCTCAAGGGGGGCGCCGGGCCGGGACGGCGCCCCCGGCGGCGCCCCGGCTACGGCAGTGCGGCCGACAGCGCAGCCAGGAACCCGCTCACCGTCCCCCGGTCCCGCACCGCCACCCGCACCCACTCGTCCCCGTCCAGGCCCGGGAACGTGTCCCCGCGCCGCACCGCGTACCCGAGCTCACGCAGCCGGCCCCGTACGGCACCCGCCTCCGGCAGCCGTACCAGCACGAACGGCCCCTCCGCCGGCGACACCACCCGCACCCCGCGGGACGCCAGCGCGGCGAGCCCGGCCAGCAGGTGGCCGCGGTCCGCCGCGATCCGGTGCGCCGCGTGCGCCGCCTCCGCCAGCGCCCGCGGCGCCACACACGCCTCGGCCGCGGCGAGGGCCGGCGTCGACACCGGCCACAGCGGCTGGGCCCGCTCCAGCGCGTCGATCGTCTCCGGCGCGGCCAGCACGTACCCGATGCGCAGCCCGGCCAGCCCCCAGGTCTTGGTCAGACTGCGCAGCACGACGAGACCGGGCACGTCGGTCCGCCCGGCCAGCGCCTCCCGCTCACCGGGCACCGCGTCCATGAACGCCTCGTCGACCACCAGAACCCGGCCGGGCCGGGCGAGCCCGGCGACCGAGCCGGCCGGGTGCAGCACCGACGTCGGGTTCGTCGGGTTCCCGATCACCACCAGGTCCGCGTCCTCGGGCACCGCCGCCGGATCCAGCCGGAACCCGTCCGCCGCCCGCAGCAGCACCCGGTCCACGGTGTGCCCCGCGTCCCGCAGCGCCGCCTCCGGCTCGGTGAACTGCGGATGCACCACCACCGGCCGGCGCACCTTCAGCGCCCGCGCCAGCAGCACGAACGCCTCCGCCGCCCCCGCCGTCAGCAGCACTCGCTCCGCCGGCAGGCCGTGCCGCGCGGCGACCGCCGCCCGCGCGGCCCGTCCGTCCGGGTAGGCCGCGAGGGACGGCAGCGAGGCGGCGATCTCCTCCCGCAGCCACTGCGGCGGGGTGTCCGCACGGACGTTGACGGCCAGATCGACCAGCCCCGCGCCGTCGTCACGCGTCTCCGCGTCCCCGTGGTGACGCAGGTCGGGCCCGCCGCCCGGGACGGCCCCGGTCTCCTCAGTGCGCATGGCTGTGCGAGTGCCCCCCGTGGTGGTGGCCGTCGTCGTCGGGGTGGAAGTGCGGCTGCTGCGGCAGCCCGACCTTGTCCTCGAAGCCGGGCAGCGCGATCCGGTACACACAGGAGTCGCAGTTCATCCGCAGATCGCCCTTGACGGCCTCCGCGTACCGCTCCATCACCAGGTCGAGCAGCTCCGGCTCGGGCCCGATGACGTCCGCGGAGCGCACCTCCAGCTCCGGGTGCGCGGCCGCCCACTCCTCGGTCTGCCGGCGCACCCGGTCCGGCAGGATGCCGGTGAACAGGAAGTACGGCAGCACGACGATCCGCCGCGCCCCCAGCCGTGCGCACCGGTCGAGCCCGCCGGGCACGTCGGGCGCCGCCAGCGACACGAACGCCGTCTCCACCCCGGCGTAGCCGCGCCCCTCCCACAGCAGCCGGGCCGCCTTGTGCACCTCGGCGTTGGCGTCCGGGTCGGTCGACCCGCGCCCCACCAGCAGCACGGTCACGTCGGACCGCTCGGCGGACGTACCGGCCAGCGCCTCCTCCAGCCGCCGCCGCAGCACGTCCAGCAGCGCCGGGTGCGGGCCGAGCGGCCGCCCGTAGGTGTACGAGATGCCCGGGTGCCGCTCCTTCTCCCGGTTCAGCGCCGCCGGGATGTCGCCCTTGGCGTGCCCGGCGGACACCAGCATCAGCGGTACGGCGGCGAAGCGCCGCACGCCCCGCTCCACCAGTTCGGCGACCGCCTCGCCCAGCGGCGGCGGGGACAGCTCGATGAAGCCTCCCGCGACGGGCAGTTCGGGGTGGCGGCGGCCCAGCTCCCGTACGAAGTCGCGGAACGCCTCGGCTCCGGCCTCGTCCCGGGTGCCGTGGCCGGCGATGAGCAGGGCGGGGGGCGGGGTGGTCACGGGGTCTCCTTCGGGGAAATCGGGTGGTACAGCAGGGCGTTGAGCGCGGCGGCGGCGACCGCCGACCCGCCCTTCTCGGACACGTTGCTCACGGCGGGCAGCCCGCTCGCGCGCAACGCCTCCTTGGACTCCACCGCGCCGACGAAGCCGACGGGCAGGCCGACGACGAGTGCGGGGGAGGCGTCCAGGGCCAGCAGCTCCTCGAGGGCGGTCGGCGCGTTCCCGATCACCCACAGGGCGCCGGGCCCGACCTGTTCGTAGGCGAGCCGGACGCCGTGCGCCGAACGGGTCAGCCCCGGACCGGCCACGGCGTCCTTCAGGCGGCAGACGGTCTCCCGGCGGGTGATGCCGGCCCCGACCATCTCGACGTCCACGACGACCGGCGCCCCGGCGTGCAGCGCGGCGTGCGCCCTGACCAGGTCGTGCTCGTCGGTGACGAGGTCGGTCGCGTAGTCCAGGTCGGCGGCGGAGTGGACGACCCGCTCCACCACCGCCCGGGTCAGCGGCGGGAGGTGCGAGGTGTCCAGCCGGGCGCGCAGCCGCCGGTAGGACTCCTGCTCGATGGGGTGGACGACACGGTTCACTTCGGCGCCTCCTGCCAGCGGTAGCCGCGCGGGGTCACCATGCGCCCGGCGACGCTCCGGGTCGCGGTGTTGCCCACGGTGACGACCGTCATCATGTCGACCGTCGCCGGGTCCAGTCCGCCGAGCGTGGTCAGCCGGCTCGACTCGTCCGGCCGGGAGGCGTTGCGCACCACGCCGACCGGCGTCGCCGGGTCCCGGTGCCCGGCGAGGATCGCGAGCGCCTTCGGGAGCTGCCAGTCGCGGCCCCGGGAGCGCGGGTTGTAGAAGGTGACCACGATGTCCGCCTCGGCCGCCGCCCGCACCCGCCGCTCGATGACCTCCCACGGCGTGTGCAGGTCGGACAGGCTGATGGACACGTGGTCGTGGCCGAGCGGCGCCCCGAGGATCGCCCCCGCGGCGAGCGCGGCGGTCACGCCCGGCACGCCGACCACGTCGATGTCGTCGGAGGCCTCGGCGAGCGCGGGCGACGCCATCGCGTACACGCCCGCGTCACCGCTGCCGATCAGCGCCACCGCGTGCCCGCGCCGGGCCTCCTCGACGGCCGTACGGGCCCGCTCCTCCTCCGCGCCGAGACCCGACTCCAGCACCCGGGTGCCGGGCCGCAGCAGGTCGCGGATCTGATCGACGTACTGGTCGAGGCCGACCAGCACCGAGGCCCGCCGCAGCTCCGCCGTCGCGCGCGGGGTGAGCAGGTCCCGGGCGCCCGGACCGAGCCCGACCACGGCGAGCCGCCCGCGGCCCGGGCGCCGTGCCACGGCGCAGGTCGCCATCGCCGGCCGGCCGTCGGCGCGCACCGACTTCCGCTTGGGCACGAGGAGTTCGCCGCCGCGCGCCAGCGCCGCCGCCTCCGCCACCGAGGGCGTGCCCACGGCCGCGAGCGGCGCGCCGGACGGGTTGGGCACCGCCACGTCCGCCAGCTCAGCCGCCGGGTACGTCACCAGGGGCACCCCCAGCCGCTCCGCCGCGGCCACGACGCCCGGCTCCTCGGACTTGGCGTCCACGGTGGCCAGTTCCGTGACCGACCGAGGCGACAGACCCGCCTCCCGCAGCGCCTCCTCGACCAGGGCGAGCACCTCGTCCGCCGGCGCGCCCCGGGAGGCGCCCACGCCGACCACCAGGGACGGCGGCCTGAGCAGCACCTCCCGCTCGCCCGGGGCCACGGCCCGGTCGGTGAGCCGCACGGTGTACGCGCCCGCCGGCGAGAAGGGCAGCGCGGGCAGCGGCCACGGCACCTCGGCCGCCAGGGCGACCGGCTCGCCGTCCAGCAGGGCCCGCGACACCGCGGCGACAGCGCCCTCGTACGGGAGTCCGAGGGTGTCGAGGCCCGGCAGTCCCACCGCGTCCGTCGCGGTCGTCACCACCGGCTCGGCGCCCAGCAGCCCGCCCACCTCGCGGGCGAGTTCGTTGGCTCCGCCGCCGTGCCCGCCGAGCAGCGACACCGCGAACCGGCCGCCCTCGTCCACGCACACCACGCCGGGGTCGGCCGTCTTGTCGCCGAGCAGCGGCGCGAGCAGCCGTACCGCCGCGCCCGTCGCCAGGAAGCAGACGAGCTGCTCGCACTCGGCGAACGCGGCCCGTACGGCCTCCCCGGCGCCGCCGTCGTACACCCGCGTACGGTCCGGCCAGGCCGCGGCCAGCCGGTCGCGCGCCGCCGCGCCCGCCGCGGTGGCGGAGATGAGGCCGATCACTTCGCTACTCCTTCACTGGTCGCCGGGGGCCTGACGCCCCACAGCAGGAAAACCGGATTGGCCGCCGCCAGCCGGGTCACGTCCCCGGGCAGCGGCGCCAGCCGGGACGACTGCAGCAGCACGCCGTCACAGCGCAGCCCCGCGCCCGTCAGCGCCGCCCGCGCGGCCGGCACCCGGTCCAGCGCGGCCAGGGCGACGACGACGGTCCGCCGGGCCCGCCGCGCGCACGCGCCGACGATGTCCGGCAGCTCGCGCCCCCCGCCGCCGACGAACACCGCGTCCGGGTCGTCGAGCCCGTCCAGCGCGTCCGGCGCCGCACCGTGCACCACGTCCACGTCGACCCCGTGGGCGGTGGCGTTGGCCCGGATCCGCCCGGCCCCCTCCGCGGTCCGCTCCACGGCGACGGCGGCCGCGCCGAGCCGCGCGCACTCCACGGCCACCGAACCCGAACCGGCCCCGACGTCCCACACCAGGTCGCCCAGGCGCGGGCCCAGCCGGGCCAGCGCCAGCGCCCGCACCTCGAACTTGGTGATCATCGAGTCGCGGTGCGCGAACTCGCCCTCGTCCAGGGCCCATCCGGCGGGCCGCGCCCCCGCCCCGGCGACCGTCCGCACCGCGCCCAGCGTCCGCGCCTCGTCCAGGCACAGCACCACGCTCACCGCCGTGCCCCAGTCCCGGGCGGCGGCCTCGGCGGGCGTCACCCGCTCCACGCGCTCGCGCTCCGGATCGCCCAGCGCGCTCGCCACCACCAGCACCCGGCCGCCGCCGAGCGCGGCTCCCAGCTCGGCCGGCCCGGCGCCCGGCCCGGTCAGCACGGCCACCTTCGGGTGCGCCCGGCAGGCGTTGACCGCCGTACGCAGGTCCCGCCCGTGCGCGCTGACCACGACCGCGTCGTCCCACGGCAGCCCCAGCCGCGCGAACGCGGCGGCCACCGAGGACACCCCCGGCCGCACGTCCAGCCGGCCCGGCCCGAACCGCTCGGCCAGCGCCCGCACGATCCCGAAGAACCCCGGGTCCCCGGAGGCCAGCACGACCACCGGCAGTCCCCGGTCCACGCACTCCCCGATCGCGTCCAGGGCGGGCGCCAGCGGCCCCAGCACGATCCGCCCGGCACCCTCGGGCAGGTCCACGGCGTCCAGGTGCCGCCGTCCGCCCACGACGAGTGCGGCCCCGGCGAGCACCTCGCCCGGGACCGGCGCCCCCGTCCCGGTGCCGACGACCGTGATCAACTCTTCGCCCTCTGCTCGCGCAGCGCCCGCCGCGCCTCCGGGTCGGCCTTGCGGTACCCGTGGAAGTGGCCGGGGTGGTACAGGTGCGAGCGGGTCCCGTGGGCGTCCAGGGCCGGGCCGACCAGGAAGAGGGTGTGCTTCCAGAGCCGGTGCTCCTTGACCGTCTCCTCCAGCGTGCCGATCGTGCACTTGACGACCAGCTCCTCCGGCCAGGTCGCCTGGTACGCGACGACCACCGGGGTGTCCGTCGGGTAGCCGCCCTCCAGCAGCTCCCGCACGAGCTGGCCGCTGCGCGCCGCCGACAGGAACACCGCCATCGTGGTGCCGTGCCGGGCGAACTCGCGCACCTCCTCGCCGGGCGGCATCGGCGTCTTGCCGCCCCCGAGCCGGGTCAGGACGACCGACTGGGCCACCTCGGGGATGGTCAGCTCCCGCCGGGCGAGGGCGGCCACGGCGGAGAACGAGGACACCCCCGGCACGACCTCCGTCGCGATGCCGATCTCCGCGCACCGGTCGAGCTGCTCCTGGGTGCCGCCCCACAGCGCCGGGTCACCGGAGTGGATCCGCGCGACCCGCAGCCCCCCGGCGTGCGCCCGCCGGTAGACGGCCACCACGTCCTCCAGCGACATGGCCGCCGAGTCCAGCACCTCCGCGTCGTCCCGGGCGTGCTCGAGGACCTCGGCCTGCACCAGGCTCGCCGCCCAGATCACCACGTCGGCCGCCGCGATCGCGCGCGCGGCCCGGAACGTCAGCAGATCGGCGGCGCCGGGGCCGGCACCGACGAACGTCACCTTGCCGGCGGGGGCATCGGCCATGGCCATGGGAAGGGGTCCTCTCGTGGGAAAGACGCAGGTCTGTTATGGGATGGAACGTCAGGGTCTGGGGGAGTGCGGAAGGCCCCGGATGTGCGCGAAGGCGCCTTCATCGGATAGCAAGGGCCCATGGCGGTCTTCGTCGCGCTCGGCGCGTTCCTGATGACGCTGGCCGGCGGCTGGACGGCACAGCGCGTGACCGACCGTCGCCATCTCGTCCTGGGTCTGGCCGGCGGCCTGATGCTGGGCGTGGTCGGCCTCGACCTGCTCCCGGAGGCGCTGCACGCGGCGGACCGCGAGATCTTCGGCGTGCCGGCGGCCCTGCTGCTGTTCGTGGCCGGGTTCCTGCTGGCCCATCTGGTGGAGCGCACCCTGGCCGCGCGCCAGGCGTCGCACGGGGGCGACGAGCACGTGCACCGCGCGCCCGAGGTGGGCCTGACGGCGGCGGCCGCGATGGTGGGTCACAGCGCCATGGACGGCGTGGCCATCGGCGCCGCCTTCCAGGTGGGCGGCGGCATGGGCGCGTCCGTGGCGCTCGCCGTGATCGCGCACGACTTCGCCGACGGCTTCAACACGTTCACCATCACCAGCCTGTACGGCAACGCCCGCCGCCGGGCGATGGGCATGCTGCTGGCCGACGCCTGCGCCCCGCTGCTGGGCGCGCTGTCGACGGTCTTCGTCCACATCCCCGAGCCGGTGCTCGGCGGCTATCTCGGCCTCTTCGGCGGCGTGCTGCTCTACCTCGCCGCCGCCGAGATCCTGCCCGAGGCCCACCACGAGCACCCGGCACGCTCCACCCTGCTGTTCACGGTCGCGGGTGTGGCCTTCATCTGGCTGGTGGTCGGCGTCTCCGGGGGCTGACCGCACGGGCCGTCTCACAGCTTCCCGCCCCGCCCGCCGTCGCGCCGCGGCGGCGCGATCAGCGTGGAGAGGTACGGCAGCGGCGCCCCGTCCAGCTCGGCGGCCGGCCGCACCGACTCCTCCGGCAGCCCGAGCGCCGAGCCCCACACCGCGTCCTGGATCCGCCCGGTCTCCCGCAGCGCCTCGGCGACCTCGGTGGCCTGCCGCCCGAACTTGTACGCCACGACCGTGCCCGGCCCCGCCAGCGCCTCCCTGAGCGCCGCCGAGCCCGCCGTCACCGGCACCAGGGTCAGCGGCTCGGTGCCCTCCGTCAGCACCGCGCCGGAGCGCGCCGCCAGATCCTGCATGGCGGTGATCCCGGGCACGGTCTGCACCACGGTCCCCGGCACCAGCTCCGCGATGGTCTGCGCGAGATACGTGAACGTCGAGTACACGTTGGGATCGCCGATGGTGGCGAAGGCGACCGACCCGTGCCGCTCCAGCAGCCCGGCGACCCGCTCGCCCGCCGCGTCCCAGGCGGCCTCCCGGCGGGCCCGGTCGGTCCGCTCGTTCAGCGCGAACACCACCCGGACGACCTTCTCCGCGGGCACGTAGTGCAGCACCGTCGCCTCGGCCCGGCCGCGCTCGCCCGTGTCCAGCACGGGGACGACGACGACCTCGGCCGCGCGCAGCGCGTTGACCCCCTTGACGGTCACCAGCTCCGGGTCGCCGGGTCCGACCCCGACTCCGACCAGCCTGCTGCTCATGACGTCCGGCACCTCTCCACGAACCGACGGGCGGCACCGGGCGCGGCGGCCCAGTGCGTGTGCAGATAACTCGCGTGCACGCCCTGCTGTACGAAACCCTCGACGCGCCGGACCGGAGCCGTGAGCCCCCAGGCGGGAGCGGCGCCGGCGCCCGGCTCGACGACCGTGCGGTGGAACTCGTGCCCGCGCGTGCGCGTCCCCGCGACGGCCAGCACACTGTCGCCGACGGCCACCGCCTCCCGGTAGCCGAGAGTGAGCCGTTCGCCCATGCGGGCGCCGGCGTCCAGCACCCCGCACATGGGCCGCCCGTCCAGCTCCCGGCACAGGTAGAGCAGCCCCGCGCACTCCGCGGCCACCGGAGCGCCGCCCAGCGCGAGTCCGGCGACCGCCTCGCGCAGCGGCTCGTTGGCGGACAGCTCGGCCGCGTACACCTCCGGGAAGCCGCCCCCGACGACCAGCCCGGCGGTGCCCGCGGGCAGTTTCTCGTCCCGGAGCGGGTCGAAGGTGACGACCTCGGCGCCGGCGGCGGCGAGCAGCTCGGCGTGCTCCGCGTAGGAGAAGGTGAACGCCGGGCCGCCGGCGACGGCGACCACCGGCCCCCGCCTCCCGGCGGGCCCGGCCGCGGCGGCCAGGGCCTCGGCCGGGTCCCAGGGCGCGCCCGGCACCGCGCCCGCGCTCCGCGCCAGCCGCAGGAGCGCGTCCAGATCGCAGCCCTCGGACACCGCGGCCGCCATGGCCGCCACGGCGTCCACCGCCGCGGCCCGCCGCTCGGCGGCCGGGACCAGCCCCAGGTGCCGCGACGGCGTGTCCATCCGAGCCGCCCGCCGCAGCACGCCGAGCACCGGAACCCCGGAGGCGTCCAGCGCCTCCCGCAGCAGCGCCTCGTGCCGGTCGGACGCCACCTTGTTGAGGATCACGCCGCCGATCCGCACCTCCGGGTCCCAGGAGGCGAACCCGTGCACCAGGGCCGCCACCGACCGCGACTGCGAGGACGCGTCCACGACCAGCACCACCGGCGCCCGCAGCAGCTTGGCGACATGGGCGGTGGAGGCCAGCTCGCCCTGGCCCGCCGCCCCGTCGTACAGCCCCATCACGCCCTCGACCACGGCGAGGCCGCACCCCCGCGCCCCGTGCAGGAACAGCGGAGCGACCAGCTCCGGCCCGCACAGGTACGCGTCCAGGTTGCGGCCCGTCCGCCCGGCGGCGAGCGCGTGGTACCCGGGGTCGATGTAGTCCGGCCCGACCTTGTGCGGGGACACGGCGAGCCCCCGTGCGGCGAACGCGGCCATCAGCCCCGTGGCGACGGTGGTCTTGCCGCTGCCCGACGCGGGCGCGGCGACGACCAGCCGGGGCACCGGCGACATCACCACTCGATGCCCTTCTGGCCCTTCTGGCCCACGTCCATGGGGTGCTTGACCTTGGACATGTCGGTGACCAGATCGGCGAGATCCACCAGCTTGCGCGGCGCGTTCCGCCCCGTGATCACCACGTGCTGGGTGCCCGGCCGGGCGCGCAGCACGTCCACCACCTCGTCCGTGTCCACCCAGCCCCAGTGCATCGGGTAGGCGAACTCGTCCAGCACGTACAGCCGGTACGTCTCGGCCGCCAGGTCCCGCTTGACCTGCTCCCAGCCCTCCCGGGCCTTCTCCTCGTTGGTCGCGTTGTCACCCTGGATGTCCCGCTGCACCCAGGACCAGCCCTCGCCCATCTTGTGCCAGTCGACGCTCCCGCCCTCGCCGGAGGCCCCGAGCACGCGCAGCGCGTTCTCCTCGCCGACCTTCCACTTGGCGGACTTGACGAACTGGAACACCCCGATCGGCCACCCCTGGTTCCAGGCCCGCAGCGCCAGCCCGAAGGCGGCGGTGGACTTGCCCTTGCCGACGCCGGTGTGCACGACGACCAGCGGACGGTTGCGGCGCTGACGGGTCGTCAGCCCGTCGTCCGGTACGACACTCGGCTGCCCCTGCGGCATTACGCGGCCCTCCTCGAAGTCCCCTGCACATCCCTGACCAGCCCGGCGATCGAGTCGGCCCGCAGCTCGTCCAGCGTCACCGCGGTGCCGCCCAGGTCGCCCGCGAGCCGCCCGGCGAGCCCGAGCCGCACCGGCCCCGACTCGCAGTCCACGACCACCGAGGCGACGCCCTCCGCCGCGAACAGCCGCGCCGCCCGCCCCGCCAGGGCCACCGGCTCAGGGCCGCCGGTGGCCCGTCCGTCCGTCACCACCACGACCAGCGGCCGCCGCGCCGGATCCCGCAGCCGCTCCACCCGCAGCGCCTCGTGCGCCTTCAGCAGCCCGGCCGCCAGCGGCGTACGGCCGCCGGTCGGCAGCGACTCCAGCCGGACGGCGGCCGCGTCGACGGAGGAGGTCGGCGGCAGCGCCAGGTCGGCGGCGGACCCCCGGAAGGTCACCAGACCCACCTTGTCCCGCCGCTGGTAGGCGTCGAGGAGCAGCGACAGCACCGCGCCCTTCACGGCGCTCATCCGCTGCCGCGCCGCCATCGACCCGGAGGCGTCCACCACGAACAGCACGAGGTTGCCCTCCCGCCCCTCCCTGGTCGCCTGCCGCAGATCGTCCCGGCGGACCACGAGACCGGGCCCGGACCGCCCCCGCGCCCGCTGGTGCGGCGCCGCCGCCAGCACGGTCGCCGCCAGATGCAGCTTGGTCAGCGCGCCCCGGGGCCGCCTGGCCCCGGTGGTCCGCCCGTGCTCGGTACGCGCCCGCGAACGCCGGCCGGCCGCGCCCTCGCCGACGCCGGGCACGCTCAGCACCTTCGTGCGGAACGGCTCGGCGGCCCGTGCGGCCGGCTGCTCCTGCCCCCCGGAGGGCTGCGGCTGCCCGCCCGCACCGTTCTCCGGCGGCGCGGCCGCGCCGCCGTCGTCCTCCGGGCCGCCGTCGGGCGCCGGCTGCCCGCCACCGCCGCCGGGGCCCTCGGGGCCGGGGTCGGGGTCGTCGTCGCCCTCGTCCTCGCCCTCGCCGGAGAACTGCTCCAGCGTCTCGTCCAGCTTGTCCTCGTCCAGCCCCGGCGCGTCGAAGGGGTTGCGCCGCCGCCGGTGCGGGAGCGCGAGCAGCGCGGCCTGCCGCACGTCCTCGGCGAGCACCTCGGTCCGCCCCGCCCACGCGGCCAGCGCGGTCGCGGTACGGGCCATCACGATGTCGGCGCGCATGCCGTCCACCTCGAAGGCCGCGCAGGTCGCCGCGATCTGCCGCAGCGCGCCGTCGCCGAGGCGCACCCGCGGCAGCAACTCCCTCGCGGCGACGATCCGCTGCCGGACGGCGGCCTCCTCGCCGGCCCACCGCGCGGCGAAGGCGCCGGGGTCGTTGTCGTACGCCAGCCGGCGCCGTACCACCTCCACCCGCTGGTCCGGCTCCCGCGAGGCGGCGACCTCCACGGTCAGCCCGAACCGGTCGAGCAACTGCGGCCGCAGCTCGCCCTCCTCGGGGTTCATGGTCCCGACGAGCAGGAACCGGGCGGCGTGCCGGACCGAGACCCCCTCGCGCTCGACGTAGGAGGCGCCCATCGCGGCCGCGTCCAGCAGCAGGTCCACGAGATGGTCGTGCAGGAGGTTGACCTCGTCCACGTACAGGATCCCGCGGTGGGCGTCGGCCAGCAGGCCCGGTTCGAACGCCTTCACGCCCTCGGCGAGCGCCCGCTCGATGTCCAGGGCGCCGACCAGCCGGTCCTCGGACGCGCCCACGGGCAACTCGACCATCCGCGCGGGCCGTTCGGCGCCCTCGCCGGTCCGGTGCGGACCGTCCGGGCAGGACGGGTCCGGTGCCGCCGGGTCACAGGAGAACCGGCACCCGGGGACGACGGCGACCCGCGGCAGCAGCGCGGACAGGGCACGGACGGCCGTGCTCTTCGCGGTGCCCTTCTCGCCGCGCACCAGCACACCGCCGACCGCCGGCGACACGGCGTTCAGCAGCAGCGCGAGCCGCAGGTCGTCCTGGCCGACAACGGCCGTGAAAGGGAACGGGGTGGTCACTGGTCGCCCTCCAAGTCGCCTTCCAGCTCCAGGTAGGTGGCGCGCAGCCGCTCCAGCGTGTCCGCGTCCGGCTCCGCCCACAGCCCGCGGTCCGCCGCCTCCAGCAGCCGCTCGGTGATGCCGCGCAGCGCCCACGGGTTGGA
Source organism: Streptomyces sp. 1-11 (assembly GCF_007176755.1). Taxonomy (GTDB): domain Bacteria; phylum Actinomycetota; class Actinomycetes; order Streptomycetales; family Streptomycetaceae; genus Streptomyces. The sequence goes on from NZ_BJTV01000016.1 coordinate 104,523, forward strand.
CTTCTTCATGAAGTCCCGGTTCTCCGGGTCGAAGACGTACTCCGCGCTGAGCTTCTCGTACATCCAGTCGTCGACCACGCCCGCCGTGGCGTCGTAGCCGAACAGGTAGTCCACGGTCGCCGCCATCTCGAAGGCGCCCTTGTAGCCGTGCCGGCGCATCGCCGCCATCCAGCGCGGGTTGACCACCCGCGCCCGGAACACGCGGTGCGTCTCCTCGCCGAGCGTGCGGGTCCGCACCTGGTCCGGCACGGCGGAGTCGCCCACGTACGCCTCGGGGTTGGCGCCGGTGAGGTGGCGCACCATGGCGACCATGCCGCCGTGGTACTGGAAGTAGTCGTCGGCGTCGACCAGGTCGTGCTCCCGGGTGTCGACGTTCTTCGCCGCCACCGCGATCCGCCTGAACGCCGTCTCCATGTCCCCGCGCGCCGCCCGCCCGTCGAGCCCGCGCCCGTAGGCGTAACCGCCCCACACCGCGTACACCTCGGCGAGGTCGGCGTCGGAGCGCCAGTTGCGGGCGTCGATCAGCGGCAGCAGTCCGGCGCCGTACGCGCCCGGCTTGGAGCCGAAGATGCGGGCGGTCGCCCGCCGGCGGTCGCCGTGCTCCGCGGTGTCCTCGTCCACGTGCGCCCGCACGTGGTTGACCTCGGCGGGCTCGTCCAGCTCGGCCACCGCCCGGACCGCGTCGTCGATCAGCCCGACCACGTGCGGGAACGCGTCCCGGAAGAAGCCGGAGATGCGCACCGTGACGTCGATGCGCGGCCGGCCCAGCTCCTCGGGGGGGATCACCTCGAAGCCGGTCACCCGGCGCGAGGCGTCGTCCCAGACCGGACGGCAGCCCAGCAGCGCCAGGATCTCGGCGATGTCGTCGCCCTGGGTGCGCATCGCGGAGGTGCCCCAGACGGTGAGCCCGACGGACTTCGGGTACTCGCCGGTGTCCTGGAGGTACCGGGTGACCAGGGAGTCCGCCAGGGACTGCCCGACTTCCCAGCTCAGGCGCGAGGGGATGGCCTTGGGGTCGACGGAGTAGAAGTTGCGGCCCGTCGGCAGCACGTTGACCAGACCGCGGGTGGGGGAGCCCGAGGGGCCCGCGGGCACGTAACCGCCGTCCAGGGCCCGCAGGATGTGCCCGATCTCGTCGGTGGTGCGGGCGAGGCGCGGCACGACCTCGGTGCACGCGAACTCCAGCACGGCGACGGCGTCGGGCAGTTCGGTGCCGAGGACGTCGCCGACGAGACCCCGGACGGCTGAGACGTCCCAGCCGCGCTCCTCCATGCCCTCCGCGAGCCGCCGGCACAGCTGCTCCAGCAGGTCGACCGCGTCGGACGCGGTGCGCGCCGGTCCCTCCACCAGGTCGGTCAGCTCTACCGGCGCCTTCACCGGGGCGCCGGGCTCGGCCAGCAGCTCCTTCTCGTCCAGCCCGAAGTGGGCGGCCAGCGAGGCCCGCAGCCCCGGCAGCGCGTTCGCCCGCCCGCCCCACACCTGGGAGGCGCGCAGCACGGCCAGGACCAGGTTCACCCGCGGTTCGGCCTCCGGGCCGCCCCCGAGGACGTGCAGTCCGTCGCGGATCTGCACGTCCTTGATCTCGCACAGATAGCCGTCGATGTGCATGACGAACTCGTCGAACGCCTCGTCGTCCGGCTGCTCGTCGACGTGCAGGTCGTGGTGCAGCTCGGCCGCCTTGACCAGCGTCCAGATCTGCGCCCGCACCGCCGGCGCCTTCGCCGGGTCCAGGTCGGAGACGAGCGCGTACTCGTCCAGGAGCTGTTCCAGCTTGGCCAGGTCGCCGTAGGTGTCCGCGCGTGCCATCGGCGGCACCAGGTGGTCGACCACCGTGGCGTGCCCGCGCCGCTTGGCCTGGGTGCCCTCGCCGGGGTCGTTGACGATGAACGGGTAGACCAGCGGGAGGTCGCCGAGCACCGCGTCGGGGGCGCAGCCGCCGCTCAGGCCCAGGCCCTTGCCCGGCAGCCACTCCATCGTGCCGTGCTTGCCCATGTGCACGATCGCGTCGGCGCCGAAGCCGCCCTCGGACGGCGCGGCCTCCAGCCAGCGGTAGGCGGCCATGTAGTGGTGGGAGGGCGGCATGTCGGGGTCGTGGTAGATCGCGATCGGGTTCTCGCCGAATCCGCGCGGCGGCTGGATCATCACGACGACGTTCCCGAACCGCAGGGAGGCGAGCACGATGTCCTCGCCGTCCACGTACAGGCTGCCCGGCGGCTCGCCCCACGCCTCGGTCATCGCCTCCCGCAGCCCGGGGTCGAGCCGGCCGAACCACTCCCGGTACGCGGCCAGCGGCACCCGGGCGGGCGCGGCGGCCAGTTGCTCCTCCGTCAGCCACTCCACGTCGTGCCCGCCGGCCTCGATCAGCCGGTGGATCAGCTCGTCGCCGTTGTCCGGGTAGCCCTCGGCCAGGTATCCGGCGTCCCGCAGCGCGTCCAGCACCCGCACCGCCGAGGCGGGCGTGTCCAGGCCGACCGCGTTGCCGACCCGGGAGTGCTTGGTCGGGTAGGCGGTGAAGACCAGCGCGATCCGCTTGTCGGCGTTCGGCTTGTGCCGCAGCCCGGCGTGCCGGACGGCGATCCCGGCGACCCGCGCGGCCCGCTCGGGGTCGGCGACGTACACCGGGACCTCGTCCGGGCCCTGCTCCTTGAAGGAGAACGGCACGGTGACGAGCCGGCCGTCGAACTCCGGGATGGCCACCTGCATCGCCGCGTCCATGGGGGACAGGGCGGCGTCCGACTCCAGCCAGGCGGCCCGCGACGAGGTGAGGCACAGCCCCTGCAGCACGGGCACGTCGAGGCCGGCGAGCGCCCCGACGTCCCAGGACTCCTCGTCGCCGCCGGCGGACGCCTGCGAGGCGTGCGTGCCGCCGGCCGCCAGCACGGTGGCGACCAGGGCGTCGGCGCGCCCCAGCAGCTCGTACAGCCCCGGGTCCGCGTCGCGCAGCGAACCGCAGTACACCGGAAGGGCGTTGGCGCCGCGCGCCTCGATCGCCTCGCACAGCGTGTCCACGAAGGCGGTGTTGCCGCTCAGTTCGTGCGCCCGGTAGAACAGCACGCCCACGGTCGGGCGGCCGTCGCGGAGCGCGTACGAGCCGTGGACGCCGAACTCCGGCATCCGGCGCGGCTCCTCGAACCCCTCGCCGGTGAGCAGGACGGTGTCGGAGAGGAACCGCGCGAGCTCGGTCAGGTTCTCCGGGCCGCCCTCGACGAGGTACTCGAGCGCCTGAGCCACCACGCCCGCGGGCACGGACGACTCGGCCATCAGCTCGGCGTCCGGCACCGTCTCGCCGCCCAGCAGCACGGTCGGGACGCCGGACGCCCGCAGCGCGGCCAGCCCGTCCTCCCAGGCGCGCCTGCCGCCCAGCAGCCGTACCACCGCGAGGTCCGCGCCCTCGATCAGCCCCGGCAGCTCCCCGGCCACGTCCACCCGGGCCGGATTGCCGATCCGGTACCCGGCGCCGGAGGCCCGGGCCGCCAGCAGATCGGTGTCGGCGGTCGACAACAACAACACTGTGCTCATGCGGGCGCTCCCGGTGGAATGAAAGGCAGTCCTTGCGGCGCGCCCGACTCGATGAGCCGCCACAGCGCGTCCGTGTCCGCGTGCTGTTCGATCAGGTCGCCGAGCCGGTCGAGCTGCTCCTCGCGCAGCGCGGCGAACGAGGTGGCGGGGGCCGGCACGAAGCGGCGCCCCGCGGCGGCCGCCACCTCGCGCAGGAAGGCCCGGCGGAAGCCGTCCGACTCCAGCGAGCCGTGCCAGTGCGTGCCCCACACCGAGCCGACCCGGCAGCCGTCGAGGAAGGCCTCGCCGCCGAGCACCTCGGCGACCCCGTGATGGATCTCGTACCCCTCGACCGGCTCGCCCAGGGCCTCGCCGGACGGCCGGGCCAGGGTCTTCTCGCGGGCGAACCGCACTCGCACGGGGAGCATGCCGAGCCCGTCGACGGCGCCGGCGCGCGACTCGACCTCGTCCTCGATGTGCTCGCCGAGGACCTGGAAGCCGCCGCATATCCCGAGCACCGGGCGGCCCTGCGCGGCCCGGCGCGCGAGCGCGTCCGCGAGCCCGCGCTCGCGCAGCCACGCCAGCGCCCGCACGGTCCCGCGGGTGCCCGGGACCACCACCAGGTCGGCGTCGGCGAGTTCCTCCGGCCGGTCCACGAACCGCACCACGACGCCCGGTTCGGCGGCCAGCGCGTCCACGTCGGTGAAGTTGGACATCAGCGGGACGGCGCACACGGCGACCCGCAGCACGTCCTCGCCGGCCGGCGGCGTCACGGCGGACTCCCTGACGGCGCCGCGCAGCGAGACGCGCAGCCCGTCCTCCTCGTCGATGCCGAGCCCGTGCCGGAACGGCAGCACTCCGTAGGTGCGCCGCCCGGTGAGGCCCTGGAGCATGTCGAGGCCCGGCTCCAGCAGGGAGACGTCCCCGCGGAACTTGTTCACCAGGAACCCGGCGACCAGTTCCTGGTCCTCGGGCGCCAGCAGGGCGACGGTGCCGAAGAAGGAGGCGAAGACGCCGCCCCGGTCGATGTCGCCGACCACGAGCACGGGCAGCCGCGCGCCCCGCGCGACGCCCATGTTGACGATGTCCGTCCGCCGCAGGTTGATCTCCGCGGGCGATCCGGCCCCCTCGCAGATCACCGCGTCATACGTGCCCCGCAACTCGGCGAGGCAGTCCAGCACCGTGCCCAGCAGCCGCTGCTGCCGGCCGCCGTGGTAGCCGCGCGCGCTCATCTCGCCCACCGGCCTGCCCAGCAGCACCACCTGGCTGCTCTGCTCACCGCCCGGCTTGAGCAGCACCGGGTTCATCAGCGCGGTCGGCTCCACCCGGCAGGCCTGCGCCTGCATCGCCTGCGCCCGCCCGATCTCGGCGCCCTCGCGGGTGACGAAGGAGTTGAGGGACATGTTCTGCGCCTTGAACGGCGCGACCTTCACGCCCTGGCGCACCAGCCACCGGCAGATACCGGCCGTCACGACGCTCTTGCCGGCGTCGGAGGTGGTGCCGGCGACGAGGAGACCGCCGTTCACTTGCCACGTCCCTTCACGAGGAGGCGCGCGCCGGCGGTGACACCGAGCGCGAGCAGGCCGACCCGGCGGGAGAGCCGTACGGCCCGTTCGATGTCGGCGGCCCGGACGGTCCGCCCGGCGCCGCCGTTGAGCACGGGCCGGTGCTCCACCCGCCCGGCGTAGGAGAGCGTCCCGCCCAGCCGCACCCCGAGGGCGCCGGCGAACGACGCCTCCACGGGCCCGGCGTTGGGGCTCGGGTGCCTGGCCGCGTCGGCCCGCCAGGCCCGCACGGCGCCGCGCGGGTCAGGACCCGCGAGCGCGGCGAGCACCGCGGTCAGCCGGGCCCCCGGCCACCCGGCGACGTCGTCGAGGCGGGCGGACGCCCAGCCGTACCGGCGCAGCCGGGGCGACTTGTGACCGACCATCGCGTCCAGGGTGTTGACGGCCCGGAACCCGAGCAGACCCGGCACCCCGCCCACGGCGCCCCACACCAGCGCGCCCACGACGGCGTCGGAGGTGTTCTCGGCGACGGACTCGACCACGGCCCGGGCGATCCCGTCGGCGTCCAGCGCCTGCGGGTCCCGGCCGCACAGGTGGGGCAGCCGCGCCCGGGCCGCCGTCAGGTCCCCGGCCTCCAGGGCGCGCCCGACGGTCCGGGCCTCGCGGGCGAGGGAGGTGCCCCCGACGACGGCCCAGGTGGCCACGCCGGTCAGCGCGGCGGAGGCGACGGGGGAGCGGCGCACGGCCCGTTCGGCGACGAGTCCGGCGGCCACGGCGCCGCCGGCGCACACGGCGGTGTGCAGCGCGCCCCAGCCGCGGTGGTCGTGCCACAGCACGCGTTCCACGGCAGCGGCCGCCCGCCCGAACACGGCGACCGGGTGCCCGCGGCGGGGATCGCCGAGGAGCAGGTCGCCGAGAAGGCCGGCGGCGGCGCCGTACGCGTAAGCGCGATCGGCACCCATCGGCTCAGCCGGCCGTGGGCACAGGGGCGGTCCTTGCGGCTGTCCTCGATCTGCGGCCGAGCATGGCGATATGTGTCCTCACTCAGGGTGTCCACGCCCTGGTTCGACGAAGCCGGCGGTGAGAGTTCCTGGCTCCCGGGGATCGCTCCCCGGTCACAGTGGCGGGACCGCGCCGGATTCGCACCGGGCTTCCTCTCCTGCCGCCGTACATGGCCCGGGCAGTCCACCACGCCCCCCGAAGGGCCGTCAACTTGCCTTTGACCTGCGGGGGGAGAGTGTGCTGAGCCCCACACCGGCGCGATCGGGACAGCGAAAAGGCTCCCCGCCGGAACACACACCGGCGGGGAGCCTCTTCGGGAACTGCTCAGGTCAGGGCTTGGCCACGATCAGGTAGATGCCGTACGCCACGGCCGCCGCGCACGCGGCGAAGCACACGTAGGCGCCGGTCACGGCGAGCCCGGCGGACCCGCCCTGCGCCGCCGCCCGCTCCCGGCGGGCCAGGCCGTTGACGCCGAGGGTGAACAGGGCCACCAGGCCCACCGCGAAGGCGAGGCTGACGCCGAAGACGGATCCGATGGCCGCCCAGTCGATCTTCATGTCGCTATTCCTCCGGTAACCGGGTCAGACGGTGGCGGCCGGCGGGACGGCCGGGGCGGCCGGTGCCGTGACTTCGACGACGGCCGTGGCCGGGCCGCCGGACTGCTCCGGGAAGCTGACGACCGGACCCTCGCCGAGGGCGGCGGCGCCGGCCGGCGGCGGGGCCACCGCGGCGATCGCGGTGGTCACCACACCGGCGGGCTCGTCGGTGCCGTTGACGTTGGTGTGGTCGACGACCTCGCGGCGGGACAGCTTCCAGATGACGGCGCTGGAGCCGACCAGGAAGACCGCGACGAGGGCGGTGCCCCAGTCGCCCAGGCCCGTGACGGACTCGGCGAGGGCGCCGACCAGGGCGGCGGCGGGCAGGGTCAGGACCCAGGCGACCGCCATGCGGGTGGCGGTGGACCAGCGGACCACACCGCCCTTGCGGCCCAGGCCCGCGCCCATCACCGAACCGGAGACGACGTGCGTGGTGGACAGCGAGAAGCCCAGGTGCGAGGAGGCCAGGATGGCGGTGGCGGCGCTGGTCTGGGCGGCGAAGCCCTGACGCGGCTCCAGCTCGGTCAGGCCCTTGCCCATGGTGCGGATGATGCGCCAGCCGCCGATGTAGGTGCCGAGCGCGATGGCCAGGCCGGCGGAGAGGATCACCCAGGTGGGAGGGTTGGAGCCCGGGGCGATGGCGCCGCCCGCGATCAGCGCCAGGGTGATGATGCCCATCGTCTTCTGGGCGTCGTTGGTGCCGTGGGCGAGGGAGACCAGTCCGGCGGAGGCGATCTGGCCGGCGCGGTAGCCCTTGCGGGTGGCCTCGCCCTCGGCCTTGCCGCCGATCCCGTAGGAGAAGCGCGTGGACAGCATGGCGGCCAGGCCGGCCACGACCGGGGCGGCGACCGCCGGCAGCAGCACCTTGGTGACCAGGACGTCGCCGTGCACGGCGCCGAAGCCCGCCGAGGCGACGGTGGCGCCGATCAGGCCGCCCATCAGGGCGTGGGAGGAGCTGGAGGGCAGTCCCACCAGCCAGGTCAGCAGGTTCCAGAGGATCGCGCCGACCAGGGCGGCGAAGATGACCTCGGGACGGATGCCGTTCTCATCGACGAGACCCTTGGAGATCGTGTTGGCGACCTCCACGGAGAGGAAAGCGCCCACCAGGTTCAGCGCGGCGGACATGGCCACCGCGACCTTGGGCTTGAGCGCACCGGTCGAGATGGTGGTGGCCATCGCGTTGGCGGTGTCGTGGAAACCGTTCGTGAAATCGAACGCGAGTGCGGTTACCACCACAATCGCGAGGATCAGCGAGAAGCTTTCCATTTACCCAGGCAATCGTTCGAGCGTCATTGGCGGGTTGAACGTAGGCAACCTGGGTGAACGGAAGGTGAACTGGGCCGGGCGCGGGAGTGTCGGGAACGGCGGTCCGGGATTCCGCTACGGGCCGGCGCCCGGACGCCCCTTGGCCCCTGGCCGCGCGCGAGGCCCCGCGGCGGCCCCCGCGGCCCGGGAAAGAGATTCCGGTCACTCCCGCCGGCCCGCCTCCCGCCGTGCCGCCGGGACGTCCACGACGACCGCCCGCCGGGCGGTGAACCGGCCCCTGACGTGCTGTGACGGGCGATCCACAGCGGGTGGCCCGCCCCGCGCCCGGCGGGCTGGCAGGATCACGGCATGGCTGAACAGCGGCGCGACACGGAAGAGCGGCAGCGGGTCTGGGCGGAACTGGTCGCCACGGCCCGCCGGACCGTGACCGACGGGCTGGTCGTCGGCACCTCGGGCAACCTCTCCGCACGCGTGGGGGACCTCGTGCTGGTCACCCCCACGGGCGTGCCCTACGACCGGCTCACCCCGGCCGACGTCACCGCCGTAGACCTCGACGGCCGGCAGGTGCTCGGCACGCTCGTGCCGACCAGCGAGCTGCCGATGCACCTCGCCGTGTACCGCTCCACCGGCGCCCGGGCCGTCGTCCACACCCACGCCGTGCACGCCACCGCCGTCTCCACCCTCGTCGATGAGCTGCCCCCGATCCACTACATGACCGCCGCCCTCGGCGGCCCGGTCCGGGTCGCCCCCTACGCGGCCTACGGCACCGACGAACTGGCCGGGAACATGCTCACGGCGCTGGCCGGCCGCTCCGGCTGCCTGCTGCGCAACCACGGCATGGTCACCCACGGCGCCACCCTCGACCAGGCCTACGACCGCACCGCCCAGCTCGAGTGGATGTGCCGGCTGTGGCTGACGGCCTCCTCCGTGCCGGGACTGACGCCCGCTCTGCTGACGGAGGCACACATCGCCGAGGCCGGGGCACGCTTGAAGGGATACGGACAACGGAGGTGACCCCTTGTCGTCGCACAGCCATCCGCCCCGTCCCCCGGCCGCCCGGCTGCCCCTGGCCCGGCTGACCCCCGGCCGCCGGCCCCTGCCGTCCGGCCCGGCCCTCCGGCTGGCCGGTTCCGGCGCCCCCCGTGACACTGGAGCCGTGCGCACCGTCAGAGCCACCGCCGCCGCCCTCGGCGCCGTCCTGGCCGCCGGCGCGGCCTCCGTCGCCGCCGGCCGGCTGGCCAGCGACGCCGCACTGAAGGCGGCACCGGGCCGGCCGCTGCCCACCGAACCCCGGCTCACCGTGCACGGCACCTCCGCTGGGCGGATCGCCCTCACCCGCGACCTGGCGTCGCTGCGCCCCGGCACCTACGGCCTGGCCGGCGACGGCTCACACGCGGTCGTCGGGCCGCTGCTGGACTCGGCCGAGCACACCGCCGACAGCGTCGTCAGGCGCCTGATACGCGTCACCCACGGCACCTTCGCCCCCGGCGACCCGGTGTGGCTCACCCCGAACGTCCACGTCGGCGACCCGGGCACCGCACTCGGCCTCGAACACGCCGACCTCGACGTGCCCGGGGAACTCGGTACGCTGCCCGCCTGGTTCGTGCCCGGACACCGGGACGCCTGGGTGATCGCGGTGCACGGCCTCGGCACCACCCGCGAGCACGCCCTGAACGTCATGACGTACCTCCACCGCCGCCGCGTCCCGGTCCTCGCCCTCGCCTACCGCGGCGACCTCGGCGCCCCGCGCCCGCCGGACGGCCTCAACCACCTCGGCCAGACGGAGTGGCGCGACGTGGACGCGGCGATCCGGCACGCCGTCCGCTGCGGCGCCGACCGGGTCGTCCTCCTCGGCTGGTCCACCGGCGCCACCATGGCCCTGCGCGCCGCCGAGCACTCCGCCGTGCGCGACCGCGTCGCCGGGCTGGTCCTGGACTCGCCGGTACTGAACTGGCAGGCCACGCTGCGCGCCCTCGCCCAGGCCCGGCACACCCCCGACGCCCTGCTGCCGCTCGCGGTGCGGGCCGCGCAGGGCCGGGCCGGACTGCACGCCGACCGCGGCGCCCACGCCGCCGACCCCGGCCGGCTCGGCGTGCCCACCCTGATCATCCACGGCCCCGACGACGTGGTGGCCCCGTGGGAGTACTCCCGCCGCCTCGCCGCCCGCCGCCCCGACCTCATCGCGCTGCACACCGTCGCCCAGGCCCCGCACGCGGCCATGTGGAACGCCGACCCGGACGAGTACGAGGAGCGGCTGCGCCGGTTCCTGACCCCGCTGATGTGACGGCCGGCGGCGGACTCCGGTACGGCGCCGGTCCGCCCGCCGCCGGCCGTTCCGCCAAGGGCCGCACCCCTGGCCTGATCCCGCCTGCGGCCGCCCGCCGACCGGGCGCGCAGGCCGGCCCCGTCGCCCCCTGGGGCATTCCGTTTGGGTTTTCGCACCGTCAACCGGAAGACTGCACCCGTGACGTCCCGTATCCCGCGCGACTCCAGGCTTCGACTCGTCCGACCGCGACCCCTGGCCGCCGCCCCCAGAGCTGTGAACCAGCGACGCCCGCGCCGCCCCGCACCCCGGCCGCCGGAGGGCACCCCCGCCCCGGCCGAGCTGGCCCGAATGGCGCGCACCGGTCTGGCCGGTGCGGTCCGGGTGGCCCGCTGGGCCGACTCCGCCCTCGGCCCCGGCAGCGACGCCGCCACCGCCGACGGCAAGGCCACCCTCTCCGACGCGACCGCCGAACGGGCCGCCGCCGGCCTCGGCCTGGACGCCGACCGGGTCCGGGCCGACTGGGACACCGCCCGCCTCGCCGGACTCATCGAGGTGCACGGGGACAACGCGCGCCCCGGCTGGCGGCTGCGCGCCTGGGACCGCGACGACAGCGCCGTGCTGCGCGGCTGGGTCGCCCTGTTCGACGCCTGGTCGCTGGCCAGCCCGGAGCCCGCGGAGTTCGAGCCGGCCGCCGTCGCCGAGGTCGTCTCCGCCATGCCCCAGGTGCTGTCCTTCCTGCAGCTGTCCGCCGGCCCCGTGCCCGTGGAGCAACTGCTCGACCTGCTCCAGCAGCGGGTCACCGAACTGCGCACCGAGCGCTGCGAGGTCTCCTACGAGCCCGGCGCCGCCGGCGCGTCGGGCCCCGCGGAGCCCCGGCCCACCGCGGACACCCCGCTCGCCCCGCTCCTGGACTGGGCCCTGACCGCCCTCGCCGCGGTCGGCGCCCTGACCTACGGCGACGGCCAGGCCACGCTCACCCCGCTGGGCAGCTGGGCGGTCTGGGTCAAGCTGGAGCAGATCTGCGTGGCCGCGCAGAGCCCGGCCGGCAACATCGAGCAGTCCGCCGAGGACATGCTCCGCGGCTGTGCCCAGCTCCGCCCCAACGCCGCCCGCGCCGAGTACCGCGCCTGGCTCGCCGCCCGCCCCGTCGGCAGCGCCGTCACCGAGCTGCTCGCCGCCGCCCGCGGCGACGACGCCCTGCTGCGCGGCCTCGCCTTCGAGGCGCTGCGCGTCGTCGGCGCCCCCGCCGAACCCGAGGTGCACGCGGTCCTGGACGACCCCGCCCTCAGGCCGTACGCGCTGCTGTGGCTCGCCGAGCACGACGGCGTCGACCCGGAGGACGCCCACGAGGTCCTCACCCGCGAGGAGGCCACCTGGCTGTGGGTCGACACCGCCGCGGCCGTGGCCGACCACGGCGAGACGTCGATGCTGATACGGCACCTGGAGGCCGCGGTGCAGCCCACCGTCCCCACGCTGCTGGACGAGGTCCGCGCCGTCGGCCACCCGCGCACCGTGCAGGTCCTGGTCGCCCTCGCCGCCGCCCACCCCGACCCGGCCCTCGCCAAGGCCGTCCGGCGGGCCGCCTTCCAGGTGCACACCGGCGGCTGAACCGGAGCGCCCGACCGGCCGGGAAGCGCCGTCGGCCGCCGCGTCCCGGCGGGCGCGCCGGCGCTTCCCGGCCGGTCAGCCGCCGGTCCCGGGCGCGAACCGTGCTCCCGGTCCGCCGGAGTGCCGCGGCCCCCGGAGCCGACCGTCACCGCGACCTCCCCCTTGCCCTGGCCCTGAACCGGCACGGCGTGCGCCACCGTGCCGCCCGCCGTCCCGAGCCCCGCAGCCGCCGCCGGCATCCACCGGCAGGCGCGGGGGACGGACCCAGGAAAACCGCTTGCACGGTCCCGTTAGACTTGGCCCATGGCCATTCTCCTCGCGCATTAGACGGCGGGAACGTCCTCAGCCGCCCACCGCCAATCCTCAGTACGCCCTGGAGTCTGTCCGTGATCTCCGCTTCCGGTATCGAGCTGCGCGCCGGTGCGCGCGTCCTCATCGAGAACGCCACCTTCCGTGTCGCCAAGGGCGACCGCATCGGCCTCGTCGGCCGCAACGGCGCGGGAAAGACCACCCTCACCAAGTGCCTGGCCGGCGAGGGCATCCCGGCCGGCGGCCAGATCGCCCGCTCCGGCGAGGTCGGCTACCTCCCGCAGGACCCCCGCACCGGCGACCTCGACGTCCTCGCCCGCGACCGCATCCTCTCCGCGCGCGGCCTCGACGTGCTGCTGCGCAAGATGCGCGAGAACGAGCAGCGCATCGCCAACGGCCAGGGCGCCACCCGGGAGAAGGCGCTCAAGCAGTACGAGCGCCAGGAGACCGAGTTCCTCACCAAGGGCGGCTACGCGGCCGAGGCCGAGGCCGCTACCATCGCCGCGGCGCTCAACCTGCCCGACCGGGTCCTCGGCCAGCCGCTCCACACGCTCTCCGGCGGACAGCGTCGGCGCATCGAGCTGGCCCGCATCCTGTTCTCCGACGCGGACACCCTGCTGCTGGACGAGCCGACCAACCACCTCGACGCCGACTCGATCATCTGGCTGCGCGACTACCTGAAGACCTACCGCGGCGGCTTCATCGTGATCTCCCACGACGTCGACCTGGTCGAGACGGTCGTCAACAAGGTGTTCTACCTGGACGCCAACCGCGCGCAGATCGACGTCTACAACATGGGCTGGAAGCTCTACCAGCAGCAGCGCGAGGCCGACGAGAAGCGCCGCAAGCGCGAGCGCGCCAACGCCGAGAAGAAGGCCGCCGCCCTGCACTCGCAGGCCGACAAGATGCGCGCCAAGGCCACCAAGACGGTCGCCGCGCAGAACATGGCCCGCCGCGCCGACAAGCTGCTCTCCGGTCTGGAGGCGGTCCGGCAGTCCGACAAGGTCGCCAAGCTCCGCTTCCCGGACCCCGCGCCCTGCGGCAAGACCCCGCTGATGGCCGAGGGCCTGTCCAAGTCGTACGGCTCGCTGGAGATCTTCACCGACGTCGACCTGGCCATCGACAAGGGCTCGCGGGTCGTCATCCTCGGCCTCAACGGCGCCGGCAAGACCACGCTGCTGCGCCTCCTCGGCGGCGTCGAGCAGCCCGACACCGGCGAGGTCGTCCCCGGTCACGGCCTCAAGCTCGGCTACTACGCCCAGGAGCACGAGACCCTGGACCCCGAGCGCACGGTCCTGGAGAACATGCGCTCGGCGGCGCCCGACATGGACCTGGTCGAGGTCCGCAAGGTGCTCGGCTCGTTCCTGTTCTCCGGCGACGACGTCGACAAGCCGGCCGGGGTGCTCTCCGGCGGCGAGAAGACCCGGCTGGCCCTCGCCACGCTGGTCGTCTCCTCCGCCAACGTCCTGCTGCTGGACGAGCCGACCAACAACCTGGACCCGGCCAGCCGCGAGGAGATCCTCGGCGCCCTGCGCACCTACAAGGGCGCGGTCGTCCTGGTCACCCACGACGAGGGCGCGGTCGAGGCGCTGCAGCCGGAGCGGATCATCCTGCTGCCGGACGGCGTCGAGGACCTGTGGGGCTCCGACTACGCCGATCTCGTCGCCCTGGCTTGATCGAAAGTCTGATCCACGGCGTATGGATCATTCGGCCGAGCCGTGATCCATCATCTGTGTGAGATCTCCTCGTACCGACGTGTGTCGTACACCGATTTCGCGGCCGATCCCCCCGGTACCAAGGGATCGGCCGCCTCGCGTCCCTGACCTGGCAGTTCGCGGAACCACCCGTTCGGCCGTGTGTCCCCAAGGTCATGGAATCCGGGATTCCGTATGTGGGGATGCGCTCCTGTCGTCACGGCGATGTCTCACGGACCTTGCCGAATGGGTGGCCATCCCGCCCCGGAGGGGTGATCATGAGGAGACCAGAGCGCACTTCCCATGAGGAGGCACGGGTGGCCGAGACTCTGAAGAAGGGCAGCCGGGTGACCGGCGCCGCGCGCGACAAGCTCGCGGCAGACCTGAAGAAGAAGTACGACTCCGGTGCGAGCATCCGGGCGCTGGCCGAGGAGACCGGCCGCTCGTATGGCTTCGTGCACCGGATGCTCAGCGAGTCGGGCGTCACGCTCCGTGGGCGTGGCGGAGCGACCCGGGGCAAGAAGGCCGCAACGTCCTGACTCCGGGCGGCCATCGGCTTCGATGGTGGCCACCCGGCCAGCAGTCTGAACGGCCGGGTGGTTACTGTGCAGTCACTTAGCATGCCGTACGGCAATGTGTGATGACCGCACCCATCGGAGGCGCCCCATGGCTTCGCCCGACCAGGACCTCGCTCCTGTACTCGACAAGGACGGCGTACGGCTCACCGTCGACGACGCGCTCGCCACGGTGACGCTGGCCAACCCGGCCAAGCGCAACGCGCAGAGCCCCGCCATGTGGCGGGCGCTCACCGAGGCCGGCCGGCTGCTGCCGGGCTCCGTCCGCGTCGTGGTGCTGCGGGGCGAGGGCCAGTCCTTCTCCGCCGGGCTGGACCGCATGATGTTCACCCCGGACGGTATCCCGGGCGAGCCGACCTTCATCGAACTCGCGCGTCGTGACGACGCCGGGCTCGACGCGACCATCGCCGAATACCAGGAGGCGTTCACCTGGTGGCGGCGCAACGACATCGTGTCCGTCGCCGCCGTACAGGGGCATGCGATCGGTGCCGGGTTCCAGCTCGCGCTCGCCTGCGATCTGCGGGTCGTCGCGGACGACGTGCAGTTCGCCATGCGCGAGACCTCGCTCGGCCTCGTTCCCGACCTGACCGGCACGCATCCGCTGGTCGGGCTGGTCGGGTACGCCCGCGCGCTGGAGATCTGCGCGACGGGCAGGTTCGTCGGAGCCGACGAGGCGGTGGCCTCCGGGCTGGCCAACCTCGCGGTGCCCGCGGCCGAACTCGACGGCGCGGCCCGGGACCTGGCCGCGGCGTTGCTGGCCGCTCCGCGCGACGCGGTCGTGGAGACCAAGGCGCTGCTGCGGGGCGCCCCGGAACGGGACTACGACACCCAGCGGGCCGCCGAACGGGCCGCCCAGGCCCGGCGACTGCGGGACCTGGCCGGCATCGGAGAGTAAGCCCGCGGCACGCGGCGCGATGCGTGCCGTCGGTCATGCCACGCCGGTGATCAGGACGGCCGCCGCCGGGTGGTCGCCCAGGGCGTCCGGCACCGCTTCACGGTCCCGCCGGGCCGTCTCTCGTCAAGCCACGCCGGTGATCAGGACGGCTACCGTCGGGTGGTCGTCCAGGGCGTCCCGCACCGCCTCGCGGACCCGTCGGGACACGTCCAGAGCCCGGTGGGTGCCGTCCGTCGCCAGTTCCACGCGGACGTGCCGGTGCGGCAGCGCGGCGGCCCCGGCGCGCCGCTCGATGTGGACGGCCCGGCCGAGACCGCCGAGCGACCCGGTCAGCCGGGTGACCCCGGGGACGGACAGCGCCGCCGCCGCCGCGCGGGCCTCGTCGCCGGCCGCGGGCTCCCGGGCGGCCGGCGGCCGCGGGGCGTCCACCGGCGGGCCCGGCTCGTCCGCCGCCTCCAGCAGTTCCGTCACCCGCAGGTCCACCTCCGTCACCGCCAGGCCCAGGACGTCCGTCGCCGCCGTCAACAGGGCCAGCCGCAGGCGGGACGCCGTCGCCGGCAGCGGCTCGGCGGCCGGGGCCGCGAAGTCCGCCGCGATCCGCAGGCCGCCCGCGGGCAGCGCGCCCGGCGGCCGCGGTACGACGGGGTCGTGGACGTCGTCCGGATCGGCGAGCGTGATCCGCGCCGTGCCGAGGCGCACGCCCGGCACCCCGCCCGCGGCACGCCCCAGCACCGCCTCGACCGCCCGCTGGACGATCCACGCGCCGTCGCGCGGGCCGCCGAGCGGCAGCAGTCTGCCCAGGCCCGGCCGCTGCCCCGCCACCCGTGTCCACCGGTCTTCTGCCGTCATTCCTCCAGCCTGCCGCATCCACGGCGCGCAATCGCGCAACCTTGCTTACGGTGGTCGGAGAACGACGACCGAAAGGGACGTGCGGCGATGACCGAGATGACGACGACCCCAGACGGTGACAACGAGCCACAGCTGACGACCCGCAAGCCCACCCGGCGCGGTGGCGGAGACCCGGCGACCCGCGGGCGTACCACCATTTCCGACGGTGTCGTGGAGAAGATCGCCGGGATGGCCGCCCGCGACGTGCTCGGCGTGTACGCCCTGGGCAGCGGACTGGCCCGGACCTTCGGCGCGGTGCGCGACCGGGTGCCGGGCGGCTCGAAGTCCGTGACCCGGGGAGTGAAGGCGGAGGTCGGCGAGGTGCAGGCCGCGCTCGACCTGGAGATCGTCGTGGAGTACGGCGTGTCCATCTCCGACGTCGCCCGCTCGGTGCGGGAGAACGTGGTCGACGCCGTCGAGCGGATGGCGGGACTCGAGGTCGTCGAGGTCAACATCGCGGTGAGCGACGTCAAGCTGCCCGAGGAAGAGGAGGAGGAGCCCGAGCCGCCCCGCATCCAGTGACGCCCCGGCCGCCCGGGGCCGCGCCCCCGGGACCGCCCCGCCGACGGACTGAAGGAGTGCTGCATGAGCATGGCCATGGTCGGCATGATCGCCGGAATGGCGCTGGGATTCGCCGGGTACTTCGGCGGCTTCGGGGCCTTCCTGCTGGTGGCGGCGCTGGGCGCCGTCGGGTTCGTCGCCGGCCGGTACCTGGAGGGCGACCTGGAGCCCGGAGACCTCTTCCGGGGCCGGGGCGTCCGGCGCGAGCGGCGGAGATGACCGCCGTGAGCACCGGGACCGGCACGGCGCGCCCGCCGCTGACCCCCGTGCCGCCCGGTGAACGCGGCGCCTTGCGGATCGCGGACCGGGTCGTGGCGAAGATCGCCTCGCGGGCCGCCCGCGAGGCGCTCGGCCCGCTGCCCGCGGACGCCGCCGCCCCGCACGCCGCGGTGGCCGTCCACTCCCACCCCCGGGCCGGCTCCGGGGTGGGAAGCCCCGTCGGCACGGCCCGCGTGCGCGTGCAGGTCGAACTCGCCCACCCCGCCGACATCGGCTCCCGCTGCGCCGCCGTGCGCAGGCGGGTCACCGAGCGGGTGGGCGAACTGGCGTGCATGGAGGTGCTGGAGGTCGCCGTACGGGTCGAGCGGCTGCATCTGGCGCCGCGGCCCGGCACCCTCCACGGGAGGGCGCGATGAGCGAGCCCCACCCGTCCGAGGACACCGGGCGAGCGCCCGTGCCCTACCCCGACGAGGCCGCCGGCGGACCAGCGCCCCTGCTCGACCGGGGCAGCGGCCGCTTCTGGTCGCCGCGCCGGGTCCCCGCGTGCGTCGTCGCCCTGCTCCTGCTGGCCGGCGCGGGCGTCCTGCTGTACGACGTGGTCGCCGTACGCGTCCACCGCCCCGCGATGCACTGGCGCCGCGTACTGGCCCGGCAGCTCGCCGAGCGCCCCCTGGACGACGTGTGGGTGCTGACCGGCGCGGGCGTCGCCGCCGCCCTCGGCCTGTGGCTGGTCGTGCTCGCCCTGACCCCCGGCCTGCGCGCCCTGCTGCCGATGCGGCGTCCGCACGCCGACGTCCGCGCCGGCCTGCGCCGCGACGCGGCCGCCCTGGTGCTGCGCGACCGCGCCCTCACGGTCTCCGGCGTACGCGAGGCGCGGGTGCGGATGCGGCGCCGCCGGGCCCGCGTCCGGGCGCTCGCCCACTTCCGCGAACTGGACGACGTGCGGGCCGACCTTGACACCGTGCTCGGCGACGCGGTCGGCGGGCTCGGCCTCAGCCGGCCGCCGGCGCTGTCGGTCTCCGTCCGGCGGCCCGGACGGAAGGGGTGACGACGGTGCGCACCGGACGCGTGAACCGCGTACTGCTCTTCCTCCTGGGGCTCCTGCTGCTCGCCGGGGGCGGCTCGGTGCTCGCCGTGGGCCTCGGCGTCCGGACGCCGCGCCGCTGGCTGCACGCCGGCCCGCACGACGTCCTGCTCAGCGCCGCCGAGCGCACCCGGTGGCGGGACGCCGGCTGGTGGTGGCCGGCGGTCATCGGGGGCCTGGCCGTCCTCGTCCTGCTCGCCCTGTGGTGGCTCGCCGCGAACCTGCGCCGGCGCCGCCCGGCCGAGGTCCTGGTCGACACCGGGGACGGCGAGGGCGCCCTGCTGCGCGGACCGGCCCTGGCGTCGGCGGTCACCGAGGACGCGGGCCGGCAGCCGGGCGTCGCCCACGCCGAGGCCGTGCTGACCGGCCGCCGCACCAGGCCCGCGGTCAGGGCCGGGCTGCGTCTGGAGCCGGCCGCCGACCCGGCCGGGGCGCTGAGCGAGTTCACCGCCGGGCCCCTGACCCGCGCGCGCGAGTCGGCGGGCCTGGCCTCGCTCCCGGCGGAGGTGCGGCTGCGGGCGGTCAGGCACCGCGCGGAACGGGTCTCCTGACCGCCGTCTCGCGCGGCCCCGGACGAGATGCCCGGCCGCCCGCTCGCGCGGACCTCAGAAGCCGTGCCGCATGCCGCCGTCCACCGGCACCATGATCCCGGTGAGGTAGGAGGCCGCCGGGGACAGCAGGAACGCCGCGACCCTGCCGAACTCCTCCGGCGCCCCGTACCGGCGCAGCGGGATCCGGGACTCGCTCGCCGCCCGGGTCGCCTCCGGATCGGCCGACAGCGAGTCCAGCTCGCGCACCCGGTCCGTGTCGATGCGGCCCGGCAGCAGGCCCACGACCCGGACGCCCCGCGGCCCCAGCTCGTCGGCGACCGACTTCGCGAACCCGGCGAGCCCCGGCCGAAGCCCGTTGGAGATGGTCAGCCCCGGGATGGGCTCGTACACCGAGCCGGACAGCACGAAGCCGATGACACCGCCCGGCTCCAGCTCGGCCCCCGCCGTGCGGGCGAACCGCACCGCGCCGAGGAACACCGACTCGAAGGCGTCCCGCCACTGCTCGTCGGTGTTGTCGGAGACGAACCCCGGCGCCGGGCCGCCGACGCTGACCAGCACGCCGTGGAAGCCGCCGAAGTGCTCCCGGGCGGCCGCGATCAGCCGCTCGGCCGCCTCCGGGTCGGCGTTGCCGACGGCCACGCCCACCGCGTTCGGGCCCAGTTCGGCCGCCGCGTCGGCGACCCGCTTCTCGTCGCGGCCGGTGACGACCACCTTCGCCCCGTCGGCGATCAGCTCCCGCGCGGCGGCGTTGCCCAGCCCCCGCGTCGCGCCGGTGACGACGTACACCCGGTCCTTCAGTCCAAGATCCATGACATCTATCCTGCCCCCTCGCCGCCGAACAGGGCGAGGGCGGTGTTCACCAGCGCGATGTGGCTGAACGCCTGTGGGAAGTTGCCGAGCTGGCGGCCCAGCTCGTGGTCGTACTCCTCCGCGAGCAGCCCCACGTCGTTGACGAGGCCGACCAGCCGCTCGAACAGCTCCCGGGCCTCCGCCGTGCGGCCCGTCATGTGCAGGGCCTGCGCGAGCCAGAAGGAGCAGGCGAGGAAGGCGCCCTCACCGCCCGGCATGCCGTCGACGCCGACCGCGTCGGTGTCGTAACGGCGCACCAGCCCGCCGTGGTCCAGGTCCTCCCGGATCGCGTCTACCGTGCCGATCACCCGCGGGTCGTCGGGCGGCAGGAAGCCGTAGTAGGGGATCAGCAGCAGCGCGGCGTCCAGTTCGCGCGAGCCGTAGTACTGCGTGAAGGTGTTCCGCTCGGGGTCGTACCCCTTCTCGCACACCTCGCGGTGCACCTCGTCGCGCATCGCCCGCCAGCCGTCGATGTCGCCGGGCAGCTCCGGGTACCGCTCCAGGGTCCGTACGGCCCGGTCGGCGGCGACCCACACCATCACCTTGGAGTGCACGAAATGCCGCCGGCCGCCGCGCACCTCCCACAGGCCCTCGTCGGGCTGCCGCCAGGCCGATCGCAGGAACGTCATCAGCTCGCACTGCAGCGACCACATGTGCGGCTTGGCGGACAGGCCGGAGGCGCGGGCCAGGAACAGCGAGTCCATGACCTCGCCGTACACGTCGAGCTGGAGCTGGTCGACAGCCCCGTTGCCGACCCGCACCGGCGCCGAGTCGGCGAAACCGGGCAGCCAGGGCAGCTCCCACTCCGGCAGCCGCCGTTCGCCCGCCACGCCGTACATGATCTGCAGGTCTGCCGGATCGCCGGCCACCGCCCGCAGCAGCCAGTCGCGCCAGGCCTCGGCCTCGCCGTGGTAGCCGGCGGCCAGCAGGGCGCCCAGCGTGAGGGTGGAGTCGCGCAGCCAGCAGAACCGGTAGTCCCAGTTGCGCACACCGCCCGGCTCCTCCGGGAGGGAGGTGGTGGCCGCGGCGACGATCCCGCCGGTCGGGGCGTAGGTGAGCGCCTTGAGGGTGATCAGGGACCGGACGACGGCGTCCCGGTGCGGCCCGGTGTAGCGGCAGCGGGCCGCCCAGCGCCGCCAGTCCCGCTCGCTGGCGCTCAGCGCCGCGTAGGGGTCGACCAGCGCGGGACGCGGCTCGTGCGAGGGATGCCAGGTCAGCACGAACGCGACCCGCTCGCCCTCGGCGAGGGTGAACTCGGAGCGGGTGCAGAAGTCCTCGCCCCAGGTGCGCACATGGGGCTCGGCGCGCAGCCACACCGAGTCCGGCCCGGCGACCGCCACCCGGTGACCGTCGGAGCGGCGCATCCACGGGACGATCGAGCCGTAGTCGAAGCGCAGGCGCAGCTCGCTGCGGACGGTGACCCGCCCGCTGACGCCCTCCACGATGCGTACGACGTCGGGCGCGCGGTCGCGCTGCGGCATCAGGTCGGTCACCCGCACGGTGCCCTCGGCGGTGTCCCACTCGGTGTCGAGGACCAGCGTGTCGGGCCGGTAGGCGCGGCGGGTGCAGGCGCCCGCGCCCTTCGGCGCGATCCGCCAGTGGCCGTTGTCCTCGTCGCCCAGGAGCCTCGCGAAGCAGGCGCCGGAGTCGAAGCGGGGCAGGCACAGCCAGTCGATCGAGCCGTCCCGGCCGACCAGGGCCGCGGTCTGCTCGTCCCCGATGACGGCGTAGTCCTCGATGCGCTCGTTCACAGCATGCGGTTTCCCGGGGGCCCCGGGAGCCAACCAGGCGGTGCGCCGGGGGAGTGACCGGCGCGCCGGGGTCCGGGCGGTCATCCGCCGGCCGGGGCCGTCACACGGTGGCCGGTTCGCTCTCCTCGGAGGCCGTCTCGGCGGCCGCCTCCTCCCGGTCCCGGATCTCGCGCCGGACCAGGAACCACCAGCCCACCGGGACGCCGGCCGCGAACAGCCACCACTGGATCATGTACGCGTAGTTCAGCGGGGCGTCCTCGCTGCCCGGGTCGGAGATCTGCTCCGGGCTGCCGCCCCGGGCCCCGGGCGCCGTCTGCTCGACGTAGCCGCCGAGCACCTTCGCGCCGAGCCGCCGCGCCTCCTCGGCGCTGTTGATCAGCATGATCTGCCGGTCCGGCAGGCCCTTGACGTTCTTGATGCCGCTCGCCGAGGTCGTCTCGTCGGCCTTCAGCCGCCCGGTGAGGGTCAGCCGGCCGGCGGGCGGCGCGGGCACCTGGGGGAAGTCGGTCTGCACGCCGTTCGCCGGGACCCAGCCCCGGTTGACCAGCAGCACCCGGCCGTCGGTGAGCACGAAGGGGGTCAGGACGTGGAAGCCGACCTCGCCGTCGGCGTTGGTCCGGCGCCGGACCACCACCTCACGGGCGGCGTCGAAGGTACCGGTCGCGGTGACCGTCCGGTACTTCTCGGTGCGGGTCACCGAGTGGCCGGGGGAGGTGAGCCGTTCCACCGGGACCGGCTCGGCGTGCAGCGCCCGCGAGACCAGGTCGTTGCGCGCGGTGCGCTCCTCGTACCGGTGCTTCTGCCAGAAGCCCAGCTTTATCATCGTCGGGATCAGTGCGATCGCGATGACGGTGAGGATCACCCACTGGCGGGTCAGCAGGAAGCGGTAGCGGTGCACCCCACGACGGTACATCCGGGCCGTGGGGTGCATTCGGTCGGGTACCGGGTCACACCCGGTCCACCACCCCCGTCTTCCCCTCCGCCCGGGCGCAGTGGGCGCCGCAGAACCAGTGCCCCTCCACCTCCACGCCCTGCCCGATGATCTGCACCCGGCAGTGCTCGCAGATCGGGGCCATGCGATGGATCGCACAGGAGAAGCAGTCGAAGACGTGCACGGCGCCCTGCGCGTGCACCTCGAAGGTCATTCCGTAGTTGTTGCCGCATACCTCACATGTCGCCATGGGGCACAGCGTGAGCCGTGGCCGACCCCCGGGCGAGCGGTCGCGGGGCGAGTCGCCCGTCAATCACCCGTCCGTACGGTCACCCGTCGGCGGGCTCCACGTCCCGCAGCAGTTGACCGAACGCCGCCTCGTCGACCACCGGCGTCCCGAACTGCCGCGCCTTGACCACCTTCGAGGTGCCCGATCCCGGGTCGTTGGTGACCAGCAGGCTGGTCAGCCGGGACAGGCTGGTCGCCACGTGCAGCCCCGCCTCGGTCGCCCGGTCCTCCAGCAGTTCGCGCTCGGTGGAGGTGTCCCCCGAAAAGGCCACCCGCATGCCCTGTTTGAGTCGTTTGCCCGCTTCGTAGCGGCCGGGGTTGGGGTAGGGGCAGGCGGGCCGCTTCCGGGACGGGCGCCAACTGCCCTGGGGTGAGCCGCCGTAGCCGCCGGTCGCCTGCCGGCCGATCCGGGGCGTGTCCGACCACTCGGTCAGCGGCCGGCACTCCAGCAGCGGAAGCCGTACACCGCCCGCCGCCGCGGCCCGCAGGCTGGGCCGGAACGCCTCGGCGAGCACTCGCGCGTCGTCCAGCGCGTGGTGCGCCCGCTGCTGGACCACCCCGAAGTGCGCGGCCAGCGACTCCAGCTTGAAGTTGGGCAGCGGCAGCCCCAGCTCCTTCGACAGGGCGATGGTGCACAGCCGCTGCCGCACCGGCGCCTCGCGTCGCGCGCGCGCGTACTCGCGGGCGATCATCTGCCAGTCGAAGACCGCGTTGTGCGCGACGAGCACCCGGCCGTCGAGACGGGCCGCGAACTCCTCCGCCACCTCCCCGAACAGCGGCGCCCCTTCGAGCACCTCGCTCGTCAGACCGTGTATCCACACCGGCCCCGGATCGCGCTCCGGGTTGACCAGCGTGTACCAGTGGTCCTCGACCTCGCCCTGCGCGTCCAGCCGGTAGACGGCCGCGGAGATGATCCGGTCGTCGCGGGCCAGCCCGGTGGTCTCCACGTCAACGACCGCGTATCCCTTCGGATACGCGGCCGGCCACCGGGTGGCGGAGGACACTGCGGTCGCAAGGTCTTCGAGCATGGTCACTGAGGATACGGGCCACCACCGACAGCGCCGTCCGCCAGGTCCGGCGGCGGCGCCCGGGCCCGTCAGCCCGCTCGGCGGCCGCACACGCGTGCGTGCGCGAACGCATCTGGCGCGGACGGCAGTTCCCGCGGCCGCGCCCGAACTCGGGCCGTCGGCGGCGGAGTCCGCCGGCGCCCGCGGCCGGCACTGGTCCGGGCCCCCTGCGCGGGCGCGACTGTGCGATTCTCCGTGCTGTGACGGAACCAACCCATGACGAGACGCACGGCGCGCTGGGCTCCCGGCTGAACTGGCTGCGGGCGGCCGTCCTCGGCGCGAACGACGGCATCGTGTCCACCGCGGGACTGGTCGTCGGCGTGGCCGGCGCGACCGACTCCCGCGCCGCCCTGCTCACCGCGGGCCTGGCCGGCCTGCTCGCCGGTTCCATGTCGATGGCGGCCGGGGAGTACGTGTCGGTGTCCACCCAGCGGGACTCGGAGAAGGCGGCGCTGGCCCAAGAGCGGCGGGAGCTGCGCGAGCAGCCGGCCGCGGAACTGGAGGAGCTGACCCAGATGCTCGAGGAGCGGGGCCTGTCGCGGGAGATCGCCCGGGAGGCCGCCGAGCAGCTCACCGAGCGGGACGCGCTGAGGGCGCACGCGCGCGTGGAGCTGGGCATCGACCCGGACGAACTCACCAACCCCTGGCACGCGGCCTGGGCGAGCTTCTCGGCCTTCACGGTGGGCGCTCTGCTGCCGCTGCTGGCGATCGTCCTGCCGCCGGCCGGCCTGCGGCTCCCGGTCACCGTGCTCTCCGTACTGGCGGCGCTCGTGCTCACCGGCTGGAGCAGCGCCCGGCTCGGCGCCGCCGCGCCCGGCCGCGCGGTGCTGCGCAACGCGGTGGGCGGCGCCCTCGCGATGGGGGTGACGTACCTGGCCGGGACGCTGCTGGGCGCGGCGGGGGTGTAGCCGGCCGGACGGCGGGTCCGGGCCCCGCCCGCGCGGCCCGCCGCCACCAGGACGTACGGTGAGGTGCGCCCGACCACCCCCCGGGCGCATCGCACGTCACCGCACGAGAAGGACCCTCGCCATGCGCGCCACCACCATCCACGCCCCGTACGACATGCGCGTGGAGGACGTCCCCGAGCCCGTGGTGCAGTTGCCCACCGACGCCGTGGTGCGGGTGCTGCGCGCCTGCATCTGCGGCAGCGACCTGTGGGCCTACCGGGGCGAGGCGGCCCGGCAGCCGGGACAGCGCATCGGGCACGAGTTCCTCGGCGTCGTCGAGGAGACCGGCTCCGAGGTGTCCGCCGTCCGGCGCGGCGACCTGGTGGTCGCCCCCTTCATGTGGTCCGACGGCGTCTGCGACTACTGCCGCGAGGGCCTGACGACCTCCTGCGAGCACGGCGGCTTCTGGGGCTCCGTCGGCTACGACGGCGGCCAGGGCGAGGCGGTGCGCGTGCCGTTCGCCGACGGCACCCTCGTCCGGCTGCCCAAGGACGCCGCCTCCGACGACCGCCTGCTGTCCGCCCTGCTGACCCTCTCCGACGTGCTCGGCACCGGTCACCACGCGGCCCTCGGCGCGGGCGCCCGCCCGGGCGCCACGGTCGCCGTGGTCGGCGACGGCGCCGTGGGCCTGTGCGCCGTGCTCGCCGCCAAGCGGCTCGGCGCCGAGCGGATCATCGCGCTGGGCCGGCACGAGGTCCGCACCGGCATCGCCCGCCGCTTCGGCGCCACCGACGTCGTCGCCGAGCGCGGGGACGCCGCGGTCGAGGCCGTCCGCGAGCTGACCCGCGGGCAGGGCGCGCACGCCGTCGTCGAAGCGGTCGGCACCGAGCAGTCCATGCGGACGGCCGTGAACATCACCCGCGACGGCGGCGCCATCGGCTTCGTGGGCGTGCCGCACGGCAGCGGCACCGGCCTGGACCTCGGCGTCATGTTCGACCGGAACATCGCCCTGCGCGGCGGTGTCGCGCCGGTCCGCGCCTACATCCCCGAACTGCTGCCCGACGTCCTCGACGGCACCGTCGACCCCTCGCCGGTGTTCGACCTGACCGTCGGCATCGAGGGCGTCCCGGACGGCTACAAGGCCATGGACGAGCGCACCGCCCTCAAGGTGCTCGTCACCAACGGCTAGCACCCGCCCACGTCTCCCGGCCGGGAGACGGCCGGGAGACGGCCGGGGCGAGCGGACGGACGACCGGACGACCGCGCCGCGCCGTGCCGTCGGCGTGCGGGATCCCGGCTGCCCGTCTGCTCACTCCCAGCGTGCCGGGTCCGAACCCCACGGCGTCGGGGGTCGCGTCCAGCCGGTCGGGCCGCCGGTGAAGGACAGCGGCGGCAGGGCGTGCCGCAGTCGCCCGAGCCGGCCCGCGGTCTCGGCCAGCCAGGCGTCCGGGCCCCCGTACGCGGGGCCGCCGCACGCGGCGGCGGCCGGCGGGATCTCCTCCGTGAGCCAGTACGCGGTCCGGGCGAGCGCCGTCCGGACCAGCCGGCCGCCCCCGTCGTACGACCGCTCGGTCAGCGCCCGCAGCACGCCGGCCGCCAGCAGGTACCCGGTGCCGTGGTCCAGCGCCTGCGCGGGCAGCGCGCCGGGCCGCCCCGCCGAGCCCTCGGTGGCCGCGATGCCGGCCGCGGCCTGCACCAGGCTGTCGAAGCCGCGCCGCCCCGCCCAGGGCCCGTACGCGCCCCACGCCGACACCTGCGCCACCACCAGCCCGGGGTGCCGCTCGGCCAGCGCCTCGGGGGAGAGGCCGAACCGGTCGAGGGCGCCGGGCCGGTAGCCGGTGACCACGACGTCCGCCGCGGCCAGCAGTTCCTCCAGGGTGTCCCGGCCGGTGGTGAGGTCCAGGGTGGCCGAACGCTTGCCGAAGCCCGTGTCGGCGTGCAGGTCGGGGAGTTCGGGCGACCGCGGGTGGTCCAGGCGCAGTACGTCCGCGCCGAGCAGCGCCAGCGTGCGGGTGGCGACCGGGCCGGCCAGCACCCGGGTCAGGTCCAGGACGCGCAGCCCGTCGGCGGGCAGCAGCCGGGCCGCGGCCGGGTCGAGCGGGCGCGGCACGCGCGCGGGGGAGGCGTTCAGCCGCTCGCGTTCGACCAGTGGCCGTGCGGCCACCTCGGCGGCCTGTCCGTGCGCCGCCCACTCGCGCGGGGTGCGCAGGGCCACGGCGAGCCCGCCGGCGCGGTGGACCGTGTCCTCCACGTCCAGGGCGGACCGCTCGGCGATCCGCGCCTCGGCCGCCGCCACCGCCGGGTCCTCGGGCAGGCCTAGCGCGCGGAGCAGCCGGGTGCGGTGGTGCGGGTAGTTGGCGTGGGTGCGCACCCAGCCGTCGGCGGTCCGCCAGAACCGGGACAGCGGGGCGAAGGAGACCGGCGCCCGGCCGTCCACCCGCAGCAGCCGCTCGCTGTGGAACGCGGCGGCGACCGCGCCGTCGTCCACTTCGGCCCGCGGCACCCGGGCGAGTCCGGCCCGCCGGGCCCCCAGTTCGGCGGCGGCCAGCGCGCACACGCCGACGCACGCGCGCGCGAGCCGCAGCACCGGCAGCCGGGCGGGCAGCGCGCCCTCGCGCTCGACGACCGACACACGCGACAGTAGGGCGGGATCGCCGCCCAGCGCGCTCCAGGCGTACTCGACATCCGTCATGACTGCACTATGCAGTATTGACTGGATCAATATGGAGGGGGTGGGCCCGGCGTGCGGCCGGGCGGGTGCCGCCGGAGGCCTTCCGGCGGCACCCGTGCTCCGGGACCGGTCAGCGCACCGCGCGCAGCGCGTTGACGATGCCGTGCCCGTAGAACCCGTTGACGCGCTTGCCGCCGACGCAGGTCGCGTCCACGACCCCGTCACCGTTCCCGTCGTAGGGTCCGGCCGGGCAGCCCGGGTTGTCCGCCTGGGCCTTGAGCAGGGCCTGCAACTGGGCCGGGGTGGCGTGCGGGTGCGCCGACTTCAGCAGCGCGGCCACGGCGGCCACGTGCGGCGACGCCATCGACGTGCCCTGCAGGAAGCCGTACTGGTTGTTCGGCAGTGTGGACAGGATGCGGCCGTTCTTCGACGGCGTGTCCGGGATCTGGTACCGGTCGCCGCCCGGCCCCGCCACGTCGACCACGCCCTTGCCGTAGCTGGAGTAGTACGACTTGGCGCCCTTGACGCCCACCGCGCTCACGGTGACCACGCCCGGCAGCTGGGTCGGGATGTCGAAGCACTTGTGCGGGTCGACCGTGCGGGTGGTGGCGGTCGAGTCGTCCGGGCTGGAGTCGTCCACGATCGCGTCGGAGTCGAGGTCGTCGTTGGAGTTGCCCGCCGAGGCTACGTTGAGCGTGCCCTTGCGCTGTGCGTACAGCTGGGCGCGGTTGACCGCGTCGACGATGGCCCGCTGATCGGGGTCGTCCATGCAGTTGTACAGCCAAGGGTCGACGTAGTAGCTGTTGTTGGTGATCTCGATGCCGTGGTCCGCCGCGAACACGAAGGCGCAGACCACGCTCTCCGGGTAGAACAGCGAGGTCGAGTCCGGCTGGGCCACCGTGATGCTGGCGACCTTCACCCCGGGCGCCACGCCGGCCACGCCTATGCCGTTGCGGGCCGCGGCTATCTCGCCCGCGACGTGCGTGCCGTGGTAGTGGTCGGCGTCCGCGGGCCGCCAGGCGCCGTACGTCGTGTCGGCCTTGCCGCTCACGCAGTTCGCCGACTGCGACGCGGAGAAGTTCGGGGCGATGTCCGGGTGGGTGTCGTCCACACCGGTGTCGATCACGCCGACGGTCACGTTCCTGCTGCCCGGGTTGATCGTCGCGGCCTGGTCGGCGCCGATCGACCGCAGGTCCCACTGGTCGGCCTCGAGGGGTTCCTCGCCCGCCGCCGCGCCCCGGGCCACCTTCGCGGCCTCCGCCTTCGACAGGACCTGGACCGCGCCCTCGTCCGTCGTGCCCGCCGCGCTCAGCGGGGCGGTACGGGTGGCGCCCGCGGACTCGACGCCGCGCACCGCGCGCATCCGCGCCCCGAAGTCCGCCTGCGCGGAGTGCGCGACGATCACCCCGATCCGGTCGTAACTCGCCACGATGGTGCCGCCGTTGCGGGAGACCGCCCGCTCCACCGACTCGATCGTGCGGTGGTCCGTCCTGGTGTTGACCACGTACGCCAGGCCCGGGCCGTCCGCGGCCCGTGCCGTGGTGGCCGCCTCGGTCGACGCCGAGGCCGCCGTCGGCAGGAAACCGAGCGAGGCGGTCAGTGACAGCACGACCGGCACGGCGAGCGCCAGGCGGCGTCTGGAGCGCGAATGAACCATGGGATCTCCACATCATCCGGATACGGAACCGCCCGAGACACAGGTGGTGCCCGGGCGCGTACATGACGGGTGGTGCAGGCCGAAGCTATCCCGCCGATCTGATCTCCGAAAGGGGCAGGCCGACTTGAACCGGTCCGCGCCCGGCGCCGTGACCGTGGACGGAGGGCCCGCAACGACCGCCGGCCCTCCGCCGGAAACACTCACCGCAGTCGTCCGGCGACTGCCGGTAACGTGATTTCCCGTCCGTGAGGTCGACGCAGCGCAGGTCCGACGCGAGGAGAGCCCGTGGCCACCGAGACACCGCCACCCGCGAAACCGCAAGCCCACCTTCCCTCCACCGAGGAGTTCGTCGAGGTCCAGCAGAGCGCGGAGTTCGGTGAGTTGCGCCGCGCCAACCGCTCCTTCGCGTTCCCCCTGACCATCGCCTTCATCACCTGGTACCTGCTGTACGTGCTGCTGTCCTGCTACGCGGGCGGCTTCATGGGCACCAAGGTGGCCGGCAACGTCAACGTGGCCCTCGTCCTGGGCCTCGCACAGTTCCTCACCACGTTCCTCATCGCCTGGTGGTACGCACGGCGCGCCGCCGTCAAGCTCGACCCGCGGGCCGAGGCCATCAAGTCCCGGATGGAGGGCGGAGCATGAGCCCCGCACAGCACACCCTGCTCGCCGCCGGCGAGGCCGGCGAGCACCGGACGCTGATCATCACCCTGTTCGCGGTGTTCGTCGCCGCGACCCTCGTGATCACCGTCTGGGCCGGCCGGCAGACCAGGGACGCCGCCGACTTCTACGCCGGCGGACGGCAGTTCACCGGCTTCCAGAACGGCCTGGCCGTCTCCGGCGACTACATGTCCGCCGCGTCCTTCCTCGGCATCGCCGGCGCCATCGCCCTCTTCGGCTACGACGGCTTCCTGTACTCCATCGGCTTCCTGGTCGCCTGGCTGGTCGCCCTGCTCCTGGTCGCCGAACCGCTGCGCAACTCCGGCCGCTACACGATGGGCGACGTCCTGGCCTACCGGATGCGCCAGCGGCCCGTCCGCACCGCGGCCGGCACCTCCACCATCGTCGTGTCGATCTTCTACCTCCTCGCCCAGATGGCCGGCGCCGGCGTGCTCGTCTCGCTGCTGCTCGGCATCACCAGCGACGGCGGCAAGATCGGCATCGTCGCCCTGGTCGGCGTCCTGATGATCGTGTACGTCACCATCGGCGGCATGAAGGGCACCACCTGGGTCCAGATGGTCAAGGCGGTGCTGCTGATCCTGGGCGCCCTGCTGCTGACCTTCCTGGTCCTGCTGAAGTTCCACTTCAACATCTCCGACCTGCTCGGCACCGCCGCCGACAACAGCGCCAAGGGCTCGGCCTTCCTGGAACCCGGCCTGAAGTACGGCGCCACCGGCACCACCAAGCTGGACTTCATCTCCCTCGGCATCGCCCTGGTCCTCGGCACCGCGGGCCTGCCCCACATCCTGATCCGTTTCTACACGGTCCCGACCGCCAAGGCCGCCCGCAAGTCCGTCATCTGGGCGATCGGCCTGATCGGCGCCTTCTACCTGATGACCCTCGCCCTCGGCTTCGGCGCCGCCGCGCTGATCAAACCGGACGAGATCATCGCCTCCAACAAGGCGGGCAACACCGCCGCGCCGCTCCTCGCCCTGCACCTCGGCGGAGTGGACT
The DNA here is from genome assembly GCF_007176755.1 of Streptomyces sp. 1-11. GTDB lineage: Bacteria > Actinomycetota > Actinomycetes > Streptomycetales > Streptomycetaceae > Streptomyces. The sequence goes on from NZ_BJTV01000016.1 coordinate 134,812, forward strand.
CCGACTGGGGCGCCATCCTGCTCGCCAGCATCTCCGCCGTCGCCTTCGCCACCATCCTCGCGGTGGTCGCCGGCCTCACCCTCGCCTCGTCGTCCTCCTTCGCCCACGACATCTACGCCAACGTCATCAAGAAGGGGCAGGCCACCGAGAAGCAGGAACTCGGCGCGGCCCGCTGGGCGACCGTCGGCATCGGCGCCGTCTCCATCGTGCTCGGCGCCATGGCCCGCGACCTCAACGTGGCCGGCCTGGTCGCCCTCGCCTTCGCGGTCGCCGCCTCCGCCAACCTGCCGACCATCCTCTACAGCCTGTTCTGGAAGCGGTTCACCACCTCCGGCGCCCTGTGGTCGATCTACGGCGGCCTGGTCACCGCGGTCGGCCTGGTGCTGTTCTCGCCGGTGGTGTCCGGCAAGCCGACCTCGATGTTCCCGGACGCCGACTTCCACTGGTTCCCGCTGGAGAACCCGGGCATCATCTCGATCCCGGTCGGATTCCTGCTGGGCGCGGTGGGCACCCTGCTCTCCAAGGAGGTCCCGGACACGGGCAAGTACGCGGAACTGGAGGTGCGTTCCCTGACCGGCACGGGAGCGCACTGACACCAGTGGCGACGGGCCGCGTCGTGCGGGATCGTACGGTCCTACGACGCGGCCCCGCCGTGCCTCGTGGGATCGGGCCGCCTCCGTTGTCGGTCCTCTCACGTAGGCTCGCAGGTGACGGAGAACGACTGTCCGGTACCGAGGGAGGGGGCCCACGTGCTCATCGACACCTACGGCCGCGTCGCCACCGACCTTCGGGTCTCGCTGACCGACCGGTGCAATCTGCGCTGTACCTACTGCATGCCCGAGGAAGGCCTGCAGTGGCTGGCCAAGCCCGACCTGCTCACCGACGACGAGATCGTCCGCCTCATCGGCATCGCGGTCGGCGGGCTCGGCATCGAGGAGGTCCGCTTCACCGGCGGCGAGCCCCTGCTGCGCCCCGGCCTGGCCGGCATCGTCGAGCGGGTCGCCGCACTCGAGCCCCGTCCCCAGATGTCCCTCACCACCAACGGCATCGGTCTGCGTCGCACCGCCTCCGCCCTGAAGGCGGCGGGCCTGGACCGGGTCAACGTGTCCCTGGACACCCTGCGCCCGGACGTCTTCAAGACCCTCACCCGACGCGACCGCCACCGCGACGTCCTGGAAGGCCTGGAGGCCGCCCGCGAGGCGGGCCTCGACCCGGTCAAGGTCAACTCGGTCCTGATGCCGGGGCTGAACGCCGACGAGGCCCCGGACCTGCTGGCCTGGGCGGTGGAGAACGACTACGAACTACGCTTCATCGAGCAGATGCCGCTCGACGCCCAGCACGGCTGGAAGCGCGACGGCATGGTGACCGCCGGGGACATCCTGGCCTCCCTGCGCACCCGCTTCGACCTCACGCCCGAGGGGGCGGACGAGCGGGGTTCGGCGCCGGCCGAACGCTGGCTGGTGGACGGCGGCCCGCACCGCGTCGGCGTGATCGCGTCGGTCACCCGCCCGTTCTGCGCCGCCTGCGACCGCACCCGGCTCACGGCCGACGGCCAGATACGGACCTGCCTGTTCGCCACCGAGGAGACCGACCTGCGAGCGGCCCTGCGCTCCGGCGCCCCCGACGAGGAGATCGCCCGCCTCTGGCGCGTGGCGATGTGGGGCAAGAAGGCCGGCGCGGGCCTCGACGACCCGTCGTTCGTCCAGCCGGACCGGCCGATGTCGGCGATCGGCGGCTAGAGCCCGTCGCGAGGGCGGCGGACGGTGATCCGGCGACGGGGTCTCACGACTCCTCGGCCGCCCGCCACTCCTCGAACCTCACCACGTCCTTCAGGAACCCCCGGACCCCGAGGAACTGCGAGAGGTGCTCGCGGTGCTCCTCGCAGGCGAGCCACGTCTTGCGCCGCTCCGGAGTGTGGATCTTCGGGTTGTTCCAGGCCAGTACCCACACGGCGGTGGCACGGCAGCCCTTGGCGGAGCAGATGGGGGTCTCGTCACTCACAGGTTCTTCACTGGTTCCGTCTCACCGGGCCCCCGTAAACAAGGCGACGCCGAGCAGCCACGGGGGGAGCTGCCCGGCGTCGGTCCGTCGCTCCGACGGGGGATGCGGAGCGCGTACGCAGTATGTCATGGGTCACCCTGCGTCCGGCACCGAACCGCACGAATGAATTGAGCTTTTCCTGAGCTTGGCGACGGGTCCGGTCCACCGCCCCGTGTCCGCCTTGTTCAGGCCCCGCACGGCGGTCACTGCCGCTCGCCGGACCCCCGCGTCCCCGGCTCCGCCGACAGGTCCTCCGGTACGGATTCCGCCTGCGCGCTCCCGTCCTGCGCGCGCGGCGGAGTGATCATCGGCCGCGTCGGAGCCGTGACGAAGGTCGACGGAAGGGCGGGCGGCCGCTCCCGGCCGGCGTTCGCGATCACCACCGCGATGTAGGGGAGCACCGCGCCGAGCACCAGCGCCACGATGGCCACGTACCGTTCGACGTTCCACAGGGTCGCCGCGAGGATCACCGAGGCGGTCCGGATCGTCATCGAGATGACATACCGCCGCTGCCGGCCCCGCACGTCCTCGGCCAGACCCGTCCGGGCGCCGGTGATCCGGAACACCTGGACGTCGCCGCCGTGCTGCTTCCGCATCACATTCCACCATCCGCCCGCATCGAGCTCCCATGGCCCGCAGAACCGTCGTCCGCGTGGGCGCCGGCCCGTGCGGAACATCTCCACGGTACGCCGCGACCCGGCCGCCCACGAGACCGGGTCGCCGCCCGTCCGCGCGACCACCGTGGGCCGGACCACGTACGGGCGCACCCGACATGCGCCGTACGGCCCGCACGCCGAGACTTGCCGTAGTGCTCACGCACGCCAATCGGTACGAGGAGGAAGCCATGGGCTGGTTGTGGGCGATCATCGTGGGCTTCGTGCTGGGCCTCATCGCCAAGGCGGTCATTCCCGGCAAGCAGCACAGCCCCCTGTGGCTGACCACCATCGGCGGCATCCTCGGCGCCATCGCCGGAAACGCGATCGCGGCCGCCCTCGGCGTCGCGCAGACCAAGGGCATCGACTGGAGCCGGCACATCTTCCAGATCGTCGCCGCGATCATCATCGTCGCCGTGATCGACGCCCTCTACATGGCGACGGTCGGCAAGCACAAACGGCAGCGCGTCTGACGGCGGACACACCGGAGGGCGGCCCCCGCGTCGGAAAGCCGCCCTCCGGTGTGTCTCAGGCCTCCGGCATGTCTCAGGCCGGCTTGACCTCGACCGCGGCCAGGTTCTTCTTGCCCCGGCGCAGCACCAGCCAGCGCCCGTGCAGCAGGTCCTCCCGGGCGGGCACCGCGTCCTCCGCGGTCACCTTCGCGTTGTTCACGTAGGCGCCGCCCTCCTTCACCGTCCGGCGGGCGGCCGACTTGCTGGCCACCAGACCGACCTCGGCGAACAGGTCCGTCACCGGGCCCAGCTCGGTGACCTGGATGTGCGGCACCTCGGACAGCGCGGCCGACAGCGTCCTGTCGTCCAGCTCCGCCAGCTCGCCCTGACCGAAGAGCGCCTTGGACGCGGCGATCACGGCGGCCGTCTGACCGGCGCCGTGCACCAGCGTCGTCAGCTCCTCGGCGAGGGCGCGCTGCGCGGCCCTGGCCTGCGGACGCTCCTCGGTCTGCCGCTCCAGCTCCTCCAGCTCCTCCCGGGACCTGAACGACAGGATCCGCATGTACCGCGAGATGTCCCGGTCGTCCACGTTCAGCCAGAACTGGTAGAACGCGTACGGCGCGGTCATCTCCGGGTCGAGCCAGACGGCCCCGCCCTCGGTCTTGCCGAACTTGGTGCCGTCCGCCTTGGTCATCAGCGGGGTGGCCAGGGCGTGCACGTCGGCGTCCGGCTCCAGCCGGTGGATCAGGTCCAGGCCGGCCGTGAGGTTGCCCCACTGGTCGCTGCCGCCCTGCTGGAGCCTGCAGCCGTACCGCCGGTAGAGCTGCAGGAAGTCCATGCCCTGCAGGATCTGGTAGCTGAACTCGGTGTAGCTGATGCCCTGGTCGGACTCCAGCCGGCGGGCCACGGAGTCCTTCGTGAGCATCTTGTTCACCCGGAAGTGCTTGCCGATGTCCCGCAGGAACTCGATCGCGGACAGGCCTTCCGTCCAGTCGAGGTTGTTCACCATGACGGCGGCGTTCTCGCCCTCGAAGGACAGGAACGGCTCGATCTGGCCGCGCAGCCGGCCCACCCAGCCGGCCACCGTCTCCGGGTCGTTCAGCGTGCGCTCGGCGGTCGGGCGCGGGTCGCCGATCAGCCCCGTCGCGCCGCCGACCAGCGCCAGCGGCCGGTGCCCGGCCTGCTGGAGCCGGCGCACGGTCAGCACCTGCACCAGGTGCCCCACGTGCAGCGACGGCGCCGTCGGGTCGAAACCGCAATAGAACGTGACGGGACCGTCCGCGAGCGCCTTGCGCAAGGCGTCCTCGTCGGTGGACAGGGCGAACAGCCCACGCCACTTCAGCTCGTCGACGATGTCCGTCACGGTTCTCGTGTCTCCTTGAAGATCTTCGGGCGGTCGGGTGACAGCCGACTACGAGGTTATACGCCCTGGCTGACCGAACTCATGTTGAAGTCCGGGATCCGCAGCGCGGGCATCGCGGCCCGGGTGAACCAGTCGCTCCACTCGCGCGGCAGCGTCTTCTCGGTGCGCCCGGCCTCCGCCGCCCTGCCCAGCAGGTCCACCGGCGACTCGTTGAACCGGAAGTTGTTCACCTGCCCGGTGACCTCCCCGTCCTCCACCAGGTAGACGCCGTCCCGGGTGAGGCCGGTGAGCAGCAGCGTCGCCGGGTCCACCTCGCGGATGTACCACAGGCAGGTCAGCAGCAGCCCGCGTCCGGTGTCCGCGACCATCTCCTCCAGGGAGCGGTCCTGACCGCCGTCGAGGATCAGGTTCCCGAGCGCCGGGGCGACCGGCAGCCCGGTCAGGCCCGCGCTGTGCCGGGTCGTGGTCAGGTTCCGCAGCACGCCCTCGCCGACCCAGTCGGTGGCCCGCACCGGCAGCCCGTTGTCGAACACGGACTGGTCGCCGCCGGAGGAGTGGGCGACCACGAACGGCGCGCACTCCAGGCCCGGCTCGTGCGGGTCGCTGCGCAGGGTCAGCGGCAGCTCGCTCAGCTTCTCGCCGACCCGGGTGCCGCCGCCCGGCCTGGAGAACACCGTGCGGCCCTCCGCCGCGTCCCGGCCCGAGCCCGACCAGAGCTGGTAGATCAGCAGGTCGGCGACCGCGGTCGGCGGCAGCAGCGTCTCGTACCGGCCCGCGGGCAGCTCCACGCGCCGTTCGGCCCAGCCCAGGCGCACGGCCAGCTCGGCGTCGAGCGCGCCCGGGTCGACGTCCTTGAAGTCGCGCGTCGACCGCCCCGCCCACGCCGAACGGGTGCGGTCCGGCGACTTGGCGTTCATCTCCAGCGTCCCGGTGGGCTGGTCGTGCCGCAGCCGCAAGCCGGTGGAGGTGCCCAGGTACGTCGACACCAGCTCGTGGTTGGCGAAGCCGTACAGCTCACGGCCGCCGGCCCGGGCGCGGGCGAAGGCCTCGCCGAGCGCCGGGGCGAAGTCGGCGAACACCGCGGAGGAGTTCTCGGCGGGCGCGTCGGTGAAGTCCGGGGAAGGGGGCACGTCGCCGACCAGCGGCTGCGCGTCCTCGGCGGGCCCGGCCCCGCGCGCCGCGGCCTCGGCGGCCCGCACCAGCGGCTCCAGCTCCGCGGCCGTCACCGCGGACCGGGACACGACGCCGGACGCGGTGCCCTCCTTGCCGTCCACGGTCGCGATCACCGTGAGCGTACGGCCGCGCGTCACGCCGTTCGTGGTGAGCGCGTTCCCCGCCCAGCGCAGGTTCGCGGTCGACTGCTCGTCGGCGATGACCACGCAGCCGTCGGCCCGGGACAGCGCGAGCGCCTGCTCGACGACCTCGTGCGGCTTGTTGGTACGGGCGCTCATCGGCCGGCCTCCTGGGTGGTGTTCAGAATGTTGACGCCCCGGAACAGCGCGGAGGGGCACCCGTGGGACACGGCGGCCACCTGGCCCGGCTGGGCCTTGCCGCAGTTGAAGGCGCCGCCCAGGACATAGGTCTGCGGGCCGCCCACGGCGGCCATCGAGCCCCAGAAGTCGGTGGTCGTCGCCTGGTAGGCGACGTCCTTGAGCTGCCCGGTGATCCGGCCGTTCTCGATCCGGAAGAAGCGCTGCCCGGTGAACTGGAAGTTGTAGCGCTGCATGTCGATCGACCAGGAGCGGTCGCCGACCACGTAGATGCCCCGGTCGACGCCCCCGATCAGGTCCTCGGTGGACATCCCCGCGGGGTCCGGCCGCAGCGACACGTTGGCCATGCGCTGCACCGGCACATGACCCGGCGAGTCGGCGAACGCGCACCCGTTGGACCGCTCGAACCCGGTCAGCCGGGCGATCCGCCGGTCGAGCTGGTAGCCCACCAGCGTGCCGTCCTTCACCAGGTCCCAGGACTGCGCCTCGACGCCCTCGTCGTCGTAGCCGACGGTCGCGAGGCCGTGCTCGGCGGTGCGGTCGCCGGTGACGTTCATCAGCTCGGAGCCGTACCTGAGCTTGCCGAGCTGGTCGAAGGTGGCGAAGGAGGTGCCGGCGTAGGCGGCCTCGTAGCCGAGGGCGCGGTCCAGCTCGGTGGCGTGCCCGATGGACTCGTGGATGGTCAGCCACAGGTTGGACGGGTCGACCACCAGGTCGTACAGGCCCGGCTCCACGCTCGGCGCCCGCATCTTCTCCGCCAGCAGCTCCGGGATCCGCTCCAGCTCGGCGTCCCAGTCCCAGCCGGTGCCCGTCAGGTACTCCCAGCCCCGGCCCACCGGCGGCGCGATGGTCCGCATCGAGTCGAACTCGCCGCTCGAGTCGTCCACCGACACCGCGGTGAGCTGCGGGTGCAGCCGCACCCGCTGCTGGGTCGTCACGGTGCCGGCCGTGTCCGCGTAGAACTTGTTCTCGTGCACGGTGAGCAGCGAGGCGTCCACGTGGTCCACGCCGTTCGCCGCGAGCAGCCGGGCGCTCCACTGCGCCAGCAGCCCGGCCTTCTCCTCGTCGGGCACCGAGAAGGGGTCGATCTCGTACGACGAGATCCACGTGCGGTCCGCGTGCACCGGCTCGTCCGCCAGCTCCACCCTCCCCCACTGCCCGAAAGGCGTGGGAGGTGCCCCCACGTCCGCGCCGGCCGCCCTGATGACCTGCGCGGAGAGCTTCGCCATCGCCACCGCCTGGGAGGCGACCTTCGCGGCCGCGTCCAGGCTCAGGTCCACCCCGGACGCGAAGCCCCAGGCGCCGCCGTGCACGACCCGGACCGCGTAGCCGAGGTCGGTGGTGTCCGACGATCCCGCGGGCCTGGCGTCCCGCAGCCGCCAGGACGCGCTGCGCACCCGCTCGAACCGGAAGTCCGCATGCTCGGCCCCGAGCGCCCGCGCGCGTGCCAGCGCGGCGTCGGCCAGGGCCCTCAGCGGCAGCGCCGTGAAGGCTTCGTCGATGGAATGAGGCACGGAGGTCTCCCTGCTGTCGTGGCCTGTCGGTCCGATCATGTCCTGACAGCGGCCCGGCGGACCACAGGTTTCGCTCCGCCCGGGCCGCTTTCTGTAGGGACCCGACAGTGACGCACTTCAGCCACTGTCGGTGCCCGCTTGCCCACGGAAGGGGCGCTACCGATAGGTTTTCGATGAAGCCGCCTGTCATCGAGGTGTTCGGGCGGGTGCCGTACCGCATCAGACCGCTATCGAAAGGGTGATCCGTTGAGCCGCTCGGTTCTCGTCACCGGAGGCAACCGGGGCATCGGCCTCGCCATCGCCCGCGCTTTCGCCGACACCGGCGACAAGGTCGCGATCACGTACCGCTCGGGTGAGCCGCCGGCCGGCTTCCTCGCCGTCAAGTGCGACATCACCGACCCCGAGCAGGTGGAGCAGGCCTACAAGGAGATCGAGGAGCAGCACGGTCCCGTCGAGGTCCTCGTCGCCAACGCCGGCGTCACCCGGGACCAGCTCCTGATGCGCATGTCCGAGGAGGACTTCACCTCGGTCATCGACACCAACCTCACCGGCACCTTCCGCGTCGTCAAGCGCGCCAACCGCGGCATGCTGCGGGCCCGCAAGGGCCGCGTCGTGCTGATCTCCTCGGTGGTCGGCCTGCTCGGCTCGGCGGGGCAGGCGAACTACGCCGCCTCCAAGGCCGGCCTCGTCGGCTTCGCGCGCTCCCTCGCCCGTGAGCTGGGCTCGCGCAACACCACCTTCAACGTCGTCGCGCCCGGCTTCGTCGACACCGACATGACCAAGGTGCTCACCGACGAGCAGCGCAAGGACATCGTGTCCCAGGTGCCGCTCGGCCGCTACGCGCAGCCGGAGGAGATCGCCGCGGCGGTGCGGTTCCTCGCCTCGGACGACGCCTCGTACATCACTGGAGCCGTCATCCCCGTTGACGGCGGACTGGGAATGGGTCACTGATCAACATGAGCGGAATTCTCGAGGGCAAGCGCATCCTGATCACGGGTGTGCTGACGGAGGCCTCCATCGCCTTCCACGCAGCGAAGCTGGCCCAGGAGCAGGGCGCCGAGGTCATCCTGACCGCCTTCCCGCGGCCCACGCTGACCGAGCGCATCGCGAAGAAGCTGCCGAAGCCCGCGAAGGTCATCGAGCTGGACGTCACCAACGACGAGCACCTCGGGCGGCTGGCCGACCTCGTCGGCGAGGAGCTGGGCGGCCTGGACGGCGTCGTGCACTCCATCGGCTTCGCGCCGCAGGACGCGCTCGGCGGCAACTTCCTCAACACGCCGTTCGAGTCGGTCTCCACCGCCATGCACGTCTCGGCGTTCTCCCTGAAGGCGCTGACCATGGCCTGCCTGCCGCTGATGCAGAACGGCGGCTCGGTCGTCGGCCTCACCTTCGACGCGCAGTTCGCCTGGCCGCAGTACGACTGGATGGGCCCGGCCAAGGCCGCGCTGGAGGCCACCAGCCGCTACATCGCCCGCGACCTGGGCAAGCAGAACATCCGCTGCAACCTCATCTCCGCGGGCCCGCTCGGCTCCATGGCCGCCAAGTCCATCCCGGGCTTCAGCGACCTCGCCGCCGTGTGGGACACCCGCTCCCCGCTGGAGTGGGACCTCAAGGACCCCGAGCCGGCCGGCCGCGGCATCGTCGCCCTGCTGAGCGACTGGTTCCCGAAGACCACCGGCGAGATCGTCCACGTGGACGGCGGCCTGCACGCCATCGGCGCCTGAGCCGCGCACGGCACACGGTGACCCGCGTACCGCGCGGGTGAGCCCCGTACGCCCGACGCCCCGTTCCCCGCAGCGCGCGGGGAGCGGGGCGTCACTCGTGCGGCGTAACCGGCCGGGCGGTCCGGGGAGCCGGCGGCGCACCCTGGAGGCAGCGTCACCACCCCGCGCATCCCTCCGCAGCCTGGCCGAGGAGGTCCCCTTGTGCGCCTGTCCCGCAGCCTGGCCCCGGTGACCGTGGCCGCGGCGCTCGTGCTCTGTCTGCCGTACGCCACGCTCTGCCACGCGCGCGGGAGCGACGGCAAGCCGCCCGCGCCCGAGCTGTTCGGCGCCGCCTGCCGCACGGCCGTCACCGGCTCGCGCGTCGTCGCCTACTGCCACAACCCCTACGTCGACACCGACCGCGTGCGCCTCCACATCGAGTGCGCCCGCTGGTGGGACATCGACACCGACAGCGCGCCCGTGAACACCGACGCGGCCCTGACGGTGCGGCTGACCGGCCGCTGCTGGAAGGAGGTCCGCTCGGTGTGGATCAGCCACCAGAAGGCGCGCTGAACCTGCCCGGGCGGCACAGGAACGGATAGCTCGCGGCCTCCTCGGCGGCCGCCGCCGCGTCACCGGCGCGGATCGCGTCCACCAGACGGGCGTGGTCCATGTGCGTCTCGGGGGTCAGGCCGCCGCCGACGTCGGCGCGCAGCCAGTCCCGCAGCACCTCGCCGAGGTCGGCGTACATCGCCGTCATGACGTCGTTGTGGGAGGCCGCCACCACCGCCAGGTGGAACGTCGCGTCGGCCGCCACGAAGGCCTCCGCCTCGCCGGACTCCCAGGCCTCCTCGCGCCGCACCAGCAGCGCGTCGAGCTGCTTGAGGTCCTTCTCGGTGCGCCGCCCGGCGGCCAGCCGCGCCGCCGCGGACTCCAGCGTCGAGCGCAGCTCCGCGATGTGCCGCGGGTCGGCCCCTGCGAAACGGCGGTGCATCACGCCGGCCAGCTCGCTCGTCGCCGCGACATACGTGCCCGAGCCCTGCCGGATGTCCAGCAGACCGTTGTGCGCGAGCGCCCGCACGGCCTCGCGGACGGTGTTGCGGGCGACGCCGAGCTGCTCCACCAGTTCGGGCTCGGTCGGGATGCGCGAACCCACCGGCCACTCGCCGGAGGCGATCTGCGCCCGCAGCTCCGCGATGACCTGCTCGGAGAGCGCCGAACGGCGCGGGTGGCTCAGAGGCATGGCACACCTTCGCACGTGGTCCCGGGACTGCGCCGCCGGGGGAGTGGACAACCAATCATCCCATGATTCTATGATGTGCGGCATGGCCAGTGAGGAAACGCGGATCGCGGACACCCGTACGGAGATGCCTTCGACCGGACGCGGCACGAGCACACCGCCGGGCACCCGGGCGGTCCCGCCCGCGCGTGCCTGGGCGACCCGTCTCGTCGTCGCCGGCATCGTGCTGTCCGCGCTCAACCTCCGCCCCGCCATCACCAGCCTCGGCGCGCTGCTGGAGGAGGTCCGCGACGGACTCGGCATGAGCGGCAGCGTGGCCGGACTGCTCACCTCCGTGCCCCCGCTCTGCTTCGCCGTCTTCGGCGTCACCGCGCCCAGGCTGGCCCGCCGCTTCGGGCCGGCCGCCGTGGTGTGCGCCGGCATGGCAGCCATCACCGCGGGCCTGCTGATACGCCCGTACGCCGGCGGGACGGCCGGCTTCCTCGCCGCCAGCGCGCTCGCCCTGATGGGCATCGCCGTCAGCAACGTGCTGATGCCGGTCATCGTCAAGCGCTGGTTCCCCGACCGGGTCGGCTCCATGACCGGGCTGTACTCGATGGCCCTCGCCCTCGGCACCTCCGTCGCCGCCGCGGTCACCGTGCCCATGACCGGCGCGCTGGGCGGCGGCTGGCAGCCCGGCCTCGCCGTGTGGGCGGCTCTCGCGGCCGCCGCCGTACTGCCCTGGCTGCCGCTGGTGCGCCGGCGGGACGAGCCCCCCGTCCAGGAGCCGGTGCGCACGACGCCGGACGGCCGGGAGGCGCACCCGCTGCGCATCACCCGCAGCCGCACCGCATGGGCGCTCGCGGTCTTCTTCGGGCTCCAGGCCACCGCCGCGTACATCACGATGGGCTGGATGGCGCAGATCTTCCGGGACTCCGGCGTCCCGGCTGGCACCGCCGGCCTGCTCCTCGCCGTCACCATGGTGATGGGCGTCCCCCTGGCCTTCGTGATCCCGCGGCTCGCCACCCGGCTGCCCCACCAGGGCCCGATCGTGCTGGCCCTGGGCGTGTGCGGCCTCGCCGGATACGCCGGCCTCTACCTGGCGCCGGCCGCCGGCGCCTGGGCCTGGGCCGTGCTGCTCGGCATCGCCAACTGCGCCTTCCCGCTCGCGCTGACCATGGTCGGCATGCGGGCCAGGACCGGCGCCGGCGTGGCCCAGCTCTCCGCGTTCGCGCAGAGCACCGGCTATCTCATCTCCATCCCCGGCCCGCTGCTGGTCGGCGTGCTCTACCAGCACAGCGGCGGCTGGGGACTGCCGATCGCCCTGATGGCGGGCCTGATGGTGCCCCAGATGGTGGTCGGTTTCGTCGCGGGCCGCGACCGCACGGTGGAGGACGAGGCGGGAGAGGCCCAGCGCCAGTAGCCCACCAGGCGCCCGGCGCGCGACGCCCGGCGGCACCCCGGACGCTCCGTCCCGGACGAAGGGTGTCAGACTGGGCGCATGCAGCCTGTGCTCGACCCGAATCCCAAGAACGGCCAGAAGAAGCTGCTGCTCGTCTTCGGCTCGTTCCTCGCCATCTTCGTGATCATCGGCGTCATCGCGACGATCGCCTCACCCTGACCCGGCCCGCCCCGATGGTGGGGCTGCCCCCACCATCCCCTAGGGGGGCAGGGTCAGGGTCGAATGGGTGGGTCACCGGATGGGCCGGCGGCCTGGGACTCCGTACCTTCGAGACATGACCGCGGCAGGCGGCCAGGAACACTCGAGGACCTTACGGAGGCGACCATGCCGGTCCGTACGCACACCCGGACCCACACCGGCCCCGCGGGCGGCGTCGACATCCGGCTGCCCTGGTGGGCGCTCCTCCTGCCCGCCCTCGCCTTCGCCGTGCTACTGGCGCTGATACTCAACCCCTCCGAGGCCCACGCGGCGAGCGGCGACCCGGCGGTCGCCCAGCTCCTCGAACGCGCGCAGCGGCTCCTCGCCCGCTGACCCGGAGCCTCCGCCCGTGGCGAATCCCCATGTCAACTCCCTGCGCCGGGTGGCTTGTTTCATGCGAAGCTGGATCTCATGAGCGTCGCAGAACCTCGCAGGATCGTCATTTTCCGGCATGCGAAAGCCGACTGGCCGCAGGTGTCCGACCACGAACGCCCTCTCGCCGAGCGGGGTCGCATGGACGCCGCGGTCGCGGGACGCAAGCTGGCCGACACCGGTTACACGTTCGACCTCGCCCTGTGCTCCACGGCCGTCCGGACCCGTGAGACCTGGAAGCTCGCCGTCCACGAACTCGCGCACCGGCCGAAGACCGTCTATGAGGAGCGGGTCTACGAGGCGTCTCCCGGCGAGTTGATCGCCGTGCTGAACGAGGTACCGGACGACGCGCAGAACGTGATCCTGATCGGCCACAACCCGGGTGTGCACGGCCTGGCCGAGGTGCTGGCCGGCGAGTCCGGGGGCGACGCCCGCCAGCGGATGAAGCGGCGCGGCTTCCCGGCCGCCGCCTTCGTGGTGCTGACCTTCGACGGCGGCTGGAAGAGCCTGGAGCCGGGCGTGGCCACGCCGGTGGACTACTGGGCGCCCTCCGAGTGACGGCGGACGACGGCAGGGCCCGGCACCGCCACGGCGCCGGGCCCTCCGCGCGTCCGGGCCGCCCTCCCGCCCGAGCCGTCCCGGCCGCGGGCGGTTCCCGGCCGGCGGTTCAGTCCTCGTCGTGCGTGTCGGCCGCCTCGACCTCTTCGCGGGTGACGCCCAGCAGGTAGAGCACGGTGTCGAGGAACGGGAAGTTCACCGCCGTGTGCGCGGCCTCGCGGACCACCGGCTTGGCGTTGAAGGCGACGCCCAGCCCGGCCGCGTTCAGCATGTCCAGGTCGTTGGCGCCGTCGCCGATCGCCACCGTCTGCGCCAGCGGCACCCCGGCCTCGGCGGCGAACCGGCGCAGCAGCCGCGCCTTGCCCGCCCGGTCCACGATCTCCCCGGTGACCCGCCCGGTGAGCTTGCCGTCGACGATCTCCAGCGTGTTGGCCTGGGCGAAGTCCAGCCCCAGCCGCTCCTTGAGGTCGTCCGTGACCTGCGTGAAGCCGCCGGAGACGACACCGACCTGGTAGCCGAGCCGCTTCAGGGTGCGGATGAGCGTGCGGGCGCCGGGCGTCAGGCGCACCTCGTCGCGCACCTTCTCCACGACCGAGGCGTCCAGCCCCTCCAGCAGCGCCACCCGCGCGTGCAGCGACTGCTCGAAGTCCAGCTCCCCGCGCATCGCCGCCGCCGTGACCTCGGCGACCTTGTCCTCGCAGCCCGCGTGCGCGGCGAACAGCTCGATGACCTCGTCCTGGATGAGGGTGGAGTCCACGTCCATGACCACCAGGCGCTGCGCCCGCCGGTGCAGGCCGGCCGAGACCACGGCGACATCGACACCCAGTGCCGCCGCGTCCTGGGCCAGGGCCGTGCGCAGCGGTTCGGTCTCCACTCCGGAGACGGCGAACTCCACCGCTGTCACGGGGTACTTGGCGAGCCGGAAGATACGGTCGATGTTGCCGCCGGTCTTCGCGATGCGGGCGGCGATGGCCGCCGTCGACTCCGCCGTGAGCGGATGACCGAGCACGGTCACCAGGGAGCGCCCGAGCCCGCGGGGCCGGTTGTCGCCGTGCCCGGAGATGATCTCCGCCTGCATCTTCATCGACTCGGCCCAGCTGTGCACGGTGGCCCGCAGATCGCCTTCGAGACCGGCCGGCGGCTGGGTGACCAGCGCACACAGCACCAGGCGGCCCCGGGTGACGACCTGCTCGATGTCGACCACGTCGACGAGGAAGGCGGCAAGGGTGTCGAAGAGGCCGGCCGTGATGCCCGGCCTGTCCTTGCCGAAGATCTTGACGAGGAGAGTGGGGACCTCGGGAGTCTGCGAAGCGCTCATGGTGTCACCACCGTATCCGGCACCCAGTGCCTTCCGCCCGTGCGGTCCGCCTGACGGACACGGAACAACAGGTGTCCGGTGGGTGTACCGCACCTTGCCCGGTGCTGTCCCCGCACTCATACCCGTCCGCGGGTCACCTACCGGACCCCGGACGCGGTGGCGGAGGTGGTGGCGGCGGTGGCGGGCCGTCGTCCGGGGTGTCCGGCGAGCGGTCGCGCGCGGGCCGCGCCGGGCGGCCCCGCGGCGGGGGCGGAGCCAGCCGGCGGGAGATCGTCGGCGCGCCGTACACGTCGTCCACGGCCGGGGCCGGCCGCGCGTCCTCGGGCTCCGCCCGCACCTCCCGCGGCAGCCGGAGATAGGGGTTCGTGCCCGGATTCGGCGGCCGGTACGGCCTGCCCGGCGAGTAGGGCCCGGCGCCACCGCCAGGTCCGGCCTCCCCGAAGCCGTCGCCCACCCGGCCCCCGGGCCCGCCACCGGGCGCGGTCCGCCCGGGACCGTCCCCGGCCCGGGGCCACCCGGCCCCGCGGGCTCCGCCCTCGAACCCGCCCCCGTACTCCGCCGCCTCGCCGCCGCCCGCCGCGACCGTCCCGTGGTCCCGTGCGCGTGCCGGGCGGGCCATCCGGGTCCCCGCCGCGCCCAGCGCCCGGGCGAGCAGGGCTCCCGCCGCGCCGGCGCCCGCACCCCACACGGCGCCCAGCAGCAGCGCCGTGCCCAGCCGGCCGTGCAGTTCGAGGCCCGCGCCGAACGCGTCGAAGCCCAGCACGGACAGCGAGGCGTCCACCGAGACGTCCGTAAGCCAGGCGAGGAACGGCAGGGCGAGCGCGGTCGCGACCCCGAGCCGCAGGGCGCACCGCCCCGCGAAGCCCGCCGTGCCCGTCCCGCCGGGCACCGGTGTGCGCACCGCCGTCAGCACCCCCGCCAGCAGCATCGCCGCGCCGGCCGCCACCGCGAGCAGCCACACCCGGCCGTCCAGCCCGGCCAGCCGGCCCACGGTGACCGGCTGGTCCGGCGCCGCGCCCAGCAGCTGGTTCAGCGGGTGCGGGAGCACACCGGCCAGGGCGCCGGTGGCCCTGCCGTCCCAGGGGACGAAGAGCCCGAGCGGTACGCCGAGCCACACCCCGTTGGGCGCGCCGAGCAGGGCGGCGCCGGCGACCCGCCCGGGGTGGTCGTCGCCGGCCGTCGCGTACGCGGCAGCGGCGAGCCCGGCGGCCACGGCCACCAGCAGCACGGTGACGAGCGCCGAGACGGCCGGCCGTACCACCCGGTGCACGGCGTCCCAGCCGGGCGGCAGGGGAGTGCGGCGGGAGGCCAGCAGCGAGATCAGCAGGACGCCGACGCACCAGCCGAGCCCGCCGAGGAGGGTGGGCGCGGTGTCCACGGAGAAGCCGACGGCCGCCTTGGCGTGGACCAGGTCGCCGACCCGGTCCGGGAGGAGGCCGCCGAGGCCGCCCAGGTCACCGAGGCCGGGAAGGCCGGCGCCGCCCCCGCCGGACGGCCCGCCGAGGCCGAGCGAGCCGCCGTCGACGGTGACGACGTCGTGCCCCGCCCAGGCGAGCCCGGCCAGCATCGCCAGGAAGAGGGCGGCCACCGTGCCCGCGCGCGCGAGGAGTTCGGACGGCGCGATCACAACTCCCGCCGCGCGCAGGGACCGCAGGAAGAACCACGCGAGCAGCAGGGCGCCGGCCAGGCTCACGCCCAGTGGCGTGATCTCGACGGCGGTGTGCGCCTCACCGCCCTTCAGCCCGAAGGCGGACACGTCCGCGGACGGGGAGACCGAACCACCCGCCCCCAGCGCCACTACGGCCGCGGTCATCGGGCCCAGTGAGCCCGCCGCGTCCGCCTTGAGCAGGTGCAGTCCCAAGGCCGCCGTGGCCGTCATCCCCACCGACGCCCAGCTCACCGCGGCGACCGCGGACAGCAGGATGTCCGCCCACGGCAGCGGCGCACCCGGCCGCTCGGTCCCGGCACCCGTGGCAGCGCTCATGGCAGACCCCCCGATCCGCGGCGCGGCACCGCTGCCGCGCTTGTCCCCCTCGCGGGGGATTACCACTCTCCGGCCGGGTTTCAACCCCGTCAACGGGGCGAGTTGAAGCGTGTGCCGGCGTGCTGCGCAAGGCCCGGCTTTCGGTCACGGGTCCCAGCCTGGAATAGTTCCCCACGATGTTCGACATCCCTAGACTCCCTGTGATGGGGGAAATTCGGGGGACAACTCAGTGGGGCATGGAGTGCCGGAACTCGTACTGGAAACAAACGGACGGACCTGGACGCTCGAGCCGTCCAGGTCCTACACCCTCGGCCGCGATCCGCAGGGTGACATCGTCTTCGACGACGCCAGGGTCTCCTGGCGTCACGCCACGGTCAGCTTCACCGGCCGCAGTTGGGTCATCGAGGACCACGGCAGCACCAACGGCACGTTCGTGCAGGGTCAGCGGGTCCAGCACGTGGAACTCGGCCCGGGCTCGGCGGTGTTCCTCGGCAACGCGACCGACGGGCCGCGGCTGAACCTCTCCGGCGCCCCGGCCGAGGCCGCCCAGCCGCAGCAGCAGGCGCAGTCCGCGCCGTACGCGGCTCAGGGCGCGGGACCCGGCTGGGCGCAGCCGCAGGCCCCCCAGCAGGGGATCCCGCAGCAGGCCGCCGCGCACCAGCAGGCGCCGCGGGCCGACTGGCAGCAGTCTCAGCAGCGGCCGGCGTTCCCGCAGCAGCAGGGCGGTCCGGCCGAGAACCCGGTGCAGAAGACGCCCGGCGGCGCGGCGGGGGCGCCACCGGTCTACGGCGACCGCAGCCCGACCACGTTCCACCAGTTCGCCGTCGGCCGCGTGATGCGCATCGGCCGTGCCCTGGAGAACGAGCTGGTCGTCTCCGACCTCCAGGTGTCCCGGCACCACGCCGAGTTCCACTCGACGCCCGACGGCCGCTTCGAGATCCGCGACCTGGGCTCGCACAACGGCACCTACGTGAACGGCCAGCCGATCGCCAAGGGCGGTTCGGCGCTGCTCGGCCCGAACGACATCGTCGGCGTCGGCCACTCCACCTTCCGCATCGTCGGCGACCGGCTCGAGGAGTTCGTCGACACCGGCGAGGTGTCCTTCTCGGCGCGCCATCTGACGGTCACGGTCGACGGCGGCAAGCAGATCCTGAAGGACGTCTCCTTCGGCGTCCCGGAGAAGTCCCTGATCGCGGTCATCGGCCCGTCCGGCTCCGGCAAGTCGACGCTGCTGAAGGCGCTCACCGGCTACCGGCCCGCCAACCAGGGCGAGGTCCTGTACGACAACCGCAACCTGTACAAGCAGTTCGCCGAGCTGCGCCAGCGCATCGGTCTGGTCCCGCAGGACGACATCCTGCACAAGGAGCTGACCGTCAAGAAGGCCCTGAAGTACGCGGCCAAGCTGCGCTTCCCGGCCGACACCACGGCCGCCGAGCGCGAGGCCCGCATCGACGAGGTGCTGCGCGAGCTCAAGCTGGACATCCACAAGGACAAGAAGGTCACCTCCCTCTCCGGCGGCCAGCGCAAGCGCGTCTCGGTCGCCCTGGAGCTGCTGACCAAGCCCTCGCTGATCTTCCTGGACGAGCCGACCTCCGGCCTCGACCCGGGCATGGACCGCGATGTGATGCAGCTCCTGCGCGGCCTCGCCGACGACGGCCGTACGGTCCTGGTGGTCACCCACTCGGTCGCCGAGCTGGCGATCTGCGACAAGCTGCTGGTGATGGCGCCGGGCGGTGCGGTCGCCTACTTCGGCCCGCCGGACGAGGCGCTGAACTTCTTCGGCTACGACAGCTGGGCCGACGTCTTCTCCGCCTTCGAGAACTACCGCGACTACGACTGGGCGGGCCGCTGGAAGGGCTCGCAGCACTACCAGATGTACGCCGCGGACATCGACGCGGTCGCCCCGCAGTCCGTACACATGCCGCCGCCGCAGGCCATCAAGCCGCCCAAGCCGCAGGGCTGGGGCTCCCAGCTTCTGACCCTGATCCGGCGCTATGTGGCGGTCATCGCGTCCGACAAGGGGTTCCTGGCGCTCACGGTGATCCTGCCGGCCGTGCTGGGCGCGGTCAGCCTGCTGATCGACTCGGACAAGGGCCTGCTGGTCAACTCGGTCAACCCGCGCACCGGTGTGCCCGTCCCGAACGGCACGGCGACCACCGTGCTGCTGATCCTCGCCGTCGGCGCGTGCTTCGCGGGCGCCGCGAACTCCGTGCGTGAGCTGATCAAGGAACGGGTCATCTACGAGCGGGAGCGCGCCACCGGCCTGTCCCGCTCGGCGTACCTGATGTCCAAGGTGGTCGTGCTGGGCGCCGTCACGGTGCTGCAGGGGCTGATGGTCGGCCTGATCGGCTTCTCCAGCCGGGAGATCCCCGGCCAGGGTCTTGTGCTCGGCGGCTCGACGCTGTTGGAGCTGTGCCTGCCGATCATGGCGCTGGGCTTCACCTCGATGATGTTCGGCCTGGTGATCTCCTCGCTGGTGAAGACCGCCGAGAAGACCATGCCGCTGCTGGTGATGTTCGCGATCATCCAGGTCGTCTTCACCGGCTGCCTCTTCACCCTGCACGGCACGCTCGGCGTGAACGAGTTCTCGTACCTGATGCCGTCCCGCTGGGCGGTGGCCGCGGCCGGCACCACGCTGGACTTCAACAAGATCGCCCCGAACACCGACGACCCGACCAGCACCGACCCGCTGTGGGACCACACGGCCTCGGCCTGGGGCCTGGACATGGCCGCGCTGCTCGTCCTCGGTGTGATCTGCGGCTTCCTCGTCGCCCGCTTCCTGCGGCGGCACGAGCCGGAGGTCATGCGCAAGTGACCGCGGGCCGCGTGGCGCGCGGCCGCACGACGCGAAGGGCGGCACCCCACCAGGGGTGCCGCCCTTCACTGCATGACCTGCCCGGTTCTGTCAAATACCGCCGTGACCTGCGGGAATAGCGTTCGCTGACGTTGACTGGTGTCGGGTGTGTTCGGAAACGTTGTGCCCTCGTTGTGCCCTGAGGCATGACGGGGGCGCAGCCACGCTCCGTGTCAGGCGGTCAGTCAAGGGCGTATTCCGAGGACAGGTCCCGGCCGACGCCGAGGTAGTCGACGGCGTACTCGGTCGGCTCGCCGTCCTGGTCCCAGTAGTGGTTCGTCATGGTGAGGACGACCGTTCCCGGCTCCGCGTCGAGCAGGCCGGCGACGTCCTCGGGCACTTCGCGGAGCGCGACCGTGTCCCGGCGCCTCGATGCGCGCCGGCCGGTCCGTTCCTCGATGAGGCCGAACGTCATCTTCGGCAGCGGCTCCGTCTCCAGCAGCTCGGGTGCCTGCTCGGCCAGCTGTCCGGCGATCCATGTAGTGGAGACGGTGACGACCCCTGCGGCGTCGATGTACCGGCGTCGGCGTCGGATGACCTGGTCTCCTGCTTCGAGGCCGAGGGCGTCGGCGACTTCCTGCGTTGCAGGCTCCAGCTCGGCGCCCACGATCTCCACGCGCTCCCCGTCGCCGATGCCCGATGCGCCGGCCCGGAGCAGGGACAGGCGGTCGGCACCAGCGGTGAGCTTCTTCGGCCTGGTGACGATGGTTCCTACCCCCGGCGTGGCCGTCGCGTACCCCTCGGCCCGGAGGACGCCAGGCACGCGTGCGGCCGTGGCCCGGCTGACACCCTCGGTCGCCATGATCTGGCTTACCGACGGCACACGGTCGCCCGGCTGGAGTTCGCCGCTCTCGATGCGGGCGATGATCTGCGCCGCGATGCGTGCGTAGGGCGGCAGCGTAGAGAGATCACGAGCCATGAAAACTCCTAACTTCTAGAACGTTCTGCAATGCCTGTTGACTCTGCTGGTCTTCTAGAACATCCTAGGCGTGTACCCAATCGGCACGACAGATGCCGATCGGGACGAGTCAGGCATGACAAAAGCCCTGACGGGATGCCCGCGGTGTTCCAGCACCGCGCCCGCCAGGGCCTCGCATCCAAGAGTCGGAGTCTCAGATGCACGCTGAGCGTATCTTGCCTGCCCAGACGCAGGCACCCGCGGGCGAACCGCTCCGGGTGAAGGACGTCGCCGCCGCGCTGCGCGTCAACAACGCCACTGTCTACGCCGAGATCAAAGCGGGCCGCCTCGCGTCGTACCGCGTCGGCCAGGGCCGCGGCACCATCCGCGTCTCTCGGGCCGCCTTCACGCAGTACGTGACCGAGCGCGGCATCCCGACGAGCGAACTGGCGGTGGCACTGTGAAGACCGCCGTCAGCCTCCCCGCCATCCCGAAGCAGCCCACGGCCGCCGACATGTCGGCGCCGGCCAAGCCGTCCGTCGATCACCTGATGGACACCCCGCTGCCCCTGCTCATCAACGAGCTGGGCGTGACCCTTATCGACTCCGACATCACCGACGCCGAGTTCTTCGGCGCGGTGGTGCAGCGGAAGACTGGTGAGCTGCTACTGACGATGCCGCGCTACCGCAGCGAGCTGGAGTACGACACCGTCGCCCGCTACCTGCTCGCCCAGGCGCTCGGCGTGCCGGTGCCGGAGATGCCGGCGCCGCTCAGCACGACCCGCCTCGAGGGCGGTGCCCTCTGATGCCGCGCCGCAACGGGAACGTGAACACGACCCGGCAGCGGGTCGCCGTCGAGGAGCTGTCGAAGCGGGACGCCCGCCGGCTGGCCGCGAAGGCTCGCCGCCGGAGGTGGGCCGCATGAGCGACGAGGACGAGCGCGCCCGCCGCTTCGTGGACCGGCACTTCCCGATCGTGGCCGGGTTCCTGGCCCGCACGGTCACGCTGGACACGATGGATCACGGCCCGGTGACCTTCACCTGCCCGCCGTGGTGCATCGGCCACGGCTGGCAGATGGGCGTCGGGATCGGCCGGAACGACATCACGCACCGCTCGGTGCGGGTGAAGGCCGGCGTGGACACGGAGTCGCACGGCCTGCAGCCGCTGATGAACGCCTGGATCTCGTGGGCGCCGTTCCGCGAGATGGTCCCCATGATCTCGCTGGTGCTGGACGCCGAGGGCGACTATCAGGCCGAGGACGGCCGCCGCATCGCCGGAGCCCTGGGCGTGGCCGCATCCCGTATCGAGGCCCTGGCCACCGAGGCGATCCGGCTGCGGGGCGAGATCTCGTGACCTCCCGCTGGCCGATTCGCCGGCCGACCGAGCATGCCGCCCTGCGCGCGGTGTGCCGGTCGGCCCGGCCGATCCCCTCTGTTCCTGCCCTCATGGCCGCCCTGGTCGACGCCGTCGACCGCCGGGACCTCGAGGGCGCTTGTCTCGCGTCGCACCGCGTGGTGCGCGCCGCAAGCCCGCAGGCCGTATCCACCGACTGACCGGCTGCCCGATCCGCCCGTCTTGCACGGGCGGTGAGGGGAGCCGGGACAGTCCCAGCCCAGAGAGGAGCCCGTCATGCGAAGCAACAACCCCCAGGAGCAGATCAAGATCCACGAGCAGTCCGCAGCCCTCGCCCGTGAGGCACAGATCCAAGCGGAAGCCGCCCGCGACCACATCGCCGCCAGGCTCGCCACCGCCGACGTCGACAAGCACCTCGACGCCGCCAACGCCATCCGCGACCTGGAGAAGTGGCGCGCCTGACACCCGCTGCCTGTGGCGCCCGGCTCACCCCGGGCGCCACGTTCTGGAAGGACATGAAGTGAACCAGCTGAAGAAGGTGGCGCCGTGGGTGCTGCCGTCCATCCTGACCAGCATTGCCGTGGCGTGGGCCATCGACGCCATCGGCGGCATCCTCGCCGACCAGGCCGCCGCCCCGTTCGCGTACAGCGTCGCCGTCCTCTACGACGCCGTCTGGCTGTACGCCCTGGCGCAGGAGACCGCGCACCGCCGGCAGGGCTCCAGCGCCCGCCTGCCGAAGGCCATCGGCTGGGTGTTCCTGCCGCTGACCGTGGCCGTGCTCGGCGCCCGCGGCCTGCTCGCCGGTGACGTCCTGGCCGCCGTGGTCGGCGCGCTCATCCCGGTACTGGCCAAGGTGACGCTGATGATGGCCATCGACCGGGACCGCACCCGGATCAGCCCGCGCGCCCAGGCCGCCATCGACCGGACCCGTGCCACGACCCGTGACCGGATCGCCGTGTCCCGTGCCGTGGCCGCCGCCCGGGCCGACGAGACGAAGGCCGCGGCGGAGATCCTGAAGGGCACCCGGGAGGCGGAGGCGGACGCCGTCACCGTCACCCATGACGCGTTCGAGGCGTACTCGAACGTCATCGACCAGCACCCCCTGCCGGAGGCCGTCGCCGAGCTGCCCGGCCTGGTCTCCGACCGTGAGCTGGAGGCCCTGCTGGCAGGGGGAGTGCCGGACGGTGTTCCCGCACTTGGCACGGGGGGTGACGGCCCGCCCGGCACGGGCGGCGGCACGCCCTCGGCACAGGAGGCGAAGGCCGCCAACGACCAGGCGGTGGCCCTGCTCGCCGCCCAGCTGTACGCGACGAACCCGCCGCCGTCGAAGCGGAAGTTCCGGGAGGCCATGCGTACCGAGATGAACGCCCGGCAGCTGACCGGCTCGTGGGAGACGATCGACGCCCTGTACGACCGGGAGAAGGCTCTGGCCGGGCCGGGCGGGGGCCGGCCGTGAGCGCCCTGGAGAAGGCGGAGGCCGCCGTCGAGGAAGCACAGACGGACACCGTCGCTGTGCAGCTGGCGCTCGCCGCCGTCGAGCTCGCCAAGGTCGCTGCCGCCCAGCAGCAGGCGCCCGCGCCCGCGGCCCCGGCCAAGGAGCCGTTCGACACCCGCAAGTGGGTGACCCTCGGCGGCCTCGGCATCGCCGCCGGCCTGGTCGCCTCCCTGTTCGCCGTCGCGGTCGCCATCGGCGCCGTGTCCGTCGCCATCCTCGCCCTGGTCCTGCGCGGACTGTGGGCCGACTACCTGAAGGGGAAGTGACCATGACCCGCACCCAGCGCCTGACCATGGCGGACGCCGCCCTGCAGCGGGCCGCCGCCCTCGCCCGGGACGCCGAGACGCGCGCCCGGCACGAGGACACCCGGCACGAGGCCGCACCGCTCGCCGCCGTCGGCGCCCTGTGGGCCGACATCGCCCGCACCCACACCGCCATCGCCGACACCACGGAGGACTGACCGATGCCCGCTTCGAAGCATGACCCGCACAACCTGCGTGAGCTGGCCGCAAC
The DNA here is from genome assembly GCF_007176755.1 of Streptomyces sp. 1-11. Classification (GTDB taxonomy): domain Bacteria; phylum Actinomycetota; class Actinomycetes; order Streptomycetales; family Streptomycetaceae; genus Streptomyces. The sequence goes on from NZ_BJTV01000016.1 coordinate 158,250, forward strand.
GGTCGTGATCGGTATCCGCGTCGCCCGCCGGCAGGAGCAGGGCAAGCCCACGGCGGCCCTCGAGCGTCGAGCCGAGCGCATCCGGGAGAAGGCGCAGGAGCGCGAGGACGCCCGCGCCAAGGGCCAGAAGAAGTAGATCCGCCACGGGGCGGCCGTCACCCAGGCAAGGATCGTCGGCCGCCCCGTGTCCCCTGATCGCCATCTAGCAACCGGAGATGACCAGCATGACCGAGACAGTCCCGGAGCGGGTAAACGGGCACGTCAGCCCGCAGGTGTCCCTGCTGAAGTTCGCCCCCGAGCAGCCGCCGGCCCCGGCCGCCGAGCCGGTGAAGGAGCCGGCCGCCCCGCGGCGCCGCCGGGTCCGTATCGACCACCTGCGCCGGGTCGTCGTCGAGACCCGCGAGAACCCCGGGTACCGGCTCGCCGTCCGCCACGGCGCCTACGTGTGGGGCGGAACCCGCATCCTCGCCCGCCGGGCCTGGGACGGCCGCACCGCCGCCCGCTACCAGCGCATGATGCGCGTCGCCGAGGCCGGCGGGAACGAAGAGCTCGTGCGTGAGTGGGAGCAGCGGCTCAGCTCCTACCGGGCCGCCCGGCAGAAGCGGCGCATGGAGATGCTGCAGATGGCCATCAACGCGCCGAAGGCCCTGCTCACGGGCACCGTGGCCGGGACGGGTGCGCTCCTGCTGCTGGGCATCCTGCTCGCCTGGAACAGCCACGACGTCCACGACGTCCTCGCCCCGATCAACACGGTCGTCGACTTCGTCGGCCTGGTCGCGTTCGTCGCCGGTGTGATCTGGGGCCCGCTGCTGTTCGCGCTGCCGTGGCTGGCCCTGCTCAGCGTGTGGGCGGTCGGCCGGCACCAGCGCACCGCACCCGTGTGGGCGCTGCCCGCCGAGCAGCAGGAACAGGGCGTGGTGCCCGACGAGAGCGCCATCATCCGCGCGCTGGGCAACCTGGGCATCGCCCCGCTGAACAAGGCCATCAAGGAAGGCTGGCAGCCGCGTTGGGTGCAGCCGTCGACCCGCTCCGGGAACGGCTGGCACACCAAGCTGCAGCTGCCGCTGGGCGTCACCGTCGAGATGGTCAACGTCAAGAAGAACGTGCTGGCCCACAACCTGCTCAGGAAGCCGGTCGAGGTGTGGCCGACCGAGCCGCCGAAGGAGCCGGGCGTTCTGGACCTGTGGGTGGCTGACCAGGGCTCCCTGTCCGGGCCTGTGCCGCCGTGGCCGCTGCTGAAGGAGGGCTCCACCGACTACTTCAAGGGCGTGCCCGTCGCCGTATCCCAGCGGGGCGAACCCATCATCGGCAAGCTGATGGCGTCCAACTGGATCGTCGGCGGCATCATGGGCTCCGGTAAGACGTCCATCGTCGTCTCCCTGCTGCTCGGCGCCATCCTGGACCCGCTGGTCGAGGCCGAGGTGTACGTGATGGCCGCGAACGTCGACTACGACCCGCTCAAGCCCCGGCTGAAGACGCTGGTCAAGGGCGACGACAAGGAGCAGCTCAAGGCCGCCCTGGACCGGCTGCGCACCCTGACGCAGGAGGTCACCGAGCGGGGCAAGCTGCTGGAGGAGCTCGGCGGCGACTCGCCGAAGCTCACCCGCGAGATGGCGCTGAAGGACGCTCGGATGCGGCCGCGGGTCGTCGTGTTCGACGAGTGCCACGAGCTGTTCATGGACAAGGACTACGGGAAAGAGGCCGCTGAGCTGGCCATTCGCGTCATGAAGAAGGCGCGGAAGGTGGGCATCACCCTTATCTGGACCACGGTGTCCCCGACCGCCGACAGCCTGCCGCGGGACGTCACCCGCAACACGTCGCACCGTGTGGCGTTCGCGGTCGGCGACCAGGTCGCCAACGACGGCCTGCTCGGCTCCGGCAAGTACAAGGCCGGCATCCGGGCGACCGAGCTGGTGCCCGGCCAGGACATCGGCACCGCCGTGACCTACGGCTTCACCGCGAAGCCGTTCGAGGTGATCCGCGCGTACTACGTCGAGCGGGACGCCGAGAAGGGCATCGACAACGTGACGCCGGTCGTCGAGCGGGCGATGGGCCTGCGGGAGGGCACCGGCCCGGTCGACGAGCCGACGTTCGAGCCGCCGGACCCGCTGGCCGACGTCGCCGCCGTCATCGGCGACGAGCCGCGGGTGCTGGTGCAGGAGGTGCTGCACCTGCTGGCCGCGAAGAACCCGGAGGTGTACCGCAGCTGGGGGCCGGCGGATCTGAAGAAGGCTCTGGAGCCGTTCGGTGCCCAGCAGTACAAGTCTGACGGCCGCATGGTCGTCGCCCGCGAGCGCGTCCAGGACGCCGTCCTTGAGCGGCTCGCCGAGGACGACGAAGAGCAGGGAGACGACGAGATCTGAGGGAGTTCTCCCTACCCGGCTCCCTGGACGGCCTCCCTGGCGGTGACCTGCGCAGATGGGAGCCCAGGGAGGCAAGGGAGGCAGCACTGAAGGGGCGCCCGGAAGCCCGGTAACGCCCCTTCCTGGTCCTACCTCTGACTCCCTCCCTGAGGGCGGAGTCAGGTTCCTGATGGCTCTGGAAACTCTGCTGAATCGAGGCGCCGCATGATCTCGTCGACTTCCTCGCCGACCGTTCGGAATAGGGACGCGCGGATCGTCTCCCGTGTGTGCGGGTGGTCGCGCAGGAAGCCGGCCAGGTCGCCGAGGGCTCGCCGGGCTGCAGCCTCCCGCATGACCCAGCGGCCCACGGCGCGGTCCGCCTCGATGTGGTCGGTGTCGACCTCCACACCCTCCAGCAGTTTGCCGGGAGTCGTCTTGAACACGGAGGCCAACGCGACCAGTTCCACGATCGAGACGGGACGCTTCCCACCCTCGATTCGTGTAATGACCAGGGCGTTCACTTCCTTGCCCAGGGCGTGCCCGAGCTGCTTCGCCAGCTCGGCCTGAGACCACTGCAGGGACTCCCGTGCCTGCTTCACCTGGGCGCCGAAGGTCGCCCCAATCTCATCAGTCTTCACGTGGTGAAGCATAGGAAGCTTCACGAACGGCGTCAACGCTGCTACCGTCAAGCCATCGCCAGGTGAAGCGAAGATGGCTTCTCTCAATGAAGGTGAGCTATGTCCAAGCGCTACCTCACGACCGCTGAAGTGGCAGAACGGTTCCGGGCGCCCGAGAGCACCGTCCGGTACTGGCGCCACATCGGATACGGACCCAAGAGCATCAAGGTGGGCCGCCGCGCCCTCTACGACGAGACCGAAGTGCAGCGCTGGGAGCGGGCACTGGAGGAGGAATCCGCGGCATGACCCATAACGCAGAGAACCGCCCGTGGCTGGCGGGCGGTTCTCACGAAGACTCCGCGGCGGGCGGTTCGTCTGCTGTCACCGTACAGCAGGCCGCGCTGCAGAGCGACGGCCTGTTCCCCGTCGGCCCCGTGCCGCTGACGGCCCGCCCCCTGGTGCTCATCACCCGTGGACGTGTCGAGTACCTGGCCCATTGCCCTAAGTGCGCCGACTGGCACCGGCACGTCCACCTCGGCACCGTCACCGGCCCTTGCGGCACCGAATACGAGCTGCAGTCTCGCCGGGCCAAGGGGGCGGCATGAGCGACTGGCAGAACGCCCACGACAACGCCCAGCAGGCCGCGGAACGGTTCGGTTTCGAGGTGATCCCGCTGTCCCTGACGAAGCTGCCCGCCCTCAAGTCGCCCCACGACAAGGGGCACAGCTGCAGGGGAGGGTGCGGGCAGCTGGGGCACGGCATCCACGACGCCTCCCGCGACCCGGCCCGCATCCGCGAGATGTTCGAGGCCGCGCGGCACGCTACTGGATACGGCATCGCCTGCGGCCGGCCGCCGCACCACCTGATCGGCCTCGACCTCGACCGCGACGCCGAGAAGGACGTCGACGGCGTCTGGGAGCTGCGCAGGCTTTGCGCCCGCCAGGGCATCGCCGTCCCTCGCACGGTCATCATCCGCACCCCCCGCGGCGGCTATCACGCGTGGTGGACCGGACCGGCCGATGTGAAGGTGCCCAACCGAGCCGGACAGCTCGGACCCGGCATCGACGTGCGCGGCTTCGGTGGCTACCTGGTCGGCCCCGGCAGCCGGGGCGCCCGCGGCCTGTACACCCTCGCCTCCGACCCGAGCGACGTCACCGTGCGGCCCATCCCCGAACAGCTGTTGCAGCTCATGACGGCCGACAAGGAGCGGCCACGGCGCACGGGCGGTGCACCCGTGAACCTGTCGCTGATGGGCGGCGGCCGGTCCCTGGTCGGCCTGGTGCGCTGCGTCCTCGACGCCCCCCAAGGGCAGCGCAACAACCGCCTGTTCTGGGCAGCCTGCAAGGCGTTCGAGCACGCCGCCGCCGGCCGCCTCGACGCCGACCAGGCCGAACACGCACTCATGCAGGCCGCCGCCGAAATCGGCCTGCCCGACAAGGAAGCCGAGGCCACGCTGAAGTCGGCCCGCGGCGATGTACTGGGAGCCGCACGGTGAGCGACGACGAGAAGACCAGCAAGAAGCGCGCCGAGCAGATCGTGAAGGATGCCGGCGCCGACCCGAAGGAGCGGGGGCCGTCGCAGGCCTCCCAGCTGGTCGCCCTCGCCCGCGAACGCTACGAGCTGTTCATGTCCGAGGACGGCCGCCCCTACGGCGTCAAAAAGAACGGGGCCAACATCGCCCTGCCGCTGCGCGGAAAGGCCGGCCTGCGCTCCCAGCTGGCGCACATCTACACCGACGCCAACGGCGGCTCCGTCCCGTCTCAATCGGCCCTTGCCGACGCCATGACGGTACTCGAAGGCGTCGCAGCATCGGCCGACCCCCGCGTGCCGCACGTTCGCGTCGCACGGCACGGGCACGGCGTCGTCGTCGACCTGGCGACGGCCGAGGGACGTTGCGTCGTCGTCACTCCGGACGGCTGGGAGCGGGCCGCGCGCTCTCCCGTGCTGTTCCGCCGGTCGGGCGCCATGAAGCCGCTTCCTGAGCCGGTGTCCGATGGGGATGGCTTGGCCAAGCTGCGCGACCTCATGAACATGAGCGAAGAGGGATTCCACCTGCTCGTCGCGTGGCTGGTCGCCGCGTTCATCCCGGACCTGCCGCACCCGATCCTCACCTTCCGTGGTGAGCAGGGCACCGGCAAGTCCAAGGGCGCCGCGATGGTCATCGGCATCGTGGACCCGTCCGGGGCACCGAAGCGCACCGCTCCGCGGGACGTGAAGGCGTGGGCTACGCAGGCGTTCAACTCGTGGGCGCTGTGCCTCGACAACGTGTCCGTCATCTCCGATTGGCTGTCGGACGCGCTGTGTCGTGCGGTGACCGGCGACGGCATCGTGGACCGCGCCCTGTACACCGACGACGACGTCGTGGTCCTGGAGTTCCGGCGCGTGCTGGCCATGACGACCATCGACGCCGGTGCCCTGGCCGGCGACCTCGCCGAGCGGCTGCTGACCATCGAGCTGCACCTGATCCCCGACCACAAGCGACGCGAGGAAGCCGAGCTCGACGCGGCCTACGCCGAAGCGCACGCGTCCATCCTGGCGTCCCTGTTCGACCTGCTCGCCCAGGTGCTCAAGGTGCTGCCGGACGTGCGGCTCACTGAACGCCCCCGCATGGCCGACTTCGCCCGTGTCCTCGCGGCCGTCGACCAGGTCAAGGGATGGAAGACCCTGGACAGCTACAAGGCCAGCGCCCGCGATGCGGTGGCGGACGTCCTCGACGGCGAGCCGTTCGCTCAGGCCGTTGTCGAGCTCGTCGACCGGGCCGGCGCAGAAGGACTCACCCTCACGGCTACGGAGCTTCTGGAGCGGGTGCCGACCCCGGAGCGGCTGCCGAAGAAATGGCCGAAGGATTCGACGCGCGCAGGTGGTCAGCTCAAGCGGCTTGCCCCCGCCCTGCGCACTATCGGGATTGAGGTGGACGACAGCAAGCGCGGGCCGAAGCCGAAGAAGCAGCGGCTGTACATGCTGACGGCCACCGAGGAACGCCGCAGCGCGCAGGCAGAGGAGCGTCAGAAGGCGGAAGCAGAGAGAAGGTACGAAACAGCGTCCCCAGCGTCCCCCAACAGCTCTGGTAGCGCTGTGACCAGCGGAAACAGGGGGGACGCTGCAGGGGGGACGCTAGCGACCCCCCACGGCAGCGGGGGGACGCTAGGGAACGCTGAGGGGGACGCTGGACTCTTCGCAGCGTCCCCCCAGGAGACACCCTCTGACCTGCACGGATACGGCGAGGGGGACGCTGGGACCGCTGGGGACGCTGAAATGCAGCCCCTCTCTAATGTCGCCACCCTCGGTCAGAGCATCGGTCCCTGTATCCAGTGCAGGAAGCCGACCATCCGATACGGCGCGCAGGGCAACCCGCGCTGCCCCGACTGCAGGAAGGCAGCATGACCAATCGCAGACTCCACTGCGCCACGTGCGCACGGCGGCAACGACGAGGCACGTACTACCGCTGTCCCCTCGGCTGCGGAGTCGTCGTGTGTCGCAGCAAGCCGCAGTGCGGAAACCAGCACTTGCCCAACTGCCCGGTACGACAGGCGAGCAGCAGCATGACCCGCTCGCCTGTTCCGCCGGCCGCGTGAGGAGGCAGCGTGCCCACCTCACCGCCGAGCAGGTGCACAGACCCTGAGTGTCACGAGCTGGCCACGAACCGTGGACGCTGCGACGAGCACCAGCCGCAGGCCTGGGCCAACCGCGGCACCATGCGCGAGCGTTACGGCGTCAGCAGCGGCGCCTGGCGAGCCCTGAAACGGCGCGTCGCCCGCCGGGACAACGGCTGCTGCTACGTCTGCGGCGGCGAGCCGGCCGAAGGCGAGACGCTGCAGCTCGACCACAAAGTGCCCGTCGCCGAAGGCGGCTCCATCACCGACCTGGACAACCTCGGCCTCATCCACGCCGACCCGTGCCACGCCGACAAGAGCAAGCGCGAGGCCCTACGCGGCAACCAGCGCCGCCGGGCCAGGCAGCAGGGGGGATAGGGGGAAAAATCGCTGGAGGTCGCCGCTGGGGCGCCGCCGCGGTCAACCAGGGACATCTCTACGGGCTTCAGAACCACTTTTGGAGAGTGATCACGTGCCTGCACGACGAGCAGACCCCCGCATCCCGAAGGGACTGAAGATCAAGACGGCCGAGCCTGCGCTGAGGATCGCCCGGGAGGCCGAGATCGGCGGTCTGGGCCTGGACTGGTCGGTGCGGCCGGCCGGGATGGACGCGGTGGGCCTGGCGGAGTGGGACCGGCTGGCCGAGGTGTACGCCCACGATGCGACCCGCTTCCGGGAGGGCGAGCGTGCCGCAGTGACGGCTTACTGCGCCTACTGGTCGGCGTTCGAGGCGGCCCGTAAGGACGTGGCGGAACGGGGGACGGTCGTCGAAGGCCGTTCCGACATGGACCGTGGCCGGCTGGTGAAGAACCCGGCACTAGTGGCCATGCGGGAAGCCTCTCAGCAGCTGCGCTACTGGGCCCGCGAGTTGGGCCTGACGACGGATGCCCGGGTGCGCATCGGCCTGACGGAGGCTGGCGACGACAAGACCCGCGACGACGACAACCCGTTCGCATAGGAGGAGCGATGGATCAGGAAGAGCAGCGGGAGGAGCCGGTGCGCGGCCCGGTGGTTCGGGTGCCGGTGCATCCGGCGGAGGTGCGTGACGAGGGCCGGCATCCGGGCTACGTCGAGGCGCCGCTGGAGTCGGCGTCGCACTGGGATGAGCGGATCTGGGGGCCGGCATGGTGGTGAGGACGCTGGACGGTACGGAGGCCGCGGGGCTTCAGCTGGTGTTGGCGGTCGTCCAGCACGCTCCTAGGCTCCCTGAGGGCCCGTGGACGGCCGATCTGGGCATGGCGGCCGTGGTGGACGGCGAGGGCGTCGTCTGGTTCGTCGGCGAGGACGGCGTGGACCGGCTGGTGACGCTGGCCTGTCCGTGCCAGCACGCCGAGTTGACGACGTTTCTGGACGGAGCGGAGATCTTCCGCACTGTGACCGTTGCCAGCTAAAATGTCCGCAGGTTGATCGACGGCCCGTCATCGGTCCGCGAGACACCAGCCGTGAGTGAAGGGCTCGTGAGAGGCCAGCGACCGGCCCGCGGATTTCTCCTCATTCCGCCGCCAGCCGTTCGTCCGTCTCCCCCGAGTCAGCCGGCCGGGTCTCGCCAGCCGCAGGCCCGCTGAGTTCGGCGCCTCCGGCTCCTGCTGTCGAGTCCCGCCAGCTCCGGCCCGCCCTTCGGGGCCCGTCGTCGAGCGGCCAGTCTCCAGCCCGCCGGGAAGACACCCATGACTTCCCGAAGGACGAATCATGCCCATGAAGTTCCACGAGCTGCGCGACGAGCTGCGGAAGACGATCGACGCGGCCCGGGCCATCCAGCAGAAGGCGGAGGCCGAAGACCGCGAGTTCACCCCGGACGAGGCGAAGCAGCTGGACGAGCTCATCGCCAAGGGTCACGAGCTGAAGAAGGAAGCCGACCGCACGAAGGCGGCGGAGACGATGCACGACGCGCTGAAGGCCCTGGGCGAAGGCGTCCCCGCGGGCCACGACACGAAGAGCACCGTGCACCCGCGGGTGAAGGCGTCGGGCGGTACCGACTGGGCGGAGACGATGCTCAGCCAGGTGTCCGGGCCGACCGGCTACAAAGGCCTGCTGGCGAACGGCACGGTGGCGGTGAACGTGCCGATCACCCCGGAGCCGGTCCGTATGGACGTGCCGGTCCTGTCGCTGCGGCAGCTGCTGCCGAACGTGCAGAACACGACCGGCCGCTTCGCCTACCTGCGGCAGACGGCCCGCAACAACAACGCGGCCGTCGTGGCGCCGGGCGCGAAGAAGCCGACGTCGACGTACAGCCTGGACCGGGTCGACGACCGCGTGCGGACGATCGCCCACCTGTCGGAGCCGATCGCCAAGCAGGATCTCGACGACGTCAGCATGCTGCGCACCTTCATCGACCAGGAGATGCGCCTGGGCCTGGACCTGGCCCTGGAGAACGAGATCCTGAACGGCTCCGGGTCGGGCGAGCACTTCACCGGCCTGACGAACGTGTCCGGCGCCCAGGTGCAGGCGTTCGCCACGAACGTCCTGACCACCACCCGCAAGGCGGTCACGAAGCTGGAGCGGTACGGCTACCTGTCCGGCGCCGGCTTCGTGATGACCCCGGAGGACTGGGAGACGATCGAGCTCCTGGCGGACGCGAACGGCCAGTTCTACTACGGCGGCCCGCAGACCGTCGTGAACCCGGCTTCCCGCCGCCTGTGGGGCGTCCCGGTCGTCGTCTCCGACGCGGCCACCGACGGGTCGGCGCTCCTCGCGGACTTCTCCCAGACGCGCCTGCAGGTGCGTCAGGACGGCGTCCTGGACTGGTCGGAGAACGTCTACGACCCGAACGCCCTCGGTACCGGATCGGGTGCCACGGACTTCGAGAGGAACATGCTGCGCTTCCGCTTCGAGGGCCGCTTCGGTCTGGAGATCCTCCGTCCGTCCGCCATCGTCAAGATCGACCTGACGGCCTGACCCTCCCAGACGGGGCCGGCCGTCTCACGCCGTGCGGCCGGCCCTCCGCGATGCTCGCCCTGACCGGGTCGGCAGGGCGCGCACCGCGCCTTGTCAGCGCCAAATGGGACGATGTCGCCAACCGCGAGGGAGGGGCGTTCTATGGCGAAGGTGTACGACCGGTGGCATCTGTCCCGACCGCCGACTGGAGCGGAGCCGTGCGAGGAGCACAGCACGAAGACGAAGCCGGTGTACTCCAGTCGTGACCACGGCATCGGCATGCGCTGGCAGGTGCGCTACCGGGACCCGGCCGGCGAGCAGAAGAAGGAGAACTTCGCCAGGCGGACCGCAGCCGACGCCCGGGCGGCCGAGGTGGAGAACGAGCTCAACAAGGGCGAGTACCTTGACCGGGCGACGCGCCGGCAGACGTTCCGCGAGTACGCGGAGGAGTGGCGCACCTCTGCCACGCACCGCGAGCGGACCGAGACGAACGTCGAGCGGGCCCTTCGGCTGCACGTCTATCCGCTGCTCGGTAGTCACCAGATAGCGGGCATCAAGCGGTCGGACGTCCGTGCCTGGCTGAAGAACCGGTCGGCCGTCCTCGCCCCGTCCAGCCTCCGCACGCCGTGGAACGCCCTCATCGGGGTCATGGCCGCGGCCCACTACGACGGCATCGTCCGCTCGAACCCCTGCCACGGCATCGAACTGCCGGAAGTCCGGAAGCCCGAAGTGGTGCCGCTCGACCCTGCCGTGGTGCGCGCCCTGCTGGCAGGCGCCCCTGACCGCTACCGGGCACTGGTCCGGCTGGCCGCAACGACTGGGCTACGACAGGGCGAGCTGTTCGGCCTCGAGGTCGAGCACCTGGACCTGAAGGCCGGCACGCTCGAGGTCGAGCAGCAGCTGGTCGGCCCGGACAAGGGCGTGCCCTACCTGGGGCAGCCGAAGACGGAGAAGAGCTATCGCACGGTGCCGCTGTCGGCGTCCGCGGTGGCTGCCGTCGAGGAGCATCTGCAGGCGTTCCCGCCTGCCGAGGTTGAGATCGAGGACCGCACGGACCCGCGAAAGCCGCGCACCAGGAAGGCCCGGCTGCTGTTCGTCAGCCAGACCGGGGACCCGATCCGGCGCGGGTCGTGGGCGAAGGTGTGGGCCCGCATGGTGAAGCGTGCTGACGCGCAGCTGGCCGCCGCGGGGTCGGCGCTCCGAGTCCCGGAGGGGACGACGACTCATGACCTGCGGCACTTCTACGCGTCGGTGCTCATCAAGCACGGGGCGAGCGTGAAGAAGGTGCAGCGGAGGCTCGGTCACGCTAAGCCATCGATCACGCTGGACCTGTACGTGCATCTGTACGAGGACGACGAGGACACAACGGCCGCCCTCATCGATGAGGCCCTGGCGGAAGTGCCCTGAAAGTGCCCTGCTGCTCCCGAGGATCAGAGAGTTAGCAGGTAGGGACATGCCAGGCGGCACCCCACCAGGGGTGCCGCCCTTCCGCGTAGTCTCAGAGGTCCGCGCCGGCCTCAGTACGCGCTGTTGACGTTGTCGATCGAGCCGTACTTGTCGGCCGCGTAGTTGGCGGCGGCGGTGATGTTGGCGACCGGGTCGTAGATGTTCCACGAGGTGCCGGCCACGTGGTACGCCTTGAAGGTCGGCGGGATGACCTGCAGCAGGCCCTTCGACGGGATGCCGTTGACGGCGTTGACGTCCCAGTCGTTGATGGCCATCGGGTTGCCGGAGGACTCCCGCATGATGTTCTTGTGCAGACCGTGGTAGCTGCCCGGGATGCCCTTGGACTTCATGATGTCCAGGGACTGGCGGATCCAGCCGTCGAGGTTGTTCGAGTAGGTCTTCGCGGCGACCATCTGCATCGCGGGACGCTGGGCCGAACGGCTCGCGGCCTTGTCGGCGCGCTCCTGCGCGGCCTGCTTCTGCGCCTCGGCCTTCTTGGCGTCGGCCTGCTTCTTGGCCTCGGCCTGCTGCTTGGCGACGGCGTCGAGCTTGACGGTCTGGCCGGCGAGCCGGTCGGTGAGCGAGCCCTTGACGTCCTTGACCGGCGTGTCGGCGTAGTGCACCTGCTGCGTCGCGGCGGCGTCGGTGGTCACGGTCTGGGCGTTGCCGGGGACGGTCGTGAAGGCCAGGGCGGCGGCACCGAGGGCGCCGACACCGGCGATGGCGATCTTGTGCTGCTTGGTCAGCGCACGACTATAAGCACGGTTGAGGATGTTCTTGGGCATAGCTTGATGGACCTCTTCGATAGCGCGGAGGCCGCTCTCTATGTCCGCCGGGGGAATCGGTTCCTCCCGCACGAGGGCCGCGGCGGGAAACCGCGGCGCCGAGCGACGGAAGCAATTCTTAGCTGGCGCAAAATGCCCAGGCAAAGGTGTGACGTACGAAGCCACATAGTGGATCAGGAAGGGCAAAACGGGACAGACGTGGCCGTCTGCCCCGTTCACCTACGGGCGGTTTATCTCCTATGCCCCTTCGTACGTGACGTGGACCCTATGCGCGGGCTCACACCGGCGACGCCTAGGTCTCACCCCGAGTTGCCGTCGCAACGCACTCAGTGAGTGGTTTCCGGGGGCAGCAGGAGGTGCACGTCCCCGAACTCGTGCCACAGGTAGCGCCCGCGCAGCGCCTCCTCGTAGGCGCGGCCCACCGCGGCCCGGCCCGCGACCGCCTCCAGCATCAGCAGATGCGAGGCCTCCGGTTCGTGCAGGCCCGTCAGCAGCCCCTCGACCGCGCGTACCCCGCGCCCGGGCGTGACCACCAGATCGGTCCAGCCCCCGGCCGCCCGAACCACCCCGTCCGGCCCGGCCGCCGACTCCACCGCCCGCACGGCCGTCGTGCCCACCGCGACGACCCGCCCGCCACCGGCCCGGGCGGCGTTGATCAGCCGGGCCGACGCCTGCGGGACGCGGAACCGCTCCGGATACGGCGGCTCGTGCGCCTCCGCCGAGGCCACCCCGGTGTGCAGGGACACCGGCGCGAACTGCACCCCCCGGCTCACCAGCTCCACCACCAGACGCTCCGTGAAGGGCCGCGCCGCGCTCGGCATCTCCGCACTGCCCGCCCCGTCCGGCGCCGGCAGTGCGAACACCGTCTGGTACACCGACAGCGGCTGGTCCCGCTCCGTATAGGAGTAACGGATGGGCCGCCCGTGCTCCCGGAGCACCCGCAGGACCTCCGCCCCGGCCGGCCGGGCCCACCGCAGCCGGTCGCCCCGCCCGCTCAGCGGCTCCTCCAGCACCAGCCGCGCCCCGCCGGGCAACCGCACCACTGCACCCGCGGGCACACCCGCACGCGCGCGCGTGGTACCCCGCCCGTCCGGCTCCCGCAGCTCCACCGCCCACCGGCCGTCGTCCCCGCAGGTGGAGAAGTGCACCACCACACGCGCGTGCCCGATCCGCCCGGTCACCGCGGCGGCCAGCGTGGGCGAGGTGTTCACCACCAGCACGTCACCGGCCCGCAGCAGCCCCGGGAACTCCCGGAAGGCGTGGTGCGTCACCTCGGTGCCGCGCGACACCAGCAGCCGGACGGCGTCCCGGTCCAGACCGGCCCCGCGCTGCTCGGCCGGCACGCGTGCCGACAGCTCCTCGGGCACCGTCACCGCGGTGGTCATCGCCCCTCCACCGGCGCCGGCGTCAGCGCCGTCGCCGTGTACCGCCCGCTCGCCGGACGCTCGTCCAGCAGCCGCAGGAACGCCGGCACCACGCACGCGGGCTCCGGCCGCGCGTCCCCGTCGTCCGGGACCGCCGCCGCGTACAGGTCCGTCGCCATGTCCCCGGGATCCACCGCCCACACCCGCAGGCCCGGCTCCTCCCGGCCGAGCACCGCCGCTAGCTGGTCCAGGGCCGCCTTCGAGGCGCCGTAGCCGCCCCACGTCCCGTACGCCTCCACCGCCGCGTCCGAACTGACCGCGACCACCGCCCCCGCCGCCGACTCCCGCAGCAGCGGCAGCGCCTCCCGGACCAGGCCGAGCGCCGCCACGACGTTCACCTCCAGCGCCCGCCGCAGCCCCTCCACGGGCAGCTCCGCCAGCCGCACCAGCGGCTCGGCGCCGAGCGCGCTCGCGTTGCTCACCACCAGGTCGACCCCGCCCAGCCGCCGCGCGGCGGCCACCAGCGCGGCCCGGTGCCCGGCGTCCGTGACGTCCCCGGGCACCGCCGTCACCCGCGTGCCGTGCCCGGCGACCGCTTCCGCCGCCTCCTTCAGCGGCCCGGCGCCGCGGGCGTCGAGCACCAGGTCCCAGCCGCGCGCGGCCAGCCCCTCGGCGAGCGCCCGCCCCAGCCCCTTGGAGGCCCCCGTGATGATCGCTACCGGCATGACAACCGTCCCCTCTTCCGTCTGCCGCCCCGCCGGGCGGTGACCACAACCTAGGAACGGCCGCCCCCGCACCGCCTCGGACGCGGGCACCAGAGCGGCGGGGTCCTTCGGCGTACGCCCGACGCCCGGGGCCGCGGGACCTACCCCCAGCGCCCTAGGGCCTGCGACGGGGGCCCCTGCCGCCACCGGTCCGATCCGCGCCGCCGTACCCCGCCGGTACCGTGAGGACATGAGTCAAGGCCCCCGGTCCGGCCTCGCCGCGGTGAGTTCCGCGCTGCTGGCCATGAGCAGGCACCTGGAGGTGCGCGACGTCCTGAAGACGATCGTCGCCTCCGCCCGTGAACTGCTCGACGCGCAGTACGCCGCCCTCGGCGTCCCCGACGACCACGGCGGCTTCGCGCAGTTCGTCGTCGACGGCGTCAGCGACGCCCAGTGGAAGGCCATCGGCCCGCTGCCCCGCCGGCACGGCATCCTGGCCGCCATGCTGGACGAGGCCCGGCCCGAGCGCCTCGCCGACGTCCGCAAGGACCCCCGCTTCGAGGGCTGGCCGGCCGCCCACCCCGACATGTCCGACTTCCTGGGCCTGCCGGTCAGGGACGGCGAGGAGGTCATCGGGGCCCTCTTCCTCGCCAACAAGCGCTGCCCCAAGCCCGAGGGGAGCTGCGGCTTCACCGAGGAGGACGAGGAACTGCTCGCCATCCTCGCCCAGCACGCGGCGATCGCCCTCACCAACGCCCGCCTGTACGAACGCAGCCGGGAGCTGACCATCGCCGAGGAACGCTCCCGGCTCGCCCACGAACTGCACGACGCGGTCAGCCAGAAGCTCTTCTCGCTGCGCCTGACCGCCCAGGCGGCGGCCGCACTGGTCGACCGCGACCCCGCCCGCGCCAAGGGCGAGTTGCACCAGGTCGCCGCCCTCGCCGCCGAGGCGACCGACGAACTGCGCGCCGCGGTCGTCGAGTTGCGCCCGGCCGCACTGGACGAGGACGGCCTGATCGCCACCCTGCGCACCCAGACACAGGTCCTCGACCGCGCCCACAGCGCGCGCGTGACCTTCGCCAGCAACGGCTTCCGCGCCCTGCCCGCCGCCCAGGAGGAGGCGGTGCTGCGGGTCGCCCAGGAAGCCCTGCACAACGCCCTGCGCCACTCCGGCGCCGAGCACGTCCGGGTGAGCGTGGACCGGCGCGGCGGCGGAGCCGTGCTGCGCGTCGCCGACGACGGCAGCGGCTTCGACCCGGGCGCCGTGCGCCGGGCCGGACGCCACCTCGGGCTCGTCTCCATGCGAGACCGGGCCGACGGCGTCGGCGGCACCCTCACCGTGCACGCGGAGCCCGGCAGAGGCACCACGATCGAGATGGAGGTACCCGGTGGCTGACCCGATCAGAGTGCTGCTCGTCGACGACCACCAGGTCGTCCGCCGCGGCCTGCGCACCTTCCTCGAGGTGCAGGACGACATCGAGGTCGTCGGCGAGGCCGCGGACGGCGACCAGGGAGTCGCCCGCGCCGAGGAACTGCGGCCCGACGTCGTCCTCATGGACGTCAAGATGCCGGGCACCGACGGCATCGACGCCCTGCGCCGGCTCCGCGAACTCGACAACCCCGCGCGCGTGCTGATCGTCACCAGCTTCACCGAGCAGCGCACGGTGGTCCCAGCCCTGCGCGCGGGCGCCGCCGGGTACGTCTACAAGGACGTGGACCCCGACGCGCTCGCCGGCGCCATCCGTTCCGTGCACGCCGGCCACGTCCTGCTCCAGGCCGAGATCGCCGGCGCCCTGCTCTCCCAGGACGAGGCCGGCGCCGGCCAGGGCCGGGCGGGTTCGCTCACCGACCGGGAACGGGAGGTGCTGGGCCTGATAGCCGACGGCCGCTCCAACCGGGAGATCGCCCGCGCCCTGGTGCTCTCCGAGAAGACCGTCAAGACGCACGTGTCCAACATCCTGATGAAGCTCGACCTCGCCGACCGCACCCAGGCCGCCCTGTGGGCCGTACGCCACGGCGTGGCCGGCTGAACGGCCCGGCCGTCCGGGAGACCCTCCGGACGGCCCGGCCCACGCCTCAGCGGACCCCTCGCTCCCGCTCCTCCACCATGGAGTTGTACGCCGCCACCTGAGCCCGCCGGGCGGTCCGCTCCACCGGCCGCAGCGCCGCGCCCCGCGCCGCCATCTCCGACGCGCTCACCGCACCGCCGTGCCCCTTGCCGGACGCCAGGGAAACCAGCAGCCCCACCCGCTGCGCCAGCTCCAGCACCCGCACCGCACGCGGCGGGTACCCCGGCGCCAGCACCTCGCGGCCCCGCTCGGACCGCGCCCGGTACGCGTCGATCGCCGCCTCCGCCACCGGACCCGACCCGGCGACGTCCAGCTTCGACAGCACCTCGGTCGCCTCCCGCAGCGCCTCGGCCAGCTCCCGCTCGGCCTCACCGAGCGAGGGCACGTCCGCGGGCGGCGCCTCCCGCACCGGCAGCACGTGCCAGACCACCTCGACGTGCACGTCACCGTCCGGGCCCGCCTCGGACACCTCCGGGACCAGCCCGAACGCCGCCCCGAAGCAGAGCACCGCCTCCTCGGCGTCCAGCGCCCGCGCGTTGAACTCCGGCGGCCCGCTCAGCCCGAGCGGATGGCCGGGCGCGGGCAGCGCCACCCGCAGACCGGTCACCCCCAGCGCCCGCAGCCGCCCCAGCGCCAGCGTGAGCCCCGCCGGCCCCTGCTCACCCGGCAGCCCCCGCACCCGGTGCACGGCGTCCTCGCCCACGATGGCGAGGGCGGCGTCGTCCGGAGAGACGAGTCCGGCCAGAAGGGCGTTTCCCCAAGCGGCGAGGCGTCCTGAACGCGGTTCCGAGAGCATGCCCCCACCCTAAGGACCGGACCGATGGAATGGTGCGGGGCACTCGTGGCGTAGATTTCATAGGGGCTGCGCCCACCGGCGCGGCGGCCCGAGCCACAGGCGTACGCGACCAGCCGAGACCGGCCACACTGCAAGGGGAGACAACGCGCTCATGAGCGATGTTCTGGAGCTTCAGGACGTATCCGTGGTCCGTGAGGGCCGGGCTCTGGTGGACCAGGTCTCCTGGTCGGTGAAGGAGGGCGAGCGCTGGGTCATCCTCGGCCCCAACGGCGCCGGCAAGACCACCCTCCTGAACGTCGCCTCCAGCTACCTCTTCCCCAGCAAGGGCACCGCCACCATCCTCGGCGACACCCTCGGCCGGGTCGACGTCTTCGACCTCCGCCCCCGCATCGGCATCGCCGGCATCGCCATGGCCGAGAAGCTGCCCAAGCGCCAGACCGTCCTGCAGACCGTCCTCACCGCCGCCTACGGCATGACCGCCGGCTGGCAGGAGGAGTACGACGAGGTCGACGAGCAGCGCGCCCGCGCCTTCCTCGACCGCCTCGGCATGAGCGACTACCTCGACCGCCGCTTCGGCACCCTCTCCGAGGGCGAGCGCAAGCGCACCCTGATCGCCCGCGCCCTCATGACCGACCCCGAGCTGCTGCTGCTCGACGAGCCCGCCGCCGGTCTCGACCTCGGCGGCCGCGAGGACCTGGTGCGCCGCCTCGGCCGCCTCGCCCGCGACCCCATCGCCCCCTCGATGATCATGGTCACCCACCACGTCGAGGAGATCGCCCCCGGCTTCACCCACGTCCTCATGATCCGCCAGGGCAAGGTCCTCGCCGCCGGCCCGATCGAGCTGGAACTGACCTCCCGCAACCTCTCCCTCTGCTTCGGCCTCCCGCTCGTCGTCGAGCAGGTCGGCGACCGCTGGACCGCGCAGGGCCTGCCCCTGTCCTGACGCCCGCCGCACTCCCGTTCGCGCCCTGTCCGCCGCGGGACCGCGCACCTACCATGACCATGTGAACGACATCGACGCATGGGTGTGGTGGCTCGTCGGCGCGGCGGCGCTCGGAATCCCCCTCGTGGTCACCGCGATGCCGGAGTTCGGCATGTTCGCGGTCGGGGCGGTCGCGGCGGCGGTCGTCGCCGGGCTCGGCTTCGGCGTGGTGATCCAGGTGCTCGCCTTCGTCGTCGTCTCGGTCGCCCTGATCGCCGTGGTCCGCCCCATCGCGGCCCGGCACGGCAGACAGCGGCCCCAACTGGCCACCGGCGTCGACGCCCTGAAGGGGAAACAGGCGGTCGTCATGGAACGCGTCGACGGCTCCGGCGGACGCGTCAAGCTCGCCGGGGAGATCTGGTCGGCCCGCTCGCTCGACACCGGCCGCGCCTACGACGTCGGCCAGGAGGTGGACGTCGTGGACATCGAAGGGGCCACCGCGATCGTCATCTGAGGCGTCCTGCCCACGAGTTGGGCCACGGTCTGTCAGACTCGACCAGCAAGATCCTCAACGGCGACTGGATCCGTTGAAGGTGCCGAGGCGGAGAGGGGTACGGGGAACACGATGGAACCGGTCATCATCGTCCTGATCATTCTGGTGGTGTTGGTCTTCATCGCCCTGATCAAGACCATCCAGGTCATTCCACAGGCCAGCGCCGCCATCGTCGAGCGCTTCGGCCGCTACACGCGGACCCTGAACGCGGGACTCAACATCGTCGTCCCGTTCATCGACACCATCCGCAACCGCATCGACCTGCGTGAACAGGTCGTGCCGTTCCCGCCCCAGCCGGTGATCACCCAGGACAACCTGGTCGTCAACATCGACACCGTCATCTACTACCAGGTGACCGACGCCCGGGCCGCCACCTACGAGGTCGCCAGCTACATCCAGGCCATCGAGCAGCTCACCGTCACCACCCTGCGCAACATCATCGGCGGCATGGACCTCGAGCGCACGCTGACCTCCCGCGAGGAGATCAACGCGGCCCTGCGCGGCGTCCTCGACGAGGCCACCGGCAAGTGGGGCATCCGCGTCAACCGCGTGGAACTCAAGGCCATCGAGCCGCCCACCTCCATCCAGGACTCGATGGAGAAGCAGATGCGCGCCGACCGCGACAAGCGCGCCGCGATCCTCACCGCCGAAGGCACGCGCCAGGCCGCCATCCTGACCGCCGAGGGCGAGAAGCAGTCCCAGATCCTGCGCGCCGAGGGTGAGGCCAAGGCCGCCGCGCTGCGCGCCGAGGGTGAGGCCCAGGCCGTCCGCACGGTCTTCGAGGCCATCCACGCCGGCGACCCCGACCAGAAGCTCCTCTCCTACCAGTACCTCCAGATGCTCCCGAAGATCGCCGAGGGCGACGCCAACAAGCTCTGGATCGTGCCCAGCGAGATCGGCGACGCCCTCAAGGGCCTGTCCGGCGCGATGGGCAACTTCGGCCCCCTGGGCGGCGGTCAGCCCGGCAACGGCGGCAACTCCTCCGTCCCGCCGCAGAACAACGGCCCTTACACCGAACGACGCGAAAAGCCGTCGATCGACTGACACCGCACGACGCGGCGACCCCGCGGCCCGTCGACGGGCCGCGGGGTCGCTTCGCTTCACGGCCGGGCCGTGCGAGCACGCGTGGACAGATCCTCAGGCGGCTTCCCCCGCGAGCCACCCCGGAAGCGCGGCCATGTCCTCCTGCCCCAGGGCCAGCAGCATCGCGTCGGCCGGCGTCGGCTCGAACGGCTCCCGCAGCAGAGCCATACCGGCCTCGTCCGGAGTCCGGTTCGCCTTGCGGTGGTTGTCCTCGGCGCACGCGGCCACGGTGTTCAGCCACGTGTCCTGCCCGCCCTTCGACCGCGGCAGCACGTGGTCCACGGTCGTCGCCCTGCGCCCGCAGTAGGCGCACCGGTGCCGGTCACGGACCAGCACCCCCCGCCTCGACCACGGCGCTTGTCTTCGGAACGGCACCCGTACGTATCTGCAGAGCCTGATCACCCGGGGCGCGGGTATGTCGACATCGGCCCCGCGCATGCGCAGCACGGGATGGGCCTGCTCGACGACGGCCTTGTCCTGCAGCACCAGAACGACGGCCCGGTTCAGAGTCACCGTCGACAGCGGCTCGAAGCTCGCGTTCAGAACCAGCGTGTCACGCATCCAGCCCACCTCCCGTGCGCACCTGCCCACCCCCCGGCGGGCTCGGATCAACTCTGTACGGGCGCGCCGAGATGGACAACGCAATAAAAAATGCCCGCCCCTGATCAATTCCAAGACCAGAGGCGGGCAAACGTGCCATGAACGCTTGGCTGGATCAGCGCGGTGCGTCAGCCCTCGGCGGGCGTCTCGTACTCACCGATGAGCTGGGCACGCGCGATCGCGTGGAACCGCAGATTGAAACCGACGACCGCCGGGGAGACGTCCGCGTCCGGACCGAGCTTCTCCTGGTCCACCGCGTACACCGTGAAGACGTAGCGGTGCGGGCCGTCGCCCGGCGGCGGCGCGGCGCCCCCGAAGTCCTTGGACCCGTAGTCGTTGCGGACGTGCACGGCGCCCTCGGGCAGTCCCTCGAACCCGCCGCTGCCCGCACCCGCCGGCAGCTCCGTCACGGAGGCCGGGATGTCGAACAGGACCCAGTGCCAGAACCCGCTGCCGGTCGGCGCGTCGGGGTCGTAGCAGGTCACGGCGAAACTCTTGGTCTCCGCCGGGAACCCCTCCCAGCGAAGCTGCGGCGAGGTGTTCCCCTCCGCGTGGACCTGGGCGCTCTTCAGCGTCGCGCCCTCCTCGAAGTCCTCGCTCGTCACCGTGAACGACGGAACGGGCGGATGGAAGTCGTGGGGGAGCGGCCGCCGCTTGAGCTCGGTCACCTCGGTACCTCCTGATCGGTTACTGGAATCAGCAGTTCCGAGCCTAGAACCAGTTCCGCCGGGAGCCGACCTCGGACAGCCACTGGTTGAGGTAGGCCGCCCAGTCGGTCCCGTGGTAGTCGTTCAGACCCACCTGGAAGGAACGGAAGGTGTCCGAGCCCTCGCTGAACAGCCCCGACTTCTTGTCCATCTCCAGGACGACGTCCATGGCGTGCTCGTCGGCCACGAAGCTCAGCTCGACCTGGTTCAGCCCCCGGTACTGCGACGGCGGGTAGAACTCGATCTCCTGGTAGAAGGGCAGCCGCTGCCGCGTGCCCCGGATGTGCCCGCGCTCCATGTCGGCGCTCTTGAAGCGGAAGCCGAGCTGGATGAAGGCGTCCAGGATCGCCTGCTGCGCCGGCAGCGGGTGCACGTTGATCGGGTCGAGGTCGCCGGAGTCCACCGCGCGGGCGATCGCCAGTTCGGTGGTCACTCCGATGTGCATGCCGCGCAGTTCCTGCCCGTCGATCATCGTGACCGGCGTCTCCCAGGGGATCTCGAGCCCGAACGGCACCGCGTGCACGGCGCCCGCCTGCAGCTCGAAGGCGCCACCGAGCCGCACCTTGGTGAACTCGATGTCCTGCTTGTACTCCTGGTCGCCGCTCTCCACCTCGACCTTGGCCTGCAGCCCCACGGACAGGCCCTCGATGGCCTGGTTCACGGACCCGCCCTGGATGCGCACCTCGCCCTGGACGACACCGCCCGGGACGACGTTGACCTCGGTGAGCACCGTCTCGACCGAGGCCCCGCCGGCCCCGAGGCTCGCGAGCAGCTTCTTGAACGCCATGACTCTCCCTTTACGAAAGGACCCTCGCCCCGTACAAACGCGATCGGACCACCGGCGGTTCCGGCCGGACGGCCACCCGTCTGGGCTACCCTCGGAGGGCATGATCGCGCCCCCGGACCGTAAGCCACTGCCCCGAGCCTTCTTCGACCGCCCCGTGCTCCAGGTCGCACCCGACCTGCTCGGCCGCATCCTGGTCCGCGCGACCCCCGACGGCCCGATCGCGGTACGCATCACCGAGGTCGAGGCGTACGACGGCCCCAACGACCCCGGCTCGCACGCCTACCGCGGCCGCACCGCACGCAACGACGTGATGTTCGGCCCCGCCGGGCACGTGTACGTCTACTTCACCTACGGCATGTGGCACTGCATGAACCTGGTGTGCGGACCCGAGGGCACGGCGAGCGCCGTGCTGCTCCGGGCCGGCGAGGTCGTCGAGGGCGCCGAGCTGGCCCGCGAACGCAGGGTTTCGGCCCGGAACGACAAGGAACTGGCCAAGGGCCCGGCCCGCCTCGCCACGGCGCTGGGCGTGGACCGCGCCCTCGACGACACCGACGCGTGCGCCGCCGGCGAGACGCCGCTGAGGATGCTGACCGGCACTCCGGTCCCTTCCGGCCAGGTGAGGAGCGGTCCGCGCACCGGGGTCGCCGGCGAGGGCGGCGACGGGGACGTCCACCCGTGGCGCTTCTGGGTGGCCGACGACCCGACCGTGAGCCCGTACCGGGCCCACGTGCCGAGGCGGCGCCGTAGTTGACTCCGCCCCGGAAGGTGCGTAATGTGGCCCGAGCCGCTGAACCGGGTACGGTGATCGCCTGCAGCCGGAGCGGCAAACCCACTAGCTAGCTACAACCCCTCAGCGGGGTCGATTGTGGCGCGCCCGCGCGTCCGAATTCGAACTCGCCCGACTCGATTATGAGTCGCCGGGGGAATCGGCTAACGTAGTGAATGTCGAAAGGCCGCAGGGCGAAAGCCCAGGGCCCGCCGGCAAATCCCGCCGACAGGGAATCGGACGCCGAAAGGATCTGATAAAGTCGGAACCGCCGGAAAGGGAAACGCGGAAGCGGGAACCTGGAAAGCACCGAGGAAATCGGGTCGAGAAAAGATCTGATAGAGTCGGAAACGCAAGAACGAAGGGAAGCGCCCGGAGGAAAG
>NZ_BJTV01000017.1 GCF_007176755.1 Streptomyces sp. 1-11
TGAACACCACGAGAGCGGTGCGAGAGGAGGAATAATCCCCTCGCACACAGCGTCCTCGCTGTGTTTTTCAAAGGAACCTCGTCCCGATCGTGATGACCGGAGACGGGGTATCAACATATCTGGCGTTGATTTTTGGCACGCTGTTGAGTTCTCAAGGAACGGACGCTTCCTTTGTACTCACCCTCTCGGGCTTTCCTCCGGGCGCTTCCCTTCGGTGTTCCAAACTCTATCAGTGTTTTTCCGACTCTCGGACCACCCTCCCGCAGACATGCGGAAGCGATCCCGAGAAAAGGATCTGACCAGTTTGGTTGCTGCCGGGCCGCGACACTTTCGCGTCGCACCGCCCCAGGCAGGAGTAAGACAGTACACGGGGTCTCGGATGGCATGCAAATCGGCGGTGTTGGTGGTCTAGACCACTAGCTGGTAGGTTCCGTACGGAACCGTCACTTCCTTTGGCATACGCTGCTGCTCAGCGCGCCGTTCACGGGACAAGCAGTGGCGGCCCTACCTGCAGCTCCACTCCTGGGAGGCTTCCCATGACCACCGTGACGTCCCCTCTCGCCGGACGGGCCATCGGACTGGCAGAAGTGCCGGATCCGGTCTTCTCCGGGGCCATGGTCGGCCCGGGTACCGCGATCGACCCCGTGCGTGAGCCCTCCGAGGCCGTGGCACCGGTGGACGGCGTCATCGTCTCCCTGCACCCGCACGCGTTCGTCGTGGTCGACGCGAATGGGCACGGGGTGCTGACCCACCTCGGCATCGACACCGTTCAGCTCAACGGCGAGGGCTTCGAGCTGCTCGTGAGCAAGGGCGACACCGTGACGCGCGGGCAGAGCATCGTGCGCTGGGACCCGGCCGCCGTGGAGGCGGCGGGCAAGTCCCCCGTGTGCCCGGTCGTGGCGCTCGAAGCGACCGCCGAGTCCCTCTCCGAAGTCCGGGACAGCGGTGACGTGAAGGCCGGCGACAGCCTCTTCTCCTGGAACTGACGGCAGGCCGCCGGCCGGCGGCGTACAGGACGACCATCGCGGCGGCGGCCCCGCCGCACTATCGGAGACGGTGAGATGGACACAACGCTGCGAGGCGTCGGCGTCAGCCACGGTGTGGCGATCGGCGAGGTCCGGCACATGGGGACGGCGGTGCTCGAGCCGCCGGCCAAGCAGATAGCCGCGGGTGAGGCGGCACGCGAGCAGGGCCGGGCCCGACAGGCGGTGGACGCCGTGGCGGCCGATCTGACGGCGCGCGGCAACCTGGCCGGCGGCGAGGCCCAGGCCGTGCTCGAGGCGCAGGCCATGATGGCCCAGGATCCCGAGCTGATGGCGGACGTGGAGCGGCGGATCGCCGTCGGCAGCACGGCGGAGCGTGCCGTGTACGACGCCTTCGCCTCGTACCGCGAGCTGCTGGCCGGTGCCGGGGAGTACCTCGCCGGGCGCGTGGCCGACCTCGATGACGTGCGGAACCGTATCGTCGCCCGGCTGCTCGGCGTACCGATGCCAGGCGTTCCGGACAGCGACCGGCCCTATGTGCTGGTGGCCCGCGATCTGGCGCCCGCGGACACCGCGCTGCTCGACCCCGCCCTCGTGCTGGGCTTCGTCACCGAGGAGGGCGGGCCGACCAGTCACAGCGCCATCCTGGCCCGCGCCCTGGGCGTTCCGGCCGTCGTGGCGCTGCCGGGCGCCGGGGAACTGGCCGAGGGCACAACGGTCGCCGTCGACGGCAGCACCGGTGAGGTCTTCGTGAACCCGAGCGCCGGCAAGAAGGCGCAGATGGAGTCGGCGGCAGCCGAGCGCAAGGCCGCGCTGGCCGCTTCCACCGGTCCGGGCGCCACGGCCGACGGGCACAAGATGCCGCTGCTGGCCAACGTCGGCGGGCCGGCTGACGTGCCGGCCGCTGTGGAGGCGGGGGCCGAGGGTGTCGGTCTGTTCCGCACGGAGTTCCTTTTCCTGGACGACAGCAAGAACGCGCCGTCCGAGGACAAGCAGGTGGAGGCCTACCGGCAGGTGCTGGAGGCGTTTCCCGAGGGCCGTGTGGTCGTGCGGGTGCTGGACGCGGGCGCGGACAAGCCGCTGGAGTTCCTGACTCCCGCGGACGAGCCGAACCCCGCGCTGGGCGTGCGGGGTCTGCGCACGCTCCTCGACCATCCCGACGTGCTGCGCACCCAGCTGACCGCGCTGGCCAGGGCCGCGGAGGGCCTGCCGGTCCACCTCGAGGTCATGGCGCCCATGGTGGCGGACCGTGCGGATGCCAAGGCGTTCGCGGACGCCTGCCGCGAGGCGGGGCTGCGGGCGAAGTTCGGCGCGATGGTGGAGATCCCGTCCGCGGCGCTGCGGGCGCGCTCCATCCTGCAGGAGGTCGAGTTCCTGTCGCTGGGCACCAATGACCTCGCGCAGTACACGTTCGCCGCTGACCGCCAGGTGGGCGCGGTGTCCCGGCTCCAGGACCCGTGGCAGCCGGCGCTGCTCGACCTGGTGGCGCTGTCCGCCGAGGCGGCCAGGGCCGAGGGCAAGAGCTGCGGCGTGTGCGGCGAGGCCGCGTCCGATCCGCTGCTGGCCTGTGTGCTGACCGGTCTGGGTGTCACCTCCCTGTCCATGGGCGCGGCGTCGCTCCCGTACGTACGGGCGACTCTCGCGAAGTACACGCTGGCGCAGTGCGAGCGGGCCGCCGCGGCGGCGCGGGCGGCGGACAGCGCGGCGGAGGCCCGCGGCGCGGCGCAGGCGGTGCTGTCCGGGGAGTAGCCGGGCCCGGTGCACAGCGGTCGGCCGGTTCAGGGGCGTCCCGCCTTCGGGTGGGGCGCCCCTGGCGCGCTCAGTGGCGGTGTTCCGGTGGCGTGTCCTCCTGTCCGAGGTCGGGCGGTGCGCAGTAGTCGACGTCCGGTTCGGGGCTGATGATGTCGCCGGATTCGGCGTCGGTGCAGTAGGCGTCGAAGACCTCGGCGGCGCTCAGCGGCACGAGGGCGCCCGCGCGCAGCCGCCAGCCGTGCACGCGGTCGGCCGTGCCGGCGGAGGTGACGCGCATGACGAGGCCGCCGGCGCGGCCGGTGGCCAGGCCGAGTGCCAGGACGCTGGTGAACTCCATGAGTTCCGCTTCGTCGAGTCCGGCGGCGCCCACGGCGTCCTGGTCGGCGTGCAGTACGGCGACGAGGGTTTCCGCCGGCGCGGAGACGCTGCAGACGAGGTGGCGGTCGCCGGGCGGGGCGGTGTCGAGGATGCGGGCGACGAGGCCGGAGGCGCGGGTGAAGGCGGCGCGGCCGATGTCCTCGCCGCAGGTGGCGCAGGGCCCGAGGCGGGTCAGGAGGGTGGTCGCGTACTCCCAGGTGGCTTGTCGTACGGCTTCGTCGACGAGGTCGGGCAGGAGTGCGGTGAGGGGACGGCCGTCGTAGGGGATGGTGGGGCCGGTGGCCGCCAGTCGTGCGGTGAACCGGGTGCGGCTGGCGGGTGCCTCCGGGTCGAGGCCGGTCTCCGCGCAGAAGACGGCGTAGTCCTCGGGGTCGAAGAGGGCCAGCGTGGTGTGTCCCCCTTGGGCCGCCCGGGTTTTCAGCAGTGATTCCACTTGTTGCAGGTAGGCGGTGTGGTCGTCGAAGACGAAGCTCCGGTAGCGCCGCATGGCGCGGAAGTCGTGCTCGTCGGTGAGCAGGCCGATGGTGCCGGCGATCTCGCGGCGCAGGACGCGTCGCATGGTCCGCTGGTCGGTGTGCGCCATGTTTCCCCCAAGTGCGCGGTCGATCAGTGCTCACTCACAGTAACCAGGGGTACTGACAACGGGCCGTGAGGGGGCGGCCGGCCGGGGGACGGAGGCGCCCGGCCCCGGACCTCGCCGGTGTGCCGGGCGAGTCCGGGGCTGGGCGCGGGGGCGGGTCAGGCGCGCTTGCGGGCCAGTTCCTCGTAGAAGCCCAGCAACGTGAGGTCGTCGATGGAGCCGGGGTTGACGGCCTTCTCGAGGGGGGTGCCCTGGAGGAGGCGCTTGACGGGGACCTCGATGCGCTTGCCGGTGAGCGTGTGCGGGATGCCCGGGACCGCGATGACCTCGTCGGGGACGTGGCGCGGCGAGAGCTGTTCGCGGATGGCCTGCTTGATGCGGCCCAGGAGCGCCTCGTCGAGGACGGCGTCCGGCGCCAGGTGCACGAAGAGCGGCATCCAGTAGCCCCCGTCGGGCTGTTCGATGCCGATGACGAGGGATTCCTTGATCTCGGGCAGCCTCTCGACCACCTCGTAGATGTCGGCCGAGCCCATGCGGACGCCCTGCCGGTTGAGGGTGGAGTCGGAGCGGCCGTGGATGATCACCGATCCGCGTGAGGTGACGGTGATCCAGTCGCCGTGCCGCCAGACGCCCGGGTAGGTGTCGAAGTAGCTGTCGTGGTAGCGGTGGCCGTCGGGGTCGTTCCAGAAGTGGATCGGCATGGACGGCATGGGGTTGGTGACGACCAGCTCGCCCACCTCGTCGACGAGGGGGTCGCCGTTCGGGTCCCAGGACCGCAGGTCGGTGCCGAGGCCGGGCGCCTGGAGTTCGCCGGTGTAGACGGGCAGGGTGGGTACGGCTCCGGCGAAGCAGGAGCAGACGTCCGTGCCGCCGCTGACGGAGGCGATCCACAGGTCGTCGCGTACCTCGTCGTGCAGCCAGCGGAAGCCGTCCGGGGGCAGTGGCGAGCCCGTGGTGGCGACGCACTGGACGCGGGAGAGGTCGAAGTCGCGGGAGGGGTGCACGCCCGCCTTGCGGCAGGCCATGACGTAGGCGGCGGAGGTGCCGAAGAGGGTGGCTCCGGTGCGTTCGGCGACGCGCCACTGGGCCCCGGTGTCCGGGTAGCCGGGGCTGCCGTCGTACAGGACGATCGTCGTGCCCGTGAGCAGGCCGGAGACGAGGAAGTTCCACATCATCCAGCCGGTCGAGGTGTACCAGAAGAAGCGGTCCCCGGGGCCGAGGTCGCAGTGCAGGCCGAGCTGTTTGAGGTGCTCCACCAGGATGCCGCCCTGGGACTGGACGATGGCCTTGGGCAGGCCGGTGGTCCCGGAGGAGTACAGAACCCACAGCGGATGGCCGAAGGGGACCTGTTCGAAGACGGGCTCGGTCTCGGCGGCCGTCAGCGCCGACCACTCCAGGGCGCCCTCGGGCGCCTCGGTGCCGAGGAGCGGGATGTGGACGACGGCGCGCAGGGTGGGCAGTTCCCGGCGCAGTTCGGCGACGGTCTCGCGGCGGTCGTGCTCCTTGCCGCCGTAGCGGTAGCCGTCGACGGTGAACAGGACGACGGGTTCGACCTGCTGGAAGCGGTCGAGGACGCTGCGGGCGCCGAAGTCGGGGGCGCAGGAGGTCCACACGGCGCCCACGGCGGCCGTGGCCAGGAGGGCGGCCACGGCTTCGGGGATGTTCGGGAGGTATCCGCTGACCCGGTCGCCGGGGCGGACGCCGAGGGCACGGAGTTCGGCGGCGAGGGAGCCCACCTGCCGGCGCAGCTCCGCCCAGGTCACCGGGCGCGGTTCGTGGGTCTCGTCGACGTACAGCAGGGCCGGTTCGTCCGGGCGGGCGGCCGCGGCGCGCAGGGCGTGCTCGGCGTAGTTGAGGGTGGCTCCGGGGAACCATTCGGCGCCGGGCATGGTGCGCTCGCCGAGCACGCGCGTGTAGGGGGCCGAGAAGCGGACGTCGAACCACTCGGTGACGGCTTTCCAGAACGTGTCGAGCCGCTCCACGGACCACTGGTGCAGCGCGGGGTAACCACCCTCGGCCGGGGCGCCGTGGTGCTCGGCGGCCCAGGCCTGGAACTCGGTGATGCGGGCCTGGGCGATCCGCTCGGGATCGGGCTGCCAGAGCGGCTGGGGGTTCGCTGTCGACATGGGGGCTCCCGGGCTGTGCGCTTCGTGTGCGTCGGTCCGCGCACGGGCTGGGGTGTGCGCGTGACGCGGCTGACAGGGACGATGCCATGTGATCGACTTCTGCACCAGGGTGGGCCCCACATAGTCCGTGTCGTGAAGATGTGGCCCGGGCACGGGTGAACGGCAGTTGAACGACACGCGCGCGTGGGGCGGTCAATGGCAGGGTGAACAGCATGGACGGTCGTGACCTGGTGCGTTCGGTGAGTGGTGGCGGTTCGGGGCGGGCGGCTCACGGGTTTCGTACCGTGCGGGCGGCGTGGCGCCGGCGGCGGATCGACGCCGCCGGGCTGCCCCCGCGGGGGGCGGAGCGGGCGCGTGTCCCCGGGCTGGTGCAGGGGGCGGAGCCGGGGCCCGGGGGCGGTCTGATCCGGTTCGGCCGGTCCGAGCTGCGGATCACCGTGACGGTCAGCGGGGCCGTGTTCTGGGGCTGGGACGGGGCGGGCCCGGAGCCGTCGTACGCGCTCGCCGGAGCGTGTCCGGAGCCCGATCCGCGGGCCGTGCTGGAGCCGGACAAGGACGGCGGCTGGCGGGTGGTGGCCGAGCGGGTGACGGTCGTCGTCTCGCGGCACGGGGCGCTGGAGGTGTGCACGCCGGGCGGTGTGGTGCTGCGGCGCGAGATGCCGCCGCGGTGGTGGGAGCCGGACGGCGGGGGCGCCGGGCGGTGGCTGCAGCGGTCCGAGGTGGCGGCGGACGCCCGGTTCTTCGGTCTGGGCGGGCGCGCGGCGGGTCCGCGGCTGCGCGACGGCACCTACCGGCTGTGGAACACCGATCCGGGTCGCGCGTTCGGCCCGGGGGACGATCCGCTGCACGTCACGATGCCGGTGCAGATGGTGGTCGCGGACGCGGCGACCCATCTGATGTTCCACGACAACACGTGGGACGGCACGGTGACGCTGCGGGAGGGCGAGGAGGGCGCCGGGTCCGGACACGACCGGGCGGGACGCTGCGAGCTGCGCATGGACGGCGGGCCGCTGCGCTGCTGGGTGATGGTGGGCACGCCCGCGCGCGTGCTGCTCACCTGGGCCGCGCTGACCGGGGCGCCCGCGCTGCCGCCGGCGTGGGCACTCGGCCACCAGCACCTGCGGCGGGGCCCGGGCGGTGAGCAGGAGGTGCGCCGGACCGTCACGGCCCACCAGGAGAGGGATCTGCCGCTGGACGCCGTCCATCTGGACGCCGGGCACCACGACCGGCATCAGGTGTTCACCGTCGACCAGGAGCGGTTCCCCAAGCTGCCGGTGCTCGCCGAGGAACTGCGCAGGGACGGGATCCGGCTGGTGTCGGCCGTCGGCCCGGCGGTGAAGGCCGTGCCGGGCGGCGCCGTGTACGACAGCGGTTCGGCGCTGGACGCGTTCGTGCGCGACGGTGCGGGGCGGACGGTCCGGGGCGAGGTGCGGGCCGGCGAGTCGGTCTTCCCGGACTTCACGCACGCACGCGTGCGCAAGTGGTGGGGCGGCCTGTACGAGGAGCGGCTGGGGCAGGGCTTCGCGGGGTTCTGGCACGACATGGACGAGCCCACGTCGTTCAGCACCTTCGGCGAGACGACGCTGCCGCGCTCGGCCCGGCACGCCGTCGAGGGGCGTGGCGGCGACCATCGCGAGGCGCACAACGTGTACGCCCTGTGCATGGCCAGGGCGGGCTACGAGGGGCTGCGCGAGCTGTCGCCGCAGGAGCGGCCGTTCCTGTTCTCCCGGTCCGGCTGGGCGGGCATGCAGCGCTACGGCGGCGCCTGGTCCGGGGAGGTGGCACCGGGCTGGCCGGGGCTGCGGGCCGCGCTGTCGCTGGTGCTGGGGATGGGGCTGTGCGGGGTGCCCTACTCGGGTCCGGACGTGGGCGGCCCCGACGGCGGTCCTTCGCCCGAGCTGTATCTGCGCCGGCTCCAGCTCGGTGCGTACCTGCCGTTGTTCCGGACGCACGCCGGGCCGCCGGCGGGGGGCGGGGAGCCGTGGGAGTCCGCTGCCGAGGTGCTGCGGCACGCGCGCGGGGCGCTGCTGGAGCGCCGGCGTCTGCTGCCGTACTTCGTGACGCTGGCGTACCTGGCGCGGCGCACCGGCGCGCCCTATGTGCGGCCGTTGTGGTGGGGAGCGCCCGAGGACCGCGCGCTGCGCGACTGCGAGGACGCGTTCCTGCTCGGGGACCATCTGCTGGTGGCGCCGGTCCTCGGCCCCGGCGGCGAGGGGCGTGCGGTGCGGCTGCCGCGGGGCCGCTGGTACGACATGGTGACGGAGGAGGCGTTCGAGGGCCCGGGGCGGGTCCGGCTGGACACGCCGCTGTCGCGGATACCGGTGCTCGCGCGCGCGGGAGCGGTCGTTCCCGTGCGGGGTGCGGACGGCGCGCTCGAACTGGAGGTGTGGGCGCCGGTCCAGGGGCGGACCGGGGGCGGGCTCGTCGTCCAGGACGCGGGCGACGGCTGGGCCGAGCCGGAGATCGAGCGTTATACGGCCCGCCGGCAGGGCCGGCGGGTGGTGGTGACCCGGGAGCGGGAGGACGGGGCGGCCGAGCCGCCGCACCGGGTGCGCGTACGGGGGCTCGGCTGAGCGGGCGGCTTCAGATGTAGCGGCCCTCGAAGAAGCCCCGTACGGCCAGGGTGTGCAGCGGGAAGGCGAGTTCCTCGGGTCTGCGCAGGAGGTGCCAGCCCTCGGTCTCGTCGGTGGGGCTGGAGGCCGGGAGCCCCTCGGCCGGGCGTTCGGGCAGGAGACCGAAGAGCAGCAGGTGCCCGTCGGGTGAGCTCATGGCGTCGACGAGGCGCACGTCTCGGGCGGCGGCGTCGATGCCCGTCTCCTCCTTCAGCTCGCGCACGACGGCCTGTTTCCAGTCCTCCCGGTCGTCGACGTAGCCCCCGGGCAGTGCCGTTCCGCCGCGCGCGGGGGCGACGGTCCGGGTGATGACGACCAGGGCGGTGCCCGTGGTGTCGTAGACGGGCTGGAGCGCGACGGCGACCGGGAGCGGGTTGCGGTAGGCGGCGGTGCCGCAGGCGGGGCAGGTGCGCGGCCAGCCCGTGACGCCCTCTCCGTAAGCCGCTCCGCAGCTCGAACAGTGGGAACCAGGCGCGGAGTTGGCGCTTGAAAGCTGATTTTCGGACACGCGCGGACTTTATCCGATCACAGGAGGGGCTTCTTCCGGCACCGGCGGACAGAAAGCCGGGCTGCGCCGGGAGGGTCCGGCCGGTGCGTCGCAGCCGCGGCCGCGACGGCGCTTTCCCACGCTCCGTGATCAGCCGGGAATGCTGTGTGAACGTCTCATGAACTGGGCCTGGGCGTGTTCCGGCGGCGTCATCATGCTCCCGTGCACTCCTGGTCGGATACTCTCCGCTTCGCCTTCCAGCCGGTGGTCAATCTGCGGACCGGCGCGGTCACCGCACTGGAGGTGCTCGCCCGCCCGGAGACCGGCGACGTCCTGGCCGAGGCCCGCCGTGATCCCGAACTCGACGGCCGGCTGGCCGTGCTGGCGTTCTGCGCGGCGGCGCGCAAGGAGACGCTGCTGCCGCTGCACCTCAACGTGTTCGCGGCCACCCTCGCCGACCTCGGCGGCCTCGCCCCGCTGTACGACGTCGTCCGCGGCGCGGGCCGGATGCCCTGGGAGGTGACCCTCGACGTCGTGCCGCCCTGCACCCACGTGCCGCACCGGGCGCTGCTCGATGCGGTCGGCGCGCTGCGTGAGCAGGGGTTCCGGATCAGCGCGGACGGCATCGGGGACGGGGACGTGCCCCTGCGGCTGCTGACCGACCTCTCCCCCGACCTGGTCAAGCTCGACGCCTCGCTGCTGGCCAGGCCGGCCGCGGTGCGGGCGATGCGGACGCTGTGCGAGCAACTGGGCGCCCTGGTGGCGGTGGAGGGCGTGGAGACCGAACTGCAGTGCGCGGCGGCGCTGTCGGCCGGTGCGCAACTGGCCCAGGGTGAGCTGTTCGCGCCGCCGGCCCGCATACCGGCGGCCGACGTGTACGTACCGCCCCGCTCCCCCGGGGCCCTGACGCAGCCCCGGCCGGGGCCGCCGGTGCGGGAGTTCGTGCGGCCCGCCGCCGTTCTGCCGGTGACCGCCTCGGCGGGGCAGGTGCGGGCGCTGCTGACCGGTTCGCCCGAGGTCTCCGGGGTGCTGCTGGTGGACCAGGCCGGGGTGCCCGTGCGTTCGGTGCACCGCTCGCGCTTCCTGCTGTCGATGTCCGGGCGTTACGGGCACGCCCTGTACGCGGACCGGCCCGCGCACAGGCTGGGCGACGCTCCGCGCGCGGTCGGCGTGGACGCCACCGCCTGGGAGGTGCTGGACGTGGTGGCGGTCGGCGGCAGCGACCGCACCTCGGACGACGTGGCGGTCGTCGACCGCCGTGGCCGGTGCGTGGGGGTGGTGCGGCTCGCGGATCTCGTGCGGGCACTGGCCGAGACCCGGGTGGAGGAGGCGGCGGGCCTGAACCCGCTGACCCGGCTGCCCGGTTCGGACGCGATCACGGGTGAGGTGGACCGGCGGATCGCCGAGGGGCGGGCGTTCGCGCTGAGCTGGCTGGACATCGACCACTTCAAGCAGGTCAACGACGGCGCCGGGTTCGCGGCGGGCGACGAGCTGATCCGCTCGGTGGGCCGGGCGCTGCAGGAGGCCGCCGCGGGGCACGCGCGCGTGGGTCACATCGGCGGGGACGACTTCCTGGTCCTGGCCGAGGAGGAGGTGCTGGAACCGCTGGCCGCCTCGGTGCTCGACGCTCACTGGTCGGCGGGCGGCCGCCCGGTGACGCTGTCCCTGTCGACCGTGGTGTGCCGGCCCGGGAGCGTGTTCGACCACCGGCAGGCCGCCGCCCATCTCGCGCCGGTGAAGAAGGCCGCGAAGGCCCTTTCCGGAACGAGCTGGGTGCTCGCGCGCGCGGGGCTGCCGGGTCAGGAGATCCGGCGCGGCCATGGGGCGGAACCGGCCCGGGCGGGCTGTGCGACGGCCGGGCCCCTCGGGTGAACCGCCGCGCCCCACGGGACCGTTCGGGCGCCCGTCCGCGGGAGGCGGGCCACCGGGGTCCGGGTCCGGGAGACCGCCGCCATCGTTGCCGTCGGCGACCTTGACGGCCTCCCGGCGCCGGTGAACACTTCCCGGTGTCAGCCGACATCGCCGTACATCCACGGCGTATTCAGGCACTGCGCCGCGGGCCTTTTCCCTGTTCACCGGCCTGCCCCTGGAGGCGATACGGCTGCGACGGCACGCTCGTCACGGACGCCGGGCGGGGCGCGGGGCCCTCCCTGTCTTCGGCTGAAGTCGCCAGAGGAACCGTTCCTGCACGGAGAGCCGGGGCCGTGTGCCCCAGGCCGGCGTCAAGGGAGCCGCCATGAGCAACGGAGACATATTCGTCGGCGAAGTCATCGGCACCGCGATCCTCATCCTCTTCGGCGCGGGCGTCTGCGCCGCCGTCACCCTCAGGTACTCCAAGGCGCGCGCCTCCGGGTGGGTGGTCATCGCGTTCGGCTGGGGGTTCGGCGTGCTCGCCGGCGCCTACACCGCCGCTCCTCTCTCCGGCGGACAGCTCAACCCCGCGGTCACCGTCGGCATCGCGGTGGACACCGGCAAGTGGGGCCAGGTCTGGGTCTACCTGCTGGGCCAGATGGTCGGCGCGATGCTCGGCGCTGTCCTCGCGTACCTCGTGTACCTCGCGCAGTTCCAGGCCAACGTCCGCAAGGAGGGCACGACCGAGGGGACCGCCGGCGAACCGGTGCCGACCCTCGGCGTCTTCTCGACCATCCCGGAGATCAGGAACCCGGTCGCCAACCTGATCACCGAGATCATCGCGACGATGTCGCTCGTGCTGCCCGTCCTCGCCTTCGGGCTCACCAAGGGGCTCGGGGAGTCCGGCACGACGGTGCTGATCGTCTCGCTGCTCGTCGTCGGCATCGGGCTCTCCCTCGGCGGCCCCACCGGATACGCCATCAATCCCGCCCGCGACCTCGGCCCGCGCATCGTGCACACCTTCCTGCCGATCCCGAACAAGGGCTCCAGCGACTGGGGTTACTCCTGGATCCCGGTCGTCGGGCCGCTGATCGGCGGCGCGCTCGCCGGTCTCGTCTACAACATCGCCTTCTGACCCGCGACCCCACCGCGCGGACCCGGCCGCAAGGGCCCGGTGCGGCGGCCCGCCCCAGCGACCCGACCCAGCGACCCAGGGACAGCCATGACGGACAACGCCGAGAAGTACGTCGCCGCCATCGACCAGGGCACCACGTCCAGCCGCTGCATCATCTTCGACCACGGCGGCTCGATCGTCGCCGTGGACCAGCGCGAGCACCGCCAGATCTTCCCCAGGCCGGGCTGGGTGGAGCACGACGCCACCGAGATCTGGTCGAAGGTGCAGGCCGTGGTCGCCGGGGCGCTGGCCAAGGCCGGGCTGCGCGCCGACCGGCTCAGCGCGCTCGGCATCACCAACCAGCGGGAGACCACGGTCCTGTGGGACCGGGCCACGGGCAAGCCCGTGCACAACGCGATCGTGTGGCAGGACACCCGGACCGCGGCCCTGTGCCGCGAACTGGGCGGCAGCGACGGACAGGACCGCTTCCGGGAAGCCACCGGGCTGCCGCTGGCCAGCTACTTCTCCGGGCCGAAGGCGGCCTGGCTGCTCGACCACGTGCCGGGCCTCAGGGAGCGGGCCGACCGCGGCGAGATCGCCTTCGGCACCATCGACTCGTGGCTGATCTGGAACCTCACCGGCGGCCCCGACGGCGGCCGGCACGTCACCGACGTCACGAACGCCGGCCGGACCATGCTGATGAACCTGGACACCCTCCAGTGGGACCCCGCCATCCTCTCCGCGATGAACGTGCCCGAAGCGGTCCTGCCGGAGATCCGGTCGTCCGCCGAGGTGTACGGCACGGCGGTCGGACCGCTCGCCGGGGTGCCCGTCGCCTCGGCGCTCGGCGACCAGCAGGCGGCCGTCTTCGGACAGGCCTGCTACGACGTCGGCACCGCCAAGAACACCTACGGCACGGGCAGCTTCCTGCTCCTCAACACCGGCGACCGGCCGGTGCCGTCCAAGAACGGCCTGCTGACGACGATGGGCTACAAGATCGGCGATGAGGCGCCGGTGTACTGCCTGGAGGGTTCCATCGCGATCACGGGCGCGCTGGTGCAGTGGTTCCGCGACCAGCTCGGCATCATCCGCAGCGCGGACGAGATCGAGACTCTGGCGGCGAGCGTCGAGGACAACGGGGGCGCCTACATCGTGCCCGCCTTCTCCGGGCTGTTCGCGCCCTACTGGCGCTCCGACGCGCGCGGGGTCGTCACCGGGCTGACCCGCTACGTCACCAAGGCCCACCTCGCGCGCGCGGTGCTGGAGGCGACGAGCTGGCAGACGCGCGAGGTCGTGGACGCCATGTACCAGGACTCCGGGGTGCGGATCACGACCCTGAAGGTCGACGGCGGCATGACGAGCAACAACCTGCTCATGCAGCACCAGGCCGACGTGCTCGGGGTGCCGGTGATCCGGCCGCGGGTCTCCGAGACCACCTGCCTCGGGGCCGCCTACGCGGCCGGTCTCGCCACAGGTGTGTGGAACGGCCTCGACGAGCTGAAGTCGCACTGGCAGCGGGACGCCGAGTGGACACCGGCGATGGCGGCGGAGGCGCGCGAGCGCGAGTACCGCAACTGGCGCAGGGCGGTGGAGAAGAGCTTCGGCTGGCTCGAGGAGGACGACGTGTAGGGCGAGGACGGCCGGCACGCGCGCGTGCGAGGCTCACGCCTCACGCGCGCGCCGGGCGTCCGCGGGGACCACGGTCCGTACCCCTGTCGGCGGGGGTACGGGCCGTGCTGTGGGCCGCAGGGGGTGTCAGGTGCAGAGGGGCCGCGACGGTCGGGGGTCGGGTGGCGAGGGGCCCGCGACGGCCGGAGGTCAGGTGGCGAGGGCGCGGCGGCGGTCGGCGGCGTGGGCCATCGCGTGCTGGACGACGCGGATGAGCACCTCCTTGACCGACTCCCGGTCGCGGGCGTCGCACAGCACGACCGGCACCCCTTCGTCGAGGTCGAGGGCCTGCCGCACGGCGTCGGCGGGGTAGCGGGCGGCGCCCTCGAAGCAGTTGACGCCCACGACGAACGGGATCGAGCGGCGCTCGAAGTAGTCGACGGCGGCGAAGCAGTCCTCCAGGCGGCGCGTGTCCGCGAGGACCACGGCACCGAGCGCGCCCTCGGACAGCTCGTCCCACATGAACCAGAACCGTTCCTGTCCGGGGGTCCCGAACAGGTAGAGCACGAGGTCCTCGCGCAGGGTGATGCGGCCGAAGTCCATGGCCACCGTGGTGGTGTGCTTCCCCTCGACGCCGCTCGTGTCGTCTACCGGACGCCCGGCCTCGGTGAGCAGCTCCTCGGTGCGCAGCGGCCTGATCTCGCTGACCGCGCCGACCAGCGTCGTCTTGCCCACGCCGAAGCCGCCGGCCACCAGGATCTTGAGCGTGACGGGCTCGACCGGGGGCTTGCCGCGTTCAGAACGCCCGAAGATCATCCGTCTCTTCTCCCGCTTGATCGTGTTCGGGTGACGGCCGGCCGTAGCCGCCGCCACCGGGGGTTTCGACGACGAGAACGTCGCCCGGACCCACGTCCGCCGAGCCGCTCCCGCCGAGATCGGTGACCGTTCCGTCGGCCCGCTCCACCCGGTTGGCGCCGAGCGCGCCGGGTTCGCCGCCGGCCATGCCGTAGGGCGGCACGCGGCGGTGCTGGGAGAGCGTGGAGACGGTCATGGGTTCGAGGAAGCGGATCCGGCGCACCGCGCCGTCGCCGCCGCGCCGGCGTCCCGCGCCGCCGCTGCCCCGCCGTACGGTGAACTCCTCGAGCCGGACGGGGAGCCGCCACTCCAGCACTTCCGGGTCGGTGAGGCGCGAGTTGGTCATGTGGGTCTGCACGGCGTCGGCGCCGGGGAAGCCGTCGCCGGCGCCGGAACCGGAGGCGACGGTCTCGTAGTACTGGTGGCGTTCGTTGCCGAAGGTGACGTTGTTCATGGTCCCGGAGCCCTCGGCCTGCACGCCGAGCGCGGCGTAGAGGGCGCCGGTGACGGCCTGGGAGGTCTCCACGTTGCCCGCGACGACGGCGGCGGGGGGCTCGGGGGCGAGCATCGAGCCGGGCGGCACGACGATCTCCAGCGGGCGCAGACAGCCGTCGTTGAGCGGGATGTCGTCGTCGACCAGGGTGCGGAAGACGTAGAGGACGGCCGCGTCGACCACCGAGGACGGGGCGTTGAAGTTGGTGGCGAGCTGGGCCGAGGTGCCGGTGAAGTCGATGGTCGCGCGCCGCTCGGCGCGGTCGACGCGGACACGGACGCGGATGACGGCGCCGGAGTCCGTCTCGTAGGCGTACTCCCCGTCGTCGAGGGCGTCGACGACCCGGCGGACCGCCTCCTCCGCGTTGTCCTGGACGTGCCGCATGTAGGCCTGGACGACGTCGAGGCCGAACTCCTCGATCATGCGCCGGACCTCGTCGACGCCCTTGCGGTTGGCGGCGATCTGCGCGCGCAGGTCGGCGAGGTTGGTGCGGACGTTGCGGGAGGGGTGGGGGGCCTCGGTGAGCAGGCGGCGGGTCTCCTCCTCGCGGAAGCGGCCGCGCTGGACGAGCAGCCAGTTGTCGAAGAGGACGCCTTCCTCGTCGATGGTCCGGCTGTGGGCGGGCATCGAGCCGGGCGCGATGCCGCCGATCTCGGCGTGGTGGCCGCGGGAGGCGACGTGGAAGAGGATCTCCGGATCACTCTCCGTCGCTGTCGCGTCGTCGGTGCCGAAGACCGGGGTGATCACGGTGACGTCGGGCAGGTGGGTGCCGCCGTGGTACGGATCGTTGACGGCGTAGCTGTCGCCGGGGCGCATGGAGGCGCCGCGGCGGCGGATGACCTCCTTGACGCTGGTGCCCATGGAGCCCAGGTGGACGGGGATGTGGGGCGCGTTGGCCACCAGGTTGCCGTGCGGGTCGAACAGGGCGCAGGAGAAGTCCAGCCGCTCCTTGATGTTGACGGACTGGGCGGTGGACTCGAGCCGGGCGCCCATCTGCTCGGCGATCGACATGAAGAGGTTGTTGAAGACCTCGAGCAGAACGGGGTCCACTTCCGTGTCGGCGTCGGAACTCTCCGTGACCGCCGCGCGTTCCATGACCAGATGCCCGTCGTCCGCGGCCGCGGCCCGCCAGCCGTCGTCGACGACGGTCGTCGCGCCGGGCTCGGTGATGATCGCGGGCCCGGTGACGGTCTCGCCGGGGGGAAGGGCCTCCCGGCGGTGGAGGGGTACGTCGTGCCAGGCGCCGCCGGTGTGCAGGCGGACGGTGCGCGGGGCGGCGCGGTGGCCCGCGTAAGGAGCGAGGGCGGAGAGGTCGGGGGGTGCGGTGATGCCGGTGGCTTCGACGGAGAGCGCTTCGACGACGACCGGGCGGTCGAGGGTGAAGGAGTACGTGGCGCGATGACGTTCTTCGAAGGCGTGCCGCATGGTGCCGGGCTCGGTCAGCTCGACGGTGAGGGTGGTGTCGGTGCCGTCGTAGCGGAGCTGCGCGCGCCGGGTGACCTCGACGCGGTCCTCCGGGACGTCCTCGGCCCGCAGTTCGGCGCGGGCGGCGCGCTCCAGGTCGTCGGCCGTCTCGCGGACGCCGGGCATCGAGGCGGCCTCCAGCGGCGCCTCGACGGACTGTTCGCGCATGGCCGTGGTGTCGGCGAGGCCGATGCCGAGCGCGGAGAGCACGCCGGCCATGGGCGGTACGAGGACGGTGCGGATGCCCAGCGAGTCGGCGACCCGGCACGCGTGCTGGCCGCCGGCTCCGCCGAAGGTGGTCAGGGCGTAGCGGGTGACGTCGTGGCCCTTCTGGACGGAGATCCGCTTGACGGCGTTGGCGATGTCGGCGACGGCGATCCGCAGGTAGCCCTCGGCCACCTGCTCCGGCGTGCGGTCGTCGCCGGTCCGCTCGCGGATCTCGTCCGCGAGGGCGGTGAAGCGGTCGCGGACGACGGCGGCGTCGAGGGGCTGGTCGCCGCCGGGGCCGAACACCGCCGGGAAGTGGGCGGCCGGGATGCGGCCGAGCATCACGTTGGCGTCGGTCACGGTGAGCGGGCCGCCGGCGCGGTAGCAGGCGGGTCCGGGGCTGGCGCCGGCCGAGTCGGGGCCGACGCGGTAGCGGGAGCCGTCGAAGTGGAGCACGGAGCCGCCGCCGGCGGCGACGGTGTGGATGTCCAGCATCGGGGCGCGCAGCCGGACGCCGGCGATCTGACTGGTGAAGACGCGTTCGTAGGCGCCGGCGAAGTGCGAGACGTCGGTGGAGGTGCCGCCCATGTCGAAGCCGATGACGCGGTCGAAGCCGGCCCGCTGCGACATGCGGGCCATGCCCACGATGCCGCCGGCCGGCCCGGACAGCACGGCGTCCTTGCCGCGGAACTGTCCGGCCTCGGTGAGTCCGCCGTTGGACTGCATGAACATCAGCCGCACCCCGCGCAGTTCTCCGGCGACGTGCCGTACGTAGCGGCGGAGCACCGGGGACAGGTAGGCGTCGACGACGGCGGTGTCACCGCGCGGGACGAGCTTCATCAGCGGGCTGGTCTCGCTGGACAGCGAGATCTGCGGGAATCCGGTGCGGGCGGCGAGGTCGCCGACGGCGCGTTCGTGGGCGGGGTGCAGGTGGCTGTGCAGGCAGACGACGGCGACCGCGCGGATCCCGTCGTCGTACGCCTGGCGGAGCGCTCCCGCGAGCGCTTCGAGGTCCGGGGCGCGCAGCACGGTCCCGTCGGCGGCGATCCGTTCGTCCACCTCGACGACCCGCTCGTACAGCGGCCCGGGGAGCCGGATGTGGCGGGCGAAGATGGCGGGGCGGTTCTGGTAGGCGATGCGCAGGGCGTCGCGGAAACCCCGGGTGATCACCAGCAGGGTCCGCTCGCCCTTGCGTTCCAGGAGTGCGTTGGTGGCGACCGTGGTGCCCATGCGCACGGCGTCGACGGGCTCCCGGGAGCCGCGCAGCAGTTCCGGGACGCCCGCGACCGCCGCGTCGGCGTACCGTTCCGGGTTGTCGGACAGCAGCTTGTGGGTGAGCAGCCGGCCGTCCGGGCGACGCGCGACGATGTCGGTGAAGGTGCCGCCTCGGTCGACCCAGAACTGCCAGCCTGTCACGTCGTCACTCCGCTTCCGCGCCGGTCACAGCGCCCGGAGGCCGTTGATCACGTCGCGCAGAATACTCTCGTCCGGCAGCTCGGCCGGGGGGACCGGGCGTGTCACGTGGACGAGTTCCGCGTGCACGAGGTCCCCGATCAGGACGCGCACGACACCGATGGGCAGATCGAGTTCCGCGGCGAGTTCGGCGACGGACTGCGGCGCCTCGGCGCACAGCCCGACGATCTCCACGTGCTCCGGGGCGAGCGTCGGGTCGGCCTCACGGTCCTGGGCGTCCGGCTCGGTGACGACCACCGCGATCAGATCGAGGCGGTGCTGGCCCGCGCTGGTGGTGCGGCCGCGCGTCATGGCGTACGGACGGACGACCGGCCCGGCCTCGTCGTCGAACCAGTGGCTGCTTCCCTGACCGTCTCCGCTCATGTCATCCCACTACCCGCCCGCGGGCAGATCGGTGCGCGGTGCGGTGACCAGATGCACGCCGACCCGCTTGACCAGCAGAGTCATCTCGTAGGCGACCTGCCCGACGTCGGAGTCCGCGTCGGAGAGGACGGCGAGGCAGCTCCCGTCCCCGGCGGCGGTGACGAACAGGAAGGCGTCGTCGAGCTCGACCACGGTCTGCCGGACGCTGCCCGCCTCGAAGTGGCGGCCCACGCCCTTGGCGAGGCTGTGGAAGCCGGAGGCGACGGCGGCCAGGTGTTCGCTGTCCTCGCGGGTCAGGTCCTTGGACACCCCCGTGGGCAGTCCGTCGCCGGAGAGCACGACGGCCTTGCGGATGCTGGCGACCCGGTCGACGAGTTCGTCGAGGAGCCAGTTCAGCTCACCCTTGTTCGGCTCCGTGCGGCCGGTGGCCTTCGGTGCGGTCATCGACCGTCCCCCTTAGTCGTTCCTTGTGCTGTGCCGTTGCTGGTCTCGTCGCCCGAGGCGTTCTCCTCACGGCCGCGCTGCCAGCCGCGCTGCAGCGAGGCCATCCGGTCGCGGACCTCCTCGGCGTCGCGGTCGGCCGGCTCCCCGGCGCCCTCGGGGCGCCGTGCGGGTTCCTGTTTCAGCTGCGGGGCCAGGCTGGCCTGCCGTACCCGCCGGGGCAGCGCTCCGGCGCCGGACGCGGGGTCCGGGGCCGGGCCGCCCGCGGGCGGGGC
Source organism: Streptomyces sp. 1-11 (assembly GCF_007176755.1). Classification (GTDB taxonomy): domain Bacteria; phylum Actinomycetota; class Actinomycetes; order Streptomycetales; family Streptomycetaceae; genus Streptomyces. Next base: position 19,063 of record NZ_BJTV01000017.1, read on the forward strand.
GCCCTCGCCGCCGCGCCCGGAAGCCGGCCGCGGGGCCCGGGTCCGCCGGGGCAGCTCGGTGGCCTCGGAGGTCTGGCCCGCGCCGTCGCCCGGGGGGACCGTCTGCTCGTCCGCCGGCTCGGGCAGCGCCGGTGTGCGCCGGGCCGCCGTGCCGCGGCGGCGGGCGGGCAGCGGCGCCGGTCCTGCGGCGTCGGTGCGGCGCGGGCCGGGCACGGGCTGGCCGTCGGAGTCGCCGCGCCGGGCGCGCTGTTCCGCCACGGGCCGGCCGTGCGAGCTGACCAGCTTGGGCGTCTGCCGCCGGGGCAGCGGTACGGGGCCGCCGGTGCGGTCGGGGTCCGGGCCGTCGGCCATGCGCGGTGGGACCGGCTGGTGCGGCTCGTCGGACAGGGCGATCCGGCGTTCGTCGGCGCGGTCGCGGGTGCGGCGGTGGCGGAACAGGCCGCCGCGCTCGCTCTCCTCGTCCGTCAGGGCGCCCGGGAAGTCGTCGATGGTGTCCAGGTCCACCGGCGCCTCGAGCTCGACCGGCCCGTCCAGCAGGGAGGTCGGCAGCCCGGGGAGCTGGACGGGGGCGTGGGACCGGGCGGGGCCGAGGCCCGCCGCGTGCCCGGCCTCCTTCGCCGGGCGGTCCCGGTCGAGGCGGAAGCCGAGGCCGTTGGTGTCGGGGACGTCGTCGGACAGCAGCAGGTCGGGGATGAAGACGACGGCGGTGGTGCCGCCGTAGGGGGACGGCTGCAGGGAGACCCGGACGTTCTGGCGCTGGGCGAGGCGGCTGACCACGAACAGACCGAGCCGGTCCGTGTCGGAGAGTTCGAACTCGGGCGTCTCGGCGAGCCTGAGGTTGGCGTCCAGCAGGGCCTCGGCGGTCATGCCCAGACCCCGGTCGTGGATCTCCAGGGTGAAGCCGTTGGCGACCCGCTCGCCGAGGACCTGGACGGCGGTGTGCGGCGGTGAGAAGACCGTGGCGTTCTCGAGGAGTTCGGCCACCAGGTGGGTGATGTCGGCGACGGCCGGGCCGGTGACGGCGACCCGCGGCAGGCGCCGGACCTCGATGCGCTCGTAGTCCTCCACCTCGGCGACCGCCGCCCGGACGATGTCCATGAGCTGCACCGGGCGGCGCCACTGCCGGGACGGGGCCGCGCCGGAGAGGATCACCAGGCCCTCGGCGTGCCGGCGCATGCGGGTGGTGAGGTGGTCAAGACGGAAGAGGTCGGCGAGCTCGTCGGTGTCCTCGGTCCTGCGCTCCATGGTGTCGAGCAGGGTGAGCTGCTTGTGCAGCAGCACCTGGCTGCGGCGGGCGAGGTTGACGAACACCTCGGAGACGCCGGAGCGCAGTTCGGCCTGCTTGACGGCGGCCTCGACGGCGGCGCGCTGGAGGGTGTTCAGGGCCTGGCCGACCTCGCCGATCTCGTTCTTGTCGTACTCCAGCCGGGGTACCTCGGTCTCCACGTCGACCTGTTCACCGGCGGAGAGGCGGCGCATCACGCTGGGCAGCCGCACGCCGGACGCCTCGTGCGCCTCCAGGCGGAGCTGGCGCAGGTCGCGCACCAGGGCGCGGCCGACGCGCACGGAGAGGACCACGGAGAGGAGGAGGGCGACCAGACCGAGGACGCCCGCGACGGCCGCCTGCGCGATCACGCCGACGGCCACCGGCCGCATCCGGTCCTGGAACCGGTCGCCGGCCTGGTCGTCGAGGGTGCCGAGGTCGTCGAGGACGCTCGCCGCGGCGGCGTCCCAGCTCTGCGCGGTGACCGGGCGCGGTGTCCCGGCCCCCGTGCCTGTGACGGACTGCTCGGCGGCCAGCAGCGGGGCGGTGACGGCGTTCTCCCAGAAGCGCTCGTACCGGTCGCGTTCGGAGGCGGGGAGCAGCGGCAGGCTGATGTCGTAGAGCAGGTCGCGCTGGGCGACGAGGTCGGAGACGTCGCGGCTCTCGTCGCGGGAGACCTTGCCCACCACCAGTGCGGAGCCGAGCAACGCGTCCTCGCGGGAGAGCAGTTCGCGGGCGCGGGTGAGGTTGACGAGGGCGCGGGCCTGCTTGTCCATCTCGACGTCGTCGACGCCGTCGAGGGAGGCGAGCAAGGTGTAGCAGGGGTCGATCAGGCGGTTGTACCGGTCGAAGGCCTGGGCGCGGCTGACCGTGCGCGTCTCGACGCCGCGGCGCAGCGCGTCCAGGCCCTCGAACGCGTCCAGGACCGCGGTGAGCCGCTCGCCGTCGTCCCCGTCCATGCCCTCGCGGACGTCCTTCTCGCGGGAGTGCCGGCGGACCTCGGCGAGGGAGCGGTCGGTGGCGGTGCGAGTGCGGTGCAGCGCCGACAGGGCGTCGGCCGCGCGCGGGTCGGCGAGGTAGACGAGGGTCTGGCGGCGTTCCTGCTGCAGTCCGCGGGCGGCGTCCTCGGTGGGGTAGCCGACGTCCTGCACGATGTCGGTCACGCTGAAGAGGCGGGTGACCTCACGACCCGTGAGCACGGTGGCGAAGCCCCAGATGGCGGTCAGGGACACCAGCGGCACGAGAAGCAGCGCCACGATCTTCCGGCGGATCGACTTCCCGCGAAAGCGCATGGCCTCCCCCAGCTCGACCCCCGCCGGCCGGGGGTACACATGTGCGTCAACAAACGGCGCGAGCCTACTACCGCCGCACAGATAACTCGAAGACGCGTGTGGCGTGCGAACTCCCGTGACGCAGGCGAGAGATGACGAGTTGTCCGGCCATTGCGGGACTTTGCGCCCGGGGTCCGGGGCCGGCGGCAGGGCCGACCGGAGGAGTACGGACAACTGGTTGGCCGGAACTTTTCGCCGGAGGGAATCTTCGCGGCTCGTCGCGCGTCTCACTACACAGGAAATGGGGGCGGAATCGGCCACAGGAGCCGCATCCCGCATCCCGGCGGCGTAAAAGTGCGCAAGCCGGGCAGCCCAAGGGGAGTCGGCGTCTTCGGACATCGGGGCAAGGGGCCTGCCGGCGGTGGGGAGTGACACGGTGATGGGCACGGCGGAGCGGCGCGGGGCGACCGCGGCGAGCGTGGCGGAACGCTCGCCGGTGCGGCGGCACCGGGAAGCGCCGGATCACGACATTCCGGCGGATGAGCGCGCCGGGGAGTTCACGGACGAGTTCCGGCAGCCGGAACGGCAGTTGTGGGTCGAGGAGCCCGCGCGGCGGCGCCGGCTGCCGGACCCGGTGCGCACGTCGGCGGTGCGGGCGGTGCTGATCATCTCGGTGACGCTGATCCAGGCGGTGGTGGCGTTCCTGTGCACCATGGCCGGGTCCTGGCTGGCCTTCCCGATGGTGATCAGCAGCGTGGTCAGCACGATCGTCGCCACCTGGGGTGTGGCCGACGTCTGGGTGACGCGCCAGGTGTGGAACCAGCGGTACGGCGTCGTCTCCGAGCCGAGCAGCACGGCCCGGGCGCTGCGCCGGGAGCGCCGTGCCCGCCGGCGTACGGAGCGGGTCACCCAGCGGGAGCAGGCCCGGACACGGCGGCGCGGCGGCGCCGGGCAGCTCTCGCACCCCTGACGGAGCCGGACGGACGGGAGGCGGCGGCTGAGCCGGCCCCTCCCGTCCGTCCGGGACGCCCTGGTCAGGAGGTGGCGGAGGCCGGCCGCTTGTACATGCGGGTCGCCGTGATCTCGCTGTGCCCCGCCTCTCCGGCCTGCGGCTGCTGCGGCAGGCCGGGCCGCAGGTGTTCCTCCACGCTGATGTACTTCAGGCCCGCCCTGAGGTCGGCGTCGTTGCGGAGCCGGATGACCAGCGGGAACTCGGCGAGCGCCGTCGTGTCGAACAGGCCGGTGGTGTACAGCAGTTGCACGCCCAGCGCGTCGGACACCGCCCGCTGCAGTTCCAGCAGGTAGGTGGCGTTCGCGCGGCCGATCGGGTTGTCGAGGAACAGCGTCCCGGCATGCCGGTGCCTGTCCCGGCCCCGGTCGTTGGAGCGCAGGGCCGCCATCGTGCAGTACAGGGCGATGGCGGCGGTGAGCAGCTGCCCGCCGGAGAACACGTCGCCCATCTGGCCGACGGGGACGCGCTCGGCGCGCAGCACGGCGTCCGGCTTGAGGATCTCCACGGCCACGCCCTTCGGCTGCAGCGCGGCCGCGACTCCGCGCAGCAGCAGTGACATGCCGTCGCGCCGCAGGTCGGAGTTCTTCCGCACGGCCGCGCGCGTGGCCTCGTCGATGACCTCTCCGAGCCGTTCGGTGAGCGTCGCCTGGTCGGGCTCCTCGAACCGGATGCGCAGGAACTCCTGCCCGGACCACTCGCCGAGCCCTTCCGGGAGGCGGGACAGCCGCTGGGCGGAGCGCAGGGTGGCCAGGGCCGACTCGACCAGGCCGCGCAGCCGGTCCACGATCGAGTCGCGGTTGCGCTCCAGCTGGACCAGCTCGTCGGTGAGCACGCGCAGGCGGGGCGCGAAGGCGGCCGCCCACTTCTGGGCGTGCTCGGGCAGGACGGAGGCCGGCAGCTCGCGGATCTGCTGCCGGGCGGGGGTGCGCACCTGCTCGTACCGCGTGGAGTTGGCGTGCCGCACGAGCACGTCGCTCGCCTCGCGCACGGCCGCCTCGGCGGCGGACAGGTCGGCGGCACAGCCGCGCAGGGATCGGCGGGCCTCCGCGGCCGAGTGCCGGGCCTCCTCCAGGGTGCCCGGGTAGGGCTCGGGCTCCTCCTGCTCGTCGTCGACGCTGTGTTCGCGCAGCAGGTCGCGGAGCATCGCGGCGATCTCGTCGAAGCCGCCGGCGGCGTCCTCGGCGGCCCGGTGGGCCTCCTGCAGCTCGGCGTGCGCGTCCCGGGCCCCGGCCAGCGCCTCCGTGCGGGCGGCGAGTTCGGCCGTGGCGGTGCGCAGCAGGGCCTGGGCGTGCTCGGCGTCGCGCGGGGTGAGTTCGCCGGGCAGCTCGGTGTGTGCCTCGCCGTCCTCGGGGGCGTGCCGTTCGGCCTCGCCGCGCAGCCGGCCGAGCTGCTCGCTCGCGGTGGACATCCGGGTCTCCAGGAGCTGCACCAGCTCCTCCGCCCGTGCGGCGGCCGCCTGCCGGGAGGGGCCGTCGGACCCGTCCGGCGACTGCAGCAGCTGCTCGGCGCGGGTGCGGACCTTGTTGCTGAGGCGGTCCAGTTCGGCGCGGGCGGCGCTCTCGTCGCTCTCCGCGCGGGCCTGCTCGGCCCGCAGGTCGGCGCCGACGCCGACCTTCTCGTACAGCTGGGAGGCGGCTCGGTAGGCCTCGCGCAGGGCGGGCAGGGAGGTCTTCGGGGCGCCGGTGTCCGCCGCCGGCACGTCGTCGGGGGCGCCGGCGATCTCGGAGCGCTCGGCGCGCAGCGCGCGCGCGGTGCGGCGGGCGTCGTCGGCGGCCCGCTGGGCGGCGCGGCGGTCCTCGTCGGCGGCGCGGGCGCGTTCCAGGCAGGTCTGGGCGCGGGCCTCGGACTCGGCCGCCTCGTCGGCTAGTTCGCGGAGCCTGACCTGCCAGCCGGCGCGCTCGCGCAGCCGGAAGGCGAGCCCGGCGAGGGCGTCGGCGACGCGCCGGGCCCGCTGCGCGGCCTCCTGCCGCTCGTCGCGGACCTGCGTGGCCTCGGCGGCGACCTCGTCGGCCTCCGCGCGCGCGGTGCGTGCCTCGGCGAGTTCGGCCTCGGCCTCCTCGGCGAACGCGCGCGCCTCCTCGGCGGCCTCGCCCAGTTCGGTGAGCCGTCCGGCCGGGCAGCCGGTGCGCCAGGAGGCGAGGCGGGCCGCCAGCTCGCGGTCCCGGCCGAGCCGGGCGGCGAGCGCGCGGATCTCCTCGTCGCGCTCGGTGGCCCGGGCGCGCAGGGCCTGCCGCTCCTCGTCGGCGGCGTGCTCGTCGTGCATGGCGGGGTTCGGCGGCACCAGGAAGACGTCGCCGGGGGTGGTGCCGGGCGCCGGGGTGGGGGCCAGCAGCGCCGCGGCCGTGCCGACCGCGACGGCGGAGCGGGGCAGCAGGGCGGCGTCGCCGAGCGCCTCGCGGGCACGCGCGTGCGTGTCGGGATCGGTGATGATGACGCCGTCGACCAGTTCGGGGCGGGCGGCGAGCACGCGCGCGTGGTCGGCGGGGTCGACGGCCTGCGCGAGGTAGCGCCAGCCGGGCAGCGCGGGGATGCCGTGCTCGCCGAGGAACTCGACGGTGGCCAGCACGTCCGGCCCGGGCGGCAGCAGCCCACCGTCGCCCAGGGCGCCGAGGATGCGGGCGTCGTCGGCGGCGGCCGTGCGCAGCTCGAACAGTTGCCGCTCGGCGGTCGACACGGCGCCGTCGAGGAGTTCGCGCAGCTCGTCGGCGAAGCGGTCGAGCCCCTCGGGACCCAGCGGGCCTTCGGCGCGCGAGCGGGTGGCCGCCGCCGGCTCGGCGGCGCGCGCCGGCGCGTCGGCGGACCCGGTCCTGGGCGCGGGCACCCCGGGTACCCCGGACCGGGCCGCCGCGGCGGCGGCGGCCGGCAGGCTCAGCAGCTCGGCGAGCCGTTCCTCGGCGGCGAGGGTCTCGGCGAGGCGCCGCTCGGCGTCGTGGGCGCGTTCCGCCGCGGTCGCGGCGTCCGCCGCGCGGGCGGCCGTCAGCTCGGCGCGCGCCTCGGCGGAGGCCGCCTCGCGCGCGTGCTCGGTGGCCTTGCGGGCGGTCTCGCGGGCCGCGTCCCAGGCGGCGACGGCGGTCTTCTCGGCGTCGCTCGCGGCGAGCGCGGCACGGGCCGGGTCGGCGTCCGGCGCGCTGTCGTCGAGCCAGCCCGCGCGGACCGCCTCGGCCGTCTCCTGCTCGACCTCGGTGAGGCGCTGGCGCAGGTGCCCGGCCTCGCTGCGGGCGCGCTGGGCCTCGGTGGCGGCGGCGGTGGAGTCGCGGTAGCCGCTCTCGCCGACCTCCTGCAGGGCCGCCGAGCGCTCCTCCTGCTCGTTGGCGAGGCTCTCGGCGCTCTCGGCGGCCGCGTGCAGGGCTCGTACGAGGTCCACGGCGGCCTTGGCGCGGGCGGCGAGCGCGGGGGCCGCGTCCCGTTCGGCCTCCTGGATGGCGGCGGACACGCGCGTGACGCGGTCGGCGGCGGCGCGGTGCCGCAGCACGGCCTCGGCCGCCTGCCAGGCGGAGTGCAGGGTGCGCGCGTCGGCCAGTTCGCGCTTCTGCGCTGCGGCGGCCTTCTCGGCGGCGGCGAGCGCCAGGGAGGCGTGGCGGTAGGCGAGTTCGGCGGCGACGAGCGAGCTGCGCTCGCGCGCCCCCTCGGAGTGCGTGACGGCGTAGGCGGCCGCCGTGACGCGCTGCGCCAGGTCGGCGGCCCGCACCCGTTCCCGCACGGCCCGCGCGGACAGCCGCCGGGCGAGGGTGCGGGTGCGGCGCTCGGCGCCGGCGTGCACGTCACGCGCGCGCGAGCGTGTCTCGGCGGCTTCGACGATCTTCCCCAGCAGGTCGGCGGAGCCGGCCGTGAAGTCCCGCTCCGCGATCAGCTCGGCCCGCCGGCCCAGCTTGTTGCCGAAGCCGCTGACCAGGTCGGCGAGGCCGTCGGTGTCGCGGGTGTCGGTGACCGCGCGCAGCAGCAGGTCGGTGAAGTCGGAGTCCTTCTTGACCGCGAAGAGGCCCGCGGCCTCGCCCTCGTCGGCGTTCATCTCCCGCTGGTAGCGGAAGAGTTCGGGGTCGAGGCCGAGGTCGCCGAGGTGCTCGATCCAGCGGTCGTGGATCTCCTCCCAGTGCACCTCGAGGTGGGGGTAGGCCTTGCCGGCCTCGGTGAGGGCGTCGCGGAAGCCCTTCATGGTGCGGCGGCGGCCCTGGGCGCCCGAGCTGCCCTCGACGGGCGGCCGTACCGCGGTGGACTCGGCGACGGGCAGGTTGTCCAGGCTGAGGCCCGGCCCGGGCCGGAAGGAGTACCAGGCCTCGGCGAACTTCCGCGGGTCGCTGGAGACCTGGCGTCCGCGCCACTCGCTGACCTTGCCGACGACGACGCACTCGCCGGTCTGCACGTGCTGCCACTCCAGCGCCACGTGCCCGCAGTCGTCGGCGAGCAGGAACTTGCGCAGCACGCCGGAGCTGGCGCCGCCGAGGGTGTTGCGGTGGCCGGGCAGCATCACCGAGAAGATCAGTTTGAGCAGGACGGACTTGCCGCCGCCGTTCTCCAGGAAGAGCACGCCCGCGGGCGCGGGCCGGCGTGGCGGGCCGGACGGCTCCTCGGCGAAGAACTCCGCCTGCGTGGGCGCGGGTTCGGGCACGGGCTCGCCCACGCCCCGCAGGTCGAGCACGGTGTCGGCGTAACGCGCACCGGCCGGCCCGATGGAGTAGAGGCGGACCCGGGACAGCTCGTACATGGCGGACTCTCGTAAGTCTGGTCAGGAATGCGGTGGATCAGGAGTGGAACGGCAGCCCGGCGTCGGCCACCAGGTCCAGGTCGTCGGTGTCCTCGGCGGGCAGCAGGCTGGCCGTGCCGTCGGTGACCGGGACGACGCCCAGTTCGAGCAGTTCGGCCATCGCGGCGGCGCCCGCCAGGTCGCGTACCTGGAGCTGGTAGCGCGCCGTGGTGCGGTAGGTGCCGCCGTGGTCGTCCCCGGTGCGCTGCAGGAAGCCGGAGTCGGTGAGGAAGGCCGCGGCCTTGGCGACGATGCCCGTGGTGGAGGCGGCCGGCCGGCGCGCGTCCTTGGTGGCGCCGGTGGCGCTGCGCCGGGCCCAGATCCGCCAGGCCGTCTCGAGGCCGGGCGCGTCGGTGGCCGGGTCGGTGTTCTCGCCGCGTTCCTCGGCCCGCTCCTCCAGACGGCGGCAGGCCTGCCGTACGAAGGCGTCGACGCCGTTGACGGTGATCCGGCCGATGTAGGAGTCGTCGGCCAGGTCCTCCGGGCGCGGGAAGGCGAGCGCGGCGACGGCGAGGTGGGCCAGCCCGTGCAGGAAGCGGTCCCCGGAGTCGGCGGCGGTGCGACGCGCGTAGTCGCCCATGCGGACGGCGAACACGGAGTCCTCGGCGGCCGTCACGGCCATCCCCGCGCGCGGGGACACCTCGAGCACGACCAGGCCGAGTCCGGCGGCGACGGCGTCCGCCAGCCGCGCGAAGGCCGGCTCCTCGCGGTAGCGGCGCAGCAGTTCGGTGTACTCCTGGTCGCGCGCGGGCTGCAGTTTGGGCTGCAGCCCGAAGGCGACGAGCCGCGCCGCGTCGGCGGCGTCGGCGGGGGTGACGGCGGCGGACGCCGACGGGGCCGGGGCCTCCGTGTCACTCCACTCGACGTGCTCGGTCACGGTCTGGGCTCCTTGTCGCGTGCTGGCTCGTTCATGCTGCTTCCGTCCGGTCGGCGGCCATTCCCGCCGCGTCCAGCAGCGCCGTTCCGACGATCAGGTCGGCCCCGCCGAACTCGGGATCGTCCAGTTCGGTCCCGTCGTCGACGGCGAACAGCAGTCTCTGCTCACCCTGCCGGTAGGCGGTGCCGACCGCGGGGCTGGCCGCGTGCACGGCCAGCAGCGCGACCAGGTAGGGCAGTTCGGGGTCCTGTCCGCGCGCCTCGGCGAGCAGCCCGGACAGTCTGCGCGGCGCGTCCGCCGGCAGGTCCAGCAGTTCCATGGCGGCGGCGAGCTGCTCCTCGCTGAACCGGCTGTCGTCGGGGGTCGCGATCAGGTCGGGCTCGGGCATCTCGGCGCCCAGGTGCTCCCGTTCCACCGGCGGCGTCAGCAGGATGTCCACGAGGTCGCCGACCCGCACCGACACGGGTGTGCGCAGTCCGGTGGCGTGGGCGAAGAAGGCGTCCGTGACCCGGACCGCCCGCTCCAGCTCCAGCGGCAGCGCCGGCGCGAGGAGGTGGCCGTACAGGTCGGTGCCGGAGGTGGTCGCCGGTGTGGCGAACGCCTGTCTGTCCTGTTCGGCGCGGAACAGCGGGCCCGCTTCCAGCAGCCGGGACTGCAGCTGGGTGTGCCGGCGGATGCAGTCCTTGACGATGTCCACCAGTTCGGCCGCGCGGCGCTTGTGCCCGGTGTCCTCGGTCTCGTCGCGGGCCTTGCGGATGTTGGTGAGGATCGCGTTCTCGTGCCGGTAGCGGTCGGCCACGTGGTCGAGGGCCTCGGCGATCATGTCGGGCACGGCGTTCAGCCAGTCGACCGCGCGGACGTTGCGCCGGGTGGCCTCCAGGGCGCGGCGCAGGGTCTCGGAGTACTGCACGGTGCGGTAGCGGGCCTGCTCGGCGGCGAGCTGGGCGTCGGCGAGGCGGCCCCGGTTGATCAGCACCTCGAGCTTGACCTCGGCGGCGATCTGCGCGCTGGTGACGTCGGTGTCCAGGGCGCCGACGAGGACGTTGACCGCTTCGTCGGTGGTGCGCAGGTACACCGTGCCGCCGGGGCCGGGGACCTCTTCGATCAGCTTGAAGTCGTAGTCGCGGCGCACGTAGGTGCCGTCCGGGGCGAAGGTGCCGTACACCGCGCGGAAGCCGCGGTCCACGCTGCCGACGTTGATCAGGTTCTCCAGGACCCAGCGGGCCACGCGCTCGTGCTCGGCTGCGGGCCGGTGCGGCGCTTGGGCGGCGATGCGGGGGACGAGCCGGGCCACGATCTGCTCGTGGTCGGCGCCCGTGTCGAAGTCCATGTTCAGCGTGACCAGGTCGATGGCGGCCAGGGCCACCTCGGCCATGCCGTACACCGAGTACTCGCCGGCCAGGTTGGCCTTGCGCGCGTCGAGGTCGTGCAGCGGCGCGGTGCAGGCGAGCGCGCGCAGCCGGCGCGCCAGCCCCTCGTCGGCGGCCGGGCCCGGCGCCGGGCGCGGTCCCGCGCTGAGCTGGGGCGGAGCGCTGTCCGTCGATGCAGGCGAAGTCACGGTGCACAGACTAGGTCCTCGGTCTGACAACGACCCAAACGGCGCAGAAGCGACCGTCGTCACGGAGGCTCTACAGGCACCGGCGGCCGGCTCCGCGGGCACCGCGCGCGTGATCCTCGCGGGACCGGTGTCGTGATCCTCACGGGATCCGGTGTCATGATCCCGCGGGACCGGTGTCATGGTTCCGCGGCACCGGCGTCAGCAGGCGCCGTCCTCGCCGACGCGGCGCCGGTACACCTCCACGACCCGCTCCAGCGAGTCGGCGAGGTAGGTCCGCAGCAGCCGCTCGGCCCCGCGCCGGTCCCCGGCCTGCAGGGCCCGCAGGATCTCACGGTTGCGGGCGAGGTACGGCTCGTGCAGCCGGCGCGGGTCGTCGACGACGTGGAAGGCCAGCCGCAGCTCGGCGAAGACGCTGCGCATCAGCTCGTCGGTGCGTTCGCTGCCGGCGAGGGCGACCAGTTCGCGGTGGAAGTGGATGTTGGCCGTGCCGAGCGTTTTCCAGTCGTTCTCCTGGGTGGCGAGCTGTCCCTCGGTGACGGCGTCGGCGAGGCCGTCGAGGGCGTACGGCGGCTCACCGAGACCGCGTACGACGGCGCACTCGACGAGGGTGCGGACGCGGTAGATGTCCTCGACGTCCTCCACGGCCAGGACCCGGACGAAGACGCCGCGGTTGAGTTCGTGGACGAGCAGGCGCTCGTGGGTGAGCAGCCGGAACGCCTCGCGCAGGGTGTTGCGGGAGACCCCGAGGGCGCCGCCTATGGCGTCCTCGGACAGACGGGTGCCCGGCGGGAAATAGCCCTCGGCGATACGGCTGCGGAGGATGTCGGAGACCCGTTCGGCGGTGCTGGTGCGCCCCAGGAGGGCGCGGTCGTCGGCCAGTCCCGTCAGCTGCTCTGCCATGCCCGGAATTCAACCGCAGTCAGGAGGACGGGACAACAGGGGTATTGAAGGATCGTTGAACGATCCTCTACGGTGCTTCGCACGGCACGATCGCCGCACCGCACAACTCCCGCAAGGCACTGCTCAGTTCACCGCACCCTCCGTCTCCTTCCTGCGAGGTGCCCCATGAGCACGACTCCTCCGCCCCGGTCCGCGGTACCGGACCTGCGACCAGCGACGGGTGAACGAGACGCCGAGGACGGCGCGTTCGGCTGGCTGCGGGCCCTCGGCCCGCGCGGCCGCCGGGCGTTCGCCGGAGCCTTCGGCGGATACGCCCTCGACTCCTACGACTACTTCACGCTGCCGCTGAGCATGGTGGCGCTCTCGGCCTACTTCGGTCTGGACAGCGGCCAGACCGGCCTGTTCACCACCGTCACGCTGGTGGTCTCCGCGATCGGCGGGGCCGTGGCGGGCGTGGTCGCGGACCGGGTGGGCCGGGTCCGGGCGCTGATGATCACGGTGATCACGTACGCCGTCTTCACCGTGGCCTGCGGCTTCGCGCCCGACTACGAGACGCTGCTGGTCTTCCGCGCCCTGCAGGGCCTCGGCTTCGGCGGCGAATGGGCGGTCGGCGCCATCCTGGTCGCCGAGTACGCGAGCGCCAGGCACCGGGGCCGCACCCTCGGCGCGGTCCAGAGTTCCTGGGCGGTCGGCTGGGCGCTGGCCGCGGTCGTCTACACGCTGGTCTTCTCCTTCGCCGGCGAGGACCTGGCCTGGCGGATCATGTTCTGGACCGGGGCGCTGCCCGCGCTGCTCGTGGTGTGGCTGCGCCGCCGGGTGCACGACGCGCCGGGGGCGACGGCGGTCCGCGAACAGAGCCCCGGACGCGGCTCGTTCACGGCGATCTTCCGGCCGGCCGCGGACGGCGATCCGGGTCTGCTGCGCACGACGGTCCTCGCGAGCCTGCTGTCCACCGGCGTGCAGGGCGGCTACTACACGCTGGCGACCTGGGTGCCGACGTACCTGAAGAGCGAGCGCGGCCTGTCCGTCGTGGGCACCGGCGGCTATCTGACCCTGCTGATCTCGGGTGCCTTCCTCGGCTACCTGACCGGTGGATACCTCACCGACCGGCTCGGCAGGCGCCGCAACATCTGGCTGTTCGCGCTGCTCTCCGCGGTCTGCGTGCTGGCCTACGCCAACATCCCGCACGGCGCCGACACGCTGCTGCTGGTGCTCGGGTTCCCGCTCGGCTTCTGCATGTCGGCCATCTTCAGCGGCTTCGGCTCCTACCTCAGCGAGCTGTACCCGACGCGGGTGCGCGGCACCGGGCAGGGCTTCACGTACAACACCGGCCGCGCGGTGGGCGCGGTGTTCCCGACCCTGGTGGGTTTCCTGGCCGACAGCTGGGGCGTGGGCGGCGCGCTGGTCTTCGGCGCGGTCGGCTACGGCCTGGCGGCGCTCGCCCTGCTCGGGCTGCCCGAGACGCGCGGGAAGGAGCTGGCGTGATGCGGACGAACCGTGCCCCGGACCGGCCCGTGCCCCTCGTCGACGAGCACGCGCACGCGTGGACTCCGGCGGCCGCGCGCAACCGCTTCCGCGCGGGCCTCTCCGGCCCCACGGCGGGCGTTGCGGCCGGGCACACCCAGGCCAACCTGATCGCGGTGCCGGCCGACTGGGCCTACGACATGCTGCTCTTCTGCCAGCGCAACCCCAAGCCCTGCCCCGTACTGGACGTCACGGACGCGGGTTCCGTCTCGACCGTGCTCGCCCCGGGCGCTGACCTGCGCACCGATCTGCCGCGCTACCGGGTGTGGCGGGACGGCGAGCTGGTCGAGGAGCCCGCGGACGCGCGCGCGTTCTGGCGGGACGACCTGGTGTCGTTCCTGCTGGGCTGCAGTTTCACCTTCGAGTGGGCGCTGGCCGCGGCGGGGGTGCCGATCCGGCACGTCGAGCAGGGCCGCAACGTGCCGATGTACGTGACCGGACGGCAGTGCCGTCCCGCGGGCCGGCTGCGCGGGCCGATGGTGGTGTCCATGCGCCCGGTGCCGCCGCAGCACCTGCGCGCCGCGATCCGGGAGAGCGGCCTACTGCCCGCCGTGCACGGCGGGCCGGTGCACTGCGGCGACCCCGCGGCCCTCGGCATCAAGGACCTCGGCCGGCCGGACTTCGGCGACCCGGTGGACGCCGCGCCGGACGACATACCGGTGTTCTGGGCCTGCGGGGTGACCCCGCAGGCGGCGGTGATGGCGTCCCGGCCGCCGTTCGCCATCACCCACGTGCCCGGCCATATGTTCCTGACCGACGCGCGGGACGAGCAGTACCGCGTGGCCGGCGTCGACTGACGCCGGCGAGCGGCGCGTCGGGCACGACGGCCCGGGCGGCATCCGACACGAGGACGTAAGGACACGAGGGACCATGACCGCGATCGATCTGAACGCCGACCTGGGCGAGGGCTTCGGCCGCTGGCGCCTGACCGACGACGAGCAGCTGCTGTCCGTCGTCACCAGCGCCAACGTGGCCTGCGGGTTCCACGCCGGGGACGCGGCCACCATGCGCCGGGTGTGCGAGCTGGCCGCCGCACGCGGGGTGACGATCGGCGCCCAGGTCTCCTACCGGGACCTCGCCGGGTTCGGGCGGCGCGCGATGGACGTGCCGCCCAACGAGCTGGCGGCCGAAGTGGCCTATCAGATCGGCGCCCTGGAGGTGTTCGCCCGGGCGGCGGGCGCGCGCGTGGCGTACGTCAAGCCGCACGGCGCGCTCTACAACCGGGTGGTGCGCGACGAGGAGCAGGCCGCGGCGGTGGTCGACGGCGTGCTGCTGGCGGACGCCTCGCTGCCGGTCCTCGGCCTGCCCGGCTCCCGGCTGCTGGAACGGGCCGGGAAGGCGGGCCTGCCGGCCGTCACCGAGGCGTTCGCCGACCGCGCCTACACGGACGCGGGCACACTGGTGCCGCGCGACCGGGACGGCGCCGTGGTGAGCGACCCGGAGACCGTCGTGGAGCGCTCGGTCGGGCTCGCGCGCTCCGGCTCCGTCGTCACGCACTCCGGCGCGCGCATCCGGATGCGCGCCCGTTCGCTGTGCCTGCACGGCGACACGGCCGGCGCGGTGGACCTGGCCCGCCGGGTGCGCGAACGGCTGGTGGCGGCGGGCGTCCGGGTGGAGGCCTTCGCATGAGCGGCGTGACGGCCCTGCCCGTCGGCGACGACGCACTGCTGGTGGAGGTCGCCTCAGGTGTGCAGGCGCAGGCCCTACACGCGGAGCTGCTGCGGCGCCGGGCGGAGGGGTCGCTGACCGTCCGCGAGATCGTCCCGGCCGCCCGTACGGTCCTGCTCGACGGCCTGGCCGACCCGGCCCGGCTGGCGTCCGAACTGGCCGCAGCCGACGTGCCGGCCGCTCCCCCGCACGCGCGTGAGCTGGTCGAGCTGCGTGTGCGCTACGACGGCCCGGACCTCGCCGAGGTCGCCGCGCACTGGGGCGTGTCCGTCGGCGAGGCCGTGCGGATCCACGCCGGCACCGAGTTCACGGTGGCCTTCTGCGGGTTCGCGCCCGGCTTCGGCTACCTCACCGGCCTGCCCGCCCGCTACGGCGTCCCGCGCCGGGCCACCCCGCGCACGGCGGTACCGGCCGGCGCCGTGGCGCTCGCGGGGCCGTACACGGGTGTCTACCCGCGCTCCTCGCCGGGCGGCTGGCAGCTCATCGGCACCACGGAGGCGGTGCTGTGGGACCACACGCGCGTACCGGCCGCGTTGCTCTCACCGGGCACGCGGGTGCGCTTCGTACCGGCGGGGGACGAGTGACCGCGTACGCGCGCGCGTGCCCGGAGTCCGGGGAGGGGTCATGACCGACCGTGCGCTCGTCGTGGTGCGGGCCGGGGCGCTGACCACCGTGCAGGACCGCGGGCGCCCCGGGTACGCCCACCTCGGCGTGCCCCGCTCCGGTGCGCTCGATCCGCACGCGGCGGCCCTCGTCAACCGGCTGGCGGGCAATCCCGCGGCCGCGGCCGTCCTGGAGACCACGGTCGACGGCTGCGCGCTGCGCCCGCGTTCGACGGTGACCGTCGCCGTCGGGGGCGCGCCGTGCCCGGTCACCGTGGGCGGCCGCCCGGCCGCCTGGGGCGCACCGGTCGTCGTGCCGGCGGGTGAGCTGCTGGAGGTGGGCACGGCCGTGTTGGGCCTGCGCAGCTACGTGGCCGTGTCCGGCGGCATCGCCGTGGAGCCCGTGCTCGGCAGCCGCTCCCGCGACCTGCTGTCCGGCCTCGGTCCGCCGCCCCTCGCGGACGGCGTGGTACTGCCGCTGGGCGCCCCGGCCGGTCCTCCCGCGCGCGTGGACGCCGCCCCGCAGCCCGGTGTGCCGGATGAACTGGTGCTCCGGGTGACCCTGGGCCCGCGCGACGACTGGTTCACGGCGGGCGCGCTGCGCACGCTGACCACGCGCGCGTACCGGGTGTCCCCGGCCGGCAACCGCATCGGCCTGCGCACCGAGGGGCCCGCCCTCGAGCGGGCCCGCGACGGCGAGCTCCCCAGCGAGGGCATGGTCCTCGGCGCGGTCCAGGTGCCGCCGGACGGCCGCCCGGTGGTGTTCCTGGCCGACCATCCGACGACCGGGGGCTACCCGGTGATCGCCGTGGTGCGCGCCGCGGACCTCCCCGCGGCCGCGCAGGCGGTCCCGGGCACCCCGGTGCGCTTCGTGGCCGCCGGGCGCCGCTGAACGCCGGAGCCGGACCGGCGGTCCTCGCTCCGCCGCGCGGCGGGCAGGGCGGCCAGCGCCCGTGCCGCCGCTGCGGACGCGCGCAGGTCGAGCCGGTCGCCGGTGCCCCGCGCGCGGTGCCGGGCCTCGTCCGCCGCCAGGAGCAGCAACTGGGGCAGCAGATCGGTGCTGCGCCGGGCCACCCAGCCGGTCCCGGCGGTGGCGAGCCACCACAGGCTCGCCGCACGGGTCGGCGACGGGAGGTCCGGTTCGGCGGACGGCGGTGCCCCGGCGGCCAGGCCCGCCGCGGCGAGCAGGGCGTGGAAACGGGCCGCGAACTGACGGTGGCCGCGCTCGCCCGGGTGCAGCCGGTCCGCGCTCCACAGGGCGCGGTCGGCGAGCCAGGCGCCCTGCGCGGCGTGCAGGTGGACCGCCCCGTACCGGTCGGACAGCGCGTGCACGACCGTGTTGACCGCCCGCTGCCGTCGGGCCAGCGGCCGGGCCAGGGCGCCGGGGAGCCCCAGCATCGCGCCGGGATCGGGCAGACAGGCGGTGAGCAGGGTGGCGCCCTGGCCGGTGAAGGCCGCGTACACCTGGTCGAGCCGTGCGGCCACGGCGCCGATGTCGAAGGTGCGGCGCAGGGTGTCGTTGACGCCGACGACCACGGACGCCAGGTCCGGGTTCAGGGCGAGCCCGGCCGGGGTCTGGTACTCGCGCACGTCCCGTGTCAGCGCCCCGCTGACGGCCAGGTTCGTGAACTCCGTCCGGCCGGGGTCCTCGGTGAGCGCCGCGGCCAGCAGGGCGGCCCAGCCGCGCCAGGCGCCCCCGGCCGGGTCGCCCACGCCCTCCGTCAGCGAGTCGCCGAGGGCCACGAAGCGGACGGGTCTCATGCCGCGCCCTCCTGAGCGGCGGGCCGGCCCGCCGCGCCCGGAGAGCCGAACACACCGGCACCGGAACGCGCCGGGGCGCCCCCCGGCCCCAGCACCTCCCCGGCCGAAGGGCCCGCCGCACCCGCACGCTCACGCACCGCCGTAGCCGAGCCGACCGACGTGTCCACGCCCCCGAACACCTCGCCGTCCCGACCAACCGGCACATCCGCCTGAGCGAACTCACCACAGGTCGAACCAGCCGAAACGTCCGCCCGCCCGAACACCTCCCCGGCCGAAGGGCCCGCCGCACCCGCACGCCCAAGCACCACCGCAGCCGACCCGACCGGCCCGCCCGCACCCCCGAGCACCTCCCCAGTCGAACCAGCCGACGTGTCCCCCCGCCCCAGCACCTCCGCGTCGTGGGCGGCCAGGAAGGCCTCCACCGCCGTGCCCCAGCCGAAGCATTCGGCACGCGCGCGTGCCGCTTCCCTCCGCTCGGGCTCGGAGCGCGTCAGCAGGAGTTCGACGGCGTCCGCGAAGGCCTCGCCCCGGTCGGCCGCCGCCGCTCCCGCGGACCCGAGCACCTCGGGCAGCGCCGAGGACGCGCTCGCCACCACGGGCGTCCCGCAGGCCATGGCCTCCAGCGCGGCCAGCCCGAAGGTCTCGGCGGGTCCGGGCGCGAGGCACACGTCGGCGGACGCCTGGAGCGTGCCGAGGTCCGTCCGGTCCGTGACATGGCCCAGGAACGTCACCGGCAGCCCGCGTTCGCGCGCCCGGTGCTCCAGCCGCGTCCGCAGCGGCCCGTCCCCGGCCACCACCAGCACCGCACGCCGGCCGCGCAGCAGCAGAGCCTCCAGGGCGTCCAGGGCGGTTCCGGGCCGCTTCTCCACGGACAGCCGCGAGCACATCACCAGCAGTGCCTCGTCCCCGCGCGCGTGGAGGGCCCGCAGCCCGGGGTCCCGCAGGGCGGGGTGCCGCTCCGTCAGGTCGACGCCCAGCGGGGCGCGTACGACGTTGCGCGCGCCGACGCGCACGAACTCCCGCTCGGCGAACTCCGTGGTGCACACCACGCGCGCGTAGACGTGCGCGGTGCGGGTGTTCAGGGCGTCGGCGGTCCGCCGGGCGAGCCGCTCCGGCAGGCCCCAGGTGCGCAGCACGCCGTCGGCGGTCTCATGGGAGACCATCACCGCGGGCACGCGCGCGCGGCGCGCCCAGCGGCCGGTCCAGCGCAGGGTGGTGCGGTCGGACACCTCCAGGCGGTCCGGGCGGAGCCCTTCCAGGAGCACGGCGAGGCGCCGCCTGTCGGCCAGGACGCGGTAGCCGCCGGTGCCGGGCAGCACGGGGCCGGGCAGGGTGATGACCCGGCCCTGCTCCGTTTCGCGGTCGGTGTGCCGTTCGCCCGGCACCACCAGCACCGGTTCGTGGCCCGCCGCCCGGTAGCCGCGGCCCAGTTCGCGCAGCGCGGTGCGCAGGCCGCCGGAGGCCGGGGTGACGAAGTTGGCGAGCCGGACGATGCGCAGGGGTGTGCCGGTCATGCCGCCACCGCCGTCCGGCGGGCCGCGAGCACGTCCTCGTAGTGGGCGATCAGCCGGTCGCCGACGGCGGCCCAGGTGCGGCCCTCGACCGTCTCCCGCCCGGCGGCTCCGTACGCGGCCCGCGTCCCCGCGTCGGCGGCCAGGATGCGCACGGCCTCCCGCACGGCGACCGGGTCGCGCGGCGGCACGAGCAGGCCGGTGCGCCCGTGGGCGACCAGGTCGAGCGGTCCGCCGGCGGCGGGGGCCACCACGGGCACCCCGCTGGCCATGGCCTCCTGGACCGTCTGGCAGAAGGTCTCGAAGGGGCCGGTGTGCGCGAACACGTCGAGCGAGGCGAAGATCCGGGCGAGGTCGTCGCCGGTGCGCCGGCCCAGGAAGACGGCGCCCGGCAGGGCTTCGGCCAGGTGGGCGCGGCTGGGCCCGTCGCCGACCACCACGACCCGCACGCCCCGCAGTCCGCAGACGCCGGCCAGGAGGTCGACCTGCTTCTCGGGGGCGAGCCGGCCGACGTAGCCGACGATCACCTCGCCGTTCGGGGCGAGTTCACGGCGCAGCGCCTCGTCCCGCCGGTCCGGCCGGAAGCGGTCGGTGTCCACGCCGCGCGGCCACAGCCGGACCCGGGGCACGCCCTGCGCCTCAAGGTCCCGCAGGGCGGCGCTGGACGGGGCGAGGGTGCGGTCGGCCGCGCTGTGCACGGAGCGGATCCGGCGCCAGGCCGCCGCCTCGCCGGCGCCCATGTAGGTACGGGCGTATCCGGCCAGGTCGGTCTGGTAGACGGCGACCGCGGGTATGCCGAGCCGGGCGGCGGCGGCCATGCCCCGCACGCCGAGGACGAAGGGGCCGGCCAGGTGGACCAGGTCGGCCCGGTGCCCGGCCAGCGCGGCGGTGAGCCGCCGGCTGGGCAGGGCCACCCGGACCTGCGGGTAGCCGGGCAGCGGGAGGGAGGGGACGCGGACGACGGGACACGGCTCGGCCAGGGCGTCGGGCCTGGTGCCGGGCGCGGTGGCCGGGGCGACGACGAGCGGGTGGTGACCGCGGTCCACGAGGTGGCGGGCGGTCTGGAGCGCGCAGTGGGCGACGCCGTTCACGTCGGGGGGAAAGGATTCGGTCACGATGACGACACGCATAGGTGTGTTGTCGCCGTGCTGGACGTGGCCGCGTCAACGTCGATCTTTCCGGCCGGGGAACGTCCCATGAGCGTTGGACCGCGCACCCGAGCGGGTCGGAGTGCCGCCATGTCCGCCTGTCCCGCGGGTCATCCGGTGTTCACGCGGCGGGCGGGTCCCCGCCCGGGCCGCGAGCGTCTCGGGCCGGCCCGGCGAGGGCCCGCCGGGTGCCTTCGAGGGCCCGCCAGGTGCGCTCGGCGCCCCCTCCGGCGGGGCCTGCCCTCGCCCGCGGCGCGGGGGCGCGGCGCAGGCCGTGCGTCACTTGGTCTGCGCGTCCGGTCCGAAGCGGCTGCGGACGGCCGTCTGCACCTCGTCCTCCTCGGCCGGGTCGGCGGCGAGGCGGCGCAGTCGTTCGACGACCCGGATGTCGCCGGTCTCGGCGTGCCGGGCGGCGATCTCGCGGGTGGTCTCCTCGCAGTCCCAGAGGCATTCGACGGCGAAGCCGGTGGCGAAGGAGGGGTCGGTGGCGGCCAGGGCGCGGGCGGCGCGGCCGCGCAGGTGGGACGAGGCCGTCTCGCGGTAGACGTGGCGCAGCACGGGGGCCGCGCAGGCGATGCCGAGGCGTCCGGCGCCGTCGACCAGGGTCCACAGGGTGGGCGCGTCGGGCCCCTCGCCGCGCACCGCCTCGCGCAGGGCGCCGAGGACCAGGTCGCTGTCCTGGGCGCCGCCGCGGCAGGCGAGGACGCGGCCGGCGGCCGCCCCGAGGGCGTCGGGGCGCTGGGCCCAGCGGCGGGCGCGCTGGACGGCGGCGATGCTGCGCATGCGTTCGAAGGAGTCGACGGCGGCCTCCACGACGACCGGGGTTCCGTCGGCGACCGCGGCCTCGACCAGGTCGAGGGCGTCGGGGTCGTTGCCGTCGGCCAGGTAGCGCAGGGCCGTGCAGCGGGCTCCGTCGGTGCCGGTCCGGGCAGCCTGGAGGATCTCCGGCCGGTCCTCCGGACCCGCGACGGCGACCAGGCAGCGGGCGGCCGGCACATGGAGGGCGGCACCCCGCTCGACGCCCTGCTGGGCCCACTCGAAGACGGCCCGCACACTCCAGCCGGGACGTGGCCCGGTGGGCCGCATCTGGCGCTGCCAGCGGTCGAAACAGCCGGTCTCCTGGGCGGCACGCACGCGCGTGGCGATCGATGCGCGCGGATCCTCGGCCCACAGCCGCCAGGGCCTGGGCTCGAAGGCGTCGCGGACGGCGGCGGCCAGCTCGGCGTCGCCCTCCGGGCCGGTGGCGAAGCGGGCCAGCACCGGGGCGGCGAGGGCGCGCAGGCCCGCGTCGTCGTCCCGCAGGGCCAGTTCGTCCAGGGCCCAGGCCCAGTTGGAGCCGTGGGCGGCGTACCTGCGCAGGAGTTCCAGCGCGTCGCGCCGGCCATAGGAGGCGAGGTGTCCGAGCACGGCCAGGGCGAGTCCGGTACGGGACTCGTCGGTGTCCAGGACGTCTTCCGCGCCGAAGAGGTGCGCCTCGACGGCGTCCAGTCCGCCGTTGAGGTCGAGGTGGAGCCGGGCGTAGTAGAGGGAGCGGTTCTCCACCTGCCAGTCGTGGCGGGGGTCGTGCAGCACACAGTGGTTCAGGGCCGCGAGCGCCTCGGCGCGCGGGGCGGTGAGCGCGTGCAGCGTGCCGTCGCCGCGGCCCCGCTGGAGCAGGCCGAGCAGCGTACCGCTGGGCGCTATGACCGGATCGAACATGGGAAACAGCCTCACATCAAGCGTCGACGCAACCGGGGAACACGCATTACCTGGCCGCGTGACACAACGTCGGAGCGCCCGCCGTCTCTTGCTTGCTGTAGCCCATTTCTCTCTGCCTCTCGTCGGTGGCCCATGCGGACCGCATCACGGCCCGCGCGGTGCGGCAACACCTGCCCAGCCATCGCGTCCGTGAATCACGTCGTCATGATGACCCGCGCCGTGAGCTGCCGCGACCGTATTTCCGGCGGCTTTGTACCGCCTCCCCCGTTGTCCGTGTCGTACCTGGTCAGTTCGGCGCGTCAGTGCGCGCCGAACAGCTCCAGGAGTTCCGCCTTGCCGAACATGCGCGCCGTGTCGACGGCCGAGGGGGTGCCCGCGGCCGGGTCGGCGCCGCCCTCCAGGAGGGCTCTGATCACGTCCGTCTCCCCCTTGAAGACGGCCCCCGCGAGCGGGGTCTGGCCCCGGTCGTTGATGCGGTCGGCCTCGGCGCCCCGGGCGAGCAGGGCGCGCACGGCTTCGGCGTGACCGTGGTACGCGGCGAGCATCACCAGGGAGTCGCCGCGGTCGTTGGTCAGGTTGGCCGGCACGCCGGCGTCGACGTACGCCACGAGCTCGTCCGTCCGCCCCTGCCGGGCCAGATCGAAGATCTTGGTCGCCAGCTCCACGACCTCGGGGTCGGGAACGTCACTCATCGGCGGGACCGCCTCTCGTTACAACCGTTCAGGTGAATCGCAAGGGTACTGGCTCGCGCCTCACGGGAGCCGAAGTGCCCGGGGCAAAGATCACCCGTGATCGCGGCGGACGCAAACGCCCTGGCCGACCGGGCCGCCGACGGCTGCGCCGGTCGAGGGAAAAGCGCCGGAATTCACCCAGTTGCACCTTTTATCGTATAGATACATCCTGTGATCCTGGAAGAACTCACGGTGACTGTCCCCCTCGACACCAGGAGGCCTCAAATGATCCTCTCCATGTCCGGCGTCGTCCTGCTCGGCGTCGTCGTCTTCCTCTTCTTCCGCAAGGACGGCCTCAAGGGCTCGCACGCCTGCGTCTCGGCCCTGTTCGGCTTCTATCTCTCCAGCACGGCCATCGCCCCGAGCATCAAGGCCGGCGGCGAGAGCCTGGCGAGCCTGCTCGGGGGCATCAAGTTCTGACGCCCCCGCACCCCGTCCGTACGCACCGACACCCGTACGACTCAACAGGAGACAGCAGTGGCCCGGCGCCCTCTTCCCCGCATTCTGAGCAAGGACAGCGCGCAGATCGCCCGGACCCAGATCGCCCGGAGCCGGGAGCTGGCCCGGACGGCGGCCGACAGCGCCACGGACGTCCTGCACCCGCTGATCACCGTCTCGCGCGGGCTGCGCCGGCTGGCCTCGGCCGGGCGGCGCAGATGGGCCGGGACACCCAAGGACAAGCGCGGGCCACTGCTGTTCCTGACAGCCTCCGTGGTCCTGGTGGTGGTGCTGATGCCGTACGGCCCGCTGCTCGCCGTCATCGCCGTGATGGCGGCGGCCGCCTGGCACGGCCGCGACCGTACGCCGGCGGCGCCCGAAGGACCCGACGAGGCACAGGCCGAACGCCTCCGGTCGCTCTACGAAGCCCTCGTGCCGCACTTCTCCACCGCGGAGGACCCCGCCCCGCTGTACGCGCACGGCGGCGAGTGGGCGCGGGCCTTCGAGGCGCACGAGTTCGAGGACGGCGGGCGCCTGGCCCACCTCGTGATCCGTTACCCCGCGTACTTCCCGGACGGCGAGGCCACGGCCCGCGCGCGGATCGAGCACCTGCTCGCCGCGAAGGCCGGGCGGGGCCGCGAGTACCACTTCGGCTGGGACGAGGAGGCGAACCGGCTCACGGTGTCCGTCCTCGCGCCGCTGCCCGCCGGGATCGCCGCCCAGCGGTTCGTCACCTCGCCCGGCGAGACGGTCCTCGGGTTCACCGACGCCGGCGAGGTCCAGCGCACTCTGCCGCTCTCCTACGAGGAGGAACGGCGCGACGTGCCGCCGGTCGTCTGGCGCACCGGCATCCGCTCCACCGAGCCGCACCTGCTGGCCATGGGCCACCCCGGCAGCGGTACCTCCACCCTGCTGCGCTCGATCGCCCTGCAGGCCCTGCGGTACGGCGACGTGGTCGTCGTCGACGGCGGCGGCACCGGCGAGTACGCGTGCCTGATCGGCCGGGACGGCGTGCTCGCCGTGGAGTGCGCGCCGGCCGGGGCGCTGGCCAGCCTGGAGTGGGCCGCGCAGGAGACCGAGCGGCGGCTCACCGCGGTCAACCGCGCCCGGCAGGCGGGCGACCCGCCGCCCGAGGACACCCGGCGTCCGCTGTGGATCCTGCTGGACCGGCCGACCGTCTTCACCCACCTGGCGGAGGCCGACCACCGCAGGGACCCGCAGACGTATCTGCAGGTGCCGCTGCGGCACGGCCGCGCCGCGAACGTGACCGTGGTGGTGGCCGAGCAGTTCGACAGCGCGGAGTCGCTCAGCGAGGCGGTGCGGCAGCACACGCGCGCGCGTGTCGTGCTGGGGCCCGCGGCGCCGCAGCAGGTGGAGGCGGTCCTGGGGATGCCGCCGCACACCAGTCCGCCGGCACAGGTGCCGGCCGGGCGGGGGTACGCGCGGCTCGGGACGGGGCCGGTGCACCGGCTTCAGGTGCCGGCGACGCCGGATCCCTACGACGACGCGACGAGCGACGCGGACCGGCAGGCGGTGATGCGGCTGTTGCCGCCCCGCACCACGCCCGCCGACGCGGAGGGTGCCGACGC
Source organism: Streptomyces sp. 1-11 (assembly GCF_007176755.1). Classification (GTDB taxonomy): domain Bacteria; phylum Actinomycetota; class Actinomycetes; order Streptomycetales; family Streptomycetaceae; genus Streptomyces. Next base: position 43,356 of record NZ_BJTV01000017.1, read on the forward strand.
GGAGGCCGTCGAGACAGAGGCCGTCGAGGCGGCGCCGGTGAGTTTGCAGAAGGCCGTCGCCGCCGAGAGTGCGTGAGGTCGTCGGCTCGCGCCGGGCGAGGGGTCTTGGTTCACCCGGCGGGCGCGGTGCGGGCGGCCGCGGTGAGCCGAGCGCGGTCAGGCCACGAAGGTGCGGGGGGACTCCGTGTCGCTGGTCGCGCCCGTCTTCACCAGGCGGGACGCCGCCGCAAGGCGGGACGCCGCCTCGTCCGCCACGGCTCCGCCCACCGTGAACGGAAGACGTACGTAGCCCTCGAAGGCGCCGTCGACGCCGAAGCGGGGGCCCGAGGGCACCCGGACACCGACCCGCTCCCCCGCCTCGGCCAGCCTCGAACCGGAGAGGCCGCCCGCGCGGACCCACAGGGTCAGGCCTCCCTTCGGGACCTCGAACTCCCAGTCGGGCAGTTCCCGGCGCAGCGCGGCCACCAGGGCGTCGCGGTTCTCGCGGGCCTGGCCCCGGCGCAGCTCCACGGCCTGTTCCCAGCCGCCGGTGGAGAACAGCCAGTTCACGGCGAGCTGCTCCAGCACGGGGGTGCCGAGGTCGGCGTACGCGCGCGCGGCGACCAGGCTGCGGATGACGTCCGGGGCCGCCCGCACCCATCCGATGCGCATGCCCGCCCAGAAGGCCTTGCTGGCCGAGCCGACCGTGATCACGGTGGAGCCCGCCGGGTCGAAGCCGCAGACCGGGCGCGGCATCCCGGCGGCGTACTCCTCGTCGAGCCACAGCTCGGTCATCGTCTCGTCGGCGACGAGGACGGTGCCCGCCGAGCGGGCCGCGTCCACCAGCCGGCGCCGCTGGTCCTCGTCGGCGAGCGCGCCGGTCGGGTTGTGGAAGTCGGCGACGACGTAGGCGAGCCGGGGCGCGGACTCCCGCAGGACCTGCCGCCAGCGGTCCAGGTCCCACCCGGTCAGTCCCTCGGCCATGGCGACGGGCACCAGCCGCGCGCCGGCCTCCCGCATGAGCTGGAGGATGTTGGCGTACGACGGCGACTCGACGGCGATGCGCTCGCCGCGGCCCGCGAAGAGATGGCAGATCGCGTCCATGGCGCCCATCGCGCCGGTGGTCACCATGATCTGCTCGGGCATGGTGGGGATGCCGCGCGCGGTGTAGCGCTCGGCGATCATCGAGCGCAGGGCGGGCAGACCGGCCGGGTAGTCGCCGTGCGTGTGGGCGTAGGGCGGCAGTTCCTCGAGGGCGCCCTGCACGGCGCGGGTGAGCCACGGCTCCGGGGCCGGGAGCGAGGCGCAGCCCAGGTCGATGACGGAGCCGAGCGCCTCGGGCGGCAGGGGCTCGAGGCCCCGCGCGGGCAGCGGGTTGCCCGCCGGCACCGCCGTCCAGCTGCCGGCTCCGCGCCGGGACTCCAGGAACCCCTCGGTGCGCAGCGCTTCGTAGGCGGCGGCGACCGTGGTGCGGCTGACGGTGAGGGAGAGGGCGAGCTCCCGCTCGGCGGGCAGGCGGGCGGCCACCGGGACCCGGCCTTCGAGGACCAGCAGCCGGATGCCGTCGGCCAGGGCGCGGTAGGCGGGCGGGCGGCGGCTGCCGGGGCCGGCCGGGCGGTGCTGCTGGGAGGTCAGCAGCCGGGCGAGCTGTGCGGCACCCACCGCGGAGGTCCAATGCGCCATGCCGATCAGTCCACCTTCCCCGAATTGGCCATGGAAGGGATGTCCTCCCACGCCACAGAGTGACACGCGTCGGTCCACCGCCACCACTCAGGGGGGTACGTCGTGTCCACTTCCGGTCGTCCAGGACGACGGCTGATCCAGTTGTACGCGGGTCTCGCGCTCTACGGCGCGAGCTCGGCGCTGCTCGTGGCGGCGGGGCTGGGCCTCGAGCCCTGGAACGTGCTGCACCAGGGGCTCGCGGAACTCACCGGGCTGACCATCGGCGTGGTGTCGATCGCCGTGGGGGCGGTGGTGCTGCTGCTGTGGATCCCGCTGCGCCAGCGCCCCGGCCTCGGCACGGTCTCCAACGTCTTCGTGGTCGGCCTGGCCATGGACGGCACCCTCGCCCTCCTGCCGGACGTGCGCGCCCTCGCGGTGCGCGTCCCGCTGCTGGTGGCGGGCATCGTGCTCAACGGCGCGGCGACCGGCCTGTACATCGCGGCGAGCTTCGGCCCGGGCCCGCGCGACGGGCTGATGACGGGCCTGCACCGGCGCACCGGGCGCTCGATCCGGCTGATGCGGACGGTGGTCGAGGTCACCGTCGTGGTCACCGGTTTCGCCCTGGGCGGCACGATAGGCGTCGGCACCGTGCTCTACGCGGTGTCCATCGGCCCGCTGGCGCAGCTGTTCCTGAAGGTGTTCGACGTACGCCCGGCACCGAGCGGCAGCACCGTCGTTGCCGCGGGGCCACCCGATGGGGCGATACTGCGTCCGTGACCCTCACGAGACCGCCCCTGCGCCACCCGTACCTGGACCATCCGGGCCCGATCGCCTTCGCCCACCGGGGCGGGGCGGCCGACGGGCTGGAGAACACGGTGGCCCAGTTCCGGCGCGCCGTCGAGCTGGGCTACCGGTACATCGAGACCGATGTGCACGCGACGGCGGACGGCAGGCTGGCCGCCTTCCACGACGCGACGCTGGACCGGGTCACCGACGGCGCGGGCCGCATCGCCGACCTGCCCTGGCAGGAGGTGCGCCGCGCGCGCGTGGCGGGGCGGGAGCCGGTGCCACTGTTCGAGGAGCTGCTGGAGGCCTTCCCCGGGGTCCGCTGGAACGTGGACGTCAAGGCGGAGCCGGCGCTGCGGCCCCTGCTGGAGCTGATCGAGCGGACGGACGCCTGGGACCGGGTGTGCGTGGGCTCGTTCTCCGAGGCGCGGGTGCTGCGGGCGCAGCGGCTGGCCGGGCCGCGCCTGGCCACCTCGTTCGGCACGCGCGGTGTGCTCAGCCTGCGGCTGCGCTCCTGGGGGCTGCCGGCCGCGGTGCGCCGGTCGGCGGTGGCCGCCCAGGTGCCGGAGGCCCAGTCGGGCGTCCCGGTGGTGGACCACCGTTTCGTGCGCGCGGCCCACGCGCGCGGGCTGCAGGTGCACGTGTGGACGGTCAACGAACCGGAGCGGATGCACCGGCTGCTGGACCTCGGGGTCGATGGCATCATGACCGATCACATCGACACGTTGCGCAAGGTCATGGAGGACCGCGGCGTCTGGGTCTGACCGGGCGGCCCCGTCCGGGCCCGCGCACGGCACTGCGGCGGGGAAGCGAGGGCACGGGTGGGCACCGACACCGTGCGGGCGGGGACGGACGACGACGCCGCGGGCCGGCGGCGCGAGCAGCGCGGCTGGTACTTCTACGACTGGGCGTGCTCGGTCTACTCCACCAGCGTCCTGACCGTGTTCCTCGGCCCGTACCTGACCTCGGTCGCCAGGAACGCGGCCGACGCCGGCGGCTATGTGCACCCGCTGGGCGTCCCGGTCCGGGCGGGCTCCTTCTTCGCCTACTCGGTGTCCCTCTCGGTGATCCTCGCCGTCGTGGTGATGCCCCTGGTGGGGAGCGCCGCGGACCGCACGGGCCGCAAGAAGCCGCTGCTCGGGGCGGCCGCCTACACCGGGGCCGCCGCCACGGCCGGCATGTTCTTCCTGGACGGCGACCGCTACCTGCTCGGCGGGGCACTGCTGGTCGTGGCCAACGCGGCGCAGTCGGTGGCGATGATGCTCTACAACTCCTACCTGCCGCAGATCGCGCCGCCCGGGGAACGCGACGCGGTCTCCTCCCGAGGCTGGGCCTTCGGCTACGCGGCGGGGTCCCTGGTGCTCGTCGCCAACCTGGTGCTGTACTCGGCGCACGCCTCCTTCGGGCTGACGGAGACAGCCGCCGTCCGCGTCTGCCTGGCCTCGGCCGGACTGTGGTGGGGCGCCTTCACCCTCGTGCCGCTGCGGCGGCTGCGCGACCGGCGCACACGTGTGGCGGGCGCCGCCGTCCCCGGGGCGCGGCAGCTCGCCGCGACGTTCAGGGACATGCGCCGCCATCCGCTGACCCTGGCCTTCCTGCTGGCGTACCTCGTCTACAACGACGGCATCCAGACGGTGATCTCCCAGGCCTCGGTCTACGGCTCCGAGGAGCTCGGGCTCGGGCAGTCCACGCTGATCACGGCGGTGCTGCTGGTGCAGGTGCTGGCCGTGGCGGGGGCGCTGGCGATGGGGCGGCTGGCGCGGCGGCACGGGGCCAAGCGGACCGTGCTCGGGTCGCTCGTGGCCTGGACGGTCACCCTGGGGGCCGGCTACTTCCTGCCCGCCGGGGCCCCGGTGTGGTTCTTCGTGCTGGCCGCCGGCATCGGGCTGGTGCTCGGCGGCAGCCAGGCGCTGTCCCGGTCGCTCTTCTCCCACCTGGTGCCGGCCGGGAAGGAGGCCGAGTACTTCGCCGCGTACGAGATGAGCGACCGCGGCATGAGCTGGCTCGGCCCGCTGCTGTTCGGGGTGACCTACCAGCTCACCGGGAGCTACCGCTCGGCGATCATCTCGCTGGTGGCCTTCTTCGTCGTCGGCTTCGTGCTGCTCGCCCGGGTACCGGTGCGGCATGCGATCGAGGATGCGGGCAACCCGGTTCCGGACACGATTTAGCACTCGACACGAAAGGGCGGTAGTGTACGCGTTTGGCCTGCCAGGCGTACCGTTACTGCGCGTCAAAGATGCCGAAACGCTGGGTGACATCTGCTAGCAGATGTGACAAACCGGGCGCCTGTGGGTAGAACAAGGGGCGGCTACGACGGCGACGCATGACCCGGAACGGGAATCTTTACCGCCGACCGGACGTTGACCGGATGACGACGACAGCGACACCTGTCCTGTGGGCGACAAGCCCGGGAGGCACGATTCATGAGTGAGCGAGCTCTTCGCGGTACGCGCCTCGTAGTGACCAGCTACGAGACGGACCGCGGTATCGACCTGGCTCCGCGCCAGGCCGTGGAGTACGCATGCGAGAAGGGGCACCGGTTCGAGATGCCCTTCTCGGTCGAGGCGGAGATCCCGCCGGAGTGGGAGTGCAAGGTCTGCGGGGCCCAGGCACTCCTGGTGGACGGCGACGGCCCTGAAGAGAAGAAGGCCAAGCCCGCGCGTACCCATTGGGACATGCTGATGGAGCGGCGCACCCGTGAGGAACTCGAAGAGGTCCTCGAGGAGCGTCTGGCGGTTCTGCGCTCGGGGGCGATGAACATCGCGGTTCACCCCAGGGACAGCCGCAAGAGCGCGTAGCGCGAGACACACGAACAACCGCGGGCGCCGTACGTGATCACGTACGGCGCCCGCGGTTTCGTGCTGTCCGCCTGTCGCGGGGCCGGTTCAGCGGGCCAGCGGAGGGCGCTGCTCACTGGGGCCGGCGGTGTCCTCCCTGATGACCTCGCCCTGCACCACCTTGCCGTCGGGGCGGTGCATGCGGGCCTGCTGGAAGGCGTCACTCAGGCCGCCCGGAACGGTGCGGCGGAGTTTGCTGTCCAGGGTGCGCCCGGTCCAGCGGCTCACCGCCCTCTGGACCGGCGGGAGCAGCAGGAGCAGTCCGGCCGCGTCGGAGACCAGGCCCGGGATCATCAGCAGCAGCCCGCCGAGCATCAGCAGCCCGTTGCCGCCGCCGCGGGCCGGCGAACCGCCCCGCTGAAGTGCCTCGCTGAGGTTCTGGAAGGCGCGGCGCCCGGCCCGCTTGATGATCACCGAGCCGGCGACGACCCCCGCGACCAGGAGCAGGAACACGGTGGCGCCGCCCGCCGCGCCCGCCACCTGGGTCAGCAGCCAGATCTCCAGCACCAGCCACGCCGCGAGTCCCAGCGGCAGGTACCTGCGCAGCCGGGATCGGCGGGGCCGGGCGGTGGTCGGAGAGATGGGTGCGCCAGTCGTCATGCTCCCAGTGTGCCTGGGCGCGGCTCAGCGCGGGATAAGCGGGCGGCGGGACGGTCAGCCGGCGCCGTGCGTCCGGGTCCGGTCCTGCCCGGCCTTGCCGGTGATCTTGCCGACCCGGTCGCCGACGCCCCAGGCGGTGACCCGCCACAGCGCCTCGACCAGGATGTCGCGGCTCATCTTGGAGTCGCCGAGTTCGCGCTCCACGAAGGTGATGGGCACCTCCACCACGTGGTAGCCGGCCTTCACCGCGCGCCGGGCCAGGTCGACCTGGAAGCAGTAGCCCTGCGAGGCGACGTCGTCCAGGCCCAGGCCCTGGAGGGTCTCGCTGCGGAAGGCGCGGTAGCCGCCGGTGATGTCCCGCAGCGGCAGGTCGAGGGCGAGGCGGGAGTAGAGGCTGCCGCCGCGGGAGATGAACTCGCGCGACTTGGGCCAGTTGACCACCCGGCCGCCCGGCACCCAGCGCGAGCCGAGGACCAGGTCGGCGCCCTTGAGCGCGGTGAGCAGCCGGGGCAGTTCCTCGGGCTGGTGGGAGCCGTCGGCGTCCATCTCGACCAGCACGCCGTAGCCGTGTTCCATGCCCCAGCGGAAGCCGGCCAGGTAGGCGGCGCCCAGGCCTTCCTTGCCCTTGCGGTGCAGCACCTGGACGTGGTCGTCCGCGGCGGCCAGCTCGTCGGCCAGCTTGCCCGTGCCGTCGGGGCTGTTGTCGTCCGCCACCAGCACGTGCGCCTCGGGGACGGCCTTGCGCACCCGGCCGACGATGGACTTGATGTTCTCCGCCTCGTTGTAGGTCGGGATGATCACCAAGGCCGTGCCGAGCGGACCGAACTGCCTCCCCTGGGCCTTGGCCGCGAGGGTCCCGTCGCCGTCGTTCACTGCTGCCCCTTCATGTCGTACGCAGGCGTCCACCATAGTGGCCGCGGCCTGCGATGACGCGACGGCACGGTCTTACGGTGGTGTTCTTTCCCCAAGCGTGGGGTAAGAATGTGCTTTTCGGCATCCGCGTTCCACTGCGGATGGGGGCCCGGCGCCCTTCGGGCCGACCTGGGACCCGCTGGCTGCGGGTCTACCGAAAGCCGTTGTCTACTGAGCGTCCGGGCCCCACCCGGGTCACACCTTGCCGACCGGCCGGAGCGTTCCCCCGTCGGCGCGGGCGCTGAGCCTGGCTGCCAGTGACGGTGCCCCGGTGCGGCACACCGTCCCTGACCCAGCGGCGCTGCGACGAGTGCGCGAACACTCCACGGTCGGACGTCCGGTGGTGGACTCCGCCGAACCTACCGGCCCCCGGCCGCCGACTGTCAACAGCCGTCTGATCTGCACGGACGCACTTCAGGCCGGGACGGACCCGGAGGACGCGCAGGTAGGGCGAGGCTGTGGCGCCGGTCCGTCGCCGTCGCGCCGCCCCGGGAGATCACTCGCCCGGCCCTACGAACACCGTCCGTCCGCCGACCACGGTGCGCAGACAGCGGGGCAGCTCGCCGCCGGGGCTCAGATCGGGCAGGCCGGGGGTGCCGGAGCGGGGGTCGGTGGACCAGCGGGCCACCCGGTCGTCGGGGGCCTGCACGACCAGCTCACCGGTGCGCCAGACGGCGTAGTCGGCGGGTGCGCCGGGCACCAGGACCCCGGCGTCGTCGCGGCCGATGGCGCGCCAGCCGCCGCGGGTGTGGGCGGTGAACGCGGCGCGGACGGAGACCCGGTGCTCGGGCGTGCGGTGGAAGGCGGCGGCGCGGACCGTGCCCCAGGGGTCGAGCGGGGTGACCGGACTGTCGGAGCCGAAGGCCAGCGGCACCCCGGCCCGCAGCAGGGCCGCGAACGGGTTGAGGGTGCGGGCCCGCTCGGCGCCGAGGCGCCGGGCGTACATGCCGTCCTCGCCGCCCCACAGCGCGTCGAAGGCGGGCTGGACGGAGGCGATCAGACCCAGCTCGGCGAAGGCGGCCACGGCCTCGGGGGTGAGCATCTCGGCGTGCTCCACGCGGTGCCGGGCCGCTCGGACCCGGGCGAGGCCGGTCTTCTCGGCGGCCGCGCGCACGCCGTCGACGACCGCGGTCACCGCCGCGTCGCCGATGGCGTGGAAGCCCGCCTGGAGCCCCGCCTCGGTGCAGGCGACGACATGGGCGGCGACGGCGTCGGCGTCCAGGTAGGCGGTGCCGGTGTGGCCGGCGTCGGCGTACGGCTGGTGCAGGCAGGCGGTGTGCGAGCCGAGGGCGCCGTCCACGAAGAGGTCGCCGGCGGCGCCGAGCGCGCCCAGCTCGCGGGCCTTGTCGACGTTCTGCTCGGCCCAGTAGCCGATCACGCGCGGCCCGGGCACCTCGGCCGCGAGCCGCAGCAGGGCGGTGAAGTCGTCCTCGGAGGAGATCTGCGGGCCGCCGCACTCGTGCACCGAGCCGATGCCGAGGGAGGCCGCGTGGGCGAGGGCGGTGCGCTGCGCCTCGGCGCGCTGGGCCGGGGTGACGGCGGCCAGGGCGGCTTCGCGTACGGCGTGGTGGGCGCCGGCGGTGAGCGGCACGTCCTCGCGGGTGACGTCACCGGGGACCAGGTCGAACAGGGCGGTGGTGACGACCGCCGAGTGCACGTCGATGCGGGAGAGGTACAGCGGGCGGCCGCCGGTGGCGGCGTCCAGCTCCGCGCGCGTCGGCGGCCGGCCGCCGGGCCAGCGGGCGGCGTCCCAGCCGTGCCCCAGCAGTACCCGGTCCGCGGGCCGGGCGGCGGCGAAGTCGCGGACCAGGGCGAGGGCCGCCTCCAGGGAGGGGGCGCCGGACAGGTCGAGGCCGGTCAGCGCGAGGCCGGTGGCGGTGGTGTGCACATGGGCGTCGGTGAAGGCCGGGGTGACCAGGGCGCCGTCGAGGTCGACGACCTCGTCCACGCCGTCGGCGAAGGCGTCGGCGGCGCCCTCGGAGCCGACCCAGGCGACCTGGCCGCGCTCCACCACCATGGCGGTGGCGAACGGGTCGGCGGGGCTGTGGACCTCTCCGCGGCGCAGGAGGACGGTCTTGGGGTCGGCGGACTGCTCACTCATGTCCCACAGTCTCTCGCGCGCGTGGGGCGCGCGGGGCACCGGGGCGGGGTGTTCAGATCCTCGGCGGACGCGCCTCGTACGGGGTGGAGAGCACGACGGTGGTGCGCGTGGAGACCCCGGCCAGGCTGCGTAGCCGGGCGAGCAGCTCCTCCAGTTCGTGTGGGGTGGCGACCCGCACCTTGAGGATGTAGTTCTCGTCGCCCGCGACGCTGTGGCAGGCCTCGATCTCGGGGACGCCGGCGAGGCGCTCCGCGATGTCGTCGGGGGCGCTGGGATCGAACGGTTTGACCGAGATGAACGCGGTCATCGGCAGCCCGACGGCCTCCGGGTCGACGACCGCGGCGTAGCCGCGGATGACGCCACGCTGTTCGAGCCGGCGCACCCGCTGGTGCACGGCCGACGTGGACAGGCCCGTGGCCTTGCCCAGGTCTGTGTAGCTCATCCGCCCGTCCTTGACGAGCAGCTGCACGATCTGACGGTCCAGCTCCTCCATGGCGCCAAAACCTACAGTGCGCGTGATCTCCTCGGATACCCGGGCAACGCTGGTCATGCCCGGTTTGTGCGGTGCGGAGCGGCCGCGGCCCGGCCACCGGGCGCGGGACGGGCGGACCGCGGGGTACAAAAGCACCGCACCGGACACTCGCCCGCGGCATGTGACGAAGACCACAGCGAAGCCGCGTCCTCCGTGATTTTCCCGTGATTACCCCCGGGACGCGGGGGGAAGTGCTTGCTGTGGTCGAGGCCGCAGTGCCTTCACGGCCCAGCCTTAGGGGGGAATCCCATGCAGAGTGTCAAGCGCCCTGGTCGATCCGCGTCCAAGCGGCAGCAGCCGGCCGTCGAGCCCGAGCCGGAGGGCGTCGAACCCGACGCCTACCAGGCCGACGAACTCGACGACTACGACACCTTCGAGATGTACCGGGTGCTCTGCCCGGACTGCGCGCAGCCCATCGCGCTGCTGGCGGACGAGGAGTTCCTGCCGGAGCACGCGCTGTGCGCCTCGCCGTGGAACCCGTTCGGCCTCACGGTCTGCGCGGGCACGGGCCGCGCCGCGGCCGAGGCCCGTCCCGCGGACGAGTCCTTCGCCCCGCAGGAGCAGGACACCGCCCTGCTGCTGACGCTCCCCCAGGGTCTGAACTGGCGGACGCAGCCCTTCTCGCACATGGGCGGCCCGGGCTCGCGCCCGATGCGGGTGCAGGCGATGCGCCGCCAGGCGGCCTGAGCCGCCCCGGCCCGAGGGGGCACACTCATCGGATCCGCCACCACGGCCGCGTAGCCGCCGTGGTGCGGGACCGGCGTGCCGTGGTGCGGTACCGGCGTGCCCGGACGCGGTCCGCGCGGGAGCACCGCTCGCCGGTTGCGGCGGTGCGCGGGAGCGGACGCCGGTGAACTGAAGCTCGATTCCGCCGGGCGGTTACCCGCCCGGCCCGCACCGCGTTCATCCGGGCATGACCGCCTTGCACACGGCCACCGGGCGCCCTCGCCGCATCTTCGTGCCCCGCCCCGCGGAGCCGGCCGCGCCGCCCGCCCCGCAGGACCCGCCCATCTACCGCGATCTGATGCGGACCTGGGCCGACCGGGGCCGCACCCTGCCGGGCCGCCACGACCCGGAGTGGGTCAGGCTGGCGGCTCCGACGGTCCGCAGCGGGGAGTTCAGCGCCCCTCAGGTCCTGCCACGTGACGGGCGATGACCATCCGCTGGATCTGGTTGGTGCCCTCGACGATCTGCAGGACCTTGGCCTCGCGCATGTAGCGCTCGGCCGGGAAGTCGGCGGTGTAGCCGTAGCCGCCGAGTATCTGCACGGCGTCCGTGGTGACCTTCATGGCCGTGTCGGTGCAGTGCAGCTTGGCCATGGCCGCCTGCTTGGCGAACGGCCTGCCCGCGTCCCGCAGCCGGGCGGCGGCGAGGTAGAGCGCCCGGCCCGCCTCGATCTGCGTCGCCATGTCGGCGATCATGAAGCGCAGGCCCTGGAAGTCGGCGACCGGACGCCCGAACTGCCGGCGCTGGGTGGCGTAGGCGACCGCTTCGTCCAGCGCCGCCTGGGCGAGGCCGATGGCACAGGCCGCGATGCCGAGCCGGCCCGAGTCGAGGGCGGACAGGGCGATGGCGAAGCCCTGCCCCTCCTCGCCGAGGCGCCGGCTGTCGGGCACGCGCACGCCGTCGAGGTGGACCTGGGCCGTCGGGCTGCCCTTCATGCCCATCTTCCGCTCGGGCGCCGCGCCGCTCAGCCCTTCGGCGTCGCCGGGCACCAGGAAGGCGGTGATGCCGCGCGGCCCGTCCTCGCCGGTGCGGGCCATGACCGTGTAGAAGTCGGCGATGCCGCCGTGCGTGATCCAGGCCTTGGTGCCGGTGATCACCCAGTCGTCGCCCTCGCGTACGGCCCTGGTGCGCAGGGAGGCCGCGTCGGAGCCGGAGGACGGCTCGGAGAGGCAGTAGGCGCCGAGGAGGCCGCCGCCGAGCATGGCGGGCAGGTGCTCGACCTGCTGCTGCTTGGTGCCGTAGGCGGCGAGCGCGTAGGAGGCGAGCGTGTGCACGCTGACTCCCAGGCCGACGGTCAGGCGGGCCGCGGCCAGTTCCTCCAGGACCTGGAGGTAGACCTCGTAGGGCTGGTCGCCGCCGCCGTACTCGGCGTCGTACGGCAGGCCGAGCAGGCCCGTCTCCGAGAGCAGGGTGAAGACCTCGCGCGGGAAGCGTCCGGCGTCCTCCTCCTCGGCCGCCCTGGGCGCGATCTCGCGCTGCGCCATCTCACGGACGAGCGCGAGCAGATCCCTCGCCTCTTCCGTCGGCAGTTGACGCTCCACCGGCTGCGGGTCGCGGTCGGACATGGCGTCGGTCTCCTCCCTGTTCGGGCACACGGGGCGGATGTGCGCCTTGGGTGGGGCGGCTCCGCCTGATCGTTCCGGTTCCGGCCGAGGCGCCCGCTCCCGGGTTGCGGAAGTTGCTGACCAGCGGCTGTGTGCCGTGAGTATGCCCGATCGGCGACCTCCCGTCACCAGTTAACGACCGCTTACTCCAGGATTCCAGCCGAAGCGTTATCGACCTTCGAATTGGTCCGCACCATTGACCTATTGGTCTAGTCCTCCTACTGTGCATGACCAACGCTTTACCGCGTTCATGCCAATCGGCGCGCGTTCCCCTCTCCCCCACGAGGAGCCACCCGATGCACACTCCCCACCGCCCTCGCACCCGGTTCCGGGCACTGGTCGCCGCCGCGTGTTCGGCCGTCCTCGGCGCCGGACTGCTGGCCGGCGCCGGCACCGCCACCGCCGCCGCTCCGGCCGCCCCGCAGCTCAAGGCCGGTTCCAAGGTCGTCGGCTACTTCACCGAATGGGGGACCTACGACCGCAAGTACTACGTCAAGAACATCGAGACCTCGGGCTCGGCGGCCCGGCTGACCCACATCAACTACGCCTTCGGCAACGTCACCGGCGGCAAGTGCGCCATGGGCGACTCCTACGCCGCGACCGACCGCGCCTACACCGCCGCCGAGTCCGTCGACGGCGTGGCCGACACCTGGGACCAGCCGCTGCGCGGCAACTTCAACCAGCTGCTGAAGCTGAAGAAGAAGCACCCGGGTCTGAAGGTGCTGTGGTCGTTCGGCGGCTGGACCTGGTCCGGCGGCTTCGGCGAGGCGGCGAAGAACCCGGCCGCCTTCGCCCAGTCCTGCTACGACCTGGTGAAGAACTCCAAGTGGGCGGGTGTCTTCGACGGCATCGACATCGACTGGGAGTACCCGAACGCCTGCGGCAACACCTGCGACACCAGCGGCCGGGAGGCCTTCCGGAACGTCATGGCCGCCCTGCGCTCGAAGTTCGGCACCGGCAGCCTGGTCACCGCGGCGATCACCGCGGACGCCACCGGCGGCGGCAAGATCGACGCGGCGGACTACGCGGGCGCGGCGCAGTACGTCGACTGGTACAACCCGATGACCTACGACTACTTCGGCGCCTGGGACGCGGCCGGCCCGACGGCCCCGCACGCGCCGCTGAACTCCTACGCGGGCATCCCGAAGGCCGGCTTCCACACCTCGGCGACCATCGCCAAGCTCAAGGGCCTCGGCGTCCCGGCCTCGAAGCTGCTGCTCGGCATCGGCTTCTACGGCCGCGGCTGGACCGGGGTCACCCAGGCGGCGCCGGGCGGCACGGCGACCGGGCCGGCGGCGGGCACCTACGAGCAGGGCATCGAGGACTACAAGGTACTGAAGACCAAGTGCCCGGCCACCGGCATCGTGGGCGGCACCGCCTACGCCAAGTGCGGGAGCGACTGGTGGAGTTACGACACCCCGGCGACCATCGGCACCAAGATGGCCTACAAGAACCAGCAGGGTCTCGGCGGCACGTTCTTCTGGGAGCTGAGCGGCGACACGGCGAACGGTGAGCTGATCAAGGCGATCGGTTAGCCGCGGCGGCGCGTCCGGGCGTGGAGCGGAGGATCACCGGCCTTCGCTCCACGCCCGTTCGCGCGCCCGCCTCAGGCCTGCGGCGCGTCCCGGCGCGCGGGCGGCGGCGCCGGGTAGGCCGGGTCCAGCTCCTCGACGGCGCGCAGCACCCCGCCGAGCGTCTTCACCAGCAGGTCGCGCATGGTGTCGCGGGACAGTTCGGGCCGGCCGATCCAGTCGAGGGTGGCGCCCTCCACGCTGCACACCCAGGACAGCAGCCCCATACGGGCCGGCGCGGCGATGTCGCGGCGGCCGTACGCCCCTTCGGCGATCGTGGCGACGATCGCCTCGCGGACGCCGTCCCGGATGGCGTGCACCTCGGTGTCGAAGCCGACCCCGCCGCTGACGATGGTGCGGTAGGCGGCCTGGTGGTGCTCGGCGAAGCGCAGGTAGGTGTCGATGGTGCGGTGGACCCGGTCCACGGCGGGCAGTTCGAGGCCGCCGGCGGCGAAGTCGACCAGGTCGGCGACGGAGGCGTGGATGATCGCCAGGTAGTAGCCGCGCTTCGACTGGAAGTAGTAGTAGATCAGTCCCTTGGCGACGTGCGCCTGCCGGGCGATGTCGTCCATGGACAGCGCGTCGTAGGACCTGTCGGCGAACAACTTCCGTCCGATGGCGATGAGTTCGGCGCGACGCGCCTCGGAGCGCTCGGTGCCGCGCGCCCGGGGACGGACGGCGGCACGCTGTGGACGCATATTCACTCTCGACCCTGGTCTATGAGGTCGGCAGGACATCCGCAGTATGTCAGAACATGCCGGCCCGGCGCGGGGCCGGGCCGGTTCAGAGCAGGCCGAGACGCGTCACCAGCACCGCGATCACCAGGACGAGCACCCAGCCCATGATGTGCTCGAGGATCTCCGGGCCGTCGTCCTTCGGGCCCCCGGTGCGGACGCGGGTGGCGGTGGCCGGGTGTGCGGTCATGGTGTTCTCGCAATGGTCGGACGGGCAGAAGCGGAATCCCCCCACCCGTTCGTCCACCTTGCCACCCGCGACCGCGTCCGCGGCGGAGACGTTCCTCACACGGTGCGGATCAGCACACCCCCACCGCCGCGAGCGCCTTGCGCTGACGCGCGCTCGGGTGAGCCGGGAAGTAGAGGTAGCAGACCCCGCCCGTACCGCTTCTGACCTTGCCGTTCGCGTCGTACCGCTTGGTCCTGAGCCAGATGTTCTCGAACTCCCGCCGCAGGTACACCCGCCGCACCGCCTCGTCGCTCGGCGAGGCCGGGTCGTTGGCGATCACGTCGCCGTCGGCCGTGAAGCCGATCACGGTCATGAGGTGGCCCGAGGTGCCGTATCCGGCGCCGGTCAGCTCGGTCTTGAGGAAGGACTGGGACGTTATGGCCGGGATGCCGGCCGCGACCAGGGTCTCCAGGTCGGTGAGCGAGGCGAGCCGGGTGACGACTCCCTGGATGCCGTCGAAGGTGGCCGCGTAGGCCACGTTGAACGGCCAGTTGCCACAGCCCTCGTACTGGTTGTCGTACGTGTACCGGGCCGCGTGGTCCACCTGCGGGTCGGCGTAGGACGGGTCGACCCAGGACAGCTGCTCGGGGGTCAGCCGGCCGCCCCAGTACTCGATGATCATCTGCGAGGAGGTGGGGCTGCACCAGGCCTCGCCGCCGTTGTCGTACTCCGGGTACTGGCCCTTGTGGATCTCCTGCGAGTAGCGCGGGACGGCCAGTTCCCGGGTGAGGGCGGGCGCGGAGGCGGGGACGGTGAAGCGGTCCGGGATGTCGGAGCCCATGGCGCCGAGCCGCCACACGGTCGGGGTGAGACGGGTGCCGGGCGTGCGGTGGAGCGTGAGGCGCAGCCGGTAGGAGACCAGGCGCAGGCCGCTGCTCGCGTCGTCGATGGCGAAGGTGTCGGTCCAGATCGAGCTCTTGCCGTCGGACTGGTCGTCCACGGAGGTGCGCTTGATGTCCTGGTCGCCGGCGGCCCAGCGGCCCATCACGTACCAGGGGGTGTCCGTGCCGTCGGAGTACGTGCCGCGCAGCTCGACCTGGAGCCAGGTGCCCTCAGGGGTGTGCGCGTTCCAGGAGGCGATGACCTCCGTCGCGGGCACGGAGAGCCGGTGCACCGGCGAGGTCCAGGTCGCGTACTCCCAGGTGGCCGTCCGGCCGGTGTGCGGGTCGGTGTAGTCGGTCCGGCCGGCGGGGGTCCCGATCTCGGCGCCGGGGCGGCGGCCCGGGACGGCCCGGACGCCCTCCGCGCTGCCGCCGCGCCAGTCGCGGTACGAGGTCCAGGCGTGGTAGTCGACGGGGCGGCCCGGCGCGGCGGCGGTGTCGGTGCCGGCGGGCGCCGCCGTGGTGGCGGCGGCCGCGGGCATGGTTCCCGAGGCGACCGCGGCGACCACGGCGGCGGCGAGAACGGTTCGGCGGGAGGGCTGCTGGGCTTGGCTCATGAGCGCGGGTACCCCCAGGTGTCCGGTTCGGGGCTGGTGCTGTTGGTGCGCCAACTATGAACTCAGACGGCATGCCCCTGCCAGCACTTCCGCCGTATGGCGTGCCACCAATATTGGTCTAGAACAGTGGTGGGACCTGCGCGGGCGCACCGTTCGGGCATCGGGGGGAGCGCGCCGCGGCCCCGGCGCGGCAGGTGTGCCGCGCCGGGGCCGTGCCGTTCGGCGGACCGGACGAGCCGGCCCGTGAGTCAGATGAGGTCCATCGCGGCCACCTCGTCGGGGCGGCCGTAGCTGACCGGCCCCTGGAAGCGGCGGCGGGCGGTGGCGAACCACCAGACCGTGGCCACGAGCAGGACGACAGCCAGCGCGATCGGCGCGTAGTTGAAGGAGTCGACCGTGATGGGCGAGGCCTGCGGCAGCATGAACAGCACGCTGCTGAGCAGGATCCAGGTCACCGCGAGCCAGCCGATCGGCTTGCCCCAGCGGCCCAGGTGCCAGGGACCGGGCTGGAACTCGTCGCCGAGCCGCAGCCGCAGGAAGACCGGCACGGCGTAGGCGAGGAACAGCCCGACCACGTTGACGCTCACGATGGCGGTGAACGCCGTGTGCGACCACCAGCCGGGGATCACCAGGGCGAGCGAGCAGCCCACCGCGAGCCACACCGCCTTGACCGGCGTCCGGGTGCGCAGCGAGACCGTGTGCCACCAGCGGGAGCCGGGCATGGCGCCGTCCCGCGAGAAGGCGAAGATCTGCCGGGTGTTGCTGGTGAGGTTGGCGAGACCGCAGAAGAGCATGGCGCCGATGACGATGAGGAGCATCACCTTGGCCGCGCCGAGGCCGAGGCCGTCGATGAGGATCTGGACGGGCGGCGCGGCCGAACCGGCCACCTTGCCGTAGTCGCTGATGCTGTAGACCAGCGCGAGCATGAGGATCAGGCCGGTGATCGCCGAATAGCCGATGGCACGGGTGATGCCCTTCGGTGCGTTGACCGTCGCCTGGACCGTTTCCTCGGACATGTGGAAGCTGCCGTCGAAGCCGGTGAACGTCCAGCTCGTGACCAGCAGGCCGAGCATGCCGCCGTAAAGTCCGTTGGTGAAGCCGGTGTTGTTCTCGAAATGCGTCACGAAGGACGCGGACTGGTGATGGTCGGGCATCACGATGAGTGCGGTCACGATCACCACGAGTCCGATCAGCAGCCACCACACGGAAATTCGGTTCAGCACGGCGACGAGCTGCACCGTGTAGGTGTTGGCGAGCCCCTGGGCCACGATGATCACTGCCGTGATCAGGACGGTCTGGTGCGCGGTCGGCCGGTACGAGGCCCACTGCAGGGCCACGAAGGCCTGGATGAACGTGGCCGCCGCGTAGCCGGTGGCGGCGGTGCCGCCGATCTGGCCCACGAAGTTCAGCCAGCCGGTGAACCAGGACCAGGCGCCCTTGTGCCGCTTGGCGAGTTTGCCCGCCGAGAAATACAGCGCACCGCTCGTCGGATACGCCGAAGCCACCTCCGCCATCGCCGAGCCGATGAACAGCACCATGACCGAGACGCCGATCCAGCCGAACACGAGAATACGGGGGCCGCCCGCGTTCATGCCGAATCCGAAGGACGAGAAAATACCGGAGAGGACGTTGATGATGGTGAAGGAGATCGCGAAATTGTCGAACGCCTTGAAACGGCGGGTGAGTTTCCGCGGATAACCCATCGCGTGCAGGGTCGCGTCGTCGTCGAGCACGACCGCGTCCTCTCCCCCGCGGGCGTTCGCCCGTGGAGCCGATATCCGTTCCGACACAGATCGACCTTTCTCTTGGTGGGGGGCGGAGCAGGTACGGGGTCAGGCGGGTCCCGGGACGGGCAGGCCGCAGCCGCGCCGGGCCCGGGAGAGCTGTTCGGCGGGTTCGCCGAAGGCGCTCCAGGGCATGCGCGAGGCGTACGGGCCCATCGCCGTGAAGACCGCCCGGGCCTCGAACCCGCACTGGGCCATGACCAGCGCGTGCGCGAGGTAGGCCAGGTCGAGCACCGGGGTGAAGCGGTATCCGGCCACCGAGGGCAGCCAGTTGTGGTAGGCCGCGAGTGCGGTGGAGCGCCACTGGGGCTGCTCCCAGACGCGGTCGGCGAGCAGCTGGGTGGGGTTGTAGCTCTCGACCAGGGCGACCAGCGGCAGCAGCCGCAGGGCGGAGTCGGCGGGCGCCCGCTGGCTGAGGAAGGCGGCCACGTCCCAGGCCGCGTTGACCGAGCCGCCGTGGCGGGTGAAGAAGCAGGACAGGAAGCGGTGGTGGCCCTCGCGGTGCCACGGGTCCAGGGACAGTACGTGCGCGAACAGCCGCCACGGACCGGGCGGGGCGGTCAGCAGCCCCTGCGGGGCGGGGTCGCGCAGCCGGTGCAGCCGGGCCATGGTGAGCTTGGCGACCCACGGGGTGGGGTCGTCCGGGGCCAGGGCGGCGGCCCGGTCGCAGGCGGTGAGCGCTATGCGCTCCAGCGCCTCGGCCCGTTCGTCGCGCGCGTCGGCGGCCCGCATCGCGCGCTGTACGGCCACCCGGGCCCACAGCAGCGCCGCCTCGGGCGTCGGCTCCTCGGCCAGCCAGCGCTCGACGAGGTCGGTGCCGGCGGCCTCGGAGGCCAGCACCAGCGAGCGGTGGGCCCGCAGGGCGAAGTCGGAACGGGTCTCGGTGAGGGCTTCGCCGGCACTCCGATAACGGCCGGCCCGCACATCGACGCATACGCGCGCCAGGACCCGGTCGTCGGCCGCCGGATGCCACACGTACTGCCCCTCGAATAACTCCGCGGCCATGTTCTCCTGTCCGTCCCCGTTACGATGCGCCGCACTCGCGCAGGAGGCACCTTACTCAGCGGCCGCCGTGCCCGGAACGCCGAATTTCACATATCGGTCAGCGGATTCGGCCGCCCAATCCTTGGGAATGGCCGATTGTCGGCCAGTAGTTCAAAAAGTGACTTCTTCTCGCCCCTCCCGCCCCCGCGCCGGCCCGGTGGAGGCGCCGCTATGTGTCGCGCCTACACTGATTGCGGAAAACGCCGCGCACCGCACCACACCTCGGGAAGCACCATTCACGACCTCGCCGCCCGGCTGCGCGGACTGCCCCCGTCGCTGGGGCCGGTCCGCCTGATCGCCGTCGACGGGCACGCCGGGTCCGGCAAATCCACCTTCGCCGGACGGCTGGCCGCCGCGCTGGGCGGAGCGCCGGTGCTCCACCTGGACGACTTCGCCAGCCACGAGCGGCTCTTCGAGTGGACCGAGCGGCTGACCGCGCAGGTGATCGACCCGCTGTCGCGCGGCGAGAGCGCTCACTGCACCCCCTACGACTGGCGCGCCCGGACGTTCGGCCCGCCGCGGCCGCTGCCGCCCGCGCCCGTGATCGTCGTCGAGGGGGTCGGCGCCGGCCGCCGCGCCCTGCGGCCGCATCTGGCACATCTGCTGTGGATGGAACTGCCGCGGGAGGAGTCCTGGGCGCGCGGCCGGCTGCGGGACGGTGAGGAGCAGCGCGAGTTCTGGGCCCGGTGGGTCGAGGCGGAGCACGCGCACTTCGCCGCGGACCCCTCGCGCCCCCACGCGGACCTCCTGGTGCACCAGACACCCGGGGGATACGAGGTGCTGCCGGGGCCCTCGGACCGCCCTGGAGCGGACCCGGTCATCACTCACGGTGACGGCCCTTCCGCCGTCCGGTGAGCGCGCCAAGACCCGTGCGGGGGAACTTCCTTGAGTGCCCCGGGTCCGCTTGACCCGGGAGCCGTACAGGTCTTACGTTCTCAATGTGCGGCCATTGCGGGCCGCCCGCAGACGCGAAGCCCCCGGTTGTTCCCCCGTGATCGGGGGCTTCGTTCTGCCTCTGGACCGCCCTCGCGGCCGTCCCGTGCACCGAATCGCTCACCGTGGGTCACCATTTCGGGTGCGCCCCGTCTGCTCCCACCTCGCCGAACGGGCCGTGCGGCACCCTTCGGCACGCGGTGGCACCACGGGTACGATGCCCTCGGTGCGGCCTTCGAGCGACTGCCTCGCGCACCTGCAACTCCGGTCCGCGGCTTGGCGGTTCGACCGCGGCGGCCGTCGGGCGACTGCCCGGCGGTGAACCAACGGGGGCACGGTCTGTGGGGGACGTGATGGACTTCGGCACGCAGGGCCCCGAGGCCCCGGCCGACCTCGCCTGGCTGCGAGGTGTGGACGCCTACACGATGGGCGCCTATCCCCAGGCGGAGGAGGAGTTCCGCGTCGCGGTCCGGATGGACCCGGGGATGGCGGACGCCTGGCTCGGACTGCACGCGCTGCGGGTCGACACGACCACCGCGCTGCTGCGGATGTACCGGCACCGGGACCGCTTCGGGGAGCAGCGCGCCCGGCACCGCCGCGCCCTCAACTCCTGGTACTGGCTTGGCTGGTGGGTGCAGCCGGTGCTGGAGAGCCCCCGCGATCTGCTGCTGGCGCACGCCTCGCACTGGCTGGACGGCCGGCACGTCCCCGAGCTGGACCGGGCGCTCGCCGGACTGCCCCCGGTGGACACCGACCCGCAGGTCCGCTTCCTGCATGCCTGCCGCGCCTACCTGGTCAAGGACTGGGACCAGCTCGTACGGCACACCGACCCGCTGCTCGACGACGCCCTGCTCGGCATCGAGGCCGGCCTGTTCGGCGGCATGGCCCGGGTCCGCCTGGAGATGTACGGCCAGGCGGAGCCGCTGCTCGCGGCGGCACTGATGCGCTGCCGCAGCGAGCAGCCGCAGCGCAAGGAGCTGCGGTACTGGCTGGCGCGGGCGCACGAGGGCACCGGCCGCAGCGCCGCCGCGCTGCCCCTGTACCGGGCGGTGCACCGCATCGACCCCGCCTTCATGGACACCTCGGCCCGGCTGGCGGCGATCGCCGAGGGCGACGGGTTCGACGATCCGGCCGGCCTCGCGGCGATCACCCTGACCGGTACCGGGGCGGACGTCCTGGACGGGCCGGACACGCTCGATCCGCTGTTCGGCACGGAGGGCCGTGATCTGCGGCTGACGGAGCCTGACCTGCCGACCGGGCCGCTGCCGTCGGTCTCCGACCCGATGGTGCGGGTGAAGAGCGGGGCGCCCTCCTCCGTCCTGCCGGCCGGGCCGACCGACCCCGCGTTGCTGGAGGAGGCGCTCGCCGAGCTGGAGCGGATGGTGGGGCTCGAACCTGTCAAGCGCCAGGTCAAAGCGCTGTCCGCGCAGTTGAACATGGCGCGGCTGCGGGCCGGGCAGGGGTTGCCGGTGCAGCCGCCGAAGCGGCACTTCGTCTTCTCCGGGCCGTCGGGGACCGGGAAGACCACGGTGGCGCGGATCCTCGGACGCGTGTTCTACGCGCTGGGGCTGCTCGGCGGCGACCACCTGGTCGAGGCGCAGCGGGCCGACCTCGTCGGGGAGTACCTGGGGCAGACGGCCGTGAAGGCCAACGAGCTGATCGACTCCGCGATCGGCGGGGTGCTGTTCGTGGACGAGGCGTACTCGCTGTCCAACTCCGGGTACGGCAAGGGGGACGCGTACGGCGACGAGGCGCTGCAGGTGCTGCTGAAGCGGGCCGAGGACAACCGGGACCACCTGGTGGTGATCCTGGCCGGCTATCCGGAGGGCATGGACCGGCTGCTGACCGCGAACCCCGGCCTCTCCTCCCGCTTCACCACACGGGTCGACTTCCCCTCCTACCGGCCGCTGGAGCTCACCGAGATCGGCCGGGTGCTCGCGGCGGAGAACGGGGACGTGTGGGACGAGGAGGCGCTGGAGGAGCTGCGGTCCGTCGCGGGGCACGTGGTCGACCAGGGCTGGATCGACGAGCTGGGGAACGGGCGGTTCCTGCGGACGCTGTACGAGAAGAGCTGTGCGTACCGGGACCTGCGGCTCTCGGGGTATCCGGGGGCGCTGTCCCGGGGGGACCTGGCGACGCTGCGGCTGCCGGATCTGATGCAGGCGTACGGCGAGGTGCTGTCCGGGCGGGGGCCGCAGGATCCGTCGGCTCTGTAGGGGGCCGGCCGCCGGGCGGGTCCCGCGGGAGGGTCCCGCCCGCCGCGGCAGGCGTGCCCGGGGCCGGGTCGACCCGGGGCCGGGCGGCACCGCCGGGCCCGCGGCCGCGTCGGCACGGGTGCCGGCGGCCGCGGGCCCGGCGGTGCCGCCCGGGTGGCGGTGGTGCGCTGGGGTGCCGCACCATCGTGGGGGTCAGGCCATGGCCTGTTCCGGGTCTCCGGTCGCTCTGGGTTCGGTGAGTTCCGTGTCCGGCAGTTCGCGGTGGGCCGGGTCGCGGACCTCGCCGACCAGGAGTTCCAGGGCGTCCTCCAGGGCCACCAGGCCGAGGATCCGGCCCGAGGCGTCGGCGACCTGGGCCAGGTGGGTGGCCGCCCGGCGCATGACGGTCAGGGCGTCGTCCAGCGGGAGTTCCGCGCGGAGCGTGGTCATGGGCCGCCACACGTGCTGGGGGACGGCCCGGTCGGAGTCCTCCAGGTCCAGGACGTCCTTCACGTGGACGTATCCCATGAAGGGGCCCTTGTCCGCCGCCGCGACCGGGAAGCGGGAGTAGCCGGTGCGGGCGGTCAGCTCGACGATCTCCCCCGGGGTGACCGACGGCGGCACCGTGATCAGGGACTCGCGCCGCAGCAGGACGTCCGTCACCGGGCGCGAGCCCAGCTCCAGCGCGTCCTCCAGGCGCTCCTGTTCCTCGGGATCCAGCAGGCCCGCCTGGCCGGAGTCCTCCAGCAGGCGGTTGAGCTGCTCGCTGGTGACGACGGCCTCGACCTCGTCCTTGGGCTCGACGCGGAACAGCCGCAGGATGCCCTGGGCGCAGGCGCCGAGGGCCACCGTGATCGGCCGGCACACCCGGGCGAAGGCGACGAGCCCCGGGCTGAGCCAGAGCGCGGCCTTCTCGGGGGCCGCCATCGCGAGGTTCTTCGGCACCATCTCGCCGATGACGAGGTGGAAGAAGACCACCGCGGCGAGGGCGATGACGTAGCCGAGCGGGTGGACCATGCCGGCCGGCAGGTGGATCCACTCGAACACCGGCTCCAGCAGGTGCGCGACCGTGGGCTCGGCGACCGCGCCGAGGGTCAGCGAGCAGACGGTGATGCCGAACTGGGCGGCGGCCATCATCTGCGGCAGCCGCTCCAGGCCGTACAGCACCTGCCGGGCCCGGGCCGTGCCCAGCGGCTCGATCTGGCTGCGGCGGACGGAGACGATCGCGAACTCGGCGCCGACGAAGAATCCGTTGGCGAGCACGAGCAGTGCGGCGAGGACCAGTTGGAAGACGCTCATCGGACGGCCTCCATGACGTTCACGGCCGGGGCCGTGCGGACCAGGCGGACCCGCTCGGCGCGGTAGTGGCCCACCTGGCGGACTGCGAGCCGCCAGCCGGGCAGCTCCGCCCGGTCGCCGGGGGCCGGGATGCGGCCGAGCAGGTCGGCGACGAGTCCGGCGACGGTCTCGTAGGGCCCCTCGGGCACGTCGAGGCCTATGCGCCTGAGGATGTCGACGCGGCAGCCGCCGTCCACGTCCCAGGCGGGCCGGCCGTCCTCGGGCGGGGCGGGGGCCAGTTCCGGGGCGTCCTTGGCGTCGTGCTCGTCACGGACCTCGCCGACGAGCTCCTCGACGATGTCCTCCAGGGTGACCACGCCGGCCGTCCCGCCGTACTCGTCCACGACGACCGCGATGGGCTGCTCGCTGCGCAGCCGGGCGAGCAGAGGCTGCACGGGCAGCGTCTCGGGCACCAGGAGCGCCCTGCGCGCGATTCGGCCGACCGGGGTACGCAGCCGGTCGGCCGCGGGGACCGCGAGCGCGTCCTTGAGGTGGGCCATGCCGACCACGTCGTCGATCTTCTCCCGGTAGACGGGGAAGCGGGACAAGCCGGTGGCCCGGGTCAGGTTGACCACATCCTCGGCGGTGGCCGAGTCCTGCAGGGCGCTGACCTTCACCCGGGGGGTCATGACGTGCTGCGCGGTCAGCTCGCCGAGGGACAGGGTGCGCACGAACAGGTCGGCCGTGTCCTGCTCCAGGGCGCCGGCCTGCGCGGAGTGCCGGGCCAGGGAGACCAGCTCGCCCGGGGTGCGGGCGGAGGCCAGCTCGTCGGCGGGCTCGACGCCGAGGGCGCGCACCAGCCGGTTGGCGACGGTGTTCAGCGCGGAGATCACCGGGCGGAACAGCCGGGAGAACAGGTGCTGGGGGCCCGCGACGAAGCGCGCGACCTGGAGGGGCCGCGACACCGCCCAGTTCTTGGGCACGAGTTCGCCGATCACCATCTGGATCGCGGAGGCCAGCAGCATGCCGGTGACCACGGCCACACCGGAGACGGCGCCCTGAGGGACGCCGATCGCCGTGAACGGGCCGCGCAGCAGCGCGGCCAGGGCCGGTTCGGCGAGCATGCCGACGACCAGGGAGGTGATGGTGATGCCGAGCTGGGTGCCGGAGAGCTGGAAGGAGAGCTCCTTCAGCGACTCCACGACCGTGCCGGCGCGCTTGTCGCCGTCGGCGGCGGCCTGCTCGGCGTCGGGGCGCTCGACCGTCACCAGGCCGAATTCGGCGGCCACGAAGAAGCCGTTGGCCAGGATCAGCAGGAAGGCCGCTGCGAGGAGCAGCAAGGGGGTGGTCATGATGCCGCCGCCTCCATGAGCTGTGGGGAGGGGGCGGCGCAGGTACTACAGGACGATCCGTCCATCGCCGGAGGGGGTCACTCCTCGGGTAGCAGGAACCCCTGTGCACCGGGCGCGGCGCCACAGGGGTGGAGGCGCGACGAAAACGCCTCCGTCTCCAGATTAATCAAGACACGGGGAACTGTGGCAGGGCGAATGCCCCCGAGTCATCCCCGATCTTCACCGGAGGCGGCCGTCGAGCGGGCCTCGGCGAGCGCCCGGAGGGCCT
Organism: Streptomyces sp. 1-11; assembly: GCF_007176755.1. Lineage (GTDB taxonomy): Bacteria > Actinomycetota > Actinomycetes > Streptomycetales > Streptomycetaceae > Streptomyces. The sequence continues at coordinate 67,921 of NZ_BJTV01000017.1, forward strand.
GCGCGTCGGCGATGGCGCGCTGCTTGGCGAGCCCCGGCTGGATGCCGAGCGCGGGCAGGCTGGTGCCGTCGCTGAGGTTGAGGAACACCCAGGGATCGCCCGGACGGAGGTTCACCTGGAGGATCTCCGCCCAGGCCAGACGGCGTCTGCTGGCGATGTTGACGACGGTGACGCCGGACTCGTCGGCGACCACCTTGATCCGGGCGAGCTGGGCGAGCGCCCAGAAGATGAGCGCGCCGGTGACGAAGAAGCTGGCCCGCTCGCCGGGACCGAGGTCGAGCAGCAGGGCGACCCCCGAGATGACCAGGAGGATCACCACACCGGCGGTGAGCAGGATCACCCGCGTGTGGCCCGGCCGAAAGGTCACGGGGAGGGTGGGAGGCTCGGACATCTGTTCGCGTGTCCCTTACAGGCGGCAGGCGTGGATGGCGGTGGTCAGAATGGCCCGGGCGCCGATCTCGTAGAGGTCGTCCATGATCCGCTGCGCCTCCTTGGCGGGGACCATGGCGCGGACGGCGACCCAGCCCTCGTTGTGCAGCGGGGAGACGGTCGGCGACTCGAGGCCGGGGGTGAGCGCGACGGCCTTCTCGAGCTGCTCGACACGGCAGTCGTAGTCCATCATCACGTAGGTCCGGGCGACCAGGACGCCCTGGAGGCGGCGCAGGAACTGCTGGACCTTGGGCTCCTCGACGTCGGCGCCGGTGCGGCGGATGACGACGGCCTCGGACTTCATGATGGGCTCGCCGAACACCTCCAGGCCCGCGTTGCGCAGGCTGGTCCCGGTCTCGACGACGTCGGCGATGACCTCGGCGACGCCCAGCTCGATCGCGGTCTCCACGGCGCCGTCGAGGTGCACGACGGAGGCGTCGACGCCGCTGTCGGCGAGGTGCCCGGCGACGATGCCCTCGTAGGAGGTGGCGACGGTGCGGCCCTTGAGGTCCGCCAGGTCCGTCGCGGTGCCGGGCTTGGCGGCGAAGCGGAAGGTGGAGCGGGCGAACCCGAGCGGCAGGATCTCCTCGGCGTCGGCGCCGGAGTCGACCAGCAGGTCGCGGCCGGTGATGCCGATGTCGAGCCGGCCGGAGGAGACGTAGATCGCGATGTCGCGGGGGCGGAGGTAGAAGAACTCGACCTCGTTCACCGGGTCGACGATCCGCAGCTCCTTGGACTCGCGGCGCTGCTGGTAGCCGGCCTCATGGAGCATCTCCGCCGCAGGGCCGGACAGGGAACCCTTGTTGGGGACGGCGATGCGCAGCATGAGGTCGGCTTCCTTTGCGTTGGGTCGGAGCGGGGATCGCGAGCCGGTGCGGCTCAGAGGTGGGCGTAGACGTCGTCCAGGGAGATGCCGCGGGCGACCATCATCACCTGGACGTGGTACAGCAGCTGCGAGATCTCCTCGGCGGCCGCCTCCTTGCCCTCGTACTCGGCGGCCATCCAGACCTCGGCGGCCTCCTCGACGACCTTCTTGCCGATGGCATGGACCCCCTTCCCGACCAGCTCTGCGGTGCGGGAGGTGGCGGGATCGCCCTGGGCGGCCTTGTGCTGGAGCTCGGTGAAGAGCTCCTCGAACGTCTTCTTGGACATGGTGATGCCCACCCTACGCGGTGCGGGCGGCTCCTCAGTGCCAGGGTTCGGATACCGAGCGGAGCGTCGTCGCGGTCGCGACCGCCGCGGTGACCGCCTCGTGGCCCTTGTCCTCGCTGGAGCCCTCGATGCCGGCCCGGTCCAGGGCCTGTTCCTCGGTGTCGCAGGTGAGCACGCCGAAGCCGACGGGGACGCCGGTCTCGACCGAGACCTGGGTGAGGCCCTGGGTGACGCCCTGGCACACATAGTCGAAGTGGGGGGTTCCGCCGCGGATCACGACGCCGAGCGCGACCACGGCGTCGTAGCCGCGGCCCGCGAGGGCCTTGGCGGCGACCGGGAGCTCGAAGCTGCCGGGGACCCGGATCAGGGTCGGCTCGTCGATCCCCAGCTCGTGCAGGGCGCGCAGGGCGCCGTTCACCAGGCCGTCCATCACCTTCTCGTGCCACTGCGCCGCGATGACGGCGACCCTGAGGTCGCTCGCGCCCCGTACGGACAGCTCCGGTGCACCCTTGCCGCTCACATCTCTCCTCTGTGCCGTTCGCTTACTGGTTGCCGCAGGTGGACGCGGGCGAGGCCGCCGAGGCGGCCACGGCCGGGGCGTCCAGCCACGGCAGATCGTGTCCCATCCGGTCCCGCTTGGTGCGCAGGTACCGCAGGTTGTGCTCGCCCGCCTGCACGGGCATCGCCTCGCGGCCGGTGACCTTCAGTCCGTGGCGCACCAACGCATCGGTCTTGTCGGGGTTGTTGGTCATCAGCCGGACGCCGCGCACCCCGAGGTCGGCGAGGATGCGCGCGCCCGCGCCGTAGTCGCGGGCGTCCGCGGGCAGGCCGAGTTCGAGGTTGGCGTCCAGCGTGTCGTGGCCCTGTTCCTGCAGTTGGTAGGCGCGCAGCTTGGACAGCAGGCCGATGCCGCGCCCCTCGTGTCCGCGCAGGTAGACGACCACGCCCCGGCCCTCGGCCTGGATGCGTTCCAGGGCCGTGTCGAGCTGCGGGCCGCAGTCGCAGCGCAGGGAGCCGAAGACGTCGCCGGTGAGGCACTCGGAGTGGAGGCGGACCAGCACGTCCTCACCGTCGCCGATCTCGCCGTGGACGAGGGCGACGTGCTCGACGCCGTCGACGGTGGACCGGTAGCCGTAGGCGGTGAACGTGCCGTGCCGGGTGGGCAGCCGGGTCTCGGCCTCGCGCCGGACGGTGGGCTCGCTGCTGCGGCGGTAGGCGATCAGGTCCTCGATGGAGATGATCGTCAGGCCGTGCTTGCGGGCGAACGGGATCAGCTCGGGCAGCCGCAGCATCCGGCCGTCCTCGCCGGCGATCTCCACGATGGCGCCGGCCGGGCGCAGGCCCGCGAGCCGGGCGAGGTCCACGGCGGCCTCGGTGTGGCCGTTGCGGGTGAGCACTCCGCCGGGCCTGGCGCGCAGCGGGAAGACGTGGCCGGGGCGGACCAGGTCGGTGGGCCCGGCGGTGCCGCTCGCCAGCAGCTGGAGCGTCACGGCGCGGTCGGCGGCCGAGATGCCGGTGGTGACCCCGTGCGCGGCGGAGGCGTCCACGGAGACGGTGAAGGCGGTCTTCATCGACTCGGTGTTGTCCTCGACCATCTGCGGCAGCCGCAGCCGGTCCAGCTCCGGTCCCTCCATGGGGGCGCAGATCAGGCCCCGGCACTCGCTCATCATGAAGGCGACGATCTCGGGGGTGGCCTTCTCGGCGGCGATGACGAGGTCGCCCTCGTTCTCCCGGTCCTCGTCGTCGACGACCACGACCGGGCGGCCGGCCGCGATGTCGGCGACGGCCTGTTCGACCGGGTCGAGCCGGAAGTCCTCGATGCGGTCGGTGCCGTGGAGCAGAGGTGCCGAGTTCATGCGGGCGCTCCTTCCAGAACGGGCCGCGCGTCCTTGCGGGAGCGCAGCCACCAGTCGCGCATGCCCCACAGGACGAGTGCGCCGTAGATGACGTAGACGAACCCGGAGAAGGCGTAGCCGTTGGCGAAGTTGAGGGGTACCCCGACGAGGTCGACGAGCAGCCAGGCGATCCAGAACTCGACCATTCCCTTGGCCTGGGCGTACATGGCGACGACGGTGCCGACGAAGATGTAGGCGTCGGGCCAGGGGTCCCAGGAGAGGGACGGGTAGGCCTTGAACAGCAGGGCGACGGCGACGGTTCCGGCGGCGGCGGCGCCGAGCATCGCCGCCCGCTCGGTCCAGCTGGCGAACCGGGGGGCGATGTGCCCGTCCGCGGCCCGGTCCTTCCTGCGCTGCCACTGCCACCAGCCGTACAGCGCGACGGCCATGACGACGGCCTGCTTGCCGGCGCTGCCGGCGAGGTGGCCGTAGAAGGCGCCGAAGAGGACGAGGCCGGACAGGAACTGCACGGGCCAGGTCCACAGGGAGCGGCGCCAGCCGAGGGCCAGGGTGATGAGGCCGAGGGTGTTGCCGATCATGTCGGACCAGATGATGTGCTGGCCGAAGAGCGTGAAGGCCTCGGAGTTCATCCAGTTCACTTGCCGTCCCCCTGTCCGGCCGCGAGCAGCCGCTCCACGTACTTGGCGATGACGTCGACCTCGAGGTTGACCGGGTCGCCGGGCTGCTTGTGGCCGAGCGTGGTCAGGGCGAGGGTGGTCGGGATGAGGCTCACGGTGAAGAAGTCGGGGCCGGCGTCGACGACGGTGAGGCTGATGCCGTCGACGGTGATGGAGCCCTTCTCCACAACGTAGCGGGCGAGGTCCGCGGGCAGCGAGATCTTCACGATCTCCCAGTTGTCGGACGGTTTGCGCTCCAGGACCTGCCCGGTGCCGTCCACATGGCCCTGCACGATGTGCCCGCCGAGGCGCGCGCCCACCGCGGTGGGGCGCTCCAGGTTCACGCGGGAGCCCACGCCGAGCGCTCCCAGGCTGGAGCGGTTCAGCGTCTCGGCCATGACGTCGGCGGTGAACTCGTCGCCCTCGCGGTCGACGACGGTGAGACAGACCCCGTTCACGGCGATGGAGTCGCCGTGCCGCGCGCCCTCGGTGACGACGGGGCCGCGGAGCCGGAAGCGGGACGCGTCGCCGAGATTCTCGACGGCGGTGACCTCACCCAGTTCTTCGACGATTCCGGTGAACACTTCCCGGGTCCTCCTGCCTCATGGGGCACGGACTCCGGGGCCTGTCGAAGACGACAGAATGAACGGGAGGACGACTCCGGGGCGACGCCGGACAGGGACCCGTCCGCATGCGGACGAGCCCAGATACGGCGACGCGCATGGGAGCATGCCCGCCCGCCGCGCACTGCCTCCCATCCGGACTTTAACCGTCGGTCCAGGAATTTCACCTGGTCAACCGGCCGCTGGAAGCGACCGGGTCGCGGACTGTAACCGCCGGTTCGGACTTTCACCGACCCCGGAGTGCGCTGCTTCTGGTACAGGGCCAGTGTGCCACGGCCGGCAAGGGTCCAGACGGGTGAGCGGTGTGGAGTGACTCACAGACCACCGGGCCGGGTGCCGCGCTGCGGCCAATTGGTCCGGACCATTGACCGCACTGGTCTAGTCCTCTTAGGGTGCGGGCGGGCCCGGCGGCGGTGACGACGGCCCTTGCCCGCCGCCGGGCCGCCCAAGTCGGCCCAGCGGGGCCCGAGTCGGCTTCGAGGCCGCCACCCCGCCCGGCCGCGTCCGCAGGGCCCCCGCCGGAATGCGCCCCCGCCTGGGGCCTGTTGTGAGAGCGGCCCCGTCGACCGACGGGCGGGCACACGGCGTCCGGTGCGGCAAGGCGCCGCGCAAGGGCCCGCAAGCCGGGTATGCCGCAGACGAGCGACCCAGAGCGCGACACGACCTAGCGGTCGGCCGGGGCGAACAGTTCGTCCTGGGCCCGGTCCCGGGCCGTCAGCAGAGCGCCGCGCAGGACCGCGCCCCCGCCGAGGTGGCCGGCCCGGACCTCGGTGGCCAGCGGAGACATCCGGCGCAGCCGTTCGGCGACGCGCTCCGCGAGCGCCGCTCCCCCGGCCTGCCCGATCTCCCCGCCCAGGACCACGCAGCCCGGGTCGAGGATGGAGACGACGGAGGCGGCCCCGATGGCGATCCGGCCGGCGAGGGCGTCGAGGAAGCGTTCGGCCAAGGTCCCGGCCGGTCCGCCGTCCGGGTCCGTCGCCCGCGCCACGGCCGTGCGCACCACCACCGCCACGCCCGGCCCGTCCGCGGGCCCGGCCGCCGGCAGACCGTGCTCCCCGGCCAGCCGGGCGATCGCCGCCGCTCCGGCCAGGGAGTGGAAGCCGCCGTCGCAGTCCGTGGCCGAGGGCAGGGTCGGCGTACCCGGGACCGGCAGGAAGCCGATCTCGCCGGTGCCGCCGGAGGCGCCGCGGCGCAGGGTGCCGTCCAGGACGACCGCGGCGCCGACGCCGTGGCCGAGCCAGAGCAGGACGAAGGTGTCCCGGTCGCGGGCGGCACCCTCGCGCTGCTCGGCGAGGGCGGCCAGGTTGGTCTCGTTCTCCACCCTCACCCGCGCCTCGGGCAGCCGCTCCTGGAGGGCCGCGGCGAGCCGGCGGTGCCAGGCGGGCAGGCCGCCGGAGTCGCGCAGGTCACCGGTGGCGGGGTCGACGAGGCCCGGCGCCCCGATCCCGACGGTGTGCAGCCTCCCCCACGCGCTGACGCCCTCGGGCGGGGGCGCGCCCGCCGCCTGGGCCTCCTTGACCGTCCGCTCCACCGCCGTCACCGCCTGCTCCACCGCGGGCCCGGTCCCGGTGTCGCCGCCGATCGGCGCGGAGCCCTCGGCGAGCACCCGGCCCACGAGGTCGGAGACCAGCACGAAGACGCCTTCGGTGCGCACATCCAGCGCGGCCAGGTGGGCACGGCCGGCGACGATGCCGTACAGCCGGGCGTTCGGACCGCGGCGCTGCTCGCCGGACTCCCCCACCACGGTGATCAGACCGGAGGCGGTGAGCCGCTCGACGAGGTCGGCGACCGTGGGCCGGGACAGTCCGGTCAGCTGCTTCAACTGCCCTGCCGTCAGCGGGCCTTCCTGCTGCAGCAGGCGCAGGGCGAGCCGGTCGTTGATGGCCCGGGCGGTGCTCGGTGATGCGGGCATGACGGGCATCCTCCCAGACGTGCGCGGCCGAGTTGCCTACTATCTATCAGGCAGGGTCCCTGATAGTTTACGCCGGTGCGGCGACGGCGCCGCGCGCGACCCCCGGGGAGGGACTGGAACATGGGTGACGTGAGCCGTTCACGTGACGAGGTGAGGCGCGCCCGGTACGCCGTGGCGGCCGTGTTCGCCGTGCACGGCGCCGTGACCGGTTCCTTCGCCACCCGGGTGCCCTGGGTGCAGGAGCACGCCTCGCTGAGCGCGGGGCAGCTCGGCTTCGCCCTGGCCTTCACGGCGTTCGGCGCCTCGTGCGCGATGCCGCTGGCGGGCCGGATCAGCCACTCCTTCGGCAGCCGTACGGCGTTGCGCGGACTGCTCGCACTGTGGACGCTGTCGCTGGTCCTGCCGTCCCTGGCGCCGAACATGTACACGCTGTGTCTGGCGATGTTCGCCTACGGCGCGAGCGCGGGCATGGCCGACGTCGCGATGAACGCGCTGGGTGTCGAGGTGGAGCGGCTGCTCGGCAAGTCGATCATGTCGGGTCTGCACGGCATGTGGAGCGCGGGCGCGCTCGTCGGCTCGGCGGCCGGCACGCTCGCCGCGCATCTCGGCTCCGACGCGCGCCTGCACTTCGCGCTGGCCGCGGCCGTCCTCACCGTGCTGGGTCTGGTGGCCTGCTCGTGGGTGCTCGACCTGCAGCCCGCCGAGGACGAGGAGCCGCCTCCGCGGTTCGCGCTGCCGCCCCGCTCGGCGCTGCTGATCGGCGCGGTCGGTTTCTGCGCGGTGTTCGCGGAGGGGGCGAGCCTGGACTGGTCCGCGGTGTTCCTGCGGGACCGGCTGGACAGCTCGGCCGGGGTCGCGGCCGCCTGCACGACCGGGTTCATGCTGACCATGGCGGTGGCCCGGATCGCCGGGGACGCGGTGGTGAACCGCTTCGGGGCGGTGCGCACGGTACGGGCCGGCGGTGTGCTGGCCGGGCTCGGCGGCCTGCTGGTCGTCCTCGCCGGGCACCCGGCGGTGGCGATGGCCGGCTTCGCGCTGATGGGGCTCGGCATCGCGGTCGTCGTACCGCTGTGCTTCGCGGCGGCCGGGCACGCCGGTCCCAACCCCAGTCAGGCCATCGCGGGCGTGGCGACCATCACGTACACCTCGGGGCTGATCGCGCCCAGCCTGATCGGCGGTGTGGCGCAGGCGACCGATCTGATGGTCTCGTTCTGTGTGGTGACGGTGCTGGCCTGCGGTCTCGCGGTGTTCGCGGGTGTGCTGCGCACCGCCGAGCGCGGCGGCTCCGGCGAGGTCAGTCCGCGGGCCGAAGCAGTTCCCGGCCCACGGCCCTGAAGCTCTCGCTCCACGGCGCCGGACGCAGCGTCGCCGCGTCCAGCCGGACCAGGACGCGGGTGCCGCGCGCGTAGGTCAGCGTGCCGTCGGCCGAGCAGAAGCGGAAGCCGTAGGTGAGGCCGGTGGTGCCGAGCCGCTCCAGCCAGAGGTGGACGGCGTAGACGCCCGGGCGGGTCACCGGCGCCTCGTAGCCGATGGTCAGTTCGCGGACGGCGTTGCAGGCGTCGCCCGCGGCGTGCCAGTCGCCGTCGAAGCGGACGCCGTGCTCGTTCCACAGCTCGGTCCAGGCGCGCTCGACCATGAGCGGGTAGCGGGCGTTGTGCAGCAGTCCGAGCGCGTCGAGGTCGTCGAAGTGGACGGTGACGGGGATCAGCCGGCCGTGGGTGACGGCGGGGGCGGTCGGGGCTTCGGCGGTCACGGTGGTGCTCCTGGGCGACGGGACGGGGCGGCACGGACCGTCCCATACTAAGCGACCGCTCAGCAGCCCGGCCGGTCACCGCAGGTCAGGCCCGCGAACCCGGTGCACGTGCGCCGCCCGGTGGGCGGGGAGCCGCCCGGCACCCCTGACAATGGTCTGGAACGGTACGTACAGAGAAAGCGAAACCCCACCATGGACCTCGGCGTGCGCTGGAAGCTGCACGGTGACGGGCGTACGCCCGCGCCCGGAGCGGTGGTACGCCCCGACGAACGGCTCTCCTGGCCGCGCACGGCGGGCCTGGGCGCCCAGCACGTCGTGGCGATGTTCGGAGCCTCCTTCGTGGCCCCCGTGCTCATGGGCCTCGATCCGAACCTCGCGATCATGATGTCGGGCGTGGCGACCGTGATCTTCCTGCTCGCCACCCGGGGCAGGGTCCCGAGCTACCTCGGCTGCTCCCTGTCCTTCGTCGGCGTGGCCGCGGTCATCCGGGCGCAGGGCGGTACCAGCGCCACCGTGACCGGTGCGGTCCTGGTGGTCGCCTTCGTGCTGTTCCTGGTGGGACTCGCGGTGCAGCGGTTCGGCGCGCGGATCATCCACGCCGCCATGCCGCCGATCGTCACCGGCGCGGTGGTCATGCTGATCGGCTTCAACCTGGCCCCGGTGACCGCTTCGACGTACTGGCCGCAGGACCAGTGGACGGCCCTGCTGGTGATGCTGTTCACCGGACTGGCGGTCGTCTGCCTGCGCGGCTTCTGGTCGCGGATCGCGATCTTCCTGGGGCTGGTCCTCGGGTACGGGCTCTCCTGGGTCTTCGACCGCGTCTTCGGCAAGATCCACTCGGTGGACGCGAGCGGCAGGCTCACCGACCACTGGCGGCTGGACCTCTCCGGCGTCTCCAAGGCCGACTGGATCGGCCTGCCCTCCTTCCACGGACCGTCGTTCCAGTGGTCGGCGATCCTCGTCGCCCTGCCGGTCGTCATCGCGCTGATCGCGGAGAACGCCGGACACGTCAAGGCGGTCGGGGAGATGACCGGCGACCCGCTGGACGACAAGCTGGGCACGGCGATCTCCGCGGACGGCGTCGGCTCGATGCTGTCGACCGCGGTGGGCGGCCCGCCGACCACCACCTACTCCGAGAACATCGGCGTGATGGCCGCGACCCGCGTCTACTCCACCGCCGCCTACTGGGCCGCGGCCTGCTTCGCGCTGCTGTTCGGCCTCTGCCCGAAGTTCGGCGCGGTCGTCGCCGCGATCCCGGGCGGGGTGCTCGGCGGCATCACCGTCATCCTCTACGGCATGATCGGCCTGCTCGGCGCGCAGATCTGGATCAACGCCAAGGTCGACCTGCGCAACCCGCTGAACCTGGTGCCGGCCGCCGCGGGCATCATCATCGGCGTCGGCAACGTCACCATGAAGTTCACCGACACCTTCTCGCTCAGCGGCATCGCGCTCGGCACCCTGGTCGTCATCACCGGCTACCACGCGCTGCGCGCCTTCGCGCCGCCCCACCTCAAGACGCAGGAGCCGCTGCTGGACGAGGGCACGTCCAGCTACGACGAGAGCGGCCGGCGCGCCGAGCCGTAGACGTCCGCCTCCCCCGGCTCCGTCCGCGTCCCGCGCTCGGCGCCGTTCCCGCCGCCGGCCCGGCGTTCCCCCGTTCCGGGGAAGCACCGGGCCGGTCGGCGCGCGGGCGGGGGCGGGGCTGCGACCCTTCCCCCATGGCGCAGTTGGAACACCTCACCGCTCCCGTCGACGCCGTCCTCGCCCGGATGCGGGCCCTCGACGCGGAGTTGCCCGAGCGGGACGGGGTCGCCGTGTTCAACCGCGTCTACCTCGCCGTCACCGAGGAGGTCGGCCGGTGCCTGGGCGCGGGGGTGTTCGCGGACCGGCGCGCGGCGGCCACGCTGGACGTGCGGTTCGCCGAGCGGTACCTGGCCGCGGTGGACGCGGTGGCCCGGGGCCTGCGTCCGCCCGCCTGCTGGCGGCCCCTGTTCCAGTTCCGCCGCCATCCCGGGGTACGGCCGCTGCAGTTCGCGCTCGCGGGCGTCAACGCCCACATCGGGCACGACCTGGCGCTCGCCGTGGTGGACACCTGCCGCACGCTCGGCTGCGAACCGGCCGATCTGGAGGACGAGTTCGACCGGGTGGGCGATCTCCTCGCCTCGCTGGAGGAACGCGTCCGCGAGGATCTGATGCCGGGCCCCGACCTGCTCGAGATCGCCGATCCGATCACCCATCTGCTGGGCTCCTGGAGCCTGGAGCGGGCCCGGGAGGCGACCTGGGCGGCGGCCCGGGCGCTGTGGGCGCTGCGCCACTGCGGGGACCTCGCCGGGGAGTTCGCCGAACGCCTCGACGCGGCGGTCGGCTTCGCGGGCCGGATGCTGCTGACGCCGTTCGGCGACTGAACCGGTCGGTTCCGGCCGACCTCCGCCGGGCCTCCCGGAATCCGGCGGCGGCCTCTGTAGGTTGAAGCGGCAACCGACGGCGAAGGAGCTCACGGCACATGGCTACCCGGCTGGGCCTCGGCCTCCCGCAGAACCGGCAGTACGACCTGGGCAGGGACGTGCCCGACGTGGCGCGCACCGCGGAGCGGATCGGATACGACAGCCTCTGGGTGTACGAGCGCGCCCTGTTCCCGGAGCCCGCCGGCCAGGGCCTCTACGACATCCCCGGACTCCCCTGGCCCGACTCCTACCGCGGCGTCGCCGAGCCGCTGGTCACCCTGACCCTCGCCGCCGCCGCCACCGAACGCGTCCTGCTGGGCTCCAGCGTGCTGGTCGCGCCGCTGCACCTGCCCTTCCAGCTCGCCAGGTCCCTGGCCACGCTGGACGCGGCGAGCGGGGGCCGGGTGCTCGCCGGTTTCGGCACCGGCTGGTCCCACGACGAGTACGCGGCGACGGGCGTACGGCCCTTCGAGGAGCGCGGGCAGGTGCTGGACGAGCTGATCGACGTGTGCCGGGCGGTGTGGGGCCCTGACCCGGTCGTGCACGAGGGCCGGATCACCCGGATCTCCTCGGCGGTGGTCGGCCCCAAGCCGGCCCGGCCGATCCCGATCCTGCTCGCGGCGAGCGGCCGGCGCGCGAAGCGGCGTCTGGTGGACCACGCGGACGGCTGGCTCCCGGTGGGCACGGGCGTCGAGCAGATCAGCGCCCAGTGGGCCGAGTTGCGGGAGCTGGCCGCCGAACGCGGCCGTGAGGAGCCGATCCGGACCGTGCTGCGGGTCAACGCGGCGCACTCGGCCGAGCCCTTCCACGGCGACGGCCGGCGGCCGTTCCAGGGCGACGCCGACCAGATCGTCGAGGATCTGGTCGAGCACGCGGAGATCGGCCTGGACGAGATCCTGGTGGACCTGCAGAGCACCCCGCGCGACGCCCAGGAGCTGAAGGACGTGGCCGCCGAGGTGTTCGAGAAGGCGCGGGCGGCCGGGGTCTGAGCCCGGCCGGAAGCCGGGACCTGAGCCCGGCCGGGAGCCTCGACATGGGCCCGGCCCCGGGCCGGGACCTGAACCCGGCCCCGGGACCGGCCGTGGGCGCCGCCGGCCCGGTGCACGCGGTCCGGGCCGGTGTCCCGGTCAGTCCTCGGGCAGTTCCACCGGGGCGATCTCGTCGTAGACGTCGCCCGGGCCCGGGTTGGTCGGGTCGGTCTCGCCGCCGAAGTGGCGCATGACGCCCCAGACCGCGTTCAGCGCGGTCTGGATCGCGCCCTCCGCCCAGCCGGCCGTCCAGGAGATGTCGTCGCCGGCGAGGAAGATGCCCCGCTTGTCCTCGGGCAGCCGGTCCTGCATGAAGTGCGTGAACAGGCGCCGCTGGTAGCGGTAGTGGCCGGGCAGGTTGGCCTTGAACGCGCCCATGAAGTAGGGCTCGTTCTCCCAGGAGACGGTCACCGGGTTGCCGATGATGTGCTTCCTGATGTCCACCTTCGGGTAGATCTCGCCGAGCGACTTCAGCATGACCTCCATCCGCTCGTTCGCGGACAGCGGCAGCCACTTCAGGCTGTCGTCGCACCAGGTGTAGGACAGGCAGATCACGGCCGGCTTGTCCGGGCCGTCGTCCAGCAGATAGGTGCCGCGCGTCATGCGGTCGGTGAGCGTCATCGACATGACGTCCCGGCCCGTGTCCTCGTCCTTGTCCAGCCAGAACGGCCGGTCGACCGGTACGAAGAGCTTCGAGGACTCCATGTAGTGGGTACGCTCGATCGCCGTCCAGTGGTCGATCGGGAAGAGCGAGTCGTCGCAGGCGATCTTCGACAGCAGCATCCAGGACTGGGCGGTGAAGACGGCCGCCCGGTAGGTGCGGATGTCGCCGTCGGCGTCGGTGACGGTGATCTGGTTGCCCGCGGTGCGGTGCAGCCGGGTCACGGCGGGGCGGGGCTCGCCGTCGACGTGCAGGGTCTTCAGCGAGGTGCCGTACGGCCAGTGGACGATCTTCTGCGGCTCGCGCTCCCAGAGCCGGAGCGGCAGCTGCTGGGAGCCGCCGACGATCCCGCGGTGGTGGTCGTCGGCCTCGGTGTAGACGACCCGCAGGATCTCCAGGATGGAGTTGGGGAAGTCGGTGTCCCAGCCGCCGGTGCCGAAGCCGACCTGGCCGAAGATCTCACGGTGCCGGAACGACTTGAAGGCCTCGGAGTCGCAGAGGAAGCCGTAGAAGGTCTGGTTGTCGAGCTTCTCGACGAGCTTCGCCCAGATCTCGCGGATCCGCGGGACGTCACGCTCGCGCATGGCGCGGTTCATGTCGGAGAAGTCGGCGCCCTCCTCGAGGCACCGGTTCCACGCCTCGGCGACGTCCCGGTACACCTGGGGCAGGTCGTCGATGGTCTCGGCGTAGTGCGACTCGCCCTTGAGGTCGACCACGGTGGACGGGGTGGCCTCGGCGAGGGGGTTCGGGAAGGGCCGGGTCTCCAGGCCCACCATGTCGATGTAGTGCTGCAGCGCGGTGGAGGATGGCGGGAAGCGCATGGCGCCCATCTCGGCGGTCAGCGACTCGTCGCAGCCCTCGAAACCGACCGTGCGCAGCCGGCCGCCGATCTGGTCGGCCTCGTAGACGACGGGCTTGAGGCCCATCTTCATCAGCTCGTACGCGGCCACGATGCCGGACAGGCCGCCGCCGATGACGGCGACCTCGGCGCCGTGCTCGGTCGCCGGTATCTGGCCGAGGCCCGCCGGGTGGGCGAGGAAGTCGTCGTAGGCGTAAGGGAAGTCCGGGCCGAACATGGTGATCGGCGGCTGCTGCTCGTCTGCGTGCTCGACGGCGTTGGGCACGGTGGACGTCATGGGGTACGGACTCCTTGCGCGGGGGGTGGATCTGGGGAAGCTGGAAGGGGGATCAGACGAGGGATCCGTACAGACCGGGGCGGCGGTCCTTCAGGTACGGGTTGGCCTCGCGGGAGGCGGCCAGGAACGCCGGGTCGGCGTCGGCCAGGACGAGCTGCTCCTCGCGGCCGGCGCGGGCGCGGGCGACGCCGTCGGGGCCGGCCAGGACCGACAGGCCGACGAACTCGAACTCGCCCTCGCGGCCGACCCGGTTGACGTACGCCACGTACATCTGGCTCTCCCAGGCCCGCACCGGTACCAGGGACTCGGCGACGAACTGGAAGGGGTGCATCTGCGCCGTCGGCACGACCAGGAGGTCGGTACCGGCGAGGGCGTGCGCCCGGACGTTCTCCGGGAACTCGACGTCGTAGCAGATCATCAGGCCCACGGTCAGCCCGTTCAGCTCGGCCTGGACGACCGGCTGCTCGCCGGGCGTGAAGTGGTCGCGCTCGAAACCGCCGAAGAGGTGGGTCTTGCGGTAGTTCGCGAGCCGGGTGCCGTCGGCGGAGATGAGCTGGGCGGAGTTGTGGACGGTGTCGCCGTCGCGCTCGGGGTAGCCGTAGGCGATCGCCAGTCCGTGCCGGCCGGCGATCTCGGCGATCGCGTCGGCGGAGTCGCCGTCGGCGGGCTCGGCGAAGCGGGCGATGTCGTCACCGATCGCGTACCCGGTGAGGAACATCTCCGGCGCGGCCAGCAGCGCGGCGCCCGCGGCGGCGGCCCGCCCGGCGGCCTCGTCGAGGACCTTGAGGTTCTCGGCGATCGAACCGGGGCGGCCGGAGCTCTGGAGCAGGGCGGTGCGCATGCGTTTCCTCACCGGGAAGGGGGTTTGGGGGGCCAGTTAGAAGGTACGGTCGGCGCGCTCGGGCGGACAAGAAGGAGCCGTTGCGCGCCGGTGCGCGGTTCGTTGCGTGGCGGGACGGCCGGACGGCGATTCGTTGCGCGCCCCGCGCGGGAGCCCGGGCGTGCCCTGGGGCGCAGGTCACACCGCGGTTTCCGCACCGGACGGGGAGGCGGGCCGCCACCGCGTGAGCGAGGCGCGGGAGTCGGGCCGCCGGGAGGGCGGTGGGCGATCGGTCTGCGCCGCTCGCCGCGGCTCAGGCGGGCGCTGTACGAGTTCCCGGGGCGGGCCGGGACCGGCGACGGAGCCGGTGGCCCGGCCGGGGGTGCGGGGCTCCAGGGCCCCGGCGACGGAGCCAGCGGCGCGGCCGCGGGTGCGGGCCTCCAGAGCCCCGGACCGGGACCGGCGACGGAGCCAGCGGCCCGGCCGGGGGTGCGGGGCTCCAGGACCTTTCCGGGCTCCAGGGCCTGTCTGACGGTCCGCGCCGGATCAGCCCGCGGCGGGAACCGTCGGCCCGGCCCTAACCCGGAGCGCCCGAGGAGAAGCGGCGCAGCAGCGGTGACAGCACCAGCACCGACTTGGTCCGCTCCACGAACGGCTCGCCGGCGATGCGCTCCAGGACCCGCTCGAAGTGGCGCATGTCGGAGGCGAAGACCTGGACGATCGCGTCCGCGTCGCCGGTGACGGTCGACGCGGCCACCACCTCCTGGTAGCGCTCCAGGCCGCGCTGGATGGTCTCCGGGGAGGTGTTGCGACGGCAGTAGACCTCGACGAACCCCTCGGTCTCCCAGCCGAGCGCCGCCGGGTCGACCCGGACGGTGAACCCGGTGATGGCTCCGGTGGCCCGCAGCCGGTCCACGCGCCGCTTGACGGCGGGCGCGGACAGGCCGACGAGCTGCCCGATGTCCGCGTAGGAGCGGCGCGCGTCCTCGGCGAGGGCGTGCACGATGCGTTCGTCGAGATCGTTCAGCACGGGGGGTGGTTCATTTCTCCGGGTCGGTCACTTCTGCGCCGCCACCGCGACGTCCGCGGAGGTCGCGAGGCGGGAACGGCGATAGCCGTATCCGAAGTAGAACACGAGCCCGACCGCCATCCAGACACCGAAGACCACCCAGGTGACGGTGGACAGGCTCCCCATCATCCAGACGCAGAAGGCGAAGCCCAGCGCCGGCAGCACCGGTGTGAGCGGGACCCGGAAGGTGCGCGGCATGTCCGGACGGGTCCGGCGCAGCACCACCACGGCCACGTTGACCAGGGCGAAGGCGAAGAGGGTGCCGATGCTGGTGGCGTCGGCGAGCTGGCCCAGCGGGATGGCGGCGGCGAGGACGCCGCAGAACAGCGACACGATCACCGTGTTGGCGCGGGGCGCGCCGGTCTTCGGGTGGACCTTGGCGAACACCTTGGGCACCAGGCCGTCGCGGGACATGGCGAAGAGGATGCGGGTCTGGCCGTAGAGCACGGTCAGGACGACGCTCGCGATGGCGATGACGGCGCAGAAGGCCAGCAGGGTGCCCCAGAAGCTCTGGCCGGTGACGTCCGTCATGATCCGGGCGAGCGCCGCCTCGGAGTCGTTGAACTTCCGCCAGGGCCGGGCGCCGACGGCGACGGCCGCGACCAGCACGTACAGCGCGGTCACGATCACGAGGGACAGCATGATCGCGCGCGGCAGGTCCCGCTGGGCGTTCTTCGCCTCCTCACCGGCGGTGGAGGCGGCGTCGAAGCCGATGTACGAGAAGAACAGCGTGGCGCCGGCCGCGCTGACGCCCGCCATGCCCAGCGGCATGAAGTGCGCGTAGTTGCCGGACTTGAAGCCCATGAAGCCGATGGCGCAGAACAGGACCAGCGCGGCGATCTTCACGCAGACCATGATCGTGTTGGCGCGTGCGGACTCCTTGGCACCGCCGAGCAGGAACGCCATGGCGAGGAGCACGACGATCAGCGCGGGCAGGTTGAAGACGCCGCCGTCGCCGGGCGGGGCCGACAGGGCGTCCGGGATGGTCACGCCGATGGTGCCGTCGAGCAGTTCGTTGAGGTACTCGCCCCAGCCGACGGCGACGGCGGCGACCGAGACACCGTACTCCAGGAGCAGGCACCAGCCGCAGACCCAGGCGATCAGTTCGCCCATGGTTGCGTATGCGTACGAGTACGAGGATCCGGCGACCGGGATGGTGCCCGCCAGCTCCGCGTAGGACAGGGCCGAGAACAGCGCGGTGAGCCCGGCGATCACGAAGGAGAGGGTGACGGCCGGACCCGCCTTGGGCACGGCCTCGCCGAGGACGACGAAGATGCCGGTGCCGAGGGTGGCCCCGATGCTGATCATGGTCAGCTGCCACAGTCCGAGGGACCGCCGCAGCGACCCTCCCTCGCCCTGGCCGCCCTCCGCGACCAGGCGTTCCACTGGCTTGCGGCGCATGAGGCGCGCGGCGACGCCCGGGGACGCGGGGGCGGCCGTTCTCTGCTCTTGCGGGGGTGCGCCTTGGTCGAGCACGCGCGGGCTCCTTATCGCTGCCGGTCAGGACGTACGAGGACCGGCGGAAGCCCGTCAGGGCAGGAACCCGCCGAGCGGAGTCCCCGCCACGCCACCTACAGCGCAGCACCCTACGAGGCGCGGCTTCGCGGGCGTAATGCAGCAAGCTTGCGCATGCCCGCATCATCATTGCGTTCATCGGGCCGGGGTGCCCTTTTGTTGCGCCCGGACCGCGGAGCGTTGCGCGGCGGCCGCGCGAGTCCCTTTTCTCACGCTTCCTCCGGCTCCCCGGGGACGGCCCGCTCCGGGCCCCGCGGCAGGCCGGGTGCGGAAGGCCGGCACCCGGCCGGCGCGTCCGCCGCGGACACGCGGACGGCCCCCGTCCGTCCCGGGAGCGGGACCGGCGAGGGCCGTGCGGAACGGGTGCGGGGGCCGGCGGGCGGCTCCGGGCGTCAGTTCCAGCTGGCGTGCAGCGGCTTGCCCTCCGCATAGCCGGCGGCGCTCTGGATGCCGACGATGGCCTTCTCGGCGAACTCCTCCAGGGAGCCGGCTCCGGCGTAGGTGCAGGAGGAACGGACGCCCGCGATGACCGAGTCGATCAGGTCCTCGACGCCCGGGCGGGCCGGGTCGAGGAACATCCGGGAGGTGGAGATTCCCTCCTCGAACAGCGCCTTGCGGGCGCGGTCGTAGGAGGACTCCTCCGAGGTGCGGTTGCGCACCGCGCGTGCGGAGGCCATGCCGAACGACTCCTTGTAGAGGCGGCCGTTCGCGTCCTGCTGGAGGTCGCCCGGGGACTCGTAGGTGCCCGCGAACCAGGAGCCGATCATCACGTTGGACGCGCCGGCCGCGAGGGCCATGGCCACGTCGCGCGGGTGGCGGACGCCGCCGTCGGCCCACACGTGCTTGCCGTACTTCCTCGCCTCGGCGGCGCACTCCAGGACCGCGGAGAACTGCGGCCGGCCCACGCCGGTCATCATCCGGGTCGTGCACATCGCGCCGGGTCCGACACCGACCTTGATGATGTCCGCGCCGGCCTCGATCAGGTCCTTGACGCCCTCTGCGGAGACGATGTTGCCCGCCACGATCGGCACCTGCGGGTCGAGCGCGCGCACCACCTTGACCGCGCTGATCATCGACTCCTGGTGGCCGTGCGCGGTGTCGATGACGAGCGTGTCGACGCCCGCGTCGAGCAGCTGCTTGGCCTTGCCGGCCACGTCGCCGTTGATGCCGACGGCGGCGGCGACGCGCAGCCGGCCCTTCGCGTCCACGGCCGGGGTGTACAGGGTGGCCCGCAGGGCGCCCTTGCGGGTCAGGATGCCGGCGAGCCTGCCGTCCTGGTCGACGGCCGGGGCGTAGCGGCGGTTGTGCGTGTCGAGGGTGTTGAAGGCCTCGCGCGGGTCGATGCCGGCGTCCAGCAAGAGCAGGTCCCTGGACATGACCACTTCGAGCTGGGTGAAGCGGTCGACGCCGCTCAGGTCGGCGTCGGTGACGACGCCGACGGGCCGCTGCTCCTCGTCGACGACGACGCCGGCGTTGTGCGCCCGCTTGGGCAGCAGGGCGAGGGCGTCGGCGACGGTCTGGTGCGGGGCCAGCACGATCGGGGTGTCCAGCACCAGGTGGCGGCTCTTGACCCAGGAGACGACGTCGGCGACCACGTCGATCGGGATGTCCTGCGGGATGACCACGAGGCCGCCGCGGCGGGCGACCGTCTCGGCCATGCGACGGCCGGCGATGGCGGTCATGTTGGCGACGACGAGCGGGATGGTGGTACCCGTGCCGTCCGGCGAGCCGAGGTCCACGCCCTGACGCGAGCCCACCGCGGAGCGGCTCGGCACCATGAACACGTCGTCGTACGTCAGGTCGTACGCGGGCTGGATGTCATTGAGGAAACGCACGTGCCGCACATCCCAGTCGATCAGAGGTGACCCCCCGACGGGTGCGCCAGGGGGAAAAGAGCACGTACTTCATTGTCCCATGACGGCCGGCCCGTCAGGCCCCCACAGAACCTCCAGCGCCGCCGGAAGGGGGCTGGGAGGATCCTCCAAGGGCGAGGGCGACGGTCAGCGCCGGTGCGATCCGCATGGCGTGCGCGAACACCTCCTGGGCGGTCTCCCACTCCTCCGGCCGCGCCTTCGCGTACGCCTGCCAGTCCCGGACGACGAGGAGCAGCCCCCGCTCCCGGGCCTCCTCGGGCCAGACGGACAGGTCGGACAGGGAGTCGGCCAGCGCGTCCCAGTTGCGGCCGAACCAGCCGGGCAGCGAGAGCGCCCGGGCCGCGCGGTCCATCAGGCCGGCCTTGTCCGTGACCCCGTCGAGGTCCAGCGCGGCCACGAGACGGTCCGTCAGGTCCCCGGTCATCTCAGCACCGCCCGGAACGAGTCGTAGTGATCATCGGTGTAGTAGACCTCCCCGCCCTGGCCGGTGACCAGCCGCCGTGCCCCGCGGTCCGGCGAGCCCGGGGTCGGCACCGTGTACTCGTGGTAGTGACCGCGCGGCTGTCTCGGCAGACGCCCCTCGAAGTTGCCGAAGACGACTCCGTCCCTGGCGTACGGGAAGGGTCCGCTCCGGTCGATCAGGGCGAGGGTCCGGCGGGCCTCGGCGGGCAGCCGGGACTCCTGGACGGTGGCCATGCCCCGGGCCCACGCCGGGGTGGACGCGCTCGCCTCCGCCGGCGGGGATCCGCCCTGGCCGGAACAGCCGGTCAGCAGGACGGTCAGCGCCAGCAGCGCCCCCGCGAGCACGGCGGGAAGGCGCCGCGTCCCGGCTCGGCGAGCGGGCCCGGGGAACGCTTGGGTGACGAACCGCGGCAGCAGCATGCGGCCGATGCTGTCACGGCCGTCCCGCCACGTCCTCACCACACCCCACCGGCGCCGCACGCCGCGACCCGGCGGAACCCGCCGGGCGCCGGGCCGGGAGGGGGTCACACCGCTCCGGACGAGCCATCACCGGGTCAGGCAGACCGCACCGAGCCGCACCAGTCCTGCCGGGCCATGCCGGGCCGCACAGGCCACGCCCGGCCAGGCAGGCCACACCCAGCCGGTCACCACACCGGACCGGACGACCCACGCCGGCGGGCCGGACAGGCCACACCGGACCGGACGAACCACGCCGGCAGGCGGGACGGCCCAAGCCGGACCAGGCAGGCCGCGCCCGGTCATGCAGGCCACAGCAGACCCGGCCACTAACGCGGGACCGGGCCTGCCGGGCCGGATCGCCGGCCCGGCCGGGTGTCAGTGGCCGTCGGGGTCCGCACGGCTGAGCGTGGGCTTCGGCGTGGGGCCGGCCGTCATCAGGTAGTCGGCGGCCGAGGTGTCCGTCACCAGGCTGGTGACCAGCCCGGACCGCAGCACCGCGTCGATCGCGGACGCCTTGCGCTGCCCGCCGGCGATCGCCACGACCTCCGGGATACGGCGGAGCTGGTCTGCCTTGACCGTGATGCACCGCTCCCCCAGGTCCCGGCCGATCCGGCGCCCCTCGGCGTCGAACAGGTGGGCGGCCATCTCGGCGGCGACCCCGAGCGAGGCGTAGTGCGCGCGCTCCTCGTCGCTGAGCATGTCGTGCACCGTCGAGATGCCCGGCTCCCAGGAGCCGATGGAGACGCAGGCGACCGTGACCTTGTCGAAGTACTCGAAGGCCCGGGCGATCCCCGTCTGGTTGCGCAGGGCGGCCGCGGTGGCCGCGTCCGGCAGCAGCATCGGCGCGTAGATGGGGTGGGCGTCGCCGCCCGACACCTGGGCGGCCCGGCGCACGGCCTCCACCGAGCCGCGCTCGGAGGTCCCAGCGTCGTACACGCCCGTGAGCTGCACCACCGTGCACGGCGGCAGCCGGTCGAGCGCGGCGGCCATGTGGATGGTGGACCGGCCCCAGGCCAGTCCGAGCACGTCCCCCTCGTTGACCAGCTCGCCGAGCAGATCCGCGGCGACCTCGCCGAGGTTCTCGGGGTCGGGGGTCTCCTCCGCCTCGGCCGGGGACTCGACCACGACGGCGTGCCTCAGGCCGTAGCGGGCGCGGAGCGCGTCCGAGCGCTCGGCGTCCAGTTCGGCCGGCACACGGATCTCGATGCGCACGAGATCCCGTTCGAGGGCCGTCTCCAGGACCCGGGCCACTTTGAAGCGGCTGACGCCGAACTCCTCCGCGATCTGGATCTTGGATTTGCCCTCGAGGTAGAAGCGGCGGGCCATGGCCGCCGCCTGCACCAGCTCAGCGGGTCCCATCCGCATGGCTGACCGGCCCGCCGACATACCCGACACGGCGATCTCCTCACTGCTGTTCACACTCTGGATTCGCCGTTCATCCTTGCAGATACGGCGCGGCTGATCCGCCCACATGGGCGGCGTTCACTCAAGCGTTCACGTAGCCGTGGCTCAGTGGCCGCATGCCCAGGAGGCCCCGGCAGTCGCGGAATCGGCCTGGGCGCGCAGCGCCCGCACCGCCTCCGCGGGGTCGTCGGCCCCGTACACGGCCGAGCCGGCCACGAAGACGTCCGCTCCCGCCTCCGCGCACCGCTCGATGGTGGAGGCCGAGACACCGCCGTCGACCTGCAGCCACAGTTCGAGACCGTGCTTGCCGATCAGCTCCCGGGTGCGGCGGATCTTGGGGAGCATGATGTCGAGGAAGGCCTGCCCGCCGAAGCCCGGCTCGACCGTCATGATCAGCAGCATGTCGAGTTCCGGCAGCAGGTCCTCGTACGGCTCGATCGGCGTCGCGGGCTTCAGCGCCATGGAGGCGCGGGCGCCCTTGGCGCGGATCTCCCGGGCGAGCCGCACGGGCGCGGCGGCCGCCTCGACGTGGAAGGTGACCGAGGAGGCCCCCGCCTCGACGTACCGCGGCGCCCAGCGGTCGGGGTCCTCGATCATCAGGTGGCAGTCCAGCGGGGTGCCGGTGGCACGGGCGAGGGACTCCACGACCGGCACGCCGAGCGTGAGGTTGGGGACGAAATGGTTGTCCATGACGTCGACGTGGAGCCAGTCGGCTCCCTCGACCGCCTTGGCCTCGTCCGCGAGGCGGGCGAAGTCGGCGGACAGAATGCTGGGGTTGATCTGCGCGGCCATGACCCAAGCCTGCCATGCCGCCACGTCTGCCTGGAACGGCGGTCCGTCGCGGTTGTGTCTCGGTCGCGGGGCGGTGCGGGACGGACCCGGCCGCCCCGCACCCCCGGGGACCGCCGGCCGGGGTCAGCCGGTGCGGCGGATCAGGGCCAGGTACATCGCGTCGGTGCCGTGCAGGTGCGGCCAGAGCTGTACGTCGGGCCCCTCGCCGAGCGCCGGGACGCCGGGCAGTAGGGGACGGGCGTCGATCAGCTCGGTCTCCGGGCGCTGCTTGAGCACGTCGGCGACGACCGCCCGGGTCTCGGCGAGGTGCGGCGAGCAGGTCGCGTAGCCGACCACCCCGCCGACGCGCACCGAGTCCAGCGCGGTGCGCAGCAGGGTGCGCTGGAGCGGCGCGAAGCTCTCCAGGTCCTCCGGGCGGCGCCGCCAGCGCGCCTCGGGGCGCCGGCGCAGGGCGCCGAGCCCGCTGCACGGCACGTCCATCAGCACGCGGTCGAAGCTGCCGGGCCGCCACGGCGGCCGGGTCCCGTCGGCGGTGACGACCTGGTACGGGCCCGGGTTGCCCTTCAATGCCCTGGCCACCAGTCCCGCCCGGTGCGGCTGCTTCTCGGCGGCCAGCAGCGCGGCCCCGCGTTCGGCGGCGAGGGCGGCCAGCAGCGCGGCCTTGCCGCCGGGACCGGCGCAGCCGTCGAGCCAGGTGGCGTCGGGGCCGTCGAGCGGGGCGTTGGCGAGCGCGAGGGCGACGAGCTGGCTGCCCTCGTCCTGGACTCCGGCCCGCCCCTCGTCCACGGCCCGCACGGCGCCCGGCTCGCCGCCCTCGGCCAGCCGCACGGCGTACGGCGACCAGCGGCCCGGTACGGCGGCGTCCTCGCGCAGCAGCTCCTCGGTGGTGGACCGGCCCGGCCGGGCGACGAGGGTGACCTCGGGCCGCTCGTTGTCGGCCTCCAGCAGGTCCTCGATGCCGGCCCGGCCGCCGCCGAGGGAGTCCCACAGCGCGGAGACCACCCAGCGGGGATGCGAGTGCACGACGGCGAGGTGGTCCTCCGGGTCGTCGTCGTAGGGCGGCGCGACCTTCGCGATCCAGCCGTCGAGGTCGTCCTGCGCCACCTTCCTCAGCACCGCGTTGACGAACTTGGCGCGCCCGTCCCCGAGCACCACGCGGGCCAGCTCCACCGAGGCGGACACGGCGGCGTGGGTCGGGATCCGGGTGCCGAGGAGCTGGTGGACGCCCAGGCTGAGCACGTCGAGCACCGGCGGGTCGACCTCGCGCAGCGGCCGGTCCACGCAGGCGGCGATGACGGCGTCGTAAGTGCCCTGCCGGCGCAGCGTCCCGTACACCAGCTCGGTGGCGAGGGCGGCGTCCCGCGCCTCGAAGCCGCCCTTCTCGCGCGCCTTGCGCAGCAGCGGCGGCAGGACCAGGTTGGCGTACGCGTCCCGTTCGTCCACCGCGCGCAGCGCGTCGAAGGCGAGGATGCGGACGGGGTCCTTCTGGGGACGGCGGTAGGGCTTGGCGGGCCTGCGCGGCCGCCCGGACTGCTCGCTCACGAAAAAGGTGCTCCGGATGTGAAGAAGGGGGTGCGGTTCCCAGCGTACGTCGCGGCGGCCGCGCCCCCGCCGCCCGGGGATCAGCCCCCGAGCGTCTCCCCCTCCGCGATGCGCGCCCCGCGCGCCCAGTCGGCGGCCCGCATCGGCTTCTTGCCCTGGGCCTGCACCCACCGCAGCTCGACGGCGTACGACCCGGTGCCCACGTGCACGCTGTTCTTGCCGGCCGCGAGTTGTCCAGGGGCGAGGCCGGTGCGCTCGGGCACCGGCGTGACCTGGACGAGCTTGAGCCGCTCGCCGCGGAAGGTGGTCCAGGCGCCGGGCGCGGGTGTGCAGCCGCGCACCACCCGGTCCACGCGCAGCGCGGGCGCCGCCCAGTCCACCTGGGCGTCCTCGACGGTGATCTTGGGAGCGAGGGTGATGCCGTCCGTTGGCTGCGGCACGGCCTTCAGGGTGCCGTCCGCGATGCCGTCCATGGTCGCGGACAGCAGCCCGGCGCCGGCGAACGCGAGCCTGGTGAGCAGGTCGCCGCTGGTGTCGGTGGGCCGTACCCGCTCGGTGACGGTGCCGTACACCGGACCCGAGTCGAGCCCCTCCTCGATGAGGAAGGTGGAGGCCCCGGTGATCTCGTCGCCCGCCATGACGGCGTGCTGCACGGGCGCGGCCCCGCGCCAGGCGGGCAGCAGCGAGAAGTGCAGGTTGACCCAGCCGTGCGCCGGGACGTCCAGGGCGACGCGGGGCAGCAGGGCGCCGTAGGCGACCACCGGGCAGCAGTCCGGGGCGATCTCCCGCAGCCGCTCCAGGAAGTCGGGGTCGCGCGGCCTGGCCGGCTTCAGCACCTCGATCCCGGCCTCGGCCGCCCGTTCGGCCACGGGGGACGCGACCAGCCTGCGTCCCCGGCCGGCCGGCGCGTCGGGCCGCGTGACGACGGCGGCCACCTCGTGCCGCCCGGAGGCGAGGAGAGCGTCCAGGGCGGGAACGGCGACCTCGGGGGTACCGGCGAAGACCAGCTTCATGGGCGGGATCGGGCCTCTCGGGCGGGGGTTGGACGGGCAGCGCACCAGTCTATGACCCGGCCGGGCCGCCCGCCCCACCCGTCACGGACGCGCGGGCGGCGGGCGGGCCGCGCCGGTGGTGCGCGGATCACGGGCGGCGTACGCATATGCCCGTACGCCCCCACCCCGTGACCAGCGGAGCGCCTGCGCGTTGGTCAAGAGAGAGTTGACACATCGGACCGCGGCAGCGGCCCAATTCCTTTCTACGCCGGTTCGAGAGGCTTGTTCATGGCCGACCACGCAACCCACGACGCCCAGGCCCGGGCCAGCCTGCACTTGCTGGTGCGGGACATCGAGCGGGTCCGCCGGCAGGTGGACGCGCTGCGCACGCTCACCGCCCAGTTGGGCAACGTCTACCGTCCGCGCCGTTCCGGCCCCTCCACGGGCTTCGTCGTCTACGGCCGCGCCCCCGCGCCCACGGTCCGCCTCGCCCAGGAGCTGCGGGACAGCGTCGAGACGCTGGTCACCGCGGCCGTGGACTTCGACCGCTCGCTCGGCTTCTCCTGGGACGCGGTGGGCTCGGCCCTCGGCGTCACCAAGCAGGCGGTGCACCGCCGTTACGGCGCCCGCCGCGCCGCCGCCCAGGCGGCCGCCGAGAACGAGCGGGCGACCGAGGCGTCCGGTACCCGCACGCTCGACGGCAACTCCCCCCTGCCCGCGGTGCCGACGGTTCCGGCGGCCCGTTCGATGCCGACCCAGCCGACCGCGGGCAGCCCGACGCTCCGCGACGACGTACGCCCGACGGCCTTCCCCGGCCCGCGCAACGGCTGACCCCGGCCGCCCGGCCCGGGCCCCGTCGCCGCCCTCCCGGGAGACACCGGGAGGGCAGAAGCGTGCCGGGCGGCGGCGCGGGCCCCGGCGGGGACCCCGCCCGGCCCGGCCGGGCCGCGGCCGCGCGGCCTCAGCCGATGTCCGGCGGGTCGATCCGCACCCGCACCGGCTCGCCGCCGCCCCGCGCCATCCGCGCGGCCTGGGCCGTCTTCAGGGCGGCGGCCAGCGCGGACCCGCTGCCGGGGGGCACCCGTATCAGCGCCCGCTCCCAGTGCTCGCCGGGCGGGGGCGCACCGGGCCTGCGGGGCCTGCCCGGCGGGGTGGCTGGCACCGGCACCGGACCCAGTACCTCGGCGTCCGCGGGCAGTTCGACGGTCCCGAGGAACTCGGCGACGGCCTCGGCCGTCCCCGACACGGCCGCCATCCGCGACACCGGCGGGAAGCCCAGCTCGGCCCGCTCCGCCAGTTCCCGCACCGCATGGCCCACGGGGTCCCAGCGCACCAGCGCCTGCACGGGGCGCAGGGTCGGTTCGGCCACCACGACCACGGTGCCCCGCTCGCTCTGCGGCCGCACGAGCGCCCCGGCGGCGATCCACCGGCGCAGCGCGTCCTCACCGGCCCGTAGGTCGGGCCGCCCGAGCATGGCCCAGCCGTCCAGCAGCAGCGCGGCCGCGTAGCCGCCCTCGGCGACGGGCTCGGCACCGGGCGTGCTGACCACCAGCGCGGGCGTGTCCGGCACCGTGTCCAGCACGTGCTCGCGCCCCGATGTGCGCACCGGTACGGCGGGGAAGGCCCGCCCCAGTTCCTCGGCGGTCCGCCGCGCCCCCACGACCTGGGCCCGCAGCCTGAAGCCGCCGCACTCCGGGCAGTGCCAGGACCCCTCCTCGCGCCCGCACCAGCCGCAGTGCGGCGCGCCGGCGTCCCGGGCCTCCAGCGGCCCCGAGCAGTGCCGGCACCGGGCGGGCGCCCGGCACTGGGCGCACGCCATGCGCGGCACGTAACCGCGCCGGGGCACCTGCACCAGCACCGGGCCGTGCCGCAGTCCCTCCCGGACCGCCTGCCAGGCGAGCGTGGGCAGCCGGGCGGCGCGGGCGGCCTCGTCGCGGGCGAGATCCTCGTCCCCGACCGTGCGGACGAGCGGGGCGGCCCCCCGGACCTGCTCCCGGCCCGCCACCAGGGGCCGTGCCCAGCCGCTCTCGACGAGCTGGGCGGCTTCGACCGTGCAGCTCCAACCGCCGAGCAGGAAGGCGCACTTGTCGAGGGAGGCGCGCAGCAGCAGCACATCGCGGGCGTGCGGCTGGGGGGCGTGCTGCTCGCTGTGGCTGTCGTCCCCGTCGTCCCAGACGGCGACGAGCCCGAGATCCCGTACCGGAGCGAACATCGCCGCCCGGGTGCCGACGACGGCGCGCACCGACCCGCGCCGCACCGCGAGCCACTGCGCGTACCGCTTCTCGGGGCCCGCGTCGGCGGTGAGCAGGACGTGGCGGCCCTCGCCGAGCAGCGCGGTGAGGGCGGCGTCGACGCGTGCGGCGGCCCGCCCGTCCGGTACGACCACGAGCGCGCCGCGCCCCGAGGCGAGCGTGGCGGCGACGGCCCGGGCCAGTTCGTCGCTCCACCGCGGGCCCGGCAGGGCGTTCCACACGGCGCGCGGGGCGGCGCCGGCGGCCAGCGAGCCGAGGAAGACGGCGCCGTGCTCGTACCGCGTCCAGGAGCCCGGCTCCGGGGCCGGTGGCGGGGGCAGCGGGGCGGGTGACGGCCGCCGCTCGGCGCGCGCGCTGCGCGGCGGCACGGCGAGCTGCAGCACGTCGGCCAGGCTCCCCGCGTACCGGTCGGCGACGGCCCGGGCGAGCCCCAGCAGCTCCTCGCCGAGCACGGGCTCGGGCGACACCACCTGGGCGAGGGCGGCCAGCGGTCCCGGGTAGTCGGACTCGGCCCGCCGCTCGACGATGAACCCGTCGATCAGCCCGCCGCCCTCGCGCCGCCCCTCGCGCACGCGCCCCCGTCCGGCGCCGAACCGCACCCGCACCCTGACCCCAGGCTGCGCCTCGGCGTCCAGCTCCTCGGGCACCGCGTAGTCGAAGTACCGGTCGAGGTGGAGCACGCCCTTGTCGACGAGCACCCGCGCCACCGGCAGGTCCCCGGCCAGCGCGGCGCCCCGCCAGGTCCGCGGCTTGGCCCGGGGCACCTTGGCCTCCCGCACGCTCTCCCGGATGAGCGCGAGCTGCTCCGGCGGCGCACCTTCGGCCCCGCCGTCCCCCACACCGTTCTCGCTGCTCACGCTTGCATTCTTACCAAACGCCACCGACAACCGGCGTCCGGGCGGGCCCAGTCCCCGGAGCGGGCGCCGCCGTCGGCGGCAGAGCGGTCGTCGGCGCCGCGGCCGTCGGCGGTGCGGGAGCGCCGGACACGCGCCGAGGCCCGGCCTCCCCACGGGGAAGCCGGGCCTCGGCGGACGAGCGGGACGGGAACTACAGGCCCGCGGCGTTGCGCAGGGCCTCCACGCGGTCCGTGCGCTCCCAGGTGAAGTCGGGCAGCTCACGGCCGAAGTGGCCGTACGCGGCGGTCTGGGCGTAGATCGGGCGCAGCAGGTCGAGGTCGCGGATGATCGCGGCCGGGCGAAGGTCGAAGACCTCGTCGATCGCCTTCTCGATCTTCTCGTGGTCGATCTTGGCGGTGCCGAAGGTCTCCACGAACAGGCCCACCGGCTCGGCCTTGCCGATGGCGTAGGCGACCTGGACCTCGCACCGCGAGGCCAGGCCCGCGGCCACGACGTTCTTGGCGACCCAGCGCATGGCGTAGGCGGCGGAGCGGTCGACCTTGGACGGGTCCTTGCCGGAGAAGGCGCCGCCGCCGTGGCGGGCCATGCCGCCGTAGGTGTCGATGATGATCTTGCGGCCGGTCAGGCCGGCGTCGCCCATGGGGCCGCCGATCTCGAAACGGCCGGTCGGGTTGACCAGCAGCCGGTAGCCCTCGGTGTCCAGCTTGATGCCGTCCTCCAGGAGCGCCTTCAGCTCCGGCTCGACGACGAACTCGCGGATGTCGGGAGCGAGCAGCGACTCGAGGTCGATGTCGGAGGCGTGCTGGGAGGAGACCACGACCGTGTCGAGGCGGACGGCCTTGTCGCCGTCGTACTCGATGGTGACCTGCGTCTTGCCGTCGGGGCGCAGGTAGGGGATGGTGCCGTTCTTGCGGACCTCGGAGAGCCGCTTCGACAGGCGGTGCGCCAGGAAGACCGGCAGCGGCATCAGGGTCGGCGTCTCGTCCGAGGCGTAGCCGAACATCAGGCCCTGGTCGCCGGCGCCCTGCTTGTCGAGCTCGTCCTCGTCGCCCTCGACCCGGGACTCGTAGGCCGTGTCGACGCCCTGCGCGATGTCCGGGGACTGCGCGCCGATGGAGACCGAGACGCCGCAGGAGGCTCCGTCGAAGCCCTTCTTGGAGGAGTCGTAGCCGATCTCGAGGATCTTGTTGCGGACCAGGGTCGCGATGTCCGCGTAGGCCTTGGTCGTCACCTCGCCGGCCACGTGCACCAGGCCGGTGGTGATCAGCGTCTCCACGGCGACGCGCGAGGAGGGGTCCTCGCGCAGGAGCGCGTCGAGGATGGTGTCGCTGATCTGGTCAGCGATCTTGTCGGGGTGACCCTCGGTCACGGACTCCGAGGTGAACAGGCGACGGGACACAACGCTCCCTGGGGTTGCAGCGGCTGCTGGCTGATCATTGGCGGACCACGCGGGGGGCTGCACCCGACGTCGTCCGAGAACAGTTTATCGGTCGCACTCGGCCGCCGGCCCACGTGTCTCGCCACTCGGGAGCGCTGTGACCTGCGGCACGGGCATTCTGCACAATGCCGAGCGGCCTTGGCCAGGCCCGCCACGCGTCATTGTCGGGCCGAAAACCGATGTCGCGCGGCCGGACCAGAAGGGCCCGGACGGCCGAACCGGGCCGCGCCCGGACGGCGCAACGGGGGGCGGCCCGGTCAGCCCAGGCGGGCGGCCACCAGGTCCCAGACGACGTCCGCGAGGTCCTCCTTGGGCCCGTGCGGCACGGGAGTCTCGCTCCCGTCGGCGCCCAGGACCACGGCCTCGTTCTCCTCGGAGCCGAACGTCTTGCGCTCCCCCACCTCGTTGACGACGAGGAGGTCGCAGCCCTTGCGGGCGAGCTTGGCGCGGCCGTTGGCGAGCACGTCGTCGGTCTCCGCGGCGAAGCCGACGACGACCTGCGCGGGGCGGGCGCGCTCGGCCGAGATCTCCGCGAGGATGTCCGGATTCCGCACCAGGGCGATGGGGGCGGGCTCCTGGTCGTCCTTCTTCTTGATCTTCCCGGCCGCGTAGGCGGCGGGGCGGAAGTCGGCGACCGCGGCGGCCATGACCACGGCGTCGGCGTCTGCCGCCGCCTTCAGGACGGCCTCGCGGAGCTGGACGGCGGTGCCCACCGGGACGACGTCGACGCCGGCCGGATCGGGCAGCCCGGTGTTGGCGGCGATCAGCGTGACACGGGCGCCGCGGGCGGCCGCGGTGCGGGCGAGGGCGTAGCCCTGCTTGCCGGAGGAGCGGTTGCCGAGGAAGCGGACCGGGTCGAGGGGCTCGCGGGTGCCGCCGGCCGAGACCACGACGTGCCGTCCCTGGAGGTCGGGCGCCTGGGCGCCCCGGGCCAGCACCCGGCGGCACACCTCGAAGATCTCCACCGGGTCGGGCAGCCGGCCCTTTCCGGTGTCGACCCCGGTCAGGCGGCCCACCGCGGGCTCGATGACGACGGCGCCGCGGCGGCGCAGCGTGGCCACGTTCTCCTGGGTGGCGGGGTGCTCCCACATCTCCGTGTGCATGGCCGGGGCGAAGACGACCGGGCAGCGGGCGGTGAGCAGGGTGTTGGTCAGCAGGTCGCCCGCGAGGCCGTGGGCGGCCTTGGCGAGCGTGTCGGCGGTGGCCGGGGCCACGACGACCAGGTCGGCGTGCTGGCCGATGCGCACGTGCGGCACCTCGTGCACGTCGTCCCAGACCTCCGTGGAGACCGGGTTGCCGGAGAGGGCGGACCAGGTGGCCGCGCCGACGAAGTGCAGCGCGGATGCGGTGGGCACCACGCGCACGTCGTGACCGGACTCGGTGAACCGCCTCAGCACCTCACAGGCCTTGTACGCGGCGATGCCGCCGCTGACCCCCAGAACGACCCTCGGCTTGTCCACCATCTCTCCCCGGCTCGGCAACGTACGGGTCCATCACACACCACAGGCCCGGCAGTCGGACTGCCGGGCCTGTGGATGCGTCAAACCGCGATCTGAAAAGTACTACCGCGCGGTCCTACTGGGCGGGGCCCTCGATGGCCTCGGAGGTCAGCAGGCCGGCGTTGATCTCACGCAGGGCGATCGACAGCGGCTTCTCGTGCACGTGGGTGTCGACGAGCGGACCGACGTACTCGAGCAGGCCCTCGCCGAGCTGCGAGTAGTACGCGTTGATCTGACGGGCACGCTTGGCCGCGTAGATCACGAGGCTGTACTTCGAGTCGGTGGCCTCGAGAAGCTCGTCGATCGGCGGGTTGATGATGCCCTCGGGCGCGGTGATGGAAGAGGACACGCTCTACCTTCCGATGGATGGGAAAGAATCAGTCGGTGCGGCCGGCCCGTGTGCACCTGGGTGCGGCGGCCACGATCACACGACGTCCATCAAGGCTAGCAGCTCGCGGGCCACGTCCTCGACGGAGGTGTTGACCAGGGTCTCGTCGAACTCCGGCTCGGCCGCCAGCTCGGTCTTCGCCGCGTCCAGACGACGCTCGATGACCTCGGGCGGTTCGGTCCCCCGGCCGGTCAGTCTGCGCACCAGCTCCTCCCAGGAGGGCGGGGCCAGGAACACGAGCTGGGCGTCGGTCATGGAGTCGCGGACCTGCCGGGCGCCCTGGAGGTCGATCTCCAGCAGCACCGGCTCGCCGTTCTCCAGCCGCTCCTGCACGGCCGCGCGGGGCGTGCCGTAGCGGTTGCCGGCGAACTCGGCCCACTCCAGCAGCTCGCCGTTGGCGATCAGCTTGTCCATCTCGTCGTCGGTGACGAAGAAGTAGTGGACTCCGTGCTGCTCGCCGGGGCGCGGCTTGCGGGTGGTCGCGGACACCGAGAGCCAGACCTCGGGATGTTCTTTGCGCATATGGGCGACGACCGTGCTCTTGCCGACCCCGGAGGGGCCGGAGAGCACGGTCAGCCGCGGACGTGCGTCCGGGGGCACGGGGGTCGTCCCCCGGGGTGTTACAGCCATGCAGCGATTATTCCAGCAATCCCGCGGTGCCCGGGACTCCCGGTTCGGCGGGGGACCGGGCTCAGGACCCGGTGCTGCCGAACTCACGCTCCAGGGAGGCGATCTGGTTGGAGCCGAGACCGCGCACGCGGCGGCTCTCGGAGATGCCCAGACGCTCCATGATCTGCTTGGCGCGGACCTTGCCCACGCCCGGCAGGGACTCGAGCAGGGCGGAGACCTTCATCTTGCCGATGACGTCGTTCTCCTGGCCCTGCTTGATGACCTCGTGCAGGGAGGCGCCGGAGTGCTTGAGTCGATTCTTGACCTCGGCCCGCTCCCGGCGAGCCGCGGCGGCCTTTTCGAGCGCGGCTGCGCGCTGTTCAGGGGTAAGGGGCGGAAGAGCCACGCCTACGTCACCTCGGATGTCGAACTGTCGGATACGGACCGGTGAGGAACCTAGTCGCCCCACACCTGGGGAGCCACGAGCAACACGCTGCCCGTTCTCCCGCACTGTATGCGGGGGCGCGGGAGGTGGCCCCACTGCTCGGAGACTAGCGGGCAAGTCCGCCAGAGTCAGCGAGAACAGCGGAAAAGTACTGGTCAGCCGCCGCCAGGCCGGACATTTCAGACATACTGCCCTCGATTTGAGGATGTATTCACCCTCGACCCGCCCGCCCGTCGTGCCCCCGGGCACCCGGCCGGGGGCTCAGCCGCCCGCGACGGCGGTGCGGATCTCCTCCGCGAAGCGTTCCGTGGCCGACCGCAGGGCCGCGACGCCGGGGCCCCGGCGCAGCACCCCCCGGCTGACGTTGGGGACCACGTTGCGCACCGCCGGCCCGAAGACCCGGGGGAGGTCGGCCGCGGTGGCTCCCTGCGCCCCGACACCGGGCGCCAGGAGCGGGCCGTTGATGCCGAGGTCGTACGAGGACAGGTCGCCCACCGTGGCGCCGACGACCGCCCCGAACGAGCCCAGCGGCTGCTCGCCGGCGTTCTCGGCGGCCAGGTGCGCCAGCATGGTGGCCCCCACGTCGCGTCCGTCGGCGCGCACCGCGTGCTGGACCTCGGGGCCCTCCGGGTTGGAGGTCAGCGCCAGCACGAAGAGACCGGTGCCGCTCTCCCGGGCCAGCGCGACGGCCGGGCCGAGCGAGCCGTAGCCGAGGTAGGGCGAGACGGTCAGCGCGTCCGAGAACAGCGGGGAGTCCTTGTGCAGGTAGGCCTCCGCGTACCCGGCCATGGTCGAGCCGATGTCACCGCGCTTGGCGTCCATCACGACCAGCGTGCCGGCCGCGCGCGCCTCCTGCACCGTCCGCTCCAGGACGGCGACGCCGCGCGAGCCGAACCGCTCGAAGAACGCGCTCTGCGGCTTCATCACGGCGACCCGGTCGGCCACCGCCTCGACGACCGTGCGGCTGAACCGCTCCAGGCCGGCCACGTCGTCGGCCAGGCCCCATTCGACGAGCAGCGAGGCGTGCGGGTCGATGCCCACGCACAGCGGCCCGCGCTCGTCCATCGCGCGGCGCAGGCGGGCGCCGAAGGGCTCACAAGCCGTCATGCGTCGTTCCTCACATCGGCGCCGACCGCGTCGGCGAGGGTGGCGTACGGGCTGGTCCGCAGGCGCGCGGCGAGGCCCTTGTGGATCGCGCGGGACCAGAACGGGCCCTCGTAGACGAAGGCGCTGTAGCCCTGCACCAGCGTGGCGCCGGCCAGGATGCGCTGCCAGGCGTCCTCGGCGGTCTCGACGCCGCCGACGCCCACCAGCGTGATCCGGTCGCCCACGCGCGCGTACAGGCGGCGCAGCACCTCCAGGGAGCGTGCCTTCAGCGGCGCGCCGGAGAGGCCGCCGGTCTCCTTCACCAGCGACGGCGCCGAGGTCAGGCCGAGGCCTTCGCGCGCGATGGTGGTGTTGGTGGCGATGATGCCGTCCAGTCCGAGTTCCACCGCCAGGTCGGCGACGGCGTCGACGTCCTCGTCCGCGAGATCGGGGGCGATCTTCACCAGCAGCGGCACGCGCCGGGCCGGGACCGCGCGGTCGGCGGCCTCGCGGACCGCGCCGAGCAGCGGGCGCAGCGCCTCGGTCGCCTGGAGGTTGCGCAGACCGGGCGTGTTCGGCGAGGAGACGTTCACCACCAGGTAGTCGGCATACGGCGCGAGGCGCTCGGCGGACTTCACGTAGTCGCCGACGGCGTCCTGCTCGGGAACGACCTTGGTCTTGCCGATGTTGACGCCGACCACGGTCCGGAAGACCGGCTCGCGGGCGGCGAGGCGGGCCGCGACGGCCAGCGAGCCGTCGTTGTTGAAGCCCATGCGGTTGATCAGCGCGCGGTCGGTTACGAGCCGGAACAGCCGCTTGCGGGGGTTGCCGGGCTGCGGTTCGCCGGTGACCGTGCCGATCTCGACGTGGTCGAAGCCCAGCATCGCCATGCCGTCGATCGCGACGGCGTTCTTGTCGAAGCCGGCCGCGAGCCCGAAGGGGCCGTGCATGCGCAGCCCGAACGCCTCGGTGCGCAGCTCCTTGTGGCGGGGCGCGAGGGCGGCCGCGACGAACGTGCGCAGCACCGGGACGCGGACGGCCAGCCGGATCCAGCGGAAGGCCAGGTGATGCGCCTTCTCGGCGTCCATCCGTTTGAAGACGAATCTGAAGAAGATCTTGTACATGGTGTCCTCGTGAAGAGGGGGACACCGTTTCCGGTGTCCCCCTCCTCGGCTGCTAGTCGCGGGCCGCGGTCAGGTGTTCCGCGTGTTCCTGGAGCGAGCGGACGCCCACGTCGCCGTGGTTGAGGGCGTCGATGCCCTGGACGGCCGCGGCGAGCGCCTGGACGGTCGTCAGGCACGGCACGGAGCGGGCCACCGCCGCGGTGCGGATGTCGTAGCCGTCGAGGCGGCCGCCGGTGCCGTACGGGGTGTTGACGATGAGGTCGACCTCGCCGTCGTGGATGAGCTGGACGATGGTCCGCTCGCCGTTCGGGCCGGTGCCCTCGGACTGCTTGCGCACGACCGTGGCGTTGATGCCGTTGCGCCTGAGCACCTCGGCGGTGCCGGAGGTGGCGAGCAGCTCGAAGCCGTGGGCGACCAGCTCGCGCGCCGGGAAGATCATCGAGCGCTTGTCGCGGTTGGCGACCGAGATGAAGGCGCGGCCCTTGGTGGGCAGCGGGCCGTAGGCGCCCGCCTGCGACTTGGCGTAGGCCGTGCCGAAGACGGAGTCGATGCCCATGACCTCGCCGGTGGAACGCATCTCCGGGCCGAGGACGGTGTCGACGCCGCGGCCCTGGATGTCGCGGAAGCGCGACCAGGGCATGACGGCCTCCTTGACGGAGATCGGCGCGTCCAGCGGCAGCTCGCCGCCGTCGCCGTTCGCCGGGAGCAGGCCCTCGGCGCGCAGCTCGGCGACGGTCGCGCCCAGCGAGATCCGGGCGGCGGCCTTGGCCAGCGGCACCGCGGTCGCCTTCGAGGTGAAGGGGACCGTCCGGGAGGCGCGCGGGTTGGCCTCCAGGACGTAGAGGATGTCGCCGGCCATCGCGAACTGGATGTTGATCAGGCCGCGCACGCCGACGCCCTTGGCGATGGCCTCGGTGGAGGCGCGCAGGCGCTTGATGTCGAAGCCGCCGAGGGTGATCGGGGGCAGGGCGCACGCCGAGTCGCCGGAGTGGATGCCGGCCTCCTCGATGTGCTCCATCACGCCGCCGAGGTAGAGCTCCTCGCCGTCGTAGAGCGCGTCGACGTCGATCTCGATGGCGTCGTCCAGGAAGCGGTCGACGAGGACCGGCCGGGAGGGGCTGATCTCGGTCGACTCGGCGATGTAGGAGGCCAGGCGGGTCTCGTCGTAGACGATCTCCATGCCGCGTCCGCCGAGGACGTAGGAGGGCCGGACGAGCACCGGGTAGCCGATCTCGTCGGCGATGGCCTTGGCCTCGGCGAAGGTGGTGGCCGTGCCGTGCTTCGGGGCGGGCAGGCCGGCCTCCGCCAGGACCCGGCCGAAGGCGCCGCGGTCCTCGGCGGCGTGGATCGCCTCGGGCGAGGTGCCCACGATCGGCACGCCGTTGTCCTTCAGGGCCTGCGACAGGCCGAGCGGGGTCTGGCCGCCGAGCTGCACGATCACGCCCGCGACCGGGCCGGCCTGCTGCTCGGCGTGGACGATCTCCAGCACGTCCTCCAGCGTGAGCGGCTCGAAGTACAGCCGGTCGGAGGTGTCGTAGTCGGTGGAGACGGTCTCCGGGTTGCAGTTGACCATCACGGTCTCGTACCCGGCGTCGGACAGCGCGAAGGAGGCGTGGACGCAGGAGTAGTCGAACTCGATGCCCTGGCCGATGCGGTTCGGGCCGGAGCCCAGGATGATCACCGCGGGCTTCTCGCGGGGCGCGACCTCGGACTCCTCGTCGTAGGCCGAGTAGAAGTACGGCGTCCGCGCGGCGAACTCGGCGGCACAGGTGTCGACCGTCTTGTAGACCGGGCGGATGCCGAGGGCGTGCCTGACCTCGCGGACGACGTCCTCGCGCAGGCCGCGGATCTCGCCGATCTGCTGGTCGGAGAAGCCGTGGCGCTTGGCCTCGGAGAGCAGGTCGCCGGTCAGCTCGGGGGCCGCGGCCAGCTCGTCCGCGATCTCCTTGATCAGGAAGAGCTGGTCCACGAACCACGGGTCGATCTTCGTGTACTCGAAGACCTCCTCGGGCGTGGCGCCTGCGCGGATGGCCTGCATGACCGTGTTGATCCGGCCGTCGGTGGGACGGACGGCCTCGCGGAGCAGGGTCTCCTTGTCGCCGGGCTCGCCGGTGAAGGCGAACTGGCTGCCCTTCTTCTCCAGCGAGCGCAGCGCCTTCTGGAAGGCCTCGGGGAAGTTGCGGCCGATGGCCATGGCCTCGCCGACCGACTTCATGGTGGTGGTCAGCGTGGAGTCGGCCTGCGGGAACTTCTCGAAGGCGAACCGCGGCGCCTTGACGACCACGTAGTCGAGCGTGGGCTCGAAGGAGGCCGGGGTCTCCTGGGTGATGTCGTTCGGGATCTCGTCCAGCGTGTAGCCGACGGCCAGCTTGGCGGCGATCTTGGCGATGGGGAAGCCGGTCGCCTTGGAGGCGAGCGCCGAGGAACGCGAGACGCGCGGGTTCATCTCGATGACGATGACCCGGCCGTCCTCGGGGTTCACCGCGAACTGGATGTTGCAGCCGCCGGTGTCGACGCCGACCTCGCGGATGATCGCGATGCCGACGTCGCGCAGCACCTGGTACTCGCGGTCGGTCAGCGTCATCGAGGGCGCGACCGTGATGGAGTCGCCGGTGTGCACGCCCATCGGGTCGAAGTTCTCGATGGAGCAGACGACCACGACGTTGTCGTGCTTGTCGCGCATCAGCTCCAGCTCGTACTCCTTCCAGCCGAGGATGGACTCCTCCAGGAGCACCTCGGTGGTCGGGGAGAGCGTGAGGCCCTGGCCGGCGATGCGGCGCAGCTCCTCCTCGTCGTGCGCGAAGCCGGAGCCGGCGCCGCCCATGGTGAAGGACGGGCGGACGACCACGGGGTAGCCGCCGAGCGTCTCGACGCCCGCGAGGACGTCGTCCATGGAGTGGCAGATCACCGAGCGGGCGGACTCGCCGTGCCCGATCTTGCGGCGGACCTCCTCCACGACGTCCTTGAACAGGTCGCGGTCCTCGCCCTTGTGGATCGCCTCGGGCTTGGCGCCGATCAGCTCGACGCCGTACTTCTCCAGGACGCCGTTCTCGTGCAGCGAGATGGCGGTGTTCAGGGCCGTCTGGCCGCCCAGGGTGGGCAGCAGCGTGTCCGGGCGCTCCTTGGCGATGATCTTCTCGACGAACTCGGGGGTGATCGGCTCGACGTAGGTGGCGTCGGCGATCTCCGGGTCGGTCATGATCGTCGCCGGGTTGGAGTTGACGAGGATCACGCGCAGGCCCTCGGCCTTGAGCACGCGGCACGCCTGGGTGCCGGAGTAGTCGAACTCGGCGGCCTGGCCGATGACGATCGGGCCGGAGCCGATGACCAGGACGGACTGGATATCGGTGCGCTTAGGCACGCTGGCCCTCCATCAGGGAAACGAAGCGGTCGAACAGGTAGGCGGCGTCGTGCGGACCGGCTGCCGCTTCGGGGTGGTACTGGACGGAGAAGGCCGGCTGGTCGAGCAGCTGCAGCCCCTCCACCACGTTGTCGTTCAGGCAGACGTGCGAGACCTCGGCGCGGCCGAACTTCGTCTCGCTGACCTTGTCGAGCGGCGCGTCCACGGCGAAGCCGTGGTTGTGCGCGGTGACCTCGACCTTGCCGGTCGTACGGTCCTGGACCGGCTGGTTGATGCCCCGGTGGCCGTACTTCAGCTTGTAGGTGCCGAAGCCGAGGGCGCGGCCGAGGATCTGGTTGCCGAAGCAGATGCCGAACAGCGGCGTCCGGCGCTCCAGGACGGCGGACATCAGCGCGACGGGGCCGTCGGCGGTGGCCGGGTCGCCGGGGCCGTTGGAGAAGAAGACGCCGTCGGGCTCGACGGCGAAGACGTCGTCGGGCGTGGCGGTGGCGGGCAGCACGTGCACCTCGATGCCGCGCTCGGCCATGCGGTGCGGGGTCATGCCTTTGATGCCGAGGTCGATGGCGGCGACGGTGAACCGCTTCTCGCCGACCGCCGGGACGACGTAGGCCTCCTTGGTCGCGACCTCCTCGTAGAGGCTCGCGCCCTTCATGTGCGGCTGGGTGCGCACGCGCTCGACCAGCTCGGCCTCGCCGGCGAGCGCCTCGCCGGAGAAGATGCCGGCGCGCATCGAGCCGCGCTCGCGCAGGTGGCGGGTGAGCGCGCGGGTGTCGATCCCGGAGATGCCGACCACGCCCTGCGCGACCAGCTCGTCGTCCAGGGACCGCTTGGCGCGCCAGTTGGACGGCACGCGCGCGGGGTCGCGCACGACGTACCCGGAGACCCAGATGCGCCGGGACTCGTCGTCCTCGTCGTTCCAGCCGGTGTTGCCGATCTGCGGGGCGGTCGCGACGACGATCTGGCGGTCGTAGGACGGGTCGGTGAGGGTTTCCTGGTAACCGGTCATGCCGGTGGAGAACACGGCCTCGCCGAAGGTCTCCCCCACGGCCCCGTAGGCGCGGCCGCGGAAGGCGCGGCCGTCCTCCAGGACGAGTACGGCGGGAACCTTCGCGGCTCCCCTGGTGGAGGTCGTCATCGTGCGCCTTCCGTGTCGTTGATCATCTTGTTCAGGGTGTCGACCCACTCGGTGTGCTCGGCCGCGTGGTCGGAGCGGAAACCGGAGTCGATGAGCTTGTCGCCCAGCTCCCAGGTCACCACCAGCAGTCCGCCCTCGGTGAGGACCTTGCCGGCGATGCCCTTGTCGAGCCGGGCGCCGCGCAGCGCGGCCGCGGGGACGAAGAAGTCGTTCGCTCCGGGGCGCTCGACCTCCAGACCCGCGTCGGTCAGGGTGAGCTCGGCCCGGCTGCGGGTGCCGAGGCCGTGGGCCACGATGCGGTCCAGCCACTGTCCGGCGGTGGTGGAGCCGTGGTAGCGGCCGCTCATGCTCAGTCTCACCGGCCCGGCGGCCTCCGGCGCGCCGGGCGGGGCGGGCAGGTCGCTCTGGAGGGTGCCGCGCCACTTCCAGCCCTCGCGCATCAGCCAGTACACGAGCGCGACGAAGAGGGCGAGTCCGACGAGCCAGCCGATGCGGGCGCCCCAGTCGGTGACCTCGGCCGACTTCTTCGCCTCGGCCAGCAGGATTACAGGTGTCACGTGAGCTTCCCGTCGACGAGCGTGGCCTTGCCCCGCAGCCA
The DNA here is from genome assembly GCF_007176755.1 of Streptomyces sp. 1-11. Lineage (GTDB taxonomy): Bacteria > Actinomycetota > Actinomycetes > Streptomycetales > Streptomycetaceae > Streptomyces. The sequence goes on from NZ_BJTV01000017.1 coordinate 107,292, forward strand.
GGTGTGCGTCACACGGCCCGGCAGCTCACGTCCCTCGTAGGGGGTGTTGCGGCTGCGCGAGGCGAAGCCCGCGGGGTCCACCCGGCCACGGTATGCCGTGTCGACCAGGGTGAGGTTGGCGGGCTCACCAGCCGAGACGGGACGGCCGTGTCCGGTGGCCTGTCCGATCTGCGCGGGCCTGACGGACATCCGGTCGGCGACGCCGGCCCAGTCGAGCAGGCCCGTGTCGACCATCGTGTCCTGGACCACCGACAGCGCGGTCTCCAGGCCCACCATGCCCATGGCGGCGGCGGCCCACTCGCAGTCCTTGTCCTCGTGCGGGTGCGGGGCGTGGTCGGTGGCGACGATGTCGATCGTGCCGTCGGCGAGCGCCTCGCGCAGGGCGTGCACGTCCCGCTCGGTGCGCAGCGGGGGGTTGACCTTGTAGACCGGATTGTACGTGCGCACCAGTTCGTCGGTGAGGAGCAGGTGGTGCGGGGTGACCTCGGCGGTGACGTCGATGCCGCGGGACTTGGCCCAGCGGACGATCTCCACGGACCCGGCGGTCGACAGGTGGCAGATGTGCACGCGGGAGCCCACGTGCTCGGCGAGCAGCACGTCCCGCGCGATGACCGACTCCTCGGCGACGGCCGGCCAGCCGCCCAGACCCAGCTCGGCGGAGACGACGCCCTCGTTCATCTGGGCGCCCTCGGTGAGGCGCGGCTCCTGGGCGTGCTGGGCGACGACGCCGCCGAAGGCCTTCACGTACTCCAGCGCGCGGCGCATGATCACCGCGTCGTCCACGCACTTGCCGTCGTCGGAGAAGACGGTGACGCCGGCGGCGGACTCGTGCATGGCGCCCAGCTCGGCGAGCTTCCTGCCCTCCAGGCCGACGGTGACGGCGCCGATGGGCTGCACGTCGCAGTAGCCGTGCTCCCGGCCGAGCCGGTAGACCTGCTCGACGACGCCGGCGGTGTCGGCGACCGGGAAGGTGTTGGCCATGGCGAACACGGACGTGTAGCCGCCGCTCGCGGCCGCGCGGGTGCCGGTGAGCACGGTCTCGGAGTCCTCGCGGCCCGGCTCGCGCAGATGGGTGTGCAGGTCGACCAGGCCGGGCAGCAGCACCTTCCCGGCGGCCTCCACGACCTCGGCGCCCTCGGCGCTCAGGTCCCGGCCCACCTCGGCGATCGTCTCCCCGTCGATCAGCACGTCCTGCGGCTCGCCGCCGAGCACCTTCGCACCACGGATCAGGATCTTGCTCATGGTCTTTACTTCTCCTCCGCGGTGCGGGCTTGGGTGAGGGCGGGCTCGTTGCCGCCGAGCAGCAGGTACAGGACGGCCATCCGGATGGAGACGCCGTTGGCGACCTGCTCGACGACGGTGCAGCGGTCGGAGTCGGCGACCTCGGCGGTGATCTCCATGCCGCGGACCATGGGGCCGGGGTGCATCACGATGGCGTGCTCGGGCATCCTCGCCATGCGCTCGCCGTCGAGGCCGTAGCGCCGCGAGTACTCGCGCTCGGTGGGGAAGAAGGCGGCGTTCATCCGCTCGCGCTGGACCCGGAGCATCATCACCGCGTCGGACTTCACCAGCGTGCTGTCGAGGTCGTACGACACCTCGCAGGGCCAGTTCCCGACGCCGACCGGCACCAGGGTGGGCGGGGCGACCAGGGTGACCTCCGCGCCGAGGGTGTGCAGCAGGTCCACGTTGGAGCGGGCCACCCGGCTGTGCAGGACGTCGCCGACGATGGTGATCCGCTTGCCGCCGAGGTCCTGGCCCAGCCCGGCGTCCCGGCCGACCAGGCGGCGGCGCATGGTGAACGCGTCCAGCAGGGCCTGGGTGGGGTGCTGGTGGGTGCCGTCGCCGGCGTTGACCACGGCGGCGTCGATCCAGCCGGAGTTGGCCAGGCGGTAGGGGGCCCCGGAGGCGCCGTGCCGGATGACGACGGCGTCGACGCCCATCGCCTCCAGGGTCTGGGCGGTGTCCTTCAGCGACTCGCCCTTGGACACCGACGAGCCCTTGGCGGTGAAGTTGATGACGTCGGCGGACAGCCGCTTCTCGGCGGCCTCGAAGGAGATCCGGGTGCGGGTGGAGTCCTCGAAGAAGAGGTTGACGATCGTGCGGCCGCGCAGGGTCGGCAGTTTCTTGATCGGCCGGTCGGCGACCCGGGCCATCTCCTCGGCGGTGTCGAGGATCAGGACGGCGTCGTCGCGGGTGAGGTCGGCGGCCGAGATGAGATGACGCTGCATCTGTCAGGCTCCGTAAGGCAGTTCATACAGGGAGATTCGGGGCGTACCGGGGTGTGCACGGGCGCGCCGGGGCGGCCGTGCGGCCGGTCTCGCTACTGGTCGTCCGGCTTCACGCCGAGCAGCACGGTGTCGCGACCGTCCTCCTCGGCGAGCTGGACCTTGACCGTCTCCCGCAGCGACGTGGGGAGGTTCTTGCCGACGTAGTCGGCGCGGATGGGCAGTTCGCGGTGGCCGCGGTCGACCAGGACCGCGAGCTGCACCGCGCGGGGGCGCCCGATGTCGTTCAGGGCGTCGAGGGCGGCGCGGATGGTGCGGCCGGAGAAGAGCACGTCGTCGACGAGGACGACCAGTCTGCCGTCGATGCCGTCACCGGGGATCTCGGTGCGGGCCAGCGCACGCGGCGGGTGCATGCGCAGGTCGTCGCGGTACATGGTGATGTCCAGCGAGCCGACCGGGACCTTGCGGTCGGTGATCTGCTCCAGCTTGGCGGCGAGCCGCTGGGCGAGGAAGACTCCCCGGGTCGGAATGCCCAGGAGCACCACGTCGTCGGCGCCCTTGGCGCGCTCGACGATCTCGTGGGCGATGCGGGTCAGAACCCGCGCGATGTCGGGGCCCTCGAGCACGGGCCGGGCATCGGACGGGGACGGGTTGGCGTGCGTGTCCATACGAAACGGACCTCCTTCTCCGCCTCACGGGACGGACCTTAAAGGACGTCGGATTTGCGCCATCAACCGTAGCAGGTCCTCGGAGCCCCTCGATCACCCACCCGGCGCAATCGGCCGCCACCGGAACGGAAGAGTCGGGGTGGACCATTCGGCTTGACGCACCAGAGTCACGCTGCGTAACCTCACAGTGAGTTACCAGCCGCGCGGCGGAAATCACAGCCGACCGCGTCGACACAGTGCCGGGGAGCTATATGTCCAGCGAATACGCCAAACAGCTCGGGGCCAAGCTCCGGGCCATCCGCACCCAGCAGGGCCTTTCCCTCCACGGTGTCGAGGAGAAGTCCCAGGGTCGCTGGAAGGCCGTGGTGGTCGGTTCCTACGAGCGCGGTGACCGCGCCGTGACCGTGCAGCGCCTGGCCGAGCTGGCCGATTTCTATGGTGTACCCGTGCAGGAGCTGCTGCCGGGCACCACGCCGGGCGGCGCCGCCGAGCCGCCGCCGAAGCTGGTCCTGGACCTGGAGCGGCTGGCCACCGTGCCGGCCGAGAAGGCGGGCCCGCTGCAGCGCTACGCGGCGACGATCCAGTCGCAGCGCGGCGACTACAACGGCAAGGTGCTCTCGATCCGCCAGGACGATCTGCGCACACTCGCCGTCATCTACGACCAGTCCCCCTCGGTCCTCACCGAGCAGCTCATCGGCTGGGGCGTCCTGGACGCGGACGCGCGCCGCGCCGTGGCGACCCACGAAGAGGCCTGAGCCGCACGGCGCCTCAGCAGAAACGTGCCGCCGGGGTGGCCGGAACTCTACGGTTCCGGCCACCCCGGCGGCCTTTGCCGGCCCTCTCGGAGCCTTCCGGGGAGGCCCGGGCACCACAACGCCACAGGGCCCGCCGCGATCGCTCGCGGCGGGCCCTGTGGCGTTGTGGTGCTGTCGTACCGGCTGCTACGCCTCGTCCCGGCGCAGCGACGGCTTGAGCTCCTTCAGCCGGCCCAGGAGACCGTTGACGAACGAGGGCGACTCGTCCGTGGAGAACTCCTTCGCCAGCTGCACCATCTCGTCCAGGACGACGGCGTCCGGGGTCTCGTCCACCCAGATCAGCTCGTAGGCGCCCAGGCGCAGGACGTTGCGGTCCACCACCGGCATCCGGTCGAGCGTCCAGCCCACCGCGTAGCTCGCGATCAGCTCGTCGATCCGCTTCGCGTGCTCGGCGTAGCCCTCGACCAGCTGCATCGTGTACTCGCTCACCGGGGGCTGCCGGGTGTCGGACCGGGAGAGCCGGATCCAGTCCGCGAGGACCGTCAGGACGTCGGCGCCGCGCTGGTCACCCTCGAAGAGGATCTGGAAGGCGCGCTTGCGGGCCGTGTTGCGGGCAGCCACGGTTAGCTGTTCACCCGGCCGAGGTAGTCGCTGGTGCGGGTGTCGACCTTGATCTTCTCACCGGTGGTGATGAAGAGCGGGACCTGGATCTGGTGGCCGGTCTCCAGGGTGGCGGGCTTGGTGCCGCCGGTGGAGCGGTCGCCCTGGACGCCCGGCTCGGTCTCCTGCACGACCAGCTCGACGGCGGCCGGCAGCTCGACGAAGAGCACCTCGCCCTCGTGCTGGGCGACGGTGGCCGTGAAGCCCTCGATCAGGAAGTTGGCGGCGTCGCCGACGGCCTTGCGGTCGACCATCAGCTGGTCGTAGGTCTCCATGTCCATGAAGACGAAGTACTCGCCGTCCATGTACGAGAACTGCATGTCGCGCTTGTCGACAGTGGCCGTCTCGACCTTGACACCGGCGTTGAAGGTCTTGTCGACGACCTTGCCGGACAGCACGTTCTTGAGCTTGGTGCGCACGAAGGCCGGGCCCTTGCCGGGCTTGACGTGCTGGAACTCGACGACGGACCAGAGCTGGCCGCCTTCGAGCTTGAGCACCAGGCCGTTCTTGAGGTCGTTCGTGGAAGCCACGGTTGCGGAATCTCCTGGACTGACGTACGACCCCGGGGCACGCACCTGACTACAGGGCGAGCAGCTCCTTGGTCGTGATGGTGAGTAGCTCGGGTCCGCCGTCCGCCTCTGGGCGTACGACGAGCGTGTCATCGATCCGGACACCGCCCCGGCCCGGGAGGTGGACCCCCGGTTCGACGGTGACCGGCACGCAAGCGTCCAGTTTACCCATGGCGGCGGGGGCGAGCTGCGGGTCCTCGTCGATTTCGAGTCCGACACCGTGTCCGGTCAGCGGTGGCAGTGCTTCCGCATAGCCCGCGGAGTCCAGCACCTGTCTGGCCGCGCGGTCCACCATACGGTAGGCGGCGCCGGGCATGAGGGACTCCCGTCCGGCCCGCTGGGCGGAGAAGACCAGGTCGTAGAGCTCGATCTGCCAGTCGGCGGGCGAGGTGCCGATGACGAACGTACGGCCGATCTCGCAGCGGTAGCCCCGGTAGGTGGCGCCCAGGCAGACGGAGAGGAAGTCGCCCTCCTCCACCCGCCGGTCGGTGGGACGGTGGCCGCGCCGGCCGGAGTTGGGCCCGGTGGCCACGGAGGTGGGGAACGCCGGCCCGTCGGCGCCGTGGTCGACCAGCCGGCGCTCCAGCTCCAGGGCCAGGTGGCGCTCGGTGCGGCCGACCAGGATGGACTCCAGCAGCTCACCGAGGGCCTGGTCGGCGATCTCGGCGCCGATGCGCAGACAGGAGATCTCCTCCTCGTCCTTGACCACCCTGAGCTGCTCCACGGCCGCGCCGAGGTCGGCCAGGCGCAGCCGCGGGGCGACGGAGGACACGGCCCGGTACCGGGCGACGGTGAGGTCGTGCTCCTCCACGGCCAGGGCGTCGGAGCCCTGTGCGTCGGCGAGGCCGGCCGCGGTGACGGCCGCGTCGCCTCCGGGCGCGGGGAGGACGTGCAGCCGCAGGCTCTCGTCCGGGCGCCCTTCGGCGGGGCGGTCGTCCGGGGGGGCGGAGCACACCAGGAGGTCCTCCTGGCCGCCGAGCAGCAGGACGGCGCCCTGGGGGGCGGCGCCCGCCAGGTAACGCACGTTGGCGGGGCGGCTGACCAGGGCGGCGGGGGCGCCGGCCGCGTTGCAGCGCTCCCTCAGGCGGGATCGGCGGGTCGCGTGCACCTCTGACATGAGATGAGCGTAGGAGTTCTGGGCGGATTGTGCCGGTTGGGTGGGGCCGAGTGGGGCCCGGGGCGGGCGCTGCCGCCGGTCACCAGCTCGGCGGGCTCGCCATCGCCCGGGCGATGACCTCGTCCAGCACCCGGGCCGTGCCCGGGACGTCGAGCTGGGAGTTGTCGACGATCGGCAGGCCCGAGCCGTACCAGCCCGCCATGCGGCCGTGGATCCGGGCCACCTCCTCGTCGGTGAGGCGGCGGTTGCCCGAGCGCTCGGCGTTGCGCTCCAGCACGACGTCCAGGCCCGGGAGCAGGACGACCGGCAGCAGACCGGGGCCCACGTGGCGTTTCCAGCCGCCGAGGCCCACGACCGGCCGGTCCGGGAAGACCGCGTCGTCGAGGATGCAGGAGATGCCGTTGGCCAGGAAGTTCCGGGCGGCGAAGCCGCAGGTCCGGCGGGCCAGGCGGTACTGGGCCTCGGAGTGGTCGTTCCAGCCGGACTGGGGGTCGGCGAAGCCGGAGCGGACCCATTCGCGCACGTCGTCCAGGCTGATGTGGGCCGTGGGCACCCGCCGGTGGTCCGCCCAGTACTTGGCGACGCTGGTCTTGCCGGCGCCCGCCGGGCCGATCAGCAGGACGGCCAGGGTGGTGGCCGCCGGATCGGGCGCGGGAGCGGAGGCCGGCGGCGCGGCGGGCACGCCGACGAGGCCGCCGGGCGGCAGCGGCAGGTGGCCGGTGGTCTCCGGGGGCGGCGGGCCGGGGGCATGCCGCGGGGCGGGCGGCTGCGCGGGCGAGGGCGGCACCGGGCCGGACGGGGGCACGGGCGCGGAAGGCGGCAGCGGGCCCGACGGAGGCACGGGCGCGGAAGGCGGCATCGGGCCGGAGGGGGGCACGGGCCCGGACGGGGGCACCGGTCCGGCTCCGGTCGCCGGGTAGCCGGGTGGCGGCGGGGGCACGGGTGCGGGACCCTGCTGGGCTCCCGGGTGGTGCGCGGCCGACGCCCAGGCGGCGTGCGGTCCCCGCCCCTGCTGGTGGGGCGGCAGCGGCGACCCCCCTGCGTGCTGCATCCGTTGCCACTCCGTCTCGTACACACATCTGGCACTGGCAGGCGGGTGCGGAGCCCGCTCTCCCCCACACCCTAAGGGGCGTGGGAGGGACACCCATCCGAACGGTACCGCCCCCGGCCGTCGTCGGATGCAACGACCGGGGGCGGTCCGAAGTGCCCGTGCCCCGGCCGGAATCGGACGGAACGGCACAGCGGGGTGGTTACTGGCCGACCTCTCCGTAGGCGGCGAGCAGGACGGCCGGGTCCGGGCCCTCCAGCACGGTCGGTTTGGCCAGTCCGTCGAGCACGATGAACCGCAGCAGGTCGCCGCGGGACTTCTTGTCGACCTTCATCGTCTCCAGCAGCTTGGGCCACTGGTCGTGGCGGTAGTGCAGCGGCAGGCCCACCGCTTCGAGGACGGTGCGGTGGCGGTCCGCCGTCGCGTCGTCCAACCGGCCCGCCAGGCGGCCGAGTTCGGCGGCGAAGTGCATGCCGACCGCGACCGCGGCGCCGTGCCGCCACTTGTAGCGCTCGTTCTTCTCGATGGCGTGCCCGAGGGTGTGACCGTAGTTGAGGACCTCCCGCAGACCCGACTCCTTCAGGTCGGAGGAGACCACGTCGGCCTTCACCCGGATCGAACGCTCGATCAGCTCGGCCGTGTGCGGCCCCGCCGGGGTCCGGGCGGCCTCGGGGTCGGACTCGATGAGGTCCAGGATCACCGGGTCGGCGATGAAGCCGGCCTTGATGACCTCGGCGAGCCCGGACACGTAGTCGTTGACCGGGAGCGAGTCCAGGGCGGCGAGGTCGCAGAGCACGCCGGCCGGCGGATGGAAGGCGCCCACCAGGTTCTTGCCCTCGGCGGTGTTGATGCCGGTCTTGCCGCCGACGGCCGCGTCCACCATGGCGAGCACGGTGGTCGGGATCGCGATCCAGCGCACCCCGCGCAGCCAGGTCGCGGCCACGAACCCGGCCAGGTCCGTCGTCGCGCCGCCGCCCACGCCGACGATGACGTCGGTGCGGGTGAAGCCGGACTGGCCGAGCGCCTTCCAGCAGTAGGCGGCGACCTCGACGGTCTTGGCCTCCTCGGCGTTGGGCACCTGGATGGCGACGGCCTCGTAGCCCTGCTCGGCCAGGTCGGCGCGGAGCGCGTCACCGGTCTCGGCCAGCGCCTCCGGGTGGACCACCGCCACCCGCTTGGCCTTCGGCCCGATCAGCCCGGCCAGCTCGCCCAGGAGCCGGCGGCCGACCAGCACCTCGTAGGACTCGGTCCCGGCGCTGCCGGCGACCTGGATCCGGGTGACTGACTCGCTCATGCTTCCTTCAACTCCAGTGCGTCCAGCGCTGCTCGGGTGACCTCTTCGGGGGTGCGGCCGTCGGTCGCCACGACGGCCGCGGCGACCTCCTCGTACAGGTGCCGCCGGGCCTCCATCAGCTCGCGCCACTGCTTGCGCGGGTTGACCGCGAGCAGCGGGCGGGCCACGTTGAGGCCGGTGCGCCTGACGGCCTCCTCCACGTCCATGGACAGGTAGACCACCCGGTGCCCGGCGAGCAGCGCCCGGGTGTCCGGGTCCAGGACGGCTCCGCCGCCGAGCGCGAGGACGCCCTCGTGCGCGGCGACGGCCCGGCGCACCGCCTCCTTCTCGATGGCGCGGAAGGCGGGCTCGCCCTCCTCCACGAAGATGTCGGCGATGGTCCGGCCCTCGGCGGCCACGATGTCCTCGTCGGTGTCCCGGAACCCGGTCCCGAGCCGCTCGGCGAGGAGCCGGCCCACGGTGGACTTCCCCACGCCCATGGGTCCGACGAGTACGACGGCGGGCAACGCGCTCACCGGATCCGCAGGCCGTCGAGGTACGACCGGACGTTGCGGCGGGTCTCGGCCACGCTGTCGCCGCCGAACTTCTCCGCCACCGCGTCCGCGAGGACCAGGGCGACCATCGCCTCGGCGACGATGCCCGCGGCCGGCACGGCGGAGACGTCGGAGCGCTGGTGGTGCGCCTGGGCGGCCTCGCCGGTGGTCACGTCCACCGTCCGCAGGGCCCGCGGCACGGTCGCGATCGGCTTCATCGCGGCGCGCACCCGCAGCAGCTCACCGGTGGACAGACCGCCCTCGGTGCCGCCGGCGCGGCCGGACACCCGCCGGATACCCTCGTCGGTCCGCACGATCTCGTCGTGCGCCTTCGAACCCGGCACCCGCGCGAGCTCGAAGCCGTCGCCGATCTCGACGCCCTTGATCGCCTGGATGCCCATGAGGGCGCCGGCCAGGCGCGCGTCCAGCTTGCGGTCCCAGTGCACGTGCGAGCCCAGGCCCACCGGCACGCCGTAGGCCAGGACCTCGACCACGCCGCCGAGGGTGTCGCCGTCCTTGTGGGCCTGGTCGATCTCGGCGACCATCGCCTTGGAGGCGTCGGCGTCCAGGCAGCGCACCGGGTCGGCGTCCAGCCGCTCGACGTCGGCCGGCGTCGGGTAGACGCCCTGCGGGGCCTTGGCGGAGGCCAGCTCGACCACGTGGGAGACGATCTCGATGCCGGCCGTCTCCTTCAGGTACGACCGGGCCACCGCGCCGAGCGCCACCCGGGCGGCGGTCTCACGGGCGGAGGCGCGCTCGAGGATCGGACGGGCCTCGTCGAAGCCGTACTTCTGCATGCCGGCGAGGTCGGCGTGGCCGGGCCGGGGCCGGGTCAGCGGCGCGTTGCGGGCGAGGCCGTCCAGGATCTCGGGGTCGACCGGGTCGGCCGCCATGACCTGCTCCCACTTGGGCCACTCGGTGTTGCCCACCATGACCGCGACCGGGGAGCCGAGGGTGAGGCCGTGCCGGACGCCGCCCAGGAAGGTGACCTCGTCCCGCTCGAACTTCATGCGCGCACCGCGGCCATAGCCGAGCCGCCGCCGCGCCAGGTGGTCCGCCACCATCTCCGTGGTGATCGGCACGCCGGCGGGAAGGCCCTCCAGCGTCGCGACGAGTGCGGGACCGTGGGACTCCCCCGCGGTGAGCCAACGCAGCCTGCTCAACGGTGCTCCTCCGTGTTCGCGCCCGGTACTGCCCTCAGCACGCGTGTCCTCGCGTACGGCGACGACGCGACCGGGTGCGCGACCCCGGCCCGCCACCTCCGATCCTCCCACGTCCGCGGCGCGGATTCGGCGGCCGGTCCAGCAGGCGGACGCCGGAGCGGGCGCTCAGCGCCCGGCGAGCGCCTTCTCGCCGGCGTGCCGCATGGCCTCCAGGGGCGCGGGCGAGCGGCCGGTCATCCGCTCCACCTGCAGCACGGCCTGGTGGACGAGCAGGTCGAGGCCGCTGACGACCGCGCCGCCGAACATGGACCAGCGGGCCGCCAGCTCGGTCGGCCAGGGGTCGTACAGCACGTCGAACAGGGTGGCGGGGCGCTCCGGCACGGCCGCGGCGAGGGCGTCGGTGGCACCGGCCGGGGTGGTGGCGATCACCAGCGGGGCGCGCAGCGCCTGCCCGGCGTCCGCCCAGTCCGCCGTGCGGACGTCCACCTCCAGGCGTTCGCCCCACCGCCGCATCTCGGCGGCGCGGGCCTCGCTGCGCACGTAGGCGACCACCTGGCCGGTGCAGATCCGGGACAGCGCGGCGAGCGCGGACGACGCGGTCGCGCCGGCGCCGAGGATCGCCGCCGACCCGACCTCCTCGATGCCGTGCTCGGACAGCGCGGCCACGATGCCGGGGATGTCGGTGTTGTCGCCGAGACGGCGGCCGTCCTCGGTGAGCACGACGGTGTTGACGGCGTCCACGGAGGCGGCCGTGTCGCTGATCTCGTCCAGCAGCGGGATGACCGCACGCTTCAGCGGCATGGTGAGCGACAGCCCCGCCCACTCCGGTCCGAGCCGGTCGAGGAAGCCGGGCAGGGCGGCCTCGTCGGTCTCGAAGCGGTCGTACGACCAGCCGCTGAGGCCGAGGGCGTCGTAGGCCGCCCGGTGCAGCACCGGGGACAGCGAGTGGGCGATCGGCGATCCGAGCACGGCGGCCCGGCGGGCGTCAGTTGCCCGAGGAGGCATTGAACTTGTCCTTGAGCTGCTTGAATTCCGCGTACGTCTTGGCGAATTCGGTGTTCGTGGTGCCGTCCGTCGCCACGAAGTAGATCCAGCCCTCGTGCGTCGGGTTCAGGGTCGCCCGCAGCGCGTCCTCGCCGGGATTGCCGATCGGGCCGGGCGGCAGGCCCTTGTTGGTGTAGGTGTTGTACGGGCTGCGGTCGCTGTTGATCTCCTTCTCGGAGATGTGGATGTTGCTCGTGCCCTTGAGGTAGTTGTAGGTCGAGTCGAACTGGAGCAACTGGTTCGTCTCGGTGTTGGTGGGCTTGAGACGGTTGTAGACCACCTCCGCCATCTTGCGGAAGTCGTCGTGCGTCTTGCCCTCCGCCTGGACCAGGCTCGCGACCGTGAGCAGCTCGAACGCGTTCTTCAGGCCCAGCGCCTGCGCCTTCGCGGGGAGGTTGTACGGGGCGTACTTCTGCTTGGACTGGGCGACCATCTGCTTCAGCACCGCCTCGGGCTTCATGCCCTTGGCGGCCGGGTACGTGGCGGGCCAGAAGAAGCCCTCGAGCGGGTCCTGGATGGAGGCGTTGTTCTGCGCCCAGCTCGGCAGGCCCAGCTTCTTGTACTGCGCCCTGGCGACCTTCCTGGTGGTGCCCGCGGAGACGCCGAGCTGCTTGTCGATGGCCTGGTACACCTGTGCGTTGCGCTCGCCGGGCTTGACGAGCACGTTGCTCTGGCTCCTCGGGTCCAGCATGAGCTGCACGGCGCTGGCGGCGGACATCTCCTTCTTCAGCAGGTACGCGCCGGCCTGGATGGTGTCGCCCTTGGGGTTCTGCCCCTGGGCGCTTACGAAGGCGTCGGCGCTCTTGACCACGCCCGCTTCCTTCAGCCGCCGCCCGATCTCCCAGCCGCCCGCGCCCTTGGGGATCTCCACGGTCACGCTCACGCCGGTCCCGCTGCCCGCGTAGTCGGGGGCCGGGGCGAAACGATTTTGGTAGAACTTCCAGCCGAAATAACCGGCCCCGCCGATGCCTCCGCCGAACACCAGGCAGACGACCAGGCAGGCGCAGCCGTTGCGGCGCTTCTTGCCCTTGACCGGTTTCTTGGCCTTGCCCCGCCGCTCACTCCGGCTCTGCAGCTCGTGCCCGGCGTCGTCCTCGTCGTCCTCCGCCCCCGAGAAGAAGGCGTGCTCCTCCTCGGCCGCCGGTTCCGGTTCCGGCTCGGGGCGCCGGCGGCCCGGCGGCTCGGGCGGCGGGTAGGCGTCCTCGGTGCGGTAGAAGTCGTGCTGCTGCGCGCCGTAGGCGGCGGGCTGCTGGCCGTACGGGTCGCCGGGATCGGGCGGGTAGGGCACCTGGTCCTGGGCGCCGTTCGCGTTCCAGACCCCCTGCTGCTGGTACTGCTGCTGGGTGTGCTCGGCGTACCGCTGGTCCTGGCCGGGGAACGCGCCGCCGTACTGCTGGTGGTCCTGCTCCGGGTGGTACGGGTACTGCTGCTGGTCGTAGCCGGGCTGCTGCTGCCGGCCCTGGTCCCAGTCGCCGTACTGCGGCTGCTGCGGGTACTGCTGCTGCGCCTGGCCGTCGTAAGGGGACTGCTGACCCGCGTGGGTCTGCTGCCCTCCCCATCCGCCGTCCCCGTACAACGGGTCCTCCGGATGCCACGGTTCGGAGCCAGGGCCCCGGCCATACTCAGTCATCGATCCCCTAGAGCCGCGAGGCGGACGGTCGTGCGGCCCGGACCTGCTGCCGTTCCGCCTCTTGTTTGCGGCGGCTGTTCGAACACCGCCGCATCGCGCGGAACGTTACCGTATCGCGATCAGATGACCACTTCGACGCCCTCGCCGGGTGCTTTGCCTGACACCCGTTCGGATTCCAGGGCCTGCTGCAGGATGATGACGGCCGCGGCCTGGTCGATCACGGAGCGGCCCTTCTTCGATCTGACCCCCGAGGCGCGCAGTCCCTGACTGGCCGTCACGGTCGTCATCCGCTCGTCCACCAGACGGACCGGCACCGGCCGGATGCCTCCGGCCAGTTCCTGGGCGAAGGCGCGGACCTTGACGGCGGCCGGTCCCTCGCCCCCCTTGAGGGAGCGAGGGAGTCCGACGACGACCTCGATCGGTTCGTACTCCTCCACCAGCTGCCGCAGCCGGCGGTGGGCGGCGGGCACGTCCCGGCCCGGGACGGTCTCCACCGGGGTGGCGAGGATCCCGTCGGGGTCGCACGAGGCGACCCCGATCCGGGCGTCCCCGACGTCGATCGCGAGCCGGCGTCCTCTGCGCATGTCCGGCCGCTTCCTACTTCGCGGTCTCGGCGACGAGCCGCTCGACGGCGTCGACGGCGTCGCCGACCGCGGCCGGGTTCTGGCCGCCGCCCTGGGCGACGTCAGGCTTGCCGCCACCGCCGCCGCCGAGCGTCTTGGCGGCGGTGCGGACCAGGTCACCGGCCTTGAGGCCGCGCTCGCGGGCCGCCTCGTTGGTGGCGATGACGGTGAGCGGCTTGCCGTTGTTGACGGTGAAGAGGGCGACCACGGCGGCCCGGCCGCCCTGGATGCGGCCCCGTACGTCGAGGACCAGCTTGCGCAGGTCGTCGGGGCTCGTGCCGTCCGGCACCTGGCCGGTGACCACGGCGACACCGCGGACGTCCCTGGCCGACTCGGCGAGACCGGCGGCGGCCTGCAGCACCTTCTCGGCGCGGAACTTCTCGATCTCCTTCTCGGCGTCCTTCAGCTTGCCGAGCATGGCGGAGATCTTCTCCGGGAGCTCCTCGGCGCGGCCCTTGACCAGTTCCTGGAGCTGGGCGACGACCGTGTGCTCGCGGGCGAGGAAGTTGTAGGCGTCGACGCCGACCAGGGCCTCGATGCGCCGCACGCCCGAGCCGATCGACGACTCGCCGAGCAGCTTGACCAGGCCGAGCTGGGCGGTGTTGTGCACGTGCGTGCCGCCGCACAGCTCCTTGGAGAAGTCGCCGATGGTCACCACGCGGACCCGCTCGCCGTACTTCTCGCCGAACTCGGCGATGGCGCCCTGCTTCTTGGCGTCGTCGATGCCCATGACCTCGGCGTGCACGTCGAGGTCGCGGGCGAGCACCTCGTTGATCTTCTGCTCGACGTCGGTCATCACGGCCGTCGGAACGGCGGACGGGGAGCCGAAGTCGAAGCGGAAGCGGCCCGGCTGGTTCTCGGAGCCGGCCTGGGCGGCCGTCGGGCCGAGGGCGTCGCGCAGCGCCTGGTGGGTCAGGTGCGTGGCCGAGTGGGCGCGGGCGATGGCCTTGCGGCGTCGGAAGTCGATCGAGGCGTGGGCCCTGGCGCCGACGGTGACCTCGCCGACCTGGACGACGCCCTTGTGGACGTAGACGCCCGGGACCGGCTTCTGGCAGTCGCGGACCTCGATCACGGCGCCGGAGTCGACCTTGATCCGGCCGGTGTCGCCGATCTGGCCGCCGCCCTCGGCGTAGAAGGGGGTGCGGTCCAGGACGATCTCGACCTCGTCGCCCTCGGTGGCGGCCGGGGAGGAGACGCCGTCGACCAGGATGCCGACGATGGTGGTCTCGCCCTCGGTGTCGGTGTAGCCGATGAAGTCGGTGGCACCGGCGGAGTCGGCGATCTCGCGGTAGGCGCCCATGTCGGCGTGGCCGGTCTTCTTGGCCTGGGCGTCGGCCTTGGCGCGCTCCCGCTGCTCCTTCATCAGGCGGCGGAAGCCGTCCTCGTCCACGGAGAGGCCCTGCTCGGCGGCCATCTCCAGGGTGAGGTCGATCGGGAAGCCCCAGGTGTCGTGGAGCAGGAAGGCCTTGTCGCCGGAGAGCACCGTGCCGCCGGACTGCTTGGTCTCGGTGACGGCGGTGTCGAGGATGTTGGTGCCGGCCTTCAGCGTCTTCAGGAAGGCGTTCTCCTCGGCGAGGGCGACCTTCTCGATGCGCTCGCGGTCGGTGACCAGCTCCGGGTACTGCTGGCCCATCATGTTGATGACGACGTCGATCAGGTCCCTGACGACCGGGCCGGTGGCACCGAGCAGGCGCATGTTGCGGATGGCGCGGCGCATGATGCGGCGCAGCACGTAGCCGCGGCCCTCGTTGCCCGGGGTGACGCCGTCGCCGATGAGCATGGTGGCGGTGCGCATGTGGTCGGTGACCACGCGCAGCGAGACGTCCGAGTCGTGGGCGTCGCCGTAGGCCACGCCGGTCAGCTCGGTGGCCTTGTCGATGACGGCCATGGAGGTGTCGATCTCGTACATGTTCTGCACGCCCTGCAGGATCATGGCGAGGCGCTCAAGGCCGAGGCCCGTGTCGATGTTCTTGCTGGGCAGTTCGCCGAGGATCTCGAAGTTGTCCTTGCCGGTGCCCTCGCCCCGCTCGTACTGCATGAAGACGAGGTTCCAGATCTCCACGTACCGCTCGTCGTTGACGGCGGGGCCGCCCTCGGCGCCGAACTCGGGGCCGCGGTCGTAGTTGATCTCGGAGCAGGGGCCGCAGGGGCCGGGGACGCCCATGGACCAGTAGTTGTCCTTCATGCCCAGGCGCTGGATGCGCTCCCTGGGCACGCCGACGACCTCGTGCCAGATGCGCTCGGCCTCGTCGTCGTCCTTGTAGACGGTGATCCACAGGCGCTCGGGGTCGAGGCCGTAACCGCCCTTGTCCTGGGGCGTGGTGAGCAGCTCCCAGGCGTGCTTGATGGCGCCTTCCTTGAAGTAGTCGCCGAAGGAGAAGTTGCCGCACATCTGGAAGAACGTGCCGTGCCGGGTGGTCTTGCCGACCTCTTCGATGTCGGGCGTGCGCACGCACTTCTGCACGCTGGTGGCGCGCGCGAAGGGGGGCTTGACCTCACCCAGGAAGTAGGGCTTGAAGGGCACCATGCCGGCGGGGACGAGGAGCAGAGTCGGGTCGTCCGCGATGAGCGACGCCGAAGGGACGACGGTGTGCCCGCGCTCCTCGAAGAAGCTCAGCCAGCGGCGGCGAATCTCGGCCGACTCCATCAGTGGTCCTCATTCCGGTTGTGCGAGTACGTCGTGTTCTCGATGTACTTCGGGTTGCTGCGATTGTTCTCCAGGACGGCGTACCGCCCGGGCGCGGGGAGTTCGGGGTCGGCGTTGATGCCCAGCGCCTCCCCCAGCTCGGCCTCCCGCCGGGCCATGTTGTCGCGGACGTCGAGCGCGAAGCCGACCGCGCCGTCCTTCAGTCGCCGGCCGGCCTCCAGGGCCTTGTCGGCCGCGGTCGCGGCGAGGCTCTCCGGGGTCAGCTGCCTCAGCTTGCGGTTGACCTTGGTGGTGGCCCACACCCCGGCGGCGACGCCCGAGGTGAACCAGAACGTACGGCGGAACATCGGTCGGTCTCAGTCCTTCTTCCGCTTGCGTCGTGCGGCGGGGACCGTGCGGCCCACGATCACCGTACGCCGGGGCGACTTCGCGGGCGCGTCCTCCCTGCGGCCGCCCAGCGCCCGGCGCACGCCGTAGCCGAAGGCCGCGACCTTGACCAGCGGGCCGCCGAAGGTGGAGGCGACGGTGGTGGACAGCGCGGAGGCGTTCGAGGTGACCTCCTGGACGTCGGAGGCGATCGCGTCGACCCGGTCGATCTGCGTCTGCGCGGAGCGCACGGCCGCGGAGGCGTCCGCGAGGAGCGGGACGGCCTGGTCGGTCACCTCCGCCACGAGCTTGGTGGTCGCCTTGAGCGTCTGGGCCAGCCTCACCAGTGCGACGGCGAGGAAGGAGACCAGGATCGCCCAGAAGACGGCCACCAGGATCCCGGCCACCTCTCCACCGGACACTGTGCGCACCCGCTCCCTGAAACGTGCTCTGAACATCGGAACCATGAGAAAAGCAGTGCACCGAGCCTATCGCGCCGGTGACGGGGCTCCGTACCGGATTACCGTCGGCGGCGGGCGCGGTCGCGGGAACCGATTGTACGGACCGAACACGTTTCAGTACGCTCCGTGTCCCATGCGAGGTCCTCAGCACCCCGGCCCCTGCGCGGCCGGCCGGCCGCCCCTTGAACTCACCTCCTTCGTCGGGCGCTCGGCCGAACTCGCCGCACTGGCCGAGGCCATGGCGGCGGCCCGGCTGGTGACGGTGACCGGTCCCGGCGGGGTGGGCAAGTCCCGGCTCGCCCTGCGCGCGGCGCGGCGGCCGGCGGGCGGGGCGGAGGTGGCCCGGGTGGAGCTGGCGCACGTCCAGGACCCGCTGTTCGCCGAGTACGCGGTGGCGGACGCCCTGGGCCTGACCGACCACACCACCCGGCCGCCGCGCGAGGCACTGTTCGCCCATCTCGCGGGGCGTCGTGTCCTGCTGGTACTGGACGGGTTCGAGCACCTGGTGGAGGCCTGCGCCGGGCTGGTCGCCGAGCTGCTGCGCGGGCTGCCGGAGCTGCGGGTGCTGGCCGTGGGGCGCCGTCCGCTGGGGCTGGCCGGCGAGCGGCTGTTCCCGCTGGTGCCGCTCGGCGCCGACGAGGCGGTGGAGCTGTTCGCCGACCGGGCCCGGCAGCACGGCGCCGACGTGGCGGACCGTCCGGCGGTGCGTGAGCTGTGCCTGCGTCTCGAGGGGATCCCGCTGGCGGTGGAGCTGGCCGCGGGGCGGCTGCGGGCGCTGTCCCCGGCCCAGTTGCTCGAGCGTCTCGACGACCGGTTCCGGCTGCTGACCGGCGGCGGCCCGGACGCCCTGCCGCGGCACCGGACGCTGCGCACGGCGATCGGCTGGAGCCACGAGCTGTGCACCCCGGCCGAACGGCTGCTGTGGGCACGGCTTTCGGTGTTCGCGGGGACCTTCGACCTGGACGCGGCGGAGTACGTGTGCAGCGGGGACGGCCTGCCCGCCGAGGACGTCCTGGACGTGCTGTCGGAACTGCTCGCGCAGTCGCTGGTGACGCGCGAGGAGACGGCGACGGGACCCCGCTACCGGATGCTGGACACCGTCCGGGCCTACGGCGCCGGCTGGCTTGCGGCCGCCGGGGACACGGCCCGGCTGCGGCGGCGGCACCGCGACTGGTGCCTGGGCCTGGCCACGATGTGCGAGCTGGACTGGTTCTCGCCCCGGCAGCGGGAGGTGGCCGCGCGCGTCGAGGCGGAGCTGCCGAATCTGCGCGACGCCCTCGAGTTCTGCCTGACCGAGCCGGAGGAGGCGCATCTGGGCCAGTACCTGGCGGGCTCGCTGTGGTTCTGCTGGGCGGGCTGCGGACGGCTGTCGGAGGGGCGGCGCTGGCTGGAGCGCAGCGTGGAGCTGGAGTCGGGGTACGAGCGGTCGCGGCTGAAGGCGCTGTGGGTGCTCGGGTACGTGGCAGTCCTGCAGGGCGACACCGTCGCGGCGCCGGCCGTGCTGCGGGAGTGCCGTACCGCGGCGGAGCGGGTGGCGGACGGCACGGCGGTGGCGTACGCGGAGCACCGCACGGGCTGTCTGGCGCTGGTGACGGACGACATGGCGCGCGCGGAGCGGCTGCTGCGCTCGGCGCTCGGGCGGTACCGGGAGATCGGCGAGCTGAACAGCAACGTCCTGATGAGCCAGGTGGAGCTGGCGATGGCGCGGGCGTTCCAGGGGGACCTGGCGGAGGCGGTGCGGCTGTGCGAGGACGTGCGCCGGGTGTGCGAGGACCACGGGGAGCGCTGGGCCCGCTCGTACGCGCTGTACGTCCTGGCCTACGCGGCCTGGCGGGACGGGGACCTGCGCCGGGCGCGGGAGCTGCTGGTGGACTGCCTGGGCGACGCGCACGCCTTTCGCGACCTGCTCGGTTCGGTGCTGTCGCTCGAGCTGCTGGCCCTGGTGACGGCGTCCCAGGGCGACCCGGCGGAGGCGGCGGTCCTGCAGGGCGCCGCGGGCCGGCTGTGGCCGTCGGTCGGGCTGCCGCTGTTCGGCTCGGTCCACTACAACGCACCGCACGAGCTGTGCGAGGCGGCGGCACGGCAGGCACTCGGCGACGAGCGGTACGAGGAGCTGCTGGCCGAGGGGGCCCGGCTGGACCGGGCGGCGGCCGTGGCCCGGGCGCTGGCGCACGAGGGTGCGCGGCCGGCGCAGGGGGTGCCCGTCCGGCGCGGACGGCTGCCGCATGCGCGCGGCGGGGACCACGAACGCGAACCCGCCGCCTCCCGCGCCCGGAAGGGCGGGGAGACGGCGGGCTGAGTGCCTATGCCGTGACCGGGGTCAGCGGGCGTAGTACTCGACGACGAGCTGCTCGTCGCAGATCACCGGGATCTCCTTGCGGTTCGGCTCGCGGTCCAGGCGGAACGCCAGGGCCTTGAGGTTCACCTGCAGGTAGCGCGGGGTCTCACCGTCGGGGGCGAAGCCACCCTCGCGGGCGACCTGGAAGAGCGTCTTGTCCTTGGAGCGGTCGCGGACCTGCACGACGTCGTCCGGACGGACACGGAAGGACGGCTTGTCGACCTTCTGGCCGTTGACCTGGATGTGGCCGTGGACGACCATCTGGCGGGCCTGGTAGATCGTGCGGGCGATGCCCGAACGCAGGACCAGCGCGTCGAGACGGCGCTCGAGCTCGATGATCAGGGCCTCACCGGTCTTGCCCTGGACCTTGGAGGCACGCTCGTAGGCGCGGACGAGCTGGCGCTCGGACACGTCGTACTGCGCGCGCAGGCGCTGCTTCTCGAGCAGACGGACCTTGTAGTCCGAGTTCTGCTTGCGGCCGCGGCCGTGCTCACCCGGCGGGTAGGGGCGGGCCTCGAAGTACTTGACGGCCTTCGGGGTCAGCGCGATGCCGAGGGCACGCGACTTCTTGACCTTGGGGCGGGACTGGTTCGCCACTGTCTGTTTCTCTTTCCTGGTTTTCGGCTTGTCAGGGTTGAGGGAGGTCGCATCCGCAGCCGGGGAGACCCGCCGGGTCCGCGTGGGACCTGCCGGGCAGCCGCTCCCCTGATCTGGGCACATACGTGCAGCACGCGAGTGGCCCACCGACCGTTCCCGGGGATCCGGGGTGGTGGTGGGCTGCCCGCGACACCGTTCGACGGTGCGCGACGCTCCTGGAGCCGGTCCGCGAAGGACCGGGTCTCCGGCTGGGTGTCCCGCTCTGACTGCGCGGGACTCAGCACTTCGGGGCAGTCTACAGGCTGCTCAGGAGCGCTTGCGACCGAGGTGCTTGCGCGTCCACTCCACCGAGTCCGCGTACCGGGCCTCCGCGCCGTGCCGGGTCGGCGTGTAGTACTCGCGGTCCTTGAGGGCGTCGGGTGCGTACTGCTGCTGGGCGATGCCCTCGGGCAGGTCGTGCGGGTACACGTAGCCCTGGGCGTGGCCGAGCTTGGCCGCGCCCTGGTAGTGCCCGTCCCGCAGATGCGGCGGCACGGAGCCGGCCTGTCCCTTGCGCACGTCCTCCAGCGCGGCGCCGATGGCGGTGGTGGCGGCGTTGGACTTGGGGGCGAGCGCGAGGGCGATGGTGGCGTGGCTGAGCGTGAGGGCGGCCTCCGGGAAGCCGATCATGGCGACGGCCTGGGCGGCGGCGACCGCGATGGGCAGGGCGTTGGGGTCGGCGAGGCCGATGTCCTCGCTCGCGGAGATCATCAGGCGGCGGGCGATGAACCGGGGGTCCTCGCCGGCCTCGATCATGCGGGCCAGGTAGTGCAGCGCCGCGTCGACGTCGGAGCCGCGGATCGACTTGATCAGGGCGCTGGCGACGTCGTAGTGCTGGTCGCCGTCGCGGTCGTACTTCAGCGCGGCGCGGTCGACCGTCTGCTCGAGCGTGCGGAGGCTGATCTCACGCTCGCCCTGGTCGAGGGCGGCTCCGGCGGCGGCCTCCAGCGCGGTCAGGGCGCGGCGGGCGTCGCCGCCGGCGATGCGCAGGAGGTGGTCCTCGGTGTCGCCGGGCAGGGCGACGGCGCCGGCCAGGCCGCGCTCATCGGCGAGGGCCCGCTTCAGCAGGCCGCGGACGTCCTCGTCGGTCAGCGGCTCGAGGGTGAGCAGCAGGGAGCGTGAGAGCAGCGGGGAGATCACCGAGAAGTAGGGGTTCTCGGTGGTGGCCGCGATCAGGGTCACCCAGCGGTTCTCGACCGCGGGGAGCAGGGAGTCCTGCTGGGCCTTGCTGAAGCGGTGGATCTCGTCGAGGAAGAGGACGGTCTCCTTGCCGAAGCCGCCGGTGGCGCGGCGGGCGCCGTCGATGACCGCGCGGACCTCCTTGACGCCCGCGGTGATGGCGGACAGCTCGACGAAGCGCTTGTCGGTGGCCTTCGATACGACGTACGCCAGGGTCGTCTTGCCCGTGCCGGGCGGGCCCCAGAGGATCACCGAGGACGGCCCGGCGGGCCCCACCCGTCTCCCGCTGCCCTGGCCCGCGGCCTCGCCCCTGTGCTCCGCGCTCTCGCCCACCAGGCGGCGCAGCGGGGAGCCGGGCTTCAGCAGGTGCTGCTGGCCCACCACCTCGTCGAGGGTGCGCGGACGCATCCGCACCGCCAGCGGGCTGGCGGCGGGATCCTTCTCCTGGCGTTCTTCTGCTGCGGCGGTGAACAGGTCGGGTTCCACGCAGAAACCCTAAATCACCGCACCGACAGTCCCGTCAGGGCCGCCGTCCGGCCGTCAGGCGGTCCAGAAGTCCCACCACCGGGTGAGCACCAGCATGCCGATGACGCCGACGTGCATGACCGGCAGGACCCAGGTGAACTCGCCGAAGAACGACTTCAGCCAGCGCGGGGACGGCAGGAAGCCGTTGCGGACGTTGAACGAGGTGACGTACCAGAACATGACGATCGTGGCGACCCAGGCGAGCGAGCACCACAGGCACAGCGCGTTGATCCGGTACAGGGACTGGAACTGCAGCCAGGTGCAGAAGGCGACCCCGAAGAGGGTGCCGAAGTTGAAGGTCAGCCAGTACCAGCGCGGGAAGCGGGCGCGGGCCAGCAGGCTCACGCCGACGCAGACGACGATGCCGTAGGCGACCAGGCCGAGCATCGGGTTGGGGAAGCCGAAGACGGCGGCCTGCTTGCTCTCCATGACGCTGCCGCAGGACACCACCGGGTTGAGGCTGCAGCCGGGGGTGTAGGTCTTGCCGGCGACCTTGGCCTCGAGGATCTTGAACTTGTCGATCGTGATGACCCAGGCGGCCAGCAGCCCGGCGGCGCCGGTGATCACCAGCAGGATCGCGAGGGCGCGGCTGCCGCCCTCCGCGCGCGGCACGGCGACGGGCCCGGACCCGGGCTCGCTGGAGACGTCCTTGACTGTCGTCTTGCTCATCACGCCGATTCCGTCACTCGAGAGGTGGACCTTCTTCGGGCAGCCCTCATTCTGCCGCACGCGCGCGTGGGTTCACCGTTCGCTCCGCATAAGGAGGCTCGTACGAGC
Organism: Streptomyces sp. 1-11; assembly: GCF_007176755.1. GTDB lineage: Bacteria > Actinomycetota > Actinomycetes > Streptomycetales > Streptomycetaceae > Streptomyces. The sequence goes on from NZ_BJTV01000017.1 coordinate 129,550, forward strand.
GGTGCCGTTCGACCGGCTTCGGACAGCGCCGGCACCGCGTGCGGCGAGGGCGCCGGACGCCCCCGGCGGGGTGTCCGGCGCCCTCGCGCGCGTGTGCTCAGCCGAGCCGTGACTCCAGTTCGGCCACGATCTCGTTCACGCCGATGGCCGTCTGCTCGCCGGACTCCATGTCCTTGAGCTGCACGACGCCCTCGGCGAGGTCGCGTTCGCCGGCGACGATCGCGTAGCGGGCGCCGCTGCGGTTGGCGTTCTTCATGGCGCCCTTCAGACCCTTGCCGCCGTAGGCGAAGTCCGTCGCGACGCCGATCCTGCGCAGTTCGGTGACCTTGGCGAACAGGACCCGGCGGGCCTCCTCGCCGAGCGGGACGGCGTAGACGCTGGTCGTGGACGGCAGGTCGAGGGTGACGCCCTCGGCCTCCAGGGCGAGGACCGTGCGGTCGACGCCCAGCGCCCAGCCCACCGACGGCAGCGCGGGGCCGCCGATCATCTCCGACAGGCCGTCGTAGCGGCCGCCGCCGCCGACCGCGGACTGGGAGCCGAGACCGTCGTGCACGAACTCGAAGGTGGTCCGGGTGTAGTAGTCCAGGCCGCGGACCAGCCTCGGGTCGTTCTCGAAGGCCACGCCCGCCGCGGTGAGCAGCTCGCGGACCTCCTCGTGGTACGCCTTGCAGGCGTCGCACAGGTAGTCGCGCAGCAGCGGCGCGCCCGTGAGCTGCTTCTGCACCGACTCGCGCTTGTCGTCGAGGACCCGCAGCGGGTTGATCTCCACCCGGCGGCGGGTGTCCTCGTCCAGGTCCAGGGCGCGCAGGAAGTCCTGCAGCGCAGCCCGGTACACCGGCCGGCACTCCTTGTCGCCCAGGCTGTTCAGCAGGATGCGGAAGTCGCGCAGGCCCAGCGAGCGGTAGGCCTGGTCGGCCAGGATGATCAGCTCGGCGTCCAGCGCCGGGTCCTCGGCGCCGATCGCCTCGGCGCCGACCTGGGAGAAGTGCCGGTAGCGGCCCTTCTGCGGGCGCTCGTAGCGGTAGTACGAGCCGGAGTACCAGAGCTTGACCGGGAGGTTGCCCGCCTTGTGCAGGTTGGCCTCCAGGGCGGCGCGCAGCACGGACGCCGTGCCCTCGGGGCGCAGGGCGAGCCGGTCGCCGCCCTTGGTCTCGAAGGCGTACATCTCCTTGGTGACGATGTCGGTGGACTCGCCGACGCCGCGCGCGAACAGCTCCACGTTCTCGAAGCCGGGGGTCTCGACGTAGCCGTAGCCGGAGTCGCGCAGCGGGGCCGCGATCGCCTCCCGGACCGCCAGGTAGACGGCGGAGTCCGGCGGGAGGAGGTCATAGGTGCCCTTGGGGGCCTGGAAGGTACTCACGGATGTCTCTCGTCACATTCCTCGTCGGGGAGCCCGGAAGGCTCCCTGGCCGGCCGCCACCTGCCGCAGATGGGGGTTGGTGGCGCGCTCCTGGCCGATGGTCGTCTGGGGGCCGTGCCCGGACAGCACCACGGTGGAGTCCTCGAGCGGCAGGCACACGCGGGCCAGCGAGTCGAGCATGTCCTCCATGGAGCCACCCGGCAGGTCGGTGCGTCCGACGGAGCCGGCGAACAGCAGATCCCCGGAGAAGAAGACCGACGGGATGTCCGCGGTCTCGGGCATCTGGAAGGTCACCGACCCCTTGGTATGGCCCGGTGCGTGCGCGACGGAGAAGGTGAGACCGGCCAGCTCCAGCTTCGCGCCGTCGCTCAGCTCCCGGACGTCGTCCGGCTCGCCCACGGTCAGCTCGCCCAGCAGCGGCAGGCCGAAGGCGCGGCCGAGCGCCTTCTCGGGGTCGCTCATCATGTAGCGGTCACTGGGGTGGATCCAGGCCGGCACGTCGTGGGCGCCGCACACGGGGACGACCGACGCCACGTGGTCGATGTGGCCGTGGGTGAGGACGACGGCGACGGGCTTGAGCCGATGCTTCCTCAGTGCTTCCTCGACTCCGTCGGCGGCCTGGTGGCCCGGGTCGATGATCACGCACTCCTCACCGGCGGCGGGGGCGACGAGATAACAGTTCGTCCCCCAGGCCCCGGCGGGGAACCCGGCAATGAGCACGATCGTCCTTCGTTGTGTCGATACGGGAGGGCCTGCGGGCAGGCAGCCTGTGGTCCAGAGCCTACCGGCGCTGCCGTTTCCTCAGCTAACCCATATACGGTACGGGGCTACACGCGGCTGTCGGCTCACAGGACGCACGCGTACCGTCGGCAACACGACACGCATGAGGAGAGAACCCGGTGGTCAGCCAGGAGCAGCGGCGGCGTCAGCTCGCCCGGGAGAAGTTCTTGCGGCAGCAGCAGCGGCGCACCAGCGCGCGGCGCAAGGCACGCATGCGCAACTCCGTGATCGCGTCGGTGCTCGGCGTGGTCGTGATCGGCAGCGTCGCGCTGTACACGACGGGCGTGCTGAAGAACGACGACGACAAGAAGACCAGCGCCGGCGCGGACGCGTCGCCGAGCGCCTCGCCGAGCAGCAAGGCGCCGGACCCGTGCGAGAAGCCGGCGGCGGGCTCGGTGAAGAAGCTGAGCTGGAAGAAGGAGCCGGCGGTGACGATCGACACCTCGGCGAAGTACACGATGACGCTCGCGACGACGTGCGGCGACATCGACATGTCGCTGAAGGCGTCGGCGGCCCCGCACACCGTGAACTCGTTCGACTTCCTCGCGGGCAAGGGCTACTTCGACCACACCAAGTGCCACCGGCTCACCGCCGAGGGCATCTTCGTGCTGCAGTGCGGCGACCCCACGGCCACCGGCAGCGGCGGTCCCGGCTACACGCTCCCGGACGAGAACCTCAAGGACAAGAGCCTGAAGGGCAACGTCTACCCGGCCGGCACGGTCGCGATGGCGAACACCGGACAGAAGCACACCGGGGGCAGCCAGTTCTTCCTGGTCTACAAGGACAGCCCGCTGCCGCCGAGCTACACGCCGTTCGGGACGGTCTCCGACGCGGGCATGAAGGTGCTCAAGAAGATCGCGGCGGCCGGCGCCCAGGCGGCCGACCCGACGACCGGGAACACCGCGCCGAACGCGACGGTGGTGATCAACAAGGCGACGGTCGCCAAGTCCTGACCCGGCGGGACACCCGGGACCGCCGCCAGCGCAGATTCGCCCGCGCTGGATGCGGACAGGCCACCCGCCGGTCGCCTATGTTGGCCGTGACGAAACTGTGGACGATGCCCGGGGGCGCTGAAGCCCCTCGCAGGCATCATGTGGAGGAGGCGCTGTGAGCAGCGACCCGTGGGGCCGCGTCGACGAGACGGGGACCGTGTACGTGCGTACGGCCGACGGCGAGCAGGTCGTCGGTTCCTGGGCGGCCGGCTCCCCTGAGGAGGCGCTTGCCTACTTCGAACGCAAGTACGAGGGCCTGGTTGTCGAGATCGGCCTCCTCGAGAAGCGAGTGAAGACCACCGACCTGTCGGCGAAGGACGCCCGGACCGCGGTCGACCACCTGCGCGAGCAGGTGGACGCCCACCACGCGGTGGGCGACCTGGACGCGCTGCGGACCCGCCTCGACAAGCTCGTGGAGACGGTCGAGGCCCGGCGCGAGGAGCGCAAGGCGCAGCGGGCCAAGCAGTCCGACGAGGCCCGCAAGGCCAAGGAGGACCTGGTCACCGAGGCCGAGCAGCTCGCGCAGTCCGACCAGTGGCGGGCGGCCGGTGAACGGCTGCGCGCCCTGGTGGACACCTGGAAGGGCCTGCCGCGTCTTGACCGCAAGTCGGACGACGAGCTGTGGCACCGCTTCTCGCACGCCCGGTCGGCGTTCTCCAAGCGGCGCAAGGCGCACTTCGCGCAGCTCGACGCGCAGCGCGAGGAGGCCCGCCGGACCAAGGAGCGGCTGGTCTCCGAGGCCGAGGCGCTGTCCGGTTCGACGGACTGGGGCGCCACCGCGGCCCGTTACCGCGAGCTGATGACCGAGTGGAAGGCCGCGGGCCGCGCCCAGCGCGAGCACGAGGACGACCTGTGGAACCGCTTCCGCGGCGCCCAGGACGTGTTCTTCGCGGCCCGCAGCTCGGTCTTCGCCGAGCGGGACGCGGAGCAGGCCGAGAACCTGAAGCTGAAGGAGGAGCTGGCCGAGGAGGCCGAGAGGCTCCTGCCCATCACGGACCTGAAGGGCTCGCGGGCGGCCTTCCGCTCGATCAACGAGCGCTGGGAGGCCATCGGCCACGTCCCGCGGGACGCGCGCCCGAAGGTCGAGGGCCGGATGCACACCGTGGAGCGGGCTCTCCAGGAGGCCGAGGAGGCCGAGTGGCGCCGGACGAACCCGGAGGCACGCGCGCGTGCCGAGGGTCTGACCGGTCAGCTCCAGGCCGCGGTGGACAAACTGCGGGCGCAGATCGAGCAGGCCCGCGCCCAGGGCAACGGCGCCCGGGCCGACAAGCTGGAGCGTGAGCTGGAAGGCCGCCAGGCGCTTCTGGACCAGGCCCTGAAGGGCCTGCAGGAGTTCGGCGGCTAAGTCACCCGTCGCTCGCGCGAAAGGGCCCCATACCGGCGTATGGGGCCCTTTCGCGTGCGGCTTGTCCGGTCAGGCGCGGCTGCGCGCCGAGGTCACGCGGTACACGTCGTAGACGCCCTCCACGCCGCGCACGGCCTTCAGGACGTGGCCGAGGTGCTTGGGGTCGCCCATCTCGAAGGTGAAGCGGGAGGTGGCCACCCGGTCGCGGGACGTCTGCACGGCGGCGGACAGGATGTTGACGTGCTGGTCGGACAGGACCCGCGTGACGTCCGACAGCAGCCGGGAGCGGTCCAGCGCCTCCACCTGGATGGCGACCAGGAAGACCGAGGACTGGGTGGGCGCCCACTCGACGTCGAGGATGCGCTCGGGCTCGCGGGACAGCGACTCCACGTTGACGCAGTCGGTGCGGTGGACCGACACACCGCTGCCGCGCGTGACGAAGCCGATGATCGGGTCGCCGGGCACGGGCGTGCAGCAGCGGGCCAGCTTGACCCACACGTCGTCGACGCCCTTCACCACGACGCCCGGGTCGGCGCTGGAGCGCCGCTTGCGGCCGCGGCCGCGGGCCGGCGGGACCGTCTCGTCGATCTCCTCGGTGGCCGCCTCCTCGCCGCCGAGGGCCTGCACCAGCTTCTGGACGATGTTCTGCGCGGAGACGTGGCCCTCGCCGATCGCCGCGTACAGCGCGGAGATGTCCGAGTAGCGCATCTCGTGCGCCAGCGTGACGAGCGAGTCGCCGGTGAGGATGCGCTGGATGGGCAGGTTCTGCTTGCGCATGGCCCGCACGATGGCGTCCTTGCCCTGCTCGATCGCCTCGTCCCGGCGCTCCTTGGAGAACCAGGCCCGGATCTTGTTGCGGGCGCGCGGCGACTTGACGAACCCGAGCCAGTCGCGGGACGGGCCGGCGCCGGCCGCCTTGGAGGTGAAGACCTCCACCAGGTCGCCGTTGTCCAGGGTCGACTCCAGCGGCACGAGCCTGCCGTTGACCCGTGCTCCTATCGTGCGGTGGCCGACCTCGGTGTGGACGGCGTACGCGAAGTCCACCGGCGTCGCCCCGGCCGGGAGCGCGATGACGTCGCCCTTCGGCGTGAAGACGAAGACCTCGTTGCGGGAGAGGTCGAAGCGGAGCGACTCCAGGAACTCGCCGGGGTCCTCGGTCTCCTTCTGCCAGTCCAGCAGCTGCCGCAGCCACGCCATGTCGTTGATGGCGTCCTTGTCCTTGCCGGAGGCCTTGGGCACGTCCGTGCGGACCTTGGAGGCGCCGGCGACGGCCTCCTGCTTGTACTTCCAGTGCGCGGCGATGCCGTACTCGGCCCGCCGGTGCATGTCGAACGTGCGGATCTGCAGCTCTACGGGCTTGCCGTTGGGTCCGATGACCGTCGTGTGCAGCGACTGGTACATGTTGAACTTCGGCATCGCGATGTAGTCCTTGAACCGGCCGGGCACCGGGTTCCACCGCGCGTGCACCGTGCCGAGGGCCGCGTAGCAGTCCCGGACCGTGTCGACGAGCACACGGATTCCCACCAGGTCGTAGATCTCCGCGAAGTCACGGCCGCGGACGATCATCTTCTGGTAGACGCTGTAGTAGTGCTTGGGGCGGCCGGTGACGGTCGCCTTGATACGGGCCGCGCGCAGGTCGGACTGGACCTCGTCGGTCACTATGGCGAGGTACTCGTCGCGCTTGGGCGCCCGCTCGGCCACCAGCCGCACGATCTCGTCGTACATCTTGGGGTAGAGGATCGCGAAGGCGAGGTCCTCCAGCTCCCACTTGATGGTGTTCATGCCCAGCCGGTGCGCCAGCGGGGCGTAGATCTCCAGCGTCTCGCGCGCCTTCTTCTCCTGCTTCTCGCGCTTGAGGTAGCGCATGGTGCGCATGTTGTGCAGGCGGTCGGCGAGCTTGATGACCAGGACGCGCGGGTCCTTCGCCATCGCCACGACCATCTTGCGCACGGTCTCGGCCTGTGCGGCCTCGCCGAACTTGACCTTGTCCAGCTTGGTCACGCCGTCGACGAGCAGGGCGACCACGTCGCCGAAGTCGCGGCGCAGGTCCTCCAGGCCGTACTCGGTGTCCTCCACCGTGTCGTGCAGCAGCCCCGCCATCAGGGTGGCCGGGTCCATGCCCAGCTCGGCGAGGATGGTGGTGACGGCGAGCGGGTGCGTGATGTACGGGTCGCCGCTCTTGCGCTTCTGCCCCCGGTGCCAGCGCTCGGCGACCTGGTAGGCGCGCTCGATCTGGCGGAGCGTGGCGTTCTCGATCTTGGGGTCGTTGCTGCGCACTATCCGCAGCAGCGGTTCCAGCACCGGGTTGTACGGGTTCGCGCGCTGCACGCCGAGCCGGGCGAGGCGGGCGCGGACGCGGTTGGAGGAACCGGAGCGGGCGGGCTGGCCGGCGGCGGGGCGCACGGGCGGGGCCGGTTTGGGGCGGGCGACCTCGGCTGCCTTCTCGACGGGCGCGGACTGGGCGTGCTCGACCGCCCCGCGGGTGTCGTTCTTGGCGGACGACACGTTCCGCGCGGGCTTGGCCGCGGGGGCCGAGCCGGGCTCGGGCTTGGCGGCGGTCAGTGGCTGGGCCTCGTCTGGCAAGAGGACTCCTCGTGCGCGTTCCGGGTCCCCCGGTCAGGCTCCGGAGACCCCATGGTAGCGATCCTGCGCCTCCTCATCGCCTGCGGGCGGTTGTGAGGACCGTCTACCCGTGAAACGCGAGAGGCTCCCACGGGATTCCGCGATGTGGACGCGGGGCGGGACAGAGGTGTGCGGCGGGTGAGCATACGGCGAACGGCCGCCCCCGGGACACCGGGGACGGCCGTCCTGTACGAGGAGGCGTCAGATCCGCAGGAGCGCGCTCAGCGGTGCCTCGCCGAGCGCCGGCTCCAGCCGGGTCCGGCCGCCGAGGAAGCCCAGTTCCATGAGGACCGCGAGCCCCGAGACCTCGGCGCCCGCCCGCTGGATGAGCCGGATCGCGGCCTCGGCGGTGCCGCCGGTGGCCAGGACGTCGTCGACGATCAGCACCCGGTCGCCGGACGCCAGGTCCTCCGCGTGCACCTCGATCTCGGCCGAGCCGTACTCCAGATCGTACGCCTGGCGCAGGGTCGCGCCCGGCAACTTGCCGGCCTTGCGGACCGGAATGAAGCCGAGGCCCGCGCGGACCGCCACCGGCGCGCCCAGGATGAAGCCCCGGGCCTCCAGTCCGACGATCTTGGTCGCGCCGGTCTCGGCGGCGACCCGGGCCAGGGCGCCGGTCAGCGCGGAGAACGCCTCGGGGTCCGCGAGCAGCGGCGTGATGTCCTTGAACATCACGCCCGGCTCGGGGTAGTCGGCGACGTCCCGGATGCGGCTGAGCAGCAGCGACGTGATGTCGGTCAGCTCGGTCATCGGCGCTTCCCGGAGGATCGGCCGCGGCCCCGGTTGCGGGAGACGGTCTGGTCGCGGGGGCCCACCACGGCGGGTGCCGCGTCCTCGTGCCCGTCGCCCGGGCCGGGCCGGGCCGTCACGAGGTCCTCGCCGGCCGCGGCCTGCGCGCGCTTGGCCATGACGCGCTTGCGGAGCGCCTTCATCGCCGGCTCGCTCTCCTTGAGGTCGGCGACGAGCGGGGTGGCGATGAAGATCGAGGAGTACGCGCCGGCCGCGAGGCCGACGAACAGCGACAGCGAGATGTCGTTCAGGGTGCCCGCCCCGAGGAAGCCGCCGCCGATGAACAGCAGGCCGGCCACCGGCAGCAGCGCGACCACGGTGGTGTTGATGGAGCGGACCAGCGTGCCGTTGATCGACTGGTTGGCGATGTCGCTGTAGGTGAAGCGGGTCTGCTTGGTGATGTCCTTCGTCTGCTCCTTGAGGCTGTCGAAGACGACGACCGTGTCGTAGAGCGAGTAACCGAGGATCGTCAGCAGACCGATGACCGTACCGGGCGTGACCTCGAAGCCGACCAGGGCGTAGATGCCGGTCGTGATGGTGATGTCGTGGATCAGCGCGACGAGGGCCGCGATGGCCATGCGCCACTCGAAGGCGATGGCCAGGTAGATCACGACGAGCACCATGAAGATCGCCAGGCCCTGCCAGGCCTTGCTGGCGATCTGCTCGCCCCAGCTCGGGCCGACCAGGTCGGCGGCGAGCTTCTCGGGATTGAGCTTCAGGTCCTGGGCCAGCGTCTGCTTGATCTGGTCGGACTTGTCGGTGTCGATGCCGGCGATCTGGATGCGCAGGCTGCCGTTGCCGAGCTTCTGCACGACGGCCTCGTGGCCGGAGGCGCTCGTCGCGAACTCCTCCGCCTGGGCCACCGTCGTGCTCATCTTGGTCGGCGTCGTGAAGACGGCGCCGCCCTGGAACTCGATGCCCATGTTCAGGCCGCGCACCGCCAGGCCGACGATGGCCGTGATGGTGATCAGGATGGAGATGCCGTACCAGATCTTGCGCTTGCCGACGAAGTCGTAGCTGATCTCGCCGCGGTGCAGTCGAGCGCCGAGGTTGCCGAGTTTCGACATCGCTCACGCCTCCTTCGGGTCGACAGGGCCGGCGGCGGGACCGGCGGGACGGCGGGTGCGGCGCAGCGGCGGCTTGGCACCCAGGCTCTTCGGGTCGAGGCCGGACCACTTGTGGCCGTCGGCGAAGAACTTGCGGCGGGCGAGCAGCGTCATCAGCGGCTTGGTGAAGAGGAAAACGACGACCACGTCGAGGACGGTGGTCAGACCGAGCGTGAACGCGAAGCCCTGCACCTTGCCGACGGTCACGATGAACAGCACGGCGGCGGCGAGGAAGGACACGAAGTCGGAGACGAGGATCGTGCGCCGGGCGCGCGGCCAGGCCCGCTCGACGGCGGGGCGCAGCGAGCGGCCCTCGCGGATCTCGTCCCGGATGCGTTCGAAGTACACGATGAACGAGTCGGCTGTGATGCCGATGGCGACGATGGCGCCGCAGACGGCCGGCAGGTTCAGCGCGAAGCCGATGGCCGGGCCGAGCAGCGACATGATCACGTAGGTGAGGATCGCGGAGACCAGCAGGGACGCCATGGCGACGAGCGACAGGCCGCGGTAGTACGCGACCAGGTAGATCACGACCAGCGCGAGGCCGATCGCACCGGCGATCAGACCGGCGCGGAGCTGCTCACCGCCGAGCGCGGCGGTCACCGTGGTGACGGTCTCCTCCTTGAAGGAGAGCGGGAGCGCGCCGTAGGACAGCATGTTGGCGAGGTTCTGGGCCTCCTGCTGCGTGAAGCTGCCGGAGATCTCCGCCTGGCCGCCGGTGATGGCGGTCTGGACGTACGGGCTGGAGACGACCTCACCGTCGAGGACGATGCCGAACTCGTTCTGCGGGGTCTGGTTCTTGGAGAGCTGGCCGGTGATGTCGGCGAACTTCTTCGAACCGGTGCCGGTGAAGGTCATCTGGACCTGCCAGCCGGAGCCGCCCTGGGTGTCGAAGACCGCCTGGGCCTTCTTGACCTCGGTGCCGTCCACGCCGGCCGGGCCGAGCAGGTACTTGTACCAGACCTTGTCGCGCTCACCGCAGGCCACGGTGGGGTCGCCGGGCTTGACGTTGGTGCCGGCGTTGGCGCGCTCGGCGGGCTTGGCGCAGTTCAGGGCCGCGTACTGGGCCTGCAGCTTGGTGGTGTCCGGGTTGGCGGAGGGCGGGGCGGACGGGCTGGCGGAGGTCTTGGCGCCGGACGAGGCACTCGGGGAGGATGAGCCCGACGGCGTGGGATCGGCCTTCAGCGCGTCGGTGACCGCGCGGCCCTGCGAGGTGGCGGAGGCCGTCGGGGAGGCGGAGGAGGACGAGGACGCCTTCTCCTTGCCGGAGCCCGACGGGCTCGGCGAGGCGCCGCCGCTGGAGGACGCGCTCGGCGAGGGGCTCGCCGGGGTGGCGCCGCTGGGCTCGCTGGCGAGCACCGGGCGGAAGTACAGCTTGGCGGTGGTGCCGACCTGCTGCTGGGCCTCCTTGGAGTTGGTGCCCTTGGGGATGTTCACGATGATGTGATCGGCCCCCTGGGTCTGCACCTCCGCCTCGGAGACACCCAGACCGTTGACACGGCGGTTCATGATGTCGACCGCGGTGTCCATGTTGGCCTTGTTGATCGCGGACCCCTGGTCGGCCTTCGCCTTGAGCGTGATGCTCGTACCACCGGCGAGGTCGATACCGAGGCGCGGTGTCGTGTGCCCGGAGACGAACATCCCACCGGTGAGCGCCACGATGGCGATCAAAATGAGGGCCAGCGAGCGCCCTGGCTTGCTCTGGGCGCTCGCGCTCCGGCCCCTCTTAGGTGCTGCCACCTTCTCGTACTCCCTCTCGGGCCGCGCCGCGCCAGGTCGGCGCGGTCGGCCATGACATGGTGTCGGGCTCCGTGCGGCGAACAGAGGCGCCCGGGGTGCGCCGGTCACGGCCGGGCCGCGCCGCACACCCCGGGAGGTGCCTACTTCGCCTCGGAGTCGCCGTCGGTCTTCTTCGGCTCTTCGTCCGTCTTGGCCTCGGCGACCTCGGCGGCTCCGGCCCCGTCCACGGCGGCGTCCTTCTTGCCGAAGTCGACGGCCTTGTCGCCGGAGGCGGCGGCAGCGTCGGTCTCGCCGGTACCGGTGAGGGAGGAGGCGTCGTCCGGGACGACGCCGGCGTCGGACTTGAGGTCGTGCTCGATGCCGTGGACGATCCGGTTGTACTCGTCGTCGGTGAGGACGGCGCCGATCGCGTTCTTGGCGAAGAGGAGCTCGACGCCCGGCCCGGCGTCGAGGAGGACGGTGTCCTCGCTGACCTCCTTGACCGTCGCGTACATGCCCCCGATCGTGCGAACGCCGGAGCCGGGCTGCATCTCATTGCGCATGCTCGCGGCCTGCTGCTGCTTCTTCTTGGCCGAGCGCGTCATCAGGAACATGGCCGCGATGAGCACAATGAACGGGAGAAGGGTCAAGGTATTCACGGGACGGGGTTTCCTTCGCGCGACCGCGCGGTGAGCGGCCTGTTGATGGGGGTGGGACGGCGCCGCCCGCAAGGGCGGCATCGGCGGAGTCTAAGCGAGTCCGCGCGCATGGAACAACGCTCAGCATGGCACCTGGGTTCCTGCTCCGGCCAATGCCCTCGCCGTCACGCCCCGAACAGGTCTTGTTGTCCGGTTCCCCCGCCGGCCGAGCGGGGCGGGGTCAGACCGAGGTGCGCCCAGGCGGCCGGGGTGCCGACGCGGCCGCGCGGGGTGCGGGCCAGCAGGCCCTCCCGCACCAGGAAGGGCTCGGCGACCTCCTCGACCGTCTCGCGCTCCTCCCCCACCGCCACGGCGAGCGTGGACAGGCCCACCGGACCGCCGCCGAACAGCTTGAGCAGCGCCTCCAGGACGGCCCGGTCGAGGCGGTCGAGGCCGCGCGCGTCCACTTCGTAGACGGCGAGGGCGGCCGCGGCGATCTCCCGGGTGATCAGGCCGTCCGCCTTGACCTGCGCGTAGTCCCGGACGCGGCGCAGCAGGCGGTTGGCGATGCGGGGCGTGCCGCGGGAGCGGCCGGCGATCTCGGCGGCGCCGTCGGGCACTATCTCGACGTCGAGCAGGCCGGCCGAGCGGTGCACGACCCGCTCCAGCTCACGCGGCTCGTAGAACTCCATGTGCGCGGTGAAGCCGAAGCGGTCGCGCAAGGGGGGCGGCAGCAGGCCCGCGCGCGTGGTGGCGCCGACCAGGGTGAAGGGGGGCAGTTCCAGGGGGATGGCGGTGGCGCCGGGGCCCTTGCCGACGATGACGTCGACGCGGAAGTCCTCCATCGCCATGTACAGCATCTCCTCGGCGGGCCGGGACATGCGGTGGATCTCGTCGAGGAAGAGGACCTCGCCCTCCTGGAGCGAGGAGAGGATCGCGGCGAGGTCGCCGGCGTGCTGGATGGCCGGGCCCGAGGTGATGCGGATGGGGGCGCCCATCTCGGCCGCGATGATCATCGACAGGGTGGTCTTGCCGAGTCCGGGGGCTCCGGAGAGCAGCACGTGGTCGGCGGTGGCTCCGCGCGCGCGTGCGGCGCGCAGGACGAGGTCGAGCTGTTCGCGGACCTTCTCCTGGCCGATGAACTCCTCGAGGTCCTTGGGGCGCAGGGCGGCCTCGACGGCCTGGTCCTCCCGGTCGGCGGCGGAGCCCACCAGCCGCTCGGATGCGGCGGAGTCGGTCGTGTCGTCCCAGTTCATGTGGTGTGCCTCGGGGTGGTGTGGTGGGTCAGCGGGCGCGGTTCAGGGTCTGCAGCGCCGCCTTGAGCAGCCGGCCCACCTGCGGGGTGCCGCCCTCGGCCTCGGCCTGGGGGGCCACGGCGGCGACGGCCTCGTCGGCCTCACGGGTGGCGTACCCGAGGCCGATGAGCGCCGCGTGGAGCTGGTCCCGCCAGCCCTGGGTGACGGGCGCGCCCACCGCGGGGGCGCCGACCGGCTCGCCGAGGCGGTCCTTCAGCTCCAGCAGGAGCTTCTGGGCGCCCTTCTTGCCGATGCCGGGCACGGCGGTGAGGGCCTTCTCGTCGGCGGTGGCGACGGCCCGGCGCAACGCGTCCGGCGTGTGGACGGCGAGCATGGCCTGGGCGAGCCTCGGTCCGACCCCGCTGGCGGTCTGGAGCAGCTCGAAGACCTGGCGCTCGTCGTCGTCGGCGAAGCCGTACAGCGTCAGGGAGTCCTCCCGGACGACCAGCGAGGTGTGCAGCTTGGCGGGCCGGCCCTGGCGGAGCGTGGAGAGCGTGTTCGGCGTGCACTGGACGGACATGCCGACGCCGCCCACCTCGATCACCGCCGCGTCGGGGGCGAGCGCGGCGACCGTGCCGCTGAGGAAGGCGATCATGGCGTACGGCCTTTCGTCGCGTGGGCCGAGTGCAGCGCCACGGCCTGCTGGAGTCGGTTCTGCGCGGGGGCGCGCCAGATGTGGCAGATGGCGAGCGCGAGGGCGTCGGCGGCGTCGGCCGGCTTGGGCGGCGCGGCGAGCCTGAGCAGCCGGGTGACCATGGCGCCGACCTGCGCCTTGTCGGCGCGGCCGCTGCCGGTGACGGCGGCCTTGACCTCGCTGGGGGTGTGCAGGGCGACCGGGATGCCCCGGCGGGCTGCGCACAGCATGGCGACCGCGCTGGCCTGGGCGGTGCCCATCACCGTGCGGACGTTGTGCTGGCTGAACACCCGCTCCACGGCGACGAACTCGGGCCGGTGCTCGTCCAGCCAGGCCTCGATGCCCTGCTCGACGGCGACCAGCCGGTGCCCCAGTTCGGCGTCCGCGGGCGTCCTGACGACGCCGACGCCGAGCATGGTGAGCGGGCGTCCCGCGACCCCCTCGACCACACCGACACCGCACCGGGTCAGGCCGGGGTCCACCCCCAGTACGCGCACGCGCCCTCCCTCTCTGGTCATCCGCGGACGCCTGGTGATCCACGGATGCCGCCAGGCTAGCCGCTGCCTGTGACAACGGCGGCGGGCCGGTGGACGTGTCCCACCGGCCCGCCGAACCGCTCAGCCCGCGGCAGGGCTACGCGTCGACCTTCTCCATGATCTCGTCGCTGACGTCGAAGTTGGCGAAGACGTTCTGCACGTCGTCGCTGTCCTCGAGCGCGTCGATCAGCTTGAAGATCTTCCTGGCGCCCTCCTCGTCCAGTTCGACCTGGACGGAGGGGACGAAGCTGGAGTCCGCGGAGTCGTAGTCGATGCCGGCCTCCTGGAGGGCGGTGCGGACCGCGACCAGGTCGGTGGCCTCGCTGATGACCTCGAAGGTCTCGCCGAGGTCGTTGACCTCCTCGGCGCCCGCGTCCAGGACGGCGCCGAGCACGTCGTCCTCGCCCAGCTCGCCCTTGGGGACGATGACGACGCCCTTGCGGCTGAACATGTACGACACCGAGCCCGGGTCCGCCATGCTGCCGCCGTTGCGGGTCATGGCGACCCGGACGTCGGAGGCGGCGCGGTTGCGGTTGTCGGTGAGGCACTCGATGAGCACCGCGACACCGTTGGGGCCGTAGCCCTCGTACATGATCGTCTCGTAGTCCGCGCCACCGGCTTCGAGACCGCCGCCGCGCTTGATGGCGGAGTCGATGTTCTTGTTCGGGACCGACTGCTTCTTGGCCTTCTGGACGGCGTCGTAGAGCGTCGGGTTGCCCTCGAGGTCGACGCCGCCCATGCGCGCCGCGACCTCGATGTTCTTGATCAGCTTCGCGAAGAGCTTGCCGCGCTTGGCGTCGATCACGGCCTTCTTGTGCTTCGTCGTGGCCCATTTAGAGTGGCCGGACATCTGCCTGTCTCCTTCGCGTAACCCATCTCTGCAACGACTCCAGAGATCCTACAAGGACTCCGGTGTCCGGTTGGCGCGCACCATGTCGACGAACAGGGAGTGCACGCGGTGGTCGCCGGTCAGCTCCGGGTGGAACGACGTGGCGAGCGCGTTGCCCTGGCGGACCGCGACGATGTGGCCTTCGTGCTCGGCGAGCACCTCGGTCCCGGCGCCCACGGACTCCACCCAGGGGGCGCGGATGAAGACGCCCTCCACAGGATCGCCCGCGACGCCCCGGACGTCGACCGCGGCCTCGAAGGACTCGTTCTGCCGGCCGAAGGCGTTGCGGCGCACGATCATGTCGATGCCGCCGATGGTCTCCTGCCCCGAGCGCGGGTCGAGGATCTTGTCGGCGAGCATGATCATGCCGGCGCAGGTGCCGTAGACGGGCATGCCGTCCCGCACGCGCGCGCGGAGGGGCTCCATCACTCCGAACAGGACGGCCAGCTTGGAGATGGTGGTGGACTCGCCGCCGGGCAGCACGAGGCCGTCGACCTCGGCGAGTTCCTCGGGGCGCCGCACCGGCCTGGCCACGGCGTCGGCCGCGGCCAGGGCGATGAGGTGCTCCCGTACGTCGCCCTGGAGTGCCAGGACGCCTATGACGGGGGTGTTCATGTGTTCCGGTGCCTTACCAGCCGCGGTTGGCGTAGCGCTCGGTCTCGGGGAGGGTGTCGCAGTTGATGCCGACCATGGCCTCGCCGAGGTTGCGGGACGCGTCCGCGATGATCTTCGGGTCGTCGAAGAAGGTGGTGGCCTTCACGATGGCGGCGGCGCGCTTGGCCGGGTCGCCGGACTTGAAGATGCCGGAGCCGACGAAGACGCCCTCGGCGCCGAGCTGGCGCATCAGCGCGGCGTCGGCCGGGGTGGCCACACCGCCGGCGGAGAAGAGGACCACCGGGAGCTTGCCCAGCTCGGCGACCTCCTTGACGAGCTCGTAGGGGGCGCGCAGCTCCTTGGCGGCGGCGTACAGCTCGTTGTTGTCGTAGCCGCGCAGGCGGGCGATCTCGTTCTTGATCTGGCGCAGGTGGCGGACGGCCTCGACGACGTTTCCGGTGCCGGCCTCGCCCTTGGAGCGGATCATCGCGGCGCCCTCGGCGATGCGGCGCAGGGCCTCGCCCAGGTTGGTGGCGCCGCAGACGAAGGGGGTGGTGAAGGCCCACTTGTCGGAGTGGTTGACCTCGTCGGCCGGGGTGAGGACCTCGGACTCGTCGATGTAGTCGACGCCGAGGGACTGCAGGACCTGGGCCTCGACGAAGTGGCCGATGCGGGACTTGGCCATGACCGGGATGGAGACGGCGTCGATGATGCCCTCGATCATGTCCGGGTCGGACATGCGGGCCACGCCGCCGTCCTTGCGGATGTCGGCCGGGACCCGCTCCAGGGCCATGACGGCGACGGCGCCCGCGTCCTCAGCGATCTTCGCCTGCTCCGGCGTGACGACGTCCATGATCACGCCGCCCTTGAGCTGCTCGGCCATGCCGCGCTTCACACGGGCGGTGCCGGTCTCGGGAGCCTGGTTGTCGATGGTGGACACGGGTGACCTCACTGAAGTGGAGAAGGGTGACTGCACCGATGAGGAAACGCGAGGCGAGCAGTCCACAGCAAGGGCCAATGGCGACCCGGTGGCTCCTTTTGTCCGGCGGCGGGCGCCGGCGCCCGGTTCAGGCGGCTCGTTCCACCAGGGCCGCGGGCGGCTCGTCGTCCATCTCGAAGGCCAGCGGGAAGGGGGCGTGGCCGGCCAGCCGGAACCAGCGCACCTTACGGTGCCCGCGGAGCCTGCGGGCGGCGCCCACGGCGTCGTTGTGGAACCGGCGGGCCATGGGCACGCGGCGCACCGCCTCGGCCAGCTCGTGGGCCGCCGCGTCGCCGCCCGGGGCGTCCCGGACGACCTCGACCTGCCGCGGGTCCTCGAACACCGCGCGCAGGGCCTGGCTCAGCTCGCTCTCCGCGACCTCCCGCTGGTCCTCCTCCGCCTGCCGGGCGGCGTGCGCGGCCTCGTAGAGCACGATCGAGGCGGCGGGGTCCAGTACGCCCGAGGTGGCCAGCTCCTGGGCCACGGAGGCCCGCCGCAGCAACTGGGCGTCGAGCGCGGCGCGTGCGGCGTCCATGCGCACGTGCAGCCGGTCCAGCCGCCCGGCGGTCCAGCTCAGGTACACGCCGACGGCGATCAGCACGACGAGGGCGACGAGGATCCAGGTGAGGGTTGCGGTCACGGGCGAAGGCTATCGGGACGCCGCGGCGCGCCGTCGCCCCCTCCGGTTCAGTCCCGGGCCAGCCCGAACCGCGCACGCCGGCCCGGGCGCTCGTCCGTGGCCACCGCCGCCGTCCCGGTCGTGACGGTCTCGTACACCGACAGGATGTCGGCGCCGACCGTCGACCAGTCGAAGCGGCGGACGTGCGCGCTCCCCCGCTCCCGCAGGCCGGCCCGGCGCTCCGGGTCGGCCAGCAGGTCCACTGCGGCCCGCGCCAGCGCGTCGGCGTCCTCGTTGGCGAAGACCTCGCCGGCCTTGCCCCGGTCGAGGACCTGGACGAAGGCGTCCAGGTCGGAGGCGAGGACGGGGGCGCCCGCCGACATGGCCTCGACCAGGATGATGCCGAAGCTCTCGCCGCCGGTGTTGGGCGCGACGTACAGGTCGACGCTGCGCAGGAAGCGGGCCTTGTCCGCGTCGCTGATCATGCCGAGGAACTCCACCCGCGGGCGCAGCTCGGCCGGCAGGTCCTCGACGGCGGCCTCCTCGTCGCCGCGCCCCGCGACCAGCAGCCTGGTCCGCGGGCGGGCGGCCAGGATCGCCGGCAGCGCCCGCATCAGCACCGGCAGGCCCTTGCGGGGCTCGTCGATGCGGCCGATGAAGCCGATGGTGTCGCCCTGCCACTCGGGCCTCGGCTCGGCCCCGGCGAAGAAGTCGACGTCGACGCCGTTGGGGATGACCACCGCGTCCCCGCCCAGGTGCTCCACCAGGGTGCGGCGGGCGTACTCGCTCACCGCGATCCGCGCGCTGATCTTCTCCAGCGCGGCCTGCAGGATCGAGTAGGCGGCGATCATCGCGCGCGAGCGGGGGTTGGAGGTGTGGAAGGTGGCCACGATGGGGCCCTGGGCCGCCCAGCAGGTGAGCAGGCCGAGCGAGGGGGAGGTCGGCTCGTGGATGTGGACCACGTCGAACGCGCCCTCGTGCAGCCAGCGGCGCACCCGCGCGGCGGACAGGAACCCGAAGTTCAGCCGGGCCACCGAGCCGTTGTACGGCACGGGCACCGCGCGGCCGGCCGAGACTACGTACGGCGGCAGCGGGGTGTCGTCGTCGGCGGGCGCGAGGACGGACACCTCGTGGCCGAGGCGAATGAAGTACTCGGCCAGGTCGCGGATGTGGAACTGGACGCCGCCGGGCACGTCCCAGGAGTACGGGCAGACGATCCCGATTCTCACGAGGGTCCCTTCGTGGGGTCCAGGTCGGCGATCCACAGACGCTGGAGCATGTGCCAGTCCTCCGGGTGCTCGGCGATCCCGGTGGCGAAGGCGTCGGCCAGCGACTGTGTCATGGCGGACGTCCTCTCGGCGCGGGTACCCGACGGCGGTACCTCGATCGGGGGATGCACGCGGCCCTTCATGACCGGGGAGTCGTCGTACCAGAGGGTGACGGGCAGCAGCAGCGCGCCGGTCTGCTGGGCCAGCAGGGCCGGTCCCGCGGGCATCCGGGCCCGGTCGCCGAAGAAGTCCACCTCGGTGCCGGAAGCGGACAGGTCGCGGTCGGCGACCAGGCAGACCAGTCCGCCGTCGCGCAGCCGCCGGGCGAGGGTGCCGAAGGCCGAGCCGCCGCTGTGCGGGAGCACCTCCATGCCGAGGCCCTCGCGGTAGGCGACGAAGCGGTCGTAGAGGGTCTCGGGCTTCAGCCGCTCGGCGACCGTGGTGAACGGGGTCCGCAGCTCGGTGGTGACCCAGGCGCCGGCCAGGTCCCAGTTGGCCAGATGCGGCAGCGCGAGGATCACGCCGCGGCCGGAGGCGAGCCCGTCGGTCAGGTGGTGGAGGTCCTTGGGCTGGAAGCCGGTCCTGACGCGTTCGGGGCTCCAGGCGGGGAGCCGGAAGGACTCCATCCAGTAGCGCAGGTAGGACCGCATGCCCGCGCGCGAGAGTTCGGCCAGCCGCTCGGGACCGGCGCCGGGCACCACGCGCGCGTAGTTGGCCTCCAGGCGCTGTACGCCCTTGCCGCGCCGCTTCCAGGCGAGGTCGGCGATGGTGCGGCCGAGGCGGACCGCGACGGGTTCGGGGAGGTTCTTGACGGTGCTCCAGCCGAGCCCGTAGAGCGCGTCGGTGAGCCGGTCCGCGGTGCTCACTTGGCCGCCTCCCTCCCCGGGGCGGCGCTCTCCCCGGCCGCCGCCTCGGCCTCGGCGGACTCGCGGCGGACGGTGACGACCCGCTGGACGAGCGTGACGAGGCTGCCCACGGCGACGATCCACAGGGCGATCGGCAGCAGCCACTGGATGCCCGGCACACCGAACTTGTGCAGGCCCGCGAAACCGGCCGCGACCAGCGAGATCACCAGCCGCTCGGCGCGTTCGACGAGCCCGTTGACGGCGACCGGCAGCCCGATCGACTCGCCGCGCGCCTTGGTGTAGGAGACCACCTGGCCGCTGGCCAGGCAGAAGATCGTGACGGCGCACAGGACGTTGTCGTCGCCGTTGCCCGCGTACCACAGCGCGAGGCCGCCGAAGATCGCGCCGTCGGCCACCCGGTCCAGGGTGGAGTCCAGGAAGGCGCCCCAGCGGCTGGAGCGGCCGAGCTGGCGGGCCATGTTGCCGTCGACCAGATCGGAGAAGACGAAGAGCGTGATCACGACCGTGCCCCAGAAGAACTCCCCCCGGGGGTAGAAGACCAGCGCGCCCGCCATCACACCGGCGGTGCCGATGAGCGTGACCGTGTCGGGGCTGACGCCCCGGCGGATCAGAAACGCGGCGAACGGTGTGAGGACACGCGTGAAGAATGCACGCGCGTACTTGTTCAGCATGGCCTTCCCGACGGTCGTTGTCGCCGTGGCCCTGGTGGCCTCCGGCTGGCCCATCGTAGTCACGCGTGCGCGTGAGTGACGGGCGGGCACCCACGAGCCCGCGCCCCCGTGGCCGCTTCGCGGCCGTTCGTATGGACGGGGCGTTACGGGAGTGGAAAGCTCGAAGGACCGCGGGCGTCGCCGGAGCCGCCGCAGCACGCGGGTCCCGCGTGTCCGCGCCCACAGTGACCTCACCGTGCACGGGAGGCAGGATCATGGGCGACAAGGCACAGACACACCACCCCGGAGCCGCCGGCAGGGCAAAGGCGGCCGACCACCCCGCGTCCATACGGAATGTGGTGCTGGTCGGCCACTCCGGATCGGGCAAGACCACGCTGGTGGAGGCCCTCGCGCTGACCGCGGGGGCGGTGAACCGGGCGGGCCGCGTGGAGGACGGCGGCACCGTCTCCGACCACGACGACATCGAGCACCGGCAGCAGCGCTCGGTGCAGCTCTCGCTGGTCCCGGTCGAATGGGACGGCATCAAGATCAACATCCTCGACACCCCCGGGTACGCCGACTTCGTCGGGGAGCTGAGGGCCGGTCTGCGGGCGGCGGACGCGGCCCTCTTCGTCGTCTCGGCCTCGGACGGGGTGGACGGCTCCACCCGGATGGTCTGGGAGGAGTGCCAGGCCGTCGGCATGCCCCGGGCGATCGTGGTGACGCACCTGGAGTCCGCGCGCGCGGACTTCGAGGAGATGACCCGGGTGTGCGCGGAGGCCTTCGGCGCCGACGACCCCGACGCCGTGCTGCCCCTCTACCTGCCGCTGCGCGGTCCCGCGGGCCCCGACGGGCACGCGCCGGTGACCGGCCTCGTCGGCCTGCTGTCGCAGAAGCTGTTCGACTACTCGACCGGTGAGCGCAAGGAGTCCGAGCCCGGCGAGGACCAGCTGCCGGACATCGACCGGGCCCGCGACCGGCTGATCGAGGGGATCATCGCCGAGAGCGAGGACGAGACCCTGATGGACCGCTACCTCGGCGGCGAGCGGGTCGACGTCAAGACGCTGGTCCAGGACCTGGAGCGGGCCGTGGCACGCGGCACGTTCTTCCCGGTCCTGGCCGCCGCGCCGGCCGCCGAGGGCGCCCGGCAGGGCCTCGGCACGGTGGAACTGCTGGAGCTGATCACCGGCGGCTTCCCGACGCCGTTCGAGCACCCCATGCCCGGGGTCACCACGATCGACGGCAGGACGCGTGAGCTGCAGGCCTGCGACACCGAGGGCCCGCTGGTCGCCGAGGTCGTGAAGACCTCCTCCGACCCCTACGTGGGGCGTATCTCCCTGGTCCGCGTCTTCTCCGGCGCCCTGCGCCCCGACGAGACGGTGCACGTCTCCGGGCACGGGCTGACCGACCGCGGGCACGAGGACCACGACGTCGACGAGAAGATCGGCGCGCTGTCCACACCGTTCGGCAAGCAGCAGCGGCCGGTGACCCACGCCGTCGCCGGCGACCTGGTGTCCGTGGCCAAGCTCGGGCGCGCGGAGACCGGGGACACCCTCTCGGCCAAGGACGACCCGCTGCTGATGGAGCCCTGGCGGATGCCCGATCCGCTGCTTCCGTTGGCCATCCAGGCGCACAGCAAGGCCGATGAGGACAAGCTCTCGCAGGGCCTGGCCCGCCTGGTCGCCGAGGACCCGACGATGCGCCTGGAGCAGAACCAGGACACCCACCAGGTGGTCCTGTGGTGCCTGGGCGAGGCGCACGCGGACGTCGCCCTGGAGCGGCTGCGCAGCCGGTACGGCGTCCAGGTCGACGTGGTCCCGCACAAGGTGTCCCTGCGGGAGACGTTCGCGGTGAAGGCCGCCGGGCGCGGCCGGCACGTGAAGCAGTCCGGCGGGCACGGGCAGTACGCCATCTGCGAGATCGAGGTGGAGCCGCTGCCCGGCGGCTCGGGCATCGAGTTCGTGGACAAGGTGGTCGGCGGCGCCGTGCCGCGCCAGTTCATCCCGTCCGTGGAGAAGGGCGTACGGGCGCAGGCGGCCAGGGGCGTGGCGGCGGGCTATCCGCTGATCGACGTCCGGATCACGCTGCTGGACGGCAAGGCGCACTCGGTGGACTCCTCCGACGCCGCGTTCCAGACGGCGGGCGCGCTGGCGCTGCGCGAGGCCGCGGCCGGCGCCCGGATCCACCTGCTGGAACCGGTGGCCGAGGTGGGCGTGCTCGTTCCGGACGACTACGTCGGCTCGGTGATGAGCGACCTGTCGAGCCGGCGCGGCCGGGTGCTCGGCACCGAGCAGGTGGGCTCGGGGCGGACCCTGATCCGGGCCGAGGTGCCCGAGTTCGAGATCGGCCGCTACGCGATCGACCTGCGGTCCCTGTCCCACGGCACGGCCCGCTTCGACCGCGCCTACGCGCGGCACGAGCCGATGCCGCCGCAGATCGCCGAGCGGATCCGCGAACAGGCGGGCGAGAGCCCGTGATCCGCACCGGCCCGGCTCCGTGCGCCGGTGGGCGGCTTCGGCCGTCCACCGGCGCGCCGTCGGCGGCTGCGGATACGCTGATCACCTGATCACGTCGTGCCGAACCCGTGCCGTTGTCGGGCGGATTCGGCAAGTTGGCCTGTTCAACAGGTGTGCGGGGCAGTGAAGTCGGGAAGGCCGCAGGAGCGAGACCGGCGGCGAGGGGGCGGGAATGTCGGTTGGTACGGAGTGGGACGGACCGCAGGTGCCCGTCTCCGGCGACGAGGGCCAGGCGGCGACGTACGCGCTGGCCTCGGCGGCCTACCGGGACAACGTGGTCGAGGACATCAAGAAGACCGACAACGAGTGGCACCAGTCGACCGTCAAGGCCGGCCGGATATCCCTGCTCAGGCCCAATCTCGGCGAGGCGTTCTCACGGGCCGTGGTCGACCGCATGCTGGCCCCCGGCCGCAAGCCGCTCATCCAGTCCTTCGGCGCCGAGCCCCAGGTCGTGGTGGAGCACGCGCTCGCGGCGAACAACATCCGCCGCGAACGCGACAACCGGCTGTCGGTCGTGGTGGTGCTGTGCGGCCTGATCTTCCTGCCGGGGTTCATCGGCTGGCTGCTCGTCTTCCAGCTGCGCACGCTCGTCTCCCGCCGCGAGGACAAGCGCGCCGGGGCGCTCGCCACCGCCCTGCTCACCGGGGTGGGTGTGCTCGCCGCGCTCTTCCTGCTGAAGATGCCCTTCGGCGGATTCTGGGCGTGGTACGCGCGGGGCTGCGTCGTGGTCCCGGTGCTCGGCTGGTTCTGGGCCAAGCGGATCTGCGAGCGCAGCGCCCAGGACCTGCGGGCGCGCTGGGAGGGCCTGCTCTCCGGCAGCAGCGTCGGCGCCAAGGTCCCCGAGGCCGTGCCCCGCGCGCCGGGCGAGACCGCGGCCGAGCAGCTGCGCCAGTCGCTGGCCCGGCTCGCCGCCGAGCAGCGGTCCAACTCCGTCTTCTACGCCGGGCCCAAGGGCATACTCGGCATGGGCACCCGCTGGGGCTCCTGGCAGCTCGCCGAGGACCTGGAGCCCGCCGATCCCTCCCGGGAGATCCACCCCTTCCGCAGCTGGGACGTCATACGCGCCATCCACGACCAGCTCCGCATGCTGGAACGCGGCCCGCTGAACACCGGCGGCTTCCCCCGGCCGTCGATACGGCACTGGATCGTCACGCCGATCGGGGAGAACGCCAAGGAGGTCTCCCGGCCCGAGGGCACGGACGTGGAGGCGTTCCAGATCAAGCAGCACGCCATCCAGGACATCTGCAACAAGCAGCAGTTCGGCAGCGGCGACCGGCACTACCTGGGCGTGCAGTGGACGCTGTGGGACGGGCAGCTCGTCATCACCATGATGATCACGGTGACGGTGCTGCACGAGACGCTGCGCATCGAGGTGACCGGGCACGCGCTGGGGCCGGTGAACCCGCTGTTCACCACGAAGCCGACGGCGCCCACCAAGGAGGTCGCCAAGTCGCTCAAGCCCTGGGAGAACCGCACGGTCAAGCTGCCGCTCGTGACCGCCGACGAGGTGGTGCGGCTCACCGCGCGCGCCCCGCTGACCTGGTACCCGCCGGCGCTCAAGTGGCTCGGCGGCTCGCTCGCCCTGCCGGAGCCGTTCGGGCTGCGGCACGCCTGGGCGGACCAGCCCTGGCGGCACCGCTTCATGGCCGACGACGCGCTGCGCGCGGCCACGCCGGTGCTGCGGGTGGTGCACTCGGCCGCGATCCGGGTGCTGCGGGAGAACGGCGTGGACACCGAGAAGTTCGGCAACCGCTCGTCCGTCCTCAGCGGCCTGGTGCAGGACCCGACGCCGAAGAAGGCCGACCTGTACGACGCGTGAGCGGTGCCCTCGTGCCCGGGGGCACCGTCCCGTCCGAGACAGGCCCTAGGTGTATTGATCACGAGCGTTGTTGACACTCGTCAGTGCTTGATCATGGCGAAGACCTCCGGTGTGGTGGAGCTGTCTAGGACTGCACCGCACGGAGGTCTTCGTGTCCCACCGTAATGCCCGGCTGACCGTTCACGGCAGGCGACTGCTCGTCGAACGTGTCTGCGCAGGCCGCCCAGTCGCACATGTCGCAGCTGAGATGGGCATCTCGCGCGTCACGGCCCACAAGTGGATCCGCCGTTGGCGGGCCGAGGGCGAGCAGGGGCTGCACGACCGCTCCAGCCGTCCGCTGACCACGCCCCATCGCACGGCACCGGCAGTCGAGGCCCGGGTGTGCCGGCTGCGCCAGGACCGCAAACTCGGCCCCGCCCGCCTGGGCCCGATCCTGCAACTGCCCGCCTCCACCGTGCACCGCATCCTGCTCCGGCACGGTCTGAACCGCCTGGCCTTCATGGACCGGCCCACCGGCCAGATCATCCGCCGCTACGAGCGCGAGCGGCCCGGCGAGCTGGTCCACGTCGACGTCAAGAAACTCGGCCGCATCCCGGACGGCGGCGGCCACAGGACGCTGGGCCGCCAGGCCGGCCGGCCCACCCGCGGCGGCATGGGCTTCGATTACATCCACTCAGCCGTCGACGATCACAGCCGCCTGGCTTACAGCGAGATCCACGCGGACGAGAAGGCCGTCACCTGCGCGGCCTTCCTGCGCCGAGCCGCTGCCTTCTTCGCGACCTCGGGCATCGACCGCATCGAACGGGTCCTGACCGACAACGCCTGGCCCTACCGCAAGAGCTTCGCCTGGCAGCAGGCTCTGGCCGACCTCGGCGCGACCGGCAAACTCACCCGTATCTACCGGCCGCAGACCAACGGCAAGGTCGAACGCTTCAACCGCACCCTGCTCGAGGAATGGGCCTACCTGCGGCCCTACACCAGCAACAACGAACGAACGGCAGCCCTGGCAGACTTCCTCCACACCTACAACCACCACCGCTGCCACACCGCACTAGGCGGCCACCCACCGATCAGCCGTGTGAACAACGCTTCAGGTCAATACACCTAGGCGGCCGGCCAGGCCTCCGCCAGCATCTTCCGGGTGTCCGCCAGCAGCTGCGGCAGCACCCTCGTGTGGCCGACCACCGGCATGAAGTTCGTGTCGCCGCCCCAGCGCGGGACGATGTGCTGGTGCAGGTGGGCCGCGATGCCGGCGCCGGCCACCGTGCCCTGGTTCATGCCGATGTTGAAGCCGTGCGCGCCGGACGCGGTGCGCAGCGCGGTCATCGCCTGCTTGGTCAGCTCGCCCAGCTCGGCCGTCTCCGGCAGGGTGAGGTCGGTGTAGTCGGCCACGTGCCGGTACGGCACGGTCATCAGATGGCCGCCGTTGTACGGGTAGAGGTTGAGGACCGCGTACACGTGCTCGCCGCGGCGGACGACGAGGCCGTCCTCGTCGGACTTGGCCGGGATCGAGCAGAAGGGACAGCCGTCGTCGGCCCCCGGACCGGTCGGCTTGTTCTCGCCCTGGATGTAGGCCATCCGGTGGGGCGTCCACAGGCGCTGGAACGCGTCCTGCGTCCCCACTCCGATCTGCTGCTCCGGCTCACTCGTCATGCTAGGCAGCATATGGCTTCGCCCGTTCGCGGCGTGTCGCCGGGGCGGCCCGAACGACGTCACCGGCCAAGCTGGGCCGGTGGACGACGACAGCCCGGCGGCCCGCTGGGAGCAGCGCACCGAGATCCCGCTCTTCGTGGGGTCGCTGATCTTCCTCGCCGCCTATGCCACCCTGGTCCTGGCAGTGGGCCTGCCGTCCTTCTGGCGTGACCTGTGCCTGGTCACGCTGCTCGCGCTCTGGGTGCTGTTCGCCGCGGACTACGTGGTGCGCTGGCGGCTCGGCGGGCAGCGGTTCCTGCGCTTCGTCAGCACGCACTTCCTGCACACCGTCGTGGTCCTCCTGCCGCTGCTGCGCCCGCTGCGGATCGTCCCCCTCTACGACGTCATCCAGCGCCGGCAGGGAGACCCCCGGCTCTCGCTGTACGCCCGTGTGATCGCCTACGCGAGCCTGTCCACCCTGCTGCTGGGCTTCTCCGGGTCCCTCGCCGTCTACCAGCAGGAGCGCGGGGTGCCCGGCGCCAACATGCAGACGTTCGGCGACGCCGTGTGGTGGGCGGCCGCGACCCTCAGCACGGTCGGCTACGGGGACATCGTCCCGGTGACCCCGCTCGGCAGGGTGATCGCGACCGGGATGATGGCCTGCGGGCTCGGCCTGCTCGGCGCGGTGACGGGTTCGTTCTCGTCGTGGCTGATGCAGACCTTCTCCCGTGAGGGCGACAAAGGGCCCCCGGAGAAGTGATCTCCGGAGGCCCTTCGGCCGGTGCGGATCAGACCTGGGCGCGCTCCGCCACGACCTTGGCGATCTTGGCGATGGCCTCGTCGAACGGGATGCCGTTCTCCTGCGAGCCGTCGCGGTAGCGGAAGGACACCGAGCCGCCCGACATGTCCTCGTCGCCCGCGATGACCATGAAGGGCACCTTCTGCTTCTGGGCGTTGCGGATCTTCTTCTGCATGCGGTCCGAGGAGGAGTCCACCTCGACGCGCAGGCCCTGCTTGCGGGCCGCGGCCGCGAACTTCTCCAGGTACTCCACGTGCGCGTCGCCGATCGGGATGCCGATCGCCTGCACCGGCGCCAGCCAGGCCGGGAAGGCGCCCGCGTAGTGCTCGAGGAGCACCGCGAAGAACCGCTCGATGGAGCCGAACAGGGCGCGGTGGATCATCACCGGGCGCTGCTTGGCGCCGTCCGGGCCGGTGTACTCGAGGTCGAAGCGCTCGGGCAGGTTGAAGTCGAGCTGGACGGTCGACATCTGCCAGGTGCGGCCGATGGCGTCCTTGGCCTGGACGGAGATCTTCGGCCCGTAGAAGGCGGCGCCGCCCGGGTCGGGGACGAGGGGCAGGCCCTGCTTCTCGGCGACCTGGCGCAGCGTCTCGGTCGCCTCCTCCCAGGCCTCGTCCGAGCCGACGTACTTCTCCGGGTCCTTGGTGGACAGCTCCAGGTAGAAGTCGGTCAGGCCGTAGTCGCGCAGCAGGCCGAGGACGAAGGTGAGCGTCTTGTCCAGCTCCTCGGACATCTGCTCACGGGTGCAGTAGATGTGCGCGTCGTCCTGGGTGAAGCCGCGGGCACGGGTGAGGCCGTGCACCACGCCCGACTTCTCGTACCGGTACACGGTCCCGAACTCGAAGAGGCGCAGCGGCAGTTCGCGGTAGGAGCGGCCGCGCGCGTCGAAGATCAGGTTGTGCATCGGGCAGTTCATGGGCTTGAGGTAGTAGTCCACGCCCTCGTCGAGCTGCATGGGCGGGTACATGCCGTCGGCGTACCAGTCCAGGTGGCCCGAGGTCTCGAAGAGCTTCCCCTTGGTGGCGTGCGGGGTGTAGACGAACTCGTAGCCCTCCTCCTCGTGCCGGCGGCGCGAGTAGTCCTCCATCACACGGCGGACGATGCCGCCCTTGGGGTGGAAGACGGCGAGGCCGGAGCCGATCTGCTCCGGGATGGAGAACAGGTCCAGCTCGTTGCCGAGCTTGCGGTGGTCGCGCTTCTCGGCCTCGGCGAGGAAGTCGAGGTACGCCTTCAGCTCGTCCTTGGACGGCCAGGCGGTGCCGTAGATGCGCTGCAGCATCGGGTTCTTCTCGCTGCCGCGCCAGTAGGCGGCCGCGTTGCGCATCAGCTTGAACGCGGGGATCAGGCGGGTGGAGGGCAGGTGGGGACCGCGGCAGAGGTCCTTCCAGCACAGCTCGCCGGTCTTGGCGTCCAGGTTGTCGTAGATCGTCAGCTCGCCGGCGCCGACCTCGACGTCCGCGCCGTCGTCGTGCGACGCCGAGCCCTTGAGGCCGATCAGCTCCAGCTTGTACGGCTCGTCCGCCAGCTCCTCGCGGGCGGACTCGTCGGTGACCACGCGGCGGGAGAAGCGCTGGCCGCGCTTCTGGATCTCCTGCATCTTCTTCTCGATGGCCTTGAGATCCTCGGGCGTGAACGGCTTCTCGACGTCGAAGTCGTAGTAGAAGCCGTCCTTGACCGGCGGGCCGATGCCCAGCTTGGCCTCGGGGAAGAGCTCCTGCACGGCCTGCGCCATGACGTGCGCGGTGGAGTGGCGCAGGATGTTCAGGCCGTCCTCGGAGGAGATCTCGACCGCCTCGACCTCGTCGCCGTCGGACAGCTCGTAGGCGAGGTCCTTCAGCTCGCCGGCGACGCGCGCGGCGATGATCGAGCGCTCGCCCGCGAAGAGGTCGGCGGCCGTAGTGCCCGTCGTCACCACGCGTTCTTCCCGCTCGGAATCGCGTTGGATGATCACACGGACGTCTGACACCGGTCTCTCCTGACTGAAGGTGGGTGCGGCGCCATACCAGGAGCGCGCGCACAACGGATCGTACCGACCCGGGACCGCCGACCGCGAAACGGTTACCTTCCGTGCCCGTCCCGGCACACCCAGGTCCCCGCCTCCAGCACGTCCCGCGCCCCCGCCCCGGCACGCCCCGCGCTCCCCGTCCCGGTCTCCTCAGTCGTCGTCCCGGTACGCCTCCTGGCACGTCTCCTCGAAGCAGCCGGGACTCTCGTGCAGTGACTTCATCAGCCGGTCCCGCTCGGCGTCGTCGACCCGTACGGGTACGACTCCGCCGGCGCCGGTGAGCCTGCGGAATCCGCCGCGGCGCTCCAGCCGGCCCTGCACCCGGACCGGGAGCCCGACCAGGTGGGCGTGGCCGGCGACGCGGTAGTCCTCCTCGTCGAGGGTGACGCGGACGTGCGGGACGTCGGCGCCGGCGAGCACCCGCAGCCGCACGGTGCCCTCGCCGAACGGTCCGGAGCGGCGCAGCCGGACGACGGCGCCGGTGATCCGGACCGGTACGGAGGGTTCCTCGCGCAGGTAGCGGGCGCCCGCCGCGCGCAGGGCGGGCAGGTCGCCCGGGGAGAACTCGACGGGCTCGGCCGAGACGGCGCAGCCCTCGGGGACGGCGGTCCCGGGCGCCCAGGCGACGGCGACGCGGGCGCCCTCGGTGCCGCGTACCAGTGCGGTCAGCGCGTCGGTCAGTTCCCGGCTGGCGCCGGCCTCGACGGCGCCGTCGAAGGCGTCCATGCCGCCGGTGGCGCGCTGGTAGTCGACGGCCTCGCGGACCGCGTACAGCGCCTGGTGGAGCCGGACGGCGAGCGGGCGGCCGGCGGGCACGGGCACGAAGGCGGTGAGCCGGCGCCCTTCCGCGCCGGGGCCGACGAACACGTCCGCCAGCAGGGCCGCCGCGGCCGAGCGGTGCCGGGCGCCGTGGTAGCCGGCCCGCGCGCGGGTGGCCAGCGCGGCGGCCAGGAGCATCTGGCGGGCGGCGCCGCGCAGTTGTTCGTCGGCCGTCCAGGGAGCGGCCCCGGACGGCCCGCCCGGGGCGTCCCGCCACCAGCGGATCTCGTCGCTGGGCACGGCGAGGGAGATCAGCACCTCGCGCGCGGACGGGGTGTCGCTGCGGGCGAGCGCGTCGACGGCCTCGCCGAGCAGGTCGTCGCTGTCGGGGAACGCGCGGCTCTCGGGGACGAGCAGGCTGGTGCCGGCGCCGCCGGGGCCCGGCGGGGTCCAGCGGCCGTAGCGTCCGGCCGCTCCCCCGCGCCGCTGCCAGCCGTGCCGGTGCAGCAGGGCGGCGAGCACGGCGGGGTCGACCGCGGCGGGGTCGACCGCGGCGGGGTCGACCGCGGCGGGGTCGACCGCGGCGGGGTCGGGCGCGGCGGGGTCGGGCGGCCGTCGCCGGGCGGGGTCGCCCGGGTGCGGCCGGGCCTGGCGCGGAAGTTCCTCCTGGGGACGGCTCCTCATGGCCTGCCTCCCGTTCCGACCCGCGTCATGATCTCGCACAGCGCCCGGTCGTCGAAGATGCGTGAGGTCGGTATCCGCACGGTGGTCCGGTGCCGGCCGGTGACCGGATGACCGGCCAGGTCGACCCAGTAGCAGCAGTGCCTCAGGTCGAGCCGGTCGTGGCTCGCGCGCAGCCAGTCGTCCTGGGACCGCGGGACCAGCATGACGACGAGGATCTTGTGCACCGAGACGGGTGTGCGGGCGAGTTTGCGCAGGTGGTCGTTGTCGAGCGTGAAGGAGAAGAAGCGGCCCGGCGGGTTCGGCGCGATCTGGTAGGTGCACTTGAGCTGCACCTTGATGGTGACCTCGTCGTCGACGGTGTGCCCGGGTGAACTGTGGCTGACGTGCCAGTCGATGCCGTTGTCCGGGAAGGGCTGGGACAGCGAGCAGCCGGCCGCAGCGGCGACCGCGTGCAGATAACCGACCTGCAGTGTCTCCATGCAGGCGGTGGTGGCGAGCGTGCCGCGGAGGTGACCCGCGCGTTCGGGCAGCAGCCCGCCCCGCTCGGGCTGTGCGATGGCCATGACCAACAGCCTTCCGAGCCGTGGGTTTCCCCGTTTCGAGCCGCTGAACTGCGAAGACCCGTACTCCTGTTGTGTCCTCCCGGCGTACGGCGCAAACGGCCCGGGTATCACCAAACAGGCAGAAGACGGGACGTCAGCTGCCGGGCCTGAACGAGGAGTTGGGTTGCGATGACGAACTGGTACGAGGGGCCGCTGGCCGCCTTCGACACGGAGACGACGGGCGTGGACGTCGAGGCCGACCGGATCGTGTCGGCCGCCGTCGTGGTCCAGGACGCGCCGGGCGCCCGGCCGCGGATCGTCCGCTGGCTGGTGAACCCGGGAGTGCCGGTGCCCGAGGCGGCGACCGCGGTGCACGGGCTGACGGAGGAACACCTGCAGCACAACGGCCGCTGGCCGGCGCCGGTGATGTACGAGATAGCCGACCGGCTCGCCGAGCAGGCGGCGATGGGGCGGCCGCTGGTGGTGATGAACGCGCCCTTCGATCTCACCCTGCTGGACCGGGAGTTGCGCCGGCACCGGGCGTCCTCGCTGGAGCAGTGGTTCCGCGGCGCTCCGCTGCGGGTGCTGGACCCGCGGGTGCTGGACAAGCAGCTGGACCGCTACCGCAAGGGCCGCCGCACGCTGACCGACCTGTGCGCGCACTACGGGGTGGCGCTGGAGGGCGCGCACGACGCGGCGGCCGACGCGCTGGCCGCGCTGGAGGTCGTGCGCGCGGTGGGCCGCCGATTCACGACCCGCCTGGAGCGCCTGTCCCCCGCCGAGCTGCACACTCTCCAGACCGACTGGCACGCGGCCCAGGCGCGCGGCCTGCAGGCCTGGTTCGCCCGCAGTGGCTCACCGGAGATCGTGAGCACGGACTGGCCCCTGCGGCCCGAGCTGCCGGCGGCCGCGTGAGCGACCGGGGCTCCGGTGCCGGCGCCCCGCCGGCTCACCAGGAGCCGCCGCCCCCGCCGCCGGCGCCGCCGCCGACGCCTCCGGAGCTGGAGCCGCCGCCACCGCCGCCGCCACCGCCGCCGGAGCCGCCGGACGGGGCCGGCGGGGCTGCGCTGGTGAGGACCACGGCGGCGAGCAGGACGTCGCCGCCGCTGAGGGTGGAGGCGCGCCGCGTCGAGGCGGAGGCCCCGGCCGCCGCCTCCCAGGCGGAGTCGACCCCGAGGGCGACCGCCCAGGCCGCGTACCGGTCCGCCCGCGGGCCGGTGGGCAGTTCGTCCGGGCAGGCGGTCGGGTCGGCCAGGTAGCGCCGGAACGCCTCGATCTGGAGCCAGCGCGCGGTGCCGCGCGCAGTGCGCCGCTCCAGTTCCCAGTGCCGGCCGACGAGGGCGGCGCCGACGCCGGCGAGGACGGCCGCCGTCAGCAGGACCGGCCATCCGGCGGCGATGCGGCGGCCGCTCAGCACGCCACCCGTGATCGTCAGCACGAAGCCGAGCAGCGCCCCGATCAGGCCGCCCGCCAGGGCCGCGTCGGTGCGGCGCCGGGCGGCCGCGTCCCACAGGCCGCTCGTCCCGCGCCAGCGGTCCAGCCGCTGCGCGAGGTCGTTCCAGCCCTGCCTGAACCAGGGGTCGCGGGCCCCGAGGGCGACGCTGGAGCGGCCGGCGAAGATCTTGTCCAGTACCTCCTCGGTGTCCGGGTCGCCGGGCTCCCCGGGGTCGCGGCGGTCCAGGACCGGGTGCCGGTCGTCGCCCCGGACGGCGAGGTGGCCGTCGGCCGCGGCGGTGAGCAGCCAGGCGACCTGATGGCGGTCGTCGACGCGCTCGGTGAGCAGGATGCCGCCCTGGGCCGGGGTGAGGTCGTCGGGCGGCGCGGCGCACGGCGTGAGCGTGCGGGCGAGCCGTTCGACCTCGACGCGTCGTTCCCGGCCGCCGTCCAGCGGCAGGCGGTCGCGCCCGGCGAGGCGCAGCGCGCAGACCGTCGGCGCGGCGCACGCCAGCGCGACGGCGAGGAAGAAGCCGGCGTTGCGCACCGGGTGCGGGAGG
The DNA here is from genome assembly GCF_007176755.1 of Streptomyces sp. 1-11. Taxonomy (GTDB): domain Bacteria; phylum Actinomycetota; class Actinomycetes; order Streptomycetales; family Streptomycetaceae; genus Streptomyces. Next base: position 161,981 of record NZ_BJTV01000017.1, read on the forward strand.
GTGGTGCCGACGGCCTTGCCGGAGGGCGCCGCGGGCAGGACCGCGGGGGCGGCGGCCCCGGTCTTCGCGGCGGTGGCGTAGAGGGTGAGGCCCTCCTCGCCGCTCAGCTCGCCGATCCTGACGACGAGGTGCCCCGGTCCGCCGCGCACGGCCGTGCAGGGTTCGCCGTCGTCCCAGGTGCCGCGTTCGCAGCGGAGCCCGGTGAGGTCGCGGGCGCCCACGACGTGGACCTCCACGTCCGCCCGGTCTACCTTCCAGCCGGTGCCGACCGCGTCCCAGGCGAACCGGTGGCCCTTCACCACCTCGGGGAGCACGTACTGGATGCGGTAGCGGTGGACTCCGCTGACCAGCCGGCCGGGGTCGCCGATCCTCAGCCGGTCGGCGATGTTCCGCTCGCCCTTCTCGTCCTGGTAGTAGTCGCCGTAGGTGTCCTCGTAGGGGACCTTGTGGCCGTCCCTGGTGACCCGCACGTGGTCGCCGTCCTCGAAGGGCGAGCCGGGCACGTCGCGGTAGATGCCGTGGGAGTCGCCCGAGTGCCCGAAGTCGTAGTCGATGACCTCGGTGATGCGGGCGCTGCCGTCGGCGCGTATCTCGGCACCGACCCACATCGAGGTGACCCGCTCCTTGTTCGCCAGGAGCTGGGCCAGTGCGGCCACCGCGGCGAACGCCACCAGCGTGGCGCAGACGACGATCAGCGCGCGCACCCGGCGCCGCCGCACCGGTCTCCCCCCGCGTCGCCTTCTCCGGCTCGTCCCGTCGGCCACGACGCCCCCCCTCAAGACGTTCGAACGACATGAAAAAGCCGGCCTGCAGAAGCAGACCGGCTTTCCCCGGGTGGGCGATACTGGGTTCGAACCAGTGACCTCTTCGGTGTGAACGAAGCGCTCTCCCACTGAGCTAATCGCCCGGGAACGCACTGAACAATACAGGTCCCCGCGGGGTTAGTTCAAACCGCTTCGAGGCGGCGCAGCAGTCCGCGGCGCCCGGCGGCCATCATCAGCCGGTGGTTGGCCCGGAAGAGGGGGCGGCCCGGGACGGCCAGCCGCCTGAGCATGGGCTTGGTGACGTCGACGACCTGGTCGTAGCGGGCGAGCGTGCCGGGCCCGCCGGAGGTGACCGTCCAGCGGGCCCATCCCTCGATGTCGCCGCGGACGGCGGCCTCGATCACGCCGGCGGCCGGGTCGCGGCGCGTCTCGCGCAGGGTGAGCGTCAGGTCGTACGGCAGCAGGGAGCGGATCGTGAGGGCGCCGGTGACCGCGTCGAGCCGGGTGGCCGAGCGCACCTGGGGCCACCAGCCCGGATAGTCCTCGGGCCGCTCCAGCACGGCGAACACCGCGCTTTGCGGGGCGGCCAGGGACCACAGGGTGCGGAAGCGGTAGTGGTTCCAGTCCATGACCCGAGTCTGCCCGCGGCGGGGGCGCGCATCTGAGTACGCGTACTCATGCGCCGCCAGTGACGCGCACCACAATCGGGGGCGAGCGCCGCCGCCCGTGCGACGGCGCTCCCCCTCGCCCGCCGGCCGGGCATCCGATCGGCCCGCCCGAAGCCGAGTCCGTCCTCGGTAACCGACGGGAATTCCGAGCCGCTTGCCGTCGGCCTCGCCGGCCGCGACGACGCCCGCCCGGAAGTGATCCAGGCTCAGATCGCCTTGCCGCACCTGGCACTTGAGGTCGAGGAGAATTCCGCGCTTGTCGTACTTCCGAAGGAATGCGACGGCGTTCTGGAAAACGTCCCGGGGATTTCCGCCGACGGCCTGCGTCCGGAGCTTCTCGCAGAACGGCTGATACGCCGGGAAGTCGGTCCTGACCTTGATCTTGGGGCGCTTCTTCCCGGAGAGTGCGGTCATCCGGTCGATCTTCTTGGCCCGCTCCTCGCCACCCCACCAGGAGTAACGGATCGTCACCGCGCCATCCCCCAGATCCGCTGCCGCCGCCGCATCCGGCCGTCGCCGCGAGCCCGAGCACGGCGGCCGAGACGACCCGGCCGCCCTCAGGTGTGAATCGTTCCAAGCCAGCGCTTCGCGGCGAGGCCGGCGCGACGGCGTACGCGTACCGCGTCGGCGCACAACGACGACGGCCCACCTGCTGTTCGCAGGTGGGCCGTCTTCCGGGTGGGCGATACTGGGTTCGAACCAGTGACCTCTTCGGTGTGAACGAAGCGCTCTCCCACTGAGCTAATCGCCCGGGCGCAGGAAGAACATTACCCCATGTCAGGGGGTGCCCCGGACCAGGGCGGGGCCGCGGCCGCCGGTGCGCGGCGCACCGGCGGCCACCCGGGTCACTGGTCCTCGATCTTCCAGGGCATGACGAAGCCGAACTTCCACAGGTATATCCCCGCCAGTACGCCGGCTATCACCAGCCCGATCACCGTGAGCGTGATGTTCCGCCGGCGCACCCGGGGGTCGAGGGCCCGCTGGGCCGCCTCGGTGACCTTGCGTTTGGTCCAGCGCAGCACGAGCTGGGCCCAGACGAACTCGGTCGCCCAGATCGCCATGCCGCCGAAGATCACTACCCAGCCGGGGCCGGGCAGGGGCAGCATGACGATGCCCGCCGCGACGACCGCCAGGCCGATCACGAAGACGCCGACCTGCCAGCTCAGGTGCAGGGCTCTGCGCGACTTGACGAACTGCGGAGCCTTCGAGCCGAGTCCCCGCTCGGCCTGCTCCTCGTCTGCCTTCATGCCGTCCGCCTCGTCGATGGCCACGCCGACCTCGCCCGGCTCGTCACTCCCCGTATTCATGCAGACAAACCCTACCGTAGGGAATCAGTCACTGGAATGGGCGCAGGTCTCACGGAAGTTCTCGGCCGGAAGAGTTACGTAAAGACACGCAAAACCCTCAGAGGGGTTTACAACGGCACCGTAGGTGGCATGTCGATTTCGCCGACGTGCGAATCCCCGAGCGCACACTGAGCGAAAGGCCCTGGCGCTTATGAACACCACGGTCAGCTGCGAGCTGCACCTGCGCCTCGTTGTGTCGAGCGAGTCCTCCCTGCCTGTCCCCGCAGGCCTGCGGTACGACACGGCCGACCCCTACGCCGTGCACGCCACCTTCCACACCGGAGCCGAGGAGACCGTCGAGTGGGTGTTCGCCCGCGACCTCCTGGCCGAAGGGCTCCATCGCCCTACCGGCACCGGAGACGTCCGTGTCTGGCCTTCCCGCAGTCACGGTCAGGGCGTGGTCTGTATCGCCCTCAGCTCCCCTGAGGGAGAGGCTCTGCTCGAGGCCCCGGCGCGGGCCCTGGAGTCCTTCCTGAAGCGGACCGACGCCGCCGTGCCGCCCGGCACGGAACACCGGCACTTCGACCTGGATCAGGAGCTGTCGCACATCCTGGCGGAGAGCTAGGTCGCCCGCCTCCAAACCGCCCGGCGCCGTCCACTCGGGGAGACGGTTCGGGCTCAAGGACAACCGCATACGGCAGGCCCTCGCCGTCACCGTGAGCGCTCACGGTGATGGCGTCCGCCTGTGTACCGCGCGCGTCCGGGCGTGGGACACTCGGGAACCCCCGGGAGCACGGGGGCGCCGGGCCGGCGGTGCGCCGGCGGGCGGTATCCGGTGCGGTGGGCGCGGTTGTCGCTACTATCGGCCGGCATCGGCGGGCGTCCGCCCGACCTCCAGGCCAGGGAGCGAAACGTGCTGATCACCCACGACACCCGCTGCGCCCTAGACACCGTGGTGGATCTGGTGAACTCCGCGCCGGACGACGGGACGGCGGTGGACGGGCTGCCGGATGTCGTGGCCCTCGCCGATTTCGTACGAAGCCACAACATCAGTGACGTCGGGGTGCTGTCCGACTTCGACCTGTCGGCGGTGCGCAAGGTCCGGAGCAGGTTCGCGGGGATCTTCGCCGCTCCCGACGCCCGGGCGGCGGCGGGGCTGATCAACGAACTGGTCGCCGCGGCCGGCACCACCCCCCGCCTGACGGACCACGACGGCTACGACTGGCACGTGCACTATTTCGCTCCCGGCGCGTCCGTGGCGGACCACCTGGCCGCCGACTGCGGCATGGCGCTCGCCTTCTTCGTGGTAGCCGGTGAGCAGGAGCGGCTGCGGCGCTGCGAGGCCCCGGACTGCCGGCGCGCGTTCGTGGACCTGTCCCGCAACCGCTCGCGGCGCTACTGCGACAGCCGGACCTGCGGCAACCGGCTGCACGTGGCCGCGTACCGGGCACGCCGCAAGGAGGCGGCGGGCTGACGGCCGGGCGCGGCTCGTGCCGGTGGGACGGCGCAGTCCCTGGTGGTCCCGGTCGGGCGACGTAGGTCCCGGTGCGCCCGGTGAGGCGGCGTGGGTACCGGTGGGCCCGGTGGGGCGGCATAGGTTTCCGTGGGCCCGGTGGGGCGACGCCGGTCCCGGCGGGTGACGCCGGGACGGACGTGTACGGCTCACAGCAACAGCAGGTCGTGCAGCGCTGCCATGAGGATCAGACACCCGATCACCGCAAGGAAGATCATCAGCGGTGGCTGGGAAAGGGCGAAGAGGCATCCGCGCGGCTCGTCCTTCGGCGGCGCGGCCTCGCTCTCTGACGTGTCCAGCATCTCGCGGGTGATGATGGCCCAGGAGACACCCCGTTGGCGATCAGCACCCCCAGCGAGCGCGAGTGATCACTCTTCTCCCCACTGACCGGTTCGTTCCGCTTCCGCTTCTGAACGGTTTCAGGTCATATGCCGTGCTTCTTGAGAATCGCCTCGATGTCGCTGAAGTCGTCGGCGGAGGTCTTCCCGGCGGGCGGAGCGGCGGCCCGGGTCGCGGGGCTCTTGCCGGCGCCGAGCGAGGGCGCCGAGGCGGTCGGCGCCACCGCGTCGGTCCGGGCGGCACCGCGCGCGGCCCGGCGCTCGGCGCGGGTGCCGCCGCGCCTGCGCTCGACCGCCCGCGTTCCGGCGAACAGCAGCCAGGCCGCGCCCAGCACCCCGAAGCCGGCCCAGGCCGTCGGACTGAAGGCGGTGTCCGAGAGCCAGCCGACGATCCCGGTCATCACCAGGCCGATCGGCACCAGGGAGTAGGCCGCGATACGCGCGGCGGAGAGGTAACGCTTGCGGTAGGCCGTGACCACCGCTATGCCCAGGCCCGCCGCGGAGACGGCGGAGCAGACGGTCTCGGCAATCATCCGGTCCTCCTGGCGGGCTCGGTCGGGTGGCGGGACGGGCGGCACGGGCTGTGCGCTTCGTCCGTTCCATCCTGCACCGTCCCGGTCCCGCGGGGCCATGCCCCAGCGAGACATCAGGGAGATCTCCGGGTCGCCTCCTCCGCAGGTCCTTACCGCGTGCGCCGCGATCCGGCCCGTTCTCTCCCGTCTCTCCGAGCCTCGCGGGAAAGCCCCGGCGGCCGTGGCGCGGGCCCCGGTCGCGTTCCCGATTCGGCCCCTGGGGGCTCGCCTGGAAGACTGTTGGCCATGAGCGACTCCTCACCCGCCAGCACCGAAGCCCTCGTCCTCGACGTCTGGTGCGAACTCCAGTGCCCCGACTGCCTGAGCGCCCTGGACGACGTCCGCGCCCTGCGCGCCCGCTACGGGGAGCGGCTGGAGTTGCGGCTGCGGCACTTCCCGCTGGAGAAGCACAAGCACGCCTTCGCCGCCGCCCAGGCCGCGGAGGAGGCTCTGGCGCAGGGGCAGGGCTGGCCGTACGTGGAGGCCGTGCTGGAGCGGGTGGCGGAGCTGGACCGTGCGGGAGAACCCCTCCTGGTCGAGGTGGCCCGGGAACTCGGCCTGGACGCCGAGGAGTTCGACACCGCGCTGATCGACGGCCGGCACATCCTGATCGTCGACGCGGACCAGGCCGAGGGCAAGGCGATCGGTGTGACCGGCACCCCGACGTACGTCATCGGCGGCGAACGCCTCGACGGCGGCAAGAGCCAGGAAGGGCTCCGCGAGCGCATCGAGGAGATCGCCGACCGGCTGCTGGCCGACCGGGCGTGACGGCGCCGGCCGGACGTGACGGCGCCGGACGCGACGGGGCCAGTCGTTGCGCATCCGGGCGTCGCAGGTCCGCACGCGACCGGCTCGGGTACGACCGGCTCGAACGGCTCGGGTACGACCGGCTCGGGCGCGACCGGCCGCAGCCGGTCCGCGGTCGCCCCACGCCTCGGAGCTTCGCGGACCGCCCCGGTCACAGCAGCGGTTTGGTGAAGGCGCTTTCCGTCGTCTCGTAGCCGAGCGACTCGTACAGCCGCTCGGCCGGGGCGTTGCCGGCGAAGACGTTGAGCCCGAGGACCGGCCGGCCCGCTTCGATCGCCTGGCGCTCCGCCAGCAGCATGAGCGCCCGGCCGTGTCCCCGGCCCCGCTGGGCCGGGTCGGTCTCCACGTCGAAGACGAACGCCTTGCCCTCCTGCAGGGCCAGCCACAGCACGCCCACCCGCGTCCCCTCGTGTTCGAGGACGCTGAGGTGCGTGTCCGCGGACGATCGCCCCTGCGGCAGCAGCGTCTCGTGGTCCCTGCGGGCCTTGGCGAGCGCCGCGTCCTCGGGGACCCCCAGCCCGATCCAGGTCCGCGCGTAGTCGGCGGTCGCGTGCTCCTGCCAGGCGGCGAACTCGGCCTCGGTCATCGGTCGCGCCCGGCTGCCCGGGGGGAGTTCGGGCGGAGCGGCGCCGAGGCGCTTCTCCATGGCGCGGTTGCGCAGGGTGTATCCGAGGGCGCCGGCCAGCCGCAGCGCGCCCTGCGCCGCCGCCGGGACCACGGCTTCCATCAGGGAGCAGCCCCAGCCGCGGGCGACCTCCTCGGCGGCCAGCGCGGCCACCGTCCCCCGGCCGCGCCGCCGGTCCGGCTCGTCGATCCGCACCTCGACGACGCGCGCCACCGAGTCGCCGAGGTTCGCCGAGGTGCCGAGGTGGAGCACGCCGACGGGACGGCTGTTGACGCACACCTGGTACCGGCGTGAGCGAGTGCCGTCGGCGTTGTGCTGAAGCGGCTCGGCCGGCCGCAGGGTCGTGGTCATCACGGGTGTTCTACCCGTTCGGCGGCCCCGGGTCAGCCGAATTTCGCGCCGGTCACGGATCGAGGTCGTGGCCGGAACGCTCGTCGAAGATCCGCATCGCCTTGAGGGTCGCCGGGCCCGGGGCGCCGGGCAGTTCCCGGTCGTCGACCCGGTGCACGGCCTGCACGTCGCGCAGGCTGGAGGTGAGGAAGACCTCCTCGGCGCGCTCCAGCACGTCCAGCGGCAGATCGGTCTCCTTGGCGCCGGTCCACTCCACCACGAGGGCGCGGGTGATGCCGGCGAGGCAGCCCGAGGCGACCGGCGGGGTGTGGATCTCGCCGTCCAGGACGACGAAGACGTTCGAACCGGTGCCCTCGCAGAGCTGTCCGACCGTGTTGCCGAACAGGGCCTCCGAGGCGCCGTGCTGGTGGGCGCGCGCGAGGGCGACCACGTTCTCGGCGTACGAGGTGGTCTTCAGGCCGGTGACCGCGCTCCGCTCGTTACGGGTCCAGGGCACCGTGATCACCGCGGTGGTCTCCGGGCGGCGGGCGGCGTCGCCGAGGGCGACCACCAGCGTCGGTCCGTGCTCGCCGCGGTCGGAGCCGAGCGGTCCGTGGCCGCCGGTGTAGGTGACGCGCAGCCGGCCGAACGGAATCGGGGTGGCCTCCAGGACGGCCGCGCAGGCGCGGCGGACCTCGTCGAGATCGGGGTCGGGCAGGCCCAGGCCGCGGGCCGAGCGGGTCAGCCGGTCCAGGTGCCGGGTGAGCGCGAACGGCTTGCCGTCGACGGCCTTCACCGTCTCGAAGACGCCGTCGCCGACGGTCAGCCCGTGGTCGAAGACGGAGACCCGGGCGGAGTCGATGTCCCGCAGCCCGCCGTCCAGCCAGATCCTCATGTCAGAGCCCCTCCACTTTCCTCGTACGTTCCCGACGCTACCGCGAGCAGCCTGGACGCCTTCAGCTCGGTCTCCCGCCACTCCCCCTCGGGGTCGGACCCCCAGGTGATCCCGGCGCCGGTGCCGAAACGCAGCACCGGCGTGCCGGGGCCGGAGCGGTCGATCCAGAAGGTGCGGATGCCGACGGCCAGCTCGCCCGTGCCCCGGTCGGCGTCGACCCAGCCGATCCCGCCGCAGTAGGGACCGCGCGGGGCGGGCTCCAGCGCTTCGATGATCCTCAGCGCGCTGGACTTGGGGGCGCCGGTGACGGAGCCGGGCGGGAAGGCCGCGGCGAGCAGTTCCGGCCAGCCGGTGTCCGGGCGCAATTCACCGCGGACCGTCGAGACCAGATGGACCAGGCCGGGGTGCTTCTCCACGGCGCACAGGTCGGGGACGCTCACGCTGCCGGTGGCGCAGACCCGTCCGATGTCGTTGCGGACCAGGTCCACGATCATCACGTTCTCGGCGTGGTCCTTCTCCAGCAGGTCGGCCTCGGTGCGGCCGGTGCCCTTGATGGGGCCCGACTCGACGGTGCGGCCGGCGCGGCGCAGGAACAGCTCGGGCGAGGCGGTGGCGATCTCCACGCCGTGCCCGGGCAGCCGGACGGTGCCCGCGTACGGCGCCGGGTTGCCGCGGGCCAGCAGGGCGGTCAGGGCGTCCACGTCGGCGTCCGGGGCGACCGGCGCGCTCAGCACCCGGCAGAGGTTGGCCTGGTAGACCTCGCCGGCCGCGATGTGCTCGCGGATCCGGTCCACGGCCGCCGTGTACCCGGCGCGGTCCAGTGAGGAGGTCCAGTCGGCCACCGCCGGGCCGTGCCAGCCGCCGGGCACCGGGGCGGGCACCGGCTCCTGCCGCACCTCGGCGAACCGTGCGCAGGTCAGCCGCCCCTCGAAGTCCGCGCTGACCGCCCAGAAACCGGACGAGTCCAGGGCGGCGGGATCGTCGGTGACGTCGACCAGGCCGGTGGCGAGGCGCGTGCCGAAGCGGGCCAGGGGAGGTGGGCCGGAAGGGTGGTGGAGCACGTGGTCGAGTCTAGGGCTGGTGTCCGAAACGCGGCCGGTGGATGTCCCCCGGGAGCCGCCGGCCGCCTCATCCGGCGGGTGCAGCGCAGCACGCTGCGCAAACGCGTTTTTGTACTGGCCCGGGAATCCGCTAGAGTTCAACACGTCGCCGGGACGCGAGAGCGGACCGAAACGACAGGCGGACGTAGCTCAGTTGGTAGAGCGCAACCTTGCCAAGGTTGAGGTCGCGAGTTCGAGCCTCGTCGTCCGCTCGAAGGAAGAAGGGGTCATCCCGATCCCCTACACTCCTGGTGGAGTGGCCGAGAGGCGAGGCAACGGCCTGCAAAGCCGTCTACACGGGTTCAAATCCCGTCTCCACCTCCAAGGACGATTAGCTCAGCGGGAGAGCGCTTCCCTGACACGGAAGAGGTCACTGGTTCAATCCCAGTATCGTCCACTGGACCCACCGGCTCGTACGGCAGGTTCCGGACCCGCGCGATTAGCTCAGCGGGAGAGCGCTTCCCTGACACGGAAGAGGTCACTGGTTCAATCCCAGTATCGCGCACTGTCTGTGACTCACGCGTCACAGCCCGCGGACGATTAGCTCAGCGGGAGAGCGCTTCCCTGACACGGAAGAGGTCACTGGTTCAATCCCAGTATCGTCCACACAGCAAGAAGCCCCCGGCCGTCCCGTACGGCCGGGGGCTTCTTCGTGGTCCGGGCTCAGCTGGAGAACAGCATGTGGCCGAAGCTCTTGTGGCGGTGGTGACCGCCGTAGTGGCCGCCGTGGTGGCCGCCGCCGTGCGGGGCGCCCCAGGCGGGGGCGGACGGGGCCGGGTACGCCTGCGGGGCCGGCGGGGGCGCCGGCTGGGACCACTGGGACTCCAGGCGGGTCAGCGCCTCCAGCTCGCCGTAGTCGAGGAAGATGCCGCGGCAGCCGCTGCACTGCTCGATCTGAATGCCGTTGCGGTTGTAGGTGTGCATCGGCGCATGGCACTTCGGACACTGCATGGTCGGCTCAACTCCTCGCCGGTCGGTCCTGCTTGCTGTTCTCCCAGGACAGACTCCGTGCGGCCCCGGTCGGTTGCACCCTATGCCGGGGAACCGGACGCCAACTGGCCGGGTGCGGAGCTCATTCGGGCGCAGGCGTCGATCAGGGCCCCCTCCACCTCGTCCAGCGGACGCCCGGCGGCGATCGCCTTGGTGAGGACGCGGGCCGCGGTCTGCGCGGTGAGCGCGCGGGCCGGGACGCCGAGGGCGGCCCAGGGATCGCCGTCCGCCGGTACGGCGGGGCCGCCGGCCTCGCGGTAGGCGGCGAGGAAACGGGCCCACTCCCCGGGCGGGAGCAGGCCGCAGGCGTACCAGGCGGCGGGGCGGGCGAGGTCCCAGGCCGGGACGCCCGGCCCCAGGTCGTCCACGTCGATCAGCCGCCAGGGGCCGTCCGGCGCCGGGTGCCGCACGAGCTGACCGAGGTGCAGGTCTCCGTGGCACAGGGCCGGGGTGCCGGGCATCGGGGCCTCGGCGCGGGCCCAGGCGGGGAGGGCGGACCAGGCGCGGAGGACGGGCGGGCCGGCCGGGTGGGGGGTGGCGCTCAGGGCCGCGCGGAGGCGGGTCAGTGCGTGGGCGGCCTTGGCGGGGCCGCGCATGGGGGGCGGTGGGGTCCGGTCGCCGGGGGCGGAGCGGTGGAGGCGGGCGAGAAGGGTGGCTGCCGCTTCCCAGGGGGCCGCGTCGGGGTCGTCCGGGGCGACGGGGGTGCCGTAGGGCCAGAGGGTGACGAGGCGGTGGGGCGGGGTGGGGGCGGGATCCTGGTCGGGAGTGCGCGGGGCGGGGATCGGGTCGGGGGTGTGGGAGGCGGGGGCGTGGAGGGTGCTGGGGGTGGTACAGGC
>NZ_BJTV01000018.1 GCF_007176755.1 Streptomyces sp. 1-11
GGAAGCTAAGCCTCACAGCGCCGATGGTACTGCAGGGGGGACCCTGTGGGAGAGTAGGACGCCGCCGAACAAATATTGGGAAAACCCCCGCATCGAAAGATGCGGGGGTTTTCTGCGTTCAGGACCTTGTCCGGCCCCTGGGGGGCCGGCTTGCTTTTTGGTCAGAGTCGGCCGGCGGCTTTCAGGGCCAGATAGGCGTCCGCCAGCGCAGGGGCCAGATCATCGGGTGTCGCGTCCACGACCGTCACCCCGTGCCGACGCAACTGCTCGGCCGTGCGCTGCCGTTCGGTCTGCGCCTGGGCCCCGGCAGCGGCCTCGTAGACAGCCTCCGTGTTCCCTCGTGCCTGCGCCATGCTCGCGATGTGCGGATCGGCGACCGAGGCGACCAGGACCGTGTGGCGTTGGGTCAGCTGGGGGAGCACCGGCAGCAGGCCCTGTTCCACGGGGGCGGCGTCGAGCGTCGTCAGCAGCACGATCAGGGAGCGGCGGGGGGCCGTGCGCAGAGCCGTCGCCGTCAGCCCGCGCGCGTCCGTCTCGACGAGTTCCGGTTCCAGCGTGGCCAACGCGTTGACCAGGGCGGGCAGGACATCGCCGGCCGCGCGGCCCTGGACCCGGGCGCGTACCCGGCGGTCGTAGGCGAGGAGCTGGACACGGTCGCCGGCCCGGGAGGCGAGCGCCGCCAGCAGCAGGGCGGCGTCCATGGCGGCGTCCAGGCGCGGAGCGTCGCCCACGCGCCCGGCGGAGGTCCGGCCGGTGTCGAGGACCAGCAGAATGTGACGGTCCCGCTCGGGTCGCCAGGTGCGTACCGCGACGGTGGACTGCCGGGCGGTCGCGCGCCAGTCGATCGAGCGGGTGTCGTCGCCGGGGACGTACTCCCGCAGGCTGTCGAACTCGGTGCCCTCGCCGCGGGTCAGCACGCTCGTGCGGCCGTCGAGCTCACGCAGCCGGGCGAGTCTGGACGGCAGGTGCTTCCTGCTGGTGAAGGGGGGCAGAACCCGCACCGTCCAGGGCACCTTGTGCGTGCCCTGGCGGGAGAAGAGGCCGAGGGGGCCGTAGGAGCGGATGGTGACGCGGTCGGCCTGGCGGTCGCCGCGCCGGGTGGGGCGCAGCCGGGTGGTCACGCGTCGGCGTTCGCCGGCCGGGACGTCGAGGCGGTGCCGTGAGCCCGCCACCTCGGTGCCGGGCTGCCAGCTGCTGGGCGGCCAGGCGTCCCGCAGGTGCGCGCGCAGGGGGCGGCTGGTCGGGTTGGTGACGGTGAGTGTGACGTCGGCGGTCTCGCCGAGGCGGGTGGAGGTGTCGCCGGAGCGGGACAGGCCGAGGCGCCGCACGGGAGCCGCCAGGGCGAAGTCGCAGGCGCAGGCCAGGGCGAGGGAGCCGTTGACGGCGAGGATGCCCGTCCAGCCCGGCTCCAGGATGCCGACGGGGAGGGAACCGAGGGCCGCCAGGAGGGCGGCGCGTCCGGTGAGTGCCATCAGCGGGGGACCGGGACGTGGGCCAGGATGGCGTTGATGACGGAGTCGGCGGTCACGCCCTCCATCTCGGCCTCGGGCCGCAGCTGGATCCGGTGCCGGAGGGTGGGCAGGGCGAGCGCCTTGACGTCGTCGGGGATGACGTAGTCGCGGCCGGTCAGCCAGGCCCAGGCGCGTGAGGTGGCCAGTAGGGCGGTCGCGCCGCGCGGGGACACGCCGAGGGTGAGGGAGGGCGACTCGCGGGTGGCGCGGCAGATGTCCACCACGTAGGCCGTGATCTCGGGGGAGATGCTGGTCTTCGCGACGGCGGCGCGTGCCGCCTCCAGCTCGGCGGGCCCGGCGACCGGGCGTACGCCGGCGGCGCGCAGGTCGCGGGGGTTGAAGCCGGAGGCGTGGCGGCTCAGGACGTCGATCTCGTCCTGACGGGAGGGCAGCGGGATGGTCAGCTTGAGGAGGAAGCGGTCCAGCTGGGCCTCGGGGAGGGGATAGGTGCCCTCGTACTCGACCGGGTTCTGGGTGGCGGCGACCAGGAAGGGCTCGGGGAGCGGGCGTGGTGTGCCGTCGACCGTCACCTGGCGTTCCTCCATGGCTTCCAGCAGGGAGGACTGGGTCTTGGGCGGGGTGCGGTTGATCTCGTCGGCGAGCAGCAGGTTGGTGAAGACCGGGCCGGCCTGGAAGGAGAACTCGGCGCTCCGCGTGTCGTAGACGAGGGAGCCGGTGACGTCGCTGGGCATCAGGTCGGGCGTGAACTGGACCCGCTTGGTCTCGAGTTCGAGTGCCGATGCCAGTGCGCGGACGAGCAGCGTCTTGGCGACTCCGGGGACTCCCTCCAGGAGCACGTGTCCGCGGCACAGGAGGGCGACGACGAGACCGGTCACGGCGGGGTCCTGGCCGACCACGGCTTTGGCGATCTCGGCGCGCAGGGCTTCCAGGGAGGCCCGGGCGTCGCCCGGGTTCCCGGTGTTCCCGGCGTTGTCAGTGGTCGGGTCCATCATGGACGGCGTACCTCTCTTTCGAGGGCGTCGAGTCGGTCGGTGAGCGAGATGAGGGCCGCGTCGTCGCCGGGCGGCGGCCCGAAGAGGAGGGAGTGCAGCTCCTGTCCGTCGCCGTGGAGGTGGGCGGACAGGGCGGGGAGCAGGGCTTCGGGCGCGTGCGCCTGGGTCACAGAGACGCCGACGAGTGAGGCGAGGCGTGTGCGGGCGGCGGAGCGCAGAGCCGCGGACGCGCGATCTCGGGCGTCGGCCCTGCGGTAGAGGCGGGCGCGGCCTTCGGCGGTCTCGGAGGCGCGGATCGCGACGGGGAGTTCTTCGGGCACCAGCCGGCCGAACCGGCGTGCCCGCCAGAAGGCGGCGAGCGCCGCTGCGATGAAGAGCTGCAGGGTGCCCCAGAGCCAGCCGGACGGAAGCAGGTCGAGGAAGTTCTTCTGGCTGCCGGCGCCGGTGGCCGAGCTGTCGGAGAGCGAGGGGAGGTACCAGACCAGATGGTGACGGGAGCCGAGGAGCTGCAGGGCGAGCGAGGCGTTGCCCTGCTGGTCGAGCCGCTTGTTGTAGAGGATGCCGGGCGAGCCGAGGATGACGGTGTCGCCCTTTCCGGAGGCCGCCGGGACGCGGAGCAGGGTGGCGAGGCGTTCGCTGGGGTAGCAGGAGTCGGCGTCGAGGTGGGTGGTGGTGTAGCGGATGCCGGCGGTGTCGGCGCTGCCCGCGCGCCGGGCCTCGGGGAGGGCGCAGTCCGGGGCGAGCGCCGAGCGGGCGCTGGTGGCGGGGTCCGCGGTGACCCCCGGCGCGAGTCGTTCGACGGACCAGCTTCCGGGTGCGACGAGGACGGTGCGGCCGCCGGAGGCAGCGGTGGCGGAGTGCAGCCGGGTCTGTTGCCGGTGGGTCAGCAGATCGGGGACGGCGACCAGCAGGGTGGTGTCCGGCCCGGTCGCGGCGCGTGCCGCACCGAGCGAGGTGACGACCCGGGTGGAGACGCCCCGGTCGGCGAGGAGTTCCGCGACGGCTCGGCTTCCGTAGGGGACGGGGGAGCGCGGGTCGAGTGCGCCGTGCCGGGTCTGGGAGCGGACGGCGGCGATCGCCACGGCCGTGACCAGGATCAGCACCACGGCGAGTGCGATGCCTCGCGAGCGCGTCCACACCTGGCGGGCGGTGGGCGACGTCGAGGTGGCCGGCAGCGTGGCCCCGGTGGTCATTGGGCGGCCCCCTGGCCGGTGCTGTGGGCGGTGCTCGCGGTGCTGTTCGTGAGGTCCGGCCGGCTGTGTTCCAGGTCGTGGTCGAGTTCGGCGATGCGCTGGTACGTCTGCTCGTCGGAGCGGCGGCCGCCGTATGTGACGTCGTCGAACTGCCGGGCGGCGAGGCGCAGCCGATCGGTGAACGCGGGAAGGGTTCGGCCGGCCTCGTCGGCGGCCTCGTCGGCGGTGCGGCCGGGGCGCACGTCGAGCAGGGTCCGTTCCTCCAGGGAGCGGACGATGGCCCGCATGCGCTCCTGGACGGCTTGGTTCCAGTGGCCCTGGGCGGCGTGCGCCTCGGCCGCCGCCCGGTGCTCGGCGGCGCTGCGGGGGCGGTCGTCGAACAGGGTGGCGGTGGAGACGGGCGGGCGGCGCGGAGTGCCCAGGCGCCACCACAGGGCGGCCAGGACGGCCACGGCGAACAGGACGACGACGAGGAGGCCGAGCGCACCGCCCGGTGTCGCGGCCGCGGCGGTGTCGAGCAGGTGGCCGAGCCAGTCCCAGAACGCGTTCAGGGCTCGCTGGATCAGCCCGGGGTCGTTCTCGTGGTACATCCGCTTCGACAGCTCGCGGCGCGCGGCTTCCCGCGCCGGGTCGCGCGGGATGGTGACCGGCGGCTCGTCGCCCGAGCCGCCCGCCGTCAGGGCACCGGTGCGTGCGGTGGCGCCCAGCAGGCCGCGTACGGCCGAACCGGCGGCGCCCGGCAGGGCCGGGGCCGCCGCGAGAACTCCCCCCGTCAGGCTCACCGCATCAGCTCCCCGGTACGGGGCCGGGCACGCCGGCGCCGTGTTCCTGGACGCCTGCGGCGCGGGCCAGCTCGATGTCGAGACCCTCGCGGCGGATGCGCTGGTCGATGTACAGCAGCACGGTGACGCCCGCGTTGATCGGGAGGGTGACCGTGGCGCCGATCACCGAGCCGATGCCGCTGATGACGAGGAAGGTCCAGCCGGCGTTCTGGGTGCCGGTGGTGAAGAAGCTCGTCATGCCTTCGCCGCTGACGGCGGCGGCGATGAGGGTGAAGGGGATCACGACGAGCGACGAGACGATGTTGGCGATGATCCCGGCGAGCAGCTGGATGCCCACGACGCGCCACCAGGAACCGCGGACCAGTTTCGCGGAGCGGCTCATCGACTTCACGATGCTCTGCCGCTCCAGCATCAGCGCGGGGGAGGCGAGGGAGAAACGGACGGTGAGCCAGATCGCGACGACGAGGGCGGCCAGCATGCCGAGGGCGAGCAGGGCGATGCCGGCTCCCTCGTTACCGCCGAGGGCGAGGACGAGGATGCCGGGCAGCGCGCCGCCGAACACGACGCCCGCGGAGATGACGCCGAGCAGCAGGAGCAGGCCGAACAGCTTGGGCACCTGCGGGCGGGCGTCCCGCCAGGCCTCGCCGGTGCTGACCGGCCTGCCGAGGACGGCGCGACTGGTGACGGTCGTCAGCAGAGCGGTCGCGACGATGGAGCCGACGACGGAGATCACGACCACGACGGTGGTGCCGGCCATGAGCGCGCCGAGGGCCCGGAGCACCTCGCTCCCGGAGGAGCCCGGGTCGCTGAGGATGTCGGCGGTCTCGCTGTCGTTCAGCAGGAGGCCCTGCAGCAGGATCAGGCCGAGCTGGGTGACCACCGCGACCGTCAGCGAGATGCCGAGGACCGTGCGCCAGTAGGTGCGCATGGTGGAGACGGCGCCGTCGAGTATCTCGCCGACGCCGAGCGGGCGCAGCGGGATGACGCCGGGCTTGGCCGCGGGCGGGGGTCCGCCCCAGCCGCCGCCCCAGGGCCCGCCGTGGCCGCCGGGAGCTCCGTAGCCGCCGTGGCCTCCGTAACCGCCGGGAGGGCCGCCGTACGGGCCGCCTCCGGGGCCGCCGCCCCAGGCTGTGCCGGGCGGCGGCGGGGGCGGCGGGGCCTGGCCGGGGCCCGGTGCGCCGGTGGGCGCCGACCACTGGCCGGGTGGCGGCTGCTGGTCGGACCACTTCGCGCCCGGTGCCTGCGGGTCCGGGCCCGGCTGCGCGGCGGGCTCGGCGGGGCCGGGGCGGTCGGCGGGTCCGGCGGGACCGGACGCGCCGGGTTCCCGCCCGTCGGGCGACGGGGCGGATCCGGGCGAGGCCCAGCCCGGAGTGTCAGTCATCGAAGCTCCTTCACGGTGCCCGTCCGCGGGCGCGGCGGCAGGTTGGCAGCCATCGTGCCACGGGGTGGTCGCCGGACGACCGGCCGCGGTAGGCGCCGGACTCCTTCAATTGTCCGCCGGTTCCGGGGCAGACTGACCGCATGGCTGATCAGTACGCGCAATCCGGCGAGGACAAGCGGCCGGCCGAGATACCTGCGATCCGATGGGAGGAACCGCCTGAAGGTCCTGTGCTGGTCCTCCTCGACCAGACGAGGCTGCCGGCCGAGGAGGTCGAGCTGGTGTGCACGGACGCGCCGGCGCTGGTGGAGGCGATCCGCTCGCTCGCCGTGCGCGGGGCGCCGCTGCTGGGGATCGCCGGGGCGTACGGCGTCGCGCTCGCCGCCGCGCGGGGGTTCGACGTCGATGAGGCCGCGGCGGCGCTGGAGAGCGCCCGGCCCACCGCGGTGAACCTCTCCATCGGGGTGCACAGGGCGGCGTCCGCCCATCGCGCGGCGCTCGCCACCACCGGTGACCCGACGGCGGCGGCGACGGCGGCGCTGGCCGCCGCGCGCACGATGCACCAGGAGGACGCCGAGGCCAGCGCGCGCATGGCGGTCCACGGGCTGACGCTGCTGGACGAGCTGCTGCCGGGCGGCGGGCACCGCGTCCTGACCCACTGCAACAGCGGATCACTGGTGTCGGGCGGGGAGGGCACGGCGTTCGCGGTGGCCCTGGCCGCGCACCGGGCCGGGCGGCTGCGCAGGCTGTGGGTGGACGAGACGCGTCCGCTGCTGCAGGGCGCCCGGCTGACGGCGTACGAGGCGGCGCGGCGCGGAATGGCGTACACCCTGCTCACCGACAGCGCGGCCGGGTCGCTGTTCGCGGCGGGCGAGGTGGACGCGGTGCTGGTGGGGGCGGACCGGATCGCGGCCGACGGCTCGGTGGCGAACAAGGTGGGGAGCTATCCGCTCGCGGTGCTCGCCCGGTACCACCACGTGCCCTTCATCGTGGTGGCGCCGGTGACGACGGTGGACCCCGGGACTTCGGACGGGTCGTCCATCGAGGTCGAGCAGCGCCCCGGGTACGAGGTGACCGACGTCCTGGCCCCCCAGATGCCGGTGGCGGGAGCCGGTGGCGGCATCGCGGTGGCGCCCCTGGGAACGCAGGCGTACAACCCGGCGTTCGACGTGACGCCGCCCGAGCTGGTGACGGCCATCGTCACCGAGGAGGGCGTGGTCTCGCCCGTGACGGCCGAGGCGCTCGCTGAGCTGTGCTCCCGGTCGCGTCAGGTGACGCCGGGCTGAGGCGGGACGCGACGACGATCGCGGCCCCTTCGCCCCGCTGCCCGGCGTGGGCGGAGGGGCCGCGACAGGCCGGTCCGGCCCCAGGTGCGGTGTGGCGCTGCTCGATCCCGCTGGGCCGCAGGGGAGCCGCCGGTCCGAGGAGGCCCGGGGGCGGTCCGGTTGCGGCATGATCGACGGGTCGGGCGGCCCCGGGGCAGACAGTGACGGTGCAGTACGACTATCGTCACGGGCCAGTGAGCTGCCTCACCTGCGCCTCTGTCGTCGTTACGAGAATGGGATGATGTCGTTTATGAAGGGACGAGTCCTTGTCGTCGACGACGACACCGCACTGGCCGAGATGCTCGGGATCGTGCTGCGTGGTGAAGGTTTTGAGCCGTCTTTCGTAGCCGACGGCGACAAGGCGCTGGCCGCTTTCCGTGAGTCGAAGCCCGATCTGGTGCTGCTCGACCTGATGCTGCCCGGCCGGGACGGCATCGAGGTCTGCCGCCTGATCCGGGCCGAGTCCGGCGTGCCGATCGTGATGCTCACGGCCAAGAGCGACACCGTCGACGTGGTCGTGGGCCTGGAGTCGGGCGCCGACGACTACATCGTGAAGCCGTTCAAGCCGAAGGAGCTGGTGGCCCGTATCCGGGCGCGGCTGCGGAGGTCCGAGGAGCCGGCGCCGGAGCAGCTCACCATCGGTGACCTGGTGATCGACGTGGCCGGGCACTCGGTGAAGCGGGACGGGCAGTCGATCGCGCTGACCCCGCTGGAGTTCGACCTGCTGGTCGCGCTCGCCCGCAAGCCGTGGCAGGTGTTCACCCGCGAGGTGCTGCTCGAGCAGGTGTGGGGCTACCGGCACGCCGCGGACACGCGGCTCGTCAACGTGCACGTCCAGCGACTGCGTTCCAAGGTCGAGAAGGACCCGGAGCGGCCGGAGATCGTGGTGACCGTCCGTGGTGTCGGCTACAAGGCCGGACCGAGCTGACATGTCCGGGGACAGTGCCGCTTCGGCCCCCGGCCGGTCCGGGGGCCGTCCCGAGCGGCCTGTCGGACGGAAGACGGCGGGTTCGCGCTGGGGACGCCTCTTCGAGGGCGGGCTGCTGCAGGGCGGAGTCCAGGGCAGCCCGGTCCTGCGTCTGTTCATGCGCTGGGTGCGCCGCCCGCTGCTGCCGGTCATGCGGCTGTGGCGGCGCAACATCCAGCTCAGGGTCGTCGCCACGACCCTGCTGATGTCCCTGGGCGTCGTGCTGCTGCTGGGCTTCGTCGTCATCGGGCAGGTGCGCAACGGCCTGCTGGACGCGAAGGTCAAGGCCTCGCAGAGCCAGGCCACCGGCGGCTTCGCGGTGGCCAAGCAGAAGGCGGACGAGGCCGTCGGCGGCACGGGCACGGCCCCGGTGTCCGGTGACGACACCGACACCGCCGACGGACGCCAGTCGCAGAACGTCATCCAGTGGATGAGCGACCTCGTCGAGTCGCTGTCCAGCGGCGGCGCCGGCGCCTTCGACGTCGTGACGCTGCCCGTCGGCGACGACAGCGGGGGCGGGCGCAGCCCGCGCGGCTCCGGGTACGTCAACCCGTCCTCCAGCGTGCCCGCCGACCTGCGCGACCGCGTCAACAGCAGCACGACGGCCGCCCAGAGCTACACCCGGATCGTCTACTCCAACGCCAAGGAGTCCCAGCCGGCGCTGGTCATCGGCAAGCAGGTCAACGACCCCAACGGCAACCCGTACGAGCTGTACTACCTCTTCCCGCTCACGCAGGAGGAGAAGTCCCTGAGCCTGGTCAAGGGCACGCTCGCGACCGCGGGACTCTTCGTCGTCGTACTCCTCGGGGCCATCGCCTGGCTGGTGGTGCGGCAGGTGGTCACGCCGGTGCGGATGGCCGCGGGGATCGCGGAGCGGCTGTCCGCCGGGCGGCTGCAGGAGCGGATGAAGGTCACCGGCGAGGACGACATCGCCCGCCTGGGCGAGGCCTTCAACAAGATGGCGCAGAACCTGCAGGTGAAGATCCAGCAGATGGAGGACCTGTCGCGGATGCAGCGGCGGTTCGTCTCCGACGTCTCGCACGAGCTGCGCACACCGCTGACGACCGTGCGGATGGCCGCCGACGTCATCCACGAGGCGCGCCAGGACTTCGACCCGGTGACCGCCCGGTCGGCCGAGCTGCTCGCCGACCAGCTCGACCGGTTCGAGTCGCTGCTCGCCGACCTGCTGGAGATCAGCCGCTTCGACGCGGGCGCGGCGTCGCTCGAGGCCGAGCCGATAGACCTGCGGGAGGTGGTGCGGCGGGTGGTCGGCGGCGCCGAGCCGCTCGCCGAGCGCAAGGGCACCCGCATCCGCGTGGCCGGCGACCAGCAGCCCGTCGTCGCCGAGGCCGACGCCCGGCGCGTGGAGCGCGTGCTGCGCAACCTCGTCGTCAACGCCGTCGAGCACGGCGAGGGCAAGGACGTCGTCGTCAGGCTCGCCGCCGCCGGCGGTGCGGTCGCCGTCGCGGTGCGCGACTACGGCGTGGGCCTCAAGCCCGGCGAGGCGACCCGGGTCTTCAGCCGCTTCTGGCGGGCCGACCCGGCACGCGCGCGTACCACCGGCGGCACCGGCCTCGGCCTGTCGATCGCCCTCGAGGACGCCCGGCTGCACGGTGGCTGGCTGCAGGCCTGGGGCGAGCCGGGCGGCGGCTCCCAGTTCCGGCTGACGCTGCCGCGCACCGCGGACGAGCCCCTGCGCGGCTCGCCGATACCGCTGGAACCCAAGGACTCGCGGCGCAACCGCGGACTCGACGACGCCGGCCTGTCCCGCGGCGGCGAGGAGAAGCGGGCGACCGTTCCGGTGCAGCCGGGCGGCGACCGGCGGCCGCCGCTGCCCGCGAGCGCCTCGCGGCTGACCGCGGTGACGCCCGCCGTCGACCCGAGCGCGCTGCCCGGCAACGGCGCGCGCGTGGTGCCCCGCCCGGCCGGCGGCGCCCGGCGCCCCGAGGAAGGGCAGGGCGCGCGGCAGGCGGCCGACACAGACGCGGGCGGTGCCGATCGGACCGGACCCGAGGACGCGACCGAGCCAGGGGAGGCATTTCGTGGGCGATGACCGCGAGGGGGGCGCCCGGCACCGGCCGGGGCGCGCGGTGGCCTACGCAGTCTGCGGGGCCGTTCTGCTGTCCGGATGCGCGTCGATGCCCGACAGCGGGGACCTGCGGGACGTCGAGTCCACACCGCGGCAGGACACCGGTGTGCGCGTGTTCGCCATGCCGCCCGCCGAGGACGCCGAGCCCAGCGAGATCATGCAGGGCTTCCTCGAGGCGCTGACCAGCGACGATCCCGAGTACGACACCGCACGCAAGTATCTGACCGCCGATGCCGCGCGCACCTGGCGGCCGGAGCGGTCGGCCACGGTCCTCGCGAACGGGCCGAGCGTCGTCCCAGACCACCAGCCGGCTGGCCGGGAGGCGGCCGACACGCTCACCTACGTCCTCGCGGGCACCCGTGTCGCCACCGTGGACGCACAGCAGGCCTACGCGCCCGCCGACGGTTCCTACCGCAACCGGGTGCACCTCGCCAAGGACGCCAAGAGCGGACAGTGGCGCATCGACTCGCTGCCCCAGGGCGTCGTCATGGGCAAGACGGACTTCCAGCGCAACTACACGTCGGTCAGCAAGTACTACTTCGCCTCGCACACGACGGTCCGGACGACGGGGGAGCCGGTCGCGGTCGCCGACCCGGTGTTCGTGCGCAGCAAGGTGGACCCGGTGACCCAGGTGGTCCGGTCCCTGCTGACCGGTCCCACGAGCTGGCTCGGGCCGGTGGTCAGGTCCAGCTTCCCGACCGGTACGGCCCTGCGGAAGGGCGTGTCGGGGCTCGCGCCGGACGACCGGAACAACCTGACGGTGCCGCTCAACGCCAAGGCGGCGCGGGTCGGGTCCGACCGGTGCACGGAGATGGCGACCCAGCTGCTCTTCACGCTGCGGAACCTGACGCCGACGCTGGAGTCGGTCGAGCTGCAGGGACCGGGCGGGCGCCGGCTGTGCGACCTGGACGAGGAGGGGGCCGAGGCGGCCGCCTGGCACGCCTCGGCCCAGCGCCCCGACAACCTGTACTTCCTCGACGGCAAGCACCGCCTGGTGCGGCTGCCGACCGGAGCCGGCGGCACCGGCACCAGCGCCGTCCCGGTGCCGGGCCCGCTGGGCCGGGGCGAGCGGCAACTGGGGTCGGTGGCCGTCTCGCGGGACGAGCACACCGTCGCCGGGGTCGACGCGGACGGCAGGAACCTCTACGTGTCCTCGCTGGAGCCGGACGGATCGCTCGGGAACCCGGTGGTCAGCAGCCTGGGCGTGAATCCGAAGGACCGGCTCACGACGCCGAGCTGGGACGCCGGCGGCGACCTGTGGGTGGCCGACCGCGATCCGCGGGACCCGAAGCTGTTCGTCATGGACCAGGGCGTCGGCAAACCCGTCCGGGTCACCGTCCCCGAGCTGCCCGGCCGCATCCGGGACGTGCGGGTGGCCGCCGACGGGGTGCGGGTCGCGCTGGTCGTGGAGAAGGACGGCAAGCAGTCGCTGCTCATCGGCCGGGTCGCACGCGACGAGGACTCCGGGGAACGTCCCGCGGTCGTCGAACTGCGGTCCGCCGCGCCCGATCTGGAGCAGATCACCGCCATGTCCTGGGCCGGGGACAGCCGGCTGGTCGCCGTCGGCCTCGAACAGGGCGGTGTCCACCAGATGCGGTACGTGCAGGTCGACGGCTCCACCCTGGACGGTCCGGCGCCGGCCGCCCTGTCCGGTGTGGTGGCGATCGCCGCGTCCGAGGACGAGCGGGTGCCGCTGGTGGCCTACTCGGAGGTCGACGGCGTCGTACGGCTGCCGTCCGGGGCGCAGTGGCAGAAGGTGGACAAGGACGGGACGGCGCCGGTCTATCCGGGCTGAGCCCGGGTTGGCCCGGTTGTCCACAGGGCGTCGTCCACAGGGGTGGCGGACCTTCCCGGACCTCGGCACAGTGGTGCGCATGCGGGGGTGGTGGCGGGATTTCACCGACCTGGTGCTGCCGGCCGACTGCGCGGGCTGCGGAGCACCTCGTACGGCGCTGTGCGGGCGCTGCCGAACGGCTCTGCGGCGGACCGCGCCACGCCGGGTGCGGCCGCTGCCGGAGCCGCCGGGGCTGCCGGCGGTGCACGCGGCGGCGCCCTACGGGGGAGCGGTAAGGGAGTTGCTCCTCGCCCACAAGGAGCGGGGCGCGCTCGCGCTCGCCGGGGTCCTGGGCGCGGCCCTGGCCGGGAGCGTGCGCGCGGGTCTCGGGGGCGGCGTCGCGGACGGGCCGGCGCTGCGGCGTGGGCAGGCGACGGTGCTGCTGGTGCCGGTGCCCTCCGCCCGCTGGGCCGTGCGGGCGCGCGGGCACGACCCGGTGCGGCGGATGGCGCTCGCGGCGGCCGGTGAGCTGCGGCGCACCGGGACACCGGCCCGGGTCGCCGCCGTGCTGCGGCAGCGGCGGGCGGTGGCGGACCAGGCGGGACTCGACGCGCGCCGGCGCCTCGCGAACCTCGCGGGCGCGCTGGAGGTGACGGCGGGCGGGGCGCGCCTGCTGGCCGGGGGCCCTGTGGTGCTCGTCGACGACCTGATCACGACCGGGGCTAGCCTCGCGGAGGCGGCGCGGGCCCTGCGGGAGGTGGCCGTAATCCACCGCGATGGCGCAACCGCTGTGTACGTCGCCGCAACCCGGGAAGGTAGGGAGGAACGACGGATCGGGGCACGGCCGGAGAAGGGGCAGTGGGTGCATGGTGCACCGGAAAATACGGCACGGAACGCCGCTGGAGAGACGCTCCGCGCGGCCGTGATCGCCGCTCCCCCGGATTCTTTCGAAAAGACCAGGAACTGACCGAGAAGTTGCATCGTTGCAGGTAGTAACGGGGTTAATTCACCTGAACGGAGGTACGCCGCAGTAGAGGGTGACGCCATCCGCCCGGGCGAGATATGTTCGGTTGTGAGGAAAGGCGCAGGCCACACCTCTTCAATCGCAATGCCGTGCAGCGGGTTTTGCGCAATCACCCGCGCCGGCGGGGTGGAGATCTCGCCCTTGGGGGAGGAGGAGGTGGAAGTCACCGAGTCCGAGGTTCCGGTGCTCACCGGGACCGGGTGCAAAAGGGAGATGCTCCGCCGACGGAGCGGAGCGATCCGGGAACGGAGTTCTGCGTGGACATCGTCGTCAAGGGCCGCAAGACCGAGGTGCCCGAGCGGTTCCGCAAGCACGTGGCCGAGAAGCTGAAGCTGGAGAAGATCCAGAAGCTCGATGGCAAGGTGATCAGCCTCGACGTCGAGGTGTCCAAGGAGCCCAACCCTCGTCAGGCCGACCGTTGCGACCGAGTGGAGATCACCCTCCGCTCCCGTGGCCCGGTGATCCGGGCGGAGGCAGCGGCCAGTGACCCGTATGCGGCACTCGATCTGGCGGCGGAGAAACTGGACGCGCGGCTGCGCAAGCAGCACGACAAGCGGTTCTCGCGCCGTGGCGCACGCCGGATCCCGGCGGCCGAGGTCGCCGACCACGTCCCCGGCGCCGCGACGCTCAACGGCAACGGGATGCCCGTCCATGAGGAAGACACGGACGGAGTGCCGACCAAGAAGATCGGCTCGCTCGAGGTCAAGGGCGAAGGCCCCCTCGTCGTCCGCGAGAAGACCCACGTCGCCTCCCCGATGAGCCTCGACCAGGCTCTCTACGAGATGGAACTGGTCGGCCACGACTTCTACTTGTTCGTCGACTCCGAGACGAAGGAGCCGAGCGTCGTCTACCGGCGACACGCCTATGACTACGGCGTCATCCACCTCAGCACCGACCCGATGGTGGCTGAGGCGCAACCGCCCGCGGCGGGCGGCACGCTGGGTGGCTGATCCACCCGGCCCACGCTGAGCCGGTGCCCCTGGAAGCGCGTGTGCGCCCCCAGGGGCACCCGTGTGCGCCCACTTGGCGCCCCGCTCGTCACCTCCGTGACGTCCGGGCATGGAATCATGGCCGCACCGGCCCAACCGGTGGGCCGCTGCCTTGGGTTGGCGATGGCACAGGACCACAGGCCACAGCCTTCAGGGGGAGGAACGATGGCGGACACCTTCGGACCGATGCGAGGCGCGGACGCCCGCGACGCTGTCATCGGAACGGACCAGGACACGGACGCGCCACGCAAGGAACCGATCAGAGTCCTGGTGGTGGACGATCACGCCCTCTTCCGCCGCGGTCTGGAGATCGTGCTCGCGGCCGAGGAGGACATCCAGGTCGTCGGCGAGGCGGGCGACGGCGCCGAGGCCGTCGACAAGGCCGCCGACCTGCTGCCCGACATCGTGCTGATGGACGTGCGGATGCCCAAGCGCGGCGGGATCGAGGCCTGCACCTCCATCAAGGAGGTCGCCCCCAGCGCGAAGATCATCATGCTGACGATCAGCGACGAGGAGGCCGACCTCTACGAGGCGATCAAGGCCGGCGCCACCGGGTACCTCCTCAAGGAGATCTCGACGGACGAGGTCGCCACCGCCATCCGCGCGGTGGCCGACGGACAGTCGCAGATCAGCCCGTCGATGGCCTCGAAGCTCCTCACCGAGTTCAAGTCGATGATCCAGCGCACCGACGAGCGCCGGCTGGTGCCGGCGCCGCGGCTGACCGACCGTGAGCTCGAGGTCCTCAAGCTCGTCGCCACCGGGATGAACAACCGGGACATCGCCAAGGAGCTGTTCATCTCCGAGAACACGGTGAAGAACCACGTGCGCAACATCCTGGAGAAGCTGCAGCTGCACTCCCGGATGGAAGCGGTGGTCTACGCGATGCGGGAGAAGATCCTCGAGATCCGCTAGCCGGCCTCAGCCGAGCAGGACCGCGAGCTCCCTGGCCAGCGGCTCGCGCAGCTCGGGCGCGTCCACGCGCTCCACCCGGACGTCCGTGCAGTCCACCCAGGTCGCCGCCTCGACCAGCGCCTGGGCCACCGCCGGGACCGCCTTCGCGCCGTCCAGGGTGACCTGCCGGGCCACCAGCGTGCGCCCCTCGCGGGCCGGGTCGACACGGCCGACCAGCCGGCCGCCCGCCAGCACCGGCATCGCGAAGTAGCCGTGCACCCGCTTCTGCTTGGGCACGTAGGCCTCCAGGCGGTGGGTGAAGCCGAAGATCCGCTCCGTGCGCGCCCGCTCCCAGACCAGCGAGTCGAACGGGGAGAGCAGGGTGGTGCGGTGCCTGCCGCGCGGCGGCGCGGCGAGCGCGGCCGGGTCCGCCCAGGCCGGCTTGGACCAGCCCGCCACCTCCACCGGCACCAGACCCGAGTCGGCGATCACCGCCTCGACCTGCTCGCCCTTGAGGCGGTGGTAGTCCGCGATGTCCGCGCGCGTGCCCACGCCCAGGGCCTCGCCCGCCAGCCGGACCAGCCGGCGCACGCACTCGGTGTCGTCCAGCTCGTCGTGCAGCAGCGCGTCCGGGATCGCCCGCTCGGCCAGGTCGTACACCCGCTTCCAGCCGCGGCGCTCGACGCACACCACCTCGCCGTACATCAGGGCGCGCTCGACGGCGACCTTGGTGCCGGACCAGTCCCACCAGTCGCTGGTCCTCTTGGCGCCGCCCAGCTCGGTGGCGGTGAGCGGGCCTTCCGTGCGGAGCTGCTTGATGACCTGGTCGTAGACCCCGTCGGGAAGCTGGTGGTTCCAGTGCGGGCGGTCGCGGTAGGCGCGCCGGCGGAACGCGAAGTGGGGCCACTCCTCGACGGGGAGGATGCACGCGGCGTGCGACCAGTACTCGAAGGCGTGGGGCGCCGCGGACGCGCCGTGCTCCGGTGTCTTCCAGTACGCGGCCTCGACGGTTCTGCGGCCGACCGCGCCCAGCCGCGCGTAGGGGATCAGCTCGTGCGAACGGGCGAGCACCGAGATGGTGTCGAGCTGGACCGCGCCGAGGTGGCGGAGCACCCCGCGGACGCCGGCCCGCCGGTCGGGCGCGCCGAGGAAGCCCTGGGCCCGCAGGGCGATACGGCGGGCGTCGTCCGCGGTGAGGGTGGTGGTGGGACGCGGAAGGGTCGTCATGAGTCGGACGATAGAGGCCGGCACTGACAATCGGGCACCGACCGCGGTTCACCGGGGAGCGGTCAGGTGCGCGCGGGCAGGTAGGGCGCCGTCGACGGCAGGCCGAGGTCCGAGGGGAGCAGGGAGCCCACCCAGCAGTCGCGGCGTACCCCCTTGTTGTTGACGCCCGAGCGCAGGGTGCCCTCGACGGCGAACCCGGCGCGCTCGGCGACCGCGCGCGAGGCGACGTTGCCGACCTCGGCGCGCCACTCCAGGCGGTCGACGGACAGGGCGGTGAAGGCCCAGCGGGCGGCGGCCAGCGTGGCCTCGCCGACGTAGCCACGGCCGCGGTGCTCCCGGACGGCCCAGAAACCGACCTCGCCGACGCCCAACGCGCGCATCGTGATGCCGAGCATGCCCGTCAGCTCCGCGCCGCCCGGCCCCTCTCCGCCCGGCGCCTCGCCGCGGAGGAAGAGGCCGAAGGTGTACATGGAGTCGCCGGCCCATCCGTCGGGCACGATCTGCCCGGTGAGGGCCTCGGCGTGCTCGCGCGAGTAAGGGGAGGGGAACTGGGAGATCCAGCGCTGCATGACCGGATCCTGCGCGGCCCGGTACACCGCCTCGGTGTCGTCGGGACCGACAGTGCGCAGCAGCAGGCGGTCGGTGGTGAGCGTGACGGGTTCCATCGGCAGATTCTGTGCGGAGCGCACGCGCCACGCCAGGGTTTTTGGCCCTGTGTGAGCGGACAGTCACATTTCGCGCAAATCCCTGCCGCCATGCGGCACTATCCGCAGTGGCCGTCCGTTGTCCACGGTGAAGCAGCCGTGGCGTCGCCAGGCCTCCCGGCGCGGCCGGGTCCTCGCATACCATGGCCGTTGCTCAGTACGTCAGGAAAACCGACCGTCCCAGGCCCGACCGGCAAGGAGACCAGCCCCCGTGTCCGTCCTCTCGAAGATCATGCGTGCAGGCGAAGGCAAGATCCTGCGCAAGCTGCACCGCATCGCGGACCAGGTCAACTCCATCGAAGAGGACTTCGTCGACCTCTCCGACGCCGAGCTGCGTGGCCTCACCGAGGAGTACAAGCAGCGGTACGCCGATGGTGAGAGCCTGGACGACCTCCTCCCGGAGGCGTTCGCCACCGTCCGCGAGGCGGCCAAGCGCGTCCTCGGCCAGCGGCACTACGACGTGCAGCTGATGGGCGGCGCCGCGCTCCACCTCGGTTACGTGGCGGAGATGAAGACCGGTGAGGGCAAGACCCTCGTCGGCACGCTGCCCGCGTACCTGAACGCCCTGTCCGGCGACGGCGTCCACCTCATCACGGTCAACGACTACCTGGCCGAGCGCGACTCCGAGATGATGGGCCGCGTCCACAAGTTCCTCGGTCTCGACGTCGGCTGCATCCTCGCCAACATGACGCCGGCCCAGCGCCGCGAGCAGTACGCGTGCGACATCACCTACGGCACGAACAACGAGTTCGGCTTCGACTACCTGCGCGACAACATGGCGTGGTCCAAGGACGAACTCGTCCAGCGCGGCCACAACTTCGCCATCGTCGACGAGGTCGACTCCATCCTCGTCGACGAGGCCCGTACGCCGCTGATCATCTCCGGCCCGGCCGACCAGGCCACCAAGTGGTACGGCGACTTCGCCAAGCTCGTCCTGCGCCTCAAGCGCGGCGACGCCGGGAACCCGCTCAAGGGCCTGGAGGAGACCGGCGACTACGACGTCGACGAGAAGAAGCGCACGGTCGCCATCCACGAGTCCGGTGTCAGCAAGGTCGAGGACTGGCTGGGCATCGACAACCTCTACGAGTCGGTGAACACCCCGCTCGTGGGTTACCTGAACAACGCCATCAAGGCCAAGGAACTCTTCAAGAAGGACAAGGACTACGTCGTCATCGACGGCGAGGTCATGATCGTCGACGAGCACACCGGCCGTATCCTCGCCGGCCGCCGCTACAACGAGGGCATGCACCAGGCGATCGAGGCGAAGGAAGGGGTGGACATCAAGGACGAGAACCAGACGCTCGCCACGATCACCCTGCAGAACTTCTTCCGCCTCTACAACAAGCTCTCCGGCATGACCGGTACGGCGATGACCGAGGCCGCCGAGTTCCACCAGATCTACAAGCTCGGCGTCGTCCCGATCCCGACCAACAAGCCGATGGTCCGCCAGGACCAGTCGGACCTGATCTACCGCACCGAGGTGGCCAAGTTCGAGGCGGTCGTCGACGACATCGCCGAGAAGCACGAGAAGGGCCAGCCGATCCTCGTCGGCACGACGTCGGTCGAGAAGTCGGAGTACCTGTCCCAGCAGCTCAGCAAGCGCGGCATCCAGCACGAGGTGCTGAACGCCAAGCACCACGAGCGTGAGGCGTCGATCGTCGCGCAGGCCGGCCGCAGGGGCGCCGTGACCGTGGCCACCAACATGGCCGGCCGTGGTACGGACATCAAGCTCGGCGGCAACCCCGAGGACCTCGCCGAGGCGGAGCTGCGGCAGCGCGGCCTCGACCCCGAGGAGCACATCGAGGAGTGGGCGCACGCCCTGCCCGCGGCGCTGGAGAAGGCCGAGCAAGCGGTCAAGGCCGAGAAGGAAGAGGTCGAGGAGCTCGGCGGGCTCTACGTGCTGGGCACCGAGCGGCACGAGTCGCGCCGTATCGACAACCAGCTGCGCGGTCGTTCCGGCCGCCAGGGCGACCCCGGCGAGTCCCGCTTCTACCTCTCCCTGGGCGACGACCTGATGCGTCTGTTCAAGGCGCAGATGGTCGAGCGCGTGATGTCGATGGCGAACGTGCCGGACGACGTGCCGATCGAGAACAAGATGGTCACCCGCGCGATCGCGTCCGCGCAGTCGCAGGTCGAGCAGCAGAACTTCGAGACCCGTAAGAACGTCCTGAAGTACGACGAGGTGCTTAACCGGCAGCGCGAGGTCATCTACGGCGAGCGCCGCCGCGTCCTGGAGGGCGAGGACCTGCAGGAGCAGATCCAGCACTTCATGGACGACACGATCGACGCCTACGTCGCCGCGGAGACCGCCGAGGGCTTCCCCGAGGACTGGGACCTGGACCGCCTGTGGGGCGCCTTCAAGCAGCTCTACCCGGTGAAGATCACCGTCGAGGAGCTGGAGGACGCGGCCGGCGACCGGGCCGGTCTGACCGCCGAGTTCATCTCCGAGTCCATCAAGGACGACATCCACGAGCAGTACGCCTCCCGCGAGACGCAGCTCGGCTCCGAGATCATGCGTGAGCTGGAGCGGCGGGTCGTGCTGTCGGTCCTGGACCGCAAGTGGCGTGAGCACCTCTACGAGATGGATTACCTCCAGGAGGGCATCGGCCTGCGCGCGATGGCACAGAAGGACCCGCTGGTCGAGTACCAGCGCGAGGGCTTCGACATGTTCACTGCGATGATGGAGGGCATCAAGGAGGAGTCCGTCGGCTACCTGTTCAACCTGGAGGTCCAGGTCGAGCAGCAGGTCGAGGAGGTGCCGGTCGAGGCGGCCGAGCCGGTCGCGGACGGTGTCCAGGACCACGTGCCGGCGCAGGCGGGCGCGCGTCCGGAGATCCGGGCCAAGGGCCTGGACGTCCCGCAGCGCCGGGACCTGCACTTCTCCGCGCCGACCGTGGACGGTGAGGGCGGCATCCTGGAGCGGGACCTCGAGGACGACGAGCCCGTGCGTTCCGAGTCCGACGGGCTGACGCGGGCGGAGCGGCGTCGGCAGGCCAAGGGCGGGCGGCGTCGCAAGAAGTAGGGCTCCCCAGCTCCCTACGGGGCTTCAGCCGGTGATTTCGGGGCCAGGTTCCTTCGGGAGCCTGGCCCCTCGGCTTGCGTGTCCCGGGTTCATCGAGAGGTGGGGCCCACCGCCCACGCGTGGCGGGATGGGGCCCCCGACCCCCAGGCGTGTCGCCCTGAGGGCTCCCAGGCCCTTCAGGCGCTGGGGAAGGCACGCCTACCCGCAGCCGGCCAGGGCGGGCCTCCGTCGCCGCGCGGGCCTGGTGCCCGCAGGCAGGCGTGGCAGGCGCGGACGCGTAACTGCTCAGCCCTTGGGGGCGTGGCGGGGCCTGGGGCCCAGTTCCACCGCTGTGCAGCGCCAGCGGTGGTCCGGGCCCTGCTCCAGGCGGAAGGCCATCGCGCGGAGGTGATTGCCCGCGGCGATGCGGGCGAAGACCTCCAGGGCGCCGGTGCGTGGGACGTAGTAGCCGATGTCGCGGACGACGGGACGGGTACCGCGGGCGCGCAGCGGTCCCCGTTCGGCCAGGCGGGCGAGCTCGTCGTAGGCGCGTCCCGCGGTGTGCCGGAGCATCCAGTGCACGGGCCGCTGGCCGCTGAGGACGGCCAGCAGACGGTCGGCGAAGACGTCGGTGGGGCGGGGCTGCGCCACGGCCGTCACCGGCGCCGTGGCGGCCCGGCCCCGGACCGGGTTGCGGGGCGGCGCGCCGCCCGGGCGGCGGGAGTCGTGGCGGGTCGGAGGGCGGTGGCGCGGGCGGGGCTGGGCGGTGCCGCGGCTCATGACCTTGTTCATGGGAGTCCCCGTTCTGCGGGCCCGGAACGTACCGGGCGGTAACTCGCTGGTGGGGACCTTGTACGGGGGCGGGGGCCGGCGCCGCAAGGAAGGCGGGGTGCGTGGCGGGGGCCGCGCAAGTTCACCTATCCGAGTGGTGAGGACTCCCGGAATCCGCGGTAACAGGCGGTGGGACCGGGTGAGGTGCGGGGCGCCGGGTGGACGCCGTCGGGGGTGTGGGCGGGAACTCGAAAGGGGACGGGCGCACGTATCCTGAAGGCCCGTCGGTGACCAGGAAAGAGCGGCCAGCCATGCGCGTCTACGTCCCCCTGACCCTCCCCGGTCTCGCCGAGGCGCACAAGACGGGTGAGCTGGGGAGTGACCACTTCGTGGCATACGGCGTCACGCCCGCGCTGCGCGAGTGGTACGTCTCCGACGACATCGAGGAGCTGGAGTACGCGGCGCTCAGCCGGGCCGCGCTGGCCTCGCTGCGGCTGCTGGCGGCCGATCCGGACGCCGAACGGCGCCGGGTCGTGGTCGCCGTCGACGTGGCCGACGGCGCCGCCGCCGCGGACCCCGACCGGGGGCTGGATCCGGCCGCGCTGGGCGAGGTGACGGTGACCGGTCCCGTGCCCCTGGCCAAGGCGGCCGCGGTGCACGTCGACGCCGGTGACGCGGAGGAGGACGTGACGGCGGCCGCGGCGGCGCTCGAGGCGGCCGACGCCGGGGACGACGACGCGCAGTTCGTCGTGGACGGCGCCGAGGACCACGAGCTGCTCTGGTACGCGACCCAGGAGATCCCCGCGCTGGTGGACCGCGCCTAGGGTTCGTTGCGAAAGCCGGCCCCCGCCGCGCGATGCCCGGCCTCCGCCGCGCGATGCCCGGCCTCCGCCGCGCGATGCCCGGCCTCCGCCGCGCGATGCCCGGCCTCCGCCGCGCGACGCCCGGCCCGCCCGGTTCGCCCGGAGCCTCGGCCCTGCCGTCCGTTCCCGGCCCGTCCCCATTGTCAGTGGGGGCGGGTACGGTCTTGGACATGGGGATGCACGCAAGCGCGCACATCGTCTGGGACTGGAACGGAACCCTCTTCCACGACAATGACGCGATCATCGGGGCGACGAACGCGGCCTTCGCCGAGCTGGGGCTGGCGCCGATCACGCTGGAGCAGTACCGGGCGCTGTACTGCGTGCCGGTGCCCAAGTTCTACGAGCGGCTGCTCGGGCGGCTGCCCACGGACGCCGAGTGGGAGCTGATGGACGGCGTCTTCCACCGGTACTACACGGAGCACCGGGTGCGCTGCGGCCTGACCGAGGGGGCGGCCGAGCTGCTGGCCGGCTGGCGGTCCGACGGGAACAGCCAGTCGCTGCTGAGCATGTACGGCCACGAGGAACTGGTGCCGCTGGTGCGGGGTCTGGGCATCGAGGCGCACTTCCTGCGGGTCGACGGGCGCACGGGACCCTCCGGCGGCAGCAAGGCCGAGCACATGGTGCGGCACCTGCGGGCGCTGACCGGGGTGCGGCCCACGCGGACCGTCGTGATCGGCGACGCGGCGGACGACGCGGTGGCCGCGCGGCACGTGGGGGCGCGGGCCGTGCTCTACACCGGCGGGTCGCACAGCAGGGCCAGCCTGGAGGAAGCCGGGGTCCCGGTGGTGGACACGCTCGCCGAGGCGGTCGCCGAGGCACATCGAATAGCGGCCTGAGCGCGGCCCGGGCGCGAGCCCGGGTGCGGGCGCTCCGCGCTGCGGCGGGGCGGGCCGTCACGTCACCGGGGCCTTGGTCCTCAGCACGGCGAGGAACTCCCGCATCCAGGTCGGGTGGTCCGGCCAGGCGCGGGCCGAGACCAGGGTGCCGTCGACCACCGTCTCGGTGTCCTCGAAGTGCGCCCCGGCGGCCTGCATGTCGAGTTCCAGGGCGGGATAGGCGGTGACCCTGCGGCCGCTGAGGCTGTCGACGGCGGCCGTGAGCAGCGGCCCGTGGCAGATCTGCGCGACCGGCTTGTCCGCGTCGAAGAACGCCTTGAGGATCTTGCGCAGTTCCGGGTCGTTGCGCAGGTACTCCGG
This sequence comes from Streptomyces sp. 1-11, assembly GCF_007176755.1. Classification (GTDB taxonomy): domain Bacteria; phylum Actinomycetota; class Actinomycetes; order Streptomycetales; family Streptomycetaceae; genus Streptomyces. The sequence goes on from NZ_BJTV01000018.1 coordinate 22,639, forward strand.
GGCACGGCCGCCGGGGATGACCAGGGCCGCGTACTGGCCGGGGTCGACCTCGGCGAAGGCGAGGTCGGCGGGCCAGGTGTAGCCGGGTTTCTCGGTGTAGGTGTCGAAGCCGGGCTCGAAGTCGTGGACGACGAACCGGAGCGTCTTGCGGGTGGGAGCCGCGATGTGGACGTCGTAGCCCTCCTCGCGCAGGCGCTGGTACGGGTAGAGGACTTCCAGGGACTCCGCTGCGTCGCCGGTGACGACGAGGATCTTCGCGGACATGTCGGCTCCTCCTGGGCGGGCACGGCCCCCCCTGCACGGGGACGGGCGCTGTCCTGGGCAAGGTGCCCGCACACGGCGCGCTTTCCAAGAGGGCCCGTCGCTTTCAGGGTGCGGCCCACCGCACCGTGACGCGACCCGGTACCCCCGGCCGGCATCCGCCGGACCCGTGCCCGTGCTCCGCCCGTCGCCGGATACGCCACCCGTCCCCGGCCCACCCCTGTGCAGAACGTCAAACTTCACCCCTCGGTTTTGTACACATACGGCTCATGACGACCCCCGGGGAAGGAGCGATAGCCTTGTGGCGTGATCAGCGCGATAGCTCGCGGGGGCGACGCTGCCCCTGCCCCGCGCCCGGGTTGCACGGAGCACCTCCGTGGCCGGGCGGCGGTCGCTGGTCTTCGCGGACGGGGCGGGGGCGCCGAAGCCCCCGGAGCGCCGACGGCGGCCCACGAACCGGCGGCGCCGGGAGCGGCGTCACATCCGGCGGGCATGCCGAAAATGGCCGAATACCCCCCGCTCTTCTCACCTCGCGGCATAGCGTCGGATCGGACCGGACACCCCGGGCCGTGGCGTCGAGCCGGAGGGAAAGAGACCGTATTTCCTTCTACGTCACGCAACGGCGCGCGACAGGAGCCAGAGGACAATGCAGACCAAGCTGGACGAAGCCAAGGCCGAGCTGCTCGAACGGGCGGCCCGGGTAGCTGAGAACAGTCCGGTCGGGGGGCACCTTCCGACCGGGACGACGGCGACGGGCGAGGGCACGGCCGGCATGCCCGACAGCGAAGCCGTGCACGCGTTCCTCCAGCGCTACTACCTGCACACCGCCCCGGAAGACCTCACCGACCGCGACCCGGTCGACGTCTTCGGCGCCGCGGTCTCGCACTACCGGCTCGCCGAGAACCGGCCGCAGGGCACCGCCAACGTCCGGGTGCACACGCCGACGGTGGAGGAGAACGGCTGGACCTGCAGCCACACCGTCGTGGAGGTCGTCACCGACGACATGCCCTTCCTCGTCGACTCGGTCACCAACGAGCTGACCCGTCAGGGCCGCGGCATCCACGTCGTCATCCACCCGCAGTTCGTCGTCCGCCGCGACGTCACCGGCAAGCTGATCGAGGTCCTGCCGACCTCGCCCACCGGCGACCTCCCGCACGACGCGCACATCGAGTCCTGGATCCACGTCGAGATCGACCGGGAGACCGACCGCGCCGACCTGAAGCAGATCACCGCCGACCTGCTGCGCGTCCTGTCCGACGTCCGCGAGGCCGTCGAGGACTGGGAGAAGATGCGCGACGCGGCCGGCCGGATCGCCGACGGCCTGGAGAGCGAGCCGCTGCCCGGCGACCTGCCGGCCGCCGAGGCCGAGGAGGCCCGCGAGCTGCTGCGCTGGCTCTCCGCCGACCACTTCACCTTCCTCGGCTTCCGCGAGTACGAGCTGCGCGGCGACGACTGCCTGGCCGCCGTGCCCGGCACCGGTCTCGGCATACTGCGCGCCGACCCGCACCACTCCGAGGACGAGCAGCACCCGGTCAGCCCCTCCTTCGAGCGGCTGCCCGCGGACGCCCGCGCCAAGGCCCGCGAGCACAAGCTGCTGGTGCTGACCAAGGCCAACAGCCGCGCCACCGTGCACCGGCCGTCGTACCTGGACTACATCGGCGTCAAGAAGTTCGACGCGGACGGCAACGTGGTCGGCGAGCGCCGCTTCCTCGGCCTCTTCTCCTCCGCGGCCTACACCGAGTCGGTCCGCCGGGTCCCGGTCATCCGGCGCAAGGTCGCCGAGGTCCTGCAGCGCGCCGGCTTCTCGCCGGAGAGCCACGACGGCCGCGACCTGCTCCAGATCCTGGAGACCTACCCGCGCGACGAGCTGTTCCAGACCCCGGTCGCGGAACTGCAGTCCATCGCGACGAGCGTCCTGTACCTGCAGGAGCGCCGCCGGCTGCGGCTGTACCTGCGGCAGGACGAGTACGGCCGCTACTACTCGGCCCTCGTCTACCTCCCGCGCGACCGCTACACCACCGGCGTCCGGCTGCGGATCATCGACATCCTGAAGGAGGAGCTCGGCGGCATCAGCGTCGACTTCACCGCCTGGAACACCGAGTCGATCCTGTCCCGGCTGCACTTCGTCGTCCGCGTCCCCGCGGGCACCGAGCTGCCCCAGCTCTCGGACGCGGACAAGGAGCGCATCGAGGCCCGGCTGGTCGAGGCCGCCCGCTCCTGGGCCGACGCGTTCGCCGAGGCGCTCACCGCCGAGCTGGGCGAGGAGCGCGCCGCCGAGCTGCTGCGCCGCTACAACAACGCCTTCACCGAGGGCTACAAGGCCGACCACAGCCCGCGCGCCGCGGTCGCCGACCTGGTCCACCTGGAGCGGCTCAGCGAGGAGAAGGGCCACAACTTCTCCCTCAGCCTGTACGAGCCGGTCGGCGCCGCCCCCGACGAGCGCCGCTTCAAGATCTACCGCAGGGGCGACTCGGTCTCCCTGTCCGCGGTGCTGCCGGTGCTCCAGCGGCTCGGCGTCGAGGTTGTGGACGAGCGGCCGTACGAGCTGCGCTGCGCCGACCGCACCACCGCCTGGATCTACGACTTCGGCCTGCGCATGCCCAAGTCGCCGGCCGGCACCGACCACTTCGGCGACGACGCCCGCGAGCGCATCCAGGACGCCTTCGCCGCCACCTGGACCGGCAAGGCGGAGAACGACGGGTTCAACGCCCTCGTACTGAGCGCCGGGCTGACCTGGCGGCAGGCCATGGTGCTGCGCGCGTACGCGAAGTACCTGCGGCAGGCCGGCTCCACCTTCAGCCAGGACTACATGGAGGACACCCTCCGCGACAACGTCCACACCACCCGGCTGCTCGTCTCCCTGTTCGAGGCGCGGATGTCCCCGGACCGGCAGAAGGCCGGATCGGAGATCACCGACGCGCTGCTGGAGGAGCTGGACGCGGCCCTGGACCAGGTGGCGAGCCTCGACGAGGACCGCATCCTGCGGTCCTTCCTGACCGTCATCAAGGCCACCCTGCGCACCAACTTCTTCCAGACGGCGCACGACGGCGAGCCGCACGACTACGTCTCCATGAAGTTCGACCCGCAGGCCATCCCGGACCTGCCGGCGCCGCGCCCGGCGTACGAGATCTGGGTGTACTCGCCGCGGGTCGAGGGCGTGCACCTGCGCTTCGGCAAGGTCGCCCGTGGCGGCCTGCGCTGGTCCGACCGCCGTGAGGACTTCCGCACCGAGATCCTCGGCCTGGTCAAGGCGCAGATGGTGAAGAACACCGTCATCGTGCCGGTCGGCGCCAAGGGCGGCTTCGTCGCCAAGCAGCTCCCGGACCCGAGCGTGGACCGGGACGAGTGGCTGGCCGAGGGCATCGCCAGCTACAGGACGTTCATCTCGGCGCTGCTCGACATCACCGACAACATGGTGGCCGGCGAGGTCGTCCCGCCGCAGGACGTCGTACGGCACGACGGCGACGACACCTACCTGGTGGTCGCGGCCGACAAGGGCACGGCGACCTTCTCGGACATCGCCAACGAGGTCGCCGGGAAGTACAGCTTCTGGCTCGGCGACGCCTTCGCCTCCGGCGGCTCGGCCGGTTACGACCACAAGGGCATGGGCATCACCGCGCGCGGCGCCTGGGAGTCCGTGAAGCGGCACTTCCGCGAGCTGGGCGTGGACACCCAGAGCGAGGACTTCACGGTCGTCGGCATCGGCGACATGTCCGGTGACGTGTTCGGCAACGGCATGCTGCTGTCCGAGCACATCCGTCTGGTCGCGGCCTTCGACCACCGGCACATCTTCATCGACCCGACCCCGGACGCGGCCACCTCCTACGCCGAGCGCCGCCGCCTGTTCGAGCTGCCCCGCTCCAGCTGGGCCGACTACGACACCCAGCTGCTGTCGGCGGGCGGCGGGATCTTCCCGCGCACCGCCAAGGCGATCACGCTCAACGCGCACATCCGCCAGGCCCTGGGCATCGAGGAGAAGGTCTCCAAGATGACCCCGGCCGACCTGATGAAGGCGATCCTGCACAGCCCGGTCGACCTGCTGTGGAACGGCGGCATCGGCACGTACGTGAAGTCGTCGGCCGAGTCGAACGCCGACGTCGGCGACAAGGCCAACGACGCCATCCGCGTCGACGGCAGCGACCTGCGCGTGAAGGTCGTCGGCGAGGGCGGCAACCTGGGCCTGACCCAGCTCGGCCGCATCGAGTTCGCCCTGCAGGGCGGCCGGATCAACACCGACGCGATCGACAACAGCGCCGGCGTGGACACCTCCGACCACGAGGTGAACATCAAGATCCTGCTGAACGGCCTGGTCACCGACGGCGACATGACCGTCAAGCAGCGCAACAAGCTGCTCGCAGAGATGACCGACGAGGTCGGCACGCTGGTGCTGCGCAACAACTACGCGCAGAACACGGCGCTCGCCAACGCCCTCGCCCAGTCCAAGGACATGCTGCACGCGCAGCAGCGGTTCATCCGCCACATGGTCCGCGAGGGGCACCTCGACCGGGCGCTGGAGTTCCTGCCCACCGACCGCCAGATCCGTGAGCGCCTCACCCAGGGCCAGGGCCTGACCGGCCCGGAGACGGCCGTGCTGCTGGCGTACACGAAGATCACGGTCGCCGAGGAGCTGCTGCACACCTCGCTGCCCGACGACCCGTACCTGCGCACCCTGCTGCACGCCTACTTCCCGACGGCGCTGCGCGAGCGGTTCCCGGACGGCATCGACAGCCACCCGCTGCACCGTGAGATCACCACGACCGTGCTGGTCAACGACACGGTCAACACGGGCGGTACGACGTATCTGCACCGGCTGCGCGAGGAGACCGGGGCCTCGCTCGAGGAGATCGTCCGCGCCCAGACCGCGGCCCGCGCGATCTTCTGCTCGGCCCCGGTGTGGGACGCGGTCGAGGAACTGGACAACAAGGTCGAGGCGGCCGTCCAGACCCGCATCCGGCTGCACTCGCGCCGCCTGGTCGAGCGCGGCACGCGCTGGCTGCTGAACAACCGGCCGCAGCCGCTGCAGCTCGCCGAGACGGTGGAGTTCTTCGCCGAGCGCGTCGAGCAGGTCTGGCAGCAGCTGCCGAAGCTGCTGCGCGGCGCGGACCAGGACTGGTACCAGCACGTGTTCGACGAGCTGTCCGCCGCCGGTGTCCCGGACGAGCTGGCCACCCGCGTGGCCGGGTTCTCCTCCGCCTTCCCGGCGCTCGACATCGTCTCGGTGGCCGACCGCATGGGCAAGGAGCCGCTGGACGTCGCCGACGTCTACTACGACCTCGCCGACCGGCTGGGCATCACCCAGCTCATGGACCGCATCATCGAGCTGCCGCGCAACGACCGCTGGCAGTCGATGGCCCGTGCGGCGATCCGCGAGGACCTGTACGCGGCGCACGCCGCGCTGACGTCGGACGTCCTGGCCGTCGGCGACGGCACCGCCACGCCGGAGCAGCGCTTCGAGCTGTGGGAGCAGAAGAACGCCGCTCTGCTCTCCCGCGCTCGCACCACCCTGGTGGAGATCCGCGGCTCCGACGAGTTCGACCTCGCCAACCTGTCGGTGGCGATGCGGACGATGCGGACGCTGCTGCGCTCGCACTCGTGACCGCGGCGGCGGCCGAGGCCGTAAGGCTGTGAAGGCGCCCCGGGCCGGTCCTGGCCCGGGGCGCTTTGCTTCTCCATTACGGGGTGAATGCCCCGTTTCGGAGTGATCGGGGCGTTTCCGGTAGGGTCGCGCTGTGACAGCGACCTCACCGAGGACCGCCCGGCAGCGGTCGCGCATCATGCGTGCCGCGTCGCCCGGCGCCGCGCGTGCCGGGCGGGCGCTGCCCCTGGTCGCCGCGGCGCTCGTGCTGGTCCTGATGCTCCTGGTGATCGTCCGTCTTCCCTGGGCGGGCGATCTCGGCATGCACGCGGCGACCGTGCAGCGGCTGCGGCACAGCCCGCTGCACCCGGGCAACCCGCTGGTCGACGCCGACACGCCGAGCCCGTACTACTCGCCCTGGATGCTGCTGCTGGGCTGTCTGGCTCGGCTGACCGGACTGTCGGTGTTCGACGTGCTGCGGGTCGGCGCGGTCGTCGGGCTGGGGCTGCTTGCCACCGGCGTGTGGCGCTACGTCCGCACCCTCAGCGGCCATCGCGCGGCGCCCGCCCTGGCGTTCCTGAGCCTGGTCTTCCTGTGGGGACCGCTGCTGTTCTACTGGAGCGGCTTCCTGGGGCTGAACTCCCTGGCGCTGACGGTGTCGTATCCAAGCGTGTTCGCGCTCGGGCTGTCCTTCCACTTCTGGGCGTGGCTCAGCCGGGCGCTGCGCACCGGGGCCGGCTGGGGCGTCTGGCTCGGTCTGGGCGCGCTGTGGGCGCTGATCCTGCTCTGTCACCAGTTCACCGGGGTCGTGGCGTCCCTCGGCGCGCTGGCCACGGTGATCGCCGCGCGGCCGGACCGGTCCCGGGCGGTGCGGCTCGGCGCGGCCGCCGCCTGCGGGCTGGTGCTGCTGTGGGTGTGGCCGTACTACGACTTCTTCGCGCTGTTCTCCGCGGGCGCCGGTCTCGAGGCGATCCACCGGCCGCTGTACGGGCACCTCGCCGCGCGGTTCGGTCTTGTCCTGCTCGGGGTGGCGGCGCTCGGTGCGCGGTGGCGGCGGGACCGCCGGGATCCGCTGGTGCTGTTCTTCCTGCTCGGCACGCTGGTGTTCGCGGCGGGCGGGCTGAGCGGGCACTACTCGTGGGGCCGTGCGCTGCCCGCCGCGCTGATCCCGGCCCAACTCGCGGCCGCGCTGGAGGCCGTGTCGGCGGGGAGGCGGGCGGTGCGGGCCGGATGGGCCTGCGCGCTGGGCGCCGCGCTGCTGGTGGGCGCTTGGACGCAGGTGGGGACGCTGGGGTACGTGACGGGGCGGGACGCGCTGCCGGGCGTGGTCGCGGCGAAGTACCGGGCGCCGTGGGCGGGGTACCACTGGATCACGCCGTGGGTGGGGTACGGGGACGTGGTGATGGCCCGGACGATGGCCTCGCGGCAGATTCCGGCGTACGGGGCGTACACGGTGGCCCCTGGGTATCCGGATGTGTTTCTGCCGTCGGCGGGGGTGCGGGGGGAGGCGGTGCGGCGGTACTTCTCGGCGGGGGCCGGGGCTGAGTCCGGGACCGGGGGTGGGGTCGGGGTTGGGGCCTCGGGGCGGCGGGGGGTGCTGCGGGAGTACGGGGTGCGGTGGGTGGTCGGGGGGCGGGGGGATGCGGAGCCGTGGTTGCGGCGGGTGGCTGGGGGGCCTGGGGGGCAGGTGTTGTACGCGGTGCGGTGAGGGGGGTTGGAGCGGGGGTTGCGGTGACCGGTGTTGTGAGGTGCGGGTGACCGGTGTTGTGAGGTGCGGGTGACCGGTGTTGTGCGGTGCCGGTGACCGGTGTTGTTTGGGTGCTCGGTGTTGTGGTGGGCCAGGGGGTGTTTCGCTTGCCCGCGCTTGCGGGGTGCCGCTGCGCCCACCCGTGCCGCCCCTAGCGGCACGCATGCCCGCAGCTACGCGGGCACGCATGCCCGCAGCTGACTGGGCGGGGCTACTTCAGGATGCTGGCGGCCAGGCGGGCTGCGTTGCGGAGTTTGGGGTGGGCGAGTCTTTGGGTCAGGGGGCGGATCACGTGGGCGGTCAGGGTGAGGGGGCGCCAGCGGATCTGGAGGCGGCCGGGGTTGCGGCCCTCGGGTTCGACGGTGAGTTCGTGGGTGGTGAGCCCGGAGCGCCGGCTGACGCGGGCCCGCACCGGGGGGAAGTCCAGCGGGGCCAGGAGCAGGCCCGAGTTGGCCAGGCCCTGCTGGGACAGGCGGAGCAGCGGGTGGCGTACGCCGTCGAAGCCCTGGACGGGCAGCGGCGCCGCCGCCAGGTCCAGCCGGACCCGGCCCTCGAAGACGCCCGGCCGCACCGGGTCCAGCCGGAACGGGACCGTCAGCCGGCGCCGGCCCGGGCTCAGCAGCAGGCTCGCGCGCTGCGGGCCGACCGGGAGGCGCAGGCCGGGGTCGAACGTCCGGATGGTGAGGTCCAGACAGGCGCCCGGGCCCGGGGCCAGCTCGATGATCTCGTGGCGGAACTGGGCGCTGGTGAACGGCCGGGTGTCCAGCTCCAGGTCACGGACGTCCAGTTCCCGGCGGGCCAGGTCGGTCGAGGGCGGCGCGTCACCCCAGAAGACGGCGCCGGAGGCGTCGGCGGTGACGTGCCGCGGGGCCACGTTGTGGCCGAGGCCGCGCGCCGCCGGCCGGACGTCGGACAGGCGTCCGTCGCGCAGGAGCTGGAGCACCACCCGTTCCGGGCGGGGCAGGCGGACGAACGCGCCGTCCGCCAGCGTGTCCAGGTAGGGGTTCATGATTTGCGCGAACTCCCCGAGCCACGCGTCGTCGCGGTACGGCAGGTCGCCCGCGTACATCCGGAAGTCGTGCTTGAGGAACTTGTAGTCCTTGTCCTCCCGGAGCGCCCCGTGCCCGCTCTCGACCAGGAAGTCGTCGATCAGGCGCTGGACGTGCACCCGGTCGCGGACGTTGGAGATCTTGTGCCGCTGGTTGGAGATGGACGCCGCCGACTGCGCGGCGAACGGCTCGATGTACCAGACGTACACCGGGTCCGGGATGATCGTGAAGGCCTTCGCCAGGCAGTAGGCCTGCGCCGAGAACAACTGGTCCTCGTAGTGGATGCCCTCCGGGAAGCGCAGCCCGTGGCGGTCCAGGAACGCCCGCGAGTACATCTTGCTCGTCGACAGGTGCTCGAACAGCAGCCGCGGGTCGTCCTCGATGCCGTCCAGCGTGCGGCGTTCGCAGACCAGGTGCGGCATCCAGACCGAGCGGCGCCCGTTGTCCACGCGCACTCGCCGCACCGCGCCCATGACGAAGTCCACCTCGCGCTCGCGGTGCGCGGCGAGCAGCGACTCCACGGCGCGGGGCGGGAGTTCGTCGTCGCTGTCCAGGAACATCAGGTACGGCGCCCGGGCGACCTCGATGGCCCGGTTGCGCGGCGCGCTGCAGCCGCCGCTGTTCTCCGGCAGGCGCAGGTAGCGGATGCGGTGGTCCCGCGCGGCCAGCTCCCGCGCCACGGCGGGCGTGTCGTCGGTGGAGTGGTCGTCGCTGATGACGATCTCGATGTTGGCGTGGGTCTGGGCGCGCAGCGAGGCGACCGCCCGGGGGAGGCGGGCGGCGTCGTTGAAGACGATGACGGTGACCGTGACGTCGGGGAGCGTCATGCGGTGGCCTCCTCGGGGGTCGGGGCGGGCGTGCGTCGCTCCAGCGGGAGCACCGGGGGCAGCGCCTCCTCGGGTTCGCCGAGGAAGACCCGCCGTACGACCCGTTCGGCGGCGCGGCCGTCGTCGTACTCGCAGAACCGGCGCCGGAACGCCCCCCGCGCCTTCGCCGCGCCCTCGTCGCGCCAGGCGCCGGAGGTGAAGATCTCGGTCAGCTCCTCCTGGGTGCGCGCGACCTGGCCCGGGTGTTCGGCCATCAGGTCGAAGTAGACGCCCCGGGTGGTGCGATACGTCTCCCAGTCGTCGGCGTGGATCACGATCGGCCGGTCCAGGTTGGCGTAGTCGAACATGATCGACGAGTAGTCCGTGACCAGCGCGTCGGCGGCCAGGCACAGCTCCTCGACCGGGTCGTAGGAGGAGACGTCGATGATCCGGCCGGAGCGGCGCAGCCCGGTGAGCGGGGAGGCGGCGCCGCCGTAGAAGTAGTGGGCGCGCACCAGCAGGACCGTGTCGTCGCCGAGCCGGTCGGCCAGGGCGGCGAGGTCGAGCCGGGGCGTGAAGCCGGCCTCGTAGTCGCGGTGGGTGGGGGCGTAGAGGACGGCCTTCGTGCCGGGGGCGATGCCCAGCCGCGCGCGGGCGGCACGGACCTCCTCGGCCCCGCTCGAGTAGAAGACGTCGTTGCGCGGATAGCCGTGGTCCAGGGACGTGTAGCGGGCCGGGTACGCGCGCTCCCACATCCGGGTGGAGTGGCTGTTGGCGCTGACGCTGTAGTCCCACTTGTCCACGCGGGCCAGCAGGGCGGCGAAGTCCAGGCCCTTGGCGGCGGCCGGGTGGTCCCGCTGGTCCAGGCCCATGCGCTTGAGCGGGGTGCCGTGGTGCGTCTGGAGGTGGATCGCCTCGGGCCGCTTGACCACCGCGTTGGGGAAGTTGACGTTGTTCGTCAGGTACTTGGCGGTGGCCAGCGTCTCCCAGTAGCGGCGGGTGCCGGGGATGACGTGGTCGGTGCCGGGCGGCAGCAGGGCCGCGTTCTCCTTGTTCACCACCCACACCCGGCGGATGTCCGGGGCGAGTTCGGCGAGCCGGGCGGCGATCGCGGCCGGGTTGCAGGCGACCCCGCGTTCCCAGTAGGCGGCGAAGACGGCCAGTCCGGGGTCGACCGGGCGGCTCAGCGCCCTGCGGTACTGCTGGTCGCGCAGTCGCGTGCCCAGTTGGCGCTTGCGCTCGCGTACCGCCTTGCGGGCCGTGCGCCGGGTGCGGTTGGCGGCCTGGAAGGCGCGGTAGCGGGTGTACGCGCCGTCCTCCAGCAGTGTGTGCCGGACGCCTTCGAGGCCGGCCGGCCGGTGGTGGTTCTCGGGGCGCCAGCGGACCGCGGCCAGTGAGGCCCGGCGGAAGAACTCGCGGGCCACCGGGTCGGGCAGGTCCTCCCGGGCGAAGGTGCGCAGCAGGTCGCGGACCATCAGGTCGTACAGCACCGCGCGGGCCGGCGGGCGCTCCCTGGTGAGCGGGAGCAGCGACTCGTAGCGGTCGATCAGCGCGTACCGGTCCTCGGGGGCGAGCGGCGGCAGGCTCTCGGGCCGCAGCCGGCGGTCGTCGTACGCGACCTGGTTCAGGCAGGCGACGCGGCGGGCGTGCAGCAGGGCCGCGTACGCGGCGTACGGCTCGTCGTCGGTGGTGAGCGCCTCCTCGTGCGCCCGCCAGAACTCGGCGCGCAGGGCGCGGGTGCCGAGCAGCGGGGCGAGGCGCAGCAGGTCGGCCGCCTCGTCCAGGGGCAGGTCGGCGCGGCCGGCGGCGGCGAGGTGGCGGCCGCCGGAGGAGGGGGCCGCCGAGGTCTTCCAGGTGGTGGTGACGTGGTCGAAGAGGAGCACGTCGACCGTGTCGTCCAGCTCGGCGGCGCGCTCGGCGACCATCCGGGAAGCGCCGGCCGGCAGCCCGTCCTTGGCGTGCACGAAGTGCAGCCAGCGGCCGGAGGCCCGGGCGGCACCCGCCGCGCGGGCCTCCGCCTCACCGGTGCCCGCGGGCAGCGGCACCACGATCGTCTCCGGTGCGTGCTCCTCGGCCGTCTCCCGTGCCCAGTCGCCGACCGCGGCGACGATCACCTCGATGTCCGGCAGCGGGCGGGTCTCCAGTGCTGCCAGCAGCTCGGTCAGGTGCCCCTGGGTGTTCGGCCCGTGGACGATGACGCTGAGGTGGGGCATCGCGGAGGCTCCTTGGGCTCGTCGTCTCTCGGGGGCACCTTTCATAACATACTGTCACTAGCCGTATGAAAAGGATAACCACGCCCGGGGTGAGAGGGCCGCGGGATGCGGGCCCCACCGGTGAAACGAGCCTGAACCCAAGGGGTTTCCGTCGCTACGCGGTGGCCGCGGCCGTCTTGGGCTCCGCCTTCCGCGCGGGCTTCCGGGCCGGCTTGTCGCTCTTGTCGCCGGTGAAGGCCTCGTACTCCTTGAGGACGTCCTCGGTGAGCCCGTCCATGCGCAGCTCGCCGCGTTCCAGCCACAGCACCCGCTCGCAGGTGTCCCGGATCGACTTGTTGTTGTGGCTGACCAGGAAGACCGTGCCGGCGTGCTTGCGCAGCTCGCGGATGCGGGCCTCGGAGCGCTTCTGGAAGGAGCGGTCGCCGGTCGCCAGGGCCTCGTCGATCAGCAGCACGTCGTGGTCCTTTGCGGCGGCGATGGAGAAGCGCAGCCGGGCCGCCATGCCGGAGGAGTACGTCCGCATCGGAAGGGTGATGAAGTCGCCCTTCTCGTTGATCCCGGAGAAGTCGACGATCTCCTCGTAGCGCTCCTTGACCTCCTCCCGGGACATGCCCATGGCCAGTCCGCCGAGGTGGACGTTGCGCTCGCCGGTGAGGTCGTTCATCAGCGCCGCGTTGACGCCGAGGAGCGAGGGCTGGCCGTCGGTGTAGATGTGCCCGTTCTCCACGGGCAGCAGGCCGGCGACGGCCTTCAGCAGGGTCGACTTGCCCGAGCCGTTGGTGCCGATGAGGCCGATGGCCTCGCCCTTGTAGGCGACGAACGACACCTGCTTGACCGCGTGCACCTTGCGCACGCCCGCCGCCTTCTCGGCCTGCTTGCGCCGCAGCATGCGGTTGAGGGCGGCGGTGGCGGTGCCGCGCCCAGCGCCGGTGCCGTTGACCCGGTAGACGATGTCGACCCGGTCGGCGACGACGGTGGGGATCTGCTCGCTGGTGGTTCCGGTCTGCTCAGCCACGGCCGTAGGTCTCCTCAGCCTTCCAGAAGTAGATGAAGCCGCCGACCCCGGCGAGCAGGGCCCAGCCCGTCGCGACCGCCCACACGTGCGGGGGCAGGGTGTGGAAGCTGTCGATCAGCGCGAACCGCATCAGGTCGATGTAGACGGCGGCCGGGTTCAGCTCCAGCAGCAGCTTGACGACGTGCGGCAGGTGATCGTTCGCGTCGATCTTGTCGATGCTCCACATCACGCCGGACACGTACATCCAGGTCCGCAGCACGAAGGGCATGAGCTGGGCGATGTCCGGGGTCTTCGCGCCCATGCGCGCCACCGCCATCGACACCCCGGCGTTGAACGTGAACTGCAGCACCAGGGCGGGGATCGCCAGCACCCAGGACGCGGAGACCGGGACGCCGAAGCAGAGCAGGATGACGACCAGCGCGGCCATCGAGAACAGGAGCTGCTGGAGCTGCTGCAGCGCGAAGGAGATCGGCAGCGCGGCGCGCGGGAAGTGCAGCGCGCGCACCAGGCCGAGGTTGCCGGCGATGGCCCGGGTGCCCGACATGATCGAGCTCTGTGTGAACGTCCAGATGAACACGCCCGTGACCAGGAACGGCACGTAGTCGGGGACGTTGTGCTTGGTGCCGAGCAGCACGCCGAAGATGAAGTAGTAGACCGCCGCGTTCAGCAGCGGGGTCATGACCTGCCAGACCTGGCCGAGCTTCGCCTGGCTGTACTGGGCGGTGAGCTTGGCGGTGGCGAAGGCGGTGATGAAGTGCCGGCGCGCCCACAGCTGGCGGACGTACGCCGGCAGGGAGGGGCGGGCGCCGCTGACCGACAGGCCGTGCCGTGCGGCCAGCGCCGCGAGGTCGTCCTCGGCCGGGATCCGGGTCGGGGGCGGTGTGTGGAGGACCTGGCTCACATCCGCTGCTTTCGCTCGGGGGAGGGGGGTGCGTCCGGCGGTCGCCGGGCCTGTGCGGTCCCCGTCCGTCGTCCGGCGTTTCCTTACGCTTCTCTTCACGTTCTCTTACGTCGGGACGGGACCGTATCGTCGCAACGTGAGAGTAGAACCATCCCACGTCGGAACGCAACCGTTTCGTCGTCACGCCCTATGCTGGTCCGTATGACGACGAACGCCCACGAGACCCCGAAGCGTCCGCGCCGGCGGGCCCCAGCGGGAGCCGCGGTGCTCCGGGAGGACGTGACCGAGGCCATCCGGGCGGCCGTCTTCGAGGAACTGGCGGCCGTCGGGTACGCCAGGATGTCCATCGAGGGGATCGCACGGCGGGCGGGCGTCGGCAAGACGGCGGTGTACCGCCGGTGGCGCTCCAAGCTGCACCTGGTCCTCGACGTGGTCTCGGCGATGGCCGTGCTGGGGCTCCCGGTCCCGGACACCGGCTCGCTGGAGGGCGACCTCCGCCTGCTCTACGCCGTCACGTCCCGCGCCCTGCGCCACCCCGTCGCCTCGCAGATCATCCCCGACCTGCAGGCGGAGGCGGCCCGCAGCCCCGAGATCGCCGAGGCGCTGCAGAAGGCGGTGCGGGACGGCCAGGACTCGGTGGCCAGCCGGATCGTGGCCGCGGCCGAGCGGCGCGGAGAGGTGCGGTCCGGCCTGGACACCGACCTCGCGCTCGACCTGATCTCCGGCCCGCTCTACTGGCGCTCGGTGGTGATCAGGTCACCCAAGCTGCCGAAGGACTACCTGGACGACCTGGCCCGCGCCACCGCGGCGGCGCTCACGGCCCTGTGAGCCGGCGCTCCGCCGGGTGCCGTCCGGGCCGGCGCGGCCCTGACGGCACCCCGGCGGGCCCGGCCTAGGAGCGCGCCGCCTGCGGATGCAGGTGCGTCCAGCCCTCCCAGGCCGAGGCGATCATGTCCTGGACGTCGTACTTGGCCCGCCAGCCCAGCTCGGTGGCGATGCGGTCGGCGGAGCCCACCACCCGGGCCGGGTCGCCGGGGCGGCGGGCGGCGACGGACGGGGGGCGGTCGTAGCCGGTGACCGCGTTGACGCGGTCGATCATCTCGCGGACCGACACGCCCTCCCCGCGCCCGATGTTGAGGGTCAGCGTGCGGCCCGGGTCGGAGCGCAGGGCGCGGGCGACCGTCACATGCGCCTCGGCCAGGTCGACCACGTGGATGTAGTCGCGGACGCAGGTGCCGTCCGGGGTCGGGTAGTCGTCGCCGAAGATCCGCGGGGACACGCCCTCGGTGAGCTTCTCGAAGACCATGGGGACGAGGTTGGTGACGCTCGTGTCGGCCAGCGCGGGCACGGCCGCGCCCGCCACGTTGAAGTAGCGCAGCGACGCCGTCGCCAGCCCCGTGGCCCGGCTCGTGGCGCGGACCAGCCACTCACCGGCGAGCTTGGTCTCGCCGTAGGGGGAGAGCGGGAGACAGGGAGTCTCCTCCGTGACCAGGTTCACGTCCGGCATGCCGTACACCGCGGCGGACGACGAGAAGACGAACGACGCCACCCCGGCCGCCACCGACGCCTCCAGCAGGACGCGCAGGCCCTCCAGGTTCTCCCGGTAGTACCGCAGCGGGTGCTCCACCGACTCGCCCACCTGCTTCTTCGCCGCGAGGTGGACGACACCGGTGACGCCGTGCCCGGCGAGCGTACGGGAGACCGTACTCGCGTCCAGGGTCGAGCCCCGCACCAGGGGCACCTCGGCCGGTACCCGCTCGGCGACACCGGTGGACAGATCGTCGTAGACCACGGTCCGCTCGCCCGCCTCGGCCATCGCGCGGACGACGTGCGCCCCGATGTAACCGGCGCCGCCGGTGATCAGCCAGGTCATCTCGGCCGTCCCCTCGTCAGTGGCCGGCCGGTGACGGCCGGCGGCTCGTGGTCCCGTGCGATCGGTGGAACAGGCGGCGCAGTCGGCCGCGGGCCACCGTCACGACTCCTTGTACTCCGGTCGCCACACGCAGGGCCAGTGCTCCGGAGTGGGTCGCGTACGGCTGGACCAGCACCAGGCCGTGCCGGGCGTCGGGGACGGCGCGCCGGCGCAGCAGGCCGTCGCCCGCGAGGGCGTGCGCGGTGGCCTCGCGGGCCGCGCCGTCCGCGAACCGCACGGTCAGGCGCAGGTCCCAGGTGCCCGTGCCGAGCCCGCCCGGGTCGACGGGTACCTCGGCCGTCCAGCGCTCCGGACCGGCGGGCGTGAAGGCCGCGGTGGCGCGCCGGGCCAATCTCCCGTCCCGCCGGGATTGCCACTGCACGTCCACCTCCCGCGGACCGGCACCGGCCGTCCGCCCGTACAGCTCGTGCAGGCGCAGACGCAGCCGACGCGTCCGCGGACGTAGTTCCGCGTCCACCGCGAGCGGGAGGAGGGCGGTGGGCCGGGCGAGCAGCGGCGCGAGGGTGACCTGGGTCAGGTCGGGCGCCCAGACGGGCGTGCCGTCGGGAGCGCGGGCGTACGGGGGGAGCAGCCGGGCCGGACGGGCGGCGAGTTCCCGCAGGCGGGGCAGGTCGCGCGGCTCGGGCGACGCCAGGACCACCCGGCCCAGCAGCCGTCCGGGGGCCGCCGGGTTGAGCTCCCAGTCGGCGGCGTCGTAGCGCGCGAGGTACTCGCGGGTGTGCGCCCACCACGCGCGCCGGTAGTGCGCGTCGCGCAGGTCCAGTTCGCGGAGGTACATGCGCAGCTCGTGGTCGAGGAACTTGGCGCGCGCGGCCCGCGCCAGCGCCTTCTGCCCGGCGCCCAGCAGGATGTCGTACGCCAGCGCGCACGCCCGGGTGCGCGCCCGCCAGTTGGCGATGTCCTCCCGGTCAAGGGAGAGCGACAGCCGCTCGGCCGACCGGCGCACGTGCCACACGTACACGCGCTCCGGCACCAGCGCCACGCGCGGCGCGGCGGCCAGCACGCGCGCGGTGAAGACGAAGTCCTCGTAGAGGAAGCGGCCCTCGGGGAAGCGGATGCCGTGCTCGCGCAGGAAGCCGGTGCGGTAGAGCTTGTTGACGCACAGGGTGTCGTGGACGAGCCGGGGGCGCTGGGAGGGGCGCGCGAGGACGGCGGGCGCCGAGTAGAGCGCCGCCTGCCACGGCTGTTCGCGTCCCGAGGGCAGCTCGCGGCGCACGCACAGTCCGCCCGCCACCTCGGCGCCCGCTCCGGTGGCGCCCCGCAGCAGCGCGTCCACCGCGCCGGGCGGCAGCACGTCGTCGCTGTCGAGGAACATCACGTACGGCATCGTCACGGCGTCGATCCCGGTGTTGCGCGGAGTGCCGCAGCCGCCGCTGTTCACGTCCCGGCGCACCACCCGCAGCCGGGGCTCCCCGGCGGCCAGCCGGTCGAGCAGCTCGCCGCTGCCGTCGCTCGAGCAGTCGTCGACGGCGACCACCTCGCCGACGGCCGGCCCCTGGGCGAGCGCGGAGCGCACGGCGCCGGCGACGTGGCCGGCGTCGTTGTAGCCGATCACGACGACGCCGACCTGGGGTGCCGGCTGCTTGTCCGGGGCTTGCGGGTCTGTACTCATGGGGTCCACGGGCCGGGAACTTAGGAAGTCTGTATTACCCCGTTACGGGCCGGTTAGTGCCCGATCCGGGAGACGGCCGGAATCCGGGCGGGGCCGCGTCGCGGGCGCGGGCTCCCCGGCCGGCGGCCGGGCCGCGCGCCACAGCCGCACGAAGGACAGCACCGCGGCCGCCGCCAGCAGCGTGTTGCGGGCCAGCATCAGCAGGCAGCCGGTCCAGGTGCCGGCCACCACCTCGCGGTAGAGCACCGGATAGGCCACCGAGCTGAGCGCGCTCGCCGCGAGGATCAGTACGGCCACCGGGCGCTGGCTGGTGTGCCGGGAGGCCAGGCACACGGCGGCCAGGCCCAGCAGCCAGATCAGGTACTGCGGGCTGATGACCCGGCTGGTGACGGTGAACAGCAGCACCGCGGCGAGCGCGGCGTCGTACGGTGTGGCCGGGCTCCAGTGCCGTGCCCGCAGCCGCCACAGCACCAGCAGCCCGAGCGCGGCGGCGGTGAGCCCGAGGCTGAGCGTGGCCACGGTGTGCACATGCGGTCCGACCAGCTCGATCGCCCCGTACTGGTAGCGGGCCCTGCCGGGCCAGCCGGCCCGGCGCGCCAGGTTGAGCGCGGTGCCGCCGAGCGACTCGATCTGCACGCCCCGGCCGCCCTGCTCCCGCAGGAACGCCAGCGGATGGCTGAACGAGGCGGCGAGCAGGGCCAGTCCCAGCCCTCCGCCGACCGCCGCCCAGCCCCACGCCGTGCGGGTCGCGTCACCCCGGGGCGTGCCCAGCAGCACCAGCGCGGGCCACACCTTCACCAGCGCGCCCAGTGCCGCGAGGACACCGCCCACCCGCCGGGAGCGCCCCGACGACAGCAGGGCCGCCACGGCCAGCGCGGTCACCTGCAGGTCGTAGCGGGCGAGCGGGAGGTGCAGCAGCAGCGGCAGACCGCAGGTCCACACGGCCGCGCCGAGCAGGCTCCCGCCGGGCCGCCTGCCCGCCCGGACCAGGGCCACCGCGATCAGCGCGTCCGCGGCCAGCACCAGCGCCACGAACGACTGGAAGTAAGTCAGCCACGGCAGCAGGCCCGGCGCCAGCAGCACCACGCCCGCGCCCGGCGGGTACTGCCAGGTGCTGTCGTGGGTCGGGAAGGCGCCGTGCGCCAGCACGCCGTACCAGTGGAAGTACAGGCGCCACACCTCACGCGGCACCGCGCCCCCGCCCAGCAGGGGCGAACTGTCGTGCGTGAGCAGCCACGACATCAGGGCACGGGTGACGAGCCAGACGGCGGCGAGGGCGAGGACCGGGCCGGGGGTGACACGGAGACGGTTCATCACGCGGGAGCCTAATCCGCGTGGATGGTGTATTCATGCTGATACGCCGTCATTACCCCGCAAAGATTGGCTAATCGCAAAAGATGGTGCGGTGGTCAGCCTCGGGTCTCCTGCGCAACCGCGGCCGCACGGCACCCCGGCGGCGGCCACCGGGTCCGCCGCCGCCCCGCCGGGCGCCCCGCCGGGCGGTCCGGCCCGGGTCCGGCGGGCCGTCGCCGTGTGCGTGCCCGCGCTGGTGATGCTCGCGCTCGGCGGCTGGGGGCTCGACCGGGGCGGGATGTGGCGCGACGAGGCCGTCACCTTCCAGGTGGCCCGCCGCACCGTGCCGCAGATCTGGCGGCTGCTGCACGAGGTCGACGCGGTGCACGGCCTGTACTACCTCCTCATGCACGCCGTCCTGTCCGTCCACCCCGGCGAGGTCGTCCTCAGGCTGCCCTCCGTGTGCGCGGCGGCCGCGACCGCCGGCCTGGTGGCCGCGCTCGGCACCCGGCTGGCGCGGCCGCGCGTCGGGCTCTGGGCCGGACTGCTGTACGCCGTCTCGCCGATGGCCGGCCACTACGCCCAGGAAGGCCGCTCGTACGCCCTGGTCGCGGCCGGCGCCACGGCGGCGACGCTGCTGTTCGTACGAGCCGTGCGCGGGGGTTCGTGGTGGGCCTACGGCACGGTCGTCGCCCTCACCTGCTGGCTGCACGAGTTCGCCGTGCTGCTGCTTCCCGCCCACGCCGTGTCGCTGGCGCTGGCCCGGGTGGCCCCGCGGGTGTGGCGGGGCTGGGGACGCGCGGCGGCACTGGCCGGGCTCGCGCTGCTGCCGATGGTGTTGGTGTCCGAGTCCCAGTCGGCGCAGGTGGCCTGGCTGCGGCCGCCGACGCGGGCGACGGCGCTGGGGCTGCTGCGCACGTTCCTCGGGCCGGCGGACCCGGTGTTCTGGGTGTGCCTGTGCCTGGCCCTGGTGGCTCTGCCGGCGGCGGCCGGACGGCGCGGGGTGCCGACGTGCGCGGGTGTCGCCGCGCCGCTGGCCGTGGTGCCGCCGGCCACGCTGATGCTGGTGTCGCAGTTGTCGCCGCTGTACGTCGACCGGTACGTGCTCTACGCCCTGTCGGGGGCGCCGCTGCTGGTCGCCGCCGGGGCGGACCGGCTGCTGCCGCCCCGCGCGGGCGCCCGCGTCGCCGCCCTGGCCGGTGCGGCCGCCGTCCTGCTGGTCCTCACCCATCAGCTCCCCCTGCTGCGCGCCGACCGCGACCCGGCCCGCCGCCCCGACGACCTCGCCGCCGTCGCCCGGGCCGCCGACCGGAGGCTGCGCCCGGGGGACGCGGTGCTGTTCCTGCCGGAGCAGACGCGGAACACGGCCCTCACCTACCCCGCGGCGTTCCGCGGGGCGCGGGACGTGGCGCTGACGGAGTCCGCGGCCGTGTCCGGAACCCTGTACGGACGGGAGGCGGGGCCGCCGGACCTGCGCCGGCGGATGGCCCGGCTGGACCGGGTCTGGGTGGTCGCCGACCGGGACGTGCTGGCCGGGCGGTGGCGGCCGGGCAGCCCCGTGGAGCGGACGAAGTCCGCCGTGCTGGCGGGGGAGTTCACGCCGGCCGGGGAGTCGGTCGTGGGCGAGGTGGCGGTACGGCTCTACGTCCGCCGGGCCCCCGCCGGGCTCAGCGGTCCCGCCGAACTCAGCGCCCCCGCCGGGCCTCCGCCGCGGCCGCCGCGTCCAGCGCGCCGGTGAGCCGGTCCAGGCGCTCGCGCAGCTCGCCGATCTCCGCCAGCTCGAAGCCCGTGGCCGCCGCGATGCGGCGCGGCACCTCCAGGGCCCGCTCGCGCAGCGCCGCGCCCTGGCCGGTCAGCCCCACCCGCACCGAGCGCTCGTCGTGCGCGCTGCGCTCCCGCGTGACCAGACCCGCCGCCTCCAGCCGCTTGAGCAGCGGGGACAGCGTCCCGGAGTCCAGTCGCAGGTGCTCGCCGAGCTTCTTCACCGGCAGATCGCCGTGCTCCCAGAGCACCAGCATCACCAGGTACTGGGGGTAGGTGAGCCCCAGGTCCTTGAGGACGACGCGGTACACGCCGTTGAAGGCGCGGGAGGCCGCGTGCAGGGAGAAGCAGATCTGGCGGTCCAGCCGCAGCCACTCGGTGTCCGGGACGGCGGCGGCCGGCGGGGTCTGCGGGGTCGGCGAGGTGCTCATGGATACAGGGTAGCGCCGGCGAGCCATTCAGTTGTGCACAACTTAATTGTGTGCTCTACTTATGGCCGTGAGGCGGCCCCGACCGGAGCCGCCGGAACGCAACCGACTTCCAGAGGGATGGTCTTCATGGACGCGCTCTACACCGCTGTCGCCACCGCCACCCACGGCCGCGACGGCCGCGCCGTCTCCTCCGACGGCAAGGTCGACGTCAAGCTGGCCCCGCCGGTGGAGCTCGGCGGCGACGGCCAGGGCACCAACCCGGAGCAGCTCTTCGCCGCCGGTTACGCCGCCTGCTTCGGCAGCGCCCTCGGCCTCGTCGGCCGCCAGGCGAAGGTCGACGTCACCGACGCCGCGGTGACCGCCGAGGTGGGCATCGGCAAGCAGGGCGAGGGCTTCGGCCTGAAGGTGACGCTGCGCGTGGAGCTGCCCGAGACCGTGGACGAGGCGACCGGCCGCAAGCTGGTCGAGACCGCCCACCAGGTCTGCCCCTACTCCAACGCCACCCGCGGCAACATCGAGGTCGACCTCGTCATCGAGTAGCCGGACCCGTCACCGGCGCCCCGCCGGCCTCGCCTGCGCGGCCGGCAGCCCGGCGCCGGCCGCCTGGCCGGGGATCCGCACGGACCCCGGCCCGGGCGGCACGGCCTCGCCGAGCAGCAGCGTCCGCACCACCCGTTCGGCGGCCCGGCCGTCGTCGAACTCGCAGAACCGGGCCCGGAAGTCCGCCCGCAGCCGCCGGGACTCCTCGTCCCGCCACGATCCGGATGTGAACAGCCCGATCAGCTCCCGGTAGGAGCGCGACACCCGGCCCGGCGCCTCCGCGGTGATGTCCAGGTACGCGCCCCGGCTCGCGGTGAACGCGGCCCAGTCGTCGGCGTGCACCACGATCGGCCGGTCCAGGTTGGCGTAGTCGAACATCAGCGCCGAGTAGTCCGTGACCAGCACGTCGGAGGCGAGCATCACCTCCTCGACGTGCGGCTCGTCCGTCGCGTCGACCACGACCCCCCGCCGGGCCAACTCGGTCAGGCCCATGCCGCGCGCCGGACCGGCCGCCAGCGTCGGGTGCAGCCGGACCACCAGCGTGCTGCCCTCGCCCAGGTCGGCCGCGAACCGGGCCAGGTCGATCCGGTCCACGTGCCCGCCGCGCCGGTAGTCCCGGCGGGTCGGCGCGTACAGCACCACCGTGTGGTCCGCCGGGATGCCGTGCCGCAGCCGGAAGCCGGCGCCCGCGCCGTCGGCCGCGCCGACCAGTACGTCGTTGCGCGGGCTGCCGGTGCGCACCGAGGTGAAGTGGCAGGGGTAGGCCCGCTCCCAGACCAGCTCCGAATGACGGTTGGCGACCAGGCTGTAGTCCCAGCGGTCGGCCCGGCGCAGCATCTGCGGCACGTCGAAGCCCAGCCGGGCGCCGGGCTTGTCCAGCAGATCGGCGCCCCTGTACTTCAGCGGGGTGCCCTGGTGGGTGTGGACGTGCACGCTGCCTGGCCGTTTGACCAGCGTGCCGGGCCAGTTGACGTCGTTGACGAAGAACTTGGCGCGCGCGGTGATCTCCAGACAGCGCCGTGAGTCCACGAGCACGTGCTCGACACCGGCCGGCAGCCGCCCGGCGGCCTCCTCGTCGCGCACCACCCACACCCCGCGCAACCGCGGGGCGATCTCCAGCGCCTTGCGGTAGACGGCGGCCGGATCGCCCAGCACGCCCTGGTGCGAGGAGGCCGAGTACACCACCAGGTGCTCGTCCAGCGGCCGGTGCGCGTGCAGCAGGGTCCAGCCGCGCCGGGCCCGGGCGCCCACGGCCCGCCGGGCCGGAGCCGACCGCCGCACGGCCTCCCGTGCGGCCCGCTCCGCCCGCCGGCGCAGCAGGTACCGCGCGTAACCGCCCTCCAGTACGGCGACCTCGCCGTCCACCAGGGCGTCCTCGGGCCGGAACCGGCGGAACATCTCCGCGGTGCGCCGGAAGAACTCCGCCCGGTCCCCGGGCGGCAGCCGGTCCGGCTTGGCGAGGATGTCCAGACAGTGCTCGCTCATCTTGCGGTGCAGGTACGGCCGCCAGCCCGCCAGCTCCGGGCGCCCGTCCACGAAGGCGAAGACCCGCTCGTACTGCCCGTGGACGTCGAAGTGCTTGCGGCTGGTGGTGGACAGGATGTTGCCCTGCCGGCGCTGCCGGTAGTTCAGGCAGATCCGCTCCAGCGCGGCGATCCGCCGGGCGCTGAGCATGACCGGGAAGGTCCAGGGGGTGTCCTCGTAGTACCCGGGCGGGAACTCGAAGCCGTTCTCCTCGACGAAGCCGCGTCGGTAGACCTTGTTCCACACCACCATCAGCAGGTCCAGGATCTCCGGCCGGGCGGCCGCCGTGAAGGTCTCCGCGCCGGCCTCGGCGAGCACGTGCGCCAGCGCGTTGCGCCGGGTGCCGCCCCACCAGTAGGTGCGCGCGTAGTCGAAGACCAGCACGTCCGGGTCGGCGGCCTCCGCCAGCCGGTCGGCCATGGCGCCCAGCGCGCCCGGGGTGAGCGTGTCGTCGCTGTCCAGGAAGAACAGGTAGTCGCCGGTGGCGTGCGGCAGCCCGGCGTTGCGGGCCCGGCCGAGACCGGCGTTCTCCGGCAGGTGCAGCACCTTCACCCGCGGGTCGCGGGCCGCGTACTCGTCCAGGATCGCACCGCAGCCGTCCGGTGAGCGGTCGTCCACGGCGATCAGCTCGAAGTCGCCGAAGGACTGCCGCAGCACCGAGTCCAGGCACTCGCGCAGGAAGCCCTGCACCTTGAAGCAGGGGACGATGAGACTGAAGCGGGGCACGGGTCAGCTCCTCACGAGGGTCGCGGCGGCGGGGGCGGGGACGCGCTCGGCGAGCGGGATCACCGGCGGGATCGCCTCCGGCGGCTCGCCCAGCAGCACCCGGCGTACGACGCGTTCGGCGGCCAGCCCGTCGTCGAACTGGCAGAACCGCTCCCGGAACGCGGCCCGCAGCGCCCTGGACTCCGGCCCCGCCCACGAGCCGTCGGAGAAGACCCGGGCCAGCTCGCCGGGGGTCCGGGCGAGCGGCCCCGGCGGCTCGGCAGGCAGGTCGAAGTAGACGCCCCGGGTCTCCCGGTAGACCTCCCAGTCGTCGGCGTACACCACGATCGGCCGGTCCAGGTTGGCGTAGTCGAACATGATGGAGGAGTAGTCGGTCACCAGCGCGTCCGCGGCCAGGCACACGTCCTCCGAGGAGCGGTGCGCGGTGACGTCGATGACCCGTCCCGAGCCCGCCGGGCGGCCGCGGTCGTAGAAGTAGTGGGCGCGCAGCAGGACGACGACGTCCTCGCCGGCCGCCTCGCAGAACGCCTCCAGGTCGAGGCCGGGTTCGAAGCCGGTGTGGTGGTCGCGGTGGGTCGGCGCGTACAGCACGGCCGTCGCCCCCTCCGGCACGCCCAGCTCCCGCCGTACGCGCGCGACGTCGGCGGCGGTCGCCCTGTAGAAGACGTCGTTGCGCGGGTAGCCGTACTCCAGCTGCTCGTAGGAGCCGGGGAAGGCGCGCTCCCAGATCCGCGTGGAGTGGCTGTTGGAGGACAGGTTGAAGTCCCAGCGGTCCACCCGGCCCAGCAGCTTCGTGAAGCTGCCGGAGCGCGCCGCCACCACCGGGTACGTCGACTGGTCCACCCCCATCGTCTTCAGCGGGGTACCGTGCTGCGTCTGCAGGTGCACACTGCCCGGCCGCTTGACCACGCCCTCGGCGAAGTTGGCGTTGTTGACCAGGTACGTGGCGCGGGCCAGCACCTCCCAGTAGCGGCGGGAGCCGATCACCGCGTGCTCGACGCCCTCCGGCACCGCGTGGACCTGGTCCGCCTCGACCAGGAACACCGCGCGGATGTGCGGGGCGAGTTCCCAGGCCTTGGCGTGGATCGCGGCCGGGTTGCAGGCGTAACCCCGGCCCCAGTACGCGCAGAACACCGCGAGCCGCGGATCCAGGGGCCGGCGCAGGTCACGGGCGTAGCGCAGCCGGGTGCGCAGCATGCGCGGGCGCGGCAGCAGCCCGGCGGACCGGGCCGCCACCCGGTTGGCGCCCCGCAGTGCCCGGAACGCGGAGTACGCGCCCGTCGCCAGCAGCCGGTGCTGCACCCCGAGGCTGCCGGCCGGCGCCCGGTGGCCGGCCGGCCGGTGCGCCCGGTAGAGCCGGGCCGCCCGGCGGAAGAAGGCGCGGTGCCCGCCGGGCAGCCGCTCCGGGCGGGACGCGGTCTTCAGCACCTGCGCGAAGAGCTGGTCGAACACCGGCCGCGCCCGCCCGGCGGACAGTCCCGCCGCGGCCGCCCGGGTCAGCACCAGCTCGACCTGGTCCAGCAGCGTGTGCTGGTGCGGCCCGGGCAGGTTGAGCCGGCTGCCCTGGCGGCGCGCCCGGTGCCGTACGACGGCCCGGCGCAGCACCGCGATCCGCCCGGCGGCGATGCCGGTCAGCCCGCACCAGCCGAGGTCGGTGAAGTGGCCCTCGGGGAAGGCGAGTCCGTGCTCGATGAGGAAGGCCCGGCGGTAGGCGGTGCCCCAGGCCGGCAGCCGCAGGCCGGTCAGCTCCGGGAACCGGTCCGGGGCGAAGGCCCCCTTCGGCGCCTTCGCCAGCAGCGGCGCGGCCGGGTTGGCGGGTTCGCCCTCCCACCATGGGGTCCGTTCGTGCTCGGCGTACAGCACGTCGACGCCGGCGGTCTCGGCCAGCCGGGCGTCCAGGGCCGCCAGCGCGCCCGGCAGCAGCAGATCGTCGCCGTCCAGGAACAGCACGTACGCGCCGCCCGCCGCCCGCATCCCCGCGTTGCGGGCCCCGCTCAGACCGGCGGACGGCGGCGAGTGGACCGGCGTCACCCGGGAGTCCCGCCCGGCGTGCGCGGCGGCCACCGCGGCGGCCGGGGAGCCGGGCGCGTCGCAGACCGGGATCAGCTCGAGGTCGCCGAAGGACTGGCCGAGGACCGAGTCCAGCGCCTGGGACAGCCGGCCGGCGACCCCGTGGGACGGGACGATGATGCTGAATCGGGGCATTCTGCTCTTTCCGTTGTCTTGCCGACGCGGCCGGGCCGTCCGGCGGGACGCCAGGTGGACGGCCGGACCGGAGTGGGCCGCGTCGTACTGAGGGGCATGGGCGCTCCCGGAAGAACAACGCTGTTCAGCGGCTCTCGGTGACGGTGTGTGAGCCGGAAGGTTGCGGCACGGTGACGAGCGGGGAACGCGCGGGGGCGGCCGCTGCGGACGGCGCCGGCCTGCGCTCGGCGAGCGGCACGAACGCCGGCAGCCCCTCCGTCTCGCCCAGCACGACCCGCCGGACGACCCGCTCGGCGGCGCGGCCGTCGTCGTACGGGCAGAACCGCTCCCGGAAGGCCGCCCGCAGCCGGCCCGAGCCGGAGTCGCGCCACCGTCCGGTGGAGAACACCTCGACCAGCTCCTCCTCGTCGGCGGCCACCGCGCCCGGCGGGAAGGCGCGCAGGTCGAAGTAGACGCCCCGGGTCGCCTCGTAGACGTCCCAGTCCCCGGTGTGCACCACGATCGGCCGGTCCAGGCACGCGTAGTCGAACATCAGGGGCGAGTAGTCGGTGAGCAGCGCGTCCGCGGCCAGGAACAGGGACGCCACGTCCGGCTGCCCGGAGACGTCGATGATCCGGCCGTCCGCGCCGCGGGAGCCGCCGGCGCGCGGGGCGGGGGAGCGGTCGAGGACCACGAAACGCGGGCCGAGCCGGCGCTGGATCCGCTCCAGGTCGAGCGGCGGGCGCTGGGTGCGGCGGTGGTCGCGGTGCGCGGGCGCGTACAGGACGGCGACCGCGCCCTCCGGGACGCCCAGCGCCTCGCGCAGCCGGGTCACGTCCGCCTCGGTGGCCCGCTGCAGGACGTCGTTGCGCGGGGAGCCGTACTCCAGCGTGGTGTAGCGGCCAGGGTAGACCCGCTCCCAGGTCAAGGTGGTGTGCCGGTTGCCGGACAGCACGTAGTCCCACTGGTCGACGGACCGCAGCAGCGCCTCGAAGTCGGTGCCGCGGGCGGCGGCCGGGCGCTCCTGGAGGTCCAGGCCCATGTGCCCGAGCGGAGTGCCCTGCTCGGTCTGGACGAAGACCTGGCCCGGGCGCTTGCGCAGCCCGTGACCGAAGTGGCCGTCGTGCACCAGGTACTTGGCCCGGGCCAGCGCGGTCCAGCCGGCGGCCGTGCCCGGACGCGGCCGGCGCGGGCCCGGAGCGACCGGGTGCCGGACTTCCGGGCCGGCGAGCCAGTCGGTGCGGATGTGCGGGGCGTACGCGCGGAACGCCTCCTCCAGAGCGGCCGGGCCGGCGCCGGACCCCGGGGCGGCGGCGAACACCGCGCGGTCGGCGCGCAGCGGCAGGCGGAGCTGGATCCCGTAGTGCAGCCGCAGCGCGCCGGCCCTGAGCGCCCGGGCCAGCCTGCCGGCACACCGCAGCGAACGCCGCCGGAGCGCGGCGGCCGGGCGCAGGGCGCGGAAGGTGCGGTGCATGCCGAAGCGGACCAGCGCGTGCCGCAGCCGGGAGCGGGCCTGCGCCCGGCCGCCGGGGACGCGGTACCGGCGGTGGTGGGTCCTGGCCCGGCGCAGGAACTCGGCGTGGCTGCCGCGCGGCAGCCGGTCCCGGCGGGTGAGGACCGTGACGTAGTGGTCGATCATCCGGCCGAACAGCTCCGGCCGCCACCGGTCGAGACCGGGGTGCCGGTCGACGTACGCGAACACCCGCTCGTACTGCTCGAAGACGTCGAAGTGCTTGCGGCTGGTGGTGCCCAGGATGTTGCCCTGCCGGCGCTGCCGGTAGTGCACGCACACCCGGTCCAGGGTGGCGATCGACTCCGCCGCCATCAGGGCCGGGAAGGTCCAGGGGGTGTCCTCGTAGTAGCCGGGCGGGAAGGCGAAGCCCCGCTCCGCGACGAACTCCCGCCGGTACGCCTTGTTCCAGGCGACCATCAGCACCCGCAGCAGCCCCGGGCGGTCCTCCAGGCGGAACGGGGCCGGTCCGTCCTGGGTCAGCTGGGCGGCCATCCGGTTGCGGACCGCCTCGCCGTTCCAGAAGGTGCGCGCGTAGTCGAAGACCAGGAGGTCGGGCTCGCCGGTCTCCTCGATCCGCTCGGCGATCGCGCGCAGCGCGCCCTGGGCGAGCGTGTCGTCGCTGTCCAGGAAGAGCAGGTAGTCGCCCGTGGCGCGGGCCATGCCCGCGTTGCGGGCGCGGCCGAGGCCCTGGTTCTCCGCCAGGTGCACGGCCGTCACACGGGGGTCGCGGGCGGCGTACTCGTCGGCGATCGCGCCGCAGGCGTCCGGGGAGCGGTCGTCCACGACGATCAGCTCCAGATCGGGGAACGACTGGTCGAGCACCGAGTCCAGACACTCCGGCAGGTACGCCTGGACCTTGTACGCGGGGACAATCACAGTGAACCTGGGCACGGGGCATCCATGGGTCGGTCGGCACGGGCGTCTTGCCCGGGAACGGCCGATGGAGTGAATTGGTCACGGTCCGTACCGCGTTCGGGGGACACCGCGCACGCCCCGCGCACGCGCCGAGGGGCGGGCCACGGCGGGCCCGCCCCTCCAACCGCTCGTACTCCGTTGCTACTTGACCGCGCCCGCCATCACCCCGGAGACGAACTGCCGCTGGAACGCGAAGAACACGGCCAGCGGGATCACCATCGAGATGAACGCGCCGGGCGCCAGCACGTCGATGTTGTTGCCGAACTGCCGTACCTGTGTCTGCAGGGCGACCGTGATCGGCTGCGAGCCGGACTTGGTGAACACCAGCGCGACCAGCATGTCGTTCCACACCCACAGGAACTGGAAGATGCCGAGGCTCGCGATCGCGGGGCCGCCGAGCGGCATCACCACCCGGGCGAACAGGCGCAGTTCACCGGCGCCGTCCAGCCGGGCCGCCTCCAGGAGTTCCCTCGGGATCTCCGCGAAGAAGTTGCGCAGCAGGAACACCGCGAACGGCAGGCCGAAGCCGACGTGGAACAGGATCACCCCGAGGATGGTCCCGAACAGGCCGATGTCCCCGAAGAGTTCCGCGATCGGGATCAGCGCCACCTGCACCGGCACCACCAGCAGGCTGACCACGCCGAGGAACCACCAGTCGCGGCCCGGGAACTCCATCCACGCGAAGGCGTAGCCCGCCAGCGACCCGAGCACCACGACCAGGACCGTCGCCGGGACCGTGATCAGCACGGTGTTCACCAGGGAGTGGGTGATGTCCCCGTTCTCCAGCAGCTTCCGGTAGCTGTCGAAGGTCAGCTCGGACGGCTTGGCGAACACCTGCCACCAGCCGCTCGCGCTCATGTCCTCCGGCGCACGCAGCGAGGAGATCAGCAGGCCGATGGTCGGCACCAGCCAGAACAGGCCCACGAGGAGCAGGAACACGCGGACCAGCCCGCCGCTGAGCCGCCCGGTGATCCGCGCGGCCCAGGACTCCCGGGCCGGCGCGGCAGTGTCGGTGGATGTCACCTTCCCGATCCTTCCGGCGGTAGCCGTCATCGCCGCACCTCCCGCCGCAGCCGGCGGACGTTGCTGTGTTCTCCCGGGGGGCGACCCCCGGACCCCCGGCCGGGCCGGGGCGCGGGTGTCCTCATCGCCGCACCTCCCGCCGCAGCCGGCGGACGTTGAACAGCATCAGCGGGATCACCAGCAGCAGCAGGAAGACCGCGATCGCGCTCGCGATGCCCGGCTGGCCCTCGGCGAAGCCCTTGCGGTACAGCTCCAGGGCCAGCACGTTGGCGTCGTCCTGGGAGGAGCCGGGGGCGATGATGTAGACGAGGTCGAAGACCTTCAGCACGTTGATCATCAGGGTGACCACGACCACCGCGAGGACCGGCGCGAGCAGGGGCACGGTGACCTTGCGGAACACCTGCCACTCGTTGGCGCCGTCCACGCGCGCCGCCTCCAGCAGTTCCCGGGGCACGCCCGCTAGCCCGGCCGCGATGAGCACCATCGCGAAGCCCGCCCACATCCACACGTACGACCCGATGACGGCCGGGGTGACCAGCGCCGGGCCCAGCCAGTCGACGCCGTTGTACGGCTCCTTGAAGTTGCTCGCCGGCAGCCGGAGCAGCGCCCCGTCGGCCGAAGCGGGCAGCGTGAAGGTGCCGTCGCCCGCGGCCTCGGCGGAGGCCACCACCGTGCCGTCCTTCACCGCCTCGATCCGCATCCCGGCGTAGCCCAGTTCGGACGGGTCGGGCGCGCCCAGCCGGCCGACGCCCTTGCCGCGGGTGAAGTCCTGCCAGGTGGTACCGGTGATCTTCCCCGGCTCCGCCCTGGCGGCCACGGCCTTCTTCGCGCCGCCGGGCATCTGTTCCGGGGCCACCCCGACGAGCGGCAGCGTGACCGGCTGCCCGGCGTGCACGGGAGCCGAGGTGATGAATCCGCCGCCGTCCGCCTTCAGGGGCGACTGGCGGCCCGGGTGCGCCTTCGGGAACGCCGACGACTGGGCGAAGGTGTCGTGGACCCCGACCCAGACCGCGTTGGCGACGCCCTTGTCCGGGTCCTGGTCGTACACCAGCCGGAAGATGATCCCGGCCGCAAGCATCGAGATCGCCATCGGCATGAAGACGACCAGCTTGAACGCCGTTCCCCAGCGCACCCGTTCGGTCAGCACCGCGAAGATCAGGCCGAGCGCGGTGGAGACCGTGGGCGCGAACACCACCCAGATGACGTTGTTCTTCAGCGCGGTGCGGATGCCGTCGTCCGTGAACAGCGCCTTGTAGTTGTCGAACCCGGCGAAGCCGTCGCCGGAGGCGTTGTAGAAGCTGCGGACGACCGAGTACCCGATCGGGTAGACCACGAGCGCGCCGAGCAGCACCAGGGCGGGCAGCAGGAACAGGGCTGCCACGGTCCGGCGGGTGCCGGTCACGCTCTTGCGGCTCTTGGGCGCGGCGGGGCCCGGTGGGGCCCCGGCCGCCGCTGCCGACGCCATCGCCGGATCAGCTCCCGTTCCCGTACGCGGCCGCCGCGTCCTTCTCCAGTCGCGCCTGGGTGCCCGCGACGTCCTTCGGGTTCTTCAGGAAGTCCTGCAGGTCCTTCCACTCGCCCTTGCCGGGCGTGCCGCCGAACGCCTGCGGGGCCTGGTCGGACATGTCGAAGCGGAAGTCGTCGCCGGAGGCGATCAGCGCCTTGGCGATGGTGCGCTGCACCTCGTTCGGGTACGCCGAGTCCGGCACGTTCTTGTTCGGCGAGAGGTAGCCGCCGAGCTTGGCCTGGATGGTCGCCGCGTCCGGGGAGGCCAGGAAGGTGGCCAGGGCCTGCGCCGCCTTGGAGTCCTTCAGCACGACGGCCGCGTCACCGCCGGAGACCACCGGCGCGCTGGACCCGACGGCGGGGAACGGGAACACCTTCGCGTCCGTGCCCACCTTGGCCTTGGTGTCGCCGATGTTGACCTGCGCGAAGTCGCCCTCGTAGACCATGGCGGCCTTCGGCTGGTCGCCGCCGGTGAAGGTCTGGGTGACGGAGGCCGGGAACTCGGTCTGCAGCGCGCCGTCCGCGCCGCCCGCCACGTAGTCCTTCTTGCCCCAGATCTGGGCGAGCGTGGTGAGCGCCTGCTTCACCGAGGGATCGGTCCACTTGATCTTGTGCTGGGCGAGCTGGTCGTACTTCTCCGGGCCCGCCTGGGACAGATAGACGTTCTCGAACC
The DNA here is from genome assembly GCF_007176755.1 of Streptomyces sp. 1-11. Classification (GTDB taxonomy): domain Bacteria; phylum Actinomycetota; class Actinomycetes; order Streptomycetales; family Streptomycetaceae; genus Streptomyces. The sequence continues at coordinate 53,840 of NZ_BJTV01000018.1, forward strand.
AGTCCGTCAGCGTCCAGCCGTCGGCGCCGCCGACCGAGAACGGGGTGACACCGGAGTCGTACACCGCCTGCGCGGTGGTCAGCAGGTCCTGCCAGGTCTTCGGCTCCTTGGCGCCCGCGTTCTCGAAGGCCTTGGCGTTGTACCAGATCAGGGACTTGTTGGCGGCCTTGTAGTAGACGCCGTAACTCTTGCCGTCGACCTTGCCGATGTCCTGCCAGCCCTGCGAGTAGTTCTTCCGCAGCTCCTTGAGCGCGTCGGCCCCGAGCGGCTTCGCCCAGCCCTTCTGCACGGCCTGCTTGATGGCGCCCGGCTGCGGCAGCAGCGCCACGTCCGGCGGCTGACCGCCCGCGATCTTGGAACCCAGGAAGTTGATGATCGGGTCCTGTGCGGGCACGAACGTCACCTTCGCGCCGGTGCGCTTCTCGAACTCCGCGAGGACCTTCTTGAAGTTCGCCTGTTCGGTGCCGGTCCAGACGGCGGCGACCTCCAGCTTCGCGCCGTTCAGCTTCGGCAGTCTGAGGGTGGAGCCGGTGGCCCCGCCGCCCGTGTCGCCGTCGCCCTTCTTGTCGCTGTCGCCGCCGGAGCAGGCGGTCAGCGTGAGGGCTCCCGCGAGCAGCGCGGCGAGTGTGGTGACGGCCCTGCGTGTCCGGATGGTGCCGCTGTTGCTGCGCATCACTTCCCCGTTCGTCGTTCTCCGTTGAACGTCAGAACTCTGTCCCGTCCGGTCCGGTCTACGCCGGGCCGTGCGCGGGCGGCAAGAGCGCCTGCGCCGTCCAGCGGCCCATCGTGACCGGCTCGTGATCAACGGGGTATGCGTCCGGGGTTCCGCGCGGCTCAGAGCAGCGAGGGCACCTGTGCTGCCGCCACCTCCCGGGCCGCCCGCTGCACCGCGCTCGCCAGCAGGGCCAGATCGGTGGGGCCGTTGCCCAGCTCCCGCACCGGCCGCCGGGCCGGCGGGTCGCCCATGCGCTGCCACTCCAGCGGCACCACCGTGGGCCGCTGCGTCGCGGTGCGCGGGATCCGGCCGGTGACCCGGCCGCCCTGGAAGCCCACGGTCCTGCCGTCCGGGTACGTCAGCCGGCCCCGCCCCGGCGCCGGTTCCCCGCCGGGCTCCTGGCCCGGGGCGGCCGGCGCGGCGCCGGTGCGCCCGGCGGCCGGCGCGTCCAGCGCGATGCGCAGGGTGGCCCGCCTGGCCGGTTCCGTCTCCGCGGTACGGCCGCCGGTACCGGCCGTCGCCACTAGGTGCACCCCGAGCCGCTCGCCCTCCCGGGCCACCGCCTCCAGCGCCCGCAGCACCGACCCGGCGGCGGGGCGGCCGGGCGAGCCGAGCGCAGGGGAGACCAGCGCGTCGAGGTCGTCGACGACCACCACGAGCCGGGGCAGCGGCGGCGCCGTCTCGGCGCGCTGCCGCGCGGCGGCGCCGGGCCGCAGCCGCAGCGTGGAGCTGGGCGGCGCCTCTATGTCCCCCGACGCGTCCGCCGCGCCGGCGACGGCACCGGAACCGGGGCCCCGGCCGTTCGGCGTGCGCTGCGCGACGATCTGGCCGGACACCTCGCGCCCGGAGTGCCACTGGGCGAAGTCCGCCAGACCCAGCAGCTCCGCGCGCCGCTTCAGCTCCGCGGTCAGCGACTGCGCGAACTCCCGCATGCGCACGGGGTCGTTGGCGATGAGGTGGGTCGTCACATGGGGTATGTCCGTGCAGACGCGCAGGCCTTCGCCGCGCCCCGCGCCGGTGCCGACGCCGTCCCGGCCGTCGATCAGCACCATGCCCAGCCGGTCGGGCCGCTCGGCCGCGGCGAGCGAGGCGGCCACCGTCCGCAGCAGCTCGGTACGGCCGCTGCCGGCCGGGCCCTCGATCAGCAGGTGCGGGCCGTCGGCCACCAGGTCGACGGTGAGCGGGCCGTGCGGACCGGCGCCCAGCACCGCCCGGGCCCGGCCCGCCGGGGACGCGGTGTCGTCGGCCGCGTCCGCCCAGCGGGCCATCAGCGAGGCCGGGGTGGCCCGGGCCAGACCCAGCTCGTCCAGCAGGCGCGCGGACGTCGGCAGCGGCACGGCCACGCGCGCGTGCGGCTCGGCGAGCGGGCCGTCCGGCCGCAGCGGCGCCAGCGCCCGCGCGAACCGCTCGGCCCAGGCGGGCGAGACGGCGTCGACGGTGGCGAGGGTGCCCGGTCCGACCGGGCCGGTCGGCGCGACCCGCATCAGGTGGAGCGCGCCCGCGACGTCACCGCCGAGCAGGGCGGCGGCCCCGCAGTACCGGAAGGCCGGCGTGGCCTCGCAGGCGGCCTCGTAGGTCCGGGTCACGGGCGACGCGGCGGAGGCGGGCTCGGTCTCGGCGAGGCACACCACGTGGATCCCGGCCCTCGGCCCGGCCACGGCCAGCCGCGCCAGCGACTCCGTCAGGGCCGCGCCTCCCGGGTCCCCGTCCACGACGACGACCGTGTACGGGCCAGGGAAGCCGCCGGTCCCGGCCGGGCCGGCGTCCTCCCTGGCCCAGGAGGGGCGGCGCGCCGCCGCCCCGGACCGTGGGTCGGCGGGCCCGGAGGCGGCCCACGGGGCGGGGCCGGCGTGGCCGCCCGGCGGTGCCGTGAAAGCCGACGCCGTGCCGAAGGCCGTGCCGGTCGCGGCGGCGGGCGGGGCGGGGTGGGCCGGGCCCGGGTGAGCGTCGTGCTGCCGCGGACCTGGTACGGAGGGGGCGCCGGGCCGCTCGGTGACGCCGGTGCCGGGGGCGCCGTGCTCGGCCGGAGCCTGGGCGTGGGTCGGGGTCTGGGCCTGGGCCGGCGTCCGGGGCGCGGCCGGCTGGGCGGTGCCCCGGCCCGTCGCCGCGTACTCCGCCACCCGGCGCAGCAGCTCCTCCGTACGGGCCGCCGCCTGCTCGCGGTCGTAGGCCAGCAGCAGGCGGCAGTCCTGGCCGTGGCCGGGGCGGACGTGCGGGAGCCAGCCGAGCCAGGACCACTCCGCCGTGCGCTCCGCCAGCGGACGCGCGCGGTCCGCGCTGATCAGCACGATCTCCAGCAGATCGGGGGAGTGCAGCGCGGCGAGCTGGGCCAGTGCCGCGCGGGCCAGCCCGGACAGCCGCGGGCGCGGCCCCGCGAGGCCCAGCGCGCCGGCCTCGCGCAGCGCGGCGGTCACCGGCACGGCGGGCAGCACGCCCGAACCGTCCGGCGCGCCGCGGTCCGCCGTGCCGAGCCGCACGGTCAGCGCCTCCGGGTGCCCCGGCCCCCGCTCCCACAGCCGGGGCCCCGGGCCCAGGGCGGTGAGCAGCAGCGCGGCCGGGTCCGGCCAGGTCTCGGGCCGCTGGGGCGCTCCGGTGTGCGCGGCGGCGGCCTCGCCGGCCGCCGTGCCGTACTCCTCCGGCCGGGTGGCCGGCTGCTCGCCGCGTCCGCCCGCCAGCCGCCGCGCCCAGGCGCCGAGCCCGCCGCGCCGTCGCACTCCCGGCGGCACGTCGGTGCCGCGCAGGGGCGTGCCCTTGCGGGTGCCGGGGCCGGTGTCCTCGTCGTCCCCGGCGAGTTCGGCGCCGCCGGGCAGGCCGACGCCGTGCGGTCCGGCGTGCGTGTCGCCGCCGCCCGCGCCGTGGGTCGCGCCCAGGCTCTCGGCGCCCGGCGCTCCCGCCTGCCCGGGAACCAGGGGTTCCGCCCGGGTGCGGTCGTGACCGGGGCCGTCGCCGGCCGAGCCGTAGCCGTGGCGGGTGGGTCCGGACGGGTCCACGCCGCTCGCGGACGGCGGCTCCACGCGCGCGTGCCCCCGCGGGTCGGCCGCGTGCCCCCGCGGGTCCTCCGGGAGCACCCGCAGGCGGCCCTCACCGTCCGGCACCGTCGCCGTGCGCGCCCCGGGGCCCCCGGACGGCGTAACGCGCAGGGCGGACTCGCCGAGCCGCAGCAGCGCGCCCGCGGGGAACCGCACCGGGCGCTCGCCGACGCGCGTGCCGTCCAGAGTGGTGCCGTTGGTGGAGCCCAGGTCGGTGACCGAGACCCGGCCGTCGGCGCCGACGGTGACCGCGCAGTGCAGCCGGGAGACGTCCGGGTCGTCCAGCGGGACGTCGGCGTCGGCGGAACGGCCCACGGTGATCCGGCCGCCGTGCAGCAGATGGACCCCGCCCGCGTCCGGCCCGGCGACCACGTGCAGCTGGGTCGGGGCGTCGTCCAGTTCGGGGTGCGGCTCCGCGGCCGCGGGGGCGCCCAGGGACAGCACGGCGCCGTCGACCAGCGGGGGCTCGCCCAGGACGCGGCGGCGCGCGTCCAGCCGCTCGGCGCCCGCGTACAGCACCACCGGGGCGCCTGTGGCGTCCCGGCCGGCGCCGCCCTCTCCGGCGACCGCGGCGGCCAGCCCCGACGCCACGGCGGCCAGGTCCGTGCCCGCCGGCGCCGTCACCAGCACGTCCCGGGTCACGGCGCGGCCCCGCTGCGGGGACGGGCCCAGCGGATCTACGACGGTCAGCCGGATCTGCATCGCCGTCAGCGGTCCCTTCTGCCCGGGCGCGGACTACCCCACCCCCCGCACGAGCACGTCGGCCAGTACTGCACGCATCCTCGCACCTGTCACTGACAACGTGCCCACGATCCGGTGCCAAGTGATCTTGAATGGTCAGCTCTGCCCACAAAAGTGCCTGACCGGTGGTGCGCCGACGATCAGTTGAGATCGGTCACGTGCGGCACCCGGCAACCAGGAGACCGGGGCGAGCGTCTTCCCCTCAAACCGGAACCCACGGGCCCGGACTCCGACGGGCGAGGTCCGGGCGGACCGGCGAACATCGTCGGGAACGCTTACGTAGTGCCCAGTGGACCGGCACTACAGTGGGTCGGCATACGGAACACCGGCAAGCAAGCAGCAGGGAGCGCGTGACGTGCGGCCAGTCGGCAGCAAGTACCTGCTCGAGGAGCCGCTCGGACGCGGCGCCACGGGCACCGTCTGGCGTGCCCGCCAGCGCGAGACCGCGGGCGCCGAGGCGGCCGTGCCGGGCCAGCCCGGAGAGACGGTCGCGATCAAGGTCCTCAAGGAGGAGCTGGCGAGCGACCCGGACATCGTGATGCGCTTCCTGCGCGAGCGCTCCGTCCTGCTCAGGCTCACCCACCCGAACATCGTGCGGGTCCGCGACCTGGTCGTCGAGGGCGATCTGCTGGCCCTCGTCATGGACCTCGTCGACGGTCCCGACCTGCACCGCTACCTCCGCGAGAACGGCCCCTTCACGCCGGTCGCCGCCGCGCTGATGACCGCGCAGATCGCCGACGCCCTCGCCGCCAGCCACGCCGACGGCGTGGTCCACCGCGACCTGAAGCCCGCCAACGTGCTGCTCCAGCAGTACGACGGCCGCATGCACCCGATGCTGACCGACTTCGGCATCGCCCGCCTGGCCGACTCCCCGGGCCTGACCCGCACCCACGAGTTCGTCGGCACGCCCGCGTACGTCGCGCCGGAGTCCGCCGAGGGCCGCCCGCAGACCTCCGCCGTGGACATCTACGGCGCGGGCATCCTGCTGTACGAACTGGTCACCGGCCGCCCGCCGTTCTCCGGGGGCACCGCCCTGGAGGTGCTGCACCAGCACCTGAGCGCCGAACCGCGCCGCCCCTCCACCGTCCCGGACCCGCTGTGGACGGTCATAGAGCGCTGCCTGCGCAAGAACCCCGACGAGCGGCCCAGCGCGGAGAACCTCGCGCGCGGGCTGCGGGTCGTGGCCGAAGGCGTCGGCGTGCACGCGAACGCCGCGCAGATCGCCGCCGCCGAGGGCGTGGGCGCCCTGCTCGCCCCCGACCCGGCCCCGGCCCCCGTCCCGGGGGCGCCCGGCGCCGCCGACCCCACCCAGGTGCTGCCCACCAACGCGCCGCGGGGGGCGTACGACCCCAACGCCGCGACCAGCGTGCTGCCGCACACCGGCGGCCCGGCCGGCGCCGCCGACCCCACCGCCGTGCTGCCGAACACCGGCGCCGCCGACCCGACGGCGGTGCTGCCGAACACCGGCCCGCAGGGCGGGCAGCCCGACCAGCCGCACCCCTGGCAGAACCAGCTGCGGGCCGCGCGGGACCGCAACGAGCAGACGCAGGTCCAGTACCTCGGCCCGGACGAGGACCCGCTGCGCCGCCGCCCCCAGCGGCAGGTGGCCCGCCCCCAGCAGCAGCCGCGCCAGGCCCCGCAGGGGCGCCCGCAGCAGCCGCAGCCCCGCGGCCGGCAGCAGCCGCACGCCGCGTACGGCTACCCGGACCAGCAGCCCCAGCAGTACGCCCCGCAGCGGCAGCCGCAGCGCCAGCCGCAGCGGTACGCGCCCCCCGCCCCGGAGCCGCAGCGGCCCGCGCGCGAGCCCCGGGCGCCGCGGCAGCGCAGCGCCAACCCGATGAAGATCCCCGGGCTCGGCTGCCTGAAGGGCTGCCTGTTCACGATCGTCATCCTGGTCGTCGCGAGCTGGCTGGTCTGGGAGCTGACCCCGCTGCACAGCTGGGTCGGCCAGGGCCGGGGTTACTGGCAGCAGCTCAGCGACTGGGCCGGCCAGGTGGGCGACTGGGTCAAGCAGCTCGACGGCTCCTCCACAAGCGGCAACTGAACGCGAGTTTGGGAATTTGTCGACATCCGGCGGGTGATTTCCGCCCCGGCGGTGAAGGTTGGCTCCTCCGGCGCGTAGTTTTGAGGACAACACGCGTCGGTAGGAGCAGTCTTGGCACGGAAGATCGGCAGCCGGTACACCGCCAACCAGATCCTGGGGCGGGGCAGCGCCGGCACGGTGTGGCTGGGTGAGGGGCCGGAGGGGCCCGTCGCGATCAAGCTGCTGCGCGAGGACCTCGCGTCCGACCAGGAGCTCGTCGGGCGCTTCGTGCAGGAGCGCACCGCGCTGCTCGGCCTCGAGCACCCGCACATCGTCTCCGTGCGCGACCTGGTGGTCGACGGCAACGACCTGGCCCTGGTGATGGACCTGGTGCGCGGCACCGACCTGCGCACCCGTCTGGAGCGCGAGCGGCGGCTCGCGCCCGAGTCGGCCGTGGCGATCGTCGCGGACGTCGCCGACGGGCTCGCCGCGGCCCACGCGGCCGGGATCGTGCACCGGGACGTGAAGCCCGAGAACATCCTGCTGGACATGCAGGGCCCGCTCGGCCCCGGCGGGTCCCACCCGGCACTGCTCACCGACTTCGGCGTGGCCAAGCTGATCGACTCCCCGAAGCGGACCCGCGCCACGAAGATCATCGGCACCCCGGACTACCTGGCCCCGGAGATCGTCGAGGGCCTGCCCCCGCGCGCCGCCGTGGACATCTACGCGCTCGCCACGGTCCTCTACGAACTCCTGGCCGGCTTCACGCCGTTCGGCGGCGGCCACCCCGGCGCGGTGCTGCGCCGGCACGTCACCGAGACCGTCGTACCGCTGCCCGGCATCCCCGAGGAACTGTGGCAGCTCCTCGTGCAGTGCCTGGCCAAGGCGCCCGCCTCCCGGCTGCGCGCCTCGGAGCTCGCGGCCCGCCTGCGGGAGCAGCTCCCCCTGCTGGCCGGGATGCCCCCGCTGGACGTGGACGAGCCGGACGCCGAGTCCGCGGAGGAGGCCGAGGACCCGGTGGTGCGCGACCCGGCCGGCGGCGAGCCGGTGCGGCGGCGCGGCGCGGTGTCCCTGGTGCCCGGCGCCAGACCCGACTCCAACCGGGACACCCACACCTCGATGCGGGTGCCGGCCCCGGACGAGCTGGCCGGCGGGGCGCACGGCACGGCCCGGATCCCGCGCGCGACGGGCGCGCCGCGCCCGGGCTCGGCCCGGCACCGGGCGGCGGTGCGGCGGCGCCGGATCACCCTGGGCGTGGCGGGGGTGGTGCTGGCCGCGGCCGTCGGCGTGGGGGCGTGGGCGGCGACGTCGGGAGACGAGCCGCCGGCGGACACCCACAGCACGTCGACGCCCTGACCACCGGGCGGCACGGCACCGGCGGGGCGCGGGCGGCACCCGCGCCCGGGCGGCTCCGCCGAGCCGCCCTGCCCTGGCCGCTCGGCGGAGCCGTTACGCTGGATGCGTGGCAGTCGTCGATGTATCCGAAGAGCTGAAGTCCCTCTCCTCGACCATGGAGTCGATCGAGGCCGTCCTGGACCTCGACAGGCTGAGGGCAGACATCGCCGTGCTCGAGGAGCAGGCGGCCGCGCCGTCCCTGTGGGACAACCCGGACGAGGCGCAGAAGATCACCAGCAAGCTCTCCCACCTCCAGGCCGAGGTCAGGAAGGCGGAGGGGCTGCGCGGCAGGATCGACGATCTCGCCGTCCTCTTCGAGATGGCCGAGGAGGAGGACGACCCGGACACCCGCGCCGAGGCCGAGTCCGAGCTGACCGCCGTCCGCAAGGCGCTGGACGAGATGGAGGTCCGGACGCTGCTCAGCGGCGAGTACGACTCCCGTGAGGCGCTCGTCAACATCCGCGCCGAGGCCGGTGGCGTCGACGCCGCCGACTTCGCCGAGAAGCTCCAGCGCATGTACCTGCGCTGGGCCGAGCAGCGCGGCTACAAGACCGAGGTCTACGAGACGTCGTACGCGGAGGAGGCGGGCATCAAGTCCACCACCTTCGCGGTGCAGGCGCCGTACGCCTACGGCACCCTCTCCGTCGAGCAGGGCACCCACCGCCTGGTGCGCATCTCGCCCTACGACAACCAGGGCCGCCGCCAGACCTCCTTCGCCGGTGTCGAGGTGCTCCCCGTCGTGGAGCAGTCCGACCACGTCGAGATCGACGAGTCCGAGCTGCGGATCGACGTCTACCGCTCCTCCGGCCCCGGCGGCCAGGGCGTGAACACGACCGACTCCGCGGTCCGCATCACCCACCTGCCCACCGGCATCGTGGTCTCCTGCCAGAACGAGCGCTCGCAGATCCAGAACAAGGCGACCGCGATGAACGTCCTCCAGGCGAAGCTGCTGGAGCGGCGCCGGCAGGAGGAGCAGGCCAAGATGGACGCCCTCAAGGGCGACGGCGGCAACTCCTGGGGCAACCAGATGCGGTCCTACGTGCTGCACCCGTACCAGATGGTCAAGGACCTGCGCACCGAGCACGAGGTCGGCAACCCCGAGGCCGTCTTCAACGGCGAGATCGACGGATTCCTGGAGGCCGGCATTCGCTGGCGCAAGCAGGCCGAGAAGTAACCTTGTCGACATGACAACTGCCGCCCCCGAGGCGGCAGTTGTCATTTGTCTGGGTTTTACATCACACTCACGGGTTCCAAGTCGCGGCAAACGCCGCCCGGTCGGACATTGCGCCCGCAACGACCTTGACGATGCCTTGAAAACTCGGAAGGGTGAAACGCGGCATGCGTATCTCTGGGGCGCATGTGAACCGGGGGAATTGACGCGGATCTCGTCACGGCTGCCTCCGTCGATCACGGCACGCCCCATGCGCCGCCTCATTGACGACAGCTACTGGGGGTAGCAACCACATGACGAAGAAGACGCGGATCCGGGTCGCGCGGATAGCCGCCGGCGCCGTGATCGCGGCCGGCGCCTCGCTCACCGCAGCGGGCGCCGCCTCCGCCCTGGACCTCGGAGTCCAGGCGGGGCCGCTCACGCTGGGTGTGAGCACCGAGGGTGGGGAAGACGAGGGGACGACTGGCGACTGCCCGGTCAGCATCTGCACCGACGGTGGCACCACCACGACCGGCGGCACCACCAGCACCGGGGGCACCACCAGCACCGGTGGCACCGCCATTGGTGGCACCGTCACCATTGGTGGCACGACGTCGACCGGTGGCAGCACGTCGACCGGTGGCACGACGTCGACCGGTGGCACGACGTCGACCGGTGGCACGACGTCCACCGGTGGCAGCACGTCGACCGGTGGCACGACGTCCACCGGTGGCAGCACGTCGACCGGTGGCACGACGTCCACCGGTGGCAGCACGTCGACCGGTGGCACGACGTCGACCGGTGGTACCGCGACGGGTGGGACCACCACGACGGGCGGCAACGGCGGCGGTCACGGCAACGGCGGCAACGGCAACGGTGGCGGCAACGGCAACGGCGGTGGCTCCAGCAGCACCGGCGGCGGCAGCTCCACCGGCGGCAGCGCGCCCCAGGGCGGCGGCAACGACAACGCCGCCCAGGAGGAGGGCTCCTCCGCCCTCACCGACACGGGCTCGGACACCACGGCCCAGGGCGGCGACAAGCAGCTCGCCGAGACCGGTGCCGGACAGACCGCGTTCCTGCTGGTCGGCGCCGCGACGATGATCGCCGGCGGCATCGGCTTCCGCTTCCTGCCGCGGCTCGTGAACGGCCGGGGCGGCGCCGCCGCCTGAACGTAGCCGTACGGCGACGTTCCGCGCACAGCGCACGTGACGAAGGGCCCGGAGCTTCGCGCTCCGGGCCCTTCGGCCGTCTCGTCCGGTCTTCCTACGCTGCCTGGTGGGCGAGCAGCGCCACCGCGGCGATCAGCACCGCGAGCAGCGCGATCAGCGCCATGGGGTTCAGGCCCGCGAAGAAGCCCTCCTGCTGCAGCCGCTCGCGGTTGGCACGGCACACGGGGCACCGGCCCTCACTCACGGGCGACGCGCAGTTCGCGCACACCAACCGGTCGTACGTCATGCGCTCGCCCTCCTTGCACCGGCCTTCACACGTACAACGCACCCGGGAACCAGAACGTTCCCCCCTCCACTGTGCCAGGTTCCCCCACAAGAAGCGCGGGCGCTCCGGGAAGCCCGAATCCGGTGCTGTACAAAAACGCACAAGCCGCTACCAACCGCGACCGGGCCCTGCGGGGGGACTCCCGGTTCGCGTATGGTCACGCTCATCTACCCCCGGCGACCCGTGGTGCATCCGTGATCCGATTCGACAACGTCTCCAAGGTCTACCCCAAGCAGACCCGCCCAGCCCTCAGGGATGTCTCCCTGGAGGTCGAGAAGGGCGAGTTCGTCTTCCTCGTGGGATCCTCAGGCTCCGGCAAGTCGACCTTCCTGCGGCTCGTCCTGCGCGAGGAGCGGTGCAGCCACGGCCAGGTGCACGTCCTGGGCAAGGACCTCGCGCGCCTCTCCAACTGGAAGGTGCCGCAGATGCGCCGCCAGTTGGGGACGGTGTTCCAGGACTTCCGCCTGCTGCCCAACAAGACCGTCGCCGAGAACGTGGCCTTCGCGCAGGAGGTCATCGGCAAGTCGCGCGGCGAGATCCGCAAGTCCGTGCCGCAGGTGCTCGACCTCGTCGGGCTCGGCGGCAAGGAGGACCGCAGGCCGGGTGAACTGTCCGGTGGTGAGCAGCAGCGCGTGGCCATCGCGCGGGCCTTCGTCAACCGGCCCAAGCTGCTGATCGCGGACGAGCCGACCGGCAACCTCGACCCGCAGACCTCCGTCGGCATCATGAAGCTGCTCGACCGCATCAACCGGACGGGCACCACGGTCATCATGGCGACGCACGACCAGAACATCGTGGACCAGATGCGCAAGCGCGTCATCGAGCTGGAGAAGGGCCGCCTCGTCCGCGACCAGGCCCGCGGCGTCTACGGCTACCAGCACTGACCGCCGCCCCAGTCACGTCCACGGAAAGGCTAGATCCGACGCCATGCGCGCCCAGTTCGTCCTGTCGGAGATCGGTGTCGGTCTCCGCCGCAACCTGACGATGACCTTCGCCGTCATCGTCTCCGTCGCCCTGTCCCTGGCCCTCTTCGGCGGCTCCCTGCTGATGAGCGACCAGGTGAGCACCATGAAGGGCTACTGGTACGACAAGGTCAACGTCTCGATCTTCCTGTGCAACAAGAGCGACGCGCAGTCGGACGTCAACTGCGCCAAGGGCGCGGTGACCGAGGACCAGAAGAAGCAGATCCGTACCGACCTCGGCAAGATGGCCATCGTCGAGAAGGTGACCTACGAGTCGCAGGACGAGGCGTACAAGCACTACAAGGAGCAGTTCGGCAACTCCCCGCTGGCCGGTTCGCTGACGCCGGACCAGATGCAGGAGTCGTACCGCATCAAGCTCAAGGACCCGCAGAAGTACCAGGTCATCGCCACCGCGTTCAACGGGCGTGACGGAGTGCAGTCGGTGCAGGACCAGAAGGGCATCCTGGACAACCTCTTCCAGCTGCTCAACCTGATGAACCGGGCGGCGCTCGGCGTGATGGCGCTGATGCTGCTCGTCGCGCTGCTGCTGATCGTCAACACCGTGCGCGTCTCGGCGTTCAGCCGCCGGCGTGAGACCGGGATCATGCGCCTCGTCGGCGCCTCGGGCTTCTACATCCAGGCGCCGTTCATCATGGAGGCCGCGGTCGCCGGGCTCATCGGCGGTGGCCTCGCCTGCATCTTCCTGGTCGTCGGGCGGTACTTCACCATCGACCACGGCATGGCCCTGTCCAACAAGCTCACGCTGATCAACTTCGTCGGCTGGGACGCGGTGTTGACCAAGCTGCCGCTGATCCTCGCCACCAGCGTGCTGATGCCCGCTCTGGCTGCGTTCTTCGCGTTGCGCAAGTACCTGAAGGTGTGACGCATCCCAAGAGGGTCGTACGGGCTTCCGTCCGTACGGCCCTTGGCAGTTGTCCTAGACTCGCCGCCATGTCAGGCCGTGACCCGTTCTGTCAGCCCCGCCGCACCGGCCGCGGGGCCGCCCTGGCATTGGTCTTCGCCTGCGCCCTCGTCGCCGGCGCCGCCACCGGCTCCTTCCCGGACACCGGCCAGGGCGCCCGGTCCGGCCCCAAGTCCGCGTCGGCGCCCGCGCCTTCGGCCACCCGTCACGAGGCCGTACGGCGGGCCGCCGCCAAGGCGATGGCCGACGGCAAGTCGCCCATGGAGGCCGCCGAGCGGGCCGTCAGCCGCAGCGGGGACCGCTGGGGGGCCGTCTACTCCGAGAACGAGTACCAGGAGTTCCTGGAGGCCCTGGACGGCCAGTACACGGGCACCGGGCTGTTCGCGCGGGCCGAGCCGGACGGCCGGATCGAGGTGAGTCGGGTGCAGCCCGGATCGCCCGCGGCCGGCGCCGGGATCCGAAGGGGCGACCGGCTGCGCAGCGTCGACGGCACGGACGTGGCCGGGCGGCCGGTCACCGACGTGGTCTCGTTGCTGCGCGGCGACGCCGAGGACGCGGCCGCCGGCACGACCGTGAGGCTCGGCCTCCAGCGCGGCGCGCGCGCGTGGACCGAGACCCTGCGCCGGGCCAGGCTGTCCACGGACCCGGTGACCGTACGCGAGCTGCCCGGCAGGGTCACCGTCATCAAGGTCGCCGCCTTCACCAAGGGATCCGGCGACACCGTGCGGGCCGCGGTGCGCCGGGCCCCGGCCGGCGCCGGCGTCGTCCTCGACCTGCGGGGGAACTCCGGCGGCCTGGTCACCGAATCCGTGGAGACCGCCTCCGCCTTCCTCGACGGCGGCCTTGTCGCCACCTACGACGTCGACGGCGCCCAGCGCGCCCTGCACGCCGACACCGGCGGCGACACCACCCGGCCCCTGGTCACCCTGGTCGACGGCGGCACGATGAGCGCGGCCGAGATGCTCACCGGCGCCCTGCAGGACCGGGGCCGCGCGGTGGTGATCGGCACCCGCACCTTCGGCAAGGGCTCCGTGCAGATGCCCACCGAGCTGCCCGACGGCTCGGTGGCCGAGCTGACCGTGGGCCACTACCGCACCCCCGCCGGCCGGGCGGTGGACGGCCGGGGCATCACCCCCGACCTGGAGGCGGGGCCGCAGGCGCTGCGGCGGGCCGAGACGGTCCTGGGCGGTCTCGGGGATCCCTCGTAGCCCTCGCGTAATGCGCTTCCCCCGCACCCCCTCCATGGTGCGAAAATGGTCGGCACTATGGCTAAGGAAAAAGGGCGCAAGCTGATCGCGCAGAACAAGAAGGCGCGGCACGACTACCTCATCCTCGACACGTACGAGGCCGGTCTCGTGCTCATGGGGACCGAGGTGAAGTCGCTGCGCCAAGGGCGGGCCTCGCTCGTGGACGGGTTCGTGCAGCTCGACGGGCACGAGGCGTGGCTGCACAACGTGCACGTGCCGGAGTACAGCCAGGGCACCTGGACCAACCACAGCGCCCGGCGCAAGCGGAAGCTGCTGCTGCACCGCGACGAGATCGACAAGCTGGAGGCCAAGTCCCAGGAGACGGGTCACACGATCGTGCCCCTCGCGCTGTACTTCAAGGACGGCCGTGCCAAGGTCGAGATCGCGCTGGCGAAGGGCAAGAAGGAGTACGACAAGCGCCAGACCCTGCGCGAGAAGCAGGACCGGCGGGAGGCGGACCGGGCGATGTCGGCCGTCCGGCGCAAGCAGCGGGCCTAGCCTCCGGACCGGCGCGACTGGCGCGACCGGCGCGACCGGCGGGAATAGGCTGGCACCGACCCGCGTTGGTCACGTACGATGGCAACGCACCCCATGGAGGGTGCGCGCCCCCTCTCCGGAGGGGATTGAAAAATCAACATGGGGATGATCGGTTTCGACAGCGGATGTCGAAGCAGGGGAAGCGTGTCGAGGAAGCGGCCATGATCTCGTAAACCACAGGCCGAAAAAAATAATCGCCAATACCAAGCGCGATTCCTCCTCGTTCGCCCTCGCTGCCTAATTAGCAGCTAGCGAACTCTCATAGGAGTGTCAGCCCGGGGCTGTTCCCGACCCGGATCCTGGCATCAGCTAGGGGACTAAACCTTGATCCCGGTCACGGGGTGAAGAGGGAAACCAAACAGTGACTGGGCCCGTCGGCGACTTGTTCGCGTGATCGCCGGGGCCGAGAAAAGCGAAGCGGACTGCACACGGAGAAGCCCTGGTTCCGCACCGTTGGACGCGGGTTCGATTCCCGCCATCTCCACTCATCCCATGTAGGCAAAGGCCCTGTCGCTCCCGAGCGGCGGGGCCTTCGTCGTCGTCCCGCGCGCACGGTCCGGGAACTCACGCGCCGTCCCGTGCCGCCAGCCGGCTCAGCGTGGCCGTGACCAGCGCTCGTACGCCCGTGTCCAGGGTGGGCTGGAGGACCGGCGCGAACCGGGAGCTGTGGTTGACCGGGATGTCCCGCGCCACCGTGCCGCCCCGTCGGGCCGCCTCGTAGGCGTCCGGGTCGACGCAGCCGAGGGCCCAGTAGGTGTACGGGACGCCGAACGCGTCCGGGATGCGGCTGAAGTCCTCGCTGGCGCTCTGCAGTTCGGCCGTGCCCGCGTGCTCCCCGAACACCTCGGCGAAGGCCGCGGCCACCTCGCGGGTCGCCGCCGCGTCGTTGACGGTCGGCGGGAAGCGGGTGCCCTCCTCCACCTCGGGCTCGCGGTCCGCTCCGGAGGCGGCGCACTCGGCCGTCACGATCCGGCGCACCGCGGCCAGGACGGCCCGGCGGGTCTCCTCGTCGTAGGTGCGCACGTTCAGCAGCAGCTCCGCCGACTCGGGGATGACGTTGCCGCTCGTGCCCGCCTGTACGGAGCCCACCGTGAGCACCGCAGGCCGGGTGGCGGCCAGCTCGCGCGAGACGATCGTCTGGAGCCGCACGACGATCATCGACGCCATCACCACCGGGTCGATCGCGGCCTGCGGCGCCGAGCCGTGGGCGCCCCTGCCGTGGACGGTGACGCGGATGTTGTCCGCGGCCGACAGGAACGACCCGGCGCGGGTGCCGACCCGTCCCGCCGGATAGGGCAGCACATGCTGGGCGAACGCGACGTCCGGCCGCGGCACCAGGTCGGTGAGTCCGTCGGCGAGCATCCCGTCGGCGCCGTCACCCGGTTCCTCGGCCGGCTGGAACAGGGCCACCAGCGTTCCCCGCCACGCGTCCCGGGCGGCTGCCAGCAGCCGGGCCGCGCCCAGCAGGCAGGTGACGTGCATGTCGTGGCCGCAGGCGTGCGCCACCGGCACCTCCCGGCCGGACGCGTCCTTGCCGACGGCCTTGCTGGCGTACGGAAGGCCGGTCTCCTCGCGCACCGGCAGCGCGTCCATGTCGGCCCGCAGCAGCACCGTCGGACCGTCCCCGTTGGCCAGCACGCCGACCACGCCGGTGCCGCCGACCCCGTCGTGCACCTGGAAACCGCAGCTCCCCAGGCGTTCCGCCACCCGGGTCGCCGTCCGGTGCTCCTGGTGGCCGAGCTCCGGGTGGGCGTGCAGGTCCTCGTAGAAACCCTCCAGTTCGGGCCGGATGCCGCCGAGCCCGGCTACGACCTCGTCCACGCGATCCTTGATGCTCATGGCTGTGTGGTGCTCCTCTTCCTCGATGGCTGGCGCCCCCGCCCGTCCCGCGCCCGTTCCCTTCGGCCCGCCCCGCCCGGCCCAGCCCGCCCCGCCCCGCCCGGCCCGTTCGCCCCGCCAGCCCCGCCGGTCCCGCCAGCTTCGCCCGTCCCGCCCGGCCCGCGCTCCCGCCGCCCGGCCCCGGGCGCGTCGGGTCACGAGCCGCGGCCGCGCGACGCCGGCGGCCGCCAGTCGCGGCTGCCCGGCAGCCGCCAGCCCCGGGTCAGCGCGGCCAGCCGCAGCGAGACGCCCAGCACGATCCCGGCCAGGATGCCGACGACGGGCACGCCGAGCCGGCTGCACAGGACCATCACCCCGCTCACCAGCACGGCGACGGTCGCGTACAGCGGGTTGCCGCCGAAGATGGCGGGGGTGCGGGCCAGCAGCAGATCCCGGATGGCGCCGCCGCCGACCGCCGTGATCGTGCCCAGCAGCACGGCCGGCAGCCAGCCGAGACCGACCGAGAGGGTCTTCTGCGCCCCGGCGATCGCCCAGACGCTCAGCGCCACGGCGTCGAGCATGTTGAAGGCCCAGCCGGAGGTGTGACGGCTCAGGTCGGCCATGAAGGCCAGCAGGGTCCCCGCGGTGGCGACGGTGAGGTAGCTGTAGTCCGTCAGGGCGACGGGCGTCCCGTGCTGCAGCAGGGTGTCGCGGAGGATTCCGCCGCCCAGGCCGGAGACGATGCCGATGACCAGGAAGCCGAAGAGGTCCAGCCGGCGGCTGCGCGCCAGCACCCCGCCGAGCGTGCCGTTGGCGAACACCCCGCTCAGGTCCAGTACCCGGGTCACTTCGGTCACGTTCTCCGGTGACAGCCAGCCGGCCACGCATCAGCACCTCCTCCGCCACGCACCGCCGACCCGACCATCGAACCAGCCGGAGCGCCCGCTCGCCCGGTGAGTGTCCGCCCGTTACGCCGGCGCCCGTCCGGCCGCCCGCGTGCGCCGCTGCGACACGCCGATGACCAGGGCCAGGGCGGCCGCGGCCGCGGGCACCGCGAAGCCCGTCGCCGGCGAGCCGTGCTCGGCCGCCCAGCCGCCGGTGGCCGAGCCGCAGGCGATGCCGGTGAGCAGGCCGGTGACGACGAGGCTCATGCCCTCGTTGAGCCGGCCGGCCGGGGTGCGGGACTGCACCAGGGTCATCGCGGTCACCATCGTCGGCGCCGTCGCCATGCCCGCCACCAGCAGCGCGCCCCCCAGAACCACGAGGGACCCGGTGGTGGTGGCGGCCAGCCACGGCAGGGTCATCAGGACGGCCATCGCGAGCAGGCAGCGGGGCAGGCCGAGTCCGGCCGGCTTCAGGGCCCCGTACAGCAGACCGGCCGCGCACGAGCCCGCCGCCTGCAGCGCGAGCACCAGGCCGGCCGCCGCCCGGTGCCCCTGGGCGTCGGCGTACGCGATGGTGACGACCTCCATCGAACCGAACACCATGCCGGTCGCCACGAAGCAGGCGAGCAGCGCCGGGATCCCCGGGCTGCGCAACGGCGACCGGGCCTTCGAACGGGCCTGCGGCGGCGGCTCGGTCGCCCGCTGCGCGGTGAACAGCAGCATGCCGGCCAGCAGCAGGACGGCTCCGGTGAGCGTGCCCGCCTCCGGGAAGAACGTGCCGGTCAGGAAGGAGGCCAGCACCGGGCCCAGCATGAAGCACAGCTCGTCGGCGGCCTGCTCGAAGGAGTTGGCGGTGTGCAGGGCGGCGGAATCCTCGCGCAGCAGGTGGGCCCAGCGGGCGCGGGACAGGCCGCCGATGTTGGGGGTGGCGGCGGTGGCCGCGTAGGCGGCGAACAGCGTCCAGTCCGGGGCGTCGTAGCGCACGCACAGCAGCAGGGCGAGGCTGCCCAGCACGGCCGTGAGGGTGGCCGGCACGGCTACCCGGGCCTGCCCGTGCCGGTCGACGAGCCGCGCGATCCACGGCCCGGCCACCCCGGTCGCCGCGAGGCCGACGGCGGTGACGGCGCCGGCGAGCGCGTACGAGCCCCGGGCCCCGGCGATCATCACGACCGCGCTCACGCTGAACATGCCCATCGGCAGCCGGGCGACGAGGTTGCCCGCGGTGAAGGCGAGCGTGCCGGGGCGGGAGAAGAGCCCGCGGTATCCGCGGAGCCGCCCCGCCCCCCTCTCCAAGTGCTGCCCGTCCGGTATCCGGCTTTCTTCGGCGGTCTGTCTCGGCATGGTGCAACGGTGGCCCGGAGCGGATCACCCGGTCCAACACCTTCTCGGGGCCGACTCACGCGTCCGCGTTGTGAATCGGCGAGGTAGATTCGCCGCCATGCCCGCTCCCGCCGCCATAGAACCGCGCCTGCTGCGCGCCTTCGTCGCCGTCGCCGAGGAGCTGCACTTCACCCGGGCCGCGGCCCGCCTGTACGTGGCGCAGCAGGCACTGAGCCGGGACGTGCGGCGGCTGGAGCGCGAGCTGGGCGCGGAGTTGTTCGTACGGACCACCCGGCAGGTGACGCTGACCGCGGACGGCGAGCGGCTGCTGCCGCACGCCCGGCGGGTCCTGGCCGCCCAGGACGACCTGCTCGCCGCCTTCGGCCAGGCCAGGCCGCTGCTGGTCGACCTCAACTCCGCCGGCCTGGTCACCGGCCGCCGGGTGCTGCACCGGGCCCGGGAACTCGCCCCGGAATGCGAGCTGATGGCCCGCTACGAGAGCGGTCTCACCGGAGCGGCGGCCGAGTTGCTGGCCGGCCGTCTTGACGTCTCCTTCGGGCGCTTCGCCGGCCTCGACCCGGCCCTGCGGTCGGGGCTCGCGCAACAGCCGGTGCGCTACGAGCCGATGGCCGTCGTGCTGCCCGACGACCACCCGCTGGCCGCCCTGCCGGAGGTGCCGCTGGCGGCGCTGGCCGGGGAGACGGTGTACGCCGGGGCGGGCAACCCGCGCACCCGGGAGTGGACCGACCTGGCGCTCCGTCTCTTCGAGGGACGCGGCATCCGGCTCGCGCCGCCCCTGCCGCTGCCGGTCGGCGACGAGGAGTTCGAGCGGATCATGGCCAAGACCCGGAACGCGATCCTGGCGGTGGTGGGCTTTCCGGCCATGCCCCGTTCGGTGCTGCGGCCCCTCGTCGATCCGGTCCCGCTCTCGCCCGTGTCCCTTGTCTGGCGCAAAGGGCTGACTCACCCCGGTCTGGCGGCCCTACGCAGGGCCGCGAGTGACATCGCGCGGGCCGAGGGATGGCTGAGGCGCCCCGCCGACCGATGGATTCCAGCCGCGGATGATGATGTGATGGGCGTCCATTAAGCGGCACGTGGCGAACACGGATCCTCCGCATGCGCTACATTCATGGCCCGAGCACGGTGTGGTAAAGGGGGCGCTCGGGCTGGGTGGGGGCCTGGTTCGAACGGCGGGTGCTCGGTGTCGATGCGCACCCGGAACTGTCCCGTGGGGGGATGTGCGCACGTGAAAGAGTGGCGAGAAGACGCCCAACCGGAGTGGCCCGAAACCGCATCCGCGCCCTGGAGCAACCATGTGACGGGTGGTCACACCCAGGTCCGCCCGGATTCCGGGGCCCTCCACGGCGGCGGCCACCCCCAGTTCCCGTCGGAGACCGGGCCCCCGCACGGCGGCGGTCACCCCCAGTCCCACCCGGAGACCGGGGCCTTCCACAGCGGCGGTCACCCCCAGGCCGGTCACACGTCCGGCGCGGCGTTCCCGTACCCCGGTGCGGCCCCCGGCCCCGGTGCCTTCCCGGCCGCCGGGATACGCCGGGGCGGACGAGCCGCCCCGACCGAGGCCGACGGGACGGCCGTACTCCCGCGGGCCGGCGACCACTCCGCCCCGGACCTCCGCCGCGCCGCGGAGCCCGGCGGCACCCGCTCCCACGACCCCGAGCAGACCACGGTGCTGCGCCGGGTGCGGGTCGCGGACCTCGCCGGGCCCGGTACCGCCGAGCCCCGGCACACCCCCTGGGAGGAGCCCCTCCCCGGCATCCCCGCCCAGCCCACCGCCGCCGACCCCACGCACGACCCGCACGAGGTGACGGTCCAGATGGACGCCGTCCAACTCGGCGACGTCCGGCTGAACCCGGTCCCGGGCGCCGCGCGCGGCGCCCGCCGCGAGAGCGCCGACG
Organism: Streptomyces sp. 1-11; assembly: GCF_007176755.1. Lineage (GTDB taxonomy): Bacteria > Actinomycetota > Actinomycetes > Streptomycetales > Streptomycetaceae > Streptomyces. The sequence continues at coordinate 73,993 of NZ_BJTV01000018.1, forward strand.
GCCCCGTCTTCGTCGACGAGTCCGGCCGCCGCAGCCGCACCTTCCGCCGCCTCGGCATGCTCGTCGGCCTCGCCTGCGCGGTGTACGCCGTGATCATCGTGGCGACCCTGTTCTCGGGGAGCTCGGACGCGCCGTGGGTCCCGGTGCCCGGCCAGGACGAGAACGCGCCGGCCAGCCAGGTGGACGCCCCGCCGCTGCCCAGCGCCTCGACGGACCCGACGCCGGGGAGCGGCGCCCCCGCCGGCTCCGCCGAGTCCCCGGCGGCGCCCGCCGGCGCGGTACCGGGCACCGTCGGTTCCACACCGGGTTCCGGATCGGGCACGTCCGCGGGCGAGGAGCCGGCAGCCGGCACGTCCGCCGGCCCCGGCGCCGGGCAGCCGTCCACCTCCCCGGTGTCCCCGGCCGGTTCGACCCCCGCCCCGTCCACCCCGGGCACCGGCGCCTCTCCCGGTCCCTCGCACTCCACCGCCGGTGGCAAGGGGCGCGAGGCCCACCACCCGGTCTTCCCCACCACCCTGCGTCCCCACCTCTGATCAGCGAAGCCGCCCCATGCCGTCACACTCCCGTCCCCGTTCCTCCCTGCCCAGGCGCAGATGGCTCCCCCTGCGCTATCTGCTGTCCGTCCTGGTCCTGATCGCCACGCTCGCGATGCTCATGCTGCGCGGCTACGTGCACAACGAGATCCTCGCGGACTTCCGCGTGCGGCCCGAGGCGGCCAGCGACAAGGTGCCCGAGAAGGTGCTCGACGGCGGCCCGGTCATCGACACCCGGGGCGGCCGCACCGGCAGCCTGCGGGTGCCCGACCACCGCATCGTCCTCACCTTCGACGACGGCCCGGACCCGGTCTGGACGCCGAAGGTCCTCGACATCCTCAAGAAGCACCACGCGCACGCGGTCTTCTTCGTCACCGGCTCCATGACCTCCCGCTACCCGGAGCTGGTCAAGCGCATGGTGGACGAGGGCCACGAGGTCGGCCTGCACACCTTCAACCACCCGGACCTGTCGTACCACTCCGAGCGGCGCATCGACTGGGAGCTGTCCCAGAGCCAGCTCGCGCTGGCCGGAGCGGCCGGTATCCGCAGCTCCCTGTTCCGGCCGCCGTACTCCTCGTTCGCCGACGCCATGGACGACAGGTCCTGGCCGGTGACCAAGTACATCGGTGGCCGCGGCTACCTCACCGTCGTCAACGACACCGACAGCGAGGACTGGCGCCGGCCCGGGGTCGAGGAGATCATCCGCAAGGCCACGCCCAAGGGCGGCAAGGGCGCGATCGTCCTGATGCACGACTCCGGCGGCGAGCGGCACCAGACGGTCCAGGCGCTGGACCGGTTCCTGCCCCAACTCCAGTCGCGGGGCTACCGGTTCCAGAACCTCACCGAGGCGCTGGACGCGCCGAGCGCGTCCACCCCGGTCACCGGCCTGGACCTGTGGAAGGGCAAGGCCTGGATATTCCTGGTGCAGGCGTCGGAGCGGGCCACCGGAGCCCTGGTCGTGTGCCTCGCGGTCATCGGCTCCCTCGTGCTCGCCCGTTTCGGCGGCATGCTGCTGCTGTCCGCGCTGCACGCCCGCCGCACCCGCCGGCGCGGGTTCCGCTGGGGACGGCACCCCGTCACCGAACCCGTGTCGGTGCTGGTCCCGGCCTACAACGAGGCCAAGTGCATCGAGAACACGGTCCGTTCGCTGATGCGCAGCGAGCATCCCATCGAGGTCGTCGTCATCGACGACGGGTCCACCGACGGCACGGCCCGCATCGTCGAAGGGCTGGGACTGCCCAACGTACGGGTGATCCGGCAGCTCAACGCGGGCAAGCCCGCCGCCCTCAACCGCGGTATGGCCAACGCCCGTCACGACCTGATCGTGATGATGGACGGCGACACCGTCTTCGAGCCGGCCACCGTGCGCGAACTGGTGCAGCCCTTCGCCGACCCGCGGGTCGGCGCGGTCGCCGGCAACGCCAAGGTCGGCAACAAGGACACGCTCATCGGCGCCTGGCAGCACATCGAGTACGTGATGGGCTTCAACCTCGACCGCCGCATGTACGACGTCCTGCGCTGCATGCCGACGATCCCGGGCGCGGTCGGCGCCTTCCGCCGCTCGGCGCTGGAACGGGTCGGCGGCATGAGCGACGACACCCTCGCCGAGGACACCGACATCACCATGGCGATGCACCGCGACGGCTGGCACGTGGTGTACGCCGAGAAGGCCCGGGCCTGGACCGAGGCCCCGGAGTCCGTCCAGCAGCTGTGGTCCCAGCGCTACCGCTGGTCGTACGGCACCATGCAGGCGATCTGGAAGCACCGCCGCGCCGTCGTCGAACGCGGTCCCTCCGGGCGGTTCGGCCGGGTCGGCCTGCCCCTGGTGTCCCTGTTCATGGTCGTGGCCCCGCTGCTGGCCCCGCTGATCGACGTCTTCCTCGTCTACGGCCTGGTCTTCGGGCCCACCGAGAAGACGATCGGGGCCTGGTTCGGCGTCCTCGCCGTCCAGGCGGCCTGCGCGGCGTACGCCTTCGTCCTCGACCGCGAACCGCTGACGCCACTGGTCTCGCTGCCCCTGCAGCAGATCCTCTACCGCCAGCTCATGTACGTCGTGCTGCTGCAGTCCTGGATCACGGCGCTCACCGGCGGCCGCCTGCGCTGGCAGAAGCTGCGGCGCAAGGGCGGCGTGTCGGCCCCGCCGGCCGCGCCCGTTCCCGGACCGCCGGTGGCGGGCGGGAGGCCGGCCCGGTGACGACGCCCCCCTTCGGCCCCGGACCGCGGCCGGGCGCCCGGCCGCCGGGGCCCGCCCACGAGCCCCTCGCCACGCGGCCCGCGTGGACCGCGGCCCCTCCGCCCGCCCCGCCGGCACCGCTCCCGACGACGACCCAGGAAGCCCAGCACGTGACCGTACCCACCCTGCCGTCCGCCATGGACGAGCCGGCCCCGCCCGCCGAGCCCGGGCAGCAGCGGCGCACCCCGGTGCGCGACCGGTACTTCGACCTGCTGCGTGCGGTCGCGCTCTTCCGGGTGGTCTTCTACCACTTGATGGGCTGGGCCTGGCTGCCGGTCGTGTTCCCGTCCATGGGCGTGATGTTCGCGCTGGCGGGCAACCTCATGGCCCGCTCGCTCAAGCGCCCGGCGGTGCAGGTCGTCCGCAGCCGCCTGCGCCGTCTCCTGCCGCCGCTGTGGCTGCTCGGCGCCATCGGCGTGACCGGCATGGTGCTGCAGGGCTGGAGCCCGGGCGACGACGGCCACCCCGGCTGGTGGTGGCTGCACCTCGGCTTCTGGATCCTGCCGGTGAGCGACCCGCCCTACGCCGAGGGCCTGCGCGGCATCCACGGCATCCTCGGGGAGGACTGGGGATCCGAACTGGCCGGTCCGCTCTGGTACATCCGCGCCTACCTCTGGTACGTCCTGCTGTCCCCGTTCCTGCTGAGGGCGCTGCGGGCGCTGCCCTGGGCGACCATCCTGTCGCCGATCGCGCTCTCCGCGGCCTTCGAGTTCGGCTACCTCAACCTGCCCGGTGAGCGCATCCCCTCGGCCCTCACCGACTTCAGCACCTTCGGCGCCTGCTGGATCCTGGGAATGGCGCACCAGGAAGGCGTCCTGAAGCGCATCCCGCGCTACATGGTCCCGTCCGTGGCCCCGGCCATCGCGCTCCTGGGCCTGTGGTACGCCCTGACGCACGGCTTCAAAGAGGGCCACGACCTGGACGACATCCCGTTCGCGCAGTCCCTCTGGTCCTTCGCCACCGTGCTGCTGCTCCTGCACGTCAGCCCGTCCTGGACCCAGTGGCCGCGCTGGCTGCGCCCCTTCGACCGGCTGATCACCCTGCTGAACTCCAGAGCGGTGACGATCTACCTCTGGCACAACCTGTGCATCCTCGTCGCCGCCACGCTGTGGGACCAGTTGTGGCAGTTCGACGTGATGGACCTGCACTTCTCCTGGCTGCTGGAGAGCCCCTGGCCGGTTCTCGCGATCACCTGGATGTTCATCGCGAGCTGCATCGTCTGGTTCGGCTGGGTGGAGGACCTCGCCGCCAAGCGCAGACCGCGCCTGTGGCCGGACGGCTCGGCCCCCAGGCGCCGGCGTCCGCGCGACGCGGCGCACCGGGCGGCCTGAGCGGCCCGACCGCACCGGCCCCCCCGGCCCCGGCAGGCGCCCTCACGGCGCCCGCGCCGGGCGAGTGAGAGCGAAGTTCCCTGCCGGTCACCCACGGCCACAGCCAGGAAACGCGTCCTCCCTACCTTCGGGACTCATCACCGCGAACCACCGAGTCCCGGAGCACCGTGGAGGCGTCATGACAGGTCCGGCCCCCATCCGTCGCAGCGGTCGCTGGATCGAACGCTGGGACCCCGAGGACGAGGGGTTCTGGCAGACGACCGGGGAGCGGGTCGCCCGGCGGAACCTGTGGTTCTCCGTGCTGGCGGAGCACATCGGGTTCTCGGTCTGGACCCTGTGGTCCGTGCTCGTGCTCTTCATGGGACCCGAGTACGGACTCACCCCCGCCGACAAGTTCCTGCTCACCTCCGCCGTCACCCTGGTCGGCGCGGTGGCGCGGGTGCCGTACACCTTCGCCGTCGCGGTCTTCGGCGGGCGGAACTGGACGGTCATCTCGGCGAGCCTGCTGCTCGTCCCGTCGGCCGCCGCCTTCGTGGTGATGGAACCGGGGACGTCCTTCTCCACCTTCCTGCTGACCGGACTGCTGGCCGGCGTCGGCGGCGGCAACTTCGCCTCCTCCATGACCAACATCAACGCCTTCTTCCCGCTGCGCCGCAAGGGGTGGGCGCTCGGCCTGAACGCCGGGGGCGGCAACATCGGCGTGCCGGTCATCCAGCTCGTCGCCCTCGCCGTCATCGGGGCGGGCGGCGGGCCGCGGGTCCTGCTCGGCGTCTACATCCCGCTGATCGTCGTCGCCGCCGTCCTCGCCGCGCTGTTCATGGACAACCTCGCCTCGGTGAGGAACGACACCGGCGCCGCCCTGGACGCCGCGAAGGACCGCCACACCTGGATCATGTCCTTCCTCTACGTCGGCACCTTCGGCTCGTTCATCGGGTACAGCTTCGCCTTCGGGCAGGTGCTGACCAGCCAGTTCGGGCGCACCCCGCTGCAGGCCGCGTACCTCACCTTCATCGGCCCGCTGCTCGGCTCCCTGATCCGGCCCGTCGGCGGGCGCCTCGCCGACCGGTACGGCGGGGCGCGGATCACCCTGTGGAACTACGTCGGCATGGCCGCCGCCACCGCCCTCCTGGTCGTGGCCAGCATGACGAAGTCGCCGGCGCTGTTCGTGCCGGTCTTCGTGGTGCTGTTCGTGCTCAGCGGACTCGGCAACGGGTCGACGTACAGGATGATCCCCGGGATCTTCCAGGCCAAGGCCCTCGCCGGGGGACTCACGGGCGAGGCGGCGGCGGCCCACGGACGGCGGCTGTCCGGCGCCTCGATGGGGCTCATCGGGGCCGTCGGCGCGCTCGGCGGCGTCGGCATCAACCTGGCCTTCCGGCAGTCCTTCCTGTCCTACGGCTCCGGCACCGGCGCCTTCGTCGCCTTCCTCGTCTTCTACGGTGTCTGCTTCGCGGTGACGTGGGCCGTATACCTTCGCCGTCCGGCCACCCGGGCCGTACCCACCGGCACCGCCGGGACGAAGCCGCAGCTCGGCTACGCCGAGGTGTGACGTAACACCGCGGACATCGAGCCGAACCGAGCCTGTCACGCGCCGTTGACAGGCTCGTTCGGCATGCGGGTCAGCTAGGAGAGCCATGGACGACGAACAGCAGCACCCCGAACCGGGACCCCTCGCCGGGTTCACCGTGGGCGTCACCGCCGCGCGCCGTGCCGAGGAACTGGGCGCGCTGCTCCAGCGGCGCGGCGCCGCCGTGCTGCACGCGCCCGCCCTGCGCATCGTGCCGCTCGCCGACGACGGCGAACTGCTCGCCTCCACCGAGGAGCTGCTCGGCCGGGCGCCGGACGTCGTGGTGGCCACCACCGCGATCGGCTTCCGGGGTTGGATCGAGGCCGCCGACGGATGGGGGCTCGGGGAGGCGCTGCTCGAACGCCTCCGGGGCGTGGAGCTGCTGGCCCGCGGGCCCAAGGTGAAGGGGGCCGTACGGGCGGCCGGGCTGACCGAGTCGTGGTCGCCGTCCAGCGAGTCCATGGCCGAGGTGCTCGACCGGCTGCTGGAGGAGGGCGTCGACGGGCGCCGGCTCGCCGTACAGCTGCACGGCGAGCCGCTGCCGGGGTTCGTGGAGTCGCTGCGGGCCGGGGGAGCGGAGGTCGTCCCGGTGCCGGTGTACCGGTGGATGCCGCCGGAGGACCTCGGACCCGTCGACCGGCTGCTGGACGCCGTCGTGGCCCGCGCGGTGGACGCGCTCACCTTCACCAGCGCGCCCGCCGCCGCGTCCCTGCTGTCGCGGGCCGAGGAGCGCGGGCTGCTCGGCGAGCTGCTGGCCGCGCTCGGCCACGACGTGCTGCCCGCCTGCGTGGGCCCGGTGACCGCGCTGCCCCTGCAGGCCCGGGGCGTGGACACGGTGCAGCCGGAGCGGTTCCGGCTCGGGCCGCTCGTACAGCTCCTGTGCCAGGAACTGCCCACGCGGGCACGGACGTTGCCGGTCGCCGGGCACCAGGTGGCGATTCGCGGCCACGCGGTGCTGGTGGACGGGGAGCTGCGGCCGGTGCCGCCGGCCGGCATGGCGCTGCTGCGGGCGCTGGCGCGGCGGCCGGGCTGGGTGGTGGCCCGCGCCGAACTGCTGCGGGCGCTGCCGGGCGCGGGGCGCGACGAACACGCGGTGGAGACCGCGATGGCCCGGCTGCGCACGGCCCTCGGCACGCCCAGGCTGATCCAGACGGTGGTCAAACGGGGCTACCGGCTGGCCCTGGACCCGGCCGCGGACTCGAAGTACGCGGACGCCTGAGCCGCGGGCCGCCCCGCGGATCCGCCGGGAAGCCGCCGCGAAGACCGTCCGAAGGCTTCCGCGCGCCGGGCGGCACGGGCACTGTGAAGGGGAGCGACGCAACGGTCCCCCTGTCCTAGGCGGTGGCAGGCACATGACGCTGAGTACGGCCCCGGCCCCGAACGAGCCGCGGTTCGACGCCGGTCGGATCTGCCTGGACCTCCTCGCGACCGCGCATCCGGCCGAACGGCTGGACGCGGTCGAGCCGTTGCGCGCCTGGATCGCCGCCGCCGGGCTGGTGCCGCCCGGCACCCCGCTGGGGCACGCCGACGCCTCCTGGCCGGCGCGGTTCCGGGAACTGCGCGCGGACGTGCAGCAGTTGCTGCGTGGCAGTGGCAGTGGCAGTGGCAGTGGCAGTGGCAGTGGCAGTGGCAGCGGCAGTGGCAGTGGCCCGGCGGACCGGCGGCCGTACGACCGTGCGCTCGGCCGGCTCAACGAGGCCGCCCGCGCCGCGCCGCCGGCCCCGCGCGCGGTGCGCGGCGCGGACGGCGCGCTGGTGCGGGAGCTGGCCCGGGCGCCCGAGTGCGCGGGGCTGCTGGCGCTCGTCGCGCGGGACGCCGTGGAACTGCTCACCGACCCCGTGGCGCGGGCCGCGGTCCGCGAGTGCGAGGGCGACAGCTGCCCCCTGGTGTACCTGGACACCTCCCGGGGGCACCGGCGGCGCTGGTGCTCGAGCGAGGTGTGCGGCAACCGGGAGCGGGTGGCCCGGCACCGGCGGCGGGCGGCCCTCGCGCGAACCTGACCGCCCGGTACGTCCCTTCTGCCGCGAAGCGGCGGCGAACGCCCTTGCCGCGTGCCGAGTGATGTGCGCAACACCCGGTTTGGCGGCCCGTGCGCCCGGGCAGCGGGGCCGCCGTGGCGATGTGCCGGAAATGTAAACATCATGCGGTGGGAATGTGTGCGCATGTCCCCCTCCGGCGGCCGTCTCCGGGAAAACTGTCACCTCACTTTGAACAGCGGGCCGCCGCTGTCCGTACCGGTGGGCGAGCGACCGACTGGGGGAACCCCCGGACACCGGAGGTGGGCGTGCGCAAGGATGCGGCCGTGGCCAATGAACGTGGATCGAGGGCCCGACATCGCATGTCCTCACAGCCCTCGGAACCCGACGAGGAGCTGATGCGTGCGCTCTACCGCGAACACGCCGGACCCCTGCTCGCCTACGTCCTCAGGCTGGTCGCCGGAGACCGGCAGCGCGCCGAGGACGTCGTGCAGGAGACGCTCATCCGTGCCTGGAAGAACGCCGGTCAGCTCAATCGGGCGACCGGTTCGGTACGCCCCTGGCTGGTGACGGTCGCGCGCCGCATCGTCATCGACGGCCACCGCAGCCGGCAGGCCCGGCCGCAGGAGGTCGATCCGTCGCCGCTGGAGGTCATCCCCGCGGAGGACGAGATCGACAAGGCGCTGTGGCTGATGACGCTGTCGGACGCGCTCGACGACCTGACCCCGGCGCACCGGGAGGTCCTCGTCGAGACGTACTTCAAGGGGCGTACGGTCAATGAGGCGGCCCAGACGCTGGGCATCCCGAGCGGCACGGTGCGCTCCCGGGTGTTCTACGCCCTGCGGTCGATGAAGCTGGCACTGGAGGAGCGGGGGGTGACGGCGTGATGAGCAGCGGGTACGGGGGAATGCAAGGATTCGGCCCGGGTGGTCCGGGTATTTCTGGACCCATGAGCCCCAGTCAGGGATCTTCGGTGCCGAGCGAGCACGAGACCGTGGGCGCCTACGCCCTCGGGCTCCTCGACGACGCCGAGGCGACCGCCTTCGAGGCGCACCTCGCCAGCTGCGAGTGGTGCGCCCAGCAACTGGACGAGCTGGCCGGCATGGAGCCGATGCTGGCCGCGCTGGCGGACCTGCCGGGTTCCGGCAGCACCCCGGCGATCGGCGAGTCGCTGTCCGCGAGGCCCAGCCCGCGACTGGTGGAGAAGCTGGTCGACGAGGTCTCCGAACGGCGTGCGCGCAAGCGGCGCAAGGGCTTCTACCTGGTCGCGGCCGCCGCCGCGCTGATCATCGGCGGCCCGGTGGCCGTCATGGCGGTGAACGGCGGCGACCAGGGGCAGACGGCCAGGCCGCTGGCGGCCACCGCGCAGACGACGTTCGACCAGCTCCCGGACAAGCACAGCGGCAGCGACAGCACCACGGGCGCCAGCGCGACCGTCGCCATGGGCGAGAAGGACTGGGGCACCTCGGCCGTCCTCGAGCTCAAGGGCGTCAAGGGGCCGCTGAAGTGCTCGCTGGTCGCCGTCAGCAGCAACGGCGACCGCCAGACCCTGGGGTCCTGGTCCGTGCCCAAGTGGGGCTACGGCATCCCGGACGCCAAGGCCCCGGAGTCCCGCAAACCGCTGTACATCGGCGGCGGCACCGCGCTGAAGCCCGACGAGATCGATCACTTCGAGGTGACCACCTTCGACGGCAAGAAGCTCGTGCAGGTGGATGCGTAGTCCCGCGCGGGCGGACGCGTAGTCACGTAGCCTTGCCGGGTCCCCTTCGCGTACGGTTGACGGCTGCCCAGCACGTCAGAAGGGGGCCCGGTGGCCGCTCAGGTTCAGCAGTCCGCGGTCGGCTCGGTACACGACGCTCAGGATTCCGTTCGTGACCGGGAGATCAGCGTCGAGCAGGAACATCTCGACCGGGTGTACCGGCGTCTCGAGGAGAAGATCCACGAGGCCGAGTTCCTGATGAACGACGCGGCCAAGCGCGGCCAGGTCGGCACGCCGGGCGCACTGGCCGAGCGGGACGCCCAGGTGTTCCGGGCCGGCATCCACCTGAACCGGCTCAACAACGAGTTCGAGGACTTCCTCTTCGGGCGGATCGACCTGCTGGCCGGCAAGGACGGCAAGAAGGGCCCCGACGGCGCCTACACCGCGGTCGAGCCGGCCGAGGGCGCGGTCCGGCCCGACAACACCGCCGACATCGCCGAGACCCTGCACATCGGGCGGATCGGCGTGCTCGACGCGGACTACGCCCCGCTGGTCATCGACTGGCGGGCCCCGGCCGCCGCGCCGTTCTACCGGTCCACCCCCCGGGACCCGGGCCGGGTCGTGCGCCGCCGGGTCATCCGCTCCAAGGGCCGCCGGGTCCTCGGGGTCGAGGACGACCTGATGCGCCCCGAGCTGCGGGCGTTCCTCGACGGGCGGGAACTGCCCGTCATCGGCGACGGCGCCCTGATGGCCGCCCTGGGCCAGGCCCGCAGTCACACGATGCGGGACATCGTCTCCTCCATCCAGGCCGAGCAGGACCTGGTCATCCGCGCCCCCGCCGCCTCCGTCACCTACGTCGAGGGCGGCCCCGGCACCGGCAAGACCGCGGTCGCCCTGCACCGCGCCGCCTACCTGCTCTACCAGGACCGCAGACGCTACGCGGGCGGCATCCTGATCGTCTCGCCGACCCCGCTGCTGGTGGCCTACACCGAGGGCGTGCTGCCCTCGCTCGGCGAGGAGGGCCAGGTCGCGATCCGCGCCATCGGCTCGCTCGTCGACGGCGCCGAGGCCACGCTGTACGACTCCCCGTCCGTGGCCCGCGCCAAGGGCTCGTACCGCATGCTGAAGGTGCTGCGGAAGGCCGCCCGCGGCGCGCTGGAGCTGAACGATTCGCCGGAGCGGCTGCGGGTCGTGGCCTTCGGGCGCCGCCTCGAACTGGAGGCCGACGAACTGGCGGGCATCCGCCGCACCGCCCTCGGCGGCACCGCGCCGGTCAACCTGCTGCGCCCGCGCGCCCGCAAGCTGCTCCTGGACGCGCTGTGGGCCAGGTCCGGCGCGGCCGGCCGGCACACCGACCCGGAGCTGGCCGCCGAGCTGCGGTCCTCCTTCGACGAGGACGTGGCCGGCGAGGACCCGTTCATCGCCTTCCTCGACGCCTGGTGGCCGGAGCTGACCCCGAGGGGCGTCCTCGACGCCATGGCGGACGAGCGGCGGCTCGGCCGCTGGGCGCGCCGGATCCTCAACCCCGGCGAGGTCCGCAAGGTCGCCCGCTCCCTGCGCCGGGAGGGCTGCTCGGTGCACGACATCGCCATGCTGGACGAGCTGCAGGCGATCCTCGGCGCCCCGGCCCGGCCGCGCAGGAAGCGCGAACTGGATCCGCTGGACCAGCTGACCGGTCTGGACGAGCTGATGCCGGTGCGCGAGGAGACCCAGCGGGAGCGGGCCGAGCGCCTGGCCCAGGAGCGCACCGAGTACGCCCACGTCATCGTGGACGAGGCCCAGGACCTCACGCCGATGCAGTGGCGGATGGTCGGCCGCCGTGGCCGGCACGCCACCTGGACGGTCGTCGGCGACCCCGCGCAGTCCTCCTGGTCCGACCCGGACGAGGCCGCAGAGGCCCGCGACGAGGCGCTCGGCACCCGTCCCCGGCGCCGCTTCCGGCTCACCGTCAACTACCGCAACCCCGCCGAGATCGCGGAGCTGGCCGCCAAGGTGCTGGCCCTCGCCATGCCCGGCTCCGAGTCGCCCTCCGCGGTGCGGTCCACCGGGGTCGAGCCGCGTTTCGTGACGGTGGGCGACGGATCCGGCGCGGGCGCGCGCGACGCCCTGGAGAAGACCGTGCGCGCGGAGGCCGAGCGGCTGCTCGGCCTGGTTGACGGCACGGTCGGGGTGGTCGTCGCCATGAACCGGCGCGAGGAGGCCCGCCGCTGGCTGGCCGGGCTCGGCGACCGGGTGGTGGCGCTCGGCAGCCTGGAGGCCAAGGGCCTGGAGTACGACGCCACGGTGGTCGTCTCACCGGCGGAGATCGCCGACGAGTCGCCGGCCGGACTGCGCGTGCTGTACGTCGCGCTGACCCGGGCCACCCAGCAGCTCACGGTGGTCTCCGGCGAGCGGGACGAGCCGGACGCGGCGGGCGTCCCGGACCTGCTAAGGGACTGATCTCGAGGAAGTCCCCGCGCCGGGAATGGGCCTCCGGCGTCTGTTTGTTAGCCTTGACGTGGCACCGGCCCGATCCAAGCCCCCGGGCCCAACCTTCGTCCCTCAGAGGGACCACTTGCCGCGAGGCGAGCATGGCGGGTCGGTGTCATGAACGTGAGAGAGGCCCACGTCCGATGTGACGTGGGCCTCTTTCTTTGGCCGATCACCTCTCGTATTGTGGAAGTTGTTTTCCGAAAAGACGTGCCGTCATGAACACAACGTCCGCAATCCGGGGCGACTACCACGTACTCAGGGGTAGGTGCGACGATCGGACGGCACAACTCGCGACACGGTGAAAGCAGAGGAAGTCGGCCATGGCAACGGCGCCCAGCGTCTCCTACTCGATGACCATCCGGCTGGAGGTGCCCGCGAGCGGAACCGCCGTCTCGCAGCTCACCAACGCCGTGGAGTCCTCCGGAGGCTCGGTCACCGGCCTCGACGTCACCGCGTCCGGCCACGAGAAACTCCGTATCGACGTCACCATCGCCGCCACCTCGACGGCCCACGCCGACGAGATCGTGGGCAAGCTGCGGGGCATCGAGGGCGTCACCCTCGGCAAGGTCTCCGACCGTACGTTCCTGATGCACCTCGGCGGCAAGATCGAGATGGCGTCCAAGCACCCCATCCGCAACCGTGACGACCTGTCGATGATCTACACGCCCGGCGTGGCCCGGGTCTGCATGGCGATCGCCGAGAACCCCGAGGACGCCCGCCGCCTCACCATCAAGCGCAACTCCGTTGCTGTCGTGACGGACGGTTCCGCCGTGCTGGGCCTGGGCAACATCGGCCCGAAGGCCGCGCTGCCCGTGATGGAGGGCAAGGCGGCCCTCTTCAAGCGCTTCGCCGGCATCGACGCCTGGCCGATCTGCCTGGACACCCAGGACACCGACGCCATCGTCGAGATCGTCAAGGCGATCGCCCCCGGGTTCGCCGGCATCAACCTCGAGGACATCTCCGCCCCCCGCTGCTTCGAGATCGAGGCCCGGCTGCGCGAGGCCCTCGACATCCCGGTCTTCCACGACGACCAGCACGGCACCGCGATCGTCGTCCTCGCCGCCCTGACCAACGCGCTGCGCTGCACCGGCAAGGCGATCGAGAACATCCGGGTCGTGATGTCCGGGGCGGGCGCGGCCGGCACCGCCATCCTCAAGCTGCTGATCGCCGCCGGCGTGAAGAACGCCGTGGTGGCCGACATCCGCGGTGTCGTCCACTCCGGCCGCGAGGACCTGGTGGACGCCCCGGCCGACTCCCCGCTGCGCTGGATCGCGGACAACACCAACCCGGAGAACCTCACCGGCACCCTGAAGGAGGCCGTGCACGGCGCCGACGTCTTCATCGGCGTCTCGGCCCCGAACGTCCTGGACGGCGACGACGTGGCCGCCATGGCCGACGGCGCCATCGTCTTCGCGCTCGCGAACCCCGACCCCGAGGTCGACCCGGCGATCGCCCGGCAGACGGCCGCCGTGGTGGCCACCGGCCGCTCCGACTTCCCGAACCAGATCAACAACGTGCTGGTCTTCCCGGGTGTCTTCCGCGGCCTGCTGGACGCCCAGTCGCGTACCGTCAACACCGAGATGATGCTCGCCGCCGCGAAGGCGCTCGCCGACGTGGTGACCGAGGACGAGCTGAACCCGAACTACATCATCCCGAGCGTCTTCAACGACAAGGTCGCGGGCGCGGTGGCCGGTGCGGTCCGGGAGGCGGCGAAGGCCGTCGGCGCGGCGTCCTAGGCGCCGTACCGTAGGGTGCAGGGGCTGTGAGGATCGACACGGCAGCCCCCGCACCGGCGCGTCGTGGAACCTCCCACTGGCGGACGCCCTCTAGGGTGACGGCCGAGCAGGCGCTTTTCGTGTGACTCCCTAGGGTGTTCTCACGACTCCTACGGGTGCCGGATTGGCATTACCGCCGCAGGTAGGGGCAGGATGCGTCTTTGGGCGCGAGCGCATCGGCATCGATCTCACCTCACGCCTCAACGGCAAGAAGAACACGGGAGTAACAACATGAACCGCAGTGAGCTGGTGGCCGCGCTGGCCGACCGCGCCGAGGTGACCCGCAAGGACGCCGACGCCGTTCTGGCCGCGTTCGCCGAGGTCGTCGGCGACATCGTCTCCAAGGGCGACGAGAAGGTCACCATCCCCGGCTTCCTGACCTTCGAGCGCACCCACCGTGCCGCTCGCACCGCGCGCAACCCGCAGACCGGCGAGCCCATCAACATCCCGGCCGGCTACAGCGTGAAGGTCTCCGCGGGCTCCAAGCTCAAGGAAGCGGCCAAGGGCAAGTAAGCGGAAGCCGCTCCGCTGGGTGGCGCCGGGTGACTGGAGCGCCGTTCTGACGCAGCGCCGCGGGTGACCGCGGGTTCGCTGTGGCTGGTCGCGCAGTTCCCCGCGCCCCTTGGGGCGCCTCAGCCAAAGACGCCGAAAGGGCGGCCTCCCTCATTCCGAGGGAGGCCGCCCTTTCGGTTGCCGGCTAGCCGAGCGCCTTGCCCGGCAGCTCGACCTTCGCGCCCAGCTCCACGAGCTTCTCCATGAAGTTCTCGTAGCCGCGGTTGATCAGTTCGATGCCGTGGACACGGGAGGTGCCCTCGGCGGCCAGGGCCGCGATGAGGTACGAGAAGCCGCCGCGCAGGTCGGGGATGACCAGATCGGCGCCCTGCAGCTTCGTCGGCCCGGAGACGACCGCCGAGTGCAGGAAGTTGCGCTGGCCGAAGCGGCAGTCGGAGCCGCCCAGGCACTCGCGGTAGAGCTGGATGTGGGCGCCCATCTGGTTCAGCGCCGAGGTGAAGCCGAGCCGGGACTCGTACACCGTCTCGTGGATGATCGACAGGCCCGTCGCCTGGGTCAGGGCGACCACCAGCGGCTGCTGCCAGTCGGTCTGGAATCCCGGGTGCACGTCCGTCTCCAGCGCGATGGACTTGAGCTGCCCGCCGGGGTGCCAGAAGCGGATGCCCTCGTCGTCGATCTCGAAGGCGCCGCCGACCTTGCGGTAGGTGTTCAGGAACGTCATCATCGAGCGCTGCTGGGCGCCGCGGACGTAGATGTCGCCGTTGGTCGCCAGCGCCGCCGACGCCCAGGAGGCCGCCTCCAGACGGTCCGACAGGGCGCGGTGGGTGTAGCCGCCGAGCTTGTCCACACCGGTGATGCGGATCGTGCGGTCGGTGTCCATCGCGATGATCGCGCCCATCTTCTGCAGCACGCAGATGAGGTCCTCGATCTCCGGCTCGACGGCCGCGTTGGACAGCTCCGTGACGCCCTCGGCCAGCACCGCCGTCAGCAGCACCTGCTCGGTCGCGCCGACGGACGGGTACGGCAGCCGGATCTTCGTGCCGCGCAGCCGCTGCGGCGCCTCCAGGTACTGGCCGTCGGCCCGCTTCTCGATGGTCGCGCCGAACTGCCGCAGCACGTCGAAGTGGAAGTCGATGGGCCGGCCGCCGATGTCGCAGCCGCCGAGGCCCGGGATGAACGCGTGGCCCAGACGGTGCAGCAGCGGGCCGCAGAAGAGGATCGGGATACGGCTGGAACCCGCGTGGGCGTCGATGTCGGCGACGTTCGCGCTCTCCACGTGCGTCGGGTCGAGGACCAGCTCACCGGGCTCCTCACCCGGGCGGACGGTGACCCCGTGCAGCTGCAGCAGGCCGCGCACGACACGCACGTCACGGATGTCCGGAACGTTGCGCAGTCGACTCGGCGCACTGCCCAGCAGGGCGGCGACCATGGCCTTCGGTACGAGGTTCTTCGCACCGCGGACACGGATCTCGCCCTCCAGCGGGGTTCCGCCGTGGACAAGCAGGACATCGTCGTTGACGGTCATGTAACTCGCGTTCCGATGAGTCGGGCAGGGGCCGGCCGATCACTTTGCGCAGGGGCCGGAGAGACAGGGTAATCGCCTCCTACCCCCGTCCAGTAAGCCCAAGTACCGCGCAGCGGCGTCATAGCTGTGTCACAACACGAACCGTTCACCGCCGGGCACGTGGGGTCACCGGCGCGGGCGCGCCCCGACCGCTCCTGAGCTGCGTTCACCCGCGCACGCCGATTGGCTCCCCACGGCGGGGGAAGATGCGGGATCATGTCTGGCATGACCGAGGTGTCCTCGCTCACAGGGCGGCTGCTCGTGGCAACCCCCGCCCTGGCGGACCCGAACTTCGACCGTGCGGTCGTGCTCCTTCTCGACCACGACGAGGAGGGCTCCCTCGGTGTCGTCCTCAACCGCCCCACCCCGGTGGACGTCGGCGACATCCTGGAGGGCTGGGCCGATCTGGCGGGCGAGCCCCAGGTGGTCTTCCAGGGCGGTCCGGTCTCGCTGGACTCGGCACTCGGCGTCGCGGTCATCCCGGGCGGCTCGAACGGGGACAGCGCCCCGCTCGGCTGGCGCCGGGTGCACGGCGCGATCGGACTCGTCGACCTGGAGGCCCCGCCGGAGCTGCTCGCCCCGGCCGTCGGCTCCCTGCGGATCTTCGCCGGTTACGCCGGCTGGGGCCCCGGACAGCTCGAGGACGAACTGGTGGAGGGCGCCTGGTACGTCGTGGAGTCCGAGCCGGGTGACGTGTCCTGCCCGGCGCCGGAGACCCTCTGGCGCGAGGTGCTGCGCCGCCAGCGCAACGAGCTGGCGATGGTCGCCACGTATCCCGACGACCCTTCGCTCAACTGATCCCCCCTGCCTTCAGTACCCTTGCGATATGAGCACTCTCGAGCCCGAGCGCGGGACTGGTACGGGGACCCTCGTAGAGCCGACGCCACAGGTGTCCCACGGCGACGGCGACCACGAGCGCTTCGCCCACTACGTCCAGAAGGACAAGATCATGGCGAGCGCCCTCGACGGCACCCCCGTCGTGGCGCTGTGCGGCAAGGTGTGGGTACCGGGCCGCGACCCGAAGAAGTACCCCGTGTGCCCCATGTGCAAGGAGATCTACGAGTCCATGGGCAGCGGCGGCGACGACAAGGGCGGCGACAAGTAGGCGCCCGCCCGCCGACCGCCTGAAGGCTTCCGGGCCCCCGGGGACGCGCCACCGGCGCGGATCCGGGGGCTTTTGTGCTTTTCGGCCGCCAACTGGTCCAGACCTCTTGTCGGCGCGCTCGCGCGGCCATAGCCTCCTCGGTGTCGCACAACCGCGAAGCAGGCGTCGTGCCGCGACGCCGTGCCCGGCGGGAACGCATCCCTTCGTCGAGGACCGATGTGACTGACATGGCGGACCTGGTACCGGCTCCGGCGCACTGCTCGGCGGACACCGCCGGGCGCACGAGGATCGGCGCCGGCACGGCGCTGGAGGCGCGGCCCGGCACGGAGGGCGTCGCCCGGTGGCTGCGGGCCACCGTCGGCGCGGCGACCGGCCTGCCGCTGCCGGAGGCGGACGGCCGGGAGGACCGCCTGGTGCTGAGCATCGAGGCGGACCTGCCCCCCGAGGGCTACCGCCTGGTCACCGACGGCCGCCCGGCCCGCATCCAGGGCGGCAGCGCCGCGGGCGTCTTCTGGGGCGCGCAGACCTTCCGGCAACTGCTCGGACCCGACGCGTTCCGCCGCGCGCCGCTGCGCCCCGGCCGGGACTGGGAACTGCCCCGGCTCACCGTCGAGGACGCCCCGCGGTTCGGCTGGCGCGGCCTCATGCTGGACGTCGCCCGGCACTTCATGCCCAAGGAGGGCGTGCTGCGGTACCTGGACCTGATGGCCGCGCACAAACTCAACGTCTTCCACTTCCACCTGACGGACGATCAGGGCTGGCGGATCGAGATCGAGCGGTATCCGCGGCTGACCGAGGTCGCCTCCTGGCGGGCGCGGACGAGATTCGGCCACCGCGCCTCACCGCTGTGGGAGGAGAAGCCGCACGGCGGTCACTACACCCGGGACGACATCCGGGAGATCGTCGCCTACGCCGCCGAACGGCACATCACCGTGGTCCCGGAGATCGACGTACCGGGCCACTCGCAGGCCGCCATCGCCGCGTACCCGGAACTCGGCAACGCCGACGTGGTGGACACCTCCGCCCTCA
Organism: Streptomyces sp. 1-11; assembly: GCF_007176755.1. Classification (GTDB taxonomy): domain Bacteria; phylum Actinomycetota; class Actinomycetes; order Streptomycetales; family Streptomycetaceae; genus Streptomyces. The sequence goes on from NZ_BJTV01000018.1 coordinate 91,790, forward strand.
CCGTCTGGGACGACTGGGGCATCTCCGCCAACGTGCTGTCACCCGGCGACGCCACCCTCCGGTTCTACGAAGGGGTGTTCGAGGAGGTACTGGAACTGTTCCCCTCCGAGTTCGTGCACGTCGGCGGCGACGAGTGCCGCAAGGACCAGTGGCGCCTGTCACCGGCCGCGAAGGCGCGGATCGCGGACCTCGGGCTCGCCGACGAGGACGAGCTGCAGGCCTGGTTCATCGGCCACTTCGGCACCTGGCTCGCCGAGCGCGGGCGCCGCCTCATCGGCTGGGACGAGATCCTGGAGGGCGGACTCGCGCCGGGCGCGGCGGTGTCCTCCTGGCGCGGCTACGGCGGCGGGGTCGCCGCCGCGCGGGCCGGGCACGACGTCGTCATGTGCCCCGAGCAGTACGTCTACCTGGACCACCGGCAGGCTCCCGGGGACGACGAACCGGTGCCGATCGGCTTCGTGCGCACCCTGGAGGACGTCTACCGGTTCGAGCCGGTTCCGGCCGAACTCACCGGCGAGGAGGCCCGGCACGTGCTGGGCACGCAGGCCAACCTGTGGACCGAGGTGATGGAGGACAGCGCGCGCGTGGACTACCAGGCCTTCCCCAGGCTCGCCGCCCTCGCCGAGGTCGCCTGGAGCCGGCTGCCCGCGCCGGCGGACCGGGACTTCGCGGACTTCGAACGCCGTATGGCCGCCCACTACCGGCGACTTGACGCCCTCGGCGTCGGCTACCGGCCGCCCACCGGGCCCCGGCCGTGGCAGCGGCGCCCCGGCGTCCCCGGCCGCCCGATCGACGGGCCGCCCCCGAACCGCTAGGGCCCTGGCCGGTGCCTGCCGCCCGCCCCTGCCCGGCGGAACTGGTGCGCGTAGAACGAATGACGGAAAACGCGGCGCAGTCACCGAAGAGTGGCAATGGGCGCGCACCGCCGATGTCGTTCGAAAACGGAACAAGTCCCCGGTGAGGTGGGCGAATGCCTCCTAGCGGACCCCCGCGTCCGGCACTCGCGAAGATGTGCCAGAGTTGCCACGTCCGCCCTGTGAGCACGTACCGTACGGCCACACAGGTGGGACCAGGTGGGGCAGCGGGAAGGGGCAGCCGGTTTGACCACGCACGCACCGCAGGCGGGGCAGGCCGTCACGCTGCCCACGACACTGGACGAGGCCGTGGCGGCCCTGACCGCCATGCCGGCCGCCGTCCCCGTGGCGGGCGGCACCGACCTCATGGCCGCCGTCAACTCCGGCCAGCTCAGGCCCGCCGCCCTGGTGGGCCTCGGACGGATCAGCGAGATCCGCGGCTGGCAGTACCAGGACGGACACGCGCTGCTCGGCGCGGGACTCACGCACGCGCGCATGGGCCGCCCCGACTTCGCGGCCCTGATCCCGGCGCTCGCCGCCGCCGCGCGCGCCGCCGGACCGCCGCACATCCGCAACGCGGGCACCCTGGGCGGCAACATCGCCTCGGCCGCCCCCACCGGCGACGCGCTGCCGGTGCTGGCCGCCCTGGAGGCGACGCTGATCATCGCGGGCCCGGACCGGGCCCGCCGCGAGATCCCGGTCTCGCATCTGCTGGCCGGCGTGGAGATGCTGCGCGGCGGCGAACTCATTGGCTACGTGCGCGTGCCGCTGCTGCACGCCCCGCAGGTCTTCCTGAAGGCGACCGGGCGCACCGGTCCCGGCCGGGCGGCGGCCTCGGTGGCGGTGGTGCTCGACCCGGCCCGGCGCGGGGTGCGCTGCGCCGTCGGCGCCATAGCGCCGATGCCGCTGCGCCCCCTGGACGCCGAGCAGTGGGTCGCCCAGCTCATCGACTGGGACAACGACCGCGCGCTTGTGCCGGAGGCGCTGAGCGCCTTCGGCGAGTACGTCGCAGCGGCCTGCATCCCGGACCCTGTCCCCGAGCCGGACGGCACCGTTGTCCCGCTGCCGCCCGCCGTACTGCACCTGCGGCGCACCGTCGCCGCGCTGGCCCGACGAGCACTGGGGAGGGCGCTGTCGTGACCGACGACCAGCACGGAGAGGGCGCCCCGCAGAGCGGCGGCCGCTGGGACCCGCTGCCCCAGGGCGACTACGACGACGGCGCCACCGCCTTCGTCAAGCTCCCGGAGGGCGGCATCGACGCCCTGCTGTCCGGCGACAGCCCCCTGGCCGCGCCCGGCCACGGCTACGTCCCGCCGCGGATAACGGCGGCGCCCCCGGACGGTTCCGCGGGCGCGTGGCCCGCGCCCGACGGCGGCGGCCGGTGGCCCGACCCGAACGCGGTGCACCGGGAGCCGGGCCCGGACGACCGGTTCACCTACCGGCCCGCGGCGACCCAGCAGTGGACCTTCGAGGAGCCCGCGGCGCCGCCCGCCCCCGGTCACGACGTCACCGGGCAGTGGTCCATCCCGGTCGCCGGCGGCGATCTCCCCGACGAGTCGGGCGAGTTCACCACGTCCTCGCTGGTCGAGCAGTGGGGCGGCACCCCGCCGGCCACCCTCCCCGGCGGCGCGCCCGCGCCCTGGGCCACGGAGGCCGCCGGACAGCCGTGGGGCGAGCCGGACCCCGGCGCCGCGCCCCACCAGGCTGACGCGGCCCCGGAGACGGACTACGCGCCCCGCTCCGACGACGCCTCCCCGGAGACGGACTACGCGTCCCGCCCGGCCGGCGCCGCCCCGCAGCCGGAGTTCGCGCCGCACCCGGCCGACGCGGCCCCGGGAACGGAGTTCCCGCCCCGCCCGGAAGACGCCTCCCCGGCCCCGGAGTTCGCGCCTCACCCGGCCGACGCGGCCCCGGGAACAGAGTTCGCGCCCCACCAGGCCGACGCGGCCCCGGAGGCGGAATACGCGCCCCGCTCCGACGACGCCTCCACGGCACCGGAGTTCGCGCCGCCCTACGACCCGGCGCCGGCCGCGCGGGCCCCTGAGGGCCCTGCCGGCGGCCCGGAAGGGCACGACGGGCCCGCCGGTCACCAAGCGGACCCCGAGGCCCCGGAAGCGGCGGACACGGCCGCGCCGCCGGCCGCCGCGGACCCGGCGGCCCCCGCGGACCCGGCCGGCGTGCCGGCCGCCCCGGCGGACCTGCCCGACGGGGCGGAGGAGTCCGGCGGGCACGAGGAGACCGGCACCGCGACCGCCGCGACCGCGCCGCAGGACGAGGCGCCCGCGGACGCGGCGGCCGCCGAGGCCCCGGACCAGGACGCCGCGCCCGGCGACGACCCCGCCGCCCTCCCGCCGCACGACGACCACCCCCTCGCCTCCTACGTCCTGCGGGTCAACGGCGCCGACCGGCCCGTCACCGACGCCTGGATCGGCGAGTCCCTGCTGTACGTCCTGCGCGAGCGGCTCGGCCTCGCCGGGGCCAAGGACGGCTGCTCGCAGGGCGAGTGCGGCGCCTGCAACGTGCAGGTCGACGGCCGTCTGGTGGCCTCCTGCCTGGTCCCGGCCGTCACCGCGGCCGGCAGCGAGGTACGGACCGTGGAGGGCCTGGCCGCCGACGGGCAGCCCTCCGACGTGCAGCGGGCGCTCGCCCGGTGCGGGGCCGTGCAGTGCGGCTTCTGCGTGCCCGGCATGGCGATGACCCTGCACGACCTCCTCGAGGGCAACCCGGCGCCGACCGAGCTGGAGACCCGCCAGGCCCTGTGCGGCAACCTGTGCCGCTGCTCCGGCTACCGGGGCGTCCTGGACGCCGTCCAGGAGGTCGTCGCCGAGCGCGAGGCGCACGCCGCGGGCGACGAGGGCGCGGACCCCGACGCCGCGCGCATCCCGCACCAGGCGGGTCCGGGCGCCGGCGGCGTCAACCCGGCGGCCTTCGAGTCACCGGGGCTCTTCGACCGCCCCGGCACCTTCGGCGCACCGGGACCGCACGACCAGCAGTACGGCCAGGACGGAGGCCAGGCGTGAGCAACGAAGCCGCCACCGCGACCACCACCGCGGCGCCCCCCGCCGCCGACCCCGAGTCGCCGCCGCACGGCCTCGGCGCCTCGCTGCCGCACGCCGACGCCCGCGCCAAGACCGAGGGCACCTTCCCCTACGCGGCCGACCTGTGGGCCGAGGGGCTGCTGTGGGCGGCCGTGCTGCGCTCCCCGCACGCGCACGCGCGCATCGTCTCCATCGACACCACCCACGCGCGCGAGATGCCCGGCGTCCGCGCCGTCGTCACCCACGAGGACATCCCCGGCACCCCCCGGCACGGCCGGGGGACGCCGGACCGCCCGGTGTTCGCCTCCGAGGTCGTACGGCACCACGGCGAGCCCATCGCCGCCGTCGCCGCCGACCACCCCGACACCGCGCGGATGGCCGCGGCGGCCGTCATCGTCGAGTACGAGGTGCTCGACCCGGTCACCGATCCCGAGCACGCCTTCGAGGCCGAGCCGCTGCACCCCGACGGCAACCTGATCCGGCACATCCCGCTGCACCACGGCGACCCGGAGGCGGCCGGCGAGATCGTCGTCGAGGGCCAGTACCGGATCGGCCGTCAGGACCCGGCCCCCATCGGCGCCGAGGCCGGCCTCGCGGTGCCGCGGCCCGACGGCGGGGTGGAGCTGTACCTCGCCTCCACCGACCCGCACGCCGACCGCAACACGGCCGCGGCCTGCTACGGACTGACCCCGGACCGGGTGAAGATCGTCGTCACCGGGGTGCCCGGCGCCACCGCCGACCGCGAGGACCAGGGCTTCCAGCTCCCGCTCGGCCTGCTCGCCCTGAAGACCGGCTGCCCGGTGAAGCTCACCGCCACCCGCGAGGAGTCCTTCCTCGGCCACGCCCACCGCCACCCGACCCTGCTGCGCTACCGCCACCACGCGGACGCCGAGGGCCGGCTCGTCAAGGTCGAGGCGCAGATCCTGCTCGACGCGGGCGCCTACGCGGACACCTCCGCCGAGGCCCTCGCCGCCGCCGTCTCCTTCGCGTGCGGCCCGTACGTCGTCCCGAACGCCTTCATCGAGGGCTGGGCGGTGCGCACCAACAACCCGCCCTCCGGCCATGTGCGCGGCGAGGGCGCGATGCAGGTGTGCGCCGCCTACGAGGCGCAGATGGACAAGCTGGCGAAGAGGCTCGGCCTCGACCCGGCCGAGCTGCGGCTGCGCAACGCGCTCGCGACCGGCGACGTCCTGCCCATCGGCCAGACCGTGACCTGCCCGGCCCCGGTGGCCGAACTCCTGCAGGCGGTCCGCGACTTCCCGCTGCCCGAGCTGCCCAAGGACACCCCCGAGGAGGAGTGGCTGCTGCCCGGCGGCCCCGAGGGCGCGGGCGAGCCGGGCGCGGTGCGCCGGGGCGTCGGCTACGGCCTGGGCATGGTGCACATGCTCGGCGCCGAGGGCGCCGACGAGGTCTCCACGGCGACCGTGAAGGTGCACGACGGCGTGGCGACCGTGCTCTGCGCCGCGGTGGAGACGGGCCAGGGCTTCACCACCCTCGCCCGCCAGATCGTCCAGGAGACGCTCGGCGTCGACGAGGTGCACGTGGCGCCCGTGGACACCGACCAGCCCCCGGCCGGCGCGGGCTGCCGCGGCCGCCACACCTGGGTGTCGGGCGGGGCGGTGGAGCGCGCGGCCAAGATGGTCCGCACCCAGCTCCTGCAGCCGCTGGCGCACAAGTTCGGCATGTCGACCGAGCTGCTGCAGATCACCGACGGCAAGATCACCTCCTACGACGGGGTGCTGTCGACCACGGTCACCGAGGCCCTGGACGGCAAGGAACTGTGGGCCACCGCCCAGTGCCGCCCGCACCCCACCGAGCCGCTGGACGCCGCCGGCCAGGGCGACGCCTTCGTCGGCCTCGCCTTCTGCGCGATCCGCGCGGTGGTGGACGTCGACATCGAGATCGGCTCGGTCCGGGTGGTGGAGCTCGCGGTCGCCCAGGACGTCGGCCGCGTCCTCAACCCCGCCCAGCTCGCCGCCCGCATCGAGGCGGGCGTCACCCAGGGCGTGGGCATCGCGCTCACCGAGAACCTGCGCACCCCGCGCGGCCTGATCCGCCACCCCGACCTGACCGGGTACGCCCTGCCGACCGCCCTGGACGCGCCGGACATCCGGATCGTGAAGCTGGTCGAGGAACGGGACGTGGTCGCGCCCTTCGGCGCGAAGCCGGTCAGCGCGGTCCCGGTGGTGACGTCCCCGGCGGCCATCGCCTCCGCCGTGCGCGCGGCGACCGGCCGCCCGGTCAACCGCCTGCCCATCCGCCCGCAGGCGGCCGTGGTCACGTCCCAGTGACCACACCCCCGGGCACGGCGGCGGCCGTGCCCGGGCCCGGCGGGCAACGCATCCGGTCCGTCCGGCGTCCTACCAGGTGAGAGCCGTTGTCAGTGGTGCCGCGTAGTGTGCGGAGCAGTCGGGGGCACCTGCCCGGGCGCCGCGCACGACGACGCACGCACACAGGCACGCACGGGGACGATCGCGGGGGAGCGATGAGCACGACCGACGCCGGGATCCCGGCGATCACACTGACCGAGGCGGAACTGGGCCGTCACGTCACCCACGCGCCGACCCGCGGCCTGCTCACGGGACCCGGACTGCCCGCGGACACCGCCCTGCTGACCTTCTCCCCGCTGCGGGCGCACGGCCTGCGCACCCTCGCCGACGCCACCGAAGGCCCCTTCCGCCTGGCGGAGGAGCTGCGCGACCGCCTGGTGATCGGCGAACTGCTGAACCCGGCCGGCGCCCGGCGCGAGTCGATCCTGCTCGACGGCGGCACCGGCGAGCTGACGACGGCCCACCTCACCGGCCCGTCCGCCCCGCGCCCCTTCGCGCCCTCGCTGGCCACCCTGCTGCGCTTCGCCGCCGTCACCGAGGAACTGGCGGGGCTGCGCGGCCGTTTCGCGTCCCTGGCGGGCAAGTACGGCCCGAGGACGGTGACCGAGGCCTCGCGCCGTCTGCTCGCGCTGTTCGCCGAGGGCACGGACGGCCGGATCCCGCCCTACTGGAAGGCGGCGGCCCTGATCCGCCCGCTGGCCCTCGTCGCGGGACCGGGCACCACGTCCGGCCTCACCCTGGACGTCCCGGCCCGCCTGCTGGAGCAGGAGTTCGGCCACGGCCGCGTGGCCCGCTTCGAGGAGGTCGACTTCCCCGGCACGCTCACCCACGAGCCGACCCGCCGCTTCCTGCGCGAGACGGGCCTGCCCGAGGAGGCGGTCGTCTTCCGCGCGGACACCGACGTCCCGCTGCCGACGCTCACCGAGTACTTCACCGGCGAGCGCTGCGACGACTACCCCCTGGACGTGCTCCCCGCCCACGCGGGCCACCTGATCCGCCTGGGCCACCTGATCGAGGACAACAGCCTGGTCGTCGACGGCAGAACGGGCGCGGTGCTCGCCTTCAGCGAGCCCGAGGCCACGCTCCACCCCCTGAACACCGACGTCTCCACCCTGGCCTTCACGCTGTGGCTGCTGCACCACGAGCGCACCATCGACGAGCACCTGTCGAACGAGCTGACCACCCGGGCCTACGACCACCTGGCCACGGCCATGATCCACACCCTGACCGCGGTGGACCCCGCGGCCACCCTGCCGGACACCGGCCGGCACCACTGGACCGAACTGTTCCGCGACGAGGCGGGCGGCGTGCTCTAGCCGGTGTGCTCCAGCCGCCGGCACCTGGCCGGCCGGCCCTCACTGGAGACCGTGGCGGGAATCGAACCCGCGTAAGTCGCTTTGCAGGCGACTCCCTGAACCACTCGGGCACACGGTCCTGTCGGTCGCCCTCACGGCGGGCCGAACTCGGTGCACCGACCGTACGGCGGGGCCGGCGGCCCGCTCAAGGAGAACCGCGCCCCCGCAACGGGACTGCCATACGCCGTTCACGAAGCGGGGGAGCGGGGTCTACGACCAAGGTCGGACCGGAGGCGGGACCACCGACAGGGGTCAAACGCGACCATGAGCCTTACTCTGACGACCATGAGTGCCCTCGAGTCCCGTGACACCGTGGTTGTGAGTGATGCCGTCGAGAAGGACGGCGCTGGAGTGCTGAGTCGGGACTACCGGGCGCTCAGCGTCGGCATCGTCTCCGTCGTGCTGCTCATCGCCTTCGAGGCGACCGCCGTCGGCACCGCGATGCCCGTGGCGGCGCGCGAGCTGGACGGTCTGGCGCTGTACGCGTTCGCGTTCTCCGGCTACTTCACCACCAGCCTGTTCGGGATGGTCTTCGCCGGTCAGTGGTCCGACCGCAGCGGTCCGCTGGGCGCGCTGACCACGGGGATCGCCGCCTTCGCCGCCGGGCTCGTCGTCGCCGGGACCGCCGGGGCCATGTGGGTGTTCATCCTCGGGCGGGCCGTGCAGGGCCTCGGCGGCGGGCTGGTCATCGTGGCGCTGTACGTCGTCGTCGGGCGCGCCTACCCCGAGCGGCTGCGCCCCGCGATCATGGCGGCCTTCGCCGCCGGGTGGGTGGTGCCCTCCATCGTCGGCCCGCTCGCCTCGGGCGCCGTGACCGAGCACCTCGGCTGGCGGTGGGTCTTCCTCGGCATCCCCGTCCTGGTCGTCCTCCCGCTGGCGCTCGCGCTGCCGCAGATACACCGCAAGGCCGCGGGCCCGGTGGACGGCGCCGACGGCGCCGCCTCCTTCGACCGCCGCCGCATCCGGCTGGCCCTCGCCATCTCCCTCGGCGCGGGGCTCCTGCAGTACGCCGCCCAGGACCTGCGGTGGCTCTCGCTGGTCCCCGGGCTCGCCGGCGCCGCCCTGCTCGTGCCCGCCGTACTCGGGCTGCTTCCGCGCGGCACCTACCGCGCCACCCGCGGCCTGCCCTCCGTCGTGCTGCTGCGCGGGGTGTCCGCCGGGTCCTTCATCGCCGCCGAGTCCTTCGTGCCGCTGATGCTGGTCACCCAGCGGGGGCTGTCGCCGACGCTGGCCGGGTTCTCGCTGGCGGCCGGCGGGCTCACCTGGGCGCTGGGCTCGTGGGTGCAGTCCCGGCCGCGGGTGGAGCCGTACCGGGAGCGGCTGATGACCGGGGGCATGGTGCTGGTCGCCGCCGCGATCGTCACCGCGCCGAGCGTGCTGCTGCACTCCGTGCCGGTCTGGACCGTCGCCGTCGCCTGGGGCTTCGGCTGCTTCGGCATGGGCCTGGTGATCTCCTCGACCAGTGTGCTGCTGCTCAAGCTCTCCGCGCCCAGCCAGGCCGGCGCCAACTCGGCCGCGCTCCAGATCTCCGACGCCCTCTCCAACGTCGTCCTGCTCGCGGCGACCGGCGCGGCCTTCGCGGCCCTGGGCGGCGGTGCGGCGGCCACCACGTCCACCACCGCGTCCGGCGGCTCGCACCCGGCCGCCTTCGCCGCCGTCTTCCTGCCGATGGCGGCGGTGGCGCTGGCCGGGGCGTGGGTGACGCGGCGGCTGCGGACCTCCGACTGAGACGGGGGGCCGCGGCGTTCTTACCGGGTCTCGCACGCCGACTGTGACGTGAGTCCCACCCGGGGGCGACGCGGCTTCGTTCGCGCGTCGGCGCCGCCGGGGCGCCGGTAGGGTGGCCCGGTTGTCAGACGTAGCCGAGCCGTCCTACCCCTTGATCCACGGAGACCGTGACTACCACCGCCCGCCCGTCACCCGCCGCCGCCCCCAACGGAGGGCCCGCCGGGCCCGCATCCATGACCGCTTCCTCCACGCACTCCCACCACCTCTCGCCGGCCTTCCCCGGCCGGGCTCCCTGGGGCACCGCCGGCAAGCTGCGTGCCTGGCAGCAGGGGGCGATGCAGAAGTACATCCAGGAGCAGCCGCGCGACTTCCTCGCCGTCGCCACGCCCGGCGCCGGCAAGACGACCTTCGCGCTGACCCTGGCCTCCTGGCTGCTGCACCACCACGTCGTGCAGCAGGTGACCGTGGTCGCGCCGACCGAGCACCTGAAGAAGCAGTGGGCCGAGGCCGCGGCCCGGATAGGCATCAAGCTCGACCCCGAGTACAGCGCGGGCCCGCTCGGCAAGGACTACGACGGCGTCGCCGTCACCTACGCGGGCGTCGGCGTCCGCCCGATGCTGCACCGCAACCGGGTCGAGCAGCGCAAGACCCTCGTGATCCTCGACGAGATCCACCACGCCGGTGACTCCAAGTCCTGGGGCGAGGCGTGTCTGGAGGCGTTCGAGCCCGCGACCCGGCGGCTGGCGCTGACCGGTACGCCGTTCAGGTCCGACACCAACCCGATCCCCTTCGTCACGTACGAGGAGGGACAGGACGGCATCCGGCGCTCCGCCGCCGACTACACCTACGGCTACGGCAACGCCCTCGCCGACCACGTCGTCCGGCCCGTCATCTTCCTCTCCTACAGCGGCAACATGCGCTGGCGCACCAAGGCCGGCGACGAGATCGCCGCCCGGCTCGGCGAGCCGATGACCAAGGACGCCGTCAGCCAGGCCTGGCGCACCGCCCTCGACCCGCGCGGCGAGTGGATGCCCAGCGTGCTGCGCGCCGCCGACCAGCGGCTGACCGAGGTCAGGAAGGGCATCCCGGACGCCGGAGCCCTGGTCATCGCCTCCGACCAGGAGTCCGCCCGCGCCTACGCCAAGCTCATCCGGGAGATCACCGGGACGAAGGCGACCCTCGTGCTGTCCGACGACGCCGGCGCCTCGAAACGGATCGACGACTTCAGCGGCGGCGACGACCGGTGGATGGTCGCGGTGCGCATGGTGTCCGAGGGCGTCGACGTGCCCCGGCTGGCGGTGGGCGTGTACGCCACCACCATCTCCACACCCCTGTTCTTCGCGCAGGCCGTCGGCCGCTTCGTGCGGTCCCGGCGGCGCGGCGAGACCGCGTCCGTGTTCCTGCCGACCGTGCCCGACCTGCTGACCTTCGCCAACGAGATGGAGAAGGAACGCGACCACGCCCTCGACAAGCCGAAGAAGGAGGGCGAGGAGGACCCGTACGCCGAATCCGAGAAGGAGATGGAGGAGGCGAACAAGCAGCAGGACGAGGACACCGGCGAGCAGGAGCAGTTCTCCTTCGAGGCGCTGGAGTCCGAGGCCGTCTTCGACCGGGTCCTCTACGACGGCGCCGAGTTCGGCATGCAGGCCCACCCGGGCAGCGAGGAGGAGCAGGACTACCTCGGCATCCCCGGCCTCCTGGAGCCCGACCAGGTGCAACTGCTGCTGCAGAAGCGGCAGGCCCGGCAGATCGCGCACAGCCGCAAGAAGCCGGACACCGAGGCCGACCTGCTGGAACTGCCCGCCGAACGCCGGCCGGTGGTCAGCCACAAGGAGATGATGGAGCTGCGCAAGCGGCTCAACACCCTGGTGAGCGCCTACGTCCACCAGAGCGGCAAGCCGCACGGTGTCATCCACACCGAGCTGCGCCGGGTGTGCGGGGGACCGCCCAGCGCGGAGGCCACGGCGGGGCAGCTGCGGCAGCGGATCGCCAAGGTGCAGGAGTGGGCCACCCGCATGAGGTAAAAGCTGCTGCGTGTGTGTACCTGCTGCGTGTGCGTATGGGGACGAATCCTGGCAGGCCGGATGCCGCACTGCCCGGATTCTGGACGGAGACTTCCGCTCAGCGAACCGGCTTCGCTACTGTCCCGCTACGCACACGCCCCGTGGCAGCGCCGCCGCGGAGCGCAGCCGTGAAGCGACATGGCCCGGAGCCGCCGGACCGTCCTGCCGACCGGCGGCCTCTGAAGCGCGTCGCCGTCGGGACTCGGTGTCGCATCCGTCGCTCCGGGGTCCGCCGACCTCACCGCCGAAGGAGTGGGCGTCGTGACCGCGGAGACCTCCCAGACGCTCGACCGGGGACTGCGTGTCCTCAAGCTGCTGGCCGACACCGACCACGGGCTGACCGTCACCGAGCTTTCCAACAAACTGGGCGTCAACCGGACCGTGGTGTACCGGTTGCTCGCCACGCTGGAGCAGCACGCGCTGGTACGGCGTGACCTCGGCGGGCGCGCCAGGGTCGGACTCGGGGTGCTGCGGCTCGGCCGGCAGGTGCATCCGCTGGTACGGGAGGCGGCGCTGCCCGCGCTGCGGTCGCTCGCCGACGACATCGGCGCGACGGCGCACCTGACGCTGGTGGACGGGACGGAGGCGCTGGCCGTCGCGGTGGTCGAGCCGACGTGGACGGACTACCACGTGGCCTACCGGGCCGGTTTCCGGCACCCGCTGGACCGGGGGGCCGCGGGCCGGGCGATCCTCTCCGCCCGGCAGTCGCCGCAGACCGACCCCGGTTACACCCTGACGCACGGGGAGCTGGAGGCGGGCGCCTGCGGGGCGGCGGCGCCGCTGGTCGGGGTCACGGGGGTCGAGGGCAGCGTGGGCGTGGTGATGCTGGCGGACGCCGTGCCGGAGCGGGTGGGACCGCGGGTGATGGACGCGGCCCGGGAGGTCGCGGAGGCCCTGCGCTGAGCTGTGGTGGGCCGCCACCGGGGGGTCACGTAGATTGAATGCGTGCTCTCACGTCTCACGCGTCCCCAGGCCGTCGCCGTCTGCGCCCTGCCCGTCGTGGCCCTGCTCGCCACGGCGGTGTTCGCGCCGCTGCCGTTCTCGGTGGCGCAGCCCGGGATGACGGCGGACGTGCTCGGCAAGAACCGGAGCACCCAGGTGATCACCGTCAAGGGCGCGCCGGTCCGCGAGACCGGCGGGCAGCTGCGGATGACGACCATCGAGGCGACCGGCCCGGACACCCGGGTGTCGCTCGCGGACGTGCTCGGCAACTGGTTCCGCACCGACCGGGCCGTGATGCCCCGGGACGCGGTCTACCCGAGCGGCAACTCCGTCAAGGAGATCGAGAAGTACAACGAGAAGCAGATGCGGCAGTCCCAGGACGCGGCAACCCGGGCGGCGCTCGACTACCTGGACCTGAGCCCCGACAAGGTCAAGGTGCGGCTGGAGCTCGCCGACGTCGGCGGGCCCAGCGCGGGGCTGCTGTTCACGCTGGGGATCATCGACACGCTGCACGGCGACGGCCACGGCGGCGACCTCACGGGCGGCCGCACCATCGCCGGGACGGGCACGATCGACGCCGCCGGCAAGGTCGGCGCGGTGGGCGGAGTGGCCCTGAAGACCCAGGCCGCCCGGCGGGACGGGGCCACCGTCTTCCTGGTGCCGAAGGCGGAGTGCGCCGACGCCAAGTCGGAACTGCCCAAGGGCCTGCGGCTGATCCCGGTGACCACGCTCAAGGGCGCGGTGAACTCCCTGGTGGCCCTGGAGAAGGGCGGGAGCGGGGTCCCGAGCTGCTAAGGCCTGTCTGACAAATCCCGCCGGGCCCCGGCCGGGCCGGCGCCGCGTCCCCGGTGCGGGCGCCGGCTCACTCGCCGGCGGCGGCCTGCTCCACCAGCGGGATGATCCGCAGCGGAACGGGGTTCTCCATGACGATCGCCGTGGAGGCCCGGACGATGCCGTCGAAGCCGACGACCAGGTCGATCACCCGCTGCAGGTCGGCGTTCGACCGTGCCACCAGCCGGCACAGCATGTCCCCGCTGCCGGTGGTGGTCAGCAGCTCCAGCACCTCCGGCACGGTCGTCAGGTGGGCTCGTACGTCGGCCCCCTGGCCCTGCCGGATCTGCAGCGTGGCGAACGCGGTGACCGGGTAGCCGAGGGCCGCCGGGTCCACCTGGGGGCCGAAACCGCGGATCACCCCGTTCGACTGCAGCCGGTCCAGCCGCGCCTGGACCGTGCCCCGGGCGACCCCGAGCCGCCGGGACATCTCCAGCACCCCGATCCGCGGTTCCCGCGCCAGCAGCACGATGATCCGGCCGTCCAGGCGATCGATCGCCACAGCACCTCCCGGGGATGGTCATCCTGTACAGAAAGCCCGCTGGTTCCGCCATCGTGCTGAACACATTGCCCAGCGATTACGCGAACTATTGCGCACCTTGCAGGCCGGGTCCACCCTTCCGCTATGACGCAGACCACAGACCACGCTCCCGACACCGCACGGCAGGCCGACCCCTTCCCGGTCAAGGGAATGGACGCGGTCGTCTTCGCCGTGGGCAACGCCAAGCAGGCCGCGCACTACTACTCCAGCGCCTTCGGCATGAAGCTGGTCGCCTACTCCGGACCGGAGAACGGCAGCCGGGAGACCGCGAGTTACGTGCTGGAGAACGGCTCGGCACGGTTCGTCCTCACCTCGGTGATCAAGCCGAGCACCCCCTGGGGCCACTTCATCGCCCAGCACGTGGCCGAGCACGGCGACGGCGTCGTCGACCTGGCCATCGAGGTGCCGGACGCGCGCGCCGCCCACGCCTACGCCGTCGAGCACGGCGCCCGCTCCGTCGCCGAGCCGTACGAGGTGAAGGACGAGCACGGCACCGTCGTCCTGGCCGCCATCGCCACCTACGGCGAGACCCGCCACACCCTGGTCGAGCGCACCGGCTACGACGGCCCGTACCTGCCCGGCTACGTGGCCGCCGAGCCGATCGTCGAGCAGCCCGCCCAGCGCACCTTCCAGGCCGTCGACCACTGCGTCGGCAACGTCGAGCTCGGCCGGATGAACGAGTGGGTCGAGTTCTACAACAAGGTCATGGGCTTCACGAACATGAAGGAGTTCGTGGGCGACGACATCGCCACCGAGTACAGCGCGCTGATGTCGAAGGTCGTCGCGGACGGCACCCTCAAGGTGAAGTTCCCGATCAACGAGCCCGCGATCGCCAAGAAGAAGTCCCAGATCGACGAGTACCTGGAGTTCTACGGCGGCGCCGGCGTCCAGCACATCGCGCTGAACACCAACGACATCGTGCAGACGGTGCGGACCATGCGCGCGGCCGGCGTCCAGTTCCTCGACACCCCGGACTCCTACTACGACACCCTCGGCGAGTGGGTCGGCGACACCCGGGTCCCGGTCGACACCCTGCGCGAGCTGAAGATCCTCGCCGACCGCGACGAGGACGGCTACCTGCTGCAGATCTTCACCAAGCCGGTCCAGGACAAGCCGACCGTGTTCTTCGAACTGATCGAGCGGCACGGCTCGATGGGCTTCGGCAAGGGCAACTTCAAGGCCCTGTTCGAGGCGATCGAGCGCGAGCAGGAGAAGCGCGGCAACCTGTAGCGGCGTCCCCTCAGGACACGTCGTCCGGCGGGGGCTCGTCGGAGACCTTCCCGAGCCCCCGCAGCGCCTCCCGTGCCCGCGGTGCCCCGAGCGGCGAGAAGTACGGGTTGATCCGCAGCGCCTCCTCCAGGTGCCGCCGGGCCGGCCCGTCCTTGCCCAGCTCGCGTTCGACCATGCCCCGGTGGAACGCGTACAGGGCGCTGATCACACCGCCGCCCTTCGCCTTGTCCGTGGCGATCGAGACGTAGGTCAGCGCCTCGGTCTCCTCTCCCGCCCGGTACAGCGCCCAGCCGAGGGCGTCGGCCACCTCGATCCCGGGCTGGCGCCGCCACTCCGCGCGCAGCCGCTTCACCGCGTCGTCCGCGTCGGCGTGGTCCGCCTCGAACTGCCCGGTCAGCAGCTCCTCGTCGACCCCGCCCGCCGCCGACCGCCGGACGCGCTCGCGCAGCACGCCGTAACTCCGCTCGGCGTCGTCGGACCGTTTCAGCGACTCCTGCAGCTCGCCCAGCTCCAGCGCGTCCCGCGGGTCCGGCCGCTTGGCGAGGGCGGCCCGGTACACGGCGACCGCCTCGTCGGCGCGGCCCAGCGCGGCCAGCGTCCGGGCCTTCCCGGACAGCGCCGCCCGCTGGTCGGGATCCAGCCGCAGGGCCGCCTCGAAGTGCCGCAGCGCGTCCTCCCGGTCGCCCCGCTCCCAGGCGAGCTGCCCCACCCCGGCCAGGTACGCGGCCTGTTCGGCGGGGGTCCGGGCGGCCGCCGCCGCGTCCGTCAGCTGGGCCACGGAGTCCTCGCGCCAGCCACGGTCCCGGTAGACGGCCGAGGCCCGCGCCATCACCGCCGGCCGGTCCGCCGCCGCGGTGCGCAGCCGCAGCAGCTTGTCCAGGGCGCCCCGGGCCGCCTCGTAGTCGCCGAGCCCGGTGTAGGCCTCGATCAGCGGCGGGTACGCCGGCCAGCTCTTCGGGGTCAGCTTCAGCGCCTGCTCGCCGTACCCCTTCGCCGCCGGGAAGTCCCGCCGCGCGTTCGCCAGCGCGGCCAGCCCGCCCAGCGCCGCCGCCCGTTCGGCCGGCCGGGTGCCGGCGGCGTCCAGCGCGGTCCGCAGCGCCCGTTCGGCCCGCGGATAGTCCGCCGCGTCGGCGGCCCGCCGCCCCCGCTGCACGTACGCCGCTCCCAGCACCGCCCAGGCCCGCGCGTCCCGCGGCCGCGCCCGCACCGCGCTCTCCTGCCGGCCGATGAGCGCCGCGAGGTCCGGCAGCGCGGCCGGGACGCCGGTGGTGACCGCGGCCGCCGTCAGCGCGGGCGCCTGCGCCCGCGGCCCCGCGGCGGGGGGCGCCGCCCGCCGCGGTGCCGCGGGCTCGTGCGGCAGCAGCATCAGCGCCCCGCCCGCGGCGGCCGAGCCCGCCAGCACGGTGACCAGCAGGCGCCGCAGCAGACGCCGGGAACGGCGCGGCGGAGGCGGCCCGGCCGCCGCGGACGGACCGGGGCCGGAGCTGCCGTACTGTCGGATCTCCATACGGTTCACTGTGCGGCAGTACGCCGGGCACATCCGGGTGGCCCAAGGGCGGCACGGACGGGGTTCACACCGATGGCCCCGGGTGTCACGCTGTGATCGTGAGCCGTATCGAAGCGCCCCGCGACGAAGTGACGAGCAACCTCACCGACCTGCTGCTGGCCGGCCTGCCGCCGGAGGCCGTGCTGACCGATCCCGACGTCACGGCCTCCTACGCAAACGACATGGCGAGCTTCTGCCCCTCCGGCGCCCCGGCCGTGGTCGTGCTGCCGCGCACCGTGGAGGAGGTGCGGCACGTCATGCGGACCGCGACCGAGCTGCGCGTCCCGGTCGTCCCGCAGGGCGCCCGCACAGGACTGTCCGGCGGCGCCAATGCCACCGACGGCTCCATCGTGCTGTCCCTGACGCGGATGGACCGGATCCTGGAGGTCAGCCCGGTCGACCGGATCGCCGTCGTCGAACCGGGCGTCGTCAACGCGGCGCTCTCCCGCGAGGTGGAGAAGTACGGCCTGTACTACCCGCCGGATCCCTCGAGCTGGGAGATGTGCACCATCGGCGGCAACATCGGCACGGCGTCCGGCGGCCTGTGCTGCGTGAAGTACGGGGTGACGGCCGAGTACGTGCTCGGCCTGGACGTCGTCCTCGCCGACGGCCGGCTGATGTCCACCGGCCGGCGCACCGCCAAGGGCGTCGCCGGCTACGACCTGACCCGGCTCTTCGTCGGCTCCGAGGGCTCCCTCGGCATCGTCGTGCGGGCCGTGCTGGCGCTGAAGCCGAAGCCGCCCCAGCAGCTCGTGCTGGCCGCCGAGTTCGCCTCCTCGGCCGCCGCCTGCGACGCCGTCTGCCGGATCATGGAGGGCGGGCACGTGCCGTCCCTCCTCGAACTGATGGACCGTACGACCGTCAAGGCGGTCAACGACCTCGCCCACATGGGCCTGCCGGAGACCACCGAGGCGCTGCTGCTCGCCGCGTTCGACACCCCGGACCCCGCCGCCGACCTCGCCGCCCTGGGCGCGCTGTGCGAGGCCGCCGGCGCCACCCAGGTGGTGCCCGCCGACGACGCCGCCGAGTCCGAACTCCTGCTGCAGGCCCGGCGGCTCTCGCTGACCGCGCTGGAGGCGGTCAAGGGCACGACGATGATCGACGACGTGTGCGTGCCCCGCTCGAAGCTCGGCGCGATGCTGGAGGGCGTCGAGCGGATCGCCGCGAAGTACGGCCTGACCATCGGCGTCTGCGCGCACGCCGGCGACGGCAACACCCACCCCACCGTCTGCTTCGACGCCCAGGACCCCGAGGAGTCCCGGCGGGCCCGCGAGTCCTTCGACGAGATCATGGCCCTGGGTCTGGAACTCGGCGGCACCATCACCGGCGAGCACGGAGTGGGCGTGCTCAAGAAGGAGTGGCTGGCCCGGGAGATCGGACCGGTCGGGGTGGAGATGCAGCGCGCGGTGAAGGGGGTCTTCGACCCGCTCGGCATCCTCAACCCGGGCAAGCTCTTCTGAGCCGCCGGGCCTCACCGGGCGAGCAGCTCGTCGAGTTCGTCGTCGATGCCCAGCCGCCCGTCCTCGGTGCCCGGCGGCACCGCCCGCAGCGTCCGCTCCAGCCACGCGGACACCGGCGTGGCCGGCAGCTCCAGCAGGGCGTCGCCGTCCGGCGAACTCAGCGCGACCAGGACGGCGCCGCGGTCCTCCGCCTTCGTCGGCCACACCCGCACGTCCCCGTGCCCGCACGGCCGGAACACCCCCTCCACCAGGAGCTCCCGGGCGAACGTCCACTCGACGGGGTGCTCGGAGTCGGTGTGGAAGGTGAGGTGCACGGCGTACGGGTCGCCGGACCGGTAACCGAGCCGGGCCGGCACCGGGACGCTGCGCCCGGGCGACAGGACGAGCTGGATCTCCAGCTCCCGTTCCACCACGGTCTGCTGCATGACCTGTGTTTCCTCTCTTCCGGGGCCGCTCGGACGTGGGCCCGCGCAGGGGGAGAGGGGACAGGGGCGCGGCCATTACGCGGGTCCGGGGAAGTTTCCCCGATCCGGTGCGCGGATCCGTGCACGCCGTTGCCCGGAAAGGGGTGGGTACGGCGGGACTGGCGGTGCGGGATGCCCCGGTCTGATAGATGTGGAGCCCCTTACCACCCCCGAGCAGATACGGGACGACGGACATGAGCGCCCCAACCCCGGCCCCCGGTGACGACAGGCCCCGCGAGGGCTACTACCCGGACCCGTCCATCCCCGGTTACGTCCGGTACTGGAACGGCGCCTCCTGGGTGCCGGGCACCAGCCGGCCGGCGCCGCGGGACGGTGAACCGCTCGCTCCGCCGCCCGGGTTCAGCCCGGCGGTCCCGGCCGTGGAGGAGACGGGCCCGCACTTCTTCGACGAGGACCCGCAGCCGGAGCCCGCGGGGGAGTGGTCCGGCGGTTCGCAGGCGTCCGCCTGGGGCGCCGACCCGAGGGTCCCCGCCGACCCCCCGTCCCAGCCGGCCGGGCACGCGGCCCGTACCGACGGCACGGCGTCGATCCCGCCGGCCGACGACGAGCCCGACCCCAGCGGCACCTTCATCTTCCGGCGTCCGGTCCCCGGCCCCGCCGCCGTCCAGGACTCCGGCACCATGACCTTCCGTCAGGTGCCGGGCCAGGAGCCGAACCCCGCCCGGGGCGGGCGGTCCGGCGCGTCCGCCGGCCCGCACGCGGGCGGCGCCCCCGGTTTCGGACCGGCCGCCACGGGACCCGGAGCCCCGGGCCATGGAGCCCCTGGCCCCGGTGCGGCCTCCGGTGCCTTCAACCCCCAGGGGCCGGCCGTGGCGCCGCAGGCGGGGCCGGCTGGTCCCGCCGGCACCGGTGCCCAGGGCCCGGCCGGGGGTCCCGGCTTCGGCGCCGGGAAGGCCGCCGCCGCGCGTGCGGGCGCGCAGTCCCCGCAGGGGTCCCAGCCCCCGGCGGCCGCGGCCCCCGCCGTGCCCCAGCAGGCGGCCTCCCCGCAGACCGCACCGCGGCAGACGGGACATCAGCAGGCCGCGCCCCAGCAGGCCGTTCCCCACCAGTCGGCGCCCGGGCGGTCCGCCGGGTCCGGCACCCCGCTGACCGCCGGGCCGGGCGGCGGCCAGGCCTCCTGGCCCCAGCAGGTGCACCGGCTGGCCGGGGGATCGGACGA
Organism: Streptomyces sp. 1-11; assembly: GCF_007176755.1. Lineage (GTDB taxonomy): Bacteria > Actinomycetota > Actinomycetes > Streptomycetales > Streptomycetaceae > Streptomyces. Next base: position 111,352 of record NZ_BJTV01000018.1, read on the forward strand.
GCAGCCCGTGGCGCCGTGGAAGCCGCCGGTCGACGACGTGTTCCAGGCCGCGGCCCGCCGGCAGGCCGCGGCCCGCCCGGCCGGCCTCGGCAAACGCCTCGCGGCCCGGCTGGTCGACAACCTGGTCGTCGGCGCCGTCACCGCGGCCGCCGCCGTGCCGCTGGGCACCCGGGCGGCCGACCACATCCAGGACAAGATCGACGAGGCCAGGCTGTCCGGCCGTACCGTCACCGTCTGGCTGATCGACGGCACGACCGGCACCGCGCTCGCCATCGTCGTCGGCATCCTGCTCGTCTTCGGCGTGCTGTACGAGGTGCTGCCCACCGCCAGGTGGGGCCGTACGCTCGGCAAGAAGCTGTGCGGGATCGAGGTCCGGGACATCGAGGCGCACGAGCCTCCCGCGTTCGGCGCGGCCCTGCGCCGCTGGCTGGTCTACAGCGTTCCCGGCCTGCTCGGGATCGGGCTGATCGGCGTGCTGTGGGGCCTGTTCGACCGGCCCTGGCGCCAGTGCTGGCACGACAAGGCGGCCCACACCTTCGTCGCGGACTGACGGCTGCCCCGTACCTCGTACCCCGTACCCCGTACGGCCGTCCGCCGGGTGCGGAGCCGGTGCGTTCGCGGTCCACTCGGGCCATGAGCAGTGAACCGCCCCCCGGCTCCGGAGCCGAGCCTCCCGAGGACGACCCGTTCCAGAAGCGGCCCCCGTCGGACCCGGGGAGGACGGGCTCGCCGTACGACACCCCGCCCGGCGACCGGCAGCCCCCGCCGCCCGGCGGACAGCCGCCCCCGGGCGAGGGCGGGCAGCCCCCGCCGCACTGGGGCGGACAGCAGCCGCCCCCCTACGGCGGCGGTGAGCCCCACGGCGGCGGCCCCTACGGAGGCGGACCCCCCGGCGCAGGCGGCCCCTACGGCGCGGGCGGCCCCTACGGGGGAGGAGGTCCCTACGGCGGCGGCCCGTACGGCGGCCACGCCGACCCGCTCGCCGGCATGCCCCCGCTCGCCGAAAACGGCAGGCGCACCCTCGCCCGCATCATCGACATGATCCTCGTGGGCATCGCCGTCTGGCTGGTCACCTGGCCCCTCGGCGTGCACCAGTACGACGTGAACGGCAACCGGGCCGAGGTCGGCCGGTCGCTCTGGCAGTCGTTGGTCGCCGCGGTCCTCTACGTCGCCTACGACACGATCCTGATCGCCAGGTCGGGGCAGACCCTGGGCAAGAAGTGGCTCGGGATGCGGGTGGCCAACCTGAACGACGGCGCCACGCCCTCGACGCAGACCTCGCTGATCCGCGCCCTGGTGCTGTGGCTGCCGTTCGCCTTCTGCTGCGCCTGCGTCTGGACGGTGATCTGCGGCGGCTGGAGCTACTTCGACAAGCCGTACAAGCAGGGGCTGCACGACAAGGCCGCCAAGACGGTGGAGGTCAGCACCCGCTGAGGGACGCGGGGCGGCGAGCGGCGGATCCGTGGACGCCACGGATCCGCCGCTCGCGTGTGCGTCGTTCAGAGCCTGGTCGGGACCCGCTCGCCCTCCCGCGCCGGCTCGGCCGGCCGCTCGGCGGCGCGCGCCCCCGGCAGGGGGACCGTCATCGCGACGAGCAGCCCCAGGGCCAGCGCGGCCAGGGCGATGACAGAGACCGCGAGGCCGGAACTCGCCTGGGACAGCAGCAGCATGGCGAGTGTCGACAGGATCACGGTGCACGAACCGTAGGCGAGCTGTGCGGCGGTCGGACGAGGCATGGCAATCGTGTCCTCGGAAACATCTCGGGGGATTCGGGGTGCCGTTCGACTCTCTTCGCGGTGCATGCCCGAGCCGCGCGCCCGGTAAGCATGACCTAACCCACAGTACCGGTGCACAGGGGGCGCACGGAGTCATGGGTCCGGCAAGCGGACGGTCCCACGCGCCCGTCGGCCGACACCCCGAGGCGTTCGTAAAGCGAACCTCGTCTCCGCATAGTGCACTTGTCCTGCTCAAGTCAAGGTCTGTTTTTTCTTCTAAACCTCTAGTCAAATTACGTCACTTGATACACGCGTTGAACGTGCGCGCACGGAACTCTCCATGAACCGGGAACCCCCTGTCCGTGCGCGCGGCGCGGGGGAGGAACTCAAGTGACCAGCAGACCCTGGACGTTCAGAGTCGCCGCCATCGGTGTGGCGCTCGCGACGGCCTCCGCCACCTACGCGACCTTCGCGGTCGCCGAGGCGAGCACCCAGCCCTCGTCGGCAGCCGCGAACCGGCACGACCCGGCCCCGGTGAACCAGAAGGCCCACGACCTCGACGGCCCGCTGAGCAAGACGCAGCGCGCCCAGCGTCAGGAGGCCCTGAACCAGCTCATAGCGGGCAAGGCGAAGGCCAAGGACCGCAACGGCTCGAAGGTCGTCCAGCTCAAGAGCAAGAAGGGCGACAGCAAGTACGTCGAGCTGAGCCGGGAGAAGACCGACAAGATCTTCACCATCCTGGTGGAGTTCGGCGACCAGACGGACCCGCGGTACGGCGGCACCGCCGGCCCGCTGCACAACACGATCGCCAAGCCGGACCGCAAGAAGGACAACTCCACGGCCTGGCAGCAGGACTACAACCAGAAGCACTTCCAGAACCTCTACTTCGGCACCGGCTCGAAGACGGAGTCGCTGAAGAAGTACTACGAGAAGCAGTCCTCGGGCCGCTACTCCGTGGACGGCGAGGTCTCGGACTGGGTCAAGGTCCCTTACAACGAGGCCCGTTACGGCAACAACGCCTGCGGCCAGACCAACTGCTCCAGCGTGTGGAACGTCGTCCGCGACGGCCTCAACGCCTGGGTCGCCGACCAGAAGAAGGCCGGCAAGTCCGACGCCGACATCAAGGCGGACCTGGCCAAGTACGACCAGTGGGACCGCTACGACTACGACGGCGACGGCAACTTCAACGAGCCCGACGGCTACGTCGACCACTTCCAGCTCGTGCACGCCGGTGAGGACGAGTCCGCGGGCGGCGGCGCCCAGGGCACGGACGCCATCTGGGCGCACCGCTGGTACGCCTTCGGCACCGACGCCGGCGCCACCGGCCCGAGCGACAACAAGCTCGGCGGCACGCAGGTCGGCGACACCGGTGTCTGGGTCGGCGACTACACCATCCAGCCGGAGAACGGCGGCCTCGGTGTCTTCGCCCACGAGTACGGCCACGACCTCGGTCTGCCGGACGAGTACGACACCGCCGGCGGCGACAACTCCACCGGCTTCTGGACGCTGATGTCCTCCGGTTCCTGGCTGGGAACCGGCAAGGAGGCCATCGGCGACATGCCGGGCGACATGAACGCCTGGGACAAGCTGCAGCTCGGCTGGCTGAACTACGACACCGCCAAGGCGGGCGTGAAGTCGTGGCACAAGCTGGGCGTCGCCGAGTACAACACCAAGTACCGCCAGGCGCTGGTGGTCTCGCTGCCGAAGAAGGCCGTGAAGACCGAGATCGTCACCCCGGCCGAGGGCGCCACCCAGTGGTGGAGCGGCAGCGGCGACGACCTCAAGAACACGCTGACCCGTTCCGTGGACCTCACGGGCAAGAAGTCCGCCACCCTCTCGCTCGACGGCTGGTACGACATCGAGTCCGAGTACGACTTCCTCTACACCGAGGTGTCGACCGACGGCGGCGCCAACTGGACCGCGATCGACGGCACGGTGGACGGCCAGCCCATCCCGCGTGACGCCTCCGACAAGCCGGCCCTGACCGGCACGGTCGCCGGCTACAAGAAGCTGTCGTACCCGCTGGACGCCTACGCCGGCCAGAACATCCAGCTCCGCTTCCGCTACCAGACCGACGGCGGCGTGGCCCTGAAGGGCTTCACGGCCGACGAGATCACGGTGACCGCCGACGGCACGCCGGTGTTCTCCGACAACGCCGAGTCCGCGGACCCCGCTTGGACCGCCAACGGCTTCTCCCGCGTCGGCGCGTCCTTCACCAGGGACTACAGCCAGTACTACATCGCCGAGAACCGCCAGTACGTGTCGTACGACAAGACCCTCAAGGTCGGCCCGTACAACTTCGGCTTCTCGTCGCGCCCGGACTGGGTGGAGCACTACCCGTACCAGAACGGCCTGCTGATCTGGAAGTGGGACACCTCCCAGGCGGACAACAACACCAACGTCAACAGCCACCCGGGCACCGGTCTGATCCTGCCCGTGGACGCGCACTACAAGGCGCTGAAGTGGTCCGACGGCACGCTGCTGCGCAACCGGATCCAGGCCTACGACTCGCCGTTCAGCCTGGACGCCACGGACGGCATCACGCTGCACAAGGCCGACAAGGCGCTCAAGATCAAGTCGCAGAAGGGTGTGCCGGTCTTCAACGACCACACCAGCACCTACTACGACCCGGCGAACCCGACCGGTGGCGTCAAGATCACTGACACCAACACCAAGATCAAGATCGTCAAGCAGGCCCACGGCGGCTCGACGATCGACCTCGAGGTCGGCCCGGCGGTGAAGTAGCGGATATATCCGCAGGTCAAAAGCGTATCGGCGGTGACCCCCTGGCGGGTCGCCGCCGATCGTGTTTAGGTGCGTCCTGTGGATCGCTTATTGACACCGACCGGAACGGGGATGTGACCGCATGGCCGCAGGAGGCTTCAGCAAACTGCCGAACGGCACGGTGGTGGTGGCACTCAACCTGCCCAGCCCCAGCCCGGCCGGCGGCCCCGCCGGGGTGCGCGTCCTGGTGCACGCCCAGAACCGCGCCCGAGCCCTGACCAGGCTGCGCAACCTGGGCCTGCGCGCGATCTACCTGCGCGGCAACACCGCCCCGCCGACCCCGGACGAGATCACGGCGGTGCTGCACCACCCCGACGGCCTCATATGGCGCACGGCACCGGACGGCGGTGTCGCGGTGACCGAGCTGTGGCACCCGATCCGCGCCCTGCTGCGCACACCCGCCCCCGCCGTGGCCCGGCGCGGCTGAGCCCGCCCCCGGGCGCACGTCGTCGGGTACGCCCAGGTACATCCAGTACCACGGCGGCCCTCCGCCTCGCGATGCGCGGCACCGGACGCTGCGGGCTGATCCGGCGCGAATGCCGGACGGCTCCTAGCCGCCGACCACCGGCTTGCCGGTGAGTTCCACCCCGGCCGCGCGCAGCTCCTCCAGGGCCCGCTCCGTGGTCTGCGGGGCGACGCCCGCGGTCAGGTCCAGCAGGACCTGGGTGCGGAAGCCCTCGCGGGCCGCGTCCAGCGCGGTGGCCCGGACGCAGTGGTCGGTGGCTATGCCGACCACGTCCACCTCGTCGATGTGCCGGGCGCGCAGCCACTCGGCCAGCGGGACGCCGTTCTCGTCGGCGCCCTCGAAGCCGCTGTAGGCGGCCGCGTACGCGCCCTTGTCGAAGACCGCGTCCACCGCGCCGGAGGCGACGGCCGGTGCGAAGTTCGGGTGGAAGCCGACCCCCTCGGTGCCCGCGACGCAGTGCGCGGGCCAGGAGTGGACGAAGTCGGGGTCGTCGGCGAAGTGACCGCCGGGCGCGATGTGGTGGTCGCGGGTGGCCACCACATGGCGGTAGCCGGTGCCCGCCGCCTGCCCGATCAGCTCGGTGACGGCGGCGGCCACGTCGGCGCCGCCGGTGACCGCCAGGCTGCCTCCCTCGCAGAAGTCGTTCTGCACGTCTACGACGATCAAGGCGCGGCGCATGGTGGGTGTCCTTCGACTGTCCGGTTGAGTAACTGAGCCTAGAGACTTCACGGTCCCCGCGGGAGGGGGCCGACGGACGGGGGAGCGAACGGTCTGTCCTGCTTCTAGCTACCCGACCCGCCCTGCACGTACTCCGTCGGGAGCACGGGCTCGCCCCGGGAGAGCTGCGTGGCGGACAGCGGCAGCGCGCCGCGTGCCGCGATGTGCCGCTCGCGCGCCACGTCCAGCGGCTCGCGCGCGGCGACCTCGCCGTTCTCGATCAGCCGCACCAGGAGCTGCCGTCCGGCCAGCTCGGCGGGGACCGGCCCGGTGCCGACGACCTCGGCCTCCGCGATCCCGTCCCGGTCCAGCCGGCGCGCCGCCCACTTGCGGCCGCCGACGGAGGTCTTGCCCCCGGTGGACTTCTTCGCCACCGGCACCATCGGCGCCGCCGGATCGGCGGACTCGGCCCGGGCGACCAGCTTGTAGACCATCGAGCAGGTCGGGTGCCCGGAGCCGGTGACGAGCTGGGTGCCGACGCCGTACGCGTCCACCGGCGCCGCCGCGAGCGAGGCGATGGCGTACTCGTCCAGGTCGGAGGTGACGACGATCTTCGTGCCGGTCGCGCCCAGCTCGTCGAGCTGCTGCCGCACCCGGTGCGCGACGAGCAGCAGGTCCCCGGAGTCGATGCGCACCGCGCCCAGCTCCGGACCGGCCACCTCCACCGCCGTGCGGACGGCCGCGGCGACGTCGTAGGTGTCCACCAGGAGCGTGGTGCCCCGGCCGAGGGAGTCGACCTGGGCCTGGAAGGCGTCCCGCTCCCGGTCGTGCAGCAGGGTGAAGGCGTGCGCCGAGGTGCCGACGGTCGGGATGCCGTACCGGAAGCCGGCCGCGAGGTCGGAGGTGGTCGCGAAGCCGCCGACGTAGGCGGCCCGGGAGGCGGCCACGGCGGCCAGCTCGTGGGTGCGGCGGGCGCCCATCTCGATCAGCGGCCGGTCACCGGCCGCCGAGGCCATCCGGGACGCGGCGGCCGCGATCGCCGAGTCGTGGTTGAGGATCGAGAGGATCACCGTCTCCAGCAGCACGCACTCGGCGAAGGAGCCCTCGACCCGCAGGATCGGCGAGCCCGGGAAGTACACCTCGCCCTCGGGGTAACCCCACACGTCACCGCTGAAGCGGTAGCCGGCGAGCCACTTCAGGGTCTCCTCGTCGACGATGCCGTGCTGCCGCAGGAAGCCGAGGAGGTCCTCGTCGAAGCGGAAGTTCTCGACCGCGTCCAGCACGCGTCCGGTGCCCCCCACCACGCCGTAGCGGCGACCCGGGGGCAGCCGCCGGGTGAAGACCTCGAAGACGCTGCGCCGCTCGGCCGTACCGGCCTTCAGCGCGGCCTGCAGCATCGTCAGCTCGTACTGGTCCGTGAAGAGCGCCGTCGAGGGAACGTCCACCGGCAGCCCAAGGTCCGCTGTGTTCATGGCAGGATCGTACCCCCATTTCGTCAGTGTGACGAATACTGGCCCGCGTGGCAGCATGGGCTGTGTGACGTCACCCGCGCCCGTAGAGATCGAACGCACCGAGTCGGCGGAGGAGGTCTTCGCCGTACCCGAGCCCGACGTCCCCTGGATCACGATCGTGCACAACGACCCGGTCAACCTCATGAGCTATGTGACCTACGTGTTCCAGACCTACTTCGGCTACCCGAAGGACAAGGCCACCAAGCTCATGCTCGACGTCCACCACAAGGGCCGGGCGGTCGTCTCCAGCGGCACTCGCGAGGAGATGGAACGCGACGTGCAGGCGATGCACGGCTACGGACTGTGGGCCACCCTCCAGCAGGACCGGAAGTAGCGATCCCCTCCATGCCCGGAACCTTCGAACCGATTCCCGGCGGCGGCGCGGCCGTCGCGCTCGACGACGTCGAGATCTCCATCATCCGGTCGCTGGCCGTGCAGCTCCTCGAGCTCATCGGCCCCGGCCCCGCCGAGGACGCAGGCGGCGACCCGCTGGCCGAGCTGTTCGCCGAGGGGCCGAGCGAGCCGCCCGCCGACCCGGTCCTCAGGCGGCTCTTCCCCGACGCCTACGGCGACCCGGAGCGGGCGCCCGCCTCCCCGGCCGAGGCGGAGGAGCGACAGGCGCACTCCGCCGAGTTCCGCCGCTACACCGAGAACGACCTGCGCGCCGGCAAGCGGGAGAACGCTCTCGCGGTCATCCGCACCCTCGACGCGCTGAACGCGGCGGATGCCGGCGGGGCGGTCCTCAAGCTCACCCCGGACGAGTCGCGCTGGTGGCTCGGCGCCCTCAACGACCTCCGCCTGGCGATCGGCGCCCGGCTGGAGATCACCGACGAGGACGACACCGAGCTGCTCTACGGGCTGCCGGACGACGACCCGCGCAAGCCGATGGTGATGGCCTATCTGTGGCTCGGCGGGCTCCAGGAAACCCTCGTGACGACCTTGATGCCCTGATCATCCTGATTTCGTGTTCGCTCAAAGGACACTCAAATCCGGATAACGATCGCGTCACCGTGGTGGCCGGTTTTCACGCGTTCGAGCGCTCTTTGTCCGCTTCTTCCTGTGTGGTGCGTCACAACCGCCCCCTGTGCCCAATATTGCGGCCGTGATAAATCTTCACGACCGCCCGGCCGACACCACCCATGTCCGGCCGGGTGCGCCACCGAGCCGGCAACCGCCGGCCAGGCACGGGCGGGTTCCCGAAACCCCGCCCAACTCCATCATCCGGGGGGATCGAAACCCGATCCGGGGCCGACGAAAGGTCCGGGTCGGCATGGAGAAAGGCGCACCACACATGGCCTCCGAGAGGGTCACAGAAGCCCCCGAAGAGGGGTACGAGCGCGGGCTCGGCAGCCGTCAGGTCCAGATGATCGCCATCGGCGGCGCCATCGGCGTCGGCCTGTTCCTGGGCGCCGGGGCGAACATCGCCAAGGCGGGCCCCAGTCTCATCCTCATGTACGCGCTCGCGGGCGCGATCATCTTCTTCATCATGCGGGCCCTGGGCGAGCTGCTGCTCTACCGCCCCGTCTCCGGCTCCTTCGCCGAGTACTCCCGTGAGTTCCTCGGCCCGTTCTTCGGCTTCTTCACCGGCTGGACGTACTGGCTGATGTGGGTGGTCACCGGCATGGCCGAGCTGACGGCCGCGGCCATCTACGTCAACTACTGGTTCCCGGCCGTCCCGCAGTGGGTCACGGCCCTGGTCTTCCTCGTCGTCCTGTTCGTGGCCAACCTGATCTCGGTCAAGCTGTTCGGCGAGATCGAGTTCTGGTTCTCCATGGTCAAGGTCACCGCCCTGATCGGCATGATCGTGATCGGCCTCGGCGTGCTCACCTTCGGCTTCAGCGCCGCCGGCGACACCGCGCACGTGGCGAACCTCTGGCAGTTCGACGGCTTCTTCCCGAAGGGCGTCGGCTCCTCGCTGATGACCCTGCAGGGCGTGATGTTCGCCTACCTCGCCGTCGAGCTGGTCGGCGTCACCGCGGGCGAGTCCGAGAACCCCGAGAAGACCCTGCCGAAGGCGATCAACACCCTGCCCTGGCGCATCGCCCTGTTCTACGTCGGCGCCCTGACCGTCATCCTCTGCGTGGTCAAGTGGACCGAATTCGCCGAGGGCGTCAGTCCCTTCGTGAAGGCGTTCGCGGTCATCGGCATCCCGGCCGGCGCGGGCATCGTCAACTTCGTGGTGCTCACCGCGGCCCTGTCCTCCTGCAACTCGGGCATGTACTCCACCGGCCGCATGCTGCGCACCCTGGCCGACAACGGCGAGGCCCCGCGGGCCTTCGGCAAGCTGTCGGCCAGCAAGACCCCGGCGCTCGGCATCACCGTCTCGGTGCTCTTCATGGGCATCGGCGTGGTCCTGAACTACGTCGTCCCGGAGAAGGCCTTCGGCTACGTCACCTCCGTCGCCACCGCGGCCGGCATCTGGACCTGGCTGATGATCCTGGTCAGCCACGTCATCTACCGCCGCGCGGTCGTCGCGGGCCGGCTGCCCGCCTCCTCCTTCCCGGCGCCGGGCGGCGCGGTGTGCTCCTACATCGCCATCGTGTTCCTGCTCTTCGTCACCGGCCTGATCGCCTACGACGCCGACTCCCGGGTCTGCCTCTACGTGATGGCGGGCTGGGCGGTCGCGCTCGGCATCGGCTGGATGGTCCTGAAGTCCCGCGCCCCGCAGATCGCGGACCGCGACGAGCGGACGTACGAGAAGGTCGGCTGACCGCCTAGGAGAAACCTTCCCCCAGGATGTCCGGCCGCCGGGAGTACTCGTGGCAGTCCCGGCCGCCACCGCTCAGGGCGTCCACCATGTGGGCCGCCCCGTACCGGACCTCGGTACGGGGCGGCCCGTCCGCCTATCCTGGCCCCCATGCTGACCATCACCCAGGCCCTCCACGACCAGATCGTCGCCCACGCGCGCGAGGACCACCCGGACGAGGCGTGCGGCGTCGTCGCGGGCCCGGTGGGCGCCGGCCGCCCCGAGCGCTTCATCCCGATGCTGAACGCGGCCCGCTCGCCCACCTTCTACGAGTTTGACTCCCAGGACCTGCTCAAGCTCTACCGGGAGATGGACGACCGCGACGAGGAGCCGGTGGTCATCTACCACTCCCACACCGCGACCGAGGCCTACCCCTCCCGCACCGACATCGGCTACGCCAACGAGCCCGGCGCCCACTACGTCCTGGTCTCCACCGCCGACGCCGACGGCCTCGGCGACTTCCAGTTCCGCTCCTTCCGCATCCTCGACGGCGAGGTCACGGAGGAGGAGGTCAAGGTCGTGCAGGCGTACTGACCGGCGCTCCGGCGGGCGCGCCGATCCCGGCGGTCTCAGCCAGTGGCCGAGGGCCATCCGAAGTGTGGGACGGCACTCCGGGTGCGGGGGCGGGAATCGATACGATGACCTCATGGTTGACCGAGACGTGAGCGACAAGACGCCGGGCACGCTGCTCGTGGCGCGGCTGCACGTCGACCTGTGCAGGCTCGCAAGCGCCATCTGTTGACGCACGCCTCTGCCGCCGTACGGCCGTGAGCCGGCGGCGCCCACTCCGCGTACATGAGACGCCCGCGCTGTCGCGCCCACCGACCTGACTCATTTTCGACAGGAGCCCTGACGCCATGGCCATCGAGGTCCGCATCCCGACCATCCTCCGCACGTACACCGACGGCCAGAAGGCGGTGGAGGGCACCGGGGACACCCTCGCCGAGCTCTTCGCCGACCTCGAGTCCCGGCACCCGGGCATCCAGGCCCGCATCGTGGACGGCGAGCAGCTGCGCCGCTTCGTCAACGTCTACCTCAACGACGAGGACGTCCGCTTCCTCGACGGCATCTCCACCAAGCTGGCCGACGGCGACAGCGTGACCATCCTGCCGGCCGTCGCCGGTGGCATGGCCTGATCCCGATGCGTTACGACTCCCCGCTGGCCGCGGTGGGCAACACCCCTCTGGTGCGCCTGCCGCGGCTGTCGCCGTCCGACGACGTCCGCATCTGGGCCAAGCTGGAGGACCGCAACCCCACCGGCTCGGTCAAGGACCGCCCGGCCCTGCACATGATCGAGCAGGCGGAGAAGGACGGCCGGCTGACCCCGGGCTGCACCATCCTGGAGCCCACCTCGGGCAACACCGGCATCTCCCTCGCCATGGCCGCCAAGCTCAAGGGCTACCGCATGGTGTGCGTGATGCCGGAGAACACCTCGCAGGAGCGCCGGGACCTGCTCGGCATGTGGGGCGCCGAGATCATCTCCTCCCCGGCCGCCGGCGGCTCCAACACCGCCGTGCGCGTCGCCAAGGAACTCTCCGCCGAGCACCCCGACTGGGTGATGCTCTACCAGTACGGCAACCCGGACAACGCGGGCGCCCACTACGCCACGACCGGCCCGGAGATCCTCGCCGACCTGCCCTCCGTCACCCACTTCGTCGCCGGCCTCGGCACCACCGGCACCCTCATGGGCGTCGGCCGCTACCTGCGCGAGCACAAGCCGGACGTGAAGATCGTCGCCGCCGAGCCGCGCTACGACGACCTGGTGTACGGCCTGCGCAACCTCGACGAGGGCTTCGTCCCCGAGCTCTACGACGCCTCCGTCCTCACCACCCGCTTCTCGGTCGGCTCGGCCGACGCGGTCACCCGCACCCGCGAGCTCCTCCAGCAGGAGGGCATCTTCGCGGGCGTCTCCACCGGCGCCGCCCTGCACGCGGCGATCGGCGTCGGCAGGAAGGCGGTCAAGGCGGGCGAGAGCGCCGACATCGTCTTCGTCGTGGCCGACGGCGGCTGGAAGTACCTCTCCACCGGCGTCTACACCGCCGCCACCACCGAAGAGGCCATCGAGACGCTGCACGGCCAGCTCTGGGCATAGGTTTCGCCACCCGAGGGGAATTCCGCCCTCCGCACGCGGGATCCGTCCGCGCCGGTGGTACGTCACATCCGTACCAGCGGCCGGACGGCCGGCCACGGACGAAAGGCGGACCCCATGCGTCGAACGACGACCCTCGCCCTCGCGGCAGCCGCCCTGCTCCTCGCGGGCTGCGGCTCGCAGAGCGGCGGGGACGGCGGTGACGACACCGGGGGCGGCAGCGGCAGGGTGTCACCGTCGGCGACCGGCACACCGCCGTCCGGCGGGTGCGTCTCCCACGCCGAGCTGACCGCCGCCGACGACGGCCGCACCCTCTGCCTGACCAAGGGCGGCGAGCTGCGGCTCACCCTCGACGGCAGCAAGGACCGCCCCTGGAAGCCGGTCGCGGCGAGCGGCACCGCCCTGGAGGCGATCAACTCCGGCTTCGTCATCCAGCCGGGCGACGCCACCGCCGCCTACCGCGCGGCGGCCGCCGGCACCGCGGAACTGACGTCCTCCCGGCCGATGTGCCCCGAGCCCACCGCCACCGGCCAGGTCTCCTGCGAGGGCGTCCAGGAATGGAAGGTCACGGTGACGGTCCGGCAGCAGTAGCCGCCCCGCGGCCGGCCCGGCGCGGCTCAGCCCGCGAGGTGGCGCACCTGGTCCCACAGCACCGGGTCGACCACGCCCACCCGGCGCCGGAAGTCCCCCACCGGCACCTCCCGCAGCTCGTCGGTCTGCAGGAAGCTGGGCCGCCCGTGCGCGTCGCCGACCGCGCCGGGCGGCAGCGGGATCACCCCGGCGCGCTCGTCGTGGTACTTGCTGGTGATCTTCGCGACGGTGGCCCGGTTGCCGCGCACCGCCAGCACCAGGCAGGGGCGGTCCTTGGACTCCGCGCGGTCCTCGTAGGGCACGTTCGCCCACCAGATGTCGCCGGGGTGCGGGCGCGTCCGGGAGCGGTCCCGGGTCCCGGGGCGTCCGGGCGGCCGCAGCCTGCGCCCGCCGGGCCGCCGGCCCCGCCCCCAGCCGTCGACGAGTGTGGCGACCAGCGCGAGCAGCACCACCGCCGCGAGCGCCAGCCACCAGGACGTGTCCATGAGGACGACGTTACCGGCGCGCGCCCGGCATTGCGCGCCCTCTTCCGTTCTTATGCGCCCCTGGGTCCAGCCGAACCGGTGACAGCACAGGTGAGTTCGCCCACAACGGCCCCTGGCGGAGGAGCGACCCGCGCTTTCGCGCCTTACGCTCGACGGACCGCACGACCCCCGTCTGCCCTGCCCCCGGCCCCTTTCGCCGGCTCCCCGTCCGCCGCCTTCCGCCAACGGAGGTTTCTGCTTCATGAAGCTCACCGTCGTCGGCTGCTCGGGGTCGTTCCCATCCGCGGAATCGGCCTGCTCGAGCTACCTCGTCGAGGCCGACGGCTTCCGGCTGCTCCTCGACATGGGCAACGGCGCCCTCGGCGAGCTGCAGCGCCACTGCGGTCTCTACGACCTCGACGCGATCTTCCTGAGCCACCTGCACGTCGACCACTGCATCGACATGTGCGCCTACTTCGTCGCGCGCTACTACCGCTTCGACGGCGGCCGCTGCGCCCCGATGCCGGTCTACGGCCCCGAGGGCACCGAGCACCGCCTGACCACGGCCTACGCCGACACCCCCTCCGCCTCCTCCATGAGCGAGGTCTTCGACTTCCACACGGTGAAGCCCTCGACGTTCGAGATCGGCCCGTTCACCGTGCACACCGAGCGGGTGCGGCACCCCGTGGAGGCGTACGGCATCCGGATCGAGCACGGCGGGAAGGTCCTGACGTACTCCGGCGACACGGGCGTCACCGGGACGCTGGACGAGCTGGCCCGGGACGCCGACCTGTTCCTGTGCGAGGCCGCGTTCACGCACGGCAAGGAAGACATCCCGGACCTGCACCTCAACGGCCGGGAGGCCGGCGAGACGGCGGCCCGCGCGAACGCCCGCCACCTGGTCCTCACCCACATCCCGCCGTGGACCGACCCCCAGCTCAACCTGACCCACGCCCGTGAGGTCTTCACCGGCCGGGTGGACCTGGCGGCGCCCGCGGCGACGTACGAGATCTGACGCCCCGGCAGACGACGGAGAAGGCCCCCGGAGCCGATCGGTTCCGGGGGCCTTCGCCGTGCGGGGGAGGCTACTTGGCCTCGGCCTTCTGCAGCTCCGCCAACTCCTCGTCGGACTCGCGGCCCGGCGTAGGCAGGTTGAACTTGACGATCGCGAAGCGGAAGACCGCGTAGTAGACGGCCGCGAAGCACAGGCCGACCAGCACCAGGCCCCAGGGGTTGGTCGCGATGCCCAGGTTCAGCCCGAAGTCGACCACGCCCGCCGAGAACCCGAAACCGTCCTTCATGCCCAGCGCCCAGGTCAGCGCCAGCGAGACGCCGGTGAGGACCGCGTGGATGCCGTACAGGACCGGCGCGATGAACATGAAGGTGAACTCGATGGGCTCGGTCACACCGGTCACGAACGAGGTCAGCGCGATCGAGAACATCATGCCGCCGACCACCTTGCGGCGCTCCGGGCGGGCGCAGTGCACGATCGCCAGGCAGGCCGCCGGGAGGCCGAACATCATGATCGGGAAGAAGCCGGTCATGAACTGCCCGGCGGACGGGTCGCCGGCCAGGAAGCGGGCGATGTCGCCGCTCTTGCCGTGGTAGTCGCCGGCCTGGAACCAGGGGAACGAGTTGAGCAGGTGGTGCATGCCGATCGGGATCAGCGCGCGGTTGGCCACACCGAAGATGCCGGCGCCGACCGCGCCCGACCCCACCAGCCACTCACCGAAGTTGTGCAGACCCGTGCCGAGGACCGGCCAGATGTAGCCGAACACGATGCCGAGGAGCAGGCCGGCGAACGCCGACAGGATCGGGACCAGGCGCCGGCCGCCGAAGAAGCCCGCCCAGTCGGGCAGCTTGGTGCGGTAGAAGCGCTGGTAGATCAGGGCCACGACGATGCCCATGACCACACCGCCGAGCACCTTGGCGTCCACCGGCGCGTCCACCATGACGACCTTGCCGTCGACGGCGGTCGCCACCTTCGGCAGGTTCTTGTCGGTGAACGTGCCCAGCACGTTCTTGAAGACCAGGTAGCCCACGACCGCCGCGAGCGCCGTCGAGCCGTCCGACTTCTTGGCGAAGCCGATGGCGATGCCCACGGCGAACAGCAGCGCCATGTTGTCGAGGATCGCGTTCCCGCCGGCGGCCATGAAGCCCGCTATCTTGGTGAGGAACGTCGGGAACGACGGCCGTCCCAGCATGTCGGTGTTGCCGAGGCGCACCAGGAGGGCGGCGGCCGGCAGCACCGCCACCGGCAGCATGAGGCTGCGGCCGATGCGCTGCAGCACAGCCATCGTGCCGGCGCCCTTCTTCTTCTCGGCCGCGGGAGCGGCGCTGGCCGTGGTCACAACTTCCTCCATGTGGGCATGGCGCCGCCCGTGCGTGGGGAGGGAGGACGGCGGCGTCTCTGGTCTACACCACTCAGTGGTGTAGACCTGTTGTAGCACGATGAAGGCGGTGTAAGGAACCCGCGATTCCCGTCACCGCCGCGCTACTCGCAGTGCCCCTGCGGGGCGGCTACGCCTTGGTGACGTCCTCCACCTCCTCCGCCCGCTCCCGCCCCGGTGTCCGCAGGTCGAACCTGGTGATCGCGAAGCGGAAGACCGCGTAGTACACCGCCGCGAAGCACAGGCCGACCGGGATGATCAGCCACGGCTTCGTCGCCAGGTGCCAGTTGATGACGTAGTCGATCAGACCGGCCGAGAAGGCGAAGCCGTCGTGCACGCCGAGCGCCCATGTCACCGCCATCGAGACCCCGGTCAGCACCGCGTGCACGGCGTACAGCGCGGGCGCGACGAAGAGGAAGGAGTACTCGAGCGGCTCGGTGATGCCCGTCACGAACGACGTCAGCGCCACCGACAGCATCAGCCCGCCGACCTCCTTGCGCCGCTCCGGCCGCGCGCAGTGCGTGATCGCCAGCGCCGCCGCCGGCAGCGCGAACATCATGACGGGGAAGAACCCCGAGGTGAACTGCCCCGCGTCCGGGTCGCCGGACAGGAACATGTTGATGTCGCCGTGCACCACCGTGCCGTCCGGCGTGGTGTAGCTGCCGAACTGGAACCACAGGGGCACGTTCAGGAACTGGTGCAGCCCGATCACCAGCAGCGCCCGGTTGGCCACGCCGAACAGCCCCGCGCCCCAGGACCCCGCGTCGCGCAGCCACTGGCCGAAGCCCTCCAGCCCGGCGCCGACCGGCGGCCAGACCCACAGGCACAGACCCGCGAAGAGGATGGCGACGAACGACATGACGATCGGCACGAGCCGGCGGCCGTTGAAGAAGCCCAGCCAGTCCACCAGCCGGGTGCGGTGGAGGCGGGCCCAGAAGAAGGCGGCCAGCAGGCCCATCACGATGCCGCCGAAGACGCCCGGGTTCTGGAAGGTGAAGGCCGTCACCGTCCCGTTCCCCACCTGACAGCCGACGTGCTCGACCGCCTTCGAGCCGGCCGGGCAGTCCTGCGGGAACTCGTGCAGCACCCCGTAGTAGACGAGGAACCCCGCCACCGCCGCGAGAGCCGTCGAGCCGTCCGCCTTCTTGGCCATGCCGATCGCCACGCCCACGCAGAACAGCAGCGGCAGCCCCAGCGAGCCGTCGAGCAGCGCGCCGCCCGCCCCCAGCATCACCTTGGAGACCGTGGTCCAGCCGAGGCCCCCCGCGCCGACCACGCCCGGCTGGGCCAGCCCGATCAGGATGCCCGCGGCCGGCAGCACCGCGATGGGCAGCTGCAGACTGCGGCCCATCTTCTGCAGGCCCTGGTACAGCCGCTGCAGCCGTACGCGCGCGGGGCGGGCGGTGCTCTCGGCGCTGTCGGCGCTCATCGGGGTCCTCCCTGAACCGCTCGGCCTCGCACCCCGGCCCGGCGGCCGAATCCTTCGGCGCGCAAGCCGGTTTGGCGACCGTCCCTCCGGTGGTGTAGACCAGTCGGCGGACGGTTCCGCTGTGGTGATCGCCATCATTGGGCACGTACCGCACGACCGCTCGCGAAGATGGGCCAACTGTGGGTTACTGCGACAAAGCGGTTCGGATCAGGGAGAAGCAACATGGCCAGCAAGGCTGAGAAGATCGTCGCCGGCCTCGGCGGCATCGACAACATCGAGGAGATCGAGGGCTGCATCACCCGGCTCCGCACCGAGGTCGCCGACCCCTCGCTCGTCGACGACACCGCCCTGAAGGCCGCCGGCGCCCACGGCGTCGTGAAGATGGGCACCGCCATCCAGGTCGTCATCGGCACCGACGCCGACCCGATCGCCGCGGAGATCGAAGACATGATGTGAGCCTCCCGGTTCACCTGGAAGGGGCACTTCCCGACGCGGGAGGGGCCCCTTCCGCGCGTGCGGATAGGCTCGGCGCATGTCTCGAATCGACGGCCGCACCCCCGAACAGCTCCGCCCGGTCACCATCGAACGCGGCTGGAGCAAGCACGCCGAGGGCTCCGTCCTCGTCTCCTTCGGCGACACCAAGGTCCTCTGCACCGCCTCCGTCACCGACGGAGTCCCGCGCTGGCGCAAGGGCAGCGGCGAGGGCTGGGTCACCGCTGAGTACGCCATGCTGCCCCGCGCCACCAACACCCGCGGCGACCGCGAGTCCGTCAAGGGCAGGATCGGCGGCCGCACCCACGAGATCTCCCGGCTCATCGGCCGCTCTCTGCGCGCCGTCATCGACTACAAGGCGCTCGGCGAGAACACCATCGTCCTCGACTGCGACGTCCTCCAGGCCGACGGCGGCACCCGCACCGCCGCCATCACCGGCGCCTACGTCGCCCTGGCCGACGCCGTCGCCTGGGCCCAGGGCCGCAAGCTGATCAAGGCCGGCCGGCAGCCGCTCACCGGCACCGTCAGCGCCGTCTCCGTCGGCATCGTCGGCGGCGTGCCCCTGCTCGACCTCTGCTACGAGGAGGACGTGCGCGCCGAGACCGACATGAACGTCGTCTGCACCGGTGACGGCCGCTTCGTCGAGGTCCAGGGCACCGCCGAGGCCCAGCCCTTCGCCCGCCAGGAACTCGACGCCCTGCTCGACCTCGCCGTCAACGGCTGCGGCGAACTCGCCGCGGCCCAGCGGGCGGCGCTGGACGCCACCCTGGCAAAGTAAAGGGACCGCCAAAGAGCCCGCCCCGCGAGGGCAACCCCCGCACCCTCCCCGACGTCCGTATGGGTACGGGCGCACGGCTCAGCACTGTGCGCCCGGCCAGCCGTACCAGGGGAGGGACACACCACCATGGCCGCCAGCCGACGCCGAAGCCGGCTCACCGCCGTCGCCGCCGCCGTAGCGACCGCCGCGCTCACCGCCGGCCTCACCACCGGCTGCGACGCCGTGAACAAGGCCCTGGACTGCGTACAGACCGCCGACTCCATCGCCGACAGCGTCACCGACCTCCAGCAGGCCGTGGAGAACGCCGGCGACGACCCCACTCAGGCCGACGCCTCCCTCGACTCCATCGAGAAGAACCTCCGCAGGATCGGCGACAAGACGGACGACGCCGACGTCAACAAGGCCGTCGACGACCTCTCCGAAGCCGTCGGCAACGTCCGCGCCGCCATCGCCGACGGCGACCGCACACCCGACGTCAGCCCCGTCACGGACGCCGCCGGCGAGCTGACCAAGGTGTGCACCTCCTAGGTGGGGACAGTCCGGGTTCTGGGGGCGCGCCTTACCCCCCGGGGCGGCGCGCCTGCACGCCGTCCGGGGCTGACGGTGCCTGGGCGCCGCGGCTAGTACCGGCGCCGGTCCTCGCGCCGGGCCCGGTGCAGCTCGTGCCGGGCCTCCTTGCGCTCCAGCCGCTCCCGCCGGCGCTGCTCCTTCAGCCGCTGCCGCTCGGCCCGCGTCACCTTGCGCTCGACGCCCACCCCGCCCCAGAAGGCGAAGCCGCCGACGATCACCCGCGGCGCGCCCGGCTCCGGCGGACCGTCGTCCCTCGGGTGCTCGAAGCCCCCCATCACGCCGACGCCCCGCACCACGACCTCGACCCCCGGCGGCACGATCACCTGCACCCCGCCCATGACCGCCACGCAGTTGATCTCCACCTCGCGGTCCGCGAAGTACGCCTCCCGCAGATCGATCTCGCCGCCGCCCATGAAGGCGAAACAGTTGAACCGCTTCGGCATCGTCCAGCGGCCCTTGCGCTCGAACCCCGACAGCACCGCGAACCCGCCCGCCGAGGAACCCTCGCCCCCGACGATCCGGCCCGCCCAGCCGTCCTGCCCGGCGGGCGCCTTGCTGAAGGAGACCGCGGCGGGCGCCGCGGCGGCGCCGGCCGGCAGATCACGGGTGATCGGCGCCAGCTCGCCGTACGTACGCGCCTGGTACGTCGCCTCCAGCCGCTCCTCGAACTCCCCCATGTCCAGGCGGCCTTCGGCGAGGGCGTCGCGCAGGACCTCGGCGACCCGCTCACGGTCGGCGTCGGACGCCCGGAGGTCCGGGACTGCGTCGTCGGTCATGGCAGCAGCCTACGAGACCGCCTTCTCCGCGTACATCTTCGCGATGACCGCCTCGATGTCCGGCTCCCGCACCGACAGGTCCACCAGCGGGTACTCGGCCGCGATGTGCGCCACCAGCGGCGCCGCCGACTGCCCCGCCGGGAACGCCAGCCACTGCCGCGGCCCCGACACCCGCACCACCCGGCACGACGGCGCCTCGATCGGCGGCAGCTCCCGCTCCAGATCCACCACCAGCGTCCGCTCGCCCTCCCCGGCCTCGTGCAGCCCGGCCAGGGCGCCGTCGTACATCAGCCGCCCGTGGTCGATCACCATCACCCGCGAGCACAACTGCTCGATGTCCTGCAGATCGTGCGTCGTCAGCAGCACCGTCGTGCCGCTCCCGGCGTTCAGCTCCTTCAGGAAGCCCCGCACCTTGGCCTTCGACACCACGTCCAGGCCGATCGTCGGCTCGTCCAGGTACAGCACCTCCGGATCGTGCAGCAGGGCCGCGGCGATGTCGCCGCGCATCCGCTGCCCGAGCGACAACTGCCGCACCGGCACGTCCAACAGGTCGCCCAGCTCCAGCAGTTCGACGCACCGGTCCAGGTTGTCCCGGTAACGGGCGTCCGGGATCCGGTACATGCGGTGCGCCAGCCGGTAGGAGTCGATCAGCGGCAGGTCCCACCACAGCGTCGTCCGCTGCCCGAACACCACACCGATCCGGTGCGCCAGCCGGGTCCGCTCCCGCGACGGATCGATCCCCGCCACCCGCAGCCGGCCGCCGCTCGGCGTGAGGATCCCGGTCAGCATCTTGATCGTCGTCGACTTCCCGGCCCCGTTCGGACCGATGTAACCGACCATCTCGCCGCGCGCCACGGTGAACGAGAGGGAGTCCACCGCCCGCACCTGCCGCCGCTCCCGCCTCATGAACCCGGTCTTGCGCCGCACGTCGAAGACCTTCTCGACCCGGTCCACCTCGATGAACGCGTCCACCGTCAACTCCCTGTACTCCGATAGGACCGAAGACCCGCCCGCCACGCCAGCCCCGCTGCGGCGCAGCACACCGCCGCCACCAGCGGGGGCGCGAACGCCGCCCCCTCCGGCAGCCCGTCCAGCGGATACGGCCTGCCCAGCACGTAGGCGGCCGGCACCCAGTTGACGAAGGCCAGCGGGAACATGAAGGTCACGCCCCGCACCAGCTCCTTGCCGAACACCGTCGGCGGGTACTGCAGCAGCGTCTGACCGCCGTACGTGAACGCGTGCTGCACCTCGGACGCGTCCTGCGCCACGAACTGGAAGGCCGCGCCCACCACGAACACCGCGCAGAAGATCACCCCGCCGCAGACCACCATCCCCGGCACCATCAGCGCCTTGACCGGCGTCCAGGTGACGTCCGACGCGACCAGCGCGTAGCCCAGCACCAGCGCCCCCTGGCCGAACCGGCCGACCCGCCGCAGCGCGAACCGGTCGGCGGCGACCTGCGCCAGCACCGGCGCGGGCCGCACCAGCAGGGTGTCCAGCGTGCCGTCGCGCACCCGGGTGCCCAGCCGGGCCGCCGACCCCATCACCAGGTCCGCGATGCCGAAGGACGTCGCCGACAGCCCGTACAGGAACGCCACCTCGGGCAGCGAGTAGCCGCCGAGGACGTCGACCCTGGAGAACATCAGCATGATCGTCACGAAGTCGAGGCCGGTCACCACCAGCCCGCCGAACGCGGTCAGCGCGAAGGACAACCGGTAGGTCAGCGTCGAACGGATCCACATCCCGGCGATCAGCCGGTAGGCGCGCAGCCCTTCGGCCAGCGGGTTGTACCCACCCGCCCTGTCGCGCCCGCGCACCGCGTCCTGCCGGCGCACCGCGTCGCGCTCACGCACCGCGTCCTGCCCGCGCACCGTGTCGTACTCACCCACCCTGGACCACCACCCGCCGGGCCGCCGCCCTCTGCACCAGCCGCCCCGCCGCCAGCAGCACCACCGCCCACACCGCCTGGAAGACGAAGGAGGGCAGCGGATCGGCCGTCCCCATCAGCACGTCCGCCGGCACCTGCACCTGCGCCGCCCACGGCAGCGCCCGTACGACCTCGCCGAGCGTCCCGGGGAAGGCGTTGAGCGGCAGCGTCATCCCCGAGCAGAAGATGCCGGTGACCATCAGCGCCTGCAGCGCCCCCGTGCCGTCCATCAGCCAGAAGCCGGTCAGCGCCACCAGGTAGCGGATCCCGAAGCTGACGACCATCGCGAGCGCCACGGCGACCAGGAACGCCAGCCAGGTGCCCACCTCGTGCGGGAGCGCCGTCGGGAAGACCAGCGCCCCGAAGACGAACGGGACCACCCCGCGTCCGAGCAGCTGGAACAGCGCCCGGCCCAGGTCGTTCGACAGCCACCACATCTGCAGGTCCACCGGCCGGTACAGGTCGATCGCGACCTCACCCGTACGGATGCGTTCCATGAACTCGGTCTCGAAGCCGCCCCCCTGGATCGCCAGCGTCGCGTACAGAGCCTGCCCCAGCCAGACGAACGTGACGGCCTGCGCCTGGTCATAGCCCCCGAGGTGCGGCTTCGCGTCCCACAGCGCCAGATAGGTGTAGACGAGGATCAGTCCGAAGACCGTGTTCGTGAACACCCCTGCCGCCGTGGCCGCCCTATACGTCGCGTACCGTCTGAATCCCCCCGTCGCGACGGCCGCGTACAACCGTCCCGCGCCCACGCCAGTCAACCTCCCCGGACCGCTCGACACCGAAGCGCAGGAGCCTAGTCCGGAGGCCCGGCGGCCGGCCACGCATTTTCGTGCCGGAAGCGTGCCGGAATCCGGGAACGGATCGCCAGGTGCGAGAGTCTTCAAACTGGGGGCCGCAGAGGCGTACGAGGCGTACGGGAAACGTACGACGCGAAACAGGAGTCCGTGCACGACATGAGCGACGAGCCGCAGCCGCAGCAGCCGAACAAGGGCGGGGCGCCGGGACGACCGAGGCCGGCTGCAGGGCCCGCCCGACCCGGCGAGGCCGGCGGCGGTGCCACCGGGAACACCCGGCCCGGGGACGGCGACGACCGGGACCTGGGCAGCAAGCGCGAACAGGGAGGGGACGCGGACCGCCCGGGCAGGGCGGAGCCGGAGCGCACCGGAGCCGGTTCCGGCCAGGACCGGGGCCGGGACGGCTCGGCTCGCGGCGGCCAGGGGAACCAGGCCGGCCCCGCCTCCGGCGGTCAGCCCTCGCCGGGCGCCGGCGTGGACCAGGCCGCCCGGGCCCGCCGCGCGGCCCTGGCCGCCCAACTGGGCCGGAAGGGCCGCACGGGCGAGGGGAGCAACGGCGCCGGGACACCCGGCGAGCCCCAGGGCGGCCTGCCCTCCCAGCAGGCCGGGCAGTCACGCGAGCCCGGGAAGCCCGAGTCCGCCGAGGGCCGCGAGTCCGGCCCCCGGCGCCCCGGCGTGCCCCCGCGGGCGTCCGGCGAGGCCGGGGGCGCCCGGCAGCAGGCGGCCGAGGGCCCGCAGCGCCCCGGCGTGCCCGAGCAGTCGGGGAAGTCCCGGGAGCCCGGCAAGGGCGAGGGTGCCGGAGGGCCGGGAGCGGAGCGTTCCGCCGGGTCCCCGGGTTCCGGCCTGCCCCAGCGGCCGGTGAGGCCGCAGGGATCCGGGACGTCCGAGGGCGCCCGGCGCCCCGGTGTGCCTCCGCAGGCGCCGGGCAAGGGTGAGGGGTCCCGGAAGCCCGGGGCCGAGAGTGCCGGGGGCTCGCAGCGGCCCGGTGTGCCCCAGCAGTCGGGGAAGTCCGAGGCGTCCGGCGACGGCGCCGGGGACCGGGGGACCGCTGGGCGTTCCGGCGGGTCCCGGGGCGCCGGTGTGCCGCAGCAGTCGGGCGAGCCGCAGGCGCCGGACAGGTCCGGCGCGGCCGGGCAGCCGGCGCGGTCCGGTGAGGGTGAGGGCTCCGAGGGGCAGGGGGCCGGGCGTTCCGCCGTGCCCCGGCGTCCCGGTGTGCCCGGTCAGGCGGGCCCGTCGCGGGGCTCCGCGAAGGCCGACGGCGCCCAGGACACCGCTGCCGGGCGGTCCGCCGCCACCCGGAGTCCCGGGGTGCCCGGCCAGGCCGCGCAGTCGCCGTCCGCCGGGTCCAAGGGCCCGAAGGCGTCCGGGGCCCAGGAGTCCGAAGCGGCCGAGAGCACCCAGGTGCTCCGGCGCGTCGACACATCCCGCGCCTCCGCCGCCGCCCAGGGCGCCGACGCCGCCCGCAAGGGCGACGCCGCCCGCAAGGCCGACGGCGGCAAGCCGTCCGGCGGCCCGCAGGGCCCCGCGGACGCCCAGGCGCCCGAGACGACCCAGGTCCTCCGCAAGGTCAAGGCCCCCAGCACGCCGGAGCCGGCCAAGCCGGGCACCGGCACCACCGCGGCGGGCGCCCAGGCCGGTGCGGCCGCCGGCGCCCGGAAGAACCCCGGAGCCGGCGCGGCCGGTGGCGCCGCGCAGGCCGGTGCGCGCGGCGACGCGGCCCGGCCCGGCACCCCCGGTGGCCCCGGCAAGGGCCCCCGCGCCGCCATGGCCGGCGGCGCCGCCGAGGGAGGTCAGGCCGGCGCGGCGAGCGGCGCGGCCAAGGGCGCCCGGGCCGCGATGGCCAGTGGCGGCGCGGCGAAGGCCGGACCGGCCGCGGCCGCCGGCGCCACCGCCGCAGCGGCCGCCGGCAGGAGCACCGCCACCGACACCACCGACACCGAACCCGCCACCACCGCCCTCGCGGACAGCGGCGGCACCGGCGGCGGCACCGGAGACGGAGGCGGCAAGGGCAAGAAGCCCAAGCGTCCCAAGCGGACCGGATGGCGCCGCCTCTTCCCCACCTGGCGCATGCTGCTCAGCACGTTCGTGATCGGCGTCATGCTGATCATCGGCCTGCTCTTCCTCGGCTACTCGCTCGTGCAGATCCCGTCCGCCAACGCCCTGGCCACCAAGCAGAGCAACGTCTACCTCTACTCCGACGGCTCCCAGCTCGCCCGCGACACCCGCGACAGCAAGGTCAACCGCGAGAACGTCAGCCTCGCGCACGTCTCCAAGGCCGCCCAGCACGCCGTACTCGCCGCCGAGGACCGCGACTTCTACTCCGAGTCCGCGGTCGACCCCAAGGCCATGCTCCGCGCCGGCTGGAACACGGCCCTGGGCAAGGGCAAGCAGTCCGGTTCGACGATCACCCAGCAGTACGTGAAGAACTACTACCTGGGCCAGGAACAGACCGTCACCCGCAAGGCCAAGGAGTTCTTCATCTCGATCAAGCTGGACCGCGAGAAGTCCAAGGACGAGATCCTCGAGGGCTACCTCAACACCAGCTACTTCGGCCGCAGCGCCTACGGCATCCAGGCCGCGGCGCAGGCCTACTACGGCAAGGACGCGGCGGACCTCGACCCGGCCCGCGCCGCCTACCTCGCCGCCCTCGTCAACGCCCCCAGCGAGTACGACGTCGTCGCGCACCCCGAGAACAAGTCCGCCGCCGTCGCCCGCTGGAACTATGTCCTGGACGGCATGGTCAAGGAGGGCTGGCTCGGCAAGGGCGAGCGCGCGGGCCTGAAGTTCCCCACACCCAGGGACCAGACCGTGCCCAACGGCCTGTCCGGCCAGCGTGGTTACCTCGTCGACGCCGTGCGGCAGTACCTGATCAGCAACGACATCGTCACCGCCGACCAGCTCGCGGCCGGCGGCTACCGCATCACCACCACCATCCAGAAGAACCGGCAGAACGCCTTCGTCAAGGCCGTCGACGACCAGCTCATCTCCAAGCTCGACAAGAAGAACCGCAAGGCCGACAACTACGTCCGCGCCGGCGGCGCCTCCGTCGACCCCAGGACCGGCAAGATCGTCGCCATGTACGGCGGCATCGACTACGTGAAGCAGTTCACCAACGGCGCGACCCGGGGCGACTTCCAGGTCGGCTCCACCTTCAAGCCCTTCGTGTTCACCTCGGCCGTCCAGAACAGCTCCACCACCCAGGACGGCCGGCCCATCACCCCGAACACCGTCTACGACGGCACCACCAGGCGCCCCGTGCAGGGCTGGCCCGGCGGCGCCTACAACCCCGCCAACGAGGACGAGAAGTCCTACGGCGACATCCCCGTCCGCAAGGCCACCGACCTCTCCGTCAACGCCGTCTACGCGCAGATGGCCGTCGACGTCGGCCCCGACAGGGTCAAGCAGACCGCCGTCGAACTCGGCATCCCCGAGCACACCAAGGACCTCCAGCCCTACCCGTCCATCGCCCTCGGTACCGCCACCGCCAGCGTCCTCGACATGGCGGAGGCCTACGCCACGCTCGCCAACCACGGCCAGCGCGCCACGTACACCATGGTCGAGAAGGTCACCAAGGACGGCACCCAGCAGGTCGAGCTGCCCCAGCGGCAGACCAAGCGGGCCGTCACCCGCGAGGCCGCCGACACCACCACCTCGATCCTGCAGAGCGTCGTCGACAACGGCACCGCCGTCGCCGCCCAGGCCGCCGGCCGTCCCGCGGCGGGCAAGACCGGCACCGCCGAGGAGGACACCGCCGCCTGGTTCGCGGGCTACACCCCGGAACTCGCCACCGTGGTCTCCGTCATGGGCCAGGACCCGGTCACCGCGGCCCACAAGTCGCTGTACTACGCGCTGGGCCAGCCCCGCATGAACGGCGGCGGCCCGCCCACCGCCATCTGGGCCCAGTACACCCGCGACGCGCTGAAGGGGAAGCCGGTCAGCGACTTCGACCTCCAGCTCCAGCCGGGCGCCGACCGGACCGAGGCCCCCGCCGACCCCTCCGCCGACCCCAGCATCGGCGGCCAGGACGACGGCGGCACCACCGGCACGCCCACCGACGGCACCTCCACCCCCAGCACCGACGGCACAACCACCGGCACCCCCGGCACCACCGGCGGCGGCACCGGCACCCCCGCCACCGACGGCGGCACCACCACCGGCGGAAACACCGCCGACGGCGGCGGAACCACCACGGGCGGGAGCACGAACGGAAGCCCGACCACGGGCGGGGGAACGGACACCGGCGGCGGCACACCCGGCGGCAACACCGGGGGTCTCGACACGGGCGGCGGCACCGACACCGGGGCCACCGGGGGCCAGCCCTAGGACCGCTCCTCAGTGACCGCTGGTCGCCTTCAGCCCCACCACGGCGACCAGCAGCAGGCACACGAAGAAGACACGGGCGGCGGTGACCGGCTCACCCAGCACCACCATGCCGAGCACCGCCGCCCCGGCCGCCCCGATCCCGACCCACACGCCGTAGGCCGTACCGATCGGCAGCGACTTGGCGGCGTACGACAGCAGCACCATGCTGGCCACGATCCCGGCACCCGTCAGCACGCTCGGCACGAGCCTGGTGAAACCGTCGGTGTACTTCATCCCCACCGACCAGGCCACCTCGAGCAGACCGGCGACAATCAACAGAACCCACGCCACGACGACACACCTCCGGCAGACGAACCCATCACTGGTGCGTCGTCTTTGCCTGCATCCCGGTACGGCGCGTCTCGTCGGGCTCCTTCGAACATAGCAAAACCACGAGGAGAGGGCTGGTGACCATGGTCACCAGCCCTCTCCCGCACTCACGGCCGGCCGGAGCCGGCTGCCCCGAACTCCGGAGGTCCGGAACCCCGGAGGTCCGGAACACCGGAGGTCCTGAACCTCAGAGGTACAGGCCCGTGGAGTCCTCCGAGCCCTCGAACCGGTCCGCGGCCACGGCGTGCAGATCCCGCTCCCGCATCAGCACGTACGCCACGCCCCGCACCTCGACCTCGGCCCGGTCCTCCGGGTCGAACAGGACCCGGTCACCCGGCTCCACGGTCCGCACGTTCTGACCGACCGCGACCACCTCGGCCCAGGCCAGCCGCCGCCCGACCGCCGCCGTCGCGGGAATCAGGATGCCGCCGCCCGACCGCCGCTCACCCTCACCCGTCTCCTGCTTGACCAGCACCCGGTCATGCAGCATCCGAATGGGCAGCTTGTCGTGATGGGGGGTGCTCTGCACGTTTCTGTTGGCGCTCACGCTTCGAACCTACCTGCCTTCGGCACGCCCGTACGAGCCCGGGTCGCCGAGCCGCTCAGCGGCCGCGCCGCCGGACACCCAGCGCGAGCAGGCCGACCAGCCCCACCGCGACCAGCGCCACCGGCACCACCCGCTCCAGACGGGGTGCGCCCCGCTCGTCCACGAACTGCGCCCTGACCTCACTCACCACCCGGTTGACCTGCACGTACGCACGTCCGACCGTGTGGTCGATGTTGGCGGCCACCTTGGCCTTGGCATCCCCGACGATCGTCTTCGGATGCACCCGCACCCCGATCTCGTCGAGCGTCTCGGCCAGCACTTCGCGGCGGCGCCTGATGTCCGCCTCGATCTCTGCCGGGGTTCTGGTGTCCGACGTGTCCGCCACCGTACGGCCTCCGAAGTCTGCTGATGCTGTCCTGGACAGTCTGTCAGTTCCCCGTCAGGCCGCACCGCAACGCCCCCCGTTACGCTGGAGCGATGAGCGAGCGACTCCAGCCCGGCGACGTGGCCCCCGCCTTCACCCTCCCCGACGCCGACGGCAACCAGGTGTCCCTGTCGGACCACAAGGGCCGCAAGGTCATCGTCTACTTCTACCCCGCGGCGCTGACCCCCGGCTGCACCAAGCAGGCCTGCGACTTCACCGACAACCTCTCCCTTTTGGCCGACGCCGGCTACGACGTCATCGGCATCTCCCCGGACGAGCCGGAGAAGCTGGCCAAGTTCCGCGAGAAGGAGTCGCTGAGGATCACGCTGCTCGCCGACCCGGACAAGAAGACCACCGAGGCCTACGGCGCCTACGGCGAGAAGAAGAACTACGGCAAGACCTACATGGGCGTCATCCGCTCCACGGTCATCGTCGACGAGGAGGGCAAGGTCGACCGAGCCCTCTACAACGTCCGTGCCACCGGCCACGTCGCCAAGATCATCAAGGACCTCGGGATCTGAGGTCCGGCCCCCCGGCCCTACGGCGGCGGGCAGTTGCCGCCGCGGGGCGGACGGTGCGCGGGGCGGCACAGTAGAGTAGGCCGCGCCTCAGGCGGCCGTGATGGAACTGGCAGTCATGCTGGGTTTAGGTCCCAGTGGGTTCACACCCGTGTGGGTTCGAATCCCACCGGCCGCACCGCCGCACCGCCCCCCACCCGCGCAGCCGAGGTGGGGGGCTTCGGCGTGTCAGCCCAGCAGCTCGCGCACCACCGGCACCAGCGCCCGGAACGCCTTGCCGCGGTGGCTGATGGCGTTCTTCTCGTCGGGGCTCAGTTCCGCGCAGGTGCGGCTCTCGCCGTCCGGCTGGAGGATCGGGTCGTAGCCGAAGCCGTTCGTGCCCGCCGGGGCGTGCCGCAGGGTGCCCCTGAGCTGTCCCTCGACCACGCGTTCCGTGCCGTCCGGGAGGGCCAGCGCCGCCGCGCAGGCGAAGTGGGCGCCCCGGTGCTCCTCCGCGATGTCGGAGAGCTGCGCCAGCAGCAGGTCCAGGTTGGCCTTGTCGTCGCCGTGGGCGCCCGCCCAGCGGGCCGAGAAGATGCCGGGGGCGCCGTTCAGCACGTCGACGCAGAGACCGGAGTCGTCGGCGACGGCGGGGATGCCGGTGGCCTGGGCGAGGGCGTGGGCCTTGAGCAGGGCGTTCTCGGCGAAGGTGACGCCGGTCTCCCGGACGTCGGGGATGTCGGGGTAGGCGTCGGCGCCGATCAGCTCGTGGGGGAGGCCTGCTTCGGCGAGGATCGCCCTCAGTTCGGTGATCTTTCCGGTGTTTCGGGTGGCGAGGATCAGGCGGGTCATGGGGGCCAGTATCCCTTGACGGACGAAGCCCCCGGGGACCGGCTGTACGGGTGCCGGACCCCGGGGGCCTCATGCCGCGCGGGCGCTGACCGGCGTGAGCGCCGGCCGCCGTGCGGGCCTGTGGGCCGATGTCAGGGCCTGCTGGCCGCCGGCGGCGCCGAGGGGCCCTGGGAGCCGCGGGCCGGGCGGGCCGCCACCTTGGCCTTGCCCGCGGCGGCGGTCAGCGGGCGGGCGATGTCCTCGAGGGACCGGCGTTCGGCGTTCACCGCGAGGAACGCGGCGACGAGGCCGGCGGCGCACATCAGGCCCGCGCCGATCTGGAAGGCCAGCACGGTGTCGCCGACCTTGCCGGTGTTGGTGAGGTCCGCGAAGAGCAGCGGGCCGCTGATGCCGCCGGCGGCGGTGCCGATGGCGTAGAAGAAGGCGATGGACATCGCCCGGGTCTCCATCGGGAAGATCTCGGAGACGGTCAGGTAGGCGCTGGAGGCGCCGGCGGAGGCGAAGAAGAGCACCGCGCACCAGCAGGCGGTGAGGGTGCCGGCGCTGAGGGAGCCGCGGTCGAAGAGCCAGGCGGTGCCGAACAGCAGCAGGCCGGACAGCAGGTACGTCGAGGAGATCATCACCCGGCGGCCGACGGTGTCGAAGAGGTGGCCGAGCAGCAGCGGGCCGCAGAAGTTGCCGATGGCGATGACGGCGAAGTAGTAGCCGGTGTGGTCGGCCGGCACGTCGAAGAACTTGGTCAGGATGGCGCCGAAGCCGAAGGTGATGGCGTTGTAGAGGAAGGCCTGGCCGATGAAGAGGGAGAAGCCGAGGACGGCGCGCTTGCGGTACCGGCCGAGGACGGTGCGGGCGATCTCGACGAAGGTGACGTTCTTGCGCTGGTGGATCTCCAGCTCGCCCTCGGGCTCGGCGAGGGGTTCGCCCTTCTCGTCGCGCACCTGGCGTTCGATGCCGGTGACGATGTCCTCCGCCTCCGCGTCGCGGCCGTGGATGAGCAGCCAGCGCGGGCTCTCCGGGACGTGCCTGCGCACCAGGAGGATGACCAGCGCGAGGACGGCGCCGAGGGCGAAGGTGAGGCGCCAGCCGATGTCGGCGGGGAGCAGGTCGGTGTTGAGGGCGAGGATCGACAGCAGGGAGCCGCCGACGGCGCCGAGCCAGAAGCTGCCGTTGATGATGAGGTCGACGCGGCCGCGGTACTTCGCGGGGATGAGCTCGTCGATGGCACTGTTGATGGCCGCGTACTCGCCGCCGATGCCGAAGCCGGTGAGGAACCGGAAGAGGAAGAACCACCAGGCCTCGGTGGACACCGCGGTCAGGGCGGTGGCCGCGAGGTACACCCCGAGGGTGATCATGAAGAGGTTCTTGCGGCCGAAGCGGTCGGTGAGCCGGCCCCAGAACAGCGCGCCGACGCAGGCGCCGGCCACGTAGAGCGCGGCGGCGGTGCCGGTGATCTGCCCGGAGCTGATGCTCAGCCCGCTGCCCGGTTCGGACAGCCGGCTGGCGATGTTGCCGACGACGGTGACCTCGAGGCCGTCGAGGATCCATACGGTGCCCAGGCCGATGACGATCGACCAGTGCCACCGGGACCAGGGCAGGCGGTCGAGCCGGGCCGGGATGTTCGTGGTGATGGTCCGGCCGCTTCGCGGTGCCGGTGCTGCGGCTGTGTCCATGGGCTCCCCTCCACGTCGAAGGACGGGATACGGGTGCCCGGGCGGCGCCGGAGTAGGCCCGGCGCGGGCCCGGGGGAGGAGCGGCGGCGGCAGCGGGCGCGGGGGCCCGGTCTCAGGCGCCCACGGCGCGGGTGAGGGTGTAGATGAGCAGGCCCGCCAGTGAGCCGACCACGGTGCCGTTGATGCGGATGAACTGCAGGTCGCGGCCGATGTGGGCCTCGATCTTGCGGGTGGTGTGCTCGGCGTCCCAGCCGGCGACGGTGTCGGTGATGAGGGAGGTGATCTCCTTGCGGTAGGTGGTGACGACGTGCACGGCGGCGCCCTCCACCCAGCCGTCGACCTTCCGCTGCACCTTCGGTTCGCTCGCCATCCGGGTGCCGAGCGAGAGCAGGGCGGCGCGCACCCGCAGCCGCAGCTCGCTGCGCTCGTCCTCGGCGGCCGCGACGATCATGGAGCGTACGGCCGTCCAGGCGGAGGCGATCAGGTCCTGGACCTCGCCGCGGCCGAGGATGTCGGCCTTGAGGCGTTCGACGCGCGCGCGGGTGTCGGTGTCGGACTGCAGATCGGAGGCGAAGTCGGTGAGGAAGCGGTCGAGGGCGCCGCGGGCCGGGTGGGAGGGCATGTCGCGCATCTCGGTGACGAAGCGCAGCAGTTCCTTGTAGACGCGGTCGCCGACCTTCTTGTCGACGAAGCGCGGGGTCCAGCCGGGCGCTCCGCCCTCGACGGCGGTCATCACGTCGGCGCGGTGCAGCACCAGCCAGTCGTGGGCGCGGGCGACGACGAGGTCCACGACGCGTTTGTGGCCGCCGTCGGCGACGATCCGTTCGAGCATCTTGCCGAGGCCGGGCGCGATCTCCTGGATGTCGGCCCGCCGGGTGACGGCTTCGGTGACGACGGCCTGGACGTCCCGGTCGCGCATGACGGTCAGGGCGCCGCGCAGCGCGGTGGCGAGCTCGGCGGTGACCCGGTCGGCGTGTTCCGGTTCGGCGAGCCAGGTGCCGAGCCGGCTGCCGATGCCGACGGCGCTCAGGCGCTGGCGCACGACGTCCTGCGAGAGGAAGTTCTCGCCGACGAACTCGCCGAGGGAGACGCCGAGCTGGTCCTTCTTGGTGGGGATGATCGCGGTGTGCGGGATGGGCAGCCCGAGGGGGTGCCGGAAGAGGGCGGTGACGGCGAACCAGTCGGCGAGCGCGCCGACCATGCCCGCCTCGGCGGCGGCGCCGACGTATCCCGCCCAGGGCCCGGCGCCCTGGTGCGTGGCGAGTCTGGCGAGCACGTAGACGAGGGCGACGAACAGCAGCAGTCCGGTCGCGGTGAGTTTCATCTGCCGTACGCCGCGCCGCCGCTCCTCGTCGGCGGGGGTGAAGGCGGTCATGGTCCGGTGCGACGCGGCCTGCTGTGCCGTCGTCCGGTCCGCTGTTCGTGTCTCGGTGCGTTCCATCAGCTCCACCCGTAGTCCGCCTGTGCGGTGATCCCGCGCACAATTGTCCCTTCCTGACCGACTCCCGGAACGAAACACAAGTTCCCGGCGTCTGTCCGCAGGGGGGTTCGGGCAGGGTCCTGTCAGGTCTCCCGGACCCATGACTCATCATGGATCCATCCGGATCGGAGCCCTGGGCTCCCATCTCCCGAGGAGAACAACGCAAGCATGACCAAGCGTCATGGTTATGCCGTATTGAGTGCGCTGGTCGCGTTGACCGTGGCCGTGTGCGCAGCCATCTACGTCACGGTGGCCACGGGCGACACCACTTCCACCAGCACTTTCGCGGGCGGCCGCCCGCGCCACGGCTCCTCCGTCGCTCCCGCGTCGACCGGCACCTGGGTGGGTGCCTGGTCCACGGCGCCCGTGGGCGGCGAGCCGGGCACCGAGACCGCCGGACTGGCCGGCCGTTCGGTGCGCAACGTCGTGCACGCGAGCACCGCGGGGACGAGTGCCCGCATCACGCTGTCCAACCTCTACGGCCAGTCCCCGCTGCCCATCACGCACGCCTCCCTGGCCGTGGCGGCGGGTCACGGCACCGCCGAGGCCGACGCGGCGACGATGCGCCGGCTGACCTTCGACGGCGTGACCAGCGTGGTGATCCCGGCCGGCGGCCAGGTGTCCAGCGACGCCGTGCAGGTGGTGATCCCGCACGGCTCGGACGTGCTGGTCACCACGTACTCGCCGACCCCCTCGGGCCCGGTCACCTACCACCCGCACGCGCAGCAGCTGTCGTACGTCGCCCAGGGCGACCGCACGGAGGACGCGACGGGCGCCGCCTACACCGAACAGACGCCCTACTGGCGCTATCTGACGGGCCTTGACGTGCTGAGCAACGAGGCGACGGGCACGGTGGTCGTCTTCGGCGACTCGATCACCGACGGCATAACGTCCACGGTCGGCGCCAACCGCCGCTGGACGGACGTCCTCGCGGGCCGGCTGCACACGGCGGTGGCGGGCGGTGCGGCCCTGCCGCGCTACGGCGTCGTCAACGAGGGCATCAGCGGCAACCAGGTGCTGGCGGACGGTCTCGGCCGTCCGGCGGAGAACCAGAGCGGGCTCGGCCGGTTCGGCCGGGACGCGCTGTCCCGGACCGGGGTGAAGGTCGTCGTCATCGACCTCGGCATCAACGACATCCTCCGCAATCCGGCCCTCGCCGACCCGGACCGGATCACCGAGGGCCTGCGCACCCTGGTCCGCCAGGCGCACGCCCGCGGCCTGCGGGTGGCCGGCGCGACCCTCATGCCGTTCTACGGCCACCGCGGCTGGACGCCGGCCCGCGAGGAGGTGCGCCGGGAGGTCAACGCGCAGATCCGGTCGGGCCGGGTGTACGACTCGGTGGTCGACTTCGACCAGGCCCTGCGGGACCCGTACGACGCGCGCCGGCTGCGCCCCGAGTACGACTCCGGCGACCATCTGCACCCCAGTGACCTGGGCTTCGCCAAGATGGGCGACGTCTTCGACCTGAACACGCTGAAGGGCGCGGGCCAGGCGGAGCTGTAGGACGGGCCCTGGCGGGCCGGCTCGGCCCCGGCGGAGCGTGTGCGGGCCGGACGCCGCGGCCGGGTGGGGCCGGGGCCCGACCTCACGCTCCGGTCGTGGATCCCGGCCGCACGATCATCAGCACCGTCACGGCCGCCCACAGCAGGTTGAACACGCCGGTGAACATGGCGAGCCGTGCGGTGTTCCCACGGCTGCCGCCGCCCTCCACCAGCGCGCTCTGGGCGGGCAGCACCAGCGCGCCCAGCACCAGGGCGGCCAGCGCCGTGAGGGCGATGGACACGATCAGCCAGGCGCTGCCGAGCACGTGCATGCCGCTCGCGGTGGCGAACCCGAAGACCGGGACGACGACACCGACGACGGCGTACACCCGGCAGATCCGGTGCAGCAGCCGCAGCGTCTCGGCGGCCCGGTCGTCGTCCGGTGCGGTCAGGGCGCGGCGGGCGGCGGGCGGGAACATGCTCGCGGCGACGGTGACGGGCCCGATGGCGACGATCGCGGCGATGACGTGGACGGCGAGGAGGAACTTGGTCACGGCAGGAGGCTAGGCGGCCCCGGCGATCACGCGGCAGTGGCCGGATTGCCAGTACCCAACGGATTCTCGCCGCCCGGCTCCGGACGGGTACAAGAGGACGGGGCCCGGCTCCACGAGTTGGCGGGAACCCGGCGTACGGCTACGTTCCCGCCATGCACACCGTGGCCGTCCTGGCGCTGGACCAGGTGATCCCGTTCGACCTCTCCGTCCCGATCGACGCCTTCGGCTGGGCCCGGCTGCCCGACGGCCGCGCCGCCTACCGGGTGCGGGTCTGCTCGCCCGGGGCCGGGTCGGGGGCGGGGGAGGTGAGCGCGGGCGGAGGCGTCTTCGCGGTGCGCGCGCCCTACGGCATCGAGGCGCTGGCGGACGCGGACACGATCGTCCTGCCGGGCGTCGCCGACCCGGCGCTGCCGCTCCCGCCGGGCGTGACGGAGGCGGTGCGCGCGGCGGCGGCGAACGGCACGCGCGTCGCGTCGATCTGCGTGGGCGCGTTCGTCCTCGCGGCCACCGGGCTGCTGGACGGGCTGCGTGCCACGACCCACTGGCGTGCGGCGCGGGAGCTGGCGGAGCGGTACCCGGGGATCACCGTCGACCCGAACGTCCTCTACGTCGACAACGGCCAGTTCCTGACCTCGGCGGGCGCCGCCGCGGCCCTGGACATGTGCCTGCACATGATCCGCCGGGACCACGGCTCGGCGGTCGCCGCGCACGCCGCCCGGATGTCCGTGATGCCGCTGGAGCGTGAGGGCGGGCAGGCCCAGTTCATCGTGCACGACCTGCCCCCGGCGCCGGCCGGCGCGACCCTGGAGCCGCTGCTGACCTGGCTGGAGGACAACTGCGACCGCGAACTCACCCTGGACGAGATCGCGGTGCGGGCCCGCATGAGCAGCCGCACCCTCAACCGCCGCTTCCGCGAGCAGACCGGTACGACACCGCTGCAGTGGCTGCACCGGGCGCGGGTGCGGCGGGCGCAGTACCTGCTGGAGACGACCCCGTACCCGGTGGAGCGGATCGCGGTGCAGGCCGGCTTCGGCTCCCCGACGGCCTTCCGGGAACGCTTCCGCCGGGTGGTGGGGACCAGCCCGCAGGCGTACCGGCGGTCGTTCCGGCCGGCGGGGTCCGGCGCGGGGGCGGGGGCGGGCTCGGGGGTGGTGGCTGGCTCGGAGGCGGGGGAGACGGCGGGGGTGGTGCCGGAGGCCGCGCGGCCGGGGAGGCCGTGACGGGCCAGGACGCCGCCGTTCGACTCCGTCAGGGCCGCCCGGCCCTCCCGGGCCGTGGTCCGGCCCGTTCGGTCGGCCCCTGTGCTCGCCCGGTCGGTCGGTCCCTCTGCTCGCCCGTGTTTCCTAAGCCGCCCGGCCGGTCCCGGCCGCCCCCGGCCGGTACCGCTCAGCCGGGCCGCCGGCTCAGCCGCGTCGGTCGGCGACGGCCCAGGAGGCCAGGGCGACGACGCCCGCGACGCCGAGGACGGACGGCCAGGCGCCGACCTTCTTGGCCAGCGGGTGCGACCCTGCGAACGCGGCGACGTACCCGGCGGTCAGCGCGCCGGCGGCCTTCCCGCCCGCCCGCCTGCGCCACTGCTGCGCGGCGGCGGCCCCGGCGGCGGCCAGGACGGCCCCGCCGAGCTGCCGCTTCCCGGTCCAGCGGGCGACGCCGTATCCGCCGACGAGCCCGGTCGCTGCGACCACCGCGCTGGGAACCCTGGCCATGAGCTGCCTCCATGTACGTCGTCACGTCTTGGTGTCGTCTTGGTGTGATTCGTCTGCGTTCACACCAGGCCCGAGACTAGCGCGCGCCCGTTCGGCTCCGAGTAGCTGAGTCGAGGCTTGTCAACTTTCCGGCTTCGGGCTATATAAGAAGGCGTAGGGCATCGCACCCCGGCACCTGATGAGAGGAGTGAGCCGTGATGCTCATGCGTACGGACCCGTTCCGTGAATTCGACCGACTCGCACAGCAGGTCTTCGGCGCCCCCGCCACCGCCGGCCGCCCGACGGCCATGCCGATGGACGCCTACCGCTCCGGTGACGACTTCCTGGTCCACTTCGACCTTCCCGGGATCGACCCCGAGACGATCGAGCTGGACGTCGAGCGCAACGTCCTCAACGTCCGCGCCGAGCGTCGCAGCCCCGCTCCGCAGGACGCCGAGATGATCGTCGCCGAGCGCCCGGCCGGCACCTTCACCCGTCAGCTGTTCCTCGGCGAAACCCTCGACACTGAGCGCATCGACGCCTCGTACGAGGCCGGCGTCCTGACCCTGCGCATCCCGGTGGCCGAGCAGGCCAAGCCGCGCCGCATCCGGATCAGCGGCGGCGACAGCGACCGCAAGCAGATCACCGGCTGACCGAAACCCGGCCGCATCCCAAGCGCCCCGTGACCCCCGACGGGGGCCCGGGGCGCCGCCGTTCGCCCCTGCCTGGCCGCTCACCGGCCCGCCGCGCCAGGGGCGGACGACGTCCCACATCAGCCGCAGGGCGCTCATGAGCCGCATGAACTGCCCGCGTCGCACCGGCGGCACGGACTCCATCGACCGCACCGGCAGCGCGGGCAGCGCGGACCGCATGCCACCACTTGCCGCACTTTGGCCGAATTGCAGCCCATGCACGCCGCGTCAGGGGGTACCGGGCTTCCGGTGTCCCGAAGTGTTCCCGAGGAGGATCCACCACGATGACCGTGACGACCCCGCAGCCGAGAACGACCATCCCCGCCCCCGCTCCCGCCGCGGCTTCGTCGTTGCGTCCGCTCACCCCGGAGTCCGGCGCCGACGACGCGCGCTGGGAGGAACTCACCGAGGCGGTGCGCGAGGCCGGTCAGTACCCGACGACGGCCGAGGCCGAGCGAGTCACCCGTACCGTCCTCACCGCCCTGGGCGGCCACGTGACCGGTGAGGAGCGGGTCGCCCTCGCACAGGCCCTGCCCAGGCAGGCGGGCACCCTGGTCGCCGCCCAGATCCCCGCGAACACCCCGGTGTCCGCACGCGAGTTCGTCGAGTCCGTGGCGGACCACCTCGACGAGGACGCCACCCCGGCCACGGCCCGCTGGGACGTCACCTCGGTCCTCGGCGTCCTGGCGGACACCGTGGGCGAGCCCCTGACGACCCGGGTCCTCAGCCAGCTCCCCCCGGGCTACGCCCTGCTGTTCGGCCGCGCGGACCTCGCCGCGACGGCATAGCTCACTCCGGCCTGCTTCCCGGCCTCCCCACCGCTTCCGGGCGCCGCACCACCACCACCGTCGTCCACCCGGCGACGGCCGACGGCGGCGCCCGGCACCGCCCACGCGGTCGAGCGGCCGGACGGTCAGACCCGCTCGAGCGCCCGGTGCGGCCCGTCGGGCAGCTCCACGGAGATGGCGTCCCCGGCGCGCACGACGCCGCCCACCTTCACCACACCCATGACCCCGGCCCGGTACCGGACGCGCCCGTCCGCGTCGCGCCCCACGACCTGCTTCAGCAGCCCGCGCTGGAAGTCGTCGATCTGTCGGCACGGATTGCGCAGCCCGGTCACCTCCACGACGGCCTTGTCACCGATGCGCAGCAGCGCCCCGGTGGGCAGCCCCAGCAGATCGATCCCCCGGGTGGTGATGTTCTCGCCCAGTTCCCCGGCCGCCACCTGGAACCCGCTCGCCCCGACCTCCTCGAACAGCTCCTCGTGGATGAGGTGCACCTGCCTGAGGTTCGGCCGCGTCGGGTCCTGGGCGACGCGCGACCGGTGCTTCACCGTCACCCCCGCGTGCACGTCACCTTCGACCCCGAGGCCGGCGAGCAGGGTGATCCGCTCCCGGTTGGGCTTGGTGAAGGAGTACGCGCCGTTGCTGCTGACGGCGGTGACGGTCGCGCTCATCGCGGAACCCCCGTATCGGCTCTTCGTCACAGGATGCACCGAGAGCCTAGCGGTGGCCCCCGGCCGTTCGACCGCCTGGCCGCCGGGCGTACTTCACGCCCCGCCGCCGGGCGTACTTCATGCCCCGGCCGCTGGACGTACTTCACGTCCCGGCCGCCCGGCGGACCCCGGCCACCGCCACGACGTACTCCGAACCCGCGACTTCGTCCGGATACCTGACACGTGCTCGGGTACCCGGCTCGAAGTACGGCCCATGGCCGAGCCCGGCACGAGGTGACAGCAACGGAGACTTAGATGAAGGCCAGCCGAACGGCAGTCCCGCCGGCCCCCGCGCCGGTCGCAGCGGAACCGGGGTCCCCTCACGTCCTGACCGGACGCTACCGGTTGGGCGAGAGAATCGGATCGGGCGGCATGGCCGACGTCTACGAGGCCGTCGACACGCGCCTCGGACGACCCGTGGCCGTCAAGGTGTTCCGGCCGGGCCCGGGCCCGCAGACCGAGGACCGTCTCACCGCGGAGGCCGTCCTCCTGGCCCGCCTCCAGCACCCCGGGCTGGTCACGGTC
The DNA here is from genome assembly GCF_007176755.1 of Streptomyces sp. 1-11. Lineage (GTDB taxonomy): Bacteria > Actinomycetota > Actinomycetes > Streptomycetales > Streptomycetaceae > Streptomyces. Next base: position 150,131 of record NZ_BJTV01000018.1, read on the forward strand.
TACGACTCCGGCCGCCAGGACGACCGTACGTACCTGGTCATGCAACTGGTCGAAGGCCCCACGCTGCACAGCGTCCTGGAGAGCGGCCCGCTGCCCGAGGCGCGCGTGGCCGCGCTGGGCGCCGGCCTCGCCCGGGCACTCGCCCACGTCCACCGGGCCGACATCGTGCACCGCGACGTCAAGCCGTCCAACGTCCTGCTCGACCCGGCCGGCGAACCCCACCTGGCCGACTTCGGCATCGCGCTCCTCGCGGACGCCACCCGCCAGACGGCCCCCGACGTGCTGACCGGCACCGCCGCCTACCTGGCTCCCGAGCAGGTGGAGGGCGGGTGCGTCGGTCCGGCCGCCGACGTCTACGCGCTCGGCCTGGTCCTGCTGGAATGCCTGAAAGGAACAATGGAGTACCCGGGCACCCCCCTGGAGGCCGCGGTCGCCCGACTCCTGCGCGCCCCCGAACTTCCCGCCTGGATCTCGCCCGAACTGGCGGACCTGCTGCGCGCCATGACCGCCAAGGACCCGGCGGCACGCCCCGACGCCGAGCAGTGCGCGCGTACCCTCGCGGCCCTGACCGCGCACAACGCCCCGCGCCCGCTGCCGGTCACGGCGCCCTCCGCGGCCCACGCGCCGGGCGGGGCGGCGACCCGCCCGGCCCGCACGGAGAAGCTGAGGACGGCGGCCGCCCGCCCCGGCCGCGCGGACGCACCCGCGGCAGCGGCCACCGGACGACAGCCCGCCAGGGCCGCCGACGGCCGCCGGCACAGCCGCCGCCTGGCGGTGGGCACGGCCCTGGCCGCCCTCTCGGTGACCCTGGGCACGGCCTTCTCCATGTCCCCGGGCGCCGGCGGAACCAGCCAGGACCGAGCCGACGCGACCTCCACCGCGACGACCCCCGACCACCCGGCGCCCGGCAAGGGCGGCAAGGCCGGCACGGCGATACCCGGCGGCCAGTCCAACACCGCCCCGCCGGCCGCCCCCCGCCCGGCCTCCCGGCCGATCGGTTCGACACCCACCCGGCCCACCCCCGGGGCCTCCGGCCCGCCCACTCCGGCCGCCTCCCACGCCCAGCCCGCCTCCAGGACCCTCCCCTCGCCCTCCCGGACGGCGACGACGCCCGACACGTCCCCCGACACCAGCAGCACCGCCCCCGCCCCCCAAAGCCCCTCCGCTCACCAGCCCGGCAACACATCCCACCCGCCCTCCGCCAACCCGAGCGCCCCCGGCCAGACCAAGAAGCCTTCACAGCCCACGACGCCGGACGACGATCCCACGCCGAACAACCAAGACTGAGAACGGGACCGGCAGGCCCTCAGCCAGCGGACCTGTGTCCCCGACACGACTGGCCCGGCTCGCACGGCGGGAGGCCGGCGGGCCGCGTGCGCAATCCGCGATGCCTGCTTGGGTCTATCCGAGCGAGCCCCGTGTCAGAGCGTTTATGAACGAGCGCCAAGTCTCACCACTCACTCTCAATGCGGGACCATCCGTCCGCTTCGAGTCACGGACGAGCGTGCCGTCGTCGGCGTACGCGCACTCAACGCACTCGGTTGCATTCGCACCGCTGTAAGACGACTTGAACCACGCGAACTCGTGAGGGGCGAAAGGACGGAAAGGCATCTAGAGCTCCTTGCGTGCGCGGTGGATCAGGGTGGAGGAAGCCTCCATGTCCAACGCTTGTGCGCGAAGGTACTCGAACGCAAGTCTGTATCGCTCCAGTTCCTCGTCCTTCTCCAGGAAGAGGGAGCCGGTGTGGAAGTCCACGTAGACCACGTCAAGAGCTGACTCAGTACCGCCGATGATCACGAAGCTGCCGAGAGCGGCGCCGTGCGCCCCATTGGAGAACGGCAGCACTTGAAGGGTGACATGCGGCGACTCGTTGACTTCGAGAAGCCGCCCGAGCTGCTCCTTCATGGTCTCGGACGAGCCCACGACCCGGCGGATCACGGACTCGTCGAGGATGGCCCACAGCCGGAACGGCTTCGGCCGGGTGAGAATCTCCTGCCGCTTCATGCGGATGTCCACCAGCCGCTCGATCTCTGCCGGCTCCAAGGGGATCTCGTTGGCCTTCTGCAGCGCGGTGCTGTATGCGCGGGTCTGGAGAAGGCCCGGGACGTAGACGCAGGAGAAGTGGTCCTCACGTACCGCCTCGTCCTCAAGGGTGAGCATCAGGTTCATGCTCTCCGGGATGGAGTCGGCGAACGAACTCCACCAGCCCTGCTGCTTGGCGTCCTTGGCCAGCTTCACGACAGTTTCTCGCTCGGAGTCAGTAGCTCCGTACTGTCGGCAGAGTGCGTCAACGATGATCCACTTCACCGGCCCCGCCTGCGTCTCATAGCGGCTGACCGTTGCCTTCGATACGCCGACCAGCCCGCCCGCCTCTTCAAGGGTCATGCCTTTACGAGCACGCAACTTGCGCAACGTGGCTCCGAGTTGACGGCGACGTGTGGTGGCCCTTACGGACATGGAACTCCTCCAGCGCGTAACCCGGGCAGTCGCTCGGGGCTTGAACAGGCTAGGTAACCCCGTGGTCGAGCCACTATGCGATTCACTCGATAGAGAGCTATGAGAAGTTACATATTGAGAGTTCTCTCTGGCATCCTCGGTGACGGACAGCTACGCGATGCAGCCGTTCCGACACGGCAGGCGCAGCATGCGTGTGGCACGGGAGGGAGAAGTGCTTATGCCCGCCATCGAGACCAAGGACTGCCAGCGCCGCTGTGTGCTGCCCTTTGAGGCACTGCCGGCGGAAGTACGCCTGCTGCGGCGAGCAGCCGACACGCAGCTCGGCCAGTGGGGCGTGCCAGCAGTTAGCGATGCGGCCCAGCTCGTCGTAACGGAGTTGGCGACGAACGTCATCAAGCATGTGGGTGAGGGCACACCAGCGGCCCTGATTCTTGAGTGGAAGGGCGAGCGGCTGCGCGTTGAGATGCACGACAAGAGCCGCTCCCTGCCCTCTCCGCGCATCGCCGACTGCGACGCGGAGTGCGGCCGCGGGCTACACATGCTCGCTGCAATGTCGGTGGACTGGGGGACTGTCGTCTCAGCACTGGGCAAGTCCGTGTGGTGTGAGATCGAGCTGGGCTCTGGGGCCGTGCGCCTGCGGATGGAGCGTGCAGTCGGCGCGCTGGAGAACTATCGAGAGCGCGGAGGGGCAGCTTGGCCGGGGCGGTGTGAAGTGGTCTTGGAGGAGTCAGCGGTCGAGCTGATCGCCGATCTGCTGCACTGGACGTCCGCACGCGGCCTAGACCCGGATGACGTGCTGGACCGGGCCCAGATGCACTTCGAGGCAGAGGCGGCATAGGCCGATGCCGGCAGCTCAGCCGCACCCGTCAGCGCGGCTGAGCCGGCGGTCACTCCAGCGCCGCATGCAGTATCGCGCCGACGTCTGTAAAGGAGCCCTGTTCGTGCAGGCTTAGTGCCACGTGCAGCACATCCTGGTCGCCCTGGTCGCGACCGTAGACGTGAATGAGGTTGTCGGCGAGTTCGTCATGCTGTCGGTGACGCAGGAGCAGGAGAACTTCCGCCGTCTCCAGTGGGTTAAGGACTTCCGTGGATCGACGCAGCAGCCTAAGCGCGACTTCTGCCCGGCCCTCCATGTCGAGCCTCCCCGCTTGTGCGGCCAGACTGCGTACGGCGGCAACATCTGTTCGCATCCGCTGCCGGTCCCCCCTGCGGCGGGGGACCGGCAGCGGACCCGGTGAGGTTCGTGCCGCAAGACGCGCTTGCAAGCCGGCTCTGATGGCCTTGAGCTCCTTGACCGCTCCTCTCAGATCGGCGATCTCGTCGCGCAGCGCGGCCAACTCTGCGACCTTTTGCTGGAGAGTCCTGCGATCGGACTCCGCTCTCTGCAACTGCTCGGTCAGAGCGTCTACCTCAGCAGTCAGCCTCTCATCGCCCCGGCGATTCCGTTCCGCTTCTGCCTTCTCATGCAGCAGTGTCAGCGCCTCGATGGTCACGCTGACGGCCTGTTCGTTGCCAGCGTCAGAGCACGCGGCTCTGTGTAGCGCCTTCACGATTGCCAGGTCCGGTAGGGATTGTCCCCTCAGAAACCTGGACAAAGAACTCTCGCAGCAGTGTATGCGGCTGGCGGCTTTTGCCTGAGTCAGCCGCCTTCCTGTGCTTCTGGCCACTTTGTCAGGAAGCAGATGCCGACAGAGCGCTTGCAGCGCCTCGGCGAGATTCCGCATGTGTGGACGTACGTCACTGTGGAGTTGCTTGTCCATCCACTTGGCTGTGCCTGTTGCAACTCCAGCACGTGCCATGTCCGTTCCTCTCCGCCTCACCGTCGACGTTCCATCAACGCTGCCGCCCTCGGGCGCCATTGTGCATGGGGCTGACGGTGCGCCCTTGCTAGTTGCTGAGCAAGTGTGCTGGGGCTGGACGTTCATTCGGGTTGCAGTGGAAGACTGAGAGCTGTTGGGAACCGCCAGTTAGTGGGGGGCGTATTCCGCTTGCATACCGTTCGCTCTTGATGTGGGCATTCAAGGCGGTATGTGATGTGAACGATCCGGAGGTGCTGGATGTCACTGCCGTCGTGGCAGAAGAAGCTGGACGGGAACCGCAAGGTCGGAAGCATGGCGCGTGCCGCGCTGTGGCTCGCCACTGAGGTAGGGGAGGGCAACATCTTCACGAAGGCCGATCTGCGCTCCGCCTTCTCCGATGTTGCGCAGATCGACCGACGCATCCGGCAGTTGCGTGACTACGGCTGGCGCATTGACTTCAGCCGCGATGACCCGTCGCTTAAGCAGGACGAACAGCGGTTTGTCTCCCGGGGCGCTGACGTCTGGATCCCGGGCCAGGCGAAGACACCCAGGCACAAAAACAGCCTCACCGCGGCACAGCGGCAGAAAGTGTTCCAGGCGGACGGCTACCTCTGCCGGTCTTGTGGCATCGCGTCAGGTGAGGAGTACGGCGACGATGACGTGACGCAGGCTGTGCTGAACGTCGCACGCCGCAAGGTCGTGCTGGCTGACGGGTCAGAGGAGCATCAGTTGGTCACCGAATGCAAGCGGTGCGGCTCGGGGAGCGGCGACCGTGAGGTGAACCTGGAGGCGCTGCTTGAACTCGTCGAGGACTTGTCACCGATGGAGAGGCGGATCCTGGCCGGCTGGATCGCTGCTGACCGGCGGTCGCCGGAGCCGATCGACAGGTTGTGGGGTCTGTACCGGACCCTGCCCGAAGAGGCCCGAAAGGCCGTCGCCGGTGCGCTCGACGATGCCGACGCGGCTGACGGCATGGACGACTGAGCGCAGAACAGCGAAGACAGAGGGACGAGAAACAGTGCTGAGGGAATTTTCGCCGCCGCCGAGAGCGGCCGAGTTCAGTGAACTGATCAAGAAGAAGGTCCAGGAAGCCAAGGCCGCCGGTGGGACCAGGGAGACCGTAAGGGTTGACTGGAACGAACAGCATGCCCATGTAGAGGTGATCGACCTTCCGCTCAGCGGACTGTACCTCAACCCGGGCACGCACAGAATCCGTGCCCAGCGCAGCCACAACGCGGACGCCGATGAGGCACTTGATAAGGACCCCTGGACGCAGGACAGCCAGGAGTACCTCACGTTCCTCCTCAAGGCCTCGCCCACCGATCCCAATCTGCGCGATCCCGACTTCGACAAGCTCAAGGAGAGCCTGGAGCAGTTCGGGCAGAACGATCCCGGGCTCGTTACCCACCAGGGCATTCTGGTGAACGGCAATACGCGTGCGGTGGCGCTACGGGACCTTCGCGTACAGACGATGCGAGTGGGGGTGCTTCCTGAGTCGTTCACCTGGGCCGACATCAACGCTGTCGAGCTGTCGCTGCAGCTGCGGATGGATCACCGCCGTGACTACACGTACATCAACCGGCTGCTCGCTATGGAAGAGCAGGCGTCGCTAGGCAGAACGCCCGAGCAGATCGCCAAGGAGTTCCGGATCCTGGTGAAGACGTATCACCAGGAACGGTGGATTCTCAGCACCATCAAGGAACTGATCGACCGCAGCAGGAGCGGCGGGGGCGTAGCGCTGCGTCTGGTCGACTGGGAAGGTGCCCAGGAGCGTCTCAAGGAACTGCACCGGCTGTACGTGAAGTTGGAGGGCGTCGACCGTGACCAGGCGGAGATCCTCAAGGAGTGGCGCTTGGCTGCGATCCTTCTCGACTTCTCCAAGACAGACGTCAGGCACATCGACGAGGAGTTCCTGAAGGAGGACTACCTTGCTGACACGCTGCCAGGCCTCCTAAGAACCGAGGTGAGCGGCGAGGACGCCGTACCCATTCCTGGGCTGGGGCTGACGGTTCCGGGTGCTTCCTCGGCTGTCTCGGAGGCGCGGGCGCTCAACGATGGGCTTCTCAGGGCCGCCGCTGCCGTGCGCAGTTCGGGAGGAAGCCTGGCCGACAGCGAGAAGGGGAAGAGCCAGGCCGTTCTCGACGACGCCAGGAAGGCGTTCGACGAGGCGATCGAGGCCGCCGGGCGTAGCGCGCGACTGCGTAAGCGCAAGCAGCTCGCGCCGGCCCGGCTGGCGGAAGCGAGTGCGAGTATCGACCAGTGCGTCATGGACCTAGTTCAAGCCCGCACGTCCCGCAGCCTGGACGAAGAAGCCTTCGACGAGGCGGTCCTCAAGTTGCGGAGCAGTTTGCGCAAGCTCGCTCAACAGGCCGGCCGTGGGCTGCCCACTCCCGGCGACGGGGTGGCCTGGCTGCTCAAGGCTGTGTCGTCGGAGGAGTCGCGGTGACGGACTCGGCCGGAACCTCCCTGCGTCTCGGATTCGATGAGACGCGGACCCAGGTCATTCTGAGGACCACCGACGAATACCGCGAGGACCTCGTCCAACTGGTTGCCCGTTTTCGCACGGGCGGCCAGATGAGCCCGCTCAGTGCGTCGGTCGCTCTCGATGAACTGCTAGCCAACCTGGGCGCTCTCAGTGGATGGCCGCATCACACTGGCGTCGAGTGGTCTCCGGAACTGCGCGACCTGGTGTCCGGTGTCATACAGGACGCCAACACGGTGCAGGCGCGGCTCGCGGGTACGGAAGCGCGCGGTGAGGTCACTCCGGACGCGGTGCCGAACCTGCTGGGAGACACCTGGCAGGCGGAGCTAAGTGAGTTTCAGCGTCGGGACATCGCCAAGCTTCTGTCGCTGCAGCACGGGGCGAACTTCAGTGTGCCAGGCGCAGGGAAGACTCGCGTGGGTCTGGCGGTCTATGCAGCGCAGAAGGAACAGGGGAAAGTCAGCCGACTGCTGGTGGTCTGCCCGAAGTCGGCGTATGAGTCCTGGCAATATGAGACGGCGGTGTGTCTCAGATATCCGCTGCGTACGAACGTGCTAGACGGTTCGATGGACCAGTGGGCCGAGGTTCTCATCGTCAACTATGAGCGTCTGGACCGCTCCCTGCCGAGACTCGCCGGCTGGTTGAAGGCCGCCCCTTCCATGATCATCCTTGATGAGGCGCACAGGATGAAGCTTGGTGCGAGAGGCACGTATGGTGCCGCGTGCATGGCTCTGGGTCCCCTTGCGGCACGGCGGATGATCCTTACCGGCACGCCGGCGCCAAACGGCTCCAAGGATCTAGAGAACCTGCTTGGCTTCGTGTGGCCAGGCCACGGGCAGCGCACCGTTGTCCAGGCCGTGGCGGGCGGTGACCTCGCGTACGCCAGTTCCGTACTTCGGCCTCTGTTCACCAGAACCACCAAGCAGGAGCTGGGCCTGCCGCCCATGCAACTGCGAATGCGGTACGTGGACATGCCGCCGCTGCACAAAGAGATCTACGACTCACTGGTGGGCGGTGTGAGCAACGGCACAGCGCGGGACGATCTCAGTGCGCTGGGCAAGACGGCGCTAAGGCTGCTTATGGCGGCGACGAGCCCGGCTCTCCTGCTGGAGGGAGCCAGCCGTTATGAGCCGTTGGCGTACCAGTTGCCCCCGCTGGACATACCTCAGGACAGCTCGCTGTACTCGCTGATGCAGAACCTCCCGGACTACGAACTCTCCCCCAAGTACAAAGAAGCGGTGACCATCGTCGCCGAAAACGCTGCCCGGGGACGCAAGACTTTGGTCTGGACGACGTTCGTCCGCAGCCTGACAACCTTGGAAAGGATGCTGGAGAAGTACGGCCCGGCCGTGGTCTACGGAGGTACGGCGGACCGGGAGGAGCAACTGCGCCGCTTCCGCGAGGACCCGGGCTGCATGGTGCTCATCTCCAACCCCGCGACACTGGGTGAGGGCATCAGCCTTCACCATGTCTGTCACGACGCAGTTTATGTTGACCGGGACTTCATGGCAGGGCGCTTCCTGCAGAGCCTGGACCGGATCCATCGCCTTGGACTGGCACCGGAGACGGACACCAGGGTTACGGTGCTTGCTGCGCGCGACACCGTCGATGAGGTGGTGGAGGTGCGTCTTGACCAGAAGCTTGAGTTCATGGGGCGCATCCTGGACGACCCTACGGTGCAGCAGCTTGCTGACTTGGAAGAGGAACCGTCGGTTGCGGCGGGGCTGGCGCCAAGCGATATCGAAGCCTTGCTTCGGCACATAGGGACTAGGTAGGTTCTGTACTTTGGTTTCCCGGCCCGGCTCGATCTGGCAGGGCCGGTCATGACCGGGCCCTCGCTTGCAGGCTTGTTCCCCGCAAGGGCGCGGAAGTGGGAAACTCTTGATGTCAAGTGGCCGGCGGTTGATCACGGGCACTTGACGGAACGATCCATGAGCCACCAGGAGGAGCGCCATGCGCGCCAGCGGCCCTCAGCGTCCGCAGTTCACCCCGTCACTGACCTCGATCGAGATCTGCGCGGGGGCTGGCGGGCAAGCCGTTGGGCTGCACAAGGCAGGTTTCGATCACTTGGCTCTCGTCGAGTGGGACGCGCACGCAGTCGAGACTCTCAAGGCAAACGTCGGGGCCTGGCCTGGATGGACGTCGGAGAAGGCTGCTTCTCTCGCTCCCATGGACGTAAATGATTTCCTCAATTCTCGGGAGCTTAAGGCGCTAAGCATCTCACCGGGCGACTTGGATTTGCTGGCCGGCGGTGTCCCCTGTCCTCCGTTTTCTTTGGCGGGGAAGAGGTTGGGTAAAGATGACGAGCGAGACCTTTTCCCGGCGGCCCTGGAAATTATCAAGAAGCTTAAGCCCAAGGCCATTATGATTGAAAATGTGCGGGGGATTCTTGAGCCTCCGGAGGTTTTCATCGATTACCGCAGATTTATCCTTAATGAACTGCGGAACTACGGCTACCTGGTCCCCAAAGTCGAAGACCACTGGTCGACTGAGAAGCAGAATGGCGTCATGCGTAGCGTCTGGCGCAGGATGGATGCACGCTACTTCGGGGTCCCTCAGCTCCGACCCAGGGCTATTCTTGTCGCGATCCATGAAGATGCTGCAGAAGCTGGCGCGGAATTTGAATGGCCTCTCAGGCTTGAGGGTGACGAAGCGACAGTGTTCGGCGCTCTGAATGAAAGCATGTATGAGCGCTGCTGGGCGTACTGGGACAACAATGAGAGGGGTGAACTTGCTAAGCCAGGGGAGCGGACGGGTGAATCCGTTTACAATGCCTGGCATAATAAAGCCTACGGCAAGTTCATCGCGCCTACCTTGGTGGGTGGATCGCGGAAGCATGGCGGCGCTGACCTAGGGCCTACCAGGGCGAAGCGTGCCTGGAGCGCATTGGGGGTGGATGCTATGGGTGTCGCGAATGACCCTGACCAGTGCGCGCCTGAGCGGGACCTCTTCAGGGATGCTGGGCCCATGCTGACCGTTCAGCAGGCAGCCAAGATCCAGGGATTTCCGGAGGGCTGGATTTTCCAGGGGAAAAAGACGGCTCGATACCGTCAAGTCGGCAACGCGTTCCCGCCCCCGGTTGCTGAAGCCGTCGGACGATCGATCGCCGCAGTGCTGCGACCCGAGCATCGTGATGATCTGCTCGAAGCGTATGTGATGGATACCGAAGAGAGCAGCCTAGCGGAAAATTCTTTGCGGCAGATGGAGTTGCTGGTTTAGGTGCGTCTTGCGCCGGATCGCCTAGCAGTTACCGTATCGGCGATCTGAGTGGCGCAAACTTCTGGTGGCTCGTGCTCCCAAAAGCGAAGTACGAGCCACCCGGCCTGCTCAAGGTGCTGATCTGTGTCGCGATCCCGCTGGACGTTACGCAAGACCTTTTCGGACCAGTAGCGGGGGTTTGTGCGTGGTGGAACATAGTGTTCCGGGCAGCCGTGCCAGTAGCAGCCGTCGATGAATACAGCGACCTTGGCCGGGCGGAATACCATGTCTGCCGTCCGGCGAAGGTCTGGCAACGGCCGTGCGGCGACGCGGTAGCGCAATCCTTGAGCGTGGACTAGCTGCCGGATAAGTTTCTCCGGCTTTGTGTCACGGCTGCGAATGGCCTGCATGTTTCGACGCCGGGCCGCAGACGAGGCCCAGGAGCCTTCCGGAGCGTCCCACGTGAGATCTTCTGACACAGAGGCGAGGGTAGTCCGGGGCTAGTCAGAGCGCACACAGCCGTCAGGGACTGCTGGTCACCTGCACGCTTAGCCGTGGGCCCATCGCAAAGCTCCTGACTGCCGCGTGAAGAGGGACTCGTCCCGGGCTGGGCTGGGCGATTCACCGGCCACCCGCACCCGTGAATGAGACACCACCACGAGGCGCCCCACTGAGTAGTGATCGCCGCAGTAGCCAAGACCGACACGGCTAGGTTTCGCAGGCCCCACACGTCGAGTCGACCCAGAGACCAAAGATGCGCCGGTCGGCATGGGCACCGACGGACATCCAGAAGGCGGCGAAGAGGACGTAACTGGCCAGCCAGGATTGGGGCATGGCCGGATCCGCCCCCTACACCTCGTTCCGTCAGGCTTGACCCCTTATACGGCTGCCGTCGGCTCCGAGGCTCCATGGCACTCGCCGTAAGCCTCGCCCGAGCCGCACCAGCAGGAGGCCGTGCGCTGTGGGGGCCAGGCGATGGCTCGGCCGCGGGCCGCGAGGGTCGTGGCGTACTGGGGGAGGAGGGCCGGGTCGGACGGGCTCGTGCCCTCCGAGGCGGCGAAGGCCTCGTAGGACGGGACCGTGCCGGTGACGATGCCCAGGTTGGGGGTGCCCGAGGACGCCAGTTCGCGGAGGGAGGCCTCTATGGTCGCCAGGTGGGCGTCGTGGGAGGGGTACTCGGTGGCCAGGTCGGCGTAGGCCGCCAGCAGTTCCGCCAGTTCGGCCGCCGGCCAGTGCAGGACCGCCACCGGGAAGGGACGGGACAGCGCCTCCCGGTAGGCGCCCAGCTCGGCGTTGAGGCGGGAGATCTCCGCGGCCAGCTCCGCCGGGTTGTCCGAGCCCAGGGACCAGACCCGCTTCGGGTCGTGGAGCTCGTCCAGGGAGACGGGGGAGGTGTGCAGGGTGTCCGCGAGGGTGTCCCAGTGGTCGTGGGGCAGGCCCAGCATGCGGCGGACGCGGTGGCGGCCGTAGAGGAGGGGGTGCGTGGCGTACGGGGGTTCGGTGCCGTCCGGCAGGAGGAGGCCGGCCGCCTGCGTGAAGGTCTCCTCCGCCGCCTCCAGCTCGTCGTGCGACTCCAGGGACTCGGCGACGATCACCCAGGGGGCCGGGTTGCGGGGAGCCGACGCGCGGATGCCGTCGATGATCGCCCTGGCCTCCGCCTCGTGGTCGTACTCCCAGAGGTTCGAGGCCTTCAGGGCGCGGACGAGGTGGGGGTCGTCCAGTCCGTCCGCTGAGGACAGCAGGCGGTCGTAGAGCGTGGTCGCGGCGGGGCGGTCGCCGGACAGTTCCAGGTGTGCCGCGGCGCGCAGGAGCAGGGCCTCGGCGTCCTCGGGGTACATGCCGGCGATCCGCTCCAGGCGTGCCGCTTCGGCGTTGTGGTCGACGTTCTCGGCAGGCGTGTCGGGGCGCATGGGTGACACCGTACTGCCGACCGGTGACACGGGTGGAGTACGTGGGTGGCCGGCGGGCGAGGCCCGCGCCCTCACATTCCGGTCATGCCGCCGCCGGTGAGGGCCGGGGCCAGCGCCGGAACCCAGAAGACGGCGACGGCCAGCGCGAGCGAGGTGACGCCCACGGCGCGGGCCACCAGGTGGCCGGCCGGAGCCAGTTTCTCGACGGAGATCACGGCGGCCAGCACCACCATGGCCCACAGGTTCATCACGCCGAAGGCCGCCAGCACCAGCATCAGCGACCAGCAGCACCCCAGGCAGAAGGCCCCGTGGTGCAGTCCGGCGCGAACGTCGCGCCAGGGCGGCGGGTACGAGGCGTAGCGCAGCATCGTCCCGACCGGCGAGCGGCACCTCGCCAGGCAGCGGTCCTTGAGGGGGGTGAGCTGGTAGACGCCGTTGACCGCGAAGACGGCCGCGGCCGCCGCGGTCCCCGCCACGGCGGGCAGGCTCGTCACCCGGCCGAGGGCGGCGGCCAGACCGTAGGCGGGCAGCCCGGCCGCGGTCCAGACGAGCAGGTAGACGACGGTGAAGGCGACCATGCGCGGGACCCGGTGAGCGGCGATCGTGCGGGCGTACAGCCCGGCCACGGGCGCCGTCGCGGGCAGCATCATGGCCGCCGTCATCAGCGTCCACACGGCCAGGAATGCGGGCAGGCCCAGACCCATGGTGCCGGGCATCGCCGGCGTGCCGCCCCAGCGCGTCACCAGCCAGACCCAGGCGGCGGCCGCCGCGACCAGCAGCAGCGCGGAGGGGGCCGCCGCCCTGCTGCCGACGGCGACCGGCCGACCGGTCACGCGGACCACGTGAAGGGCGCCGAGTGGCCGTTGCCTCCGGAGAAGTCCCAGGACCGGCCGTGGACGCCGCTGCCCGTCGCGCGGCGGGAGCGGGCGATGGTCAGCGTGCTGTTCACCGGGTGGAACATGCCGGTGAGGCCCATGACCGGACCGTCCTCGCCGAACTGCGGTGCGATCTGGTCCTCGATCTCGATGTCGATGGCGTCGCCCACCCGCGCGGAGTGACGCCGGCCGTCGTCGCGGTAGTCGATGGGGACGCGCTCCACTCCGAGGACTTCGCCGACGAGCGGGGCGAGCGCCGCCATCGGCCCGCCGGCCTGCCCGGAGAAGACCTTGCCCAGCGCGTCCGCCTGGTCGTCGTCCGCCGAGGCGTCGAGGTACAGCGCCGCCTGCCAGCCGCCGTCGGCCATGACCCGGGGCGCGTCGATGAAGACGGCGACGTTGCGGTCGGCGACGTCCACCCCGTCCACGTTCCCGCTGTCCACGTGGAAGGCGAAGGTCACCTGGCAGCGCTCGTGGTCGGCCGGTGCGGTGAGGCCCGAGGTGGTGCAGGGGCACACCGTGTCGCAGTTGCAGCTCTCCAGATACGTGCCGTTCAGATTCCAGGGCATGGCTTACGCCTCCCTCGTCACGTCCCCCGCGGTTCTGCGTCCCCCTGCTCCCACGTCACCCGTGGATCGCGTCGGACCGGAGCGCGTCGGAACGGGTCCGTCCGGTCGCGGTGCCGCTCCTCCAGGCTATTCCCGACGGCCACAGGCGCGCAGGTCCGCCGCCGGCGCCGAGGCCGGTGCCATGGCCGCCGCCGGCTGACTGCGCACGGTCCAGTACCTGAACAAGGTCTTGCGGACTGGACAGTGGACTTGGAGGATCGACCAGTCCTGCGATGGCTGCACCCATCCGCCGGGCGCCCGCGATCGAGGGAGATTGTGACGATGAAGCTGCTGCGAGTCGGTACGGCCGGGGCGGAGCGCCCGGCGCTGCTCGACGCCGGGGGGACCCTGCGGGACCTGTCGGGGATCGTGGACGACATCGACGGCACCCTGCTCGCCGACGACGGCGCGCTCGGCCGGGTCCGGGCGGCGGCCGAGGCCGGTGAGCTGCCCGTGCTGGACGCGGCGGGGCTGCGGATCGGGCCCCCGCTCGGCCGGATCGGCAAGATCGTGTGCATCGGGCTCAACTACCACGACCATGCCCGGGAGACCGGCGCCGAGCCGCCCGGTGAGCCCGTCGTCTTCTTCAAGGCCCCGGACACGGTCGTCGGGCCGAACGACACCGTGCTGGTACCGCGCGGGTCCACCAAGACCGACTGGGAGGTGGAGCTGGCCGTCGTCGTCGGGCGTACGGCCCGCTACCTGGAGTCGGCCGAGGACGGGCTCGCGCACGTCGCCGGGTACGCGGTGGCGCACGACGTCTCCGAGCGGGAGTTCCAGATCGAGCGGGGCGGGACCTGGGACAAGGGGAAGAACTGCGAGACGTTCAACCCGCTCGGCCCCTGGCTGGTGACGGCGGACGAGGTGCCGGATCCGCAGGCGCTGCGGCTGAGGCTGTGGGTCAACGGTGAGCTGCGGCAGGACGGGTCCACGGCCGAGCAGATCTTCCCGGTGGGGGAAGTCGTCCGCTACGTCAGCCAGTTCATGACGCTGTACCCCGGGGACGTCATCAACACCGGCACTCCGGCCGGCGTCGCCATGGGCCAGCCGGAGCCGAAGCCGTATCTGCGGGGCGGGGACGTGGTCGAGCTGGAGGTGGAGGGGTTGGGTCGGCAGCGGCAGGAGTTCAAGAACGCGTAGGCGCTCCGCTGGGGGGCGGGGGCTGGGGGGCTGTGGTTCGGCTTGGGCTCGGCTGCGGGTTGGTTGTGGCTGGGCGCGCAGTTCCCCGCGCCCCTTGGGGGGTTTGGGGTGGCCGGAGTTGGCGGGGTTCGGGTGTCTGCTGGGGGGTGGGCTTCGTCGTTGGCTGCGGGTTGGTTGTGGCTGG
>NZ_BJTV01000019.1 GCF_007176755.1 Streptomyces sp. 1-11
GCCCGCCGCGAGCGCGGTGGCGGGCACGGCGACGGCCTTGGCGGCGCCCGAGCGGCGGGCGCGGGCCAGGCTGAGGGCTGCGGTGGCGACGGTCGGGAGAAGCCACGGCGATGCTCCGCGCGCAAGACGCACAGGGCGGGCATCGGCAGAAGGAAACATCAGGACTCCTCAAAAACAAGACGGGAAGGTTGCTCGCTCCATCCTTCCGCTCCTGATAGTGGCGGAAGTCCCCCTACATGACGGTCCGGGCAGCCGGCGCTGGGCGGACACGAGCGGCCCGGGTGATACCGCGGCAGTACGGCGACCTCCGCCCGGCGTATTACGGAGCGCCTTCTCGCCCCCGAGGGCGGGGAGCAATGCCCGGCTCGCGGCGCCCGCGCACATGCCCCCGTACGCCGGATACCTGCGCGGCAGGTCACACGGTTCCCCGCGGCTCAGGGAAGCCAGGTCACACGGTCCCAGCGGCTCAGGGAAGCCGCGGCTCAGCGGCGTCCGAAGCAGCGCTCCAGTTCGTCCAGGTCGTAGAAGACGCTGTGCTTCGCGACGGGGTGGCAGCCGGTCCTGAAGGCCGTCTCCTTCTCGTTGTAGAGCATGCGCACCAGGTAGCGGTCGCCCTTGCGGAACACGTCCCATTGGATGTTCGCGCCGAGCGGGGAGACGGACGCGCCCCGCCAGGGGTTGTCGGCCCAGCTGTACGGCTCCCCCGGCGTGGCCGGTTCCGTGCTGCCGGGCAGGCCCATCAGGGCGGCCAGCGGAATGATCTCCTCGGCGTGGGTGAAGCGCAGTTCGGCGCCGAGATCGCTGCTGCCGGCCCGCTCGGCCTCGGCCCGCTCGAAGAAGTCGTCCAGCAGGACGCCGGCCATCTTGTAGGTGATGTCGCTGTCGGCGAAGCCGGGGCCCTTCTCGTAGAAGTCCTCGGCGTCGCTCAGGTATCCGAACCAGGCGGCGTCGGAGCGGGAGACGAACCGCTCCATGCCCCAGCCCCGCCCGCCCGGGCTCTCCTCGCCCATGGCCGGAGCGATGGCGTACAGGTCGTAGACGGCCCGGGCGGCGCCGACCTGGTCGGGGATGCGGTCGACGAAACCGTCCTGGAAGATCCTCTGCAGGACGCTGCGCGCGGCCCGCTCCGTCCGGGGCTGGTCGGTGACGGCCCTCAAGGTATCCCTGAGGCGCTGGTCGTTGGCGAGGTAGTCGCGGTAGGCGGCGCCGCCCGCCGCCTTGTGGAAGTAGAGCAGGTCCTTGTCGGTCCGGGTGGGCCCGATCAGCGGTTTCAGCTCCGGGTCGGCGTCGGCGAGCGCGCCCGCGAACACGTCACCGCTGTCGACGGCCCGCCCCTGGCCGGAGCTGACCACGTCGATCTTCTCGCCGTTCGCGGCGATCCTCCCGAACAGGGACGGCAGCCGCCGCTCCATACGCACGGCCGTGTCTCGCAGCTCCTGCCGGCCGCGGGCGCTGAGGTTGCCGTAGCCCACCTTCTCCATGGCGGCCTGCAGGGCGCGGACCGCCGGCCCGAACTCCTCGCCGCGACGGGTGAGTTCCCCGCCGGCCTGAGCCTTGTCCCACAGCGCGAGGACCAGGTCGACGTCCTCGCTGTCGGTCGCCGCCCGAGAGCCGTGCCGGGACACGTTCTCGGTGAAGACGGGGACGAAGCCGGCCGGCGCCTCCTGGTAGCCCCGCGGGCTCTGTTGCGGCGCGTAGGGCGCCTTGGTGCCGTAGCTCTGGCGGTGCGCGGGGGCGTCGGCCGCGTGCGCGGGGAGCGCGGTGAGCAGCAGCGCACCGAGGGCGAGGAGAGGGGTGGCGAGGCGTCTCATGATCAGCATCTTGGGCGGCCGCGGTGAACCTTCGGTGGCGACGAGATGGAATCACCCCCTTCGTGCCGAACGATGCGGCGAGCACAGCTCACTTGGCCCATCACCGGGCAGCCCCCGTGTCAGCGTAGCGCGGGCTGAATGACTCCCGCATGCGCGCGGGGGCCCCGACCACCACAGACAACAGCGGCAACATGGGCAACAGCCGGGCGCTATGTCGCCGGCCGTCCCACGGAGGCCGGCGACGCGTCTCACCCCTCTTTGACGGCGGCCGCGTCGAGCAGCGTGGTGGCCATCGAGACGGCCAGGCCGTCCAGAGGGCGCCCCTGCACGACGCTGAAGGAGTTCGCCCCGTCGAAGACGACCGTGAGGCGCTGGGCCAGCGACGCCGGATCGGACGCTCCGCCGGCCTCGGCCTCGCGCCGGAAGTAGGCGGTCAGCGCGTCCTTGTGACGGCGGGCGGCCTGACTCGCCGGGTGATCGGGGGACTTGAGTTCCACGGCGGCGGCGACGAACGGGCAGCCGTGGAAGCCCGCGCCCGCGGACAGCGCCTCAAGACGCCGGAAGACGTGGAGGATCCGCTCCCGGGGCGGCCGGCCGTCGTCGGCGTCCGGCAGCAAGGCCGCGCGGTGGGCGGCAGCCGAGCGCTCCAGGCTCGCGGCGATGACGTCGTCCTTGGTCCCGAACAGCTGGTACATCGAACGCTTGGACACCCCCGCCGCGCGGCACAGCGCCTCGACTCCGGCGTGCACCCCTTCCCGGTAGAAGAGGTCCGCCGCGGCGTCGAGGAGCCGGTCACGAGTGGAAGGCGCTGCTGGAGCCGTGGTGGCGGCCGGGGTCGCTTCGGTCATGCGCCCAGCCTACGGCTCCGCTTGCCATGCGGAAAACGATCGGTTTACAGTTGTCGGAAACCGATCGGTTTCCTCTAGCTCTCCAGAACGGTCTCCCGACATGACTGACATCAAGGACTCGGTGGCCCTCGTCACCGGCGGCAGCCGCGGCATCGGCAAGGAGCTGGTGGAACAGCTCTACGAGCGCGGCGCGAGCAAGGTCTACGCCACGGCCCGCGACCCGCGCACCGTGACCCACCCCGACGCCGTGCCGCTGGCACTGGAGGTCACCGACCCGGCTTCCGTGGCCGCCGCGGCCGAGCAAGCGCAGGACGTCACCATCCTGGTCAACAACGCCGGTGCTTCGGTGGGCGGCTCGCTCCTGACGACTCCCCTGGCGGACGTGCGCCGTGACTTCGAGATCAACTTCTTCGGTCCCCTCCTGGTCACCCGAGCCGTCGCGCCAGTCATCGAGCGCAACGGCGGCGGCCATATCCTCAACATCCACTCCGTGCTGTCCTGGATCGGTCTCACCGGCTCCTACAGCGCCTCCAAGGCCGCGCTGTGGCAGCAGAGCAACTCGCTGCGCCTCGAACTGCGGCCCCGAGGCATCACGGTCACCGGTCTGCACGTCGGCTACGTCGACACCGACCTGGCCGCGGACGTGGACGCACCGAAGACCAGCCCGCACGACGTCGCCGTACAGGCGCTCGACGGCATCGAGCAGGGCGCCTTCGAGGTGCTCGCCGACGACATCACCCGGCAGGTCAAGGCCGGACTGGCAGGGGACCCGGCCGACCTGTACCGGCAGTTCATGGCGGCCTGACCGCCCTCGCAGGCGCGCGGCCCCCGCCGCTGCCGCAGGCCGATTCCGGGAAACCGAGGTGCCCCGGCGGGCGCCGGCCGGGTAGCGTGCGGGCCATGTCGAGTCCTGAGTCGGACAGGGTGGGGGCTTTCGGTCACGCCGTCAGCCCCCTGCACCACTGAGCTCGTAGCCCCGCCGTCGCGTCGCGTTCCGCGACCGGACGAGGGCGCCCTGGGGCTGGCCGCGGTGACGAGATGACCTTCTCGTGCTTCTCCTCACCTCGGAGCCACTCGATGCCTCTCCCCCTGTACCTGCTTGCCGTGGCGGTCTTCGCCATGGGCACCTCGGAGTTCATGCTGGCCGGCCTGCTGCCGGACATCGCGTCGGATCTGCACGTCACGGTCGGGACAGCCGGCGCGCTCACGTCGGCCTTCGCGATCGGCATGGTGATCGGGGCCCCGCTCATGGCGGTGCTCGCCCGTCACTGGCCCGCCCGGTCGAGCCTGCTCGGGTTCGTCCTCGTGTTCCTGGCAGCGCACGCCGCGGGCGCTGCCACGTCGAGCTTCCGGGTCCTGTTCGCGACCAGGGCCGTCGCGGCACTCGCGAACGCCGGATTCCTCGCCGTGGCCCTGTCGACCGCTGCCACGCTCGTCCCGCCCGGCAAGAAGGGACGGGCGCTGGCCGTGCTGCTGTCGGGTACCACGGTGGCCACGGTCGCCGGGGTCCCGGGCGGAGCGGTCCTCGGCACGCTGCTCGGCTGGCGGGCCACCTTCTGGGCCGTCGCCGCGCTTTGCCTGCCCGCGGCCGTCGGCGTCCTCGCGGGAATCCCGGCGTCTCGTGCGGAGGCGGACGATCGCGGCGGGCCGGCCTTGCGGACCGAGCTGGCTCAGCTCAAGAGGCCGCGGTTGCTCCTGGTGATGCTGCTGGGCGCGCTGGTGAACGCGGCCACCTTCGCGAGCTTCACCTTCCTCGCCCCCGTCGTGACCGACACCGCCGGGCTGGGCGAGCTGTGGGTCTCCGTGGCTCTGGTGCTCTTCGGCTGCGGTTCGTTCGTCGGCGTCACCGCTGCCGGGCGGCTGTCCGACCAGCGTCCCGGCCTGGTCCTGGTGGTCGGCGGCCCGCTGCTGCTCGCCGGCTGGCCGGCCCTGGCCCTGCTGGCCGACAAGCCGGTCGCTCTGCTTGCCCTGGTGTTCGCGCAGGGTGCCCTGTCGTTCGCGCTGGGCGGCACACTCATCACGAGGGTCCTCTACGAGGCGGCGGACGCCCCGACGATGGCCGGCTCCTACGCGACCGCGGCGCTCAACGTCGGCGCGGCCCTCGGGCCACTCGTCGCCGCGACCACCCTGCGCACCGCCGTAGGGGACGTCGGGCCGCTCTGGACGAGCGGACTCCTGGTCGCACTCGCGCTGCTGGTCGCGTTCCCCCTGCGCGCCGTGGTCGCGGACGACCGGAGCACCGGGGCGTTGCGGTAACGCGTACGTGGGGCTCGGCTTGACCGGGGACATCGGCACTGGTGCACCACATCCCGGGGGCGGCGGGCCGGAACGCCGCCGACCCGGAGCGCGCCCGCCGCCACAAGCCGCCGTGCCCCTCAAGCGATGAGTTTCCGGACGGCCGGAAGTCTGCCGTCAGGAGACAGCATCACACCCGCGCCGGTTCGAAAGAGGCCCGCTGATGAGCGATCTGTACAAGACCCTGCGACGGCACGTCGACGACGGGACGGTTCCCGGGGCCGTGGGACTGGTGGCTCGGGAGGACGACGTCGAGGTGGTCGCCGTCGGGTCGGCGGACGCCGACGGCTCCGCGCCGATGACCCGTGAGTCCGTCTTCCGTATCGCCTCGATCACCAAGCCGATCGTCGCCGCCGCGCTGCTCACCCTGGTGGACGACGGCACCGTCGGCCTGGCCGATCCGGTGGCCGAGTGGCTGCCCGAGCTGGAGAAGCCGGTGGTGGTGCGCACCCCCGGCGCACCGGTGGACGACGTGGTCCCGGCCGTCCGCCCCATCACCGTGGAGGACGTGCTGAGTTCGCGGCCGGGCTGGGGCTTCCCCGCCGACTTCACGCTCCCCGCCGTTCGCGCGCTCTTCGAGGTGCAGAGGGACGGCCGCGCCCCGCACTCCATGCCCGACCAGGACGCCTGGCTGGCGGCCCTGTCCCGGGTCCCGCTGCTGCACCAGCCTGGGGAGGCTTGGCTGTACAACACGGCCTCCGACCTGCAGGGGGTGCTGATCGCGCGGGCCTCGGGCCGCCCCCTGCCCGACTACCTGGCGGATCGGCTGCTGGAGCCGCTGGGGATGGCGGACACCGGCTTCGTGGTGCCGCCGGAGAAACGGGACCGCTTCACCTCCGCCTACCGCCCCGACGGCGCGGGCGCGCTGGTGCGGACGGACACCCCGGACGGCGCGTTCGCGAGCGCGCCGCGCTTCGCGTCCGGCGCCGGCGGGCTGGTGTCCACGGCCGACGACTGGCTGGCGTTCGCCCGGCTGCTGCTGAACGGCGGCGAGGCGAACGGCCGCCGTCTGCTCACGTCCGCCTCTGTGGAACGGATGACCACCGACCACCTCACCGCTGCCCAGCGCGACGCGGGCACGCTCTTCCTGGAGGGCCAGGGCTGGGGTTACGGCGGCCAGGTCGACGTCACGTCCTCCGCGCCCTGGAACGTCCCCGGCCGCTACGGCTGGGTCGGCGGCACCGGCACCGCGGCCCACCTGGTCCCGTCCACCGGGACGGTGACGATCCTGCTGACCCAGGTGGCGATGGAGAGCCCCACCCCGCCTCAGCTGATGCGGGACTTCTGGCGCTCCACGGCGGGGACCTGAAGCGCCGCCGGTCATGCTGCACGGGGGCAGCGACGAGACAGGGCATCGTCGCAGGCCGACAGGTGAACACCGCCTGAGACGGTGACGAACCTTGCCTCGCGGGTCAGTCACCCGTCAAGATGGTGACGTGAATCTTGAGCATGTCTTCGTATGCGGGAATCCGGCCCTCGACTTCGCGGCCACCCTCCGCGCCCGGCGCTCGACCCGGTTCGAGATGTTCGCGACGCCGGGGCGGCTCAACGCCTGGTACCTGGAGTCCGGCCTGGTGGACTCGATCACCCCCGCCGGGGACGAGGACGTCGCGGAGGCGACCACGGTCCGCGAGGCCGTCTACCGGCTCGTCACCGACCGGCGTCTCGGCGAGGGCTTCGACCGGGAGGCCCTCGCCGTGCTCAACGGCGCCGCGCGCAGGACGCCCGCGACACCGCAGCTCACCCTGGGCGGCCGGCACACGGAGGCGACGCCCGAGCAGGCCCTGGCCACCGTCGCCCGCCAGGCCGTCGAACTGCTCAGCGGCCCGGACGTCCCCCTGCTGAAGGAGTGCGGCAACCCCGAGTGCACCAGGGTCTACATCGACCGCTCCCGGGGCATGCGCCGCCAGTGGTGCGGCATGGAGTCCTGCGGCAACAGGATCAAGGCGGCGGCGTACCGGGCGCGCAAGAGGACGACACCTGCGGAGGCGTCGCACTGACCCCAATGCCGTCGACACGGACGGCACGCAGGTCACCGGTGCTCCCGGTGACGCCGCTCGGCCGCCCATGGCCCTGCCCCCAGCAGGCGATCACCGTCAGACGGTGATGGTCTTGTACTCCGTGTACGTGCCGAGGCCGACCGCGCCGTACTCGCGGCCGATGCCGCTCGCCTTGAAGCCGCCGAACGGGCCGTCGAAGGCGACGGACGCGCCGTTGACGGTGACGGTGCCGGTGCGGACGCGGCGTGCGACGGCCAGCGCGTGTTCCTCGTCGGCGGACCAGACGCCGCCGGAGAGACCGTACTCGGAGTCGT
Organism: Streptomyces sp. 1-11; assembly: GCF_007176755.1. GTDB lineage: Bacteria > Actinomycetota > Actinomycetes > Streptomycetales > Streptomycetaceae > Streptomyces. The sequence continues at coordinate 7,269 of NZ_BJTV01000019.1, forward strand.
TGGCGATGCGCACTGCGTCGTCCTCGTCGTCGTAGGCGATGACCGTCAGGACCGGGCCGAAGATCTCCTCCTGTGCGATCCGCATGGAGTTGTCGACGTCGGCGAAGACGGTGGGCGTGACGTAGTTGCCCTTCTCCAGGCCCTCCGGGATCTGCGGACCGCCGGTGACCAGGCGGGCGCCCTCCTCGATGCCGAGCCGGATGTAACCGCGCACGCGTTCCTGCTGGTCGGGGCGGATCATCGGGCCGATGAAGGTGTCGGGGTCGCCCGGGTCGCCGACCTTCAGGGACTCCACCAACTCCTTGAGCGCGGCCACGACCTCCTCGTAGCGGCTGCGCGGGGCGAGGATCCGGGTCTGGGCGATGCAGGACTCGCCATTGTTGAGCAGGGAGCCGAACTTCACGCCCGCGACGGCCTTCTCGACATCGGCGTCGGGGAGGATGATCATGGCGGACTTGCCCCCAAGCTCCAGGCTGACCCGCTTGAGCTGCTCACCGGCGATCGCGGCGATACGACGGCCGGCCCGCGTAGAGCCGGTGAACGCGATCTTGTCGACCTCCCGGTGCGACACCAGGTACTCACTGGTCTCCCGGTCGGCGGGCAGGACGCTGATCACACCCTCGGGCAGGCCTACCCGCTCCAGCAGCTCGGCGAGGAAACCCATGCTCAGCGAGTTCTCCGGGGACACCTTGAGGACCACCGAGTTGCCGGCCAGCAGGGCGGGGATGATCTTCGAGGTGGCCGAGGAGAAGGGCGAGTTCCACGGAATGACCGCGGCCACGACACCGATCGCCTCACGGCGCACCACACTGCGCACCGTCGACTCGGGGTCGGAGGGTGCCACCGTCTCCTCCCAGCCGAACTCCGCCGCCGCCTTCAGATAGGCGTTCGCCTGCCGTGTGAGGCCGGGCTGCCCGGCACGGGTGAACCAGCCGGCCGAGCCGTTCTCCAGCGAGATCAGGTGCGCGATCCGCTCCGCGTTCTCCTCACGGAGCGCGTTGAACTGCCTCAGTACCTCGGTGCGTTGGTCCGGTGGCGTCCGCCGCCACTCGCCCGACTCGAAGGACGCTCGCGCCGCGGCGAGCGCACGGTCGACGTCCTCGGGCTGCGCCTGCACGGCACGGCCGACCACGGACCGGTCGTGCGGTGAGGCGATGTCGAGCAGCTCGGGGTCGGCCGGCTCGACCCAGGAGCCCGCGATGAAGAGCCGGTCGTAGGTGATCATGCGCTTTCTCCTCAGATGCTTTCGAATAGCCGCTCGGTCGTGGCGAGCGGTTGGTTAACTGTCACACTAACGTAGCAGTTACCGAGAGTGGACACATCCACTTGGACGGGCGGCGTCACCCCTTTGACAGGTGACGCGAGGCGTGCGAGGGTCAGCGGGACAGGGATCGCGTGACGGAGGGATTCTCATGATCAACAGGCGCACGTTCAGCAGGGCCGTCGGCCTGGGCACCGGCGCGGCCGCGGTCTCGCTGTCCGGTACGCAGTCCAGCGCGTCCGCCGCCCCCGTCGCCGCCTCTGCCGGCTCTGCCGCGTCCGGTGCGACCGCAACGCGCCGGGTGGGCGGCGCCTTCGGGCCCACGGTGACGGCCATCACACCTGGCACCCACACCGAGTTCGGCACGATCAAGCAGGTCAAGGCGGGTCTGCTCGACATCGGTTACGCGGAGGCCGGCCCGGCCCACGGCCCGGTCGTCATCTGCCTGCACGGCTGGCCGTACGACATCCACAGCTACGTCGACGTCGCCCCGCTCCTGGCCGACCTGGGGTACCGCGTCATCGTCCCGTACCTGCGCGGCCACGGCAGCACCCGTTTCCTGTCCGGCCGCACCCCGCGCACCGCCGAGCAGTCCGCCGTCGCGCTGGACATCATCGCCCTGATGGACGCCCTCAAGATCGAGAAGGCCGTTCTCGCCGGGTTCGACTGGGGCTCACGCACCGCCGACATCATCGCCGCGCTGTGGCCCGAGCGGGTCAAGTCCCTTGTCTCGACGAGCGGCTACGTGATCACGAAGGTCAGCGCGCAGCTCGAGCCCGCGCTCCCGGCCGTGGAGCACAACTGGTGGTACCAGTGGTACTTCGCCACCGACCGCGGCAAGAAGGCCATGGAGGACGTCGACCGGCGCATCGCGCTGTGCCGCTACGTGTGGACCCTCGTCTCCCCCAACTGGGACTTCGACGACGCCACCTTCGAGCGCACCGCCCAGGCCTTCGAGAACCCCGACTACGCCGCCATCGTGCTGTTCAACTACCGCTGGCGCATCGGCCTGATCGAGGGTGAGCGCCGTTACGACCGCTACGAGAAGCAGCTCGCGGCCCAGCCTCCCATCGCCGTCCCGACGATCACCCTCGACCCGGCCCTGGACCCCTTCACGCCGCCCGGCGACGGCTCCACCTACCGCGATCACTTCACCGGCCCCTACGAGCACCGCGCCATCGCGAACGTCGGCCACAACCTCCCGCAGGAGGCACCGACCGTCTTCGCCCAGGCCGTGGTCGACGCCGACCACCTCTGAGGGCCCAAGGGCCTCTCGGATCCGTCAGCGTCGGTCGTCGAGGGTGACGCTGCGGGTGCCGGAGGAGGTCCTGTCGCCGTCCAGGCCCCGGAAGTACGTCTGCCACCCCCGTCTCGCGGCACCCGACGGGGCCGCGGCGGCGAACAACGGGGCGGTTGTTCGCCGGCCACCGGTTGCGGCCATGCTCTAATCGCCGGATGACGAAGATCGAACCAGGGCTGATACGACGCTGGCTGGACGGCTGGACCCTCGCCCGCTCCCTGCCCGAGGCCGAGCCGGTCGGGCCCGCCGGGGACGGCCTGCGGTCCACGTGCGACCAACCCGGCCGCGAGGTGGAGGTCTTCGCGCTGCGGGCGGATGAGGAGCCCGAGTCCGTGGCGCGGCTGGCTGCATCCGTCGCCGCCGCACGGCAGATCACCTGGCTCACCGTACCTACGCTGCGCCCGGGCGAAGTCGAAGCCATCGTAGGCGCCGCCGGACTGGAGTTGCTCAAGCGGTCGGAGTGGTTCATGACGACCGATCTGACCGGGCACCCGCAGCACGCGCCTGCCGCGCCGTACGAGCGCGAGGTGCGCACGGAGGGATCCGTCACGGTCGTCTCTCTCCACGCCCCCTCGGGAGAGGTGGCAGCGCGCGGCTCCATTGCCGTGGTCGGCGGTGATGCGATCGCCGATCGCATCGAGACGGACGCCGCGCACCGCCGACGCGGCTTGGGCCGCGCGATGATGAGCGCGCTGGCGGAGGCCGCCGTGTCCCACGGTGCCCGTACCGGTCTTCTCATTGCCAGCGAGGAAGGGCAGCGCCTCTACTCCTCCCTCGGCTGGCACCACAAGGCCGACGTCCTGATCGCCCGGGGGCCGGTGGTTCCCTCCACCAGGTAGGGCGTGTCCCATTGTGTGCGGGCCCACGCATGACCGACCGGGCGGGAGCAGCGGGCTTGGCGGGTGTCCGGGGGGCGGGCCGCGGGACGGGCTTCTCGACGACCGTCAGGCGCACGTGCCCGTTGTGGACGCTGGGCCCTCCAGCTGCGCGACGGAAACCGCGTCCAGCGTGGATGAACCTCACAGGACGGGGTAGGCGGCAGCTGCCGTGTGAAGCCCGTTTGAGGAGAACTTGTGAGCAAGCCAGCAGGTCTTGGTGTTGAGGTGGACGTGATCAGCTCCGACGCTGCGGTGATCACCGTCAGTGGAGAGCTCGACACCGACACCGGCCTCGCCCTTCAGCACCAGTTGGCCGGTCAGGTGGTGCACGGACGACGTCACCTCGTGCTGGACCTGGAGGGCGTGCCGTTCATGGACTCCTCCGGGTTGCGCGTGATCGTACAGACCGTGAATGAAATGCGTAACATCGACGGATCCGTTTCCTTGGCCGCGCCCAGTCAAGTAGTGCGACGTGTGCTCGACCTGACCGGGGTCGGCATGACCTGCCGGATATTCGACAGCGCGGACGCGGCCTGTGAAGCCCTCCTGGGCCGGAAGGACGAGGGCACGGCCTACGACACGGTGGATCGATAGCGCCTGGCTCGTGACGGCTGCCTATTCCAGCTCCGGCTCGGGCTCGCCCGACCGCCGGGACGCCGCGGCGACTCCGGACCGGCAGACGGCCAGCGGGGTGCTGCGGCATCGGTGGCAACTGCGGTCAGAGGCCGGGGCAGTGGTCGGTTCCCTGCCCGGAGGCCGGGTCGCGCGACTGACGCACTTCGGATCGTTCGACGGTCTCGGGGCCTCCTGGGAACGACTGGGCTCCTGGATCCAGGCGCGAGGACTGTCCGCCGGAGAGGACAGGTGGGAAACCTACGTCACCCAGCCTTCCCCCGGCATGGACCCCCGTGACCTGCGTACTGAACTCAACTGGCCGGTGGCAGTCTGCCAACCTGCCGCACGGACTTGAGCGCTGGATCCGTTTGCGGCGAGTGATGTCACCGTGCGGGGATGGGACGCGAGGTCAGTTACGCGGGCGGTGGCCGCGAGTCCCGCGTCGCGTTCCGCGTCGGCGGCCGTCAGCTGGGCAAGCCACCGCACGCGGAACAGCAGACAGCCGTTGACCGGCGGCTGCCTGCTGTCGAGACGTCGGGACCGTCAGCCGGCCCAGACGCCCGAGTTATACGCGTCCGAGGCGAAGTAGAACTGGAACTGGGTGCCGTCCTTGACCCCGGTGGCTACCACGGTCCACTGACCTGCCGGTGCGGACTTGTAGGAGTTGCACGTACTGCCCCCCGACGTCGGGTAGAAGCACACCTCCACATAGGCGGACTGGTTGGTCTTGATGTTGATGTCGGCGCAGTTGCTCGTCGTGGTGAGTCGGCCTGAGGTGGGGTACCACCTGGCGCCTGTCGGCTTCGTGTACGACTTCGCGCTGCCGAAGCAGGACGTGGCCGCGGCCTGGGTGGTCGGCGCGACGATCAGAGTGCTGCCGATGAACGCGGCGGAGAGGAGGCCTACGGTCAAGTACTTGCGCAACTTCACGTCTCCCTGTCTGACTTGCGGCAATGTGCCGGCTTTCCCGTTGGTTTCCGTGTCGCCGGGGCGGCTCCATCGGTCACCGGGCTGTGAGCCATCAGCCTGCGCTCATCAGGCGCACCACTGCGACGTCTTGAGACAGGATTCGATGAGGTTCGAAGAGTCGTGGTCGCGCGACCGCGGTCAGGAGACGGCCGCGTCGAGGGTTGCGGCGAGTTCGGCGGGCGCGGACAGCATCGGCCAGTGTCCGGTGGGCAGGTAGAAGCGCCGCCACGGTGGCTGGTTCAGGAAGGCCAGCCCCGGTACCTCGGCATCCAGCAGTTTCGTAAAGTCATGGCAGGCGACCAGGACACGGTCCACGCCGGCGCCGAGTTCCACCGGGCCGGTGAGGCGTTGGGTGTACGTGCCGAACGGCTGAGGGGTGGCGCGGGCGCGCAGAACCTCCCGCCGGCCCTCGTCGAGCCCGTCGAGGCTGCTGGACAGGCCCCCGACCTCGAACGGCGGCATCGGCAGCCGCCATCCGTCGCCGGACGCGGAGACCTGATGACGCAGTTGGTCCGCCGCCTGCGGTGGCATGAGGTCGAGCATGCACATGCCCGCGGCGAACGGGGCGCTGTCCACGTAGACCACGCACTCCAGCCGGTCGCCGAGACGTCCGGCCGCTCCGGTCACCGGGGCAGCCGCGTAACTGTGGGCGACCAGCGTGACGTCGCGCAGATCGTTCCGCTCGATGAATCCGGTGATGTCCGCGATGTGCGTGTCCAGGTCCGTCCGGGGGCCGCCATGGTCGGCGTGCTCGGCCAGGCCCGTCAGTGTCAGCGGCAGCGCCGTGTGGCCGCGCTCCCGCAGGACTCGGGTGGTGTCTTCCCAGGCCCATGCTCCGAGCCAGGCGCCGGGGACGAGAACGAAAGTGGCCATGTGATCTCCCAGAAGTAGGTGCTGCGGGGAGCGTATGGTCAATACAGGACAGAATCGGCCCTGAAATATTGAGTGATCCATGTCGCACCCCCTCACCCGCGTGTTGACCCTGCTGGAAGTCCTCCAGTCACACGCCCGGCTCACCGGGGCGGAGCTGGCCGACCGCCTGGGCACCGACGTCCGCACAGTGCGCCGGTACGCCGCCCACCTGCGGGAACTGGGCATCCCCGTGGAGGCTGAACGCGGCCGCTACGGGGGCTACCGACTGGCCCGCGGCTACCGGCTGCCACCCCTGGTCCTCACCAACGACGAGGCTCTCGCCGTCGTCCTCGGACTGCTCGCCGCGGAACGTCTGGGCATGGGTACCGCCGCACCGGCCACTGCCGGCGCCCTGGCCAAGATCGAGCGGGTGCTTCCGCACGGACTGCGCGAACCGCTCGCCGCCATGCAGGAAACCCTGTCGTTCACCGCCGGCGCCGTCATCGGGCAGGCACCGGGAACCGGCGTCCTGCTGGCACTGGCCCAGGCCTCCCGTGCCCGCAAGACGGTCGGCATCAGCCACCGGTCGTGGCGCGAGGAACACACCGATCGCGACATCGACCCCTACGGCGTGGTCTTCCACGCCGGCCGTTGGTACGTCGTCGGCCACGACCATCTGCGCGACAGCCTGCGCACCTTCCGCATCGACCGCATCACAGCCGTCACCTCCCGAGCCGAGGGTTTCACCGCGCCCGACGGCTTCGACCCCGTGGCGCACCTGACCTCGACCCTGGCCCAGGCCCCCTACCCCTGGCAGGTCGAGGTGACGATCCACGGCCCCCTCGACCAGGTCGCCCGCCGGCTGCCCGGCTCAGCGGTCGCCCTCACCGCCCAGCCCACCGGCGTCCTGATGCACGCGCGGGCAGAACGGCTGGACGGCATGGCACACCTGCTTGCCTCCCTGGAATGGCCCTTCACCATCCACCAGCCCGAGGAACTACGGCAGGCAATCAGGGATCTGGCGGCCCAGCTAACCGAATCCGCCGAACGAACACCGGGAGAAACGCTGCGATAGCGGCAGTCGGCATCGTCGGACTGCACTCTCGTCACTACCGATTCGCTCCGCACCGGGGCTGAGGATGCGACCGCTTCGTGCGCCTGCTCAGAGGGCAGGGGCAGGGGCAGGGGCAGTCACCGCGCGTAGTTCATCAAGGGCGCAGGTGGAGATCGTCCGAGCGCTGCACGGGCGGTGGTGCATCGATGCGGGGCTCCACGGCGGGGCTCCGCGCCGCGCGGTTGATGGCATGGCGGTGGTTCCCTTGAATCGTGGGGACTGCGGGGAGGCAGGGGCGAAGAGCGACCCGGAGCGATGGCGGCCAGCGCGGCGGGCCTGCGGGACCGGCCGGGACGTGGTCGGCGCTGCTCGAGCGGGCGGTCGAGACGATCGGAACGTCCTTGGTCGAGCGGACCACCTGCGAGGAACTGGCCGTCTTCCCGCGTCGGCATGCGCGTGACGCGGCAACCATCGCGCGCAACCGCTGCGTCTGTAGGCGTCATGGCCCGAGCCCAAGCCGTGCCGGCCAAGGCGTGTCCTCTGTCGTGATCACGCCGTGAGGCGGAGGCTGCACCTCCGGATCACCGCTCCGCGCGGGTGGAGGTTGGCGGTGCCCGTCGTCGTCACTGGACTTGCCGCAGGTGTCCACCGCTGCCGGGGGCGTTCCACGCGCACGACACTCAACTATGGCGAAACCGGTCATAACCTGTTTAATATTTCCCGAACCCCTGCCGGAACTGCGGCGCTTTATGCACCGCGGTGATGATTCGCCGTGCCCGCGGACAGCCGGGAAGGGGTTCGTAGTGACCTGCACATCAAGCGGAGACCAGGCAAGGTCGGACTGGCGCGATCGCGCGGCCTGCGTCGGAGAAGACCCCGAGATCTTCTTTCCTCTCTCGGATCTCATGACGCCTGGTGCGGAGGCCTCCCTCGCCCGAGCCATATGCCGCCGCTGCCCTGTGATCATCGACTGCCGCACCTGGGCGCTCGACCACGGTGAGGACGACGGAATCTGGGGTGCCACAACCGCCGCTCAGCGCCGCTCGATCCGACGCGCGGTCGCGGAACCCGTCCCCGCGACCAGGCGCTCCTGCGACGAGCGGGGAGAAAGTGGCGAGTTAGCAGTCGTCCTCACCCGCCTCACCGCCGTGGCGCGGCCAGTCGCCCAGCCGGATCCCGCTGACCACGCTGACCGCGCCACGATGTGTCAAGGCCGGCAGGACGGCCGGACGCTGAGCAGCTCGGTGCGCAGCACGGGCGTGCCGTCGACGGGCGCCGGGTCCTGCGCAGTCTGTTCGATACCGCCGGCAGCGATCTTGTCGAGCGTCTCCAGGCCGGCGGCACCGACCGTGCCGAACACCGTGTAGTTCGGCCGCAGCACCGAGTCACCGTAGACGACGAAGAACTGTGAACCGTTCGTGTCGGGACCGGCGTTGGCCATCGCCAGCAAACCGCGCCCGTAGAGGCGACGGGCGCCGGTCGGATCGCTCGGTGCCGGCGGCAGGTCCACCGGCAACTCGTCCTTGTACTTGTACCCAGGTCCGCCTTCGCCGGTGCCGGTCGGGTCGCCGCACTGCAGCACCTTCAGCGTCGGGTACGCCGTCAGCCGATGGCACACCGTACGGTCGTAGAACCGGTGCCGCGCCAGGTGCACGAAGCTCTGCACCGTGCACGGCGCCTTCGCCCGGTCCAGACGGAGCGGGAGCGGGCCCTGGCTGGTCGGGACAGCCACATCGACCGTGCCACGACTGGGGGTGTGTCGAGGATCGGACGGCAGGGGAACCGGCCGCGCAGCCGGCTCGTCAGGAGTCTGGGTGTACTGGCAAGGTCCGTGCGTGGTTCGCGGCTGGGCACCGGAGGTGGAGGCGGAGGCGGTGGTGCTGCCCGCCGACACGACCAACGCTGCCGCCGCCAATGCGGTCATGAGAGCTCGGTTCATCCTGCACACCCTCCAGAAGATCGTCAGATTTCGGAGCGGTCGCAGTCTAGGGCGCGGCCTGCCGGGCGCGCTCGGGGATGGCGCATTCCTGTCGCACGCCGGTGAGCCGGCAACCGCGACCTAACGCCCTCGCGCACCCATCGCCATCCGCAACCAAGCTGTGGCACTTGTTGGCCCTAACACCACCCACAGGAGGCGGTAGCTGCTTCAGGCTTCACATTCGGGCTCTAGACTCAGGCCGGTGAGAGCCGACGCAGCACGCAACCTGGAAGCAGTCCTGACCACCGGAGCCCGTATGCTCGCCGCCGACCCGGCCGCCAGCATCGCGAGCATCGCCGGCGAGGCGGGCGTGGATCGGCGTACCGTCTACCGCCGTTTCGCCTCCCGCGACGAACTCCTGGCGGCCATCTACGAATCACGCCTCTCGGCCATCGAGCACGCCATCGAGGACGCCCGGCTCCGCGAAGCCCCCGTCGCCGTGGCCCTGCACCGCTACGTCGAGAACATCATCACCGTCAACCGCACCTGGCCCGTCGACCTCACCCGCATGCTCGCCGACGACGACGTACGCGCCCGCCGCGACGCCTCCGTCCGCGAAGTCGACACCTTCCTCCGCCGCGCCACGGACGAAGGCCTCCTGCGCTCCGACCTCCCCGAGGGCTGGGCAGGCGCGCTCCTCCCCCAACTCATGCACCTCGTCGTCCGCCAACTCCCGGAACTGAGCGCGGGCCAGGCGGCGGACATCGTCGTCGACACCTTGCTGAACGGGCTCGGGAGGTCTTGACACACGGACGCGTACCGGTGGACACGCGGGGCCCGTCGGCCCGGTGAGCAAGCGGATCTGACGCGACAGCGGTCCGCTCGGTGCGCGGCGCCTGCGGGCCGGCCGGCATCGCGCGGTCCTCCGAGAATTCACCAACCAATGGGGACCGTGGGGTTGGCAAGCCCTGTTGCTGCGTAAATTATCTTGTCATGAACCTGCGGTCCGCCGGACGGGTCGCACATGCAGGGCCGCGGGCGCTTTCGGCGCCGGTACGACCAGGACCGAGGAAGCACGGAGAGGAACGCGGGATGGCGGGCATGAACGCATCAGGGAGCTTGGACGGCGGCATCGGGCGTCGCACCCTCCTGCGCGGCGCGGCAGGCTGGTCGGCGGCCGCCGGGATGGCACTTGCCCTCGGCGCGGGGACGGCGGGCACGGCTTCGGCGTACGGCTGGACGCGCACGCTCCAGCAGGGCATGAGCGGTGCCGACGTGACGGAACTGCAGGTGCGCGTCGGCGGCTGGGCCGCATCGAGCGCCCAGCAGACGTACGTCGGCTGGGACGGCGCCTTCGGACCGGCCACCGAGAGCGCGGTCCGACGGTTCCAGTCCGCGTACGGTCTGACGGCGGACGGTGTCGTCGGGCCGCAGACGCAGAGCGTGCTGAACAGCCTGGAGAGCGGCGACGGTTCCTCCGCGCACTTCGACTGGAGCGAGTTCTACTCCAAGGACGGCTCGGGGTTCAGCGGCGGCAAGGTGAGCGCCACGCAGGTCAAGGAGAACGTGCGTCGCCTGATGTACAAGCTGGAGGCGGTGCGCAAGAAGGCCGGCGACAGCTCGATCACCGTCAACTCCGGCTTCCGCAGCGTCGCCCACAACTCGTCGGTGGGCGGCGCCTCGAACAGCATGCACGTCTACGGGGTCGCCGCGGACATCGTGGTCGCGGGTCACACCACGCTTCAGGTGTACAGGATCGCCGAGACCTGCGGCTTCTCCGGTCTGGAGGCCTACAGCCACTCGTGGCAGCACGTGGACAGCCGGGTGCAGTACCCCTCGTACGGCTCCGGCTCCTGGTGGTGGGAGAGCGGCGTGGTGTGACCCTTTCGCGGCCTCTGGGCCGTAGGCGCGCCCGTGCCGCAGGGAGTCCGATCAGCTCTCCTCCGGCACCGCCATCTCGCCGAGGCGTGACCAGTCGTCCTGGGGGACGGTCACGTTGACGATGCGCGGTGTCTCCGCGAGGTGGCTCGGCAGGGTCGCGCAGGCCGTGCGGAAGTGGTCGGAGCCGACGTGGGCCGCACCGGCATCGTCGTCGCGGAACGCCTCGATCAGGACGTATTGCGTCGGGTCGTCGACGCTGCGGGACCACTCGAACCACAGGCAGCCCGGTTCGGCGCGGGTGGCCCGGGTGAACTCCCCGGTGATCTCGGGCCAGGCGTCGGCGTGCTCGGGCAGGACGCGGAACTTCGCGGTGATGAAGATCATCGATGCTCCTCACAGACGGTGCGGGTGCCCGGTGGCCGGGCTCTTGCGGGGTCGCCGTTCAGGGGACGAGGATCGCGCGGCCCCGGACCCGGCCCGCGTCCAGGTCGGCCAGGGCGTCCTGGAAGCGGTCGAGCGGATAGGGGGTGGTGTGCAGGCGGACCCGCCCCTGGGCGGCGAGCACCATCAGCTCGCGCAGGTCGTTGTAGGAGCCGACGAGGTTGCCGATGGAGTCGAGCTGGTTCTCGGGGCGTGCGTCCCACAGCGCGATGTGCGCGTCCACGATGAAGTACTTCTCGCCGTCCTTGCTGTACACGCCGGCCTCCCGTCCCTCCGAATGCCTCGTGCCACAAAAACGACGTTAGGCACCCTGCAGGCAGCCTGCGAGTCGTCGGCCGTCGCGCCCGGGCGCGGCCGGCCGCGGGCCCTGATCCCCCTCACCGGTCCGGGCCCTCGGCCGGGCGGCGGGAGATCTCTCCCCGTACCCTGCGCCACCGTGACCGGGCCTGCTCGACCACGGCGTCCCACTGCCGGCGGACCTCACGCTCGGACGGGCGGTGGCCTTCACGGATCCGGACGAGCTCGTCCCGTACTTCGCGTCCCGCCGCCACCGACGCGACCAGGCAGAGCATCCCTGCGAAGAGGGCGGAGATCATCGCGAAGACCGCACCGACCACCCCGTAGCGTGTCGCGGAGGAGTTGAAGAGACGCGGCATGTAGATGGTCGCGCCGACCGAATAGGCCGCCGTGAGAGCGGCGCCGGTGACGCCGAAGGGCAGCAGGTCCGTCCATCCGATCCGCTTCGCCGACAGGATCCAGCCGCTCCAGACGAGGAAGGCGGCGGTCACCGGTACTCCGCACGCCAGGGCGACCAGCCCCAGGGCGTATCCGCCGAGGAGCGCGGAGAGCAGTGCCATGACCGCGGCGTAGCCGCCGAGGGTGAGGATCCACCACAGGCCGTTGCGTGTGTTGCGCACGCTGAGGGGCCTGAGCTCCCATGTCTGTTCGAAGAGCCGCTGCGCGGCGCGCGTGAAGCTCAGCACCGAGATCATCAGGAAGACGACGCCGAAGACGCCGAAGCTCGCGCTGGGCCCCTCGGGAGAGGAGAAGAGCGAGCCGACCGCCGCGGCGCCTGCCCCGGTGAGGCCGTAGCGTCTGATGATCCGGCCGGCGGCGTCGTAGTGCGCGAAGACGGTGCCGAGGAGGATGGACAGCGGGACCAGTGCCGTCAGCGCGCTGGACGCCAGGGCCATCGAGCGGTCGAAGCCGAGGATCTTCTGGAACCGGTTGATGATGCGCAGCGCGAACGCGGGGCGCAGCCAGAACGTGAGCGTTCGGACCAGGCGCTCCCGCTTGACCTGTGCCGTCCTACCTTCCATGGGCCGGCACGGTGGTGCGGTCGAGGCCCTCGGCCGGGTGTCGTCGCCGGGCCGCCCCGGTGGACGGCTCGCCCGGCTTCGCGTTCACCGCCCGGCGTCGGCGCCGCGCCGCCCGGTCCGTCCGGGCAGGGGCCGGGAACGGCTCGGGCACCGCCCACGACTCATCGGCTAGCTCATGACGAAGCACCACGAACCGGTCAACGAACGACCGACGTGGAGGACACGACCCGGCGCGTTCTCGGCGATGTCGTTCGCGGCGGTCAGCAGTAGGGAGGCTGGTTGGTCAGGGAGGCCGCCACTCGCATCCACACGCCGAACAGCCGGTAGAGGCCGGGCACGGTGCCCTCCGACCGAACGGTCCGTGCGTCCGTCGAGGTGACGCCCGGGATTCCCTGGAGCGTCGAGGCGACCGAGGCCGACTGCCAACGGACCGTGAGGGTGGAGGAGGCCGCCGCGCCGGCTGGGGCCTTCAGCGGTGCGGAGAGACGGGCGGCGACCGCTTCCTCGATGGACGCCCGTGCTTCGTGCGGCGGTCGCAGACCTGCCGAGAACCGGTCCCGCGCGAACTTCACGGCCACGGTCGTCACCGAGGCGTCCCATTCCGTCATCTCGGTGCAGGCACGGTCGTCGCCGGTGAGGACGGCCACCGGAACGCCGATGGCGGCCGCGGTGGCATGGGCCAGGCCGATCTCACCAACCGGCCTGCCGTCCAGCCACATGTCCTCGATCTCGTGCCCCATGAAGCTGTGGCTGAGTACGCCGAGCGCGCCGGCGCGCGCGTGGTAGCCGACGAAGAGTGCGGCATCGTGCTCGGGAGTGAGTCCCTCGAGCATGCCCATCTGCTTCGGCCTGCCGCGGATGAGGTGCACCGCGGGGTGCAGCGACTCGGGCAGGAGGTTGCGCATCGGGCCGTGCGCGTCGTTGACGGTGATGTCTGTGGCGCCCGCCGCCAGGGCGCCGCGGACGGCGGCGTTGACGTCCTCCGCCATCATCAGCCGGCCACGCTCGTAGTCGCGGCCGCCGGGCTGGACGTCGTCGGCGTCCACCAGCCCGGTGATGCCTTCCATGTCGACACTGATGTAGATCCGCACCGCTCAGTCTCCTCACCTTGATCGTTCGAGGAGACGTCTGCCGCTCTCGCCGCGGTTCCTCCGTGGCGGCGGCCGCCCCGGGCGGATCCCGGAGCCGTCAGCCGGGGTCCTGCCGGCGGAAGTCCAGCATCTGGAAGACCTTGTCGTACCGGCGTTCACCGACGGCGACGAAGTCGGGCAGACGTCCGTACTCGGTGAAGCCCAGTGACCGGTAGAGCCGCAGGGCATGGGTGTTGTCGCCGCGGGCGTCCAGGGTGAGGACCTCGATGCCGGCCTCGCGGGCGTCGGCGATCAAGGCGGTGGCCAGCGCCCGGCCCACACCGCGCCCATGGACCGCGGCAGCCACCGCGATCTTCTCCAGGTCGGCGTGGGGCCGGTGAGTCGGCCGGGCGTAGCGCAACCAGTACCCCAGCCCGACGAGCCGGCGGTCGAGATACGCGGCGCGCAGGGCCGCGTCACCGGCTCGCACCGCTGCGACGACGTCGCCGAGAAGTTCCGCCACCTCGTCCGGCGAGGGCGGTTCGACCCAGCCCAGCGCGGCGCCACCGCGGACCAGATCCGCCAGCATCCGGTGGGCCGACTCCGCGAAGCGGACCTCCAGCGCGGGATCGGAGGCCAGCTGTGCGGCGCCGAGGACGGCGGGCCGGGTGGCCCCACCGTTGATCATGGCCGGATTCATGAGCCGCAGCTTAGGCCTTTTCGGAGGCCGGGGGCCGAGGAGGCGGTGCGGCGGCCGGTCCATGGGCCGGATCTGCCCGCTCAACGGGCTCATTTCGCGGAGCTGAGTACTTCCTGAGTAGGCGCGCTCATGCGGCACGAGACGGCGCGGCCCAGACTCCCGACCATGACACACGTTCCGCCGCCGGCCGAGGAACTGCGGCTCATCGACGCCGAATTGTGGCGACTGGACGCTCGCCGCACCCAATTGCTGACGCGCCGCGCCTGGTTGGTCGGCCAACTCTCCTCGATCCCGCAGCCCGGCCCGGTGCCGACCGGGGCCATGCCCGCGCCGCACCGCCCCGAGACGACCGCGCCGCGCGTGCAGAACGTGCTGCTGCTCCTGGGCGGCCTGCTGCTGACCATCGCGGCGATCGCGTTCACGGTGGTCAGCTGGGGCCATCTGGGGATCGCCGGGCGTTCGCTGGTGCTCGGCGCGGTCACGGTGGCCGTTCTGGCCGCTCCGCTGCCGCTGCTGGGCCGCGGCCTGCGTTCGACGGCCGAGGCGGTGGCGGGGCTCGCGCTGGCGCTCACGGTGCTCGACGCCTACGCGCTGCACGCGACCGCCCTCACCGGCGTGACCGTCACGGCGTACGCGGCGTGGTCGTCGGCGGTGCTGGCGGCCCTGTGGACGGGTTACGGGCGGCTGCCGCGCACGAGGACGCTGCGGCTGCCGCTTCCGGCCGCGCTGGCCGCCGCGCAACTGCCGCTGCCGCTCGGGGCGGTGGCGGCCGGCACCGGGGCGTACGGGATCAGCGGCGCGCTGCTGGTGACCGCCGCGATCGACACGGCGGTGGCTCTTCGCGCCCCGGCCGGACCGGTGCGGATCACCGCCGCGGTCGGCGCGTACGGCGTGGGGGTGTGGGGTTCGCTGGGCGCGGTCTGGCTGTCGTGGACGGCCGGCGGTCCGGGCGCCGGAGCCCGCGCGGCCGCGCTGCTGCTGTTCGCGGCCGGTGTCGCCGCGGCGGCCGCATGCCGGGATCGTGCCGCGGGGCACGCCGTCGGGTTGTCCCTCACGGCCGGTCTGCTCGCCGTCACCGCGCTCGGCGGGATCGTCCGCCCGGCGCTGCCGGCCGCCTGGACGGTTCCCGCTCATCTCGCCCTGGGCATCGCGCTGCTGGCGGCGGTGCGGGCCGGCCGGCTGCCCGGGCGGGTGCGGCGCGGTCTCGCCCTCGCGTCGGCCGCGGTGCAGGGTCTGGCGGTGCTGTGGGCGCTGCCCCTGCTCGCGCTGACGCTGTTCGGGCCGGCCGGCTGGACGGTACGGGTGTGGTCGGGTGCGCCGGGCGGTGCACGACAAGCCGTGTCGGTGGGTGCGTCGTGGCTGCCGCAGCCGCAGGCCGCGCCGCTGGTCCTGGCCGCCGTCGCCGCCGTCCTCGCCCTCGCGGTCCGTGACGCGGCGTGGCGGCCCAGGGCCCTGCTGGGCGTGCTGGTGCTCGGTTGGTCCGCGCTCATGGTCGTCCCGGTGGTGCTGGACGTGCCGTACCCGGCGGCGCTCGTGGTGGAGGTGCTGGCGACGGCGGGCCTCCTGCTGCCGGCGACACGGCGCCGGGCGGCGCGGAGCACGGGCCCGCTGCCCGCGCTGCTGCTCGCCCTCGTCACGTCGGTCTCGCTCGCGTTCCTCTCGCTGCCGACGCGTTCGGCGACAGTGGGAGTGCTCACCGCCCTGACGGTGCTCTTCGCGGCCGCGTCCCGCAAGGAGCGCCTCGCCATGGTCACGGTTCCGGCCGCGCTCGGCTACGGCGCCGCCTGGGCCTGCGCGGTGGGCGCCGCCGCGGGCTGGGCGCCGCCGCACACCGCCCTGCTCGTGCTCCTGGTCCCGGCGGTGGCGGCACTCACGGCCGCGCGGGCCGCCGATGAACGCACGACCCTGGCGGCCGAGGTGACGGGTGCCGCCGCCGGCCTCGTCGCGATCGCCCTGGCGGCCGGCGATCCGGCGCTGCTCTCCCTGGTCCTGTCCCTGGCTGCGGTGATCGCCGCCGGGACTGCCCTGCGCGCCGAGCGCCGCCCCGCCGCCCACGCGGCCACCGCACTGCTCGCCACGGCCGCCTGGGTGCGCCTCTCGGCGTGGGGCGTCACGGCACCGGAGGCGTACACGGCGCCCTTGTCCGTGCCCGCCCTTGCGATGGGCGCGCTGCGCCGGCGCCGGGATCCGGGGGCGTCGTCCTGGGTGGCGTACGGCCCCGGTCTGGCCGCCACGCTCGTCCCGAGCCTCGCGGCCGCCTGGAGCGACCCGTACGCCACCCGCCCCTGGCTGCTGGGCGCGGCGGCGCTGCTGGTCACCCTGCTGGGCGCCCGGTACCGGCTGCGGGCGCCGCTGCTGCTGGGCGGCGGGGTGCTCTTGCTGGACGCGCTGCACGAACTGGCCCCCTACCTGGTACAGCTCGCCGGTCTCCTCCCCCGCTGGGTGCCTCCCGCGCTCGCCGGCCTGCTGCTGCTCGCCGTCGGCGCGACGTACGAACGGCGGCTGCGGAACGTACGGCGGGCGCGGGACGTCCTGGGCCGGATGAACTGACCGATTCCGAGCGGGCGGTGCGGACGCGCGGACGCGGCGGTGCACGTCAGCCGTGGACATCCGCGAAGGCGCTGCCGCTTCCTCATGATCGATTAGGGTGGTCGGATGTTCGAGGGCAAGCTGGTGAGGCTGCGCGCGCTGCGTGCCGAAGACGCTGAGCATCACGTCCGTTGGCGCAACGACCCGGAGGTGGTGCGCTGGGCCGCGGCAGGTGACCCGGGCTTCGGCCCGGTCACCGCGGAGGCGGTCGGGATCGGCTTCGAGACCATGCTGCGGCTGAGCCCGAGGGAGTCGGCCGTGTTCACGGTCGAGGACCTGGCAGGCGGGACCGTGATAGGCATGGCCGACTACCGGGACCTCGACCCCTACGCCGGCGTGGCCACGCTGGGAGTCACCATCGGCGAGCGGGAGTTCTGGGGCCGCGGCCACGGCAGGGACGCGGTGCGGCTGCTCGTGGACCACTTGTTCGGTGCGTACCCCCTGAGCAGGCTGGAGCTGGACACCTGGAGCGGCAACGAACGCGCCGTGCGCGCCTTCACCGGGCTGGGCTTCCGTGAGGAGGGCCGCCGTCGGTCGGCCGTGCTGGTGGAAGGAGAACGCTACGACCGGGTGCTCTTCGGAATGCTGCGCGACGAGTGGACGGCCCGGTCCTAGACTCGGGGCCATGGACAGGACCGACCGCGCCGACCGGTTCATCGCGGCACCGCCGGCAGCCGTCTACGGCGCTCTCCTCGACCGGGAGTCGCTGGAGGCCTGGCTGCCGCCGGACGGCATGCGCGGACGCGTCGAGCGGTGGGACCCCCGCCCGGGTGGCGGGTTCCGGATGGTCCTCACGTACCTGGACCCGCTCGGCGCCCCCGGCAAGACGTCCCATGGGACGGATGTCGTCGACGTCGGGTTCGCGGAGCTGGTGCCGTCGGAACGGGTGGTGCAGAGCGCGGTGTTCGTGGCCGACGACCCCTCGTACGCGGGCACCATGACGATGACCTGGCAGCTCGCCGCCGTCGGTGACGGAACCGAGGTGAGCGTGACGGCCACGGACGTGCCACCTGGCATCGACCAGGCGGCACACGAGGCCGGCATCGCGTCCTCGCTGGCCAACCTGGCCTCGTACCTCGAAGCGAGCGACTGACCGAGGGCCGACGCGGTCCGCGCGCTGAGCACCACCGGCCGGCCACGAGGACTCCGGCGGGCGTGACCGCCGGACCGTCGGCACCTCAGACCACCGCGAGAAAGCCGACGTTCGCCGCCTTGCGGGGGAATCCGGCCCCCGGCTAGCCTCCGCCGGTGCCTTCCCTCGTCCCGTCGCTGCCGCCCGGCTACCGTTGCCGACCCACGACCGCCGGTGACGTCCCGGCGATCCACGCTCTGGTCACGGACTGCGAGCGGCAGGTGTACGGGAGAGCGCGGAGCGACGTCGGAGCCATAGCCGCCGACCTCACGCGGCCGGGCCTGACACCGGAGTCGGACACCGTCCTCGTCCACGACCCGGCCGGTCGCCTCGTCGCCCGCGCCTGGGTCGACCGGCGTTCCGCGGTGGACGTCCACCCGGAGCACCGGGGCCGGGGCCTGGGCACCGCGCTCCTCGCCTGGACACTGGAGCGGGCCCGGCAGGCCGGCACCGCCCGCGTCGTGCAGACCGTGCCGGACGCGGACACCGACGCCGTGGCACTGCTGCGCGCGCACGGCTACGAGCCACTGGTGACTGCCTGGCTGCTGGAGTTCGCCATGCCGGACGAGCCCGCGGTGCCCTGCCCGCCGGCGGGCATCACCGTACGGCCCTTCCGCCCCGGCGACGGGCCGGTCACGCACGTCCTCGTCCAGGACGCGTTCGACGAGTGGCAGGAACGGCGGCAGGCGTACGGGGAGTGGGCCGCCCACATCGTCGACCGGCCCACGTTCGCCCCTGAGCGGTCGGCCCTGGCCTTCGCCGGTGACCACCTGGTGGGAGCGGCCCTGGCGCTGGACGTGCCCGGCACGAACGAGGGCTACTTGGAACAGGTCGCCGTACGGCACGACCACCGCGGCCGCGGCATCGCCCGGCTCCTCCTGCGCCACTCCTTCCGCGCCTTCCACCGCGCAGGATCGCGCTCCTGCACCCTGTGGACCCACTCGGACACCGGCGCCCTCGACCTCTACCTGAGAGTCGGCATGACGGTCCGGCACAGCTCGACGGTCTTCCGAAGGGACCTGGAAGGCCTTGGCGGTTGCTAGGCGCCGTCCTCCTCCCGCCCGGGAGGAGGAAAGCCCCGCGGTGCGGGTCCCGGCCGTGCCCCGGCGGCCGGTTCCGTCGTTGAAGGTTGCTGGTGATGTGCACGGGATCACGGACTGCCGCAGGGAGGCTCGGTGACCGAGGAGGGTCCTCCGCCGGCCGTGGTGCTGCGCGTGCGCGGGGTGCGCAAGGCGTTCGGGGCCCGTCGGGTGCTGCGCGGGGCCGACTTCACGGCGCGGGCCGGGCAGGTGGTGGGGGTGGTCGGTGAGAACGGCGCCGGCAAGACCACGCTGCTGCGCATCCTCAGCGGCGACCTGCCGCCGGACGGCGGTCGCGTCGACCTGGTGGGCCGATACGGCTACTGCCCCCAGCAGCCGGTCCTCGACGGGGAGCTGACCGTGCGCCAGCACCTGCGTCTGTTCCAGATCGCCTACCGCCTGCCCCACCTCGTG
The DNA here is from genome assembly GCF_007176755.1 of Streptomyces sp. 1-11. GTDB lineage: Bacteria > Actinomycetota > Actinomycetes > Streptomycetales > Streptomycetaceae > Streptomyces. Next base: position 26,741 of record NZ_BJTV01000019.1, read on the forward strand.
CGCGCCGACCGGCTACTGCAGACCCTGTCGCTCGCCCCCTACCGCGACGAGCCGGTGAAGATCCTCAGCGGGGGCACGCAGCAGAAGCTGAACCTCGTCCTGGCCCTGATGCACGATCCGGAGGTACTGCTGCTCGATGAGCCCTATCAGGGCTTCGACTGGGAGACGTACCTGCGGTTCTGGGAGATCACCGAGGATCTCAAGGACCGTGGCCGCAGCGTGGTCATCGTCTCCCACCTCGCCCACGACACCGCCCGCCTCGACATGGTCTACCGTCTGCGCGACGGCCTCCTGCACACCGGGCCGGCGGCGGCCGCCGAGTGAACGCCTACCTCACCGCCGGCCGCTACAGCCTGCTGGCCATGGCGAAGAACCGGCTGGCGGCCGTGCTGCTCGTCGTGTTCATCCCGCTGTGGATCACCGTGGCCAAGACCGTCACCACGCCCAAGACGTTCCCCTTCCGGCTGCGCACCACCGGCGCCTGGCTGCACGCCGGCGGCGACGAGATCACGATGATCAGCGGTTCGCTGAACGCCGTCTCCCTGCTGGTGGGCTTCCTGATGTTCAGCACCGCCCGCCGCACGCGGGCCTTCGACCGCCGACTGGCCGCGGCCGGTTACCCGCGCACCGCTCTCATCGCGGCCAAACTCACCGCTCTGCTCACCGCCGCCGTCCTCGTCAGCGCCTACGCCACAGGCTGGATGCTGCTGTTCTGGTCCCCCGCCCAACCGCTGCTGCTCGGCGTCGCCGTCCTCGTCGTCGCCCTCGTGTACGGGGCCATGGGCACGTGTCTGGCGCTGTTCCTGCCCGGCGAGGTCGAAGGGCTGGTCACCATCATCATGGTCAGCATCATCGACCTCGCCCCGCAGAATCCCGTCGCCGCCACCACCGCCGACAACCCCCTGGTCGGACTGCTCCCCAGCTACGGTTCCCTCCAGACCAGCCTCGCCGCCGGCTACACCCACCAGGTGATCCTGTCCCCGCTCACGCACAGCGCCGTGTGGCTGACCGCCCTGGCCGCCACCAGCGTGGCCGCCTTCGTCCACCGCACCCGCACGTACGCGTCCTCCCGCTTCCGCTGACGCAGGGGCTGACCGGCCGGTGAGCCCCTGTGTCACTCCGGCACGGGCAGGCACTCGGTGAGCAGGTCGATGACGTCGCGCCAGGCTCGCTGCGCGTGCCGTGGGTGGTGGCCGACGCCGGGGACCACGGGATGGTCGACCGGCGGGTGGTGGAAGGCGTGCAGGGCGCCGCCGTAGACGACGAGGCGCCAGTCGACGCCCGCGGCCTGCATGTCGGCGGCGAACTCCTCCCGTTGCGCGGGCGCCATGATGGGGTCTTCCGATCCGACTCCGGCCCACACGGGACAGCGGATGCGCGCCGTCTCCCCCGGCCTTCCCGCGGCCAGCCCGTTGAGCGTCGCGATCGCGCGCAGATCGGCGCCGTCGCGCCCGAGTTCCAGCCCGATGATGCCTCCGGTGCCGTAGCCGACGGCGGCGATCCGGCCGGGGTCGGTCCGCGGCTCCGCGCGCAGCACGTCCAGGGCCGCGTGTCCGAGGCCCCGCATCCGGTCGGGGTCGGCGAGCAGCGGCATGCACCGGGCCAGCATCTCTTCGGGGTCGCCCAGGTAGCGCCCGCCGTGGAGGTCGAAGGCCAGCACCACGTACCCCAGCCCGGCCAGCGCGTCGGCCCGGTCGCGCTCGACGTCACTGAGCCCCATGCCTTCCGGTCCGAGCAGCACCGCGGGCCGGCGGCCGACGCCGGCCGGCAGCGCCAGGTGCCCGATCATCGTCAGACCGTCGGCCTGGTACTCCACCTCGCGCCTTGTCACCATCGTCATGCGGTCGGACTGTAGTGATCGTCGTGCCGGGACAGGCCGGTGTTCTGCTGCCGGCAGAGCGGACCCGTGTGCCGGAACGTCCGGGCGGAGGCGTGATGTCACCCGTCCCGCAGCCTCACAGCGATGACGGTCTGAACCTCAGCTTTAGGGTTACGGTTCAGGGGTACCGCGGTTCCGCGCAGGTGTGGATGACGTTGAGGAGGCTTCGGCGCAGCTGCTCGGGGGTGAGCCTATGTGGGGCCGCCGCCGTGAGCTGGTTGAACAGGAGGCCGTCCAGGAGGGCCATGAAGGCGTTGGCGTCCCCCGCGGGGTCAGGTGCGCCGGCCGCGGCGAGCAGGTCCTCGGCCACGGCTCGATGGCGGCTGCCCGCGGCGTGCAGGGCCTCGCGGAGCTCGGGACGACGCGGTGCCTCCAGAGCGAGTTCGTAGCGGGCGAGCATGCGTTCGCGTCCGGCGGTGGTCCAGTGCTCCACGAGGTTCGCGGCGGCTTCGGTCATCTCGTCGACACTCGCGGGCCCGCTGAGGGTGGGGCGCTGGTCGATCTCGGTGATGTCCAGTTCGGCCAGTCGCTCCACGGCGGCGCGCAGGAGCTCCTGGCGGGTGCGGAAGTAGTACGAGCACGAGCCCGGCGGGACGTCGGCGGCTTGGTCGACCGCGCGGTGGGTGAGTCCGCGCATGCCGGAGCGAGCCAGGGTGCTGATCGCCGCGTCGGCGAGCCGCTGCCGCCGGAGTGTGGACCGGGTCACCGGTTTCCTCCCTCGCTGAACTTCAGCCTCTACAAGCGTAGAGTATCTGATGTCCACTACAGATGTAGAGGGAGTGCGGATGGGCAGGGCAGGACACGCCGGTGGAGCCGGGGAGCGCTCCGCGATCGTGGTCGGCGGCGGGATCGGCGGTCTGGCCGCCGGGGCGGCCCTGGCACGCGGCGGCTGGCGAGTGCGGGTGCTGGAGCGCGCCGCCCGCTTCGGCGAGGTGGGAGCGGGGCTGTCGCTGTGGCCCAACGCCTTGCGCGCGCTGGACGCGCTGGGCGTGGGCGACCAGGTGCGCGAGCAGGCTCGGGTGGAGACCCAGGCAGGCATCCGGACCAAGTCCGGCCGTTGGCTGTCACGGACCGACACCCGTGAGCTGGCCAGGCGGTTCGGGCCGGTGGTGATGATTCACCGTGCCCGGCTGTTCGACATCCTGCGCGCGGCGCTTCCGGCGGGGGCGCTGTGCGCGGACACCAGGGTCGTCGGGGTCGGGCTCCGGGAGCGGTGGGTCGAGGTCGGGCACGGCGACGGCGTCTCGCGGGCCGACCTGCTGATAGGCGCCGACGGGATCGGCTCCACCGTGCGGCGGTCGCTGTGGCCGCAGGCTCCGGCGCCGAGGTACGCCGGATACACCGCATGGCGATTCGTCGTCGACACGGGTGAGCGGCTGCCGGCCGGGGGCGAGAGCTGGGGACGTGGCGAGCGCGTGGGGATCGCACCGCTCACGGACGGCCGCACCTACGTGTTCTGCGTCGCCAACGCCCCCGAAGGGCAGCGCGGCCCCGATGGTGAACTGGCCGAGCTGCGCCGGCGCTTCGGACGCTGGCACGATCCGGTCCCCCGCCTGCTGGCGGGCGTCGAGGAGTCCGCGGTGATGCGCCACGACATCTACTCCCTGCCGCCCTTGGCCAGTTTCGTCACCGGCCGCGCGGCGCTGCTCGGGGACGCCGCGCACGCCATGACCCCGAACCTGGGCCAGGGCGCCAACCAGGCGCTGGAGGACGCGGTGACGCTGGCCGCGCTCCTGGACGCGCATCCGGACGTGGAGTCCGCGCTGGCCGCCTATGACGAGTGCCGACGCCCGCGCACCCGGATGATCGCCCGTCGCTCCGAGCGGATCGGCGCCGTCGCCCAATGGCACTCCGCTCCCGCCGCCGTCCTGCGCGACCTGATGCTCCGCATGACACCGGCCTCGGCTCTCGTCGACGCGCTCACCCCGATCCTCGACTGGCAGCCGCCCGGCCGCGACGGCCCCACCGCTCAGGCCGTCTGAGGGGGGACGCACGGCCGTGGGGTGTTAAGCCGGCCTGCCGGGCAACCAGGCTATGCGCAAGCACGATTCCACGGACCACACAGCGGGGGACGACATGCCTGTCAGGGGCCGATACGCACTCACCATCGCCGCAGCGGCGCTCACCGGCAGCTGCGTGAGCGTATGCGCCGTCCGCTGGTGGGCACGCCACGCGTCGGAGCGAGCGCGGCCCTGGCCGCCGGCCTCCCGGCAGGTGTCCGAGCCGGCGACGCCCCAGGAAACCCTGCGCGGTTACTGGGAGACCCTGCAGCCGCTGGACCTGACCTCCTAGCCCTCGAGTGGCGGGCCCCAGGCCTCCGGCGAGGCCACCGGGTCGCGCCTGAGCGGTGACGCGGGCGACGGGCGGCCCGGCCCGAGTACGTCGTCCAGCGCCCGATTGCCGTCTCTCGACCATGCCCGGCGTCCCGGAGCCCGGAGCCGTGGGAAGACCTGTGCCCGGTGTCCCGCGCGCCGTAGTATCGGTGATCTCTGGGGAGGTGGTCATGGGCAGGCGGCAGCCGGGCGCTCCGACACTCGAGGAGGTGGCCGCCCGCGCCGGGGTGGGCCGGGGCACCGTCTCCCGGGTCGTCAACAACGCGGCGGGCGTCAAGGAGTCCACGCGGCGGGCCGTTCAGCGAGCGATCGCCGAACTCGGCTACGTGCCCAACCTGGCGGCGCGTTCGCTCGCCGGGCAGCGGGCCGACGCCGTCGCGCTCGTGATGACCGAGCCCAGATGGCGGCAGTTCGCCGAGCCGTTCTTCTCCGAGATCGTCCACGCCATCGGTGACGCGCTGGCCGGCACCGGACCGCAACTGCTTCTGACCCTGGTCCGTTCGGACGCCGAGCGGCAGCGCTTCCTCGAGTACGCCCGGGGCGGGCGGGTCGACGGCGTCCTGCTGATGTCCGTCCACGCCGACGATCCGCTGCCCGACATGCTCGCCGAGGCCCGGATGCCGACTGTGCTGATGGGACGCCGCTCGGGCGACGAGCGTGTCAGCTACGTCGACGCGGACAACGCAGGTGGCGCGCGCAGCGCGGTCGCCCACCTGTTGGCCACGGGGCGGCGGACGATCGCCACGATCACCGGGCCGCTCGACATGTACGTCGCCCAGTGCCGGCTTCGCGGCTACCGGGAAGCCCTCTCCCTGGGCGGCCTGGACGCCCGGCCGTCCTGGGTCGAGGAGGGCGACTTCACCGAGGAGGGCGGTTGCCGGGCCATGGCCCGGCTCCTCGAACGGCATCCGGAGACCGACGGCGTCCTCGCCGCTTCGGACACCACCGCTGAAGGGGCCCTGGCGGCGCTGCGGGCGGCAGGACGCCGCGTGCCGCAGGACGTCGCCGTCGTCGGCTTCGACGACTTTCCGCTGGCCGAGCGGACCGCGCCCCGACTGACGACGGTGCGTCAGCCGCTCGGGGAGATCGGCCGGACGATGGTCCGGCTCCTCCTCCAGGAGATCGAGGAGCCGTCCGTGGCCTGGCGCCACGTCATCCTCCGGACGGAACTGGTGCTGCGCGACTCGGCTTGAGCGGCGGCGCCGACCGGCGGGCGGCTGCGCGACTCGGCTTGAGCGGCCGTGCCGGCCGGTGGGCGGCTCCGGGGGCTCGTGTGCGCGGTGGTGCGGTATGTGCGGCGGGGTTCGGGAGCGCTCCCAGGCTAGGGGCCGCAGAGCCGCCACACCGGCCCGAATCCGCCGGCCTGCGGCTTCGACGGAGTTTCGACGGGATCCTGCACAGCGTCTTGTCAGGGTCACGACGCTTCTCTACAGTCCCCCGAAACGGAGGAGATGGGAGCGCTCCCAACTCCGGCTGGGTTCCGGCGCTGCTGTGCGCTCCCGTGATGTCTCCCCACCCCTCCGAGAGGACCCCCATGCGAACCTCACGGCACCCCCACCGCACCAGGACGCACGCCCTGTTAGGCGCTCTGCTCGCCTCGCTCACGACACTGGCGGCGCTGCTCGGCACCGCCCCGGCGGCCCACGCCGACACCTCGATCTGCGAAGAGTTCGGATCGACCACGATCCAGGGCCGCTACGTCGTCCAGAACAACCGCTGGGGCACCAGTCAGACCCAGTGCATCACCGCCACCGACTCGGGATTCAGGATCACCCAGGCCGACGGCTCGGTCCCGACGAACGGCGCCCCGAAGTCCTACCCGTCCGTCTTCAACGGCTGCCACTACACCAACTGCTCGCCGGGCACCCGTCTCCCCGCGCAGCTCAGCGCCATCTCCAGCGCACCGACCGCCATCTCGTACAGCTACGTGAGCAACGCCGTGTACGACGCCGCGTACGACATCTGGCTCGACCCCACGCCCCGCACCGACGGGGTCAACCGGACGGAGATCATGGTCTGGTTCAACAAGGTCGGTTCCATCCAGCCCGTCGGCTCGCAGGTGGGCTCGGCCACCGTGGCGGGGCGCCAGTGGCAGGTGTGGTCCGGCAACAACGGCTCCAACGACGTGCTGTCCTTCGTCGCCCCGTCGGCGATCGCGAGCTGGAACTTCGACGTGATGGACTTCGTCCGGCAGGCCGTCTCCCGCGGGCTGGCGCAGAACAACTGGTACCTGACCAGCGTGCAGGCGGGCTTCGAGCCCTGGCAGAACGGCACCGGTCTCGCGGTCACCTCGTTCTCCTCCGCGGTCAACACCGGCGGCGACCCCGGGAATCCCGGGACTCCCGCGGCCTGCACCGTGTCGTACGCGACGAACGTGTGGCAGGGCGGCTTCACCGCCGACGTCACCCTCACCAACACCGGCTCCTCCCCCGTCAACGACTGGAAGCTGGGCTTCACGCTGCCGGCGGGACAGCAGATCACCAGTGCCTGGAACGCCGGTCTGAGCCCGTCGTCCGGATCCGTCACGGCGAGCGGCGTGGCCTACAACGCGCAGATCCCGGCCGGCGGCAAGGTCTCCTTCGGCTTCCAGGGCACCTACGGCGGCAACTTCGCCAAGCCTGCGGCCTTCAGCCTCAACGGGGCCGCCTGCGGCATCGCGTGAACCATCCCGCGGCTGCGCGTACGGCGGGCGGGGACCTTCCGCCTGCCGTAGGGCGCACCCCGGCCCCGTCAGCCGTCTCCCGGGCTCCCGTCGGCCGGGCGCGCCAGGACCCGTTCCGTGAACGGGTCCTGCGGGGAGCGAGTGTGGCCTAGTCCCAGGCCTCGTGGCACAGGCCCGCGATGTCGGGGGCGGTCACCCCGTCGGCGCTGCGGCACAGTTGGCGCATTTGCCGGGGGTAGGGCAGCGGGTGGACGCGGGGTGTGCGCACGGCGGGGTGCCGCTTCCTCGGGCCGGTGTGCCGCGTCCTCGCGTGCGGGTGCGGCCGTCGCCGCGGGGCCGGGTGGACGCGTGGCGCCGGCGGCGTCCGGACAACGGCTGTGCGGGGCCGCCGGGTTGGAGCCACGGGAGCCGGGGGCCGGTGCCGGTGCGGGCGACCGGCCTTCGGGGTGTGCCGCGTCCGGTCGGGTCCGGTCCGTACCAGGGCGGACCGCGCCGGGGGCGGTGTCGCGGGCATCGGCGCCTTCGGTCCGTCCGGAGCGAGCGAAGCCCTTACGCCCGGGGTGCGGCCGTCGGCGGGCGGTGAGCCTGCCGTCATCACGGTGGTGCAGCCCGTGACGCCCAGCAGCATCAGGAGGAGCACGGTCAGAGAGCGAGGAGACACCGGCCCACTGTGCTGCACCGCGGGCTTCCGGCGGGCGGGACCACGCGGCCCTTCACCGCAAGGTGGGACGGGGCGGGGAGCGGCTGACGTCGCGGTGTGCCACCGTGACCGGTCGCGTGGCGGTGACTGTGCGACCGTTCGCCGGGGCAGCGGGAGTCGGCCCTGCCGGATGCGGCCCCGGCGGCCGCGGCCAGGACCGGATCGTCCGTCATCGTCGTCTCCGGCCGGCTGCTTCCGCGGGCCGGATTCGGACACCTGGCCACCGGGCCATGTACCGTCGCTACGGTCGTTCCTTTCCTTACGCGCGAGACAGGAAGGCGATTTCGTGGCCGAACTGCGCCTGGGACCACTGCTGAGGTGCACCGAGGGCTCGTCCGCCACGGTGTGGGTCGAGACCGGGGAGCCCTGCACGGTGGAGGTGCGCTGCTCCGACGGGGCGGCTGGCACGGCCCCCACCTTCCAGGTGGCCGGACACCATTACGCGCTCGTCACGGTGAGCGGACTGCGCCCCGACGACTCCCCCAGCTACGAGGTCTTCCTGGACGACTCCCGGGTGTGGCCCCTCTCCGATCCCCGCTTCCCGCCCTCCGTCATCCGTTCACCGGGCACCGGCGACGCCGTGCGGGTCACCTTCGGCTCGTGCCGCTGGGCCGCGCCCCCGGCCGACGGCAAGGATCCGGTCGGCCCCGACGCCCTCGACACCCTAGCCGCCCGTCTGATTGCCGACCCCGAGGCCGAACGCCCGGACGTGCTCCTGCTGTTGGGTGACCAGATCTACGCGGACGAGACCTCCGCGCGCACCCGGCGCTGGCTGGCCGGCCGCCGCGATCTCGACAAGCCGCCCGGCGGTCAGGTCGCGGACTACGAGGAGTACTGCCACCTCTACTACGAATCCTGGCTCGACCCGGAGGTCCGCTGGCTGCTGTCCACCGTGCCCAGCTTCATGATCTTCGACGACCACGACATCGTGGACGACTGGAACACCTCCGCCGCCTGGCTCGCGGACATGCGCACCACCGACTGGTGGCAGGAGCGGCTGGTGAGCGGCCTGATGTCCTACTGGGTCCACCAGCACCTGGGCAACCTCGCGCCGGCCGAACTGGCCAAGGACCCCACCTGGGCCGCCGTGCACGCCGAGCAGGACGGCACCGCCGCGGTGCGGGCCCTGGCCGAGCGGGCCGACGCCGATTCCGCCTCGGTCCGCTTCAGCTACCGTCGGGACTTCGGCGGGGTCAGGGTCGTGATGGTGGACTCCCGGGCCGCGCGGGTCCTCGCCGAGGACCGCCGGGCCATGCTCGACCCGGGTGAGGACGCCTGGCTGCGCGAACAGATACAGGCCGACGAGGGGACGTACGACCACCTGCTGATCGGCACCTCGCTGCCCTGGCTCCTGCCGCACCTGGTGCACGACACCGAGGGCTGGGACGCGGCTCTGTGCGCCGGAGAACGCGGTGAGCGCTGGGCGCGCTTCGGGGAGTGGCTGCGCCGCGCAGCCGACCTGGAGCACTGGGCGGCCTTCCCCCGCTCCTTCGCCGGTCTCGCCGACCTGATCGCCGAGACCGGGGCCGCCCCGGCCGCCCCGGCGACCGTGTGCGTGCTGTCCGGCGACGTCCACCACGGTTATCTCGCCGAGGCGTCGTGGCCGTCCGGCGGCCCGCGTCCTCCCGTCTTCCAGCTCACCTGCTCGCCCGTGCATAACTCGGTGCCCCTGATGATGCGGCTCGGGTTCCGCTTCGGCTGGAGCGCCCCGGCCCGGCTGCTGGGCCGTCTGCTGGCCCGGCACGGCCGCTCTCCCCGGCCGCCGGTCACCTGGCGCAAGCAGGGCGGCCCCTGGTTCGGCAACCAGCTCATGACCCTGACCCTGCGCGGCCGCTCGGCCCGCCTTCGTCTGGAGCTCACCACCCCGGACGCGACGCTGCGGACCGTGCACGAGTCCGCCCTGACCGGCCGTTAGGGCCGTCGAGGTCCGCGCTGTCCTCGTCCCGCCCGGTCACCGCTCCTGCGTCCCGTCCTCCGCGGCAGGCTCCGTGGATACCGGGGTGTGGACGCCGAGCGCGGCGTCGGCGGCGTTGAGGTGCCGGGCGACCGGGCCGAAGGAGATCAGGCCGCTGCCGGCGCCGGCGGACTCGGCTGCGGCGGCGGCGAGTTCGTCGCGGGCCCGGCGCAGGACCGGCAGGTGCCGGACGGAGGCCGCCGCGCGGGCGAGGACGCACCACAGCGCCTCCTGGAGGTGGTCGTGCGGTGGGCGTGGGGCCTTCGTGAGCGCCTGGCGGGCCTGGCCGGTGGCGCCGGCGGCGGCCAGCAGCAGGGGGTCGAGCCAGGGTCGGTAGGGGCCGGCGTCGAGGTGGGCGAAGTCGTCGGGGTCGGGCAGGGCGTCGCCCCGCATGGCCGGGACCAGCGCGACGAGGGCGGCCGCGCCCCGGGTGAAGCCGGGCATGCCGCAGTCGGCGGTCTCCGCGAGGACCCGCGCGTACGCGGCGCGGGCGGCCTGCCAGCCGTCGGTCTCGCAGAGGCGCAGCGCCCGGTACCAGGCGGTGAACACCGCGGCGAGCGGCCGTTCGTTGCGGTGGGCGAGCCGGTCGATCTCCTCCGCCTGCGCGTCCCCGGCAGCGAGGTCGCCGAGTCCGGCCAGGGCCTGGAGACGGATCAGGCGTCCCAGTACCTCGTGGCCGGGGAGTTGGTGCTCGACGGCCAGCCGGGTCAGTTCGGCGCCGAGGGCGTCGCGGCGGGCAGCCGATCCGCAGGCGTCGAAGGACTGCATGAAGGCGCCGTTGAGGGCGAACGCGAGCAGCGCGGGGTCCTGGAGGCGGCGGGCGAGGCGGACGGCCTCGTCGGCGGCGTGCCGGGCACGCGACCGCCACGGTTCGGCGGCGGGCGCCTCGGCCGCCCGGGGAACGGGCGCGTCCGCGGTGGCGTCGCCGCGTGATTCGACCGCGACGACCGACAGCAGCCGGGCGCGCAGGGCGGGCGGTCCGTCCGGGCCGAGCCGGGCGGCGGCCCGGGCCGCGGCGCGGGCGAGCTCGGCGGCGCCCGCGGGGTCGTCGGCGCGGGTCCACACCGCCGGGACGTCGTAGGCGCCGATGATCCTGGCGGCCAGTTCGTCGTCCCCGGTCGTCTCGGCCGCCGCGACCAGGTCCCGGCGGTGTTCGCGTGCCTCTTCCAGGCCGTCGGCGCCGGTCACCGCGAGGTCGCGCAGCAGGCCGGCGGTGGCGTGCAGGCGGGCCCGGGCCCGGGCGGGCACCGAGCGGTCCCAGGCGGCGGCCGCGCGGTCCCAGACGCTGTCCGCCGCACCGGCCGGCTCGGACGCGGGGCCGTTGGCGCCGCTGAGGATACGGGCCTCGGCACGCGCCAGCGCGGCTCCGGTGCCGGGGCCGTAGACGCCGGTGAGGGCCTGGTGTGCGCGTCTCAGCGTGTCCAGGGCCTCACCGCGGCGCCCGGAGCGGTCCAGCGCGGTGGCCAGCAGCACCCAGCCGTCCTCCCGGCCGGGGTGTGCGGTGACGTGGGCGCGCAGGTCGGCGACGGCGTCCCGGGCGGCGCCGGTGGCCAGCAGGGCGTCGGCGCGCCGTTCGACGGCGTCGAGGCGCAGGGCCTCCAGCCGTGCCTGTTCGGCGGCGGCCCACGCGGCCGTGGGGAAGTCGGCGAGGACCGGCCCGCGCCAGTGGGCGAGCGCCTCCTCCCACAGGGCGACCGCCGCGTGCGGCGGGGCTTCGGCGGCCCGTGCGGCGGTGTCCTCGAACCGCCAGGCGTCGACCGTGTCGCGTGCGGCGCGCAGGACGTAGCCGGGACCGTCGGTGACCAGCAGCCCGGACGGCCGGCGGGGAGGCCGTGCGGGTTCCAGGGCGCGGCGCAGCGCCGCGACGAAGGTGCGGACCGCGCCGATCGCGCCGGTCGGGGGTTCGTCCTCCCACAGGTCCGTCACGAGCCGGGCCACCGGCACCACCCGGCCCCGGGCGATCAGGAGCCGGCCGAGGACCTCCCGGTGCCGGGGCGCGCCGAGCGGGAGCGGGGTGCCGTCGGAGTTCCAGGCGGCCACCGGTCCCAGCAGTCCGAACTCCACGCCCACGGCACGGTCCCTTCGCGGGCGGCGCCGTCCCCGGGTTGCCGCGTGTCCACTCATCGATCGCTGATCCGGGGCCCCCAGTCTGGGGGGCGTCCCCGATCATCCCGGACCTCCGAGGTCGGAGCCGGTCCGGGAGGTCCACTCTGCCACGAGCCACAGGAGTCGCCGTGACACACCCGAGCATCCCCGGATTCGCCGAGCACCGTGTGCAGGTCGACGACGGTGTCACGCTGAACGCCGCCGTCGGCGGCGCCGGCAGTCCCGTCGTGCTGCTGCACGGTTTCCCGCAGACCCACCTGATGTGGCGGCACGTCGCCGCCGACCTCGCCGCCGACCACACGGTCATCTGTCCCGACCTGCGTGGCTACGGCGCCAGCGACAAGCCCGTGGATAGCGGGCCTGACACCTACTCCAAGCGGACCATGGCCCGGGACGTCGTCCGCCTCGCCGCCGCGCTGGGACACGACCGCTTCACCCTGGCCGGTCACGACCGCGGCGCCTTGGTCGCCTTCCGCGCCGCGATGGACCACCCCGAGGCGGTGGCCCGCGCGCTGTTCCTCGACGTCCTGCCGACCCTCGACATGTGGGACGCCCTGCACGGGGTGTCCGCCGCGGTCGGCTTCCACCTCTACCTCATGGCCCAGCCCGCGGGCCTGCCCGAGCGGATGATCCAGGCGTCCGCCGACGCCTTCTTCGCCCATTTCCTCGACGCCTGGGCCAACGCGCCGCACGCGATACCGGCCGAGATCCGCGAGCACTACCTCGCCGCGTCGGCGGCGGCCGTGCCCTCCATCGTGGCCGACTACCGCGCCTCCGCCGGCGCGGACGTCGAGCACGACACCGCCGACCGGCAGGCCGGCAACCGGCTGGCGATGCCGGTGACGGTCCTGCAGCAGGACTGGGGTGCCGCGCTCGGCTACCACGCCCAGGGCCTGTGGAGCGCCTGGGCCGGCGACCTGCGCCACCGCACGGTCTCCTGCGGCCACTTCATGGCCGAGGAGGATCCCGACCTGATCGCCGGCGAGATCCGGTCCCTCGCCGGCCGCTGACCCACCGCGCGCTTCCGCTTCCTCCTTCCGGGCCGGGCACAAGAAAAGGGGCGCGGTCGCTGCGGTGCAGCGCTCCGGCAACGTCACTGCGATCCCTGTTCAGGCCGGTTTCGCCGCGGTCACCGGACACCCGAGCGGGCCCCGCTGCTGTCAGCGGGGCCCGCCGGGGTGCGGCCTCGTCGGTTTCGGTCAGACGGGTGCCGGCCGGGACCGGTCGCCCGCGGGATCGAGGCGGACGACGATGCCCTTCGACGTGGGCTGGTTGCTCATGTCGGCGACGCTGTCGAGCGGCACCAGGACGTTCGTCTCCGGGTAGTAGGCGGCGGCCGACCCCTTGGCCGCCGGGTAGGACACCACCTCGAAGTTCTCGGCCCGGCGCTCGGTGCCGTCCTCCCACACGCTCACCAGGTCCACGCGATCGCCCTGGGCGAGGCCGAGTTCGGACAGGTCGGCCGGGTTGACGAGGACCACGTGGCGGCTGCCGTGGATGCCGCGGTAGCGGTCGTTGTTGGTGTACGGGACGGTGTTCCACTGGTCGTGCGAGCGCAAGGTCTGCAGCAGCAGGTGACCCTCGGGTGCCCGGGGGACCACCCGCTCGTTGCAGGTGAACCGGGCCTTGCCGGTCTCGGTCCGGAACACGCCCTCGTTGACCGGGTTGGGCAGCTGGAAGCCTCCCGGACGGGTCACCCGGGCGTTGAAGTCGTGGAAGCCCGGCACGATCCGGGAGATGCTGTCGCGGATGGTGTTGTAGTCGCCCTCGAACTTGGCCCAGGGGATGTCCTTCTCACCGTCGACGCTCAGCCGGGCGAGCCGGCACAGGATGGCGACCTCGCTCAGCAGCACGGGCGAGGCCGGTTCGAGCCGACCCCGGGAGGTGTGCACCTCGCTCATGGAGTTCTCGACGGTGACGAACTGCTCGCCGTCGGCCTGGACATCACGCTCGGTGCGCCCCAGCGTCGGCAGGATCAGGGCGGTGTCGCCGCAGACGGTGTGCGAGCGGTTGAGCTTGGTGGAGATGTGGGCGGTCAGCCGGCACGACCGCATCGCCTTCTCGGTGACCTCGCTGTCGGGCGCCGCGCGCACGAAGTTCCCGGCCAGGGCGAGGAAGACCTTGACGCGACCCTCCAGCATCGCCTTGATCGAGTTCACCGAGTCCAGGCCGTGCGGGCGCGGCGGATCGAAGCCGAACTCCTTCTGGAGCGCGTCCAGGAAGGTGTCCGGCATCTGCTCCCAGATGCCCATGGTGCGGTCGCCCTGGACGTTGCTGTGACCGCGCACCGGGCAGGCGCCCGTGCCGGCGCGCCCCAGATTGCCCCGCAGCATCAGGAAGTTGACGATCTCGCGGATGGTGGGCACGCCGTGCTTGTGCTGGGTGATGCCCATCGCCCAGCACACGACGACGCGTTCGCTCGTCAGGACCTCGTCACGGACCTTCTCGATCTCCTCGCGGTTCAGTCCCGTCGCCGCGTGCACGTCGTCCCAGTCGACGGCGCGGGCGTGCCGGGCGAACTCCTCGAAACCGGAGGTGTGGGCTTTGATGAAGTCGTGGTCGAGGACGGTGCCGGGACGCGCGTCCTCCGCCTCCAGCAACAGCCGGTTCAGTGCCTGGAACAGGGCGAGGTCCCCGCCCGGCTTGATGTGCAGGAAGCGGTCGGCGATCTGGGTGCCCCGCCCCACGACCCCACGCGGCTTCTGCGGGTTCTTGAAGCGTCGCAGCCCCGCCTCCGGCAACGGGTTCACGGCCACGATGCGGCCGCCGTTGCGCTTGGCCTCCTCCAGGGCCGAAAGCTGGCGCGGGTGGTTGCTGCCCGGGTTCTGCCCCACCAGGAAGATCAGGTCCGCGTGGTGGAGGTCGTCGAGACTCACGGTGCCCTTGCCGACGCCCAGCGTCTCGTTCAGGGCGAAGCCGCTGGACTCGTGGCACATGTTGCTGCAGTCGGGCAGGTTGTTGGTGCCCAGAGCGCGGGCGAAGAGCTGGAAGACGAAGGCCGCCTCGTTGCTGGCCCGGCCGGAGGTGTAGAAGACCGCCTCGTCGGGCGAGTCCAGCCCCTTGAGTTCCTGCGCGAGGACGCCCAGGGCGTCGTTCCAGCCGATGGGCTCGTAGTGGTCCGAACCGGGCCGTTTGATCATCGGCTCGGTGAGCCGGCCCTGCTGGTTGAGCCACATGTCGGAGCGGGCGGCCAGCTCGGACACGCTGTGCTCACGGAAGAAGTCGGCGGTGATCCGGCGCGTCGTGGCCTCGTCGTTGATGTGCTTGGCGCCGTTCTCGCAGTACTCGTTGCGATGGCGCCGGCCCGGAGCGGGGTCCGCCCACGCGCAGCCGGGGCAGTCGATCCCGCCCACCTGGTTCATGGTGAGCAGGTCGACGCCGGTCTTGCGCGGGGAGGTCTGCTCCAGGGAGTACTCCAGCGCGTGCGCGACGGCGGGAACCCCGGCCGCCCACTTCTTCGGCGGTGTCACGGAGAGGGAGGTATCCGGCTCCTCACCGGGCGGGTTCTGCATCGCTTGGCCTTTCTCTTGCCGTGTGCGGTACGCGGGTCAGCCGACGGGCCACTGGGCGACACGGCTCCTGGGCGGTTCCGGGGAGTCGTGCTGAACCCGGCCGTTGCGGATGGTGCCGCGCCAGGCGCCGCCCTCCTGACCCAGCCCTTCGATGAAGTGCTTGAAGCTCACCAGTTCCCCGCGCACCAGTCGCGCGGTCAGCCCCACGACCCTGGACGAGCGGGTGAGGACCTTCGCGGCCCCCTGCGGCTGGAGGAGCATCCGGACGGTGATCGCGGTGCCACCGGACTCCGTCGGCCTGAACTCGATCTCGCCCTGGTGGGTGGGGTGCTGCTCCAGGCCACGCCAGGCCAGGTAGGCGTCCGGGTCCTGTTCCACGATCTCGACCGCGAAACGGTGGCGCAGGGGGCCGTAGCCGATGGTCCACGCGGTGACGGTGGGCCTGATCTGCTCGACGTCGCGCACCGCGGTCGAGAAGCGCGGGAACGTCTTGAACTGCGTCCACTGGTTGTAGGCCGTGCGGACCGGCACCGCGACCTCGACCGTCTCCTCGACGTGCCGCTCGCGCAGCGGACGGCGGCGTGTGACGCCGTCGCCGTCGGAGCGCATGTCCGGGGTGTTCGGCACGGCCTGCCCACCGTCGTCTTCGTGCGCCATCATGGTCCTTCTTCCGATGAGGGAGCCGGGCATCGTGAGACCCGGCCCTCCCCTTGTGGGGCAGGGCATCTCTCCCAGTTCCCCGATCACGGGTTTCGAGTCACCCGACCTCGTAGGCGTCCTGGACGGCCCCCGAGCGGGAGAAGGGCCCGGGCCCGGCTCTACGGCCGCGGAGGCGCTTCGCGCCGGCGCGCGTCGTGGGCCCCGTTGAACGGCATGCCGTGAGATGCCCGGCACTTCGTTGTCAGGCAATGGTCAGGCGAGGCCGGCATCGCGGGCCAGCAGGGCTGCTTGGACGCGGTTGGTGACGTCCAGAGCAGTGAGGATGCGGCTGACATGCGCCTTCACCGTGCTCTCGCGCATGCCCAGACGGGTGGCGATGTCGGCGTTGGTGTCGCCGCGGGCGAGCAGGGTCAGGACGTCGCGTTCCCGGGGGGTGAGGTGTTCGAGCCGGGCGCGGGCGGTGCCGGCCTGGGATTGGCCGGCCTGGTGGTAGCGGTCGATGAGACGGCGGGCTGCGGTGGGGTGGAGCATGGCCGAGCCGGCCGCGACGAGGTGAACGGCGCGCATGATCTCGGCAGGCTCGGTGTCTTTGAGGAGGAATCCGTCGGCCCCGGCGGTCAGAGCGTCGTAGACGTACTCGTCGAGGTCGAACGTCGTCAGTGTGATCACTTTGGGTGGGTGGGGCAGGGTGCGGAGCCGGGTGGTGGCGGTGATGCCGTCCATGCGCGGCATGCGAACGTCGACCAGGGCGACGTCGATGCGGTGGGTGCGAGCCAGTTCGAAGGCGTGCACGCCGTCGGACGCCTGAGCGACGACGTCGATGTCCTCGTCCGCGTCGAGGAGGTCGGCCAGGCCGAGGCGGACCAGGGCGTCGTCATCGACGATCATCACGCGGATCATGAGCGGGGCCGTTCTGCTCGATCGGGGCGGGAAGGGGCATGCGGGCGGCCAGGCGCCATGCACCGGCCCCGTGGGGTCCGGCGCTCAGGTGGCCGCCCAGAGCGTGTACCCGCTCGCCCAGGCCCACCAGGCCGAAGCCCGAGGATGCGTTGTGCTCGCCTGCCTTGCCGGGCGGGTTGACGATTTCCACGACGGTGGCGGGCGGTCCGTAGGTCAGGCGGATGCGAACGGGCGCGCCGACGGCGTGTTTGCGAGCGTTGGTCAGGCCTTCCTGGACGAGGCGGTAGAGCGCCAGGCGGTGTGCGGCCGGCACCTGCTCGGGCTGCCCGTCGGCCTGTAGGTCGACCTGTTGTCCGGCTTCTCTTGCCTGATCGACCAGTTCTCGCACATCGCGCAGTACGGGAGCGGGCACAGCGTCGCCGACCGTCGGGCGGCGGTCGTGCAGGGCGCCCAGAACGTCGCGTAGGTCGGCCAAGGCCTCCGTGGAGGCGGTGCGCAGCAGGGTGAGGCGTTCGGCGACCGGTCCCGGCAGCGAGGCGGCCCGTGTGGACAGCACCCCGGTGTGCAGAGCGATGAGGCTGAGACGATGGGCCAGCACGTCGTGCATTTCAGCGGCGATGCGGGAGCGTTCTGCGGTCCGCGCCGCCTCTTCGCGCAGTTCCCGTTCGATCCGTAGGTGCTCGACTTGCGTGTTCAGCGCCTCGACCAGGCGACGGCGGTTGCCCATCCACAGTCCGGCGACCACAGCGAGGATGAAGAAGAGGCTGGCACCGTACTGCTGAGGCCGCCACAGCGAGACCATCGGCGGTGCCACCGTATTGGCGGCCAGTACGACGGCGCAGCAGCCGACGGCCACTGCGATGCGGCGGCCGGCGGCCAGGTCGAACAGAGCGACGAGGAACAGCGGCAACAGTGGCCACCCCCACAGTCCCGCCCCTACCGTCGTCAGCAGAGGAGCGACGTACCAGGGAAGACGGCGGACCAGCAGGGCAAGCCCGCAGAGCACCGCCACGGCTGTGCCCACCGTCAGGTACCGGCCGCCGGTGGTCGCGGCCGCGTTCTGGACGGCGACGGCTGTCAGCAGCAGCAGTACCAGCCCGTAGCGGCCGAACCTGGCCCATCGCAGGCTTCTGTTCCTGTTCACCCTGTGAGGCTAAACGCGTGACCGGAAGTCCCGCCTCCGACGATCTTCCGTAAGCACCCCCTACTTTGGTAGAGGCCGGTCGTGGCACAACGGCGGATCTGCGGGTGAGACGCGATTTCCAGCGTCTTGTCCATGGACAACTGGACCACTTCACACGACCGAGTCCTCGCGCAGCGCCATGCCGAAGGATGGATGTTCCTCCTCGAGGCCGCTCGGGACCTGCGTGCCACCGGCGCTGTCGCTCCCAGCGGCCGGGCCCTGGCCCGTGCGCTGGCCGACCCGGTGCGCACTCGTACGGGACGGCCGCTGAACATCCTGGAGGCGGGCGCCGGCACGGGAGCGGTCACCCGCGTACTGATCCCTCAGCTGCCGCCCGGAAGCCGGCTGGACATAGCTGAGGCCAACCCGCGTTTCGCGGCCCGGCTGTCGTACTTCGCCCACACGCACCCGCGTCTCGCCGGTCACCGGCACCAGGTACATATCCACACCAGCCGGGTGGAGGAATTGGCCACCGATCGACGCTACGACGTGATCGTCTCAGGCCTGCCCTTGGCCAACTTCACCCCCGGCCAGGTAGAGCTGATCATGAACCGGTACCTGGGACTGCTGCACCCAGGTGGCACGCTGACCTACTTCGCCTACCTCGGTACCCGCCGGGCCCGGAGCCTGCTCGCTTCCAGAGCCCAGGTGCGCCGGCACGAGGCAGTGGAGGAGCTTCTGGCCGGCTACCAGCGCCGATACGCCACCGGCTGCTGGACGGTCTGGGCGAACCTTCCGCCGGCCAGGGTCTGGCAGCTCTCCCGCCCCAGCCTTCCTTCCCTCAGCCCAGTCCACGACAGTGCTTCGGCGGAACGATGAACACGCTGATTTCCGCTCTTTCCCACGTGCCGCCGGCCGGGGCGTACGCGATCGTGGCCGCTGCCGTCCTGGCCGAGTCGGTGCTGCTCATCGGTACTTTCATCCCCACCCTCACGCTGCTGCTCACAGCGGGCGCGCTGACGCGCAGCGGACAGCTCAGCCTGCCTCTGGTCATCGTGACGGCCGCGTGCGCGGTGGTGGCCGGCGACTTCCTCGCCTACCGCACCGGACGGGCGCTCGGAGCCCGACTGCGCACCGGCCGCCTCGGCCGCCGTCTTCCCGCAGGCGCATGGCAGCGAGCGGAGACGCTGATGGCCCGCCGCGGCGGCCATGCCGTCTTCCTGGCCCGCTTCTTCCCAGTGATCCGCACCATCGTCCCCCACCTCGCCGGCGCCACCCGCCTGCCGTACGTCCGCATCGCCCCCTGCAGCCTGGGAGCTGCCGTGCTGTGGGCCGCCCTCGAAGCCGGTACCGGATACGCAGCCACTGCATCCCTCCAGCACACCCTCGCCCTCGGCGGCCCCGCCGTCGCCGCGACCGTGGCAGCCGCCGCGGCAGCCGCGCTGGCGTGGACCAGGCTGCGCCGCCGGGCACGGGTGACCCGAACGCCGTGAAGCGGCTGGCTCGCCGACCGTGGACGGCGCAGTGGTATCGGCGGGGAGCATTTTGTGGTGCATCCGGTGCGTGGGCGCAGGTGGAAGAAAGGTAAGCAGATCAGGCCAGGGGGGTTATCACCAACCACGCTTTTGTGTTCCTGGCCATCGCACAAGACCCTGACATCCGTATCCGGCACATCGCCGACGCCGCACGCGTCACACGCTCCGCCGGGAAGTCGAATCTTTTCGGGCAGAAGGTGCAGCAATGAATCTGACCGAACGCCTACGCCGAGCAGTGGAGCACCCGATCTCCTCGGACGCCTTCGACTTCGAAGCGCACCTGGGCGATGTACTGCATGAAGCAGGGTTGGTGGTGGAGGACTGCGGAGGCACGGTCGCGATCACCGCGGGGGCCGACCCTCTGGTGCCGGCCCGGTTCCGGTTCGGATCAGCTGCCGCCCTGGCACTGGCGGGCAAGGGGGTGGCGGCATCGGCGATCTGGCGGGATCGGGGAGGAGAGCCGCAAGACATCACCATCGATGTCCGAAAGGCCTTCCGGCGGTTCGCCGGATTCGCTGACGCGAGATGGGAACTGATCAACGGGCGTCCCCCGTCGAACAAATGGAACAAGCGCAACCCGTTCATCGACATGCCGTTCTTCCGTCGTACGAGGGACGGGCGGAGCGTCGTTCCGCTGAACATCTATCCCGGCCTGCGCAGCAAGGCACTCGCCCTGCTGAATTGTCCGGACAGCTCCGAGGCGGTGAACGCGGCCATCGCCACGTGGGACGCGGACGAGCTAGAAGAAGCTGCGGCGGAAGCGGGCATCGTGCTGGCGAAAGTTCGCTCGCTGGAGGAGTTCCTCGTCGAGGCGCAGTACACCGAGGTGCTTGCCGACCTCCCGTTGATCGATATCGAGAAAGTCGCGGACAGTGCGCCGATGCCGTTCGCGACCGGGGCGCGGCAACCGCTCGACGATGTGCGGGCCTTGGGCTTTAGTCATGTCATCGCGGGTGCGGGGATCGGGCGTGACCTCGCCTCCTTCGGGGCTGATGTGCTGAACATCTGGCGCCCCGACAACGTCGAGATCGAGTCCTTCTACTGGGACACGCAGGTGGGTATGCGCTCGGCCTATCTTGATGAATCCGGCCCGGACAGGCTGCGTCTCGACGGGCTGCTCGCCGACGCCGACGTGTTCTTCTCGAACCGGCACCCTGGTTACCTGACTCAGCAGGGATTGGCGGCGGAGGAACTGTGTGTGCGCCACCCCGGTCTGATTCAGACCGAGGTGCAGATGCACGGTCCGTCGGGTCCGTGGAAGTCGCGTCCCGGTTTCGATGAGATCGGTGCGTGCGTGTCGGGGATCTTCGCGCTCGAGGGCACTCTGGAGCAGCCCAAACAGCCCCCGATGCTACCCATCGTCGACAATGTGGTGGGCTGGCTCGGCACGATCGGCACGCTGGCGGCTCTGCGGCGGCGGGCGGTCGAGGGGGGCTCCTACCGGGTCCGGGTCTCGCTGACGAAGACCTGCCTGTGGCTGACGTCCCTGGGTGTCTTCGACCGCGAGTTCGCGCACGAAACCGCGGGTTCCACGCCGGAGCACTCTTTGATCGACCCGGACCTGTTCACCGCGCAGACCGCACTCGGCACCTACCAGGGGATGACCGACCAAGTGGAGTTCTCTTCCTTGCGCCAAGGCGATTTCGCCACCGTTCTCAGTCCTATGGGGGCGGACGAGCCCGCGTGGCGATCCACGCACTGACCTCGTCTCTTCCCACTCCCGCCTACTGCGGGGTGCCGTGCTATCCCGCCCTGTCGGCGCTTGTGTCAGTTCTTCTTCTGTTGGAGTGTTCGTCATGGCAGTGGTGACCATCGTCGGCGCCGGGGTGATCGGTGTCTCCTGGGCGCGTCTTTTCAGTGCGGCGGGTTGGCAGGTTCGAATCAGTGACCCGCGGCCGGACCTGGAGGACGTGGCCGACCAGTATCTGACTGGACTGCCGGTCACCCTGGGCTCCGACCTGGCCCTCGCCGTGGACGGCGCGGACTTCGTTCAGGAGGCCGGACCTGAGCGGGCCGAGATCAAAGAGCAGATGTTCGCGACCCTCGCCGCGCATACACGTGATGATGTGGTGCTGGCCTCGTCCTCTTCCTCGCTGCTCCCCTCGGTCATCGCGGAGGGGAACCCGGCGGCTGACCGCATCGTGATCGGCCATCCATTCAACCCGCCGGAGTTGATGCCGTTGGTGGAAGTGGTGCCTGGCCCTGGGACGTCCGCCCGCACGGTGGAGCGGGCGGTTGAGGTCTACCGTGCGCTGGGCAAGCTGCCCATCCGGCTGAAGAGGGAAATTCCGGGGTTCGTCGGCAACCGACTGCAGAAGGTCTTCAACGATCAGTGCACCTATCTGGTGCAGCAGGGTGTGATCGACGTGACGGACCTCGATGACTTGGTCCGTGCCTCACTGGGACTGCGCTACGCGACCATCGGACCGTTCCAGAGCGGAACTCTGGGCGGCGGCCCTGCAGGAATGCGACATCTGGTGACGCACGTGGGCTCCCAGATGACGTTCGAGATCGGCAAGCCGGATCCCGCCCTGATGGACGAGGTTCTGGAGGCCGTCGAGTCAGCCTACGGCACCGGGGAGCCCGCCTACGAGCGACTGGCTGCATTGCGGGACGGACGCACTCGTGCCGCTCTTGAGCCACTCGGATGGCCGCAGCCCCCCACCGTCCCGAACCCTCAGGAGTGAAGTCGACTCGGCCCGCTCGGGAAAGGGAGTTTCACCGTGTGGAAGGCACTGCTGGCACTCCAAGTGGCAGCTGAAAATGTACTGCGGGTGAGTCTGCCCGACGGGCAGGTACGCATCTTGGTCGAGAAGGCGGGTGCTGCCCCTGACGGCATCGTCATGGACGCCGGAACCGTCTACTGGACCACCATGGGGGCACCCCTCGTCGACCCCGCCGTCCCTGGCGAGGGCCGCCAGGACTTCTCCCGGCCCAACGGCGGCCTCCACGCACTGGACATGAACAACGGTTCGCGGTGGGACGTGGTGCCACCCGGCACGATCACCACCGGCAAACAACTCACCTCCGATGGGGCCGGCACTTTGTACTGGGCTGACCGCGAAGGGCATCGGATCAGCCGGGTCCGCACCGACGGCAGCGGCCTGACCGACTTGGTGGTGACCGCCGCCGACACGGGCATCCTGGGCGAGTGTGTCGGTGTGGCCGTCGATGCGGACGACGGCTATCTGTACTGGACACAGAAAGGGCCGCCCAAGGGAGGTCGGGGTCGAATTCTCCGGGCCGGCCTCGAACTGCCCGCCGGTGGGACCGCCGAGGGCCGGACTGACGTCCAGGTGCTCTGGAGCGGATTGCCAGAGCCGATCGACCTGCACGTAGAGGACGGTCGCCTGTACTGGACGGACCGCGGAGCACCCCCGTCCGGCAACACACTCAACCGGGCACACGTGCCAGCGGCCGGTGCACCAGGCGAAACTCCTGAAATCCTGGCCGATGGATTTCAGGAGGCCATCGGCCTGGCCGTCGACAGCGAAGCCGGCCTCGCCTACGTCTCGGACCTCGGCGGTCACCTATACGCTGTGCCCATGCCTGACGGGCCCGTCGCGGAGGCGGTACCGCGCCAGATCGCCGCTCTGGGGCCGCTGACCGGTCTGACCGGGTTCGGTTGACGAGCTCGTGTGGGATGGAGCGCGGAAGGCCGACCTACGAGTTCGGCGCCCCCGGCTCGAAGGCCGTGCCGGCCACTCGCCGTGCTACTGACGGTGGCGCCCCTGCAAGGACGGCGAGCCCCTCACGTCGAGGGTGATGTCAGACGGCGTGTACACGTGACCATGGCCGGCCCGACCGGTTCGCCGCAGGTGCACATGACGCTGGTCAGCCCGCCCGGTCGCCGGGGGTGAACGTCACGGGCAGCTGTACCGGGCCGCGCAGGCCGCCGGGGCGCCAGCTCAGTTCGGTCGGCGGCACGGCCAGGGCCAGGTCCGGCAGGCGGCGCAGCGCCGTGCCGATGGCGATCCGGCCCTCCAGCCGGGCCAGCGGCGCGCCCAGGCAGTAGTGGATGCCGTGCCCGAAGGCCAGGTGGGCGTTGTCGCGGCGGGTGATGTCCAGCGTGTCGGGGTCGGGGAACCGGGCCGGGTCGCGGTCGGCGATCGCGGACGCGACGAGCACGGTCGCGCCGCGCGGGACGATGACGCCGGCGATCTCGACGTCCTCGCGTGCGAACCGGGCGATGCCGGGACTGACCGGGCCGTCGTAGCGCAGGAACTCCTCGATCGCGTCGGGCAGCAGGTGTGGACGGTCCCGCAGCAGGGCCAGCTGGGCGGGATGGGCGAGGAGCGCGGCGATCCCGGCGCCGATCAGATTGACCGTCGTGATGTACCCGGCGACGAGCAGCAGGAAGGTCATGGCGATCAGCTCGTCGTCGTTCAGCCGCTGTTCCCGGTCGTGAGCGCTGGTCAACGCGCTGAGGAGGTCGTCGCCCGGCCGGACACGCTTGGCTTCGAGGTGCCGCGTCAGGTAGGCGCGCATCCGTCGCCACGCGTCGTCGACGACGACCGGGTCGGGCAACTGCTCCCCCCGTACGAGCATGGCGTCGGTCCACCGCTGGAAGTCGTGCCGGTCGTCCACGGGCACGCCGAGCAGCTCGCTGATGACGGTGACCGGGAGCGGCAGCGCGAAGTCCGCCACGAGTTCCGCCCGGCCGGCCGGCACCACCGCGTCGAGCAGCCGGTCGGTGATCTCCTGGACGCGCGGCCGCAGTTCGGCGACCCGGCGTGCGGTGAACGCCTTCGAGACCAGGCGGCGCAGCCGGGTGTGGTCGGGCGGGTCAGCGCGCAGCATGTTGCTCATCATCGCTTCGCGCTCGGACTCGGGCAGCTGCGCGAGGAGGCGGGGGTCCGAGGCGTCGCGGACATCGCTGCTCAGTCTCGGGTCGGACAGTGCGGCGAGTCCGTCGTCGTAGCGTGTGACCAGCCAGGCGTCCAGGCCGCCGGCGAGGATCGCGTGCCGCACCGGGCCGTCCTCGCGCAGCTGCCGGTACAGCGGGAAGGGGTCCGCCACGAACGCCGGGTCGGCGTAAGGGAGAAGGACCGGCTGCTCGCTCATCGCGCCTCCCCGGCCAGGTCTCGGCCATGCACGCCCCGCGGTGACGCGTGGAGCGTTGCATTCATTGTCCGGCACCCCGGCCGTCACCGCCTCTTCCCGCCCACGGCACTCGCCCCGTCCACTCCGATCGCGGGATCATCCAGCTGATCGCGTCCGCCCGCAGAAGCAGGCACGTCCTGCAGATCGCATGCGATGCTCGTCGTGTTCAGGGCACGCCACCGCCCTGCTACACACGATCGTGCGGCTTGAGCCCCTGCCCCTCCCCAGGCCACGTCCCTCGCGGTGTGCTCGCGGTGCGGAGATTCAGGCGGAGTGTCCGGCAGCGGACGGAGGGTGAGCCTCGGGCAGGTAAGCCACGGCCAGGGCACACATGACGAGGACAACAGATGGCAGCAGGGCCCAGGGCCGAGCCTTATCGAGCATCACGGCGCAGAGGGCCGCACCAGCGACGAGCGCGGCGAACCGCAGGGGTACCCACAGGCCAGGACTCCCGGTGCCTATGCCTTTCACGATGTAAGCGGCGAGCGTGCCGGTGAGGTAGGTGGTGGGGGCGGCGGCCTTGCCGGCGGCGACCATGGCCGCGGACTGTGCGCCCATGGCGAGTGCGGCGCCGCACTGCAGGACGTCCCGGACTGCCTCGCCGGGTCGGCCCCCCGTGAAACCCCAGACCGAGGCGCCAAGGGCCAGCAGCACAGCCTCAGCGACGAGGACGACCATGACGCGGCGAGGCCAGTGGGTGGCCGACGTCACCGAAGCGCGGGTGTACCAGGCGGCCAGCGCCGTACCCGCGCCGAAGCCGCCCAATGCCAGCAAGGCCGCAGTGACGTCCAGTGGCTCGCCGCGTCCGGCGGCCATACCGAGCAGCGCAAGGTTGCTGGTCATGACTCCGGCGAAGACGTGGCCGAGGCCGAGGAACGAGGTCGCCTCAATGCCGCCGGAGGCCGCCACCAGTAGCACCACGGCGAGTCGCAGGAAGCGCCCCTCGGCCGGCTTGATCCGCATGGTCGGCTGGCGTGTAGCGCTTGGTGATGAATCACTGCTCATGGTCATCCATCCCCTTGGGTAAGAACGGGTCATGCCGGCCCGGCCAGAGCGCAGTGGGCGGCGGCCTGTGGCCGGGCTTCTCGGCAACGGGCCGGCAGGCAGGGTAAAGGCGTGGGACGACCGCCGAGTTCAGAGACGAAGTCGAGGCCCGTTCAACCGTCGGGCAGGACCCATGCACTCACTCAATTTGTCGTCGGAATGTCCGGCCTATCGCCTCTTCGACAGCCAGTGACTCAGGTTCCCGGTCACGCGACGAGGGCCCGCCACGGGCAGTCCCGCACAAGAGATCGCCCTCCCCATATCGAAGCCGATCGGCTCGGGCAACAAGCGCCGGAGCACCTGTCACGTCATTCCTACCCTGATGTACCACAGCATGCTGCGCCAACCAGTCGCGGCGGGGACGGGCCGTCGGCCTAAGGGCTGTCCCTTAACGTGCGGTTTCCGGTCTCGGACCCTGGCGCCACCGCTCTGGAAGCGCGATGCCGGCAAGGCTGCGGCAGATCCTTCGGCGGCGTACGTCGACCTTCCACCTGCTCGGCACAAATCCCCGGTACGACTCGTGCCCGTACGCAACCGATAGAGGCCCTGGAGCGGAAGAAGAATTGCCGGTGGCTGTGTAAAGGGTCGCCGTCGTCCAGATAAGGGGCTGGGCACTGGTTCCGAAAGGGGTCAGAGATGAAGCTGCACGACGAGTTCGCGGCAGATCACAAGCTCATGTCCGTGCACGGCTGGATTCACCATTCCGTCCGGACTGCCTCGACGGGTGGTGTGGTCGGTGTGGTGTGGATGGCCCGCTCATTCCTGGCCCCATCGGCAGTCGTACAAGGAGTCCGCCATGGCACACAGCAGTGAGACCACACCGACGATCCCTGACGTCCTGACGAACCCGCTCCTGAATCACGGTGTGGCGTTCACGCAGGACGAACGCGACGCGCTCGGGCTGACCGGCCGCCTGCCCGCCGCGGTACTCACCCTGGAACAGCAGGCCGGCCGCGCGTTCTGGCAGATGGAGGCCCAGGGCGACAATCTCGCCAAGAACGTCTACCTGGAGGAGCTGCACGACAGGAACGAGACCCTTTACTTCAAGGTCCTTCGCGACCACCTGGCCGAACTGCTGCCCATCATCTACGACCCTACGGTCGGTGAGGCCATCGAGCAGTACTCCAACGAGTACCGAAGCCCACGCGGACTCTTCCTGTCCATCGACCGTCCCGATGACATGGACCGGGCGTTCGACACCCTTGGTTTCGCCCCGGGCGACGTCGACCTGATCGTCTGCTCGGACGCCGAGGAGATCCTCGGCATCGGTGACTGGGGCGTGGGCGGCGTTCAGATAGCCGTCGGGAAGCTGGCCGTCTACACCGCCGCCGCCGGCATCGACCCGAGCCGGGTGATCGCCGTTTCCCTGGACGTCGGCACGGACCGCGAGTCGCTGCTGCAGGACCCTCTCTATCTGGGCAACCGTTTCCCTCGCGTGCGCGGCGGGAAGTACGACGCCTTCATCGAGCAGTACCTGCGCACGGCCTCCGCCCGCTTCCCCAGCGCCCTGCTGCACTTCGAGGATTTCGGCCCGAGCAACGCCCGCCGCATCCTCGAGAAGTACCGCGACCGGTATCGCATCTTCAATGACGACGTCCAGGGAACCGGGGCCATCAGCCTGGCCGCCGTCCTCTCCGCTGTGAAGGTGAGCGGCGTCCCGATGCGCGAGCAGAAGTTGGTGGTCTTCGGTTCCGGCTCCGCCGGAGTGGGGATCGCCGACCAGCTTCGCGATGCCATGGTCCGCGACGGTGCCGGCGAAGAGGATGCCGTCTCCCGGATCTGGCTGATCGACCGACAGGGCCTGCTCACCAGTGACATGACCGACCTGCGCGACTTCCAGCGGCGCTACGCCCGCGACCCTTCCGAAGCAGACGGCTGGGCCGGCGACGGCGGAGGCATCTCCCTGCTGGAGACTGTGCGCCGGGTCGCGCCGACCATCCTGCTGGGCACCTCCACCGTGTCCGGTGCCTTCACCAGGGACGTCATAGAAGCGATGGCCGCCGGCACCGAGCGCCCGATCGTCCTGCCGCTGTCCAACCCGACCTCGCAGATCGAGGCCATGCCGGCCGACATCCTCTCCTGGACACGCGGCAAGGCCCTGGTGGCCACCGGCATACCGGTCGACCCCGTCGAGTACCAGGGCGTCGAGTACCGCATCGGCCAGGCCAACAACGCCCTGCTCTATCCGGGTCTCGGTCTCGGCACCATCGTCGCGGGAGCGGAGCGGGTGACCGATGGCATGCTGCGCGCAGCCGCCCAGGCTGTAGCCGATCAGGTCGATCCCGCCGAACCCGGTGCCGCACTGCTGCCGCCGGTCGAGGACCTGTGGGAGTCGTCCGCCCGCACCGCGACCGCGGTTGTGGAGGCGGCCATGGCCGAGGGCGTCGCCACGCATCGCCCCACGGATCCGGCACGCGCCGTTCGCGACCGGATGTGGGAGCCTGACTACCCACACGCGGAGGGTGTACGTGATGATCTCGCGTGACGACAACGGCACCGCGCCGGAGATTCGCGACGTGCCCGTTGGACTGAACGCCGGCGGCACGCGCCGCGAGACGGACTCCATGGGCGCTGTCGACGTACCCGCGGACCGCTACTGGGGCGCCCAGACCCAGCGTTCCCTGATCCACTTCTCCATCGGCGACGACCATATGCCGAAGGCCGTCTACCACGCCTACGGCCAGGTGAAGCGGGCTGCAGCGATCGTCAACGGCCGCGCCGGGCGGATGCCGGCCTGGAAGGCCGGCCTCATCGAGCGGGTGGCCGACGAAGTCATCGCAGGTGACCTCGACGACCATTTCCCGCTCTACGTCTGGCAGACGGGCTCCGGCACGCAGTCCAACATGAACACCAACGAGGTCATCAGCAACCGCGCGATCCAACTCGTGGACGGCGAACTCGGCAGCAAGACGCCGGTGCACCCCAATGACCACGTCAACATGGGTCAGTCCTCCAACGACACCTTCCCCACCGCTATGCACATCGCCGCCGTCAAGGCGGTTCACGAGGACCTGCTGCCCAGCGTGCGCGCGCTCCAGCAGACCATCGCGCACAAGGCGGAACGCTGGCACGACGTCGTGAAGATCGGCCGCACCCACCTGGAGGATGCCGTCCCCCTCACCGTGGGTGAGGAATGGTCGGGCTACGCAACCCAGTTGGAGCAGGCATGGCACCGTGCGGAGCGAGCCACCGAGGGGCTGCTGGAGCTCGCCATGGGCGGCACCGCGGTCGGCACCGGCCTGAACGCGCCGGAAGGGTTCGCCGAGCAGGTCGCTGACGAGATCTCGCGCAACACCGGTTACCCCTTCGTCACCGCGAGCAACAAGTTCGCCGCCCAGGGCGGACTCGACGCCATGGTGGGGGCCTCCGCCGGCGTGCGCGCGCTGGCCGTGCCGCTGATGAAGATCGCCAACGACATTCGCTGGCTGGCGTCCGGGCCCCGTTGCGGCCTGGGTGAACTCGTCCTGCCGGCCAATGAGCCGGGCTCCTCGATCATGCCCGGCAAGGTCAACCCGACCCAGTGCGAAGCCATGGTGATGGTGTGTATCCAGGTGCTCTCGGAGGATCAGGCCATCGCCTTCGCGGGCTCGCAGGGCAACTTCGAACTGAACGCCATGCGTCCGGTCATCATCAACGACTTCCTGCACATGACGGGCATTCTCGCCGACGCCTGCGAGAAGTTCCGGGAGTTCTGCGTGGAGGGTGTCGAACTCGACCAGGACCGGGTCGGAGAGTACGTGGAGCGGTCGCTCATGCTGGTCACGGCACTCTCGCCGGCGATCGGCTACGACAAGGCGTCCGCCATCGCGCACAAGGCGAACGACGAAGGGACGACACTCCGCGAGGCCGCGCTGGCCACCGGATACGTCAATGCGGAGGACTTCGACCGGATCGTCGACCCCAAGACCATGGCCGGCCTGACCTCGCACCGCGCATGAGAGCGTGACTTGGAAGGTGGACGCACGTGCACCCCGTGCCGTGGTGGCAGCTTTCACCGCGGAGCCGAACGCGGCGCATGGCCCGTCGCCGGCGATGCCGGGCGGACGCTCGCCCGCCCGCCCGCGACAGGCGAGCATCCAATGACAACTGGACGTTCGCCGACGGCAGGCGCATCGGGTCCGCGTTGATCCCATGGCCTCCGCCGTCCCGGGCGCCCAGCGGTAGGAAGAGGCAGTCGTGGGAGCACGCCGGGACGATGCACGGCGGCATGACCGCACAGGAGGTATCCGCCCATGACCCGTAGTGGCGTTCTCATGTGTGTCGACGAAAGTGGTCACGTGGTCCGGTGGACTCGGCTCGCCGAAGATCTGCTGCATCGATCACCGGGGGATGCCGTTGGCCGTGCGGTGGGCACCCTCCTGTCCGACCCGGCTGACCCCGGCCAAAGCAGTGGCCTCGGTTCCACTCCCTGGCCCTCCGTGCGGATCCGACCCATCTCCCGCGGCAAGCACATGACGTTTGAGGTGCTCACCGGCGATGACAACACGCCCTCCGAGGCTGACTACGCGGTCCTCAAGGCTGCCTTCTCCCAGCAGACGGTCGGTCTGCATCTGTTGGACGACCAATTGCGCGTGGTCACGGTGAGCACGGGCACTGCCAGCAAGCAGGAAACACCCATCGAGCATGTGATCGGCAGACGCTTCGTCGATGTCTTCGATCTGGAGGATCCGGACGCGGAGGAGGCGACCGCGCGTGAGGTCCTCGCCACAGGGGTGCCGGTGACGAACCGGATCATCCACAGCGGTGCAGCAGAAGGCGGGCGGGCTCGGCGCATGTATTCCGTGACGACGATGCGCCTGGAAAACGAAGAAGCGGAGATCCTGGGGCTGCTGGCCTCCGTCGTAGACGTCACAGAGCGCGAGCGAGCACGCCGGGGGGCGGACATTCTCGGCACCGTCCGTGAACGGGTGGGACGGCGGCTGGACGTCATCGCCGTCTGCGGAGAGTTCGTCGACACGGTCGCACCGGCCTTCACCGGGATCGTCGTGGTGGAGGTGGTCGACGCCGTCGTGCGCGGTGAAGATCCTCCGCTGGCTCCTGTGGATCCGGACGTACCTTTGCGCAGGGCCGCCTTCAGGGGGCTGGTGTCGGCACATCCAGTCGGCGACATCCGGCATCTGCCCTATGGCACCCCGTTCACCCGGGTCCTCGCCGACCTCCAGCCGCGCCTGGTCCCCATCGACGAGACCAGCCCGTGGCTGGACGCCGACCCGCACCGGGCCGAGGCCATCCGCCTCTCCGCCGTGCACTCCCTCCTCGTAGTCCCCTTGGAGCTCCGCGGCGAGGTGTTCGGCGTGGTCAGTTTCTACCGGCAGGAGGGAGAGGACCCCTTCGTCGAGGACGAGATCGCACTGGCAACCGACATCTGTGCCCACACTGCCCTGTGCATCGACAACGCCCGCCGCTACGCCCGCGAGCGAGCGATCGCGGCGACGGTACAGCGCAGATCGCTTCCGCAGCGTCCCGCCAACCTGACGACGGTGGAGATCTCGCCACTGCTCCTGACCGGGCCGGTGGGCGGAGGAGCCTGGTACGACGCCATCCCACTGCCGAGCGCGCGGACCGCGCTCGTCGTTGGAGAAGTCGCCGGACAGGGGATGGCCGCGGCGACTGCGATGGGCCAACTTCGTACAGCGCTCTACTCGCTAGCCGCGCTGGACCTGGGCGCGGATGAACTGATGGCACGGTTGAACGACACGGTCGTCCGCCTCGCCGCCGAGCGCTCCTGGCTCCCGGTCGGGGATCCTCTGCAACACGAACCGCTGACCGCCCGGTGCGTGATCGCCATCTACGACCCGGTCGGCCTTACCTGCACGATCGCTCGCGCCGGGCTGCCCGAGCCCTTGCTCGTCGCCCGAGACGGCTCTTCACGTGTCCTCGCCACTCCAGAGGGACCGCTCCTGGCGGGTCCGGACGACGCGCCCTTCGCCACCGCGACGGTGTCTCTGCCCGACGGCAGCATCCTCGCCATGGAGACGTCATCGCTGGCGGATCAGACCCTGGCTCCGGCGGGCCTCTTGCGGAGTGTTCTGGAGCGCGGCGCCGGACGCGACCTGAGAGATCTGTGCGACGCCATGGCCTATGCCCTGCATACGGGGAACTACCACGACGAGGCCTTGCTGCTACTGGCTCGGACGAAGCCGATTCCAGCGGACAACGTGCTCGAGCGCGACTTGCCCGCCGACACGGAAGCGGCACCGGTGGCCCGTGACACCATCAGACACCAGATGGAGCGCTGGCACATCAACGATGAGACCGCATACACCACGGAGCTGCTGGGCAGTGAGCTGGTGGGCAACGCCGTTCGCTACGGACAGCCACCGCTGAGCCTGCGCTTGATACTCGACAGGGTTCTGACGTGCGAAGTCACGGACGCGGCCATGAGCGCACCGCACGTGCGACATGCCCGCACGGCCGACGAGACGGGGCGCGGTCTCTTCATCGTGACCAGCCTCGCCCGAAACTGGGGCACCCGGTATCACGAAGACGGCAAGACCGTGTGGGCTGAAGTGCCCGCGGGCCCCACCAGCACGGAGTGATGTGATCCGGCTTCCCAACGAACGGGTGCGTCATCGTGTCCGCGCCTACGGGCCGCAGCGGCCACCTTGTTCAGCCGCCGGCGCCCCGCGCCGTCCGTGACTCCTCCCCCACCGCGCCTGTGGCCCACCGGCCCACGTCGAACTGTCGAGCCAGGCGCCGAAGCACTCCGTAGTGCATCCGTGCGCGGGCGCAGGTGGAAGAGAGGTCAACAGATCGCGCTGCCGGGCCCGTGCGGGTCTCGTCTGCGGACGGGCTACGGCCGGCGACGGTCTCGCCCTTGACCACCGACCGCACCACAAGGTTCATGACGTAAAGGCCGAATATGGTTAATGACCGCCCTGTCCGGTGGGGGTTTTTCACCAACCACGCCCGCGTGTTCCTGGCCATAGCACGCGACCCCGACATCCGTCTCCGCGACATCGCCGTCGGATGCCACATCGCCGAACGCACCGCGCAGAGCATCGTCGCGGACCTGGAGCGGGCGGGTTACGTCAGCCGTGAGCGCCGTGGACGCCGCACGCGTTACACGCTCCGCCGGGGTGGCCTGCTCCACCATCCGGCGGAGGCTCATCTGTCTGTGGGGGAACTGTTGGACGTCTGCTTTCCGCGCCAGCGTCACACGGACGGTCTCGGGCGGCGTGCGGCAGGGGCGGCTGACCCGTCCCTCTTTGGTTCGCGGCACCGTGACGAGACGCGCTGACCGATCGCAGACGAACCCCTGCGCGATGCCCGCCGCCGCGCACTTACGCCATGCACCCCGATCTCCGTTACCCGTGCCTCATGCCTGCGGCTATGCGGTCCGGGTGGGCCGCGTGCGCCCGGACCGCGCGGCATTCCCGTGCGCTCCCGTCGGGCCCTCGCCGCCGGCGATACCGGCCTGGCCCCGGTTCAGTGCTCCTATGGGGCTCAGTCCTCGGCGACACGGATGATCGTGCGGCCGGGGACGCGCTGCTTGGTGGTGAGGGCGTCGACCGCTTCGGCGAGCGGCCGGACAGCCCCGACCCGCACACGTAGCCGGCCGTCCCGCAGACGCCGGGCGAGGTCGCCGAGTCGGTCGCGGTCGGGTTCCACGACGAAGAAGAGGGCCCGACCGTCTTCCGGGCGCACGGTGGGCGGGTGGGCGATGGTGACGAGGATGCCGCCGGCGCGTACCAGAGCGGCGGAGCGGTCGAGGATCTCGCCTCCGATCACGTCGAAGACGACGTCCACCTGGCCGGTCTCCTCCCACCGGTCGCCGTCCAGGTCGAGGAACGCGTGAGCGCCCAGGTCGAGCACGGTGTCCCGGTCGGCGGAGCGGCCGGTGCCGATGACACGGGCTCCCGCTTCGTGGGCGAGCTGGACGGCGATCGAGCCGACTCCGCCCGCGGCGCCGTGGATCAGGACGGTCTGGCCGGCGGTGAGCCGGGCGTGGTCGAACAGGGCTTGCCAGGCGGTGAGACCGGAGACGGGCAGTGCTGCCGCCGGTGTGTGGTTGACGTCGGCAGGCAGCGGCGCGAGGTTCCGGGCTTCCACGGCGACGTACTCGGCGAGCGCACCGTCGCGGGTCCAGTCGGTCAGTCCGAACACGCGCTGACCGATGGTGAGGCCGGTCGTCCCGTAGCCGAGTTCCGTGACCACCCCCGAGACCTCGTGGCCCGGCACGCTGGGAGTGCGATCGCGGCCGGCGCGGTCGGTCCAGGTCGCGGGCCAGTCGAGCTCCCCGCGGGTGAAGCCGGCGGCGTGCACCCGCAGGACGACGTCGTTCTCGGCGGCGTGGGGAGGGGCCAGTTCCTCGAGGCTCAGCCCCGTGATCCCTGCCTTGCGGTCCCGGACGGTTATGGCGCGCACGAGCGTTCCTTTCCTGCTGAGGAGTTTTCTTCTGCGTCCGCAAGCGAATTCACGCGGAGGGCGAAGTTCTGGTGCGTGTGGCGGAAAGGAGGGGACGCGTTCGCATCAGTGTGATCGCGGCGATCGTGGACACGTGTTCGCGTCAGCGTGGCCACGGGGAGTCCATGATCCGCTGCACCATCGACGTACGACGGAAATCGGGGACGAAGTGCTCCAGGACGTCCGCATTCACCTGCGATGACGTCCGTCATGGTGACTGTGCTCTCCCATTCGATCTGTTACGAGTGGACCGTGCGTCCGTTCTCCACGGTGCCGACCGCACCGCCCATGGCGCCGCCTCGGTCGGCGGTGAACCACTCGAATCCAGTCATCTCAGGATGGGCCAGTGAGCCCGGGCCCGCATCGGGTGACGACCTGATGCCAGGCGGTGACGTCCGCCCCAGGCCCCCCGTCCCCCGTGAGCCGGCCGAAGCGGCGAAGAACCTCGCGGCCCGGGCCGGCCCGGATCGTCTCCGTATGCCTTTCCGCGTTACCAGGGCACCTCGCCCTCGTCGTCGAAGAAGCGGCCCGTCGGCCCGTCGTCCGGTACGGTGGCCAGCCGGATCGCGGCGGCCGCGCCCTGCTGGGGGGTGCGCACGCCCCGGAAACCGTTGAGGTCGGTCGCGGTGAAGCCTGGGCAGACGGCGTTGATCAGGATGTGGGTGCCGGCGAGTTCCTTGGCGTACTGCACGGTGACGGCGTTGAGGAACGTCTTCGACGGAGCGTAGGCGACGGCGATCGGGCCCGTCTCGGCGCCGGGCGTGGTCTGGAGGGTGAGGGAGCCGACGCTGCTGGAGACGTTCACGATCCGCGGCGACGGCGAGCGGCGCAGCAGCGGCAGCAGGGCGTTGGTGACGCGGATGACGCCGATCACGTTGGTCTCCACGGCCGCCCGTACCCGGTTCACGTCGACCGTGGTGGGCTCCTGCGGTGCGCCGCCGGTGATCCCGGCATTGTTGACGAGCACGTCGAGCCGCCCGGCCCGCTCCTCCATCAGCCGCGCCGCCGCTGTCACGCTGGCGTCGTCGGTCACATCCAGCGGCACGCCGAACGCGTCGGCTCCGGCCGCGCGCAGCTTGTCCACGGCCGCCTCGCGCCGCTCCTCGTTCCGCGCGCCGACTCCGACGGACCAGCCGAGGGCGCCGAGCCCGGCGGCGATCTCGTACCCGATGCCCTTGTTGGCCCCGGTCACCAGCGCGATCTTGTGGTGGTTCACAGTGTTCGTCTCACTCATGACATCGATACTTCTCCCCCGCCCGGCAGGGCGTCCAAGACCGACTGGGTGCACGGCGATACCGCCCGGGTATCGTCCCTGGCCGCCCCGGTTAGGCTGGCGGGGTGGAGACACGAGAGCTGCGGTACTTCGTCGCGGTCGCCGAGGAACTGCACTTCGGCCGGGCCGCGCAGCGGCTCGGGATCGCCCAGCCCCCGCTGTCGCGGGCGATCGCCGGGCTCGAACGGCGCCTGGGCACCCTCCTGCTGGAGCGCGGCAGCCGGGGTGTCTCCCTGACCGGGGCAGGGGCGGTGCTGCTGCGGGAAGCGCGGGCGGCGCTGGACGCCGTCGAGGCCGCCGAACGACGCACCCGCCGGGCCGCCCTCACGGCGACCGGCCGCCCGGCCGTGGTACTGGCCGCGAAGGCGGGCGCCTCCGCTGAACTGCTGGCGAAACTCCTCGACGCCTACGCCGCCGAGCCGGGCGCCGTCGCCGTGGACGTCGTGCTGTGCGGACCGGGCGAGCAGACGCAGTTGCTGCGCGACGGCCGGGCCGACGTAGCCCTGCTGCATCGGCCGTTCGACGACACGGCCGGCTTCGACACCGAGGACCTGCACACCGAGGGTCAGGTCGCGATCCTCCCGGCGGGCCACCCGCTCAGCGCCCGCCCCCATGTGCGGCTCGCCGAGGTCACCGGCCTTCCCGACCTGCCCCTTCCCCGCTGGCCCCGCCCTGACGGCACCTTCCCGGACGGCCCCGGACCGCGGGTGCGCGACCACACGCAACTCACCCAGCTCATCGCCCTCGGCCGCGCCTGCGCGGTCGTGCCGGAGTCGGGCCGCACCGGCCTGCGCGAGGACCTCGCTGCCGTACCGGTCCTTGACGCCCCACGCGTCACCACGGTCATGGCCTGGCCCCCACACAGCCGCTCGACGGCGGTCGCGGGGCTGGTCCGCGCCGCCAT
The DNA here is from genome assembly GCF_007176755.1 of Streptomyces sp. 1-11. GTDB lineage: Bacteria > Actinomycetota > Actinomycetes > Streptomycetales > Streptomycetaceae > Streptomyces. Next base: position 62,835 of record NZ_BJTV01000019.1, read on the forward strand.
CTGATTTTGGATCTGCCACCGGCGGATATTCGCGGGTGGCAGATCTCGAAGCGGATGCCGGATCCTCTAGCGCCGGTTGATGCCCGGGATGCGGACGTCGTAGGAGTCCAGCATCTGCACGGTGCTCGCCCGTGTCCGGTCCTTCATGTAGGGCCAGGCCGTCTCGACCAGCCCGTCGGCGTTCAGGAGCTGTTCGAGCACCTCGAAGTAGACGGCGCCGCTGATGTGCTCACTCGGGTGGGCGACGATGGTTTCCACGAAGTCCCAGCAGCGGCCGAGCAGCTCGGTGTCGGGGGTGTCGCTCTCCAGCTCGGGCATCAGCACGGGCGTGGTGAAGCACTCGGCCAGCAGCCGGTACAGCCGCACCCGCGCGTTCTCGGTCAGCACGGCCTTTTCCGCGGGGAGGTCATACGTCTCGGCGATGGAGTCGGCGGATTCCGGGATCATGCGCAGCAGAAGCGGGGGGATCTCCGCGGTGGTGATCTCGGCCCGGCTCCCGTCGGCGGGTACGTCGCTCATGTCTTCCTGTCGGATAGGGGCGGTCATGGACGCGGGGCCCGCCGTGCGAGGTGCACGGCGGGCCCCGTCCTCATGGTCGAGCACGGCTGACGGAACTCATTGTCCCGCGCCGCCGCCAGGGCTGCTGGTCAGGCCCAGTTCTCGGAGGTGCTCGGCTCCAGTGCCTCGTGGAACCCGAACGGGTCCACGGTGTCCTTGAACATCTCCCACGCCCCCTCCTTCCAGCCGTACTGCCGTACGTAGGAAGGAGCCTGGGCGACCGTCACGATGCCGCCGACGATACCGAGGGCCTTGGGGAACCCGCGCAGCCGCGTGGGCTGACCGATCGGCTCTGGGCTCTTGTGCGGGACCGGCCTGAACTCCGTTCCCGTGAGGTCCTTGACGGAGGGTGTCTTGGCCACCTCGTCGAAGTTGGTCTTGACGGCCGTCTTCATGTCGGCGTCGGCGTTCATCCGCTTGTTGATGTTGCCGGTGACGTCGCGCGAGTTGAGCGCGTCCCACAGTTCCTGGGCCTCGGCCTTGGCCACCTTCTGGTCGCTGTCGGACAGCCGCGGGGTCTTCTTGGTGTCCTTGCCGGTCTCCCGGGCCTTGCGGTCGTTCTCCAGGATCTCCGAGAGCGCGTTCATCGTCTCCCAGCCCTTCTGCAGATGCAGCTGGGTCTTGGACGGCAGGGGTTTGCCCGTGTTGAACTCGTGGATGAGGGCCGTGGACAGCTTCCCGTTGCCGAAGACCTGCTTGGCCTTCGCCTTCGGATAGATCTGCTGCAGCGCTCCGCGCAGTTTGCCGTTGCTCACCGCCGGCGCGGAAGCGCGGCGCTGCATGAAGCCCGGGTTCTTGTTCGGAACCTTGTTGGCGAAGTAGTTGATCATCTTCTTCAGCAGCTTGAACATTTCCAGGAAGCCGAAGAACTTCCCGTCCGGGTCGGAGTACACCAGCGGGTTGTTGTTGCCGTAGGTGTAGCCGTTCATCTGCTGCGGGTCGGCCAGGTCCATGATCGGGTCGACGGAGAGGAACCGGCCGGTCCGGGCGTCGTACTCACGGGCGCCCAGGTGGGTGAAGCCGGTGTCCTTCGTCTCGTCGATGCCGCCGACGAAGCCCTTGGTTCCGGGCCAGGCGGCCGGTGCCGCTCCGCGGCTCTCGCCGAAGGGCGTGACCCGGCGCTGGGAGAGGGCCAGATCGGTGGCGGCGACGGCCAGCAGGCCGGTGCCGTGGTGGTCGGCGAGGGTGAAGGAGAAGCTGCCGTCGTCGGCACGGACGGCCTGGTGGCCGCTGCCGAGGTCGATGTAGCGCGTCGCCTTGGCCTTGGTCGCCCCCTTGTCGAGGCTGACGTCGGTGTGCCCGAGGTGCAGCGTGGTCCGGCCTCCCGTGCGGTCGATGAGCCGGTTGCCGTTGGCGTCGTACAGGTACTCGGTCACCTTGGCCGGCGCGCCGTCGACGGGTTCGGTGACCTTGGTCAGGAGCCCCTCGGCGTCCCAGTCCAGGTGCTGCTTGCCTCGGTCGGTGGTGTTGCCGGTGTCGTCGTAGAGGTAGTCCGTCCGGCTGGTGCCCGCCGGTCCCTGCGTGGTGAGCGAGGTCAGCTGGTGGGCCTTGGGCTTGCCCGGGGTGGGGTATTCGTAGGTGTGCCTGACGTCCTTGGCGGTGGCGCCTCCGATGTCGTGCTGGGTGTCGGTCAGCCGGTTGCCGGCCTTGTCGTAGGAGTACGACTGCCAGTACGGGGCCGGGCCGCCGAGCTTGTCGGCGGACGGGGTGGCCGCGCAGGTCTGGTCGCCCTGGGCCCATGCCTCCGTCAGGCGGCGCAGGTAGTCGTAGGCGAAGCACTGGTTGTCGGTGCCGGTGCGGGACACGTCTCGCAGGGAGAGGACGTTGCCGGCCTCGTCGTAGCGGAAGGTGACGTTCTGGTCGACGCCCGCCTGTCCCTCGCGGTCGACGCGCGTGGTCGCCAGCCGCTGGGTGCCGAACTCGTAGGTGTTGGTGACCTGGGTCTTCTGCCCGCCGCTGGTCAGACCGAAGGAGTACACCAGCGGCTTGCCGGTCTGGCTGTAGACGGCGTTCGAGGTCATGCCCTGGCCGTAGACGGAGATCGGCCGGAGGGTCGTGGCCTCATAGGTGTAGTTGATCGAGCCGCCCGGCAGCGAACCGGCGGCTGAGTAGCTGAGCGAGGCGACCAGACCGGAGGGCTTGAAGGCCGTGCCGGACTGGTAGGTGCCTGCCAGCGCTCCCTCGGACGCCGGGATCACGGTCGCCGTCTTGGTGGGCCGGTACAGCTTGTCGTAGGCGGTCACCGCGGTGGTGTACGCCTGGCCGTTCACGTAGCGGATCGACTCGGCGAGCTGGCCCTGGGCACCGGAGACGGTGTCGTACGTCCACTTGACCCGCAGCGCACCGGTGGCGGAGCCCTCGCGCAGCTCCGTCTTGCGGCCCAGTCCGTCGTAGGTGTTGAACAGGGTGGTGCCGCGCTGGTCGGTGCTGGAGATCACCTGACCGTGGTCGTCGTACCGGGTGTCGGTGCGGCCCCGGTCCGGGTCGCTGAAGGACGTCTGGTGGCCGAGCTGGTCGTAGGTGTAGCTCCAGCTGTTGCCGGCCGGGTCGGTGACCTTCAGCAGGTCGCCCGAGGGAGTGTGGTCGTAGGTGGTCGTGTCGTAGGCCGACTCGGGGTCGCGGGTGTGGTGCTGGCGCAGTTCGGTGATGTTGCCCCGCGCGTCGACCAGGGAGGTGACGGTGGTGTCGCCCACCGGCGGGATCAGCGTGGTGCGGTCACCGCTGTAGACCGTCTTCTTGGTGGACAGGACGGTGCCGCCGTCGCCGTTGCCGGCGATCTGACGCTCCTCGACCTGGCGGCCAAGACCGTCGTAGGTGGTGCGGGTCTGCGTCTCCACGCCCAGCGCGTCGGCGGGCTTGAACAGTTCGGCGACGGGGCCGCCGGTGGCGTAGTAAGGAGCGAAGGTCTTGGTGGTCAGGCCGCGCTCGTCGTAGAAGATGTCGGAGATGATCCGGCCACCGTCGGGGCCCGGCGCCTGGGACTGCCGCTCCCGCAGGAACCCGTCGTACAGCTTGTACGACGTGATCTGTCCGCCCTCGTTGTTGAGCAGTTTGGTGGCCACGGTGACGGGCTTGCCCTCGGCGACCGAGTAGGCGTACTCGTACGTGGGCACGCCGCTCGTGGCGCGGTCCGCGAGCCACACCTTGGTGGAGCGGCCGAGGGCGTCGTAGGCGTAGTTGGTGACGTTGTTGTTGGTGTCGGTCTGCTTCAGCAGCAGTCCGCGCAGCGGGTCGAGGTCCTTGGTGGTGGTCTGCGCGCTGGCCGGGTTCCCCGGGTCGGCGGGGGGCGTGGTCGTCCTGGTCTGGGCGGGCAGGCCGGTGGCCGGGAGGTAGGCCGTGGTGGTGGTGCGTCCGTCGGTCCGGGCGGTGCGCACGGGGTCGCCGGTACCGGTCACGGTCACGTCGGCCGTCAGGTCGGTGACGGTGAGTTCGCGGCCGTAGTCGTCGTAGGTGGCACCGGCCTCCAGGTAGGTCGCCTTCGTGCCGTTGTCACCCTTGAGCGGTGCGGTGGCCGTCGCGTCGCCCTTGGTCGGGGCCGCGCCGTAGGCGCCGCCGTCGTAGGCGGTACGGACGTCGTCGATGACGTCCTTGGTCCGGTCGACCGCGGCGTCACACGCCTTGGCGACGGTCTCGACCCGGGAGGGCAGCAGCAGGATGTTCTTGTCGGTGTTGGTGGCGTAGACCGTGCGGGTGCACTGGTCGTCCTCGGCCGTGGAGGTGTCGCCCAGGTCCTCCTCCCGGAGGGGCCGGCCGGCGACGGTGTCGTAGCTGGTGGAACTGGTGGTGGTCCGCCACTTGGTGCCGGCGCCGTCGTCCAGCGACGTGTAGTCCGTCGTCTGGGCGGTGCCGGTGAAGTCGGCGGTGATGGCGCCCCAGTCGCGAACCTTCCTGGCCGTTTCGTGGTGCCAGGGCCGGTTCACGGTCTTCTGCAGTACCTTGCCGCCGGGTCCGTCGAAGGCGAGGGTGCGGTACTCGAAGCCCGCGACCGCCTCGTCGTCGGTGATCGCGTCGCCCTCACCGGCGCCGAGCGCGACGGTGACGGACTTGGTGCCGCCCGATGCCGTCTTGCGGTCGCCGTCCATGCCGCGCAGGAAGTAGTGGTCCTGCTGCGTCTTCATGGCCGCGGCGCCGCCCTGTCCGCCGGTCCGGACCCGTACGTGACCGTAGCCGCGCCACTGCGACCAGGTCTTGTACTTCTCCTTGGTCAGACCGTCGTCGCCGTCGAAGTGCCAGGCGGCACCGTCGAGGTAGTCGTAGGCGGCGACCTGGTCCGGGGCGCCGCCGGTGCGGTCGGTCGCCGTCACCGAGGCGACGACGTACTTGTTGAACCACTCCCGGTCCGGGGCGTCGCTGCTGTCACCGCCGATGTACTGGGGGAAGCAGCGGGTGGTGTTGGTCTCGGGGGTCGGCAGCGCGTCGGCGTCGCACGCCGGAGCGGAGTAGTTGACGTCGATCTGCCCGCCGGACTCGTCCGCGACGGTGGACAGCCGCGCCTTGATGAAGGGGGCGTAGCCGTCGCCGGTGCGGTCCAGCCGGTTGGCGAGCTGGGTGTAGGCGAAGGTGGTCTTGGGCAGCGTGATCGACGGGGTGGCGGTGTGACCGGAGTGCTGCACGCTGTCGAGGAGCAGCTGGTAGTCGGTGTCCGCCATGCCCCAGCGGTGGGCGAGCTGCCAGGAGTCGACCGCGCCGTAGGAGCCGTCGGACTTCAGCAGCCGGGTGGTCACCGCGGTCAAGCGCTTGCGGGTCCAGAACGACGGCGTCAGCCGGCCGCTGTCGCACTTGGTGCCGGGCTTGCAGTTCAGGTCCCACGGCGTGTCGTACCAGTAGTACGACTTGCTGTCGATGGTGTCGGCCGCGCAGGTGACGCCGTCCTCGGGCAGGCAGCGCTCGGCGCTGTCGAACACGACCTGGGCGAGGGGCTTGTCGGCGAACATGCGCGAGGAGCGCAGACCGTAGTCGATTCGCTGCAGGTAGCCGCCGCGGACGTAGGGGGTGTCGGCGTCGGCCTTCAGGTTGCGGCCGTAGGAGTTGCTCTCCTTGGCGTAGTGGTAGCCCATGGCGTTGCCGTGGGTGTCGACCACGTAGTCGAGGTTCCACCGCCACGCCTGCTGGCACCAGGATCCGGCGAAGTCCGAGCCGTGGCACGGCTCGCCCGTGTTGTTGCCGAAGACCGGCACGGTCCACGTCGAGTCGGTGGTCTCCTTGCCGTCCGTCCAGCCGGGCAGCCGGTGGTAGCCGAAGTAGTAGCGGGTGCCGTCGGGGGCGGTCAGCCGCCAGTACTCGCCGTCGTCGTCGCCGTTGCCGCGTGCGGTGCTGGTCAGGCGGGCGACCCGGGTGCCGTCGTCCTGCCGCAGCTTGAACTCGTCGTTGCCGACGGGGACCAGCTCGCCGCCCTTGCCGTTGAAGGTCAGGTAGGCGTTGTCGTACGCCCAGCACAGGTCGCCCGGCTTGTTGCCGTCGGCGCTCTTCTCCCCGTCGTCGGCGCAGGGCTTGTAGCGGCGCTCGATGAAGCCGGGTGACAGCTCGAAGCCGTCGCCCACCCAGGAGCCCTGGTTGTTGGTGGTGCCGGTACGGCCGTCGATCGAGCTCGAGGAGTAGTCGAGGCCCACGTCGGGAGTGAGGTCACCGGGAACGTCCGGTACCGGCATGTCGTAGGACCAGGTGAAGTCACCGGTGTTGAGCTGGGTGCTCCAGGTCGCCGACGGCGACAGGGAGGTTGCCTTGAAGTCCCCCTTCTCTCCGCCGGTCTCGGCCACGGCCGCCAGGACGGTCGCGGCGCCGGAACGCAGGCTCACCGTCTTCGCCGTCAGGGTGTCGCGGTCGGTGTCGTTGCGCGTGGCGAGCGGGGTGCTCTTGCGGCAGGCGTCCTTGGCGGGAGTGGTCAGGGCGCAGGCGGGCAGTTCGACCAGGTGCAGCCGTGACGCGTAACCGCCGCCGTGGGCCTGGGCGATGCCGGTGTAGTCGACGGTGACGGTGATGTCGCCCGCGCCCGCCGCGGCGGACGCCTTCCCTGAGCCGGCCGCGGCGGCCGCCTTCTCCGTGCGGTCCTCGGCCTGGAGGGTGAACAGCAGTCCGTCGACGCCGGCGCGTTCGGCCTGCCCGCGGCTGTGCAGGCGGGCCTCGACCGTGCCCTGGGCGGCGTGCCGGGGTGTCTTCGGCTGGGCTATGCGCAGCGGGAGGTCGCCGGCCCGGCCGGAGCCGTGCTGGGGAATCTCCACGGTGGCGGTGCCCTGCTTCGGCCAGGTGTGCCGGGGCGGTCGCGCCGGTGTACGCGGGCCCTTCGTGAGTTTGCGGGGCCGGGGCTTGAGGCCGTCGGTGCCGGCCACGGGCTTGTCGGCCGTGGGCACACCCGGCAGCGGGTGGCCGTGGGCGGCCGCGGCGGGCGAGGCGGCTGCCTGGATCAGTCCGCCGACCATCAGCGCGGACATGACCAGGGAGATCGGCCGGTACAGCGTTCTGGCGGAGGGGCGTGGTGGTTTGCGTCTCATGCGTGATGCCGTCCATGGCTGGGTGGCGCACCGGTGCGCGCGAACGGGAGCACCGGTGACGCCGTGCGATAAGGGCGGGTGGTGAAGTGCGGTCAGCGGGTGGGGCGCGCGTCGAGTCCGTGCGCCCCACCCGTCGGCGGTGTCAGCTGCCGGCCGGGACCTCGGTGGGCACGTCGAACCAGGAGCCGGCGAGTTCCTGTACCTGGCTGTCGTTGAGCGCGCCCTGGAAGAACCAGACGTCGTCGATCAGTCCAGGGAAGTACTCGGCTGCCGAGCTGCCGGTCTTCATCCGGCCGACCTGCAGCGACTTGCCGGCCTTGGCCGTCAGGACGTTCTCGCCCCAGGCGATCAGGTCCTGGCAGGAGGCGTTGTCCGCCTGCCCGTCACCGTCGAGGTCGTCGCACGCCACTTCCTGGAGGATGCCGTTGACGTACAGCCGGGCCTGCTTGGAGAAGCCGTCGTACGTCAGCGCCAGGTGATTCCAGTCGGTCACGCCGTTGAACTCCGTGCTGGCCAGGCGCACCGTCGAGGCGTCGGTGCCGTCCTTGTCGGGCAGGGCGATCTCCCACTTCCCGAGCCCGTCGGGATTGACCGGATCGGGGACGAAGCGCACGGCGAAGGGACTGCGACTCGCGCCTTCGGCGCTGACCACCGTTGCGTCCTGCGCCGGCGTCGAGGCCGCCTCGGCCCAGGCGGTCACGGTGAAGCTGGCACTGGTGTCCACCGGCACGGTCGGAGCGCTGGCGTAGCCCGTCGTCCCGTCGAGTTCCAGGCCGCCGTCCATGAAGCCGGTGCCGATGTGCGCGCCGCCCTGGAGGGTGAGGGCGGATGCGCGGCCGGTGTCGTCCGGTGAGGCGGAGCCGCTGTCGCCGTCCAGCTTCCAGCGTGCGTTGAGCAGCGGGCGCTGCTGGAACAGCTGCCGCACCTCGTCGGCCGAGACGGGCCGGTCGTAGAGGCGGACGTCGTCGATCTGTCCGGGGAAGAAGGAGCCGGGCGTGCCCTCGTAGTTGCCGGCGCCGATCTGCAGCGCGCCGCCCGCGTACCAGTCGGCCTGCAGGTCCGTCGATCCCGCCTCGACGCCGTTGACGTAGAGGATGAGTTTGTTGGCGACGGTGTCGTGCACACCCACCAGGTGGGTCCAGGTGTCGGCGTACGCGGTCTGGCCCTCGGCCTGCAGGGCGCGGATCGGCGTGGCGTCCGAGGAGTCGGCCGAGTACTGGTTGAACGCCCAGCGGTTGTAGCTGCTGGAGTAGTACAGCTCCATTCCCGGCTTGTGCTCACCGGCTTGTGTCGCGATGACCGCGGCGTGGTCCGGCTTGGTCCTGGGCAGTTTCGCCCAGGCCGAGACGGCGAAGCTGCGCTGGTTGTTCAGCAGCGGCCGTCCGGTGCTCGCGTAGTCGTCGGTGCCGTCCAGGGTCAGGGCCTTGCCGGCGATCCCGGGTGTGCCCGCGGTCAGGCCGCCGGAGAACCTGGCGCCCGGGACCTCTGGCACGCCGGTGAGGTGGGTGGCGTCGGCGGCTTCGTCCATCGGGAACACGGCCCGCGCGGGCCGGCCCGAGATGAGCGACTCCTTGCCGTAGAGCCGGGTCACCTCACCGCTGGCGAGCGGCTTGTCGAAGATCTGCACCTCGTCGATGGCTCCGGGGAAGAAGGAGCCGGGAGCGCCGTTGTAGGAGCCGGCGCCGATCTGCAGGCCGCGTCGCGCGTTCCACGCCGAGTCGTACTTCGTGGTGCCCGCGAGGGTGCCGTTGACGTACAGGTTCAGCTGGTCGTTGGTGGAGCTGTAGGTGCCCACCAGGTGCGTCCACTGCCCGGCCTGGGCTCCGCCCGCGGTGGCGGGCATGGCCCGGACGATGCCCGCGTCGGGGCTGTCGGAGGTGTACTGGTTGAACACCCAGCGGTTGTAGCCGCTGGAGTAGTACAGCTCGAAGCCCGGGGAGTGGTTGCCGGGCTGGGCCGCGATGACCGCGGCGTGGTCCGGCAGGGTGGACAGCTTCGCCCACGCCGAGACGGAGAAGCCCACGGAGGTGTCCACGGTGGGGATGTCGGTGACCGCGTAGTCGTCGGCCCCGTCGAAGGACACCGCGGTACCCTTCGCCCCCTCGACGTGCGGGGTGGGGCCGCCGCGCAGCTCAGCGATGCGTTCGGGGGCCTCGCCCTTGGCCGTGGCGGATCCGGCGGCTTCGTCGAGCTGCCAGGCCGCGCGCTCGGGCTGTCCGGCCTTGACGCGGAACTGGTAGGTGCGGATCTCGCCGGCGTTGCCCGCCGTGTCGAAGGCCCGGGCCGTGAAGAAGTTCAGGCCCGCCTTGGCCGGCAGCATCCGGGCCACCTTGGCCGCGCCGCCGGTGGTGGTGATCGTGTTCTTGGAGGTGGGGTCGCCGTTGACGCCGAACCAGTACTTCGTCACGTCGGTGTCGGCGGCCTTGACGGTGAACGACCCGTACGCGCCCACTCCGTCGTACCAGGGGTCGTCCGGGTTCTCCGGATCGGAGGCCGGGTACTCGCCGGAGGTGATCGAGGGGGCCTTCGGCACCTTCGTGTCGTAGGTGAAGTAGCAGGAGGTCGGGTCACCGGTGTAGGACCACGGCGAGTACTGTGCGCTGTCGTAGCTGCGCACGTACCAGTTGATCTGCTTGTTCTCCGGTATGGAGGAGGGCAGGGTGATCGCGAAGTCCGAGCCGGACTTCTTGTAGCCGGTGCGGGCGGGTTTCCAGCGTGCGACGGAGCCCTTGCCGTCTCCCGTGTCCCAGGCCGCCTGGAACTCGACGGCGATGTTGTCGCCGTCGGGGTCGGTGATGTTGTTGGCGTAGATCTTGCCCAGGGTGCGCACGCGTGCGGCGTCGGCCGGCTTCTTGCAGGTGCCGCCGTACTCCATGGTCAGCTGGGACATCTTGACCTGCGTCGGCGGACGGTTGTACTTCACCCGCAAATAGGCCTTGTCCGAGAAGCGCTTCCAGCCGTAGATGTCGGTTTCGCTGGCGGCCTGCATCCCGAACGTCATGGTCGACGACTTCGCGTTGGCGGCGGACTGCACCGCCGACTTGACGTCGAACTCCGCGTCCTTGGCCGAGCAGCCCTCGTAACCGTACGCGAAGGAGTCCGTCTTCAGCTTGTCGATCCAGAAGCCGCTCGCCGTCTGGGTGTTCCAGGTGGTCGACGAGGAGATGTCCTTGGTCCGCCACAGCTCCACGGAGCGTGCGCTGCACGAGGCCGACCAGACGTTGCGCACCACGAACTCTGCTTCGAGGATGGTCTTGCCGGCGAACTTCGACACCGGGATGCGGTAGAAGAGCCGTTTGGTGTCGTACGGCTTGCAGTAGTACCAGCCGCAGTAACCGAGGCCGGCGTTGTCCTCGCCGTTGAACTTGTACTGCGGTGAGGAGGCCCAGTACTTGGAGACCATCGTCCATGCCGAGGCGCGCGGCGAGTACCACTGGGGGTCGATGAAGACCGGGTAGACGGTGTCCTTGCCCTTCAGCACGTCCGCGTCCGGGGTCAGTACCAGTTCCTTGTCCCCGGCGGGGACGTCCACCGCGACCGGGGCGAGTTTCGCCGACTCCCCCGCCGCGGGCTCGTCCTGCGCTCCGGCGGCCGGCTCGTCCGCCAGGGCGGCGGCACGCGAAGTGGCGCTCGACGTAGCGGACTTCGCCGACGCGGATTTCAGCGTCGACGGCTTCGGGGTGGCGGACTGCGTCGTGGTGTCCTCGGCGGGCGCGGCGCCGGGGCTGGAGTCCCACATCACCGGCCGTGGTGCTTCGAACACCGCGTTCTTGGCACCTTGGTCCACCGCTTCCAGACCGCCCTGCGCGTTCTCGCGCACGTCCATGCCGTCGGCGGAGAGTTTCAGACGCAGTTCGGCCAGCTTCTCACTGGCCGCGGCCTCGGCGGACTTGACGACCAGCAGCTGGGTGAAGCCGTCCTCCTGGGCCCCCATGCGCAGGTCCACGTCCGGGAGCACGTTCTGGTAGGTGGCCGTCGACCCGTCGAGGACCGGAGCGGGCAGCTTGTCCGGCCAGGACAGGGACAGTTCGCGGCCCGCCTTCTCCATGCGTACCAGCGGGGCGTCCCCACCGGCGGAGAACTCCAGCCCGACCGTGGTGGCGCCGGGAGCCACCGTCCCCTGCGTCGTCCTGGCCAGCTCCGTGTCGATCGGTGTCCACCGGCCGTCGACCCGGGTACGGACGGGACGCAGATACTCGCGTGCTTCCAGGTTCCCGTCGGGTGTGGCGTAGACGTCACCGCTCTCCGAGCGGAGGGAGCCGACCTCGACGTTCCTCCCCGTCTTCTTCGCCCGGGCCAGGGCCTCGTCCGTGGTCGCCGGTGCCGTGGGCTCGCCGTCGCTACCGGCCGCCGTCGCCGCCCGGGCGGGAACCGCTCCCGAGCCGACGGCCGCCGAGGCCGCCGGCGCGGTACCCGCGGCCGCCACCAGCGTGAGAGTCAAGGCCACCACTCGGCTGTGTCTTCGCGTCAGCACGCGCCCCCGCATTAAATCCCCTTGGTGAGAGATCAGTGAGAAAACACTGAGAAAATGATCAACTCGCGAATGCTATGTAAGAAGAAGATCGAGATCCATACTCGATTTCCTTGCATACCGGGCATTCCGCGCCCGGGCGGAGTGAGCCTGGACACGGTGCACGGACGACGGGGGCGCTGCTATGCCACTCACCCGACTATCCGTCAGTTTTGCGACGAGCAGGCGCACTTCGGCCCGAAGCCGCTGTCATCCCGACCGCGCGTCGAGGACGCGGACGCCGGTGCGGCGGTCCAGGAGCCGGCGCAGATCATCGACGTTCCCTTTCCGCCGGATGAAGAACTGCGAGGGTGGCCGGCGGCGTTGGGGCGTACACGCCTGTCTCGCTGAATCGGCAGCGGTCGGTGGGCAGGTGCTGGTAGTAGTCGGCCGTGGCAGGAGACCTGTGGACCCCAATGATCTTGATGGCCGGTGTGGCTGTAGGTGGGGCGTTCTTCGAATAGCCGAGAAGAGCGTCGAGTTGCTGTGTGCCCCCGGTCTTCACTCACCGGCGACCGCCTACGCCCGCGCCCTCAACCAAGCGGTCTGGCAGGAGCGTGATGAGGTAACCGTCGCCGAACAACTGGAGTCGTTCAAGGCTGAGTTCCTCAACGCGGCACGCCGCGGCCTGCCGTGACGTCGCCGCCCTTGACTGCCAGGTCGATGGCACCGTGACCTTGCTCGTGTCCGATCGAATCGAGAAGTCCGGGCGCGCAGGACGAGCGGATCAGGGAGCGTTGTGGCGGCAATGGCATTGCGGACAGTGCCGCCGGCCGGGGAGACGGCCACGTCGGCGACCGGCCGGGCTGCGGCCCGCCGGCGCGAGCGGGGGCCTGCGGTGTCACCCGGAGTTGTAGCCCCAGCGAGCCTGGCCGTCCCTGCCCATGAAGCACTTCGCCGGCCGCCCGTCGCCGGTCGTCGCGGTGGCGCCGACGGGAGAGCAGTACTGCCCGAACTGGACACCCGCCTGGCCTCCTGTGCCGCTGCCACCGCTCGAACCGCCAGTGCCGCCCGAACCGCCGGTGCTGCCGCCCGACCCGCCTGAGGAACCGCCGCTGCCGGAACCCGTGTGGCTGGAGCCCCCACCGGTTCCGCCTCCCCCGCTGCCGCCGCCCGAGGTGCCGTAGGAAGGCTGAGGATGCGGCTTCGGCTTGGGCTTGGGCTTCGGCGTCGGGCTCGGACTGGGGCTGGGTTCGGTGCAGGAGACGCCGGGACCGGTCAGCCACAGGCTGGGCCGTGTCGTGGTCGAGATCTCGCTGTCCGGTTCCGGGCGCTGTCGGCACACCTGCCAGTCGGCCAGGTCCTGCGCCCCGCCTTCGTCCAGGCGCTCGCCGGTGTGGGCGTGGAAGGCGTCGACGTGGTCGATCCCCAGGCCACCGAGGGCGCGTGAGGCGTCGTCGAACCGCTCACCGACCAGGCCGGGCATCAGGATCCGGCGGGAGTCGTGCAGCCACGCCGGACACACCTCCCTTTCCGGCACCGCGTAGAGGGTCAGCGTGGTGAGGGACGGCCAGGCCGGCACGTCGGCGGACGGACTCTGGAAGCACACGTGCCAGCCCGGCGCGGTGGGGTTCACCTGGCGGCGGGCGGAGGAGGCGTCGGCAGTCGACACCTTCCGCCATCCGTCGAGGCGCGCCTTCGCCACCGCCGAGGCGAGCGGCGTCCCGTTGAAGTCGGGCACGTTCGCGGTGCGGTACGTCCGGTCCTGCGCCACGGCCTTCTCCCCGCCCGAGCCCGGGTTCAGTCCGGCGAGGGCAACGACTGTCGCGGCGGCGGCCACGGAGAGGGGGTGCCTGCGCACCCATGTGGACAGCCGCCTGCCGCGGCCGGGGCGCAACGGCGAGTCGGGGGGCAGGAGCCGCCCGGCCGTCCCGAGGAGCTCTCCCTTCGGGTCCAGTTTCGAGCCGTGCAGCTTGTGCGGCTTGCCGTCGACCAGGACGTCGACGGAGTCGAACATGCCGTACGCGCGGCGCAGGATCAGCAGAGGCGAGGGGACCCGGGCCGCCTTCGGCGTCAGCAGGTTCCGGACGAGGACGAGGCCGCGGGTGGTGAGTGCGGCGTAGCCCCAGCCGTCGTGGTAGAAGGCCCTGACCACCTCGTCGGACGCCAGCTCACCGAGGAGCGCCTTCGCACAGTCGACGGAAAGGGAGATGCTCTCGCCGGCGGCGGCCCTGGCGGTGCGGTGGTCGTTCTTCAGGAGGCGCTGCACGGCGGTTTCGGACATGCACGGATGTTAGCGGCCGTTGATCCACTACCGAACACCAGTACACGACGTGACCTGGTTCCGCACCTTCGATCCCTCTCACCAGGCGATTTCACCGAGGGCGACAGCACAGGCCTCCGTCGGCTCGCCCTACCGCCCCGCGCCATAGGACAGCTGTTTTCAGACAACGGGCCGCCGCTCCCCAGGCCATCCATCCGCCCGCACCGGACCCGGCCCAGGTGCTCCTCCGCTTGGGCGGCCGGAGCCTTCGCCACCTCCGTCCCGCCCAGCAGAGCGACGGCGGAGACTGCCCGCACCCCGGCCGATACGCTCGTCCCGTTCGCCCCGGAACTGTTCGCCGCGGTACGCGCTCGCCTCGCCGCCGAGGCGCAGGAGCCTCCTTGAGACGATCTTGGATCTTCTCGTTCTCGCCTCCCCAGGCACCCCTTGGACCACACCACCAGGAGGAACCCGTGTCATACCCGCGACCGCTCACGCCCGAGGAGAAACTCGCCGACGCGAAGAAGCTGTTGGGCCTCCCGCAAATCGTCGTGATCTGTGGCTCCACCCGTTTCATGACCGAGATGACCGAGGCGGATGTGCGGGAGACCGAAGCCGGAAGGATTGTCGTCAAGCCGGGTTGCGACATGAAGTCGCCGCACGAGCTGTGGTCCGATCCCGCCGAGGCCGCGGCGCTGAAGGTTCGACTCGGCGAGCTGCACCGGGCGAAGATCCGGCTCGCTGATGAGGTGCTCGTGGTCGGCGACTACATCGGAGACAGCACCCGAGCCGAGATCGCCTACGCCCGGTCGCTGGGCAAGCCTGTGCGGTTCACGCACCCCGAAGTCGACCCAGACGCCTGACCGCCCACCCCCACGCCGGCTCCCGCAGGCAGCACTTGGAATTGAGCCGGACTCAGTCCTCGTCTTCCTCGTCGCCCTCGAAGAAGTCACCGATCTCGTCGACGACTTCGGCCGCGACCATGCCGCCGACGACACCGACCGCCAGGCCCGCGGCGCCGGCGGCGATCGCGGTGCCCATGCCGGGCCCGGAGCGGTGGGGCGCGCCATGATGGTCGTCGTGGTGGCTGTGGTGGCTGTAGTGGCCACCGTGGTCGTCGCCCACGTACGGGGCGCCGTGCCCGTAGGGAACGTGGGCTCCGTGGGAGGCGCGGTGCTCCAGAAGCTGTTCGATCCAGCCTTCGACCAGCGTGCTCCAGTCCTGGGCGGCGTCGTGGGAGACGGTGAAGCGGGTGAGCGCGTCGTGGCCGGCCGTGAACAAGCCGCCGCGCTTGTCGGCCTCCAGCACGATCTCCAGTCCACCGGGACCGGCGAGGAAGGTGACCTCCAGCTCGTTGAGCCGGTGCGCGTACTGCGGGGCGGGAGTGAGCTCGATCTCCTGGTAGAACGGCAGCTGTTGGCCGGTGCCGCTGATGTGACCGAGTTCCAGGTCGGCGGACTTGAACCCGAATCCCAGCTGTCCCAGAGCCTCCAGGATCGCCTCCTGCGCCGGCAGCGGGCGAACTGCGAGCGGATCCAGATCGCCCTTGTCCTTCGCCCCGGCGACCGCCAACTCGGTGCGCACACCGAGCACGATGCCCAGCGGCTGCCCGTGCAGCTCGGTGACCGGGGTCTGCCACGGCAGGCCGATACGGAACGGAACGCTGCGGTGCTCCCCCTCGCCCAGGCGGAAGCCGCCGCCGACGGTGAACCTCTCGAAGACGACGGCGCCTTCGCTCTCCCCGTGCTCGTGCTCCGCTTCGACGCGGGCGACGAGCTCGAGGGTGATGTGGTCGATGCCGAAGTCGGCGCTGCCTCCCCGTAGGTGGACCTGCCCCGACAGGGCGCCTCCGGGGAGAGCGGCGCCGGGGTCGAGGACCGTGTCCACCGTGGGCCCGCCCACGCCGAGCGAACCGAGCAGCCGTTTGAACACCATGGGGGCGTTCACTCCTTCACGTGCGAATCACTTGCGGCGCCGGGCAGTCGGCACACCCTCGGAACAAGGCAGGCTGCCGGCGCGTTGATCCATCACCGGCCGTTCGCAGCATCTCGTACCTCATCTCGGTGCCCTCCCTTCCCGGCGGATGTCCGAGGAAGCGGCCGCGGTATCCGGCTTGGCCCCTCGCTCTTTCTACATGCTTGTAGAAGCATAGGGTCGGGGTAGCCGTCCAGGGCCGCTCAGCGGCGCGCCTGGCACGAACGGCCGAAAACAGTCCTTCCGATGGCAGGCACAGCCTGCTTGACGAGGGCGCTTTGCGCACCCTTTACGATTCCTCAGCCAGGCTGCCCATGGTCACCCGGAGACGGTGCCCTGGGCGATGGTGGCGCTTGTTCAGTCAGCAGGCTGGGGATTCCCGGCGGCTCCGCCGTCCGTGTGATCCTGGTCAGCGCCATCTTCATCCGTTGAGAAGGACACCTGTTGAGCACCGGCAGCTACTTCGAACCCATCGACGCCCGCCGCTACAAGCCCACCGCGCACGCGAGCGGGGCATGGGACCCCGACGAGCAGCACTTCAGCCCGCTGGGCGGCCTCGTCGTGCACGCCATGGAGGGCCACCTGGCCGGCCGGGCGGACGACGGCCTGGTGCTGTCCCGGATCAGTTTCGACATCCTCGGCCGGCTCGCCCTCGACGAGTGCGAGATCCGGGTCGAGACGATCCGGCCCGGCCGCACCATCGAGCTGGTCGAGGCCGTCGTGCTCATCGCCGGCCGCGCCGTGGTACGGGCCCGTGCCTGGCTGCTCGCCTCCGGTGACACCTCCGCCGTCGCCGGCGGCGCCCCGGCACCGCTCGCCCCTCCCGACGAGCTCGCCCCGTGGCCCATGAGCGAGGTGTGGCCCGGCGGCTACATCGCCTCTCTGGACGTGCGGCCTCTGGCGGCCCCCCAGCCGGGCCGGACGACCGCCTGGATCTCCACCGGGCTCGACCTCGTCGCGGGAGAGAGTTCGAGTGCGCTCGCGTCCTACATAGCGCTCGTCGACACCGCCAACGGCATCGCGGCACGCCAGTCGCCCACCGCCTGGATGTTCCCCAACGTCGACCTCACCGTCCACCTGCACCGCCGGCCCGAGGGCCGCTGGACCGGGCTCGACACCGCCGTCACCTTCGGGCCCACCGGCCAGGGCGTCACCAGCACCGTGCTGCACGACGTCCACGGGGCGATCGGCCACGCCCAGCAGATCCTCACCGTCCGCCCGCAACCGGTGGCGACCCCGCCCGGGCGCCAGGCGTGATCGACGCCGTGACCTCGTGGGACGCGGCTGTGGCCGCATGGAAAAGGCCCGGGTGACCGGGCCTTTTCACCTCGTGGCGGGGCGTGCCGAAGTCAGCCCCGGACGATGTTCTCCGCCTGGGGTCCCTTCTGTCCCTGTGTCACGTCGAAGGTGACCGTCTCCCCCTCCACCAGCTCGCGGTATCCGTTCCCGGCGATGTTGGAGTAGTGCGCGAAGACGTCCGGTCCGCCGCCGTCCTGGGCGATGAAGCCGAAGCCCTTCTCGGCGTTGAACCACTTCACGGTGCCGCTGGCCATGCTGTTGTCCTTCGTTCTCGCCGGGCATGCCCGGCTGGTGTGTGGGGGCGCCCTCGGGAGGCACCCAGCGTCCTTTCTACCCGAGACCTCTCCCGGTTATCCGACTTTTCTGCTGCCCTCCGGCACACGGCCGGTGGTCAGAGGGTGAAGGCCTCGACGAGCGTCCAGATGGCGAGACCGGCCATGCAGAGACCGCCGACGCGCTGCACGGTCTTCAGGGGGACGCGCTTGGCGATGAACCGGCCGACGAGCAGGGCGAGGGCGGAGACGGACATCAGGGCCGCGGCGGAGCCGATGGCGGTGGGGAGCCAGCCGTTGGTGGCGGCGAGGTTGGCCGTGGTGATCTGGGTGAGGTCGCCCCATTCGCTGATGAACACGGCCATGAAGGCGGTGGTGTAGACGGGCCAGAAGCCGGTGACGGTCCTGGAGCCGGCTTCGTCGTCCGCGTCGTCTCCGCCGCTGCGCAGGAGGACGAACGCGCCGAAGGCGAACAGGGCGGCGGAGACCAGCTTGACGGCCATGCCGGGGAGCAGGCCGAGGAGGCTGCCGGCGCCGACGGCGATGGCGACGTGGACGATGAACGCGGTGGACGTGCCGAACCAGACGTACAGCGGGCGCATGCGGGTGCCCATGGCAAGTGAGGCGAACATCGTCTTGTCGGGAAGTTCGGCGAGGAAGATCAGCCCGAAGGCGGTGATGATCGCCAGGGGGTCGAGAGTCATCCTTGAGGCTTTCTGCTGGGGCCGGGCCGCACCGCCCTTCCGGCACCCTGAGGGGCGACGGGGAACCGTTCGGCCCGGCACGACGGATCCGCCCGCACAGTGTGTGCGGGCAGGGTCATGCGTGGCCGAAGGTCTCGTCCGCCTCGGTGGTGAGCCGTGGCCCGGTGGCCGGGACGGATGTCCGTCCAGTGTGTCGACCAGCGGTGTCGCAGGACTACTCCCCTTCGCTCGCCCCAGTGTAAACGAAGAGCAAAGTGCCGTGTGCGTCGCGGGCGGCTCGCGCTCGCCCTCAGAGGCTCAAGGTGATCGCGGCAACCACACCGCCGAGGCCGAGGGCGAACCCCGCCTCCTTCCAGCCCCCCTGGCCCCACGGCAGGAAGCGGTCGGCCGCCAGCCGGCCCGGGCCGATGGCGGCGACCGCGAGGGCGACGACGGTGATGCACACGCTGTACTCCACACCACCGTCCGTGTCCCACAGACCGTGGGCGCCGGTCACCGTGGCCATCGCGTTGATCATGACGCCGATCAGGGCGGCGGCGGCCAGTGGGGTGAACAGCCCGGCGGCCAGACCCAGGCCGCCGAGGAACTCGGACAGACCTCCGACCGCGGCGAAGAGCTTGCCCGGGTGGAAGCCGAGGGCCGCGAGCCCCTTGCCGGTCGCGGTCAGACCCTGGCCCCCGAAGAGCCCGAAGAGCTTCTGCGCACCGTGGCCGGCCATCAACAGGCCGAAGGTCAGCCTGATGAGCAGCAGGCCGGCGTCGGCGGCGGTCGGGGTGGCGGTGGCGTTCCGGTCGGCGGCGCGGGTGGGGTGCGCCGCCGGTTCCGTGGCACGAGCCGAGCGGCGCAGGTTGAGCTTGGCGAACATGACGATGCTCCGGTCGAACACCAGAACGGGCGTTTCCCCCAGCTCGGACAGACTCCGAGCAACCGGTGACGAGCGAGCCCCGCGCAGCGCCCTCTTCCCGAGGCTCGCCGCCTTCCGTCTGGACGAGCTCGTCCACGCCGGCCCGCTGCGTGCCCGCTGCGGATCGCCCGCCGGAATCCGCGAGGCCGGCCGGAGACCGAGGGTTCCCGAGACGGCCGATGCGCGGATCACCGTGAGCGTCCCCGACCGGCGCCACGAGTTCCCGGCCGGCCTGCTCCTGGCCGCACCATCACGTTAACAACTCGCCTGCGCGCGGGCACAAGCGCTCGTCGCGTCCGAGCTGCTCCCCCGCTCACTTCGTGTCGAACGCCTGGGCGACGGCGAGGCTGTCCTCGTAGACGTGGTGCCGGGTGACGAGTCCGTCCTCGACGGTGAGGTGAAGGGCGAACCGCGCTCGGTAGGCCCGTCCGGTGGAGCGGGCGGTCTGCCGGATCTCGCCGAGCACGACCGCGTCGGGGCCGTCGACGAGGATGCGCTCGATCTCGGTCGCCGCCTGCCCGGGCACATGGTGCTCGGCGAGCTCGCGGTAGTGGGCGGCGGCATCGGCGCGGGTGGACCGGTGGCGGATCCACGGGGTGGCGGTCCGGCCGTGCTCGGCCTCCGGCCAGTCCAGCTTCCAGTCGCCCTGCTCGGCGTACAGCTCGGCGATGCTCTCGGGGTCGCCCCCGCCTATCCTGCGCAGCAGCTCGTGCACGACGGCGCGGGTGGTCCCGGGTGCGGCTGTGGTCATGCCTCATCACTCCGATCCGACGTCCGCGTCCGTCCGACGCGGCGAGATCAGCATTCTCATCAGCGGCGACGGACCGGCGCCATTACCTCCCGGGTAACGGTCGGCCGACGGCCGGTGAGCGCTCGCCCCCTCGGCAGCGCCGGGCCCCCCTCATATGATCCGTGCATGATCCATCCGATGCAGGGGTTCGAGGAAGAGGACACCCGCAAGGTCCAGACCGCCGTGGCGGGGCGTCCCGGCTCGGACGAACCGGTCTTCCTCCCGTTCGATCACGCCGAGTTCCCCGATTTCCTCGCGCGCTACCCGGACCTCGAGTTCTTCTGCGGCTCGCTCCTGGGCGGCTGCGGGCAGAAGCTGTCGGCGAAGCGCTACACCAGCAAGAAGTGCCACTTCGCGCATCATCCGCCGGTGCGGTGCCGGCGTACCGCGAACAGCGAGTCCAGCGCGGATCACCTGTATGTCGGGCGGGCCCTCAAGCGGTGGCTCCAGCAGCAGGGCAAGCGTGACGTGAGCGTCTCGTACGACCTGTTCGGCGCCGATTCCGGCGGTTGCGTCGACGTCTCGTTCGACGGCGGCCGACGCGCCGTCCGAGTCCAACTGGACCGCATGGAGCGAAAGTCCTGGCTCGCCCGTCACAAGGAACTGGACCGGGCCACCCGCGGCGGGGGCGACTGGATCTACGGTCCGGACAGCATGCTCGCCCACAACGAGGTGGACGCCGCGGGCTATGCGCTGCGCGTGCAGTGCCGCACTGTCGGAGCCACACGCGAGGTGCAGATCGGCACGCAGCTCCCCGGGCACACGATCGAGTGGACCACGCTGGACCACTGTCGCCTCACCGACTCCGCGATTCTCACCCCGCACCTCGAGGAGACGGGCGAAGGCGTTCGGGTCCGCACAGCCGAACGGGGCACGCCCGCCGCTGAGGCGTCCGGCCCCGCGTCGCCCGCGTCCCCGCCCCGGGTCGCCCCGGCCGTCTTCCAACTGGCGCCGGGCACGGTGGCCTTCACCGCCGCCGTCGCCGTCGCGGGCGCGGACGGCTCCCGGCGGCTCTACGACGCCGACGTCCAGTCGACGGGATCGGCGGTGACGCCCGGCCGCATCTCACTGCCCGCGGAGGCGGCCGTACCCGACCGTGATCAGATCTGGCTGCTGCTCGGTCCCGCGACCCTCCGGCTGCCCGTCCCCGGCGATGACCGCACGCGTGATTCCCGCGCCGTCATCACGGCGGAGAGCATCGCCCGGCTTGAGGGCAACGCGCTTGAGCCGTGGCAAGGCCTGCGTCCACCGCGCTCACCGGCCCCTACCGCGGCACCCTCATCAGCGGGGGAAGCAGCGGCCGCCGGCCCGGCACACGGCCGCGCGCGGGAGCAGGCGCCTGCCGATCCACCGCCGTCCGGTCCCCCGGGCCCGCGCGTCGCCGGCCCTCCCGCCACCGGGCGGTCCGCGGCCGAACGGGGGGCGAGGGCGGCCCTGCAGGCGCTGCGGGACCAGAGCCGCGAGGCGAGGGACACCGGCGACCGGGACGCCGTACGGCAGACCGCGAGGTATCTGGCCATGCTGCGTGACGACCCCACCGTCGTCGAAGCGGTACGGGATGCCGCCGCGGCCGAGTGCGACGTGCTGTCGGCCTGGTCGGCGGCCCCCACCGCCCCCGGCCACCGGCTCGCCGGCCTCCTGGAGCGCCTGAGGCAGGAGGGCGAGAAACTGCCCCTGGCCGCGCTGCGCCGACTCGTCGAAGACGCGGAGGCCGAAGCCGACAAGCTGGACCGCTACCTGACCACCGGCGAACTGGACGAACTGGGACGCTGGAGCGACGAGCTCGCCAGGCGGTCGGGGCGTCCCGCGCTGGACGCCCTCGAGCGGCTCGGCGGTGAGGTCCGCGCCGCACTCGAGCGGTACGCGCGAGCGGGAGCCGTCGTCCGCTGGTCGGTCGTCGGCGCCGAGGTGGACGGAGGCGTCCTCGACCTGCACCCCGACGACCAGATGGAAGTACTGGTCCAGGCGGACGGCGCCACCGACCGGGACGAGCCCCTGCTGTCCGCCCTGGTCACCGACGACGACTTCCGGGTGCATCCCTTCTACGCCCGGATCCTCGACCACCTCGACCGCCCGGTGCCGGCCCAGGCCGACCTGCGGGCGCAGTGGGAACGCGACGTCCTGCGGCTGCACCTGCTCTGGAGCGGGCCTTCCCACCGCGCCGGCGTCAGGTTCCCGGGCAGCCCATAGGCACACGGTGCCGGCCGGGGCCGCACGCGTGCCGGTGTTTCCGCGGCCGGGGTTCCGTGACCGGTGTTCTGTGACCGGTGTTCTGTGACCGGTGTTCCGCAGCCATCGTTCCGTGGCCGGCGTGCCGCGGCCAGCGTTCCGTGATCGGCG
Organism: Streptomyces sp. 1-11; assembly: GCF_007176755.1. GTDB lineage: Bacteria > Actinomycetota > Actinomycetes > Streptomycetales > Streptomycetaceae > Streptomyces. Next base: position 84,877 of record NZ_BJTV01000019.1, read on the forward strand.
TACCGCGGCCGGTCTTCGGCGAGACCGGCCGCGGGGCACCAGCCTCGTCGCCGGGTCCCGCTTCCGCACGTCAGCCGGCGTCCTCGTGGGCCCTGCGAGAACGGGCCTACCGCAGATCCTGCCGGCCGGAGCGGCCTCCGGCCGGCTCCAGCAGCCAGGCCACCGGTGGCCGGGTGAGGGGCTGGGCCAGTCGGCGCACGGGCGGTGAGGCGAGGAGCGCGGTGAGCAGGACGCCGCCCGTCAGCAGGGCGATCAGCTCCGGCAGGGTGTCGGCCCGCTCGATCAGGCCCTTCTCCCGCAGCGGCAGGATGACGAGCGGATGCAGCAGGTAGACGGTGAAGCCGCCCGCGCCGAGCACGGAGATCAGCGGCAGCCGCCGCTTCGGCACCAGTCGCAGCAGGCACAGCACCAGCGCCGCCGCCGAGGCGAGAACCGCGAGCCGCACCAGCCAGGCGCCCCCCATGCCCAGCGCGGTGTCCGCCTCGTAGGCGTGACGCATCGACAGCCAGGTCCCCTGGATGTCCCAGTGCCACTGCCAGGCCGCCAGTCCCGCGGCAAGCACCCCGGCCGCCGCCGTCGGCAGGCTCCAGCGGCTCTCGAACCACTTGGTGCACATGCCTTGGCCCAGCCGCCAGCCGAAGTAGAACAGCGGCATGTACACCAGGGTCCGGCTGGCCGAGAACTGGAGGCCGAACTCCTCCACGTACCCGACCGCGAGCGCCACGGCCGTGGTCGCCAGCAGCGGATGGCGCAGCTGGGCCACCAGTGGCAGCAGCAGCCTCCAGAAGAACAGTGACATCAAGAACCACAGGGTCCACGGAAGCTGGGTGATGTGCAGGGCGAAGGGCGAGCCGAGGGCGTAGGACTCCACCGAGAACAGCAGGCTGAACAGGAGCGCGGGGAGCACGATGCTGCGCAGCAGGGTGCGCAGATGGCGTGGGCCGAGGGGCCCGGCGCTGCTGAACACTCCGGCCAGCACCACGAAGGCCGGGACCCGGAACGCCCAGGCCGCGACGTGGAAGGCGTGCAGCGGTCCGTAGCGGTCCATGATGCTGCCCATGGTGTGCAGGACCACGATCAGTGAGGCGGACACGAACCGGGTGTTGTCCCACCAGGGATTGCGGGCCGGGCTCTCCTCCCTCGCACTGGCGCGGTCGGGAGGACCGGTGGGGCCGTGGGTCTCGGCGGGTCTCGGGGACGGGCTGTCCATCGCGGGCGCGTACTCCTGACAAAGCTGTGGCAACGGAAAGCGCCACCTTCGCGATCTCGGTGAAGCGCACGGTGACGCTTCGAGGCCCGGACGGTGAACGGAGCGTGTATGGCAAGGGCCGTGGTGGGCGCCGTACTTCGCCGGCCCGGCTCGATGGCCCCGCCCTCGGCGGCGAGGTGCGTCAGTACACCTTGACGCGTGAGGCCCGGACGCCCTGACGTCCGGGCGGGAAACGAACCGGCTCACCCTCCGTCTGCCGCAGACTTGGGCCGAGGTGTTTTCCCTGCCTGGGTGTTTTCCCTGCCGAAGTGTTTTTCCTGAGGAGGACTGTTTCATGAATGACCGGCCACTGACGCTGATGGCGGTGCACGCCCATCCCGACGACGAGGCGACCGGAACGGGCGGCGTGCTCGCGCGGTACGCGGCGGAAGGCATCCGCACGGTGCTCGTGACCTGTACCGACGGCGGTTGCGGTGACGGACCGGGAGGGGTCAAGCCGGGTGATCCCGGACACGACCCGGCGGCCGTCGCCAGGATGCGGCGGCAGGAACTCGAGTCGAGCTGCGAGATCCTGAAAGTCGGTCACCTGGAGATGCTGGGTTACGCCGACTCCGGGATGATGGGCTGGCCGACGAACGACGCGCCCGATTCGTTCTGGCGGACACCCGTGGAGGAGGGCGCGGCCCGACTCGCGGCGATCATGCGCCGCTATGAACCCGATGTGGTCGTCACCTATGACGAGAACGGCTTCTACGGCCATCCCGACCACATCCAGGCGAACCGCATCACGATGAGGGCCCTGACGATGACCGCGCCGACGCCGAAGGTGTACTGGACGACGGCGCCCCGCTCCATGATGCGGCGGTTCGGGGAGGTCATGCGCGAGTTCGGTGCGGACTGGCAGGAGCCGGATCCCGACGAGGCCGCCGCGATGGCCGAGATCGGGCTGCCCGACGAGGAGATCACCACCTGGGTGGACACGTCCGCGTTCGGCGGCCAGAAGTTCGATGCGCTGGCCGCGCACGCCAGCCAGGGCGAGAACATCTTCTTCCTGAGGATGGGCCGGGAGAGGTTCACCGAACTGATGGGCGTCGAGACCTTCGTCCGTGTCCAGGACACCACCGGCGCGGCCGTGCCCGAGAACGACCTCTTCGCCGGACTGCGCTGAATCCGCCCGCCCCGTTCGGCCCGGCGGCGGTGGAGCGGCCCGCGGCCGGCCGCAGCCGGTCGGTGATCAGCCGCCGAGGTGGCCCCGCGTGTAGACGCCGGCCCGTGCCGCGGCCACGGCCGCCTCGGCGGCGCGGTCCGCGGCGGGTTCGTCGAGCGGGGCGCCGGTGGTCAGCAACTGGTAGTAGAGGGGCGCCGAGACGGCGCGGACCACCTGGTGCGCGTCCGTGCCGTCGGGCAGCTCCCCCCGGTCGACGGCCTCCTGCACGCAAGGGGCCCATTCCTGGACACGGTTGTCGTAGAAGCGGTGCAGGGCCTCGGCGGTCTTCGCGTCCGAGGTGGCGGCCGCGATCACCGCCCTGAACAGTGCTCCTTGCCGGGGGTCGGCCAGGGTCCGCTGCACGAGACGGGCATTGGCCTTGAGGTCGCCGAGCAGCGAGCCGGTCTCGGCACGGGGCAGTGACTGCTCCGCCATGTCCGTCAGCAGGTCGGCCACAAGGCTGGTCACCGTCCCCCAGCGGCGGTAGACGGTCGTCTTGCCCACCTCGGCGCGACGCGCGATGTCGGTGAGGTCCAGGCGGGCGAAGCCGTGCTCCGCGAGGGCGTCCCCGGCCGCCCGCAGCACCGCTGCCCGTACGCGCGCGGTACGCCCGCCCGGCCGGACGGTCCCCGGATCGACACCTTCGAACTCCATAACGGGACTCCTGTTCCGTTAGTCGGCTGCGGCTGCTATGTTAAGCCATGCCACTAACGGAACCACAGACCCATTAATGCGTCGTGCACAGGAGGATCAGCCATGGAGTACAGGCGACTCGGGGCGTCCGGGCTCGAAGTACCCGCACTCAGCTTCGGCGCCGGCACGTTCGGCGGGCAGGGGCCGCTGTTCGGGGCTTGGGGCAACAGTGACGCGAGCGAGGCACGGCGCCTCGTGGACATCTGCGTCGACGCCGGGATCACCATGTTCGACACGGCCGACGTCTACTCCGCCGGTGCGTCCGAAGAGGTGCTGGGCGCGGCGATCAAAGGCCGCAGGGACCGGGTGATCGTGTCCACCAAGACGAGCCTGCCGATGGGTGACGGCCCCGGGGACGCGGGCTCCTCCCGCTCACGGCTGATCAACGCGTGCCATGACGCCCTGCGCAGGCTCGGCACCGACTACATCGACCTGTTCCAACTGCACGCCTACGACGCGCACACCCCCATCGAGGAAGTGCTCTCCACGCTCGACGACCTCGTCCGGGCGGGGAAGGTCCGCTACCTCGGAGTGTCCAACTTCTCCGGCTGGCAGGCGATGAAGTCCCTGGCGATCGCGGAAAAGTACGGGCGCTCCCGCTACGTCGCGCACCAGGTGTACTACTCCCTCGTCGGCCGGGACTACGAATGGGAGCTGATGCCCCTCGGCCTCGACCAGGGACTCGGCGCGCTCGCCTGGAGCCCCCTCGGGTGGGGCCGGCTCACCGGCAGGATCCGGCGCGGCCGGCCGCTGCCCGCGACCAGCCGGCTGCACCGAACGGCCGACTACGGCCCGCCGGTCGAGGACGAAGCCCTCTACCGTGTCGTCGACGCCCTCGACGAGATCGCTCAGGAGACCGGCAAGGCGATCCCGCAGATCGCCATCAACTGGCTGCTGCAGCGACCGACCGTCTCCTCCGTCATCATCGGCGCCCGCAACGAGGAGCAGCTCCGGCAGAACCTCGGCAGCGTCGGCTGGAAACTGACGCCCGACCAGATGCGCAGGCTGGACGCGGCGAGCGGCCGGACAGCTCCCTATCCCTACTTCCCCTACCAGCGCCAGGAAGGCTTCGCCCGTCTGAACCCGGGCGCCGTCGACGTCACGCCCGTCTGGACCCCGCGTCCGGCGTGCGGCTAGGCCGGCGCAGCGCTCCTGGTCACGCGGGAGGGGAGAGCTGGGCGCGCACCCACGCGGGATCGGGGTTCGTGTGCGGCCGCCCCGCCACGACGACGGTCGGCACGGTCTCGTCCCCGCCGTTGGCCGCCCGCACCGCCGCCGCTCCGGCCGGGTCACGCCAGATGTTCACCCAGTGCAGCTCGCGGGCGCTGCGGCCCAGCCGGAAGCGCAGCCGCATGCAGTACGTGCAGCCCGGCCGCCAGTAGACGACCGGCCGGCCGTCCTCCGCGCTGCGGCGCTGTGCTTCACCCGCGCCGACGGACCTCGGGAAGACGAGGGGCGAGTTCACGCCTGCGAGCAGCACGAAGGCCAGCAAAAGTGCCACGGCCTCACCGGGGCTGCCGCTGACGAACCGCCCAGCCGCGGCGGCTGAGCCGCAGAGCACGAACAGCATCGGCAACATCCAGGCGCGCATCATGGTCACGAAGACTATCCGCGAGTGGATGCGCTCCGCCCGGCCACCGGGTCCCTGCCGAGCAGTGCCTGGCCCAGCGTCACAAGGTCCTCGGGGCGGGTGGCGGCGGCCTCACTCCCCCGCGCGCATCAGCAGATGACCCCGGCGGAACCGTTCCCCCTCGCACGGCTCACGCAGCATGCGGCCGACCTCGGTGAAGCCGGCCTCACCGGCCAGCCCCGCGAGGTCGTCGATCGGCCATCGGTAGGCAGTGGTCACCTTGTGGTCGAACGCCGTGACCGGCTCTCCTTCCGACTCGAAGAAGGCGAGCAGGAGAGTTCCGTCGGACGCGAGCACCCGACGGAACTCGGCGAGGTACTGCGGCACGTCCCGCGGTGCGGCGTGGATGACCGAGTACCAGGACACGATGCCCTGCAACTGGCCGTCGGTCAGGTCGAGGGCGTCCATGGAACCGACCTCGAACCGCAGATCCGGGTACGTCTCGCGGGCGAGACCGATCATCACCGGCGACAGGTCGACGCCGAAGACGTCCAGGCCCAGATCGCGCAGATGCGCGGTGACGGGTCCGGGGCCGCATCCCAGCTCGGCGACGGGCCCGGCGCCGGCGGCCCGCACAGCCTCGGCGAACGCGGCGAGCACCGCGCGATCCAGTACAAAGGTCTGGAGGTCGTCGCGGGGCAGTTCGGCGTAGCGAAGGGCGACGGCGTCGTAGGCGTCGGCCGTCGCACGGTGGCGGGAGGAAGGTCGGGTCATGAGCGAGGACCCTAGAGCCTTCCCGGCGCCGACGGCTGACTATCGGACAGGATCACCGGCGACCACCGGGCCGCCGGCTTCCTGGCCCGTGGCGCGTCACTGCTGCGCGAGGTGCCTCCTGAGCCAGGTGAGCAGGGCCGCGAACGCGGGCGTCATGGCGGCGTCCGACTGTTCGAGGACCGTCACACCGCCGGCGGCCTCCGCGGTGATCGTGTAGCTCATCGCGTCCCTGGCACGGCCGGCCTCGTCCGGCGGGGGCGTCGAGACGGCCTCCGTCAGCAGCCGGGCCAGCTCTGCCGTGGCGCCCTCGGGCAGGGCGTTCGTGTCCAGCACCTCGGGCGGGCGGCGGAGGTTGGCCGCTGCCGCCAGCCCGCCGTAGGCCTCCAGGGTCACCTTCACCTGGTGCCCTTGAGCGCGGCCATCTCCTTGGCCAGCCCGGTGACCTTGTCGTTGAGCGCGCCGATCTGCCTGGTGAGGGCGGCCAGTCCGTCCTTCCGGCCCGTGCCGCCGTTGCCGTTGACCGCTGAGCTCCGTACCCGGGCGACTCCGGTCGGGACGCCTCTGACCGGGACTTCGACCTCCTGCCACGCCGCCAGTACGGCCGACTGCTCGGAGCCGCCGACGCCGAACAGTTCCCCGGCCTTCTGGAAGGTGGTGCCCGCGAAGTCCTGGAACTGGTCCTTGGCGCTGGACGCCTTGAGCGATTCGTACCAGATGGCTCCGGCGGCCTCCCAGGCGAATCCGCCGATGTGCACGGCCGTCAGGTAGAACGCCTTGTTCGGGATGCCGGAGTTGTAGTGGACCCCGCCGAAGTCGCCCCGCTTGGTGTCGGGCAGGTGGATGAACTTGCTCATCCGGTCGGGCTGGGGGTCCTTGCCGAACTTCGGGTTGTTGTAGGCGTGCCCCGGGTCCTTCATCGACCGCAGGGCGTCCCCGGCGATCCCCGGTGTCCACACGTCGGCCCCGATCAGCCAGTCCGCCTCCTCGGCCGTCTGTTTCAGCGACCACTGCTTGACCAGCGACCCGAAGACGTCCGACATCGACTCGTTCAGGGCTCCGGACTGGTTGTGGTACTCCAGTTCCGCCGTGTGGTCCGTGACGCCGTGCGTCAGCTCGTGGGCGATCACTTCGAGGGATCCGGTGAGGTTGCTGAACTCCTTGCCGTCCCCGTCGCCGAAGAGCATCTGACGCCCGTCCCAGAACGCGTTGTTGACCTGGAAGCCGAAGTGCACGTATCCGTCCAGGCGCATGCCCTTGTCGTCGACCGAATTGCGCTGGAAGACCTCCTTGTAGAAGTCACGTGTGAGGCCGAGGGCGTCGAACGCCCGGTTGACGGACGGGTCCGCGACCTCGGGGCCGTCCTCCGGCCTGGCCAGGACGGCGTTGGTGAGGGATTCCTCCTGCTCGCAGTCGAAGACGGTGCGCCGGCCGTCGCCGGGCGCGGCCGCGCCGGCGAAGGCCGCTCGGACCGCTCGCTCACCTCGCAGGCGAGCCGTGATCAGCAGGGTGTCCAGGGCGGCCTGGCGCGCCTCCCTGTCTTCGCTGTCCAGGAGCTTGTCGAGGATGTACGGGGGGATGATGCAGTTGACGGGGCGAGCCGTGCTCATGGCAGACCTCCTGAGTGAGAGGACGGTTCCGTCGGCCGTCAGTTCTTCACGCCGTTGGCGCCGCCGGCGAAGGCGACCAGCTCGGCCTTGGCCGCGAACCTGGCCACGCTGGTGTCCAGCGGCTTGTCGGTGTACTGGTGGAACAGCCAGTTGCTCTGGATGTCGGGTTTGCCCGCGGCCACGCCGTACTCGGCGATCCACAGGAAGTCACCCGCGTCACCGCTGGTGTCCCGGTGCCGCCAGAAGTCCCGGTTGCAGTACAGCCCGACCTTGTGGTTGGCGCCGCGCAGCCGCTTGACCTCGGCGATGAAGGCGTCCTTCTCCGCGCAAGTCGCCGCGGTGCCGTCCGGGTTGGTCTCCCAGTCGACGACCATCAGGTCGTACTCGTTGCTCGCGCAGCCCTCCACGAAGTGGGCCGCCTGCTCCTTGATGTGGCCCGGGTGCAGGAAGTGGTAGAAGCCGACGACGAGCCCCGCGGCGCGGGCGTGCGCGGCCTGCTCCTTCTGCCTGGGATTGACGTAGGAACGTCCTTCGGTGCCCTTGATGAACGCGAAACTGGTGCCGGCGGTGGGGAAATCCGCGTCCTGGAAGACGGATACGTCATAGCCTTTGATCATCACGCTGAGCCTCCCGATGCGTTGATCCGGAGGGAGCACCGCGGAGCGGCCACGCGGACGACGTCGCGTCTGGTCCGAGGTGAACCCGTCGACGACTTCGGCGTCCCTGACGCCGAACGCCCTGAGCTCTCGCGGTCACTGGCGAGCGGACCGGGTCCACGGGCCGCTGCTCTTTCTTCGGCGGCCCCGCTCGGGCCGGTGATCCCCACGGCCACCACCGCGTTCCCGCCGTGGTGCTCGTGGCACTCGTGGTGCTGCCGCTCCAGCTACCAGGCGTCCGCGCGCCGATCCGGCACGGTGCGGTCCTCCACGGTCTCCTTCCACCTTCTGACCAGGAACCGAACCGCGCAACTTGCGCGTGGCGAGCGGCGTGGTAGTGCCGCCGCGTCGAGTCCGGCGGCCGCCTCCCCCGGGTGATCGCCGATCGCGCTGGACACCCCCGGGTGCGAGAGGGACGCTGGCACCAGGACGGTACGCGCCGGCCGCGGAAGCACTCGCTCCGGCCGGCCGCCGGCGTCCGGACGATGCCACGGGCCGGCCGGCGCTCGCCCCCTTCGAGCAGGAAGGGACCATCATGGCCAAGCGTCTCGTCGTCTGCTGCGACGGAACCTGGAACTTCGCCGACCAACCGAGCAGGACCAACGTCGCCAAACTCGCCCTCTCCGTGTGCACGGGGGTCTGCGCGGGCAAGGACCAGCGTGTCTACTACCACGGTGGCGTCGGCACCAGTCGCTGGGAGCACCTCAGCGGAGGTGCGTTCGGTGTGGGCCTGTCCCAGAACGTGCTCGACGCCTACCGCTTCCTCGTCGAGACCTACGAACCCCGCGACGAACTGTTCCTGTTCGGCTTCAGCCGCGGTGCGTTCACCGTGCGGAGCCTCGCCGGGCTCGTGCGCAATTCCGGCATCGTGCGGCCCGCGCACGCCGACCGGATGCCGCAGGCCTGGCGCCTCTACCGCGACCGGCTCGAGAAGCCGAGCGGCGCGGCCGCCACGCTGTTCCGCCGTTCCTACGCGCAGGAGACGGGGATCCGCTTCATCGGGGTGTGGGACACGGTCGGCGCCCTCGGCATCCCGGTTCCGGCGGCCAGGAGCCTGGAGCCGGCCGTGGCACGCTTCAACCGCCAGTGGGCTTTTCACGACACCGAGTTGAGCAGTTGGGTCAGGGCGGCCTGCCACGCGTTGGCCATCGACGAACAGCGCTCCTCCTTCCGGCCGACGCTGTGGCACCAGCAGCCCGGCGCCGAGCGGCAGGGCCAGGAACTGAAGCAGGTGTGGTTCGCCGGAGTGCACTGCGACGTCGGCGGCGGCTACCGGGAGACGGGCCTCTCCGACATCACCCTGCTCTGGATGGCCGACCAGGCCCGCAGATACGGGCTGGTACTCGATCCGCAGACGCTCGGCGTCCACGGGCCGAGCGTGATGAAGCCGGACGACAGCATCGAGTTCCGTGTGCGACCGGATGTCCTGGGCGAGGTGCACCCGTCACGTACCGGCCTCTACCGACTGGCCGAGCCGCTGCACCGGGCCGTCGGACGCGCGGCGGACCGGGAGGGCCGGCTCGACGGCGACGAGTTCCTGGCACGGCCGGCCATGGAGCGCTACGACAAGGACGCCGACTACCGTCCGCCCGGGCTCGAGCAGTACCTCACCGACCGGCAGCGGGTCCGCCTGGACCCCTGAGAGGCCGCGGGTGCTGACCCGGGTCCGGCGGCGCGGTGAGGGCGCCGCCGGACCCGGCGGCCGCGCCGGGTCGATCCGGGCCGTCGCCGTTCTAGCAGGCCCCGAGGTCTTCCCAGACGCCCCACTGGCCGGTGGTGCCGGGCTTGTCGCCCGTGACCCACCACTTGGCGCGCCAGTTGTGGCCGCCGTAGGACACGGTGTCGCCGCCGTTGTAGACCCGTGCGGCGTCCCAGGCCGGCGCTGTGCAGGTGTCCCCACCACCGCCGGTGCCGCCACCGGTGCCGCCGCCGATGTTGACGTCGACGCAGGAGTAGAACGCGTTGGCGGTGTCCGCGATGTTCCAGACGGCGAGTACCTTCTGACGGCCCGTAAAGCCGCCGAAGTTCACCTGCTGGCTGACGTCCGCGCCCGGCTGCTGGTTGTGCCCGTCGAACTCGGCGATCTTCTGGCCGCCGATGAAGTACTGCCAGTTGGCGGTGGAGTGCCGGGCGGTGTTGTGCCACGTGAACGTCGCCGTCGTGCCGACCGGAGTGACCTTCCAGCCCTTGCTGTCGTTGTCGAGCTCGGCGTACTCCGCGTGTCCGCCGCTGCAGCTCTGCAGGCCCTTCGGCCCCTCGACGCTCTGCGGTTCGTACTTGATCTGACCGCAGTCGACGACGCCCTCGGCGCACTGTTCCTGCCGGCTCGTGGGCAATGTCACCCAGCCGTGGGCGCTGGCCGTGCTCGCCGGGAGGCTGACGGCGAGCACCGGGGCGACCAGCGCGCCGATCGCGAGAGCGGCTCGTCTTTTTGCGTTCATGCCATGTCACTTCCTTAGGGGCGGTCGAGGTGCGGGCATGGTGACGACACGGCGCGCACGTCGCGCGCCGCATCCTGGTGCGACCGATGCCATGGGTCGGGTCGAAGGCGGGCAAAGGTCTGGACCTGCTGCCCTACTAGGTCTAGACCATAGCTCCATGTCACGCCGGGTCAAGAGGCCCGGCAAGGCGAACCGACTCTCCCGGCAGTCCACTTGGCAACTCGCCGGGCCCACGCCAGGAGCCGCGCTGCGCCCGGAATTTCTCGCCCTATTGGTCTAGACAAGCCTGCCGGGATGGCTCACAGTTCGACTGCACGCGCGCCACCGGACGACACCACGGCCGTGGCCCTGCCGCGCCGCGCCCCACGAACACCGCGACGGCAGACGTCCGACCCCGCACCGCCCCGAGCGCCCTTCACCGACCCCGTCCGGATCGGCACGCCCGCAAGCGCAACCCGGCGTCAGCACCGCCCTTCCCCCACCGCGACGCAGCGCCTCCGGGTCGCCGCGCGAGAGAGGAGCACCTCCCATGGAAGCGCTGGAAAGAAGCAAGGAACACGTGCTCGGACTGTTCCGGATCGTCGTGGGACTGCTGTTCGCCTGCCACGGGGCCGCCGCGCTGTTCGGCATCCTGGGCGGCCCGCACGGCGCCGAGCCGCGGTTCGCCGCATGGCCGGACTGGTGGGCCGCGGCCATCCAACTGGTGGGCGGCGCACTGGTCATGTGCGGTCTCGCCACCCGGGTCGCCGCCGTACTGTGCTCGGGCTCCATGGCGTACGCCTACTTCGACGTGCACCAGGCCCACGCGCTGTTCCCCATCGAGAACGGCGGCGAACCGGCGGCCCTGTTCTGCTGGGCCTTCCTCCTCGTCGCCGCCCTCGGGCCGGGCAGGTGGGCACTGGCGTCCCTGATCCCTTCCCGCCGGCGGTCCGGTGACGGCCCGACCGGTCCGACGCGGTCACGGAGCACACCGTCGCGCGTATGACCCGGCGTGGTCCAGTCCGCCGCCTGGCGCCCTGTACAGGCACATGGGCGCCGGGCGGCCAAATTGGTCTAGTCCCTTTTTGGTCCAGACCATTGACCCGCCCATGTCACGGGGTCTATCCCAGTAGTCGGCAACACCCTGTCCGCACCAGGACATCGGCCACCCCCTCCACACACCAGGACTGACATGAGACTCGTGCGTTCCTTCCGCGCGGCCCTGACCGCGGCCGCCACCGCGGCGGCCGCGACAGGCCTCGCCCTCACGGGAACCGGCACCGCCCAGGCCGCGACTCCGCTGCCGAACCACGTCTTCGCCCCCTACTTCGAGGCGTGGACCGGCGAGAGCCCCGCCGCCCTGTCCGCCCAGTCCGGCGCCAAGCACCTGACGATGGCGTTCCTCCAGACCGCCTCCAAGGGCTCCTGCACGCCGTACTGGAACGGCGACACGAGCATGCCGATCGCCGCTTCGACCTTCGGCGCCGACATCAAGACGATCCAGGCCAACGGCGGTGACGTCATCCCCTCGTTCGGGGGCTACACGGCCGACACCACCGGCACCGAGATCGCCGACAGCTGCACCGACGTCCAGCAGATCGCCGCCGCGTACGAGAAGGTCATCACCACGTACGACATCTCGCGGCTCGACATGGACATCGAGGTCGACTCGCTCGACAACACCGCCGCCATCGACCGCCGCAACAAGGCCATCAAGCTGGTCGAGGACTGGGCGGCGGCCAACGGGCGCAAGGTGGAGATCTCCTACACCCTGCCGACCACCACGCAGGGTCTCGCCGACAACGGCGAGGCGCTGCTGCGCAACGCGGTGAGCAACGGCACCCGGGTCGACGTCGTGAACCTGATGACGTTCGACTACTACGACAACCAGGCCCACGACATGGCGAAGGACACCCAGACCGCCGCCCAGGGCCTGTACGACCTGCTCGCCCAGCTGTACCCGGGCAAGAGCCCGGCCCAGTTGTGGAACATGGTCGGCGTCACCGAGATGCCGGGTGTCGACGACTTCGGCAAGGCGGAGACCTTCACCCTGGCCAACGCCCGCACCGTGTACGACTGGGCCGTCTCCAAGGGCATCAACACCCTGTCCTTCTGGGCGCTGCAGCGGGACAACGGCGGCTGCGCGGGCGGGGCGGCCGCGGACAACTGCTCGGGCATCCAGCAGAACACGTGGGACTTCACGCACGTCTTCGCGCCGTTCACCGGCGGCACCAGTACACCGTCCAACGACTTCTCCGTCGCGCTCAGCCCGGCCTCCGGGTCCGTGACGGCCGGCCAGTCCGCGACGGCCACCGTGAAGACGGCCGTGACGAAGGGTGACGCCCAGAGCGTGAAGCTCAGCGTGAGCGGGGCCCCGGCGGGCGTCACCGCCTCCCTCAGCCCGGCGTCGGTCACCGCGGGCGGCACCTCGACACTCACCCTGGCCACCACCTCGGCCGCGGCCTCGGGCACCTACACGGTGACCGTGACCGGCGCGGGCACCTCGGGCAGCCACTCGGCGACCTACTCCCTGACCGTCACCGGCGGCTCCGGCAGCCAGTGCACGGACGCCCCGTGGGCCAAGGACAAGGTGTACACCGGCGGCCAGCGGGTCTCGTACAAGGGCCACGCCTGGAAGGCCAAGTGGTGGACGACGGGCGAGGAGCCCGGCACCACCGGCGAGTGGGGCGTCTGGCAGGACCTCGGCGCCTGCTGAACCGCCCGTCATCCGCAGGTGTGACGCGACCCCCGCGGGCGCTCCCGGACGACGCGCCGGAAACGGCCGTCGTCCGCCGGGACCGCCCGCGGGGGTGCGGCGCTGCGTGTTCGGCGCCTACGGCGCCCTCAGCGCACCGCCTGCTTCACGAGTGCGGCGATCCGTTCCTCGACCTCGGGCGTCACCTCGGTCAGGGCGAACCCGGCGGCCCACATGGGACCGTCGTCCAGCTTCGCCTGATCGCTGAACCCGAGCGTCGCATAGCGTGCCTTGAACTTCTCGGCGCTCTGGAAGAAGCAGACCACCTTGCCGTCCAGCGCGTAGGCCGGCATCCCGTACCAGAGCTTCGGAGCGAGGAGCGGGGCGCTCGCCGTGACCACGGCGTGCACGCGCTCGGCCATGGCCCGGTCCGAGTCCCGCATCTCGGCGATCTTCGCGAGTACGTCCCGCTCCGCCTCCGCCGCCCTGTCCGCACGCGAACTGCGGCGAGCCGCCTTCTTCAGCTCCTGGGCGTGGTCCTTCATCGCGGCACGTTCCTCGGGCGAGAACCCCTCGTGCGTGCTGCCTCCGGCACTGCTCATGGCTGTGTCCCCCCGCAGAATCCCGGTGCTCGATCGTCGTGAGGGACCCTACCCCAGCCCACCGACACCCGACCCGCGGCGCGACGGCCCCCGGCACCTTCGGCTGCCGGGCACCCTGATCAGCGAGCCCTTCCGGCCGAAAACCGGGCAGAGAGGCGGGACACCGCCCGTCCGCGAGTGGCACGGAGAGCACGGACGCCGCCTACAGCGGAATGGGCTTGATCATGGCAAACGGGGCGCCCTGCGGGTCGGCGACCACCGTCATCCGGCCCGCCATCATGTCGAACGGCGGGGCGAGGACCGTGCCGTTGCGCTTGACCAGGGCGTCCACGGTGGAGTCGACGTCGTCCACCGCGAAGTACGTCAGCCAGTGCGGCGGGGTGCCGGGCGGGTCGCCGTCGAGCAGGGTGACGCCTCCGACCGTGCGCCCTCCGACCCGCAGTTGCCAGTAGGAGTCCGCGCCATCCAGCGGCTCGATCTCGATGCCGAAGGCCTCCCCGTAGAAGGCGGTGGCACCGGGCACGTCGCTGGTGTGCAGCTCGTTCCAGATCAGGGCGCCCGGTTCGTTGACCACCCGGGCGCCGTGGAACTCGCCGGGCTGCCAGACCCCGAACACCGCGCCCTGCGGATCGGCGGCGATCAGCATCCGGCCGAGCGTGCCGACGTCCATCACCGGGACGAGCAGGGTGCCGCCCGCGGAGACGATCGCGTCCTGCGTGACCTGCGCGTCGGTGCCGGCCAGGTAACTGGTCCATACGGTGGGCGGTTCCGGGGCCCCCTCGGGGGACATCGCCGGGCCGATCCCGGCCGCCGCCCTGCCGTTCAGCTCGCAGACGGCGTACCCGCCGAACTCGGCCGGACCCGGCCGGCCCTGCCAGCCGAACAGGTCGCGGTAGAAGTCCAGCGCGGCCTGCTGGTCCTTCGCCATCAGGTCGACCCAGCAGGGTGTGCCCGTCGGATACGGAGCGGTGACTTCTGTCATCTTCCGTCCTTTCTCGTGCGGTGTGTCCGCCAGCCTTCCGCCGGGGACGGCGATCCGCCGCCCGACACGCCGCCGCCCTTCGCCGACGGGCAGGTGCACGGTGTGGCATTGCCCTCGGCCCGCCGTGCACGGACCAGTCCTGGCCGGTCCCGGACAAGCACACGGCACGGCGTCGGCCGGCTTCGGGTCGGCCGATCGGTTGATGCCGCACGGGGCCGGCTGGGCCACCATTGACCCGTACTACGAGGTCGGACGGGCTGCGAGAGGTGGACGATGGAGCACGACCCGGACGCCCGGTGGCTGGCGCGCGTCATGCACATCGCGTTCTTCCTCCTCCTAGGCGCGTCACTGGCCCGCTTCCTGCTCCGGCACCCCTGGCAGGAGCGCGGTCCCTGGATCGTCGCGCTGTCCGGCGCGCTGGCCGCGCTGTACCTGCTCGGGCCGGTCGTCGGCACCCGGGCCACCGCACGCCGCACCGCCTGGCTGGGCACAGTGGTCGCCGTGTGGGCGGTCCTGGTCCTCCTGGCGCCGAGCTTCGCCTGGTGCGCCGTGCCGCTGTTCTACACCGGGCTGCGCACCCTGCCGCCGCGCGCCGCGCTCGTCCTCGTCGCGCTGCTGACGGTGTTCGTGGTGACGGCGCAGGTCAAGCTCTCGCACGGCGGCTGGGATCCGAACCTGCTGGTCGCACCGCCCGCGGTCGCCGCCATCGCGACGGCGGTCTTCGTCCACGCGCGGCGGCAGGCGGACCGGCAGCGTGCCCTGATCGACGACCTGATCAGGGCCCGCCGCGAGCTCGCCGCCACCGAGCGCCGCGAGGGAACCCTCGCGGAGCGGCAGCGGCTGTCCATGGAGATCCACGACACGCTCGCTCAGGGCCTGTCCAGCCAGCAGATGCTGCTGCAGGCCGCGGACCGGGTGTGGGACAGCGACCCGGGCGCCGCGCGCCGGCACGTGCGCACCGCCGAGTCCGTCGCCGAACACAATCTCGCCGAGGCGCGTCGCTTCGTGCACGACCTCGCGCCCGCCGAACTCGCCGGGGGCAGCGGGCTCGAGGAGGCGCTGCGGCGTCTCGCCGCCCGCGAGGGCGCGGGCTTCCGGGTCGACGGCGTACCGGTGCCGCTGCCGGAGCGGGTGGAGTCGGCGCTGCTGCGGATCGCGCAGGGTGCGCTGGCGAACGTGCGCGAGCACGCCGCCGCCGCGTCCGCGGCGCTGACCCTCACGTACCTCGGCGACCAGGTCGCCCTCGACATCGCCGACGACGGCCGCGGTTTCGAGCCGGGCCGCGTGCGGAGCGCGGGGGTGCGCGGGCACGGTCTGCCCGCCATGCGGGCCCGGGTGCGCCGCCTCGGCGGCACCCTCACCGTCGAGTCCGCCCCCGGCGAGGGCACGGTACTGTCCGCCGCGGTCCCCCTGCACCACGAGGAGAGCGACAAGTGACCGTTCGGATCCTGATCTGCGACGACCACGCCGTGGTGCGCGCCGGACTGCTCGCCCTGCTCGGCAGCGTGGACGGGATCGAGGTCGTCGGCGAGGCCGGCAGCGGCGAGGAGGCGGTCGCGATGGCCGCGAAGCTGGAACCGGACGTCGTGCTCATGGACCTCCAGCTCGGTCCCGGCATCGACGGCGCGACGGCCACCCGGCGGATCGCCGCGCAGGGCGTGCGCGTCCTGGTGCTCACGACGTACGACACGGACGCCGACATCACCCGGGCGATAGAGGCCGGGGCGACCGGCTATCTGCTGAAGGCCGAGCGCCCCGAGGAGCTCTTCGCCGCGATCCACTCGGCGGCCCAGGGCCGCACGGCCCTGTCGGCGCCGGTCGCCGAACGTGTCGTCGACCGCATGCGCGGTGCCGGGCGGCCCGGCCTGACCGACCGCGAGCGCGACATCCTGGCCCAGCTCGCGCGGGGGCTCGGCAACCGTGAGATCGCCCGCGCCCTGTTCATCAGCGAGGCGACGGTGAAGACCCATCTGGGCCGCATCTACGCCAAGCTCGGCGTGGACACCCGCGCCGGAGCGGTGGCGGTGGCCAAGGAGCAACGCCTGCTGCCCTAGGTCCTGTCGTCGAATTCCCGTCGGGCCCGCGGCGAACGGTCAGACAGGCCCCAGCCGCCCTCGTCGCCGGCATGGGCGGCCGCGGCGGGCCGTCCCGTGTCATCCGATCGGTTGACGGCCCCGTCAGCCGTCCCGCGCGCCGGAAGGAGCCGGGACACCGACGGGTGCGGCCGGTTCCCGGCCGGAGGGTTGGGTCACGGCGCACAACCGGCGCCGGACGCACACGACAGGGAGTTCGCACACCATGACGCACAAGGCGAGGAAGCTCTCCACCCGCGGCAGGTTCCTCACCGCGGCCGCGGCCCTCGCGGTCGCCGGCGCGGGCACGCTCGGCGCCGTCTCGGCCTCGGCCCAGCCCGGGACCGCCGCCCAGCCGGGCTCCGCCGCCCCGGCCGCGCTGAAGGGCAAGGCCACGACCACCAGCACCCACCTCACGATCGACGCCGCCACCGACGCCGCCCGGGCCGCGCTGAACGCCGCCGAGAAGGAGAACCAGCGGGTCACCGTCGCCGTGGTGGACCGCAACGGCAACACCGTCGTCACCCTGCGGGGCGACGGCGCCGGCCCGCAGTCCTACGAGTCCGCGATCGAGAAGGCGTACACCGCCGTCTCGTGGAACGCGCCGACCTCGGAACTGGCCAAGCGCCTGGAGCAGGCCCCGAACCTCAAGGACATACCCGGGACCCTCTTCCTCGCCGGCGGCACCCCCGTGACGGCCGCCGACGCCCCGGTCGCGGGGATCGGCGTCGCGGGCGCCCCCTCAGGCGACCTGGACGAGAAGTTCGCGCGCGCCGGCGTCGCCGCGATCGCCCAGGGGCGCTGACCCCGGCTCGCCGGCAGCACCGCGACGGCTCGGGGAGCCCGTGCGACACGGGCTCCCCGAGCCGTCGCGCTCGTCGGTTCCGGCTCCGCTCCACAGGGCCGAGCAGCTCAGGCGGCCTTCTGCGACGCGGCCGCACCGGCGTGCAGGTCGTCGAGGGTGAGCTGGTGCGCCGGCGCGTCGGGCAGCAGGACCTCGCGGCTGACGTGCAGGTCGGAGCCCACGTGCAGGAGTTCGCCCGGCTCCAGCAGGCGCCAGTCGGGGTGATCGTCCATCCGCTCGCTGGCGACGACGACCGCGGGATGCTCGGCGAGGGACTCCGAATGGATGCGCATACGGCCGTGGCTGCCGCTGTGGTCGAGGTGCCGGTTCCCGTGCCGGCCGCCCGCAGGACGCTCCAGGACGTACAGCTCGTGGGTGTCCGGGTAGCGCAGCGCCCACAGCTCCAACGGCGTGATGAGGATCAGGTTCATCGCGAAGACGGGCAGGTTCGCGGCGATCCACCGGGCGGCCTGCCGGATGCCCTCGGTCACGTCACCGCCGTTGCGCCGGGTCTCCCGGGTGATCAGGGCGAAGAAGCGCTCGGAGTCCGTTTCGCCACGGACCAGCGACCGGTCGTCCCCCAGGTGGTCGTCGAGGGCGTCGAGGCCCTCGATCACCCCGTTGTGTGCGAAGAGCCGCCCGTCCTGCTCGAAGGGGTGGGTGTTGCGGGCCTCGAGGCCGCCGGTCGAGGCGTAGCGCACGTGGGCGATGAAGGTCGCTGACTCGTCCTGCCGGGCCTCCTGCGCGAAGGCGCGGTCGCGGTAGGCGGCGATCGGGGCCTTGTCGACGCGCGGGGTGCCGTCGGCGGCGAAGCGGCCGAGGCCGGTGCCGTCGGGGTCACGGTGGCTCTGCCGGCTGAGGCTGTCGGGGGCGTCGAGCAGCCAGAAGGTGGCGTGCGTACGGAGCGGGGCGCTGCTGAGGCCGAAAAGGCGACACATGGTTTCCTCCGTGGTGACCGGCTTCCGCCGGGATGCCGACCGGGTTTCCCCTCGGTGCTCCGCCATGCGCCCGAAGATCCTCGGCGCTCTCTGGTCCGGACCCCCTCAGGATCGGCCAGGGCGTGGGCGTCGGCGAGCGGGCCCGCGGGGCGAGCGTGGCTCGCCGACGCTCCGGGGTGCGTCCCCCTGGCCGTGGCTCCGCCCGGTGGGTGAGCGGCTCGGGCGGGGCGAGGGAGCGGCCCGCTCCCCCGCGGTGCGACGCGCCGGAAGGCTCAGGAGGCGTGGCGATAGGGGACGGTGGCGGCGGGGCCGACGGCGTCGGGGCCGAACTTGTCGCGGATGCGGTCCAGGACGAGTTCGGCGGCCAGCCGGGACTCGCGTGTCTCGTCGAGGGTGATCTGCCGCGCGACGCGGTCGGCGTCGATGAGGTCCTCGGCCCTGAGGGTGAGTCCGGTCAGACGGGCGCGTTGCAGGCCGGCGGCGTCCATGAGCTGGTAGGCGAGGGTGCGCAGGTCCTCGTCGTGGTGGGAGGGTTCGGGCAGGCGGCGGGTCCTTTCCCAGGTGGTGCCGCCGGCGAACCGCAGGGTGAGGGAGAGCGCCCGGGCGGCCTGGCCGCGGTGGCGCAGCAGGAGTCCGAGTCGCACGACCAGGTCGAGCAGGGCGGAGCGGACACTGGCGCCGTCGAGGGTGTGCCGCTCGAAGGTGTGGCGCACGGACGCCGAGGCGGGCAGCGTTCTGGGGACGACGGGACGGGGGTCGATGCCGCGGGCCCGGTCGGCGGCGAGGCGTCCGTCGGTCCTGCCCAGCAGGCGCTGGACCGTGCCCGGTGAGACGGCGGCGAGCAGGCCGACGCTGTGGATCCCGTAGTCGCGGAGCGCCGCCGCCTGGCGGGGGCCGATGCCGTGCAGGGCCTCCACCGGCAGCGGGCCCAGCCACTCCGCGGCCTGCCGCCCGGCCACGGTCAGCACTCCCCCGGGTCCGGTGACCTGTGCGGAGGCGGTGGCCGCGACCGTGATCGTCGGGCCGACGCCGATACGGAGGTCCACACCGAGGCGGGAGATGGCGCGCACGCGCAGGATCTCGCCCAGGTGACCGGCGTCGGTGCCGTGGTAGCGCAGGGCGCCCTTCAGCTCGACCAGGGCGCAGGTGGGCGGCAGCGCCTGGACCACCGGGGACAGTTCGGCCAGCATTTCCAGCACCCTCCGGTAGGTCTCCTCCGGCAGCCGGTCGGGGCAGCGCACGTGCATCACGGTCGCTTCCGCCTTGTTGCTCATCCCCTTCACCTCCTGCCGCTACCGTATCGAACATAAATTCGAACATGCGAGTGCGGCACCGCCCGATCATCGATCTAGAATCGGAACTGTGTTCGATGACCTGCCTCCCGACCTGCCCAGTCTGCGCGTGCTGCGCATCTGGCACGCGATGTGGCTGGCGCGGGTCGACGCCAAGATCGCCCGGCTTAGGGAGCGCGAGGAGCAGCAGGCCCGGGCGGCCGCCGCGGCCGCCGACCGGGCGCCGGAGTGGCTGCTGGAGTACGGGCTGAACCGGGACGCCCGGCCCAACGCCGTGCACACCGGGGACTGCCGGATGGCCGGCAGACGGGCCAGGCCGGTCGGCACGGACGCCGCCCGGCACGCGCTCGCCGACGGCGTCGCCGCCTGCTCGTTCTGCCGTCCCGACACCGAGCTGGGGATCATCGGCTGACCGCCCGCCCGCGGAGCGCGTGCGGGCAGGACCGTGCGGCCGTCATGACGCGACCGACGGCGCGGGCGGTGTCCAGCGACGGGTGCGCGGTACGGAACCGGAGACACCGAAGTCCTTCTTGAGGTGTTCGGGGATGGCGTAGTGCATGACGCGGCCGCGGGTGAGGGAGGACAGTTCGAGCACGGTGGTGAGGTGGCCGAGGCGGTCCAGCGCCCAGGCGCCCAGCGGTGAGCGGTCCTCGATGGTCTCCAGCACGCCGAGCAGGTGGGGCACCGCCTTGACGACACTGTCCCAGGCGGTGTGGGGGACGCCGAGCCAGTCGGCACAGGTGTCGCCGATCAGGTGGCGGATCAGGGCGGAGACGATCGGATCGAAGAAGGTGCCGGGCACGACCTCCTCGTACAGGTCGATCAGCTGCCCGGTCAGGTGGGCGCCCTCCGGGGAGGGACCCATGTGCCGGATCATGTACAGGTCGAGGAACCGCCTGGCCTCCTCCAGGTTCTTGGGCACGGCGTCCTGGTCGACGCCGAGGATCGCGCCGACCACGCGCCAGGCGTAGAAATACGCCTCCGCCCCCTCGACGCTCATGTGGACGCCCAGGCGGTCCAGGCTGTCCAGGACGAGCAGGGAGAAGAACATCTGCCCGCCGATCATGTCCTCCTGGCAGATCGGCGTGCCCAGTACCGCGGTGTCCCAGCGGTCCTCCCGCTCGAGGTGGTGCCGGATGGAGGCGTGCAGCAGACGCACCTTCTGCGCGGCGGGGACGAACCTGCCGCCCGCCTCGAAGGCGTCGGGCCGCATCAGATGGACGGTGAACTGGCCGGTCTCCGCCATCCGCTTGGACGGGTAGTCCAGCCCATGGGTGGCCGACAGCAGTCGCGCCACGTGGGGTACGACGTAGCAGGCCGGCATGGAGGCGAACGACAGCGCGGTGGAGATGTGGACGTTGTTGTCGATGAAGAACAGGCGGGCCCGCTCCATCTCCGCCCAGTCCACCCAGGCCGGCGGCACGCTGGTGGCCCGCAGGTACTCGCGGGCGACGTCGGGCAGTCCGTCGGGAAGCGGGGCGCCGGCGGTGGAGACGTAGCGCATCAGGGTGTTGAACGTGCCGACCTCCCCCCGTTCGAACAGGGTGGCCACCACCGCGTCGGCGAATTCGTCCCCCGAGCGGCGCAGGGCGTCCATGGAGGCGTCGGTGCAGTTCATGTCGGCAGTCCTTCCCGGCAGTCCTTCTCGGCGGGCCGCCCGCTTTCGACGGTCAGCCGTGGTGGAGCGGTCAGTGGTGGCGGTCGGTGGCGAGGCGGGCGTGCTCGGTCAGGGCGTGCCGGGCCGGGTGCGGCAGGTCGAGCGCGTCCAGGCGGCCGACGGCGTCCCGCACCCGGGAGGCGATCATGTCCTCCACCTCGTCGGGTGCCTTGAGCGCGGTCATCAGTTCCCGTACGTCGCGCAGGTGGTCCTCGGTGAGGTTCCGGCGGCCCAGCACACCGGCGAGGTGCTCGCGCTGGGCGGGCCGGGCCGCACGCCAGGCCGCGGCCAGCAGTGCGGTGGGCCGCCGGCCGCGGATGTCGTCCAGGCTCGCCTTGCCGGTGCGGCCGGGTTCTCCGAACAGGCCCAGCAGGTCGTCGCGGAGCTGGAACGCCTCGCCCAGCGGCAGCCCGTACGCGGAGAGGCCGGCCCGCAGCCGGGCGGTGCCGCCGGCGAGCAGGGCGCCGATGAGCAGGGGCTGTTCCACCGTGTACTTCGCCGTCTTGTAGCGCACCACCTTCAGGGACACCCGCGGATCCGGGTCCGTTCCGGTGCTGAGGATCTCCAGGCACTCGCCTGCGATCAGCTCCCGTGCCAGGTCCGCCCACACCGGTCGCGCGCGGGCCAGGTAGGCGGCGGGCAGACCGCTGGTGGCGAACAACTGGCCTGCGAGCGCCATCAGATGGTCACCGACCAGCATGGCCAGGCAGCGGGCGGCGGCACGGGCCCGGGGCCTGCCGGTGACGGCGGTCCGCAGCGCGACGTGCGCGGTGGGCAGGTTGTGGCGCAGCGGGCTGTCGTCGATGAGGTCGTCGTGCACCATCGCGGCGGCGTGGACCAGTTCCATGGAGGCTGCCGCGCGTACGAGGGGCTCGCTGTCGGGCTGGCCGGCCGCGCGCCATCCCCAGTAGCAGAACGCCGCCCGCAGCCGCTTGCCGTGTCCGGCCGCCGCCCGCAGTTGCTCGGCCACCGGCTCCAGTGCCTGGTCGATGGCGCGGAGCTGCTCGGCCTCCGCCGCGAGGAACTCGCCCAGGACGGTGTCCACACGGGCCTTGAACTCGGCGGGTTCGAAGCGCTCAGCCATCGCCGCCGGAGGCCTTCTTCCGTGCCTTGGTGTGCTGGGCCAGCACCTCCAGGTGGGCGGGCGCGGCAGCGTGACGGTCCAGGGCGATACGGCCACGGGCCATCAGGTCCCGCTGCGCATCGCGTGCGAGGTCGGGCCCGTCGGACCGGCGCAGCAGCTGCCGTACGGCTTCGACTGCCGAGCCGACGGTGCTGACGGCCAGGTCCGCCAGGCCCGCCACGAGCAGGACCGCCTGCTCGTCCAGCCCCCGGTCGTCGGGCGGAGAAGATGTCATGCCGGTTGCCCCCCTGGCTCCTCGTGCCTTCGCGGTCCAGCACACTGCGTCCAGGTGCGGCCAGGCCCGGGAGGTCTCGCCAAACCACCTCATCGGAGGAACCGGGGGCACGCGGGGTGTCCGGCGCCGGGAGGCCGCGCCGCCGTGCGCGCGCCGTCCGCCGCCGTGCGGGCAGGGGGTCAGCCGGTGTGGCCGGGGTGGCCCTGGGTCAGCAGCTTGTTCCAGGCCAGGGCGAAGACGGGGAAGCCGAGTTCGGCCAGGCGGAGACGGGCGGCCTTGACGTTCACACCTGTGGCGCCGGTGGCCGTCTCGACCAGATCGACCACGTAGTAGAGGTGGGTGCCGATCAGGGCGTACCAGCTCCGGTTGGGGTGCGGGTCGGCGGAGTCGGCGGGGCTCAGGCCCGCGGCGGCGGCGCGGACGGAGTCCGTCGTGAGCCGGTAGGTGAGGTCGCCCGCGGTGATCGTCGTCTCCGTGACGGTGGACATGAGAGGACTCCTGACGTGATCGAGCCGCCGTTCCCGGCGGCGGAGCATACGCTGGTGTCATGCAGGTCTTGCGCGCTGATCGCCGACCGCGCACGCCGGCAAGGTACACGGGGTTGCTGGTCACGTCCGTCCTCGTCGTGATCCAGTCGATGACCGTGGGACCCTCGGTCGCTCACGCCGCGCCCGCGGCCCCCGCAGCCGCTCCCGTCGCCGCGCCCGCGGCCCCCACTGCCGCGCCCGGCGCTCCCGCTCCCGACTGCGCGGTCGCCCGGTGTGTGGCGTTGACCTTCGACGACGGCCCGACCCAGTACACGGCCTCTGTCCTGCGGCTGCTGGAGGCCCACGACGCGGTGGCGACCTTCTTCCTGATAGGGCCCCACGCCCTGCAACGGCCGATGACGGTCCGGCGCGAGCAGCGCGACGGAGACGCGATCGGCGACCACACGGTCACCCACCCGCACCTCGTCGCCCTCTCCGCCGACGGCGTCCGCTTCGAGCTGAGCGGCGCGGCCAAGGACATCGCCTCGGTCACCGGGCGGCGGCCCACGCTGCTGCGTCCCCCGTTCGGCAGCTACGACTCCCGGGTCCGGGCAGTGGCCGGACAGGAGGGGCTCGCCGTCGTGATGTGGAGCCTGGATCCCCAGGACTGGAAGAGGATCACTCCCTTCACCATCGAACGGCGTGTCCTCGATTTCGCCCGTCCCGGTGACATCGTGTCCCTCCACGACCGGTACGCGCGCACGCCCGTGGCGTTCCCGCGCATCCTCACGGGCCTGACCGCACGCGGCTACACCTTCGTCACCGTCCCCGAGATGTTCGCCGACAGCGGTGGAACACACCCCGGCGTCGTCTACCACCACGGCCCGAGACTCTGACCGCCGGTGGCGCACGGCCGCGTTCGGGCCGAAGGGAAGTCGCTCATCCCGTAGAAACGGGGTGTTCCACCCGTATTATCGCTGCACCAGGGCACATTGCGGCCGCAACGCCACCCCTGGCCCGCTTCCACGGCCCGCCAGAGCCACGTCCCGGCCGCCGACCAAGGAGACGACCATGTCCGAAGGAACGGCGTCAGCAACCGCGTTGACCTCGCAGTACGTCAGCCAGGTGGCCGGCGACCTCGAACGGAACGTCAAGGAGCAGGAACGCGTCAGCGCCGAACTCAGCGCGTTGCAGGAGCAGTTGATCGCACTCCAGCACGACCACGCCGTGCTGGTGAGCATGCAGCAGGCGCTCGGTGTCCCCGCTCCCGTCGCCGCGCCTCCGGCCGCCGGCGGCGGTGCCGCCGTGCCGTCCCCCAGGAAGCAGACCACCGGCGCCTCCGGTGGGCGGCGAACGGCGAAGGCGGCCGCGGTGAAGTCGCCCAAGAGCCTCAAGCGGGCGAAGCAGACCGGTGCGAAGCCCGCCGCCGGGAAGGAGGTCACCGGGAAGCCGGTCGCGCGGGAGGGAGCCCGTCCCACCCTGGTCGACCTCGTCCACCGCCACCTCACCGGGCAGAGCGAGCCCCGGTCCGCGGCGGAGGTGGCCAAGGCGGTCGCCGACGCGCACCCCGAGCGCAGCATCTCGTCCAACGTCGTGCGCACCACCCTGGAGAACCTCGTCGCCAGGAGCCTCGCGCAGCGGAACAAGCAGGGCAGTTCCGTCTTCTACACCGCTTCCGCGCCGGCGGAGCCGTCCTCGGCGCCCGAGGAGGAGGCGCAGCCCGACGCCGTGAAGTGAAGTGGCCGCCGTCGAGGCGGACACGGGGCCGGGGTGCGGCCGCGGGCGTCCCCGCGGCCGCCGCGCCGCCTCGACTGCTCGTGTCCAGCCGGCGTACCACTCGGAGCAGGCGGTCCTGGCCACGTAGGGGACGCCGTCGGACTGCATGCGCCAGTAGGCGAACGCATACGTGGGAGTCGGGCCCGGGCGGCCTCACATCCGGGATCTCAGCACGTCGACCTCACAGCCCGACGCGAAGGGGTCGAAGCCCTGCTCGATCAGCGAGCGAACTGCCAGCAGGCTTCGCAACGACGACCACGCGTGGATCACGTCGAGGTCGATGTCGGTGCCGTAGCCGGCGATGACGTCGTCGAGGTGCTCCTCGTGTCCGAGCGTGAAGGTGGCGAGGTCGTACAGGGCATCACCCTGGCCCGCCTCGGACCAGTCGATGATGCCGGTGACCTCGTCGCCGTCGACGAAGACGTGCGCGATCTGCAGGTCGCCGTGCGTGAACGCCGGAGTCCACGGCCGCAGCGCGGCCTCGGCGACCTGGCGGTTGCGGGTGACCAGGTCGGCGGGCAGGACGCCGTTCGTCACGAGCAACTCGCACTCGTCGTCGAGTTCCTTCGTCAACTCGTCCATGCTCCGGCCGGCCCGGCCCGGCCGGGGCGGCAGCGGCGCGTCGTGCAGCTTCCGGATGGCGGCGCCCGCCGCGGCCCACGCCGCCGGCGACCCGGTCGACGGCCCGCCGAGGCGCCCAAGCGTCGTCCCCGGGAGTGCAGCGGTCGCGAGCACGGGTGGCTTGCGCCATAGGACGTCCGGGGTCGGGACCGGCGCGAGGGACATCGCCTCGACCTCAACGTCGAGGCGCGCTTGATCGGCGTCCACCTTCAAAAACACGTCGCCGACGCGGAGAGTCGCGCGCTCGGAATGGGCGACGACGACTTCGACCTCATCCATGAACGACCAGTATCCCGGGGATTATCGCTGGCGTCGCCAGGTTTATCACGTGCGATTACGCGGTTGACCTGCGCGGAGACTGGGGAAAGCTGACCGGTTCGCCTGACCGGCCCGTCGACGGGCTTTGCAGTCAAGGCGGTGTGGCTCGCATTCAGCCGGTGTGGATCGCGTGGGCGGCCGCACACCGAACCGGCGCTCGTGGTGGCGGCCCTCCGCTTGAGGGGCAGCTGCCTGGATGGTCAGACCTTCACAACGCCTCAAGGGCGTTACGCCTAGGTGAACTTCAGTCGCTCAGTGTGTTGACGCGTTCATGAAGCGCTCCCTACTCTCGCGTCTTGAGAGCGCTCTCAAAGGGCCGTACACGCGGCACCCCACGTCAGGAGAGTTCGCATGTCCAGCGACACAGACCGGCCAAGACCAGTCGGCAGCCTTCCCCCACGCAGAACCGTATACAGCCTTCATGTCATGGTGTTCGGGGTGGTCGCGGCCCTCCTCGGCACGGTACTGGCCGTGTTCGCCCCTCACACGGCGAGCGCCGCCACGGTGGGCCAGGGCAGCTACTCCACCACGCCTCCCGGCCCGTTGCCCTCGGGCTGCGCGGACCTGTCCACCAACCCGCGCCACTGGGTCACGGCCAACGCCCCGTCAGGCGCCGTGCCGACCAACGACTGGTGGTCGTCCATCCTCTGGAAGCGCACCAACTGCGCCTACGGTGAGCCGCTGTTCGCGCAACCGCTGGGCTTCAAGGCCCAGTCGCGCGGCCTCGGCTTCTCCTACAGCACCACACCGGCGATCTCCGGCAGCGCCAAGGGCGTGGGCGAGTACCACTTCAACTACACCGAGGACTTCGTCGCCGGGGTGGCCGGCCTGGGCGCTCCCGAGGTGAAGGTCGACGACTGGAGCGACTGGACCGTCAGCCCCGTCCTGAGCGACGGCGCGCACACGTTGCGGGCGACCATCGGCTCCGGCCTGCCGTTCGCGTACTTCCGGGCGACCGGCGGCGACGCCCAGATCAAGGTGGCCTCCGGCGCGACGGCCAACGTCTGGTCCCACTCCGGTTCGATGCTCGGCTACACCATCGCCGGGCACGACTACGTGGCCTTCGCCCCGAGCGGTGCCACCTGGTCGGTCGACGGCTCCGGCACCACCTTCACCTCCTCGCTCGGGGGCAGGGACTACTTCTCGATCGCCGTCCTGCCCACCACGCCGTCCACCTCGGCCACGGACCGGGCCGCGCTGGCGGACGAGTACGTCAAGTACGCCTACAACCAGGTCACCGGGACCGCGGTGTCGTACGCGTACGACGAGGCGAGCAGCACCGTCACGACGAAGTACAGCTTCACCACCACCGCCATGGAGGGCGCCGGCAAGGCCACGGTCGCGGCGCTGATGCCGCACCAGTGGCGCAACCTCGCCGGCGGCGCCCCGCTGGCGCAGAAGTACATCTCCTCGCGCGGCCCGCTGAAGGTGCTCACCGGCATCACGTCCTTCACGACGTCGATGGTCTTCCACGGCGTGCTCCCCGAGGTGCCGGCCGTCGCCGACAGCTCCGGGGCCGACGCCACCACCCTGCAGAACTACCTGAACGCGGAGAAGGCCGACCCGACCCGGCAGCAGAGCGACGACACCTACTGGACCGGCAAGGGCCTCGGCCGCGCCGCCCGCCTGGCGGAGATCGCCGACCAGACCGGCAACAAGGACGTCCGCGACGCCGCCCTCGCGGCGATCAAGTCCAAGCTGACGGACTGGTTCACCGCCTCGCAGAACGAGACGGGCCACCTGTTCTACTACGACGACAAGTGGGGCACCCTGATCGGCTACCCGGCCTCCTACGGGTCCGACCAGGAGCTGAACGACCACCACTTCCACTACGGCTACTACATCGCCGCGGCCGCGACCCTCGCCAAGTTCGACCCGGACTGGGCCGGCTCCAGCCAGTACGGCGGCATGGTGGACCTGCTGATCCGCGACGCCAACAACTACGACCGTGCCGACAAGCGTTTCCCCTACCTGCGTGACTTCGACATCTACAGCGGTCACGACTGGGCCTCCGGCCACGGCTCGTTCGCCGCGGGCAACAACCAGGAGTCCTCGTCGGAGGGGATGAACTTCGACAACGCCCTCATCCAGTGGGGCATCGCGACCGGCGACAAGACGGTCCGGGACGCCGGCATCTACATGTACACCACGCAGGCCGCCGCCATTCAGGACTACTGGTTCGACGCCAAGGACCAGATCTACCCGAGCGACTTCCCGCACAAGGAGGTCGGCATGGTCTGGGGCAACGGCGGCGCGTACTCGACCTGGTTCTCCAGCGCCCCCGAGCAGATCCAGGGCATCAACCTCCTGCCGGTGACCGGCGGTCACCTCTACCTGGGCGACGACCCCGCCTACGTCAAGGCCAACTACCAGGAGATGCTCGACCAGAGCGGCAAGACCCGGCCGACCATCTGGACGGACATCTGGTACGAGTACCAGGCCCTCGGCGACGGTGACGCGGCCCTGGCCAACTTCCGCGCCAACAACGGATTCACCTCCGAAGAGGGCGAGAGCAAGGCGCACACCTTCCACTGGATCCGCAACCTGGCCGCGCTTGGCAACGTGGACACCACCGTCACCGCCGACAACCCGCTGACCGCGGTCTTCACCAAGAGCGGCCGGCGCACCTACGTCGCCGCCAACGTGGCGGCCACCGACACGACCGTGCACTTCTCCGACGGGACCGCCATCAAGGTGCCCGCCGGCAAGACGGTGGCCTCCGGCGCCCAGAACTGGAGCGGCGGCACCGCGACGGGCGGCGTCGACTCCAGCCCGAGCCCGAGCGTCACGGACTCCGCGACCCCCAGCCCGAGCCCGTCGGACAGCGCGTCGCCGAGCCCCTCCCCGTCGGACAGCGCGTCGCCGTCTCCCAGCCCGTCGACCACCGCGGGTTCCTCCCCGGACCTGTACCTGCAGTCCGACGGCACCCTGGCGGGCACGGCGGGCGGCGACGGCAGCGTCACCGTGACGTCCGGCGACGGCACCAACCACGACGGCACCCCGTACCAGCCGGTCACCATGACCAGCAAGGGACTGAACCTGAAGTACAACGGGGCCACCACGACCTTCGATCTGTCGGTCGACGCCAAGCAGGCCGTGGGCAACGGCGTGCAGATGCGGGTGTCCTACGACTGCACCGGCGACGGCAGCTGGGACCGCGTGGAGACCTACCGCTACTTCGCCACCGACCCGGTCACCGGCTGGGAGCACTACAAGGACACCCAGGGTCTGCTCTCCTCCCAGGGCACCATGTGCGGCAGCCTGACGGGCGGCACCGTACGGGCGGAGGTCTGGAACGCGATCGGCAATAATCCCACCACCGTGGGCACCGGCAGCCTGTCCGTGCTGCACCTGCCCTTCGCGTGAAACAACCGAGGCGCCGGTGATCGAGTCCTAGGCTCCGGACGGAACCACGCCAGCCACCCCGGGGACGACCTGGCGGGCCCGTGCAGCGCGGGTCCCTCGTCCAGATGCCACTTGTCGCCGGGCTGAGGCTGTCGGCGGCGCAGGCTGTCGGCGTACTGCCCTCACGCCTCGTCGAAGGCCTCGAGCAGGCGCTCGTACGCCGGCTTCGGCCGCAGGGCCGCGTCCCACGGCAGGGAATCGGCCGTGCGCGGAGGATAGATCTTGGTGTCGGCGGTGGAACCGTACCGGTCGGTGAATCCCCAGGTGGAGAACGATGTGCAGTTCGGCTCCCCCAGGCAGACCCGCAGCTTGCCCGCCATCTCGTCAGCCTGGGTGTGCCGCCCGTCCTCCTCGTCCTCACCTATGGGGACGTCCATCTCCGACACCCGCGCCTGGACCCCGAGTTCCGCCAGATCCCGCACATGGCCGCGAAAGGTCTCCGGGTCGATGCGGTCGCCGGGTGCGTACTCGTGGTTTTGAAAACCCACGCCGTCGATCGGTACGCCGCGTTCCTTGAGCCGCTTGACCAGATCGTAAAGGGCGTCCCACCGCTCGCCTTCCTCCTCGACCCCGTACTCGTTGAGGAACAGCCGTGCCTTCGGATCGGCCCGGTGAGCGGCCCTGAACGCCTCGTCGATGTACTCCTCGCCCATGGCCTCGAACCACGGGCTCTGCTCGGAGCGCAGACCGAGATCCCCGTTGGTGTAGCTCTTCTCGTCGTCGGACATGGGCTCGTTGACCACATCCCATTCCGCGACCTTTCCCTTGAAGTGCCCGGCGACCGTGGCGATGTGCCGGAGCATGGTCCGGCGCACCTCCTCGGGGTCGTCGTCCTCCCGCATCCACTCGGGCAGGGCCTCGTGCCAGACGAGGGTGTGCGCGTGCACCTTCATGTCGTTCGCGCGGGCGAAGCGTACGAGTAGGTCCGCGTCGCGGAAGTCGTAGACGCCCCGGCGTGGGTGGAGAAACTGTGGCTTGAACGCGTTCTCCGGAGTGAGCATGGAGAACTGGCTCCCCGCGAGCGCCCGGTAGCGTGCGTCGGTGAGCAGCGGGTTCTCGGCCACGGCGGCGCCGACGTCGAACGGCCGCCCCACGTCTGCGGCCCGCGCACGCAGCGAGTCGTCGGACTGCTCCTGGCGTAGCCGCGGCGCCTTGATCACGCGGAGCGAGTCACCGCTCTCCGCCCGCGCGGTCAGCTGCGTGAGGCGCCATCCCTCGCGGCGCTCGTCTTCGCCCGCGTCCGCCTCCAGACCGAACCAGACAGTGCCCTCGGCGAACACCCCCGGGTCCTGCACGGTTCCCAGCCGCCGCCCGTCGGCGTCCACGCGGAAGGTGTCACCGATGCTCGACACGGCGAGCGTCACCGTCCCGGAGCAGCCGCAGTCGAACTCCTCGGATGTGGCCGGCTCATCGCTCTCGCCGTCCCATATCTGTACCTTCACTCGTCCGTCAGCGGTCACGCCGACGCGGAGTGAGGGCCGCTCCTGCCGCCACTCGTCATAGATGACCGGTACCCGTCCGTACAGCCGCAGCCATGAGCCCCCGTCATCGTCACCCACACCGGACATGCGCGCGGTGACGGTGAAGTCGCCATCGGATTCAAAATGCGGGCCGGCCAGGTTCAGCGGGGGGTTGGGCTGGCCGCCGGAGGAGTCCTGCTCCACGATGCGCCGATCCAATGCGCTGACCCGCAGGATGTCGTTCCGCGCGGTGGTACCCGGCGTCTGCGTCCAGTCCTGGTTCCGCAGCAGGTCTTCGTCGTTTCCGCCGCCCGCGCCGTCGCCCTGCCCCGTACACCCGGCCGCCACCGCCATGACGAGCACCACGGCGGTCAGTCGCTGCCACGTCCCCCCACCGAGGCCCACGGTCCCTCCCACTCCCTTGTTCGAGACGCGATCAACGTCTCGAAACCGGGCCACAGTTCATCACACGCGAGGTACGGCGGCCTTCAGGCGCCGGGGAACAGCGGAACGGGAAACCGACGTCTGTAAACTCCGTGACGATCCACCACGGGCAATGGCCCGTTATCCGCGGTACCGGTCACGATGAGCTGCGGCTACGCTCGGCCGAGGTCACGTGAAGGCGGCCCCGTCTTTTTCTGTGGCAGAGCCGCTGGCGCCGGTCCTCGTTCCGTTGTTCTTCAATCCCTGGTCTCAGGTGCCCGAGCGCGGAGTGCGTTGGATTCAGCCGGCCCAGACGCCAGAGTTCGCTGTGGTCGAGCCGAAGTCGAAGATGAAGCGGGTGCCGTCCAAGACGTCGGTGGCGACTACGGTCCACTGGCCCGCAGGGGCGGTCTTGAAGGAACTCTGGCAGTACCTGCTGCCAGAACTCTGGTAGAAGCAGACCGCGATTTGGGTCGTCGTGTTGGGCTTGATGTTGATGTCGTTGCAGTTGCTGGTCGCGGTGAGGGTGGTGGATCCGTTGTTCGGGTACCACCGGTCCCCCGACGGTTTGGAATAGGACTTTGCGCTGCCGTAGCAGGACTGGGCCGTGAGGGGCCCCGCGGTGGCCGTGGAAGTGGTTGCGGCCGTCAGTCCACCAGCCGCCAAAGCAGCGACAGCCAGAAGACGGATAGTGCGGGAACGGATGCGCATGCTTCCCCCTACCTATTACGCCGGTTCATCCGACGCTCAGTGGACTGTAGGAACCCGTACAGTCATCCGGATAGGCCATGTTCCGGACAATCGCCGCCGCCGATGCAACCGCTCCGACGCCCAGTTCCTCATGGCGTTCCCTGACCACCGTGGCCCAGGGGCCCGCACCGGACTCGACATGACCTCCGGCGGGCAGCCAGCCGCCGATACAGCTGGTCATAGGCAAGCGATCGGCTGCGATCGGCTCGTCGGGCGGCCCCGGCGGCCGGGCGGCCGGTCCGTGACCGAATCGGCTCCGGGACCGATGTCTTCACGAACTCCGCCCGTATGGTGCCGAGTTCGGCGCGCTACGATCATGTGTGTGACCGCTCCGGAGCCGACCATCCTCGCCACGTCCGGAGGGCACCGTGTCGGCACGCGCACGCGGTTGCTCTTCGATGCGCTGGTCCACCACGCGGTCGAGCTCTCCGGCGTGCACGGCAGGCGTCCCCGCATCCTGTACGTCGGCACGGCGACCGGTGACGCCGAGCATGTGACGGCACGGGTGGCGGAGGCGGCGCGGGCGGCGGGTTACGACCTCACTCCCCTGTACCTGTTCCCCATGCCGAACGTCGAGGACGTCGAGGGCACGGTGCTGGCCCACGACGTGGTCTGGGTGATGGGCGGTTCGGTGGCCAACCTGCTCGCGGTGTGGCGGGTGCACGGGCTCGATGTCGTCATGCGGCGCGCGTGGCGGGCGGGCGTGGTGCTCGCCGGGGTCAGCGCGGGTTCCATCTGCTGGTTCGAGGGCGGCGCGACGGACTCCTTCGGGCCCGGACTGCGCCCGGTCACCGACGGGCTGGGTCTGCTGCCGTACGGCAACGGCGTGCACTACGACTCCGACGCGGGCCGGCGTCCGCTGATCCACCGGCTGGTCGCGGAGGGCGTCTTCCGCACGGCCCACTGCACCGACGACGGGGTGGGCCTGGTCTACCGGGGCACCGAACTGGTCGAGGCCGTGGCGGAACTGCCGGGCAAGGGCGCCTATCTGGTCTCCCGCGAGGGCGCCCGAGCGGTGGAGGAGCGGCTCGAACCGCGGTTGCTGCCCGCGCCCCGGTTCTGACGGGGGCCTGCCCGTACCCGGGTACGGCTCGCCCGGCAGCCTCTCTGACCTGCGGTTCTCCTCAGTGCGCGGAGTCTGGGCCCCATCGGTGGGGCGGGTGCGCAGGAATATGGGGGTCAGTTCCCCATGTGGGGGCCGCGGCGGTCTGACACCTTCTTCCTCGTGACTGAGACCGCCAGCCTCCCGACCCCCCGGACCGCCAGCCTCCCGACCCCCGGCAGCTCCGGCCTGCCGCTCGCCTGGTGGGCCCCGGCGCTGACCCTCGCGGAACGGCTCGCCGCGCCCGGACTGCCGGCGGCGGCGTCCGCCGGCCTCGCCGCCGGGCGCGCTCCCTGGAACGTCGGGGACGGCGAGGGCTTCACCCTGCGGCTGGCCCACCTCGCGGTGGACGGGGCCACCGCGGCGGCCCTCGCCGCGGAACCGGCCGAGCGTCTCGCCGCCCGCGCGGCCAAGCCCCACTGGGCGGACTACGCGGAAGCCGCGCTGGCCGCCGCCCCCGAGAGCCTGCACGAGCTGACCGCTCACGGCACGGGCCCCGAGGTCTTCGCCGCCGTCGTACGGCCGCTCGTCACCCCGGCCGCGGACCGGCTCGGCTACCGCACCGCGGGCGTCCCGGCCGCCGAACAGGCCGTGTGGCGGGGCGCGTTCGAGCGGAGGCTGACGGAGCAGCTCGTCCGGCAGGCCGCCCGGACGCTGGTCCACGAGTTGTCCCTGGCCCGGCGCGCCGGGCGGCTCGCCGGGGCGGGCCCGCGCGAGCGGTTCGCCTCGTTCGTCGCCGCCACCGCCAGCCGGCCGGGCCTGGCCGCGCTCTTCTCGGCCTACCCGGTGCTGGCCCGGATGCTCGCGCAGACCGCGCTGGACGCGGCGGACGCCGCGGTGGAACTGGTGACGCGGTTCCAGGCCGACCGAGAGGACCTGGTCGCCGGGCTCCTCGACGGGCGCGGGCCCGGTGCGCTGGCCGGGGTCGAACTCGGTCTGGGGGACGCCCACCAGGGCAACCGGGCGGTCGCCGTCCTGCGCTTCACCGGCGGCGACCGGCTGGTGTACAAGCCCCGGCCGCTCGACCAGCACGCCCTGCTCGACGACCTGGCGGCCTGGCTCGGCGCCAAGGTGCCCGGCCTGGCGCTGCGCACGCCGCGCAGCGTGCGCCGGCCAGGGTACGGCTGGCTGGAGTTCGTGGAGCACCGCTGGTGCCGGTCGGTCACCGAGACCGACGCCTTCTACCGGCGCCAGGGCGCGCTGCTGGCCCTGCTCTACGCGGTGGACGGCGCCGACATGCACTACGAGAACGTCATCGCCTGCGGCGACCAGCCGGTCCTGGTGGACGCCGAGACGCTGTTCCACACCGGCCTGCCGCAGGCCATGACGGCCGGCGCCGACCCGGCCGCGGACGCCCTGCAGGCCTCCGTGCACCGCACCTGCCTGCTGCCCCACCTGCTGATCGGCGAGCACGGCGCGCTGGACATCTCGGCGCTCGGCCGGTCCGCCGAAGGCACCTTCCCCAGCGAGGGCCTGCACTGGGCGGACAGCGGCACCGACACGATGCGGGCCGTACGGGGGCCCGTGCTCAGCCCCGCCGCGCAGAACCAGCCGCTGCCCTCGGGGGCGCCGCTGGAGGGCGCCGACCACCGGGCGGCCCTGCTGGAGGGGTTCCGCACCGGGTACGCGGCGCTGGCCGCGCACGGCCGTGAACTGCTCGGCCCGGGCGGACCGCTGGCGGTGCACGCCGACAGCCCGGCGCGGCTCATCGCGCGCTCCACCCGGCTTTACGCCACGCTGCTGGAGGAGTCGGCACACCCTTCGCTGCTCGGCGACGCCCTCGCCCGGGAGGGCGTGTTCGCGGTGCTGTGGTCCGAGTCCGAGCACGACGAGGCGCGCCGGCGGCTGGTCGAGCACGAGACCGCGGACCTGTGGCGCGGCGACGTCCCCCTGTTCGTGCATCGGCCGTCCGGTACAGGGGTCCGGACGGCCGAGGGCACCTGGCTGCCGGAGGTGCTGCCGGTGGCGAGCCTCGCCGCCGTCGGCGAGAAGCTGGCCCGGATGGACGAGGTCGACTGCCACGACCAGGAGTGGGTCATCTCGGCCACGCTGGCGGCGCGGGGGGCCGGTGCCCCGCCGGCGCGGCGCTCCGAACTCGCCCTCGCCCCGCTCCCGGCGGTCGTGCCGGACGCCTCGCGGCTGCTGGCCGCGGCGTGCGGCATCGCCGACGAGATCGCCGCCCGCGCGGTACGCGGCGGCGGCCGGACCAACTGGCTGGGCCTGGAGCAGGTTTCGGGGCCGCACTGGGCCGTGCTGCCGATGGGCGCCGGGCTGGGGCAGGGGTACTGCGGTGTGGCGCTGTTCCTGGCGCAGGCGGACGCGCTGACCGGGGCCGGGCGGTACGCCACGCTGGCCCGGGAGGCGGTCCGGCCGCTGCCGGCGCTGATGAAGGCGCTGGCCGCCGATCCCGAGCTGAGCGCGGCGGCCGGACCCGGCGCCTACGCCGGGCTCGCCGGCATCGTCCACGCGCTCCCGCGGCTGTCCGCGCTGCTCGGCGAGGACCTGACGGGCTGTCTGCCGGACGCGCTCACCGCGCTCGGACACGCCGTCGCCGCCTGCGCGGATCCCGGGCTGGCCGGTGGCGCGGCCGGGGCGCTGGCCGCCGCCGTCGCCGTGCACGAGGCGACCGGGTCCCCCGAGGCCCTGCGGCTGGCGGACGCCGTGGCGGACCTGCTGCTGGCGACGGTGTGCGGAGGGGAGCGGCCGGCGCTGTCCGCGGACGGCGCGGGCACCGGAGGTGATCCGGGCTTCGCGGACGGCGCGGGCACCCGAGGTGGTCCCGGCTTCGCGGACGGCGCGGCCGGGATCGGCTGGGCGCTGCGGCGCTACGCCGGACTCCGCCCGGAGCGTGCCGCCGCGCACGCGGGCGCCGCCGACGCCCTGCTGCGGGCCGCGGTCCACGAGGTCAGGACCTCGCCCCAGGACGTCTCCTGGGCCACCGGGGTCGCCGGCGTGGCCGCCGCCGCGCCCCTGGACGCGGCCGGCTCGCTGACGGCCCGGCTGGCCGACGCCGAGGTGTGTCCCGGCCTGAGCCTCGGCCAGGGCACTCTGGGCACCCTGGAGGCCCTCGCCGTGCTCGCCGGACGGGGCGACACGGCCGCCGCCGGGGCGCTGTCCCGGCGTACCGGTCAGGTGCTCGCGCTCATCGAGGCGCAGAGCCATCGTTGCGCCACCCCCGACCACGTCCCCTCCCCCGGGCTGCTGACCGGGCTGTCCGGCATCGGCTACGGGCTCCTGCGTCTCGCCCGCCCCGAGGCCGTGCCGTCCGTCCTGCTCCTGGAACAGCCCGGCCACTGACCGGTCACGCGCCGGCTCCACCGCGCGTGGTCCGCCTTCCCCGCACCACTGGTGCTTCCGCCGCCTTCCCCGCACCACGGCACTTCCTCCGCCTCCCCGCCCTCCCGCGCGGGACTCCAGAAGGGGACCACCGTCATGGACAAGCACCTCGCCGCCACCGCCGAAACCGCAGCCGGGACCGCAGCCGAAACCGCTGCCCAAACCGCTGCCGACGAGCGGGACGCAGCGGGCGGGATCACGCTCAAGGGCCGCAACCGGGCCTGCGCCCGCGCCCGTGTGCTGGCCGGCATGGTGCTCACCAGCGGCATCGTCATCACGCTGAGCACGATCGACACCTCCGTCTCCGCGCCGCAGTGAGACGTCCTCCGTCCTGGCCGCCGGGGCGGCGAAGGCCCGCCGGGGCGGCGAGGGCCCGTCGGGCCGACCGCGCCCGCCGTCCCCGGCACGGCGGACGTAACCGGACGTAACCGTTCCGGAAGGTGTCCGGGGCTGCGCGACCTGCCGCAAGTCGCGCTGTCCGATTACTATCTGCGCTCATGCGTTCCCATGCGCCCTCCCTGGTCGGTCGGGACTCCCAACTGGCCCTGCTCGAACGCGCCCTGGCCGACGCGCGCCAGGGCAGCGGCGGTGTCGTCTTCCTGGTGGGCGAGGCGGGCGTCGGCAAGTCGCGGGTCGCGGCGGAGGCCGTCGGCGGGGCGCTGGGCGCCGGGATGCGGGTGCTGCGGGGCCGCAGCAGCACCACGGGTCCGGCCGTACCGTTCCGGCCGCTCACCGAAGCCCTGATGTCGCTCTTCCGCAGCGGCGAGCCCATGGACGACCTCGCCCTCGGCCCCTACCGGCCGGTCCTGGGGCGGCTGATCCCGGACTGGGACACCGGGGAACGGGACAGCAGTTCCATGGTGATCCTCGGCGAGGCGGTGCTGCGCCTGCTCATCGCGGCGGGGCGCGGGCAGGGCCAGTTACTGCTGCTCGAGGACCTGCACGACGCGGACCCGGAGACGCTCGGCGTCCTCGAGTACCTGGTGGACAACCTGGAGTACTCGCCCGTCCTGCTGCTCGCCACGATCCGGACGGACTTCAGCGACGCCCTCGACCTGGCGCAGTCCGCCCGCCGGCGCGGCGCCGCCACCCTGGTGGAACTGCCGCCGCTGACCCGGCCCCAGGCGCACGAGATGGTCGCGGCGCAACTCGGCGCCGACGGCCCGGAGCAGGTGCCCGCCGAGGTCCTCGATCGGCTGTGGGAGGACAGTTCGGGAAGCCCCTACCTGGTCGAGGAACTGCTCCAGTCGATGATCGGGGCCGGCACCCTGGTGCGGGGGCCGGAGGGCTGGCGGGCAGTCGGCGACCTCCGCAGTGACGTTTCCTCCTCGCTGGCGCGTGGCATCCTGCGGCGCATCGACCGGCTCGGCGCGCAGGGCCTGACCCTGTTGTCGGCCGCCGCCGTGCTTGGCCGGCGCTTCCCGCTGACGGTCCTGCAGCGCATGACCGGCGTCGACGACCGGACTCTGCTCAGCCATCTGCACGCCGGCGTGGCCGCGCGGCTGGTGATTCCCGACGAGCCCGCGCCCGACTGGTACTCCTTCCGGCACTCGCTCACCGTGGAGGCGCTGTTCACGCAGATGACCCCGGGCCAGCGCGCGGACCTGGCCCGGCGCGGCGCCGAGGCGGTCGAGGAGCTGCACCCTGATCTGGCCGGCGACTGGTGCCCGCTCGCGGCCGGGCTGCGCAGCGCGGCCGGGGACAAGGTGGAGGCGGGCCTGCTGTTCGCGGACGCCGGCGGGCGGGCGCTGGCGGCCGGGGCGCTCGGTTCCGCCGTCACCCTGCTCACCCGGTCGGAGAGCCTGCTGGCCGACGCTGGCGATCCGCAGGCACGGGCCATGGTGCTGGAGAACCTGCTGCCGGCCCTCGCCGAGGCCGGTGACTTCGCCCGCGCCCTCGACCTGGCCGAGGACCTGCATGTGCTGGACGGCTCGGGGCTGAGCCCCGTCCGTCTGGCCACGCTGCACACCCGGCTGGCCAAGGTCGCCCACACGGCGGGCCGGTGGAACGACGGCAACCGGCAGATAGCCCGCGCCCGCGAGGTGCTGGCGGCCGCGCCGGACGAGTCGGCCGCGGCGGCGGTCGACGTCACCGCCGCCTACCTGGCCCTCGACACACCGGGGCCGGACCGCACCCAGCACGCGGAGAAGCTGGCCCGGGCCGCCGCCGACACCGCCGAACGGCACGGCCTGCCCGTCGTGGCCTGCCAGGCCCGGGAACTCCTCGCGACGGTGGCCCGCGAACGGGACCCCGAGGAGTCGGAGGCGATGCTCGGGCAGGCGCTGGCCACGGCGGAGCGCCACCGGCTGCCCCTGCAGCGCATGTACGCGGCCACCCGGCTCGGCGGCAACGCCTGGCTGGCGGACGGCGACACCTCGGGCCTGCTGGCGGCCCGCGAGGAGGCGCTGCGGCTCGGCTCCGTGAACATCGTCCACACCGTGGACGGCATCCTCGTGCTGGACGCGGTGCTGGGCGGCCGCTACGACGCCGCCCGGTCGGCGGCCGACGAGTGCCTGGCCGTCGTACGGCGTCTGCGGCTCGCGCCCGCCGTGCGGTACGTGCTGATGGCCCAGGCCGTCCTGGAGGCCCACCACGCCGACCGGGCGGCGATGGAGCGGGCGCTGGCCGCTTTCGCCGAGTGGGACGGCGCCGGTTCGCAGGAGGAGCCGCTCGGGCGCGGTCTGGCCCGGGCCTTCTGCGCCCTGCTGGAGGAGGACCGGGCACTCGCCCGGGAGGAGCTGCGGCAGGTGCTGGCGCTGGAGGCGGGCAACCCCTCCACCTACCACCTCAGCGGTACCCACGGCCTGGTCCTGCTGCTGGACGTGCTCGCCGGGGACGCGGACCGGGCCCGGCACGAGGAGATCACCGCCACCGCCGTCGCCCGGATGCGCTGGAACCGGCAGTTCGTGCTGCTCACCGACGCCGTGCTGCTGGGCCGCGAGGGCGCGGGCGAGCGGGCGGCGGCCGCGGTGGACGCCGCGCTGGCGGTGGCCGAGCCGTACCCGCTGGCCCAGCACCTGGGGCTGCGGCTGATCGCGGACGCGGCCCACCAGGACGGCTGGGGCGATCCGGTGGGCTGGCTGCGGCGGGCGGAGCACTACTTCCACGAGCGTGACGTCCAGGCCGTCACGGGCGCCTGCCGGGCCGGGCTGCGCCGGCTCGGGGCCTCCGTGCACCAGCACCGCAACGGCACCAGCGGCATCCCGGACCGGCTGCGTGCCCAGGGCGTCACGGTGCGGGAGTTCGAGGTGTTCCGGCTGCTGGCGGAGCGGCTCGGCAACAAGGACATCGCCGACCGGCTGTTCATCTCACCGCGCACGGCGGAGAAGCACATAGCGAGTCTGATCACGAAGACGGGTGCGGCCAACCGCGCCGACCTGTGCGCGCGGTCGGCGGCCCTGCGCGACGCGTAGGCCTGCGGACCGGCCGGACCGGGTGGGGTGGTCCGGCCGCCGCGGACCACCGTCGGCACCTGGGCGGGTGCGGCACGGCCGCCACCAATCGCACGACGCGGGACGGATGCTCAGTGCGGGGCCGAGACCGAGGTGTCGATCGAGGTCAGGGTGATGACGAGACCGCTGGTGAGGACCATCCCGGCGAGGACGCGGGCTCGGGCGCAGGCGCGGTTGCGGCCTGACAGGGTGATGCCGCCGGCGGCGTCCGTCTCGTCGGCCGGGCGGGCGGGGAGGTCGGCGGAGGCGGAGTCGGCGTTGCGGCGGAGCTCGTCCATGGTGAAGAACCTCGTGTCTGTGAGGGCGGGAGCGGGAAGCGGAGCGGGGCGGCGGCGGGTCCGCCGGGTGACTCTCAGCGTGCGAATGCCTGGCCGGAACAGGGAAGTCGGGGGCCCGGCGCGGTCGGGACGCGGGTGCCGGCGCGGAGCGGGTCGCGGCCGGTGTCGGCCTGGGGGATCGTGGTGGCCCGCCGGGCGGGGGCCGGGGGGTTCGCGCTCCGGGGAGTCGCGGATGCGGCTGATGCGGTCACGAGAACAAGGTCACAGATCGGGTGCGGGACCCGCATGGGGAACTGTCCCCCATATTCTCCGGCGGCGCCCACCCACCGCTCCCGGCCCATGGGGGACGGGGACGCCCGGTGCGTGCGGCGGCTCGGGGCGATGGGCCGCGGAGTCGACGCCTGACGGGGCGAAGCCGCAGGCCGGACGGTGTGCGCTCGGCTGAGGGCGCGGCCGCGTGCAGTGCGGCCGAGGGGCGTACGGGGCGTACGGGCCGGGCGGCCGGCCCGGTGGGTATATGGGGGCACGCACGTCCCGCGATGGGGGACGTACGCGGTACCGGCCGTCCGACGGCCCCGTACGCCGTGCCCGTCGTGCGTGCCCGGAGGACCCGGCGGGCCGCCCGACAGGCGTGAACACGCCACGATCTGACCGGTTGTCCGAAAATCACTGGGTACGCGGGCGTGGCCGACTCCGGTCGCGTACGTGCTGCCGGCCCGCGGCCCGCGTCCGCCCCGCAGGACCGGCGCGTGGGGGCGCGGGAGCCGCACGTCGCGGCGTCCTCGCCCGCCCCGCCGGCGGGTGTCCCCCAGGAACTTGGGGGATCGCCCCGCATCCGCCGTCGGGGCCGCCGTGGCTCTACTGGTGTCCCGCCGGCGGGTTCCCGCGGTGACGACCCGAGGGGGCGCCGCCGGCCCGATCTCGACCCGTGTCCCACAGCCAACAGGTGCCGTAAGACAAGACATACAGGAGTGCACGACATGCGGACCTCTCTGGGTATCGACTCCGTTGCGCGGAGTGTGTACATCGCGATGGTCGACCGGCCCGGCGCGGAGGTGGCCGAGCTGGCCGAGCAACTGGCGCAGACCGAGGAAACGGTCCGCGACGGACTGGAGCGGCTGTCCGCCCTGCTGCTCGTCGTTCCGGGGGACTCGGCCAGCGGCTGGCGGCCGGTCGATCCGGAGGTCGGGCTGGCCGCGATGCTCGCCCGGCAGCAGGACGAACTCGCCCGCCACCGGCTCCAGGTGGAGGGCAGCCGGCTGGAGGTGACACGGCTGCTGTCGGAGCGCGGGCGCGGCAGCCGGGACGGCATGCCGGACGTCGAGTGGCTGGCCGGCGCCGACGCCGTGTGGCGGCACGTCGCCTCGCTCGCCGAGGAGTGCGCGCACGAATGGCTGACCGTGGGACCGGCCGAGCGGCTGGACGCCGCGGCCCTCGCGGCCGGCCGCCCGGTGGACGAGATCCTGCGCCGGCACGGCACGCCCGCACGCGCCATCGTGCTGGAGAGCGTCCGCAACGACCCGGAGGCGACCGAGCGCCTGCTGCGGAACGAGGAGTGCGGCGGCGCCGTCCGCACCCTGCCGTCGCTGCCGGTGTGGATGATCCTCTCCGACCGCAGGCACGCCGTCGTGCCGGTGGTCAGCGGCCGCAGCGTGGTCGGCGCGATGGCGTGCGGCGTCGAGTCGGTCACGGAGGCCTTCGCGACCCTGTTCTCCCGGCTGTGGAGGGAGGCCCTGCCGCTCGCCGAGGCGCGTCCCCGCACCCGCGGCAACCTCTCCCTCCAGGAGCAGCACGTGCTGCGGCTCTGGGCGCAGGGGCTCACCGACGCGGCGGCGGCCCGCCGGATGGACGTCTCGCTGCGCACGGTGCGCCGGCTCTCGGAGAAGCTGACGGACCGGTTCGGCGCCCAGAGCCGGTTTCAGCTCGGCGCCCTCGCCCTCGCCAGCGGCGGCATCCGCGCCGAGGACGTCGCCTGAGCCGTCCCGCACCCGGCGTGACCAGCGCACCGTGAAGGGGCCGGACCTCGGTTACGAGGTCCGGCCCCTTCACGGCGTGGCACCGGGCGTGGTCACCCGGCCGGCGCGAACTGCGCCGTGATCGCCGCCATCATCAGGTCGGCGATGCCCTGGGCGAGCTGCGCCGGGGTGGGCGAGTCGAACACGGCCCGCACCGGCACGTCGACCCGCAGCGCCTTCCGCAGCCGGGAGGCCACCTGTGTGGCGAGCAGGGAATGCCCGCCCAGCTGGAAGAAGTTGTCGTGCACGCCGACGCGTTCGATGCCCAGCAGGTCCTGCCACACGGTGGTGACGGTCCGCTCGACGGCGTTGCGGGGCGCCGTGTACTCCGTGCCCAGATCCGGCCGCTGGTGGTCCGGCACCGGCAGGGCCGCGCGGTCCACCTTGCCGTTGGCGGTCAACGGCAGCCGCTCCAGCGTGACGAACGCCGCCGGGATCATGTAGTCGGGCAGGAACCGCCCCAGGTGGGTGTGGAGTTCGGCGGTGCTCGGGATGTCCGCGCCGGCGGCCGCGACGAGATAGGCCACGAGCCGCTTGTCGCCCGGGGTGTCCTCGCGGACGACCACACTGACCTCGCCGATGCCGGGACCCGTCAGCAAAGTGGCCTCGATCTCGCCGAGTTCGATGCGGTTGCCGCGGATCTTCACCTGGTTGTCGATCCGCCGCAGGAACTCGAGCTGCCCGTCCGCCCGCCACCGCACCAGGTCGCCGGTGCGGTACACCCGGGTGCTGATCCCTTCGGCCTCGTACGCGGTGAACCTCTCCTCGGTCAGCTCCGGCCTGCCCCGGTAGCCGCGGGCCACCGGCACGCCGCCGACGAGGAGTTCGCCGGGCACCCCGACCGGCACCGGCCGCCCGTGCTGGTCCACCACGAACGCCAGGGAGTTGGGGATGGGCCTGCCGATCGGCGGGACCGCGTCGCCGGGTTCAACCACCGTGGAGGTGACGATGACCGTCGTCTCGGTGGGGCCGTAGTTGTTGACCACGCGGAACGGCAGCCGGGCCTGCGGCGGCATCCGCAGCCGGTCGCCGCCGGTCAGCACGTAGTCGAGGGTGCTGTCCGGCGCCCACGGCAGCGCCACCAGCGCCTCGAGCATCGGCGTGGACAGGAACGTGGCGTGCACGCGCTGCTCGCACAGCCAGTCGCGCAGCAGGTGCGGGGTGAGCCGGACGGACTCGGTGGTGACACAGCAGGTCGCACCGCGGGTCAGGCCGAGCCACAGTTCCCACGCCGCCGCGTCGAAACCGATCCCGGCCAGCAGCGCGATCCGCTGCCCGGGCTCGAGCCCGTACGTCCGGGCCGTCCAGTGCACCAGGCTGACCACGCTGCGGTGCTCGACCTGGACGCCCTTGGGCCGGCCGGTGGAGCCGCTGGTGTAGATCAGGTAGGCCAGATGGTGCGGTGCGGCGACCGGCTGGGGGTCGGTGTCCGGCTCGCCGGCCAGCGTCTCGGTGTCCTCGTCGAGCAGGAGCAGCGGCACGTCCGAGGGCAGCCGGCCGGTGTGCGCGGAGCCGGTGAGGACGACCGGCGTCGCGGTGTCCCGCACCATGTAGGCCAGCCGCTCGGGCGGATAGTCCGGGTCCAGCGGCACGTACGGCGCCCCCGCCTTCAGGACGGCCAGCTCGGCGGTCACCAGATCGGGGCCGCGTTCCAGGCACACCGCGACGGGCATGTCCGGCCG
Source organism: Streptomyces sp. 1-11 (assembly GCF_007176755.1). Taxonomy (GTDB): domain Bacteria; phylum Actinomycetota; class Actinomycetes; order Streptomycetales; family Streptomycetaceae; genus Streptomyces. The sequence goes on from NZ_BJTV01000019.1 coordinate 128,539, forward strand.
CACTCCGTACCGGGTGCGCAGGTGGTGGGCGATCCGGTTGGCCCGTGCGTTCAGCTCGCCGTAGGTCAGCGTGCCCTCGGGCCCCTCGACGGCCACGGTGTCCGGCTGCCGGGCGGCCCGCTCCTCGAACAGGCCGTGCAGTGTGGCGGTGTCCGGGAAGGCGGCCGCGGTGTCGTTCCACTCGGCCACGATCCGTCGCCGCTCCTCAGCGGTGAGCAGGCACAGCTCGGACAGCCGTGCCCCGGGCTCGCGGGCCACCGTCTCCAGCAGGGTGCCCAGGTGCCCGGCCAGCCTGGCCACCGTGTCCCGCTCGAAAAGGTCGGTCCGGTACTCCAGGGCGCCGCGCAGACCGCCGTCCGCGTCCTCGGACATCATCAGGGTGAGGTCGAACTTGGCGTCCGGCAGCGTCACCGTGAACGGCTCGACGTCCAGCCCCGGGAGGCTCCAGCCGTGCTCGTCCGGCGTGTTCTGAAGGACGAACATGGTCTGAAACAGGGGGTTGCGGGACGGGTCGCGGTCGGGGGCGAGTTCTTCCACGAGGCGTTCGAAGGGCAGGTCCTGGTGGTCGTAGGCGCCGAGGGCGGTGTCCTTGACCCGGGCCAGCAACTCTTCGAACCGCGGGTCGCCGGACAGGTCGGTGCGCAGGACGAGCGTGTTCACGAAGAAGCCGATCAGCTCCTCGGTCTCCGCGCGGTTGCGGCCGGCCACCGGGCTGCCGACGGTCACGTCGTCCTGGCGGCCGTACTTGGCCAGCAGCACCTGGAAGACCGCGAGCAGCACCATGTACAGGCTCGCGCCGCCGCTCCTGGCCGTCTTCCGCAGTCCGGCGGCCACCGCGGCGCCCACCTGGAACGTCACGGTGCCGCCGCCTCCGGGCCGCCCCGCCGGACGGCGGTGGTCGGTGGGCAGTTCCAGGGGTTCCACCCCGGCGAGCCGCTCCCGCCAGTACGCCAGCTGCTCCTCCAGCACGTCGCCGGTGAGCCGCTGTCGCTGCCAGACGGCGAAGTCCGCGTACTGCACCGGCAGTTCCGCGTCCTCGGGCGAGACACCGGTCGTCGCCGCCCGGTAGCCCTCCCGCAGTTCGCGCGCCATGATCGGCTCCGACCAGCCGTCACAAGCGATGTGGTGCACCGTCAGCAGCAGATGCGCCTCCTCGTCGGTCAGCCGCACCAGGTGCGCGCGCAGCAGCGGGCCGGCGGCCAGGTCGAACGGGCGGGCGGTCTCCGCACGGGCCAACTGCTCAGCCTGCTCCCGCCGTTCCTCGGCGTCGGCGATGTGCCGCAGGTCGTGGACGGTGGTGTGCACCGGCGTCGGCGGATCGACGAGCTGCGCCGGCTCGCCGTTGTCGTCGGCGACGAACCGCGTCCGCAGGATCTCGTGCCGCGCCAGCATCCGGGTCAGCGCCGCGTCCAGGGCGCCGGTGTCCAGCGCACCGCTGACACTCAGCGCGAAGGGCACGGCGTACTCGGCGCGTCCGGGCTCCAGTTGGTCGAGGAACCACAGCCGCTGCTGGGCGAAGCTCAGCGGCAGCGGCCCGTCGGTCCGGTCGGCCGGCGCGATGCGCTCCGCACCAGGCGTCCCGTCCGCCGCCAGTTCCGCCACGGCCGCGGCCAGTCCGGCGACGGTGGGCGCCGCGAACAGGTCCCGCACCGGCACCTCCACGCCCAGCGCGTCCCGCAGCCGTGACGTCACCTGAGTGGCGAGCAGGGAGTGGCCGCCGAGCTCGAAGAAGTTGGCGTCCACCCCGGTGACCTCGGTGCCCAGTACCTCGCTCCAGGCCGCCGCGATCGCCCGCTCCACCGGGGTACGGGGGGCCGGGCCGCCGGCCGTGGTCGCGCGGGGTTCGGGCGCGGGCAGCGCCCTCCGGTCCACCTTGCCGTTCGGGGTGAGCGGCAGCCGTTCCAGTGCCACGAACGCGGACGGCACCATGAAGTCCGGCAGTTCACGGCGCAGCCGCCCGCGCAGGGCCTCGCCGCGCACGGTGCCGCCCGCCGCCGGGACGACGTAGGCGACCAGCCGCCTGTCGCCGGGGGTGTCCTCGCGGACGACGACGGTGGCCGCGGCGACATCGGGGCCGGCCAGCAGCACCGCCTCGATCTCACCGGGTTCGATGCGGTGTCCGCGCAGCTTCACCTGGTCGTCCAGGCGTCCCAGGAACTCCAGTTGCCCGTCAGCCAGCCAGCGCACCCGGTCCCCGGTGCGGTAGACCCGGCGCGGTGTGCCGTCGACGTCGGCGGTGACGAACCGCTCCGCCGTCTGACCCGGCTGCGCCCGGTATCCGCGCGCCAACCCGGCGCCGCCGACGAGGAGTTCGCCCGGGACCCCGGTCGGCACCGGCCGGCCGTACCGGTCCACGACGTACACGAAGGTGCCGCGCACCGGGCGGCCGATCGGCGGCACGGCCGTGCCGGGGACGACCTCGGCCGAGGTCGTCACCACCGTCGACTCGGTCGGCCCGTAGTTGTTGACGACGCGGAAGGGCAGGCGCAGCCCGGCCGGCAGGCGCAGCGCGTCACCGCCGGTCAGCACGTACTCGAGGGAGGTCGGCTCCGACCAGTCGAGGGCCGCCAGCGCCTCCAGCATCGGGGTCGAGACGAAGGTGCCGGTGACCCGGCGCTCGGTCAGCCAGCCCTGGAGCAGCGCCGGGGTGAGCCGTACCGTCTCGTCGGGTACGCACACGGTGGCTCCGGTCGCCAGCGCCGGCCACAGCTCCCAGGCCGCCGCATCGAACCCGACCCCGGCCAGCAGCGCGACACGCCGTCCCGGTGACGCGCCGAAGGTGTCGGCCGTCCAGCGGACCAGGCCGGCCAGGCTGCGGTGCTCGATCTCGACGCCCTTGGGCCGGCCGGTGGAGCCGCTGGTGTAGATCACGTACGCCAGGTCGCCGGGGGCCGCCGCGGGTTCCGGGTCGTGCGCCGGCAGGTCCGCGAGGGACGGCCAGTCCCGGTCGGTGAGGAACCGGCCGGGCTGCCCGGGCAGCCGTGCGGCCCGGGCGCCGTCGGTGACGACGAGCGCGGCCCGAGCGTCCGCGACCATGTAGGCGAGCCGGTCGGCCGGGTGCTCCGGGTCCAGCGGCACGTAGGCGGCGCCGGACTTGAGGACCGCGAGCAGCGCGGTGATCTGCTCGGGGCCGCGCTCCAGGCACACGGCGACCGCGGCCCCGGGACCGGCTCCGCGCGAACGCAGGTACCGGGCGAGCCGGTTGGCCCGCGCGTTCAGCTCCCGGTAGGTCAGTTCCCCGTCCGCCGAGAGCACGGCCGTGGTGTCCGGCCGCAGGGCCGCGCACTCCTCGACGAGCCGGTGCACCGTCGTACCGGCCTCGACGCCGGCCCCGGACTCGGTCGCGGCCACGCCTTCGACCACGTCCTGGACCCCATCCGCGCCTTGGACCACGGCTTCGGCACCGCGCCCCGTGTCCGCGGCGGCCGCCGTCCCGCTCCATTCGGTCAGCACCCGGCGCCGCTCGGCGCCGGTCAGCACCTCGAGTTCGGACAGCCTGCGCTCCGGGCCGGCGACCGCCGCGCGCAGCAGTGTGGTGAAGTGCCCGGCCAGCCGCTCGGCCGTGTCCGGTGCGAACAGGTCCAGGGCGTACACCAGGTCGCCGTCGAGCGAGCCGTCGGACCGCTCGGTGAGGAACAGGGTCAGGTCGAACTTGGCCTCCTCCGCGCGGACGGCGAACGGCTCCACCGCCGCTCCGGGCAGCCGCCACGCGCGGGCGTCCGGGGTGTTCTGGAGCACGAACATCGTCTGGAACAGCGGGGTGCGCGACAGGTCGCGGTCGGGGGCGAGTTCTTCCACGAGGCGTTCGAAGGGCAGGTCCTGGTGGTCGTAGGCCGCGAGCGCGGTGTCCTTGACCCGGGCCAGCAACTCTTCGAACCGCGGGTCGCCGGACAGGTCGGTGCGCAGGACGAGCGTGTTCACGAAGAAACCGATCAGCTCCTCGGTCTCGGCCCGGTTGCGGCCGGCCACCGGACTGCCGACCGCGACGTCCTCCTGGCCGCTGTACTTCGCCATCAGCAGCTGGAACACCGCCAGGAGCGACATGAACAGGCTCGCCCCCTGTCCCGCCGCCAGCCGCCGGACCGCGCCGGCCAGGTCGGCGGGCACCGAGAAGGACACCGTGCCGCCCCGGCCCGACCGCTCGGCCGGACGCCGGTGGTCGGTGGGCAGTTCCAGCGGCCGCACTCCGGCCAGCCGCTCCCGCCAGTACGCCGACTGCCCCGCGAGCGCCGGGCCGTCCAGCGTCTCGCGCTGCCAGCTCGCGAAGTCCGCGTACTGGAGGCCGAGAAAAGCCAGGGTGTCCGGCCGGCCGTCCACCGCCGCGCCGTACAGCTCGCCCAGCTCCCGGGCCAGGATGCCCTCCGACCAGCCGTCGGAGACGATGTGGTGCACCGCGAGCAGCAGCAGCCACCGCTCGTCGGCCACCCGCACCGCCACGGCGCGCAGCAGCGGCCCGGTGGCGAGGTCGAACGGCCGTCCCGCCGCCTCGCGCAGCATCTCCCGCGCGGCGCCGGCGCCGAGGCGCCGGGCGTCGTGGACGTCCACCGTCACCTCCCGCACGGGGTCGACGACCTGGAACGGGCGTCCCGTGGCGTCCGCGACGAACCGGGTCCGCAGGATCTCGTGCCGGGCGGTCAGGGCCGTCAGCGCGGCGGCGAACGCCTCGGGCGCGAAGCCGCCCTCGACCCGCAGTCCCACCGGGATCGTGTACTCGGCGCGGCCCGGCGCCAACTGGTCCAGGAACCACAGGCGTTGCTGGGCGAAGGACAGCGGCAGGGCGTCCGCCGACCGGTCCGCCCGCTGGATTCCGGCGCAGGTGCCGGGTTCCAGCCCGTCCACGGCCGCCGCCAGCAGCGCCGGTGTGGGGGCGTCGAAGAGCGTGCGGTGCGGCACGTCCACCCCGAGGTCCCGGCGCAGCCGGGAGGCGACCCGGGCGGCCAGCAGGGAGTGCCCGCCCAGTTCGAGGAAGTCGTCGTCCGCGCCGACCGCGTCGACGCCCAGCAGCTCGGCCCAGATGCCGGCGACCGCGCGCTCCGTGGGCGTGCGCGGCGCGGTGAACGCGGCGGAGAGGTCCGGGCGGTGGCCCTCGGGCGCGGGCAGCGCGCGCCGGTCCACCTTGCCGTTCGGGGTGAGCGGCTGCCGCTCCAGCACGACGTACCTGGCGGGCACCATGTGCGCGGGCAGCTCACGCGCCAGCGCCGTGCGCACCGCGGCCACGGGCACGCCCGTGCCGCCCGCGGGCACCAGGTACGCCACCAGCCGCCGGTCGCCGGGGACGTCCTCGCGGACGACGACCGTGGCCGCAGCGACGTCCGGCCGGGACATCAGGGCGTTCTCGATCTCTCCGAGTTCCACCCGGTGCCCGCGCAGCTTGACCTGGTCGTCCATCCGGCCCAGGTAGACCAGGCCTCCGTCCGGCAGCCACTTCACCAGGTCGCCGGTTCGGTACACGCGCGCGCCGGGATCGGCCGAGAAGGGGTGCGGCACGAACCGGCTCTCCGTCAGCTCGGGCCTACCCAGGTAGCCGAGGGCCACGTTGACGCCGCCGATCAGCAGTTCGCCGGGCACTCCGACCGGCTGGACCTCGCCGTGCGTCCCGACGACGTAGACCTCGGTGTTGTCGATCGCCCGGCCCATCGGCACGTGGTCCGCCGCCGGGTCCACCGACTCCGTCCGGCTGACCACGTTGCCCACGGTCGCCTCGGTCGGCCCGTACTCGTTGACGATCGCCGTGTCCCCGGCGCCCAGGGCCAGCACCCGGTGCGCGAGCGCCGGCGTCAGGTCCTCGCCGCCGGCGACCACCGTGGCGATGCCGTGCCGGACGCCGTCCTGCTCCAGCCGGGCGGTGAGCAGCTCCAGGTGCGAGGGCGTCGCCTTCAGGAAGCTGATCGGGACACCGGTCGCCACGATGTCCACGGCCGCGTCGAACACCCCGCGGCCCGGCTCCGGTCGCGGCACCACCAGGCACAGTCCCTGCACCAGCGGCAGGAACAGCGCGGTCACCGTCAGGTCGAAGGCGGCGGACGAGCACAGCAGCGAACCGATGCGCGCGCCGGGCGCCGGAGGATAGTTCCGGTCGCACCAGTGCAGGTAGTTGACGATCCCCCGGTGCCCGACCCGTACGCCCTTGGGCCGGCCCGTGGAACCCGAGGTGTAGATGACGTACGCCACGTCGTCCGGGCCCGCGGCGGCGACCGGGGCGGTGCCCGGGCCGGCCGGCCACTCCCGGTCGGCCAGCAGCAGCGCGGTGCCCGGTGCGAACAGGCCCGCGTGCGCGGACTGCGTCACCACCACCGGGGCGGCGCTGTCCTCGACCATGTACCGCAGCCGCTCGGCCGGGTAGGCGGGGTCCAGCGGCACGTAGGCGGCACCCGACTTGAGCACGCCGAGCAGCGCGCACACCAGGTCCGGGCCGTGGTCGAGGCACACCGCGACCAGCGCGCCGGGGCCGACGCCCCGCTCCGCCAGGTACCGCGCCAGCCCCTCGGCCCGCTCGTCCAGCTCCCGGTAGGTCAGCCGTTGCCCGCCGTACTCCAGGGCCACCGCGTCTGGCTGGAGCGCGGCCCGGTCCGCCACCAGCCGGTGCACGGTCGCGGTGTCCGGGAACGCGGACCGCGGCCCGTTCCACTCGGTCAGAATCCGGCGCAGTTCCTCCGCGGTCAGCATCTCCAGCGTGCCGAGCCGCTCTCCGGGCCTGTCGGCGGCGGAACGCGCGAGCGTCGTGAGGTGCCCCGCCATCCGTTCCGCCGTGGCCCGTTCGAACAGGTCGGTCCGGTAGCCGAGGGCCCCGCTCAGCCCGCCGCCGTCCGCGACGAGCTCCAGGGTGAGGTGCGCGTCCGGCGGGAACACGGCGGCTTCCCCGTCGGCCGTGCGCCACGCGAACCACGCCACCGTGGGCGCCGCGCCGCCGGCCGCGTCGGCCAGCGCGCCGAGCGGCGCCGGACCGCGCCGGGCGGCGTCCGCCATGCCCCGCGCGACCGACGCCAGGGCGTCGGTGAACGCGGGGTCCCCGGTCGCGCCCCGCACCACGCTCGCGGCGCCCGCGTCCCGCGCGCCGTCCGCCGGCACCGCCACCGGGACGTCGTCCCGGCCGGCGTGCCGTGCCAGCAGCGTGTGGAACACCGTCAGCAGGACCGCGGGCAGTCCCACGCCCCGGTCGCGGGCCAGCGCGGCCAGCGCGTCGGCGGTCCGGGCCGGCACGTCGAACGCGACCCGGTCCGCGGGGCCCGGGCCGTCCTCCGACGGCCGGCGGTCCGACGGCAGTTCCAGTGGCTCGAGGCCCGCCAGTGCGTGCCGCCACTCCTCCCCCAGCTGGTGATCAGCCACCGTTCACTCCCCATCGTCAGGACATCGTCAGCGGTACAAGCGGTTCACGGGCGGCACGTCGTGCGGTGCGCGGCGAGGAGCGGGGCGGGGCGCCCCGGGCGGGCCGGGGTCCGCGCCGCCGGCCGCACCGCGACCGCCGCGGCACCGAACGTCCGCGACGAGCACGCTAGGACCCGCGAACACCTGCCCCCCAGTGGGCAGTTGTGACTCCCCGGTGGGTGGTCACAACTGCCCAGTGCCGCCCGCGATCACCGCTGGCCACCATGGACGACGTCACTGGACAGCCCGGACGCCCCGCCGCAGGGGCGCCTTTCCGGGCACCCGGCCCGATCGCAGCGGTCGCGGCCCCACCACGGTGTCGAGAGGAAAAGCCGGTCGTGTACCCGCATCGCCAGCCCCCGGACAGCCCGCACCACGCCGTCCTGACCACCATCGCCTCGGACTCACACACCTGGAACCTGCTCTTCCTGCAACTGCTGCTCGAGGAACAGGGCTGGGAGGTCACCAATCTCGGCGCGTGCGTCCCGGTCGGCGTGCTGGTCGAGGAGGCCACGGCCCGCGCGCCCGGTCTCATCGTCGTCAGCACCGTCAACGGGCACGGCGCCGAGGAGGCGCCGGGCCTGGCCCGCGCGGTGCGCGCCGTGCCCGCGCTGGCCGAGGTGCCGCTCGTCGTCGGAGGCAAGCTGGACACCTCGGGCACCACCGCCCCGGACGTCCACGCCTCGCTCACCGACGCCGGCTTCGACGCCGTCCTGACCGGCCCGAACGCCGTCCCCGGACTGCTCGCCCTGCTCGACGCCCTGCCCGAGCACCGGCACGGAAGGTCCCACGCCGATGCCGTCCGCTGAGCCCTCCCCCACTGCCGGCGGCGCCTTCCACCGGTTCACCGCCGAGGCCGCCCGTACCGGCCGCCTCGTCGTGCAGCCCCGCATGGGCTTCGCCGACCCCGCCCGGATGCGCACCGGCCTGATCGCCACCCGCGCCGCCGACGCCACCACCGTCGGCACCCTCACCCTGGACAGCTTCACCCGCGTCGGCGACTACGCCGCCGCCGCCCGCGCCGTCGCCCAGGGCCATCACCTCAACGGCTACCCGCTGGTCAGCATGGACCTCGGCACCACCGTCGGTCTCCTCGACGGCGTCCACGGACCCGACTTCCCGGTCCAGGTGAGGCACGGCTCCGCACGGCCGGGCCGGATCGTCGAGGCCCTCATCGCCGCCGGGCTCGACGCCACCGAGGGCGGCCCCGTCTCCTACTGCCTGCCCTACGGCCGCACCCCGCTGGCCACCTCGGTCCGCTCCTGGGCCGAAGCGTGCCGCAGGCTCGCCGCGCTGCGTGAGACGGGAGCCGAACCGCACCTGGAGACCTTCGGCGGCTGCATGCTGGGCCAGCTCTGCCCGCCCTCCCTGCTCGTCGCCCTGTCCGTGCTGGAAGCCATGTTCTTCCGCCGGCACGGGCTGCGCAGCGTCTCCCTCAGCTACGCCCAGCAGACCAGCCCCGAACAGGACGAGGAGGCCGTGCACGCACTGCGCGCCCTGGCCGCCGACCACCTACCGGACACCTCCTGGCACGTGGTCGTCTATGCGTACATGGGCGTCTACCCGGAGACCCGGGCGGGTGCGCTGCGGCTCGTCGCGGACGCCGCGCGGCTCGCGGTGCGCACCGGCGCCATCCGGCTCATCGTGAAGACTCCGGCGGAGTCGGCCCGTATCCCCTCCATCGAGGAGAACGTCACGGCGCTGGAGACCGCCGCCGCGGCGGCCCGCACCGCGCGGCCGGCCGCCCCGCCGCCGTCCACCGGTGTCGAGGCGGAGGCCCGCTCCCTCGTAGAGGCCGTCCTGCACCTGCACGACGACCTCGGCCAGGCCCTGGTCCGCGCCTTCGCCCACGGCTACCTCGATGTGCCCTTCTGCCTGCACCCCGACAACGCGGGGCGCACCCGCAGCTTCATCTCCGACCGCGGCCGGCTGGAGTGGTCCCGCACCGGATCGCTCCCGCTCGGCCGGCCCACCGCCGCACAGCCGTCCCGGCGCCTGACCTCGTCCGGGCTGCTGCACGCGCTCAACCACGTCAAGAACCGCTACGACGACCCCGCCGCCCGCCTGGTGCGGGCGAGCTGACCCGAGCGGCCCCCACCCCGGCGCCCGCGCGCCACCGCCCGCCGGCCTGCGACTCCGGTCCGGCGACGACAGGACAGGACACGACCGACATGACACTCCAGATGGACCTTCCGCCGGCCCCCGAGGCGCTCGCGCTGCCCTCGCCGCTGGAACACCTGCGCGACCCCCGCACCCGCGCCGCCCTGCGCATCCAGCAGGCGCTGGTGGCCGGCGCCCGCTCCTTCCTGTGCTCCGACGGCGCCGTGGAGATGGCCCACCCGGTCATCGGCCCCGTCACCGACCCGGGTTCGCGCGGCGCCAAGCAGGTCGACGTCGACTACTACGGCCACCGCTACAAGCTGATGACCAGCGCCATCCTCTACAAGCAGGCGTCCCTGCTGGCCTTCGACCGTATCTTCCTGGTCGCGCCCAACGTCCGCCTGGAGCCCGTCGAGACCAGCAGCACCCACCGCCATCTCACCGAGTTCCGGCAGATCGACGTCGAGTACGCGGGCGCCACCCGCGACGACGCCATGGGCGTCGTCGAGCGGCTGATCCGGCACGCCGTGACCACCGCCGTCGACGAGTGCGGCGACGACCTCGCCGTCCTCGGCCGCGACCCCGACGCCCTGCGCCGTTACGTGGCCCGGCCGTTCGCCCGCGTCCCGCACGGTGAGGTCGTCGACGGCCTGCGCCGCGACGGCTACCCACAGGCCGCCGGCACCGAGATCGAGTGGGAGGCCGAGGAGCGCATCTCCCGCCAGGCCGACGCCCCGTTCTTCATCGTCGGCTACCCCAAGGGCTCCCGCGGCTTCTACGACAAGGAGAGCCCGGCCGAGCCCGGCACCCTGCTGAACTTCGACCTCATCGCACCCGAGGGCTGCGGCGAACTGTGCAGCGGCAGTGAGCGCGAGCACGACTACGCGGCCCTGGTCACCCGGATGCGCGAGACCGGCGAGAACCCCTCCAAGTACGCCTGGTACCTCGAGGTCGCCCGGCACGGCATCCCCAGCAGCGCCGGCTTCGGGATCGGCCTGGAACGCCTGACCCGCTGGGTCACCGGCCTGGACTCCGCGTGGCGGACCACCGCCTTCCCGAAGATCGCGGGGGTCGTGTCGCCGTGAACCAGCTGACCGCACCCGGCCTGCCCGAGGACGCCGTGCGCGCCCGGGCCCGCGACGGCGCCGCCGCCGTCTTCCCGCCCCTGGACAGCTACGGCAACGCCGTCTTCGGCGCCGCCCCCGAACCCGCCGGCGACGAGATCGACGCACTGCGCCTGGCCCCGCCCGTCTTCATGCCGGGCCGCCTGGCCAAGCTCATCGACCTCGGCCGCGAACCCCTCTACTCCGACGTCCGTCTCGACACCGCCCTCGGCGGCTTCGCCGCCCCGCTGCCGGTCTACCTGTCGGCGCTCGGCTCGACCCGCGTCGCCGGCACCAGCCTCGCCCTCAGCCGCCAGGCCGGACGGCTCGGCATCCCGATGGTCATCGGCGAGAACGTCGCCCCCATGAACGGCTTCCGCTCCGGCGGCGACGACCACCGCAAGGGCCTGCTGGAGCGCATCCAGGCGTACTGCGAGGAACTGCCCGACGGCGTCGGCGGCGTCTGCGTCCAGCAGAGCACCGAGGACGCCGACTCCGAGGTCTGGAACCACGTCTACAGCGACCCCGCCGTCACCGGCCTGCTCACCTCCGGCCGGCTCGGCTTCGAACTCAAGGTCGGCCAGGGCGCCAAACCCGGCCTCGGCGGCCTCACCATGATCAGCGACGCGGTCGCGGCCGACCTCGCCGGACAGTACGCCGTCGAACGGCTCGGACCCGGCGCCTCGTCGATCCTGCGCTGCGCGAGCCCCGGCACCTTCACCGACGAGATCTTCCGCCGCCAGATCCAGCTCATGCGCAACAACTACCCGCGCGCCCGCTGCTGGGTGAAGCTCTTCCCCGGCCGTGACGTCGGCCGGGCCGCCGCCGTCGCCTGGGACGCGGGCGCGGACGCCGTCGCCGTCGACGGCGCCGAGGGCGGCACCGGCTGGGCCCCGATCGGCTTCCTGAGCCACGTCGGACTGCCCCTCGCCGAAGCCCTGCGCCGCGTCGACCCCGCAGGCCGCACCCTCCTCGCCAGCGGACGCGTCTGGGACGGCATCCGCGCCGTGAAGCTGCTCGCCCTCGGCGCCCGTGCCGTCGGCCTCGGCCGCGCCGCCCTGATCGCCGCCGACGAGGACCCCGAGCACGGTCTCGAGCGCCTGCTGGAGGCCCTGGCGCTGGAACTGCGCATGGCGGTCAGCGCGCTGGGCCGCTACACGGCCGAGGAGACCGGCCCCGAAGACCTCTGGGAGCCCCGGACATGATCTACGAGCACACCTACGAGCTGGTCACCGACGACCTCTTCGTCCTGCTGCCCCGGATGGTGCCCGGCTCGGACCTCTTCCTGAAGATCGAGGGCCTCAACCCGGCCGGCTCCGTCAAACTGAAGACCGCGCTGAGCCTCATCGAGGACGCCGAGCACCGCGGCGTCCTCACGCCGGGCGCCCGAGTCATCGAGTCCTCCTCCGGCAACCTCGGTATCGCGCTCAGCTCCATCTGCGCCACCAAGGGCTACCGCTTCACCTGCGTCGTCGACCCGAACACCAACGCCACCAGCATCGATCACATGCGTGCGCTGGGCGCCGAGGTGGTCGTCGTCGACACCGTCGACGCCAACGGCGGCTTCCTGCAGTCCCGCATCGCCCACATCCGGCGCCGCGTCGAAGCGGACCCGACCGTCGTCTGGCTCAACCAGTACGCCAACCCGGCCAACCCGCGCGCCCATTACGAGCAGACCGCGCGCACCCTGCTCAAGGAGGTCCAGCACCTCGACTACCTGTTCATCGGCGTCGGCTCCACCGGCACGTTCGTCGGCTGCGCGCAGTACCTGCGCGAGTTCTCGCCGCACACCCGGATCGTCGCCGTGGACGCCCTCGGCTCCATCATCCTCGGCGCCGCCCCCGGGCCGCGCCACATTCCCGGGCTGGGCGCGAGCCGCATCCCCGAACTGTTCGAACCCGGTCTCGTCGACGACGTGGTGCTGGTCGCCGAGGAGGACGCGGTACGCGAGTGCCGGCTGCTCGCCCGCACCCACGGCCTGCTCACCGGCGGCTCCACCGGCTCGGTGCTGGCCGCGGTCCGCCGCCGGGCCGGCACCATCCCGGCCGGCTCCCGCGTCGCCGCGATCTCCCCCGACCTCGGCGAGCGCTACCTCGGCACGGTCTACAACGACGACTGGGTCGAGCGGCACTTCGGCGCCCTCACCTGACCCGCCCCGCACCGGCCGGACAGTCCACCCGCCGCGACCGCCCGGCCGCGCCATCCGCCCCCGAAAGGCAACCACCGATGTCGACCTTCCACGTGATCGACGGCTCCGTCGCCCAGGATGTCATCGGCTCCGCGCCGTCGGCCGTCCTGGACATCGTGCGGGAGACCTACCTCCAGCACAGCCGCGGGGCCACCGTGAACCCCAACAGCCACTTCCTGCGCTTCCCGCACGATCCCGGCGCCCGGATCATCGCCCTGCCCGCCCACCTCGGCGGCGACACACCGGTCTCCGGGCTCAAGTGGATCGCCAGCTACCCGCAGAACGTACGGCAGAACCTGCCGCGCGCCTCCGCCGTCCTGCTGCTGAACGACGCCGAGACCGGCTACCCGTTCGCCTGCCTGGAGGCGTCCGGCATCAGCGCCGCCCGCACCGCGGCGTCCGCCGCGCTCGCCGCGGAGACCCTCGCGGACGGCGACAGCCCCAAGACGGTGCTCTTCGTCGGCGCCGGCGTCATCGGCCGGACCGTCTCCGACTTCCTCGCGGCCCGCGGCGCCAACGTCCGCGAGTGCCTGGTCCACGACCACGTGGACGCCTACGCCGAGACCTTCGCCGCCTACACCGCCGCCACCCACGGCTGGCAGACCCGCACCGTGGCGCAGATCGACGCGGCCCTGGCCACCGCCGACCTGGTCGTCCTCGCCACCACCGCGCCCGCGCCCTGGCTGGCGGACGGGCAGACCCTGCTGCCCGGCCAGCTCATCCTGAACCTGTCGCTGCGCGACATCCACCCCACCGTCATGATCAAGTGCCACAACGTCCTGGACGACATCGACCACTGCCTCACCGCGCAGACCTCGCCCCACCTGACGGAGACGGAGTACGGCACACGCGACTTCATCGACGGCACGCTCGCCGACGTGCTGCGCGGCGACGTGACCCTCGACCGCGACCGTCCCACCGTCTTCTCCCCGTTCGGCCTCGGCGTCCTCGACCTGGCCGTCGGCTACCACATCTACCGCACGGCCCTGAGCACCGGCCGCGCCACCGAGATACCGGGCTTCTTCCCCGAACTGAAGCGCTGGTGAACCGTGCGGCACCGGCCGCAGCCACCGACGCCCCGGCCTCGCACCCCCACCATGTCTCCGGTGGGCATGCGAGGCCGGGGCGTCGTCGTGGTGTTGAAAGCCCCCTGCTGCGCTGCCTGGCCCGCGCGGCCTGTAGGGGGGCACGGGGCGGCGTGACTTCGCGGCCCCTGGAAGACACTCAACGCCTGGCAGGTACCGCCGCCGACTACGCCACCGTCCGTGCGGGCGGCCGCACGGATCGAGTGCGGCCAAGGGATGCGCGCGGTCCTGCACTCGGCGTTCACACGGCGCCGGCCCGCTTCCACATGGACCGGGATCTGCACCCTCTCGGCTTCGTCGTCCCGGACTCGCTCGTGGTCACCTACCGCGACCCGGAACCCGACGACATCGACGATGTGGAACTGACCTCCACCGTCGTGGACCGGTTCTATGTACGGCACTGCCCCGCAGTCCCCGCAGGTGTGGGATGTGGTTGCTGCTCCGCGAGCTTGTCTCCGCCTGGCGTGCCGCTGACTACGGCGGGACCGAGTGTAGGTTGACCTGCAGTGTTCACTGCAGCACGCGGACTCGGGTCAACGCAGACGAGAGCCGTCACCTCGGCAATGCTCGTACTGGCTCTGGCCGGCGGTGCTCTCACGGTTGGCGGCCAGGCGACAGCCGACGACACGTCCTCCGACGCGACCGCTACGGCTGCGGCTGCGGCCGAGCCACGGGACTTCGGTCCCGCTGAGGCCGACAACGAGAACACGGCCCGCGTGCTGGCCCAGGCCGAGAACCGCCGTATCGAGATACTTGCGGAGCGGACCGAGACGAGCTCCGCCTACGCCAACCCCGACGGTTCCCTGACGACCGAGGCGTTCGCCGCGCAGATCCGGGTGAAGCAGGACGGCAAGTGGAAGGACATCGACACCACGCTGTCCGATACCGGCGCCGACCTCACGCCCGAGACCGCGGCGGCACGTATCGCCGTCTCCGACGGCGGCGACACCGATCTGGCCTCAGTTTCGGACGGCGGCAAGACCTTCGGACTCGGCTGGCAGGACACCCTGCCGGCCCCCCACGTGGACGGCGACACCGCCTCGTACGCACTGGGTGAGGGCGAGACGCTCAAGGTGACCGCACTGCCCGAAGGCTTCTCCCAGAACGTGCTCCTCGACCAGGCACCACACGGACCGGTGACGTACCGAATCCCCTTGGAACTGCACGGACTGCGCCTGTCCGAGGCCAAATCGGGGCACCTGCTGCTCAAGGACTCCTCCGGTGACCTGGTGGCCGAGGCGCCCGCACCGACGATGTGGGATTCCAGCAAGGACAAGCTGTCCGGCGAGCCGAAGAACCAGGCTCGGGTGGACGCTGACATCGAGACTTCCTCGGACGGCTCGCAGACACTGGTCCTCACGCCGGACGCCGACTTTCTGGCCGCAGCCACCTACCCGGTGACGGTGGATCCGACATCCACCCTCGCGGTGACCACGGACACCTGGGTGGCCACCAACTATCCCGACTCGCAAGTCTCGTCGGCGGAACTGAAATCGGGAACGTACGACGCGGGTTCCACCAAGGCCCGCTCGTACCTGAAGTTCGACGTCTCGGACTTCGCGGGCAAGCACATCACCGACACCAACCTCGCGCTGTACTCGTATTGGTCCTCCTCATGCTCGACATCAGGCGCGGGCACCCAGGTGCGGCGAATCACCTCGTCATGGTCGTCCTCGAGCGTCACCTGGGCCGACCAGCCCTCGACGACCACAACCGGAGCCGTCACCAGCACCGCCGCCAAGGGCTACTCGGACGCCTGCCCGGCCGGCACCGTGAACTTCGATGTCGACGACATCGTGCAGGCGTGGGCCGACGGGTCCGCGAACTACGGCATCCAGCTGCGCGGCGCAGACGAGAGCGACTCCCTGACATGGCGCCGCTTCCGATCAGCGAACTACATCTCCGGTGACAGCTCCGTCGAGCCGCATTTGACCGTGACGTACAACTCGTACCCGTCCACGGCCGCGCAGATCCTTCCCGTCTCCGGGACCATCACCCAGGACGCCACCCCCACCCTCCAGGCACGTGCGACAGATGGCGACGCCGACCAGCTCCGCTACACCTTCGAGGTGTGGGACAGCGGACTGACCACCCGGAAGACCACCGGCAGCTCCAAGTACGTCCTGTCCGGCAGCATCGGCACGTGGACCTCCGGGGCGCTGGGCGCGGGAACGTACAAGTGGCGGGCCAGGGCGTATGACGCCACCGACCTGTCGAAGGCCTGGTCGGCATGGCGGACCCTGACCGTCGACCCGACGGCTCCGGCCGCGCCCACGATCACCAGCACCACTCACGGATCGTCCGTCAACTGGTATTCGACGGACGACTTCACCGGCACCCTCGCTGCCGACGACACGAGCGGCATCGACGGGTACGCGGTCAAGGTCGACCAGAGCCCGGCCACCAGCGCCGGCACCACCGTCACCCAGACCTCCACGGGGATATCGGCCCCGGACCGGAGCGACGGCAGCTGGTACGTCCACGCGGCGGCACGCAACGCAGCCGGACTGTGGTCGCCTACCCAGACCCTCCCCTTCAACGTCGACACGACAGCCCCGGGCGCACCGACCGTCACCTCCTCCACACACCCGCTGAGCACCTCCACCTACGCCAGCCGCACGGCAGCCTTTGCCTGGACCGCTCCGAAGGACACCGCAGGTGTGTCCGCGTACGCGGTCGCCGTGGACCAGAACAGCGCGACGATGCCCGCCAGCACCGGCCCCACCCAGAGCTCCACGTCCTACACCACCACGGTGAGCGGCGACGGCACCTGGTATCTGCATGTGCGCGCCAGGGACAAGGCCGGCAACTGGTCCGGGTCCGCCGCCCACTACGCCTTCGCGGTCAACTCCACGCTGGGCCTGCTACCCACGGTCACGTCCTCCTCCCACCCCGATCAGACGGCCGCCTACAAGGCGACCGCGTTCAAGGCGGCGTGGACGACCAGCACCACCGCGACCGGCTACAGCTACACCGTGGACTCCAGTGCCACCACCGTCCCAGACACCACCACCGATTCCACGACCGCAAGCTACAGCAGCACCACTTCGCCAGGCACGTGGTACCTGCACGTACGCGCCGTCAACTCGGCCGGAACCTGGGGGCCTGCGGCGCACTACCGCTTCACCGTGGACACCACCGCGCCCGCCGCGCCCACGGTCTCCTCGCCGGACTTCCCGGACGACGCCTGGGCCGGTGACGCCGGCGACACCGGGACCTTCACACTGACGTCCGCAGACAAGGGGTTGGACACCTTCACCTACGCCCTGGACGGCGGTACGGCGACCACGGTCTCCGCCTCCGCCGCGACCACCGCGATCGACCTGACCCCGGCCAGCGAGGGCAGCCACAAGCTGACCGTCACCGCCACGGACAAGGCCGGCAACACGTCCGCGGCGACCGTCTACACCTTCCACGTCGGCGCAGCCGGCCTCACCGCTCCCCTGTCCGGCGAAGAGATCGGCCACTCGGTCACCCTCGCCGCAGCCGGACCTTCGGACCTGACCGGAGCCACTTTCCAGTACCGGCGCGGCGACAGCGACGGCTGGTCGGACATCCCAGCCTCCGCCACTGTCGCCCCTGGTAACACTGCGGTCACCTGGCCGGTCACCATGAGCGGCGGGGTCACCCCGGCGCTCACCTGGACCACCGACGCCATCACCGACGACGGCGACCTCCAGGTGCGAGTGACCTTCACGGGCGCCAATTCTCCGGCGCCCTCCGCACCCGTCGCCGTCCTCCTGAACCGGGTCAAGGTCACCGACCAGGGAACCGACCTGGATTCTCTGGCCGCACCGACCTCCACCGAGTCCTACGCGCTGGAGACGGCCGAGGACCGGGCCGAGGCCTCCCCCGACGCCCTCGCCCCGCCCTACCTCGACCAGGACACCGGCAAGCTCGTCGCCCCGGTCACCGACAGCGCTGCGAAGACCGACGCCACCGCCACGATCTCTTTGACCGATGTCCCGGTCGACGAGGGCGGCGACGACACGACTCTGGCCGACGCGGACGAGGCAGCCGACGGCACCACCACGACCGAGGACGACGTGGCCGACGCCGTTGCCACCACCAACGCCACCGTGGTCCCCACCACCAAGGTCGTCGACCACAGCCAGGCCGAACTCGACTCCATCGCGGACGAAGTACTGCTGCTCGACGAGGACGATCTGCCCGGTGCCTCCGCGCTCGCCAGTGCCGAGGTCGACGCCGAGACGAACAAGGTCATCGTCGAGATCGCCGCAGACAACGCCCCACTCACCGACGCGCTCGGCCAGCGGTACGGCATCGACACCGTCACCGTTCGCGTCAACCCCGGGGTCAGCCAGTTCCAGGAGACATCGACCCGGTGGACAGACAAGAACCCCTTCAAGGGAGGCGCCGGCTACGAGGCCCACTGGCCTGACGGCGATCTGCACAACAAGCTGAAGGTGTGCACCACCGGCTTCGCCTGGACGTACAACCGCCACCCGTACATCGTCAGCGCCGGACACTGCACCTACGCCAATGGGTACATGGACAGCTGGGACAACAGCGGCACCGACAACTCGGTCACGGTCGGCTTCGTCGACGTCGACAACTACGCCAACGACAAGGGCTCGGTGAAACTCTCCGGCCAGAACTACTACTCGGGCGACCTTACGCTGATCAAGGTCAGGGAGAACTCGTACAACGTGTCGGCGCGCATCTACCAGCACGACAGTGTGATGCGGCGGGTGGACAACCGCTTCACCACACGCTCGTCCAAGGGACAGAAGTTCTGCACCGGAGGTGCCCGCTCCAGCGAGGTGTGCGGCTGGAAGGTCACAGAGACCAGCAAGCGCTTCAAGTACTCCAACGGTGACGTGGTACACAACATGACCGTGGGCCAGAAGAACTCCGGATCGTGCGTGATCTCCGGCGACTCAGGCGGCCCCGTCTACACCGTGAAGTCGAACGGACACGTCAACGCGAAGGGCATCATCTCAGGTGCCGGCTGCGACTCGGTGAGTGACGACGGCGAGTGCAGTGACGGCTGGGACGGCAAGTGCACGGTGTTCTTCACGGACATCGCTCTGGCAGAAAAGGCGCTTCCCGGAGGGGTCAAGAAGTGGTGAGACGAACGGTGAGACTCACAGTCCTCGCCGCCGTGTCCGTCGTGGCGATGACCGCGTCGGCGTGCAGCAGCCCCAAGCCCTGCGCCGGGGTCGGCGTCACCTCGCAGATCGGCGTGATGTTCCTCCAGCGGGGCTACACCGACCTGGCCGGCGCCTCCTACGAACTCTGCGCAGGAGGCAGATGCGGCAAGGGCCACTTGGCACAGGAGGACATCACGCGGATCAGCCTGCGCCTTCCCGACGACGTGGATGAGCACCTCGGCACAGTCCGTTTCCGCGTCACTCCCAAAGGGAGCAACCATCCCGAGATCGACTCGTCCACCGACGTCAGACTGACCCGCCAGCCCGACGGCTGCGGTGGCGGCGCCTACAGCGAAGGCCTCGCCTTCACCAAAGAAGGCGGCCTGACCACGAAGATCCCGCCCAGCGTGAGAGCGGCCTGGCGCAAGCATCTCGAGTCACTGGCCTCGTCCTCCGAGTCCTCCTGACACGCGCTCCTCTCCACAGCCGGTTGCCGGCTGTGGAGAGGAGCTGACAGCCAGATGCGGTGCCCGCAACCTCGCCGCCAGGCGTCAGTAGTACAGCGTGGGACTGCAGCTGGTGTGGTGCAGGGCGCCCGTGCTGGTGTACACCTTCACGCAGGAGTAGGCGCTTCCGCTGGTCGCAGGGAATGTGGCGACGTTGTAGTTGATCGGCCCGAACTGTCCGGTCCGGTTGAGGGCGTACGTCACCGACTTCACCGCTGCCCCCTTATTTTAGAGGGAAGCCGCCCCGTGGATCGCTCGCGCACGGCACGTCCTGCGCTGGGCCCGACAACCGTTGCTGTCCGCGCCGGCCTTGCCAGAACCGAACAACTCGATCCGGCAACAGAGGCGCGCCGGCCCCCTCACCGAGTTACGGGACATTGGTGGGTTGTTGGCGGGATGGTAGGGGTGGTTGACGGTGGACCAGGGGTGGGTGTCGAGCCCGGCGTGGTGGGGCAGCGGGCTAGGCGGACGTGGACGCGGGGGCGCGCGCGGACATCGTCCGTGGAGACGCGGCCCTTAGGTGTGTCCGGCTGGAGGTGTGACGGGGCGACGCGGATCGCGGGCGTCCCCCAGATCCAGAGGTGGTCCCGTCGGGTCGATGCGAGGATGTCAGTCGGTCGACGTGCGGCGGACTGACGGGGTGGCGGTGGCGGATACTTCGGTCGAGGCGGTGGATGCGGTGGACTGGAGCCGGTACCGGACGGGCGTGCCGGAGCAGCGTCCCGTCAAAGAGGTCCCGGCGGCGCTGCGCCGCCTGGTCGAGTGGGGCGCGGCGGCGACGGAGGAGGACTGCCATCGGCTGTACTCCTGCCTGTTCGTCCCAGGAGGCGGGCTGCCATCGGCCGCGGCCGCGGCCCTGCCGTTTCTCACGGCGCTCGCTTGCGACCCCGCCAACGGCGCACGAGTCACTCTCGTCGAACTGCTCGGTGCTCTGAACGGCGCGGCGCGCGAGGCCGGTGAACAGGGCACTCACGACGCGTGGCGGGAGGAGTGGCGGCGTCAGGGCGACAAGATCACGGCGCTCCTCGCGGACCCCGTGCCGAGCGTGCGGCGCGCCGCTCTCCTCCTCGCGGACGACGACGCGCTGCTCGAACGGTGGCACGCCGAGACGGACCCGGCCGTACGCCTGCCCCTCCTGCTGGCGCTGGGCGCCCGCGCCGCGACGACCGCCGGCGCGCCCAGGACCGGGTCTCCCGGTGGCCGGGACCGGTTCGCCGGCGCGGTGGAGGCGGTGCTGAGCCGGGTGCTGCGCGACGGCGAGCCGGTGATGAAGGTGGCGGCCGTGATCGCCCGGGCGTCCCTCGATCGCGACGCCCCCCTCCGGCATGCCGACCTGCTGCTCAGCGTCCTCGCCGATCCGGCGGTACGGCCCCGGTTCGAGCGGATCTGGTGGCTGCCGGAGGTCGAGACCCCCTTCACCCGTGAAGACGTCGCAGCATGGGTGTCCGGTCTCCTCGACCACGTTCCCCCGGCCGCCCTGTCGTTCGTGACCCGGCTGGCTGAGGCGGCGGAACGCACCGCGGACGACGGGCTGCGCCGGGTCGTCCTGGACGAGGCGTGGCGGCACCTGGTCGTGCGGCGTTCCGCAGCATGGACGGTGCTGCCCCTCGCGGCACGGATGCTGGACTGTGCCGACGACTGCGTGCGGCTCAAGGCCGCGCACCTCCTCGCAATGCTCGCCCCTGCCTCAGGCCCGTACGCCGACCGCCTGGCGGCACTGCTCGACGATCCCGGGACCGACGAAGTCTCCTGTATCGAGGGGACCGTCGGCGACTTCGCACGCTGGGCCCTGGTCCGGCTGGGTGACCCCCGCGGCCTCCCCGGCCTGGTCGAGTCGCTCTGTGCGCCCTGCCGGGAGCAGTTCGGGCGCAGCTGGGTGGCGGGCGATCCGCGCCGGCCGGAGATGCACGAGGTCCTCGCGCCGCTGCGCGAGCACGCCAACGTCCTGCTGCCCGCGCTGCTGGAGGAGGTGCGGCAGGACCACGAACGGCACGGCGACCACGGCGAGATCATGGGCACCTTGCTGCGGGTCGCCGAGGAGTGGGGGCCGGACGCGCTGCCCGCGCTCCCGGTCGTCCTGCCGCTCCTGAAGGACACGCGGTACTCGTTGCGCGTGGTCGACGTGCTGCTGGCGATGGGTCCCGGTGCCGCCTCGACGGCGTCCGCCGTGCGCGACGCGGTCGTCCTCGAACACCCGGGCAACCACCACAGGACCGCGTGGGCCGCGTGGCGCATCGCGGGGGGCGACGACGGCACCGCCCTGCGGCTCCTGGGCGAGGCGGTGCACGACGAGCAGGCGTCCCCGTACGGGCCGGTCCTCCTCCTGTCCGACTTCGGCCCCGCCGCCGCGGCGCATGCCGGACGGGTGCGTGAGGTCATGGAGAACGCCGAGCATGGGAAGGTGACGGCGGCGGTCGCCCTGTGGGCGATCACCGGCGAACCGGGTGCCGCCCTGGCGGTGCTGGAGCAGGTCGTCGTGCGCTTCACCGGGGACGACGACCGCTACGGCGACCTCGCCGAGGCACTCCGCGGGTTTTCGCGCATCGGCACGGTCACGCCGGCCGCACGGCGGGCCCTGCGCCTCGTCGGCGCCCGCGATCTGCGGCTGTCCGCCCACCGGGACTACCGGGCCGTCCTCGACGACCAGGAACTGCGCACCGCCATCGCCGCAGTGCTCGCGCTTCCCTGACGCCCGGTGGCGTCAGGCCCTGCGAGCGCTCCACCAGGGGCGTCGTTGCCGCCGGCCGACGGGCCGCGACTGGAACGATGGACGTCAGTCATCGCGCATATTCGCTTGACAAGCGCTTTCCCGACTCGGGCCGCACCCGCCTGTCTTCCGGCTTAGCAGGTCACGACCGGCCCATCGAAGGTCAACCGCACCGTGCCAACTCGCCGTACTTCATGCCGCTGGAGTAGAGGAACCCCTGCTGACTGCGACCCATGAACTTGATGCCTCGGGTACGCCGCTCCACGTGGGTCAGCCGGAGGACCACGGTGCCCGACTCTGTCGAGAGCTCCAAGAGGTCACCGGGCTGGAGGTCCTCGGCGAAGACATCGAATGTCATGGCGGCGATGGTAAGGCTTGATCGCGAGATGCATCAGCGAGTGAGAACTGCGAGCTGCTTGAGCAGACCAGCCACAGTGGGATGATCTTGTTGTGGCTGGTGTGATCACAGCGTCCGAGCCCTCCTGGATACCCCCGTTCAGCGGGCTCAGCCCGCGGCAGTTCGGCAAGCTGATCACCGCGCTCCGGCGCGAGGGTGCAGATCCGTCCGCCCTCGGTCTCCGTACCGTCGCGATCAACACGCTCGCGGACGTAGGGACAGTGGTGGGCTGTCCTGTGATGATCGACGGCTCGGCCGGTTCACGCCTGGAACTCGGTGAGATCGATGGCGTGAACGCGCAGCGGGTAGCCGTACACCGGGTGTGCCGTCTCCCGCTCGGGGATCATGCCGAGCTTGCGGATGACGTTCTCGGAGGCGTTGTCACCCACCCGGTTGATACTGATGACGCGGTCCAGGCCGCGGTCCTGGAGAGCGAACTCCAGCGTGGCGTGGGCGGCTTCGGAGGCGTATCCCTGGCCCCAGAACTGTGAGCCGATCCGCCAGCTGATCGCCACAGCGGGCATCACCTCCGGCAGGAACTCGGGCACGGACAGTCCCGTGAAGCCGATCAGTTCGCCCGAGGCCAGCAACTCGACGGCGAAGAGTCCGAAGCCCTCCTCGTCCCACTCCTCCTCCCATCGCTCAATGTCCTCGGCCGTGGCGTCCAGGTCGCGCACCGAGCCGTCATCGATCCAGTGCATGACCCGGAGGTCAGCGTTGATGTCCGCCATCGGCGCGAGGTCGTCGTCGTGCCAGCTACGGAGGAGGAGACGGGGTGTGCGGATCTCGGTCATGCGCCCATCCTGCCGAAGTCAAGCGCCCCATCGGTAATCCGGCGCTCGCCCGCGCTGCCGCTGCGGAACCACAAGGCATCAAGCCGCCTGCACCGCATACCGTGACGGGCGAAACATCGGGCCGCCGGCCGGACATACGACGTGCCGCTCGGCGCACCGAGATCATTCACGGAATCGCGGCCAGAGCCACTGCCGCAAGTACGCCGACATCCGGCAGGCGGAACACCCCAGGCCTGGGTCCCCCATCTCTTCAGTCAAGATCGTGGGCCAGGATGGCGATATGACGACCTGGTTCCGCACCTACTACGAGAACGAAGATCTGTGGCTGTACTTCGAGGCCGATGACGAAGGCTGCGCAGCGCGACAGGCTGAGGTCCGGGGGCAGGACTCGCGTCCGGTGACGGCGGGCGTCCTGGTAGTGCTGGAAGCGGCGGAGCGCGGTGCCACGACGAGCTTCGGGCACCTCCTTCCTGATCGCGGTTGTCGCCGTCGGCTTCCAGGTGCCGCCACACGGCGTGGCCCTGGCGGTCCTGTTCGGCGAGCTGGTTGTCATCGCGCAGGCCTTGACCGTGGTGCCGGGCTCATCGAGTACCTCAGCCACAGCACCGGAGCCTAAGCGGCGAGCAGGCAGCGTCGACGATTTCACTTAACCCCGATCGAGTAGAGCCACAGCCCGTTGCCGCGCGTGTCGCCCGCGTCGGCCGCTACGAAGATCACGAACCGTCCGTGCTCTTCGAGAGGACCCGCCTCGTGCCCCTGGTCCGCTTCGCCGCCGCGACCGCCGTGCTCGCCGCCAACCCGAGGACAGTTGAAGCGTCAGTCAGTGGGCGGCGCAGACGCCCGAGCGGCGCCGGGTCCCAGTCTCGATGTCGGTGGGGGATGTCATCCTCGGTTCCATGGGTCACTCTGCGCGGATCACCGCGTTCACAGGTCTCGTCGGACCGCCGCCCGGCCCGGCGCCCGCCGTCGACTGGGCGGCGGTCGAGGACTGGCTCGGCACCCCGCTGCCCGGTGACTACAAGGCGCTCGTGTCGGCGTACGGTGCGGCCGAGATAGGCGGCCCGGGTGCGGCGATCCGGCTGCACCCGCCGTGCGTCAGCACCGACGGCCGCTTCGAGTACGCAGCATGGATCGTCGAGACGCACCGGCACTCGGCGATCCGGCCCGGCATGTTCACCGCGCGTCGGCGTCCCTTCCTGCCCGAGGAGGGTGGCCTGCTCGCCTTCGCCACGACGAGGAGCGGCGACCACCTCTTCTGGAACACGGGCGCCTCGGACGACCCCGACGAGTGGCCGGTCACGCTCGTGACCACGAATGTGGCAGTCGGGGTGAGCGAGCCCTGGGTGGACTACGAAGTCCCTTTCCTGGAGCTGCTGTTCACGCTGCTGCGCACCGGCGTGCCGCACCCGGGCGAGCCCGGCGGGCTGCTGGGCCCGCTGTCCTCACAGATACGGGTCTGGCCGCCGCTGGCCGGGGCCGCCCCCTGGTCGCCGCCGCCTGCGGGCACCGCCGTGGACGCGCGGCAGCACGCGGCGCTCACCGAAGGCTCGGGCCTCGACGCCGTCATGGCACTGGTTCCACCGCCCCTGGAGCCGTACCTGGGCGAGAGCACGTGGGAGCAGGTCTTCGAGCGGCTCGGCACCCGGCTGCCGCCGGACTTCGTGGCGCTCGCGGAGCGGTACGGGGCGGGCAACTGGAGCTGGTGGCTGGACATGAGCGCCCCACTGTCCCTGGACCGGCCACGGGAGCAGGGGCTCGCGGCCACCGTCGAGGACATGCTTGACGGATACCGACAACTGCGCGCCGCCCATCCCCAGTACTACCCGATGCCCGCGTGGCCCGAGCCCGGCGGCTTCCTGCCGTTCGCGTCGACGATCGACGGGGACCAGATCGGCTGGTGCGCGGACGGCCCGCCCGAGACATGGCGCGTAGCCGTCAACCCACGCCACTGCGACCAAGGACCGCCCCTGCCAGACGACTTCACGGCCACCCTGCTCACGTGGTTGCGCGGCGGCCCCGCCGAATCCGGCTTCCCCGGTCTGACCGGCCGGGACCTGCATCCGCTGGACGTCATGTTCTTCGAACCGTTCGGGCCGGGCGCGCCGTGGTGAAGGCCCCTCGTCACCACGGGCTGGGGCCTGCCAGCAGAACGGTGAAGCTGATCCTCCATGGGTATGTCCGCCGTCCGGTCAGGGCGTCGTCGTCGGCGCGGATCAGGCCTGGTGGGCGGTGAACAGGGCGTAGACCTCGTGGTCAAGGCCGCGATGCTGCGGGAGCGCAGGACACGGCCGTCGAGGGGCGCGGCGACCGCCGGCCCGGGACGACCGCGGGCCCACGAGTACGACGAGGGGCCCGCCACGGTTCCGTGGTGGGCCCCTCGTCAGCTCCGTCGGCTCCTGGACGCCGGCGACGATGCTCGGTCAGGCCGGCAGCAGCTCCCGTTCCCGGTCGACGGCGTCGGCCTCACCAGCGGCGGTGGCGGTGGCGGCAGCCTGCGCCGTCTCCCGCAACGCCGAGACGACGGTGTCCAGTTGCTCGTCCCCCCTGACCATCTCCATGTGCCGGCCCGGCATCGCCCTCTGGGCCAGACCTGCCGGGTAGAGCTCGTGCCAGTGGGCGAGGTACTGGGCCTCCGGCACCTCGTCGCCGCTGCCCTCCCGCACCGTGTCGCTGACGAACAGCGTCGCCCTGGCCACCGAATGTCCGGGCCGGTATGCGGCGAGCGAGCGGACCTCCGCCTCCAGCACCGCGAAGGGCAGCCACTCGTCCAGCGTGACCAGATCCTCGTCGAGGTTCATCTCCGGCGCCAGACGCCGCAACTCCCGCTCGGTCGACGCCCGTTCCGCGCCGCGCTCGTTCTGACCGCGGCGCCACAGCGCGTTCACCCGTCGGTACGTCTCGGCGTGCCGCTGGAAGCGGTCGCGCTGGTCGTCGCCGGTCACCGCCGGCTCCAGCAGGAACAGACCGGCCACCTCCTCAGGCGCCCGCGCACCCATCGCGTGCGCGATCACCGCGCCCGTCGACCATCCGAGGATCGTGCACGGGCCCTCGGGCTGCACTCGGCGGATCTCCCGCCAGTACCGCTCCGCGATGGACTCGATCCCGACGAGCGGGGCCTCGTCCGCGTTCAACCCCGGCGCCTGGACGCCGTACACGGTGAACATGCCCTTCAGGCACCGTGCGAGCGCCCGGTACGGGTGGGTGCTGCCGCCGCCCGGGTGCACGCAGAACAGCACGGGCAGCTCGGGGTCCACCGCGGACGACAGGAGCACCACCAGTCCGGCCGACGCCACCTGCGGGACGTCCAGCGCCGCCGCCAGTTGGGCCACGGTCGGGTGCCGCACGATCTGCTGGAGGGCTACGCCCAGGCCGGCTTCCCGCAGTCGGGAGACCACTCGAACCGAGCTGATCGACTGTCCGCCGAGTTCGAAGAAGTTGTCGTGGATGCCGATGGTGTCGACGCCGAGGACGTCGGACCACACGCCGGTGATGAGTTCCTCGGTCGAGTTCCGGGGTGCGGTGTAGGTGGTGGCGAGA
>NZ_BJTV01000020.1 GCF_007176755.1 Streptomyces sp. 1-11
AGAATCTCCATACCCACGACCCTAGTTGGCCCCACACCCACAAGCCCGCGGCACCCGTGGAAGGGGCGCGGGGAACCGCGCGCCCAGCCACATCCGACCCGCACGCACCCACACCCCGCACCCACACCCCCACCCGCGCGCCCCACACCCCGCACCTCACCCACCCTCCGGCGGAGCCCCCCTCACTCCACAAGCCGCGGCAGCACCTTCGTACGGTAGAAGTCGAAGAACCCCCGCTGATCCGGCCCGATCTGATTCACGTACACCCGGTCGAACCCCGCGTCACCGAACGCCCGCAACGCCGAGACATGCTCGTCGACGTCGTCCCCACACACCGTCTTGTCCCGCACCATGTCCTCGGTGACGAGCTCCGCGAGCTGCTCGAAGTGCCGTGGCGAGGGCAGCACCTGGCCCATCTCACCGGGCAGCAGCTCGTTGTACCAGAGCTCCCGCACCGTCCGCACGCAACTGTCCCGGTCGGCCCCGTAACAGACCTTCGTACCGCCGCTGACCGGCTTGGCCCCGCCGCCGCCCTTGCGGTACTGGGTGACCATGTCCTCGTCCGGCATCATCGTGATGTAGCCGTCGCCCACCCGGGCGGCCAGCGAGGTCGCCTTCGGGCCGAAGCCCGAGATGTCGATCGGCACGGGCTCGTCGGGAACCGTGTAGAGCCGGGCGTTCTCCACCGTGTAGTGCGTGCCGTGGTGGTTGACCTCCTCGCCGGTGAACAGCCGGCGCATCACCTGGATGGACTCCTCCAGCATCTCCAGCCGGATGTGCAGCGGGGGCCAGCGGTCGCCGAGGATGTGCTCGTTCAGCGCCTCCCCGGTGCCCACCCCGAGCCGGAACCGGCCGCCGGTCAGCACCGCGCTGGTCGCCGCGGCCTGCGCCAGCACCGCCGGGTGGATGCGCACCGTCGGGCAGGTCACCGCCGTCTCGATGGGCAGTGAGACCGCCTCGGACAGCGCGCCGATCACCGACCAGACGAACGGGCTCTGCCCCTGCGCGTCGTTCCACGGGTGGTAGTGGTCGGAGATCCACAGCGACTGGAAACCGGCCTGTTCGGCCATGCGGGCCTGTTCGATCAGCTCGGCCGGGCCGTGCTCCTCGCAGGCCAGGAAATAACCGTACTCAGGCATGACAGGCACCTCCGCGCGACGCGGCCGGACGGCCGGGCCCGCCGCTGGTGGGGATCCGGGAACCCGGGCCGGGTAACCGCCGCCGACCGGGCGAAACGCGGCTTCGAGGGGCGTCCGGGTGAGCCGGGCGGCGTTTGGGTGCGGCGGCCCCGGTTACGCGGAAGGCCTGAGGGAGCCACACCGCCGGAGGGACACCCGTGAGTCGACCACGTGTGGTGATCGTCGGCGCCGGCTTCGCCGGGTACCGGGCTGCCCGCACCCTCGCCCGGCTCACCCGCGGCCGTGCCCGGATCACCCTGCTCAACCCGACCGACTACTTCCTGTACCTGCCGCTGCTGCCCCAGGTGGCCGCCGGGATCCTGGAGGCCCGCCGGGTCACCGTCTCCCTGCCCGGCACCCTGCGCGGGGTGCGCCTGGTCCTGGGGGAGGCCACCGGGGTCGACTTCGACCGGCGCACCGTGCACTACCGGGACCCCGAGGACGGCGCCGGCGCCGTCGGCTACGACCGGCTGGTGCTGGCCGTGGGCAGCGTCAACAAGCTGCTGCCGGTGCCCGGCGTCGCCGAGCACGCGCACGGGTTCCGCGGGCTGCCCGAGGCGCTGTACCTGCGCGACCACGTCACCCGGCAGGTGGAGCTGGCCGCCACGGAGGCCGACCCGGAGGCCCGCGCCGCCCGGTGCACCTTCGTGGTGGTCGGCGCCGGCTACACCGGCACCGAGGTGGCCGCGCACATGCGGATGCTCACCGACCACCTGGCCCGCCGGGACCTGCCCGGCGTGGCCCGGCCCCGGTGGATACTGCTGGACGTGGCCCCCCGTGTGCTGCCGGAGATGGACGAACGGCTCTCCCGCACCGCGGGCCGGGTGCTGCGGGCGCGCGGCGTCGAGGTTCGCACGGGCACCTCGGTGAAGGAGGCCACCCCGGACGGCGTCCTGCTCAGCGACGGCGACTTCGTGGCGTCGCGGACCCTGGTCTGGTGCGTCGGGGTCCGGCCCGACCCGCTGATCGAGGCCGTCGGACAGCCGCTGGAGCGGGGCCGGCTCATCGTCGACCCGTACCTCCAGGTGCCGGGCCGCACGGAGGTGTTCGCCTGCGGGGACGCGGCGGCCGTGCCGGACCTGGAGCGGCCCGGCGAGTTCACCCCGATGACCGCCCAGCACGCCTGGCGGCAGGGCAGGGTGGCCGGCGAGAACGTGGCCGCCTCGCTCGGCCTCGGCCGGCGCCGGCGCGCCTACCGCCACCGCGATCTCGGTTTCGCCGTGGACCTCGGCGGGGTGCGGGCCGCCGCCAACCCGTTCGGCGTCCCGCTGTCCGGCCCGCCGGCCGGTGCGGTCACCCGCGGCTACCACCTGGCCGCCCTGCCCGGCAACCGCCTGCGCGTCGCCGCCGACTGGCTGCTGGACGCCGTACTCCCGCGGCAGAGCGTGCAGTTGGGGCTGGTGCGGTCCTGGTCGGTCCCGCTGGACACGGCATCCCCGGAGCTGGTCCGGGTACCCGGCGCCGCCGGCCGGTCCGGCGGGAGCGGGCACGACGGCGGCGGGCACGACGGCAGCGGCGGCGGATCCGCGGCGAGTGCGCCCGGCGGCGGATCCGCGGCGAGTGCGCCCGCCGGGAGCCGGCCGGCGGACGCACCCGCCGACGGCCGGCCCGCGCCCGCGCCGCCCGACGACCACCCCGCACCCGGCCCCGTCCGGCGCACCGGCCCCGCGGACCGCCCGGACCCGCCCGACCCAGCAGAAGGAGATTCATGAACACCGCCGAACTCGCCGAACTCGGGCAGCAGTTGCGCGTGGACAGCGTGCGGGCCGCCGCAGCGGCGGGCTCCGGGCATCCCACCTCGTCGATGTCCGCCGCCGACCTGATGGCCGTCCTGATCGCCAACCACCTGCGCTATGACTTCGAGCGCCCCGAACACCCCGCCAACGACCGCTTCGTGCTCTCCAAGGGCCACGCCTCGCCGCTGCTGTACGCTGCGTACAAGGCGGCCGGCGCCATCGAGGACGGCGAGCTGCTGACCTTCCGCAAGCTCGGCAGCCGCCTGGAGGGGCACCCGACCCCGCGCCGGCTGCCGTGGGTGGAGACCGCCACCGGCTCGCTCGGCCAGGGCCTGCCGGTCGGCGTCGGCATCGCGCTCGCCGGGCAGCGGCTGGACCGCACCGGCTACCGGGTGTGGGTGCTGTGCGGCGACAGCGAACTGGCCGAGGGCTCCGTCTGGGAGGCGGCCGAGCACGCCGCGTACGAGAACCTGGACAACCTCGTCGCCGTCGTGGACGTCAACCGGCTCGGCCAGCGCGGCCCGACCCGGCACGGACACGACCTGGACGCCTACGCCCGCCGCTTCCAGGCCTTCGGCTGGCACACCATCGAGATCGACGGCCACGATGTCGACGCGATCGACCGGGCCTACGGCGAGGCCCTGTCGACGACCGGACAGCCCACCGTGATCCTCGCCCGCACGCTCAAGGGCAAGGGCGTCGCCGCCGTCGAGGATCGCGAGGGCCTGCACGGCAAGCCGCTGCCGGAGGCCGAGGAGGCCATCGCCGAGCTCGGCGGGCCGCGTGACCTGCGCGTCCGGGTGAGCGAGCCGGCCGCCGCCGCGGCGCTCCGCTCGCTGAACACCGAGGTGGTGCGGCTGCCGCGGTACGACAAGGGCGAGGAGGTGGCCACCCGGGACGCCTTCGGCAAGGCCCTGGCCGCGCTCGGCGGCGCCCGGGGCGACGTCGTCGCGCTGGACGGCGAGGTCGGCGACTCCACCCGTACCGAGATGTTCGGCAAGGAGCACCCCGACCGCTTCTTCGAGTGCTACATCGCCGAGCAGCAGCTCGTCGCCACCGCCGTCGGCATGGCGGCCCGCGGCTGGCTGCCGTACGCCTCGACGTTCGCGGCCTTCCTCAGCCGCGCCCACGACTTCGTGCGCATGGCCTCGATCAGCGGCAGCGGGATCAACCTGGTCGGCTCGCACGCCGGCGTGGCGATCGGGCAGGACGGGCCCTCGCAGATGGGCCTGGAGGACCTGGCGATGTTCCGGTCCGTGTACGGCTCGACGGTGCTGTACCCGTGCGACGCCAACCAGACGGCCCGGCTGGTCGCCACCATGGCCGGCCTGGACGGCGTCCGCTACCTGCGCACCTCGCGCGGCGAGAGCCCGGTGATCTACGGCCCCGACGAGGAGTTCCCGGTCGGCGGCAGCAAGGTGCTGCGCTCCGGCGAGCAGGACCGGCTGACCGTGGTCGCGGCCGGGGTCACGGTGCACGAGGCGCTCGTGGCCGCCGAACGGCTCGCCCAGGACGGCATCCAGGTCCGGGTGATCGACCTGTACTCCGTCAAGCCCGTCGACACCGAGACGCTGCGCCGGGCCGCCGAGGAGACGGGCTGCCTGCTCACCGTCGAGGACCACCACGAGGAGGGCGGCCTCGGGGACGCCGTCGCGGAGGCGTTCTGCGACGGTGGGCCCGTGCCCCGCCTGGTCCGGCTCGCGGTGCGCACCATGCCCGGGTCGGCCGCGCCCGACGAGCAGCTCCACGCCGCCGGAATCGACGCCGTGGGCATCGCGGCCGCGGCGAAGCTGCTGGTGGAGGAGGCGGTCGTGGGATGAGCGGCGACGGCGGGCGGGCCATACGGGCGGGCCGCCGCACGGTGTGCGTCCGGCGGCCGGGGAAGGTCCTCATCCCGGGCCGCGAGGAGGGCGTCGAGGGGTGGACCAAGGGCGATCTCGCCGACTACTACCGGTCCGTCGCGCCGTATCTGCTGCCGCACCTGAGGGGCCGTCCGCTGATGCTCGAACGGTATCCGGACGGCCTCGACGGCCCCCGCTTCATGCAGAAGAACACCCCGGACCACTACCCGGACTGGATCACCCGGGCCGAGGTCGCCAAAGAGGGCGGCACGGTGACGCACGTCGTCTGCGACGACACCGCCACCCTGCTCCACCTGGCCGACCAGGCCTGCCTGACCCTGCACCGGTGGCTGTCCCGCACCGACCGGGCAGGCGGCCCGAACCACCCCGACCGGCTGGTCTTCGACCTCGACCCGGCCCCGGCGCCCGACGCGGCCCGTGGGACCCCGCAGGACGGCTTCGCCGCCGTCCGCGAGGCGGCCGGCGTCCTGCACGAGCTGCTGGACGAGCTGGGCCTGCCCGCCGCGCCGATGACCACCGGGTCGCGCGGACTGCACCTGGTCGTCCCGCTGGACGGGCGCCACGACTTCGACGAGGTGCGCCGGTTCGCCCACGACGTGGCCGAGTTCGCCGCGGCCGCGCACCCCGACCGGCTCACCACCGCCGCCCGCAGGCGCGACCGCGGCGACCGCCTCTACCTCGACGTACAGCGCAACGGCTACGCGCAGACGGCCGTGGCCCCCTACACCGTCCGCGCTCTGCCCGGCGCGCCCGTCGCTGTGCCCCTAAGCTGGGAACAGGTGGCCGATCCAGGCGTCCACGCTCGCAGCTGGACCATCGCCGACGCCGTCGACCAGGCCCGCACCGACCCGTGGGCCACGCTGCCGGGCCGGGGGCGCGCCCTCGGACCCGCAAGGCGCCGCCTCACGGGACTGAAGGGCTGACGACGGCCGGTCCTGGCCGGCCCCGGTCGCACGTCCACCGTCTGTGACCAGCGGCGTCGAGAACCCGTCCCCCGGAATGTTTGGCCAAGGGATGAGCGGCCACACGCAGGGGAGAGGTGGCCATGACGAACACAAAGAACACGCATCAGTCACAGGATTCACAGGAAACGCAGAAATCGTCCAAGGCGGAGGACGACGCGCCGCAGGGCGCGGCCACCAGCCGGCGGCCGCGTCCCATGGAGGTCCTGCGCGAGGCCCGCGCCCAGCTCGCCGAGCTGACCGGTCTCGAGCCGGAGTCGGTGTCCTCCTTCGAGCAGACCGCGGAGGGCTGGTCGCTCGAGGTGGAGGTACTCGAACTCGAGCGGGTCCCGGACACCATGAGCCTGATGGCGACTTACCAGGTGGAGCTGGACGACGAGGGGCAGCTCACGGGCTACCGCCGCGTCCGCCGCTACGAACGCGGACGGGCCGACGCGCGCGGCCGCTAGGCCGCCCGTACCGAGCGCCCGGCATCCACCGGAGCACCGCGTTTCCGACAACCGAGAAGGAGGATCGGCCGGCATGACCGTTGTACCGGCACAGCAGACCGGCGGCGGAGGCGGCAGCAGCGGCCTCTACGACGTACTGGAACTGGTTCTGGACAGGGGGCTCGTGATCGACGCGTTCGTCCGTGTCTCCCTGGTCGGCATCGAGATCCTCAAGATCGACGTACGCGTCGTCGTGGCCAGTGTCGACACGTATCTGCGCTTCGCCGAGGCGTGCAACCGCCTCGACCTGGAATCGGGCCCGAACAAGAGCCCGGGCCTGCCCGAGATCGTCGGCGAGGTCACCGAGTCCGGTGCCCGCGGCAAGTCCAAGGGCGCCCTGTCGGGCGCCGCGGAGACGATATCCGGCGCTTTCAAGCAGGCGCGTGACGAGGGGCAGAGCGAGTCCCGGCCGCGTGCCCGCAAGACCGCGGCCCGGCGTAAGGAGGAGTCGGAGTGAGCACCTACGTCTACGGGATCACCGCCCGTTCGCACCCGGCCCTGCCCGAGGGCATGACCGGCGTGGGCGAGCCGCCGCTGCCGGTGCGCGTGCTGACGGCCGGTGAACTGGCGGCCGTGGTCAGTGACGCGCCCGAGGGACTGCGGCCCAAGCGCCGGGATCTGCTCGCGCACCAGAACGTGCTCGCCGAGGCCGGCGCGGGCGGCTGCGTGCTGCCCATGCGGTTCGGCAGCGTCGCCCCCGACGACGACTCCGTGACCCAGGTGCTCGGCGAGCGCGCCCAGCACTACCAGGAGCGGCTGCGGGAGCTGGACGGCAAGGTCGAGTACAACGTCAAGGCCACGCACGTCGAAGAGGCCGTACTGCACCGGGTGATGGCCGAGAACGCCGAGCTGCGTTCCCTGGCCGAGGCCAACCGCACGTCCGGCGGCGGTAGTTACGACGACAAGATCCGTCTCGGTGAGATGGTCGCGGCCGCCGTCAAGGACAAGGAGGCCGAGGATTCGGCCGAGGTGCGCAGCGCGCTGGAGTCGGCCGGCTCCGCGCTGAGCGTGGGCCCCGAGTCGACCGGCTGGCTGGTCAACCTGTCGTTCCTGGTGGCCCGGGACACCGCCGAGGAGTTCCTGGCCGCCGTCGAGCAGGTCCGCACCAGCCACCCCCACCTCGACCTGCGGCTCAACGGGCCGCTCCCGCCCTACAGCTTCGTGGAGCCCGGTCCCGCCGAGCCCGCGGGCAGCACGGCCGGCGCCGACGCCGGAGCGCAGTAGCAGCGGCCCGGCCCGAACGGAAAGGAGGGACATCGTGGGACTGATCAGCGAGGTGCTGCTGCTGCCGTTCGCACCGGTCCGCGGCGCCGGATGGGCGATCAAACAGGTGTACCAAGAGGCGGAGCGCATCTACTACGACCCCGCCACCGTACGGGCCGAACTCGCCCGCCTCGAAGAGCAACTGGAGGCAGGCGAGATCAGCGAGGAGGAGTTCGACCGCCGCGAGGACGAACTGCTCGACCGGCTGGAGACCGCCCTGCGCTCCGGCGAAACCACAGCCAACGGGACGACGTGATGAATCGAACGGGACTAGGTCTCGCCATCGGGGCCGGATACCTCCTGGGACGTACGAAGAAACTGAAGATGGCCCTGGCGGTCGGCTCCCTGGTGGCCGGCAAGAAGCTGAACCTCGGCCCGCGGGGCCTCGCCGAGCTGCTCAACCAGCAGCTCCGTGACAACCCGCAGTTCAAGGAGATCGGGGACCAGCTCCGCCAGGACCTGCGCGGCGTCGGCAAGGCCGCCACCGGGGCCATGGCCGAGCGCCAGATGAGCGCGCTCGCCGACCGGCTGCACGGCCGCACCAGCGCGGTGCGCGACCAGTTGTCCGGCGTCGTGCCCGGCGGCAAGTCCGAGTCCGAGGAGCCGGAGGAACAGGAGGACGAGGACGACGGAGGCCAGGAGGGCTCCGCCGAGCGGAAGGACGACAAGCCCCGCCGCGAGGCGGCCGCGAAGAAGGCCCCCGCGAAGAAGTCGCCCGCCAAGAAGACGGCGGCGAAGAGCACGGCAGGCCGGGCGGCCGCCAAGAAGGCGGCTGGCACGGCCCGCAGAACGGCCACGAAGAAGACGGCCGCGGCCGGCGGCGGCAACCGCACCGGCCGGTCCAGGCAGTCGAAGGGCGGCGAAGACCGATGACCGAGACCGTCGGATCCGCGACGTCCGCCGCCGGCAAGGCCGCGGGCGGAGCGGCCAAGAGCAATCCACTGACGGATCTGGCGCACAGCGAGGCGGCGGACCGGCTCAAGGCCGAGGTGCAGGACTACCTGGGCGCCCAGGCGCAGAAGCTGCTGACCGGCTTCGGCCGCAAGCTCGGTGAGACCACGGGCAAGCTCAACGACATAGCCGAGGGCAACAGCCCGGGCTTCGCCAAGCTCGCCCTCGACGCCGGCCGCAAGGTCGCCGAGGGCAAGGGCCCGCTGCGTTCCGCGCTCGAACTCGGGGCCTCGCACGCCAAGGACACCGTCATGGGCAAGCTGAAGGGCCTCGGGGGCGGCAAGAGCAAGGGCAAGAAGGGCGGGGGCAACAAGCCGACCGTCATCGTCGAGTCCGTCGACGTCGGCGTGCCGGTGCGCACCGCGTACGACCAGTGGACCCAGTACCAGGACTTCAGCACCTTCGCCAAGGGCGTCAAGAGCGCGAGCCGCGCCGACGACACGCACTCCGACTGGCAGGCCAAGATCTTCTGGTCCAGCCGGAGCTGGAAGGCGCACACCGTCGAGCAGGTCCCCGACTACAAGATCCAGTGGTCGTCGGAGGGCGCCAAGGGCACCACGAAGGGCGTCGTCACCTTCCACCGGCTCGACGAGAACCTCACCCGCATCCTCCTGGTCATGGAGTACTACCCGAGCGGCCTCTTCGAGAAGACGGGCAACATCTGGCGCGCCCAGGGCCGCCGGGTCCGGCTCGACTTCAAGAACTTCGCCCGTCACATCACCCTCAAGGGAGAGGCGGAGGACGGCTGGCGCGGGGAGATCCGCGACGGCGAGGTCGTCCGCAGCCACGAGGACGCGGTGGCGGAGGAAGAGGAGTCCGAGCAGGAGGAGGGCGAGGAGCCCGAGGAGGGCGAGGAGCCTGAGGGGTCCGAGGAGGAGTCCGAGGAGGAAGAGCCGGAGGAGGGCGAGGAACCCGAGGAGGGCGAGGAGCCCGCCGCCGAGGACGAGGAAGCCTACGAGGACGAGGAAGAGGGCGAGGAGGAGCCGGAGGAGTCCGAGGAGCCGGAGGAGTACGAGGACGAGGAAGAGGGCCCGTACGAGGACGAGCTCGAAGAGGAATCCGACGAGGAGCCCCAGGAGGGGTCTGAGGAGGAGCCCGAAGAAGAGTACGAGGACGAAGAGGAACCCGAGCACGCCGGGGGCGGGAGCCGTCGATGACGACCCCCAGCCGTTTTCCCGAGCCCTACGGCCAGGGCGGCGGGGCCAACCTCGCCGACATCCTGGAACGGGTGCTCGACAAGGGTGTCGTCATCGCCGGCGACATCCGGATCAACCTGCTCGACATCGAACTGCTCACCATCAAGCTCCGGCTGATCGTCGCCTCGGTCGACAAGGCCAAGGAGATGGGCATCGACTGGTGGGAGACCGACCCGGCCCTCTCCTCCCGCGCCCGGCACAACGAGCTCGCGCGTGAGAACGCCGAGCTCAGGGAGCGGCTGGAGAGGCTGCAGGAACTGGCGCCCGGCAGTGTGCCGGACAGCGTGCCGGAGGAGGAGGCCAAGTGAGCGCACTGCGGTACGTCTACGCCGTCTGCCGCCCCCTCGACGCGCCCCTGCAGGCCGAGCTGACCGGCGTCGGGGGAGCCCCGCCGGCGCTGCTGCACCACCACGGGCTGGTCGCGGTGGTCAGCACGGTGCCGGAGGCGGACTTCGGCGAGCAGGCGCTGCGCGCCCGGCTGGAGGACCTGGACTGGCTGAGCGCGACCGCCCGCGCCCACCAGGGCGTGATCGCCGCGCTCAGCACCGTCACCACCCCGCTGCCGCTGCGGCTCGCGACCGTGTTCCGGGACGACAGCGGCATCCGGGCGATGATGGAGGCCCGGGAGGACGACTTCCGGCGCGCCCTCGACCGGCTCGAGGGCCGGGTGGAGTGGGGCGTGAAGGTGTTCGTGGAGTCCGAGCCGGCGGAGCCCGTGGCCGCTGCGGCCAAACCGGCCAGCGGCCGGGACTACCTGCGCAGCCGCAGGCGGCACAGCGAGGCGCACGAGGAGCGGTGGCAGCGGGCGGAGGCGTTCGCCCGGGACCTGCACGAGCGGCTCACCCGGCACTCCGAGGACGTCCGGCTGCACCCGGCGCAGAATCCCGCGCTGTCCGGGGCGTCGGGACAGAACGTGCTCAACGCGGCCTACCTGGTGCCGAGGGCGAGCTGTGAGGAGTTCGTGGAGCTGGTGGACCGCACCAAGGACGAGACGCCCGGCATCCGGGTGGAGCTCACCGGTCCCTGGGCCGCGTACTCGTTCAGTGGGGAGGAAGCGTGACCGTCGTCGAGCGGCGTGAGATAGCGCTCGTGGACCTGCTGGACCGGCTGCTGGCCGGCGGGGTCGTCATCACCGGGGACCTGACGCTGCGGATCGCGGACGTCGATCTCGTCCGCATCGATCTCAACGCGCTGATCAGCTCCGTGAACGAGACGGTGCCCTCACCCTTCGAGGAGTTGCTGTGACCGCCCCCAAGCGGCTCGACCTGGAGCCCGACACGGTCGAACGCGATCTGGTCAAGCTGGTGCTGACCGTGGTGGAACTGCTGCGCCAGCTCATGGAACGGCAGGCGGTGCGCCGCTTCGACACCGGTGAGCTGACCGAGGACCAGGAGGAGCGGATCGGCCTCACCCTGATGCTCCTGGAGGAGCGGATGGCCGAGCTGAGGGACCGCTACGGGCTGCGGCCCGAGGACCTGAACCTGGACCTCGGGCCGCTGGGCCCGCTGCTGCCCCGCCAGTGAGCCGGGCGGCGCCGGGGCCCTGCGGTGGCTCGGGTCAGGCCGCCTTGCGGCACAGGATCTCGCCGTGCAGGACGCCGAACCAGGCGTCCTCCCGCAGGCCCCACTCCCGCCAGGCCGCCGACGCCGCCCGCAGCCGCTCCGGTGTGGCGTGCCCGCCCCGCACGGCGCGGTCGGCGTAGTCCGAGTCGACCGTGCGGTCGGCCCACAGCCCGCTCCACCAGGCCCGCTCCTCGGCGGTGGCGAACGTCCAGGTGCTGGAGGTGGCCGTGATGTCCGTCAGGCCGGCGGCCAGCGCCCAGGCCCGCAGCCTGCGTCCGGCGTCCGGCTCGCCGCCGTTGGCCCGGGCGACCGCCTCGTACAGGTCCAGCCAGTCCTCCAGGCCGGGCAGCGCCGGGTACCAGGTCATCGCCGCGTAGTCGGCGTCGCGGACCGCGATGTACCCGCCGGGCTTCGTCACCCGGTGCATCTCGCGCAGCGCCGCCACCGGGTCGCCCACGTGCTGGAGCACCTGGTGGGCGTGGACCACGCAGAACGTGTCGTCGGGGTAGTCCAGGGCGTGGACGTCGGCGACCGTGAAGTCCACGTTGGCCAGGCCCCGCGCCTCCGCGGTCGCCCGGGCCCGCTCCAGGACAGCGGGGGCGCGGTCGGCGCCGGTGACGTGCCCCTGCGGGACCAGCGCGGCCAGATCGGCGGTGATGGTGCCGGGGCCGCAGCCGATGTCCAGGATCCGCATGTGCGGTTTGAGCACGCCGAGCAGATAGGCCGCGGAGTTGGCGGCGGTCCGCCAGGTGTGCGACCTCAGCACCGACTCGTGGTGCCCGTGCGTGTAGACGGCGGTGTCCTGCGCTCTCGGCATGGCTGTGCCCTTTCGCCCCTCGTCGACGTCACCCGCGGCGGGGCCCTGCGGCCCGGCCCGCGGTACGCCGAACGGTACGCGCCCGTGCCGAATGATGAGACCCGTGTTTCATCATCTGGGACGGGCGCGTCGTGCCGCCGGACCGGCGGCGCGGTCAGGAGAGCGGCCGGTACACCGTCAGCGCCTCGGGCAGCTTCTCCACCAGCACGTCCCCGCCCACCTCGACGACCTCGCCGTCGTACGCCAGCGGCGTGCCGGGGGCGAGCCCGGTCAGCCGCAGCCGGTTCACCTGGACCGCCGCGTGGGCCGGGGACCGGGTGAGCGGGCCGGCCGCGGCGGCCGCCAGCAGACGCAGCGCGGGCCGGCGGCTGCCGTGCACCACCCGCACGTCCAGCAGCCCGTCCGCCAGATCGGTCCGGCGGCCGGGCGCGAGGCCCATCCGGTGGTAGATCCCGTTGCCCACGAACAGCAGCCACAGGGGGTGGCGCTTGCCGCGCAGCTCCACCGTCAGCGGGTGCCGGTCGGCGCGCAGCACCTTCATCGCGCCCAGCATCCCGGCCGGCCAGCCGCCGATCCGGGACGACCAGCGTTCCCGCTCGCGCACCAGCTCCGGGTACACGCCCAGGCTGAAGGTGTTCAGGAACAGCCCCTCGTGGTCGCCCGCCACGAACCGGCCGACGTCCACCCGGACCGCCTCGCCCGCCCGGACGGCGTCGGCCAGGCTCCGCTCGTCCTCCACGCCCAGGTCGTAGGCGAAGTGGTTCAGCGTGCCGCCGGGCAGCACCGCCAGCGGCAGACCGCGCCGCAGGGCCACCCCGGCGGCCGTGTTCACCGTCCCGTCGCCCCCGCACACCCCGAGCACCCGGGCCCGCGCGGCGGCCTTCTCCAGCTCCTCCTTGACGTCCTCGGGCGCGCACTCCACGAGCTCCGCCCCGGGCAGCGCCTCGTGCAGCACCCGCACCCGGTCCGAGGTGCCCGAGGCGCGGTTGGCGACCAGCACCAGGCCCTCGCCGTCGAGCAGCGCCGGCGCCTCGGTGCGGGGCCGCGGCGGCGGCGCGACCTGGGTGCGGGTCGGCACCAGACCACGCACCGCGAACGCGGCGCCCGCGCCCAGCGCCGCTCCCGCCAGCACGTCGCTCGGGTAGTGCACGCCCGTGTAGACGCGGGACATCGCCACGGAGAACGCCACCGGCGCCACCGCCGCGCCCCACCGCGGCGACTCCAAAGCCACCCCCGTGGCGAAGGCGGCGGCCGAGGCGGCGTGACCGGAGGGGAAGGATGTGGTGATCGGCTGCCGCTTGAGCTGCCGCGACAGCGGCACCGAGTCCAGCACCGGCCGGGCCCGGCGAACCGACCGCTTGCCGAGGGTGTTGATGGCCAGCGAGGCCACGCTCAGCGAGGCCACGCCCCGGGTGGCGGCCCGGCGGGCCCGCGGCGAACGGCTGGCCGCGATCGCTGCGGCCGTCGCGAACCACAGCACCCCGTGGTTCGCGCTCCGGCTGAGCCGGGGCAGCGCCCGCTCGGCGCCGGGCCAGTGCCGGGCCGCCGCCAGCTCGAACAGCCGGCAGTCGTACTCCAGCAGCTTGGACAGGACGCGGAGGCGGGGCCGCGGGACGGTGAGGTCGACGTCTGGGCTCATAGACGTCCGGTTACCCTGAAGCGGCCGCTTCTTGTGCCCGGACACGCCGGTCACCGGCCTGCGCTCCGCCCGACGGGCGCGTGAGGAGACACCCCGGATGCGCCTGCTGCTGGTCCGCCACGGCCAGACCCCCTCCAACGTCGGCCGGCTGCTGGACACCGCCGTGCCCGGCCCGGGGCTCACCCCGCTCGGCGAGCGGCAGGCCGCCGAACTGCCCGGGGCGCTCGCCGGCGAGGACATCGAGGCCGTCTACGCGTCCACCCTGCTGCGCACCCGGCTCACCGCGGCCCCGCTGGCCGCCGTCCGGGGCCTGGAGGTGGTCGTCCGGGACGGCATCCGTGAGGTGACCGCGGGCGACCTGGAGATGCTGCCCGGGGACTCCCCGCGGGGCGAGCTCTACCTGCGCACGGTCTTCGCCTGGGCCGCCGGGGACACCGGGGTCCGCATCCCCGGCGGGGAGAACGGCGAGGAGACCCTCGCCCGGTACGACGCGGTGGTCGCCGAGGCCGCCGCGAGCGGCGCCGCGACCGTCGCCATGATCAGCCACGGCGCCGCGATCCGCCTGTGGACCGCGGCCCGGGCCGCGAACGTCGACGTCGGGTTCGCCGCGGCCCGCCCGCTGCGCAACACCGGCGTCGTCGTCCTGGAGGGTTCGCCGGCCGACGGCTGGAAGGCGCTGGCCTGGGAGGGCGCGACGGTGGAACCGGCGGGGGAGGGCGGCCCGGCGGGCGAGGCGGTCGCAGCCGGATAACGGTTTGCCCCGGCGCGCGGGCGGCACACAGAATGCCTCCTCATGGGACATCTGGAAGCCGCGCACCTCGAGTACCACCTACCCGACGGCAGGACGCTGCTCGGCGATGTCTCCTTCCGGGTCGGCGAGGGCACGGCCGTCGCCCTGGTCGGCCCCAACGGCGCCGGCAAGACGACCCTGCTCCGGCTGATCTCCGGCGAGCTGAAGCCGCACGGCGGCACGGTGACCGTCAGCGGCGGCCTCGGTGTGATGCGCCAGTTCGTGGGCTCCGTACGGGACGAGACGACCGTGCGCGACCTGCTCGTCTCCGTCGCCCCGCCCCGTATCCGCGAGGCGGCGCTGGCCGTGGACCGGGCCGAGCACGCCATCATGACCGTCGACGACGAGGCCGCCCAGCTCGGCTACGCGCAGGCTCTCGCCGACTGGGCCGAGGTACGCGGCTACGAGGCCGAGACCCTGTGGGACATGTGCACCACCGCGGCCCTCGGCATGCCCTACGAGCGGGCCCAGTGGCGGCAGGTGCGCACCCTCTCCGGCGGCGAGCAGAAACGCCTCGTCCTGGAGGCGCTGCTGCGCGGCACCGACGAGGTGCTGCTCCTCGACGAGCCGGACAACTACCTCGACGTGCCCGGCAAGCGCTGGCTTGAGGAGCAGCTCAGGGAGACCCGCAAGACGGTCCTGTTCGTCTCCCACGACCGGGAACTGCTCGCCCGCGCCGCCGAACGGATCGTCTCCGTGGAGCCGGGCCCGGCCGGCGCCGACGCCTGGGTGCACGGCGGCGGCTTCGCCACCTACCACGAGGCGCGCCGCGAGCGCTTCGCCCGCTTCGAGGAGCTGCGCCGCCGCTGGGACGAGAAGCACGCCCAGCTGAGGAAGCTCGTGGTCAACCTCCGCCAGGCCGCCGCCGTCAGCCACGAGATGGCGTCGCGCTACCAGGCCGCCCAGACCAGGCTGCGCAAGTTCGAGGAGGCCGGACCGCCGCCCGAGCCGCCGCGCGAGCAGGACATCACCATGCGCCTCAAGGGCGGCCGTACCGGGGTGCGCGCCGTCACCTGCGCGAATCTCGAACTGACCGGTCTGATGAAACCGTTCGACCTGGAGGTCTTCTACGGCGAACGGGTCGCCGTGCTCGGCTCCAACGGCTCCGGCAAGTCGCACTTCCTGCGGCTGCTGGCCGGCGGGGAGGTGGCGCACACGGGGCAGTGGAAGCTCGGGGCACGCGTCGTGCCCGGCCACTTCGCCCAGACCCACGCCCACCCCGAACTCGTCGGCCGCACGCTGCTGGACATCCTGTGGAAGGAGCACGCCCAGGACCGGGGCGCCGCCATGTCCCGGCTGCGCCGCTACGAGCTGACCGGCCAGGCCGAGCAGTCCTTCGACCGGCTCTCCGGCGGCCAGCAGGCACGCTTCCAGATCCTGCTGCTGGAACTGGAGGGCGTCACCGCCCTGCTCCTGGACGAGCCCACCGACAACCTCGACCTGGAGTCCGCCGAGGCTCTCCAGGAGGGCCTCGAGGCGTTCGAGGGCACCGTGCTCGCGGTCACCCACGACCGCTGGTTCGCCCGCTCCTTCGACCGCTTCCTGGTCTTCGGCAGCGACGGCCGGGTCCGCGAGACGCCCGAGCCGGTCTGGGACGAGCGCCGGGTGGAACGCGCCCGCTAGGGCCGGTCCGACCATGCGCGTCGCGGGCCCGGCGGGGACGGTCGGACAGGTCCCAGACAGGCCCGGGCGCCGGGATGTTCGTACAGTGGATGCAGGAGCGCGAGCCGCGGACACCACACGACGAGCGGGGCACACCATGACCGGAGTCGAGCCCAGCCGACTGGACGACCAGCAGCTCATGAAGGAGCTGGAGACGATCCACCGCACGCGTCACGACACCCTGCTGTACGGCTCCAACGACGCGCTGCGGGCCCACAACGAGCGGATGGCGCAGCTGGAGGGCGAGTACCTGCGCCGCAACCCGCGCCGGCTGGTGAGCGCGGGCCGCACCCGCGAGGGCGCCCGGGAGCGCGGCTGCGGCGAGGCGGTGACCCCGGGCGCGTCCGGCACCTGATCCAGGCGCCCATGGCTGAGGGCCGGCCCGTACGGGCCGGCCCTCAGCCACGCGTGGCCCCGGTCAGCCCGCCTCACCCGCGAACACGTGCAGGAACGCGTCGCAGAACGCCTTCAGGTCGTCCGGCTTGCGGCTGGTCACCAGCTTGTTCGAGCCGTGGTCGCAGATCTTGACCTGCTCGTCCACCCAGGTGCCGCCCGCGTTGCGGATGTCCGTCTGAAGGCTGGGCCAGGACGTCAGCTCCCGGCCGCGTACGACGTCCGCCTCGACCAGCGTCCACGGTGCGTGACAGATCGCGGCGACCGGCTTGGCCTGCTCGAAGAACTCCTTCACGAAGGCGACGGCCTTCTCGTCCATCCGGAGGAAGTCGGGGTTGGCGACACCGCCGGGCAGCACGAGAGCGCCGAACCCGTCGGCGGAGGTCTCACCCACGACCTCGTCCACCGGGAAGGTGTCCGCCTTGTCCAGGTGGTTGAACGCCTGGATCTTGCCGGACGCGGTCGACACCAGCACCGGTTCGTGGCCGCCGTCGGAGGCGGCCTTCCACGGCTCGGTCAGCTCGACCTGCTCGACACCCTCGGGGGCCACCAGAAACGCGATACGCATGATCTCTCACTTTCTCTTCCACAGCACGGACAACGGCCCCATCGGTCCGGGCGCGCCGGGTTCCTCGTCCCGGCCGCCCGGCCCCGGCTCAGGCCTCGCCCACCAGCGCCTCGGCCAGCTGCTGCACGTTCTCGTAACGGTTCGAGCGGGTGAGCCCCGCCACCGCGTCGATCAGGGCTCCGGGGGCGTTGCCACGGCGCAGTGCCCGGGCCAGCTCGCCCGCGTTCGCCGGGAA
Organism: Streptomyces sp. 1-11; assembly: GCF_007176755.1. Taxonomy (GTDB): domain Bacteria; phylum Actinomycetota; class Actinomycetes; order Streptomycetales; family Streptomycetaceae; genus Streptomyces. Next base: position 17,303 of record NZ_BJTV01000020.1, read on the forward strand.
CGCGTGCCGCCCCAGGTGCCGCGCCAGCTCCAGCCGCACCTTCTCCAGCGACGCGCCCGCCTGGCCCGGCGCCACGGGCCCGGCCCACACCTCCGGGTCGTCGTCCGCGGCGGGCTCCGGGTCGTGCCACTCCTCGGTGCGCGTCGGGTGCCCGGACCTGAGCAGGCCCTGCAGCTCGTGTTTCATCTCGTCGTCCCGGTGGACGTTCAGCCGGTCACTGCCTCGCTGCATGTTCTCCCTCCAGAGAGTCGAAGGTCCGCACCGCGTACCCGGGGTCCGGGGGCCGACACCGGATCCCAGGGGATGCGCCGCGGCCGTGCGCACACGCGTACCCGGCGGGGCCGACGCATAACGGCCCGGGTGAGAGGGCCCGGCGGCGGGCCTGTCCCGGCTAATGCCTGTCGCCCGGCAGGAACTCCTGCACCTTGGCCTTCAGACCCTGCTTGATCATCGACCCCCGGTCCTCGTCGCCCTTGAGGATCGACTTGGCCGTCGCCTCCATCTGCTCCCAGGAGGCGTGCGGCGGGATGGGCGGTACGGCGGGGTCGGTGACGAACTCGATCACGGCCGGACCGTCCGCCTCCAGGGCCGCCCGCCAGCCCGCCTCGACCTCCTCGGGCTTCTCCACCCGGACCCCGGTCAGGCCGAGGGTGCGGGCGAAGGCCGCGTACTGCACGTCCGGGAGCTCCTGCGACGGCACGAACGACGGGGCGCCCTCCATCGCGCGCATCTCCCAGGTCACCTGGTTCAGGTCGCGGTTGTTCCACACGCCCACCACCAGCCGGGGATCGGACCAGCGGTCCCGGTACTTGGCCGCCGTGATCATCTCCGCCAGCCCGTTCATCTGCATCGCACCGTCCCCGACCAGCGCGAACACCGGCCGGTCGGGATGCGCGAACTTGGCGCCGATCGCGTACGGCACGCCCGGGCCCATCGTCGCGAGCGTCCCGGACAGCGAGCCGCGCATGTCCCCGCGCATCGTGATGTGCCGCGCGTACCAGTTCGCGACCGAACCGGAGTCCGACGTGAGGATCGCGTTCTCCGGCAGCAGCGGGTCGAGCGCCCGGGCCACGTACTCGGGGTTGATCGGGTCGGCCGACAGACCGGCCCGCCGCTCCATCGTGTCGTGCCAGCGCTTGACGTTGGCGCACACGGTGTCCTGCCACTCGCGCCCGCCCCGGTCGGTCTCCAGCAGCGGGATCAGCCGCCGCAGCGTGGCCCTCGCGTCGCCGATCAGGTTCACCTCGTACGGGTAGCGCATCCCGACCATGTGCGGGTCGACGTCGATCTGCACCCCGCGCGCCTTGCCGAACTCCGGCATGAACTGGGTGTACGGGAACGAGGAACCGATGGTCAGCAGCGTGTCGCAGTCCCGCATCAGCTCGTACGACGGCCTGCTGCCCAGCAGCCCGATCGGCCCGGTGACGTACGGCAGCTCGTCGCTGAGGACGTCCTTGCCGAGCAGCGCCTTGGCGACGCCCGCGCCGAGCAGTTCGGCGATCTCCCGCACCTCCGCGACCGCGCCGGCGGCGCCCTGCCCGATCAGGATGGCGGGCTTGTCACCGGCGTTCAGCACGTCCGCGGCTCGGCGCAGCGCCTCGTCCGTCGGCGTCGCGGTGTAGTCGCTCATGCCCAGGCTGGACGGCACCATCTTGAACTCGTGCGTCGGCGGCGAGTAGTCCAGTTCCTGCACGTCGGCCGGGACGATGATCGCGGTGGGGCAGCGCCGGGCGTAGGCCGTGCGGATCGCCCGGTCCAGCACGTTCGGCAGTTGCTCGGGCACCATCACCGTCTCGACGAACTCCGAGGCGACGTCCTTGTACAGCGTGTGCAGGTCGACTTCCTGCTGGTAGGAGCCGCCGATCGCGGTCCGGTTGGTCTGGCCGACGATCGCCAGCACCGGGACGTGGTCCAGCTTCGCGTCGTACAGGCCGTTCAGCAGGTGGATCGCGCCGGGACCGGAGGTGGCCGCGCACACCCCGATCCGGCCGCTGAACTTGGCGTACCCGACCGCTTCGAACGCGGACATCTCCTCGTGCCGGGACTGGATGAAGCGCGGCTGGTCGTCGGCCCGGCCCCAGGCGGCGAGCAGCCCGTTGATGCCGTCTCCGGGATAGCCGAAGACCTGTTCCACGCCCCAGGCGCGCAGCCGCTCGAGGATGTGGTCGGAGACCTTGCTGCTCATGGAGGGGACCTCCCGCGGTCGATGGCGGACTTCAGGTCAGTACGTGCCGAGTCACCTGCAGCGGGTGCGGAAAACCTGCGGGGCGCGGGCTACGCGGGCCGCAGGGGCGGTGTCACCCGCCCGGCCCCCACGGGTCCCGCGAATGGGGTCCGGCCGCGCGCGGTACGGCGCCGGGCGGGCTGTGATGGCAGACGAGGGCACCTGCGTGTCCCGCAGACCGCCGACCGCCGACCGCCGTATCGCCGAGGAGTCCGCCCCATGCGCCGCACCGCCCGTGCCCTGTCCGTCGCCGTTCTGGCCGGCGCCGCGCTCGTCGTGACCGGGCCCGCCGCGTCCGCGGACGCCGGGGCCGGGCAGAGCCCCGGCGCCGTCCGGTCCGCCGCCCCGACCACCGTGCCCGGCCCGCTGCCGCCGCCCGCGACCTGCCCCGGCGGCACCGGTGCGGGTGCCGTGCCCGGAGGGGCCTGCGTCCCGGGAACGGTACGCCCGGCGCCGACGCCCCAGCAGGGGCAGGGGCAGGGGCAGGGGCAGGAAGCGGGGGAGGGGGATGCGGGGACCGATGTGATCGTGCGGGGAGAGGAGCCGGGGCAGTACCTCGGGCAGTTCGGAGCGGAACCGGAGCAGGGCGAAGGGCAGGAGACGTGGCAGGGGGAAGGGCAGGGGCAAGGACAGGGTCAGGGGCAAGGTCTGGGTCAGGGGCAAGGTCTGGGTCAAGGTCAGGGCCAGGGGCAGGGGTTGGGCCAGGGTGAGGGGCAGGGTCAATGGCAGGGGCAGCAGGGTCAGGGACAAGGCCAAGGTCAGGGACAAGGCCAGGGCCAAGGTCAGGGACAAGGCCAGGGTGAGAGTCAGGGCCAGGGTCAGGGCCACGGACAGAGCCAGGGCACCGACGGCGGCGGGGACGGCGGCTGGGACGACTGCCGGGCGTCCGACGGCGACGACGACTGCGCCCCCGCGCAGTTGGGGCACGGGGTACAGGCGGGACAGGGAGGCTCCTTCGGTGACTCGGTCCCGGCCCTGGTCGCCGGCGGTTTGCTGATCGCCGCCGCCTGTGCGGGCGCGGGCTACCGGCTCCTCGGCCGCCGGCGGAGCGCGTCCGTCTGACACGCGGCCGGACCGGCGGTGTGACGGGCGCGACCGTGATCACCGGCCTGGGCGGGCCGCCCGGCGGGTACACACCCTCCCGAGGGCACCACCCGTGGACACCGGACGCACCGGTCACACGGCCGCCGCCACCGCGGTGGCCGTGACGGACACGGTGGCCGCGACGGATGCGGCGGCCGGCGGCCGGCGGTGAAGGCCGGCGGAGCGAAGCACGGACCGGGCGGGACGGCGGACGGCACCACGACAGCGCGGAGGCGGGCATGCGGCGGACGGACCCGGAGGGGCACGGCCCCGTCCGCTACGGGCCCCCGCTGCCCGGCGACGGCCTGCCCGTCCTGCCGGAACTCTCCGCCGTCCTCGCCGCCGCAGCGGGCCGGGCCGCGGCCCAGCCGGTCGGCGGCGCCCCCGCCCTGCTGGAGGCGGCCTGCGGCTACTGGACCCGGCGCGGGCTGCCCTGCGTCCCCGACCGGGTGGCCGCGGGTCCCGGCGCGCCCGCGCTGCTGCTCGCCGTGACCGCCGCGCTCGCCGGGGACGGCGGCGACGTGCTGGTGCCGCGCCCGTGCGCCGCCTGGTGGGCGCCCTACGCCCGGCTGCTCGGCAGGCCCGTGTTCCACGTGCCGACCCCGGCCGAGAGCGGCGGCGTCCCCGACCCGTACGCGCTGCTGGAGACCGTCCGCCGGGTCCGCGCCGAGGGCGGCGACCCCAGGCTGCTGGTGCTGTCCGTCGCCGACGACCCCACCGCCACCGTCGCCCCGCCGGAACTGCTGCACGAGGCCGTCGAGGCGGCCGTCGCCGAGGGCCTGCACCTGGTCAGCGACGAGACCTGGCGCGACACCCTGCACGACCCGCACGGGACCGTCCTGCTGAGCCCCGCCGAGATGCTGCCCGACCGGGTCACCGTGGTCGCCGATCTGGCCGGCGCCCTGCTGCCGCCGGGCTGGCCCGCCGCCCTCGTGCGCGTGCCCTCCGGTGCGGCGGGGGAGCGGCTGCACGCGCGCGTGCTCGACATCCTCACCGCCCTGGACGCCCGGGTCGCCACGCCCGTCGCCGCCGCCGCCGGGTACGCCCTCGACGAGCCCGCGCCCGTCGCCGAGCGCCGCGAGGCCGCCGTGCGCCTGCACGCGCGCGTGGCCGCGGCCGCGCACTCCGCGGTCGTCGCGGCCGGCGCGCTGGCCCGGCCCCCGCAGGCCGGCCGCCACCTGTACGCCGACCTCTCGCCGCTGCGCGGGGCGCTGGCCGCGCGAGGCGTGACGGACGCACAGGAACTGGAGGACTTCCTCACCGCCCGGCTCGGCATGCCCGCGCCCGGCGGCCACCGCTTCGGCGACGGCCTGGGGGAGCTGCGGGTGCGGCTCGCCACCGGCCCCCTGCTGGGCGGCTCGGACGAGGAACGCACGGAATCCCTCACGTCACCCTCACCGTTGGAACTGCCACACCTGCACAGCGCGTTGATCTCCTTGAGGTCGGCCTTCGACGGCCTCCGCGACGACGCTCAGCGACGGGAGCCTCCTCGATGACGCAGCAGACGCATGAGCCCGGGTCCACCGCCACGACGTCCACGACCACCACCACGTCCGCGCCCGGCCCGGCCGGTCCGGCGGACCGCGCGCCCGCCGCCCCCGCGTCCCGGGCCGCGCTCGCGCCGCCCTTCCCGCCGCTGGCCGAGCCCCGCCCGCTGGGCGAGCACCGGGTGTGGCCGCGTACCTTCCACGACCGGCTCACCGCGCCGCTGCCCGGCCTCAAGGCGCTCGCCCGCTTCGCCCGCGAGGGCGCCGTACGCCCCGGCCCGGAGGGACTCGCCGACATCCCGCTGGTCCCGTACGCCCCCGGCCCGCTGCCGAACGTGGGCACCGACACCCTCGCCGTGACCTGGGCGGGCCACGCGAGCTGGATCGTCCGGGCCGGCGGGCTCACCGTCCTCACCGACCCCGTCTGGTCCCGCCGCATCCTCGGCACGCCGGCCCGCATCACCCCCGTCGGCGTGCCGTGGGAGAGCCTGCCGGGCGTCGACGCGGTCGTCATCAGCCACAACCACTACGACCACCTGGACGCCCCCACCCTGAGCCGGCTCCCGCGCGACACCCCGGTGTTCGTGCCGGCCGGTCTCGGCCGCTGGTTCCTGCGGCGCCGGTTCACCCGCGTCACCGAGCTCGACTGGTGGGAGGGCGCCGAACTGTCCGGCGTCCGCTTCGACTTCGTGCCGGCCCACCACTGGTCCAAGCGCACCCTCACCGACACCTGCCACAGCCTGTGGGGCGGCTGGGTCCTCACCGCCCCCGACGGCGGGCGCCTCTACTTCGCCGGCGACACCGGCTACGGCCACTGGTTCGCCCGCATAGGCCGCCGCTACCCGGGGATCGACCTCGCCCTGATGCCCATCGGCGCCTACGACCCCCGCTGGTGGCTCAGCGACGTCCACTGCGATCCGGAGGAGGCGGTACGGGCCACCCTGGACCTGGGGGCGCGCAGGATGGCCCCGATGCACTGGGGCACCTTCGTGCTGTCGGCGGAACCGGTCCTGGAGCCGCTGACCCGGGTCCGCGCGGCCTGGGAGAAGGCGGGCCTGGAACGCGAGGACCTGTGGGACCTCCCGGTGGGCGGCTCGCGCGTGCTGGAGTGAAGGGGGCCGCCCGAGGCCACCGCCGGGACCGCCGGAAACCGTGTCCGGGCTATCGCCCGGCCCCCCGAAGGCGTCGCATCGCACTCGGCGCGGCGCTGACCAGCACGGTCAGCGCCACCGCCGCGGCCACGCCCTCCCAGGGCTCCGGGAACAGGGAGCCCCCCAGGATCCCGATCACCTGGTACGTCAGCGCCCACGCCAGGCAGGCGGGCAGGTTGCCCCGCGAGAAGCGGCGCAGCGGCCACTCGGCCAGCAGGCAGGCCAGCATCACCGGTATTCGCCCCGCGGGCACGAGCCGGGACAGCACCAGCACCGCGACCCCGTGGTCGGCCAGCTTCCCCTGTGCCTGTTCGAGGCGTTCCTCCGGCGCCCGCGACCGGATCGCCTCCAACCAGCGCGAGCCGTTCCTCGAGTTCAGCCCGCGCCGCCCGAGCCAGTACAGCGCCGCGTCCCCGAGGAAGGCCGCGAGGGAGGCCGTGACGAACACCAGCAGCATGGAGAACGGCGCCGTCTGATGGAACGCCACCACCGCCGCCGTGCTGACCAGGGCGCCGGTCGGCACCACCGGCACCAGCGCGCCGATCAGCACGAGCAGGAACAGCGACGGGTAGCCGAGGGCCTGCTGGGTGGATTCCGGGGGCACGGTCCGCACCGACGCGGCGGCCAGCGTCACCGCGTCCGGCAGCCATCTCACCGCGCGACCTCCAGCCGCACCCGCTCGCCGTGCCCCAGCTTGTGCACCGCCACCTCCGGCGCGGCCGCGGCGGCCAGGCGCACGAACTCGTCACCCGGCGCGTGGAACTCGTGCGGGCGCACGGCGTCCATGCCGATCGGCCAGTACGTCCCGTAGTGCACCGGCACCGCGGCGCGCGGCGCGAGCCGGGCCAGCGCCTGCGCCGCCCGCCCCGCGTCCAGGTGCCCCGCCCCGAGGAACGGCCCCCAGCCGCCCACCGGCAGCAGCGCCATGTCCACCGGCCCCACCTGCTCCGCCATGTCGTCGAACAGGCCGGTGTCCCCGGCGAAGTAGGTCCGGGCCTCGCCCGTGACGACGAATCCGAGCGCCGGCGAGCGGTGCGGGCCGACCGGCAGCCTGCGCCCGTCGTGCCGCGCGGGCACCACCTGGACCAGCAGGTCCCCGACCCGCACCTCGTCGCCCGGCGCCACCTCGGTGATCCGCAGCTGCCGCAGCCGGCGCAGTCCGGGTACCGCCCGTGGTGCGCCCCGGGGCACGAGCAGGCGCGTGCCCGGGGGGAGCGTGGCCAGCGAGGGCGGATGCAGGTGGTCGGCGTGGAGGTGGGACACCAGCGCCAGGTCCGCGCGGCGGGCCTCGGCGGGCGGCACCGCGCCCCGGCGGCGGCGCAGATGCGCGAGCCGGGAGGCGAACAGCGGATCGGTGATCACGCGTGTGTTCGCATCCTCGAGTGTGCAGGTGGCATGCCCCCACCAGGTGATCTCCACCGGCACCTCCTTCGCCTCCTTCACGCGACTCCCCGAAGCCTACGGGCAGGAGTAGGGTCGCTGGCGAAACCCGGAGGTGAGGGGGACGCCATGGGACAGCCGCGGGGTGCCTCCGGCGGGCGCGCGCCGGTGCGGGTCACCGCCATCGCGAGCCTCACGCCGCTGGAGGAACTGGAGGCGGACCCCTTCCTGGTGGACTCCCGCAGCCAGCACGCGATGTGCGCCCGCTGGGCGGCGGAGCGCGGTTACGTCGTCGCGCGGGAACTCCTCGTGGGCGGCCTTCGTTTCGACCATTGCGCATTGTGGGACGGTGTGCGGCCCGGGGTGGACGTATTCGTCGCGCCCAGCAGGCGCGTGCTGGAGCGCGCCGTGTCATCGGTCGAGGAGTTCACCGCCGAGTGCGCGCGGCGCGGGGTGCGCGTGGAGACGGTGGGGCGGGCCGAGCCGTCGTACGACGCGCAGATGAAGGCACGGGTGCACCGCAGGCTGTCGATGCCGACGGCCGGCTACGACGGACGCTGACGCGACGGGCCCGGGCACGGTCCCCGGCACGGGTTCGGGCGCCGGCGGCCCGGTCCGGGGTGCGGGCGCCCGGGCCCGGTGCGCCCGGCCCGGTATGACAAGGTGGGAGCCGGGGCCCGGTCGGTCGAACGGGCGGGACGTGAGGTGTGCGGGACGTGCGGTGGCGGCGGGTGGCCAGTCAGATCGGGCGGAGCGCCACGGTGTGGGCGGTCTCCACGCTCACCATGCTCGTGCTCGCCGGACTGCTGCCCGACTTCAGGCTCCAGTCCACGGACGGTGACAGCGCCACCCACATAGCCGTCACGGCCGCCTGCGGCGCCGGCGCGTTCGGTCTGCTGTCCGCCCTGGTGTGGCCGCTGCTGGTACGGCTGCTGCTGCTCGTGCCCGCCCTCGTCCTCGGCCTGCTGGTCTTCTTCCTCAACGGCTCACTGCTGCTGCTCGCCCTGTGGCTCAACCCCTCCGGCCGCCCCGAGGCCGCCCCGGAGACCGCCGTCGTGGTGGCCGCCGTGATGTCCGCCGTCGCCTCGGCCACCGGCGGGGCCCTCGCCGTACGCGACGACGACGCCTACCGCAGCCGGCTGCTGCGCCTCGCCGACCGCCGCCGAAGAGCCGGGCCGCCCTGCGCGGACACCCCCGGTCTGGTCTTCATCCAGCTCGACGGCGTCGGCCACGACGTACTCACCGACGCCGTCCGCAGGGGCCTGATGCCGACCGTCGGCCGCTGGCTGGCGACCGCCGACGGCATGCGGCCCACCCACCGGCTCACTCCGTGGCGCACCGACTGGTCCAGCCAGACCGGCGCCAGCCAGCTCGGCATCCTGCACGGCAGCACCTTCGACGTGCCCGCCTTCCGCTGGTACGAGAAGGACCGCGGCGAGGTGATCGTGTGCAACCGCCCGACCAGCGCCGCCGAACTGCAGCGCCGCGCCGTGCGGCGCACGGGCGACGGGGGACTGCTCGCCGTGGACGGCGCCAGCCGGGGCAACCTGTTCAGCGGCGGCGCGGGCGAACAGGCCCTCGTCCTGTCCATCGCCATCCGTCGCCGCGGCCGGGACAACCGTTCCCGCGCCGGCTACTTCGCCTACTTTTCCGACCCCGCCAACGCCGTGCGCACGGCCCTGTCCTTCGCCGCCGAGGTGGTCCGCGAGATCGTCCAGTCCACCCGGGCGCGTCTGCGCAAGCAGCGGCCCCGGGTCGGCCGCGGCGGCCTCTACCCGTTCGTGCGCGCCTTCGCCACCGTCGTCGAGCGCGACGTCGTGGTCGCCGCCGTGCTCGGCGACCTGCTCGCCGGCCGGAGCGCCGTCTACGCCGACCTCGTCGCCTACGACGAGGTCGCCCACCACTCCGGGCCGCGCAGCCGGGACGCCGAGAAGGTCCTCCAGCGGCTCGACCGCTCCCTCGCCCTGGTCGAGAAGGCCGCCGAGCACGCCCCGCGCCCCTACCACGTCGTCGTCCTGTCCGACCACGGCCAGAGCCCGGGCGAGACCTTCCGCTCCCGCTACGGGCTCACCCTCGCCGACCTGGTCCGGGCGGGCTGCGGACTGCCCGTGCCGCGCCGCGCCGAGCGGACCCGCAGCGGCGCCGAGGCCCGCACCGCCGTCCGCGCCGCCCTGGGCAGGCCCGAGGAGGAGAACGGCGACGGGCACCGCCCCGCCCGCGGCACCGAACCCGTCGTGCTCGCCTCCGGCAACCTGGGCCTGGTGTCCTTCCCGGACGTGCCGCACCGGATGACCCGGGAGGAGATGGACGCCCGCCACCCGGGCCTGCTCACCACCCTCGCCAACCACCCCGGCATCGGCTTCCTGCTGGTGCGCAGCGAGGAGCACGACGGCGTGGTGCTCGGTCCGTACGGCACCGAGATCCCGCTGGCCCGTCTGGACGCGGAGCCCGGACCGCTGGCCGGCTTCGGGCCCGGCGCCGCGGACGCCGTACGCCGCACCCACTCCTTCCCGCATACCGCCGACATCATGGTCAACTCCTTCCACGACCCCGCCGACGGCGAAGTCCTCGCCTTCGAGGAGCAGATCGGCTCCCACGGCGGTCTCGGCGGCGCCCAGTCCCGGCCGTTCCTGCTCTCCCCGCTCGCCCTGTCCGCGCCGGCCGCCGACGGCGAGGAGCCGGCCGGCGCCGAGCACGTGCACCGGGTGCTGCGCCGCTGGCTGCTGGAGGCGGACGGCCCGCAGGTGCCGGTCACCCCGCGGACCGAGGAGGAGCGGGCCGCCTGAGCACGGCGGCGGCCCGGTCCGTGCGGTGTGCCGCGTCCGAGTGTGATCGGATGGGACGCGGTACCCGAACAACTCGGACTCCCATGGGAAAGGAACAGCCGTGGCAACCACGCGCACCGCACACACCGTCTGGGAAGGCAACCTGCTCGAGGGCAACGGCGTCGTCACCTTCGACTCCTCCGGCATCGGCCAGCAGCCGGTGTCGTGGCCGTCGCGCGCCGAGCAGGCGAACGGCAGGACCAGCCCCGAGGAGCTGATCGCCGCCGCCCACTCGAGCTGCTTCTCCATGGCACTCTCGCACGGCCTGGCCGGCGCCGGCACTCCGCCCACCCGTCTGGAGACCAAGGCCGACGTCACCTTCCAGCCCGGCGAGGGCATCACCGGCATCCACCTCACCGTCCGCGGCGAGGTGCCGGGCCTGGACGAGGAGGGCTTCCGCTCGGCGGCCGAGGACGCCAAGAAGAACTGCCCGGTCAGCCAGGCCCTCACCGGTACGACGATCACGCTGACGGCCGAGCTGGCCTGACGCCCGTACGTCCCGCCGATGCCGCGTGCCCGCCGGGTGCGCGGCATCGCCGTTTCCTGGGAACCCGTGCATTGACAAGCGCGTACCCGCGTTCTGTGCTGGGAGGGCGGCAGGCGTCCTCGCGGATGCGCCCCGGCGGAACCTCCTGGCGGAACCACCTGGCGGAAGGGGACGGACCATGACACGAGCGGTCGGGATCGATCTCGGGACGACGAACTCGGTGGTGGCCGTCCTGGAGGGCGGCGAGCCGGCCGTCGTCGCCAACGCAGAGGGCGCGCGCACCACCCCCTCGGTGGTGGCGTTCGCGAAGAACGGCGACGTGCTGGTCGGCGAGGTGGCCAAGCGGCAGGCCGTCACGAACGTGGAGCGCACCGCCCGGTCGGTGAAGCGGCACATGGGGGACGCCGGCTGGCGCTTCCCGGAGCAGGGTTCCATCGACGGCAGCCGGCTGCGCGCGCAGGAGCTGTCGGCGCGGGTGCTGCAGAAGCTGAAGCGGGACGCCGAGGCCTACCTCGGCGAGGACGTCACGGACGCCGTGATCACCGTGCCCGCGTACTTCGACGACACCCAGCGGCAGGCGACCAAGGAGGCCGGGGAGATCGCCGGCCTGAAGGTGCTCAGGATCATCAACGAGCCGACGGCCGCCGCCCTCGCCTACGGCCTGGACCGCGGCGAGGAGCAGACCGTGCTCGTCTTCGACCTCGGCGGCGGCACCTTCGACGTGTCCCTGCTGGAGATCGGCGACGGCGTCATCGAGGTGAAGGCCACCAACGGCGACACCCACCTCGGCGGCGACGACTGGGACCAGCGCATCGTCGATCACCTGGTCAAACGGTTCAAGGGGCAGTACGGCATCGACCTCGGCGCCGACAAGATGGCGGTGCAGCGGCTCCGGGAGGCCGCGGAGAAGGCCAAGATCGAACTGTCCGCGTCCTCGGAGACGTCGATCAACCTGCCCTACATCACCGCCTCCGCCGAGGGACCGCTGCACCTGGAGGAGAAGCTGACACGGGCCCAGTTCCAGGAGCTGACCGAGGACCTGCTGGACCGCTGCAAGAAGCCCTTCCACCAGGCCGTTAAGGACGCGGGCGTGCAACTCTCCGCGGTCGACCACGTCATCCTGGTCGGCGGCTCCACCCGGATGCCCGCCGTCACCGGCCTGGTGAAGGAACTCACCGGCAAGGACCCGCACAAGGGCGTCAACCCCGACGAGGTCGTCGCCGTCGGCGCGGCCCTCCAGGCGGGCGTGCTGCGCGGCGACGTCAAGGACGTGCTGCTGCTGGACGTCACCCCGCTGTCCCTGGGCATCGAGACCAAGGGCGGCATCATGACGAAGATGATCGAGCGCAACACCACGATCCCGACCCGGCGTTCGGAGATCTTCACCACCGCCACCGACAACCAGCCCTCGGTCGGCATCCAGGTCTACCAGGGTGAACGCGAGATCGCCGCCTACAACAAGAAGCTCGGCGTCTTCGACCTCACGGGACTGCCGCCGGCGCCGCGCGGCGTTCCGCAGATCGAGGTCGCCTTCGACATCGACGCCAACGGGATCATGCACGTCTCGGCGAAGGACCTCGCCACCGGCCGCGAGCAGAAGATGACCGTCACCGGCGGCTCCGCCCTGCCCAAGGACGACATCGACCGCATGATGCGCGAGGCCGAGCAGTACGCCGAGGAGGACCGCAAACGCCGGGAGACCGCCGAGACCCGCAACCAGGCCGAGCAACTCGTCTATCAGACCGAGCGGTTCCTCCAGGACAACCCGGACCGCGTGCCCGCCGAGACCCGTGCCGAGGTCGAGGCGGCGGTCGCCGAGCTGAAGACACTGCTCGGCCAGAACGCCGAGACCGCCGCCCTGCGCACCGGGGTGGAGAAGCTCGCCACGGTCAGCCAGCGGATGGGCCAGGCCATGTACGCCGACGCGTCCGGCGGTACGGCCGGCTCCACCGGTTCACCCGGTTCACCCGGTTCGCCCGGTTCGGCCGGGCAGCCGGGCCCGGCCGGGGAGGAGGAGGAGGGCGTCGTGGACGCGGAGATCGTCGACGACGAGCGGGACACGAAGGGCGGGGCGGCCTGACCACCCGCCACCCGGCGGACGCACCGCTCACCACGGCCCCCGGGCGCAGGCGTGCCGACGGCGCGGAGGTTCCTCCGGCAGTCGAACCGTCGCTAGGCGGATTCGCCCGGCGCGGCGGGGACGGCGCTCAGCGCGGTGGCCCGGTGTATGTCGGCCTGGATGCGCCGGGCCAGCGGACCGGGATCGCCGCGGAAGTAGAAGTGGTCGCCGTCGAAGCGGTGCAGGCCGAGGAAGTGCCGGGTCACCGAACTCCAGCCGGCGAGCGACTCGGCGGGGACCACGGGATCGTGGCTCCCGGCGAAGGCGGAGACCGGCACCGGCAGCGGTGCCGGGGCGGGAGGGCGCCAGGTCTCGGAGAGCCGCAGGTCCCCCCGGATGGTGGGCTCGAACAGGGCCCACAGTTCGGGATCGTCCAGAACACTCCGCGGGGTGCCGGCCATGGCGACGAGCCGGCTTCGCAACGCCTCGTCGGACGGTGCGTCGGGCAGTGCGTCACACCCCGCGTCCACCGTCCCGCCGGGGGAGGCCGGCAAGGGGGCGACGCGCGCCGACACGCCCAGCCAGACGGGCGGGGTGCGGCCTTCGTCCAGCAGCCGGCGGGTCAGCGCGTAGGCCAGCAGTCCGCCCATGCTGTGGCCGAACAGCGCGAAGCCGCCGCCGAGTCCGCTGCCGAGCTCGATGAGGAAGTGGTCCACGAGGTCGTCCACGCTCGGCAGCGGAACCCGGCCGTCCATCAGCCGGCCCGGCGCGTCCGGTGTCCGTATCTCCCAGTCCTCGGGGAAGTGGGCGGCCCAGTCGCGGTACATCAGATGCGAACCACCGGCGTGGTGGAACACGAACAGGCGCATGGTGACTCCGTCGACGTCGGCGAGGTGTGCGGCCGGAAGCCGGCCTGAGGAAGGGGGAGACGCGGGCGGTGCCCCGCGAACCGCCGCCCGGGGGTGGGGGCGCTTCGCGGGACACCTGTGCGCTCCGGGCGGTGACCGTCCAGGTCAGTGCCGCCCGGCCGCACGGACCGATGTCATCCCGCGGTGTCCGCGGCGCGCCGGCCCACGAAGCCGGCGACCACCAGGGCGCCCACCAGCAGCAGGACTCCGGCGATGCCCATCGCCCGGCCGTAGTGCTGCGCTCCGTCACCCGAACCGATGACCACGCCCAGGATGGCGACACCGAGCACCGCACCGCTCTGCCGGGCGGCGTTGAGGGCTCCGCCGCCGATGCCGGCGTGGTGCTTGGGCACCGAGCCGATGACGGCGGTGATGAGCGAGGGCATCGCGAAGGAGATGCCGAAGCCCAGCAGCAGCAGGCCCGCCATGCTGCCGACCCTCGACGCGGAGGCGTGCATGAAGGGAACCTGCAGCAGCGTGCCGGCGCCCATGAGGACGAATCCGAGGGTGGCGGGGATCCGCGGCCCGACCTTGGCGACGAGCTTGCCGGCGTAGCTGCCGTTGAAGGCGGTCGGCAGGGTGAGCGGCAGGAACAGCAGGCCGGTCTGCATCGCGCTGGAGTGGTGCACGGTCTGGAAGAACAGCGAGAGCACGAACATGGCGCCCGACAGGCCGAAGTTGACCAGCAGTCCGGCCAGCAGGCCCGCCGAGAAGGTGGACGATCCGAACAGCGTCATCGGGAGCATGACGTCGCCGCGCCTGCCGCGCTCGACGAGGACGAACGCGACGCCCGACACCGCCGCGGCGGCCAGGGTGGACAGGACCACCGCGTCGCCGAACCCGCGCTCACCGCCGGCGATCAGCCCGTAGGTGAGCAGGCCGAGGCAGGCGATGCCGGTGAGCTGCCCCGGCAGGTCGAGGCCGCGCTCCCGCTTGGGCGCCGTGAAAGGCGCCTTCTTCGCGGTGATCGCGATGCTGAGGGCGGCCACCGGGACGTTGACGGCGAAGATGGCGCGCCAGCCAAGGGTGTCGGTGAGCAGTCCGCCGATCAGCGGCCCGGCAGCCAGCGCGACACCGGTGATCGCGGCCCAGACGCCCATCGCCTTGGCCCGTTTGCCGGGATCCGGGTAGGCGTTGACGAACAGAGCCATCGACGTGGGCAGCAGACCGGCGCCGAACAGGCCCAGCAGTCCCCGCAGGACGATCAGGGACAGCGTGCCGGGTGCCGCCACGGAAAGGGCGGACACCAGCGCGAAGGCGCCGGAGCTGTAGAGGAAGAGTTGCTTGGCGCCCAGCCGGTCGGACAGCGCGCCGGCGGTGAGCAGGAACGCGGCGAACGTGAGGGTGTAGCCGTTCGAGATCCACTGGAGGGAGTCGACCGAGGCGTGGAACTCCTTCGCGATCGCCGGGAGTGCGACCACGACGACGGTGGTGTCGAGCAGCACCATGAAGTAGCCCAGAGAGATGCCCAGCAGGAGCCAGTCGCGCGGTTTCCTCGTTGCAGCCGGAGCTGCGAGATCGTCAAGTGGTTGCTCGGGTAACGTCGTCACTCGTACTCGGTTTCCTTGTTCTCGACGCGGGGGGATGGCGGGCGCACTGATCGGACAGTGGCCAGGGGCATACGAGGGACCGGCTCGCGGTGGCCGTGGGATGCCGGCCGTCCGTCTTCGTCCAGGGGTCGGTGACTCAGCTGCGGGCGCGAGGGCCCCTACCGTCGACATCTACTAAACTATCACCGTGAGAGTCGAGTGGGCAACCGTGTCCGCCCTGTGCCGAGGGGGCGTCAGCCGCTGCGGCGCCGTGCGCGCGAGAACCTGCGCGTCAGCGGCCTCTCCACGAGGGAGTACAGGGCCCAGGAGGCCAGCAGGGTGGCGCCCGCCTCGGCGGCGATGAGGGCGACGCCGGTCCCGGTCCCGTACAGCCCGGTGCCGAGCAGCCTGCGGAACCAGGCGAGCACGATGAAGTGCAGGAGGTAGAAGGCGAAGGACACGTTGCCGAGCCAGGTCATGGCCCGGCTGCGGAACAGCGTGAACCGGCCTTCGTCGTCCGCCACGGCGGCCGCGGCGATGAGGGTGGCCGCGGGGACGAGGCACATCGCCCGCTGGGCGTACAGGTAGGGCACGTGGTAGCAGGCGGCGTATCCGGCGGCCAGCAGGACGCCGGACCAGACCATTCCGATGTTGCGCCAGCGATTCAGCATCACGGCCCGGGCGACCAGGATTCCGAGCGCGAAGTCCAGTACCCGCGGCCCCGGCATGATGTAGGCGAACCAGTAGTGGACCGGGGAGGTGCCGTCCGTACCCGGCATCACATGGGGCCCGGCCGGCACGAGGAGCCGGGTGACCAGGGGCGTGGCGAAGACGGCGGCCACGGTGCCGGCGATCCAGTACTTCAGCCGGGCGGCCGGTATTCGCTTGACGCCGGCCAGGAGGAGCGGGAAGGCCAGGTAGAAGACGGCTTCCACGGCGAGCGACCAGCTCGGCGGGTTCACCGGCAGGTGCTCGGTGAAGTACGGCGTCCACACCTGGAGCATGAACAGCGCGCCGAGGGCGGGCAGGACGGGCGTCGAGGCCGCGTACAGCACCATCGCCAGGACCCACGCGACGACGTAGTTGGGCATGATCTTGACGAAGCGCCGGCGCCAGAAGGACGGTGCCGTGTCGCCGGCGGAGGCCGACCAGGTCAGCACGAATCCGCTGAGCACGAAGAAGAACGTCACGCCCAGGGCGCCGCTCGGGCCGACGGCCCAGCCGTAGCGGTGCTCCACCCCGTCGTCGGCGAACAGCCGCACCGTGGGCAACGGCATCGAGGCGTGGAAGAGGAACACCATGAACGCCGCGGGGAAACGCAGGCCGGTCAGGGACGGAAGCCGGCTCGTCCGACGTCGCGGCGCGCCCTCGCCGGAGGCGGCGGCCGTCGGCCGTTCCGGTGCGGTCGTCACCGCGCGTATGTCGTCAGTGGACACGTGAACTCGCTCCTCGCTGGGCCGGGCTGGGGTGGGCGGGGTGTCCGCGTGGCGCACGCGGTGCCCGCGAAAGGTGCCCGGGGTCGCGTCCGGGCGCGTGGCGGTCGGGGCAGCTGGAGTCGAACCAGCAACTGGCTGCCGGAGACCGGCAGGCGGTACACCACCTACGTGCCCCGGTGTCCGGTAGCGGCCGGCGCGCGTCCGCGACGCGCCGCGCCACCGGGGCCGAACCGGGGTCACGGGGGACGGAGCCGCACCGTCACCAGGAGGTCAGGGAGAAACGCTCGCTCAGGGTGCGGGCCGCCATGGCGAAGTCCCTGATCTGCTCCGCCTTCCGGACCATCTTCTCGTCGCGGGTCTGCTGTGCGATCTCGATCAGCCAGTCGTAGGTGTGGCTGGGGTGCACGTCGTACTTGTAGTGCAGCTTGGACAGCAGGAACAGGATGTCCCGGAAGTTCTCCCGCTCGATCACCTGGCCCAGCGAGAGGATCCGCTGCCGTTGCTCCGCGGTGAAGGGGCGGCGTTCGGGCAGGTCGGGCGTGGAGCCGGGGGCGTAGACGGTGGCGTCCGAGAAGATCTCCTTCTCGTCGAAGGGACCGTCGAACGCGAAGTCGACGCACAGGGACTGGCGGCTGATCTCGGAGAAGTTGACCGCGGAGTGCACCGTCGCCGCGTCCAGGAACCATATTTCACCCGGGCGCATGTGGATGACGGTGTCCTCGTTCGAGTGGAAGGCGAGCGGGCTGTCCTCCAGGACCATGAACGTACGGAAGTAGCGGTCGACTTCGCGGTCCAGCTCCACGAAGTCGCGGTGCGGGATGACGATGGCGTTCTTCAGGTTCCGGGACCGTGCCATCTGCAGGTGCGTGCCGTCGAAGACCGTGGTCACGATCTCCTTCAGGTAGGGGACGTGCTCCACGTGCGCGGTCGGCCGGGCGGCGGTGTCCTTGAGGTCGCGGTAGAGCCGGTCCTCGCTGTCCCCGGAGGCGTTCCACAGGGGGACGTGCTTCCAGAAGCCGTTGCTGAATTCGTCGTACTCCTCCTCCACGGTCGGCACCGCGGCGAGGTATGCGAGATCCGGTGCCAACCGGGTCCGATCGAGTTCGATCCTGCCAAGGATGTGCGAGCGCATCCGGCCCTCCAGGTCGCGAAACAGGTGCGGTACGCGCGGCGGCATCGGCACAGGTGGTGCCGGATCGGCGACGCCCGCGATGAGACCTACCGTAACAACACGTGAGATGATAGTCTAGGAAAATGACGGAGAAGCGGATCGAGGGCGTGTCGGATGCCGGCGTGATCGTGACGGGCGCCGCAGGAGGTATCGGTCGGGCGGTCGCGGAGGCGTTCGCGCGCGCTGAGGCGCGTGTGGTCCTCTGGGACGCCGGCGAGCGGGTCCACGCCGCCGCCGAGGAGATCCAGGCGCACGGTGCCGCGACGGTGCGGGCGGTACGGGTGGACGTCACCGACCGCGTCGCCGTGAGCGAGGCGTTCGACTCCTCCGAGGCCGCTGCGGGCAGTGTGTCCGTCGTGGTCCATGCCGCCGGCACGCTGGCCATGGGCCCGGCGCTCCGGGCCGCCGCGGACACCTGGGAACGCTGTCTGACGACGAACGCGACCGGCACCATGCACGTCGCCTCGGAGGCGGCGCGGCGCATGGTCCCGCGCGGGCGGGGTGCGATCACCGTCATCACCTCCAACGCGGCGTCGACCCCCCGCGTCGGGATGAGTGCCTACGGCGCGTCCAAGGCGGCGGCCGCCGCCTTCGTGCGCGGTCTGGGCCTGGAGGTCGCCGGCCACGGCGTGCGGTGCAACCTTGTCTCGCCCGGCTCGACCGACACCGAGATGCTGCGCCGGAGCTGGACCGGCACCGCGGACATCGACTCCACGATCTCCGGCGATCCCGCCGCGTACCGGCTGGGCATCCCGCTCCGCCGTGTCGCACAGCCGCAGGACATAGCCGACGCCGCTCTCTTCCTGTCCTCCACCGCCGCGCGCCACATCACACTGCACGACCTGCGTGTCGACGGCGGCGCCACCTTGGACATGTGACGCCCCACCATCAGAGAAAGGACGCCAGATGGCGATTCCCCCCATCCCCGCGTACGACCTTCCCACCCCTGGCGAACTGGTCGCCAACCGGGTGCCGTGGCAGCTGGACACGGCCCGGTGCGCGCTGCTCGTCCACGACATGCAGAAGTACTTCGTCGACGCCTACGACCCCGCGGCCGAGCCGGTGTCCACGGCGGTCGCGAACATGGCTGCCGTCCGGCGGGCGTGCCGGGAGGCCGGCGTCCCGGTGGTGTACACCGCCCAGCCGGGGAACCAGCATCCCTCGCGGCGCGGGCTGCTCTCCGACTTCTGGGGCAGCGGGCTCCGCTCCGGCCGTGACACGGAGATCATCGACGAGCTGGCGCCCGGCGAGGAGGACATCCGTGTCACCAAGTGGCGCTACTCCGCCTTCCAGCGGACCGATCTGGCCGAACTGCTCCGGCATCACGGGCGGGACCAGCTCATCGTCGTCGGGGTGTACGCCCACATGGGGTGCATGCTCAGCGCCGCCGAGGCGTTCATGAGTGACATCCAGCCGTTCCTGGTCTCCGACGCCACGGCCGACTTCAGCCGGGAGGAGCATCTGACGGCGCTCCACTACACCGCCAAGAGGTGCGGATCGGTGCTGACCGCCGATCAGGTGATCGGCTCGCTGTCCCGCCGTGCCGCGGCATGACCCGTCCCGTCCGGACGCGCGCCGCGCCGTGGGCCCAGCCGGCGGGCCGTCGCCGCACCCCGGGGTGCGGCCACGGCCCGCCGGGGCTCCTACGCCGGGGCGTGCTCCGTCGCCCCCAGGGCGGTCAGCATGGGGGTGAACTTGGCCGAGGTCTCGTCCAGTTCGGCCTGCGGGTCGGACTGCGCGACGATGCCGCCGCCGGCGAAGACACGGATGCTGCGCCGGTCGGCCGCGATCTCCCCGCAGCGTATGGCGACCATCCACTCGCCGTCGCCCTGGGCGTCGCACCACCCCACCGCGCCGGCGTAGAAGCCGCGATCGCCTTCGATCTCCGCGATGGCGTCACGGGCGTGGGCGCGTGGATGGCCGCACACCGCGGCGGTCGGATGGAGGGCGAGAGCCAGGTCGAGCGCGGTGGTCCGCTCGCTGCGGAGGGTGCCGGTCACGGGTGTCCCCAGGTGCCACAGGGCCGGCGCCCGCACCAGCTGCGGTGCGCTCGGGGCCCGGAGGTCCTCGCAGAGCGTCCCGAGCGATTTCCTCAATCCCTCGACCACGATGGCGTGTTCGCCGAGGTCCTTGACGGACCGGGTGAGAGACTGCGCGACGGCGGCGTCCTGCTCGGGGTCCGGTACGCGGGCGGCCGTTCCCGCCAGTGGGAAGCAGGAGACCTCCCGTCCGGAGCGGCGCACCAGGAGCTCCGGACTGGACCCGACCAGGGTCCGCCCGAGGTGGGGAGCCCCGGCCGGAGTCAGGTCCACACAGAATCCGTTGCCCGCCGGATCGTTGGCGACGAGCCGGTGCAGCAGAGCCGCCGGCGGGATGGGCCCGCGGGCGCCGAGGACGAGTGAACGCGCCAGCACCACCTTGGTCAGCGGGTCGTCGGGGGAGCGCAGACGGCGCAGCGCCGAACCGACGGCCTGGAGGTGACCGTCCGGTGAGGGAAGGCGGTCCAGGACGGAGCATTCGGGCACCGGGCCGGACGGGGAGGCGGTGGACCACGGCCCGGGCAGGCGGTGGAGTCCGGAGGGGACGGTGAGAGCGGCCGGGCCCCGTAAGTCGAACGGGAGGGCGCCGACGACGGCCGGAACGCGTCCGCCCCTGAGTCGAGCCGCGGCCTCGTGCGGGTCGTCGAACGTGTCGAGGGAGCCGGGTGCGTGAATCGACAGATGCCGTCTCGAGAGAACGAAGGGAGTGGCCTGCCGGCGCGCCGTGCCTTCCCCCGTCGTCCCAGTCACTGGGATCGTCATAAAACTAGACTACCATGTGACAACCTCATACGGTAGGTTGAGGTGACCGGCGAGGAGAGCTCGCCGACCCTCGATCCACCCACCCCCACGGAAGGGGAGGCATGTCGCAGACTGGACTGACCAGCGGTGATTTCGTCCCGTGGCCGGAGCAAGAGGCCGCCTCGCACCGGAGCTCGGGGTACTGGGCCGGACTGTCGTTCGGCGAGCTGCTCGCGCGACAGGCGGCCGAGGCGGCCGAACACCGCGCGGTCCGCGACCGGGACCGGTCGCTGACCTACCGTCAGCTGGACGCGGCCGCCTCCTCCTTCGCCACCGGTCTGCGGAAGCTGGGCATCCGTCCCGGCGACCGGGTACTGCTGCAGATGCCCAACCGGGTTGAGTTCCTGGAGGCGTTGTTCGCCCTGTTCCGGCTCGGAGCCGTACCCGTCATGTGCCTGCCCGCCCACCGGCAGGCCGAACTGGCCGCGATCGCCCGGGCGAGTGCCGCCGTGGCGGTCGTCGTCCCCCGGGAGGGGGCCGGCTTCTCCTACGTGGACCTGGCGCAGCTGGTACGGCGCGACGCGCCCTCGCTGCGCCATGTGATCGCCGCCGGCCCGGGGTCGGCCCGGGCGCTGTCGGCCGATGGCACGGACCTCGGCGACCTCTACCTGCCCGCGCAGGAGCATCCCGCGCCGGCCGCCGGCGCGGTGGCCCTGCTCCAGCTGTCCGGGGGCAGCACCGGTCTGCCCAAGCTCATCCCGCGCACGCACGACGACTACCTCTACAGCGTCAGGCGGAGCGCGGAGGTGTGCCGGCTGAGCGCGTCGTCCGTCTACCTGGCGGTGCTCCCGGCGTCCCACAACTTCACCCTCAGTTCCCCCGGCATCCTCGGCGCGCTGTGGGCGGGCGGCACCGTGGCGCTGACGGAGGATCCGAGCCCCTCCTCGGCCTTCGCCTTCATCGAGGAGACCGGCGCCACCCTCACCGCGCTCGTGCCGCCGCTGGCCCGTGTCTGGGTCAACACGGCCGAGCAGTCGGGTGCTTCGGGGCTCGGCACCCTGGAGGTCGTGCAGATCGGCGGCGCGCGCTGCCCCGCCGAACTCGCCGCCCGGGTCGGGCCCGCTCTCGGGGCCGCCGTGCAGCAGGTGTTCGGGATGGCCGAGGGCCTGGTCTGCTACACCCGCCTGGACGATCCCGAGGACATCGCCGTCACCACGCAGGGCAGGCCGATGTCCGACCGGGACGAACTGCTCGTGGTCGACGACCACGGCCGTCCCGTCCCGGCCGGTGAACCCGGCCATCTGCTCACCCGGGGCCCGTACACGATCCGCGGCTACTTCCGTAACCCGGCCGCGGACCGCCGCTCCTTCACCGCCGACGGCTGGTACCGGACCGGTGACATCGTCCGTGTCCGGCCCGACGGGAACCTCGTCGTCGTCGGGCGTGCGGGCGACTTCATCAACCGCGGCGGCGAGAAGCTCTCCCCGGAGGAGCTGGAACAGCATCTGCTGCGCCATCCGCTGGTCGACGACGTGATCGCGGTCGGCATGGCCGACGAGATGCTCGGCGAACGCACCTGCGTCTTCGTCGTCCCGAGCGCGGCGGACGCCGCGCCCTCCCTGGCGGACCTGCGCACCTTCGCGCGGCGGAACGGTCTGGCCGACTGGAAACTGCCCGACGAGGTCAGGGTCGTAGGGGAGTTCCCCAAGACCGGCGTCGGCAAATCCAGCCGGGCGGAACTCCGCGCCGTCCTGCGCGGCTGAACCGCGCTCTCCACCACCCCCACACCACCAACGAAGGGGACAACCGCATGCCCACCATGAGCCGCGAACAGGTGACGGCCGACATCGCCGAGGCGACCGGTCTCAGGCCCGAGGAGATCGGCGAGACCACCAACCTGCGGGACGCCGGCCTCGACTCCATCCGGCTGATGTCACTGGTCGAGAAGTGGCGGGCCGCCGGCGTCGAGGGCGCGGACTTCGTGACCCTGGCCTCGGCCCCCACTCTCGGCGCATGGCTTGCCGCGTTCGCGCCCGCCGACGCCCCCGACGCCGCCTGACCCGCATCGCCCCGACCCGACCCAGGATTGGACCAAGCACATGGAAAACCACACTGAGCAGGTCGATGTCGTCGTCGTCGGCGGAGGGCCCGGCGGTTCGACCGTCGCCACGCTGCTGGCGCGCCGGGGCCACTCGGTCGTCCTCCTGGAGAAGGAGAAGTTCCCCAGGTACCAGATCGGTGAGTCGCTGCTGCCCGCCACGGTGCACGGCGTGTGCAAACTGCTCGGCGTGTCCGACGAGATGGAGGCGGCCGGTTTTGTGCACAAGCGCGGCGGCAGCTTCCGCTGGGGGACCAACCCCGTGCCGTGGAACTTCCTCTTCTCCATATCCCCTGAGTTCTCCGGCCCCACCTCCAACGCCTACCAGGTGGAGCGGGCCCGCTTCGACGAGATCCTCCTGCGCAACGCGGCCCGCTGCGGCGCGGACGTACGCGAGGAGTGCGACGTCACCGGCGCCGTGCAGACCGGCGGACGGGTCACGGGGGTGACCTACCGCGACGCGGACGGCGCGGAGCACGAGATCTCGGCGGCCTACGTGGTGGACGCCTCCGGCAACCGCAGCAGCCTGTGGCGCGCGACCGGCGGCGAGCGCACGTACTCCGAGCACTTCCAGAACGTCGCCGTCTTCGGCTACTTCAACGGCGGCGGCCGGCTGCCCGCGCCGAACAGCGGCAACATCCTCTGCGAGGCCTTCGACGAGGGCTGGCTCTGGTACATCCCGCTCGGCGACGACCTGACCAGTGTCGGAGCCGTCATCAGCCGGGAGAACGCGTCACAGGTCCAGGGAGACCGCGAGGCCGCGCTGCTCAAGTTCATCGGGCGCAGCACGTACGTCAAGGGCATGCTGAACGACGCCACCCGCGTCGACGACGACAGCATGTACGGCACGGTACGCATCCGTAAGGACTACTCCTACGCGAACACCCGGTTCCACGCACCCGGCATCGTGCTGATCGGGGACGCCGCCTGCTTCATCGACCCGGTGTTCTCCACCGGCGTCCATCTGGCCACCTACGCCGGGGTCCTGGCCGCGCGCTCCATCAACAGCGTGCTGGACAAGAGCGTGACCGAGGAGCGGGCGTTCGCCGAGTTCGAAGGCCGCTACCGGCGTGAGTACTCCGTCTTCTACGAGTTCCTCTCCTCCTTCTACAACATGGACCAGGCCGAGGACTCCTACTTCTGGCGGGCAGGAAGGTCACCAATCTGTCCGAGTCGTCCTTCGAGGCGTTCGTCTCGCTGGTGGCCGGCGGCTACTCCCAGGAGCGCGTCCTGACCGACGGCGAACAGGCCGCCGCGCGGTTCGCGCGGTCGTCCGAGGACCTCGCCCGAGCCGCGGAGCGGACCGGCGGCATGCAGAGCGATTCCGGTCAGCGCATGAACCACCTCTTCGCGACGCCGGTGGTGCGGGAGGTCATGGAGGAGATGAACGCCCTCCAGGCCAACAGCGGCGAGAGCCGCGAAGTCGTGGAGCCGCCACTGCTCGACGGCGGGCTGGTCCCGACCGGCGACGGCCTCGGCTGGACGGAGCCGGCCACGGTGGCCGGCTGACCGGCGCCCGACTCGATCACTGGGGGACTGCGATCATGAACAACCCGTTCGACGACCCCGCGGGCACCTACCACGTCCTCGTGAACCACGAGGACCAGTACTGCCTGTGGCCCGCGTTCGCGCCGACCCCGGCGGGCTGGCGCGCCGTGCTGAGCGACGCCACCCGCCAGGAGTCCGTGGCGCACATCGAGGAGAACTGGACCGACATGCGTCCCAGGAGCCTCGTCGAGGCGACGCGGACCGCGTGACCCCGACGGCCCCGGCGGGGCCGTGAGCCATCCACGACGCGCGCCGGACAGGGCGTGCCCCTGTCCGGCCGCACCGTCGTGCGCCCGGAACGCGGAGCCGGACCACCACCGCCGCACGGCGGCTGCGCCCACGTGGCGGCACCGGCCGGCTCCCTGGACGGCCGCATCCCGAACCCGAAAGGACGGTGCGCATGGGCGTCACCGACGTGTCCTTCATCGTGCGACTGGCGGCCACCCTCCTGGCCATCCTCGCGCTCGCCGTGCTCGGGCGGGGGGCGGCACGGCTGCTGCGTCAGCCGGAGGTCGTCGGCGAGATCATGGCGGGCCTGTTCGCCGGGCCGCTCGTGGTGGCGGTCCTCGGCGGCGGTGCCCTCGACAGCCTGCTGCCCGCCAGAACGCTCGACGCCCTGAAGCTCGTCTCCGAAGGGGGCCTCGCGCTGTTCCTGGTGGGAACCACTCACAAGCTCCGCCTCGGCGTGCGGGGGCCGGTGCGCCGGGCCGCGGGCTGGGTGGCGGCGGGCGCGTCCGTGCCCTCGCTGGTCGCCGGGACGCTGCTCGCCGCGTGGCTGGTGCGCTGGGGCGGCGCGGACGTGCGCGGGCACGCCCCCGCCCCGGCGTTCGTGCTCATGGTCGCCGTGTCCTTGTCCATCACGGCCGTGCCCGTGCTCGCCAGGATCCTCGAGGAGCGCGGCATGCTGGATTCCGACACGGGACGGGCCGCGCTGTTCGGGGCGATCATCATCGACATCGCCGGGTGGGTGCTGCTCTCCGTCGCGGTGGGCTTCGCCTCCGGCAGCCCGGCGGGCTTCCTTCGCTCGATGGAGGTGCTGGCCGCCGGAGTGCTGTTCGCGCTGGGAGCGCGGCGCGTACTGGCTTCCCGGTGGGGCACCGGCCTGGTCGTCCGGGCCCGCAGGCACGTCGCGGCGGCCGTCGGGGCACTGGCGATCACACTGGCCTTCGCTTCCGAACGGCTGGGCCTGACGGCGGTGTTCGGAGCCGTACTGCTGGGGCTCGCCGTCCCCGTCACCGACTCCGCGCCCTGGGAGTCCGCCGTGTCCCTGGTGACCCGTGCCGGGCGCGCTCTCGTCCCGGTGTTCTTCGTGGTCACCGGCGTCACCGTGCTGACGGCCGGACTCGGCGGCACCCCCTGGGGCGTCGTCGTCGCCGTCGTGCTCCTGGGCGCGGTCAGCAAGATCGGCGGCGGATACCTCGGCGCACGGCTGGGCCGGCAGGGCCGCGGCCGGTCCCTGACGATCGGTGTGCTGATGAACACCCGGGGCCTGACCGAGCTGGTGGTCCTGAAGGTCGGGTACAGCGCGGGGATCCTGTCCGCGCCGCTGTTCCTCGCGATGGTCGTCATGGCCCTCGCCACCACCGCCATGACCGGCCCCTGCCTGGGGCTGCTGAAAGCGAGGCAGGCCCGGGCCACGAGGGTCCCCGCCGGGGCGGTGCCCTGAGCCCGGCCCGGACGCGCCCGCCGTTCCGTACCGCACTTCTCACATGATGATCCAGTTTCCGCTCGTGACGGGGAGGACGCCGATGACCGGCGGCAAAGTCGAGACGTTCGCACTTCTGGGAGCGCAGCAGGGAATCCTGTACGCGCAGCAACTGGTGCCGGACAGCCCCATCTTCAACATCGGTCAGGCCGTCTGGTTCGGCCGGCGCCTGGACCCCGCACTGCTGGACGAGGCCGTTCGGAGGGCCGTCGCGGAGGCGGACATCCTGGGCGGCTCGCTCCTGGCGCAGGACGACGGCGCGCGCATCGCGTTCCCCGCCGAACCCGCCGCCGGTCCGGCCACCGCGGTGCACGACCTCGCGCAGCGTCCCGAACCGAGGGCGGCCGCACTGCACGCCATGCGCGCCGACCTCGCCGTACCGCGCGATCTGACGGGGAACGACCTCGTCCACAGCGCTTTCTATCTGCTCGGCGAGAACGAGAGCGTCTGGTATTTCCGGTCGCACCACGTACTGCTGGACGCCTACGGGCTGATGCTCGTGTCCCGGCGGGCCGGCGAGCTCTACACCGCCCTCGCCGAGGGACGCGAGCCCCGTCCCCGCTGGTTCGGGCGGTTCGCGGACCTGCTGGAGGAGGAGATCCGCGCCGAGGCGGAACCCGCCCGGGAGACGGAGCGCGCGTTCTGGGCCCGCAAGGTCGACGGCCGCTCCGCCCAACGCGTGCCCGGGGTGCTCGGGTCCTCGGGGCTCGACGACTACGCGAAGCCGCCCCACCGCGTCACGGCGGAACTCGGCGAAGCGGCCGAGCGGCGGCTGCGCGAGGCGGCCGACGCCCACGGGGTCACCTGGGGCGACATCGTCATCGCGGGCTGGGGAACCTACCTCTCCAAGGTCATGGCCGGCGATCACGTGGCGCCCGGACTCCCGATGATGTGCCGCACGACCCCCACGGCGCTCAGCACACCCGCCGTCAGCGTCAACATTCTGCCCCTGCACATCGACGTCGACCCCGGCGCCACCGTGGCGGAGACCGTCCGGCACTTCGCCGGCGAGGTCGACCTGGTCCGTTCCCACCAGCGGTACCGCCGGGAGAACATCGCCCGGGAGGCCGGCCTGATCGGCACCGACGGCCGGCTGTCGGGATCGCAGATAAACATCAAGGCGTTCGACTACCACCTGGACTTCGGCGGCGCCACCGGCGTGCAGCAAGGACTGTCCACGGGGCCGGTCGACGACCTGTCGCTGTCCGCGTACCTGGACTCGACCCACGGCCTGCGCTTCGACCTCGATGCCAATGCCTCGCTGTTCGACCCGCCCTCCGTGAAACGCCACCTCCACCGGTTCGTCGCCTACTTCGAGAAGTTCCTCGCGGCCGGCGAGGAGAGGGTCGGCGCCCTCGCCGTCGCCGACGAGGCCGACCTGCGCCAGGTCGTGGCCGACTGGAACCTGGGTCCGCGCCCCGATGACGACGAGACGCTGCTGTCCCTCCTCGACGCCCGGTTCACCCGCGCGGGCGCCGATCCCGCCGTCGTCTTCCGCGGCGAGAGCCGGACCTTCGCCGAGCTGGACGCGTCCGCGAACCGGCTGTGCCGGCACCTGCTCGTGACGGGCATCGGCGCCGGCGACCGCGTCGCCGTCGCCCTGCCCCGTTCCCACGACCTGGTGGTGGCCCTCGTCGCCGTGCTGCGCTGCGGCGCGGCCTACGTCCCCGTCGACACCGCCTATCCCGACGACCGCATCGAGTACATGCTGCGGGACACCCGGGCGCCGGTCGTGATCACCTCGGACGAGTTCCGCAAGAAGCTGGAACCGATCCTGGAGGGCATGACCGGCACCGTCCTGCTGACCGTCGACGAACCGGCCACCTCCACGGCGATCGCCGCCCGTCCGGCCGGAGCGGTCACCGACGCGGACCGCGGCGGCCGCCTCCACCCGCGGTCCCCGGCCTACGTGATCTACACCTCCGGAACCACGGGACGGCCCAAGGGCGTGGTGCTGTCCCACCGCTCGATCGTGAACCGGATCCGCTGGGGCCAGTCCCAGCTGTTCGCGCTGTCCCACCGGGACCGGGTACTGCAGAAGGCTCCCATCAGTTTCGACGTGTCGGTCACCGAGATCTTCTGGACGCTCGCCTCGGGCGCCGTCGTCGTACTGGCCGAGCCCGGACGGCACGGGGACCCGGCCCACCTGACCCGGCTGATGCGCGACGAGTCCGTCACGCTGGCGAACTTCGTCCCGTCGATGCTGCAGGCGTTCCTCGAGTCGGAGCCGGACCCCGCCGATCTCGCCCTGCGGCACGTCGTCTGCTCGGGCGAGGCCCTGCCGCGGAGGCTGGCACTGGAGCTCGCCGACCGGCTCGGCGTCACCGTGTGGAACACCTACGGTCCCACCGAGACCGGGGAACTCACCTTCCACCGGGTGGACCCGCGCTCCGACTCCGCCGTCCACGGCGGCATCGAACCCCTCGGCCGGCCGGCCGCCGTCTGCGACTGCTACATCCTCGACCGGTTCCTGCGGCCCGTCCCGCCCGGCGTCCCGGGTGAGCTGTACCTGGCCGGTGCGCAATTGGCCAACGGCTACCACGACCAGCCCAGCCTCACCGCCGCCCGGTTCGTCGCGAACCCCTGCGGCGAGCCGGGGGAGCGCCTCTACCGCACCGGCGACCTGGCGATGTGGTCCGACTACGGCACCATCGTCTACCTCGGCCGCAACGACGACCAGATCAAGATCCGCGGGTTCCGCGTCGAGCTCGCGGAGATCGCGACAGTCGCCGCGAGGACTCCGGGCGTGGCCCACTGCGTGGTCGTGCCGAAGACCGCGCCGAGCGGCGCGCTCGTCCTCGTCGCCTACGTCGTCCCGGACACCGGCGCGGACCTGGCGGGCCTCGCGGAACGGGTCGTGCACACCACGGGGGAGAACCTGCCCGACCACATGGTCCCGTCGTTCGTACTCACCCTGGACCGCGTCCCGATGACCCCGAACGGCAAGCTCGACCGGCGTGCCCTGCCCGACCCCGACTACGAGGCCGTGGAGACCGGCCGCCCGCCGGCCGGTGACCTCGAGACCCGGATCGCCCGCATCTTCGAGGACGTCCTCGGCCTGTCCCGGGTGGGCGCCGACGACGACTTCTTCCAGCTCGGCGGCCACTCGCTGCTGGCGGCCAGGATCGTTCTGCGCACCAACCGGGAGTTCGGCACGGACATCTCGCTGCGGACCCTCTTCGACCACCCCACCGTCGCCTCTCTCGCCGGCCGGCTGGACGACTCCGGCACGCCGTCATGAGCCGCACCCGCGCGGCCCGCAAGGGCGCTCCCGCCGCCCCGGCCGGGCACCTCCGTGCCCCTCGCCGCATGCCCGCCGGCCGCCGCCCGTCCGGGCGGTTCCCGACAAGGAGGACGCCGTGTATGACGTGATCGTGGTCGGTGCCCGGGTCGCCGGAGCCTCCACCGCGATGCTGCTGGCCCGGGCCGGATACCGGGTACTCATGGTGGACCGGGACAGGGTCGTCAGGGACACGCTGTCCACCCTCCACATCCACCCGTCGGGCGTGGCCGCACTCCGCCGGTGGAACGTACTGCCCGAGGTCCTGGCCACCGGTTGTCCTCCCTTGGAGCGGATCCGGCACGCGGCCGGCGACGCCGTGGTCAACGACACCCCGGAGCCCGCCGACGGCGTCCGGGCCGCCTACGCGCCCCGCCGTCGTCTCCTCGACGCCGTCCTCATACGCGCGGCCGTCGACGCGGGAGCCGAGTTCCGCCCCAACACCTGCGTCAACGACCTGCTTTTCGAGGACGGCCGGGTCGTGGGCGTCAGGACCGGGTCCATCCGCGGCGAGGCCGAGCACACCGAACGCGCCCGTCTCGTCGTGGGCGCGGACGGGATGCGTTCCACGGTGGCGGCCAGGGCCGCGGCCCCTCTCCTGCTCCAGGAGCCGCACCACACCTGCGTCTACTACACCTACTGGTCCGAACTCCCCACGCAGCTGCGGACCTTCGAGGGCCCCGGCCGATGGGTGGCCACCATTCCGACGAACGACGGGGCGACCCTGGTCGCCGCCTACTTCCCGCAGTCGCGATTTGCCGAAGTCCGGGGCGACGCCCTGAACTCGCTGCTCGACCAGGTCGGGAAGACCGCGCCGGAAGTGCGCGAGGAGATGGCGGCGGGCCGCCGGCTCGAACACGTGCACGGCACCGGGGACCAGCGCAACTTCTTCCGCGAGGCCCAGGGCCCGGGCTGGGTCCTGGTCGGCGACGCGGGCCACCACAAGGACTCCATCACCGCCCAGGGCATCACCGACGCCCTCTACCAGGCGCAACTCCTGGCCGACTGCGTGGGCGACGGGCTGCACGACCCCGAGTCGCTGAGCTCCGCCCTCAAGCGGTTCGCCGTACAGCGCCTGGACGCGCTTCTGCCCGCCTACCGGAGCACGTTGCGGACGGCCCGCCTGGACATGCGGACGCCAGGGGGCGCGGCCCCGCTACGCGGGAGGATTTGACCGGGAATTGGCCATTCCTGGGTGGAATACCATGGACGGAGCCGACAACGGGTTCGTGCCATGGTATGCATGGCAGATGATCAAGCGCTGCGCCGGCTCCGCGCGTCGTTCCCTCCGAACATGCCTCCCGCTCCCGTCCGTGGAAACCCGGACCGTCATCCCGCACGGCGATCCCGTTTCCGCACGGCGTGTCACGGGCATCGCCGGGGGAATACGGACCCGGTCCGTTGTCCGACCGGATCGCCGACTGATAGATGATGGTTCTGGAGGAAGGATTTCCGAGCTGTCCGGAACGCGCTGGAGCGCAGCGTTCCTCGTTAGGGTGAGGGAAGATGACCGTGTCTGAGCCAACGCGCCGCTCCGGGCTGGCCGAGGCCCTCGATGACATTTTCCAGGCACTCGGTTCCCGGGAACTCGTCCTGTGCAGTGAACGGATCTTCTCCTCCCGGCCCGTCTCCCTCGCCCGTCTCGGGCAGGTGATCGGTGTGTCGCGGGAGCGGACCGGGCAGATCGACCACCAGGTGCGCAAGACCCTCAAGATCGCCTTCTTCGCGTCCGAGCCCGTCGCCGAGACGGCCCGCTGGATCGTCGACAGCGTCCCCTACGTCGCCGAGGTCGGCCGCCTGACGGAGCAGCGTCCGGAACTGGCCGCTGTCGTGAAGACCGTCGGCGTCCCGGCCATCGAGGTCCTCGCCGCCGTGGGCACCAAGTTCGAGGTGCGGGACGGATGGGTTTTGGCGCCCGACGCGGACGACGTCATCAGCTCCACCGCGGACGTCCTGGACAGCCATGCCTCCCCCGAGGGCGTCGTGCCGCTCGCCGTCGTCGCCGGAGAGCTCTCGCTCTCCCAGGAGGAAGCCGCCCGCTGGCTCGCGCACTGCGGCTACACCGTGCTCGGCGCCCACGCCCTCATCCGCGCCTCGACCCTCGAGGACCACGTCGCCGGGGTCCTCGGAGTCGCCGGGGAGCCGATGACCCTCGACGAGATCCACGCCCGGCTCCAGCCGAAGCGGACGAGCGCGGCGGTGCGCAACGTGCTCGTCGCGGACAGCCGGTTCATGAAGTCGGACCGGACCAAATGGGCGCTCGGCCGCTGGGGCCTGCCCGAGTACGTTCCGATCCGTCAGCAGATCGCCCATCTGATCACCGAGAACGACGGCCGCATCGAGCTGGACGAGCTGATCGCGTCCATCAGGTCGCGGTACGACGTGAGCGAGGCCAGCATCCGGACCTACGCCTCGGCCGGAGAGTTCAGCCAGGTCAACAATGTGGTCTCCTTCCGGAGTCCGGTGCGCAAACCGGGCAGGAGCCCCCGGATAACACCGCGGCTCTACCGCGAGGGCGACACGCTGCGCTTCCGCATGAAGATCAACAACCAGCACAAGCGCGGATCCTCGTTCAGTCTTCCGTCCGGACTGGCCGGTCTCCTCGGCGTCGGACCCAGCTCGTCGAAGTCCCTGGCGAGCCGGCTGGGTGCCCAGGAGATCGTCTGGGCCTCGGTCCAGGCCCGGACCGGGACGATCAAACGGTTCATCGACGACCTGCGGGTCGAGGTCGGGGACATCGTCTTCCTGGAGTTCCGCCCCGGCGACGAGTTCGCCGTGGAGCCGTTGCGGGAGGCGGGCTCCGGCCTGCGTGCCGCGCTGGCCCTGACGGGGCACTCCCACGCCGGCGACCCGGAACTCACGGAGAGTGATCTGATCGCCGCTCTCGCGCATGCCGTGTGGCTGGAGCCCGGCGCCTCACTCGACGACATACGCGAGACGCTGAGCCGCCGGCGAGAACCGGAGATCGCGGACGCGCTGGCTCCGGTGGCCGGCCGGTCCTGCCCGGACCGGTCGTGATCCGGGGCCGCGAGTGCCGTGGGCGTACGGGTGCGGGCTGAGGGACTGAGAGGTCCTTCGTCCGGGTCGTGCCGCGCACGCGGGCCCGGCACGACCCAAACGAAAGACCCTAGTCGAGTCTCTTGGACAGGCTGACGGCGTGGTCGGCCCTGGTCCGTCCGGCACTGAGGTCGATGGTGTAGATCCGCATCCGTGCCGTGTCGTCCGCGGCGTGCCGGCTGGGGTCGTGGCGGGCCGTGCCGAGCCCCTGCGCACAGCCGCCGGGGGTGAGTTCGTCGCCGCCGACGATCGCGCGCAGTCGCGGACGCGGGGGCACGGCGGCACCGGAGGTGCCGGAGGTGCCGAGCGGGCGGAGCCGTCTGCGGGCCAGGTCCAGGACGGTCACCGGACTCGAACCGGCCACGCGCGTCCGCGTCGAGTCGGTGAGGTGCGGTATCCGGCCGAAGGAGAGTCCGCCGCCCGCGAGGAACGCACTGAACCCCAGCGAAAGGGATTCCCGCGTGATCATAGGCTCGGTCACCGCGACAATGTCCCGTGCCGACAGGTCCAGGCTTTCGGCGATGTCCTCCATGTGCGCCAGAATCGTCTCGTCCGGGACGAATACCGGCTTCCGGTCCTCGGATTCGAAGAAGATGATTCCGGCGTCACCGGTCTCGGCCGCCGCGGAAGGCTCGCGGAGGACGAGAGCGAAATCCGGTGCTCCGGGAACGGCGCCGGGCTCCTCCTCGCCGGTGAAAACTTCGGCGGCAAGGGCGGCGTCCGGGCCGTGGGTGATGACGGACGCGAGTTCCGCTTCCGCGGTGATCCGTCCGCTGACCGCCGGATCGTCCAGGATGTCGAGGAGCGCGGGCACCGCGCCCAGACGGGAGAGCGCCAGCACCGTGATCAGGAACTCGTACCCGGACCTGATGTACACGCCCACGCGGTCGCCCGCCGACACGCCGGCGTCCGCGACGGCCTCGGCGAGAAAATCCACTCCGTCGTCCAATGATGAATAGTCGACGAATAAACTATCACTCAGGACGGCGGACTTTTCCGGATTTTTCTCCGCCGCTTCCTTGAAGATTTGATCTAATGATTCCCATTGCATGAGAAATCCCCCCGTGGTGAGCGCATTGCTCATCCCGGCCTATACTATCAGACCTTTTCAAGACAGTCGTGGTCGAAGTCTGCCCGGTCATGGCTTGAAATGGATGGCGGAAAATGTCGGCCGGTGGGCGTCACAGGACCTCGCGGTACTCCCGCAGCACCTGCCGGGTGCGCCGCGCGGAGGAGGCCCGGGCGGTCATGTGGTCCAGCACCTCCAGATGGGTGGAGACCTCCTGGCGGGAGTCCAGGTAGAGGGCGCCGGTCAGGTACTCGGTGAACACCATGTCCGGCAGCTCCGGCTCGGCGAACCGGAACAGCGTGAACGGCGCGTACGTCCCCGGGTGCGGACCGGCCGCGAACTCGGCGAGCTGGAGGGTGACCCGGTCCCGGTCCGCGTACTCAAGCAGCCGGTCGAGCTGGTCGCGCATCACGGCGGCGTCCACGCTCACCGGACGCCGCAGCACCGTCTCGTCCATGATCACCCACAGGTGGGGCGGGTCGTCCCGCTCCAGCAGCCGCTGCCGGGCCATGCGCAGCGACACGTGCCGTTCGATCGACTCCGGCCCGCTCTGCCCGATCGTCCCGGCCTCCAGCACGGCACGCGCGTACGCCTCGGTCTGCAGCAGGCCGGGCACGAAGTGCGGCTCGTAGGAACGGACGATCCGGGCCGCGCCCTCCAGACTCACGTACAGGCTGAACCACTCCGGCAGCACGTCGTGGAACCGCTGCCACCAGCCAGGCTGGTTGGCCTCCTCGGCCAGCCGCACGAACGCGGCCTGCTCCTCCCCGGCCGCCCCGTAGGTGGCCAGCAGCACCTGCACGTAGGGGATCTTCAGCGCGACCTCGGCCATCTCCATCCGCCGTACGGTCGCCGACGCGACCCGCAGCACCCGGGCGGCCTCCTCACGGCTGAGCCCGGCCGCCTCCCGCAGTTCCTGCAACCGCTTGCCCAGCACCACCTGACCCACGGTGGGCGCAGCCCGCCGCTCACTCACAGCCCGTCCTCCCCTACGCGCCGAAGTACCCGGGCAGTCTGCCACGCGACGCCCCCGTCGCACACGCGTCCGAGCGGACCCGTGGTCGGCCAGGGGCGTCAACCGGCCAGTGTGTGAAGGTACTTGGCGGTCGCCGGGTCGGCGGGCAGGAAGGTCTCGATGGCCAGTTCGGCGACCGTCACGTCCATGGGCGTGTTGAAGGTGGAGATCGACGACACGAACGACAGGATCCGCCCGGCGTGCTCGATGCGCAGCGGCAGCGCGAAGTACGCGACCGGGCCCGCCGGTTCCTCACCGGGCGCGTCCTCGGTCACCGGGTAGCCGGCGACCTCCTCGTACAGGGCCCGGAGCTGGTCCGAGCGGTCCAGGGCGATCTGCCGTTCCATCTGCGCCAGCAGATGCCCGCGCCACTCACGCAGGTTGCGGATGCGCGGCGCGAGGCCCCCGGGGTGCAGGGTCAGCCGCATCGCGTTGGGCGCCGGCGTCATCAGCTCCTCCGCGACTCCCTCCAGCAGCATGGCGATGCCCCGGTTCGAGGCGACCACCGTGTACCCGGCGTCGACCACCAGCGCGGGGTAGGGCTCGTAGCCCTGGATCAGCCGCTCCATGCCGTCGCGCAGGGCGTCCAGCGCCGGGTCGTCCAGCGGGGTCTCCGGGTAGTGCGGGGCGTAACCGGCCGCCAGCAGCAGCGCGTTGCGCTCGCGCACCGGCACCTGGAGGTGCTCGGCCAGCCGCAGCACCATCTCCTCGCTGGGCCGGGAACGGCCGGTCTCGATGAAACTGATGTGCCGGGCCGAGGAGTCGGCGCGCAGCGCCAGTTCGAGCTGGGAGACCCGGCGCCGCTCCCGCCAGGAACGCAGCAGCCGGCCGATCTGGCCCTTGTCGGCGCTGGTGGCGGCGGAGGCGGAGGAGCCGGTCGCGACAATGGTCATGCGGTCGACCGTAGTCGAGCGGCGCGGCCGGTGAGGCGCCGCGGCACGAAACGGGCCACGCCCCGGGCGGAGCGGGCACGGAGCCGAACGGAGGGCCCGCACGGCCGAACGGAGTGCGCGACGCACCGGGGCGGGCGCCCGTACGCGCCGGCGTGGCAGGCTGAACGGGTATCCGCACCCTCCGGAGGGAGACCGTCCATGGCCGTGGAACCGCTGTCGCAGAAGGAGATCGAGGACCGGCTGGCCGAGCTGCCCGGCTGGTCGCTGGAGGGCGACCGGCTCACCCGCTCCTACCGGCTGCGCTCGCACGTCGCGGCGACGGCACTGGTCGTGCACATCGCCGCGATCCAGGACGAGCTCGACCACCACTCCGACCTCACCCTCGGCTACAACACCGTCCACCTGAGCGTGAACACGCACAGCGCGGGCGGCGTCGTCACGGAGAAGGACTTCGGCCTCGCCCGCAGGGTGGAGGACATCGCCCCCGGTCACGGAACACACTGAGGTGTGCTCGACTACGACGAGGAAGCGGACGCCTACGACGCCTCCCGCGGCGGTGAACCGCGCGCCGAGGCGGCGGCCGCGGCCGTCCTCGGCCTGATACCCGACCGGCCGGGCCGGCTGCTGGACGTCGCCTGCGGCACGGGTCTGGTCACCCGGCGCCTGGCCGCCGCCCGGCCCGCGCTGCGGGTGACGGGCGCCGACCTCGCCGCGGCGATGGCGCGCCGGGCGGCCCGGCGTCTGCCCGGCGCGGTCCTGCGGGCCGACGGGCGGCGCCTGCCCTTCGCGGACGCCTCCTTCGACGCGGTGACCGGGGTGTGGCTGCTGCACCTGCTTCCCGGCCCCGCCGAGGTGCGCGCCGTCGTCGCCGAGTGCGCGCGGGTGCTCAGACCCGGCGGGGTCTACGTCACCACGGTCGACAAGGCCGCGGCGCACGACGTCGGCAGCGACATCGACGCCGTCCTCGCCCTGCGCCCGCGCCGCCCCGCCCAGGACGCCGCGGACGCCGTCGCCGGACACGCCCTCGCCGCGGGGCTCCTCCCGGCGGGGCAGGCCGCCTTCCCCGGCCACGGCCAGGGCCGCAGCCCGCGCAGCACCGTCGCCGACCTCCGGCGCGGCTGGTTCACGCTGCTGCCCCCGGACGACCCCCGCACCGAGGAGCTCGCCGCCCGGCTGGCCCGCCTGCCGGACCAGGACCGCCGCCGCCCGGACCCGGCCTTCCGGCTCCACGCCTTCCGTAAGCCGACCGACACCTGATACCACGCAACCGGCAACTCCCGTGCAGGCAGCCGCACTTGCGTGAACGGCACTCCCAACAGGGCGGCGACTTCCCTCCGGGCCGACCGTCGAGCACCGCCTTCCGCGTCCACACGCCCTGCACCGTCCGGAACCCGCCCTGCACCGTCCGGAATCCGCCCTGAACCGTCCGGCGCGCCCGCCGGGCGTCAGTTCCCGCGGCCCGACCAGGCGTCGGGCCGTGGCGCCAGGACCGCCCTGACCACCGGACCGGACAAGGCCATGACGTCGGCGAGGAACCGCCGGCGGCCGACGCCCAGATGGCGCAGGGCCGCGCCGTGGTCGACGGCGACGACGGCGCAGACCACCAACAGCAGCAGCCGCCACCCCGCCAGCACCGGGCGGCGCGCAGCGCGCGGCAGCTCGGCGAGGGAGGCGTGCAGCCGCGCGCAGTGGAAGGGCACATGGCGCTCCTCGTCGGCGAGGACGCGGCCCGCCACCTCCGAGGCCAGCGGGTCGCCCACGCCGTCGCGCAGCGCGCGGTAGTAGCGCAGGGCCACCACCTCCGCGATCATCAGCACCAGCAGTTCGAGCCGCAGGCCCATCAGCCGCCGCAGCCGGACGAAGACCGTGTCGCTCCAGTGGCCGCTCAGCACCGGCATCCCCCCGGCGGCCAGCAGACGGGCGAGCATCCTGGCGTGGTTCTGCTCCTCGGCGACGAACAGCCGGACCGCCCGCGCGTAGTCGGGGTCACCCGCCTGGTCCGCCTTCGCCACGAGGTTGGCGCCGTCGCCGTCCTCCCCGACCTGGAAGCGCTGGATGCCGGCCCACACCGCCGGAGGCAGCACCGCGCCCCCGCCCCAGTCGGGATCGCCCAGGGCGATCCGGCGCTCCCGCTCGTCCTCGAAGTCCCGCACCCACTTGGCGAACTCGTCCACCGGCACCCGGCTCTCCCTCCCCGGGCACGAGTGCCGTGCCCTGGACAGCAACGACGCCCGGGGGCGGCGAAACGTTGCGTCGCCGTCCCCGGGCGTGGGTCCCGGCCCCCGTCAGGTCACCGTGCAGCTCCGGTCGCCCAACTTGAACGACCCCGGCCCGGTATTGCTCCCCGACCAGCTTCCGGTGAACCCGAAGCTCACCGAGGAGCCCGCCGCCACCGTGCCGTTCCAGCCCACGTTCCTCGCGGTCACCGCCGCGCCCGACTGGGTCCAGCCGGCGTTCCACAGCTGGCCGATCCGCTGGCCGTCCGCGAAGGACCAGGCCAGCGACCAGCCACTCCAGGAGGAAGGGCCGGTGTTGGCCAGCGTGACGTCCGCCTGGAAGCCGCCCGGCCACTGGTTGGTGACGCGGTAGGCGACCGTGCAGGCGCCGTCGGGCGGGGGAGTCGTCCCGCCGTCGCCGCCTCCGCCGCCGTCTCCGCCCCCGGGGTCGGAGGTGTCGCCGTAGATCACGCCCCTGCCGTTGGTGGAGACGTACACGCGGCCGTACACCCGCGGGTCACCGGTGATCGCCGCACCTGTCCAGCCCCACTGATGGGCGTCGTCGTTGATCCGGGTCCAGCTCGCGCCTTTGTCGGTGGAGCGGAAGATGCCGCGCACGCCGCCGATCCGCGCGCTGGTGTAGAGCGTCTGGTACGACGCCCCGGCCGCCGCCTTGCCGAAGCCGATGGTGTCGGCCTGGTCGACGCCGGCCAGCTTGGCGAAGGACGCGCCACCGTCGGTGGAGTGCCACAGCCCGTACGCCCCGTCGCTCGCCCCGCCCGCCAGCCACACGTCCCCCTTGGCGCCGGGCAGCGCCTTGAACCGCACGCTGTCGCCGCCGGGCAGCCCGGTCGCGGCGGAGGCGGTGAAGGTCGCGCCGCCGTCCCGGCTCACGTAGAACCTGCCGGACTTGAAGCCGTAGAACGTCTTCGGGTCGGCCCGGTCGGACTCCACGGCCGCGCCCGCCGGGATGCCGCTCGACGCCGACCAGGAAGACCCGAATCCCGTCGTGTACTGCACGCCGGCACCGCCCGGGCTCCACACGAACCGGCTCCCGTCGGCGGCCGCCGCCACCGTTCCGCCGCCGCTCACGCCCGAGGGGTCGGTGCCGGCGAACCAGTTGGCCCCGTTGTCGGTGGAGAAGGCGATGTGCGGACCGGAGTCCAGGTCGCCGACGCGCACCACCGTGTCCGGGTTTGTCTCGGCGAAGTCCAGGCTGGTGGTCGTGGTGAAGGTGGGGGAGGTGTACATCATCGACGGCACCCTGGTCAGGTCCGTGTGCCGGAAGCCGCCGATGTCGCCGAGCGCGCTGAAGAGCCGGGCGCCGCCGGAGGGCGGTGCGGCCAGGTCGTTGACCGCCGTCTCCTCCAGACCTCGCACCATCGGCTTCACCGTGAACCGGCCGCCGCTGTCCCAGTCGGTCAGGTTCTCGGTGCCGTAGAGGGTGGCGCCGGTGCCGTACATCATCCGGGACGAGTCGAACGGGTCGATCTCCAGGCTCTCGGTCATCCAGCCCAGCTTCGGCGTCTGTTCGGGCGGGGAGGGGGTGGCGCCGAAGGTCAGCCAGGGCGAGGAGGAGACGTCGATCGTGTAGCGGTTCGACCGCTCGGGATAGGAGGTGTAGTCCCAGGCCTTGGTCCAAGTCGCGCCGCTGTCCGTGGAGCGGAAGATCTGGGTGTCGGGCCACCAGGAGCTGTAGGCGGTCGCCATGACCGTGCCGGGGTGCTGCCGGTCGACGGTGAGCCCGCCGAAGCCGTAGTAGGTGTCGGCCTGCGCCACCGGGCTGATGTTCGTCCAGGTCCCGGTGGCGGTGGCGTACCGCCACAGCTCGCCCTTGCCGCCGTCGTACGGGCCGCCCTTGTCGCTGTAGGCGACGTACAGGTACCCGTTCGCGGCGTCCAGGACGCCCTTGTGCGGCAGGTAGCCCGTCGGCTGCCCGGCCAACCGCTGCCAGGTGGCGCCCGCGTCCGTCGACCGGTAGACGGCGTTGTCCTTGTCGGCGACGCCGACGTAGACCGTCTTCGTGGCGCTGCCGGACGTGCCCGTCGACTCGTCGAAGGTGACCCAGGCGATTCCCTGGTTGTCGCTGGCGTAGCCGCTCGAGTCGGTGGGGTCCTGCTGGTAGTCGCCGGGATTGGGGAAGCTCGTC
This sequence comes from Streptomyces sp. 1-11, assembly GCF_007176755.1. Lineage (GTDB taxonomy): Bacteria > Actinomycetota > Actinomycetes > Streptomycetales > Streptomycetaceae > Streptomyces. The sequence goes on from NZ_BJTV01000020.1 coordinate 56,853, forward strand.
ACCTGCGACCAGGTGGCCCCCGAGTCCGTCGACCGCCACAGGCCCTTGCCGCTGGGCGCGCCGAGGTAGAGCACGCTGTCCTTGTTCGGGTCGATCGCCAGCCGCTCGCCCATGCCCCGGCCGGGCATGTTGCCGCCCAGCTTGAACGGCAGGTCCGCCTTCAGCCAGCTCGTCCCCCGGTCCGAGGAGCGCAGCACGGCCCCGTTGCCGGGGTCCCAGTCGTTGGTGTAGGTGCCGACGGCCGCGTAGACCTTGTCCGGGTTCACGGCGTCCGAGGCCAGGCTGACCACGCCCGTGTGCCCCCAGTCGTCCCAGCCGACCGAGTCCAGCAGCGGGGTCCAGGTCTTCGTCGACTGCTGCCAGCGGTAGGCGCCGCCGATGTCGGTGCGGGCGTAGACCAGGTTCTTCTCGGACCGGTTGAACACGATCCCCGGGACGAAACCGCCGCCGTCGATCCGGGCGTTGCTCCAGGTGTAGCTGTCCGCGGCGAGCGCCGGCCGCGGGGTGGCGGCGGCCAGTGCGGGCGGGGTGCCGGCGAGCAGGCCTGCGGCCAGCGCCAGCACGGCGGTGAGGATGCGGGTTCTGCGCACGGTGGGGGTCCTCTCGCGGGGAGGGGGGTGCAGGACCTGGGTTCATGACGGCCGGGCGGCCCCCTGTACGGATGGGGACCGCCCGGCCCGGTGACCCCGTCGCCCTGTGACGGGGTCGTGCACGCGGAGCGTCAGCGGGGACTTATTCGAGCAGCTCCGCGTACGAGCCCATGGCCAGGGCGATGTCCGCCTCGGCCCAGAAACGGTGGTACGTGAAGACGGGCGCGGCGCCGCCCTTGAGGTAGGCCTCGATCTTCGACCAGGCCGGGTCGTTCTTGTAGAAGGAACGGATCGAGGAGAACGTCGAGGACGAGTTGATCGCGTCGCCGTTGGGCATCTTGCCGCTCCAGCCGTTCGGCACGTACACGCTGTCGCCGAACCTGCTGTAGTCGCTGCGGGTCTCCGGGACGGCGATGCCGAGGCTGTCCTGGTAGTTGCCCCACATGCCGTCCAGCAGCGCCTTCGCCGTCGTCTTCGCCGCCGTGTCACCGGACTTGGCGGCGTAGTACGTGAGCGTCTTGGCGTACGCGGCGGCCACGCCGACGTCGTCGGTGTAGTCGGCGACCGTGACGTGCAGTCCGCTGTTGCCGCCGGGGTTCGACGCGTTCCAGGTGTCGGGCTGGCCGCTCCACTGGAGGGTGGAGGGGATCCGGTAGGTGCCGTCCGGGTTGACCGTGGTCTTGGACAGCGCCCACTTGACCCACTTGTCGAGGACCGCCTTGGCCTTCGCGTCGCCGGTCTGCTGGTAGTACTCGGCGACCCGCTCCATCGACCACGCCTGGAAACCGAACCACTGGTTGGACGGCGGGTCGTGGTAGACCGGCTGCCAGTCGTAGTACATCCCGTAGAACGTCGGCGTGCCCGCCGGCGGGGTGGCGTACCGGCCCTGCCAGGAGTTGGTCGCGCCGCCCGCGATCGCGCCCTCGGACGACTGCAGCCACTGGTAGAACTCCAGCTGCCGGGTGAGGGACTTGCCCCAGTCGGCCGCGCCCGTAGCCGACTTCGGCTTCAGGTCGGCGTAGTTGCTCAGCGCGTACGCGGCGAGCGGGTTCTGGTAGCCGCCGTGCACATGGCTGGAGCCGATGCGCCAGGCCCAGCCCGCGCTGGTGTCGGCGGCGCCGCCCCAGGCGTAGTACCAGGACAGCAGGTAGTGCGAGGCGTCCTTGCCGGTGCCGGCCGCGCAGGCGGACGGGCCGACGCAGTTGCCGATCTTCTTGAAGTACTTGTCGTACATCGCGTACCGCAGGTAGTCGCCCATCTTCGCGGCCTTGGCCACGGTCGCGGAGACGTCACCGCCCTTGCCCTGCGCCTTCGCCCACACGTCCGCCCAGTAGGCGGCCTGCACCGCGCGCGCGTCCGCGTCCGGGGCGTCCGTGTACTTCCACTGCTTGGCGTAGGAGGAGTCGCCGGTGAACAGGTCCAGATAGCCGTTCGCGCCGCCGTACTTGAAGGCGTCGCAGGTCGGCTGCGGGACCGTCTCCCAGACGGACTCCTGCGGGCCGCGCTGGAAGGTGTTGATGTACGACGGCCCGGTGGCCGTGGGGCCGGCCTCGCACTTGCCGGGCTCGTCACCGTAGCCGTAGACGTTGTCCACGTCCTGGATCCAGTGCATGCCGTAGACGTCGTCCGTGCCGTAGGCGCTCTTCAGCTCACCGGCGATCGGGTCCGGGCCCACCGGGACGCCGGTGTCCAGCTTCGCCGGGTACTCGTTCGGGGTGTCCTGCTCGGGCGCGTACGTGGCCGGCTTCGAGGCGTTGTAGGCGGAGTTCGTCGGCTGGTCGGCGTGCGTGGGGATCATGTACTTCTCCATGATCTCCCAGGCGCCGTTGAACTTGGACCAGTCGCCGGTCACCTTCCCGTACATGGCCTGCAGCCAGAGGAGGTAGCTGTACGCCTCGGACGTGGTCTCGTGGCCGTAGTCGGGCGCCTCGACGATCAGCGTCTCCACCGAGTGGTACGGGATGCCCTCGGGGGAGAAGTAGCCGTTCGCGGGGTTGGTGATCTTCCCGTAGAGGTCCAGGAACCGGGCGTCGTACGCCTTCGACCCGGCCAGCTCCGTCACCGTGACGGCCGCCTTGGTGTAGCCGGTCGCCGAGGCGGTGAAGGTGGCGCTGCCGGTGCCCGTGGCGTCGGCGGTGACGGTGACCTTCTGCGCCGTGCTCCAGTTGGACGGCGTGAAGGTGAGCGAGGAGCCGCCGGTGACGGACAGACCCGTGTTGCCGGCCGTGCGGGCGACGCCCACCGTGACGTTCGCGCTCGGCTGTGTGGACAGCTTCACGTCGAAGGTGCCGGTCTTGCCCTGCTGGACGCCGAGCTGGGTGGGCGAGGCGACGACCGCGGGTCCCGAGGCGACCGTGATGCCGACCGGCGTGGACTCGGCGGACGCGCCGAGGCTGTCGTAGGCCTTCGCCACCAGAGAATGACTGCCCACGGTCAAGCCAGAGGCCGAGAGCGAGAACGGCGCGCTGGTGTCCGTGCCCAGCAGCGTGGTGTCGTCGTAGAACTCCACCTTGGCGATCGTCGCGCCGTCGGCCGCCGCCGCGGTCGCCGCGAGCGGCACCGCGTCCCCTTGCGAGTAGACCGCGCCCGCGGCGGGGCTGGTCAACACGGTCACCGGCGGCTGGTGCGCGCCGGCGCAGGTCGTGCCGTTGACCGCGAAGGAGGCGGGCGCCGTGTTGGTACCGCTGTACGTGAACTGGGCGCCCGTGGAGACCGCGGCCCCGGCGGCGATGGTGCCGTTGTACGAGGCGTTCTTCACGGTGACCGTCTGACCGGACTGGGACCAGCTGCCGTTCCAGCCGTTGCTCAGCTTCTGGTTGCCCGAGTAGCCGTACGTCAGGGTCCAGCCGTCGATCGCGGCCGTGCCGCGGTTGGTGATGGTGAGGTCGGCCGTGAAACCGGAGCCCCAGTCGTTGGTCTTGTAGTCGACGCTGCACTGGACGCCCGCCGCGTGCGCCGTGGTGGCGCCGGTGGCGAGCGTCGTCAGGGGAAGGGCGAGCGCCGCCAGGGCGGCTGTCCACCACCGGCGGGCGGCTCTGCGTCTGCGTCCGGGATCCATGGTGCTGGTTCCTCCTTGCGGCTTGCGGCTCGAGGGGGGATGTCAAGGCTTGAACCAGTGGGAGCGCTCCCATAGTGAGGACGGCCCCGTGAGCGGTCAAGGTGCTTGAAGAGTCGAAATCATTCGACAGGCGTCTCTCGGAAAAATTTCTCAACTCCCCTGTGCAATCACGTCACTTGCCGCTAACTTCCTTCGCACCAGTGGGAGCGGTTCCATTCAGTCGACGCGCCGGTCACGGCGCGCCAAGCTGCAAGGAGTCGCTCATGCGACACCCCCCGCGTTCAGTACTTTTAGCCGTCGCCGGGGCGACCGCGCTGCTCGGCGGCGTACTCGTCCCGGTGGTCACGGCTGAGGGAGCAACTCCCGCGTGCACGGTGGAGTACGCCGTCACCAGCCAGTGGGACAACGGCTTCCAGGGCTCCGTGAAGATCACCAACAACCAGGCCGCGCTGAGTGGTTGGAAGCTCACCTTCGACTTCGCGGCCGGCCAGAAGGTCACCCAGGGCTGGAACGCGAAGTGGTCCCAGACCGGCACCACGGTGACCGCGTCCAACGAGAGCTGGAACGGCGGCCTCGGCTCCGGCGCGAGCGTCAGCGCCGGGTTCCTGGCCTCCTGGTCCGGCGGCAACGCCGTACCGGCCGCGTTCAAGCTCAACGGCACCACCTGCAACGTCGACTCCGGACCGACCACACCGCCGCCGACCGATCCGCCCCCGACCGATCCACCGCCGTCCGACGGCACCGCGCCCGACCTGCACGTCTCGGGCGGCAAGCTGGTGGACGCGGCCGGCCGGACCCGCAGACTGCTCGGCGTGAACCGCTCCGGAGGCGAGTTCATGTGCGTGCAGGGCTACGGCATCTGGGACGGACCCGTGGACGACGCGGCGATCAAGGCGATCGCCGACTGGAAGGCGAACGCCGTCCGCATCCCGCTCAACGAGGAGTGCTGGCTGGGACTTTCCAACGTCAAACCCGAGTACGGCGGCACCAACTACATCGACGCCGTCAAGGACCTGGTGGCCCGCGTCGAGGCGCACGGCATGACGCCGATCGTCGAGATGCACTGGTCCTACGGCCAGTACACCGGCAACTCGGCCGGCTGCTCCGACGTGCACGCCACCTGCCAGAAGCCGATGCCCGACATGCGGTACGCCCCGTCCTTCTGGGCATCCGTCGCCAGCACCTTCAAGGACGACAAGGCGGCCGTGTTCGACCTGTTCAACGAGCCGTACCCGGACCGGGCGACCACCGGCGCCACGGACGCCTGGAAGTGCTGGCGGGACGGCGGCACCTGCCCCGGCATCTCCTACGAGGTGGCCGGAATGCAGGACCTGGTGGACAGCGTCCGCGGTACCGGCGCGAAGAACGTCGTCATGGCCGGCGGGCTGGCCTACTCCAACGACCTCAGCCAGTGGCTGACGTACAGGCCGAACGACCCGGCGGGCAATCTCGCCGCCGCGTACCACGTGTACAACTTCAACACCTGCTCCAGCGAGAGCTGCTGGAACTCCACCCTCGCCCCGGTCGCGGCCCAGGTGCCGCTGATCGCCGGTGAGGTCGGGGAGAACACCTGCTCGCACGGGTTCACCGACCAGGTCATGAAGTGGTTCGACGACCGGAACCTGTCCTACCTCGGCTGGACCTGGAACACCTGGGACTGCTCCTCCGGCCCGTCCCTGATCTCCAGCTACGACGGCACACCCACCGCGTACGGCGCCGGCCTGCGCGACCACCTGCGCGCCCTCAACCCGTAGACCCCGACGGACGACAGAAGGAAACCCGCACTCATGAGTCCTACCAGAACCTCACTGCTCGCCGCCCTGGTGCTGGTCGCCGGTGCCTCCGGGACGGCGCTCGTCGCCGGACCGGCCGGTGCCGCGGCGACCGCCGTTCCCTGCACCGTCGCGTACCAGATACAGAACCAGTGGGACACCGGCTTCACCACCAACGTCACCGTCACCAACAACGGCGCCGCCAAGTCGGCCTGGTCGGTGAAGTGGTCGTACGCCGGCAACCAGAAGGTCACCAGCGCCTGGAACGCGAAGGTCACCCAGAGCGGCGCCGCCGTCACCGCCGCCAACGAGAGCTACAACGGCTCGCTGGCCAACGGCGGTTCCGTCAGCTTCGGCTTCCAGGGCACCTACAGCGGAACCAACGCCGTGCCCGCCACCTTCACCCTCGACGGCGTCACCTGCAACGTCGACGGCGGCGGCACCGGCGGCGGCACCGGAGGTGACACCGGAGGCGGAACCGGCGGCGGCACCGGCGGTGACACAGGCGGCGGCACGGGCGGCGGCACCGGTGGTGACACGGGCGGCGGCACCGGCGGCCGCGTCGACAACCCCTACACCGGGGCCAAGGCGTACGTGAACCCCGAGTGGTCGGCCCACGCGGCCGCCGAACCGGGCGGCAGCCGCATCTCCAACCAGCCCACCGCCGTGTGGCTCGACCGGATCGCCGCCATCAACGGAGTGAACGGCGGCATGGGCCTGCGCGCCCACCTGGACGAGGCACTGAAGCAGAAGGGCTCCGGCGACCTCGTCGTCCAACTGGTCATCTACGACCTGCCGGGCCGTGACTGTTCCGCCCTGGCCTCCAACGGCGAACTCGGGCCGAACGACCTCGACAAGTACAAGAGCCAGTACATCGACCCGATCGCCGCCATCCTGTCCGACTCGAAGTACGCCGGCCTGCGGATCGCCACGGTCATCGAGCCCGACTCGCTGCCCAACCTGGTCACCAACGCGGGTGGCACCGCGGGCAGCACCGACGCCTGCGCGACCATGAAGGCCAACGGCAACTACGAGAAGGGCGTCAGCTACGCCCTCGACAAGCTGGGCGCCATCGCGAACGTCTACAACTACATCGACGCCGGCCACCACGCCTGGCTCGGCTGGGACTCCAACCTCGGCCCCACCGTCCAGGAGTTCTACAAGGTCGCCACCAGCAACGGCGCCAGCGTGAACGACGTGGCCGGGTTCATCGTCAACACCGCCAACTACAGTGCCACCAAGGAGCCGTACTTCAAGGTCACCGACTCGGTGAACGGCCAGACCGTGCGCCAGTCGAAGTGGGTGGACTGGAACCAGTACGTCGACGAGCAGTCGTTCGCGCAGGCGCTGCGGGACAAGCTGGTCGCGTCCGGGTTCAACTCCGGCCTCGGCATGCTGATCGACACCTCCCGCAACGGCTGGGGCGGCACCGCCCGGCCCACCAAGTCCGGCCCGCTGACCTCCGTGGACGACTACGTCAACGGCAGCCGGATCGACCGGCGCATCCACGCCGGCAACTGGTGCAACCAGAGCGGGGCGGGAATCGGCGAGCGGCCCACCGCGGCGCCGGCCGCCGGCATCGACGCCTACGTCTGGGTCAAGCCGCCGGGGGAGTCCGACGGCGCCAGCTCCGCCGTCAGCAACGACGAGGGCAAGGGCTTCGACCGCATGTGCGACCCGACGTACGGCGGCAACGCCCGCAACGGCAACAGCCCCTCCGGCGCCCTGCCGAACGCGCCGCTGGCCGGGCACTGGTTCTCCGCCCAGTTCCAGCAGCTGATGCAGAACGCCTACCCGCCGCTGTCCTGACCGGCTGAACGTCCGCCGGGGCACGGCCCGCACCGGCCGCGCCCCGGCGGATCCGTTTTTGCGGCCCCGGCAACAGAACTGGCCCCGGCCCCGCCCCCCGGCGCAGTCTGTCCGCATCAGGACACCGGCGCCCAGGAGGCCGAAGCCATGGCACACGAACACCACAGCCACCACCGCCCGCACCAGGGCCATCACCACGGCGACGACGCCGACTGGGGTGCGCTGGCCGCGATGCTGGAGGCGGAGGCCGAGGTGTCCACGCCCGCGTACGCCCAGGCGCTGGCCTGGCTGAGCGAGGACATGACCGAACCCGGGCTGGTCGTCGACGCGGGCAGCGGGCCCGGGGTGATCTCCGGTCTGTTCGCGCAGACGTTCCCCGGGGCCCGGGTGGTCGCCGTCGACAGCTCCGAGCCGCTGCTGGAGCGCGCCCGGGACCGCGCCGCCCGCCTCGGCCACGGCGACCGGTTCGGCACCCTGGCCGGTGAACTCCCCGGCGTGCTGCGAGAGCTCGACCGGCCGGCCGACCTGCTGTGGGCGAGCCGCAGCCTGCACCACCTCGGCGACCAGCGGGCCGCGCTCACCGAGTTCGCCGAACGGCTCGCGCCGGGCGGCACCCTGGCCATCCTGGAGGGAGGACTGGCCGCCCGTTACCTGCCCCGCGACATCGGCTTCGGCCGCCCCGGGCTGCAGGCGCGTATCGACGCCGCGCAGCAGGACCGGTTCGCCGCGATGCGCGCCGGGCTGCCGGGCGCCGTCGCCGAGACGGAGGACTGGCCCGCCCTGCTGGCCGCCGCCGGCCTGAAGCACACCGGCACCCGCAGCTTCCTGCTCGACCTGCCCGCCCCGGTCCCGGACCAGGTCCGTGCCCATGTCGCCGACGTCCTCACCCGGACCCGGGACATCCTTGCCGACGCCCTCGACGCCGACGACCGCGCCACCCTCGACCGCCTCCTCGACCCGGCCGACGACCGCGGCGTCCACCACCGCCCGGACCTGTTCGTGCTGGCGGCCCACACCGTGCACCGGGCGGTCCGGCCGGTCTAGAGACTCCCGTCCGGATCATGCCGTTCTCGCTGATCCGGCCCGATCCGAACGGAAGACCCCCGCTCGTCCGCCGCCGGACGCGGCACGCCACCCGGCGTCACCGACGGCCCGGCCCCGGAGACGGGGCTTGACCTGGAGAGCGCTCCAAGTGATGGACTCCCCGCGTTCACCGACATCCGAGGGGGAAACCATGAACGACTCTCCGGTCGCGCTCATCACCGGCGGCGGCAGCGGGATAGGCGCCGCGGTGGCCCGGCGCCTGCTGGACGCCGGGTACCGGGTCACCGTCACCGGGCGCGGCGAGCGGCGGCTGCGGGACTTCGCCGGCGCCCTGGGCGACCCCGCCGGCCTGCTGACGGCCGCCGGTGACGCGGCCTCCTACGACGACGTGCGCGGCGCGGTCGACCGCACGCTGGCGGAGTTCGGCCGGCTGGACACGGTCGTCTCCAACGCCGGTTCCGCCACCCACGACTCCGTCGCCGACGGCGACCCGGCCGGCTGGCCCGAGATGGTCCTCACCAACGTCCTCGGCCCCGCCCTGCTCATCCGCGCCTCCGTCGACGCGCTGAAGGAGACCGGTGGCCGGATCGTCCTCATCGGCAGCGTGGCCGGTTTCGTGCCCACGCCCGGCAACCTCTACGGCGCCACGAAGTGCGCGGTCACCGGGCTCGCCGAGAACACCCGGCGCCAGGTCACGGAGTTCGGCGTCGGGGTCACGCTGGTCGCGCCCGGCCGGGTCGAGACGCCCTTCTGGGACAGCTACGGCAGCCTGCCCCCGGGGCGTCTGCTGACCGCGGAGCAGATCGCCGACTCCGTCGTCTGGGCGATCCGGCAGCCGGCCGGGGTCGACGTCAACACCGTCGTCGTACGCCCGCTCGGACAGCCCAACTGATCCGCGACGAGAACCAGTTGGGCTGGTCGGTGGTGCGGGTCAGTTGTTCTGCAGGAACTGCCTGGCCAGCTGGTCCCCGAGGGTGACGGCCGCGCTGTGGCTCTCGATGGGGGAGACCTTGGAGTTCTTGAACAGGATGTACGTCACGCCGGAGTCGGCTCCGCCGGTCGCCGGGTCGGGGTCGATGCCGAGCGCCTTGGCGGTCGCGTACGAGGCCTCGCCGATGATCCCGGTGGGGCCGGTGTCCCCGACGACGGCGTACTCGACCTTGCCGCCGTAGACGACGGCGACCACGCCGCCGCCCTTGATGCCGGCGCCGGAGTAGTTCCAGATGCTGCTGGAACTGGGCACCACGACATAGGGCAGGGACTCCGCCTTCAAGGGCTTGCCGTCGGACTGGTGGAACGCGGTGTCGTCCTGGTACCAGGGGTCGCGGTCCTCGTTGCAGTTGGCGGTGCGCTGGCCGTCGCAGTCGATGTCCATGTCGGCCTTCCAGAACACCGCGCCGTTCTTGCCGCACACCGGGACCGTCGCCGACGTCTCCTCGTCCGTCCGGTACTTGCCGTTCGAGATCTGGGAGCAGGACGTCACCTTGGCGAGCAGGTCGGCCGCGCTGACGGTGCCCTCCTGGACGGAGGCCGGGGCGCCGGGGGTGGTGTCCGCCGGGTCGCCGGGGCCGGGGCCGGAGGCGTGGGCGGGGAGCACTCCGGCGGCGAGCAGGGCGGCGCCGGAGGCCGCGACGAGGGTCAGTGAACGCAGGCGCACTGTGGGGGACCCTTCTGTTAGGAAAGTTTCCTTACCGGGCGTCCTACAAGGTGGCGCATGCGCATGCCCGCGTCAAGCCTCTGTGCGAGAGTCGGCGTTGTGTTCGGCTTTGCGGGGTTATGCCTCCCACGAAAGACTGAACTCAATCGAGGCGAGAGGCCGGATCTCCACGCGGAGGCGAGATGCCATGTTCGTACGCACCGTTTACGCGACCGGTGACCCCGCGAAGATCGACACGGCGGTCAGAGCCCTGAACTCCGAGGGGCGCGAACTGCTCGAGGAGCGTCCCGGCTACCTCGGGGCCGGCGTCTTCACCGACCGCGAGCTCGGCAAGCTGCTCACGGTGAGCTGGTGGGAATCGGCGGAGGCCCGGAGCAACAGCGACACCGTGATGCGCCGGCGCCGGGAGGCGCTCCTCGAACCGTTCGCGGGCACCCTGGCGGTGGAGAACTTCGAGGCGGCGGTGTACCGCTCGCTGCGGGTGCCGCGCATGGGCGGCGGGCTGCGCGTGTCCCGGGTGGAGTTCGACCCCGCGGACGCCGGCCTGTTCGTGGACACCTTCCGGTCGACCGTCATGCCGCGCTTCGAGACCCTGCCGGGTCTCGCCCGGGCCGCGCTGCTCATCGACCGCGAGCGCGGCCGGGGCCAGGTCGGCGCCCTCTTCGTCGACCGCGCCTCGATGGCGGCCTCGCGGGCCGGTCAGGCGGCGGCCCGGCACGAGGCCGTGGCGAAGGCGCGGGTGAGCGTCGTCGGGCTGGAGGAGTTCGAGGTCGTGCACGCGGACGTGAACCTCGGCTAGGGCCCGTCCGACGATCCGCGTCGGATCAGCCCGCGGCGCGCGGAACGCGGCGGGCGCGGGAAGCCGGCGAAGACGCGCGGAACCGGCAACGACCGTCCGCCCGCCGGACCGGCGGGCGGACGGCCGTGCGCCGTACGGGGGCTCAGCCCACGTCGAAGGTGGCCGGGTCCGGGCCGAGGCGCCGGTCCTCGTTCAGGGCGCTGATGGCCGCGAGGTCCTCGTCGTCCAGATGGAAGTCGAACACCTGGATGTTCTCCTTGATCCGCGACGGCGTCACGGACTTCGGGATCACGACGTTGCCGAGCTGGATGTGCCAGCGCAGCACGACCTGTGCCGGCGTCCGCCCGTGCTTGCGCGCGATGGCGACGATCGCCGGCACCTCCAGCAGGCCCTTGCCCTGGCCCAGCGGCGACCAGGCCTCGGTGGCGATGCCCTGCTCCGCGTGCAGCTCGCGGGCCTGGTGCTGCTGCAGGTGCGGGTGCAGCTCGATCTGGTTGACCGCCGGCACGATGGAGGTCTCCTCGATCAGCCTGCGCAGGTGCTCGGGAAGGAAGTTGGAGACGCCGATCGCCTTCGCCCGGCCGTCGGCGTACAGCTTCTCGAACGCCTTGTAGGTGTCGATGTAGGTGTCCCGGGATGGCAGCGGCCAGTGGATGAGGTACAGGTCCACGTAGTCGAGGCCCAGCTTCTCCAGCGACGCGTCGAACGCCCGCAGCGTGGAGTCGTACCCCTGGTCGCTGTTCCAGAGCTTGGTGGTGACGAAGACGTCCTCACGGGGCAGGCCGGAGGCGGCGATGGCCTTGCCGGTGCCCTCCTCGTTGCCGTAGATCGCCGCGGTGTCGATGCTGCGGTACCCGGCCTCGAGCGCCGTGGCGACGGCCCGCTCGGCCTCGTCGTCCGGCACCTGCCACACGCCGAAGCCCAGCTGGGGCATCTCGGCGCCGTTGTTGAGGATGATCGGGTTGACCTTGCTGCTCACGAGCTCGTTGATCCTTCGGTTGTCGACAGGTGGTGCACCCATCGTCAACGATCACGGGCCCCGATGCATTCCGCACGGCACGATCCGCGCCGGGGAATCCCGGCCGGCGCCGCCCGCCCGCGGCCCCTCAGGCCTGGTACAGGGCCTCGACCTCGCTCGCGTACGCCTTCTCGATCGCCTTGCGCTTCAGCTTCAGCGACGGCGTCAGCAGGCCGTGCTCCTCGGTGAAGGGCTGCGCCAGTATGCGGAACGTGCGGATCGACTCGGCCTGCGAGACCAGGGTGTTGGCGGCCACGACCGCCCGCCGCACCTCCGTCTCCAGGTCCGCGTCGCGCACGAGCTGCGCGGGACTGAGCCGGGGCTTGCCGCGCATCTGCAGCCAGTGCTCGACGGCCTCCTGGTCGAGCGTGACCAGGGCGGCGATGTAGGGCCGGTCGTTGCCGACCACGATGCACTGGTTGACCAGCGGGTGCTCGCGCACCCGCTCCTCCAGCACGCCCGGGGAGACGCTCTTGCCGCCGGAGGTCACCAGGATCTCCTTCTTGCGGCCGGTGATCGTCAGGTAGCCGTCCTCGTCCAGGGCGCCGAGGTCGCCGGTGGCGAGCCAGCCGTCGTGCAGGGTGCCGTCGGTGGCCTTCTGGTTGTTGAGGTAGCCCTGGAACACGTTGCCGCCGTGCAGCCAGACCTCGCCGTCGTCGGCGATGTGCACGGTGACGCCGGGGATGGGCAGGCCCACGGTGCCGTAGCGGGTGCGCTCGGGCGGGTTGGCGGTGGCGGCCGCCGAGGACTCGGTCAGGCCGTAGCCCTCGTAGATCTGCACCCCGGCGCCCGCGAAGAACAGCCCGAGCCGGCGGTCCATCGCGGAGCCGCCGGACATCGCGTTGCGGATGCGGCCGCCCATGGCCGCGCGCACCTTGGAGTACACGAGCTTGTCGAAGAGCTGGTGCTGCATCCGCAGGCCGGCCGACGGGCCGGGTCCGGTGCCCCACGCCTTGGCCTCGACGGCGTCCGCGTACTTCACCGCGACGTCGACGGCCTTCTCGAAGGCCCCGTCCCGGCCCTCCTTCTCCGCCTTGCGCCGGGCCGAGTTGAACACCTTCTCGAAGATGTACGGCACCGCCAGGATGAACGTGGGACGGAAGGCCTGCAGGTCGGGCAGCAGGGCGGCGGCGTGGAGCTGCGGCTGGTGGCCGAGGCGGACCCCGCCGCGGATCGTGGCGACCTCGACCATCCGGCCGAAGACGTGCGCGAGCGGCAGGAACAGCAGGGTGGAGGCCTCGTCGCCCTTCTTGGAGTGGAACACCGGCTCCCAGCGCCGTATGACGGTGTCCGCCTCGTACATCAGGTTGCCGTGGGACAGCACGCAGCCCTTGGGGCGGCCGGTGGTGCCCGAGGTGTAGATGATCGTCGCGACCGACTCCGGGGTGACCGCCTGCCGGTGCCGGTGCACCACCTCGTCGTCCAGGTACGCGCCGGCGTCGTACAGCTCCTGCACACAGCCGGAGTCGAGCTGCCACAGCTCCCGCAGACGCGGCAGCCGGTCGATGACGGTGGCGATGGTCATCGCGTGGTCCTCGTGCTCCACGATCGCCGCCGTGACCTCGGCGTCGTACAGCATCCAGAAGCACTGCTCCGCCGACGACGTCGGGTAGACGGGGACCACCTGCGCGCCGATCGTCCACAGCGCGAAGTCGAACAGGGTCCACTCGTAGCGGGTGCGGGACATGATGGCGATCCGGTCACCGAACCGGATGCCGCGGGCGAGCAGGCCCTTGGCCAGGGCGAGCACCTCGTCGCGGAACTCGGCGGAGGTCACGTCCCGCCACTGCCCGGACTCGTCCTTGCGGCCCAGCGCCGCGTGCGTGGGGTTGTCGAGGGCGTGTTCGAAGACGGCGTCGGCCAGTCCGCCCACCGGCGGCGCCGACGTCAACGGAGGGGTGGTGAACTCGTGCAAACCCGCGCTCCCCGTCCTTGCTCCTCGACTCACGCCCGCGATGCTCCGCTCAGCGCCGTGAAAGCTACCCCACCCGTCAGTCGGGCGGCAGGTGTGCGGAAAGCGAGCAAACCTCGCCTTCCCACCGGCCGACGATCGGAAAATACCCTCACATGGGTAAGGGCCGGACACAATACTGACGGGTCAGTAACTTACGGGAGCGTAATCTCCACCGAATCTGTACGACGCGTCTACGGCCGGCGGGTCCCGTCAGCGCCCGTCGCGCCGGCCCCGGCGCAGCCGGTCGCCGCCCGCGAGGATCGCCGCCGCCAGGGCGTTCGCCGCGGCGTCCGCGGCGCCCCGGCGCCTGCCGTGCGCCAGCACGAAGTCGACCTTGCCCAGCTCCGGCAGGGCCGGGCGCTCCGGCAGCCGGAACAGGCCCGGCGGGATCAGCCGCCTGGAGTGGGCCATGACCCCGAGACCGGCACGGGCCGCGGCGATCAGGCCGTTGAGGCTGCCGCTGGTGCACACGATCCGCCACTCGCGGCCCCGCGCCTCCAGCGCCTCCAGGGCGCGGGCCCGGGTGATGCCCGGCGGAGGGTAGACGATCAGCGGGACCGGCCGGTCCGGGTCGAGGCGCAGGTGTTCGGAGCCGATCCACACCAGGTCGTCGCGCCACACCAGCTCGCCGCGCGGATCCTCGGGCCGCCGCTTGGCCAGCACCAGGTCCAGCTTGCCGGCCGCGAGCTGCTCGTGCAGCGTGCCGGACAGCTCGACGGTCAGCTCCAGGTCGACCTCGGGGTGGTCGTGCCGGAAGCCCTCCAGGATCTCCGGGAGCCGGGTCAGCACGAAGTCCTCCGAGGCGCCGAAGCGCAGCCGCCCGCGCACCCGGGTGCCGGTGAAGAACGCCGTCGCCTGCTCGTGCACCTCCAGCAGCCGGCGCGCGAAGCCCAGCATGGCCTCGCCGTCCTCGGTCAGCTCCACCGAGTGGGTGTCCCGGGCGAAGAGCTGACGGCCGGCGGCCTCCTCCAGCCGGCGCACGTGCTGGCTGACCGTGGACTGGCGCAGCCCCAGACGCCGGGCCGCCTGCGTGAAGCTCAGCGTCTGCGCCACCGCCAGGAAGGTGCGCAGCTGGGTCGGGTCGTACACGCCCCCAGACTATCCGGGCTCATCACGGTATGCGATGACAGTCAGAGTGGTATGCCGGATTCCCGATCGCGGTGCCGGGGAGGACGATGGAGGGGGACCTTCCGGGTCCCGCGCACCTACCCGACGAACAGCGAGTGGAGCACCGTGAGACGCCCGCACTGGCCGAGCCGGCTGCCGATCGACCCGTACATCGTGCTGCTGATCGGCACGGTCGGGCTCGCGGCGCTCCTCCCGGCCCACGGCACCGGCGCGCACGTCGCCTCAGGGGCGTCCACGGCGGCGATCGCCTTCCTGTTCTTCCTCTACGGCGCCCGGCTCTCCACCCGCGAGGCGATGGACGGCCTGCGCCACTGGCGGCTGCACGTCACCGTGCTCGCCTGCACCTTCGTGGTCTTCCCGCTGCTGGGCCTGGCCGCCCGGGGGCTGGTCCCGCTGCTGCTGACCCAGCCGCTGTACCAGGGGCTGCTGTTCCTGACCCTGGTGCCGTCCACGATCCAGTCGTCGATCGCGTTCACCTCGATCGCCCGCGGCAACGTGCCCGCCGCGATCTGCGCCGGCTCCTTCTCCTCGCTGGTCGGCATCGTCGCCACCCCGCTGCTGGCGGCCGCCCTGCTGGGCAACAGCGGCGGCGGGTTCTCCGCCGACTCGCTGGTCAAGATCGTGCTGCAGCTGCTGGTGCCGTTCGTCGCCGGGCAGGTGCTGCGCCGGTGGATCGGCGCCTTCGTCGCCCGGCACAAGAAGGTCCTCGGCCTGGTCGACCGCGGCTCGATCCTGCTGGTCGTCTACACCGCGTTCAGTGAGGGCGTGACCCAGGGCATCTGGCACCAGGTCAGCGCCGTCCGGCTGGGGGCGCTGCTCGCCGTCGAGGCGGTGATCCTCGCGGTGATGCTGCTGCTGACCTGGTACGGCGCCCGCGCGCTCGGCTTCGGCCGGGGGGACCGGATCGCGATCCAGTTCGCCGGCTCCAAGAAGTCCCTCGCCTCCGGCCTGCCGATGGCGAGCGTCCTGTTCGGCGCCCACGCCTCCCTCGCCGTGCTGCCGCTGATGCTCTTCCACCAGATGCAGCTCATGGTGTGCGCGGTCATCGCCAAGCGGCGCGCCCACGACCCCGAGGCCACCGCGACCCCCACCGGCCCGACCGGGACGCCCCGCCCGACGGCCGACACCGGCGACCGCCGCTGAGCCCTGCGGGGCCGCCGCCGGGTCCGCGCCGCGTTGGGTTCCGGCGCGGGCCCCGCGGGGCCGCGGGTCCCGCGGTCCCGTAGGCCCCGTGAGCGACACGCATGCGTAGGCCCGTTGCGCCGCTAAGGCCGCAGCACCACCTTGCCCAGGTTGCTGCGCGTCGTGATCGCCTCGTGTGCCCTCGCCGCGTCCTCCAGGGCGAACTCCCCGTGCACGGCGGGACGCAGCGTGCCGTCGGAGAACAGCCGCCACAGCTCGCGCCGCCAGCGCTCGTACAGGGCCGGGCGGCCGCGGGCGATCAGCGCCATCTGGAAGCCGATCACCGACTTGGCGCCGACCAGCAGGTCGTACGCCTGGATCGTGCCGCCGCCGGAGCTGTAGGCGACCAGCCGGCCGTGCGGGGCGAGCGCGGCCAGCGCCGGGGCGAGCAGGTCGCCGCCTACCGCGTCCAGCACGCAGTCGTACGGCTCCCCCCACCGCTCGTCCCCGTACCGGACGCAGTCGTCCGCGCCGAGCGAGCGGACGAAGTCCGCCTTCGCCGGGTCGGAGACGGCGCCCACCACCCGCCGCGCGCCCCGCGTCCGCGCCAGCCGCACCGCGAGCTGCCCGACCCCGCTCGCCGCGGCCGTGACCAGCACCGCCTCACCGCGCACCGGGCCCGCCGCGTGCAGCGCGCCCAGGGCCACCAGCCCGCTGCGCACCAGCGCGACCGCCTCGACGAAGCTCGCGCCCGCGGGGACCGGGGAGGCCATCGCCTCGTGCAGCAGGGCGTGGTCGGCGTAGCCGTGGCCGAAGCACAGCCCCGTCACCCGGTCGCCGGCCCGGAAGCGGCTCACCCCCTCGCCCACGGCGACCACCGTGCCGGCGATCTCGCCGCCCAGCGGGACCGGCTCGGCGGCCTCGGCCACCTTGCGGACGACGGGCAGGGTGACGCCGACCGCCGCACAGCGCACCAGCAGTTCACCGGGGCCGGCCACGGGCACCGCCGCCTCCTCGACGAACAGCGGGCCGCCGGCGGACTCGTACCGGACGCGACGCATCGCAGCCTCCAGACACCGGGCACGGCCCGGCGGTCGTTGGGAACACCCACGAAATCGTTGGCGGCCCCAACGGTAGGCGGCTTTCGTTGGGATGTCCAACGGTTCTTGGGTAGAATGCCGTCATGGCCGAAGCACCCCTCCCCGCCATCCGTGCCCTGCCGAGCTGGATCCTCGGCCGGGCCGCCGCCCGCGGCCGCGCCCTGGTCGCCGACGCCCTCGCGGCCGAGGGCATGAAGATGTGGCACCACGTGGTCCTCTCCGCGGTGCGGGACCTGGCCCCCGTCGCCCAGGCCGATCTCGGCCGCGCGGTCGGCCTCGACCCCAAGGACCTGGTCGGCGTACTCAACGACCTGCAGACCGCCGGCCTCGTGCTGCGCGCCCCCGACCCGAAGGACCGGCGCAAGAACGCCGTGTCCCTCACCGAGGACGGCGCCCGCCTGCTCGGCCGCTGCGAGAAGGCGGCCCGTGAGGCCAACGACGAGTTGCTCGCGCCGTTGTCGACGACTGAACGCGATCAGTTCACGGCCCTGTTGATCCGGATTTCCGGCACCGTCGGCTGACGGCGGTTAACGTTCCGTCATGACCGCAGCCCCCGCGCTCGACCCCCGGCGCACCGCCCTCGTCCTCGTCGACCTGATGGACCGCGTCGTCGCGCTGCCCCTGGAACCCCGCAAGGGCACCGAGGTGCTCGCCACCGCCGAGGAACTGGCCGCCGCCTTCCGCGCGGCCGGCGCGACCGTCGTGCTGATCCGGGTCGAACGCCCCGCGGTCGCCGAACAGCCGCCCGGCAGCGCACTGGTGGCCGGACTGCGCCGGGACGGCGACCTCGAGGTGGTCAAGCGCACCGTCGGCGGCTTCCAGGGCACGGACCTCGACGAGCGGCTGCGCGAACGCGGCATCCGCACGCTGGTGTTCGGCGGCATCGCCACCAACCTGGGCGTGGAGTCCACCGCCCGCGCCGCCGCCGACCTCGGCTACGAGCTGGTCTTCGTGGAGGACGCCATGGCCGCGCTCACCGCGCCCGAGCACGAGGCGTCGGTCCGGCTCGACTTCCCGCGGCTGGGCACGGTGGTGCGGGCGCGCGACATCGGTCTCACCGGCGGCTGAGCGGCCGGCCCCCGCCGGGACCCCCGCGGCGAGGGGGCCTGTCGGCAGCGGTCCCGCCGCCGTGCCGCGGGGAACCGGTCAGCGCTGCGCGGCAGCGTCCCGCAGGGCGACGCGGTCCTCGCCCGCGTACACGTTCATCGAGCTGCCCCGCAGGAACCCCACCAGCGTCAGCCCCGTCTCGGCGGCCAGGTCGACGGCCAGCGACGAGGGCGCCGACACGGCCGCGAGCACCGGGATGCCCGCCATCACGGCCTTCTGCGCCAGCTCGAACGAGGCGCGGCCCGAGACCAGCAGGATCGTGCGGGACAGCGGCAGGTCACCGTTCTGCAGCGCACGCCCGACCAGTTTGTCGACCGCGTTGTGCCGGCCCACGTCCTCCCGGACGTCCAGCAGCTCACCGTCCTCGTCGAACAGGGCCGCCGCGTGCAGGCCCCCGGTGCGGTCGAAGACCCGCTGGGCCGCCCGCAGCCGGTCGGGCAGGGCCGCCAGCAGCTCGGGGGTGACGCGGACCGGGGGAGTGTCGGCGATCGGCCAGCGCGCGGTGGTGCGCACGGCGTCCAGGCTGGCCTTGCCGCACAGCCCGCACGAGGAGGACGTGTACACGTTCCGCTCCAGACTGAACTCCGGCAGCGCCACGCCCGGGGCGGTCTTCACGTCCACCACGTTGTACGTGTTCGACCCGTCCGCCGTCGCCCCCGCGCAGTAGACGATGTTCACCAGGTCGGAGTCGGCGGCCAGCACGCCCTCGCTCACCAGGAAGCCCGCCGCGAGCGCGAAGTCGTCGCCCGGGGTGCGCATGGTGATCGCGAGGGGTCTGCCGTTCAGCCGGATCTCCAGCGGTTCCTCGGCGACGAGCGTGTCCGGCCGGGTGGAGACCGCCCCGTCGCGGATGCGGAGGACCTTGCGGCGTTCCGTGACTCGTCCCATGTCCTGATCAGCCCCGGTTCTGTACGTGCTGGCAGCCGAAAACGGCCCTTGATGCGGAGATCGCCGTCGGTCACCGGGTTGCCGTGCGGTGAGGTGACCTCGACGATCTCATTGTCCTGCACATGGAGCGTGGCGTCGCAGCCCACTCCGGTGGGCGTACGACGTCGTCGTCTCGTCCGCGCCGACTCGTCCCAGGTACCCGCCGTCCGCAGATCGAACTCCGGCCGTCCGCAGATCGAACTCCGGCCGTCCGCAGATCGAACTCCGGACTTCGCCTCGAACGACAGCGCCCCGGCCGGGCACACCTCGACGCGGTTCCCGCAGTACACACACCCCGAGTCGGTCAGCGGCGCGTCGTGCCCGGCGGCGGTCGAGCCCGCGCGGCGACCGTTGAGCGCCTCGCGCACACCGTTCACCGCAAACGGTCGACGGCGCGTCTTTCCAACTTCCGGAACGAGTCCTACCGTTCGGCGTCATGAGCAGCCCCCCTGTCGCACCCCCGGGCTGGAGCCGCTGGCTGGTCCCGCCCGCCGCCCTGTCCGTCCACCTGTCCATCGGCCAGGCCTACGCCTGGAGCGTGTTCAAACCGCCGCTCGAGTCCGCACCGCACCTCGACGGCACCCGCAGCGCGCTGCCCTTCCAACTCGCGATCGTGATGCTCGGGCTCTCGGCCGCGTTCGGCGGCACGCTGGTCGAGCGCAACGGGCCGCGCTGGGCGATGACCGTGGCCCTCCTCTGCTTCTCCTCCGGCTTCCTGCTCTCCGCGCTCGGCGCCCAGACGCAGCAGTACTGGCTGATCGTCCTCGGCTACGGCTTCGTCGGCGGGATCGGCCTCGGCATCGGATACATCTCACCCGTGTCCACCCTGATCAAATGGTTCCCGGACCGGCCCGGCATGGCCACCGGCATCGCCATCATGGGCTTCGGCGGCGGCGCGCTGATCGCCTCGCCCTGGTCGGCGCAGATGCTCCAGTCCTTCGGCACCGGCCACTCCGGGATCGCGCTCGCGTTCCTCGTGCACGGACTGTCGTACGCCGTCTTCATGCTGCTCGGCGTGCTGCTCGTGCGCGTGCCCCGCGCCGTGGAACCCGCCGGGGGGCCGGCCGCCGCCGCGGGCGTGCGCGTCTCGGCCCGCGGCGCCGTGCGCACCCCGCAGTTCTGGCTCCTGTGGGTGGTGCTGTGCACGAACGTGACCGCGGGCATCGGCATCCTGGAGAAGGCCGCCCCGATGATCACCGACTTCTTCGCCGACAGCTCCACCCCGGTGTCGGCGTCGGCGGCCGCCGGCTTCGTCGCGCTGCTCTCGGCCGCCAACATGGCCGGCCGGATCGGCTGGTCCTCCGCCTCCGACCGGATCGGCCGCAAGAACATCTACCGCGTCTACCTCGGCGCCGGCGCCGTGATGTACCTGCTGATCGCGCTGTTCGGGGACACCTCCAAGCCGCTGTTCGTCCTGTGCGCGCTGGTGATCCTCTCCTTCTACGGCGGCGGCTTCGCGACGATCCCCGCCTATCTGAAGGACCTCTTCGGCAGCTACCAGGTCGGCGCCATCCACGGCCGGCTGCTCACCGCCTGGTCCACGGCCGGCGTGCTCGGGCCGCTGATCGTCAACTGGATCGCCGACCGGCAGGAGGAGGCCGGGAAGCACGGGTCCTCGCTGTACGGGCTGTCCTTCGGCATCATGATCGGCCTGCTCGTCGTCGGTCTCGCCGCCAACGAACTCGTCCGTCCCGTGCACGTACGCCACCACGTCCCCGCCCAGAGGGAGGCAGCAGATGCCCAGCGACAGCAGCCCGCGTAGCCGGCCGGGCCTGATCCTCCTCGCCTGGCTGTGGGTGGGGGCACCGCTCGCCTACGGGCTGTACGAGCTGGTACGCAAGGCCACGCAGCTGTTCACGGGATGACGGCCCGGGCATCCGAGGGTGTGACGGAAGCCGACAACTCGGATGCCCGAATCCTGTGCCCTCGCCTGCCGCCGTACTCGCCGGTCACTGACCAGACTGATGGATCCCGCCACCCACCGAGGGGATCCCGACATGCACGGCTCGCGCATCGCGGCCATCGGCCACTACCAGCCCGCCAGGGTGCTCACCAACGACGACCTGGCCGGCATGGTCGACACCAGTGACGAGTGGATCCGCGGCCGGGTGGGCATCCGGACCCGGCACATCGCGGGCCCCGACGAACCGGTCGACGAACTCGCCGCGCACGCAGCCGCCAAGGCCCTCGCCGCCGCCGGGCTCGCACCCGGCGACATCGACCTGGTGCTGGTCGCCACCTCCACCGCGATCGACCGCTCCCCGAACACCGCCGCCCGGGTGGCCGCCCGCCTCGGCATCCCGCGGCCCGCCGCCATGGACGTCAACGTCGTCTGCGCCGGGTTCACGCACGCCCTCGCCACCGCCGACCACACGGTGCGGGCGGGCGCTGCGACCCGGGCGCTGGTCATCGGCGCCGACAAGATGTCCGAGGTCACCGACTGGACCGACCGCAGCACCTGCGTGCTGGTCGGTGACGGGGCGGGCGCCGCCGTGGTCGAGGCGTGCGCGCCGGGCCAGGAACCCGGGATCGGGCCGGTGCTGTGGGGGTCGGTGCCGGAGATGGGCAACGCGGTGCGCATCGAGGGCACCCCGCCCCGGTTCGCGCAGGAGGGGCAGAGCGTCTACCGCTGGGCCACCACCCAGCTCCCGCCCATCGCCCGGCGGGCCTGCGAGAAGGCCGGCGTGGACCCCGCCGACCTCGCCGCGGTCGTCCTGCACCAGGCCAACCTGCGCATCATCGAGCCGCTCGCGCGGAAACTGGGCGCGGTGAACGCCGTGGTCGCGCGGGATGTCACCGAGTCCGGCAACACCTCGGCGGCCAGCATCCCGCTCGCCCTGTCCAAGCTGATCGAGCAGGGCGCGGTCCGCAGCGGCGACGCGGCCCTGCTGTTCGGCTTCGGCGGCAACCTGTCGTACGCCGGACAGGTCGTCCGGTGCCCGTGACACGGGCCGGCGCCGGCCCCTCGGGGGAGCGGCTGCCCGGGGACTTATCCGAGTACCGGCTCATGCCCCGACGCGCCGCCTCGCGTGCCGGCGCGCTCACTGTCCGTACGCCCCGGCGGGCGGCTCCCACACGGCTCCCCGCCCGCCGCCCGGCACACGGATACGCAGGTGAAACGCACTCCGAAGTCTTGGTATTGTTGTCCATGTCGCCGCGGGGAACACCCCCGGTCAGGCGGCAGACACCTTGTCCGGGTGGCGGAATGGCAGACGCGCTAGCTTGAGGTGCTAGTGCCCTTTATCGGGCGTGGGGGTTCAAGTCCCCCCTCGGACACTCACCGTGAGAACACGGACGAGAGGGCCACGACCAGTTCGGTCGCGGCCCTCTCGGCGTTCTCGTGTCCAACTGCTCGCGGCGGTGTTCCCGTGTGCGGACGGCCGCGGAGCGGGCGGCCGCCTGTACGCGGCACACGCCCCCGTATCGTTGGCCGCATGAGTCGCTGGAACGAGCTGACCGGAGGCACGTCCGGACAGGACTACGCCGCACGGTTCGAGGCCCTGGTCCGCAGCGGGACGGATGTGGACGGGGAGGCCCGCTTCTGCGCCGCGCTCGTGCCCGCCGGAGCGCGAGTGCTGGACGCCGGGTGCGGCACCGGACGGGTCATGATCCGGCTCGCGGAGCTCGGATACGACTGCGTCGGGGTGGATCTCGACGCGTCGATGCTGGCGGTGGCGCGGGAGCAGGCCCCGGAACTGCCCTGGTTCCAGGCCGATCTGACCAGGTTCGAGCCCGGCCTCCTCGGCATCGCGGCGGAGTTCGACCTCGTGGTCGCCGCGGGCAACGTCTTCCCGTTCCTCACGGCCGGCACCGAGGCCGCGGCGGTCGAGCGCCTGACCGCGGCCCTGCGCCCCGGGGGTCTGTTGGTCGCCGGTTTCGGCCTGGACGAAGCCCACCTGCCCGTGCCGCCCGGCATCACGCTGCCGGAGTACGACGACTGCTGCGCCGCGGCCGGCCTCACCCTCGTCGACCGCTTCGCCACCTGGGACGCGGACCCCTACGACGGCGGCGGCTACGCCGTCAGCGTCCACCGCCGGTAAGGTTCCGCGGGGCCCCCTGAGCAGTCGCGTCCACCGGGCGCCGGTCGGACCCTCGCTCCGAGAACGCGGGCGGGAAGGCCTCGACTGCCGCGGTCGCGGCCCCCGTTGCGCACATGTGCGCGGCCCGCCCAGCCGCTCACCGATCCGCCTCCGGCCCGGCGGTGCCGGCCTGCTGGGCCTCGGGCTGTGCGTACAGGATGTCCCGCGCCTGTTCCGCGGCGCGGGCGAGGCTCTCGCCCACGAAGTCGACGAAGCGGGCGATGTTCTCCAAGCGGGCGGCGGCCGGGGTGTCGGGGCCGAGGAGGGCGACGCCCCGGCGCGCGGTCTCCGCGAGCTCGATGTTGGACCGGGCGGCGGCGATCATTCCCTGGTACCAGACGTCGTTGTCGACTATGTAGCGCTCGCGGCGGCGTTCGTCGCGTTCCCGCCGGATCAGGCCCTGGCTCTCGAGCTGGGCGATGGCCTTGGAGATCGACGCCGGGCTGACCTGGAGGTGCCGGGCGAGTTCCGACGCGGTGAGGCTGCCGGTGTCGTCGGTGTAGAGGCAGGTCAGCACGCGGGACATCATCTTCGGCAGGCCCTGGCGCATCAGCAGGGTGGTGAACGCCTCCTCGTACTCGCGCACCGCCTCCGCGTCCCGCCCGGCTGCCTGCGGGGCCGCCTTCGCATCCCGGGGCGCCGTCGGCCTGCGGCGGTGCGCGCGGTGTTCGGTCGCGCGGTGGGCGAGGTCGGCACGGTAGGCGGTGGGACCGCCGTTGCGCATCACCTCGCGGGTGACGGTCGAGGTCGGACGGTCCAGGCGCCTGGCGATCTCCGCGTAGGCGAGGCCGTCGGCCAGACCCAGCGCGATCTGCTGGCGTTCCTGCTGGGTGAGTCGGCCTCCGGGCATCGCGGTCCCCTCCAAGTTTTTCGTGGCGCCTCCCACTATAGCGTTCACTCATCACTTCATTGCAACGAATGCTACGGGTGACGTTGCGTTAGTCGTGTGACCGTTGCAACGAAATGTGCCCGTTGAACTGGTCTTATTCATCTGCATCGCAACAACGGTGTTGCCGAGTTCATGAACGCAACGTAGCTTTTCCGTTGTTGGAAACGACGGGCCGCACCGGGCCCGCTGCCCTCGCAGAAGGAGCACACCATGCAGAAGTTCGAAACCCCCGCCCCGGTCTCCGCCGTCCTGGACATCCCCGCGGGGCACATCCGGTTCATCGCCGCCGACCGTGCCGACACCACGGTCGAGGTGCTGCCCGCGGACGCCTCCAAGGGGCGCGACGTGAAGGTGGCGGAGCAGACCGAGGTCGCCTACGCGGAAGGCGTCCTGCGGATCGAGGTCCCGGCCGCGAAGAACCGGATCCTCGGCCCGTCCGGGGCCATCGAGGTGACCGTCCAACTGCCCGCCGGTTCCCGGGTCCAGGCGAAGGCGGCACTCGCCGAGCTCCGGGGCGTCGGCCGCCTCGGCGACGTCGTCTTCGAGGGCGCGCAAGGCTCGGTCAAGCTCGACGAGACCGCCGCCGCCCGCCTCACCCTCCAGGCCGGCGACGTCTCGGTCGGCCGTCTGGGCGGCCCCGCCGAGATCAGCACCCAGAAGGGCGACATCACCATCGCCGAGGCCCAGCGCGGCGAGGTGACCCTGCGCACCGAGCACGGCGAGATCACCGTCGGCGCGGCCCGCGGGGTCTCCGCCTCCCTGGACGCCGGCACCGGCTACGGCCGGGTCAGCAACGCGCTGCTGAACGCCGACGGCGCCGCCGCCGGCCTGACCATCCACGCCACCACCGCCTACGGCGACATCACCGCCCGCAGCCTCTGAACCCGTAGACAGCGAACAAGGGGGAACCTCTCATGACCGACCTGGCCATCGCGGCGAACGGGCTGCGCAAGTCCTACGGCGACAAGACCGTCCTGGACGGCGTCGACCTGGCCGTACCGCAGGGGACGATCTTCTCCCTGCTCGGCCCGAACGGCGCCGGCAAGACCACCGCCGTCAACATCCTCTCCACGCTGATCTCACCCGACCCCGCCAGCGGCCCCGTCCGCGTCGGCGGTCACGACCTCGCCGCCGACGGACAGGCCGTGCGCGCCGAGATCGGGGTCACCGGGCAGTTCTCCGCCGTCGACGGCCTGATCACCGGCGAGGAGAACATGCTCCTCATGGCCGACCTGAACCACCTCACCCGGCGCGAGGGGCGCCGGGTGACCGCCGAACTGCTGGAGCGCTTCGACCTCACCGACGCCGCGAAGAAGCCCGCCTCCACCTACTCCGGCGGGATGAAGCGCCGCCTCGACATCGCCATGACCCTGGTCGGCAGCCCGCGCATCATCTTCCTCGACGAGCCCACCACCGGCCTCGACCCGCGTTCCCGGCACAACATGTGGCGGATCATCCGGGAGCTCGTCACCGGCGGCGTCACCGTCTTCCTCACCACCCAGTACCTGGAGGAGGCCGACGAACTCGCCGACCGCATCGCCGTCCTGCACGGCGGGAAGATCGCCGCCCAGGGCACCGCCGACGAACTCAAGCGCATCGTCCCCGGCGGCCACGTACGGCTCCGCTTCACCGACCCCGCCGCCTACCAGAGCGCCGCCACCGCACTGCGCGACGTCACCCGGGACGACCAGGCCCTCGCCCTGCACATCCCGAGCGACGGCAGCCAGCGCGAACTGCGCGCCGTCCTCGACCGGTTGGACGCGGCCGG
This sequence comes from Streptomyces sp. 1-11, assembly GCF_007176755.1. Lineage (GTDB taxonomy): Bacteria > Actinomycetota > Actinomycetes > Streptomycetales > Streptomycetaceae > Streptomyces. The sequence goes on from NZ_BJTV01000020.1 coordinate 82,674, forward strand.
CATCGAGGCCGACGAACTCACCGTGCACACCCCCGACCTCGACGACGTCTTCTTCGCCCTCACCGGCGGCGCCGGCATTCCGAACCAGTCCAAGGAGAACGCCCGATGAGCACCCTCGCCCTCGCCCTGCGCGACTCCTCCACCATGCTGCGCCGCAACCTCCTGCACGCCCGGCGCTACCCCTCCCTCACCCTCAACCTCCTGCTCACGCCGATCATGCTGCTGCTCCTGTTCGTCTACATCTTCGGCGACACCATGAGCGCGGGCATCGGCGGCGGCAGACCGGACCGCTCCGCCTACGTCGCCTTCGTCGTCCCCGGCCTGCTGCTGATGACCATCGGCAGCACCGTCGTCGGCACCGCGGTCTCCGTCTGCAACGACATGACCGAGGGCATCATCGCCCGCTTCCGCACCATGGCGATCCACCGCGGCTCGGTCATCATCGGCCATGTCATCGGCAGCGTCCTGCAGTCCGTGATCAGCGTCGTCCTCGTCGGCGCCGTCGCCGTCGCCATCGGCTTCCGCTCCACCGACGCCACCCTCTGGGAATGGCTCGCGGCGTTCGGACTGCTCGCGCTCTTCGCCACCGCGCTCACCTGGATCGCCGTCGGCATGGGCCTGATCAGCCCCAACGCCGAGGCGGCCGGCAACAACGCCATGCCCCTGATCCTGCTCCCGCTGCTGTCCAGCACCTTCGTCCCCATCGACGCCATGCCCGGCTGGTTCCAGCCGATCGCCCGGTACCAGCCGTTCACCCCCGCCATCGAGACCCTACGAGGCCTCCTCCTCGGCACCGAGATCGGTGACAACGGCTGGCTCGCCATCGCCTGGTGCCTGGCCCTCACCGTCCTCGGCTACCTCTGGTCCACCAAGAGGTTCAACCACGACCCCAGGTGACCCCCCATGCCGGCGCGGCCCACCCCGCGACCCGTCCCACCCCCGGGGCGAGCGCACACCGACAACTGTCGGAGTGCGCCGCCCCGTTCGTTCGCACCCATGACACCTCCGCCCTTTCACACACGCGACGCGACGAAGCAGGGAGGATGGCCGCCATGACGGATGAAGGCTCCTCCATCGACCGCACGAGGCCGAGCATCGCCCGCGTCTACGACTACCTGCTCGGCGGCAGCGACAACTACGCCGTGGACCGGGAGGTCGGCGACGTGTTCAAGCGTGACCTGCCTGGTTCGGTGGCGATCGCCTTCGCCAACCGGGCGGCGCTCGGACGGGCGGTCGCGGAGATCGTGACGACGACAGGCGTGCGGCAGTTCATCGACCTGGGCAGTGGTCTGCCGACCGCCGACAACGTCCACCAGATCGCGCAACGGCACGCGCCGGAGTCACGGGTCGTCTACGTCGACAACGACCCCCAGGTGCTGGTCCACGGACGAGCGCTGCTGGCGGAGAACGACCGGACCCGGGTCGTCGCCGGCGACGTACGCGACCCCGAGCACGTCCGTGCCCACCCGGAGACCCTGGAGCTGATCGACTTCGAGCGCCCCGTCGCCGTCGTCCTCAGCGCCGTCCTCCACCACATGAACGACGAGGAGGCCCCGGCCGGCATCGTCCGCTACTGGCGCGACCAGGTACCGCCGGGCAGCTACTTCTTCCTCAGCCACTTCCGCTCCGGTGACAACCCGGAGACCGCGGAGGCCGAGGGGATCCTCCAGCGGACCTTCGGCCGCGGCCGGTGGCGCACCGACGAGGAGATCGAAGCCCTGCTGGACGGCCTGGAGATCCTCGACCCCGGCATCGTTCCGGCGCCGCTGTGGCGCCCGGACGCGGCAGGCGGTCCGGGGCTGAGCGGCGGCGAGCAGGGAGTCACCGTCTGGGAGCGACTCATCGCGGCGGGACTGGCGCGGAAGGCGGGTTAGGCGGTGACGCCGGGTCCGCCCGAGCCCCCCGCACCGAATATTCGCTACTCGCCGCCCAGCCCTTTTCCTAGACTCGACATGCACCGCGCGCCGCATCGACACATCGGCGGCGCGCTATGCCCGTCCACCGAACCGTGATCACCGAGGGGAGCCCGGCCGTGCGTGACCGTACCGCCGTCGTCGTTCCCCCGTCGCGGTCCGAGGTGATCCTGGTGTCCTCGGCCGTCCGGTGCCCGCTGCGCGCCCGGCACCGGATGCCCGCGACGAGCCGCTGACCAACTCGGCCTTATCCAGTACGAGTTCTCGGTCAGCCGGGTCTCCTCGTCCCGGGAATCGCGCTGCCCCTTTCCTGATCCGCAGAAAGGCCACGGGCCGTGCGCACCAACCTCAGCACCCTCGCCGTCGTCCGCAACCTCGGCATCCTCGCCCACGTCGACGCCGGCAAGACCACCGTCACCGAGCGCATCCTGTTCACCACGGGCACCACCCACAAGCGCGGCGAGGTGCACGACGGCACCACCGTCACCGACTTCGACCCGCAGGAGCGCGACCGCGGCATCACCATCTTCGCCGCCGCCGTGAGCTGTGCCTGGGACGGTCACCGCGTCAACCTCATCGACACTCCAGGCCACGTCGACTTCGCCGACGAGGTCGAGCGGTCGCTGCGCGTCCTCGACGGGGCGATCGCCGTGTTCGACGCCGTCGCCGGGGTCGAGCCGCAGAGCGAGTCGGTGTGGCGGCAGGCCGACCGGCACGGCGTCCCGCGGATCGCCTTCGTCAACAAGCTCGACCGCGCCGGTGCGGACCTTGACCGGGCCGTGGACTCGATCCGGGAGCGGCTCCATCCGGCCCCGCTCGTCGTCCAGTTGCCGATCGGGGCGGAGGACGGCTTCACCGGTGTGGTGAATTTGGTGCGGATGCGCTCCCTGGTGTGGGCCGACGGCGAGAGCGGGCCGGTGGAGGGGCCGGTACCAGAAGCGCTGCGCGAGGAGGCGCTGCGCCGGCGCCGTGCGCTGGAGGAGGCGGTCGCGGAACTGCACCCGGCCGCGCTGGAGGAGTTCTGCGACCTCGGCACGCTCCACGCCGGCACCCTCGCCGCCGCGCTGCGCGACCTCACCCGCACCGGTGACGGCGTGGTCGTCCTGTGCGGCTCCGCCTACCGCAACCGCGGGATCGAACCGCTGCTGGACGCGGTGGTGGCCTACCTGCCGTCGCCGCTGGACGTGCCCGCCGTACGCGGTGTGCACGAGGGCGCCGAGCAGCGGCGGGCCGCCGATCCCGAAGCGCCGTTCGCCGCCCTCGCGTTCAAGGTGAACGCGGGCGGCACCGGCCGCCTCACCTACGTACGCGTCTACTCGGGCGCCGTCGAGAAGGGAGACACCCTGTGGGACCCGGGCACCGGCCGCACCGAGCGCGTGGCGCGGATCCTCAGGGTCATGGCGGACCGGCACGCCGGCCTGGACCGGGCGGTCGCCGGCGACATCGTCGCGCTGGCGGGACTCAAGTGGGCGCGGCCCGGCTCGACCCTGTGCGATCCCGGTGCCCCGCTGCTGCTGGAACCCGCCGTGGCCGCCGATCCGGTGGTCTCCGTGGCCGTGGAGGCGCGGCGCGCCACGGACACCGGAAGGCTGGCGGCGGCGCTGGCGCGACTGGCGGAGGAGGACCCCTCGCTGGTGGTGCGCACCGACGGCGAGACCGGGCAGACGGTGCTGTCCGGGATGGGTGAACTGCACCTGGAGGTGGCGGTGGAGAAGATCCGGCGCGACGGCGGGCCCGAGGTCACGGTGGGCCGTCCGAGGGTCGCGCACCGGGAGACCGTCGTGCGCGGCGTGCGCGGGCATGTGCACCGGCACGTCAAACAGGACGGCGGTGCGGGCCAGTTCGCCCATGTCGTCCTGGACGTCGAGCCGCTCGGCAGTGAAGTGGGCGCCACCGGTTTCGAGTTCCGGTCCGCCGTCGTCGGCGGGCGGGTGCCGCGGGAGTACGTGCGCGCGGTGGAGGCCGGCTGCCGGGACGCCCTGGCCGAGGGGCCGCTCGGCGGGCACCCGGTGACCGGGCTGCGGGTCACCCTGACCGACGGCTCCACCCATGTGAAGGACTCCTCCGAGGCGGCGTTCCGCACCGCCGGCCGGCTGGGGCTGCGCGCGGCGCTGAGCGCCTGTGCGACGGCCGTGCTGGAACCGGTCGCCGAGATCACCGTCACCGTGCCCGAGGACGCGGTCGGCGGCGTCCTCGGCGACCTCGCGGCACGGCGCGGCCGGGTCACCGGATCCGACGCGCGGGGCGGCGCGGCGGTGCTCACCGCCACCGTGCCGCTGGCCGAGCTGTTCGGCTACGCGACCCGCCTGCGCAGCCGCACCCAGGGCCGCGGCACCTTCACCACCCGGCCGGCCGGATACGCACCGGCACCGGCGCCGGCACCGGACAGGGTGACGGTCCAGGGCCGGTAGACGCCCGGGCCGGACGGCGCCAGAGCCCCGAGCCGCACCCGGGCCGCACGGCGCCCGAGCCGTATGGCAGCCGAGCCCCGAGCCGCACCCGGGCCGCACCACGCGCGACGGACACGCGTGGTGCGGCCTGCCCGGCGGCGGCGAAGGACCTGGTACGGCGGCCCACCCGAACGCGCAATCACCCGTGCCGGGCGATGCGGCCGCCGTGCGCGCCGGATGAAGTGGAGGACGGACACCCCTGGCCCGGCTGCCCGGAAGGGAAGGCGTGAGACGCGGATGACCGAGGACACGGCACGAGGCCCGGCACACGGCACGAGGCGGGACACGCGACCAGGCTCGACGCGCCACGGCCGCGACCCGGTACGAGGGGCGTGAGCCATGTGCCGCTGGCTCGCCTACTCCGGAACGCCCCTGGTCCTCGAAGAGGTGCTGTACCGGCCGAAACACTCCCTGATCGACCAGAGCCTGCACGCCAAGATGGGCGTCGAGACGACCAACGGCGACGGCTTCGGCATCGGCTGGTACCAGGAGCACGCGCGTACGCCCGCCGTGTTCCACGACGTGGGCCCGGCCTGGAGCAACCGGAACCTGCGGGAGATCGCGGGACACGTCCGCGCACCGCTGTTCTTCGCACACGTGCGGGCGTCCACCGGTACGCCGGTCCAACAGACCAACTGCCACCCCTTCCGTCACGACCGCTGGATCTGGATGCACAACGGCGCCATCGCCGGCTTCCCCGTACTGCGCCGGCCCCTCCTCCTCGCCGTCGATCCGGCCTTCTTCCCGTCGATCGAGGGCAGCACGGACTCCGAGGTGATGTTCTACCTCGCCCTCACGTTCGGCCTGGCCGACGACCCGGCCGGCGGTGTCGCCCGCATGGCCGGGTTCGTCGAGAAGCTCGCCCGGGAGCACGGGGTCGCGTCACCGTTGCAGATGACGATCGCGGTGGCCGACGGGCGGGACGTCCTGGCCTTCCGGTACGCCAGTGCGGGCACGCCGAGGTCGCTCTACTACAGCAGCAGGGTGGAGGACCTGCGGGCGCTGCACCCGGACACCGACTTCCTGCGTGGCGTGTCCGACGAGACCCGCCTGGTGGTGTCGGAGCCCCTGGGCGACCTGCCCGGCGCCTGGAACGAGGTGCCGGCGAACAGCTACGGAGTCGTCCGGGAAGGCCACGACCGCCTTCGGGAGTTCCGGCCCGAGATGCCCTGACGGCCATCCGCGCCGTACGCGTGCCACGCGCACCTGTCCCGTACGCCCACCCATCCCGCACGCGTACCCATCCCGTACGCCCATCCATTCCATACGCGCACCCATCCGTATGCCGCGAACCCCCAATCCGCGCCCCCTGCCTCACACCAGCCGCCCGTCCAGTGCCGCCCGCCAGGCCGGTGACGGTGCGGGGCGGGTGGCGGGCCGTGGGCGGTGGCCGCCGCGGGCGAAGAACGCGGCCAGCGGAAGGACCGCCGCGCCCACGGTGACCGCGTCCGGGCCGAGCAGACCGAGTTCGATGCCTACCCGCCCCGCCGGGAAGCGCATGGCCTGCGCGAGAGCGTGCTCGCGCACCCGGTCCAGGAACGCGCCGCCCAGTTGGAGGCCCGCCCAGCCGCCGATCAGCAGGCGTTCGGGCTGAAAGAGGTTGATCAGGTCGGACAGGCCGGCGCCCAGGTACTCGGCGGTCTCGGCGAGCACGGCCGCCGCCACCGGATCGGATGCGCGGCCGTCGGCGGGGCGGGCCGCGGCGAGCAGTTCGGTCAGCGCCGTCTCCTCGTCCGCGCCGTCCGAGGGCCGCCCGCCCGCCTCCCGCCACCGGGCCACCAGCGCCTCGGCGCCCGCGTACGCCTCCAGGCAGCCCCGCGCCCCGCACCGGCACCGGCGCCCGCCGACCCGGACCGTCAGGTGCCCCCACTCCACCGCACGTCCCTGGGCCGCCTCCTCGGTGACGACGCACGCGCCGACGCCCGAGCCGAACAGCACCACCACGGCGTTGCGGGCCCCGCGCCCGGCGCCGAACCACATCTCCGCCTGGCCCAGCGACTTGGCGCCGTTGTCGATGAAGTACGGCACCTCCGGCGGTAGCCCGGGCGGCAGTTGGCCGGTACCGGGACGCCGGAGCAGCCGTTCCAGCGGGACCGCGTCCCAGCCGATCGTCTGCCCGTGGACGACCGCGCCCTCGCCCTCCGTCCGCTCGATGATGCCGGGCACTCCGATGCCGACGCCGAGCAGCTCGCCGGCGGCCCGCGCGCCCGCGCCGAGCACCTCGGCGACGCCCTCGTGGACATGGCCGACGACGGCGTCGACGTCGTAGCCGCGCGGCCCCAACGGGCGCTCGGCGCGAGCCAGTTCGCGCAGCCCCAGGTCGAAGAGCTCGACCCGTACCCGGGTCTCGCCGACGTCGACCCCGACGAGGCACCCGCTGCCGGGCCGTATCCGCAGCAGCCGGCGGGGCCGGCCCGCTTCGGACCCGACGCTGCCCGCCTCCTCGACCAGGCCGTCGGCCAGCAGCTCGGCCACGACGTTGCTGACGGAGCCCGAACTCAGCCCGGTCGCCGGGACCAGCGCCCGCCGGCTCATCGGCCCATCGAAATACAACCGTTGCAGAACGGCGCCCCGGCTCTCCCGCCGCAGGTCACGCACCGTACGGCCGCTCAGCCCTGCCACCCGACCTCCCTGGTCCGCGCGCGAATGAGGCCCGCCGGACCGGATACCGCTGCCGGATCCCTTGACGAGCGTTTCTCTTGAGGTTTAACTCACATCCTAAATTAAGCCATGAGGGGCTTCGGAAGCCGAACGGGGTGTCGGCCGTCCGTGATCAGCCCCGAGGGGTATCGACTCCCGGAAAGGGACACCAGGAGCCATGCGCAGCATCCGAGCCGCGGCCGTAGGCGCCGTCACCATGTCTCTCGCCCTCGCGGCTACGGCCTGCGGAGGCGGTTCGTCGAGCGGCGGCGGGTCCGACGACTCGCCCAAGACGCTCACCTACTGGGCCTCCAACCAGGGCGCCAGCATCGCGATCGACAAGAAGGTCCTGCAGCCCGAGCTCGACAAGTTCCGGCAGCAGACCGGCATCAAGGTGAAGCTGGAGGTCGTGCCCTGGTCCGACCTGCTCAACCGGATCCTCACCGCCACCACCTCCGGCCAGGGCCCGGACGTGCTGAACATCGGCAACACCTGGAGCGCCTCCCTGCAGGCGACCGGCGCACTGCTGCCGTGGGACGCGAAGAACTTCGGCAAGATCGGCGGCAGGGACCGGTTCGTCGACTCCGCGCTCGGCTCGACCGGCGTGCAGGGCAAGGACCCGGCCGCGGTGCCCCTGTACTCGATGGCGTACGCCCTCTACTACAACAAGCAGATCTTCGCCGACGCCGGCATCTCCAAGCCCCCGGCCACCTGGGACGAGCTGGTCGCCGACGGCAAGAAGATCAAGGCGAAGGGCAAGTCGCCGCTCGGCGCCGAGGGCGCGAACGTCTCGGAGAACATCCACCACGTCTTCGTCTTCGCCAAGCAGCACGGCGCCGACTTCTTCACCGCCGACGGCAAGCCCGACTTCACCAACCCCAAGGTGGTCGAGGCGGTCAAGCAGTACGTCGACCTGATGGCCAAGGACAAGGTCATCCCGACCGGCGACGCCGAGTACGCGCAGAACCAGTCGGTCAGCGACTTCGCCAAGGGCAAGCAGGCCATGCTGCTCTGGCAGTCCGCGGCCTCCAACCTCAAGTCGCAGGGCATGAGCGAGGACGCCTACGGCATCGCCCCGGTCCCCGTGCGGTCCGGCGCCCCCGGCGCCGGCGCGCAGACCAACTCCATGGTCGCCGGCATCAACATCGCCGTGTTCAAGAACAGCCACAACCTCGACGGCGCCACGAAGTTCGTGAAGTTCATGACCAGCGACGCCGAGCAGAAGATCCTCAACACGGCCTACACCAGCATCCCGCCGGTCAAGGGGGCCCAGGCGGACGCGGCCTTCAACTCGCCCTCCAACGCGGTGCTCAAGAGCACCCTCGCCACCAGCGCGGCCGCGCTGCCGCAGGTCGCGTCGGAGTCGCAGTTCGAGACCGCGGTCGGCACGGCCGTCAAGGACCTGTTCGCCGACGCCGCCGCGGGCCGCGCGGTGACCACCGACTCCGTCAAGGCCAAGCTGGAGAAGGCCCAGCAGCAGATGCCGGCGGCCTGACCCGACATGACCTCCACCGCTCTCAAGGAGCCGGTGCCCCGGACGTCCCCCGGTGCGGCGCGCGAACCCCGCCGCCGCACCGGGCGGATCCGCCGCATCGGGCTGCCGTACCTGCTGCTCCTGCCCGCCCTGCTGCTCGAACTCCTCGTGCACCTGGTGCCGATGGTCATCGGCATCGTGATGAGCTTCAAGGAACTCACCCAGTTCTACATCCGCGACTGGGGCAGCGCCCCCTGGTCCGGCCTCGGCAACTACCAGGTGTCGGTCGACTTCGACGCACCCGTCGGCGAGGCGCTGCTGCACTCGTTCTTCGTCACCGTCGGCTTCACCCTGCTCTCGGTCGGTCTGTGCTGGCTGATCGGCACCGCCGCCGCCGTGTTCATGCAGGACACCTTCCGCGGCCGCGGCCTGCTGCGCGCCCTGTTCCTGGTGCCGTACGCGCTGCCCGTCTACGCGGCCGTCATCACCTGGGTGTTCATGTTCCAGCACGACAACGGCCTGGTGAACCACGTGCTGCACGACCAGCTCCACCTCACCGGCAAGCCGTCGTTCTGGCTCATCGGCGACAACAGCTTCTACGCCCTGCTGACCGTCTCGGTCTGGAAGGGCTGGCCGTTCGCCTTCCTCATCGTGATGGCCGGCCTGCAGAACATCCCCGCGGAGCTGTACGAGGCGGCCGCCCTGGACGGGGCCGGGATGTGGCAGCAGATCCGCCGCATCACCCTGCCGTCGCTGCGGCCGGTCAACCAGGTGCTGGTCCTGGTGCTGTTCCTGTGGACGTTCAACGACTTCAACACGCCGTACGTGCTGTTCGGCAAGGCCGCCCCGGAGGCCGCCGACCTGATCTCCGTGCACATCTACCAGGCCTCGTTCGTCACCTGGAACTTCGGCACCGGATCCGCCATGTCCGTCCTGCTGCTGCTCTTCCTGCTGGTCGTGACCGGCGCCTACCTGCTGTTCACCTCACGCGGACGGAGGCCCGCCGATGTCTAGCCCCCGCTCAGCGGCGCCCGGCTCCCCGATGGCACCGCCCCGTTCCTTCCTGTGGACGCGGCGCGTCTTCCTCACTCTGCTCACCGGCTTCGTCCTGCTGCCGGTGTACGTGATGGTCTCCAGCTCGCTGAAGCCGCTCGCCGACGTCACCGGCGAGTTCCGCTGGCTGCCCAGCGAGCTGACCGTCCGCCCGTACATCGACATCTGGTCCACCGTCCCGCTCGCCAAGTACTTCGTGAACTCCCTGATCGTGGCGGGCGCGGCCACCGTCTGCTCGGTGGTCATCGCGGTCTTCGCGGCCTACGCGGTCAGCCGCTACGAGTTCCGCGGCAAACGCGTCTTCACGGTCACCGTCCTGTCCACCCAGATGTTCCCCGGCATCCTCTTCCTGCTCCCGCTGTTCCTGATCTACGTCAACATCGGCAACGCCACCGGCATCGCCCTGTTCGGCTCCCGGGGCGGCCTGATCCTCACGTACCTCACCTTCTCCCTGCCGTTCTCCATCTGGATGCTGATCGGGTACTTCGACTCGGTCCCGCGCGACCTGGACGAGGCCGCGCTGGTCGACGGCTGCGGCCCGCTGAAGGCGCTGCTCAGGATCGTGGTGCCGGCGGCGGTCCCCGGCATCGTCGCGGTCGCCGTCTACGCGTTCATGACCGCGTGGGGAGAGGTGCTCTTCGCGTCCGTGATGACCAACGACACCACCCGCACCCTCGCCGTCGGCCTCCAGGGCTACTCCACCCTCAACGACGTCTACTGGAACCAGATCATGGCCGCCTCGCTGGTCGTCAGCGTGCCGGTGGTGGCCGGGTTCCTCCTCCTGCAGCGCTATCTCGTCGCCGGTCTGACGGCGGGCGCCGTCAAATGACCAGCTTCCCGCATCACGAAGGGACTCCCGTGTCCGAACGCATCGACCTCGCCGCACTCCCGCACGACTTCCTCTGGGGCACGGCCACAGCGGCCTACCAGATCGAGGGGGCCGTCGCCGAGGACGGCCGGTCACCCTCGATCTGGGACACCTTCTCGCACACCCCCGGAAAGATCGCGAACGACGACAACGGCGACGTCGCCTGCGACCACTACCACCGCTGGCGCGAGGACATCGGCCTGATGCGCCGGCTCGGCACCAACGCCTACCGTCTGTCCGTCGCCTGGCCACGGGTGATCCCCGGCGGCACCGGCGCCGTGAACGCCAAGGGCCTCGCCTTCTACGACGAGTTGGTGGACGCCCTGCTGGAAGCGGGCATCACCCCGGCCGTCACCCTCTACCACTGGGACCTGCCCCAGGCGCTGCAGGACCGCGGCGGCTGGCCGGAGCGGGCCACCGCCCTGGCGTTCGCCGAGTACGCCTCGACCGTCGCCGAACGCCTCGGCGACCGCGTCAAGCTCTGGGCCACCCTCAACGAGCCCTCCTGCTCAGCCTGGATCGGACACCTGGAGGGCACCATGGCCCCCGGCTGGACCGACCTGACCGCCGCCGTCCGCGCCTCCTACCACCTGCTCCTCGGCCACGGACTCGCAACCAGCGCCATCCGCGCCGCCGTCCCGGACGCCCAGGTCGGCATCGTCAACAACCTCTCCACCGTCTTCCCCGCCACCGACCGCCCCGAGGACCTGGCGGCCGCCCGCCGCCACGACGGCCACGTCAACCGCTGGTGGCTCGACCCGGTGCACGGCCGCGGCTTCCCCGCCGACATGGTCGAGACGTACGGCGTCGAACTCCCCGAGCAGCCCGGGGACATGGAGACCATCGCGGCTCCGCTGGACTGGCTGGGCCTCAACTACTACTTCCCGGCCTACGTCGCCGACGACCCCGACGGCCCGGCGCCGCACGTCCGTTCGGTCCGCCGCGACGGCGTCCCGCGCACCGGCATGGACTGGGAGATCGACGCCGGCGGCATCGAGACCCTGCTGCTGCGCCTCACCGAGGAGTACGGCGCCCGGAAGATCTACGTCACCGAGAACGGCTCGGCCTACCCGGACGTGGTCCGTCCCGACGGCACCGTGGACGACCCGGAGCGCCAGGAGTACCTGGAGCGGCACCTCGCCGCCTGCGCCTCCGCCGCCCGCAAGGGCGCCCCGCTGGCCGGCTACTTCGCCTGGTCGCTGCTGGACAACTTCGAGTGGGCGTACGGCTACGACAAGCGCTTCGGCCTGGTCCACGTCGACTACCGCACCCAGGTGCGCACGATCAAGGGCAGCGGGCACCGGTACGCGGACATCGTCCGCGTCCACCGCGGCCAGACCCGCCGGGCCGCCTGAGACCGCCGGACCCGCCGGGTCGCCTGAGACGGCTCGGCACGCCGGGCCGTCTGAGACCGCTCGGCACGCCGGGCCGCCGCCCGGCACGCCAGGCCGTGTGCGGCCCCTGATCCGGGGCCGCCTGCGGCGCCCTCGTACGCCGGGCCGTCTGAGTCCGGCCCGGACGACCGGTGGGCGCGGGTGCGGGAACCCGCGCCCACCGGTCAGCGCCACCCGCTTCCCCGTGACGCCACAAGCCCAGGACTGTCATGCACGCGCCATAAACCGCACCGCCGGATCCCCACCCCACTGAGGAGAGCCGCATGCCATCCCGTATCCCGCGCACCCTGGCCGCCGCCGCCCTGTCCACCGCTGCCCTGCTGACCTCCGGCCCGCTCCTGGCCACCCCCGCGCACGCCGCCCCGGCGGCCGCCGCCTGGGACACCGACCGCGCGGCCGCCGCGTACGCGGTGAACCCGGCCGCCGTCACCGCCTCCGGCAGCGAGAACGCCGGCACCGTCCCCGGCCGCGCCTTCGACGGCGACGGCGCCACCCGCTGGTCCAGCGACTTCGCCGACGACGCCTGGATCCGCGTGGACCTCGGCACCACCGTCCGCGTCGACCGGGTCGTCCTGGACTGGGAGGCCGCCTACGGCAAGCGCTACGTCCTGGAGGTCTCCCGGAACGGTACCGACTGGACCCCCTTCTACACGGAGACCGACGGCACGGGCGGCTCCGTCACCGCCCACACCTACCCGCAGGAGGTCACCGGCCGCTACGTCCGCCTGCGCGGCCTGGAGCGCGCCACGCCCTACGGCTACTCCCTCTGGAACTTCCGGGTCTACGGCGGCGAACCCGCCCCCGCCTCGACGACCCGCACCAACCTCGCCCTGAACCACCCGGCGTACTCCGACCACTACCAGCACGCGGGCAACTCGCCGGCGTTCGTCACGGACGGCGGCTGGCCGGCCGACCTCAAGGCCGACAGCACCCGCTGGTCGAGCGACTGGAACGCGGACCGCTGGGTGTCGGTGGACCTCGGCGCCCCGTCGGTGATCGACACCGTCGACCTCTACTGGGAGGCCGCGTACGCGGTCGACTACCTGCTCCAGGTCTCGGACGACAACCGCACCTGGCGCACGGTCTACGAGCCGCCGGCCGCGGACATCGCCGCACGCAGGGCGAACGTGAAGTCCCCCGCCGACGCGACGGGCCTGCACGACACGGTGAGGCTCCCCTCCCCGGTCACCGGCCGCTACGTCCGCATGCTCGGCAAGGAACGCCGCTCGTTCTACAACCCGGCCCCCGCGACCGCCCAGTTCGGCTACTCGCTCTACGAGTTCCAGGTCTGGGGCACCGGCGGCTCCGCCTCCGCCGCCTACCCGGCGCTCCCCGCCGACCAGCCGGGCGGCTACCGCACCACCTTCTTCGACGACTTCACCGGCGCCGCCCTCGACCGCTCCAAGTGGCGCATCGTGCGCACCGGCACGGAGATGGGCCCGGTGAACGGCGAGTCCCAGGCCTACGTCGACTCCCCGGACAACATCCAGACCCGCGACGGCAGCCTGCTCCTCAAGGCCAAGTACTGCAAGGGCTGCACGAAGGCGGGCGGCGGCACCTACGACTTCACCTCGGGCCGCATCGACACCAACACGCACTTCGACTTCACGTACGGCAAGGTCAGCGCCCGTATGAAGCTGCCGGTCGGCGACGGCTTCTGGCCCGCCTTCTGGCTGCTCGGCAGCAACGTCGACGACCCGTCCGTCTCCTGGCCGGCCTCGGGCGAGACCGACATCATGGAGAACATCGGCTACGGCGACTGGACCAGCTCGGCCCTGCACGGCCCCGGCTACTCGGCGGACGGCAACATCGGCGCCCGCCAGACCTACCCGGGCGGCGGCACCGCGGACCAGTGGCACACCTACGCCGTGGAATGGACTCCGACGGCCATGCGCTTCTACGTCGACGACCGCCTGGTCCAGCAGACGACGCGCAACAAGCTGGAGTCGACCCGCGGCCAGTGGGTCTACGACCACAACCAGTACGTGATCCTCAACCTCGCCCTGGGCGGTGCCTACCCGGCCGGCTGGAACAAGGTGACCAGCCCCTACTGGGGCCTGCCGCAGTCCAGCGTGGACCGGATCGCGGGCGGGGGAGTGCAGGCCGAGGTGGACTGGGTGCGGGTGGAACAGAAGGGCTGACCCCCGCGGCGGAGGCGGCGACGGCCCGCTCCCGAGGGCCTCGCCGCTCGCCGTCCGGCCCTCGGGAGCGGGCCGGGGCGACGCGCTCGACGGCGGGTGGCCTTCGCCACAAAATGCCCATTTTGGATGGAGGAGTGCGTATAAGTGGTTCAAAGGGAGGTTGGGCACCTCATGTGACCAGTCACGTGACCAGCCCCCGAAGATTTCGAGACCAAGGGCATGGGAGAAAGCGTTTGATTACGGCGCGTAAACGACGGACCAAGCTGGTGGCTGCGGCCGGCGTACTCGGCGGCGTACTCGCGGTCACCGCCCTCGGCGGCACCAGCAACGCCGCGACCGGCGGCAACGGCGCCGGGGACACCACGCAGACCCAGTCCCAGGCGAGCCGGCCGGCCGCCCAGCCGACCGGGCAGGCGGCCGCCCAGCCGAGCGCCCAGCCGACCGCCAAGCCGACCGCTCAGGACGCCTCCGACGCCCGAATAAAGATCACTCCCGGTCAGGGCGCCCACAACGTCGGGACCAAGACCCCCGTCAAGGTCACCGTCAGCAACGGCAAGCTCACCAAGGTGACCATGACCGCCGTCGCGACCGGCGCCGAGATCCCGGGCACCCTGTCCGCGGACGGCACGTCCTGGAAGCCGGACGGCGGCCTGGAACGGGCCACCGTGTACCAGATCGCCGCCGAGGCCGACGACGCCCAGGGCCGCGCGGCCACCGGCAACGCGACGATCACCACGGTCTCCCCGGCCAACGACTTCATCGGGCACGTCGGCCCGCAGAACGGCTCGACCGTCGGCGTGGGCATGCCGGTGACGGTCACCTTCGACAAGGCGGTCGCCGACAAGGCCACCGTGGAGTCCAGGATCCAGGTCAGCTCCAGCAGCGGCCAGCGGGTCGTCGGCCACTGGATGAACGACGGCCGTCTGGACTTCCGCCCCGAGACCTACTGGAAGCCCGGCTCCACCGTCACGGTCAGGCAGAACCTCCAGGGCGTCCAGAAGACGGTCACGTTCAAGATCGGCCGGAGCCAGGTCAGCACGGTCGACGCGAAGACGAAGCAGATGACCGTCGTACGTGACGGCAAGACGATCAAGACCATCCCGATCTCGTCCGGCAGCGCCGAGCACCCGACGTACAACGGCCAGATGGTCATCTCCGAGAAGTTCCGGCACATCCGGATGAACGCCGCGAGCGTCAACCTCACGGAGAAGGACGGCAAGCCCTCGTACAACATCGCGGCCGTGCCCCACGCCATGCGCCTGACCGACTCGGGCACCTTCATCCACGGCAACTACTGGGGTTCCGACTCGGTCTTCGGCAAGGTCAACACCAGCCACGGCTGCGTGGGCCTCAAGGACGTCAAGGGCGGCGGCGATGGCAAGCAGCCCGCCGCCTGGTTCTTCGACAACTCGATGACCGGTGACGTCGTGATCGTCAAGAACTCCCAGGACAAGGCGACGCCGGCCCCGGACAACGGCCTCAGTGACTGGAACATGCCCTGGAGCGAGTGGGTCGCGGGCAGCACGGCCAACTGACGCCAGGCCGTGTGACCCGCCCCTGATCGTCACCCCCCACCGCCAGACGGCGGCCGACCTCGTGTCGGCCGCCGTCTGCGTCGTTCTCCCGGCCCTCCGGGTACGGCCGCGTCTGCCGGAAATCTTCACAGCCGACATGTGGCGCACAACGGACCTGACACGGATCTGCCCCGGCCGGGGTTGCTAATTTGACCGGGCACCGGATCGTCCGCAAGGGGGAAGGGGATCCTGTCATGGCATGGGACGAGTGGGAGCAGCTAAAGGCCCAGGCGGCCGGGCGGGGGCAGACCCACATGCGGCTCAACCACGTGCCGCCGGACGACGGTGGCGGCGCGGGCTCCGGGGACCTGGTGGTGTACCAGGACGATCTCGGCGCCGTGGGCCACGAGGCGAACATCCTCTACGACGACCTGAAGAGCCAGGCCGACATCGCCGGCACCGGCAACGGCTCGACGGCACAGGCCGCCGCCGACCTGAAGTCGCACGGCTTCCAGACCGGCAGCGCCCTGGAGACGACCGTCGAGATGTGGACGTCCCAGGTGAAGGCCGTCCTGCAGGCCTGTGCGCACATCTCCGACCACCTGGACTACACCCGGAAGCGGCACGCGGAGGACGACGCCAAGATCGGCACCGTGCTCCGCGGCAGCGACGGCTCCGCCACGTCCGTGTCCCAGCTCGACAAGTACTTCAAGTAGGGGGATGGCCGATGGCTCTCACCTTCACGGACCTCGTCGAGGCCGACCTCGGCAAGCTCGCGAACGCCGTCTCGGACTGGAAGAAGGCCGTCGACGGCCTGAAGAAGTCGGCGGAGAACGCTCGTACCGGGATGCAGGGCAAGTCGGACTCCGCGCGGTGGGCCGGCGTCAACGCCAAGGTGACCAGGGAGTTCGTGGCCAAGACGGCCAAGGAGATATCCGACCTCCACACCGAGGCCAACAGCGTCTACCAGGTCCTCGACGACGGACACACCGAACTCGACGCCCTGCAGAAGCAGATGAGGACCGCAGTCCACGACGACGCCGCGAAGCTGGGCATCCGGGTCGAGGACATCGGCGGCGGCAGGGTCCGCTGCTTCTTCCCGCACGTGCGCGGCGACACCGACGAGCGCACCCAGGACGAGCTGGACAAGCGGCAGGAGCTGGAGGACCGGATCAACCGGATCCTCGCCCACGCCGCCGAGATCGACGCCTCGGTCGCCCGCGCACTGGCCAAGAGCCACGGCGGCGACCCGTTCGACGCCGGCCACGCCAAGTACGAGTCCCTCAACGACGCCGAGGCCGAGCGCGCCGTCGAACTGGCCCGCAAGGGCGACAAGATGTCGGACGCGGAGCTGCGCGAACTCAACGAGCTCCTGCGCTTCAACTCGGCCGAGAAGGACGGGGAGTTCGCCACCGAGTTCTACCAGGGACTTGGCGGCCCGGAGAAGGCCCTCCAGTTCTACGCCGCGATGTCGATCGACGGCACCGACGGCGACGCGACCAAGACCCGGCTCGACGCGGTACAGGACCTGCAGAAGGTCATGGGGTACACGCTCGCCAACGCCACCGACCCCGACCACAAGTACCACCTGTCCGACGACTGGGGCGCACAGTTCCGGCGCCTTGGCACCCAGCAGATCGGCTGGCAACCGGGCCAGTGGAACAAGCCGTACGGCTACCAGGTACTCGGCGGCCTCCTGCGCTACGGCGACTACGACCCCCGGTTCATCAACCCCATCGCGGAGCACATCACCCAGCTCCACAAAAAGGACCCGTACTTCTTCCTGTCCAACAAGCCTGCGGGCAGCCCGGACACGTACGGGTTCAACCCTTCCGGCAGGCTGGGCTCGGGCAACGAACCGCTCAACAGCGTCCTGGAGGCGCTCGGGCACAGCCCCGAGGCCGCGGAGAAGTTCTTCACCGGAACGCCGACCGCGTACAACGAGGACGGGACGGTGAAGAAGGGCGGTGACCCCGGCTTCGCCTCGTACCTCGACCTCTTCACCGACAAGGACTTCGAGTGGACGGTCGATACGAACGCGACGAACGTCCTGGCTGACGAGGACAAGACCAAGGCGGCCCTGACGTTCGGTCCTGAGGCCCTCGGTCACGCCCTGGAGGCGGCGACCACCGGCCGGCCGTACGACAGCGACGCCGCTGCCGCTGCGGTTCAGCACACCGACGCGCAAGCGCAGCTCGTGAGCGACATCGTCGACAAGTTCGGAGGCGACCCGGAACTCATCCGCCACAACGAGAACGGGGATCTGGACGGAGAGGAGACAGGTCCGCTGTACGGGCTGCGTGGAAGCCTCGGCGACATCACCGCCGAGTACATGGGCGACTTCCAGCGAGCCATGTACGACGAGGACCCCAGCAGCGATCTCTTCCCGTCGTTCGGCGCCTCGGCCGATCTCAACGCGAACAACGTCGCCCGCTTCCTGGGTGAGGTGGGTCAGGACCCCGACGCCTATTCCGCCATCACCACCGCACAGCAGACCTACACGACCGACGTCGTGGACCACGTCATCAACGATCCCACCCACTCGACGGCGTCGCTGGACGGGCGTGTGGGTGCGGCCGTCGCCCCCGGTTCGGCGATCGCAGGCATCATGAGCGACGCCCGGGCTCATGCGATCTACCAGTACCACACTGCTTCCGACACGGAATTCAACGAGGCTGCGGCCGAGAAACAGAAGTGGGTGAACCGCATCCTGGGCATGGGCCTGGAGAAGGTCGGTGAGCGCGTCCCCATCGCCGGCGCCCCTCTCGAATGGGCCTCGGAGGACATCCAGGAATCCATCATGAAGAGCATCGAGCAGGACACTTCGACCGAGGCTGAGGCACAGGCCGGCTCGGATTACGGCAACGGTCGTGCGGCAGCTCTGGACTCCGCCCGGTCCGCCGTCGATCACGCTCTGCTGAACAACAACACCATCGACCCCGACACCGCCGACGATCTCAAAAGAGCCGCGCGCACATCGGCGGGTCTCAGCCACTCCGACGGCGCGCAGTGGAAATCGGAGAGTAGCAAGCATTGAGATCCTCGTCGCATGTCAGATTCGGCATCCTGCTCCTCGTCGCCGCGGTGACGGTGGTCGGCTGTTCTTCGGAGACGCCCGGGCAGGAGTTCACCGTTCCGAAGGCCCTCTGCGGGGTATCCGTACCGGCCGGTGCGCTGGCACAGCTCCTGCCTGAATCAGGTGAGCGGCTCACTGTGGAGCGTCGTGGAAGCCTCGACGACGGCTCCGCCTTGTGCGGTGTCAAGGTCGACGAGGACACGGTGCTGCAAGTGAGCGGAGAACGTGTCAACGCCGGTGACTCGGCGCGGCACATCCTGCGCAGCCGCCTCTTGGTCCAGGAACAGAAGTCCGCGAACGGCAACTCGATCGCCTATGTCGATCAGGCGGCCGTGTCCGTGATCCAGTGCCGTGGCGCCGATGTCGAGGAGGAGGACGTCAGCACCTTCGTCAAGGTGCTGAGGCCCGCTCGCCCGAACGAGTCGGCGATGAAGGAGCTGATCCAGGGATACACGGCATCGCTGAAGAAGCAGCAAGTGTGCAAGCGGGCTTCGTGAACAGCGACCACGGCGGCCGGGCGGGAGGTCCGGGAAAACGGGGCAGCCGGTTCGGACCCTGGCCGACTGCGGCGGCCGTCGGAGTGCTCGCCGTGGTCTGTGTAGCGGCGTGGCAGGTGTGGCCGTCCGAGAAGCCCGGTGTCGCAGTGCCGGCGCGCGTCTGCGACGACGCGCTTCCCGGCGCCGACGTCGCGGCTCTGCTGCCGGACAAGGGGAAGCAGTTCACGCAGTGGCACAGCGGTGTCCTCAACCCGGAGCATCCGTACGCCCGGAAGGCGCCCGGTACCTGCAAGGTGTACGGCGGCGGCGAGGCCGTGCGGATCGAGCACAGCCTCTACGCCAAAGCGGACTACACCATGAAGGACGTGGCCCGCGACGCGAGTGCGCCGGGCGCCACCCGGATCACGCTTGGGGCGGCGGAGGGATTCCACAAGGGTGACACCACCTCCCTCTTCGCCGACTGCTCCGCCGGGCAGGACAAGGCCGTGGTGGAGGTCGACGTCACGTACCGGAATACCTCCGACCCGGCGGTGATCCGGAAGACGGCCTCGCTCGCCGCCGACACCCTGCGGCTGGAGGCCCGGAAACTGTGGGACTGCGCCGGCGCGGACAGCCTGCCGGCCGGGGCGCCGCAGGTCGGCTGAGCGGTGATGCCGGAAGGCAGGGCATCGTGTCCTACGCCTTGCCCGAGCTCCTCGCCGGGGACCGGCCGGGTCCGCGGGCGCCCCCGCATACCGGGTCCGATGCTGGTCCGCGGGCACCCCCGGGCATCGGGTCTGATCCTCTGACCTGGGTCTTCGATGGCCGGAGTATCGGACGTGCGCGAGATGTTGACACCCGTCGGTGGCTTCCTATCATCAACGCTTGTCCGTCACTGCGATCAGTGTTCGAAATACCGACAATCTGTTTCTTGATCGCCGCATCGGCGGTTCCGGGCGCCCGAAGGATTCCCATCCTGTCCGACACGCAGAAGGAAAGGTGACATGTACATGCCTATTACGGGATCGCCCGGGCTCTCGGCGGTGGAACGCCGCCGAGTCCCCCAGTCCCCAGGAGATGAACCATGTCCGTGATTCCGGCCCGCTTACGCCGGGTCAGGTGGCTGGCGCCGTTGGCGCTGGCAGCCGCTCTGCTCGGCGCTCAGGTGTCCGCCGGCGGCAGCGCTGAAGCCGCCGGCTCGCTCCCCTGCGACCTCTACGCCTCCGGCGGCACGCCCTGCGTGGCCGCGCACAGTACGACCCGCGCCCTGTACTCCTCCTACAACAGCCGTCTCTACCAGGTCAAACGTGCCTCGGACGGCGCCACCAAGGACATCGGCGTGCTCAGCGCGGGCGGTTACGCCGACGCCGCCTCCCAGGACTCGTTCTGCGCGGGAACGAGCTGCCTCATCACCGTCATCTACGACCAGTCGGGCCGCGGCAACCACCTCACCCAGGCACCGCCTGGAGGATTCAAAGGCCCGGCCGCAGGCGGATACGACAACCTGGCGGAGGCATCAGGCGCACCGGTCACCGTGGGCGGCCACAAGGCGTACGGCGTCTTCATCGCCCCCGGCACCGGGTACCGCGACAACAGCACCAGCGGCATCGCCACCGGGGACCAGCCGGAGGGCATGTACGCGATCCTCGACGGCAGCCACTACAACGGCGGCTGCTGCTTCGACTACGGCAACGCCGAGACCAGCAGCCTGGACACCGGCAACGGCCACATGGAGACCATCTACTTCGGCAACATCAAGGTCTGGGGCTACGGCACCGGCAACGGCCCCTGGGTCATGGCCGACCTCGAGAACGGCCTGTTCTCCGGAGTCAACGCGGGGTACAACGCCAACGACCCCAGCGTCAGCCACCGGTTCCTCACCGCCGTCGTCAAGGGAGGCCCGAACCAGTGGGCGATCCGGGCCGGCAACGCGCAGTCCGGCGGCCTGTCCACGTACTACAGCGGAGCGCGCCCCAACGTCTCGGGCTACAACCCGATGCACGAGGAAGGGGCCATCATCCTCGGTATCGGCGGCGACAACAGCAACAGCTCCGCCGGCACCTTCTACGAGGGCGTCATGACGTCCGGCTACCCGTCGGACGCGACCGAGAACGCCGTGCAGTCCAACATCAACTCGGTCGGTTACGCGACGTCGTCCGCGGCGAGCGGGCTCACAGTCGGCTCCAAGGTGTCGCTGCGGGCCACCACCGCCTGCTGCACCACCCAGTACCTCAAGCACAACAGCGGCGACACCAACGCCGCGATCGCCACGGTCTCGTCCTCAAGCGCGTCCGCCGACAAGTCCGCCGCCACCTGGACCGTGCGGGCGGGCCTGGGCGACGCCTCCTGCGTCTCCCTGGAGTCCGTTGACAAGCCGGGCCAGTACCTGCGCCACTACGACTACCGGCTGCGTATCGACAGCAGCGACGGCAGTGCCCTGTTCAAGCAGGACGCCACGTTCTGCCCCCAGGCCGGCCACAACGGCCAGGGCATCTCGCTCCGGTCCGCCAACTACCCGAGCGACTTCGTACGCCACTACTCCAACTCCGTCTACGTCGCGAGCCACGGCGGCTCCCACACGTGGGACGCCGCCACCCTCTGGGCCGACGACACGAGCTGGGTCGTGTCCTCCCCCTGGGCGTGACACGCGCCTCGCGCCCCGCGTGCCCCGGCGGCCGTACCACCCGACCTGGTGGCACGGCCGTGGGGCACACGGCCCCGAGTGGATGCGCGGGACGGCGGATCCACTGTCGCGGACGATTGGAGCACAGGGCGTGTTGCCCTGCTTCATGCGCGGTTGAGCGCTGTTCTGAGGTTGGTCATGAACGGGAGTGACGTCAACTCGCCGTCGGCTGAATTCGAGAGGCAGCGTATGACGGCGTCAGGCTCGGAGGCAGCGCTCCCGCAGCTCGGGCTGTCACGGCCTTCTCGCGCGCTGCCGTCACCGTCCACGGCGGCCACCCGGTGGGCGGCGTCGAGGATGTCGCTCAGATCCCCGGGCTCGGCGTCTATGCGCTCCCACACCTCGGAAAGCTGGAGGCACTCGCGTGCGGAGACTTCTTCTACTGGCCAACGACCGACCCGACGGGCCTTCCTGGTCCCCGTTTCTGGCCGTCGGCATGTGCGTCCTCTTCGGGATCGTCGCGCTCGGCCTCTACACCCGAGACCGGCGACGGCGACGCGGCAGGTAGCGCACAGCCCGATGGCCATGACGTGAGGCGTGACCGTGGTGATGCGGCGAACGACTCCTGTGAGGGTGGGCAAGGACTCCGCTTCAGGGTCGGGAGGAGCGGCGGCGAGGGCGGGCCGGCGTTCCGTGTGGATGTCGAGGACCTTCAGGCGCAGCCGTCCGTCATCCGGCTCGACCGCCAGGCGGACGTGGAAGTCCCGGCCGAAACCCGCCCGTGGCGTACGACGTTGGCGCACGGCTCGGGGGCGATCAGGGGCAGCGGCTCGTTGAGGCCGCTGTCGTAGAGGTGGCCGGTCGGGAGGGAAGCCGTTCGCCGGCACCGCTGTGCCCACCGTGCCGTTCGTACACGCGCTTCGAACGGCGGCGAGGGCAGCGTCCGATGCGAGCGGACCCGCGGTGTGGAGCAGGTTGGGCGGGCCAGTGACATCGTGCCGGCACACCTGAGGCTGCCCGCGTGGTCGGAGCTGGACGCGGCGCTGTCTTCGGCACATGTCCTGCCTGTCAGAACGGACGATCTGTCGCGACCGCACCGTCATGTGCGCCCGGCCGTCAGTGTGTGGCCGATCCCAGTACCTCATTCCTCCCTGACGCTGATTAGGCTGATCATCCGATCAATGCGCCGAAGTGACGGCTCCGGTGCGCGAGGAGGACAACGGGGGATGGGCTACACACTGCCCAACTGGCTGGACGAAGTTCTCGACTTCATCGGAATCAACTTCCCCAACGTCGATGAGGACGACTACCGCGACATGGCGGACGCCATGCGTGACTTCGCGGAGAAGTTCGAGGGCCACGGGGCCGACGCGCACAGAGCGTTCTCCCGTGTCCTGTCCTCCTCCGAGGGCTGGGCCGTCGACGCGATGGAGAAGCACTGGAACCAGGTCAAGGCGGGCCACCTGGAGAAACTGCCCGAGCTCGCCCGTCTGTTCGCGGACGCCTGTGACGTGCTCGCAGAGATCATCTTCTGGATGAAGACCAAAGCCGAGGCCGAACTGGCCGTCATGGCCGGGTCGGTGGGCCTGTCGATCGGCCTCGCCTGGGTGACCGGCGGCCTGTCGGCGGTCCTGGGTGCGGCCGAGATCGCGGCGATGCGCCAGGTGGTCAAACGCATCCTCGACGAGGCCGTGGACCGGATCGTCGACGAGGTGATCGCGAAGGTCACCGAGCCTGTCAACGCCAAGCTGGAGGCGATGGTCGAGGACATGGTCCTGGACCTGGCCGAGGGAGCCTTCTCCATGCCGCCTGCGGACGGAGGTGGCGGCGGGCACGGGGGAGGCAAACATGGCGGGATGCAGCTCGCCTCGGCCGGTGGCTCAGGTTCGTCCGGTGGCGGAAAGACCACCAAGATCGACCATGTCGAGTTCGAGGACGGCGCCGGCAAGGTCTCCCGGCACGGAAGCGACATGCACACCGCGGCCTCCTCCCCACTGGGACGGGTGAAGGGAGCGTTCGGCCGGAGCAAGGGTCGTGACCCCTTCACCCAGGTATTCGACAGTGTGCTGCACGGCGCGATCAAGGGTTCGGAGAAGGCCCTCAAGAAGATCTCCAAGCACGTCACGGAGACCGTCCCGGACCGGGTGAAAGCCACCTCACGCCTGCACAAGGGCAGGGACCTCGACATCGGCGGCAGACTCGACGCCATCGACGGCGGCAGGAAGGGCGGCGGTGACGGCCGAGGCGGACGCACCCGCCTGGACGGCACGGGCAAGCGCCTTCCCGGGTCCCTCAAGGACGCACTGGCCAACGCGCGCGCGAGGTCCGTCGCCCTGACCCGGCGACGCTGCAAGACCGACCCGGTCGACGTGGCCAGCGGCGAGATGGTGATGTCCCAGACGGACCTCGCCCTGCCCGGAATCCTGCCTCTGATCCTGCGGCGCACCCATGTGTCCGGCTACGGCTACGGCCACTGCTTCGGGCCGAGTTGGGCCTCGACGCTCGATGAACGCCTGGAACTGACGGGCAGCGGCGCGGTCTGGGCGCGGGAGGACGGCTCGCTCCTCGTCTACCCGCGGGTGCCCGCCTCCCCGGACGATTCGGTCGAGCCGGTCGAGGGCGAGCGCGTTCCGCTCACTCACGTCGACCGTAACGCGCTGGGTGAGGTCACCTACGCCACCACGGACCCGTACTCCGGTCACATACACCGGTTCGTCGGGAGCCCCTACACCTCCGGTGGCCTGTACTGGCTCAGCGAGATCGAGGACCGCAACGGCAACACCGTGCAGATCGTCCGCGACGACGAGGGCCTGCCCAGTGCCGTCCTGCACGACGGCGGTTACGACGTGCGCGTCACCTGCGACCGGGCGAGCGGCCGGGTCGCGGCCCTGGAACTGCACACCGCGGACGGACCGGTCAGGGTCGCGTCCTTCGGCTACGACGACGGCGACCTGAGCGAGGTCACGTCCTTCTCCGACACCGTACCGCTGCGGCTCACCTACGACGACGAACACCGGGTGACGTCGTGGACCGACCGCAACGACCACACCTACGCATACGTCTACGACGCGGAGGGCCGGGTCGTGGAGACGATCGGTCCTGACGGGGCGCTGTCCTCGCGCTTCTCCTACGACACCGCCGAACGCGTCACCCGGTTCACCGACTCGACCGGCGCGGTCACCGTCACCCGGCTCAACGCACTCGGCCAGACCGTCTCCGAGACCGACCCCCTCGGTCACACCGTCCACTTCCTGTGGGACCGCTACGACAACCTGCTGGAGCGCACCGACCAGCTTGGCAACACGGCCCGCTTCACCTGGGACGAGCGGGGAAACCTGACCCGGATCGGTTTCCCCGACGGCACCGCGTCGACGACCCGCTACAACGCGCTCAACCTCCCGGAAGAGATCACCGAGGCCGACGGAACGACTTGGCGCCAGGCCTACGACGAGCGTGGAAACCGCACGAGGATCACGGCGCCGGACGGCACCGAGACCCACTTCACCTACGACGCGCGGGGCGCGCTGCTCACCCTGACCGATCCGACCGGCGCGACGGAGCACCTCACCCACGACGAAGCCGGCCTCGTACTCTCCCGCACCGACGCCCTCGGCCACACCGCGTCGGTGGAGCGCGACCCCTTCGGCAGGCCGGTCCGCGCCACCGCCCCCGGCGGCGCGACCACGCTGCTGCGGTGGCTTCCCCACGGGTGGCTGGCCCAGCGCGTGGCGCCGGACGGCACCGAGGAGCGCTGGACCTGGGACGCGGAGGGCAACTGCACGTCGCACACCGGCCCCACCGGCGCCGTCACCCACTTCGAGTACACCCACCTCGACCGGCTCGCCGCCCGCACCGGAGCGGACGGTGCCCGGTACTCCTTCGCGTACGACACCGAACTGCGCCTGACGGAAGTCCTGAACCCGCAAGGACTGAGCTGGAACTACACCTACGACGCGAACGGCAACCTGACATCGGAGTCCGACTTCGACGGGCGCACGGTCACCTACGACCATGATCCGATGGGCCGGCCCGTCTCGCGCACGACACCCCTCGGCGCCCGGGTGTCCAACGAGTACGACGCCATGAGCCGCGTCGTCGCCAAGGACGTGGCGGGCCGGCGCACCGTCTACACGTACGACGCCGCCGGCCGCGTCAGCTCTCTGACCGCACCCGCATCCACGCTGACCCTGGAACGCGACGCGGTCGGCAGGGTCGTCGCCGAGACCGTGGACGGGCGCACCACCCGGTTCGCCTACGACGCCGCGGGAAGGCGCGTCATGCGCACCACCCCCACCGGCGCGGTGACGCGGCTCGCCTACGACACGGTGGGCAACCGCACGGAACTGCTCAGCTACGGCCACGCCCTGACCTTCACCCACGACGCGTGGGGCAAGGAGCTGACCCGCCGGTTCGGACCCGCCGAGGCACCGGTCACCCTCACTTCCGGGTGGGACGACATGGGCCGACTCACCTCGCAACACCTGTCCGCGGACGGCCGGCCCCTGCGCGCCCGTGCCTACGGCTACCGCTCCGACGGCTGCCTGGACCGGATCACCGACGAACTGCGCGGCATCAGGAAGCACTTCGACCTCGATCCGGTCGGACGCCCCTTGCGCGTCACGGCCGAGAACTGGTCGGAGTCCTATGCGTACGACGGCGCCGGGAACGAGATCAGTGCCGAGTGGCCCGACCAGGCCGCGCGCCCGGACGGTCGGGGTGAGCGCGCCTACGAGGGCACCCGGGTCGTGACCGCCGGACGGATCCGCTACGAATACGATGCCGCGGGCCGCACCACTCTGCGCCAGAAGACGCGACTGTCGAAGAAGCCGGACACCTGGCGCTACACCTGGGACGAGGAGAACCGTCTCATCGCCTGCGTCACCCCTGACGGCACCCGGTGGACGTACTCCTACGACCCGCTGGGACGGCGCACGGCCAAGCACCGCCTCGCCGACGACGGGCACACCGTCGTGCAGTCCGTTCACTTCACCTGGGACGGCACCCGCCTGGCGGAGCAGACGGACACGGCCCACCACGTCACCACCACATGGGACTACGAGGGCCACCGCCCCCTGACCCAGCTCGAACGCCGCATCGGGCCCGAACAGGAGCCCCAGGCCGAGGTCGACGCGCGCTTCTTCGCGATCGTCACGGACTTGGTGGGCGCGCCCAGCGAACTCGTCGACGAGCAGGGTGCGATCGCCTGGCGCGGCCGGTCAACGGTCTGGGGCGCCACGGGCTGGAACAGGGACGCGGAGGCGTACACTCCGCTGCGCCTGCCCGGCCAGTACGACGACCCGGAGACGGGCTTCCACTACAACTACCAGCGCCACTACGACCCCGACACGGCGCGATACACCAGCCCCGACCCGCTCGGCCTGGGACCGGCGCCCAATCCGGTCGCGTACGTCACGAACCCGCACACCCGGATGGACCCCGAGGGCCTGATCGCCAAGGGGTGCACCGAGAACGGCGGCTGGTACAGCGGCATGAAGCCCGCGAACCTCCTGAACGAAAAGAAGGAGCGGATCAACCCCGTCGACCAGGAGATCAACCACATCCCGGCGAAGGCGTCCTACTCCCATCTGGACATGCCCGGGTTCCGCACCAGCAAGAACGGCGGCGGCGCCGGAATGGGCCCCGCGATCCGCATGGACGCCGAGGACCATCGGGAGCTGTCCAGCACGGGCTCCAGCAAGGAGAGCGACGAATGGCGTGCGAAGCAGCGGGCGCTGATCGACGCCGGGCGCTGGGACCAGGCCATGAAGATGGACATCGACGAGATCCGCGAGCTGTACGGCGACAAGTACGACAGTCACATCAAGGACATGGTCGACAGCCTGAAGAACAACAGGAAGTTCCAGGCCATGCTGGAGAAGAAGGGCTGGACGATAAACTACGACCTGCTGAAATGACGTCGTGGAGGAGCGAGGGGTAGGCAATGGATCTGGTACTCGACCCGCCGCGCGGAGTCGCGCCGATCCTGCTGGGCATGACGCTCGACGAGGCGGTCGCCGCGGCGTCCGGCTGGGGCGAGCCCCGCGTGCTTCGGCGCCCGAGCCGGAACTCCGCGAAGGCGTCCTGGACCCTCGAGCACGTCGGCGTACAGGCCCTGGCCGAGGGCGGCACCCAGGTCACCGCGATCGAGCTGTGGTGGCCCGGCGAGGGCCGCACGTCCAGCACGCGTGTCCTGCTCGAAGGGGACGAGGTGTTCACCACCCCGGCCGCGGACCTCTTCCGGAGCGCCACCGAGCGGGGCTGGACGGTCGACACCTCGGAGCCCGAGTACCCGGTGATCCCGGGGGTCTCACTGGGCTTCACCCGGCAGACCTCCCAGGAGGTGCAACGGGACGCCGACGGCCTGCCGAGGTACGTCACGTCGGTACTGGTGGGCGGAGCGGACTACTACAACTACCGCTATGAGGACCGGGGCTGAGCGCGGATCAGCCTTCGAGGCGTCCCGGCCCGGCACGCCTCGACTTTCCACCTCGCCAACCTGCGGAGGCCGCGGCACTTTCACGTCCGTCCACACGGTTTTGCCGGGGTCGCGGCGGCGGTCGGTGACACCCGGTTGTCGACCGGAGCGGTGACGAGGAGCAGCCCGTGTTCGGACTCCGCATCGGGGTTTGGAAGTCCCGGCCGGGACCCGCCCGAGACGTCCGCCGAATCGGCGGTCGGGCCCTGAGGTGTCAGGGTGTTCGGGCACCCCCGAGCCGCCCGCGCGTACCTACTCCGGCGGCGTAGGCGTCTCGGCGTTGCGGTACATCGCCTGGACGTCCAGTTCCAGCTGTACCGTCGGGCCGACCACCGCGATGCCGCGGGCCAGCATGGAGCGCCAGTTGAGGGTGAAGTCCTCGCGGTGCAGCTCCGCCCTCGCCAGGGCCGCGCAGCGGAGTTCCTGTTCGTAGCCGCCGTTCACGGTGCCGAGGTAGGTCGTGTCCAGGCCCACGGAGCGGCTGGTGCCGTGCATGGTGAGGGTGCCGTTCAGGGTCCACCGGGAGCCGCCGCGGTAGACGAAGCGGTTGCTGGTGAAGTCGATGTACGGGAAGCGCTCGACGTCCAGGAAGTCGGCGGAACGCAGGTGGTTGTCGCGGGTCTTGTTGCCCGTGGTGATGCTGGAGGCGTCGATGCGTACCGAGACCTGGGAGTCGGTCACGTCCTGGGTGACGCGGATGCCGCCTGTGAAGCGGGTGAAGCGGCCGTGGACGTGGGCCATCCCGACGTGCTTGGCGATGAACCGGATCGCGGTGTGCGGCGGGTCGAACAGCCAGGTGCCGGGCGGCGGGAGTTCCAGTTGGCGGGCGGGCAACAGCGCGATGCGGGCCGGGGCGAGGGCGGCGCCGGCGGCTATGTCCACGTTGCTGCGGGCCGGGGTGAGGCCTTCCGACGAAGCCATCACGCTGTAGGCGCCGGGCGGCAGTGCCGCCATGAACAGGCCGTACGGGTCCGTGGTGCCGCGCGCGACGACGCGGTGGCTGTCCAGCGCGGTCACCGTGATCTCGGCACCGGGCATCGGCTGCCCCATGGGATCGACGACCTCGCAGCCGTACGCGCCCGCACCGGCCGGCAGGGGCACCGGCATGCCCGGCGCGGCACCGAAAGCGTCGCGGGAACGCCGACGCCTGAGCAGTCCGAGGGCCATGCTGTCTACCTTTCCTCGCACGTGTCACGGCCGCGGGGCCGTGCCTGAGCCGGCGTCCCACGGTCGCCAAGGCGCGCCTGGGGCTGGTTGCAGGCGCGACGAAGTCAACTGTTCAACGATCATAGGCAGACGGCGTGAGGTGGTTCGCCGTCGAGGTCGGTGCACGGAATGATGGTCTGGTGTGCCGGATCGCCGGTAAACGCCGTGATCATGGGCCCTACGGTCCTTGCTGACTTCCCTCGCTTTGCATCGGTGCTGTGGTGAACACCACCCGGAGCGGGATGGTGTTCACGTGCGGTTCGCCGTTCTCTCACGAGGTCCACACGCCCGACGGGTCTCCGGCAGCCCTGTCTCCGGCCATCCGCCGACTGAACCGGATTTCGACGCCGTACGTACCTCCCGGCGTGGAAGGATCGCTCACCGTGAGCGCTACGGAGATTCATCCAGTCATGTCCGCCATGTCCGCGAACCGCTTCGCCCTGCGCCGGGCCGGAGCCGTCGTCGCCCTCAGCGGTCTCGGTGTTCTCGCCGCGGCCGGGGTCGCCTCCGCGCATGTCACCGTCCACCCGGAGAGTTACGCCAAGGGGGCCACGGACGGCGTGCTGACCTTCCGGGTGCCCAATGAGGAGGACACCGCCTCCACCAGCAAGGTGCAGGTCTTCCTGCCGACCGACCATCCTGTCCTCGGAGTCCTCGTTCACCCGCAGGACGGATGGAAGCCGAAGGTGACCACCACCAAGCTGAGGACGCCGGTGAAGACCGATGACGGGACCATCACCGAGGCCGTCTCCCAGATCACCTGGACCGGCGGGAAGATCGGGGCGGGGGAGTACGCGGACTTCGACGTCGCCTTCGGACAACTGCCGGACAACACCGGTCAGTTGACCTTCAAGACGCTGCAGACCTACTCCGACGGCAAGATCGCCCGGTGGATCGAGGCGCCCAGTGGCGGTGAGGAGGCGGAGAATCCGGCGCCCACGCTCAAGCTGACGGAAGGCGGAGGAGAGGCTCCGGCCCCTGCGGCGGCGAAGGGCGGGGACACCGGCACCGCGAGTACGGTGGCGGCCGACGAGAGCGACGGTACCGCCCGTGGGCTCGCTGTCGGGGGACTCGTCGTAGGGGTGCTGGGGCTGGCCGCGGCCGTCTTCGCCATCGTGCGGGGGCGGTCCCCGAGGACGGGCGCGTAGCCGGCCTCGCTCAGCGGCGGATCAGGCCCAGGTCCGTCGCCGTGGCCACGGCGGCGGTGCGGGAGTCGACGCCGAGTTTGGTGTAGGTGCGGGCCAGGTGGGACTTGACGGTGCCCTCGGTGAGGTGGAGCCGCCGGCCGATCGCCTGGTTGGACAGGCCCTCGGCGACCAGGGTCAGGACCTCCGTCTCGCGCCGGGTCAGGGCCACGGCGGGGCTGCGCAGGCGGTTCATCAGGCGGTCGGCGACGGTCGGGGCCAGCGCGGTGCGGCCGGCGGCGGCCGTGCGCACCGCGGCCGCCAGCTCCTCGGGGTGGGCGTCCTTGAGGAGGTAGCCGGTGGCGCCGGCCTCGATGGCGGGCAGTGTGTCCGCGTCGGAGTCGTAGGTGGTGACGATCAGGACCCGCGGGGCGGCGGGGCGGGCGGTGATGCGGGCCGTGGCCTCGGCGCCGCCCATACCCCGGCCGAACTGCAGATCCATCAGGACGACGTCGATGTCACCCTGGGCGGCGCGGGTGACCGCCTCCTCGGCGGTCGCCGCCTCGGCCACCACCACGATGCCGGGCTCGGTCTCCAGCACGGCCCGCAGCCCGGCCCGTACCACCGGGTGGTCGTCGGCCAGCAGCAGGCGGATGGGAGTGCTGGGTGTGGTGGTGGGATCGGGGGTGCCGGACATGGCCGGGCTCGGGTTGTCGGGTGCGGCTGGGCTGGGTGTGCCGGGGACGGCTGAGCTCGGGTTGTCGGGCATGGCTGCACCGGATGCGCCGGGGACGGCCTGGCCGGGGTCTCCGGGCACGGCGGAGCCGGGGTTGCCGGATGTGGCCGGGCTCGCGGTCTCGGGCGTTGCCTGGCTGAGGCCGCCGGGCGCGGCCGGACTGGAGTTGCCGGGTGCATCCGGGTTCGGGCTGCCCTGTGTGGCTGCGATGGGGCTGTCGGTCATGAGTGGGCCTCGGGGTCGCCGGCTTCGGGTTCGTGCGCGCCGGGGGTCCCGGACGTGCGCGGGGTCTCGGGTGCCGGTGCGGGTGGGGTCAGGGGGAGCCGGGCGGAGAGGGATGTGCCGCGGCCGGGGGAGGAGTGGATCGTGAGGGTGCCGCCCAGGGCGTCCATGCGGGCGCGCATCGCGGCGAGGCCGAAGCCGCCGTCGTCCGGGTCGGGGGGTGGCAGCAGGGCGGGGTCGAAGCCGGTGCCGTCGTCCGCGATGTCCACGGCGACGGAGTCGCCGCGGTGGGTCAGGGTGACGTCGGCGGTGGTGGCGCCGGCGTGGCGGACGGTGTTGGCCAGGGCGGACTGGGTGACCCGCAGGAGGGCGACCTCGTGCGCGGTGGGCAGGGCGACCGGGGTGCCGGTGAGGTGGAAGCGGGCGGTGAGGGGGTGGCGTGCGGAGGCCGTGGCGCACAGGCGCTCCAGCGCGTCGGCCAGTGTGGTGCCCTCCAGGGCCGGCGGGGTGAGGGCGGCGACGAAGCGGCGGGCCTCGGCGAGGTTGTCCACGGCCGCCTGACGGGCCTGGTCCACATGGCGGGCGGCGGCCTCGGGCCTGGCGGGCAGGGCGCGCTCGGCGGCGCGCAGCAGGAGCTGGATGCTGGTCAGGCCCTGGGCGAGGGTGTCGTGGATCTCGCGGGCCAGGCGTTCGCGTTCGGCGAGCACCCCGGCGGTGTGCTGGGCCCGGGCCAGATCGGCGCGGGTGGCGGTCAGTTCCTCGATCAGCCGGCGGCGCCGCTCGCTCTCCCGGTACAGGGCCTGGTACCCCCACACCACCGCCACGGCCACGGCGGCGCCCAGTGCCGGTCCGATCACCATGGCGAGGCTGAAGGCGTGCTGGTGGGCGGCGAAGGCGGTGATCGCGGCGAGCGCTGTGACCACGACCGCCGCCAGGGCGGTCCGGCGCGGCAGCAGGTGGAGCTGGAGGAAGTACAGGGGGAAGGCCAGCCAGACGCCGTCGGCGGAGAGGGCCAGCAGCACCAGCCAGACGGCGCCGAGGCAGGACAGCCACACCGTCGCCGCCCTGCGTGACCCGCGTACCCGGGGGAGCAGCGGGCCGGCCGCGTACACCAGGCCGCAGGCCACGGCGGCGGCCGCGGTCGCCCCGGCGTGCGGTCCGCCGTCGGTCAGGGCCCGCCCGGCGGCCAGCGCGAGCAGGCCGGCGATCAGCAGGTGCAGACACGAGGCCAGGACCCGGCTGGTGGGGGTCAGGGCCCAGGCAGCGGCGGCGGCAGGGGGAGTGGCGGGGGGAGAGACGTTCACAGTGCCTCCAGGCTACGGAGGCGGACCCCCGCGGGGCCTCCGTCGAAAGTTACAACCCGGACGCCGCCTTTCCGGCCGGTGAATACGGTCCCCCGCCAGATGCCCGGCCGGGCCGCCCTGGGCGACGGTGGGGACCTGAACGACGTCGACCGACCGGCACCCGCCGACGTCGGCACCCGCCGTCGTCGGCGCCCACAACGACGGCACCCACCGACATCGCCACCCACGACGTCGCCGCCCACCGCCGCCGACGCCCACCCATGTCGACAAGCACCCATGTCGACACCCATCGAAAGGACAGGCCACCCCGTGTTCGTAGCCTGGAGAGACCTGAGGTTCGCCAAGGGGCGGTTCGCCCTGATGGGGACCGTCATCGTGCTGATCACCCTGCTGGTCGGGCTGCTGTCCGGGCTGACGGCCGGGCTCGGCCGGCAGAACGTCTCCGCGATCACCGGGCTGCCCGCGGACCGGATCGCCTTCCAGGCGCCCACCGGCGGACAGGGCCTGTCCTACTCCGACTCCACCGTCACCGCACGCCAGTGGCGGCAGTGGTCCGAGGCGCCGGGCGTAGAGCGTGCGGAACCGCTGGGGATCACGACGACCAGGGCCACCGCCGGGGACCGCAGCGCCGCGGTCTCCGCGTTCGGCGTGCAGCCCGGCTCCTCGCTGGCCCCGGAGGGCCGGCGGATCGACGGCCGGTCGGCGGTGCTGTCCACCACGGCCGCACGCGACCTCGGGCTCGCCCCCGGCGGGTCGCTCACCCTGGCCGGGCACCGGCTCACCGTCGCCGCCGTCCGGGGCGACGCCTCCTTCAGCCACACCCCGGTGATCTGGACCAGCCTGGACACCTGGCGGCGGACCGCGCCGCCGGCCACGGGCCCGGCCGACGGTCCCACCGCCACCGCCACCGCCACCGTCATCGCCCTGCGCACCACCTCCGGGGCCGACGTCACCGCCATCGACCGGCGGGCGGGCACCAGGACGGTCGCCACCTCGGACTCTTTGTCCGCCATCGGCTCCTACACCTCGGAGAACGGCTCCCTGCAGCTCATGCGCGGGTTCCTGTTCGCCATCTCGGCGCTGGTCATCGGGGCCTTCTTCACCGTGTGGACCATCCAGCGCAGCGGCGACGTCGCCGTGCTCAAGGCGCTCGGCGCCTCCACCGCGAGCCTGCTCGGGGACGCCCTCGGCCAGGCCGTGGTCCTGCTCGTCGGCGGCACCCTGGCCGGGACCGGCCTGGCCGCCGCCGTCGGCGCCCTCGTGGTCGGCTCGGACGTGCCGTTCCTGCTGAGCCCCGGCACGGTGCTCGTGCCCGCCGCGGTGATGGTCCTGCTCGGCACCCTCGGCGCCGGCCTGTCCATCCGCCGCATCACCTCCGTCGACCCGCTGACCGCCCTGGGGAGCGCCCGATGAGCCTGGAACTGACCGACATCACCCTCACCTACGCGGACGGCGACACCCGGCTGACCGCCCTGGACCGAGTCACGCTCCAGGTCCCCAAGGGCAGTCTCACCGCTGTCGTCGGCCCCTCCGGTTCCGGCAAGTCCAGCCTGCTGGCCGTCGCCGCCACCCTGATCACGCCCGACGCCGGCACCGTCACCGTCGACGGCACCGCCACCGCCGGCCTCAGCCGGGGCGAACTCGCCGAACTGCGCCGGCACCGGATCGGCATCGTCTTCCAGCAGCCCAACCTGCTGCCCTCCCTCACCGCCGCCGAGCAGCTCCAGGTCATGGCCCGGATGGGCGGCCGCGGCGCGGGCCGCTCCCGGGCCCGGGTCCTCGAACTCCTCGACGCGGTGGGCCTGGTGGACCAAGCGCACCGGCGGCCCCACCAGCTCTCCGGCGGCCAGCGGCAGCGCGTCAACATCGCCCGTGCCCTGATGAACGACCCCACCGTCCTGCTGGTCGACGAACCCACCAGCGCCCTCGACCACGAACGCGGCGCCGCCGTCGTCGAGCTGATCGCCCGGCTCACCCGCGAACGAGCCACCGCCACCGTCCTGGTCACCCACGACCGCGCCCACCTGACCGCCGCCGACCGGGTGGCCGAGGTCCACGACGGACGCCTCCGCCGTCCCGCACCGACCGGCTGACGGCGGCACCGACCGGCTGACGGCGGCGCGGAAGGAACAGCGCAGGCGGCGCGGAAGGACTAGCGAGGGCGCCGCAGAAGGAACGGCGCAGGCGGCGATGCGCCCGCGAAGGGGCGCCCCGTCACCGGGGCGCCCCGAAGCCCCGCGTTCTCAGCGCGCCGCCAACTCCAGCTCCCGCAGCAGCGGTTCGCCGACCACCTGCTCACCCACCCCATCGGCGACGGAACACCCGCCCTCACCCATAGAGGAGTTACGCCACAGCCACACCACGTCCCGGCCGAACGACCACACCAGTGAGCCCAGCGACAGCAGGACGACCGCCAGGTTCGCCGGGGGCGGCAGCAGGTCCGCGCCGGCCAGCAGCAGGCAGACGCCCTGGAGGGCGGCGACCGTCTTGCGGGCGAAGGACGGCGGCAGCGGGGCGTTCAGCCAGGGGGCGACACGGGCCGCCGCGACGAACGCGTACCGCATGCCGCCGATCAGCAGCACCCATGGGCCAAGGCGCGTCGACACATACACGCTCAGCACCAGGATCAGGAACGCGTCGACCTCCATGTCGAAGCGGGCGCCGAGCGCGGATGAGGTGCCGGTGCGGCGGGCCACCTTGCCGTCCACGCCGTCCAGCAGCAGCGCCACGGCGGTCAGGCCGACCAGCAGCGTCACCGGCGGCGCGCTCTCGAAGGAGTCCGCGACCAGCGCGGTCACCCCGCCGACCAGGGTGGCCCGGCCGAGGGTGACCCGGTTGGCGGGGCCGAAGGAGCTGAGCCGGGAGCGGTGCAGGGCGCGGGA
Organism: Streptomyces sp. 1-11; assembly: GCF_007176755.1. Lineage (GTDB taxonomy): Bacteria > Actinomycetota > Actinomycetes > Streptomycetales > Streptomycetaceae > Streptomyces. The sequence continues at coordinate 118,245 of NZ_BJTV01000020.1, forward strand.
GAGGACCGCCCAGGTGGCGAACGCGAAGACCAGCCCCGTCAGCCAGCCGGCCGGCCCCATGCCGAACGCCGAGCCGAGCAGGGCCAGCAGCAGGATCTGCACGCCCGCTCCGACAGCGGTCTCCTGCTGGAGCCTCGCGTCATACGTGTTGTTCAGGGCCACCGCACACCCTCCGGCCGAGTGACAGAGTCGATCAACGCCGCGTACTGTGCGCGGCCTGTGCACATCTCGGTACGTGAACAACTTCCCGATCGTTCAGGAGGATGCCGATGAACCGGTCGGCCCGCGCGTTCTGGCTGAGCTCCCCGGGAGCCGGTGAGCTGCGCGACGTCACCCTCGCGGAGCCGGGCGAGGGCGAGGTCCTGGTCCGCACGCTGTACTCCGGAGTGAGCCGCGGCACGGAGACGCTGGTGTTCCGCGGCGGCGTGCCGGAGTCCCAACACGCGGTGATGCGGGCGCCGTTCCAGGAGGGCGACTTCCCCGCGCCGGTGAAGTACGGCTACCTGAACGTCGGCGTCGTCGAGGAGGGCCCGCGTGAGCTGATCGGCCGTACGGTGTTCTGTCTGTATCCGCACCAGAGCCGTTACGTCGTTCCGGTGAACGCGGTGACCGTGGTGCCCGACCGGGTGCCCGCCGGCCGGGCCGTGCTCGCCGGGACCGTGGAGACCGCGGTGAACGCCCTGTGGGACGCGGCGCCCCTGATCGGCGACCGGATCGCGGTGGTCGGCGGCGGCATGGTCGGCTGCTCGGTCGCCGCGCTGCTCGCCCGTTTCCCCGGCGTACGGCTGCAGCTCGTCGACGCGGACCCGGACCGCGCCCGGACCGCAGCGGCGCTCGGCGTGGACTTCGCCGCGCCCGGTGACGCCCTCGGCGACTGCGACCTCGTCGTGCACGCCAGCGCCACCGAGCAGGGCCTGGCCCGTTCCCTGGAACTCCTCGCCCCCGAGGGCACGGTGGTCGAACTGAGCTGGTACGGCGACCGGCGCGTCACCCTGCCGCTCGGCGAGGCCTTCCACTCCCGCAGGCTCACCGTGCGCGGCAGCCAGGTCGGCACCGTCTCCCCGGCCGCCCGCGCCGGGCGCGGCTACGCGGAACGGCTGGCGCTCGCCCTCGACCTGCTCGCCGATCCGGCCCTGGACGCCCTCATCACCGGCGAGAGCGCCTTCGAGGAGCTGCCCGAGCTGATGCCCAGGCTCGCCTCCGGCGAGATCCCGGCCCTGTGCCACCGCATCGACTACACCGGCGGCGGCCCGTCCCGGCCATGACGAGAGCGGCCCGGCGCCTGGCGGACAGAAGCGGCCTGACCTGAGAAGAGAGTGAGAGGAGGCTGAACGCGGGGAAGTCAGGAGCCGTACTACACGGCAATCCCCGGCAGGTGACCGCCGGGGCATCAGACGCGCCGCACCTGGAGGGTCGTCCGTTGTTCAGCATCACCGTCCGCGATCACATCATGATCGCCCACAGCTTCCGCGGCGAGGTGTTCGGACCCGCGCAGCGCCTGCACGGCGCCACGTTCCTGGTGGACGCCACGTTCCGCCGTGAAGAGCTGGACGAGGACAACATCGTCGTCGACATCGGTCTGGCCACCCAGGAACTGGGCGCCGTCGTCGCCGAGCTGAACTACCGCAACCTCGACGACGAGCCGGAGTTCGCCGGGATCAACACCTCCACCGAGTTCCTGGCCAAGGTCGTCGCCGACCGGCTCGCCGAACGCGTCCACAAGGGCGCCCTCGGCGAAGGGGCCAGGGGCCTCACCGGCCTCACCGTCACCCTGCACGAGTCGCACATCGCCTGGGCGAGTTACGAGCGTGCCCTGTGACCGGGACGACGACCGCGCAGACCACGCAGAAGGCGCGGCTCGCCTACGTGCCCGCGCAGCCCACCGCCCCCGAGCCCGGGATCATCCCCATGTCCCTGCGCACCGTGCACTTCGTCATGCCGGGCGGCGTCGACGACCCGGCCGCGCCGAGCGGCGGCAACGCCTACGACCGCCGGGTCTGCCTGGACCTGCCGGGCTTCGGCTGGCAGGCCGTCCGGCATCCGGTGCCCGGCGGCTGGCCGCGCCCCGCCCGCGCCGACCGCGACGTGCTCGCCCGCACCCTGCGGGAACTGCCGGACGACGCCGTCGTCCTGCTCGACGGCCTGGTCGCCTGCGGCGTGCCGGAGATCGTCGTCCCCGAGGCGCAGCGGCTGCGCCTCGCGGTGCTGGTGCACCTGCCGCTCGGCGACGAGACCGGTCTCGACCCGGCGGTGGCCGCCGCCCTGGACGCCCGCGAGCGGGAGGTGCTGCGGGCGGCGGGCGCGGTGATCGCCACCAGCGACTGGGCCGTCCGCCGGATCGTCTCCCACCACGGCCTCGCCCCGCAGCGGGTGCACGCCGCCGCCCCCGGCGCCGACATCGCGCCCCTCGCGCCCGGCACCGACGGCGTCTCCCGGCTGCTCTGCGTCGCCGCCGTCACCCCGCGCAAGGGCCAGCACCGGCTGGTGGAGGCGCTGGCCGCGGTGACCGACCTGCCGTGGAGCTGCGTGTGCGTCGGCGGGCTCACCCAGGACCCGGAGTACGTGGCCCGGCTGCGCGGCCTGATCCGTGAACGCGGCCTTGAGGACCGGCTGCTGCTCGCCGGGCCGCGGGCCGGCGCCGAGCTGGACGCGGCCTACGCGTCGGCCGACCTGATGGTCCTCACCTCGTACGCGGAGACCTACGGCATGGCCGTCACCGAGGCGCTCGCCCGCGGGGTCCCGGTGCTGGCGACCGACGTCGGCGGGGTGTCCGAGGCGGTCGGCCGCGCCCCCGACGGCGGCGTCCCGGGCATCCTCGTCCCGCCGGAGGACCCGGCCGCGTTCGCCGCCGAACTGCGCGGCTGGTTCGGCGAACCCGATGTGCGCCGCCGGCTGAAGGCCGCGGCCCGCGGCCGGCGTGCGGCGCTCGGCGGCTGGGCGGCGACCGCCCGCAACCTGGCCGGAGTCCTCGGCCGGCTCCCCGAGGCGCCGAGGAGGGCGGCATGACGGACACCCGGACGGCGACCGGCGGCGTCCCCGCCCAACCAGGGCTCGACGGGGCCGGGTTCGTCCCCGGCGGAGAGGAGGCGGCGATGGGATCCGGTGCGCGCGACGCCGACCCGCACGGCGTGATCGCCGGTGCCGGGCCCGTGACCGGCTCCGGCGAACGGGCCACCGTGAGACTGCGGGACGGCGAGCCGCAGGAGCCGCCGCGGTACGCGCCCGAATGGCTGCGGCTGCGGGAACCGGCCGACGCGGCGGCACGGGCCGGGGACCTGCTGGACCCGCTGCGCGTCCGGCTGGCCGGCGGGTCCGGCGGGCCGGGCGGGCTGACGGTGCACGACCTCGGCTGCGGCACCGGCTCGATGGGCCGCTGGCTCGCGCCCCGGCTGGACGGCGCCCAGCACTGGGTGCTGCACGACCGCGACGCCTACCTGCTGCACTTCGCCGCCGTGGGCTCCCCGCGCGTCTCCGCCGACGGCGGCGCGGTCACGGTCGAGACGCGGCGCGGCGACGTCGCCCGGCTCACCCCGGACGCGCTGACCGGTGCCGGTCTCGTGACCGCCTCCGCGCTGCTGGACGTCCTCACCCGCGAGGAGGTCGGCACCCTCGCCGCCGCCTGCGCCGGCGCGGGCTGCCCCGCCCTGCTCACCCTGTCCGTCGCGGGCCGGGTCGAACTCACCCCGTCCGACCCGCTGGACGCCGAGATCGCCGAGGCGTTCAACGTCCACCAGCGGCGCGACGGGCTGCTCGGACCGGACGCGGTCACCGTGGCCTGCGAGGCGTTCGCCGAGCGGGGCGCCACCGTGCGGGTGCACCCGAGCCCCTGGCGGCTCGGCCCCGGGGAGTCCGCGCTGACCGCCCAGTGGCTGCGGGGCTGGGTGGGCGCGGCCGTCGAACAGCGGCCCGAACTGGCCGAGCGCGCCGGGCGCTGGCTGCGGGAGCGGCTGGCGGCGTGCGAGGCCGGTGAGCTGCGGGCGGTGGTCCACCACAGCGATCTGCTCGCGCTGCCCAAGTCGGCGGGCGGGACGGCGTCATGAGCGGACAGGCGGTGGAGACCGGCGCGCGGCCGCGCCGGGGGAGGGCGGTTGGATCCCGCCTGGTGCGGGTGATCCCACACGCGCGGATCCGGGCGGTGCGGGGCGGTGCCACGGCTCACGCGGTCCGGACGGCGGCGGAGCCCTCCGCGCCCGGGAGCGCCCGAAGCGACGCCGGCCACCGCCTGTTCCGCGGGCTGAACTCCCGCGCCGTGCGCACCCACGTTGGCACGGTCGCCGGCGCGGCCATCCTCGCCGGGCTGCTGTGGCGGCTCGGCACCGGTGTGCTGCTCGACGGGCTGCGGCGGATCGACTCGGCGTCGCTGCTGCTCGCCCTGGGCGTCGGCCTGGTCACCACCGTGTTCAGCGCGTGGCGCTGGCAGTTGGTGGCCCGCGGGCTGCGCATCCGGCTGCCGCTCGGGCCGGCCGTGGCCGACTACTACCGGGCGCTGTTCCTCAACGCCGCGCTTCCCGGCGGGGTGCTGGGCGATGTGCACCGGGCGGTACGGCACGGACAGAGCGCCGGTGACGTCCGGCGCGGGGTGAAGGCGGTCGTGCTCGAACGGGTCGCCGGTCAGGTCGCGCTGGCCGTGACCGGCGCGGTCGTGCTGGTGGTCCTGCCGTCTCCGGTCCGGGACGAGGTGCGGGGCTTCGCACCGCCGGCGGCGCTCGCCGCGGCGGGCGCGCTAGCCGTCGCCCTCGCCGTCCGGCTGAACCGCGCGCCCTCCCGCCGCGGCGGCGCCCTGCGCTCCGCGCTCGGCGAGGCACGCCGGGGCCTGCTGTCGCGCGAGGCGGGGCCCGGGGTCGCGCTGTCCTCCGCCGTCGTACTGGCCGGGCACGTCGCGATGTTCGTGGTGGCGGCGCGGATCGCGGGATCGGCCGCGTCGGTGCCGGTGCTGCTGCCGCTCGCGGTGCTCGCCCTGGCCGCGATGGGGCTGCCGCTGAACGTGGGCGGTTTCGGGCCCCGCGAGGGCGTCACCGCCTGGGCGTTCGGCGCCGCCGGGCTCGGCGCGAGCAGCGGGGTGGCCGTGGCCGTGGTGTACGGGGTGCTGAGCTTCGTGGCGAGCCTGCCCGGCGCGGCCGTGCTCGTCGCCCGCTGGTACACCGGGCTGCGCGGCTACCCCCGTACCGCCGCCGGGCCGGAACCCGAGGTGAGCAGGCCCAAGAGGGCGCCGAACGACTCCGCCAGGCCGGCCAGCAGCTCCTTCCCCTTCTCCGCGGACCCCAGCGAAGGGCGGCCGATGACGCCCGATCCGGTGTAGGCGGACATTCCCACGGTAAGGAGATGACGACGGTCGTCAGCGGTGAAATCGGCGGACTCGTAACCAGGGCGGACCACTTCGGGGTGAGCGTGCAGCAGAATGGATGTCTCGATCTCGCCCGCGTGCATGTCGGTCAGCAGGGAGGTGAGCACCCCGGCCCGCTGCCGCGCAGCCTCCCAGTCCTCGGCGGCCGGGAACAGCGCCATCCGCTCCCCGCGCGCGGAGGCCTCCTGGACGACGTTGCCCAGCACGTAGTTGCCGCCGTGGGCGTTCACCACGACGAGCGCCTCGACACCCGAGCGGCGCAGCGAGTCGGCGATGTCCCGGACCACCGCGTGCAGGGTCACCGCGGAGACGCTGACGGTCCCCGGCCAGTCCGCGTGCTCGTGCGAGCAGCCGATCGTCACCGGCGGAAGGAGATGGACCGGATACGCGCCCGCGATCTCCCGGGCCACGGCACAGGCGACGAGCGTGTCGGTCGCCAGCGGAAGGAAGGGACCGTGCTGTTCGAAGCTGCCGACGGGAAGGACGGCGACCTGTGTTGAGACGCCCGCCGCCCGCATCCGTACGTCTTCCGTAGTGTCCGCCGGTACCACCCCGAAGCCGGTCGTGTCCGCGCCCGAACCACTCATCATTCCCGGCCCTTCGTCTCTGCTTAGGAATCAGATCATGACAGAAAACCTCGGTGTCCTCGGCGAGAAGTCCGCGCGGCGCTCGGGCGTGGAACGCGTCGTGAACGCCCCGCTGCCCACCGTGTACGGGCAGTTCCAGGCGATCGGCTACCTGGACCACGACCGCGGTGAGGAGCAGGTCGCGCTCGTGTACGGGGAGATCGGGACCGACAACGTGCTGACCCGGCTGCACTCGGAGTGCCTGACCGGGGACGCGTTCGGCTCCCGGCACTGCGAGTGCGGTGACCAGCTCGCCTCGGCGCTGCGCGCGGTGGCCGCCGAAGGCAGCGGCGTCGTCGTCTACTTGAGAGGGCACGAGGGCCGGGGCATCGGCCTGCTGGCCAAGTTGCGGGCGATGGCCCTGCAGGCGGAGGGCCTGGACACGGTCGAGGCGAACCTGGCGCTCGGACTGCCCGTCGACGCCCGGGACTACGGGGTGGCGGCCGGCATCCTGCACGACCTCGGGGTGCGCTCGGTCCGGCTGATGTCCAACAACCCGCGCAAGCGGGAGGCGCTGGTGCGGCACGGCGTCCAGGTCGCCGAGCAGGTGCCGCTGCTGATCGAGCCCTGCGAGAGCAACATCACCTATCTGCGCACCAAGCGCGAGCGGCTGGACCACGTGCTGCCCCACCTGGACGCGGTCGCCCACGGATCCTGAACGGGCGGGACCGGGCGGGGAGGCGAGGCGGCGACGACCCCGCCCCCTCGCCTGCCGCCCGGTTCGACTCCCGCCGGTCAGCCGTGCCGTCCGATGCGGTCGCCCGCGCGGCGGGACGTCCCGGCCTGGAGCTCAGGCGACGACGGCCTCGTGCACCAGGCGGCGCAGGTCCGGGAAGACCTTCAGCTTCTTCGGGCGGAGCTGGGTCATGAACTGGACGGTCAGGTCGTGGGCCGGGGCGACCCAGAAGGCGGTGGTGGCGACGCCGGTCCAGCCGTAGGTGCCGGGGCTCGTCGGGGCGAGGGTGCGCGCGGGGTCGACGACGACGGAGACGTTGAAGCCGAAGCCGAGGCCCTCGTTGGCGCGCACCCGGTGGACGGGGGCGCCGAAGGAGCTGAGCCGGGCGCCGCCGGGCAGTTGGTTGCGGGTCATCAGCGCGAGCGTCCCGGGCGACAGCAGGCGGGCGCCGTCCAGCTTCCCGCCCCGGCGCAGCATCTCCATGAACCGGTGGAAGTCCCCGGCGGACGCGACCAGGCCGCCGCTGCCGGACAGGAAACGCGGCCGGCCGCGCACCGGCAGCCCCGGGACCGGCGTGATACCGCCGTCCTCCGTCTCGCCGTACAACTCCGCCAGCCTGTCCGCCTGTTCGCCGGTGATGTGGAAGCCGGTGTCCGTCATCCCGAGCGGGCGCAGGATCCGCTCGGCGAAGAACTCGTCCAGCGGCTGTCCCGCGACCACCTCGATCACCCGGCCCAGCACGTTGGAGGCGACGGAGTAGTTCCACCGCGTGCCCGGCTCGAACTGCAGCGGCATGCGCGCGTACACCTCGACGGTCTCCGCCAGGTCCTTGCCGGGCGGCACCGAGTACTCGAGACCCGACTCCCGGTACAGCGCGTCGACGGGGTGCTCGTGGTAGAAGCCGAAGGTCAGGCCCGCGGTGTGGGTGAGCAGGTGCCGGATCAGGATCGGGCCGCGAGCCGGGCGGGTGCGCACGTCGGCACCCGAGCCGCCCTCGTAGACCCGCGGGCCGGCGAACGCGGGCAGGTGCTTGTCGAGCGGGTCGTCGAGGGACAGGCGGCCCTCCTCCACCAGCAGCAGCACCGCGACGGCGGTGACGGGCTTGGTCATGGAGTAGATCCGCCACAGGGTGTCCGCCGCCACGGGCAGCCCGGCCGCGCGGTCCCGGTGACCGTAGGCGGTGAGGTGCGCGACGCGGCCGCCGCGCGCCACCGACACCAGGTAGCCGGGCAGCCTTCCCTCGTCGACGAGACGGGCGAAGTGCCGGTCCAGCCGGTCGAGGGCCTTCGGGTCCAGTCCGGCCTCGTCCGGGTCGGCTTCCTGCCGCAGCTCAGCCATCGCTCTCCTCCGCTCGCGTCGTCACCGTGCGGCACGCGCCTCCCGCCGGCCGGAACGCCCGCACGGTCTCATCGTCCCGCAGGAACACCGGTCCGAACCCCTGTCCCGTCGGTGTGTGCGGCCGGCCGGGAATGCGCCGCCCGGCCCACCGAGTTGATCCGGGTATGACTCAGGACGCCACGCAGGAAGACGCACTGCTGAAGCTGCTCGGCGAGAGCAACGGCGGGGTGCTGGTCACCCTGAAGAAGGACGGCCGGCCCCAGCTCTCCAACGTCACCCACGTCTACTCTCCGGACGAGCGGATCATCCGGGTCTCGCTCACCGACGACCGGGCCAAGACCCGCAACCTGCGCCGGGATCCCCGCGCGTCGTACCACGTCACCACCGCCGACCGGTGGGCCTACGCGGTCGCCGAGGGCACCGCCGACCTCTCGCCGGTGGCGCGGGACCCGCACGACGAGACCGTGGAGGAACTGGTCCGGCTCTACCGGGACGTCTCCGGTGAACACCCGGACTGGGACGACTACCGGGCCGCCATGGTCCGCGACCGCCGGCTGGTGCTGCGGCTGCGCGTCGAGCGGGTGTACGGCATCCCGGAACGCTGAGCTACGGCGCCGTCGCCGCGGTCCGCGCCTCGAGCGCCCGCAGCACCGCCACCATGTCCTCGCCGCCGTGCCCCAGCGCCACCGTCTCCTCGAACAGGGCGTGACAGGCGTCCAGCAGCGGCGAGGCAAGGCCGGCCCTGCGGGCCGCCTCGGCGATGAGCCGGTTGTTCTTCAGCACGTCCAGGGCGGCCGCCTGCACCCCGAAGTCCCGCTCGCGCAGCTTGGGCGCCTTCATCCGCGACACCCCGCTGGCCATGGGGCCCGCGTCCAGCACGTCCAGGAACAGCCGCCGGTCGAGCCCTTGCCGCTCGGCGAAGTGGAACGCCTCGCTCAGCCCGGTCACCACGGTGATCAGGAAGAGGTTCACGGACAGCTTCATCAGCAGCGCGTCCGGCGCCGCACCGCACACGAACGTCTCCCGGCACAGCGGCGCCAGCAGCGGTCGCACGGCCTGCACGGCGGACTCGTCGCCCGCCAGCATGGCCACCAGCCGGCCCTCCTCCGCCGGGACGCGGGACCCCGAGACCGGCGCCTCGACGTACTGCCCGCCGGCCGCGCGTACGTCGGTCTGCAGGGCGTGGGAGTACTCGGGGGAGGTCGTGCCCATGTGCACGACGACGCGTGCGGCGACCCGTGCGGCGAAGTCCGGGGTGCCGCGGCCGAGGACGGTGTCGACCGCGGCCTCGTCGGCGAGCATCAGCAGCACCGTCCCGGCCCGGGCGAACACCTCGGCGGCGTCGGCCGCCACCCGGGCGCCCGCGGCGCGCAGCGGCTCGGCCCGCTCCGGCGTCCGGTTCCACACCACGAGCGGCGTGCCGGAGGCCGCCAGCCGCAGGGCCATGGGCTGGCCCATCACTCCGAGACCGATGAAACCGACGTCCATGGCGCGTCCTTCGTCCGGGCCGAGGCTCGCAGGCGGCACCTGCGGGTCGCTTATGACGGTCGTCATAGTAGCGGGCGTTATGACGTCGGTCATAGGCTGAAGGGCGTCAGAGGATCGGAGGCCCGTCATGGCGCAGTCGCGGTACGGACCGCGCGAGCGGATGGTGTTCAGCGCGGCCCAGCTCATCCGGCGGCACGGGGTCGCCGCGACCGGCATGCGGGACGTGGCCGCGCACGCCGGGGCGCCGCGCGGCTCGCTCCAGCACTACTTCCCGGGCGGCAAGGAGCAGCTGGTCGACGAGGCCGTGGCCTGGGCCGGCCGGTACGCCGGCAGGCGCGTCGCCCGGTTCCTCGCGGGGCTGGACGAGGCCACGCCGAGCGGACTGTTCGCGGGGATGGCCGCGCAGTGGACGGACGAGTACCGGGCGGACGGCTTCGCCGCCGGCTGCCCGGTCGCCGCCGCGACCGTGGACCGCGCCTCGGCGGACGGCTCCACCCGCGAGGCGGCGGCGGGCGCGTTCGCGGCCTGGCGCGGTCCGGTCGCCGAGGCGCTGACGGGCATGGGGGTCCCGGCGGCGCGCGCCGACTCCCTCGCCACGCTGATGATCAGCACCCTGGAGGGAGCGATCCTGCTGGCCCGGGCCGAGCGGGACGTCCGTCCGCTGGACACGGCGGTGCGGGAACTCGGCCCCCTGCTCGACTCCGCGGTGGAGCCGGCGGGCGAAGGGGCGGCGAGCGGCGCCTGAGGGCGGGCCTCAGCCGGCGGTGCGCTCCGCCGTGAGGTAGGCGACGACCAGGTCGCCGAGCATGGCGCGGTAGTGGTCGCGCCGCGCCGGATCGACGAGATCGCGGCCGAACAGCACGCCGAAGGTGTGCCGGTTGGCGACCCGGAAGAAGCAGAACGAGCTGATCATCGCGTGCAGGTCGACGGCGTCCACGTCGGCCCGGAACACCCCCGTCTCCTGCCCGGCGGCCAGGATCCGGCGGATAACCCCGAGGGCCGGGGAACCGATCCCCCCGAGCTTCTTCGACGCGGCGATGTGCTCGGCGCCGTGGATGTTCTCGATGCTGACCAGACGGACGAAGTCCGGGTGCCGCTCGTGATGGTCGAAGGCCAGCTCGGCCAGCCGCCGGACGGCCGCGACCGGGTCCAGGTGCTCGACGTCCAGTTGCCGCTCGGCCTCGCGGATCACGCCGTAGGCCCGCTCCAGGACGGCGGTGAAGAGCTGCTCCTTGCCGCCGAAGTAGTAGTAGATCATCCGCTTCGTGGTGCGGGTGCGGGCCGCGATCTCGTCGACCCGGGCGCCCTTGTAGCCGGCCCTGGCGAACTCCCGGGTGGCCACGTCGAGTATCTCGGCCCGGGTGCGGGCCGCGTCCCGCTGCTGCCCGCCGGGTCGTACCGGTTCGTCGACGCTGGTCATCGCATTCCTTCGGGCGTAGGGCCAGTGCCGGTGATTGTAGGAGCAGGGGCGGCACGCGCCGCGGCCCGGGCCACCTGAGGTGACCCGGGCCGTGTGGCGGGGCGGGCGCGGTCGCCGCCTGGGCGAACGCGCCTGCGGTCAGTCCTTCTTCGCCGACTCCACGGCGTGGCCGCCGAACTGGTTGCGCAGCGCGGCGATCATCTTCATCTGCGGGGAGTCGTCCTGCCGGGAGGCGAACCGCGCGAACAGCGAAGCGGTGATGGCGGGCAGCGGCACGGCGTTGTCGATGGCGGCCTCGACCGTCCAGCGGCCCTCGCCCGAGTCCTCCGCGTAACCGCGCAGCTTGCCCAGGTGCTCGTCCTCGTCCAGGGCGTTGACCGCGAGGTCCAGCAGCCAGGAGCGGATGACGGTGCCCTCCTGCCAGGAGCGGAACACCTCGCGGACGTTGTCCACCGACTTGACCTTCTCCAGCAGTTCCCAGCCCTCGGCGTAGGCCTGCATCATGGCGTACTCGATGCCGTTGTGGACCATCTTGGAGAAGTGCCCGGCGCCCACCCGGCCCGCGTGGACGTAGCCGTACGGGCCCTCCGGCTTGAGCGCCTCGAAGACCGGCCGCAGCCGCTCCACGTGCTCCTTGTCGCCGCCTACCATCAGCGCGTAGCCGTTCTCCAGGCCCCACACGCCGCCGGAGACGCCCGCGTCGACGAAGCCGATGCCCTTCACGCCCAGTTCGGCGGCGTGCTTCTCGTCGTCCGTCCAGCGGGAGTTGCCGCCGTCGACCACCGTGTCGCCCTCGGACAGCAGGTCCTTGAGCTCGTCGATGACGCCCTGCGTCGCCGTGCCGGCCGGGACCATCACCCAGACGGTGCGCGGCGCGTCCAGCTTCTCCACCAGCTCTTCGATGCTCTTGACGTCGGAGACTTCCGGATTGCGGTCGTAGCCGATGACGGTGTGGCCGGCGCGGCGGATCCGCTCGCGCATGTTGCCGCCCATCTTGCCGAGACCGATGAGACCGAGCTGCATGATCTGATCACTTCCTGAGAGAACGGTAGGCGGCGACGAGGGCTGTGGTGGAGGGGTCGAGGCCGGGGACCTCGGCGCCCTCGGTCAGGGCGGGTTCGATGCGCTTGGCGAGGACCTTGCCGAGTTCCACGCCCCACTGGTCGAAGGAGTCGAT
>NZ_BJTV01000021.1 GCF_007176755.1 Streptomyces sp. 1-11
ACCACAGTCCCAGCGCCCACGCCGTCGTGGCGCACGGCTCGCTGACCGATCCGGTCACGGCAGAGGTGACCGTCTCGCGCATTCTGGCCCGGCTCGACGACGCCCCCGGGCGGACCGCCAGCGGGGCCGACGGTCGCTGACCGTCGGCCCCCCTCGGAACATCGCCGGTCACCGTGACACAGCGCGAACGCGACCGCCGTCGCGGGCCTGGCCCGCGACGGCGGTCGCGCTGGGGTTCAGCTCAGCCGGGTGGTGGCGTAGACCTCGATGGCATCGCGCTGGTACGCGGCCAGACCCGGCGCGATCGCTTCGTACGCGGCGCGCCAGGCGTCGTTGTCCACGCAGGAGCGGCCCATGGCCCGGTACTCGTCGACGGTCACGGCGCGCAGCGCGGTCAGGGTGCGGTACTGGGCGTCGATCTCGGACTGCACCGGCTCGGCGTCGGCAGGGTGCCCGGCGGCCATGAGCTCGGCCAGCCGGACCATCTGCGCCGTGCGCTCGCGCTGTCCGGCCTCGATGTCCTGCGGGCTCATCCCGGCGACCCGGCGGGCCACCGCCTGGGCGTGCTCGGGGAAGTCGCGCAGGGTCTCCGGGTACTGGGCGGGCGTCACGCCCTCGAACAGGTTCTCCGGTCGGTTGATGGTCACGGGTCTGCCGTCCTTCCTGGACTGTTCCAGTTCGGCGATCGTGCGCGAGACGGTGCCGGCCAGGGCGTCGAGGCGGTCGCGTTCGGCGAGCAGCCGCCGGTGGTGGCCGCGCAGCGCTTCCACCTCGTCGACCTGCTCGGCCAGCACCCGGCCGATCTCGGGCAGCCCCAGGCCCAGGGCCCGCAGGACGAGGATCTGCTGCAGCCGCAGCATCTGGAACTCCTCGTAGTAGCGGTGGCCGTTGGTCCCGATCCGGGCAGGCGGGAGTAGGCCGATCTCGTCGTAGTGCCGCAGGGTTCGGGCGGTCACGCCGGACATCCGCGCGACCTCCGCGATCGGCCAGTCCATCATCGTCTCCCTCGCACACGCGCCGCCGGGCCGGTCTCTCCGGCCCTGTCCAGGACGGTAGAAGCTGCCGCAACGGCAACTTCAACCCCGAGACCGCCCTCCCTCGCAGCCGAACACGTACGGCCCCTTCGGGGGTAGCCGCACGGGTATGACGGAGGGGCGGGGTTCAGGGGGCGTGGGCGGTTGGCTGCGGGAGCGTCCCCGCTGGGTGCGGTTGTCGGTGGCGCTGGCCGGCACGGTGCTCATCTGGGGGTCGGGTGCCGTGGCCTGGCACCTGTTGCTCGGCCACTCCTGGGGGGACTCCGTGTCCTTCGCGGTGGTCATGGGGATGACCCTTACGGGTGGCCAGTGGCTGGCCATGGCGATCAGGCGAAAGCAGACGGACCGCCCGGGCTCCTGAGGGGGATCCCGACGGCATGAACGGGTGCGCCGTCGGCCGGGCGGGCCGGGCTCCGTGTGATCGGTGCCCCGGGGGGCCGGGGTGGGGAAAACCGGTGTCCGGGGGGCGGAGTGCGGTGATAGACAGCCGCTGTGGAAGACGATCTGGAGTTCTCCGGTCTGCTGCGGCTGATCGACGAGCGGTCGGGGGCCTTTCGGGAGGCCGTCGCCGCCGCGCCCGGTCTGGACGCGCGGGTGCCGGGCTGTCCCGGGTGGACGCTGTTCGACCTGGCCGAGCACCTGGGCGGGGGAGACCGCTTCTGGGCCGGGGTCGTCGGCGCGGGCCCCGCCGACGTTCCGCCGGCCGAGGCCGTCGTCGCGCGGGCCGCCGTGGCCGCGCCGCGTGGGGCCGAGGCGCTGACGGCCTGGCTGGCCGAGTCGACGGAGCTGCTGCTGGGCGCGCTGCGCGAGGCGGGCCCCGGGCGCGGCTGCTGGACGTGGTGGGACCGGTCGCAGTCGCCGCGGACCTCCGGCGGCGTCGCCCGGCACCGGGTCCAGGAGAGCGCGGTGCACGCCTACGACGCCCAGCTCGCCCGGGACGCCCCGCGGCCGCTGCCGCGGGAGGTGGCGCTCGACGGTGTCGACGAGTTCCTGTCCACCTGCTGCGCGACCACCGGCGCCTGGCCGCACGAGCCCACCGCCTTCGACTTCCACGCCGCCGAGGGCCGCTCCTGGCGCCTCACCGTAGACGGCGACGGCGCCCGGGCAGCCCGGCTGCCCGCCGACGGCGCCGGTGGGGGTCCGGGCGCGGCCGGTGTCTCCGTCCGGGGCACGGCCGGTGAGCTGGTCCTCTTCCTCTACGACCGCATCCCGGCGGACTCCGTGGCGATCGACGGGGACGCGGGGCTCCTCGACCTGCTCCGCGCCTGGGAACCGGAGGAGTGACCGCAGGGCCGGTGACTGTCGTACGGGGTCAGCAGTTGACGGGCGGGTTGCCGGAGGCGACCCGGCAGAAGTCCGCGCCGGGACCGCCGTCGACGGTGCCGGCGTTCGGGCCGACGAAGAGCGAGTCGCCGCCGTCGCCGCCGAGGATCCTGCCGCTCGCCGTGGTGCCGGCGCCGGCCGTGACGGAGTCCCCGCCGGCGCCGCCGTCGACCGTGCCCGCGACGAGGCCGTTGATCACGATGTAGTCGCTGCCGCCCAGGCCGTTGACGGTGTCGCCCGGGGCGAGGGCGCCGCAGCTTATGTAGTCGGAGCCGGTGGTGCCGTTGACGGTGGTGCCGGACACGGCGCGGCCGTTGACCGTGCACGACGTCACGGCCTGGGCGGGCGTCGCGGTCAGGACGAGGGGAGCGGCCAGGAGGGCGGCGGCGCAGAGCGTGCGCATTGCGTGACTGATCATGTGATGAAGTGGTTCATGCGGATCTGGTGATCGCAATCCGGCGCCCACGGTGGCGCCGCCGTCCGGGTGACCCACGGGACGGGCCGCCGGTGACCGGCGGCCCGTCCCGTGGGTCACCTGGCCCGGGCTCCGGCTCCCTGGGCGGCGCGCTGCCGGTGGCGGGAGATGCGCCGGCGCGGGGGCCGGGTCAGGGTGACCTGCCGGACCAGTTGCTGGAAGCAGGTCAGCGCGGCGAGGGCCGGCAGGACGGCGGCGGCCACCCCGGTGAAGGACCTCTCGGACTCGGCCACGCAGAGGACCATCGCGACGGAGGAGAACAGCAGCACCACGCACCAGGAGTGCAGGGCGCGCCGCCGGTGCAGCGCGGTCCGCAGGATGGAGAGCGAGGCCACCATCCAGGGGCCGTAGACGAGCAGCGGCCACCAGTGCAGCGGACCGCTCTGGGTCCTGGCCGCGATGTGCTGGAGCGGGGCGTAGGCCGCCAGGCCGCCGAAGACGCTCACCATCGCCACGATGACGGCGGCGAGCGCGGCGATCAGGCAACTGACCGTCTCCAGCCAGGTGATGCGCCACTTCCGCGTCCGCACCTTGCGGTGCGCGACGGGATGGCGCCGGATGGGCGGCAGCTCGCTGGTGAGCCGCGCCAGGTTCTCCAGCGGGTCGCCGGGCGCGTGCTCCTCGGCTCCGTACGCCGGTTCCGGACCGTAGGACTTCTCGGCGCCGTACGGCGGTTCGGCCCGGCGCGGGGATTCGGTCGGGTGCGGGGATTCGGCCCGGTACGCGGACTCGGCGCCGTAGGACTCCTCGGTCGCGTACCCCGGCTCGGCCCGGTACGGCGGCTCCGTCCCGTACAACGGCCCGTCCGCGTAAGCCGGTTCGGCTGCGTACAGCGGCCCGGTGCCGTACAACGGCCCGGTGCCGTACAGCGGTCCGGTGCCGTACAGCGCCCCCGTGCCGTACAGCGGCTCGGCCCCGTACGGCGGCTCGCCGCGCGGTGGCGGCACGGCGGCCGCCTGCTGTGCCGCCTGGGCGCTCGCGGCGTCCTGCAGCAGATAGGTGAGTTCCTCGACCGGGTCCCAGCCCTCCTCCAGGGGAGCCGTCGGATAGTAATCCGCGTATTCGTTGTTCACGGAAAAGATTCGCCCCCGTCAGCCGGCCGCGTGGCAGCCGAAGCGTCCCTGGTCGTTCCGGCGCCGGCCGAGGTCCCCCTGGGCCGCTTCGAGCACCCTCAAGCGCCTTGCTTTGGTCATATTCCGCTAACGCGGCCGGAGTCCTCCGGATGCGCGGCATTCGAGTGAGTCCGGTCCGGATACAACATTGACGACTTCATTTGTGATGAAGAGTCGAATACTCCGTTAAAAAGTCGTTCAACGGGGATACGCGGGGGAGACGCCCGCCGTCAGCAGGCGCCGGGCGGCGCCGGTCCCGTCCGCCGGGACCGAGTACAGGTCGGCCCCGTAGTCCCCGGCCAGCGCATACACCACCGTGCGGTCGTCGCGCCACACCGCCTGGTCGTCCACGCTCCGGGTCTCCGCCAGCGGCGTCTCGCGCATCGTGCGCAGGTCCAGCACGTACAGGCGCCAAGGGGCGTCCGCGGGCAGGCCTTTGACCCGTTTCTTGTAGGCGACGCGGGTGCCGTCGGGGGAGAGGGACGGGCACTCGACGTTCCGGTGCACGGTGGTCACCGTGCGGGTGCGCAGATCACCGCGCACCAGGTAGGTGCTGCCCCCGGTCGCCAGCGTCGCGTAGAACGTGCGGTCGTCCCGGGCGAAGGTCACGCCCCAGAAGTTGACGTCGGTCGCCCGGTAGGGGCGCCCGTCCCTGACGATCCGGAAGGACTCCAGGGTCGGGATCAGCCTGCCCGTACGGGTGTCGACGATCGCCGCCCGGGTGGAGAAGTCGGTGCCCGCGTAGGAGTCGCCGCCCACGAACGCCGTCCAGGCGGCGAAGTGCCCGGTGGGGGAGACCCGGGCGCGGGAGGGGATGCCGGGGACGTCGTAGCGCGCCCGTTCCTTCAGGCGGGCGTCCAGGACGAGGGCGCGGTAGGTGTCCGAGACGGGGCCGTGCACCGCCTGCAGGCACACGCCGGTGCCGGCGGCGGCGTAGAAGCGCAGGCACTTGACGCCGGAGGCGGTGCGCGGTCCGGACGGGTCGGCGGCCGGGACCGTGGTCAGCTCGTCACGGTGCGGGCCCCACGCCATGTTGCGGAAGATCATGCGGCCGGGCCCGGTCAGCGTCACCGGGCCCGGAGTGACCCTGGGCCCGCCGGCCTGGGCGCGGTCACGACGGTCGGCGCGCGCCGACGCGTGCAGCACGGACGCCAGGGCGACCGCCGCCAGCACCGCGACGGCGGTGACCAGGACGAGGATGCGGGTGCGTGCGGTCATGCGGTGGCGGTGCCTTCCGGTGTGCGGGGGGCGCGGGGCGGGCGCCCGGGGCGCAGGGTCAGGGAGAACGCCGCGCACCCGGCCAGCGCGACCGTCGCCCCGGCCAGCGCCGCGCGGTCGCCCCACACCGTCCAGGCCGCGCCGAACAGCAGCGAGCAGGCGAACCGGGCCAGCGCCTGCCCGGTCTGCACCACGGCCAGGCCCGAGGAGCGCAGCGCCTCCGGCACGCCGTCCGAGGCCGCCGCCATCAGCACCCCGTCGGTGGCCGCGTAGAAGGCGCCGTGCAGGGCCAGTACGAGGAACGGCAGGGCGGTGCCGTGCCAGGAGGTGAGCAGCAGGACGTAGCCGGCGAGCAGGGCGGCGTGGCCGGCCAGGAACACCGGCCAGCGCCCCGCCCGGTCCGCGAGCCGGCCCAGCGGCATCGCCAGCAGCAGGAACGCGGCGGCCGTGCCGAGCGGCAGCAGCGCGAACCAGCGGTCGGGCACCCCGAGCCGGCGCTGCAGCAGCAGGTAGACGAAGGAGTCGCTGACCGTGGCCAGGCCCAGCAGCAGCGCGCAGACGGCGACGCGGCGCAGACCGCGGCGGCGCAGCAGGCCCAGCGCCGCACGCACCGTGGGCCGTTCGGCGGAGGCGGAGGCGGAGACAGCGCCAGAGGCAGGCGCAGAGACAGCGGCGGGGGCGGGCGCAGGCGCCTCTGCCCCGGACGGGACTCCCGCACGGGACGTGGCCGGCCGCGCGGCCCCGCCGCCCGGCACGAACAGCACCAGCACCAGCACACCGGCCACCGCCACGCAGAAGCTGACGGTGAACACCGCGTCGTAGCCGTCCACCGTGGCCCGCAGGATCAGGAAGGCGGCCAGCGGGCCGAGCAGGGCGCCCGCGGTGTCCATCGCGCGGTGCACCCCGAACGCCCGGCCGCGCGTCTCCGGCGTGCTGGACAGCGAGATCAGCGCGTCCCGGGGAGCCGTGCGCAGCCCCTTGCCGGTCCGGTCGGCGGCCAGGACCAGCCCGATCGGCGTGAGCGAGTGCGCCATCAGCAGCAGGGGCTTGCACAGCGCGGAGACGCCGTAGCCCAGCCCCGCCACCCACTTGTGCCGGCCGCCGCCCCGGTCGGCGAGGTGTCCGCCGACCAGGCGCACCAGGGCCGAGAAGCCGTTGTAGACGCCGTCGAGCACGCCGAAACCGAGCGGGGACAGGCCGAGCCCGGCCACCAGGTACAGCGGCAGCACCGCCGTGACCATCTCGGACGACACGTCGGTGACCAGGCTGACCGTGCCGAGGGCGAGCACCGTCGGGGCGAGCGCGGGACGGCGCCGCCCGGCCGACGGCCGGGCGGCGCCCTCCGCGGACGCCGGCGTGGCGGCGCGGCTGTCCGCTACGTACACGTCAGGACGCCCAGACGCCGGTGATGTCCTTGGCGGAGGCGGCGTTGCCCGCGTGCGTGCTCAGACCCTGGGAGTCCTCCAGGGTGCGCAGCAGGTCGTAGTGGTTGTAGGTGGTGGCGGACGACGAGCCCGGCGTGACCGGCTGGCCGTACAGGACCGTCGGGATGCGGTTGCCGCTGAGCCGGTTGTCCTCGTCGAAGGTGACGACGAGCAGGCTGTTGTGGGTCTTGGCCCACGTCGCGTAGGCGCCCAGGTTGTTCTGCAGCCAGGTGTCACCGGTGGACACCGAGCAGTCGTGCATGTCGCTGCACAGGTTCGGGATCACGAAGGAGAGCTGGGGGAGCGTCGAGTAGTCCGACGGGAACTGGGCGAGGGTCTTCGCGCTCGACGTCGGCACGTTGGAGAAGCCGAACCACGGGTTGTGCTTGCGCGCGTACTTGCCGCTGCTGCAGGTGGTCGAACCCTGGCTGGGCAGCGTCTCGTTGTAGCTGGCCCAGCTGCGGCCGGCCGCGATCATCTCGGAGGCCAGGTTCGGCGCCGAGGAGAACCCCGGCGTGTAGCAGCTGTCGTCCGTGACGCCCTGCGTCGAACCGGAGAACAGCGCGAAGTAGTTGGGCTGGCTCGGGTGGGTCTCGGCGTACGCCTGGCTGAGGTTGGCGCCGCCGGACTTGAGCGAGTTGATGTACGGGGCGCTGGAGGAGCCGATGACCTGGCTGTAGGCGTGGTTCTCGAAGACCACGACGACCACGTGGTCCGGGCTCGGCACGGCGCCCGCGGCGTGCGCGGACTCACCGCCGAGCCCGGTCCACAGACCGACCGCGGCCGCGGCGAGAGCGGTGACCGAGGCCATGAGCGTACGGGCACGGCGGGACACGGGACTGCCGGACACATCAACCTCCGGGAGGGGGTACGGGGCTGGCGGTGCGGACAGAGCATGCACACGCCAATATGCCCGTGGTCCACGGGCCCGAACCCCGCGGATGAAGAGCGGGTGAACTGCTGGGTGCCGGTCCCGCCGGCCCGGGTACCCACGCGCCCATGACGCGGATTCTCGTGGGCACTTGCGGCTGGACCGACCGGGCACTGGTGACGAGCGGCTGGTACCCGCCCGGCCACCGGGACGCCGAGGGCCGGCTGCGCCACTACGCCGGCCGCTTCCCCGTGGTCGAGGCCGACTCGCCGTACTACGCGCTCCCGGCCCCCGCCACCACCCGGCGGTGGGCGGAGCGCACCCCGGCCGGGTTCCGCTTCGACGTCAAGGCGCACTCGCTCCTCACCGGCCACCCCACCCGGCCGGCGGCGCTCCCCGCCGACCTGCGGGGCCGCGCCCGCGACGAGGGACTGCTGGACGAGGTGTGGGCCCGCTACGCCGAGGCGGTCGAGCCGCTGCGCGAGTCCGGCCGCCTGGGCACCCTGCTCTTCCAGTACCCGCCCTCGCTCGCCCCGGGCCCGCGTGCCGAGGCCTTCGTCAGCGGCTGCCGCGAACGGGCCCGCGACTGGCCCTTCGCGGTGGAGTTCCGGCACCCGGACTGGTGGCGGCCGGAGCGGGAACGCGCCACGGCCGCGCTGCTCGCCGGCCTGGACGCCACCGCCGTCGCCGTCGACACGGTGCAGGGCCTGCCCGCCTCCATGCCCCCGGCCGCCCCGGTGACCACCGCGCGCCTGGCGGTCGTCCGCTTCCATGGCCGCAGCCCGCACTGGGGCACCGGCAGCAAGGAGGACCGCTTCCGCCACGACTACACGGAACGCGAACTGGCCGGCTGGCTGCCCCGCGTCCGCGCGCTCGCGGCCCGCACCGACGAGGTGCACCTGCTGTTCAACAACTGCTGCGCGGACGCGGCGGCCAGGGCGGCGGACACCATGCGGCGCCTGCTGGACACCTCGGTGCCCCACCAGACGGACCACCACGCCCCCAGCCCGTCCGGGCGGGCGGTCCGCTGACCCACCCCGGCCGGACCCGCGCCGGGCAGGCTCCCGGCTCCGGGGCCCGCCATGGTCCCGCCCGGTGACCGCGCCGCAGGTGCCGGGCGGGGCCGGGCCCACTGCGGTTAGGCTCGGCGCAGGACGAGGTGGACGGATGGCAGGGGAGGCCGGGCATGACGCCGGGGCGCAGGAGCAGTACCTTCACGCGGCTGCTGCGGCACGGCTTCACCGATCCGTCCGACGCCGAGCGCCTCCTGGACAGCGTCGAGCTGGCGCCGGTGCGGGACGACCCGGTGCTGCTGGAGGCCCTCGGGGCCACCGCCGACCCCGACCTCGCCCTGCACGGACTGGTCCGGCTCCTGGAGGCGCAGCCCGACCCGACCGCGCGCCGTGAGCTGCTGGACACCCTGACCGCCGCGAAACCGCTGCGCGACCGGCTGCTCGGCGTGCTCGGCGCCTCCGCCGCCCTCGGCGACCACCTCGCCCGGCACGCCGGCGACTGGCAGGCCCTGGTCACCTACGAGCCCCGTGACCTGCACCGCGGAGTGGAGGAGTTCGAACGGGGCCTCGCGGAGGCCACCGACCCCGTCTCCCTGCGCGTCGCCTACCGCCGCTGCCTGCTCTCCATCGCCGCCCGGGACGTCTGCGGCACCATCGACGTCGCCGAGACCGCCGCGGAGCTGGCCGACCTCGCCACCGCCACCCTGCGCGCCGCCCTGGCGCTGGCCCGTCAGGCCGCCCCCGAGGACGCCGCCCTCTGCCGCCTGGCGGTGATCGCGATGGGCAAGTGCGGCGGCCATGAGCTGAACTACGTCTCCGACGTGGACGTGATCTTCGTGGCCGAGGCGGCCGACGGCGCGGACGAGGACAAGGCGCTCAGGTCCGCCACCCAACTCGCCTCGCACATGATGCGGATCTGCTCGGAGACCACCGTCGAGGGCTCCATCTGGCCCGTAGACGCCAACCTCCGCCCCGAAGGCCGCAACGGCCCCCTGGTGCGCACCCTCAGCAGCCACCTGGCCTACTACCAGCGCTGGGCCAAGACCTGGGAGTTCCAGGCCCTGCTCAAGGCCCGCCCGGTCGCCGGCGACGCCGAGCTGGGGCAGGCCTACGCCGACGCCCTCGGGCCGCTGGTCTGGCAGGCCGCCGAGCGGGAGAACTTCGTCGCCGACGTGCAGCGGATGCGCCGCCGCGTCATCGAGAACATCCCCGCCGCCGAGGTCGACCGCCAGCTCAAGCTCGGCCCGGGCGGGCTGCGCGACGTCGAGTTCGCCGTACAGCTCCTGCAACTGGTGCACGGCCGCACCGACGCCACCCTGCGCAGCGGCACCACCCTGGACGCGCTGCGGGCCCTCGCGGCCGGCGGCTACGTGGGCCGCGAGGACGCCGCCCGCCTCGACGAGGCCTACCGCTTCCTGCGCTCCATGGAGCACCGCATCCAGCTCTACCGGCTGCGCCGCACCCACCTCGTCCCCGAGGCGGAGACCGACCTGCGCCGCCTCGGCCGCTCCCTGGGCCTGCGCACCGACCCGGTGACCGGCCTGCAGCGCGAGTGGCGACGGCACGCCGGCGTCGTACGGCGGCTGCACGAGAAGCTCTTCTACCGCCCGCTGCTCGACGCGGTCGCCCAGCTCGCGCCCGGCGAGACCCGGCTCAGGGCGGAGGCGGCCCGCGAGCGCCTGGTCGCCCTCGGCTACGCCGACCCGGCCGCCGCCCTGCGCCACCTGGAGGCCCTCGCCTCCGGAGTGACCCGCAAGGCCGCCATCCAGCGCACCCTGCTGCCCGTCCTGCTCGGCTGGTTCGCCGACTCCGCCGACCCGGACGCGGGCCTGCTCAACTTCCGCAAGGTCTCCGACGCCCTCGGCAAGACCCCCTGGTACCTGCGGCTGCTGCGGGACGAGGGCGCGGCCGCCGAGAACCTGGCCCGGGTGCTGTCCGCGGGCCGCCTCGCCCCCGACCTGCTGATGCGCGCCCCCGAGGCGGTGGCGCTGCTCGGCGACGGCGACGCCGGCGGCCTGGAGCCGCGCGAGCGCGGCCAGCTGGAGCAGGAGGTGCTCGCCGCCGTGCGCCGCGCGGAGAACGCCGCCCAGGGCGTCACCGCCGCCCGCGGCGTCCGCCGCCGCGAGCTGTTCCGCACCGCCGCCGCGGACATCATCGGCTCCTACGGCACCGAGGCCAGCGCCGCCGAGGCCGACCAGGGCGCCCTGGTCGACCGGGTCGGCGCCGCCGTCTCCGACCTCACCGCCGCCACCCTCGCCGGCACCCTGCGCGCGGTGGTCCGCGAGGGCTGGGGCGACACCCTGCCGACCCGTTTCGCGATCATCGCCATGGGCCGCTTCGGCGGCAACGAACTGGGCTACGGCTCCGACGCCGACGTGCTGTTCGTGCACGAACCGCAGGACGGCGTCGCCGAGCACGAGGCCGCGGCGGCCGCCAACAAGGTCGTCGCCGAGATGCGCCGGCTGCTGCAGCTCCCCAGCGCCGACCCGCCGCTGCTCATCGACGCCGGCCTGCGCCCCGAGGGCAAGTCGGGGCCGATGGTGCGCACCCTGAAGTCGTACGAGGCCTACTACCGCCGCTGGTCCCTGGTCTGGGAGTCGCAGGCCCTGCTGCGGGCCGAGCCGGTCGCCGGGGACGCCGGCCTCGGCCGCCGCTTCACCGAGCTGATCGACCCGCTGCGCTACCCGCACGCGGGGCTCGGCGAGGACGCGGTCCGCGAGATCCGCCGGCTCAAGGCCCGTATGGAGTCCGAGCGGCTGCCGCGCGGTGCCGACCCCAAACTGCACACCAAGCTGGGCCCGGGCGGCCTCTCCGACGTCGAGTGGACCGTGCAACTGCTCCAGCTGCGGCACGGCGCGCGCGAACCCGGCCTGCGCACCACCCGCACCCGCGCGGCCCTGGCCGCCGCCCGCGCGGCCGGGCTGCTCTCCGCCGAGGACACCGACGTGCTGGACGAGGCGTGGGTGCTGGCCACCCGGGTGCGCAACGCGGTCATGCTGGTGCGCGGCCGGGCCGGCGACACCTTCCCCACCGAGCCGCGCGAGCTGGCCGCCGTCGGCCGCTACCTCGGCTACGGCTCCGGGCACGTCGGCGACATGCTGGACGCGTACCGCCGCACCACCCGCAGGGCGCGCGCGGTGGTGGAGCAGCAGTTCTACGCGGACGGCGCCTGAGCCCGGGCCGCGGCCCGCGCCGGCACCCGCCTCGGCAGCTCGTGCGGCAGGCTGCCGTACCAGAGCCTGGCCGCCGTGACGCCGACGGCCAGGCAGGCGGTGCCGCCCACCGCGTCCAGCCAGAAGTGGTTGGCGGTGGCGACGATCACCAGCAGGGTCGCCACCGGGTACACCAGCCCCAGCACCCGCGCCCAGGGCACCGACGCCAGCGCGAAGACCGTCAGACCGCACCACAGCGACCAGCCGATGTGCATCGACGGCATCGCCGCGTACTGGTTCGACATGTGCTTCAGGTCGCCCGAGGCCATCGAACCCCAGGTGTGGTGCACCATCACCGTGTCGGTGAAACGCCCGCCGTTCATCAGCCGCGGCGGGGCCAGCGGGAACAGGTAGTAGCCGGCCAGGGCCACGCCCGTGGTCGCGAACAGCGCCAGCCGGGCGGCCGAGTAGCGTCCCGGATGCCACCGGTAGAGCCACACCAGCACCCCGATGGTGATCACGAAGTGCAGCGTGGCGTAGTAGTAGTTCATCCCGACGATCAGCCAAGTCACCGAGTCGGCGGCGTGGTTGACGTACTGCTCGACGGCGATGCCCGCCCGGTGCTCGGTCCGCCAGACCCAGTCGGCGTTGCGCAGCGCCTTGGCCCGCTGCTCCGGCACCGCGTTGCGGATCAGGGAGTACGTCCAGTAACTCACCGCGATCAGCAGGATCTCGAACCACAGCCGCGGCCGGCGCGGACCGCGCACGCGGTCCCACGGGCCCTGCCTGCCCTCGCCCGTGACGGCCCGCGGAGCGGCCACCTCCTCGCGACCTTCCGAATCTGTCACGGTCGAGTCACTCATGGTCACAGAGTCTGCCAGAAAAGACTTCTCCGACAGATCATCCCAAGCCCGGTTCCGGGCCGCACCTCCTGCGGCGCGTCCGGGACCCCGGCGGCGGCCCGGACCCGGCCGCCGCGCGTGCCCGTGCCGGCTCAGCCGCGGACGCGGTCCCCCGGCGCGGAGGCGGTCGAGCCGCGCACCACCAGCTCGGGCATGAAAACGAACTCGCTGTGCGGCGCGGGCGTCCCGCCGATGTCCTCCAGCAGCGTGCGCACCGCCGCCTGCCCCATCGCCGGGACCGGCTTGCGGACCGTGGTCAGCGGCGGGTCGGTGAACGCGATCAGCGGGGAATCGTCGAAGCCGACCACCGAGACGTCCCTCGGCACCTCCAGACCGAGCTGCCGGGCGGCCCGTATCGCGCCGAGCGCCATCATGTCGCTCGCGCAGACCACCGCCGTGCAGTCCCGCCCGATCAGCGCGGTCGCGGCCGCCTGACCGCCCTCCAGGGTGTACAGCGAGTGCTGGATCAGCTCGGTCTCCACCGTCTGCGCGGCGAGCCCTAGCTGCTCCTGCACCGCCCGCACGAAGCCCTCGATCTTGCGCTGCACCGGCACGAACCGCTTCGGGCCGAGCGCCAGCCCGATCCGGGTGTGGCCCAGCGACGCCAGGTGCGTCACCGCCAGCGACATCGCGGCCCGGTCGTCCGGCGAGATGAACGGCGCCTGCACCTTCGGCGAGAACCCGTCCACCAGTACGAACGGCACGGCCTGCGCCCGCAGCCGCTCGTAGCGCTGCATGTCGGCGGTGGTGTCCGCGTGCAGCCCCGAGACGTAGATGATCCCCGCCACCCCGCGGTCCACCAGCATCTCGGTCAGCTCGTCCTCCGTCGACCCGCCCGGGGTCTGGGTGGCGAGCACCGGGGTGTAGCCCTGCCGGGTCAGCGCCTGGCCGATGACCTGGGCCAGGGCCGGGAATATCGGGTTCTCCAGCTCGGGGGTGATCAGCCCCACGAGCCCTTCGCTGCGCTGCCGCAGCCGCACCGGACGCTCGTAGCCGAGCACGTCCAGCGCGGCCAGCACGGACTGGCGGGTGGTGGCCGCGACGCCGGGCTTGCCGTTGAGAACGCGGCTGACGGTCGCTTCGCTCACCCCCGCCTGCGCAGCGATGTCCGCAAGCCGTGTGGTCACGGCACCGGACTGTACCGGCCGGACTCCCCCTTGCCCACCGACGGGACGCCGTGCGCGGGCGGCTGAACGGCCTGCCGTGGAATGCTGCGTCATCGCGCTCCTCGTCCTTCGCGGTCCCTTGTGAGGTCCTTGTCGAGCCGGTGTCCGCTCGCAAGGGGATGATCCCGGCGGCGAAGGCGGATGGCAAGGCCTTGCAGAGTCTTGCACAAGTGTCCGTCAACCCGTGTACCCGCGACATCTCTGGGTTTCGACGGGGTCTACCGCAGGTCACGGCGAGGTAACCCCCGTGTTCTCTTGCACTTTTTTGCTGCAAGGTCTTTCGCACGGCTTACATCGCTGTTACGTTCCTGGTCGCCCGGCCGCGGCAACGGCGCAGTCGGCAAGACAGCAGGGCCGGCGGACGGGACCGCCCCTGCATCACACGGGCTTTAACCCTCAAGGAGAACTCATGCGGCGTGGCATAGCGGCCTCCGCGCTGGTGGCGTCCTTCGCCCTGGCGGCGACGGCGTGCGGCGGTGGCGACAGCGACAGCAAGTCGGACGGCCCGGTCACCATCACCTGGTGGGACACCTCCAACGCCACCAACGAGGCGCCGACGTACAAGGCCTTGGTGCAGCAGTTCGAGGCTGCCAACAAGGACGTCAAGGTCAAGTACGTCAACGTGCCCTTCGACCAGGCGCAGAACAAGTTCGACACCGCCGCCGGCTCCAAGGGCGCCCCGGACGTGCTGCGCTCCGAGGTCGGCTGGACCCCGGCCTTCGCCAAGAAGGGCTACTTCCTGGCGCTGGACGGCACCGACGCCCTCGCCGACCAGGCGAAGTTCGAGCCGAACCTGATCAAGCAGGCCCAGTACGAGGGCAAGACCTACGGCGCGCCGCTGGTCACCGACACCCTCGCCCTGGTCTACAACAAGGCCCTGTTCAAGAAGGCCGGCATCACCGAGGCCCCCAAGACCTGGGACGAGCTGAAGTCCGACGCCGCCAAGGTCCAGGCCAAGGCCGGCGTGCCCGGCTACTGGGGCTCCACCCAGGCCTACTACGCCCAGTCCTTCCTGTACGGCGAGGGCACCGACACCGTCGACGCCGCCGCCAAGAAGGTCACCGTGAACTCGGCGGCCGCCAAGAAGGCCTACGGCACCTGGCTGAGCCTGTTCTCCGGCAAGGGCCTGCACAAGGCCGACACCACCGCCGACGCCTACGCCCACATCCAGGACGCGTTCGTCAACGGCAAGGTCGCCGCGATCATCCAGGGTCCCTGGGAGATCACGAACTTCTACAAGGGCAGCGCCTTCAAGGACAAGAACAACCTCGGCATCGCCACCGTCCCGGCCGGCTCGGCCGGCAAGGCGGGCGCCCCGACCGGCGGTCACAACCTCTCGGTCTACGCCGGCTCCGACAAGGCCCACCAGGCCGCGGCGCTGAAGTTCGTGAAGTTCATGACCTCGGCGAAGTCGCAGGAGACCATCGCCCTGAAGAACTCCACCCTGCCGACCCGCGGCGACGCCTACACCGACGCGGTCAAGGCCGACCCCGGCATCGCCGGCTACCAGGGCGTCCTCTCCGCCGCCCAGCCGCGCCCGGCGCTGCCCGAGTACAGCTCCCTGTGGGGTCCGCTGGACACCGAGCTGCCCAAGATCGCGGGTGGCAAGGAGCCGCTGGACAAGGGCCTGAGCAACGCCGAGCTGGCCATCGCCAAGCTGGTGCCCGACTTCAGCAAGTGAGCCCGTGTGGCCGCCGGATCCTCTCCTTGAAGGGGGGGAAGGATCCGGCGGCCACCGCCCTGTGCCCGGCCCACCCCTTGATCTTCCAGAAGGTGTCGAACCATGACAGTCGCCATCGACCGCGCGACCGGCAAGCGCCGCGGTGAACGCGCGCCTCGGCCCGGGCTGGGCCGGCGCTTCAAGAACGGCTACCAGCGTCACTGGTACGCCTACGCGATGATCGCCCCGGTGGTCGTCGTGCTCGGCGTACTGGTGCTCTACCCCCTGGTGTACGGCCTGTACCTGACGCTCACCGACGCCAACAGCCTGAACACCGCCCGCACCATCGGCGTCAACCACATCGACGCCACCTACAAGTTCATCGGGCTCGACAACTACAAGGACATCCTGTTCGGCCCGACGTCGTACGACCGCTTCTGGTCGCACTTCGTCTGGACGATCGTCTGGACCGCCCTGTGCGTCGCGCTCCACTACTGCATCGGCCTCGGCCTCGCCCTGCTGCTCAACCAGAAGCTGCGCGGCCGCACCTTCTACCGGCTGATGCTGGTCCTGCCGTGGGCCGTGCCCACCTTCGTCACCGTCTTCGGCTGGCGCTTCATGCTCGCCGACGGAGGCGTCATCAACACGGCGCTCGACGCGCTGCACCTGCCGGCCCCGCTGTGGCTCGAGGACACCTTCTGGCAGCGGTTCGCCGCCGTCATGGTGAACACGTGGTGCGGTGTGCCCTTCATGATGGTCTCCCTGCTCGGCGGCCTGCAGTCCATCGACTCCTCGCTCTACGAGGCGGCCGAGATGGACGGCGCGAACGCCTGGCAGCGCTTCCGCTACGTCACCCTGCCGGGGCTGAGGTCCGTCAGCTCCACCGTGGTCCTGCTCGGCATCATCTGGACGTTCAACCAGTTCGCGGTGATCTTCCTGCTGTTCGGCAACACCGCCCCCGACGCGCAGATCCTCGTCACCTGGGCCTACTACCTGGGCTTCGGACAGCAGCCGCGTGACTTCGCGCAGTCGGCCGCCTACGGCATCCTGCTGCTGGCCATCCTGATCGTCTTCACCTCGTTCTACCGCCGCTGGCTGAACCGCAACGAGCAGCAGCTCGCGATCTGAGGCAGGAGTCCCCATGAGCACCACGACACCTCCCGAGGCCACCGCGCAGAAGCCGGTGACCCCCCAGGTCCTCGAGGCCCTGAACCGCGGCCCGGCGCCCCGCCGGGGCAGGCGCGGCCTCCTCGCCTCCCTCGCCTCCCACGGCATCCTCATCGTCGCGAGCCTGATCGCGCTCTTCCCGATCGCCTGGCTGGTCTTCCTGTCGCTGGGCCCGGACAAGGACGACTACCTGCACCCGGGCGGCATCTGGCACAAGATGACGTTCAGCAACTACTCGTTCGTCCTGCAGCACACCGGCTTCTTCGACTGGATGAAGAGCTCGCTGATCGTCTCGCTGGGCACCACCGTCATCGGCGTCATGGTGGCCGCGACCACCGGCTACGCCGTCTCCCGGATGCGCTTCCCCGGCTACAGGAAGCTCATGTGGGTGCTGCTGGTCACCCAGATGTTCCCGATCGCCGTGCTCATCGTGCCGATGTACCAGATCCTGTCGGACCTGCAGCTCATCGACAGCTACCTCGGCCTGATCCTGGTCTACTGCTCGACCGCGGTGCCCTACAGCGCCTGGCTGCTCAAGGGCTACTTCGACACGATCCCGTTCGAGATCGACGAGGCGGGACGGGTCGACGGCCTCACCCCGTTCGGCACCTTCTTCCGGCTGATCCTGCCGCTCGCCAAGCCGGGCCTGGCGGTCGCCGCCTTCTACAACTTCATCACCGCGTTCGGCGAGGTCGCCTTCGCCTCGACGTTCATGCTCGACGACAGCAAGTACACCTTCGCCGTCGGCCTGCAGAGCTTCGTCAGCGAGCACGACGCCCAGCGCAACCTGATGGCGGCCACCGCCGTGCTGGTCGCGATACCCGTGTCCGCGTTCTTCTACCTCGTGCAGAAGAACCTCGTCACGGGCCTCACCGCCGGCGGCACCAAGGGCTGACGCCCGCCGGAGAAAAGCTCCCGCGCGCCGCAGTGCGCGCGGGTAGGCGGCCGCGGTGTCCATCCGACCCCGCCGGCACCGCGGCCGCCTCGCAGAGCACCGGTCCCGCCGCCGTACGCACGCCCCTCACCGACCCTTCCCCCGCGCCCGGCCCCGCCCTGGCAGGGGACCCCCACCGCATCAAGGACGCCATGAGCCAGCAGAATTCTGCAGCCCCGGCCACCGACTCCGCCGTCGCCACCGTCGCCGCCAGCCGTGACTGGTGGCGGGACGCGGTCATCTACCAGGTCTACCCGCGCAGCTTCGCCGACAGCAACGGCGACGGCATGGGCGACCTGGAAGGCGTGCGCTCCCGCCTCCCGTACCTGCGCGACCTCGGCGTCGACGCCGTGTGGCTCAGCCCCTTCTACGCCTCCCCGCAGGCGGACGCCGGCTACGACGTCGCGGACTACCGCGCCGTCGACCCCATGTTCGGCAACCTGCTCGACGCCGACGCCCTGATCCGCGACGCCCACCGGCTGGGCCTGCGGGTCATCGTCGACCTGGTCCCCAACCACTCCTCCGACCAGCACGAGTGGTTCAAGCGCGCCCTCGCCGAGGGCCCCGGCTCCCCGCTGCGCGAGCGCTACCACTTCCGCCCCGGCAAGGGGAAGGACGGCGAGCTGCCGCCCAACGACTGGGAGTCCATCTTCGGCGGCCCGGCGTGGACCCGGGTGACCGAGCCGGACGGCACCCCCGGCGAGTGGTACCTCCACCTGTTCGCCCCCGAGCAGCCCGACTTCAACTGGGAGCACCCGGCCGTCGGCGACGAGTTCCGCTCCATCCTGCGCTTCTGGCTGGACATGGGCGTGGACGGCTTCCGCATCGACGTCGCCCACGGTCTGGTGAAGGCCGAGGGCCTGCCCGACCTCGGCTCCCACGACCAGCTCAAGCTGCTGGGCAACGATGTCATGCCGTTCTTCGACCAGGACGGCGTGCACGAGGTCTACCGGCAGTGGCGCACCGTGCTCGACGAATATGCCGGCGAGCGCATTTTCGTCGCCGAGGCGTGGACCCCGACCGTCGAGCGCACCGCCAACTACGTCCGCCCGGACGAGCTGCACCAGGCCTTCAACTTCCAGTACCTGGGCACCGAGTGGGACGCGGCGGAGCTGCGCGCGGTGATCGACCGCACCCTGGAGGCGATGCGCCCGGTCGGCGCCCCCGCCACCTGGGTCCTGTCCAACCACGACGTCACCCGGCACGCCACCCGCTTCGCCAATCCGCCCGGCCTCGGCACCCAGATCCGCACCGCCGGCGACCGCGAGCTGGGCCTGCGCCGGGCCCGCGCGGCCTCCCTGCTGATGCTCGCCCTGCCCGGCTCGGCCTACGTCTACCAGGGCGAGGAACTGGGTCTGCCGGACGTGGTGGACCTGCCCGACGAGGTGCGCCAGGACCCGGCGTACTTCCGGGGCGCCGGCCAGGACGGCTTCCGCGACGGCTGCCGGGTGCCGATCCCGTGGACCCGCGAGGGCTCCAGTTACGGCTTCGGCGACGGCGGGAGCTGGCTGCCGCAGCCGGCGAGCTGGGCCGAGCTGAGCGTCGAGGCGCAGACCGGCGTGGCCGGGTCGACGCTGGAGCTGTACCGCTCCGCGCTGAGCCTGCGCCGCTCCCACCCCGGTCTGGGCGCGGGCGAGTCGGTGGAGTGGCTGCGGGCGCCGGAGGGCGTGGTGGCCTTCCGTCGCGGCGAGTTCGTGTGCGTCGCCAACACCACCGGCGAGTCGGTCACCGTGCCCGCGTACGGCCGGGTCCTGCTCGCCAGCGCGGAGGTGACCGAGGCGGACGGCGAGGCGAAGGTGCCGGCGGACGCCACCGTCTGGTGGACCGCGGCGGACTGACGCCCCCTCTGAAATTTCTTGCATCAACTTCACACCGGCCCGCTGCCTTTCAGGCAGCGGGCCTTTAACATCTGCGTCACCGCAAGTTTGCTGAAACCTTGCAGCAAGCGCCTTCAGCGGTACCCCACACCCTTCGATGAAGAAGGAACCCCACATGGCACGCAGAATCCTCGCCGGGGCGGTCGCCCTCACGGCAGCCGCCTTTGTCATGGCCCCGACGAACGTGCAGGCCTCCCCGCCCGGCACGAAGGACGTCACCGCCGTGCTCTTCGAGTGGAACTACGCCTCGGTGGCCCGCGAGTGCACCAGCACCCTCGGCCCGGCCGGCTACGGCTACGTCCAGGTCTCCCCGCCCGCCGAGCACATACAGGGCTCGCAGTGGTGGACGTCCTACCAGCCGGTCAGCTACAAGATCGCCGGCCGCCTCGGCGACCGCACGGCCTTCCAGAACATGGTGAACACCTGCCACTCGGCGGGCGTGAAGGTCGTCGTCGACACGGTGATCAACCACATGTCCGCGGGCAGCGGCACCGGCACCGGCGGCTCGTCGTACACGAAGTACAACTACCCGGGCCTGTACTCGTCCTACGACTTCGACGACTGCACCTCCCAGGTCAGCAACTACCAGGACCGCTGGAACGTCCAGCACTGCGAACTGGTCGGCCTGGCCGACCTCGACACCGGCGAGGAGTACGTCCGCAAGACCATCGCCGGCTACCTGAACGACCTGCTCTCCCTCGGCGTCGACGGCTTCCGCATCGACGCGGCCAAGCACATCGACAGCGCCGACCTCGCCAACATCAAGTCGCGGCTGACCAACCCGGGCGCGTACTGGAAGCAGGAGGTCATCTACGGCGCGGGCGAGGCAGTCCAGCCCACCGAGTACACCGGCAACGGGGACGTCCAGGAGTTCCGCTACGCCTACGACCTCAAGCGGGTCTTCAACAACGAGAAGCTGGCCTACCTCAGCAACTACGGCGAGGGCTGGGGCTACCTGAGCAGTTCGAAGGCGGGCGTCTTCGTCGACAACCACGACACCGAGCGCAACGGCTCCACCCTCAACTACAAGAGCGGCGCCAACTACACCCTGGCCAACGTCTTCATGCTGGCCTGGCCCTACGGCGCGCCGGACATCAACTCCGGCTACGAGTGGTCCGACGCGGACGCCGGCCCGCCCAACGGCGGCCAGATGAACGCCTGCTGGCAGGACGGCTGGAAGTGCCAGCACAAGTGGCCCGAGATCATCGGCATGGTCGGCTTCCGCAACGCCACCCGGGGCCAGGCCGTCGCCAACTGGTGGGACAACGGCAACAACGCGATCGCGTTCGGCCGGGGCAGCAAGGGCTACGTGGCCATCAACCACGAGTCCTCCTCGCTGACCCGCACCTACCAGACCTCGCTGCCCGCGGGCACGTACTGCAACGTGCAGAACAACACCACCGTGACGGTGAACTCCAGCGGCCAGTTCTCGGCCACCCTCGGCTCGAACACGGCGCTGGCCATCTACGCCGGCAAGTCGAGCTGCTGACGCGATGAGGCCCGTGCCGCCGCCCCCACGGCGGCACGGGCCAACTCGGTTGAAATTGCTTACCGATGCTTTCAAGCCTCTTGCTGCAACCCTTTCGTGGGCGGTACGGTCGCGCGGGCGCCCGGCATCGGAGCCGAGCCGCGGCGTGGGGTCGGACCCAGAAGAGCCGTAATCGCTAGGAGTTCCCGCCTGTGATACCGAGATGGCCGGCGCCCTCGAAGCGCCGCACCCCGTACCGCCGGAGGGCCGCGGTCGTGACCGCGGCCGCTCTCGCCGCAGTCCTCGTGCAGCCCGTGTCCGCCCACGCGGACACGCCGCCCGCGCCCCCCTCGGACGCCGCGCTCGCCGCCCAGCCCGCCCGGCACGACGACACGCGCGAGCAGTTCTACTTCGTCATGCCGGACCGTTTCGCCAACGGCGACACCTCCAACGACAGGGGCGGCCTGACCGGTTCGCGCCTGAGCACCGGGTACGACCCCACCGACAAGGGGTTCTACCAGGGCGGTGACCTCAAGGGCCTGACCAAGCGGCTCGACTACATCAAGGGGCTGGGCACCACCGCCATCTGGATGGCGCCCATCTTCAAGAACCGCCCCGTCCAGGGCACCGGTGACAACGCCTCGGCGGGCTACCACGGTTACTGGATCACCGACTTCACCCAGGTCGACCCGCACTTCGGGACCAACGCGGACCTGTCCGCCCTCATCGCCAAGGCGCACGCCAAGGGCATGAAGGTCTTCTTCGACGTCATCACCAACCACACCGCCGACGTCGTCGACTACCAGGAGAAGTCCTACGGCTACCTGTCCAAGGGCGCCTTCCCGTACCTGACGAAGGACGGCCGGCCCTTCGACGACGCCGACTACGCCGACGGCAGGAGGAGGTTCCCGGCCACCGACGCCGGCTCCTTCCCCTACACCCCGAAGGTCACCAGCGCGAGCAAGGTCCCGGCCTGGCTCAACGACCCGACGATGTACCACAACCGGGGCGACTCGACGTACGCCGGCGAGTCCACCACCTACGGCGACTTCTCCGGCCTCGACGACCTGTGGACCGAACGTCCCGAGGTCGTGAGCGGCATGGAGAAGATCTACCAGCGGTGGGTCAGGGACTACGACATCGACGGTTTCCGCATCGACACCGTCAAGCACGTCGACATGGACTTCTGGACCCAGTGGGCGACCGCGCTGGACGCCTACGCGGCAGCGCACGGCCGGAAGAACTTCTTCATGTTCGGCGAGGTCTACTCCGCCGACACCTCCCTCACCTCCCCGTACGTCACCCAGGGCCGGCTGGACGCCACCCTCGACTTCCCCTTCCAGGACGCCGCCCGCGCCTACGCCTCCCAGGGCGGCAGCGCGCGGAAGCTGGCGGGCGTCTTCGGTGACGACTACAAGTACACGACCGACAAGGCGAACGCGTACGAGCAGGTCACCTTCCTCGGCAACCACGACATGGGCCGCATCGGGTACTTCCTGAAGCAGGACAACCCCAAGGCCACCGACGCCGAGATCCTGAAGAAGGACGAGCTCGCCAACGAGCTGATGTTCCTCAGCCGCGGCAACCCGGTCGTCTACTACGGCGACGAGCAGGGCTTCACCGGCGCCGGCGGCGACAAGGACGCCCGCCAGACGATGTTCGCCTCGAAGGTCGCCGACTACCTCGACGACGACGAGATCGGCACCGACCGCACCCACGCGAGCGACGCCTACGACACCCGCGCCCCGCTGTACCGGCAGATCGCCGCACTCGCCAAGCTCCGCAAGGCCAACCCGGCGCTCACCGACGGGGTCCAGACCGAGCGCTACGCCGCCGACGGCGCCGGGATCTACGCGTTCACCCGTACCGACGCGAAGACCGGCCAGGAGTACGTCGTCGCCCTCAACAACGCCGACGAGGCGAAGACGGCGACCTTCACCACCGGTTCGGCCGGCATGTCCTACCGCGGTGTCCACGGCGCCGACGACACCCGCGCCTCCGACGCCGACCGCCGGCTCACCGTCACCGTCCCGGCCGGCGCCGCGGTCGTCTACAAGGCCGCGGGCACCCTCGCCAAGCCCGCCACGAAGCCGGCGATCACCCTGACCGCACCGGCAGCCGGCGCGACCGGGACCGTCGAGCCGAGCGCGGACGTCGAGGGCGGCGGGCTCGACCGCGTCGTCTTCGCCGCCCAGGTCGGCAACGGCAAGTGGCGCACGCTGGGCTCCGCCGACCACGCCCCGTACAAGGTCACCCAGGTCATCGGCGACGACGTGCCGGCCGGCACCGCCCTGCGCTACAAGGCGGTCGTGATCGACTCGGCCGGACACACCGCGAGCGCCACCGCGAGCACCACCACCGGCGCCCCGGCCGCCCCCGAGGTCCCCACGGCCTCCTCCCGCGACTACGCGGTCGTCCACTACAAGCGCACCGACGGCGACTACGCCGACTGGGGCCTGTACGCCTGGGGCGACCTCGCCGACGGCGAGGCGACGAACTGGCCCGCCAGCCACCCCTTCGTCGGCCGCGACGCCTACGGCGCCTTCGCCTACGTCAAGCTCAAGCCCGGCGCCTCCAACGTCGGCTTCCTGGTCATCGACAAGGACGGCAACAAGGACGTCTCCGCCGACCGGTCCATCGACGTCACCAGGACGGGTGAGGTCTGGATCGAGCAGGGCAAGGACGGCGTGCTCACCCAGAAGCCGGACTACCCGGCCCAGGACACGAGCAAGGCGGTCGTCCACTACCACCGCGCCGACGGCGACTACGACGGCTGGGGCCTGCACGTCTGGACGGGCGCCGCGAACCCGACCGACTGGTCGAACCCCCTGAAGCCGGTGAAGACTGACGCCTATGGCGCGGTCTTCGAGGTTCCCCTCGCCGAGGGTGCCACCAGCCTCAGCTACATCATCCACAAGGGCGACGACAAGGACCTGCCCACCGACCAGTCCCTCGACCTCAAGGCCGACGGGCACGAGGTGTGGCTCTTGAACGGCCAGGAGAAGCACCTGCTGCCGCAGCCCGCGGGCAGCGCCGCCGCCCTCGACCTCACCACCTCCAAGGCGGTCTGGATCGACCGGGACACCGTCGCCTGGAACGGCGCCGAAGGCGCCGCCTCCACCCAGCTCCTGTACTCCCCGCACGGCTCCATCGCCGTCAAGGACGGCACGCTGACCAGCGACGACGAGCACTGGCTGCGTCTGACCAAGACGGCGCTCAGCGACGCCCAGAAGGCGAAGTTCCCGCACCTGAAGGACTACACCGCCTGGTCCGTCGACCCGCGTGACCGGGACCGGGTGCGCGCTGCCCTGAAGGGGCAGCTCGTGGCCTCGCAGCGGGCGGCCAACGGCGCCGTGCTGGCCGCGACCGGCGTGCAGATCGCCGGGGTGCTGGACGATCTGTACCCCGGCGCGACGAAGGCCGCCCTCGGGCCGACCTTCCGCGACGGCAGGCCGACCCTCGCCGTCTGGGCGCCGACCGCGCAGAGCGTCCACCTCGACCTCGACGGCAAGGCCGTGAAGATGCGCCGCGACGCCTCCACCGGCGTCTGGTCCGTCACCGGCCCGGCGTCCTGGAAGGGCAAGCCCTACCGGTACGTGGTGAAGGTGTGGGCGCCCAGCGTCCGCAAGCTGGTCACCAACAAGGTCACCGACCCCTACTCGGTCGCCCTCACCGCCGACTCCGAGCGCAGCCTCGTCGTCGACCTGAACGACCGCAAGCTCGCTCCGGGCGGCTGGTCGGGCCTGCACAAGCCCAAGGCCGTGCCGCTGAAGGACGCGCAGATCCAGGAGCTGCACATCCGGGACTACTCGGTCGCCGACAAGACCGTCCCGGCCGGGGACCAGGGCACCTACCTGGCCTTCACCGACAAGAACAGCGACGGCTCCAGGCACCTGCGCGCGCTCGCGAAGTCCGGCACCTCCTACGTGCACCTGCTGCCGGCCTTCGACATCGCCACCATCCCCGAGAAGAAGGCCGACCAGGCGCGCATCGACTGCGACCTGGCCTCCTACCCGGCCGACTCCGACAAGCAGCAGGAGTGCGTGGCGAAGACGGCCGCCAAGGACGCCTACAACTGGGGCTACGACCCGTACCACTACACGGTCCCCGAGGGCTCGTACGCCACCGACCCCGACGGCACCGCCCGCACCGTCCAGTTCCGCAAGATGGTCCAGGCCCTCAACCAGGACGGCCTGCGGGTCGTCATGGACGTCGTCTACAACCACACGGCCGCCAGCGGCCAGGCCGGCACCAGCGTGCTGGACCGGATCGTGCCCGGCTACTACCAGCGGCTCCTCGCCGACGGCTCGGTGGCCAACAGCACCTGCTGCGCCAACACCGCGACCGAGAACGCGATGATGGGCAAGCTGGTCGTGGACTCGATCGTCACCTGGGCCAAGGAGTACAAGGTCGACGGCTTCCGCTTCGACCTCATGGGCCACCACCCGAAGGCCAACATCCTCGCGGTCCGCAAGGCCCTCGACGCGCTCACCCTCAAGAAGGACGGCGTCGACGGCAAGAAGATCATCCTGTACGGGGAGGGCTGGAACTTCGGCGAGGTCGCGGACGACGCGCGCTTCGTGCAGGCCACGCAGAAGAACATGGCCGGCACCGGCATCGCCACCTTCTCCGACCGGGCCCGTGACGCCGTGCGCGGCGGCAGCCCCTTCGACTCCGACCCCGGCGTCCAGGGATTCGCCTCCGGGCTGTACACCGACCCCAACTCCTCCACCGCCAACGGCACCGAGGAGGAGCAGAAGGCCCGGCTGCTGCACTACCAGGACCTGATCAAGGTCGGCCTGAGCGGCAACCTCGCCGGGTACCGGTTCACCGACTCGGCCGGCAAGGAGGTCACCGGCGCCGGGGTCGACTACAACGGCGCCCCGGCCGGCTACGCGCAAGCGCCCGGCGACGCCCTCGCCTACGTGGACGCGCACGACAACGAGTCGCTGTTCGACGCCCTGACCTACAAGCTCCCCAAGGACACCTCGGCGTCCGACCGGGCCCGCATGCAGGTCCTGGCGATGGCCACGGCCGCCCTCTCGCAGGGCCCGGCGCTCTCCCAGGCGGGCACCGACCTGCTCCGCTCGAAGTCGCTGGACCGCAACTCCTTCGACAGCGGCGACTGGTTCAACGCCATCCACTGGAACTGCGCGGACGGCAACGGCTTCGGGCGCGGACTGCCCATGGCCGCCGACAACGAGTCCAAGTGGCCGTACGCCAAGCCGCTGCTCGGCACGGTGAAGGTGGGCTGCCCGCAGATCACCGGCGCCTCGGCCGCCTACCAGGACCTGCTGCGCATCCGCACCTCGGAGCAGGCCTTCTCCCTCGGCACGGCCGCGCAGGTGCAGGACCGGCTCTCCTTCCCGCTGTCGGGCAAGGACGAGACGCCCGGCGTGATCACCATGCGCCTCGGTGACCTGGTCGTCGTCTTCAACGCCACCCCCGAGCGGCAGGAGCAGCGCGTCGGCGCCCTCGCCGGCACGCACTTCCGGCTGCACCCGGTGCAGGCGAAGGGCGCCGACCCGGTGGTGAGGACCGCCTCCTACGCGACCGGATCGGGCACGTTCAGCGTCCCGGCGCGGACCGTCGCGGTGTTCAGCCGGTCGGCCCAGTAGGGTCGGCCCGACGCCGAGAACAGGAGTGCTCATGCCGCAGATCACCGTCGACTACTCCCGCACGCTGGAGGACGCCTTCGACCGACCCGGGTTCGCCCGGGCGCTGCACGAGGCGACCGTCGACATCGCGGCGGCCAAGCCGGCGGCCTGCAAGACGCAGTTCCGGCCGAGCGCGGAGACGGCGTACGGGTACGAGGACCCGGCGGAACACGGGCACGCCGTCGTGCACGTGACCATCGGGCTCCTCGCCGGCCGCAGCGAGGAGACGAAGGCGCGGCTCACCGAGGCCGTGCTGGAGCTGCTGCGCGAGCACATCGGCGAAGGGGGCCCGAGCGTGCACGGGTCCGCCGAGGTCCGCGACCTGGACGCCTCCTACCGGAAGTTCGACCGGTAAGGGTCTGGACCGGACCCGGCCCAGGAGGCCGACCCGGCCTAGGAGGCCAGGGCGACGAGCCGGCCGACGAGCTCCGCGAAGGGGCCGTCGGCCGGCTCGTTCCGCACCATCGTGCGCAGCAGCAGCGCCATGTCCTTGTCGTGGGCGGCGCTGACGGCGGCCAGCGCGGCGAAGTCGTGCACGAGCTGGACCTCCAGTTCGGCACGCGGGACACGCCGGCCGTCCAGCCAGATCAGCGCCGTCGACTCGGCGAGCGAGATCCAGCTGCGCACCACCAGTTCCAGGCGCGGGGGAGCGTCGGTGACGCCCAGGTGCGCCAGCATCTGCTCGTAGGCGGCCTGCCGCACCGAGTCGATGAGCGCGTTGGTCGTGGAGGAGCCGACCGCCGGGCCGCCGCGCATCAGCGCGGAGAAACCGGGGCCGTGCTCGTCCACGAAGTCGAAGTAGCGGCACATCACCCGTAGCAGCCGGGCCCCGAGCGGGCCCTCGTGCGGCTCGGCGAAGCGGCTCGCCAGGTCCTCCGACGCACGCTTCAACGCCGCCTCGTACAGGCTGAGTTTGCCGGGGAAGTAGTGGTAGACCAGCGGGCGCGAGATGCCCGCCGCGGACGCTATCTCGTCGATGGAGACCTCGTCGGGCGAGCGCCTGCTGAACAGCTCCAGGGCGACGCCGATCAGTTGCTGCCGTCGCTCCTCGACGCCCATCCTGCGGCGCACCCCGGTACCCATGCGAACACCTTACCGATCGAAATCGGCCGCAGGCGTTCACATGTCGAGCACCAGCCGGTCGCTCCTGGCCCGCGACACGCAGATCAGCATCGAGTCGGCACGCTCCGCGTCCGTCAGCAGTTCGTCCCGGTGGTCGACCTCGCCCTCCAGGACCCGCTGTTGACAGGTCCCGCAGAAGCCCTGCTCGCAGGAGTAGGCGGTGTCCGGCAGCTCACCGCGCACCGCGGCCAGCACCGAGGAGCCGGCCGGAACCGTCAGCGTCCGCCCGCTGCGCCGCAGCTCCAGCTCGAACCCCGCGTCCCCTGAAGCGGCGGCACGGGGGGCGAACCGCTCCAGGTGCAGCGTGGCCCCCTCGGGCAGCCGCTCCGCCACGGCCGCCATCAGCCCCTCGGGCCCGCAGCAGTACACGGCCGCGCCCTCGGGCAGCGAGGCGAACAGCGCGTCCAGATCCGGGCGGCCGTCCTCGTCCTCGGCGACGAGGGTCAGCCGGTCCCCGGCCAGTTCCCGCACCTGCTCCAGGTACGGCATCGAGGCCCGCGTGCGCCCGCAGTACAGCAGCCGCCACTCGGCGCCGTCCGGCAGGGCGCGCAGCATCGGCAGGATCGGGGTGACGCCGATGCCGCCCGCGACGAACACGTACGAGGACGCGGCGAGCAGCGGGAAACGGTTCCGGGGCCCGCGCACCTCGAGTTCCATCCCCTCGGCGAGCTGCTCGTGCACCTCCCGCGAGCCGCCCCGCCCGTCCTCCACCAGCCGGGTGGCCAGCGTGTACGAGGAGGTGTCGGCCGGGTCGTCGCACAGCGAGTACTGCCGCACCAGCCCCGAGGGCAGCACCAGGTCCAGGTGCGCGCCGGGCTCCCAGCGCGGCAGGTCGCGCCCCTCCAGGCGCAGCTGGACGACCCCGTCGGCGATCGTCTCCAGCCTGGTGAGCAGCGTCCGCCGGGTCCGGGCGCGGGGGCGGCCGGAGACCGGCGGGTCCAGGGCGGGCAGGGGCCACAGCGGCGAGGTCCGCACCCGGCGGCGCAGCGCCCGCCGGGTCAGCACGGCGGCGCCCGCGACCAGCGCGACGGTGAGCGGCCTGGGCATCACGACCCGCCCTGCTGCGCGGCCAGCGCGGCGGGGGAGACGGCCAGGTAGGCGAGGGCCTGGGCCGTGGAACCCTCCTGCGAGGGATGGTAGGAGCGGCTGAGGTAGCGCGGGACGGACCGCAGCACGGCGCCGGTGGTGGGCAGCGTGCCGCGCCGGCCGCTGCGGTGGAACTCCCCGAAGGAGGCCCTGCCGTTCGTCACGGTGGGGTCGTTCTCCATGAAGAAGCGGGCCCCGCGCTGCCAGAGAAACACCAGCGCGCCGAACGCGGCCGCCCAGGTGCGCACCCGGCGCCGGTAGCCGCCGTCGAGGTGCTGGAAGAGGTCGAAGGCCACCGAGCGGTGCTCGACCTCCTCGGCGCCGTGCCAGCGCAGCAGGTCCAGCATGGTCGGATCGGCGCCGCGCCGGTCCAGTTCACCGGCGTTGAGCACCCAGTCGCCGAGGAAGGCGGTGTAGTGCTCGATGGCCGCGATCAGCGCGACCCGCTCCAGCAGCCACCAGCGGCGGGCCCGGCCCGGCGGCAGGGTGCGGTCGCCGAGCAGCTTCTCGAAGAACCAGTCGACCTGCGCGGTGTACGGCGTCGGGTCCAGCCCCTGCTCCCTGAGGTGCGGCAGTACCCCGTCGTGGGCCTGGGAGTGCACGGCCTCCTGCCCGATGAAGCCGATGACGTCCGCCCGGAGCCGGTCGTCCCGGATCAGCGGCAGCGCCTGCTTGTACACGTGCACGAACCACCGCTCGCCGGCGGGCAGCAGCAGGTGCAGCACATTGATGGTGTGCGTGGTGAACGGGTCGCCGGGCACCCAGTGCAGCGGTGTGTCCTCCCAGGAGAAGGACACGTCGCGGGCCTTGAGCGGTATCCGCCCGTGCTCCACCGGCCGGGCCTGCTTATTGGACATGGCGTCAATGTACTGACGGGTAGGGCGTCTGAGAACCCCTCCGCACCGCCTTGTTGACGCCACTGTCAACTAGGATCGGCGACAGACCCTAGCGTAGTCCGCCGATCGTCCGGCCGTCCTTCAGGGACCCCGACAGATCGGCCCGCGCCCCCTGCCCGGCCTTGACCGCCAGCAGCGGCCCCTGACCGGCCGCGGTGATCCCGCCGCTCGCCCGGATCCCGGTGACGTCCGGGCCGCCCGCGGCCAGCAGGTACCAGTCCCCGGTCCTGGCCTTCCACAGCACCCCGGCCAGCACCTGCGGATCGCGCGGACCGCAGGCCGCGACATCGGCGCCCTTGGCGACCACCGCACCGGAGGTCCGGCCCGGCGTCCGGAACTGCGCCAGCACCGCCGTGCCGCCGCCGCGCCAGGTCTCCGCCCTGGTGCACGCCCAGCGGCCCGCACCGCTCCCGTCGGGCAGCGACTGCTCGGCGAACGCCCAGGCGTTGACGCCGCGCACCCCCGCCGAACGCTCCGTCGCCAGCGAGCAGGCGAACGGCGCCCAGGCCTGCAGCCCCTCCGCCCCGGCCGCCTCTGCGGTGGCCCCCGGGCGCCCGGCGGTGAGATGGGCGGGCACCAGCTCGCCGAGATCGGTGTGGAGCTGGTCGCCCGAGGCGCCGGTCAGCTGGAGCACGTTCCACGAGGTGCAGTCGCCGGTCCGCAGGGCGGGGCTGGCCAGCGGCGCGGTGACGCCGTCGGTGAGGGGCAGCGGCGTCGGGGACGCGTCCGGTTTCATCAGGTCGCGCTGAGCGGCCGCGCTCACCCAAGGGGCCGTCAGGTAACGCACGTTGCCGTCGGAGCGGCCCAGCACCAGCGCGCTCGCCTCGGTGCCGGTCGCGCCGTCGACCCGGGCGAAGTCCAGCGCCGCGCCCGCCGTGCCGTCCCTCGGCTCGGCGTACCGGGTGATGCGCAGACCGTCGTAGAGGATCACCACACGGGCGCTGTCCACGTCGCCCGCGTAGAGGAGCTGGGGCGGGCCCGCCGGTCCGCCGGTCTGGGTCCCCGGCGTCGCCGAGACGCGGACCGTGTCGCCGGGCCGGGCCCAGACGGCGAGGGCCCGGCGCAGCAGCGCCCGGTCGCCGGTGAGCGTGCCGCGCGCCGGCCACACCGAGAAGTCGGTGCGGGCGGAGGACTTCCACGCGGCCGGGGCGATCCGGACCAGCCTGCCGGGGTCCAGCGCGGCTCGGGCGGCCGGGTTCTGGGCGTAGCTGGGCGCGGCGGCGCCGTCCGGGCCCCAGCCGTCACCCGGCAGGGTGACCAGCGCCCCGCACACCGCGAGCGCGGCCGCCGCGGCGAGCGCCGCCTTGGCGTGCTGGCGGCGGCGCACCAGGTCGGTGGGCCTGGCCTGCAGCGAGCAGGGGTCGAACTCCGGGGAGCGGAGCAGGGCGTCCTGCACGGGCACCCCGTTGGCCTCGGCCAGCGCGGCCTCGGGCCGGACGACCCCGGCGGACGTGAGGATCCCGCGGACACCGGAGTCCGGCAGCCGCTCGAGGCCGCGCAGCACGTAGGCGGCGCGGGCCGGCGCGGACAGGGCGGACAGCCGCTGGTCCAGGGCGAGTTCGTCGGCCCCGCCGGAGCGCGGGAACAGCCGCAGCCCCCACACCCGGGGGAGCAGCGGCGGGAGCTGCGCCCGGCGCGGCCGGCCCCGGCGGGTCCGGGTCGCCGCCAGCGCGGTGCGCACGACCTCCTGCCGGACGAACGCGTACCCCGGGTCGCCGTCCCGGCCCGCGGACTGGGCCGGGATCACGGACTTCCGCCGGCGGCCGCGGGGCAGGGCGCGCTGGGCGAGGGAGTGTGCCGTCAGCACCCGGCGGCCGCGGTGCAGGTCGGGCGGCAGGATCAGGTAGGCGAGCCGGACCAGCCGCGGGTAGTGCTCGACCAGAGCGGCCTCGGCCTGGTCCACGCCGATGCCGGGACCGGCGGCGGTGGTTGTGTGACGCTGGGCTACATCCTGTGACTGCACATCCCGGTGAACGACTGAGCCTTCGCCAGGTCACCGCCGGGCGGGCGGCTCAGTCCTCCGGTTCGACCAGCAGGCGGGCGTAGCGGGCCATCGACCGCTGGTAGCGGGGCAGATGCGGGGCGAGGGCGCCGAGCACCAGGGCAAGGCCCTCGCGGTCCCGGCCCAGGCTGGACAGGCACAGCGCCAGACAGGCCCGTACCGCGTCGTCCAACTCGTCCGACGGGGCGTCCAGTTCGGGGGTGAGCAGGGCGACGCCCTCCTCCGCCCGGCCGACGTTGCGCAGGGAGCTGGA
This sequence comes from Streptomyces sp. 1-11, assembly GCF_007176755.1. Lineage (GTDB taxonomy): Bacteria > Actinomycetota > Actinomycetes > Streptomycetales > Streptomycetaceae > Streptomyces. The sequence continues at coordinate 31,813 of NZ_BJTV01000021.1, forward strand.
GAGCTGGATCCGCGCCCGGCGGCCCTTGTAGCCGTCCAGGCCGCGCGCCAGCGCCTCCCGGTACAGCGGCACCGCGCGGTCCGAGTGGCCGGTGGAGTCCCAGGCGCAGGCCTGCTCGAACGGGCCCAGCGCGCTGCCCTCGGGCAGCTCGGCGACCAGCTTGCCGATCAGGTCGCGGAACTCCTGCGCGCGCTCCTCCGGGTAGTCGTCGAAGGAGGCCCAGGCGGCGGTCACACGGTCTTCCCAGTCTTGGTCCACCGGGTCACCCTCGCACACCCGTGCCCGTCGCCACACGGAATTGAGCGCACCGGGCCCCGTGGCCGTATCCGTTGGGCGGGGTCCCGTACCGGTGCCCCCGCGCGGCATGCTGGGGCGTACCAGGACCGGAGGAACGATGAGGGTGACACGTGCGGTGCTCGGCGCCGCGGCCGTACTGGCGCTGGCGGGCTGCGGCGCGGACGGCGAGGGCGGCGAGAAGGTGCCGCCCACCGCGACCGGCAGCCTGGAGAGCCTGGCCGCGGAGGTGCGGTGCAAGCCGAACATGCAGACCGACGCCGACGAGATCCGCCAGGCCATCTGCCGCAACGGCGACGGCAGGTTCGTCCTCGCCACCTTCGCCACCGACCGCGGCCAGCGCGAGTGGATCAACGACGCCAAGGACTACGGCGGTTACTACCTCGTCGGGCGCAAGTGGGTCGCCGTCGGCGACGACGGCGTGGTCGAGGCGCTGCGCGGCACGCTCGGCGGCGACGTGGAGATCGGCACGGACCACCACGCGCACAGCGGCTGATCCGCGGTCGCGGACACGGCGAAGGCCGGTGGCGGGAGGGACCCGCCACCGGCCTTCTTCCGTCCGCGCGTCTCAGCGGATCACGCGCAGTTCTGGCCGCGGTTGACGCAGTTCGCGATCTTGTTGGCCAGCCCGCCGGTCGTGACGCTGATGAAGTCGTCGTGGTCGGTGGCCGGCTTGTGCAGCTGCTCGGGGAAGCCGTCCACCGCGTAGGCGTTCTTCACCTGGCCGTTCTGCACGGTCGGCGGGGTGATGTTGTACACCAGGCGCATCGTGAGCTGCGGAATGGCCTTGAAGCCGTTCTGGCAGTTGCCGTTCGCGTCGGCGAAGGCCACGTGCGTGCGGTGGTTGGCGCTGTCGACGTTCTGCCCGTCCCAGCAGCTCTGGAAGGCGAACGTGCGCACCACCTTGCTGCCCTGCGGGCAGATCGGGTACTGCGTGGTGAGCTGCACCTTGTTCTCGAAGCCGGTGCAGCTCCAGTGCGCGTTGGCGTTGGCCAGGCCGTTGGTGGTGGTCTTGGCGTCACCGGTGATGATCCGCAGGAACTGCGGCATCGCGACGACCTTGCCGGTGGGGCTGCCCACGTACTTGATCTGGGCCTGGGCCGGCACCAGGATCTTGCCGACGTTGCCCTCCTTGCCGCCGCCGTCCGCGTTCTGGTCGAAATCCTGCGAACCGTCCTGGACGCGGACCACCGGCCAGTAGTACGACGACAGGTCGTTCTTGTTCTGGCAGCTCGTGCCGCCCTGCAGGAAGGTGTTGTTGCTGGAGAACGCGTTGACCTTCTGGTTGCCGACGTAGTCGTGCAGGTGGTGGGCGCCGTTGGTCACGCCGGGCGCCACGATCACGTTGTCGGTGTTGTGGTTCTTGTTGGCGTTCACGCCGCAGCGCGTGGTGAACGTGCCGGTCGACGCGTTGCGGGACTTGCGGGGCTTGGCCTGCACGTTCGCCTGGACCTTGGTGATGTCGACGAAGTCGGCCGCGGCCGGGCCGTTGCCGGCCTGCCCGCCGTTGTTCTGCTGCTGGCCGCCGTTCTGCTGGCCGCCCTGTTGCTGCCCGCCCTGCTGCTGACCACCCTGTTGTTGGCCGCCGTTCTGCTGACCGCCCTGCTGTTGGCCGCCCTGCTGCTGACCGCCTTGCTGCTGGCCGCCGTTCTGCTGCTGCCCGCCGGTGGTCTGGTCGGCGTTCTGCGCCGTGCAGTTGGCCAGGGTGTCCAGGTCGCCGGGCGCGGTGCCGCCGACCCGGGTGATCTCCAGCCTGATCCGGTCCAGGATCGCCTTCCGCCGGTCCTTGAGCGGCTGCAGGATGGAGTTCTGGACGAAGCTCGCGTCCTGGGCCTGCGCGTCCCGCGTGGTCGCCAGACGCTGGTAGGCGTCGGTGATCTGGCGGTCGAGGTTGGACAGCTCCCCGGCCACCTCGCCCCGGGCCTGGTTCGGCACGTTGGTCAGTCTCTGGCCCACGTCCGGACACGAGATCGTCGAGACCTGCGCCGTGGCTGCCTTGGTCCGGTTGCCTCCCCACGACTGGTTGCCCGACTCGTGCGCCGAGGCGTAGAAGTTCGCCCAGATCAGCCCGCCCCCACCGAGCGCTAGGGCCGCCGATGCGGCAATGGCCTTGGTGGCCAGCGGCGTACGGCGTTTTCGTGTGTTGCGTCCCATGGAACTCCTCTGACTTCCTTGCGGGGCAGCATCGAGGCGCCCGACAGGAGTGAAGCGGCGCCCTTCCATACGGACGCCGCTCCCGAGGTGTTCAGCCGTCTCACGAATCAGTCGCGGGAACGCCTGCCGCCAGGGGCCTCAAATGCCCCTTGAACAGCGGTAGTTGAATTTCGCTTCAGCGGCCGCGGTCGAGGTACGCCAGCACCGCCAGCACGCGCCGATTGTCGTCGTCCGACACCTCGAGGCCCAGTTTGGTGAAGATGTTGGAGGTGTGCTTGGCGATGGCCCGTTCCGTCACCACGAGCTGCCCGGCGATCGCCGCGTTCGAGCGGCCCTGCGCCATCAGCTCCAGCACCTCCAGCTCGCGCGGGGTCAGACGACCGAGCGGCCGGTCGTCCGCCGCCCGCCGTGACAGCAGCTGCTGGATCACCTGCGGGTCCATCGCGGTGCCCCCGGCCGCCACCCGCCGTACCGCGTCCACGAACTGGTCGGCGTCGAACACCCGGTCCTTCAGCAGATAGCCCACCGCGCCGCTGCCGTCGGCCAGCAGCTCCCGCGCGTACAACTGCTCGACGTGCTGGGACAGGACCAGCACCGGCAGCCCGGGCCGCTGCCGCCGGGCCCGCAGCGCGCACTGCAGGCCCTCGTCGGTGTGCGTGGGCGGCAGCCGGACGTCCACGACGGCCACGTCCGGCTTCAGCTCCGTCAGCGCGCGGTCGAGTTCGGGGCCGGACTCGACGGCCGCCACGATCTCGAAGTCGTAGGCCTCCAGCAGCCGGACCAGCCCGTCGCGCAGCAGGAAGAGGTCTTCGGCTAGGACAACGCGCACGGAAGCTCCATGGTCACCAGGGTGGGACCGCCGGCGGGGCTGCTGACGGCCAGGACGCCGTCGAATGTACCGAGCCGCCGTTCCACCCCGGCCAGACCGGAGCCCGCGCCGATCACCGCGCCGCCCCCGCCGTTGTCGGTGACCGTGATCCGCAGCATCCCGTCGGCGTGGTGCAGGTCCACCCACAGCCGGTCGGCGCCGGAGTGCTTGACGGCGTTGGTGAGCACCTCGCTGACCGCGAAGTAGGCGGCCGACTCCACCGGCGCGTCCGCCCGGCCGGGCAGCTCCACGCTCACCTCGCCCGGCAGCGGCAGCCGCAGCACCAGCGCCCGTACCGCGTCCCCGAGTCCGCGCTCGGCCAGCACCGGCGGGTGGATGCCCCGGACCAGGTCGCGCAGCTCCTCCAGGGCGTCCGCGGAGTTGCGGCGGGCCTGGGACAGCAGCCGCCTGGCCTGCGCCGGGTCCTTGTCGAGCAGCATCTCGACGGTCCCCAGGTCCATGCCCATGGCGACCAGCCGCGCCTGGGCGCCGTCGTGCAGGTCCCGTTCGATGCGCCGCAGTTCGGCGGCGGAGGTGTCCACGGCGTCGCGCCGGGTCGCGGTCAGCACCCTTACCCGCTCGGCGAGTTCGCCCCGGTCCGCGCCGAGGACGGCGCGGGTGAGACGGAAGTGCGCGGTCAGCAGGCGCGGCGGGAAGCGGAGGGCTGCGACCAGCAGGACCGCGGCGACGGCCGCGGCGCCGAGCGCGGTCGGCCCGCCGGTGACCGGCACGAAGCCGTACCAGTACGTCCCGCCGTCCGCCAGCACCCGCCACAGCCCCGCGGCCACCGCGAAGCCCTCCAGCGGGTAGAAGCACAGCACCGCGGGCAGCAGCGCCGTGACGAAGCCCGCCGTCATGTCCACCGGCAGCCACAGCAGGTCCCGCCGCACCTGCCGGTCGCCGAGCATCGTGAAGGTGCGCGTCCACGGCTTGGCGCCGGCGGGCACGCTCCGGTACGCCGAAGGGATGCAGACCCCGCCCCACTCGGCCGCGAGCCTGCGCCTGACGTCCGCCACGTCCCGCACCCCGCCGAGGATCCAGGGGGTGGTGACGAGGCCGACGCCGATCGGTATGAGCGCGAGGGAGACAAGGGTCAGCGTGAGGCACAGCACCGTGACGGGCAGGGCCGCCACGGCCAGGACGAAGCCCCGTACGGCGGCGAGTGCAGCGTCGCGTGCCCGCGCGCGCACCGTGCCGCCCTTCGTGTCGGTAGTCATGCGGTCAGTCTGGCCGACCCCCGCGCGGCGGTCACTGGCCCGAAGCCCCCGGTCAGGGGGTGGTGCCAGGTACACCCCGGGCCGCGGCGAGCACCCGGGCCTCCACCTCGGGAGCGACGCCCTTGAAGCTCCGGTCGGGCCGCTGCGGCGCCGTGCCCCCGATCGAGGTCAGCCACCGCCAGGTGTCCGCGACGGTCTCGCCCACGGGCCGGCACTCCAGCCCCGTGGCCAGGGCCCGGGAGACGTCCGAGCGGTGCACGGCGTCGTACATCTCGCTGTCCGGCGGCACCCACACCGGCAGCCCGGTCCACGGCTCGACGCCGGCGTCCAGGATCGGCCGCGGGTCCGTCCAGCACAGTTCCGCGTCCGCGCCGGTCGCCCGGACGCAGGCCTCGAGCAGCTCGCCCATGGTGGTCGTACCCGGCGGCCCGACCAGGTCGTACGGGCCGCTCAGCCCCCGCTCCAGCGCGCCGAGCAGCCAGCCGGCGAGGTCGCGCGCGTCGATGTACTGCACGGTCAGGCCGCGCGGCCCCGGCGCCAGGACCTGCCCGCCGCGGGCGATCCGGTTCAGCCACCAGGGCAGCCGGCCCACGTTCTCGTACGGGCCGAGGATCAGCCCGGCCCGGACCAGCAGCGAGTCACCGGCGCCGAAGGCCGCCACGGCCGCGAGTTCGCCGCCCCGCTTGTCCCGGGCGTAGTCCGCCGTCCCCGCGTCGGCGGCGGCGCCCTCGACCAGCGGGGCGTCCTCACGGGCCCCCGGCGGCCAGGGCCAGGCGTACACGGACCGGCTGGAGACGTACGCGTACCGGCCGGCGCGGCCGCGCAGCAGACGCGCCGCCTCCAGGACCGCGCGGGGCGCCGCCGACCAGGTGTCGACCACCGCGTCCCAGGAGCCGTCGTCCCCGGCGAGGGTGTCGAGCCCGCCGGGCGCGGTGCGGTCGCCGTGCAGCGACCGCACCCCCTGCGGCGGCGCGTGCCGCCCCCGGTGGAAGACGGTCACCTCCCAGCCGCGGGCGAGCGCGGCCTCCACGACGGTCCTGCCCACGAACTCCGTACCGCCCAGCACCAGAAGTCTCATACCGGTGAGCGTGACCGGTGCGGCCCGGGGAGGGAAGGGCCGTCTGCCGAGGGCAGAGGGCCCGGCTCAGTCCCCGGTCGGCGGGGTGTACTTGTAGCCGACCCGGCGCACCGTCTGGATCGCGCGGCGGTGCCGTTCGCCCAGCTTGCGGCGGAGCCGGGCGATGTGGACGTCGACGGTCCGGCCGTCGCCGACGTGGCCGTAGCCCCAGACGGTGGTCACGAGCTGGTCGCGGGTGTGCACCCGGTTCGGGTTGGCCACGAGGTGGGCGAGCAGCTCGAACTCCAGGTAGGTGAGGTCGAGTTCGCGGCCGTCGACGCTGACGGTGCGCTGCACCGGGTCGATCCGCACCAGCGGGTCGCCGTCCGCTCCGGCCGCCGCGCCGGGGCCGCCCGGCACCGCGGCCGGCAGGAAGGGCGGCCGCTGGTCGGCCGGGACCAGCACCAGGTAGCCGACCATCGGGGGCTGCCCGGGGAGGGCGGGCACGGTGTGCTGCGGCGCGGGCAGCCAGGTGGCGCCCGGCGGCAGGAAGTCCGCGACGTCCACCACCTCGTCCCGGTCGACGGCCCGCAAACGGTGGCGGGAGCCGCTCTGGGCGGGGGCGGGGGCGGGGAGGGTGGCGGTGGAGAGGGAACGAGTGGTCGCCATGAGAGGTCAGCTCTTTCGCGCGAGGAGTTCGTCGGAAGGTGCGGCGGCCGCGATTCGTGGTCGGGCGCGCCGGGACGTACGTCGTTCCGCGCTGGCCGAAGGCCGGGGTGTACGGCTTTAGAGGGCCCGCGCGTTCGCCGCGCGGCAACACACCCGGTCGAAGTCGTGGTGCTGACGGGAGGGCCAGAACGGCTCGAGGTCGTGGCGACCCGTCGCGGTGCGGTTCTGGAAGCTGGCCATGGGCCCATTGAAGCAGATACGTGCCCCCGGCAGGACCCTTCTCTCACAGCTTGGACGCCCGCCCGCCCCCGGGACGCCGCAGGGGCGCCCGCCGTCCTGGCGGGCGCCCCCCGGGCGAGCGGCGCGGATCAGACCTGGCCGGCCTTCTCCAGCGCGGAGCAGCAGGTGTCCACCAGCAGACGGGTCACCACGTACGGGTCGACGTTGGCGTTCGGGCGGCGGTCCTCGATGTAGCCCTTGCCGTCCTTCTCGACCTGCCACGGGATGCGCACCGAGGCGCCGCGGTCCGAGACGCCGTAGGAGTACTCGTTCCACGGGGCGGTCTCGTGCAGGCCGGTGAGGCGGTCGTCGATGCCGGCGCCGTAGTTCTTCACGTGGTCCAGCGGCTTGGAGCCCTCGCCGAGCGACTCGCAGGCGGTGATGATCGCGTCGTAGCCCTCGCGCATCGCCCTGGTGGAGAAGTTGGTGTGCGCGCCGGCGCCGTTCCAGTCGCCCTTGACCGGCTTGGGGTCAAGGGTCGCGGAGACGCCGAAGTCCTCGGCGGTGCGGTACAGCAGCCAGCGGGCCACCCACAGCTGGTCGGAGACCTCCAGCGGGGCGAGCGGGCCGACCTGGAACTCCCACTGGCCCGGCATGACCTCGGCGTTGATGCCGGAGATGCCCAGGCCCGCCTTCAGGCAGTTGTCCAGGTGGGCCTCGACGACGTCACGGCCGAAGATCTCGTCGGCGCCGACACCGCAGTAGTAGCCGCCCTGCGGGGCCGGGAAGCCGTTCTCGGGGAAGCCGAGCGGGCGGGTGCCGTCGAAGAAGGTGTACTCCTGCTCGATGCCGAAGATCGGTTCCTGTGCGGCGAACCGCCCGGCGACCTCGGCCAGCGCGGCACGGGTGTTGGACCTGTGCGGGGTGAGGTCGATGTTCAGGACCTCGCACAGCACGAGGATGTCGTCGCCGCCGCGGATCGGGTCGGGGCAGCAGAAGACCGGCTTGAGCACGAGGTCCGAGGCGTGGCCCTCGGCCTGGTTGGTGGAGGAGCCGTCGAAGCCCCAGACCGGCAGCGCCCCGAGGCCGGCGGGAGCACCCGTGATGATCTTCGTCTTGGAACGCAGCTTGGCCGTCGGCTCGGTGCCGTCGATCCAGATGTACTCAGCCTTGAAGGTCACGGGGCCACATCCTCCGGGGTGGTCGGTCGCACTCGCGGGTGCCGGCGGCGCTGCGGCACCGGTGCGCCGCCTCGATCTGCCCGGCAGCCTGTCAACAGGCGATTTCCCGGCCGTTGCCCGTATGTGAACCGCGTGTTACCTGGCCGTTCTGTGTCCGGACTCACGCGGTGGCGCGGCGCGCGGTTGCGTACGACGGCCGCCGGCGCAACGGGCGGCGGACCGCGCGGCACCGGGGCCGGGCCGGGTACGCCGCCTGTTCCTCCTGCACCCGGCCGGCTGTCGCGCCGGGTACGAGGCGGCGTACCTGTTCCCTGCCCGGCCGGTGCCGTCGCGGCCCGCGCCCCGCCGGCCGGCGTCTCACCGGCCGGGGCTCACCCCACCTTCTCGATCACCGCGCGGCGGATGAGGAACTTGCCCGGCTCCCGCACCTGTTCGAAGGCGGCGTTGTTCAGCAGCGCGCAACTCCCGGACACCGAGGTGACCTTGACGGTCGTGGACTTGTTGTTGTCCAGGTTGGTGACCTTCAGGGTCGTGCCGGCCGGGAACTGGTTGCTGGAAGCGGCCGGGGCGCCGCCCTCGCCGGAGAGCGTCACGGTCGAGCCCGCGCAGACCTGCCGGCCGGCGGCCGCGCCGCCGGCGGCCCCGTTCCCGCCGGCCGCCGGGGGCGAGGGCTGCGCGGACTGCTGCGCCCCGCCGGCCTGGGCGCCGGCGCCCTGCTGGGCGTTGCCCTGCGAAGCGTTGCCCTGCGAAGCGTTGCCCTGCTGGCCGCCCTGCGCCGCCTGGGAGCCCTGAGCCGACTCCCCAACGGTGCATCCGGCGGCCTTCTGCTGGACCTCGATCTGTCTGACGACCGCCTCGCGGTTGGCGATCCGGGCCGTCGACTGCGCGTCCGGGTTGGCCTTCTGGTCCGCGATGAACCGGTCGTTGTTGCCGTGGGCCGTGGCCAGCCCCTGGCACACCGTGGAGTCCCCGGCGGACAGCGTCCGGGCGTTCTGCGGACTCTGTGCGGCGTTCGAGGTGGACGCCAGCGCGAAGGCCCCGCCGCCCGCCACCGCCGCGGCGCCGGCGAGCAGCGCGAGCTTCTTCTTCGTGCTGAGAGTTCTCCTGCGCGACATGCGCGCCTCCTGAAGAGGTAGGGGAGCGTACGCCGCTATGTACGAGATCCCGAACAGGGTTGCTCAGCGGTCACCGGTGTTCGTCCGGGTAACCTGCGTCACAGCACGGTCGGGCGCCGCTCAGCCCTTGCCCCGGGACACCGCCTCGCGCACGGCCTCCTCGGTGCGGGCCACCAGGGCGGTGCCGTCGTCCGCCGTGATGATCGGGCGCTGGATCAGCTTCGGGTGCTCGGCGAGGGCGGTGATCCACCGGTCCCGCGTGCTCCCGTCCCGCGCCCAGTCCTTGAGGCCCAGCTCCTTCGCGGCGGCCTCCTGGGTGCGGGTGATGTCCCACGGCTCGAGCCCGAGCCGGCCGAGCACGGCCCTGATCTCGTCCTCGCTCGGCACGTCCTCCAGGTAGCGGCGGACGGTGTAGTCGGCCCCCTCGGCGTCGAGCAGGCCGAGGGCGCCGCGGCACTTCGAACAGGCCGGGTTGATCCAGATCTCCATGCGGCACACCGTACGCGCAACCCGCCCCGCGCCCGCGTCACGGCCGGGCCCGGGCGACCGGTCTGTTCGATTTTCCCGAGCCCCGTCCGCCTCATCCGGAACTGCCGTGACTGACCGCCAACTACACCTTCCACCTGGGAGTTTGACGGATACTCGGGCCGCCCGAATGTCAGTGCCCGGCGGTAGACTGGAAGCAGTGTTCGAGGGAATCGCCGGAGGCCTTCCGGCGGACGCCCCGACCGCGACAGGAGGATGCCCGTGCCCGCTGCCGCCCTGAAGTCCAAGCCGCTGCCGACCCAGTCCACCGCCAAGCGCGCCGTCCGGCTCGACTCGCCCTACGTGCCGATGGAGAAGCGTCCGCTGCCGGCCGGGCGGCCGCGCGAGTGGTACGTCACCCACAACCGGCGCCTGAAGGCCATGCGCCTCGCCATAGCCCTGCTCGACACCGGCGTCTACCTGCCCGGCCAGGCCCACGACGAGACGATCCGCAGCACCGCCGAGCGGATCGGCGTGCACCCGCCGTCGGCCACCACGTGCCACATGGTGCGGGCGCTGATGCGTTACACCCGGTGAGAACCGGCGCCGGGTGCCCCGGGCCCGCCCGGGGCACCCGGACCGTCAGGCCGACAGCTCCCGCTCCAGCGGGGTGCGGAACCTCGGGGTGACCCGCGTCGCCCCCAGCCATCCCCGCAGCCGCTCCGCCTCGGCCGCCACCGCCGGCTCCGCCTCCCGGCGCACGCCCGCGTCCGGGATCCGCCAGACGACCGAGCCGTCCGCGCGCTGGGCCCAGCCGCCCACCACCCGGCCGTTCCACCACACCGTCGGACCCACGTTGCCGCTGCGGTCGAACAGCTCCGGGCGCAGCCCCTCGGGCAGGTACCAGTCGCGCCGCTGCCAGGCCATGGCCGTCGGGTCCAGCGCCGGCAGCAGGGCCGCCCAGAGCCGGCCGGGAGCCGCCACCGGGTCCGCGTCACCGGCCGCCACGAACCCCGTGCCCTCCTCCAGGATGACCTCGTGCGCGCCGGTCGCGGCCAGGGCGCGGCGCACCTCCGTCACCCGCCAGCCCGTCCACCACTTCAGGTCCGCCTCCGTCGCAGGCCCGCAGGCCCGCAGCCAGCGCTCCAGCAGGGCGGCCTGGGCCCGCGCCGGATCCAGCTCCGGGTGCGGCGGCGCCGGCGCCCAGCGGAACTGGCCGGACGTCCAGGAGCCGAGCGGGCGGCCTCTGACCACCTTGCCCTCCACCCCGAGCACGCGCAGCAGGCGCGAGGACACCGTGTGGACGCCCTCGTAGCTCTTGCCCGCCGCGTACACGAACCGCTCGCGCAGCCGGGGCTCGTCCGCCGTCAGCTCCGCCGCCGTCGCCTGGCCGCGCCGGGCCAGCGCCGCCAGCGTGGACGCCTCGACCGCCGCCAGCCAGGCCGCGTCCGGCGCGCCCGCCCCGGCCATGTCCTTGACCAGCGAGGCGCGTTCCCGCGCGGCCACGGTGAGACCCGTGGAGGCGTGCACGACGGCGGTCAGCTCCGTGGGGAACACGAACACGGTGTGCCGCATGCCGTGCATACGGACGAGCGTGCGGTCGTCGTACAGCGCGCGTTCCGTCTCCGGCACCGCCTTCGCCGCGTCGGCGAGCCGCGCCGCCACCGCCAGGTACACCGTCGCCGGGTCCGAGCCGTGCAGGGCCACCAGGGCGTCGGCCACCTCCTCGGGCGCCGCCGCCCGCGCCGTGCCCGCGAGACGGTGACGCAGCGCCAGCCGCGCCCGCCGCTCCTGCGTACCGATGCGCCGCCGTACGCCACCCATGCCGACCTCCCCGTCGCTCACCGTGCCCCAAGCATCGCCGACACCACCGACAGCCGGGGGCCGGCGCCCCGGATTCAGCCGTACCGCTCCATCAGCCCGCCCACGTACGCCGTCAGCCGCTCGCCCAGCACCCCGGGCGTCAGGTCCGTGCGCCCCAGCTCGCGCCAGGGTCCGGCCAGCTTCGCCGCGTCGGGGGAGCCGGCCAGCGCGTCGAGCAGCCGCCAGTACAGGTGGTCCGGACCGTCCGCCAGGCCGTGGCCGCCGTGCCGCTCGTACCGGTCCCGAAAGGCCAGCCCGTGCCGGGGGCCGTGCAGCAGGGCCAGTGCCGTGGAGCAGTGGGCGACGTCCAGGTCGGCCGGGCCCCAGGAGGTCTCCACCCAGTCCACCACTCCGCCCACCCGGAGCCCGTCCCCCGTCCCGGTGAACAGCACATTGCCGGGGTGGTAGTCCCGGTGCAGGAACCGCCCGCTGTACGCCGGCGGCTCGCGCCGGATCACGTCGACCGCCCGCTCCCACAGCGCGCCGCCCGGCGTGCGGACCCGCTCCGGCGAGGTCCACGCCTGGTAGGGGCGCGGGCGCTCGGCCGGCTCGACCGCGTGGATGCGGACCAGTTGGGCGGCGAGCAGGTCCAGCCGCCGGTCCAGCGGCTCCCCGTCCTCGTCGTCCACCCGCACCGTGCCGGGCACCCGGGTCATCAACAGGCTGGGGTGGTCGCAGTGCTCGGCGGCGGCGTCGACGGCGACCAGGGCCGGAGCCGGGACGCCCTCCTGCCCGGCGAGCAGACCGAGCACCGCCGCCTCCCGGGTGAGCAGCCCCGGTGCGTGCCGCCGGAAGAACGGTCTCACGAACGTGCGGAGCACCAGCTCATCCCCGTCGTCGAGGGTGAGCTCCCGCATCTGCGCCGACCAGCCACCGGACAGTCGGCGGGAGCCCACGACCTTGCGGTCCCGGGGCAACTGTCCGGCCACCCAGCCGCGGGTCGCCGCCCAGCCTTGTTCCTCGAGCCCCTCCAGCAGCGCGGACACCAGCGCGCGCCGGTCCTCGGGGTGGTCCCGGAACCACAGGCCCAGCCGGTGCCCGGCGTCCGGGAGGTCGAGCCGGGTGTACTGGGCGCGTGCCGACAGCGCGTCCTGTACGGCCTCCGTGACCTCCGGCGGGATCACCGCGTCCGTGCCCGGCACCGCCAGCACCGCCCGTCCCCCGAAGGCGCTCAGCGCCGCCGGCGCCGGGGAGTTCCGCCAGCTCCCGGGTGTGCGGATGATCGTGCTGAACCGCCCGCCGCCGTCGCCGAAGGGCTCCTCCCAGGCCTCCTGCGCGTACACGGCGGGCGCGCACAGGCCCACCGCCGCCACCCGGCGCCCGTAGTGCCGGACCAGATCCGCGACCGTGTGCCCGCTCATGCTGAACCCGACCAGCACCAGCGGATCGTCCGCCGGTGCGTGCGCGTCGATCACCGCGGCAGCCTGCGCGAACCGCCGCCGCAGGCTCGAATCAGCGAGCGCGCCGCTGCTCTCGCCGTGACCGGAGTAGTCGAAGGCCAGGGCGTGCGCGCCGTGGGCGGCGAACTCGGCGAGCAGCGGCAGCAGCCGCTCCTTGCCGCCTTTGCCCGCGCCGTGCAGGAGCACGGCCGTCGCCCGCCCGGGCGGACCGGCGCTCACCCCGCGAACGCGCTCGCCTTCGGACACGCACACGAAGTCGTCGAACTCATCTGTGGGTGAAGGGAGTCGGCTCATGCGGGACATTCACTCACGGCCCCCGGGCCGCGCGGAAAACCAGGTGCGCATCCGGAATCGGACTCCCTACCCTGAACAAACGCCGCGAAGCCGACAACACGTCCCCGCTCACCTCATGGAGGAGGTCCGTCATGCGTGGCATCGTCAGCACCGGGACCGTCGTCCTGGTGATCCTCGGATTCGGCAACCACACCTGGTGGCTCGCCGCCGGCGCGCTGGTGTACCTGTACGCGAGGTACGGCCGGGGCGCACCCGCCACGCCCCCGCCGGGCGGTACGGGCGCCGTGCCCGACTCCTACCGGGCGTACCGCGAGCGCCGTGACCGCCAGGCCAGGTGGGAGCGCCGCTACCGCCGCGAGCGCCCCTTCGAGACCCGGCGCCAGGCGCGCGAGAAGAGCAGGTGAGCCGGGCGCCCCGGTCGTCACAGACCGGGCGCGCCCCACACCGGGAACCACCGGCCGAGATCCGGCTCGATCCGCAGGTCGCTCGCGAGCGCCGCCTTCACCTGGAGCTCCAGGGCGCTGTCCCGGCGCTCGGAGCCGCCGGGCAGCGGGGCGAAGGGGAAGAACGAACCGCGCTTGTACAGATAGACGAGGGCCAGCCTGCGGCCGGCCGGGTCGGTGAAGGCGGCCAGGGAGCACAGGAGCTGGGGGCCGAAGCCGTTGGCCTCGAGGGAGGTGTTCACCGCGTGCAGGTCGTTCACGAGCTGGATCAGCTCGTCGGGGGGCCGGCGGGAGACCAGCCAGGAGTAGCCGTAGTCGTCCCGGCTGAGCTCCACCGGGCTCCCCGCCCGGTCGGCGTCCGCGTCGAGCAGCTCCTGGATCTCGCGGTACGTCTGCTCGAAGGCCGGGCCCTCGACCGTCGCGAAGCACACCGCGCCGACGCCGGCCGGGGTGAACCCGGCCGCCGCCTGCAGGGTGATCGCCGCCGAGGGCAGCGCGAAGAGCTGGTCCAGATCGGGTGCGACCGGTTTCGTACGGCCGAGCAGGATGTCCAGCAGCCCCATCCTCAGCCAGCCTTCCCGGGAGCGGCCGCCTCGCCCAGCTCCGCGGAGATCCGCCCGAGCTGGTCGAGCCGCTGCTGCAGGGTCGGGTGGGTGGAGAAGAACCGCTCGACGCCGGGCTCCCGGCCGGTCGCCGGAGTGAAGTAGAAGGCGTTGAAGGCCTGGGCCGTGCGCAGGTCCTCGGTCGGGATCCGGGCGATGTCCCCGGAGACCTTGGTGAGCGCCGACGCCAGCGCCGAGGGCCGTCCGGTCAGGTGCGCGGCGGCCCGGTCGGCCGCCAGCTCCCGGTACCGGGACAGCGCCCGGATCAGCAGGAAGCTGATCGCGTACACGGCCGCCGAGACGGCCATGACGGCGGCGAAGACGGCGGCGGTGTTCTGGTCCCTGCGGCCGCCGCCGAGGATCTGGGAGTAGAAGGCGAACCGCACGATCAGCCCCGCGATCACCCCGAGGAACGACGCGATGGTGATCACCGCGACGTCCTTGTGCGCCACGTGCGACAGCTCGTGCGCGAGCACGCCCTCCAGCTCGGCGGGCTCCAGACGGCGCAGCAGCCCGGTGGTCACGCAGACCACGGCGTTGTCGGGGTTGCGCCCGGTCGCGAACGCGTTCGGCATGCCCATGTCCGAGACGGCGACCACCGGCTTCGGCATGTCCGCGATCGCGCACAGCCGGTCGACCACGGCGTGCAGTTCGGGATACTCCTCCCGCTCCACGACCCGCCCGCGCATGGCGAACATCGCGATCCGGTCGGAGAACCAGAACTGCGCCACGAACATCGCCCCGACCACCACGACGACCAGCAGCCAGGACTTGAGAAAGACGATCAACGCGGCGACGAAGGCCACGTACAGCAGTCCGAGCAGGAACAGCGTGACCGACATCCGTACGGTCAGCCGCCGATCGCTCCGGAAGCGGCTCTGCATCTTGCACCACCCCACGGTCAGGCACTCGTCCCGTAGTCCAGTGTGCACCCGCGGAAACCGCTGCGGGGGTCCTCGGCGGGCCCGTTCACCCCGGGTGACGGATCAGTACGGCGAGTGGAGCTGCGCGTAGCCGAGCAGGACTATCACCGCGGCCACGCAGCCGAGGACCACGACCGTCGACACCCACGAGGAGCGGCGCGGTGCCGTCCGCTCCGGGTCGGCGCGGAAGGGCGCCGGGTCCGGGGGGTTCTCCTTCCAGCGGGCGGCGAGCATCCGGGCGCGAGCCGAAGGCTCTTTGTGCTCCGCGGAGTTCGCCCACCTGTGATCGAACTCCTTCTCCCACTCGTCCTGTTCGGACATCCCCGTTCAACCTCTCTCGTCGGACAGAGCCAGGGGGTGATGATCCCCCGGGAATATGAGCGCTGGGAAGCGGCAAAGGTTGCCCCAGGATGCTGGGTGACCTGCGCGCGGCTAGCATCGATGGGAGAAGCCGCACTGCGGGGTGCCTCATGGTGACGCCCTGCCACGACCTTCGTGCGGCGCCCCCTACGACCGCGCCGGACTCTCGCTCCGAGGTCGCGGCCATCCGACTCGTGCCCGGAAAGCCGCACGAGGGGTGGAAGGAAGGTGGATCCATGAACGCACATCGCGCGAGGCGTCTCGCCGCAGTGTCCGCCGTCGGCGTCCTGATGGCCGGCGGAGCCGTCGTCGGTACGGCGACCGCCGCGTCGGCGGCCACCCACAGCCAGGTCACGCGGGTCAGCACCGACCGGGGCTGCGGCGGCTGGGGCGGCTGGGGCGGCTGCTACGGCCGCGGCGGCTTCGGCTTCCGTAACGGCTACGGCTTCAACAACGGCTTCGGCTTCTACAACGGCTACGGCTACAACACCCCCGTGGTGGTCGTCGTGGCGGGCTGACGGCCCCACGGCCGAGGGCCGCCGCCCGGAACACGTCCGGGTGGCGGCCCTCGTCACGCAAGTCCCCGGGACCCGCAGGTCCCGGGGCGCCTGTCACACGTCGAAGTACATCTCGAACTCGTGCGGGTGCGGACGCAGCTGCAGCGGCGCGATCTCGTTGGTGCGCTTGTAGTCGATCCACGTCTCGATCAGGTCAGGCGTGAAGACGTCGCCCTGGAGGAGGAACTCGTGGTCGGCCTCGAGGCGGTCGAGGACGGCGCCGAGCGAGGTGGGGACCTGCGCCACGTTGGCGTGCTCCTCCGGAGCCAGCTCGTAGAGGTCCTTGTCGATCGGCTCGGCCGGCTCGATCTTGTTCTTGATGCCGTCCAGGCCCGCGAGCAGCAGCGCGGAGAAGGCCAGGTACGGGTTGCCGGAGGAGTCCGGGGCGCGGAACTCGACGCGCTTGGCCTTCGGGTTCGAGCCGGTGATCGGGATGCGCATCGCGGCGGAGCGGTTGCGCTGCGAGTACACCAGGTTGATCGGCGCCTCGAAGCCCGGCACCAGGCGGTGGTAGGAGTTCACCGTCGGGTTGGTGAAGGCCAGCAGCGACGGGGCGTGCTTGAGGATGCCGCCGATGTAGTAGCGGGCGGTGTCCGACAGGCCCGCGTAACCGGCCTCGTCGTAGAACAGCGGGTCGCCGTTGCTCCACAGCGACTGGTGCACGTGCATGCCCGAGCCGTTGTCACCGAAGATCGGCTTCGGCATGAAGGTCGCGGTCTTGCCGTTCTTCCAGGCCACGTTCTTCACGATGTACTTGAAGAGCATGAGGTCGTCGGCGGCGGCGAGCAGCGTGTTGAACTTGTAGTTGATCTCGGCCTGGCCGGCGGTGCCCACCTCGTGGTGCTGGCGCTCGACCTTCAGGCCGGACCGCTCCAGCTCCAGGGAGATCTCGGCGCGCAGGTCGGCGAAGTGGTCGACCGGCGGGACCGGGAAGTAGCCGCCCTTGTAGCGGACCTTGTAACCGCGGTTGTTCTCCAGGGCGCCGGTGTTCCAGGCGCCCGCCTCGGAGTCGATGTGGTAGAAGGACTCGTTCGCGCCGGTCGCGAAGCGGACGGAGTCGAAGACGTAGAACTCGGCCTCGGGGCCGAAGTACGCGGTGTCCGCGATACCGGTGGAGGCGAGGTAGGCCTCGGCCTTCTTCGCCACGTTGCGCGGGTCACGGGAGTACTGCTCGCCGGTGATCGGGTCGTGGATGAAGAAGTTGATGTTGAGCGTCTTGTCCCGGCGGAACGGGTCGACACGCGCGGTGGACAGGTCGGGACGCAGGGACATGTCCGACTCGTGGATGGCCTGGAAACCGCGGATCGACGACCCGTCGAAGGCCTGCTCGTCGTCGGGGTCGAACGCCTCGGCGGGCAACGTGAAGTGCTGCATGACGCCCGGCAGGTCGCAGAAGCGGACGTCGACGAACTTGACCTCCTCGTCCGCGATGAACTTCTTGGCCTCGTCGGCGTTCTGGAACATCCAGCTCCTCCTACTCCCGACCGTCCCGCCGGGGTGGTAGATCGTTCGTGCGGCCGGTGCGGTGGCACACGCTGCCCTCGACCCTAAGGACGGGTGATTTCTCGGGCGTGACCCGTTTGTTTCGCAGAAGTTAACCGGTCACGCCTCCACCGTAGCTCCGACACACCCCTGTGCGCCCGGCTCCGGACCGGGCACAGTACCGTGGACGGGTGGACAACAGGCAAGCAATGGGGTCGTGGCTCTCCGGGCCGCGCGCGGCGCTGGAAGAAGCCGGCGCCGACTTCGGATACCGGGGCGAGCAGCTCGGTCTGCCCGAGCGGGGCCCGAACTCGATCGCGCGGCCTGGCAGGCGTCTGGGCGCGCTCGCCGTGGACTGGGGTCTGTGCGTCCTGATCGCATACGGTCTGATCACGCACGGCTACAGCCCCGCCACCAGCAACTGGGCGCTGCTCCTGTTCTTCGTGATGAGCGTCCTGACCGTCGGCACGATCGGCTTCAGCCCCGGCAAGCGCCTCTTCGGCATCCGGGTCGTGGCGCTGGAGACCGGCACGGTGAACCCGGCGCGCGCGCTGCTGCGCACGGTTCTGCTCTGCCTGGCGATCCCCGCGCTGATCTGGGACCGCGACGGCCGCGGCCTGCACGACCGGCTCGCGAAGACCGTCGAGGTCCGCCTGTAGCGCCCGGAGCACGACGACGAAGGGGGCGCCCGGACCTGGTCCGGGCGCCCCCTTCGCCGTACGAGGAGTCCTAGCGGGTCTTCGGGCCGCCCCTCGGCATCCGCATGCCCTTCGGCATCGGGCCCTTGGGCAGCGGCATGTTGGTCATCAGGTCGCCGAGGGCGCGCAGCCGGTCGTTGGTGACGGTGACCTGCGGGCCGGTCAGCACGCGCGGGTACTTCAGCAGGGTCGTGCGGAGCTTCTTCAGCTCGACCTGGCCCTCGCCGGTGCCGACGATCACGTCGTGCACGGGGACGTCCGCCACGATGCGGTTCATCTTCTTCTTCTCGGCGGCCAGCAGGCTCTTCACCCGGTTCGGGTTGCCCTCCGCGACCAGCACGATGCCCGCCTTGCCGACCGCCCGGTGCACCACGTCCTGGCTGCGGTTCATCGCCACGGCCGGAGTCGTCGTCCAGCCCCGGCCGATGTTGTCCAGCACGGCCGCTGCGGCGCCCGGCTGGCCCTCCATCTGCCCGAAGGCGGCCCGCTCGGCCCGGCGGCCGAAGACGATCGCCGTGGCCAGGAACCCGAGCAGCAGGCCCAGGACGCCCAGGTAGTACGGGTGGCCGATCAAGAAGCCGATCGCGAGGAAGACACCGAAGGTGCCGATACCGACAGCCGCGAGTACAAGGCCGATCTTCGTGTCGACCTTGCGGGTCATCTTGTACGTGAGGGCGATCTGCTTCAGTCGCCCTGCGTTCGCGGCGTCCGCCGCGTTTTCCTTCCTCGCCATGCCACGAAGTCTACGTGGCCCCGGGAGCGCCCACGACGGCAGTGCCCGCGGGGGAGGAGGTTCAGGAGCGGGCGGCGACCTGTTCGAGCACGCGCTGCGCCTCGACCCGGTCCTTGGCGCGGCGGCGGTCCTCCAGGACGCAGTTCCAGGCGTTGCGGCGGGCGGTGCGCTGCCCACCGCTCATGAGCAGGGACTCGACGGCGCGGAGCGCGTCGGTGACGGACGGGATCGCTGTGGCGCGGACGTGCGCGGCCTGCATGATCGGGCTCCCCCTCGTTACGGGTGGGATACGGGGTGTGATTCCAGGGTCACTGTTCGGTGTTACCAGGGCGTGACCGGCCGGTCAAACGCCAGTGAAGCCTTGATACGGAGCCCCGGAACGACGGCGCGGCCCCGGCAGCGCCCTCATCAGCGAGGACGGCCGGGACCGCGTCGACTCGGCCATTACTGGCCAGTAGTGCCTTGTGCGTGAATTCACACGCTCGGCTCACACCGCCTGTACGGCGATGAAGGAGCCCCGCTTCTCGACGGCCATCTGGTAGAGGCGTCCCGCGCGGTACGACGACCGCACCAGCGGGCCGGACATCACGCCGGAGAAGCCGATCTGCTCGGCCTCCTCCTTCAGCTCCACGAACTCGTGCGGCTTCACCCAGCGCTCAACCGGGTGGTGGCGCACGGAGGGGCGCAGGTACTGGGTGATGGTGACCAGCTCGCAGCCGGCGTCGTGCAGCTGCTTCAGCGCCTCGCTGACCTCCTCGCGGGTCTCGCCCATGCCGAGGATCAGGTTGGACTTGGTGACCAGGCCGAAGTCGCGGGCCTCGGTGATGACCTTCAGGGAGCGCTCGTAGCGGAAGCCGGGGCGGATGCGCTTGAAGATCCGCGGCACCGTCTCCACGTTGTGCGCGAAGACCTCGGGACGGGACTCGAACACCTCGGCGAGCTGCTCGGGGACCGCGTTGAAGTCGGGGGCGAGCAGCTCGACCTTGGTCCGGCCGGCCGCGCGGTCCGCGGTCTGGGCGTGGATCTGGCGGACGGTCTCCGCGTACAGCCAGGCGCCGCCGTCCTCCAGGTCGTCGCGGGCGACGCCGGTGATGGTGGCGTAGTTCAGGTCCATGGTGACCACGGACTCGCCCACGCGGCGCGGCTCGTCCCGGTCGAGGGCCTCGGGCTTGCCGGTGTCGATCTGGCAGAAGTCGCAGCGCCGGGTGCACTGGTCGCCGCCGATGAGGAAGGTGGCCTCGCGGTCCTCCCAGCACTCGTAGATGTTCGGGCAGCCGGCTTCCTGGCAGACCGTGTGCAGGCCCTCGCTCTTCACGAGGTTCTGCATCTTCGTGTACTCGGGACCCATTTTCGCCCGGGTCTTGATCCACTCGGGCTTGCGCTCGATGGGGGTCTGGCTGTTGCGGACCTCCAGGCGCAGCATCTTGCGTCCGTCGGGTGCGACTGCGGACACGACCGGCTCCCTGTGACTTCGATTCCTCGGCGTACACCAGGGTACGCCCGTATTAACTGAGCCCTGCCGCTGAGGCCGACCCCCGGGCCGCAGGGCGTATCCGGATCAGGCGGAGGCCTTCTCCACGGCACGCGGCCTGAGGTCCGCGTTCTGCAGCACGTCACGCAGGTGCCGCTCGACGACCGGCAGGACGTCCTCGACGGTGATGTCCCGGCCCAGCTCGGCGGCGAGCGAGGCGACGCCCGCGTCCCGGATGCCGCAGGGGATGATCCGGTCGAACCACTTGTTGTCCGGGTTCACGTTCAGCGCGAACCCGTGCATCGTGACGCCCTTGGCCACGCGGATGCCGATGGCGGCGATCTTGCGGTCCTCGCGGCGCTGGCCGGCGTTGGAGGGCGCGTACTCGGGGCCGTTGAGCCGGGGGTCGAACTCGTCGTCCGTGAGCCGGGGGTCGAAGTCGAGGGAGAGACCGCCGAGCGCCGGCCGCTGTTCGACCGGGTCGCCGAGCACCCACACCCCGCTGCGGCCCTCGACCCGGGTGGTCTCCAGGCCGAACTCGGCGCAGGTGCGGATCAGGGCCTCCTCGAGGCGGCGCACATGGGCGACGACGTCCACCGGGCGGGGCAGCTTCTGGATCGGGTAGCCCACGAGCTGGCCGGGACCGTGCCAGGTGATCTTGCCGCCGCGGTCCACGTCGATGACCGGGGTGCCGTCCAGCGGGCGCTCGCTGTCCTCGGTGCGGCGGCCCGCCGTGTAGACCGGGGGGTGCTCCAGCAGCAGGACGGTGTCCGGGACCTCGTCGGCGAACCGGGCCGCGTGCACCCGGCGCTGCTCGTCCCACGCCTCCTGGTACTCGACGGCGTCCGCGCCGAACCCCATACGGACGAACCGCAACTCACTCACGGCAAGCGCCTCCCTCAGCGAACCGGTGCCAGGCGCATGGCGCGCCCACGCCACTGTACGACCGTCCGGCATACGTCAGCCCTGAGGGCAATCCTCACACGATCGGATGAATGAACGGGGAACTGTGCGATCGTCTGCTCACTCTCCGCTACATTCGCGCCGTCCACGAGGCCATAAGGGCTGCTCACCGGCAGTCCGGGTACTTCCGCAGTGCCGCAAGGCAGGAGAACGCACCCCAGATGACGGACCGACCCGCGCAGCGCACCCCCAACCGCCAGCTCGCCGCGCTCATCGCAGAAGCGGGGTTCTCCAACGCCGGTCTGGCCCGTCGCGTCGACCAGCTCGGCCTGGAGCACGGACTCGACCTCAGATACGACAAGACCTCCGTCACCCGCTGGCTGCGCGGCCAGCAGCCCCGGGGGACGACGCCCGCGCTGATCGCCGAGGTGTTCACCCGCCGGCTCGGGCGCCGGCTCACGGCCCAGGATCTCGGCCTGGACGCGTGCGCGCCGGTGTACGCCGGGCTCGAGTTCGCGGCCACCCCGGAGGAGGCCGTGGACATCGTCAGCGGGCTGTGGCGCAAGGACTCCGGCAGCCACGCCGAGCTGCGCAGGATCGCCTTCACCCCGGCCGGTCTCGTCGTGCCCAGCCGGGACTGGCTGATCGGCAAGGCCGACGACCGGGTGGCCCGAGACCCGGCGCCCCGGGTGCCCGCCCAGGGCCGCCCGGCCGCCGTCAGGAACCGGCTGGAGGCGGTGACCGCCCCGGCCCGGCCGCGCGGCCAGGCCGAACGGGCGCCCGGCCACCGGGTCACCGGCGGCGACGTCGCCGCTCTGCGCTCGGTCGCCGACCTGTTCCGCACCCTCGACGACGCCTACGGCGGCGGCCACGCCCGGCAGGCGCTCGTGCGCTACCTGGAGCACGAGTGCGAGCCGCTGCTGCGCGGCGCCTACGACGAGCAGACCGGGCGGCGCCTGTTCGGGGCGGCCGCCGACCTCACCCGGCTCGCCGGGTGGACCTCCTACGACATCGCCGCGCACGGGCTCGCCCAGCGCTACTTCGTGCAGGCGCTGCGGCTCGCCCAGGCGTCCGGCGACCGGGCCTACGGCTCCTACGTGCTCGTCACCATGAGCCGCCAGGCCGTCTACCTGGGGCACGGCCGGGAGGCGGTGCAACTGGCCCGGGTGGCGCAGCAGGGCGTCGGGACCGGCGCCCCGCCGGTCGTACAGGCGCTGCTGCACGCCGCCGAGGCCCGCGCCCACGGGGTGCTCGGCGAGGTACGGGCGTGCACCGGCGCGCTGGTGCGGGCCGAACGCGCCCTGGAGGCGGCCCGGCTCGGTGACGAGGTGCCGCACTGGGCCCGGTTCTTCGACGAGGCGCAGCTCGCCGACGAGTTCGGGCACTGCCACCGCGATCTCCAGCAGTTCCGGGCGGCTGCGCAGCACGCCGAGCGCTCCCTGCAGCTGCGCGCCCCCGCCTACGCCCGCAGCCGCCTGTTCTGCCGGGTGGTGCTGGCCAGCGCCCGGCTGGGTCTCGGCGAGCTGGACCAGGCGTGCGCGCTGGCGGCGGAGGCCGCCGGGCAGGCGGCCCAGATGCGGTCCGTGCGCGCCGTCGAGTACGTCAGGGACTTCGAGCGGCGCCTGGAGCCGTACAAGGACGCCGCTCCCGCGCGCGGCTACCGCGAGAAGGTCGCCGCGCTCGGTTAGGGCCTGTCCGACGATTCGCGTCGCGGGCCCGGCGGGCTGGTCGGGCAGGCCCCAGGGCCCCTGCGGCGGACCGGGCCGGGCGGGCCCGGTCCGCGGCGGCTCAGGCGGCTCTCGGCAGGGTGGGCGCGGGTTCGGACCGGTTCACCGACCCCGCGGCCCCGAGGTCCGCGAGGACGGCCGCCGCCGCCCGGTGGGCCGAGTGCAGGGCGCCCTGCACGGTGCTGGTGTCCCGGTGGTCGCCGCAGACGTACAGGCCGGCCAGCAGCCGTACCGGGCGGCGCAGGTCGTGCGGGGGACGCATGGCGGGCACCGCCTCCGGGGTGTGGTGCACGGCCAGCGTCTCCCAGCGCCGCGTCGAGGTGCCGTACAGCCGGGACAGGTGGATGCGCACGGCCGTGTCGATCCCGTCGGGCGGGGCGCCCAGCACGGTCGAGGAGATCAGCACCCGGCCGGCCGGCGCCCGGCACGGGTCGACGTTGCTGAGCACCGCCGTGTGCGCGACCGGTCCGCCGCGATCGGCGTCCAGCAGCAGCGAGGCGCCCGTCGCGAGGGCCGGCGCCGGGTCGTCCGTGGTGTGGTGCACGACCGTCACCGGGTGGAAGTCCGGCACCCTGAGGCCCGGCAGCAGCTCCGCCGCGGCCCGCGCGTCGGTCGCCAGCAGCACCGCGCGGCAGCGGATCTCGCCGTGTTCGGCGGTGGTCACCGAGGTGGTGGAGACCGAGGTGACCCGCACCCCGGTGTGCACGGTGCCGGGCGGCAGCGTCCCGGCCAGCAGCTCGGGCAGCGCCTCGGCGCCGCCCTCCGGCACGCACAGCCGGCCGCTCGCGAAGGCGCGCAGCGCCAGGTCCGCGCACCGGCTGGACGTGGTCAGCTCCGGGTCGCACAGCAGCGCGGCGAGCAGCGGACGCAGGAAGCCCTCGATCGTGCGGGCCGGCACGCCGCGGGCCGCGAGCGCCTGCGCGGCGGGCAGCTCGGGCCGGGACAGCAGGCGTTCGACCGGGGTGGCGGCGATCCGGCCCAGCGCGGTGCCGAGCCGGGCCTGGTCGACGGCGCCGCCGACCGGCGCGCCGGCCCGGCCGGGTGAGGCCGCCGGGCCACGGGGGGCGCTTGCCAGGGCGCGCACCACATGAAGTGCGCCCCTTGCGCTCCCCGCGGCCGCCGGGGCGCCCGCGCGGTGCGTGCGCCCGTCACGATGCAGCAGCACGCCCGGCGCGAACCGGCGCAGGGCGAGCGCGCCGAGCCCCGGGGTCAGGCGGAGTTCGGGGTACGACGTGGACAGCAGCTGTCCGACGCGGTCGAGCCGGAAGCCGTCGACCTTCTCGGTCGACATACGGCCGCCCGCACAAGGGGCGGCCTCCAGGACTGCGGTGGTCACTCCTGCGCTGGTGAGCCGGTGAGCCGCCGAGAGTCCGGCGATCCCGGCTCCCACGACGACGACGTCCACCTGGTACGCGGGCTCAAGCACGAGGCCCCTCCTGTGGTTGCGCGGCCGGTGGAGACGTCATGCCCCCAACAGGCTCCGGGGATACCCGAGTTCGGCTTGAGGTTAGGTCCCCGACCGGTCGGCGGTGGTCCGCGCATCGACAGGGCACGGTCGCACGGCGGTCGCATTCGGTCACAAGAGAACTCAACAGATCACAGGAGGACACAGGAGATGTCGGCGGGAGCCCCGGGAACCGGTCAGGCCGCGCGGATCGCGTCCTCGATGCCCGGGAACGCGAACGTGAACCCCGACTCCAGCAGCCGCTTCGGCAGCACCCGCTGACTGCCCAGGACGTCGCCGGCCATCTCGCCGAGCGCCGCCCGCAGCACCGGCTCCGGCACCGCGAACAGCGTCGGCCGGTGCAGCACCCGGCCCATCGCCTCAGTGACCTCGCGGTTCGTCAGCGGCTGCGGGGCGGTCAGGTTGAACGGCCCGTACGCGCCGTCGTCGTCGATGAGGTGCCGGATCGCGGCGACCTCGTCGTGCAGCGCGATGTACGACCAGTACTGCCGTCCGCTGCCCAGGCGTCCCCCGAGCCCCGCCTTGAACAGCGGGAACAGCCGCCCCCAGGCTCCGCCGCCGCGCGCGACCACCAGACCCGTGCGCAGGAACACCGTGCGCACCCCCGCCTCCTGCACGGGCGCCGCCGCCTCCTCCCACTCCACGCACAGCGAGGGCAGGAACCCGTCCCCGGGCGGCGCGTCCTCGTCCACCGCGCGGTCGCCGGTGTCGCCGTAGATGCCCATCGCGCTGCCGCTCACATAGACCCGCGGCGGGGTGTCCAGCGAGGCCACCGCCTCCGCCAGGGCGGCCGTGCCGAGCACCCGGCTGTCCCGGATCAGCCGCTTGTACTCCGGGGTCCAGCGCCGGTCGCCGATCCCCGCCCCAGCGAGATTGACCACGGCGTCGCAGCCGGCCAGTCCCGCCGCGTCCACCTGCTGCCGCTCGGGGTCCCAGCGGACCTCGTCCTTGCCCCGGGGCGCACGCCGCACCAGGCGCACCACCTCGTGCCCGTCGGCGGTCAGGGACCGCACCAGGGCGCTGCCGATGAGACCGGACGCACCGGCCACCGCGATTCGCGAACGTTCCATGCGCCCATCCTTCCCCGCCGGAGCCCTCCTTCTCCGGCCTGCTTAAGGTGATCTCCATGCCGTCCATACGCATCGCCCGGCCCGCCGACGAGGAGGAGCTGGCCCTCCTCGACCGGGCCGCCTGGTCACCGCTGCACGCCGTACTGCCCGCGCCGCGCCCGCCGTACCCGCCCTTCTTCGACGAGCGCCACCAGCCGGAGGACTACCTCGTCGCCGAACTGGACGGGCGCCTCGCCGGCTACATCCGCCTCGTCCTGCCCACCGCGCTGCCCGCCAACGCGCACGTCCGCCAGATCCAGGGCCTGGTCGTCTCCGACGCGGCCCGGGGCAGGGGCGTCGGCGGCGCGCTGGTCCGGGCCGCCGTCGAGGAGGCGCGGGCGCGCGGCGCGCGGCGCCTCACCCTGCGCGTGCTCGGGCACAACACCCCCGCCCGGCGGCTCTACGAGTCCCAGGGCTTCGCGGTCGAGGGCGTGCTGCCCGGGGAGTGGCTGATCGAGGGCGCGTTCGTCGACGACGTGCTCATGGGACGCGCCCTCTAGGGCCCGGTCCCCGCGGCGCCACGAGCGGTGCGGGAGCCGGCGCGGCCCGCGCGCTACGACGTGACGAGGTGGCCGGTGCCGACCGGCGCCGTCGCCGTCGCCGCGCGCGCGGCGTCGCCCGCCACCTCGTCCGCCGTCAGCGCGTACCCCGTCTCGGCGTCCGAGGTGGACCGCGCGAAGACCACGCCGAACACCCGGCCGTCGGCCGACAGCAGCGGGCCGCCGGAGTTGCCCGGCCGGACCGTGGAGCGGATCGAGTAGATCTCCCGGGTGACCGTGCCCGTGCCGTAGATGTTCTGGCCCCGCGCCAGCACCCGGTTCGCCACCGTGGCCGCCTGCAGGTCCAGGCCGCCGTCCTGCGGATAGCCGGCGACCACGGCCGGGTCGCCGCGCACCGCGCCGTGGTCGAACCGCAGCACCGGGGCACGCAGCCGCGGCACGTACAGCACCGCCAGGTCGCGGTCCGGGTCGAACAGCACCACACGCGCCAGGTAGGCCGGCCCCACCCCGCCCACCCGGACGCTCGGGTGGTCGATGCCCGCCACCACGTGCGCGTTGGTCATCACGTGCCGCGCCGCGTACACGAAGCCGCTGCCCTCCCGGCCCTCGGCGCCGGCCGCGCCCTCGATCTTCACCGAGCTGCGCCTGGCCGCGTTCGCCGCCGCCGACGTGACGCTGTCGCCGGTGGGCGGGGCGACCCGGGCCGTCGACTCGTTCTCGAACGGGTTGAAGACCTGCGGGAAGCCCGCCTCGGTCAGCGCGGAGGTGGCCCGGGAGAACCACGCCGGGGTGGTGTCCGGCATCGTCCGCTGCACCGCGCCCAGCACCGCCGAGTCGCGGATCGCGGTCGTCACGGTCTGCGAGGAGGAGGCACCCAGCACGCTCGCCGCGACCCAGGCCACGATCAGCACGGCGACCGAGTTGGCCGCCGCGCCCCCGAGCCCGTCCGCCGCCCGCAGCGGTCCCCGGCCCTCCCGGTCCAGCTCGCGCCGCAGCCGCAGCGCCGGCCGGCCCGCCAGCTCGTGCCCCACCACGCCCGGCACCAGGACGGTCAGCACCGCCAGCACGGTCGCCGTCGCCGAGCCGCGCGCCGCGAGCCCGGTCACCCAGGGCAGCACCCACACCCCGACCGCCGCACCGCCCACGAACCCGGCCAGGGACAGGCAGCCGGCCAGCAGACCGCGCCGGTAACCGGACGCCGCGTAGACGACGACCACCAGCGCGAGCACCAGGTCGAGCAGGTCCACGGAGCCGCCTTTCTCTCGGACCCCCTGAGATACGGGCCGGGCGGCCCCGGCGACCGGTCACGCGCGGGTGAGCGGCCATCCGGACCGCGAACCGGTCACGTTGTGCGTATATCCCCAGAAACGGCCTGGACAAGGACGATGGTTCCACCAGGTGGCACACCCCACATCGCGAGCACGGCGGAGCGAGCCGACAGTGGGACCATGCGCCTCCCGCGAAGGGCGCCGGGAACACGTGGACGGCGGACCGCCCGCGTCCCCGGCGCCGTACCCGTGCTGCTCGGCTGCCTGCCCGGCCTGCTGGCCGTCCTGGCGCTGGCCCTGTGCGCCCGGGCCGTGGAGGGCGCCGTCCCGCTCCGCCCGCCCCGGCCCGGCGCGGACCCGGAGATCCCGGCCCACCAAGCCCCCCGGCCGCGCATCCTGCCCCGCTCCGCCTGGCTGGACGCGGCCACCGCCCCGCGCAGCCAGCCGCCCCCGCGCTACGACGACAAGGTGGTCGCCGTCTTCGTCCACCACACCGCCTCGCCCAACCGGTACGACTGCGCCGACGCGCCCCGCATCATCCGCGGCCTGTACGCCGGGCAGACCGGCGACCGCCGCTGGGACGACATCGGCTACAACTTCCTCGTCGACCGCTGCGGCACCATCTACGAGGGCCGCGCCGGAGGAGTGGACCGGCCGGTCACCGGCGCCCACACCCAGGGCTTCAACCACCGCACCGCCGGTGTCGCCGCCCTCGGCAACTTCACCGGGGACGAGCCCGTGCCGCGGGCCATGACCGACGCGATCGCCGCCCTCGCCGCCTGGAAGCTCGGCCTCGCCGGCGTCGACCCGCGCGCCCGGGCCCGGCTGGTCTCCAGCAACGGGCACAGCCGCTTCAAGGCCGGCACCGGCGCCACCCTGCCCGCGGTGGCCGGCCATGACGAGGGCTTCATGACGAACTGCCCCGGCGCCGCCCTGACCGCCCGGCTGCCGGAGATCAGGCGGACGGCGGCCCGGCTCCAGGGCCGGCCGCCCGCGGACGGCGCCCGCAGGCGCACGGGCCCCGTGCCGTCCGCATCCGGTACGGCTACTCCTTGAAGCGCTCCCACAGGCGGGGATAGCGCTCGGCGAGCACCCGCTCGTTCTCGAACGCGATCGGGGGGCCCTCCGGCTCGGCCGGCGCCGGGGCGATGCCGAGGTCAGGGGCGACGGTGCCGGTGAGCTGCTCGTAGGCCTCGTCCGCCGCGTAGCCCAGCTCCTCGCCGTCGCCGTCGATCTCCTCGTCGAAGTCCCCGAGCAGGTCGGCCAGGGAGTCCGGGTCGTGCAGGGCGCCCTCGAAGACCTCCCGGCCCTGGCCGATCAGCCAGCAGCGGAAGTAGTCGAACGCGTCGTCGCTCGCCCCGTCCAGCAGGACCCAGGCGGCGCCCCACAGATCCCAGTGGTAGGCCCGGTTGTAGCGGGCCTCGAAGTGACGGGCGAAGTCCAGGACCAGCTCCGGGTCGAACTGGAGCAGCCGTTCCACGAGCAGGTCGGCCTGCTCCTCGGGGTCGCCCTCGGCCGCCTCCCGGGTCGCGTCGATCAGCTCCCAGAACTCCGTCTCGTCCATCACGCCACCAGCATCGGGCCTGCGCCGGTGGGGCGCACGCGGAGTGCGGCGGATCGTTATCCACCGTCCACGCGCCCGTAGTGCGCGGCGAGCCGGGCCGCGTCCGCCGCGAACCGCTCCCGCAGGCCCGCCGGCGCCAGCACCTCCACCTCCGGACCCAGCGCCGTCAGCTGCCCGTGCGCGACGTCCTCCGACTCCACCGGCACGGTCACCGTCACCCACCCCTCGCCGTCCGGCTCGCCCGCGCTCGCGAGCGCCTCGCGCGCGGCGAGCGGGTCCACGGCGTACGGCAGCCTGCGCGCGCCCCGCGGGGACAGCCGCACGACGGCCTCGGCGCGCAGGAGCGACCGGGCGAACCGCTCCGCCTGCCCGGCCCAGAACGCGGCGAGATCGAAGTCCGTGACCCGCTCGAAGCGCTCCTCCAGGGCGTCGACCGCGTGGAACCGGTCGATCCGGTACGTTCGGAACGCGCCGCCGTCCGCCACCCGCGCGCACAGATACCAGACGCCGGCCTTCAGCACGAGCCCGTACGGCTCCAGGTCCCGCTCCACCGACTGCTCCCCGCGCCGGTACACGGCGCCGATCCGCCGGTCGGCCCACACCGCCTCGGCGACCACCGGCAGTAGCCCGGGCGTCTCCGGCTCGCGGAACCAGGCGGGCGCGTCCAGGTGGAAGCGCCGGGCGGCGCTGTCCGGGGCGTCCCGCAGGGAGGGCAGCAGCGCGGCGGACACCTTCAGCCGGGCGGCGCCGGCGGCGTCCTGCAGGCCCATCTCCCGCAGCGCCCCCGGTACCCCGCTCAGGAACAGCGCCTCGGCCTCGGTGCGCGCCAGCCCCGTCAGCCGCGTCCGGTAGCCGCCGATCAGCCGGTAGCCGCCGGCCCGCCCCCGGTCCGCGTACACCGGCACGCCCGCCTCGGACAGCGCCTGCGCGTCCCGGGTGACCGTCCGCTCCGACACCTCCAGCTCCCGCGCCAGTTCGGCGGCGGTCATGGACGGCCGGGACTGCAGGAGGAGCACCATCTTGATGAGGCGGGCGGCGCGCATGGGTTCATGATGCCGGGGCCCACTGACACGACGAGGGGCACGGCGGTCGCCGTGCCCCTCGTCAGGACTTGTCAGGACTCCGTGGGAGCCCGGTGCCTACAGCCCGTACTTCTCCCGGGCCTCCTTCACCGCGGTCGCCTTGACCTCGCCGCGCCTGGCGAGCTGGGCGAGCGCCGCGACGACGATCGACGGGGCGTCGACGCCGAAGTGGCGGCGGGCCGCCTCACGGGTGTCGGAGAGGCCGAAGCCGTCCGCGCCCAGCGAGGACCAGTCCTGCTCTACCCACTGCGCGATCTGGTCCGGGACCTGGCGCATGTAGTCGGAGACGGCCAGCACCGGGCCCTCGGCGCCCTGCAGCGCCTGCCGTACGTACGGCACCCGCTCCTCGCCGCGCAGCAGGGCCGCGTCGGCCTCGAGCGCGTCGCGGCGCAGCTCGCCCCAGGAGGTCGCGGACCACACGTCGGCGGCCACGCCCCAGTCCTCGGCCAGCAGCCTCTGCGCCTCCAGGGTCCAGTGGATCGCCGTGCCCGAGCCGAGGAGCTGGATGCGCGGGGCGTTGGCCGGGGCGGTCACGCCCGCCGTCTCCGCCGTGTTGAAGCGGTACAGGCCCTTGACGATGCCCTCGTCGACGCCGGGCGCGGCCGGCTTGGCCGGCTGGGGCAGCGGCTCGTTGTAGACGGTGAGGTAGTAGAAGACGTTCTGGTCCTCACCCGGCTTGGCCTCGCCGTACATCCGGCGCAGACCCTCGCGGACGATCACCGCGATCTCGTAGGCGAAGGCCGGGTCGTAGCTGAGCGCGGCCGGGTTGGTGGCCGCGATCACCGGGGAGTGGCCGTCGGCGTGCTGCAGGCCCTCGCCGGTCAGCGTGGTGCGGCCCGCCGTGGCCCCGACCAGGAAGCCGCGGCCGAGCTGGTCGCCGAGCTGCCACATCTGGTCGGCGGTGCGCTGCCAGCCGAACATCGAGTAGAAGATGTAGAACGGGATCATCGCCTCGCCGTGCGTCGCGTACGCGGTGGACGCGGCGATGAAGTCGGCCATCGAACCGGCCTCGGTGATCCCCTCGTTGAGGATCTGGCCGTTCTTGGCCTCCTTGTAGTACATCAGCTGGTCGCGGTCGACCGGCTCGTACGTCTGGCCCTTGGGGGAGTAGATGCCCAGGGACGGGAACAGCGACTCCATGCCGAAGGTGCGCGCCTCGTCCGGGACGATCGGCACCCAGCGCTTGCCGGTCTCCTTGTCGCGGACCAGGTCCTTGACCAGACGGACGAACGCCATGGTGGTGGCGACGTTCTGGGAGCCGGAGCCCTTGTCGAAGGCGGCGAACGCCTTGTCGGCGGGGGCGGGCAGCGGGGCCAGCGGGTGGACGCGGCGGGCCGGGGCGGGACCGCCGAGGGCCGCGCGGCGCTCCTGGAGGTAGCGGACCTCGGGGGAGTCGGCGCCCGGGTGGCCGTAGGGGACCACGCCGTCGGTGAAGTCGCTGTCCTTGATCGGCAGCTCGAGCAGGTCGCGCATCGCCTTGAACTCGTCCACCGACAGCTTCTTCATCTGGTGGTTGGCGTTCTTCGAGGCGAAGCCCTCGCCGAGGGTGTGGCCCTTGACCGTCTGGGCCAGGATCACGGTCGGCGCGCCCTTGTGCTCGACGGCCGCCTTGTACGCGGCGTAGACCTTGCGGGCCTCGTGACCGCCGCGCGAGAGGTGGAAGCACTCGAGGATCTTGTCGTCGCTCAGCAGCTTCGCCATCTCGGCCAGCGCCGGGTCGGCGCCGAAGAAGTCCTGGCGGATGTAGGCGGCGTCGCGGGTCTGGTACGTCTGGACCTGCGCGTCCGGCACCTGGCGCAGCCGGCGTACCAGCGCCCCGGTGGTGTCGAGGGCGAACAGCTCGTCCCAGGCCGAGCCCCACAGCGTCTTCACGACGTTCCAGCCGGCGCCGCGGAACTGGGCCTCCAGCTCCTGCACG
Organism: Streptomyces sp. 1-11; assembly: GCF_007176755.1. Classification (GTDB taxonomy): domain Bacteria; phylum Actinomycetota; class Actinomycetes; order Streptomycetales; family Streptomycetaceae; genus Streptomyces. The sequence goes on from NZ_BJTV01000021.1 coordinate 63,414, forward strand.
ATCTTGAAGTTGGCGCGGACCGGGCCGTCGAGGCGCTGCAGGTTGCAGTTGATGACGAAGGTGAGGTTGTCCAGTTCCTCGCGGGCGGCCAGCGCGAGCGCGGCCGTCGACTCGGGCTCGTCCATCTCGCCGTCGCCCAGGAAGGCCCAGACGTGGGAGGCGGAGACGTCCTTGACGCCGCGGTTGGTGAGGTACCGGTTGAAGCGCGCCTGGTAGATCGCGGAGAGCGGGCCGAGGCCCATCGACACCGTCGGGAACTCCCACAGCCAGGGCAGCCGGCGCGGGTGCGGGTAGGAGGGCAGGCCGTTGCCGCCGGCCTCCTGGCGGAAGTTGTCCAGGTGCGCCTCGTCCAGCCGGCCGTCGAGGAAGGCGCGGGCGTAGATGCCGGGGGAGGCGTGGCCCTGGATGTAGAGCTGGTCGCCGGAGCCGTCCTGCTCCTTGCCCCGGAAGAAGTGGTTGAAGCCGGTCTCGTAGAGCCAGGCCGCGGAGGCGAAGGTGGCGATGTGGCCGCCGACGCCGTGCTTCGCGCCGCGGGTCACCATGGCGGCCGCGTTCCAGCGGTTCCAGGCGGTGATCCGGGCCTCCATCTCCGGGTCGCCGGGCAGGGCCGGCTCGGCGGAGGTGGGGATGGTGTTGACGTAGTCCGTCTCGAGGAGCTTCGGCAGCGCGACGCCGCCCGCCTCGGCACGCTCCAGCGTGCGCCGCATCAGGTACGCGGCGCGGTGCGGCCCGGCCTCCCTTGCCACGGCGTCCAGGGAGGCCTGCCATTCGGCGGTCTCCTCCGGGTCGCGGTCCGGGAGCTGGTCGAGCGCGCTCGGCTGGATGGCGTTGGGGTCGGTCATGTCGCCGCCTTCCTCAGTCGAAGGGGGTTCCCTCATCGTTAAGGGTTCGGGGTTGCCCTTGGTCTTTGGCAGGACAGGGCAGACGGACCTCGGTGGAGGTCCGCCCTGGACTCTAACTCCGTGATCGATGATCGATCAAAGGGGTGAAGGGGAAAACTTCTCGATATCGAGAAAGTCGGCACCGGGTGCCTCGGGCAAGGGCACCGAGTGTCGGGATCGGCAGGGGGTTTTCGCAGGTGGGGCGGCGTTTTGAGCGGGGGTGCGCTCTCCTGCGTCAGGCGCGCGGGGCGCAGCCCAGGACGTGGGCCTTCACCAGCTCGGGGATCCGGGGATCGCGGCGCTTGAACGCCTGCACCAGCTCCTCGTGCTCCTCGGCGTAGCTCTGCTGGACCGTGCCCAGCCAGCGGATCGACAGCGCCGTGAACACCTCGATGCCCAGGCCCTCCCAGGTGTGCAGCAGCACCGAGTTGTCCGCCGCGCGCACCAGCTCCCGGTGGAAGCCGACCGTGTGGCGCACCTGGGCGGTGCCGTCGGCCGTGCGGTCCGCCTCGTACAGGGCGGTGACGTGCGGTTCGAGGGCCGAGCAGTCCTCGGCGAGGCGGTCGGCGGCCAGCTCGGCCGCGATGGCCTCGAGACCGGCCCGGACCGGGTAGCTCTCCTCCAGGTCGGCGGCGGTGAGGTTGCGGACCCTGACGCCCTTGTTGGGCGCCGACTCGATCAGGCGGAGGGACTCCAGCTCGCGCAGCGCCTCGCGCACCGGCGTCTGGCTGACCTCCAGCTCGGTCGCGATCCGCCGCTCCACGATGCGCTCGCCCGGCTGCCAGCGACCGCTCACGATCCCCTCCACGATGTGCTCGCGGATCTGTTCGCGCAGCGAGTGGACGACGGGCGCGGTCATGGGGGCTCCTCCCAGGGGCTGACGTTTAGACAATACGGCGGGCGCGCGCCGCGCAGAGGGCGCGCGGGGGTGCTTTGACGCAGGTGAGACGAGGCTTACACGGTGCGCACCCCGACAAACGCGAACACCCCGCCCGGATCGCTCCGGACGGGGTGCCGCACTGCCTGATCTGGGACGTCAGAGGCCGAGCTCGACCTCGAACTCGCCCGCCTCCAGGATCGCCTTGACCGCCGTCAGGTAGCGGGCGGCGTCGGCGCCGTCCACCAGGCGGTGGTCGTAGGAGAGGGTCAGGTAGGTCATGTCGCGGACGCCGATGACCGTGCCCTCCTCGGTCTCGATGACGGCCGGACGCTTGACCGTGGCACCGATGCCGAGGATCGCGACCTGGTTCGGCGGCACGATGATCGTGTCGAACAGCGCGCCGCGCGAGCCGGTGTTGCTGATGGTGAAGGTCGCGCCGGACAGCTCGTCCGGGGTGATCTTGTTGGCGCGGACCTTGCCCGCCAGGTCGGCCGTGGCCTTGGCGATGCCCGCGATGTTCAGGTCGCCGGCGCCCTTGATGACCGGGGTCATCAGGCCCTTCTCGGAGTCCACCGCGATCCCGATGTTCTCGGAGTCGAAGTAGGTGATGGTGCCCTCGGCCTCGTTGATCCGGGCGTTGATGACCGGGTGGGCCTTCAGCGCCTGGGCGGCGGCCTTGACGAAGAACGGCATCGGGGAGAGCTTGACGCCCTCACGGGCGGCGAAGGAGTCCTTCGCCCTGCCGCGCAGCTTCATCAGACGGGTGACGTCCACCTCGACGACCGAGGAGAGCTGGGCCTGCTCGTGCAGGGCCTTGACCATGTTGTCGCCGATGACCTTGCGGATGCGGGGCATCTTGACGGTCTGGCCGCGCAGCGGGGAGACCTCGAGCGCCGGGGCCTTCTTCGCGGCGGCCGGGGCGGCGGCGGGAGCCGGCGCGGCGGCGGCCTTCGCGGCCTCGGCGGCGGCGAGGACGTCCTGCTTGCGGATGCGGCCGCCGACGCCGGTGCCCTTGACGGCGGCCAGGTCGACGCCGTTCTCGGCGGCGAGCTTGCGCACCAGCGGGGTGACGTACGCGCCCTCGTCGGTCGCCTGGGTGGCGGTCGGCGAGGTGGGCGCGGCCGCCGGGGTGACCGGAGCCGGGGCCGGGGCGGCCGGGGCGGGAGCCGGAGCGGCGGGCTGGGCCGGAGCCGCGGGCTGGGCCGGGGCCGGAGCAGCGGCGGGAGCCGGAGCCGGGGCGGCGGGAGCGGCCGGAGCCGGGGCCGGGGCGGCCGGGGCAGCGGCGGGCGCCGGGGCGGCCGGAGCCGGAGCGGCGGCCGGGGCGGCGCCCGGAGCGCCGATGACGGCGAGCTTGGCGCCGACCTCGGCGGTCTCGTCCTCGTTCACCACGATCTCGAGCAGCACGCCGGAGGCGGGCGCCGGGATCTCGGTGTCGACCTTGTCCGTGGAGACCTCGAGCAGCGGCTCGTCGGCCTCGACGGAGTCGCCGACCGACTTCAGCCAGCGGGTGACGGTGCCCTCGGTGACGGACTCGCCGAGCGCGGGCAGGACCACGTCGGTGCCCTCGGCGGAACCGCCGCCGGAGGCCGCCTCGGCGGTCGGGGCCGGGGCGGGAGCCGCCTGCTCGGTGGACGGGGCGGCCTGCGGAGCGGGCTCGGGCTCGGCGGCCGGAGCGGGCTCGGCGGCCGGGGCCGGGGCGGCCGCGGGGGCGCCGGAGCCGTCGTCGATGACGGCCAGCTCGGCGCCGACCTCCACGGTCTCGTCCTCGGCGACCTTGATGGAGGCCAGCACGCCGGCGGCGGGGGAGGGGATCTCGGTGTCGACCTTGTCGGTCGAGACCTCGAGCAGCGGCTCGTCGGCCTCGACACGCTCGCCCTCGGCCTTCAGCCAGCGGGTGACAGTGCCCTCGGTGACGCTCTCACCGAGCGCCGGAAGGGTTACGGAAACCGCCATGGTTTCGGTTGCTCCTTACGAATTGCGGAAAGTCTGTGTCGTCGCGCCCGTTGACCGAAGGGTCAGTCGTGGGAGTGCAGCGGCTTGCCGGCCAGCGCCAGGTGCGCCTCGCCGAGAGCCTCGTTCTGCGTCGGGTGGGCGTGGATGAGCTGGGCGACCTCGGCCGGCAGCGCCTCCCAGTTGTAGATCAGCTGGGCCTCGCCGACCTGCTCACCCATGCGGTCGCCGACCATGTGGACGCCGACCACGGCACCGTCCTTCACCTGGACGAGCTTGATCTCGCCCGCGGTGTTGAGGATCTTGCTCTTTCCGTTGCCCGCCAGGTTGTACTTCAGAGCGACGACCTTGTCCGCGCCGTAGATCTCCTTGGCCTTGGCCTCGGTGATGCCGACGGAGGCGACCTCCGGGTGGCAGTACGTCACCCGCGGGACACCGTCGTAGTCGATCGGGACGGTCTTCAGACCGGCCAGACGCTCCGCCACCAGGATGCCCTCGGCGAAGCCGACGTGCGCGAGCTGGAGCGTCGGGACCAGGTCACCGACGGCGGAGATGGTCGGGACGTTGGTGCGCATGTACTCGTCGACCAGGACGTAGCCGCGGTCCATGGCGACACCCTGCTCCTCGTAGCCGAGGCCCTGGGAGACCGGGCCGCGGCCGACGGCGACGAGCAGGACCTCGGCCTCGAACTCCTTGCCGTCGGCGAGGGTGACCTTCACGCCGTCCTGGGTGTACTCGGCCTTCTGGAAGAAGGTGCCCAGGTTGAACTTGATGCCGCGCTTGCGGAACGCGCGCTCGAGCAGCTTGGAGCTGTTCTCGTCCTCCACCGGGACGAGGTGCTTCAGGCCCTCGACGACCGTGACGTCGGCGCCGAAGGACTTCCACGCCGAGGCGAACTCGACGCCGATGACACCGCCGCCCAGGATGATCGCGGACTTCGGCACGCGGTCCAGGACGAGGGCGTGGTCGGAGGAGATGATCCGGTCGCCGTCGATCTCCAGGCCCGGCAGCGACTTCGGCACGGAGCCGGTCGCCAGCAGGACGTGACGGCCCTGGATCCGCTGACCGTTCACGTCGACGGAGGTGGGGGAGGACAGCCGGCCCTCACCCTCGATGTACGTCACCTTGCGGGAGGCGACGAGACCCTGCAGGCCCTTGTACAGGCCGGAGATGACACCGTCCTTGTACTTGTGGACGCCGGCGATGTCGATGCCCTCGAAAGTGGCCTTGACGCCGAACTGCGCGCTCTCGCGGGCCTGGTCGGCGACCTCGCCCGCGTGCAGCAGGGCCTTGGTGGGGATGCAACCCCGGTGCAGGCAGGTGCCGCCGACCTTGTCCTTCTCGATCAGGGCGACGTCCAGGCCCAGCTGCGCCCCGCGCAGGGCCGCGGCGTAACCACCGCTACCACCGCCGAGGATCACTAGGTCGAAAACGGTGCTGGCGTCGTTCGCCACGTCACGTCCTCCATGCATGTGCGCCTTGCGCCGATCTCCGATGACCGGCGGGCGGCTGGTGTCCGGCCGCTTGATGCTTCGGCCCTTCGGTGGGGGCCCTGTCCTGCCGGGCTCCATCTTTGCACTTGTTCGAGGCGGACGAGACGCGGGGCCTGAGTGTGAGACACCCCACGTACCCCCGCAAACGCGGACGCGGGGACCGCGTGAACGGTCCCCGCGCTCCCGGGTCCGCCCGGCGACGGGGCGGCCCGGGCTACCGGGCGGTCATCAGCCCAGGTCACCCGCCGCGGTCAGCTCGGCCAGCCGCACCAGGGTGCGGACGGCGGAGCCGGTGCCGCCCTTCGGCGTGTAGCCGAACGGGCCGCCCTCGTTGAACGCGGGACCCGCGATGTCGAGGTGCGCCCAGGTGATCCCCTCGCCCACGAACTCGCGCAGGAAGAGGCCGGCGACCAGGCCGCCGCCCATGCGCTCGCCCATGTTGGCGATGTCGGCGACGGAGGAGTCCATGCCCTTGCGCAGGTGCTCGGGCAGCGGCATCTGCCACGCGGGCTCGCCGACCTCCTCGGCCGCCTCGTGCACCGCGGAGCGGAACGCCTCGTCGTTGGACATGACGCCGAAGGTGCGGCTGCCGAGCGCCAGCACCATCGCGCCGGTCAGCGTGGCGACGTCGACGATCGCGTCGGGCGCCTCCTGGGAGGCCGCCCACAGCGCGTCGGCGAGCACCAGCCGGCCCTCGGCGTCGGTGTTGAGCACCTCGACCGTCTTGCCGCTGTACATGCGCAGCACGTCGCCCGGGCGGACGGCGGTGCCCGAGGGCATGTTCTCGGCCAGCGCCAGCCAGCCGGTCACGTTGACCCTGAGGTCCAGCCGGGCGGCGGTGACGACGGCGGCGAACACGGCGGCGGCGCCGCTCATGTCGCACTTCATTGTCTCGTTGTGGCCGGCCGGCTTCAGCGAGATGCCGCCCGAGTCGTAGGTGATGCCCTTGCCGACGAGGGCGAGGTGCTTGTCCGCCTTGGGGTGCGAGTACGACAGCTTGACCAGCCGCGGGGTCGCCGCCGAGCCGCCGCCGACGCCCATGATGCCGCCGTAGCCGCCCTTGACCAGGGCCTTCTCGTCGAGCACCTGCACCTTGAGGCCGTGCTCCTTGGCCGCGCCCTGCGCGACGGCGGCGAAGGCCTGCGGGGTGAGGTCGTTCGGCGGCATGTTGATCAGGTCGCGGGCGCGGTTCAGCTCCTCGGAGACCGCGACGGCCCGGGCCACGGCGCCCTTGTGGGCGGCGTCGCGCGGCTTGCCGCCGAGCAGCGTGGCCTCGGCCAGCGGCGCCTTGCCGTTCTTGGCGCGCGCGTCCTTGGCGCTCTCCTTGTACGTGTCGAAGGAGTACGCGCCGAGCAGCACGCCCTCGCCGATCGCGCCGATGGCGCCGGGACCGTCGACGGGCAGCGCGAACGCGGCCTTGCGGGCGCCGGTGAGGGCGCGGGCGGCCACACCGGCGGCCTGGCGCAGGGCCTCGGCGTCGTAACCGGCGTCCTTCTCGGGCTCCGCGCCCAGGCCCACCGCCACCACGAGCGGCGCCTTGAAGCCGCCCGGGGCGGGCAGCTTCGTCAGCTCGCCCTCGGCACCGGAGGCACCGAGGGTCTCCAGGACGCCGGCCAGCTTGCCGTCGTAAGCCTTGTCCACGGCCTCGGCGCCCGGCGCGACGACGGGCCCCTTGGCACCCTTGGCGACACCGATCACGATCGCGTCGGCCCGCAGGCCGGGCGCCGCGGTGGTGCTGAGAGTCAGAGCAGTCACGGTGGTGAAATCTCGCTTCCGATGTGAAGTTGCTGTGGCCGAAAAGGGGTGGGTCGACCGGGCCCGACAGCCGACCCTAGGCGCAGGCCTGGGGGCAGGTGGCAACCGGGGCCTTCACCCTGTCGGCGAACACCCGGGACGAGACTACGCGCGTGCGCCCGTTCCCTCATGCCTGTGGGCGGTCCCCGGGTCATGCCTTCGGGTAAACCCTCGGCCATGCCTTCGGGTAATCCCTATGCATCCCTGTGCCCCGGATCCCCGGCCCGAAGGGCCGGCCGGGCGGCAGGAGGCGCCGGCGCGGCCGCCGGCGAGGGAGCGGCGGCAGGGGAGAGCACCGGCAGCGCGTTCACCTCGAAGAGCGCCACGGCGGCCGCCCACACCGTGCCGGAGAGCGGGAACCGGCCCCCGGCCGGCAGTACGTGGGCTCGGGTGCCCCCGGTCAGAACCCGTCCGTGTGCGGGACGGGGGACTAGCGGCCGAGGGACAGCACCACTAGGGCGCTCGTCGCGGCCGTCTCCGCCAGGGCGCCGAACACGTCGCCGGTGACGCCGCCGAAGCGCCGGGTGCAGTGGCGCAGCAGGAGTTCGGCGGCGGCCAGGGCGAGCGGTACGGCGGCCGCGGCGCGCAGGGCCCCGTACGGGCCGAGGGCCGCGCCCCAGGCGGCCGCCACCACCGTGACGGCCGCCGCGACGGCCGCCGCGCCCGGCGCCGGAACCACCCCGGCGACCGCCGCGCCCAGCCCCTCCGGCCGGGCGGCCGGCACCCCGGCGCGCGCGGCCAGGGTGAGCGCCAGTCTGGCCGTGACGGCCGAGGTCAGCGCGGCGGTGGCGCCCCGGGTCCAGGAGTCGCCGTAGAGCTGCGCCAGCGCGGCGGTCTGGGCCAGCAGGACGAGCAGGAGGGTGATAACGCCGAACGGCCCTATGTCCGACCGCTTCATGATGCGCAGCGCGTCCTCGGCCGGCTTGCCGCTGCCCAGCCCGTCGGCGGTGTCGGCGAGCCCGTCCAGGTGCAGTCCGCGGGTCAGCACGGCCGGTACGGCCACCGAGGCGACGGCGGCGAGCAGCGGGCCGGCGCCCAGCAGGAGCAGCAGCAGCCCGAGCCCGGCCGCGCAGGCGCCGACGGCGAGTCCGGCCACCGGGGCGGTCAGCATGCCCCGGCGGGCGGCCTCCCGGTCCCAGCGGTGCACCCGGACGGGCAGCACGGTGAGCGTGCCGAAGGCGAAGCGGAGGCCGTGGAGGGAGGGGGTCCTGGACACCGGCGCAGGCTACCGGGCGCCGGACCGGGCCCCGGCAGGTGAATCCGGCGAACGGCACCGAGGGTCGGGGCAATTGGGGGTAATGTGCGCACATGGGGCACTGGTGGGAGCGGAACATCCTGGAGCCGGGCAAGCTCCCGCTGCTGCTGGCCCTCGCCGCCTTCGTGCTGACCTTCCTCGTCACCCGGGTCATCACCCGGCTGATCCGGGCCGGCAGGGGCCCGTTCGGGAACGTCCGGGCGGGCGGACTGCACATCCACCACGTGGTCCCGGGGGTGGTGCTCACCGTCGTCGGCGGGTTCGGGGCGGTCGCCAGCGACCGGCACGGCGCCGGCGGGGCCGTCGCGGCCGTGGTCTTCGGGATGGGCGCGGGGCTGGTGCTGGACGAGTTCGCGCTGATCCTGCACCTCGACGACGTCTACTGGACGGCGGAGGGCCGCAAGAGCGTCGAGGCCGTCGTCCTCACCGCCGCCCTGGTCGGCCTGCTGCTGGCCGGCTTCGTCCCGTTCGGCGTCAACGACCTGTCCGAGCAGGAGCTGGAGAACAGGGGCAGCGTCATCGGCACCATCGCCGTGAACTTCCTCTTCGCGCTGATCGCCCTGAGCAAGGGCAAGGCCCGCACCGCGGTGTTCGGCGCGATCGTGCCGCTGGTCGCGCTGGTCGGCGCCATCCGCCTGGCCCGCCCCGGCTCCCCGTGGGCCCGCCGCTTCTACGGCCGCCGCCCCCGCGCCCGCGCCAGGTCCGCGCTGCGCGCCTACCGCCACGACCGCCGCTGGTCCGGCCCCCGCCGCGCGGTCCAGGACTGGATCGGCGGCAAACCAGACCCCCGCCCGACCCGCCTCCCGGACCACGACTGAGCACATCGCGCGGGGCGGTTCCCTGGAGCCCGCCGGGGCGTTCGGGGCTGGGTGGTGGCCGGAGTGCGGTCCGGGCGGTTGGGGGCGGGGCGGTCTTGGGCCCGGTCGGCTAGGCTGCCGGGCCACCTTGGGCCGCTCCAACGCGGGACGGTTGCCTGGAGGCCGCATTCACCGAGCGCTTCGTGGGGGCGGGCATCGCGTGGCCGCCGGCGTCCCGTCGCCGGCAGGGGGGGCAGGCGGGTCGGTCAGGGGCGGAGCGGAGGCGGGGTGGGGCTGGGGCCGGGGGGACGGCCGGGGCGGTAGGGGGCGCGGTCGCGCAGGGCCGCCGCCAGGCAGAGGGTGCCGACGCCCATCAGGGCGGCCAGGTGCTCCTTGCCGGCCAGGTTCTCCTTCAGGAGCACCTCGACCACCATCGCCGCGGTCACCGCGCCCGCCGTGACATAGGCGCCGTAGCGCCAGCCCACGTACACGGCGAGGCCGACCACCGCCGCCGAGGGCCCGGTGTCCACCACCCGGGCGTCCGAGGCGGGCAGGCCGAACGGGGCGTGCGGGCCGAGGGCGATGCCGGCCCGCGCGTACAGCGTCCCGGCGAGCGTGGCGACGTAGGCCACGGCCAGCGTGCGCCACCAGCCCAGACAGATCTCGGCGATGCCGAACACGCACAGGATCTGGGCGAGCGCCCCCCACACGGGCAGGTCCGGGGCCGGCACGAACAGCGACAGCGGCGTGCGTAACAGCGCCTGCCACAGCGGGTCCTCCGCCCGCACCGCCCCCGCGTCCTGTACGAACCGGTAACCCCACGGCTGGTTCTGCGCGTACTGCAGGAGCGCGGTCAGGCACACCGCGCCGGCGGCCATCGGCGCCGCCCGCAGCCGCCGTTCGCGCAGGGGCCCGCGGACCGTGACGTACAGCGCCCCCCACTCGGCACGGGCCCAGCGGGCGGGCCTCTCCATCAAGCGTTCCTCATCGGTGCGTCTCCAGATCCCTGCGATGCGCCCACTGCGGCGGCCCGGGAGACTCGGGGCCCGCCGCCGGACTCCCGCCCGCCGCGCGGCGCCTGGCGACCGCGCGCACCAGACGCCGCGCGCCCCGCCCCCCGGGCGGACGCCGGGAATCCGACGACAGGCCCCCCAGGAACCCCTCGGCCCGCGCCGACGCGAGGCCGATGCGCAGCAGGTCCGCGCTCTTCTCGAAGAGCAGGAACCTCGGTTCCCAGATGGGCCGGTACTTCGCGTTGGCGCGGTACAGCGACTCGATCTGCCACCAGCGGGAGAAGAAGCTGAGCAGCGACCGCCACAGCCTCAGCACCGGACCGGCGCCGAGGCGCGCGCCACGTTCGAAGACCGAGCGGAACATCGCGAAGTTGAGCGAGACCTGCGTGATCCCGGTCTCCCCGGACCGCCGCAGCAGCTCGATGACCATGAACTCCATCAGCCCGTTGTCGGAGTCCCGGTCCCGCCGCATGAGGTCGAGGGACAGCCCGTGCGGCCCCCAGGGCACGAAGGAGAGCAGCGCCCGCAGCCTGCCCTCGGCGTCCGTGCACTCCAGCATCACGCACCGGCCGTCCTCGGGGTCGGCGAGCCGCCCCAGCGCCATGCTGAAGCCGCGCTCGCCGGCCCCGTCCCGCCAGTCGTCGGCGCGCTCCACGAGGTACGCCATCTCCGCCGCCGGAATGTCCTCGTGCCGCCGGATCCGCACCCGGTACCCGGCCCGCCGCACCCGGTTGTACGCCTGCCGGACCGTGCGCATCGCCCGCCCCTCCAGGGTGAACTCGGCGACCTCCACGATCGCCTCGTCGCCGAGTTCCAGCGCGTCCAGACCGTGCCGGGCGTAGACCGTGCCCGCCTCCTCGCTCGCCCCCATCACGGCCGGGATCCACCCGTGCGCCCGCGCCTCGGTCAGCCACGGCCCGATCGCCCCGGGCCACGCCTCCGGGTCGCCGAGCGGGTCGCCGGAGGCGAGGCTCACCCCGCCGACGACGCGGTAGGCGACGGCCGCCTTCCCGGTCGGCGACCACACCACGCTCTTCTCCCGGCGCAGCGCGAAGTAGCCGAGCGAGTCCCGCTCCCCGTGCCGCTCCAGCAGCGCCCGCAGCCGTTTCTCGTCGTCCTCGGTGAGCGGGTCCACGGCGCGCCGGGAGCGGAAGGCGGCGTAGAAGACGGCCAGGACGAGCGCCGTGCTGAGCACGTTGACCGTCACGTTGGCCCAGTTGGGCGGGTCGATCCCGGGAAAGCGGCTCTCGTCGGCGGCCACCGAGATCAGCCGCAGCGTGCCGTAGTGCCAGCGCTCCCGGAACGTCGAACGGGCCGCGTCCGAGGCCTGGTTGGTGACCGTGACCAGCGCACCGGCGAGCAGCGAGGCGAGCAGGCCGCCGCCCACCGCCACGGTCGCGGCCAGCCGCGGGTTCGACCGGTCACCCTTGGCGTAGAACTCCCGCCGGCCGGCCAGCAGCGATCCGGTGAAGACGGCCGTGAGGGCCAGGGAGACCCAGTTCTGCGCGTACTGCCGGATCTCCGGGAACGCCATGGCGAAGGCGAACAGGACCAGGAACGAACCGCTCAGCACCAGGTTCAGGATCCAGGCGGCCCGTTTGCGCCGCCGCATGGTGACCGCCAGGAACGCGGTGAACACGCCCGAGGCGAAGCCGGCGGTCAGCAGGTACGGCGTGAAGAGGTTCTCCTGGTTGTGCCGCCGTACGTCCTGCCCCAGCGAAACCCACACCGCGCTCAGGAAGTTGACGAACGCGACGGCCCGCAGGTACCAGACGGCGAACGCGGCGGCCCGGCGGGAGGCGCCGCCGGACCGCCGCCCCGGCTCGGCCTGCTGTTCCACGGCAAATCGGGCATCTCCCATGAGGAAGGATCATATGGGGGCCCTCGCCGCGAACCGTGCAGCCGACCGCGACCGGCTACTCCTTCTCCGGCTCCGTCTCCCGGCCCGGCTCCAGACCGGCACCCGGCGCGGCGTCGCCGTCCTCCGGCTCCGGCTTGTCGTCCGCCCCGGGCTCCGGTTCCTCGGGCAGCTCGGCGGCCAGCGCGGCGGCGGCCCGCACCAGCGGCAGCGCCAGCAGCGCCCCCACGCCCTCGCCGACCTTCACGCCCTGCTCCAGCAGCGGCTCCAGCGCCATCCGGTCCAGCGCCTTCGCCTGCCCCGGCTCCCCGCTGTCGTGCCCGGCCAGCCACCAGTCGGGCGCCCGGAACGCGACCCGCTGGGCGACCAGGGCGCACGCGGCGGACACCACGCCGTCCAGGATCACCGGCAGCTTGCGCACGGCGCACTGCAGCAGGAACCCGGTCATCGCGGCCAGATCGGCGCCGCCCACGGTGGCGAGGAGCTGAAGCTGGTCGCCGAGCACCGGGCGCGCCCGCCGCAGCGCGTCCCGGATCGCCGCGCACTTGCGCATCCACGCCAGGTCGTCGACCGGCAGGCCGCCCCGCCCGGTCACCACGGAGGCGTCGGTCCCGCACAGCGCGGCGACCAGCACCGCGGCGGCCGTGGTCCCGCCCACGCTCAGGTCGCCGAGCACCACCAGGTCCGTCCCCGAGTCGGCCTCCTCGTCGGCGACCGCCACGCCGGCCCGGAAGGCCGCCTCGGCCTCGTCGGCGGTGAGCGCGTCCTCGATGTCGATACGGCCGCTGCCGCGCCGCACGCGGTGGCGCACGACGTCCTCCGGGAAGGCCTCCGGCGGGCAGTCCAGCGACATGTCCACCACGCGCACCGGGACGTCCAGCCGGCGCGCGAGCACCGACACCGGGCTGCCGCCCTCGAGCACCGCCCGCACCAGCCGCTCGGCGCCGCCCGCAGGCCGTGCGGAGACGCCGAGTTCCGCGACGCCGTGATCGCCGGCGAAGAGCACCACCCGCGGCCGCTCGACCGGCCGTACCGGTACGGCGCCCTGCGCGGCGGACAGCCACTCGCCCAGCTCGTCCAGCCGTCCGAGCGACCCGGGCGGCACGATCTGGCGCTCGCGCCGGGCCTCGGCGTCACGGCGAACGCCCCCGTCCGGGCGCTCGATCAGATCGGTGAAGTCGTCCAGTTCAAGGCTGCTCATTCGCCGAACAGTACCGGCAGCGGACGAACCCGCCCGCGCCACAGCGCCACCACGCGGTGACGACGTCATTGCGTCCAAGATCGGTATCCCATACGTTCCGGTTTGTCGCGGAATGTCGCCCTGGGAGCCGTCCATGCAGCCCTCGCCCTCCTCCACGCTGGTCAACGAGCCCTGCGACCCCTTCCTGGAACCACGCCGCGAGGACTGCCCCTGGTGCGGCTCCCGGCGCCTGCGGACCCGGATGCGCGCCCCGGACCCGCTGCGGCACCGGCCCGGCAGCCACGCCCTCGACGAGTGCGGCGACTGCGGCCACGTCTTCCAGAACCCCCGGCTCACCGCGGAGGGCCTCGCCTTCTACCACCGGGACTCCTACGTGCGACAGCTCGAGGAGTTCGCCGGGCGGCTCCGCTCCGCCCGCACGGTCCGCCGCCGCCACCGCGCCGCCGCGCACGCGCTGTCGGCGCTGCCCGACCCGGAGAGCTGGCTGGACGTGGGCACGGGCCACGCCCGCTTCCCCGAGGCGGCGAAGGAGTTCTTCCCGTACACCAGCTTCGACGGCCTGGACCCGACGGCCCGCGTCGAACAGGCCCTGCTGGAGGGCCGCGTCGAGGAGGCCCACCGCGGCTACCTGAGCACCCCGGGCACGGCGGCCCGCCTGCGCGCCCGCTACGACGTGGTCAGCATGTTCCACCACCTGCAGCACACCCCGGAGCCGCGCGCCGAACTCCGCGCCGCGCTCGCCGTCCTGCGGCCCGGCGGCCACCTCGTCGTCGAAGTCCCCGACCCGCGCTGCGCGTTCGCCGCGCTCCTGGGCAGGTGGTGGTGGTCCTACGGACAGCCGAGGCACCTGCACCTGCCGACCCTCGCCAACCTCCGCGCGGAGCTGGAGCGGCAGGGCTGCACGGTCCTCGTCACCGACCGCGCCGCCCCGCACACCCCCTACGACCTGTCGGCGGCCCTCACCCTCGCCCTGTCCCGCACCCGTCCCCTCCTGCGGGCCGCGGCGGCCCCCCTGACCGACCTGGCCTGGGCGCTCGACCACGCCCTGTGCCCCCTCGCCCGGCACACCCCCTTCTCCAACGCCTACCGCCTCGTGGCCCGCAAGAACACGGCGGCCACCGTCCAGCCGCCGCCCTGAGCGGGACGCGGCCGCCCCGGGACCGGGCGGAAGGCGCGCGGGGAACCGTGCGACCGGGCGCCTCAGCCGCGGAGCACCACCGCCTGGCCCGCCACGACCAGCAGCACCTGCTCGCACTCGGCCGCGAACGCCGCGTTCAACCGCCCCAGCTCGTCCCGGTACCGCCGCCCGGAGGCGGTCGCCGGCACGATCCCCGACCCCACCTCGTTGGACACCGCCACCACGGTCCGCCGGGCGCCCCGCACCGCCGCCGTCAGCTCCCGCACCCGCTCCCGCAGCGCCTTCTCCCCGCCGCCGGCCCACTCCGCGTCGTCCCACGCCCCGACGGAGTCCATGACGTCCGTCAGCCACAGCGACAGACAGTCGATCAGCACCGGCGGCCCGTCCCCGGCCAGCAGCGGCAGCAGGTCCGTCGTCTCCGCCGTACGCCACGACCCCGGCCGCCGCTCCCGGTGCGCCGCCACCCGCGCCGCCCACTCGGTGTCCCCGCCGCGCGTGCCGCCCGTGGCCACGTACAGCACGCCGGGGAAGGCCTCCAGGCGCCGCTCGGCCTCCACCGACTTGCCCGAGCGCGCCCCGCCGAGCACCAGCGTCCGGCGCGGCACGTCCGGCACCTCCTCGTACGCGCCGACCATCAGCGTCGTGCCGTCCGGCACCGCCCGCGCGCCCGCCGCCGCGAGCCGCCGCCGCAGCTCCGCGCCCTGCGGCACGTCGTGGCCGAGGTGCACGGCGACGACGTCCGTGGTCGGGTCCACCGAACCCACCGCCCGCAGCCGGGCCAGCGCGTCCGGCCGGCCGACGACATCGGCGAGGACCATCTGGTAGGTCTCCGGGGCCGGTTCCTCCAGGCCGGCCGGCGCCCCGCCCGGCGGCAGGTACAGCAGCCGCTGCCCGTCCGGTCCGGTCACCGCGTACCCGGTGCCGCCCGCGTCCATCGCCACCGCCCGCACCCTATGGCCCGTCAGCAGCGCCAACTCCCGCCCGTCCGGCACCCGCCCGGGCTGCGGCAGCCCGGCCGGCACCTCCACCGGCGGCCCGTCGTGCGGATGGGACAGCAGCACCTGCCGTACTCCGCCCAGCGAATGCCCGGACCGGGCGGCCGCGAACGCCGCACCCGGCGTCAGGTCGAGCAGCAGGGCCCCGTCCACGAGCAGCGCGGTGGCCGCCCGCGCGTCAGGGCCCAGCGCGGTCGCGCAGACGGCGCAGGAACAGTCGGGGCGGGGCAGCCCCGCGGGGGCGCCGGTGCCGAGCAGAGTGACTTCCACGGACCGATTTTCACCCCTCCCAGCAGGTCTTGCGCTTCCGGCTAGTCTTCCGGGGCAGAGTTGGATCAGAGGAGGCCCATATGACGGCATGGACGTGGCGGTTCGAGAAGGCCGACGGGACGGAGGTCCAGCCCGCGGTGCAGCCCGAGGAGTTCACCACCCAGGGGGACGCCGAGTCCTGGATCGGCGAGCACTGGAAGGCGCTGCAGGAAGGCGGCGCGGACCAGGTGCGCCTGTTCGAGGAGACCAGCGAGATCTACGGCCCGATGAGCCTGCACGCCGAGGCGTCGTAAGCCGCGGCCGGGCGGTGCGGAGGAGCCGCGGCCGCGCTCCTCACTGCTCACCCAGTGTCACCTCCACGGTCTTCGCCGCGCCGTCGCGCTGGTAGGTCACCGGGACCCGCTGCCCGGGCCGCCGGGCCGCCAGCGCCTCTGACAGCCCGGTGGCGGAGGTGACCGGGGCGCGGTCCACCCCGGTGATCACGTCGCCGGCCCGCAGCCCGGCCCGGGCGGCCGGGCCGCCGCCGGTGACGGTCACCACCGCGGCCCCGGCCGGCCGGTAGCCGTCGTCCACCACCGTGCGCACGGTGACGCCGAGTGCGGCCCGCCCCGAGTCGACGACCTTGCCGTTACGGACGATCTGGTCGGCGACCGTGCGCACCATCGACGCGGGGATGGCGAAACCGATGCCGGGCGCCGCGCCGCCCCCCAGGCCGGGATCGGACGCGGCGAGCGTCGGGATGCCGATGACCTGCCCGTCGAGGTCGACCAGCGCCCCGCCGCTGTTGCCCGGGTTGATGGCCGCCGAGGTCTGCACCATGTTCGCGATGGTGGCGCCGGTGCCGCCGGCCGAGCCGCCGCCCTCGCTGACGGTCCGTCCGGTCGCCGAGACGATGCCCTCGGTCACGCTGGACGACAGTCCGAGCGGTGAGCCCATGGCCAGCACGATGTGGCCGACCTGCACCGTCTCGGAGTTCCCGAACACCGCCGCCCGCAGCCCGTCCGGCACCCGGTCCAGCTTGATCACCGCGAGGTCCTGCTCGGGGTAGGAGTACACCAGGCGCGCGGTGAGCGGCTCCTCGCTGTGGGCCGTGGTCACCCGGAAGGTCTTCTCCGAGCCGACCACGTGCGCGTTCGTGACGATGTGCCCCTGGCCGTCGTACACGACCCCGGAGCCGAGGTCGCCGCTCGCCTGGATCTGCACGACCGACGGCAGGACCTCCTTGATCACCTTCAGGTACCGGCCCTGCAGGTCGTCCAGCGCCAGCGGCAGCGCCGCCCGGTCGGACGCGCCGGGCCGCTCCACCGGCGTCTCCGACGCCGTACAGCCGGCGGCGAGCAGCACGGCACAGACCAGCACGGGAACGCGGGCGCCTCTCAGACGGGCGCGGCCACGGGAAACGTCCATGCCCCGAGTGTTTCCACCGGCGGCCCCCCGGGCCCGCCCGATACGCCCGGACGGCCCCGTAAGCCGCCGGCCACCGAGCCCGCCGGGGGCCGCCCCTAGGGAGACGGGCCCCGTCGCGACAGGGTTCTAGCCGCGTACCCCGCACAGGTGCAGCAGGGCCGCGACCGCCCGGTAGGGGTCCGTGCGCCCCGCCCGGTCCTCGGCCGCCAGCAGGCTCTCCAGGTCGTCCGGGATCTCCGCGTCGTCCGCCGCGGTGCCGGTGAAGACCTGCACGCCGTACCAGGCGTGCAGCGGGGCGGCGATGCCGGCCAGGGTGGCGGTCAGCTCCGCCAGCCGGTCGGCCCGTACGTCCGGGCCGGGGCGGGCGGGAGCCTGCGCGTCCGGGTCCGTCCGCTGACCGGGCAGGCGCGGGGCGGTGCCGAAGGCGGCCAGCGCCCCCGGCCAGTCGCCCGACAGGCCCGGCCGCATGGCGAGCGCGTCGCCGTTGCACACGAGGAGGGACAGCAGCCCGCCGGGCGCGAGCATCCGGGCCAGGCCCGCGACCAGCGGGTCGGGCTCCTCCACGTACATCAGTACGCCGTGGCACAGCACCACGTCGAAGCTGCCGGGCAGGAAGTGCACCCCGGTGTCCCGCCCGTCGCCCTGCACGAGACGCACCCGCTCGCGAATGCCCTCGGGCTCACCGGCCAGGACCCGGCGCGCGGCCGTGACCATCGCCGCGTCCTGCTCGACACCGGTCACCCGGTGGCCGAGCCGGGCCAGCCGCAGCGCCTGCGTACCCCGGCCCATCCCCACGTCGAGCACCCGCAGCCGCTGCCCGACCGGGAACCGCCCGGCCATCTGCTCGTCGAGCTGCCGGGCCACCAGCTCCTGTCGCACGACGTCACGCAGGCCGCCCGGCCGGGCGTCGGCCGCACCCCCGGTCAAAGCCTCTGCGCTCAGGGCCGCTCTCCGCGCTTGACCTGCGGCTTCGGCAGCCTGAGCCGGCGCATCTGCAGCGAGCGCATCAGGGCGTAGGCGACCGCGCCCCGGCGGTTCTGGTCGGGGAAGCGCTCGGCCAGCCGCTTGCGCAGCCGGAAGCCGCTGAGCACCGCGTCGACGACGATCAGCACGATCACCACGGCCCACAGCCACAGCGCCAGCGCCTGGATCGACGGCACCCGCACCACGCTCAGCACCAGGATCACCACGGCGAAGGGCAGGAAGAACTCCGCCATGTTGAACCGCGAGTCCACCCAGTCGCGCGCGAACCTGCGCACCGGGCCCTTGTCGCGGGCAGGCAGGTAGCGCTCGTCGCCGCCGGCCAGCGCCTTGCGCTGCCGCTCCAGCGCCTGGCGCCGCTCCTCGCGCTGACGCTTGGCTGCGTCCTTGCGGGTCGTCGGCGTGCTGGCGACGCTACGGCGCTGGGACTGGGCCTCACTGCGCTTGGGGGTCGGCCTGCCCTTGGGGGCCTGCGGGTCACGGGGCTGCTTGGAGAAGCTCACGGCCGCCTTGTCGGCGGGGGTCTTCTCTTCCTTGGCACGGCTACGGAACACAAAACCCAAGGGTACGGGCTGCACCGGCATGGACCCCAGCCCGCCCGGGAACGATCCGGCAACACCGGACGTCTGTAGGGGGACAGAGGGGACGACGCGGACGCTCCACCCGGCGGTCACCGCAGGGGCGCGGCCGGGCCGCCCCGGGGATCACCTACTCCTCACGCCGGAGCGGCCAGGTCCGCAGTCGTCCTTGGGGATGAGCGCATCGGTCCCCGAACAGTGCGGTAATGGAGTCAGGGCCCGTACTGTGGGTTCTGTCGCTGGATCGGTCAGCTGGAGTCCGTCAGAAGGGGGCGCGCGAAGCCCATGAGCGGTGTCATGAAGCGTATGGGGATGATCTTCCGCGCGAAGGCGAACAAGGCCCTTGACCGGGCCGAGGACCCGCGCGAGACCCTCGATTACTCGTACCAGAAGCAGCTCGAACTGCTGCAGAAGGTGCGCCGCGGGGTCGCCGACGTGGCGACCTCCCGCAAGCGCCTGGAACTCCAGCTCAACCAGCTGCAGCAGCAGTCCTCGAAGCTGGAGGACCAGGGCCGCAAGGCGCTCGCGCTGGGCCGTGAGGACCTGGCCCGCGAGGCGCTGTCCCGCCGCGCCGCCCTCCAGCAGCAGGTGACGGACCTGGAGACGCAGCACTCCACCCTCCAGGGCGAGGAGGAGAAGCTCACCCTCGCGGCCCAGCGGCTGCAGGCCAAGGTGGACGCCTTCCGGACGAAGAAGGAGACCATCAAGGCCACCTACACCGCCGCCCAGGCGCAGACCCGCATCGGGGAGGCCTTCTCCGGCATCTCCGAGGAGATGGGCGACGTCGGCCTCGCCATCCAGCGCGCCGAGGACAAGACCGCCCAGCTCCAGGCCCGGGCCGGCGCCATCGACGAGCTCCTCGCCTCCGGCGCCCTCGACGACCCCTCCGGCATGGCCAAGGACGACATCCAGGCCGAGCTGGACCGGCTCTCCGGTGGTACGGATGTAGAGCTGGAACTGCAGCGCATGAAGGCCGAGCTGGCCGGGGGCTCCTCGCAGCAGGCCATCGAGGGCGGCGCCGGCGGATCGCAGTCCCAGCAGCAGCCGCAGGACACCCCGCGCTTCGACAAGCAGTAGTCCGGGCCGGGACCCCGAGCCGAGGAGGCCGACGTGATCGTACGGATCATGGGGGAGGGCCAGGTGAAGCTGGACGACGCCCACTTCGCCGAGCTCAACGAGCTGGACGACGAACTGCTGGCCGAGGTGGAGGGCGGCGACGAGGCGGGCTTCCGCCGCACGCTCTCCACCCTGCTGGACGCCGTCCGGCGCCTCGGCGTCCCGCTGCCGGACGACGCCCTGGAACCCTCGGAACTCATCCTCCCGTCCCCTCAGGCGACGCTGGAGGAGGTCCGGGAGCTGCTCGGCGACGAGGGGCTCATCCCGGGCTGAGCCGGCTCATACGGGCTGAGCCGCCCGAGGCGGGACGGGACGCCGGCGAGAAGACCCTGAACAGCGGGAACGGGAAGTCCGGCCGATGTGCGCGCCGCCCGCACCGGCCGGGTGCCGAGGGCGGGTGAGCCGCGCCTCGCGAGGTTCCGGCGCCCCGTCCCGCGCCGTACTGTTCAGCGGGTGAGCACTCTCGATCGCGCCCGGTGCAGCCTCAAGGCCCACCCCATGGCGCTGGACGCGGCCATCGCGGCGGGCGTGCTGGCGTGCATGGTCGCCGGCTCCTTCGCGGTGCCGCACGGCGCCAAGGGCGTCACCTGGGGCGTGCGCGTCCCCGACCCGCTCGGCCTCGTCCTGATGACCCTCGCCGCCGCCGCGCTGGTCCTGCGCCGCCGCTTCCCGAAGAGCGTCCTCGCCGTCACCGGCACCGCCTCCCTGGTCGAGTCCCTCACCGGCGACCCGCGCGCCCCGGTCGCGATGGCCGCCGTGGTCGCCCTCTACACCGTCGCCGCGACCACCGACCGCACCACCACCTGGCGTGTCGGCCTGCTCACCATGACCGTGCTGACCGCCGCCGCGATGCTCGCCGGACCCATGCCCTGGTACGCCCAGGAGAACCTGGGCCTGCTCGCCTGGACCGGCATCGGCGCCACCGCCGGCGACGCGGTGCGCAGCCGCCGCGCCGTCGTGCAGGCCATCCGGGAGCGCGCCGAACGCGCCGAGCGCACCCGCGAGGAGGAGGCCCGCCGCCGGGTCGCCGAGGAGCGGCTGCGCATCGCCCGCGACCTGCACGACGTGGTCGCCCACCACATAGCGCTCGTCAACGTGCAGGCCGGGGTCGCCGCCCACGTCATGGACCGGCGGCCCGACCAGGCCAAGGAGGCGCTCGCCCACGTCCGCGAGGCCAGCCGCAGCGCGCTCGACGAACTGCGCGCCACCGTCGGCCTGCTGCGCCAGTCCGGCGACCCCGAGGCGCCCACCGAGCCCGCCCCGGGCCTGAGCCGCCTCGACGAACTCGCCGGCACCTTCCGCAGCGCCGGGCTGCCGGTCGAGGTGGCCCGCACCGACCACGGCACCGAACTCCCGGCCGCCGTGGACCTGGCGGCCTACCGGTGCATCCAGGAGGCCCTGACCAACGTGCGCAAGCACGCCGGCGCCGAGGCGCGGGCCGAGGTCAGCGTCGTACGCGTCGGCGGCAGCATCGAGGTCACCGTGGTGGACGACGGCGCCGGCACCGGCGCGCCGGGGGACGGCGGCGGTCACGGGCTGCTCGGCATGCGGGAGCGGGTCAGCGCCGTCGGCGGCACTTTGACCACCGGGCCCCGTCACGGCGGCGGCTTCCGGGTCCATGCGATCCTGCCGGTCACGACCCGTAAGACGGCTCCCGGGGAGACCGCATGACGATCCGTGTCCTGCTCGCCGACGACCAGGCGCTGCTGCGCAGCGCGTTCCGGGTGCTGGTCGACTCCGAGTCCGACATGGAGGTGGTGGGCGAGGCCTCCGACGGCGCCGAGGCGGTCCGGCTGGCCAGGGAGCGCGCCGCCGACGTCGTCCTCATGGACATCCGCATGCCCGGCACCGACGGCCTCGCCGCAACCCGCCTGATCAGCGCCGACCCCGGCCTGGCCCAGGTGCACGTGGTCATACTGACCACCTTCGAGGTCGACGACTACGTCGTGCAGTCGCTGCGCGCCGGCGCCTGCGGGTTCCTCGGCAAGGGCAGCGAACCCGAGGAACTGCTGAACGCCATCCGGGTCGCCGCCGGCGGCGAGGCGCTGCTCTCCCCGGCCGCCACCAAGGGCCTGATCGCCCGCTTCCTCGCCCAGGGCGACGACGACGGCCGCGACCCGGCCCGCTCCGAGCGGCTCGGCGCGCTCACCGGCCGGGAGCGCGAGGTCCTGGTCCAGGTCGCCGGCGGCCACTCCAACGACGAGATCGCCGAACGCTTGGAGGTCAGCCCGCTGACGGTGAAGACACACGTCAACCGGGCCATGGCCAAGCTGGGCGCACGGGACCGGGCACAGCTCGTGGTCATCGCGTACGAGTCGGGTCTGGTACGTCCGAGGATGGACTGATCTCCACCCGCGTGTACTGCGCGGGGAGTAGGCGCCGGATAAGGAAATGGACCTGGGGGCTACGGAACCGCGGTCCGGCATGCCCCATGGTGGGGTGGGCGCTCGTCCGCGTCCCGCGGCAGCTCCTGCCGTTCACAGAAGAGAGATCCCTGACCCATGTCCTGGCTGTCGAGATTCAGCCTCGCACAACGGGCCCTGATCGGCCTGATGTCGCTCATCGCGCTCGTCTTCGGGCTGATCGCGATCCCTCAGATCAAGCAGCAGCTGCTGCCCACCATCGAACTGCCCATGGTGTCGGTCATCGCGCCGTACCACGGCGCCTCTCCCGACGTCGTGGAGAAGCAGGTCGTCGAGCCCATCGAGAACAACCTGCAGGGCGTCGACGGCGTCACCGGCGTCACCTCCACCGCGAGCGAGGGCAACGCCGTGATCATGGCGTCCTTCGACTACGGCAACGACACCAAGCGGCTCGTCTCCGACGTCCAGCAGGCCGTCAACCGGGCCCGCAACCAGCTTCCCGACGACGTCGACCCGCAGGTCGTCTCCGGCTCCACGGACGACATGCCGACCGTGGTCCTCGCCGTCACCTCCGACAAGGACCAGCAGGCCCTCGCCGACCAGCTCGACACCACCGTCGTGCCGGCCCTGAAGGACATCGACGGCGTCGGCCGCGTCCAGGTCACCGGCGCCCGGGACCTGCAGGTCGCGGTCACCCCGGACGACGCGAAGCTGGCGAAGGCCGGGCTCACCTCCGCCGCCCTCGGCCAGGCCCTGCAGGCGGGCGGCGCGACCGTCCCGGCCGGCTCCTTCGACGAGGACGGCGCCAACCGCACCGTCCAGGTCGGCGGCGGCTTCACCTCGCTGAAGCAGATCCGGAACCTGCGGGTCACCGGCGAGGGCGCGGACGAGCCCGTGCGCCTCGGCGACGTGGCCACGGTGAAGGAGCAGCCGGCCCCGGCGGACTCCATCACCCGCACCGACGGCCGGCCCAGCCTCGCCGTCAACGTCACCATGGA
This sequence comes from Streptomyces sp. 1-11, assembly GCF_007176755.1. Classification (GTDB taxonomy): domain Bacteria; phylum Actinomycetota; class Actinomycetes; order Streptomycetales; family Streptomycetaceae; genus Streptomyces. The sequence goes on from NZ_BJTV01000021.1 coordinate 86,382, forward strand.
CCACGACGGCAGCGCGGTCTCCATCTCCGACGCGGTCAAGGACAGGCTGCCCGCCCTGCGGGCGGACCTCGGCTCCGGCGCGAAGCTCACGGTCGTCAGCGACCAGGGCCCGGCCGTCTCCAAGTCCATCAAGGGCCTGACCACGGAAGGCGCGCTGGGTCTGCTCTTCGCCGTCCTGGTCATCCTGGTCTTCCTCGCCTCGGTCCGCTCGACGCTGGTCACCGCGGTGTCCATCCCGCTGTCGGTGGTCCTCGCGCTCATCGTGCTGTGGACCCGCGGCCTGTCGCTGAACATGCTCACGCTCGGCGCGCTGACCATCGCCATCGGCCGGGTCGTCGACGACTCGATCGTGGTCCTGGAGAACATCAAGCGGCACCTCGGCTACGGCGAGGAGCGCCGGGAGGCGATCCTGGGCGCGGTGCGCGAGGTGGCCGGCGCGGTCACCTCCTCGACCCTCACCACGGTCGCCGTGTTCCTGCCGATCGGCCTGGTCGGCGGCATGGTGGGCGCCCTGTTCGGCTCGTTCAGCATCACCGTGACGGCGGCCCTGCTCGCGTCCCTGCTGGTCTCGCTGACGGTCGTGCCGGTCCTGTCCTACTGGTTCCTGCGCGCGCCCAAGGGCACCCCCGAGGACGCCGAGGAGGCGCGCCGGGTGGCCGAGGAGAAGGAGGCGAAGAGCCGCCTCCAGCGCGTCTACGTCCCCGTCCTGCGCTTCGCCACCCGCCGCCGGCTCACCAGCGTGCTGATCGCGGTGGCCGTCCTGGTCGTCACGTTCGGCATGTCCGGACTGCTGAAGACGAACTTCTTCGACCAGGGCGACCAGGAGGTCCTCACGGTCAAGCAGAAGCTGAAGCCCGGCACCAGCCTGGCGGCCACCGACGCGCAGGCGAGGAAGGTGGAGAAGCTGCTCGCCTCCACCGACGGCGTCAAGGACTACCAGGTCACCGTCGGCTCCTCCGGCTTCATGGCGGCCTTCGGCGGCGGCACCGACACCAACCAGGCGTCGTACCAGGTCATGCTGAAGGACTCGGCGTCCTACGACGACGTGCAGAAGCATCTCGAGGACGGCCTGAAGAAGCTCGACGGCATCGGCACGACCACGGTCTCCGCCGGTGACGGCTTCGGCAGCCAGGACCTCAGCGTGGTGGTCAAGGCCTCCGACGCCGGCGCGCTGCGCGAGGCCGCCGAGCGGGTCCGCTCCACGGTGGCCGGCCTGGACGACGTCACCGACGTCACCAGCGACCTGGCCCAGAGTGTGCCGCGGATCTCGGTCAAGGCCAACGCCAAGGCGGCCGCTGCCGGGTTCGACGACCAGAAGCTGGGCGCCGCGGTCGCGCAGGCCGTGCGCGGCACGACGGCCGCCAAGGCGGTCCTCGACGACACCGAGCGCGACGTCGTCGTGAGGTCGGCCGAGCCCGCCACCACCCTGGCGCAGCTCAAGGCGCTGCGCCTCGGCCCGGTGAAGCTCGGTGACGTGGCCACCGTCAAGGTGGTGGACGGCCCGGTGTCGATGACCCGTATCGACGGCCGGCGCGCCGCGACCGTCACGGCCCGGCCGACCGGCGACAACACCGGCGCGGTCAGCAGCCAGCTCCAGTCGCGGATCAAGGCCCTGAAGCTCCCGGCGGGGGCGCGGGCGGAGATCGGCGGCGTCTCCTCCGACCAGGACGACGCGTTCAAGAACCTGGGTCTGGCCATGCTGGCGGCGATCGCGATCGTCTTCATGCTGCTGGTGGCGACGTTCCGTTCGCTGGTGCAGCCGCTGATCCTGCTGGTGTCCGTGCCGTTCGCGGCCACGGGCGCGATCGGCCTGCTGGTCGTCACGGGCACCCCCATGGGCGTCCCGGCCATGATCGGCATGCTGATGCTGATCGGCATCGTGGTGACCAACGCGATCGTGCTGATCGACCTGATCAACCAGTACCGCAGGCAGGGCCACGGCGTCGTGGAGGCCGTGATCGAGGGTGGCCGGCACCGGCTGCGGCCCATCCTCATGACGGCGCTGGCGACCATCTTCGCCCTGCTCCCGATGGCCCTGGGCGTCACCGGCGAGGGCGGCTTCATCGCCCAGCCGCTGGCCGTGGTCGTCATCGGCGGCCTGATCAGCTCGACCCTGCTGACCCTGCTCCTGGTCCCGACGCTCTACGCGATGCTCGAACTCCGCAAGGAGCGGCGCGCGCGGAAGAAGACGGCCGAGCGGGAGCCGGAGCCCGAGGCGCTGGAGCCCGCGGGCGTCTGAGCGAACGACGGGGCCCGGTCCGCGCAGTGTGCGGACCGGGCCCCTGCGTGTGCCGGTGAACCGTTACGGCAGCGCCAGCATCCGCTCCAGGGCGAGCTTGGCGAAGGTCTCCGTCTCCTCGTCGACCTCGATCCGGTTGACCAGGTTGCCCTCGGCCAGGGACTCCAGCGCCCAGACCAGGTGGGGCAGGTCGATGCGGTTCATGGTCGAGCAGAAGCAGACCGTCTTGTCGAGGAAGACGATCTCCTTGCCCTCGGGCGCGAAACGGTTCGCCAGCCGGCGCACCAGGTTCAGCTCGGTGCCGATGGCCCACTTGGAGCCGGCCGGGGCGGCCTCCAGGGCCTTGATGATGTACTCCGTCGAACCGACGTAGTCGGCGGCGGCCACGACCTCGTGCCTGCACTCCGGGTGGACCAGGACGTTCACGCCCGGGATGCGCTCGCGGACGTCGTTGACCGAGTCCAGGCTGAAGCGGCCGTGCACCGAGCAGTGACCACGCCACAGGATCATCTTCGCGGCGCGCAGCTCCTCGGCGGTCAGCCCGCCGTTCGGCTTGTGCGGGTTGTAGACCACGCAGTCGTCCAGGGACATGCCCATGTCCCGCACCGCGGTGTTGCGGCCCAGGTGCTGGTCGGGCAGGAAGAGGACCTTCTCGCCCTGCTCGAAGGCCCAGTCGAGGGCGCGCTTGGCGTTGGACGAGGTGCAGATGGTGCCGCCGTGCCTGCCGGTGAACGCCTTGATGTCCGCCGAGGAGTTCATGTACGAGACCGGCACCACCTGATCGGCCACGCCCGCCTCGGTCAGCACGTCCCAGCACTCGGCGACCTGCTCGGCGGTGGCCATGTCGGCCATGGAGCAGCCGGCGGCCAGGTCGGGCAGGACCACCTTCTGGTCGGCCGACGTCAGGATGTCCGCCGACTCGGCCATGAAGTGCACACCGCAGAAGACGATGTACTCGGCCTCCGGGCGCGCGGCCGCGTCCCGGGCCAGCTTGAAGGAGTCGCCCGTGACGTCGGCGAACTGGATGACCTCGTCGCGCTGGTAGTGGTGGCCGAGCACGAAGACCTTGTCGCCGAGCTTCTCCTTGGCCGCGCGGGCGCGCGCCACCAGGTCCGGGTCGGACGGCGAGGGCAGGTCGCCGGGGCACTCGACACCCCGCTCGCTCTTCGGGTCGGCCTCACGGCCGAGCAGCAGCAGGGCGAGCGGAGACGGCTGTACGTCGAGCTCCGGGGTCTGGGCGGTGGTCACGACACACACCCTTTCTACTTTTCGTCTAACTGACGCTATCTATCATAGCCGCTTCATGTCACTTTGACGATGCCCATAGTGTCCATGTGACGTGAATCCCGCCCGGGCCGCCCCGGTCGCTCCACAGGCCGCTGTCCGTGTCCACGGGCGTGTGCGAGCATGAAGAAGGAACCAGAAACGCGACCACGCGATTGCCCGGCCCGGAATGAATCCGCGGATGCGCCGGTTGCACTCGTTCGGCAAGCAGTCTCCGTACAACCCGGGAGAGATGTAGATGTCCGTATCGGACGAGACCACCACCGTCACCGACGGCATCATCCTGACCGACGCCGCCGCGTCGAAGGTCAAGGCCCTGCTCGACCAGGAAGGCCGCGACGACCTCGCCCTGCGGGTCGCCGTCCAGCCCGGCGGCTGCTCCGGCCTGCGCTACCAGCTCTTCTTCGACGAGCGCTCGCTCGACGGCGACGTGGTGAAGGACTTCGGCGGGGTCAAGGTCGTCACCGACCGCATGAGCGCTCCGTACCTCGGCGGCGCCACCGTCGACTTCGTGGACACGATCGAGAAGCAGGGCTTCACGATCGACAACCCGAATGCGACGGGCTCCTGCGCCTGCGGCGACTCCTTCAGCTGAACCGGCCACGGCCTGAAGCACGAAGCGGCGGCACCCCTTCTCCAGGGGGCCGCCGCTTCGTGCGTCGAGGCTCCGTGCGTCGAGGCTCCGTGCGCCGCCCCTCCGTGCGCCGCGCGGGCGTGGGGGCGTCCTAACGAGCGGTCCGCGGCTCCACCGGCCTCACCTCCGGGAGCCGGCGCCCGTCGCTCGCGACCACCTCGCGCCCGGCGACCGGCGCGTCCAGGCGCACGGTCCTCGCGTACTGCCTGCCCATGGCGACGCACATCTCGCCCGGGCGCGACCGCTCCGTCACCGTCACGGTCACCCGGCCCGCGCTCTCCTTCGCCGCCGCCCGGTACCGCGAGCACACCCCGCCCGTGAAGCTCACGCGCAGCTCACGGCCGTCGGCGCGGTAGCCGTCCGGCGTGACCTTGCGGGTCCGCGTGGCCGTGCCCGGCTCGGGGGCCGCCGACCCGCCGGGGGTGGTCAGCGCCTCGGGGTCGATGGCCGGGCCCCGCTCGAGCAGGTACTTCGGGTCGACGGCCGGGTAGGCCAGCGTGAAGGCGCCGCGTGCCGTCGAGCCCCGCACCTCGAAGAGCCACGCGGGCACCAGCACCTGACGCCCCTCGGACGAGCGCGCGGCCAGCCCGAACACCGCCTTGTCCACCTTCAACGGGTTGACCGGGTCGGCCGCCCCCGGCGCGGACGGCGCCCCGCCGCACGGCTGCTCCAGACGCTCCTTCAGCGGCACCGGACTGGCGCAGCCGCCGATCCCCATCCGGTGACCCGCCTTCGGCCCCTTGTTCATCAGCGCAAGCGTCCGAGCCGCCGAGAGCACCGGGTACGTGTCGCCCCTGACCGGCGCCGTCAGCATGCCGTGGCCGCCGGCCAGCTCGCCGTTCGCGTCCACGGTCAGGCCGGTCGTCAGGCCGTAGGTGGGCAGACCGCCCACCACCGGATCGGCGTCGACCACGCGCTGCGCGCCCATGACCCGGCCGGCGTCGATCGCGGCGTCCTCCTGGCCGAGCGCCTTCAGTACCGGCGCCGCCGCCTTCTCGGCGGCGTCCGCGCTCACCGGGTCGGCGGCCGGGGCGGCCGGGTCGTGCGCGCAGACGGTCACCTTCCGGCAGTCGTCGGTGCCGGGCGAGTAGCGGCTGTACGTCCAGTCGCCCGGCGCGTCCCGGTTCACCCGCAGGACCGGTCCGGACCCGTCCTTCCCGCCGACCCGCCAGCCGCGCCCCTCGGCCACCGGCGCGCCCTCGACCCCGAGCGCCCGGGCCAGCCGGGTCACCTGTTCCTCGCGGACCCCGCTGCCCGGTCCGTACACCGGCGCGGAGCCGGGGCCGTCCGGCAGCTCGCCCACGGCGACATAGGACGTGCCGTACGGATCCGGCTCCCCGGGCGCGATGCCCTCCGTGCCGCCCCCCGTCCACTTGTCCAGGCGAAGCGGCGGGGGAGTGGCGCCGGGGCCGGACGCGCCGGCGTCCGCGCGGTGGCCGGAACCGTTGCCCGCGGCGGCCAGGTACGCACCCCCGCCACCGGCCAGCAGCACGGCCGCGGCGACCGACACGATCACCGCCCGCGAGCGGTTGCGCCCGGCCCACTCACCGCCGTCCCCGCCGTCCCCGCCGTCCCCGCCGGCCGCCGGGCCGGCCTCGCCCACGCCCTCGCCGGCCTCCGCGCGGACCTCCCCGGCCTCGCCGTCCGCGGTGCCGCCGGCGCCGGCCTTCCGGGCGTCGCGCCGGACCTCCGGCTCGGCGGGGTCCCTGGGCTCCTCGGGGTTCTCGGGTCGCTCGGTGTTCACCGCATCGCTCCTCGCTGGCTCGTGTCCCGCGTCCCCGGCAGGGGGAACGCCGGTGTGACGTGCCAGGGGAGCGCACGGTTCCCGCCCGCGCGCCCCGGCTCAGTCGCCGTAGTCCGACATGGCGTCCAGCAGCCGCGCGGACCGCGCGGGCACCGTCACCCCGTGGATCAGCGACGGGGGCACCGGCCGCGATCCGGTGTGCCGCGGCGGCGCCCAGTGCGGGGCCATCCGGGCGCAGTCCCCGCGCAGCGACGCGAGATCGCCTTCGAGGTCCGCGGGGGTGTTGGTGTTGACCTTGAGGTTCGTCATGGCGGCACCGTATGCACGTGAGAGCGACGAAGAAAGACCTACTATCAGGTAGTTTTGCCTGCTTCAGCGTCCCGCGCCAACCGGGTAGCGTGAACTGTCAGGCCCTTCCCACGAGCGCTATCGCGCGCCCCTTCTTAACTCCACAGGAGAGTCCACGCCGTGCGCATCGCAGTCACCGGCTCCATCGCCACCGACCACCTCATGACCTTCCCCGGCCGTTTCGCCGACCAGTTCGTCGCGGACCAGCTGCACACGGTCTCGCTCTCCTTCCTGGTCGACAACCTGGACGTCCGCCGGGGCGGCGTCGGCGCCAACATCGCCTTCGGAATGGGCCAGCTCGGCACCAGGCCGATCCTCGCCGGCGCCGCCGGCTTCGACTTCGACGAGTACCGCTCGTGGCTGGACCGCCACGGCGTGGACACCGACTCGGTCCGGATCTCCGAGACCCTGCACACCGCCCGCTTCGTCTGCACCACCGACGCCGACCACAACCAGATCGGCTCCTTCTACACCGGCGCGATGAGCGAGGCCCGCCTCATCGAGCTCAAGACCGTCGCCGACCGCGTCGGCGGCCTGGACCTCGTCCTGATCGGCGCCGACGACCCGGAGGCGATGCTCCGCCACACCGAGGAGTGCCGCTCCCGGAACATCCCCTTCGCCGCCGACTTCTCCCAGCAGATCGCCCGCATGGAGGGCGAGGAGATCCGGATACTGCTGGACGGCGCGACGTACCTGTTCTCCAACGAGTACGAGAAGGGCCTGATCGAGTCCAAGACCGGCTGGTCGGACGAGGAGATCCTGGCCAAGGTCGGCCACCGGGTCACCACCCTCGGCTCGCGCGGCGTCCGCATCGAGCGGACCGGCGAGGGCGTGATCGAGGTCGGCTGCCCGGAGGAGGAGCGCAAGGCCGACCCCACGGGCGTCGGCGACGCCTTCCGGGCCGGCTTCCTCTCCGGCCTCGCCTGGGGCGTCTCCCTGGAGCGCGCCGCCCAGGTCGGCTGCATGCTGGCGACGCTCGTCATCGAGACGGTCGGCACCCAGGAGTACCAGCTCCGCCGGGCCCACTTCATGGACCGGTTCACCAAGGCGTACGGGCACGACGCGGCCGAGGAGGTCCACGCCCACCTGGGCTGAGCGCCCCGGCGGGGGCGGGACCGCCCGCCCCCGCGAGGCCCGGTCCGGCGATTCCCGCCCGACCCGCGACGCGAATCGCCGGACACGCTCTAGCTCACCCGGCGGACCAGATAGGCCGAGCCACGCTCCGCGGGCTCCTCGCCCACGTACTCCTGGCCCCGCATCTCGCACCAGGCCGGGATGTCCAGCCGGGCCGCCTCGTCGTCCGACAGCACCCGGACCGTCCCGCCGACCTGCACCTCCCCGAAGACCCTGGCCAGCTCGATGACCGGGATCGGGCAGCGCTTGCCGAGGGAGTCGACGACCAGTTCCTCCGCCCGCACGGCCGTCGCGGGCGCGGCGGCCGGCGCCCCCAGCTTCTCGCGGACCCCCGCCACCACCCCGGGCAGCACCTCCAGGAACCGCTCGACGTCCTCCGGCGCCGCTCCCAGTGGCAGCGACACGCGCACGTTCCCCTCGCTCAGCACGCCCATCGCCCTCAGCACATGGCTCGGCGTCAGCGTGCTGCTGGTGCAGGAGGACCCAGAGGACACCGAGAAACCCTTCCGGTCCAACTCGTGCAGCAGGGCCTCTCCGTCGACATAGAGACACGAGAAGGTGACGATCCCGGGCACCCGCCGCTCCGGGTCGCCCACCACCTCCACGTCCGGCACCAGCCGCGGCACCCGGGCCCGGATCCGCTCCGTCAGCTCCCGCAGCCGCAGCGCCTCCTGGGCCGCCTCGGCGCGCACCGCCCGCAGGGAGGCGGCGGCCGCAACGATCGCCGGCAGGTTCTCGAACCCGGGCGCCCGCCCCGATTCCCGCTCGTCCACGGGCCCCCGCGGCGCGAACCGCACCCCCTTGCGCACGGCCAGCAGGCCCACGCCCGAGGGGCCGCCCCACTTGTGCGCGCTGCCGGCCAGCAGCGACCAGTCGCCCTCGACCGGCCCCCAGGCCAGCGACTGCGCCGCGTCCACCAGCAACGGCACCCCGGCCGCCCGGCACGCCTCGGCCACCTCCGCCACCGGCTGCACGGTCCCGACCTCGTGGTTGGTCGACTGCAGGCAGGCCAGCGCGGTGTCCGGCCGCAGCGCTGCGGCCCAGTCCGACGGGTCCACCGCCCCGGACCGGTTCACCGCCACCGTGCGGACCGAACCGCCCTCCGCCTCGAACGCCTCGGCCGAATGAAGGACCGAGGAGTGTTCGACGGCTGACACGATGAGGTGACGCCCCACCCGCCGCCGCCCGGCCAACGCGCCCGCGACACCCGTGTGCACGGCCCAGGTGCCGGAGGAGCCGAACACCACCTCGTCCGCCCGGCACCCCACCGCCTCGGCCACCGCCCCGCGGGCCGCGTCGAGCAGCATCCGCGCCTTGCGCCCCTCCCGGTAGAGCCGGGCCGGGTCGGCCCACCCGTCGTCGAGCGAGGCCAACAGCGCCTCACGGGCCACGGGATGAAGGGGAGCGGCGGAGGCCGCGTCGAAGTAAGCCACACGTCAACGTTAGAACGCGGCTGACCGGGCAGGGCCGCGGGACCGTGTCCGCACAGCCGCCCCGCGACCAGCCACAACGTACCCGCGGCGGGCGGCCAAACCCCGACAACCCGAGCTAATAGGCGCCCATTCCCAACCTGAAGGAGTGACCGGCGGCGCGTATGGCACCCTCCCCGCGAACCCTCGGAGAGCGTCGGCTAGGGTTTGGTCCGCATAAACATCCAAACCCCTGCCCGACGCAGGGCGGCGACCGACCAGCGAGAAGGCCGCAGCCGTACAGCGCGGGCGAGACTCTCGGGAAGGCGCTACGTGAGTCCCAACGGCTCCGACCGCTCGCCGCGGCGCCCGATGCGGCGGAAGCTGCTGCAGGCACTGACCGCGGGCCTGGTCCTGGCGACAGCCACCGGTTGCTCGTACAACTGGGAAGACTTCCCCCGCCTTGGTATGCCCACCCCGACCACGGAAGAGGCTCCGCGGATCCTCTCCCTGTGGCAGGGTTCCTGGGCGGCTGCGCTCGCCGTCGGCGTGCTGGTGTGGGGCCTGATCCTGTGGAGCGCCATGTTCCACCGGCGCAGCCGCACCAAGGTCGAGGTACCTCCGCAGACCCGGTACAACATGCCGATCGAGGCCCTTTACACGGTGGTCCCGATCATCATCATCTCGGTGCTGTTCTACTTCACGGCACGGGACGAGACGAAGCTCCTGAGCCTCTCCAAGAAGCCCGACGTCACGGTCAACGTGGTCGGCTTCCAGTGGAGCTGGGGCTTCAACTACATCGCAGACGTTCCCGGCTCGACCGGCAACGCCAAGGCCGACCCGAACCTGTCCGCCATTCCGGACCGGTACAAGAAGGCCTTCCCGGCCAACGCCGGCGGCGTCTACGACGTCGGCACCCCGGGCACGCGGAACCCGCAGACGGGCAACCCCGGGCCGACCCTCTGGCTCCCCAAGGGGCAGAAGGTCCGCTTCGTCCTGACCTCGCGCGACGTCATCCACTCCTTCTGGGTGGTGCCGTTCCTGATGAAGCAGGACGTCATCCCGGGCCACACCAACGCCTTCGAGGTGACCCCCAACAAGGAGGGCACCTTCCTCGGCAAGTGCGCTGAGCTCTGCGGCGTCGACCACTCCCGGATGCTGTTCAACGTGAAGGTCGTCTCCCCCGAGCGTTACCAGCAGCACCTCAAGGACCTCGCCAAGAAGGGGCAGACCGGTTACATTCCCGCCGGCATCGCGCAGACGAGCCACGAGAAGAACCGGGAGACGAACAACCTGTGAGCATCCTCAACGAACCCCAGGGTGCCGCGGCAGCTGAGGACTCGTACGAGAACGAGCTGCCGGTCAGGCGCAAGCAGCCCGGTAACGTCGTGGTCAAGTGGCTGACGACCACCGACCACAAGACGATCGGCACGCTCTATCTGGTCACCTCGTTCGCGTTCTTCCTGATCGGCGGCGTGATGGCGCTGCTGATGCGCGCCGAGCTGGCCCGTCCGGGCCTGCAGATCATGTCGAACGAGCAGTTCAACCAGGCGTTCACGATG
>NZ_BJTV01000022.1 GCF_007176755.1 Streptomyces sp. 1-11
GCTCGCGGGGTTGGGTTGTGCGGGGTGTTTGAGGGGGGCGGGCGGGTGCGGGTGGGTGGGGGTTGATCGCGCAGTTCCCCGCGCCCCTGCTTGCTGCTCGCGGGGTTGGGTTGTGCGGGGTGTTTGAGGGGGGCGGGCGGGTGCGGGTGGGTGGGGGTTGATCGCGCAGTTCCCCGCGCCCCTGCTTGCTGCTCGCGGGGTTGGGTTGTGCGGGGTGTCTGAGGGGGTGGGGTCGGGGGGGTCGTTAGGGTCGGGGTTGTGAGTTCGGGTGGGTTTGATGAGGCCGGGGGCGTGCTGAGGGGGCCGTTGCCCGGGGAGCTGGGCTGGATCGTGCAGCGCAACGGCGCCCTGTACGCGGCCGAGTACGGGTGGGACGTCGAGTACGAGGGACTGGTGGCGCGCATCGTCGCCGACTTCGCCGAGGACCACGACCCGCGGCTGGAGCGGGTGTGGATCGCCGAGCTGGACGGCCGGCCGGTGGGGTGCGTGATGTGCGTGCGGGAGACGGACCCGGCCACCGCGCGGCTGCGGCTGCTACTCGTCGAGCCCTCCGCGCGCGGGCACGGGATCGGTGACCGGCTGGTGAGCGCCGTCATCGGCTTCGCGCGCGAGGCCGGCTACCGGGACCTGGTGCTGTGGACGAACGACGTGCTCAGCGGCGCCCGGCGCATCTACCAGCGGCACGGCTTCGTGCTCGTCGCCGAGAAGCCGCACCGTTCCTTCGGCCAGGATCTGGTCGGCCAGGACTGGCGGTTGGATCTGCGCGGAGCGGGCACCTGACGAGTAGGGTCCGAGCATGAAGCTGGCGTTCTCCACTCTCGGTGTCCCTGGGCTCTCCGTGCCCGACGTCCTGGCGCTCGCGAACGCGCACGGTTACCACGGTGTGGAACTGCGCGCCCATCCCGAGGAGCCCGTGCACCCCGGTCTGTCCCCCGCCGAGCGGGCCGAGACGGCCGCGCAGTTCAAGGCGGCCGGGATCGAACTGCTCGGCCTGGCCGGATACACGCGCGTCGCCGCGCCCGGCGACGACGCTCCCGTCCTCGACGAGATCCGGCAGCTCCTGCAACTCGCCCACGATCTGGGCGCCCCGTTCGTACGGGTCTTCCCCGGCGCCGATCCGGACCGGCCCCGCGAGGAGTCCGACGCCCTCGCCGCCCGGAGGCTCGGCGCCGCCGCCGAGGACGCCGCCGCGCTCGGCGTCCGGATCCTGCTGGAGACCCACGACTCGCACCGCACCGGCGCCGACGTGATCCGTGTGCTGGGTCCGGTCGGGCACCGGCAGGTGGGCGCGCTGTGGGACGTGATGCACACCTGGCTGGGCGGTGAGCAGCCCGCCGACAGCTACGCGGCGCTCGCCCCGCACCTCGGCTACGTCCAGGTCAAGGACATCGCCTCGGCCGAGGAGAGCGCCCCGCTGCCGCTCGGCGCGGGCGTGCTGCCGCTCACCGAGTGCGTGGACGTCCTGTGCCGCAACGGCTGGGACGGCTGGCTGTGCTGGGAGTACGAGAAGCGCTGGCACGAGTCCGCCGCCCCGCTCCCCGGCCTCCTCGACGCGGGCCGCGACCACCTCGCACGCCTGCTGGGCGAGGCCGCCTGACCGACCCCCGCGCCCGGCCCCGCGCGGGACGCCCGGCCCTTCACCCAGGGCCCGAGCGCCCGCGCCGGTCCGGACCGGGCCCACGGCTGGGGCCGGGTCCACTAGCCGAGCCGGGCCCATAGTTCGGCCGTTCCCGGCCCGGGTTTATTCGGTGGCCGGGGCGGTCGCGGGCGGCTAGCCTCCCCCGGTGAATCCGCAGGCCGCGCGCTCCCTCCCGCGCTCATGAGTCTCAGCCGTTCCCTCGTCGACGTGACGCCGCTGCGCACCTCGCCCGTCTTCCGGCGGTTGCTGATCGGCCGGACCGTGTCCCTGCTCGGCGGGTTCATGACCTCGGTGACGGTCATGTACCAGGTGTGGGACATGACCCGCAGCACGGCGTGGACCGGCGCGGTCGGGCTGGCGCAGGCGCTGCCGCTGGTGGTGTTCGGGCTGTTCGCGGGCGCCTGGGTGGACCGGGCGGACCGGCGCCGGGTCTATCTGGCGGCCACCGTGGGCCAGGCCGTCTGCTCGCTGCTGCTGGCCGTGCAGGGGTTCACCGGGCACGTCCCGGTGCCGGCGCTGCTCGCGCTGGTCGCCGGGCAGTCGGCCTTCGGCGCGCTCGGCGCCCCGGCGGCCGGGGTGTTCCTGCCCCGGCTGCTGCCCCCGGGGCAGGTGGGCGCCGGGCTCGCCCTGAACGCCGTCACCGGTCAGTCGATGATGCTGCTCGGCCCCGCCCTGGCCGGTGTGCTGCTGGGCCGGTTCGGCATCGGCACCTGCTACCTGCTGGACGCCCTCAGCTTCGGGGTCGCCTTCTACGGCGCCTTCGGGCTGCCCCCGCTGCCGCCGGAGGGCGAGCCGTCGCGGGCGGGGCTGCACGGGGTGCTGGACGGGCTGCGCTTCCTGGCCCGGCACCGGGTGGTGCGGGGCGCGCTGATCACGGACCTGGCCGCCACCGTGCTGTCCTTCCCGGTCAGCCTGTTCCCGCTGGTCAACGCCGAGCGGTTCGGCGACGACCCGCGCACCCTGGGCCTGTTCCTGTCGGCCCTGGCGGTGGGCGGGGTCTCGGCGACGGCCCTGTCCGGCTCGCTGACCCGGCTCGGGCGGCCGGGCACGGTGATGCTGTGCGCCTCCGGCACCTGGGGCGCGGCCCTGGTGGTGTTCGGGCTGTCGACCAGCCCCTGGGCCGGGCTCGCCCTGCTCGTGCTCGCCGGGGCGGCGGACGCCACCGCGGTCGTCTCCCGCTCCACGATCGTGCAGACCCGCACACCGGACGCGCTGCTCGGCCGGGTCACGGCGGCCGAGCAGATCGTCGGCCAGGCGGGGCCCAGCCTCGGCAACGTGCGCGGCGGGCTGCTCGCGGGCTTCACCTCGGGGGCGGCCGCTCTGGTCAGCGGCGGCCTGCTGTGCGTCCTCGCGGTGGCGGCGGTCGCGGCGGCGACGCCGGAACTGCGGGCGGGCACACGGGACCTCACCGTGCCGGACACGCCGTGAGCGGCACGGCACGGCACCGTCCCGGGGCGGCAGCCGGTCTCCTGCGGACGTCCGTCGTCCGGTGCGGCCCCCGGACAGGGGCCGCACCGGACGAGGACCGGGCCTGAAGCGTGCCGGGCCCGGCGCGCGGGCGCCGTCCGCCCGTCCGTCGCGGGCGTCCGGCCCCTGCCACGAGGCGTACGGCCGTACGCCTCGTCGGCCTAGTACGTCAGTCCGTGTCCCAGCGGGTACAGCACCTGCGCCGGGTCGTCCGCCCGCTGCACCGGCACCGGGAGCCTGCCGTGCGGCTTCACCCGGCCGGCGATCACCCGTGCGGCGGCGCGCAGTTCCACGTCGGTCCAGGAGTAGGTCGCCAGGAACCCCTTGACGGCGGGGAGCTGGGCGACGTCGTAGGGGTTGCGGACGGCGACGGCCACCACCGGTTTCCCGGTGGCGAGCAACTGCTCCACCAGGGTCCGCTGGCTGCTGCCCGCCGTCACGTTGTACGTGGCCACGACCACCGCGTCGGCGTCCCGCGCGGCCGTCACCGCCTTGGCGACGGTGGCGGCGGAGGGCGCGGTGCCGGTGGACAGGGCGGTGGCGGTGAAGCCCAGCTCGGTGAGGGCGGCCGCGAGCACCGTGGTGGGCGGACCGGTGGTGCCGGACGGGGAGGCCGGGTCGGCGCCGACGACGAGGACTCTGGAGCCGGCGCGGCGGTCGAACGGCAGGACGTGGTCCTCGTTGACGAGCAGGGTCGTGGTGCGCTCCGCGATCCGGTCGGCGGCGGCCAGATGGGCCTTCGTGCCCACCGTCCGGTCGACGCCGGCCGCGGTGACGTAGGGCGCCCGGTCGAGGAGGCCGAGTCCGGCCTTCAGCCGCAGGATGCGCAGGATCGATTCGTCCAGGCGGGCCTCGGTCAGCTCGCCGTCCTGGACGGCCTTGAGGACGGCGTGCCAGGCCACGTCCAGCGACGGCGGGTTGAGCAACTGGTCGACGCCCGCCTTCAGGGCGAGCACCGGCACCCGGTCGTCGCCGTACTTGGAGCGCACGCCCTCCATGCCGAGCGAGTCGGTGACCACGACCCCGTCGTAGCCGAGTTCGCCGCGCAGGATGCCGGTGAGGATCGGGGAGGAGAGGGTGGCCGGGTCGCCGGAGTCGTCGAGCGCCGGGAACTGCAGGTGGGCGGTCATGATCGAGTCGATGCCCGCCGCGATCGCCGCCCGGAAGGGCACCGCGTCCAGCCGCTCCCACAGCTCCCGGCTGTGCGTGATGACCGGGAAGCCGGTGTGGCTGTCGACGGCGGTGTCGCCGTGCCCGGGGAAGTGCTTGGCGGTGGCCGCGACCCCGGAGGCCTGATAGCCCTTCACCTCGGCGGCCACCAGCCGGGCCACCGCCTGCGGGTCGGCGCCGAAGGACCGTACGCCGATGACCGGGTTGGCCGGGTTGACGTTCACGTCGGCGTCGGGGCTGTAGTCCTGGTTGATGCCCATCGCGCGCAGTTCGGCGCCGGAGAGGCGGCCGAGGGTGTGGGCGTCGGCGGTGCGGCCGCCCGCGCCGATGGCCATCGCGCCCGGGAACAGCGTGGCCGGCTCGCCCACCCGGCACACGATGCCGTGCTCCTGGTCGGTGGCGATCAGCACCGGCAGGCCGCGGGGCTGTCCGAGGGAGACCCGCTGGATGCCGTTGGACAGGTCGGCGATCTGGTGCGGGTCGCGGGTGTTGTGCGCCCAGGTGAAGTAGATGATGCCGCCGACCCGGTACTTCGCGATCAGCTCGGCGGCCGTGCGGACGCCGATCTCCGCGAGGTTGGCGTCGACGTCGGCCTGGTCGGGGGCGGTGGCGGAGTGGCCGTAGACCCGCATCACGAAGAGCTGGCCGACCTTCTCCTCCAGCGACATGCGGGAGATGAGGGCGCGCAGCCTGGCGTCGCCGGAGGCGGCGGCGTGGGCGGTGGCCGGTACGGTCAGCGCGGCCGTGATGCCCGCGGTGGCGGCGAGAACGGCCCGTCTGGACGGCCGCGGGGTGTTTCCCGTGCTTGCCGTGCTGCTGTCGTGCACGCGTGCTCCTTCCGGAGGAGAACCGCTGAAGGAAACTTCCAAGGAGCCACCAATATCCGGGAAGTTTCTTTCCGTCAAGGGAACGCACAGGAAGCCGGGATGGGGCCGGACGGCCCAGGGCCGGAACGGGTTCCGCCCCACGCGGCGTCCCGGGGACGTCACGTGGGGCGGCGGGTGGGGCGGATCCAGCAGGGTCGGTTCAGGGGCGCAGCGCGGGCTCGCGCTCCACGTCCCGCACGTCCAGCCGCGCGTCGTGGCGGGCCAGCGGCCGGGCCGCGGACGGGTCGGCCTTGACCGCCGCCGGCGCGACGCCCGCCCACTCCAGGATGCGGGCCGTGGCCAGCGCCTTCTGGTCGGGCACCAGGCCCGCCACGTTGGCCCCGTGGTTCATGCCGGGGGCGGTGAAGACGTACGAGTCACGGGAGCCCGCGCCGAGCCGGAAGCGCTCCGAGCCCCACGGGTCGTTCTCGCCGTAGACGAAGAGCATGTGCCGGGCGTGCTGCCTGACCCAGGTGTCCACGTCCCGCATCGCGTCCGGCTGGAAGCGCATCGGGATGGAGCGGGGCACGAAGTTGCGGGGCGGCTGGTAGCCGTAGCGGATCAGCTTCTTCTCGATGTACGGGAAGTGGATGGTGGGGGCGCCGAGCTGGGTGCCCGCCTGGTAGTAGTACGGCGTGTACGTCTCCAGGCCCTGGTCGGTGTAGGCGGAGAAGCCGGAGATGGCGTCGACCGAGTCCCAGATCGCGTCGTCGGTCGCGGTCGCCGCGTCGGCGGGGATGGTGCCGCAGTCCTTCAGCAGGCTGTACTGCCAGAAGCCCCAGACGTAGTCGAGGACGACCGCCTCGTAGGCCTTGTCCAGGCCGCCGATGGTGTCGAAGGTGTAGCCGTTGTCGGCGGCGTACTGCGCGTACCGCTTCTCCAGCGGCTCGCGGCGCACCAGCGCCTCCCGCTGGACGGCGTTGAGCCGGTCCCGGCACTCCTTGGTGCCGACGCCCGCGAAGAACCGGTCGTAGGCCGAGTCCTCCTTGTTCACCACGTCGTTGGGGGCGACGTAGGCGACCACGCCGTCCATGTCGCTCGGGTAGAAGCGCTCGAAGTAGGTGGCCGTCATGCCGCCCTTGGAGCCGCCGGTGGCCAGCCAGTTGGCGGAGTAGATCGGCTTCAGGGCCTGGTAGACCCGGTGCTGGTCGCTGGCCGCCTGCCAGATGTCCAGCTTGGACCAGTCGGCCGGGGCCGGCCGGGACGGCGTGAAGAAGCGGTACTCCAGGGAGACCTGGTTGCCGTCCACGATCTGGGTGGGCTCCCGGCGGGACGGGGTCGTGGAGACGTTGTAGCCGCCGGTGTAGAAGACCGTCGGGCGGCTGGTGTCCTTGTGCAGCACGGTGATCCGCTGCTGGAAGGTGCCCTTGGACGGGTGCCGGTGGTCGACCGGCTGCGTGAAGTTCAGGACGAAGTACCGGTAGCCGGGGTACGGCTTCTCCTGGACCAGGCTCATGCCGGGTATCGCCAGGAGCCGGTCCTTGATGTCGGGCTCGGACTGGGCGGCGGTGGCCGCGCCCGCTGTGCTCAGCGTGCCTATGAACACCGTGAGCGCCAGCAGCCATCTGAGCGCCTTGCGCATGCGCACTCTCCCCTGTGAGACAGATGTGCGCCGGAAGCTAGCGGAGCAACTGCCGTGACACCAGAGGGGGTTGTACGGTTTGCACGGATCCGCGGCTTACGCGGCCGTTGCGAGGCTGATATTCGCGCGGCCCGGGGGTCAGGCGGGCCGCGGGCCGGGGCGGTTCAGCACAGGATCCAGCCGGAGCTGACCGAGTCGCGTCCCACCGAGCCCCGCACCCACACGCAGCGCTGCCCGGCGTGCACGGTCACCGGGCCGGCGTGGTGCCGGAACCGGCCCGCGTCCACGACCGGCCGGTTGCCCCGGGCCTGGACGCTGACGGACATCGCGCGCCGGGCGCCGGGGTGCCGGGCGACGGTGACGGCGCAGACGTAGCCGTTGCGCTTGTAGACGTGCACGACACCGGAGTCGAAGGGCAGGGTGCGTATCTCGTGTCCGGCGCAGGAGCCGGCCGGGGCCGCCTGGGCGGAGCCGGGCACCGCGAGGGCCAGCGCGCCGGAGGCGGCCAGCGCGGCCGCGCCGAGCGCCAGACGCCGGCGTATCGCACCACAGTCCATCGTCGTCCCTCCCCGTACCGCGGTCGTACGTCCCCGGTATACGTCACCGACGACCGTACTGATGTACGGACGCGCCGCGCGTGCCGGATGGTTGCACGGCCGCCCGGGGCGGCCGTGCGCCGGGTGTTCAGCGGGTGGCGCCGACCGGCTCCTCCGGCTCGGAGCGGCCGACGAACGTCCGCCATAGCTCCGCGTACCGGCCGTCGAGGGCCAGCAGCTCGTCGTGGGTGCCGTCCTCCACCACCCGGCCGTGGTCCATCACCACCACCCGGTCGGCGCGCGCCGCCGTGGTCAGCCGGTGCGCGACCACCAGTGTGGTGCGGCGGCCCGCCAGCCGGTCGGTGGCCTGGTTGACCTGGGCCTCGGTGGCCAGGTCGAGGGCGGCCGTGGCCTCGTCGAGGAGCAGCACGTCCGGGTCGACCAGTTCGGCCCGGGCGAGCGCGATGAGCTGGCGCTGGCCGGCCGAGAGGTTGCGGCCGCGCTCGGCGACCTCGTGCAGGTAGCCGCCGTCGAGCGTGGCGATCATCTCGTGCGCGCCGACCGCCCGCGCCGCCGCCTCGACCTCGGCGTCGGTGGCCTCGGGACGGCCGTAGGCGATGGCGTCCCGGACGGTGCCCGGGAAGAGGTACGCCTCCTGCGGGACCACTCCGAGGCGGTGCCGGTACGAGGTCAGGTCCAGGGTGCGCAGGTCCGTGCCGTCGGCCGTGACCCGGCCGGAGGTGGGGTCGTAGAACCGGGCCACCAGCTTCACCAGGGTCGACTTGCCGGCGCCCGTCTCGCCGACGAAGGCGACCGTCTGCCCGGCCGGGATCGTCAGGTCGATGCCGGTCAGCGCCTCCTCGTCGGCGCCGTAGGCGAAGTGCACGTCCTCGAAGGCGATGTCGCCGCGCAGGGAGCCGACCTCGCGGGGCTCCTCGGCGGCGCCGGTGGAGGTCGGCTCGCGCAGCAGTTCCTGGATGCGGCCGAGGGAGACGGTGGCCTGCTGGTAGCCGTCGAAGACCTGGGAGAGCTGCTGGACCGGGGCGAAGAACAGGTCGATGTAGAGCAGGTACGCCACCAGCGCGCCCGTGGTCAGGGTGGCCGCCTCCACCCGGCCGGCGCCGGTGATCAGCACGGCGGCCGCGGCGACCGAGGACAGGAGCTGGACGAAGGGGAAGTAGACCGAGATCAGCCACTGGCCGCGGATGCGGGCGGCGCGGTAGCTGTCGCTGCGCGCGGCGAACCGGCGGGCGCCGTCCGGCTCGCGGCGGAACGCCTGCACGATCCTGAGCCCGGCCACCGACTCCTGCAGGTCCGCGTTGACCAGCGAGACCCGTTCACGGGCCAGTTCGTACGCCTTCACGCTGGCCCGGCGGAAGAAGAAGGTGGCGACGACCAGCGGGGGCAGGGTGGCGAAGACGACCAGGGCGAGCTGCACGTCGATCACCAGCAGGGCGGCCATGATGCCGAAGAAGGTGACGACCGAGACGAACGCCGTGACCAGGCCGGTCTGCAGGAAGGTGGAGAGGGCGTCGACGTCCGTCGTCATCCGGGTCATGATCCGGCCGGTCAGCTCGCGCTCGTAGTAGTCGAGGCCGAGCCGCTGGAGCTGGGCGAAGATCTTCAGCCGCAGGGCGTACAGCACGCGCTCACCGGTGCGGCCGGTCATCCGGGTCTCGCCGACCTGCGCGGCCCACTGCACCAGTACGGTGAGCAGGCCCAGCAGCGAGGCCGCCCACACCGCGCCCAGGGCCATCCGGCTCACGCCCTGGTCGATGCCGTGCCGGATCAGCACCGGCAGCAGCAGGCCGGCGCCGGCGTCCACGGCGACCAGCAGCAGGCTGACCAGCAGCGGCAGGCCGAAGCCGTGCAGCAGGCGGCGCAGTCCGTAGGACGCCTCGGCGCGCACCGCGCGGGCCTCGTCGACGTCGGGGGTGTCGGTGGCCGGGGGCAGCGCCTCGACCTGGGCGAGGAGCTCGGGGGTGGCGGGGGTGCCCGCCATGGCCGCGTCCCTGGGCCGGCGCTCACCCGTCCACAGCCGGGGGGTGATGCCGCGCTCGGCGTCGAACTCGGCGTCCAGCTCCTCGCGCAGGCTGGTGTCCTCCTGCGGCTCGGCGGGGCCGGTGTGCCCCGGGGAGACGCCGCCCAGCTCGTCGGGGTCGGTCAGCAGCCGGCGGTACAGGGCGCAGCGCTCCTGCAGTTCCTCGTGGGTGCCGAGGTCGGCGAGCCGGCCGCCGTCCAGGACGGCGATGCGGTCGGCGAGGTTCAGGGTGGAGCGGCGGTGCGCGATGAGCAGGGTGGTGCGGCCCTCCATCACGTGCTTGAGCGCCTCGTGGATCTCGTGCTCGACGCGGGCGTCCACGGCGGAGGTGGCGTCGTCCAGGACCAGCAGGCGCGGGTCGGTCAGCAGGGCGCGGGCGAGCGCGACGCGCTGGCGCTGGCCGCCGGAGAGGGTCAGGCCGTGCTCGCCGACCTTGGTGTCGTAGCCCTCGGGCAGCTCGGAGATGAACCGGTCGGCCTGGGCGGCGCGGGCGGCGGCCTCGATCTCCTCCCGGGTGGCGTCCGGGCGGCCGTAGGCGATGTTCGCGCCGACGGTGTCGGAGAACAGGAACGAGTCCTCGGGCACCAGGCCGATCGCGGCCCTGAGCGAGTCGAGGGTCAGCTCGCGCACGTCGTGCCCGCCGATCAGGACGGCGCCCCGGGTGACGTCGTAGAAGCGCGGCAGCAGCAGCGAGACGGTGGACTTGCCCGAGCCGGAGGAGCCGACCACGGCCAGGGTCTCGCCGGGCCGGATCTCGAAGCTGAGGCCGTCGAGGACGGGACGCCCCTGGTCGTAGCCGAACGACACGTCGTCGAACTCGACGGTCGCGGGCGCGTCGGCCGGCAGGGTCTTCGTGCCCTCCCGGAGGGTCGGCTCGGTGTCGATCAGCTCCAGCACGCGCTCGGTGCCGGCCCGGGCCTGCTGCCCGACGGTGAGGACCACGGCGAGCATGCGGACCGGGCCGACGAGCTGGGCGAGGTAGGTGGAGAAGGCGACGAAGGTGCCGAGGGTGATGTGCCCGCGCACGGCCAGCCAGCCGCCGAGGGCGAGCATGGCGACCTGGCCGAGGGCGGGCACCGCCTGCAGGGCCGGGGTGAACCTGCTGTTCAGCCGGACGGTGCGCAGCCGCCCCGCGAAGAGCCTGCGGCCCACCTCGCGCAGCTTCCCGGTCTCCTGCTCCTCCTGCCCGAAGCCCTTGACCACCCGGACGCCGCTCACCGCGCCGTCCACCACGCCGGCCACGGCGGCGGCCTGCGCCTGGGCGTACCAGGTGGCGGGGTGGAGCTTGCTGCGGCTGCGCTTGGCGATCGCGTACAGGGCCGGGGCCACGGCCAGGGCGACCAGGGTCAGCGGCAGCGACAGCCACGCCATGATCACCAGGGACATCACGAAGAGCAGCACGTTTCCGATGGTCATCGGGAGCATGAAGAGCAGGCCCTGGATGAGCTGGAGGTCGCTGGTGGCCCGGCCGACCACCTGGCCGGTGGACAGCTCGTCCTGGCGGCGGCCGTCGAGGCGGGTGATCGTGCCGTACATCTCGGTCCGCAGGTCGTGCTGGACGTCGAGGGCGAGCCGTCCGCCGTAGTAGCGGCGGACGAAGGTGAAGACGTAGACCAGGACGGCCGCGCCGAGCAGGGCGCCGGCCCACACCGCCATGGAGCGGGTGTGGGCGCCGATCACGTCGTCGATGATCACCTTGGTGAACAGCGGGACGACGGCCATGACGGCCATGCCACCGAGGGAGGAGCCGAGGGCCAGGACGACGTCCTTCGGATACCGCCAGGCGTAACCCGCCAGCCGCCGTGCCCATCCCCGTTGCGCTGCCACGCCGGTGCCTTCCTGTCGTCCTGCTCTACCGGAAGGCACCAACGCCGGGGCGTGCGGATTTCATCCCCCTGCAACAAAACGGGGCCGGGCGCCGAGTCGTCACCGGGGGTGACGTAGCCGTCTCAGCCCTGCGGCGGCACCGCGACGTGCGCCTCGCTCGGGGTGCTGGTCGGGGTGTAGCGGGTGACGCCGGACGTGGTCGGCACCAGGTCCTTGTGGATCGCCTTGGCGACGTTCTGGATGGTGGTGACGCCGTAGCTCATGGTGCTGTTGCCGTGCGTCAGCACGGACATCATGTAGTCGTGGCCGCCGCCGTCGAAGGTGCCGAGGCTGTGCACCCGCCAGCCGTGCGTGGAGCGCTGCAGCCAGCCGTTCTTGACGTGCACCGTGACCGTGGACGGCGCTCCGGCCGGGGTGCCCCAGCGCTGCGAGGAGACGACCTGGTTCATGAGCTTGAGGATGTAGGCGCGGGAGTTGTCGCTCAGCACGCTGTTCCTGGCCGTGAGGAGCTTGAGCAGCTTCTGCTCGTCGGTGACGTTCTCCTGGGTCAGGCCCCAGTAGCCGTTCGCGCCCGGGACCGTCCTCGTCATCCCTGCGGCGGACAGGAAGCCCTTGATCTTCGTCATGCCGAGCTGCTTCCAGAGCGTGCTGGTCGCGTTGTTGTCCGACTTGGTGATCATGGCCTTGGCGAGCGAGGCCTCACGGTCGGTCAGGTACCGGTTGTGCTTCTTGGCGTCCCACAGCAGCGTGGCGAGGACGGTGACCTTGACGGTGCTGGCCGAGTCGTAGGCGGTGGTGGCGCGCAGGGTGCAGGTGGTCTTGGTGGACCGGTCGTACAGACCGATCGCGACGGTGCCCTTGCGGTTGGCCAGGGCCGCGGTGATGTCCTTCTTCAGCTTGGCGGCCAGGCCCGCCTTGGCGGACGTGCAGCTGACGGTGGGCGCGGTCGCCGCGGCGGCCGGGCCGGCGGCGACGGCCGGTATGAGCACCGCGGTGCCGAGGGCGACCGCGAGCGCTCCGGCGCGTATGGATGTGCGGGGAGTCATGCATGCGTTGACTCACCGGGACGGGTGACGGTTGTACGTGGGGTCGGTCACGGGTGCGGCAACACTCCCCTCATGCCGCGGACGGAAGGGCAACTCATCTAGTCCGGCACCCTGTTCGCGGCACCTGCCGTGCTGCGCCACCTCGCCCGGCCGGACCGGGAGCCGCAGTCCGTCCCGGTCTCCATCGCGCCAGCCGGGCGGTCACCCCGGTCGGCACGCCACCCACCGCCGCGTCAAATGACCGTTACCCCCGGCGACTTACCGGGTTCCGACACACAACGGTCACCTCCGCTTCACCACCACTACTGCATGCCCATGTCACGCTCCGGTTGTCCGCTCAATCAACCCGCGTAGATCGGCCCCCACATGACCGTGACGCACGTACACCGTTGGAAGACTCCGGCACTGGCCGTCTCGGCCCTGCTCGTCGGGCTCACCCTGCCCACGGCGGTCGCCGCCCCGGCGAGCGCGACGACGACCTCGTACGACAGCACGTACTACAAGAACGCCGTCGGCAAGACGGGCGCGAGCCTCAAGTCCTCGCTGCACACCATCATCAGCAGCCAGAGCAAGATCTCGTACTCGGCGGTCTGGAACGCGCTGAAGGTCACCGACCAGGACCCGAACAACAGCAACAACGTGATCCTGCTCTACAGCGGCGTCTCGCGGGCCAAGTCCCTGAGCGGCGGCAGCACCGGTGACTGGAACCGCGAGCACGTGTGGGCCAAGTCGCACGGCGACTTCGGCGAGGTGACCGGCCCCGGCACCGACCTGCACCACCTGCGCCCCGCGGACGTCCAGGTCAACAGCGTCCGCGGCAACAAGGACTTCGACAACGGCGGCAGCGCGGTCAGCGGCGGGGGCGGCAGCCTCACCGACTCCGACTCCTTCGAGCCGCGCGACGCGGACAAGGGCGACGTGGCCCGCATGATCCTCTACATGGCGGTCCGCTACGACGGGGGCGACGGCTTCGCCGACCTGGAGCCCAACGAAAAGGTCGACAACGGCAGCAACCCGTACATCGGCAAGCTGTCCGTCCTCAAGCAGTGGAACGACGAGGACCCGCCAAGCGCCTTCGAGGAGAAGCGCAACCAGGTCATCTACGACACCTACCAGCACAACCGCAACCCGTTCATCGACCACCCGGAGTGGGTCGACGCGATCTGGTAGACGCGCGACGGCGGTGGGCCTCACCCCGCGCGGGGAGGTCCACCGCCGTCCGGCGTCCGGCGCGGCCGGTCAGCTCAGATGGGTCGGCGCGAACATCCGCAGCACCGCCGGCAGGACCACCACCGACGGGCCGGGCGACGCCAGCGCCTTCGCCAGGTCCGCCTCCAGGGTCTCCGGGGTGGTGCGCACGCCCGGGACGCCGAAGGACTCGGCCAGGGCCACGTAGTCCGGGCGGGCCAGTTCCGTCGCCGTGGCCTGGCCGAAGGCGTCGGTCATGTACTCGCGCAGGATGCCGTAGCCGCCGTCGTCGACGATCAGCCAGGTGACCGGCAGGTCGTACTGGCGGGCCGTGGCCAGTTCGGCGATCGAGTAGAGGGCGCCGCCGTCGCCGGAGACCGCGAGGACCGGGCGGGTGGGGTCGGCCGCCGCCGCGCCGAGTGCCGCCGGGAAACCGTAGCCGAGACCGCCGGCGCCCTGGGCTGAGTGCATGGTGTTCGTGCCCCGGGGGTCGAACGCCGACCAGGCCCAGTAGGCCAGGATCGTCATGTCCCAGAAGGACGGGGAGCCGGTCGGCAGGGCGCGGCGGACGGCGGCCAGCACGTCCTGCTCCAGGGTGAGTTCCTGGGCGGCGATACGGTCCGCGACCTTGGCCAGCAGGTCCCGCACCCGCTGCGGCGCCGACTCGTCGTCACGGTCCTCCACCGTCTCCAGCAGGGCCTGGAGGGCGAGGCGGGCGTCCGCGTGGATGCCGAGGGCCGGGTGGTTGGACTCCAGTTTGCCGAGGTCGGCCTCGATCTGGATCACCCGGCCGCGGGGCCTGAACGTGTGGTAGTTCGAGGAGAGTTCACCGAGGCCGGAGCCGACCACGAGGAGGACGTCGGCGTCCTCCAGGAAGTCGGTGGTGTGACGGTCCTCCAGCCAGGACCGCAGGGAGAGGGGATGCTCCCAGGGGAAGGCGCCCTTGCCGCCGAAGGTCGTCACCACCGGGGCGTCCAGCTTCTCCGCCAGCGCCTTCAGCTTCCCGGACGCGTCGGCCCGTACGACTCCGCCGCCCGCGATGATCGCCGGCCGGGCCGCGCGGGACAGCAGGTCGGCGGCGACCGCGGTGAGTTCGGGGCGCGGGAGGAGGTCGTCGGGGGTGGCGTCCATCGCCGTCACCACCGGCAGCGGGGTCTCGGAGAGCAGCACGTCCTGGGGGATCTCCACCCACACCGGGCCGTGGGGAGCGGTGAGCGCCGACCGCCACGCCTCGGCGATCGCCGACGGAATCTGCGACTGGGTGCGGACGGTGTGCACCGACTTGACCACGCCCCGGAACGAGGCCGACTGGTCGGGGAGTTCGTGCAGGTAGCCGTGGCGCCCGCCGCCCAGCCCGGCGGTCGGGATCTGGCTGCTGATCGCCAGCACCGGGGCGGAGGCGGCGGCCGCCTCCTGGAGCGCGGCCAGCGAGGTCAGCGCGCCCGGGCCGGTGGAGAGCAGCAGCGGGGCCGCCTCACCGGTGACCCGGCCGTACGCGTCCGCCGCGAAACCGGCGTTGTTCTCCACCCGCAGGCCGACGTAGCGCAGGGACGAGCGGCGCAGGGCGTCGAACATGCCGAGGGCGTGCTGGCCGGGCAGGCCGAAGACGGTGGTCGCGCCCAGCCCGGCCAGGGTCTCCACGACCAGGTCTCCGCCCGTGCGCCCGGGGGGAGGGTTCAGCGCGGTCGAGATCTGTGCCTCGGTCGGGCGGAGCACCAGGTCGTGGTCGTGAGTCACTTCGCTTACGCGTCCTTCCGGGCCGCCGCGATCTGGCGGCTCATGATGGTGGTCAGTTCGTAGGCCGTGTGGGAGGCCGCCACCGAGGTGATCTCCGCGTGGTCGTACGCGGGGGCCACCTCCACGACGTCCGCCGACACCAGGTTGCAGGAGGCGAGCCCGCGCAGGATCTCCAGCAGCTCGCGGGAGGTCATGCCGCCCGCCTCCGGGGTGCCGGTGCCGGGCGCGTGGGCCGGGTCCAGGCAGTCGATGTCGATGGAGATGTACAGCGGGCGGTCGCCGATGCGCTGGCGGAGCTGGTCGGCCACCTCGTCGGCGCCCCGGCGGTAGACGTCCGCCGAGGTGACGATGCCGAAGCCCATCTTCTCGTCGTCGGTGAGGTCCTGCTTGCCGTACAGCGGGCCGCGGGTGCCGACGTGGGAGAGCGCCTCGGTGTCGAGGATGCCCTCCTCCACCGCGCGGCGGAACGGGGTGCCGTGGGTGTACTCGGCGCCGAAGTAGGTGTCCCAGGTGTCCAGGTGGGCGTCGAAGTGGAGCAGGGCCACCGGGCCGTGCTTCTTCGCCACCGAGCGCAGCAGCGGCAGCGCGATGGTGTGGTCGCCGCCGAGGGTCATCAGGCGGGCGCCGGTGCCCAGCAGGTCGTCCGCGGCGGCCTCGATGGTCTCCACGGCCTCGTTGATGTTGAACGGGTTCACGGCGATGTCGCCGCCGTCCGCGACCTGCGCGAGGGCGAAGGGGGAGGCGTCCTGCGCCGGGTTGTACGGGCGCAGCAGCCGGGACGCCTCGCGGATGGCGTTGCCGCCGAAGCGGGCGCCCGGCCGGTACGAGACGCCGGAGTCGAACGGCACGCCCACCACGGCGACGTCGGCGGCGCCGACCTCGTCCAGGCGGGGCAGCCGGGCGAAGGTCGCGGGGCCGGCGTACCGCGGGACGCGGGAGGAGTCGACGGGGCCGCGGGGCGTCTCGTTGCTGCTCATGGTCAATTGCCTTCTTTCCAGCGCTTCATCACGCTTGTGCTGCTTTTCCTACGACTCTACTGGTGAGCCGCTACCGGTTCGGACACGAGTTCGGGGGTGCGTCCCGCGAGGCGTTCCCGCCAGGCGGCGAGGACGGCCTCGTCGGTGGGCCGGGTCGCCAGGGAGACTGCGACGTAGACGACGAGGGAGGCGAGCAGTCCGTAGTAGACGGGCTCGTTGGCGAGGATGCCGTAGCCGGCCATCAGGCCGATCACGGCGAGGCCGCCGACGGCCACGGAGGCCAGCGCGCCCTGCGCGGTGCCGCGCTTCCACAGCAGGCCGCCGAGGATGGGCACGAGCAGACCGCCGACGAGGAGGTTGTAGGCGACCGTCAGGGCCTCGACGACGTTGTTCAGGGCGATCGCGGTGCCGATCACCGCGAGGCCCATGACCAGGATGAAGACCCGGTTGCCCCGGACCTCGTCGTGCTCCTCGCCGGAGGACCTGACCACGCCCCGCAGCCGCGACCAGATGTCGTTGTTGGCGACGGTGGCGCAGGCGATCAGGGCGCCGGAGGAGGTCGACATCACGGCGGCGAGGGCGGCGGCCAGCACCAGTCCGCGCACGCCGATGGGCAGTTCGTCCTTGACGATGGTGGCGAACGCGTCGTCCGGGCTGCCCAGCTTGGGGTACAGCACCTTGGCGGCCGTGCCGATCACGGCGCCGGCGAGCGCGTAGGCCAGGCAGTAGGTGCCGGCGACCGTGCCGCCCCACTTGGCGGTCCGGTCACCGCGGGCGGTGAACACGCGCTGCCAGATGTCCTGGCCGATCAGCATGCCGAAGGTGTAGATCAGCACGTAGGTGAAGATCGTCTCGCCGCCGATGCCCAGCGGGTCGAAGTACGAGGTGGGCAGCTTGGCCTTCATCTCGGAGAAGCCGCCCGCCTTGACCACCGCGATGGGCAGGAGCAGCAGGAGCACACCGATCGTCTTCACGACGAACTGCACCATGTCGGTGAGAGTGATCGACCACATGCCGCCCAGCGTCGAGTACGCGACGACGATCGAGCCGCCGATGATGATCGCGACGGTGCGGTTCATGTCGAAGAGGACGTCGAAGATGGTGGCGTACGCGATGGTCGACGTCACCGCCAGCATGAGGGTGTAGGCCCACATGACCAGGCCGGAGATCACGCCCGCGCGGCCGCCGTACCTGAGGTCCAGCATCTCGGAGACCGTGTAGACCTTCAGCCGGGCGATGCGCGCCGAGAAGAAGACGGACAGGGCCAGCAGGCCGAGGCCGATGGTGAAGACCATCCACGCGCCGGAGAGGCCGTACTGGTAGCCGAGGCCGACGCCGCCGATGGTGGACGCGCCGCCGAGGACGATCGCGGCCATGGTGCCGGAGTACATGGCGGGCCCGAGGCGCCGGCCGGCCACCAGGAACTCGCTCTTGGACTTGGCGCGGCGCATGCCCCACCAGCCCATGGCCAGCATGCCGGCGAGATAGACGACGATCACTGTGTAGTCGACGGCCATGTGGGGCCCTCCTTCGCGCACATCCGGTGGCGTGTCGTGCGGTTGCAACGGGGACGTGACGGCAGCGGTTCGCGGGGACATCCGCCCGTACCCGCGGCTGCCGGACTGACTTGACACTAGGTGGCCGGAAAGCGACTGCGAAGTGTACGTTTCATCCATATGCACGGGGCTGGATGGAGGGAACGCACACCATGCCGGAACCGGTCGCCCCGGCCGTCCCGCCGACCCCGCCGGTCGCGCTCTCGGCCCTGCTGGCCCGGGAGGACCTCGCCCTGCGCCAGATCGCGGGCCCGGCCGGCCCGGCCCTGGTGATCCACGGCGCGCACACCTCGGAGATGGCCGACCCCTACCCGTACCTGCTGGGCGGCGAGCTGCTGCTGACGGCCGGGGTGCACATCCCGCAGGGGGCGGAGGCGGGCAGGTTCGACGACTACGTATCCCGGGTCGTGGCGGCGGGCGGCGCGGCCCTCGGCTTCGGCGTGGCCCCCGTGCACGACACCGTGCCGCCCGCCCTGGTCGCGGCCTGCGACGCGCAGGGACTCCCGCTGCTGGAGGTGCCGCCTCGGACGACCTTCTCGGGGGTGGCCCGCGCGGTCTGGCAGCTCATGGCCCAGGCCCGGCTGGCCGAGCTGCGCCGCGTGACCGACGCCCAGCAGAGCCTCGCCGCGGCGGCCTCCCGTCCGGACCCGGTGCCCTCGGTGCTGCGCCAGCTCGCCCAGCGCCTGGGTGGCCACGCGATTCTCTTCGGCCCGGACGGCACCGGCATCGCGCAGGCCGGCCGCACGGTGCCCGACGAGGTGCGCGCGGCCCTGTCGAAACTGACGCAGGTCGTCCGCCCGACCGGCCCACGCCCCCCGGAACCGGACAGGGGCACGGCCGGCGCGCCCGGCCTGCCCGCCGTGCCCCGGTCCGGCACGGCGGGTGCGCCTGGCGCCGGGGGGCCCGGTACCGGAGGCGCCAGAGCCGGTGGCGCCGGGGGTCCCGGGACCGGGGCCGCCAGGGACGGTGGGGCCGGGGGGCCCAGGGCCGGTGGCGCCGGTAGCCCCAGGACATCCGGCGTGGGCGGTCCCGCGCCGGGTGAGCCCGGCTTCGCCGCGCCGGGCGCCGACGCGGCCGGCGTCTCGGGGCCCGGGCGTGCCCCCTTGGGGGGCGCCGCCGCGTCCGCCGCCCCCGTGCCCGCGTCCCTGCCCCGGCCGGCCCCCTCCTCGGCCACCGACACCCTCGGTGACACCCACCTCGCCGCCTACGCCCTCGGGGCCGGTGAGGGGTTCGTGCTCGGGGTGGCCTCCGGGCAGCGCGGGCCCGGAGACCACACCATCGCCTCCGTCGCCGCCGTACTGCTCTCCCTGCTGACCGGCGAGCACCAGAGCGGGTCGGGCGCGGCCCGGTCCGCCGCGCTCGTACGGCTGCTGCTCGGTTCGTCCCCTGAGGAGGTCGCGCCGCTGCTCGGGGACGGCCGCTGGATCGTCGTGCACGCCCGGCCGGAGGCCCAGTCGCCGGACGCCGTGGCCGCCTCCGCGCTGGGCGCCGCCCTCGGATCGCCGCTGGTGGACGTGGGCCGGGACGTGGTGCGGGTGCTGGCGCCCGCCGAGCGGGAGCCCGTGCCGCAGCCGGGCTGGACCCTCGGGGTCAGCGCGGCCGCCGGCCCCGGCGAGTGGCCCGCCGCCGACGGCCAGGCGGCCCGCGCGCTCGCCCGCGCCCGCGCCACCCGCGTCCCGCTGGTCCGGCACGGGGCCCGGCCGGGCCTGGCGGAACTGGTGCCCAGGGCGGACGCCCAGGCGCACGCCCGTGCGCTCCTCGGGCCGCTCGGCGCCCAACCCGCGCTGGCCGAGACGCTGCGCACCTGGCTTTCGCTGCACGGCAGTTGGGACCGCACGGCGGTGGCGCTCGGCGTGCACCGCAACACGGTGCGGCAGCGGATCGCCCGCTGCGCCGCGCTGTTGGACGCCGACCTGGACGACGCGGACGTGCGCATGGAGCTGTGGTTCGCGCTGCGGCAGGGCTGAGCGGGGCCGCCGGGGCCGGGTGTTGCGGGGAGACCCGGTGATCCGGGTCCCAGCCTGCGGTACGGCGAGGACGCGTCCGGCCGGCTGCCCTCACAATGGGAGGCATGCCGATACCCGGGACACCCAGCCGCGCCCAGCTCGTCGACCATCTGGTGAGGACCCGTATCGCGGGGGACGTCGCCACGCCCCGCGAGAACAACCTCTCCCACTACCGCAGGCTGGCCAACGGCGAGCGCAACTTCTGGCTGGGGCTGGAACTGGGCGGCCGCTGGGCGGACGAGCAGGACGTGCTCGCGGTGATGGCCGAGCGGGTGGGCGTGAACGACGACCCCGAGTACCGGTACGGGCAGGACACCATCGACCCCGAGCTGACCGTCGACGCGCTGGACCGGCTGGCCGCCCGGCTGCGCAAGGCCGCCGAGGGACGCCAGCGGGTGCTGTTCGCCACCGGTCACCCGGGCGGTCTGCTCGACGTGCACCGGGCCACGGCCGCGGCGTTGCGCGCCGCCGGCTGCGAGATCGTGGTCATCCCGGACGGGCTGCAGACGGACGAAGGTTACGTCATGCAGTTCGCGGACGTGGCCGTCCTGGAGCACGGCGCGACCCTGTGGCACACGCACTCCGGTGAGCCGATGCGGGCCATCCTGACCGGACTTGAGCGCGAGGGGCGCCCGCTGCCGGACCTGGTGGTCGCCGACCACGGCTGGGCCGGGTACGCCGGACAGCACGGCGTCGACTCCGTCGGGTACGCCGACTGCAACGACCCGGCGCTCTTCCTCGCCGAGTCCGAGGGAACCGTGCAGGTGACGGTGCCGCTCGACGACCACGTGGTCAGCCCGCGCCACTACGACCCCATGACGGCGTATCTGCTGGCGGGGGCGGGCCTCGACTAGCTCCCTCCGGGCGGCACGGCGAATGTGCGGCTCCGTGGCCGGAGCCGCACATCCTCATCTCAGGAGGTGGCCGGTTCAGCGACCCCCGTAGCCACCGCCGCCACCGCCGTGGTCGCCACCGTGGTCGCCACCGTAGCCACCGTGGTCGCCACCGTAGCCACCGTGGTCACCGCCGTAGCCACCGTGGTCGCCGCCATAGCCGCCATGGTCACCGCCATAGCCACCGTGGTCGCCGCCATAGCCGCCATGGTCACCGCCATAGCCGCCGTGGTCGCCATAGCCGTAGTCGTCGTCATCGTCGTTCCACCACCGGTTGTGGTGGTTGGAGTGGTCGTTGTCTCCCCAGTCCCGGCTGTGGCTGTAGGAGCCGTGGTCGCTGTGGTCAGAGGCCGAGGCGGTGCCCGCCGTGCCGATCGCTGCTCCGCCGGCCAGCAGCAGGCCAGTGGCGGACAGGGCGACAAGGCGCCTCGTGCGCTGTGCTCGCATGGGAAATACCTTCCATCCCTGGGTGGATGGCCGCCGCCGCGGATCAAGGGGAAGAGCGGGGCGGTCGGGAGGTCGTCGCAGCGTGTGGACCACGACGTGCGTCACCTTGCCGGCGCCTGCGGCCCACCCGTACGCCATCGCGTCCCCGGGTGCCGCGGCTGAGGTCCGATGGTCCCGCGACCTCGCCGACCGGGCATGCCGTGCACTGCGGCTTCACTCCAGAGCCTAGTCCCCCATGTGTCACACGTCACTTTGAGCAGGCAACTATTTGCCGCCCATTCCGAAAAAGGTTTTCGGGGGCCGTCCGCCCCCGGCGGCGGGCGCGGCGAACCGCGGCGCCGCCCGCGCCCACCGCCCCGAACTGCGGCCCCGGACAACGCCGGAGCCGCTCGCGGTCCGGTTCAGCGGGGGACGCGGACGACGCCCTCCTGGATGACCGAGATGGCCAGCCGGCCGTCCTGGGTGTAGATACGGGCCTGGCCGAGGCCCCGGCCGCCGTGCGCGGACGGCGACTCCTGGTCGTACAGCAGCCACTCGTCGGCGCGGAAGGGCCGGTGGAACCACATCGCGTGGTCCAGGGACGCCCCGACGACGTCCCCGACCGCCCAGCCGCCCCGGCCGTGCGCGAGCAGCACGGAGTCGAGGAGGGTCATGTCGGAGACGTAGGTGGCGAGTACGACGTGCAGCAGAGGGTCGTCGTCGAGCTTGCCGTTGGTGCGGAACCACACCTGGGAGTGCGGTTCGCGCGGCTCGCCGAACCTGCCGTACGGCGGCTCGTCCACGTAGCGCAGGTCGATCGCCTCACGGGCCTCGAGGAAGCGCTCCACGACCTCGGGCGCGAGATGGGCGTAGCCGCGCATCCGCTCCTGGGAGGTGGGCAGCGCGGCCGGGTCGGGCGCGGCCGGCATGGCGCTCTGGTGGTCGAGCCCCTCCTCGTACGTCTGGAAGGACGCCGAGAGGTGGAAGATCGGCTTGCCGTGCTGCACGGCGACCACCCGCCGGGTGGTGAAGGACCGGCCGTCGCGGATGCGGTCGACGCTGTAGACGATCGGCGCGCCGGGGTCGCCCGGCCGCAGGAAGTACGCGTGCAGGGAGTGGGCCTGCCGGTCGCCGGGGACCGTGCGCCCCGCGGCGACCAGCGCCTGCGCCGCGACCTGCCCGCCGAAGACGCGGGGCACGACCGCGGAGCGGGACCGGCCGCGGAAGATGTCCTCCTCGATCTGCTCGAGGTCGAGCAGATCGAGGAGGTCCTGGAGTGCCTGGCTCATGGGGTGGTTGTACCCGCCGGTGATTGCGGGGACCTTACAGGCCCATGTCCTTGGCGATGATCGTCTTCATGATCTCGCTGGTGCCGCCGTAGATGCGGTTGACGCGGTTGTCCGCGTACAGGCGGGCGATCGGGTACTCGTTCATGTAGCCGTAGCCGCCGTGGAGCTGGAGGCAGCGGTCGATGACGCGGTGCGCGACCTCGGTGCAGAAGAGCTTGGCGGAGGCCGCCTCGGCGGGGGTCAGCTCGCCGGCGTCCAGGGCCTCGGTCGCGCGGTCGGCGACGGCCTCGGCGGCGTCCACCTCGGCCTGGCACGCGGCCAGCTCGAACTTGGTGTTCTGGAAGTGGGCGACCGGCTTGCCGAAGACGGTGCGCTCCTGGACGTACTGCTTGGCGAACCGGACGGCGGCCTTGGCCTGGGCGTAGGCGCCGAAGGCGATGCCCCAGCGCTCGGAGGCCAGGTTGTGGCCGAGGTAGTAGAAGCCCTTGTTCTCCTCGCCGAGCAGGTCCTCGACGGGCACCTTGACGTCGACGAAGGCCAGTTCGGCGGTGTCGGAGGTGCGCAGGCCCAGCTTGTCCAGCTTGCGGCCGATGGAGTAGCCCTCGGACTTGGTGTCCACGGCGAACAGGGAGATGCCGTGGCGGCGGTCCTCGGCGGTCGGCGCGGAGGTCCGGGCGCAGACGATCACCTTGTCGGCGTGCACACCGCCGGTGATGAAGGTCTTGGCGCCGTTGAGGACGTAGTGCGTGCCGTCCTCGGAGAGCTTGGCGGTGGTCTTCATGCCCGCGAGGTCGGAGCCGGTGCCCGGCTCGGTCATCGCGATGGCCCACATCTCCTCGCCGGTGACGAACTTCGGCAGGTAGCGCTTCTTCTGCTCGTCCGTGGCCAGCATCTTGATGTACGGCAGGGCGAGCAGCACGTGCACGCCGGAGCCACCGAACTGCACGCCGGCGCGGGCGGTCTCCTCGTAGAGGACGGCCTCGAACTTGTGGCTGTCCATACCGGCGCCGCCGAACTCCTCGGGCACGTTGATCCCGAAGATGCCCAGCTCGCCGAGCTTGTAGTAGAAGTCGCGCGGCGCCTGGCCGGCGGCGAACCACTCGTCGTAGACGGGGACGACCTCGGCCTCGATGAAGGCGCGAAGGGTCTCCCGGAACGCCTCGTGATCCTCGTTGAACACCGTACGGCGCACGACCGCCACCTCCACGTACCTCGGCATGACATTCGGGCATGTCTAAGCGCTTGCTCAGAGCCCAAGATACTGGCGGGTACGTTCAGCCGTCCAGGGTGACCTTGACCACCCGCGGGCCGGGCGGCGCCCCCGGGCCTCAGCCCTCGGCCGCTCCGGCCGCCCCGAAGGCCCCGCGGGCCATCCGGTGCAGCAGGGCCGCCGTGGCGGCGCGGCCCGGCAGGGTGCCGGCGCGGCCGAGGTGCGGGGTGGAGTTGAGCAGCCCGAAGACCGAGTGGACCGCCGAGCGGGCGCTGGGCTCGGTCAGCCCGGGGTAGACCTCGCGCACCACCTCGACCCACAGCTCCACGTACTGCCGCTGCAGCTGCCGCACCAGCTTGCGGTCGCTGTCGCGCAGCCGGTCCAGCTCGCGGTCGTGCAGGGTGATCAGGGGGCGGTCGTCGAGGGCGAAGTCGATGTGGCCCTCGATGAGCGAATCGAGGACCCGCGGCGCCCCGGTCTCCCCGTCGGCCTCGGCCAGGCGGCGCTTGGCGCCGGTCAGCAGCCGGCCGCTGATGCCGACCAGCAGCTCCGCGAGCATCGCGTCCTTGCCCGGGAAGTGGCGGTACAGGCCGGGGCCGCTGATGCCGACCGCGGCGCCTATCTCGTCCACCCCGACGCCGTGGAAGCCGCGCTCGGCGAAGAGCCGGGCGGCCTCCTTGAGGATCTGCTCGCGGCGGGTGGGGGCGTCGGTTCTGGTGGCCATGCCGGTAATTCTAGACAGCGAGGTTAGCGGTCGTTAACCTGAGCGAGATGGTTAACGCTCATTAACAGTCACCACTGGGTGAGGGGACCGCAAGAATGCAAGAGGCACCGGAGCTTCACAGCGCGGCCGATCCCGCGTCGGAGGCCTGGCGGGCCAATGAAGAGGCTCATCTCGCACTCGCCGGGGAACTGCGCGGCAAACTGGCCGCCGCCGCGCTCGGCGGGGGCGAGAAGGCGCGGGCCCGGCACACCGCGCGCGGCAAACTGCTGCCGCGGGACCGGGTGGACACACTGCTCGACCCGGGCTCGCCGTTCCTGGAGCTGGCTCCCCTCGCGGCCGACGGGATGTACGACGGGCAGGCACCGGCCGCCGGCGTGATCGCCGGGATCGGCCGGGTCAGCGGGCGCGAGTGCGTGATCGTCGCGAACGACGCCACCGTCAAGGGCGGCACGTACTACCCGATGACGGTGAAGAAGCACCTGCGCGCGCAGGAGGTCGCCCTCGACAACCGGCTGCCCTGCGTCTACCTCGTCGACTCCGGCGGAGCGTTCCTGCCGATGCAGGACGAGGTGTTCCCGGATCGCGAGCACTTCGGGCGCATCTTCTACAACCAGGCGCGGATGTCCGGCGCCGGCATCCCGCAGATCGCGGCCGTCCTCGGCTCCTGCACGGCCGGCGGGGCCTACGTGCCCGCGATGAGCGACGAGGCGGTGATCGTCCGCAACCAGGGCACGATCTTCCTGGGCGGACCGCCGCTGGTGAAGGCGGCCACCGGCGAGGTCGTGACCGCCGAGGAGCTGGGCGGCGGCGAGGTGCACTCCCGGATCTCCGGGGTCACCGACCACCTCGCCGAGGACGACGCGCACGCCCTGCGGATCGTGCGCAACATCGTCGCCACGCTGCCCGCGCGGCGGTCCCTCCCCTGGGAGGTCACCCCGGCCGTGGAGCCCAAGGTCGACCCGGCCGGGCTGTACGGCGCCGTCCCGGTGGACTCCCGCACTCCCTACGACGTGCGCGAGATCATCGCGCGCGTGGTCGACGGCTCGCGGTTCGCCGAGTTCAAGGCCGAGTTCGGGCAGACCCTGGTCACCGGCTTCGCCCGGATCCACGGCCACCCGGTCGGGATCGTCGCCAACAACGGCATCCTGTTCTCGGAGTCCGCCCAGAAGGGCGCCCACTTCATCGAGCTGTGCGACCAGCGCGGCATCCCGCTGCTGTTCCTGCAGAACATCTCCGGCTTCATGGTCGGCCGGGACTACGAGGCCGGCGGCATCGCCAAGCACGGCGCCAAGATGGTCACGGCGGTGGCCTGCACGCGCGTGCCGAAGCTGACCGTCGTGGTCGGCGGTTCGTACGGCGCCGGCAACTACTCCATGTGCGGCCGGGCCTACTCCCCCCGCTTCCTGTGGATGTGGCCCAACGCCAAGATCTCCGTCATGGGCGGCGAGCAGGCCGCCTCCGTGCTCGCCACGGTCAAGCGGGACCAGATGCAGGCACGCGGCGAGCAGTGGCCCGCCGACGACGAGGAGGCCTTCAAGGCCCCGATCCGCGCCCAGTACGAGAGCCAGGGCAACGCCTACTACGCCACCGCCCGCCTGTGGGACGACGGCGTGATCGACCCGATGGAGACCCGTCAGGTGCTGGGACTCGCCCTGACGGCCTGCGCCAACGCGCCGCTGGGAGACCCCCAGTTCGGCGTCTTCCGGATGTGAGGAGGGGAACCGTGTTCGACACAGTGCTGGTGGCCAACCGGGGCGAGATCGCCGTACGCGTCATCCGTACGCTGCGCTCGCTGGGCGTCCGCTCGGTGGCGGTCTTCTCCGACGCCGACGCCGACGCGCGGCACGTCCGGGAGGCCGACACGGCGGTCCGGATCGGCCCGCCGTCCGCGGCCGAGAGCTATCTGTCGGTGGAGCGGCTGCTGGAGGCCGCCGCCCGCACCGGCGCCCAGGCCGTCCACCCCGGCTACGGCTTCCTCGCCGAGAACGCCGGGTTCGCGCGTGCCTGCGAGGAGGCGGGGCTGGTCTTCATCGGCCCGCCCGCGGACGCGATCGCCCTCATGGGCGACAAGATCCGCGCCAAGGAGACGGTGAAGGCGGCCGGGGTGCCGGTCGTGCCGGGCTCCAGCGGCAGCGGCCTCACGGACGCCGAACTGGCGGACGCCGCCCGCGAGATCGGCACGCCCGTGCTGCTCAAGCCCTCGGCGGGCGGCGGCGGAAAGGGCATGCGGCTGGTGCGGGACATCGCCGTGCTGGAGGAGGAGATCGCGGCCGCCCGCCGCGAGGCCCGCGCCTCCTTCGGCGACGACACCCTGCTGGTGGAGCGGTGGGTCGACCGCCCCCGGCACATCGAGATCCAGGTGCTGGCCGACGGGCACGGCAACGTCGTCCACCTCGGCGAGCGCGAGTGCTCGCTGCAGCGGCGGCACCAGAAGATCATCGAGGAGGCGCCGAGCGTGCTCCTGGACGAGGCCACCCGGGCCGCGATGGGCGAGGCCGCCGTGCAGGCGGCCCGCAGCTGCGGCTACCGGGGCGCGGGCACGGTGGAGTTCATCGTGCCGGGCGGCGACCCCTCGTCGTACTACTTCATGGAGATGAACACCCGCCTCCAGGTGGAGCACCCGGTCACGGAGCTCGTCACCGGGCTTGACCTGGTGGAGTGGCAGCTGCGGGTGGCGGCCGGTGAGCGGCTGGGCTTCGCGCAGGAGGACGTCCGGCTGACCGGGCACGCGGTGGAGGCCCGGATCTGCGCCGAGGACCCGGCGCGCGGCTTCCTGCCCTCCGGCGGCACGGTGCGGCTGCTGCACGAGCCCCAGGGCGACGGCGTGCGCACGGACTCGGGGCTCAGCGAGGGCACCGAGGTGGGCAGCCTCTACGACCCGATGCTGTCCAAGGTGATCGCCTACGGCCCCGACCGGGAGACGGCGCTGCGCAGGCTGCGCTCCGCGCTCGCCGAGACCGTCACGCTGGGCGTGCAGACCAACGCGGGCTTCCTGCGGCGGCTGCTGGCGCACCCGGCGGTGGTGGCCGGCGAGCTGGACACCGGTCTGGTGGAGCGGGTGGTCGACGAGCTGGTCCCCGGGGACGTGCCGGAGGAGGTGTACGAGGCGGCGGCGGCCGTACGGCTCGAGGCGCTGCGGCCGGCCGGCGACGGCTGGGTCGACCCCTTCTCGGTGCCGAGCGGCTGGCGTCTGGGCGGCACGCCCCGGCGGCCGGTCGTCCACCTGCGTGCGCAGGAACCGGTCGCGTACACCCCGCGCGGCTCCCACACCGTCACCGGCGACCGGGTGTCCGTCACCCTCGACGGCGTCCGGCACACCTTCCGCCGGGCCGGTGACTGGCTCGGCCGCGAAGGCGACGCCTGGCAGGTGCGCGACCACGACCCGGTGGAGGCCTCCCTGAGCCGGTCGGCGCACGCGGGCGCCGACTCGCTCACCGCGCCCATGCCGGGCACGGTGACGGTGGTGAAGGTCGCCGTCGGCGACGAGGTCACGGCCGGGCAGAGCCTGCTGGTGGTCGAGGCGATGAAGATGGAGCACGTCGTCTCCGCCCCGCACGCGGGCACGGTCGCCGAACTGGACGTGACCCCCGGCTCCACGGTCGCCATGGACCAGGTGCTGGCCGTCATCGCACCCAAGGAGGAGGCGTAGGTGAGCGCCGAACGGCTGCCCATGGTGGTACCGGCCCAGGACCTGCCCTCGCGGGTGCGGATCCACGAGGTCGGCGCGCGCGACGGGCTGCAGAACGAGAAGACCTCCGTGCCGACGGCGGTGAAGGCGGAGTTCATCCGCCGCCTGGCCGGCGCCGGCCTGACGACCGTCGAGGCGACCAGCTTCGTGCACCCCAAGTGGGTGCCCCAGCTCGCCGACGCCGAGCAGCTGTTCCCGCTCGTCTCGGACCTCGGCGTCGAGCTGCCGGTGCTGGTGCCGAACCAGCGCGGCCTGGAGCGGGCCCTCGCGCTCGGCGCCCGCCGGATCGCGGTGTTCGCCAGTGCCACGGAGTCCTTCGCCAAGGCCAACCTCAACCGCACCGTGGACGAGTCGCTGGCCGTGTTCGAACCGG
Source organism: Streptomyces sp. 1-11 (assembly GCF_007176755.1). Classification (GTDB taxonomy): domain Bacteria; phylum Actinomycetota; class Actinomycetes; order Streptomycetales; family Streptomycetaceae; genus Streptomyces. The sequence goes on from NZ_BJTV01000022.1 coordinate 28,242, forward strand.
TGGTGCGGCAGGCGAAGGACGCCGGCGCACACGTGCGCGGCTACGTGTCGATGTGCTTCGGCGACCCCTGGGAGGGGGCCGTCCCGCTCCACCAGGTGGTCCGCGTCTGCCGGGCGCTGCGCGACATGGGCTGCGACGAGCTGAGCCTCGGCGACACCATCGGCGTGGCCACCCCGGGCCATGTCCTCGAACTGCTCGCGCTGCTGAACGAGGAGGGCGTGCCGACGAACGTGCTCGGCGTCCACTTCCACGACACCTACGGCCAGGCGCTCGCGAACACCTACGCGGCCCTGGAGCACGGTGTGACGACGGTCGACGCGTCCGCCGGCGGCCTCGGCGGCTGCCCGTACGCGAAGTCCGCCACCGGCAATCTCGCCACCGAAGACCTCGTCTGGATGCTGCACGGCCTCGGCATCGAGACCGGGGTCGACCTCGACCGTCTGACCGCCACCAGCGTGTGGATGGCCGAACAGCTGGGCCGACCGAGCCCGTCCCGTACCGTCCGCGCTCTCTCCCACAAGGATCAGTGATCAGCATGGACCACCGTCTCAGCCCCGAGCTGGAGGAACTCCGACGCACGGTGGAGGAGTTCGCGCACGACGTGGTGGCGCCGAAGATCGGCGACTTCTACGAGCGGCACGAGTTCCCGTACGAGATCGTCCGCGAGATGGGCCGCATGGGCCTGTTCGGGCTGCCGTTCCCGGAGGAGTACGGCGGCATGGGCGGCGACTACCTGGCGCTCGGCATCGCCCTGGAGGAGCTGGCCCGGGTCGACTCCTCGGTGGCCATCACGCTCGAGGCGGGTGTCTCGCTCGGCGCGATGCCGGTCCACCTCTTCGGCACCGAGGAGCAGAAGCGCGAGTGGCTCCCCCGGCTGTGCTCCGGCGAGATGCTGGGCGCCTTCGGCCTCACCGAGCCGGACGGCGGCAGCGACGCCGGCGCCACCCGCACCACGGCCCGCCTCGACCCGGACACGGACGAGTGGGTGATCAACGGCACGAAGTGCTTCATCACCAACTCGGGCACCGACATCACCGGCCTGGTGACGGTCACCGCCGTCACCGGCCGCAAGCCGGACGGCCGGCCGCTGATCTCGGCCATCATGGTGCCGTCCGGCACGCCCGGCTTCACCGTCGCCGCGCCCTACTCCAAGGTCGGCTGGAACGCCTCCGACACCCGTGAACTGTCCTTCCAGGACGTCCGGGTGCCCGCCGCCAACCTGCTCGGCGAGGAGGGCCGGGGCTACGCGCAGTTCCTGCGCATCCTCGACGAGGGCCGCATCGCCATCGCGGCGCTCGCCACCGGCCTGGCCCAGGGCTGTGTGGACGAGTCGGTGAAGTACGCCAAGGAGCGCCACGCCTTCGGCCGGCCGATCGGCGCCAACCAGGCCATCCAGTTCAAGATCGCCGACATGGAGATGAAGGCCCACACCGCCCGTCTGGCCTGGCGCGACGCCGCCTACCGGCTGGTGGCCGGCGAACCCTTCAAGAAGGAGGCGGCGATGGCCAAGCTGTACTCCTCCACCGTCGCCGTGGACAACGCCCGCGACGCCACCCAGGTGCACGGCGGCTACGGCTTCATGAACGAGTACCCGGTGGCCCGGATGTGGCGCGACTCCAAGATCCTGGAGATCGGCGAGGGCACCAGCGAGGTGCAGCGGATGCTGGTGGCCCGCGAGTTGGGGCTGATCGGCTGACGGCCCCGCCGCTCCCGGGAACGCGGGGCGCCGGGCGGACCCGTCCGTCCGGCGCCCCGCGTTCGCGCTGCTGACGGGGTGTCGGCGGCGGACCCCGCCCCCTGGACATTCAGTGAGGTTAGGCTAACCTACCTTCGAACTGTCCGGCGGGCGGTCACGCCCCGGTCGAAAGCAGCCATACCCATGTCGCATGCCCGTTCCACCCACTTCACCCGCCGCGGCCTGCTCGCCGCGGGCGGTGTCCTCGGCCTCGGCGCCGCGCTCGCGGCCTGCGGTGACGACAAGGGCGGGGACGCGGGGTCCGAAGGGCAGGCCAAGGGCGGCAGGTCCGGCTCCTGGAGCTTCACGGACGACCGCGGCACCACGGTGAAGCTGGACGCGGTCCCCGCGGACATCGTCGCGTTCACCGGCGCAGCCGCCGCGCTGTACGACTACGGCATCCAGGTCAAGGGCGTCTTCGGCCCGACGAAGACCACCGCGGGCAAGGCCGACGTCCAGGCCGGCGACATGGACGTCAGCAAGGTGACGATTCTCGGCAACACCTGGGGCCAGTTCAACATCGAGAAGTACGCGGCCCTCGCGCCCGACCTGCTCATCAGCACCATGTTCGACGACGCCGGCACCCTCTGGTACGTCCCCGAGGAGTCGAAGAAGAAGATCGCCCAGCTCGCGCCCAGCGTCGGCGTCTCGGTCTACGACCGTCAGCTCACCCAGCCGCTCGAACGCATGTGGAAGCTGGCCGAGTCGCTGGGCGCGGACATGAAGGCCGCGAAGGCGACGGACGCCAGGAAGCGGTTCGAGGAGGCCTCGGCCCGGCTGCGCGCCGCCGCCAAGGCCAAGCCCGGCATCAAGGTGATGGCCGGCTCCGCGAGCGACCAGCTCTTCTACGTCTCCGGCACCAACCTCTCCATCGACCTGGAGTACTTCAAGGCCCTCGGCGTGCGTTTCGTCGAGCCCCCGGAGAGCGCCAAGAAGCAGGGCGGCGGCTGGTACGAGTCGCTGAGCTGGGAGAACGTCGACAAGTACCGGGCCGACATCATCATGATGGACGACCGCACCTCCGCCATCCAGCCGGCCGACATCACCAAGGCCACCTGGAGGAAACTGCCCGCGGTCAAGGCGGGCCAGGTCATCGCCCGCTCCCCCGAGCCGATCCTGTCCTACGACAAGTGCGTGCCGCTGCTCACCGGCCTGGCCGAGGCGCTGGAGAAGGCCAAGAAGGTCAGCTAGCCGCCTTCTTCCTGAACGGCAGCCTCAGCAACGCCCGTGGCGACGGCCGCAGCCCCCGCTCGCGCGAAGCCGAGAGCGGGGGCTACTGGTGCAGGGCTGCGTGAACCGCGGGACGCTGCGCACGGCGGAGCAACTCTCCCTGAAGTGGCCCCGGTCACGGCAGAGGCGTACCCCGATCCGGAGAACTTAGGTTAGGCTAACCTAAGTTAAACCTCAGGCCGGACAGTCCCCTCGGAGGGCCCCCACATGCGCTCGCACCTGCTCAATGGCCTCACAGCGGAGCACTACCGCCGCTCCGTGACCGAAGGAGTCGAGCGGGTGGCGGCCAGACTCGCCACCACCGAAAAGCCGTTCACCGGCGTCACCGTCGACGGCCTCGCCCCCCGGATCGACGGCATCGACCTCGACCGGCCGCTCGGCGACACCGCCGCGGTACTGGACGAGCTGGAGGAGGTCTACCTCCGCGACGCGGTGTACTTCCACCACCCCCGCTACCTCGCCCACCTCAACTGCCCGGTGGTCATCCCGGCGGTGCTCGGCGAAGCGGTGCTCTCCGCCGTCAACTCCTCCCTGGACACCTGGGACCAGTCGGCCGGCGGCACCCTCATCGAGCGCAGGCTCGTCGACTGGACGGCCGCCCGCATCGGCCTCGGTCCGGGCGCCGACGGCGTGTTCACCTCCGGCGGCACCCAGTCCAACCTTCAGGCGCTGCTGCTGGCCCGGGAGGAGGCCAAGAGCGACAGCTTCGCAGAACTGCGGATCTTCGCCTCCGAGGCGAGTCACTTCAGCGTCCGCAAGTCCGCGAAACTGCTCGGCCTGGGCCCGGACTCCGTCGTCACCGTCCCCGTCGACCACGACAGGCGGATGCAGACCGTGGCGCTCGCCCACGAGCTGGAGCGCTGCGCCCAGGACGGCCTGGTGCCCATGGCGGTCGTCGCGACCGCCGGCACCACGGACTTCGGCTCCATCGACCCGCTCCCCGAGATCGCCGAGCTGTGCGCCGAGTTCGGCGTGTGGATGCACGTGGACGCGGCCTACGGCTGCGGGCTGCTCGCCTCGCTGAAGCACCGGAACCGCATCGACGGCATCGAGCGCGCCGACTCGGTGACCGTCGACTACCACAAGTCCTTCTTCCAGCCGGTGAGTTCCTCCGCCGTGCTGGTCCGGGACGCGGCCACGCTGCGGCACGCCACCTACCACGCGGAGTACCTCAACCCCCGCCGCATGGTGCGGGAGCGCATCCCCAACCAGGTCGACAAGTCCCTGCAGACCACCCGCCGTTTCGACGCCCTCAAGCTGTGGCTGACGCTGCGCACCATGGGCGCGGACGGCATCGGGCAGCTCTTCGACGAGGTCTGCGAACTGGCCCGGGAGGGCTGGCGGCTGCTGGCCGGCGACCCCCGCTACGACGTCGTCGTCGAACCCGCCCTTTCCACCCTGGTCTTCCGCTACGTCCCGGCGGCGGCCACCGACCCCGCCGAGATCGACCGCGCCAACCTGTACGCCCGCAAGGCCCTGTTCGCCTCCGGTGACGCGGTGGTCGCGGGCACCGAGGTCGGCGGCCGCCACTACCTGAAGTTCACCCTGCTCAACCCCGAGACGACGGCGGCCGACATCGCGGCCGTCCTGGACCTGATCGCCGGCCACGCCGAGCAGTACCTGGGAGAGTCCCTTGACCGCGCGTCCTGAAGCCCCGACGGCCCCCTACGACTTCGTGGGGATCGGGCTCGGCCCCTTCAACCTGGGCCTCGCCTGCCTGACCGAGCCGATCGCCGAACTCAACGGGGTCTTCCTGGACTCCAAGCCCGACTTCGAGTGGCACGCCGGCATGTTCCTGGACGGCGCCCACCTGCAGACCCCGTTCATGTCGGACCTGGTCACCCTGGCCGACCCCACCTCGCCGTACTCCTTCCTCAACTACCTCAAGGAGAAAGGCCGGCTGTACCCGTTCTACATCCGGGAGAACTTCTACCCGCTGCGCGTCGAGTACGACGACTACTGCCGCTGGGCGGCCGGCAGACTCGGCAGCGTCCGCTTCGGCACCACGGTCACCGAGGTGCGTCACGAGGACGAGCTGTACACCGTGCGCACCGCGGCCGGCGAGACGTTCCGCGCCCGGCACCTGGTCCTCGGCACGGGCACGGTCCCGTTCGTCCCCGAGGCCTGCCGGGACCTCGGCGACGACGTCGTCCACACCTCGCAGTACCTGCACCGCAAGGCCGACCTGCAGGCCCGCCGGTCCGTCACGATCGTCGGCAGCGGCCAGAGCGCGGCCGAGATCTACCACGAGCTGCTCGCCGAGATCGACGTGCACGGCTACGAGCTCAACTGGGTCACCCGCTCCCCCAGGTTCTTCCCGCTGGAGTACACCAAGCTGACCCTGGAGATGACGTCCCCGGACTACATCGACTACTTCCGCGCACTGCCCGAGGAGACCCGCTACCGGCTGGAGAAGCAGCAGAAGGGCCTGTTCAAGGGCATCAACTCGGACCTGATCGACTCGATCTTCGACCTGCTCTACCAGAAGGACGTGGAGAGCGGCGACCGACCGGTGCCCACCCGGCTGCTCACCAACTCCACGCTGACCACGGCCCGCCACGAGGACGGCGCGTACACGCTCGGCTTCCACCAGGACGAGCAGGACAAGGACTTCGAGATCCGCTCCGAGGGCCTGGTGCTGGCCACCGGCTACCACTACCGGCCGCCGGCCTTCCTCGAACCGGTGCGCGACCGCCTGCGCTACGACGGCCACGGCCGCTTCGACGTCGCCCGCAACTACGCCATCGACGTCACCGGCCGCGGCGTCTTCCTGCAGAACGCCGGCGTCCACACGCACAGCGTCACCAGCCCCGACCTGGGCATGGGCGCGTACCGGAACGCCTACATCATCCGTGAACTGCTCGGCACGGAGTACTACCCGGTCGAGAAGAGCATCGCCTTCCAGGAGTTCGCCGTATGACCAGCGAGAACCTCACCTTCACCCTCCGGCCGCTCGACCCGGCGGCCGACGCCGGCCTGCTGCACGGCTGGGTCACGCACCCCAAGGCGGCGTTCTGGATGATGCGGGACGCGAGGCCGCAGGACGTCGAGCGGGCCTACCTGGAGATCGCGGCGGACGAGCACCACCACGCCCTGCTCGGGCTGCGCGACGGGGAGCCCGTCTTCCTGATGGAGAAGTACGACCCGGCCCACCGCGAGCTGGTCGGGCTGTACGAGCCGCGGCCGGGTGACGTCGGCATGCACTTCCTCGTCGCCCCCACCGGCACCCCTGTGCACGGCTTCACCCGGGCCGTCATCACCGCCGTGATGACGCACCTCTTCGAGGACCCGGCGACGATGCGGGTCGTGGTCGAGCCCGATGTGGACAACAAGGCGGTGCACGCCCTCAACGAGGCGGTCGGGTTCGTGCCCGAGCGCGTGATCCGGAAGCCGGAGAAGAAGGCGTTGCTGAGCTTCTGCACGCGGGAGCGGTTCCTGAAGGCGGTGTCCGCGTGAGCCTCGCCGACACCGTCGCCCACCTGACCCCCGAGCGCTGGGAGCGGGCCAACCGGCTGCTGGTGCGCAAGGCCCTCGCGGAGTTCGCCCACGAGCGGCTGCTCAGCCCCGAGGAGGACGGCGACCGCTACGTCGTCCGCAGCGACGACGGGCTCACCCGGTACCGGTTCGCCGCCGTCCGCCGCGCCCTCGACCACTGGCAGGTCGACGCCGAGTCCATCACCCGGCACCGCGACGGCGCCGAACTCCCGCTCGAAGCACTGGACTTCTGCATCGAGCTGAAGGACTCCCTGGGGCTGAGCGAGGAGATCCTGCCGGTCTACCTGGAGGAGATCTCCTCCACCCTCTCGAGCGCCTGCTACAAGCTGGCCAAACCCCGCGTCACCGCCGCGGAGCTGGCGCGCGGCTCCTTCCAGGACATCGAGACCGGGATGACCGAGGGGCACCCCTGCTTCGTCGCCAACAACGGGCGGCTCGGCTTCGGCGTCCACGAGTACCTGGCGTACGCCCCGGAGACCGCGAGCCCCGTCCGGCTGGTGTGGCTGGCCGCGCACCGCTCGCGGGCCGCGTTCACGGCGGGCGCCGGGATCGAGTACGAGTCGTTCCTGCGGGCGGAACTGGGCGAGGAGACCCTGGAGCGCTTCCGCGCCACCCTCACCGGCCAGGGGCTCGACCCCGCCGCGTACCTGCTCGTCCCGGTGCACCCCTGGCAGTGGTGGAACAAGCTCAGCGTCACCTTCGCCGCCGAGGTGGCCCGCCGGAACCTGGTGTGCCTGGGCGAGGGCGACGACGAGTACCTGGCCCAGCAGTCCATACGGACCTTCTTCAACACCTCCGACCCGCGACGGCACTACGTGAAGACGGCCCTGTCCGTCCTCAACATGGGCTTCATGCGCGGTCTTTCGGCCGCCTACATGGAGGCGACCCCGGCGATCAACGACTGGCTGGCGAAGCTCATCGAGAACGATCCCGTGCTGAGGTCCACGGGCCTGTCGATCATCCGGGAGCGGGCGGCCGTCGGCTACCGGCACCTGGAGTACGAGCGGGCCACCGACCGCTACTCGCCCTACCGGAAGATGCTGGCCGCGCTCTGGCGGGAGAGCCCGGTGCCGTCCCTGCGCGAGGGCGAGTCACTGGCCACCATGGCCTCGCTGCTGCACGTCGACGACGCCGACGCCTCCGTCGCGGGCGCGCTGGTCGAACGCTCCGGCCTCCCGCCCGCCGAGTGGCTGCGGCACTACCTGCGGGCCTATCTCACCCCGCTGCTGCACAGCTTCTACGCCTACGGCCTGGCGTACATGCCGCACGGCGAGAACGTGATCCTGGTCCTGCGGGACGGCGTGGTGGAACGCGCGATCTACAAGGACATCGCCGAGGAGATCGTCGTCATGGACCCCGACGCGGTGCTGCCGCCCGAGGTCCGGCGGATCCGTGTCGAGGTGCCCGAGGACCACAGGCTGCTGTCGGTCTTCACGGACGTCTTCGACTGCTTCTTCCGGTTCCTCGCGGCGAACCTCGCCACCGAGGGGATCCTGGCGGAGGACGACTTCTGGCGCACGGTGGCCGAGGTCACGCGCGAGTACCAGCGGGCGACACCCGAACTGGCCCACCGGTTCGAGCGGTACGACGTGTTCGCCCCCCGGTTCGCGCTGTCCTGCCTCAACCGGCTCCAGCTCCGCGACAACCGGCAGATGGTGGACCTCGCCGACCCCTCCGGCGCGCTCCAGCTCGTGGGGCACCTGGACAACCCGGTCGCCGGGTTCTGACGCCCCCAAGGACTCGACGGGCGCCCCGCGGTACGGTCCCGCGGGGCGCCCGTCGTGCTGTGCTCAGCCCGCCGGCCAGGGGACCTGCGGCGACTTGTAGTAGCTCATCCCGAGGGCGTCCCAGCGCGGGGCCTGGGCCGCGAGCCGGACCTTGTAGGCGTCCCAGTCGTGGGTGGCCGCCGGGGACCAGCCGAGCTCCGCCGCTCCGGGCAGGCGCGGGAAGGCCATGTACTCGATGTCGGAGGACTTGGTGAGGGTCTCCGACCACAGCGGCGCCTCGACGCCCCGGACGGCCGAGGCCGGCGCGCCCGGCAGATAGCTGCCGGGGTTCCAGTCGTAGGAGCGCCGCACCTCCACCAGGCCCGCCCACTTGGTGCCCAGCCGCGTGCTCGCGGTGTACTTCATGTCGAGGTAGACCCGGTCGGCCGGGGAGAGGATCAGCCCGGTGCCGTTCTGGGCGGCCTTCGCCACCTGGGCCTTCTCCGTCGCGCTGGTGCCTTCCACGCCCCAGTACTGGGCGAGGGCGCCCTTGGCGGGGGTGGCGCCGGTGAGCTGGTGCCAGCCGATGACCGTCTTGCCGTACTTGGCGACGACCGGCTGCACCCGGTCGACGAACTTCACGTAGTCGGCGTGGCTGGTGGAGTGCGCCTCGTCGCCGCCGATGTGCAGGTAGCGGCCGGGGGTGAGCGCGGCCAGTTCGCGGATCACGTCGTCCACGAAGTCGTACGTCACCTGCTTGGGCACGCACAGCGAGCTGAAGCCGACCTGGGTGCCGGTGTACAGCGGGGGCGCGGTGCCGTCGCAGTTGAGCTGCGCGTAGGAGGCGAGGGCCGCGTTGGTGTGGCCCGGCATGTCGATCTCGGGCACCACCTCCAGGTAGCGGGAGGCGGCGTAGCGGACGATCTCCTGGTAGTCGGCCTTGGTGAAGTAGCCGCCCTTGCCGCCGCCGACCTGGGTGGAGCCGCCGTAGGTGGTCAGGCGGGGCCAGGAGTCGACGGCGATCCGCCAGCCCTGGTCGTCGCTGAGGTGCAGATGCAGGGTGTTGATCTTGTACAGGGCCAGCTGGTCGATGTAGCGCTTGACCTGACCGACGGTGAAGAAGTGCCGGGCGACGTCCAGCATGGCGCCGCGGTACGCGTAGCGCGGGCGGTCCTCGACGGTGCCGCCGGCGATCCGCCACGGGCCGGGCTGGACGCTGCGGCGCTCCACGGACGCCGGGAGGAGCTGACGCAGCGTCTGGACGCCGTGGAAGAGGCCGGCGGGGGCGCCTGCGGTGATGGTGACGCCGGCGGGTCCGCTGGTCAGCCGGTACCCCTCGGCGCCGAACCCGTCGTCGGCGAGGTGGAGTCGGATGCCGCCGCTGCCCTGCTCGGTGACCGGCACGCGGTAACCGGTGGACGGGCGCAGGATGCCGGCGAGGTACTCGCCGATCCGGCGGACCTCGGCCGAGCCGTCCACCCGGACGCCGGTGGCCCAGGTGACGCGGTACGGGCGCCCGCCGGGCTGTGCCTGGGCGGGCGCCGGGACCACCCGGGCCAGCGGGGTCGGCGCCGCGGCCGATGGCGCCGGGGCCGCGCCGGCGGTGGTCGCGCCGGCCGCCGCGACGAGCAGCAGCGATCCGAGGACGCGGGTCAGCCGGGGAGTCGTGCGGTGATGCCGTCTCACATGCGCTCCCTTCACGAGTGGTGAAGACCACTCTCCCGCAGATCCGCCGGATCAGTCCCCGCCGCGCGCACATCATCCCCGCGGGACGGCGTTCGGACCAACGGCGGCGGGCCGGCCGCCCTACTTCGCCGTGCGGGCCACCGTGAAGTGGTCGATGCGCGCGCCGGTCTCGGCGATGCCCGACACCGTCAGCGTGGCCCGGCGGCCCTTCGCCGCGGGCGTGACGTCCACGCGCAGGAAGGAGTAGTCGAGGTAGCGCACCCGGGACCAGGTGACCGTCTCGTTCCGCTTGCCCTCCTTGGTGTTGACGAAGGAGGCGACCGAGTCCACCTCGTGCTCGTTGCCCTCGTAGGAGTCGGGGGCGGAGAAGGCGTACAGGCTGCGGCCCGCCGCGCCGGCCGTGACGTACACCACGCCGTCCGTCTCGGGGTAGGCGGTGCCGCCGATCGGCAGCTTCCTGGTGACCTCGCCGGCCTTGATGACGTCGGTGCGCTCGTACTGGTGGTTGTGGCCGTTGATGACCAGGTCCACGGTGTACTTCTCGAACAGCGGCACCCACTCCTGGCGGACACCGCCCTCCGAGGCGTGCGCGGTGGAGGTGCAGTAGGCGCAGTGGTGGAAGAAGACGACGATGAAGTCCACGTCCTCGGCGGCGCGGTACCTCTTGAGCTGGGTCTCCAGCCAGGTGGTCTGCGTTCCGCCCGAGATGCCCAGGTTCGCCGGGATCTCGAAGGAGATGTCGTTGGCGTCGAGCGAGATGACCGCGGTGTTGCCGTAGACGAAGGAGTAGACGCCGGGCAGGTTCCGGCGGTCCGGGCCGTTGTCCGGGAGCGTCCAGCGCGCCTCCTCGCCGCCGTAGCCGTTGGGCGAGTACCAGGCCTCCATGTCGTGGTTGCCGTAGGCGGGCATCCAGGGGACCTGCTTGGCGACCGACTCGGTCTGGTGCAGGAACTGGTCCCAGGTGCGCGAGTCGAAGCCGGTGTCGGCGGTCTTGCCCTGGCCGGCCGGGTCGCCGTAGGCGATGTCGCCGGCGTGCAGGTGGAAGGCCGGGTTCTGGCCGAGGATCAGGGCGTTGTTGGCCAGGCCGTGGTAGCCGACGCCCTCGTCGCCGAAGGCGGTGAAGGTGAAGGGGGCCTTGTGGGCGGGGGCCGTGGTGAAGGTGCCCAGGGTGCCCAGCAGATGGGGCTCGGCCGGGTCGAAGCCCTGGTGGCCGACGCCGTAGTAGTAGGTCCGGCCGGGGCGCAGGTGGGTGAGCTTGGCGTGCAGGTAGTACTGGGTGTGGTCGCCGCTCGCGCCGACGCCGGCCGGGGTGTACAGGGTGCGGACCTCGGCGTCGATCCGCCGGGAGAGGTCCCACGGGTGGGCGCCGACGCGGATGAAGGGCTTCTTCACCGCGACCGGGACCTGCCAGGAGACGCTGACCTCGGTGCGCGGGTCGTTGCCCCAGGCGAGGTGGCGGCCGAAGGGGGCGACCAGCGAGCCGTCGACCTGCCCGGCCGCGGGCGCGGTGCGCCGGGTGGGGACGGTGGCCTGGGCGGTGGCGCCCGTCACGAACGCGCCGCCGGTGACGGCGCCCAGGGTGACGGCGCCGCCCCTGATCAGGTTGCGCCGGGAGAACCTGGAGCGCAGGTACTCGTGCTGTTCGGCCATGCTCATGCGCGCGGCCAGCTTCTCGGGTACTCCCATACGAGGAATGTCCATGACGTCTGAAACTCGTCCCCTTCGGCAACGAGGCGCAGGACGCCGGATGGACGGCCCGCAAACAGAGCCCCATAAGACTTCCAACAGTCCTCTGCCCGGAATCGGGCAGGATTCTTGCGAAACTCGCGCTCTTACCTCAGGATCTACCGGGTGCACGAGGAACTTGTCGATCACCTGACGCGCTCCACGCCCCTCAGCAGGGGCGAGGCGCTGCGGGTGGTGCAGGACGTGCTCGCCTACTTCGACGAGACGACGCAGGACTACGTCCGTCGCCGCCACCGCGAGCTGCAGGCCCAGGGCCTGACGAACACGGCGATCTTCGACCGGATCGAGGCGGACCTGAGATACCGGGCGGTGGCGCCGCCGGAGCTGACGCTCAGGCAGCTGCGCCGCATGGTCTACGGCTGAGACGCCAGACTGAGAGATACCTATACATGTGCGGAATTGTCGGATACATCGGCAAGCGTGACGTGGCTCCGCTGCTCCTGGAGGGTCTGCAGCGCCTGGAGTACCGCGGCTACGACTCGGCGGGCATCGTCGTCACATCCCCGAAGACGGCCGGACTGAAGATGGTCAAGGCCAAGGGCCGGGTGCGCGACCTGGAGGCCAAGGTGCCGGCGCGCTTCAAGGGCACCACCGGCATAGCGCACACCCGCTGGGCCACCCACGGCGCCCCGTCCGACGTGAACGCCCACCCGCACATGTCGGCCGACAGCAAGGTCGCCGTCGTGCACAACGGCATCATCGACAACGCCGCCGACCTGCGCCGCAAGCTGGAGGCGGACGGCGTCGAGTTCCTCTCCGAGACCGACACCGAGGTCCTCACCCACCTCATCGCCCGTTCCACGGCCGAGAAGCTGGAGGACAAGGTCCGCGAGACCCTGCGGCTGGTCGAGGGCACGTACGGCATCGCCGTGATGCACGCCGACTTCAACGACCGCATCGTGGTGGCCCGCAACGGCTCCCCGGTGGTCCTCGGCATCGGCGAGAAGGAGATGTTCGTCGCGTCGGACATCGCCGCCCTGGTCGCCCACACCCGGCAGATCGTCACGCTGGACGACGGCGAGATGGCCACCCTCAAGGCCGACGACTTCCGCACCTACACCACGGAGGGCACCCGCACCAGCGCCGAGCCCACCACCGTGGAGTGGGAGGCGGCGTCGTACGACATGGGCGGCCACGACACCTACATGCACAAGGAGATCCACGAGCAGGCCGACGCCGTGGACCGGGTGCTGCGCGGCCGCATCGACGAGCGGTTCTCCACCGTGCACCTGGGCGGCCTCAACCTGGACGCCCGCGAGGCGCGCCGGATCCGCCGGGTGAAGATCCTCGGCTGCGGCACCTCGTACCACGCGGGCATGATCGGCGCCCAGATGATCGAGGAGCTGGCCCGCATCCCCGCCGACGCCGAGCCGGCCTCCGAGTTCCGCTACCGCAACGCGGTCGTGGACCCCGACACGCTGTACGTCGCCGTCTCGCAGTCCGGTGAGACGTACGACGTGCTCGCCGCCGTGCAGGAGCTGAAGCGCAAGGGCGCCCGGGTGCTCGGCGTGGTCAACGTGGTGGGCTCCGCGATCGCCCGCGAGGCCGACGGCGGCATCTACGTGCACGCCGGCCCCGAGGTCTGCGTCGTCTCCACGAAGTGCTTCACCAACACCACGGTCGCCTTCGCCCTGCTCGCCCTGCACCTCGGCCGCACCCGTGACCTCTCGGTCCGCGACGGCAAGCGGATCATCGAGGGCCTGCGCCGGCTGCCGGAGCAGATCACCGAGATCCTCAAGCAGGAGGAGGACATCAGGCAGCTCGCGGAGAGCTACGCCGATGCCCGCTCCATGCTCTTCATCGGCCGCGTCCGGGGCTACCCGGTGGCCCGCGAGGCCTCCCTGAAGCTCAAGGAGGTCTCCTACATCCACGCCGAGGCCTACCCCGCCTCCGAGCTGAAGCACGGCCCGCTGGCCCTCATCGAGCCGGCCCTGCCGACGGTCGCCATCGTCCCCGACGACGACCTGCTGGAGAAGAACCGCGCGGCCCTGGAGGAGATCAAGGCCCGCAGCGGCAAGATCCTCGCGGTGGCGCACCGGGAGCAGGAGAAGGCCGACCGGACGATCGTCGTCCCGAAGAACGAGGACGAGCTGGACCCGATCCTGCTGGGCATCCCGCTCCAGCTCCTCGCCTACCACACGGCGAAGGCGCTGGGCCGGGACATCGACAAGCCGAGGAACCTCGCCAAGTCGGTGACGGTGGAGTAGCCGCTCCCCGCCCGACGGCGCAGAAATCGGACCCCCGCGTTGCCACCTCGTACGCGGGGGTCCGTTCTCGTGCCGCTGTGTGCTCGGCCGGCGGCCGTCACCCGCCGGCCCGCGGCACGCCTCGGTGTGATGACCGATGTATGCCCTTCACAAGAGCACAAATACCTGTACGCGCGAGTAGTTTCGCGCTGTACGGAGGAAGTTGACGGAGCGTCGGCGACGGGCGGGCGTCAGGGGATGACGATGACCGGCCGCTTCGCCCGCCGGGCGAGCCGCCCGGCCACCGAGCCGAAGATCCGGCCCACGATGCCGTGGGTGGTGCCGACCACGATCGCGTCGGCCTCGTACTCCCGCCCCACCTCTTCGAGTTCGTGGCAGATGTCGCCGCCGCGCTCGACCAGGATCCAGGGCACCTCGGCCAGGTAGTCCGCGCAGGCCAGTTCGAGACCGAGCACCTCGGTGCGGTGGTCCGGGACGTCCACGAACACGGGCGGCTCGCAGCCGGCCCACACCGTGGTGGGCAGCCGGTTGGCCACGTGGACGATGATCAGGCCCGAGCCGGAGCGGTGGGCCATGCCGATCGCGTAGGCGAGGGCGCGCTCACTGGAGGTCGAGCCGTCGAAGCCGACGACCACACCGTGCAGGAAGGCGGGGTCGCAGGGCGGGCGTGGCTCTGGCGCCGCCAGGGGATCGGCCGCCGTGGGATCGGCGACGGGCCGCTTGCGGTCCGCGGGTTCGAAGAATTCGTGACCGGCCATGACTGTCTCGGCGTAGAGATCCTTGTGTGGACGGGAGTGACATCGAGCGGCGGAGCTGTGTCCGGGATTCGTCTTCCCAACCCCATACCCCCAAGGGTACGGCGGCAAGCCTCCTCTGCGCATTTCCCGCGCACGCTCCGTAAGCGAGGCCCCCGGATGTCCGTGGGGGTTCCCCGGAGCATGCACGAGCCACGCCCGTAACGCAATGGTTGCTGCCTCGTACAGGCGGTTTGCACAGCATGAACGGAGCAGCGGCCGGTGACCGACGGATCGAACGGGCGTTGATCCCCGAGAGCCACCGCCCCAGGGAGTACGAGTTGCCCGGACCGAGATCCACCACCGACCCGCGTCCCACGCCGGACACCACGAGCGACGTGATCCGCTGGGCGGCCTTCAGCTGCGTCCTCGTCCCCGTGGTCCTCCTCTGGTACGGCGCCTCGCTCGCGGGCGCGGCCGGCACCGCCTTCGGGCTGGCCGCCGTCACGGCCGCCTGCCGGGTGCTGCTGCGGCGGTCCGAACGTTGCGCCGCGCAAAGAGGCGGGCGTCACAGTAGAGGAGAGACACCGGTCGACTGACCGGTTTCCGTACCCTGGAGCGCTTCTTTTCGGCCAACTTCCGGATACCGCCCAGGAGGGGGCCCGACCACCCCCCAACCCCCGTTCCACCTGCACGGAAAGGGTCCGGGCCGGCCCTCGCACCCTACGCGGTTTGGCCACTGCGACAAGGCGCACTTCCCTGCACGCCCCACGAGTGCAACGCTTCGTGATCGAATGCTTCACGCCAAGTTGTCATGTCGACAATGTCCGGCGTGTCGAACTGGCCACCGTCAGACCGCGGTAGCCAGTAGATTCGATCTTGACTGTCTTACGGCGGGGGACTCGTGCAGGACCGAGGGGAAACGTGCAGGAGCGACACAACCGAGGAGCCGCGACCACCGAGGGGGGCTTAGCAGGATGAGCCACGACTCCACTGCCGCGCCGGAAGCCGCGGGCCGGAAACTGTCCGGGCGCCGCCGCAAGGAGATCGTCGCGGTGCTGCTGTTCAGCGGCGGCCCCATCTTCGAGAGTTCCATACCGCTTTCGGTGTTCGGGATCGACCGCCAGGACGCCGGAGTGCCGCGCTACCGACTGCTGGTGAGCGCCGGCGAGGAGGGCCCGCTGCGGACCACGGGGGGCCTGGAACTCACCGCACCACATGGGCTGGAGGCGATCTCGCGGGCCGGGACGGTCGTCGTGCCGGCCTGGCGTTCGATCACCTCGCCGCCGCCGGAGGAGGCGCTCGACGCACTGCGCCGGGCGCACGAGGAGGGCGCCCGCATCGTCGGGCTGTGCACGGGCGCGTTCGTCCTCGCGGCGGCCGGCCTGCTGGACGGCCGGCCGGCGACCACCCACTGGATGTACGCGCCGACGCTGGCCAAGCGCTATCCGTCGGTGCACGTGGATCCGAGAGAGCTGTTCGTCGACGACGGCGACGTCCTGACGTCGGCGGGCACGGCGGCCGGAATCGATCTCTGTCTGCACATCGTGCGCACGGACCACGGCAACGAGGCGGCCGGCGCGCTCGCCCGGCGCCTGGTGGTCCCGCCGCGCCGCTCGGGCGGCCAGGAGCGCTACCTCGACAGGTCTTTACCGGAGGAGATCGGCGCCGACCCGCTCGCCGAGGTCGTCGCCTGGGCGCTGGAACACCTCCACGAGCAGTTCGACGTGGAGACCCTGGCGGCACGCGCCTACATGAGCCGCCGTACGTTCGACCGCCGGTTCCGCTCGCTCACCGGCAGCGCGCCGCTGCAGTGGCTGATCACCCAGCGGGTGCTGCAGGCGCAGCGGCTGCTGGAGACTTCGGACTACTCCGTGGACGAGGTGGCGGGCCGCTGCGGCTTCCGCTCCCCGGTCGCGCTGCGCGGGCACTTCCGCCGCCAGCTCGGCTCGTCCCCGGCCGCCTACCGCGCGGCCTACCGGGCCCGCCGGCCGCAGGCCGAGCGGCAGGGCGAGGCGGACCTGCCGGTGCAGCCAGGACCGGGCGTGCCCGGCCTGTCCGGCCCCGGGCCGGTCGGCCACCCGTCGCCGGTGCTGCACCCGGACCGTGAGAGCGGGGTGCCGATGCAGAGCCGCCGGCAGGCCGCGGGCGCGGTGAGCCTGCTGCCGGGGCCGCGCAGCGGGAGCTGAGCGCAGGACGCGAAGGGAGGGACGGAGCTGCGGCTCCGTCCCTCTTCCGCCGTCGTTCTTCTGCGTGCACACCGACAAGGTCGCCGCACGCCCGGTCCGGCCCGGGGCGCCGCGCCGTAAGGTGAGACTCATGAACGATCGCATGGTGTGGATCGACTGCGAGATGACCGGCCTCTCGCTGTCCGACGACGCGCTCATCGAGGTGGCCGCCCTCGTCACCGACTCCGAGCTGAACGTGCTCGGCGAGGGGGTGGACATCGTCATCCGCCCGCCGGACTCGGCCCTGGAGACGATGCCGGAGGTGGTGCGCGAGATGCACACCGCGTCCGGGCTGCTGGAGGAGCTGGCCGGCGGCACCACGCTGGCCGACGCCGAGGCGCAGGTCCTCGCCTACGTCCGCGAGCACGTCAAGGAGCCCGGCAAGGCCCCGCTGTGCGGCAACTCCGTCGGCACCGACCGCGGCTTCCTGCTGCGCGACATGCCCACCCTGGAGGACTACCTCCACTACCGCATCGTCGACGTCTCCTCGGTCAAGGAGCTGGCCCGCCGCTGGTACCCCCGGGCCTACTTCAACAGCCCCGAGAAGAACGGCAACCACCGCGCCCTCGCCGACATCCGCGAGTCGATCGCCGAGCTGCGCTACTACCGCGAGGCCATCTTCGTCCCGCAGCCCGGACCGGACTCGGACACCGCGAAGGCGATCGCCGCCAAGCACGTCCTGCCGGCGCGGTAGGACCGCGGGACCGGCGCCCGGGGGTCCGGCCGGGACGCGCGCGAAACCCGTGCGCGAGCACCCCTTCGGACCCTGTAGACTTCTTCTCGGCCGGTCGGGGAATGAACTCCCCGAACCACCGGTCATGGTGGGTGTAGCTCAGCTGGTAGAGCACCTGGTTGTGGTCCAGGATGCCGCGGGTTCGAGTCCCGTCACTCACCCTGTGTAGTCAGCCGGTGACTTGATCGAGAGATCGGGTCACCGGCTGATTCGTTTCTGCGCGGGGTCCACGCTCCGTCCCCGCCACCCCGCCCGGTGCGCCCTCCGGGTGGCGGATGACCGGCGTCGCCCGCCACCCGGAGGGCCGGGACATCAGGACGAGGCCCGCTCCACCAGTTCCGTGGGCAGGACCGCATGCTGTCGGCGCGGGTCCCGGGAGGGCGCCGGGCGGCGGCCGGCGATCTCGGCGAGGAGCAGGTCGATCATGGCGCGGCCCATCTCCTCGATCGGTTGCCGGACGCTGGTCAGCGGCGGGTCCATGTGCCGGGCGACGGCCGAGTCGTCGTAGCCGACCAGGGCCACGTCGCCGGGCACGCTGCGGCCGGCCTCGCGCAGCACCTGCCGGGCGCCCGCCGCCATGACGTCGGAGCCGGCGAAGACCGCGTCCAGGTCGGGGTGGCGCTCCAGCAGCGTCGTCATGGCGCGCCGGCCGCCCTCGTCGGTGAAGTCGCCGGGCTCGATCAGGCCCTCGTCCACGGCCAGGCCCGCGTCGCTCAGGGCGTCGCGGTAGCCGTCGACACGGCGCTGGGCTCCGTAGACGTCGAGGCGGCCGGTGATGTGGGCGATCCGGCGGCGGCCCCGGGAGAACAGGTGCTCCACCGCGGACCGGGCGCCGCCGTAGTTGTCCGAGTCCACCGAGGTCAGCGTCTCGGCGGCCGAGCGGGGGCCGCTGATCACCGCGGGGATCTCGAGCTGCGAGAGCATGTCCGGCAGCGGGTCGTCGGCGTGCACGGAGACCAGCAAGACCCCGTCGACGCGGTGGGCGGCCAGGTACTGCGCGAGCCGCTGCCGCTCCCGGTCGCTGCCCGCGAAGATCAGCAGCAACTGCATCTCGCTGTCGGAGAGTTCGGCGCCGACACCGCGCAGCATGTCCGAGAAGTACGGCTCAGAGAAGAAGCGGGTCTCCGGCTCCGGCACCACCAGCGCGATGGCGTCGGTGCGGTTGGCCGCGAGGGCCCGCGCGGCGGTGTTGGGCACGTAGCCGAGTTCCGCCACGGCCGCCTCCACGGCGGCGCGGGTCGCCTCGCTCACCCGGGGCGAGCCGTTGATCACCCGTGAGACCGTGCCCCGGCCGACACCGGCACGCGCGGCGACCTCTTCCAGCGTCGGCCGCCGACTGCTCCGGCTCCGCTCTCCGTTGACTGGCATGGTCTCCGCCTCCCGCTCACAACCGACCGGCCGGGGGATTGTCCGCTACCGTCCGGCCAGGAATGTAACCGAGATCCCACAGCACCCGCTCTCATCATCCCGCGCCCGCGGCGCCCGCGGAGCCCGGCCCCGGCGGGCGCGGGCGGGCCGGCCGCGGCGGCGCCGGGGCGCCGCCGCCGTCGCGGCGGCTCCCCCGGCCCGGCCGTGGGCGGACGTCACACCCGCGGGTCGGCGTCCGGCAGCGCGTTGCGGCGGATGACGTCGGCGTACCAGTGGGCGCTGGCCTTGGGGATGCGGCGCTGGGTGCCGTAGTCGACGTAGACGGTGCCGAACCGCTTGGAGTAGCCGTAGGACCACTCGAAGTTGTCCAGCAGCGACCACAGGAAGTAGCCCCGCACGTCGACGCCGTCGGCGATGGCCCGCCGGACCGCCTCCAGGTGACCTCGGAGGTAGGCGATCCGCTGCGGGTCGTTCACCTTCCCCTCGGGCGAGACGTAGTCGTCGAAGGCCGCGCCGTTCTCGGTGACCATCAGGGGCAGCCCGGGGTGCGCCGCCGCCGTGCCGGTCAGCAGGGTGTGCAGCCCGTTGGCGTCGATGGC
This sequence comes from Streptomyces sp. 1-11, assembly GCF_007176755.1. Taxonomy (GTDB): domain Bacteria; phylum Actinomycetota; class Actinomycetes; order Streptomycetales; family Streptomycetaceae; genus Streptomyces. The sequence goes on from NZ_BJTV01000022.1 coordinate 47,709, forward strand.
CCAGTTCATCGCCGTCAGCTCGTCGTTGGCGAGGTGGAAGGAGACGTCCTCGGCGCCCGTCCACGGCGAGTGGTCGCTGGCGCCGTGGCCGTCGTTCTTGGTGGCGCCGGCGCCGTCGGCGGGCAGCGAGACGACGGTCGGCGAGTAGTAGTTGACGCCGAGCACGTCGATCGGGCGGGAGATCTCGGCGAGGTCCCCGGCGTGCACCAGCTCGTCCCAGTCGACGATGCGGGCGGTGTCCGCGAGCAGGTCCTCGGGGTAGGCGCCGTCGAGGATCGGGCCGGTGAAGATCCGGTTGCCGACCGCGTCGATGCGGCGGGCCGCCTCCACGTCGCCGGGGGCGTCCGTGAGCGGGCGCACCTGGTGCAGGTTGAGGGTGATGGACAGCTGCGCGGAGCCGGGCAGGACCGAGCGCAGCGCCCCGACCGCCCGGCCGTGCGCCAGGTTGAGGTGGTGGGCGGCGCGCAGCGTGGCGGCCGGGTCGGTGCGGCCGGGGGCGTGCACGCCGGAGCCGTAGCCGAGGAAGGCCGAGCACCACGGTTCGTTGAGCGTGGTCCACACTCCGACGCGGTCCCCGAGGGCCCGGCCCACCGCCTCGGCGTACTCGGCGAAGCGGTGCGCGGTGTCCCGCTGCGGCCAGCCGCCCGCGTCCTCCAGCTCCTGGGGCAGGTCCCAGTGGTAGAGGGTGGCCACGGGGGTGATGCCGGCCTCGAGCAGCTCGTCGGTGAGGCGGCGGTAGAAGTCCAGGCCGCGCTCGACGGCCGGACCCCGTCCGGTGGGCTGCACCCGGGACCAGGAGACGGAGAACCGGTACGCCTTGAGGCCGAGGTCCTTCATCAGCGCCACGTCGTCGCGGTACCGGTGGTAGTGGTCGGCGGCGATGTCGCCGGTGTCGCCGTTGCGCACCTTGCCGGGCGTGTGGCTGAAGGTGTCCCAGATGGAGGGCGTGCGTCCGTCCTCGGCGGCCGCGCCCTCGACCTGGTAGGCGGCGGTGGCCGTGCCCCAGACGAAACCGGGCGGGAAGGAGAGGTCCGCGGCCGGCCGGGTCGTCGGCTCGGGTCGTACAGCGGTCATGGTGAGAGCGCTCCCAAAGTGGCGTGTGGAAAGGTCGGTCTGCTGCCCGGGACGGCTGTGCCGTCAGCCCTTGACGGCGCCCGACATGATGCCCCCGACGATCTGCTTGCCGAAGATCACGAAGACCAGCAGCAGCGGCAGCGTGCTGATCAGCGCACCGGCCATGACGATGCTCTGGTCGGGGGTGTAGGACGCGCTGAGCTGGCCGAGCGCCACCTGGATGGTGGGGTTCTGCTGGTTCAGGGCGAGGAAGGGCCAGAAGAAGTCGTTCCACGCCTGCACGAAGGTGAGCATCCCGAGCACCATCATGGCGGGCCGGGCCACGGGCAGGACCACGCTCCACACGATGCGGAAGTTGGTCGCGCCGTCCACCTTGGCCGCCTCGACCAGCTCGTAGGGCAGGGCCTCCAGCAGGTACTGGCGCATGAAGAAGACGCCGAAGGCGCCGACCAGGGTCGGGAAGATCACCGACTCCAGCTTCCCGCCCCAGCCGATGTCCGACATCATCATGAACAGCGGGACGACGCTGAGCTGCGGCGGGATGGTCAGGGTGGCGATGACGGCGGTCATCAGGAAGCCGCGGCCGCGGAAGCGCATCTTGGCGAAGGCGTACCCGGCCAGCGTGCAGAAGAACAGCGTCGCCACGGTGATGCAGCCGGCCACGATGACGCTGTTGACGATCGCCGTGCCCAGGTGGGCCTGCTCCCAGGCGGCCTGGAGGTTGCTCCACAGTCTGCCGCCCGGCAGCAGCGGCGGCGGGCTGTCCAGCACCCGCTGCTGGTCGTGCGAGGCGGCCACCAGGGTCCAGTACAGCGGGAAGATCGAGCCCAGGCCGACGACGACGAGGGCGACGTAGGTGAAGGGGCCGCCCTTGAGCTGCTGGCCGGCGCCGAGCTTGAGGCGGGCGCGGGCGCCGGTGGCGGGCGGGCCGGCCGGGGTGAGGTCGGCCGCGGTCTTGATGGGACTGGTCGTGGTCATCGAAGTCGCTCCCGTCAGGCCGCGCTCTTGCGCACGAACCGGCCGACGATCCAGTTGATCAGGGCGATCAGCAGCAGCAGGACGAGCATCGCCCAGGCCACGGCGGCGGCCGGACCCAGGTGACCCAGCTTCCAGCCGTAGTTGAAGAGGTAGATGCTGAGGGTTTCGTACTGGTGCTCGCTGCCGCCGAAGGACCCCAGCGTGCCGCCCTGCAGCAGCAGCGGCTCACCGAACAGCTGCATGGAGCCGATGGTCGAGATGACGATGGTGAACAGGATCGTCGGCCGCAGCGAGGGGATCGTCACCTTGCGGAACTGCTGCCACCGCGACGCGCCGTCGATCGAGGCGGCCTCGTACAGGTCGGTCGGCACGGCCTGCATGGCCGCCAGGTAGATCAGGGCGTTGTAGCCGGTCCAGCGCCAGATCACGATGACCGAGATGGCGATCTTGGACGTCCAGTGGCCGTTGCCCCAGTCGATGTTGCCGATGCCGGCGAAGTGCAGCACCCAGTTGAGGATGCCGCCGTCCGCCCGGAAGACCAGGGCGAAGACCAGGGCCGCGGTCGCCACCGAGGTGGCGTACGGGGTGAGGATGAGGGTCCGCCAGAACGTGCTGGCGCGCAGCTTGTAGTTGAGCAGGTGGGCGAGGCCCAGCGCCACCAGGAGCTGGGGCACGGTCGATATGACGCCGATGACGAAGGTGTTGAAGACCGCGGTCCAGAACTCCGAGTCCTGGAGGATCTTGGCGAAGTTGTCCCAGCCGACCCACTCGGACTGGCCGAGGCTGGTCATCTCGACCCGGTGCAGGGCGATCCAGCCGGTGTAGAGGAGCGGATAGAGCCCGAAGGCCCCGAAGATCAGGAAGAAGGGCGCGATGTAGGCGTACGGCGACGCCAGGTCGTCGAAGCGCCACAGGCGGCTGCGCCACGAGCGGGGGCCGTTCGGCACGGCGCCGGAACCGCCGGGCGGCGGGCTGTACGCGCCCCGGGTGGGGGTTGCTGTTGCCACGGAGGAGTCCTTGTCTGCAGGGTTACGGCCGGATACGGGGCGGGCTGGGCGTCCACTCGGACCGCGCGCCGGCCCCCGTCCGCGCGCCACGGCGGCCGGTACGGTACCGAGCCGGCCGGCCCGGCAGCCAGGGCCCGGCGTCCCGGATCCCGGCCGGCGACCCCAGTGCGCGGGGGCCGGTTCACCGAGGGCGGTTCACCGAGGCCGGTTCGCCGGGGGCCGGTTCACCGGAACCGGGTCACCGGGTCGGGTCCGCGGGAGCGGGCCCGCTGGGTCCGGGCCGTCGGCGCCGGTTTCCCGGAGCCGGGCCGCCCGAGCCCGTCCGCCGGTGCGGCTACCGGGCCGGTCCCGCACTACGGGCGGGGGCCCGGCCGGTGCCTCACCGATGCGGCGGCCCGGTCGGTGCCTCGCCCGGTGCGGTGGCCCGGCCGGTGCCTCGCCGGTGGGGCGGCCCGGCCGGTGCCGTGGCTGGACCCGCGAGCGGGTCCGCCGCCGTCGGCGCCGGACGTCGGGCGGCGCCGAACCGGTGGCGCCGCGACGGCGCCCGTCGGCCTCGACCGGTGGGCCCTCGCGGTCACGGCACCGGCGGAGCGGCACCCGGCCGGACGCGCGGGCGCGGGGCGGGCGGTCCGAGGGACCGGCCCGCCCCGGCGCGCGTCAGCCGATCGCCTTGTCGATCGTCTCGGTCGCGGCCTTCCATGCGTCGGCGGGCTTGGTGCCCCGCTGCTCCATGTTGTTGATCTGCGTCGAGATCGTGTCCTTGATCGTGGCGTCCTTCGGGCCGAGCACCGCCTGCGGGATGGACTTGGCCTCGTCGGCGTAGATCTGACCGATCGGCGCGTCGTTGAAGTACGGGAGCTTCGCGCTCTTCACGTCGGCCAGCTCGTAGGCGCCCTTGTTGGACGGGAAGACGCCGATCGCCTTGAACACGGCGGCCTGCTGCTCGGGCGCCGTCAGCCACTTGACCAGCTCGGTGGCCTCCTTGACGTGCTTCCCGCTCTGCGGGACCGCGAGGAAGGAGCCGCCCCAGTTGGCCGCCGTGGAGCCGGGCGCGCGGGAGATGTCCCACTTGCCCTTGTAGGCGTCACCGGAGTTGGTGGAGATCTGGCCGGCCATCCAGGCCGGGCAGGCGACCGTGGCCACGCTGCCCTTGCGCAGCGCCGCCGTCCAGGCGTCGGTGAACTGCGGCAGACCGTGGGTCAGCTTCTTCGACGCGGCCTCCGCGGCCAGGTTCCAGCCCTGCTGCACGGAGGCGCTGTCCTTGTAGACCGGCTTGCCGCTGGTGTCGTAGTACTGCTTGTCCGAGGAGCTGACGACCGCGTTGAACATGGCGCTCGCGGAGTCCATGAAGTAGGTGCCGGACGGCGCCTTCTTCTTGTACTGCTCGCCGAGCTTCAGGTAGTCCTCCCAGCCGCCCGCGATGGCCTTGGCCACGTCCTCGCGGTCGGTGGGCAGGCCCGCCTTCTCGAACAGGTCGCGGCGGTAGCACAGCGACATCGGGCCGATGTCGGTGCCGGCGCCTATGACCTTGCCGTCCTTCGTGGTGGCCTGCGACTCCTTCCAGGACACCCAGTTCTTCACGTCGATCGACTTGCTCAGGTCGGCGAACTTGTCCGCCTGGGTGTCGACGACCTCCTTGATGCGGCCGACCTCGACACCGGTGACGTCTCCGAGGCCGCTGCCCGTGTTCAGCTGCTGAAGGAGCTTGGGGTAGTAGTCCTGCTCGTTGGCGGTGACCTCTTCCTTCACCGTGATGTTCGGGTGGAGCTTGTGGTACTTGGCGAACAGATCGGCCTCCTTGTAGCCGAACTGCCCGAAGTCGGCCACGGTGAGGGTGATCGAGCCGTCGGACCCGGAGGCGTCCGAGCCGTCGTCGGTGCTGCAACCCGTCAGCAGCAGGGCCGATGCCGTCAGAACCGTGGTGGCGAGGGCCGCCGCTCTGCGACGGCGACCGCCTCCGCCGTCGGTACCGGTGATGCGCATTCCACTACTCCTTGTTCCGGTGGGAAACGGGACCCCAGGAAACAGACCGCCAAGGGTCGGCGATCCGGACCTGCCCTCTCGAGTTCGAGCAGCGGCCGGCTCACAGCACGCGGTGTGCAGTGCAAAGGCGCTGGTCAACGGTGTGTCGTGCGAGGTAGAGGGAAAGGCCATCAGTGCTTTGACCCGCGCGGGCCGACCCCCCGGACCCCTCCGTGGGACCGCTCCCACGCGGCATGCCGGAAGACTCCTTGCTGTGGGGGTCGGGTGTCAAGACTTGAAAACAGCGTTGTTGCCTGAGCGTGTCCCGTACGTCACGTGAACGTGTCACGAAATCCCCTGTCGCAGTCTGGACACCGGCCCGTCGCCCGACGGATTCACGCTGGTCACAGTGGTGATCTTCGCTCATGCCCGGCTTACGGCCCGGACAGGGCGGTCGGCCGGCGAAGACGCTGGGTCACAATGAGGCAACCCCCTGCCGCACACCGGAAGGTGAACGATGAGCCACGCCCAGCCGCCGGAAGCACTCGGCGTCCGGCGCCCGACGCTGAACGCCGTGGCCGCTCGGGCCGGTGTCGGCCGTGGCACGGTTTCCCGGGTGCTCAACGGCTCCCCGAAGGTCAGCGACCGGTCGAGGGCCGCGGTGGAGAAGGCGATCGCCGAACTCGGCTACGTCCCCAACCGCGCCGCGCGCTCCCTGGCGACGCGCCGTACGGACGCCGTGGCGCTGGTCGTACCGGAGGCCGAGAGCCGGTTGTTCGCCGAGCCGTACTTCTCGGGCATCATCCGGGGCGCCTCCGCCCGGCTGACCCGTGCCGGCATGCAGTTGCTGCTGGTGCTCGCGCGCGACGAGCGGAAGCACCGGCGCCTGGCCTCGTACCTGACCGCCCAACGGGTGGACGGCGTGCTGATGGTGGCGGTCCACCGCGACGACACCCTGCCGGATCTGCTGGACGAGCTGTCCGTGCCCACCGTGCTGGCCGGGCGGCGGGGCGATCCGGAACCGCTCGGCCACGTCCGCGCGGACAACGACGGCGGGGCCCGGAGCGCGGTCCGGCACCTGCTGGACAGGGGACGGCACACCGTCGCCACCATCACCGGGCCGCTGGACATGGACGCCGCCCGGACCCGGCTCGACGGCTACCGGGAGGCGCTGCGGGCCGCCGGGGTCACGGTGGACGAGGAGCTGATCGAGCAGGGCGACTTCACCGAGGAGGGCGGGCGCGCGGCGATGCGGGAGCTGCTGCGGCGGCGCCCCGGCCTGGACGCGGTGTTCGCGGCCTCCGACGTGATGGCCTCCGGGGCGGTGCTGGAACTGCGCGCCGCGGGCCGGCGGGTGCCGGACGACGTGGCCGTCGTCGGCTTCGACGACTCGATCGTGGCGCGGCACGTCGACCCGCCGCTGACCAGCGTCCGCCAGCCGATGGAGGAGATGGGGCGCGCGATGGCGGACCTGCTGCTGGACGAGATCGCCGGACGGGCCGGCCGCCGCGAGGTGGTCCTGCCGACCCGGCTGGTCGTACGGGAGTCCGCCTGAGCGGCGCCGGCGACGGCCTCGGCGACAACCCCGGCGACTGCCTCGGCGACGTCGACGGCGCGCCGTCCGGCCGGTGACCGGAACCCGCCTCGGGCCGGGAACCGGAACCGGTGGCGGGCCGCGAACCGGAACCGCGCGGGGGCTTCACCACGAGCCGGCCGCGAGCTGCGGTCCCCGCCCTCCCCAGGCTCCGCACCGGGACGGTCTCCGGGACGGCCCAGGGTCGTGCGCGCGCCGCTCGGGCGGCGCGCCGGGACGGCTCCCGGCCGCACACCGGCTGCCCTTGTGCGGCGCCCGGAGTCGCCTCCCAAGCTGTGAGAACGCGTATCGGGAGGGGAAAGGGCTTCCCCGTGGGAGCGCTCCCATGCACAATGGGTCGCAGCCGATCCGGGGAGTCCTTCCATGACAGAGCCCTTGCCGACCGCGACCTTCCCCCCTGCCTTCCTCTGGGGTGCCGCCACCTCCGCTTACCAGATCGAGGGCGCGGTACGGGAGGACGGCCGAACCCCTTCCATCTGGGACACCTTCAGCCACACCCCCGGCAGGACGGCGGGCGGTGAGACCGGTGACATCGCCGTCGACCACTACCACCGCTACCGCGACGACGTGGCGCTGATGGCGGAGCTGGGCCTGACCGCCTACCGCTTCTCCGTCTCCTGGTCCCGGGTGCAGCCGACCGGCCGGGGCCCGGCGGTCCAGGCGGGCCTGGACTTCTACCGCCGCCTGGTGGACGAGCTGCTGGCGCACGGCATCAAGCCGGCGATCACCCTCTACCACTGGGACCTGCCCCAGGAGCTGGAGGACGCGGGCGGCTGGCCGGAGCGGGACACCGCCCACCGGTTCGCCGAGTACGCGCGGCTGGTCGGGGAGGCGCTCGGGGACCGGGTGGAGCAGTGGATCACCCTCAACGAGCCGTGGTGCAGCGCCTTCCTGGGCTACGGCTCGGGCGTGCACGCTCCCGGGCGCACCGATCCGGCGGCCGCCCTGCGCGCGGCCCACCACCTCAACCTGGCGCACGGCCTGGGCACGGCGGCCCTGCGCTCGGTGCTGCCGGCCGGCCACCAGCTCGCGCTCAGCCTCAACTCCCAGGTGGTTCGCCCGTTCTCGCAGAGCCCGGACGATCTGGCGGCGGCCCGGCGGATCGACAACCTGGCCAACGGCGTCTTCCACGGCCCGGTCCTGCACGGCGCCTACCCGGAGACCCTGTTCGCCGAGACCGCCCCGGTCACCGACTGGTCGTTCGTGCTCGACGGCGACCTCCGCACGATCAGGACGCCGCTGGACGCGCTGGGCCTGAACTACTACACGCCGGTCCTGGTCTCGGCGGCGGACGGCAGGGCCACGGGCCCCCGGGCGGACGGTCACGGCGCCAGTGAGCACTCCCCCTGGCCGGCCGCCGGCGACGTGCTGTTCCACCAGACGCCGGGCGAGCGCACCGAGATGGGCTGGACGATCGACCCGACCGGGCTGCACGAGCTGATCATGCGCTACTCGCGCGAGGCGCCGGGCCTGCCGCTGTACATCACGGAGAACGGCGCGGCCTACGACGACAAGCCCGACGCCGACGGCCGGGTGCACGACCCCGAGCGCATCGCCTATCTGCACGGCCACCTGGCGGCGGTCCGCCGGGCCATCGCCGACGGCGCCGACGTCCGCGGCTACTACCTGTGGTCCCTGCTGGACAACTTCGAGTGGGCGTACGGCTACGACAAGCGGTTCGGCGCGGTGTACGTGGACTACTCGACGCTGGAGCGCACCCCGAAGTCGAGCGCCCGCTGGTACGGCGAGGTGGCCCGGGCGGGTGCGCTGCCGGCGGCGGTGGAGCCGGCGGCCTGACGGCGCCGTCCGGAGCCCTGGCCGACCGGCCGGTGACCTGACCCACCGTCCGGTCGTGGGGGGCGGCGCGGGCGCGGCACCTGGATAGGGGGTGCCGCGCCCGCGTCGTGCCGCGTGCGCGTGAGGCTCGATGGCGCCGGTCAGCCGAGGGCGCCGAACGCCTTGGCGAAGGCGAACCGGTCCTGGGTGATGGAGCTGCAGGTGGCGTCGGCGGTGGGCTTGGCGCCGCCGTCGCACTGCTTGTCACGGGTCGCGGACCACATGGAGAGCCAGCCGAGGCCCTTGGACTTGGCGAAGTTCACGAGCTGGGTGGCGTCGTCCACCTTGAAGACCTCGGAGGAGACGTCGTTGACGCCGATCATCGGGGTGACCGCGACCGTCTTCCACGCGGCGGAGTCGGACAGCCCCAGCACGCCCTTGATCTGGGCCTGGGTGGCGGTGGCGGCCTGCTCGGCGTAGGTGCCCATGTCGCCGCTGTAGGAGGCGCCGTAGTCCATCGCCATGATGTTGACGGTGTTGATCCGCACGCCGTTGGACTTGGCGTTGGACAGGAGGTTCACGCCGTCCTGGGTCAGTCCTTCGGGCATCACCGGCAGGGTGAAGGAGACGTCGAGGCCCGGGTGCTGGGCCTGGAGCTTGGCGATGGCCTGGGCCCGGCGGGTGTTGGCCGCGGTGTCGGGCAGCGCGCCGCCCTCGACGTCGAAGTCGACCTTGGTCAGCTTGAAGGCGTCCACGGCCTTGCCGTAGGCCGCCGCCAGCGCGTCCGCCGAGGAGCAGGTGGTGGCCAGCTCCGAGCCGGAGGCCCCGCCGAAGGAGACCCGGACGTCGCCGCCCTTCGCGCGCAGCGCGCCTATCTGCGCGGCCACCGCGTCGCCGGTGAGGTCGGTGACGCCGCCCCACTTGGGGGTGCAGCCGCCGCCGTCGGTGACGAAGGCGAGGTTGAAGTTCTTCACGCCCGTCGCGTCGGCCGCGGCGAGAAGGTCGAAGGCCGGGTAGAGGGAGGTGTCCACGTAGGGGGCGAAGCCGGCCGAGGCGGTGGTGCCGGTGCCGGTGCCGGTGCTCTGCGAGGGGGTCGGGGTCGCGCTCCGGGTGGGGGTGGCGCTCTGGCTCGGCGTGGCGCTGGGGACCGGGGTCCGGGTCTGGGTCGGGCGGCCGCTCGGCTCCGGGGTGGCGCCGCCGTCGACGGAGCACTGCGCGTCGTCGACGCGGCAGCCGGTCGGGTCGCCCGTGCCGTTGACCACGAAGCCGATGGTGACCGACTTGCCCACGGCCAGGCCGTCGGTGTCCCACTTCGCGGGTTTGACGGTGACGTGCTGCCCGCTGACGCTGGACTCCGCGTTCCACAGGGAGCCGAGCTTCGCCCCGGCGGGCAGGTCGAACTCCAGCGTCCAGGTCTTCTCTGTCCGGCCGCTGTTGTTGGTGACGACGTACTGCGCGGTGTAGCCCGTCGACCAGTCGCTCGTCCTCGTGTAGGCGGCGGCGACCCCGGCCGCGTTCGCCGTACCGGTCAGCAGGAGGGCGCCGCCGCCGACCACGGCCGCGGCCACCACGGAGCCGATCGCCTTGTTCCTGCCACTGATCCTGCGCCGGTGCGTGCTCATGCGCGTGCCTGCCTTCGCTGTTCACGGGGGGTGGGGTGCGGCAGCACGCTAGCGAGCCGGAAACGGGCAAACGGGCTTATGGGGACCGCCGTCGCGGTCCTTAGGGTGCGCTTAAGGAAGGGATCGGGGGCGGTTAAAGGTCGGGAACCGGTCCGTGGTCCGGTGCGGACGCAGGGTCAGCGGGCGGCCGCCGTACGCCGGCGACCGCGTACGCTCCCCCGGTGTCCCCGGCCGGCCGGCTTCCGCCCGTCGAGCTGGAACCAGATCCGCACCTCGGTCCCGCCCAGCACGGAGGAGCCGATGCGCACATCACCACCGGTGGCCTCGGCGAGGCGGCGCACGATGTCCAGGCCGAGCCCGGTCGAGCCCGCGCTGCCGGAGCCGCGGCCGCGGGCCATCGCCGCCGCGGGGTCGGGTATGCCGGGGCCCGCGTCGGAGATCAGCACGATCACCGCGTCCTCGGCGTTGTGCACGTCGACCGCGAAGGCGGTGCCCTCGGCCGTGTGCCGGAAGACGTTGCCGAGCAGCGCGTCGAGCGCGGCGGCGAGATCGGCCCGGGCGACGGGTATGCGCACCGGACGCTCCACCCCGGCCACCCGCCATTTGCGGCCCTCGTCCTCGGCCAGCGCGGACCAGAACTCCATCCGCTCACGCACCACTTCGGCCGCGTCGCAGCCCGCGCCCGGACCGGCGGCCACGGTCTGCGGCTTGGCCTCCCGGGCGGTGCGGATGATGGTGTCGACCTCGCCCTCCAGCTGGGCGACGGCCGCGCGGGTCTGCTCGGCGGCGGGCCCGGCCCCGAGGGAGGCCGCGTTCAGCCGCAGCACGGTCAGCGGGGTGCGCAGCCGGTGCGACAGGTCCGCGGCCAGCTCCCGCTCGTTGGCCAGGAGCTGTACGACCTGGTCGGCCATGGAGTTGAACGCGACGGCGGCGAGCCGCAGTTCGGTCGGCCCCTCCTCGGGCACCCGCGCGCCCAGCTTGCCCTCGCCCAGCTCGTGCGCGCCCTCGACCAGTCGCCGGGCGGGCCGCACCATGCGCACCCCGAGCCGGTCGGCGACCGCGACCGAGCCGACGATCAGCGCGAGACCGACCGCCGCGAGCACCGCCCAGGCCGTGCCGACGCCGTTGCTCACCTCGGACTCGGGCACGTACACCTCGACGACCGCGATCGAGCCGGAGCCGAGCGCCACCGGCTGCAGCAGCGTGGAGCCGCCGGGGACCGATGCGGTGGAGGCGCGGCCCAGTTTCCGCACGGCCTCGATGTCCTTGCCCGAGGCGCGCCGCCGGCCGAGGTCGAGCGCTTCCCGGCCGCCGTCGGCGGGCAGGTGCACGGCCATCCCGGAGTCGGCTCCGGCGGAGGCCACCACTCGTTCCAGCTTGTCGCGGTCGGTGGTGATGGACAGCGCGGGGGCGACGGCGGCGGCCTCCCGCTCGGCGTTGGAGAACGCCCGGTCGCGGGCCATCTCCTTGACGACCAGCCCGAGCGGCACCGCGAAGGCGACCACGACCATGGTGGTGACGGCGAGGCACACCTTGACCAGAGCCCATCTCATCGCGGCGGCTCCGCTCCCTGCGGCGGTTCCAGCTTCACGCCGACGCCCCGGAGGGTGTGCAGATAGCGCGGCCGGGCCGCGGTCTCCCCCAGTTTGCGGCGCAGCCAGGACAGATGGACGTCTATGGTCTGGTCGTCGCCGTAGGACTGCTGCCAGACCTCGGCGAGGAGTTCCCTGCGGGCCACGACGACACCGGGGCGGCCGGCGAGGAAGGCGAGCAGGTCGAACTCCCGGCGGGTCAGGTCGAGCCGTACGCCGTCCAGTTCGGCCTGGCGGCGCTGCGGGTCGACGGTGAGCCCGCCGACCCGCAGGACGCTGGAGGGCGGCGCCTCCCCGCCGGCGGCCCGGGCCCGGCGCAGCACGGCCGCCATGCGGGCCGACAGGTGCTCGACCGAGAACGGCTTGGTCAGGTAGTCGTCAGCGCCCGCGTTGAGCAGCCGGACGACCTCCGCCTCGTCGTCCCGGGCGGTGGCGATGATGACGGGGACGTCCGTGATGCCGCGCAGCATCTTCAGTGCCTCGGAGCCGTCCAGGTCGGGCAGTCCGAGGTCCAGGATCACCACGTCGAAACGGAGATGGGCGACCTCGCGCAGCGCCTCCAGCGCCGTACCGACGCTGCGCACCGTGTGCGAGGCGTCGGTCAGGTGCCGGATGAGCGCCGAGCGCACGAACTGGTCGTCCTCGACTACGAGCACACTTGCCATGCGCCGCACCGTACGCCATGCGGCCGGCGCCGGTGCGGGCCTGTGGACGACCCGGGGCGAGTGCGCATCCCGGTCCCCCTGGGGCAGTATGGCCCGCGATGCGCAGAGGACTCGTACACGTACTGGCCTGGCTGCTCGCCACGGGCGCGGCGGTCACCCTGTCGTGGTGGGGCGTGCACACGGTGATGGCCGGCACCGCGTACGACCCGCCGCGCGCCCTGCCGGTCACGGCGGCCGACACCGCCACGCAGCGTTCGAAGCCGGTGGGTTCACCGGCCGCCCGGCCGCCCGGGACGCGGAGCCCGTCGGCCGGAACGCCGGCCGCCCGCCCTCCCTCCCCCGCCCCGTCCCGCTCCGCCGGTCCCTCCCCGGCCGCCTCCCCCACCGCCGGACCCACCGCCTCCGGCCGGGTCAGGGCCTACGACACCGACGGCGGCCGGGCGGTCTTCGACCTGGGCACGGCCGACGCGACGCTCGTCTCGGCGACCCCGGGCACCGGCTGGTCGATGCAGGTGTGGAAGACGGAGAGCTGGATCCGGGTGGAGTTCAGCCGGGACGCGGACCGGGTGTCGGTGTTCTGCACCTGGCACGACGGCCCGCCGCACGTCGAAGTGGGCACGTACTGAAGGGCCTTGCGGCAGCGGTCAGCGGAACACCGAGGGCGGCGGGGCCGGTGAGGCCACCGCGACGGCGTCCGTGACGGGGGCGGCGCCGCCGGTGAAGTCGGTGAGCTGCCTGCCGTGTTCGACCCTGGCCGGGTGCGGGTCGGAGGCGGCGCGGCGGGTGAGTTCGGCGACCGGCAGCGGCAGGCCGGAGGCGGCCAGTATGGCGTTGCCGAAGCGCTTGCCGCGCAGCACGGCCGGGTCCGCGATCAGCGCGAGCTCGGGGAAGCGGGCGGCCGCGGTGGCTATCTGGCCGCGCAGGTGGGCGAGCGGCGGGCCGTCGGCGAGGTTGGCGGCGTAGACGCCGGAGGGCTTGAGGGCGCGGCGGACCTCGTCCAGGAACTCGGTGGAGGTGAGGTGGGCGGGGGTCCGGGCGCCGCTGAAGACGTCGGCGACGACCAGGTCGGCCCAGCCGTCCGGGACCTTGGCCAGACCCGCGCGGGCGTCCGCCGACCGCACCCGTATCCGCGCGTTCGGATCAAGCGGCAGTTCCCGCCGGACCAGTTGGACGAGGGCCGCGTCCCGCTCGACGACCTGCTGGGTGGAGCGCGGCCGGGTGGCGGCGACGTAGCGGGCGAGCGTGAGGGCGCCGCCGCCCAGGTGCACGGCCTGCACCGGCCGGCCGGGCGGCGCGGCGAGGTCGATGACGTGACCGAGCCGGCGCTGGTACTCGAAGGAGAGGTACGCGGGGTCGTCCAGGTCCACGTGCGACTGGGGCGCCCCGTCGATCAGCAGCGTCCAGGCGCGGGGCCGGTCGGGGTCGGGTATGAGCTGCGCGAGCCCGCCGTCGACGGTCTCGGTGACCGCCTGCGCGGCGGCCGTCCTGCGCCGGTTGTTCCTGGACCTGCCCATCGGTCCATTTTCGCAGGCGCCCCGGGCGGGTGCGTCACCGGCAGTTGTCGGCCGCCTCGATCAGCCGGGCCGCCTCCCCGAGGGCCCGGCGCAGCACCGCGGGGTCGGTCGCGAGGTCGGCCCCGCCGGGCGGCAGCAGCCAGTCCGAGCCCGCCACCGGGGGCACGGGGTTGAGTCTGAGTCCGCGCCCGTCGGTCTCCGTGCAGGTGCTGCCCGGGACGTCCCAGCAGGCGGCGGTGCCCGCCGGGACCAGGAAGCCGAGGGTGTCGCAGCCGTCGTCGTGCAGGACGGGACCCACTGTCTCCGGCGCGCCGCGCCGCAGGATGTCGACGGCCTCGAGCCCCTGCCGGGCCGGCACCGTCACCAGGTCGCACGTCGCGTCACCCTCCGTCGAGGACGGTGGCGCACCCGGTGTACAGGGATCGTTGCTCTGGCTGGTCTCCATGCCGGCCTCCACCACGCTGCACGTTTGCGGTTCGAGAAGTCCAACGCGCGAGAGCGTCAACGGCTACGGCGCAAGTGCGCCGCAAAGGATGGCAGTTCATGGCAGATCTCGCATGAGATATCCGTTTTGTAGCCAAACGCTGCGTCGCGGGCCGGACACAGCGGGTACGTTCTTGCTCGCCGGAACCAGGGTGTCACACGGACAACTCAGCCCGAATCCACCTCGGATCCGGCATGGTTCGACGGTTCGCACGAGAGGACCCGGCCATGGCGTCGTCAACGGAGACCTCGTCACAGCCCGAACGGCCCGCGCGGCCGAACCTCGCCTTCCGGCGGCTTCGCGGCCGGCGCTCACCGGCCGAGTTCGCGGCGCTGGTGCGCCGGGCCGCGCGCGAGATCGGCGAGCGGGTGAGCTGTGACGCGCGCTACGTCGGCAGGGTCGAGGCAGGTGAGATCCGCTGCCCGAACTACGCGTACGAACGGGTGTTCCTGCACATGTTCCCCGGCCGCACGCTCACCGACCTCGGCTTCGCGCCGCGCTCGTCCGTCCGCGGGCGGGCGGCGCGCACGGCCCCGCAGGCACCCCCGGTGTTCGGTACCACTGAGACGCGGGGGGCCTGTGAGCCGTATGACACGCAGGACCCGTACGACCCGCACGAGCCGTACGAGAACGACCACCTGAACCACGAGGAGAGCGACGTGCTGCGTCGCGCATTCATGACCGGCGGCGGCGCCACGATGGCCGCCGCCACGCTGGGCCCGCTGGGGCTCACCATCGACGCCACGGCGGCGGTCCGTCCGCCGCGCCGCGTCGGCACCCCCGAGGCGGCGGCCCTGGAGGAGGCCGTCCGCAGCATCCGGCTGCTCGACGACCGGCACGGCGCGGACGGCCTGTACCGGCGCGCCGCCGCCCCGCTGCGCGCCGCGTACGCGCTTCTGGACGCCGGCGCGACCCGGCAGACGACCGCCGAGCGACTCCATTCGGGCGCCGGTGAACTGGCCATCTCGGTGGGCTGGCTGGCCCACGACTCCGGGCGCTTCGACGACGCCCGCTCGCACTACGCCGAGGCGCTGGCCACGGCCCGGATGACCGGTGACACGGCCCTGGAGGCGCACGCGTTCTGCAACACCGCGTTCCTCGCCCGCGACGCCGGCCGCCCCCGGGAGGCGGTACGGGCCGCGCAGGCCGCGCGCCGTGCCGCCGCCCCGCTGGGCTCGCCCCGGCTAATGTCCCTGCTCGCGCTGCGCGAGGCGGGCGGCTGGGCCGGCCTCGCCGACCGCACGGGCTGTGAGCAGGCGCTGGCCCGGGCGCAGGCCCTCTTCGAGCGGGGCCGCTCGGACGCCGACCCCGAGTGGATGAGCTTCTACGGGGAGGCCGAGCTGGAGGGCCTGGAGGCGCAGTGCTGGTCGACGCTGGGCGACTGGCGGCGCGCGTCCCGGCACGCCCGCCGGGCGGCGCACCTCCAGGATCCCCACTTCACCCGCAACATCGCCCTCTACACCGCCGAGCTGGCCGACGACCTGGCCCGTGAGGGCCGCCCCGACGAGGCGGCGGCGGCCGGTCTGCGCGTCCTGGACCTGCTCACCCAGGTCCAGTCGTCCCGCATCCAGACCATGCTGGCGGGCACGGCCCGCGTCCTGCTCCCCCACCGCCGCGCATCGGGCGTCGCGGACTTCCTCGACCGCCACGCCTCGCCCCCGCGCACGACCCGGGTCTGACCCCCACCATGCCCGCAGCACCGCCGACCGACCCACGGCAGCCGCGGGCACACGACGCACCCAGCTGCCGCATGCACACCCACCCAGCCGCGGGCACGCGACCCACCCAGCCGCGGGCATGCGTGCCGCCAGGGGCGGCACGGGCGGGCGGTGGGGGTCCCCCCGCTCGAGCGAAGCCGAGAGTGGGGAAGGCACCCCCCAAGCGCGGGCCAGCGAAACACCCCAGGCCGACGCCGACACCGGGCACCCGGAAAAGCCCCGGTCACCGGAACAGCTCCGAGCCCCCAGAACAGTACCGAGCACCCGGCGGAGCACCAGGCACCGGAACCGCCCCGGGCGCCGGAGCGGCCCCGCTCAGCCCGCCAGATGCCCCGAGTCGTTCCAGCTCTCGACGGCCGGCTCCCCGTAGGCCCACCCCAGCACCGACAGCGAGGTCGGGTTCAGCCGTATCCGCGCCCCGAACGACAGCGGCAGCCCCAGCCAGCGCGCCCCGATCGCCCGCAGGATGTGCCCGTGCGCGAAGACCAGCACGTCCCGGTCCGCCGAGCGCGCCCAGTCCACCACCTCGTCCGCGCGCGCGGTGACCTCCGCCAGGCCCTCGCCCTCGGGCACCCCGTCCCGCCAGATCAGCCACCCGGGCCGGACGGCCTGGATCTCGGCGGGGGTCATGCCCTCGTAGGCGCCGTAGTCCCATTCCATGAGCGTGTCCCAGACGTCCGCACGCTCACCGAACCCGGCCAGTTCGCACGTCTCACGCGCGCGCACCAGCGGGCTGGTCCGCACCTCGGCGGCCGGCAGCCCGTCCAGCGGAGCGCGGTGCAGCCGCTCGCCGAGCAGCTTGGCCCCGCGCCGCCCCTCCTCCAGGAGCGGGATGTCGGTCCTGCCGGTGTGCTTGCCGGACAGCGACCACTCCGTCTGTCCGTGCCGGGCCAGCAGGATGCGCGGTGCCATGGGGAGCCTTTCGGGGACAAGGTGAACAGATCTCGGGCATCTTGAACGGAAGACGCGGTACTCCCCATCATCGCTCAGCCCGGACAGGGGCAACCCGGCGGGAGATCCCGGCGTCTTTGAGGTCTGAAGCGCCCGCATGGCCGGGATGCGGACACCGTAAAGTGGCACGGTCGCCGCCGGGGCGCGCCGCAGCAGAAGGGGGAGGGCGATCGGATGCCGCAGACCGAGACACCGGGCACCGAGGTGACCCAGCGGACCCGGCTGCGGTGGTGGACCGAACTGCCCCTGATCCTGCTGGTCTACGGCTGCTACTCGGCCGGCCGCCTGCTCGCCCGCGGTGACGTCTCCTCCGCCGTGGACCACGGCCTGGCGATCCTGCGCCTGGAGCAGGCCCTCCACCTGAACGCCGAGCACCCGCTGAACCGGCTGTTCACGCGCGAACCGTGGCTCGGCATACCCGCGGACTTCTGGTACGCCTCGCTGCACTACCTCGTCACGCCGGCCATCCTCGTCTGGCTGTTCCGGGCCCGCGCCGAGCACTACCGGGCGGCCCGGACCTGGCTGATGGCGTCCACGTTCATCGGCCTGATCGGCTTCACCCTGCTGCCCACCTGCCCGCCCCGCCTGCTCTCCGCGGGCCACGGCTTCGTCGACACGATGGCGCACTACAGCTCGTACGGCTGGTGGGGCGGCGAGGCCAGCGCGCCGCGCGGCATGGGCGGCATGACCAACCAGTACGCGGCGATGCCCAGTCTGCACGTCGGCTGGGCCCTGTGGTGCGGGGTAATGCTGTGGCGGTTCGGCGGCACGCGCCTCACCAAGGTCCTCGCCGTCGCCTACCCGCTGCTGACCACCCTCGTGGTCATGGGCACCGCGAACCACTACTTCCTCGACGCGGTCGCGGGCGTCGCCGTGATGGGCGTGGGCCTGCTGCTGGCGCCGCGGCTGATGCGGGGCACGGACCTGCTCCGGGCCCGCCTCGGCGCCCGGGCGCCGAAGGCCGCGACGCCCGCCGGTTCCCCGATTGTCAGTGGCGGATGCCAGACTTCCGCGGGTGAGCGAATTCCACGGCAGCGCGAGTCGCAGCCCGCTTCCGCGGCCGAACCGGACGCCTCCCCCAGCGGCGCGGGAGAAGGGGCTCCGGCAGCGGCTCGCTGAGCTGCGCGGTCCCGACGTACCGGCCAAGGCCCTGGACGCCCGCGCCCTCGCGGCGCTCGCCGCGAACCCCGGGTGCCGCAGACGGGCGATCCTGGACGGCGCCGGGGTGGACAAGGCGGTGCTGGCGGACCGGCTGGGCGCGCCCTCCGGGTTCGGGCAGTCGCAGTTCGCGCTGACCCGGGGCAACGCGTTCGAGGCGAAGGTGAAGGCCGACGGCGGCGCGGAGCTGCTGCGGCTGGTGCACTCGCGGCTCGACCCGGGCGCCGAGCCGCCCGCCGGGGCCGCGCTGCCCGACCTGTCCGCGCACGGCCCCGAGGGGCGTACGGCCCGTACGGCGCTGGCGCTGCGCGAGGCCGTGGAAGCGGGCGGCTGGACGCTGCTCGACCACCCGATGCTGGCCCTGGACGTGGCGGGCTCGCTCGCGTTCCTGGAGCCGGACGCGGTGGTGGTGCACCCGGACGGCAGCTGGACGGTCGTGGAGATCAAGTCCTTCCCGATGCTGGACGGCTCGGCCGACCCGGCGAAGGTGGGCGCCGCCGCCCGGCAGGCGGCGGTGTACGTGCTCGCCCTCGAGGACGTCGCCGCCCGCCTGGACCCGGCGCCCCGCGTCAGGCACCGGGTGCTGCTGGTCTGCCCGAGGGACTTCTCCAACCTGCCCACCGCCTCCGCCGTCGACGTGCGCAAGCAGCGTGCGGTCACCGCCCGCCAGCTCGCCCGGCTCACCCGCGTCGAGGAGATCGCCGACGCCCTGCCGGAGGGCACCTGCTTCGCCCCGGACCGGCCCGCCGAGGAGCTCACGGCGGCCGTCGAGGCGGTCCCGGCCGCGTACGCGCCCGAGTGCCTGTCCGCCTGCGAGCTGGCCTTCCACTGCCGTGAACGCTCCCGCGCGGACGGCGCGGTGACCCGCCTCGGCCGTCCGCTGCGCGCCGAGCTCGGCGGTCTGACCACCGTCGAGGACGTGCTCGCGGCGGCCCGCGGCGAGAGCGGCGACCCGGACGACCCGGCGGTCGCGGCCCTGCGCAGGGCGGCCGCCCTGCGCGCGGAGGCGCTCGCCCGGGCGGCCGGCCGGGAGGTGGCGCCCGCGTGTCGCTGATCGCCACCCTGGCCCGCCTGGAGGCCGTCAGCACCGGCCGGGCCCAGCCGGCGGCGACCGTCCGCCACCGCCACCTGTCCGACCGCCCCCTGGTGTTCGTGCCGCTCACCACCGCCGGTGAGGCCGGCGCCCCGCTGGGCGCGCTGGTCGGCACCGACCGGGACGCGCCGCGGCTGCTGGTCGTGGCGCAGCCCCGGGACCGCGACCTGCGCTTCGCGTTCCTCGCCGAACTGGCCGACGTGGTCCTGCCCTACCTCGACTCCTGCGCACAGGAGGTCGAGGCGGCCGAGCGCACGGAGACCGACCCGGAGACCGGCAAGCGGGTCAAGGTCGAGGTCGAGCTGTGCGCCGACGCGCCGCAGATCGTCGTGCCGAGCCGGGCGGGCCTGGACCTCGTGCGGCTGCTGGGCCGCTCGATGCGGTTCCGCCGCACCGCCGAGCAGGACCCGGAGACGCCCTATCCGGCGCCGCCCCGGGTCCCGCTGCTCGGCCGCTGGCTGACCCATTACGGGGAGCGGTCCCGGGTCCCCGGCTCCTCCCTGCTGCTGGCGCTCACCGACGTGCTCTCCCGGCACTGGGCGACCGGCCAGTCCAGCCTGGAGGACCAGCACCTGGGCGCCCTGCTCGCCTGGATCGCCCCTCCCCCGTCGGGCACCGGCGCCGAGGCCGCGCAGCGGGCCGAGCTGGCCCGGGACGCCGAGGGGCAGCTCCTGTGCCCGCCGGCCGGTCCGGCCACCGACCCGGCGTTCGACAACAAGCTGCTGGCCCCGGCCATTGAGCGCTACGACCGGGCCCGCGCCGCGCTCGCCGCGGCCGAGGACGCCGTGCAGGCGGACGACCGGCTGGCCGCCCTGTCCGAGGCGGAGCAGCGCGTGCGCGATCTGGTGGAGAGCCGCGTCCGGCCCACCTGGGACGCGGTGTGGCAGGGCCTCGACCTGCTGCGGGCGCTGCCGGAGGGGGCGCACGTCGAGGAGCGGTGGACGCGGGACCGCTGGTCGTTCACCGGTCACCGCGACAGAGTGCTGGCCGGCGAGCCCCCGCAGCCGCGCCGGGACGACGCGGTGACGGCGGCGAACAAGCTGGCCACGCGCGAGCGCGAGCAGGCCCGTCTTGAGGCCCAGGAGGCGCTGGACGATCCGCTGGTGATGGCCGGGCGGCGGCTGGCCGGGGAGGCGTTCGCGGGCGAGGTCACCGACGTCGTGATGGCGTACAGCGAGGGCAAGCGGCCCAGCCCGCGCCCGCTGGTGACGGTCCGCACCGACGACCGGCCGCACCTGGCGGAACGCGCGAAGGTGTACCGCTCGCTGGGCGGCAAGCCGCAGGCGGCCGAGTTCGTCGGCTACGAGGGCGCCCCGGAGGACGGTGTGCTGGTGCTGCGGATCGTGGACAAGATGGGCCGGGGCAAGGAGCCCGAACCGGGTTCGGTGCCGGAGAAGGCCGACCGGGTCTGCTTCACGCTGTTCGAGCACGAGCAGCGCGGCGGCGCGAAGCTGCCCGACCCGGAGGAGACCCCGTGGACGCACGGCGGCCCGCCCGGCGAGGCGGCGCCCGAGGCGCCCGACACCGTGACCGAGGAGGACGTGCTGTGACGAGCGTCGAACTCGACCCCGCGGCCGCGGCGGCACGCGCCACGGAGGCGATCCTCCACGACACCCTGCACGGCACCGAGCGGGGCGTGGTCGTCGACTCCCCGCCCGGCGCGGGCAAGTCCACCCTGGTGGTCCGCGCGGCCCTGGAACTCGCCGCCGCCGGGCGCCCGCTGATGGTGGTCGCGCAGACCAACGCGCAGGTGGACGACCTGGTGCTGCGGCTCGCCGAGAAGAACCCCGACCTGCCCGTGGGCCGGCTGCACAGCAGCGACGCCGACCCGTACGACAAGGCGCTGGACGACCTGCCGCGGGTCCGCACGTCGGCGAAGGCGGCCGATCTGAACGGCCTGCCGGTCGTCGTCTCCACGGCCGCCAAGTGGGCGCACGTCACGGTGGACGAGCCGTGGCGGCACGCCATCGTGGACGAGGCGTACCAGATGCGCTCGGACTCGCTACTGGCCGTGGCCGGCCTGTTCGAGCGGGCGCTGTTCGTGGGCGACCCGGGGCAGCTCGACCCGTTCGCGATCGTGGGCAGCGAGCAGTGGGCCGGTCTGTCGTACGACCCGTCGGCCTCGGCGGTCACCACCCTTCTGGCCCACAACCCGCAGCTTCCGCAGCACCGCCTGCCGGTGTCCTGGCGGCTGCCGGCGTCGGCGGCCCCGCTGGTCTCGGACGCCTTCTACCCGTACACCCCGTTCCGCAGCGGCACCGGCCACGGCGACCGCCGGCTGACGTTCGCGGTCCCCTCCGACGGCTCCGGCCCGGACCGGGTGATCGACGAGGCGGCCGCGTCCGGCTGGGGCCTGCTCGAACTGCCCGCCCGGAACACCCCGCGCACGGACCCGGAGGCGGTGCGGGCGGTGGCGGCGGTGGTACGGCGCCTGCTGGACCGCGGCGGCGCGGCCGTCTCCGAGCGCTCGCCCGACGCGGCCCCGCTGACCGCCGGCCGCGTCGCCGTGGGCACGGCCCACCGCGACCAGGCGGCGGCGGTCCGCTCGGCCCTGGCCGACCTCGGCGTCCGGGACGTCACGGTCGACACGGCCAACCGCCTCCAGGGCCGCGAGTACGACGTCACGGTCGTCCTCCATCCGCTGTCCGGCCGCCCCGACGCCACCGCCTTCCACCTGGAGACCGGCCGCCTGTGCGTGCTGGCTTCCCGCCACCGTCACGCCTGCGTCGTGGTGTGCCGCGCCGGCGTCGGCGACCTCCTGGACGACTACCCGTCCACGGAACCGGTCCAGCTCGGCACCCTGGTGAAGTTCCCGGACGGCTGGGAGGCGAACCACGCGGTCCTGGCCCACCTGGCCGAACACCGGGTGACCTGGCGGCCATGACCACACCCCGCACGGCCACACCCCCCGCCGGACGGAGTCCGGCACGCCGCCGCAGGCGGCCGGTGAACACAGCCCGGACGGGTGGGAGGCGAACCACGCGGTCCTGGCCCACCTGGCCGAACACCGGGTGACCTGGCGGCCATGACCGTGGCCCGGCGTGGCGGCCGGTGCCGGGATCGTTCCCCTAGGGCCTCTTGCGGGCGCGCGGGACAATGGACGGTGGGCCGCGCGAAGGCGATCCCCACCGAACCGACCGTACGGAGGAGACAAGACATGGCGGAGCCCACGCCGCGCAGGAACGAACCGCGGCTACGCCCCGCGCCCCTGCTCTTCGAGCCCGCGGAGGCGGCCACCGATCCCGAGCACTTCTTCGACCTGGAGTCGATCGAGGATCCGCGGGCGCTCCTGGCACGGGCGACGGAGCTGACCCAGGCGTTCCGCGCGGCGGCCGACCGGGCCGTGGAGTTCCAGGCCGTGGCGGCGGCCCAGCTCGCCGACCCCCGCCGCTTCGACCGGCTCACCCCGGCGGACATCGCCGAGCGCGCCGAGTGGACCGAGGACTACGCCAAGAAGATGGTCGAGTTCGGCCGGGACCTGATGCGCGGCGCCGACACCGAGGGCCGGTCCCCCGTCGACCCAGTCTGATCCGACCCGCTTGGCATATGCCAGGCGGGCAAGATACTCCTCCGCTCCCACTCCTGTCCCGGATTTCCGCAACTGAGGAGAACCGGGCACTCACAGCGGGTACATCTTGTCGGCATGAGCAGCACGCCGAACGTCACCTGTGCCACGGCCGACGGAGCCTCCTGGCTCGCCTCGGCGGGAACGCACCCGCGCAGCACGCTCGCCCTCTGGCGGGAGCGGCCGGACGCCCCCCTGGTGCTGCCCTGCGGCACCGTGTTCGACGTGGTGAGCGCCCCGGCGGTCTTCGGGCGCCGGATGCTGGACCGGCTGTGGGACGAGGGCCCGGGCTCCGGACCGGTGGCGGTGTTCCGGGGCCGCACCCTGCTGTTCACCGCCCCGGGTACGGCCCAGCGGCTGCCCTCACTGCTGACCTGGGAGGAGTGGGGGTCCAACCGCGCCGCCGCGGTGCCGCCGCTGCTCTGCCACGGCACCGGTGACGCGGTGACCGTCCCGGCCCTGACCGGCGACGGTTCCGCCCCCGGCGGCTCCTGCTGGCTGGTGGCCCCGGACACCCGTCACCCCTGGCTGCCGGGCCCCGAGGTGGTCCTGTGGGCGGCCGTGCGAGCGGCCCGCGCGGCGGTGCGGATATCGATTTTTCCTCCCGCCGACCAGGATGCTAATGTCTACGACGTCAGCAGGCGCCGCTAGCTCAGTTGGTTAGAGCAGCTGACTCTTAATCAGCGGGTCCGGGGTTCGAGTCCCTGGCGGCGCACGATGACGATGGCGAGGCGAGTTCGCGGAAACGCGAGCCACCTCGCCATCTCTGTTTGCGCGCGACTTCGTCACGCGTCGCGGGTGCGGTGCCGCCCACAGCCCCATGGCACCGGCCGCGGCACCGCTCCCCGGGCCGTCAGCCGACCAGCCCCGGTGTGATCTTCACCGTCCAGGCGCCGGACGCGGTGCGCTCCTCCACCTCGACCTTCACCCCGTCGCCCGGCACGGTGAAGCTCTCGCCGAGCGCGACGGGAGCGTCGGCGAGGGGCGGGTAGACCGAGTTCTCCCAGCAGGCCGCGGTGCCCGGGTGGGCGTCCACCACCTCGATCGGCCCGCCGCCGGACGCCTCGCCGCTGCGCACGCGGTACACCAGGACCCCCTGCCGGCAGGCCGCCCGGTCGTTCCCGGCCGGGCCGCGCGCCTCGAACGCGAGCACGCTGTCCGGACCGGTGCGCACCACCGCCAGCTTGGTGCCGTGGCCGAGGCCGAACGCCGGGGCGCCCGCCGCGCCCGGCACACCGGCCGCGGATCCGGCCGTCCCCGACCCGGCGGTCAGCGGCTCCAGGGTCAGCCGGGTCGGCCCGGTGCCCCGCACGCACGCCACCTGGCGCGGATCCAGCCAGCCCAGCTTCCACTTGTGCCAGGCGAACAGGTCCGGGGCCAGTCCGAACTGGCTGCCCATCAGGTCCCAGTCGCCGACGTAGGTGTCCCAGTCGCCCTTGCCGTCGGCGGGACGGTGGTAGAGGTCGGGCAGGTCGAAGACGTGCCCGGTCTCGTGGGCCAGCACCAGGCGGTCCGGCGGGTGCTTCTCGAACACGGTGACGACCCGGCGGATGTCGGTGCCGTCCGCCCGCAACGGGGTCTGCAGGTTGACCACCTTCGTCGCGTCCGAGTCCACGCCGGGCGCGTCCGGGTCGGCGACGAGGTAGACCACGTCGTAGCGGGAGAAGTCCACCTCGCCGTCGGCCGCGGCGATGGCGTCGTGCAGGTAGGCGGTGCGGTCGGCGGCGCTCCAGTCACGCCTTATGGCGTACGCGGTCGACGGCCGCGGCATGCGCAGCCAGTGCTTCAGCGGGTGCGCGCGCAGCGTGAACCTGCCGTAGGAGGCCTGCTGGTAGAAGCGGCTGGTGGCGGGGAAGTGGTCGGCGGCCAGTTCCGCGGGGGTGGTGTCCGGGCGCGAGTCCGGGAACGACAGGAAGATCATGACGGCGTCGAGGGCGCCGGCCGGCCGGGGATAGCCGTCGTTCCAGGTGTCCAGGCCCTCCGAGTGGTGGGCCTCGGTCCGGTGCAGTGCGCACGCGGCCGGGGAGAAGGGCTCGGCGACCGACGGGCCGGTCAGGATCGAGGTGGCGGCGAGCGCCGACATCGTGGTGGCCACGGCGGCGGTGCTGCGCAGCTTGGGCACGAAAGGACCTCCGGACGCGGTTCACGGGACACCGCATCCAGAGTGTGGGAGTTTCTGCCGATTCGTCCTGTTTGCCTGAACCAGAAGGGTGAGTGCGCCCGTTTGCGCGCCGCGCGCACCGGCGGTCGACACCCCGAAACACTCACGGAACGTCACAAGTGGTCGAGGGCCAGAAAGAGCCGTCCAGGTGCGGGCAGAAACGATCTGTCAGAACCTGTGTCCTGTCCGGGACACTGGCAAGTGGCTGGAAGGCCCAAGGGACAGCCTCTATGATCGGCACACTTTCCGGCACGGACAGAGATCGAGTGCACTGCGGGAGCGAGCGGTGAGCGGAACGTCCGAAGGGCCGACGCCCGCGGCAGACCTCGACCGGTCAGCCGTCACAGACAGTGATCACACCATCTACCACCGTGTCTTCGCGGCGGCCCCGCTGTCCATGGCCGTCGTCGACCCCGAAGGGCTGGTCGTCAGCGCCAACGCCGCCCTCGGCGAACTGCTCGGCGCCGACCCGGAGGCACTGGCCGGCCGCGCCGCCGCCGAGCTGGTCGACCTGGCCTCGGACCCCCGCACCTGGCACGCCTACCGCGAGGTCCTGCGCGGCCGGCAGGCGAAGCTGCGCTGCACCCGCCGGATAAAGCACCCCGAGGGGCACTCGGTGTGGGTGCAGATCACCGTCACCCCGCTGGCGGACGGCGGACCGGGGGTACTGGTCTCGGCTACCGACATCAGCGCCCGCCGCGAACTGCAGTCCCGGCTGCGGCACTTGGAGATGCACGACCCGGTGACCCGGCTGCCCAACCGGACCCTGTTCTTCGAGCGCCTGACGGCCGCGCTGGAGACGGAGGCCTACGAGCGCGGCGGCACCGGCCGCATCGGCCTGTGCTACCTGGACATCGACGGCTTCAAGGCCGTCAACGACACCCTCGGCCACCGGGTCGGCGACCGGCTGCTCGCGGCGGTCGCCGAACGCCTGACCCGGGTCGCCGACGAGGCCGGCCACGCCCGCGCCGGCGCCCCGCTGGTGGCCCGGCTCGGCGGCGACGAATTCGCCCTGCTGGTCGAGGACTCCACCGGCACCGAACAGGTCGCCGACCTCGCCGAGTCCGCGCTGAAGACCCTTGAGGAGCCCTTCGACCTGGCCGGGCAGCGGCTGTCGCTGACCGCGTCCATCGGTGTCGTCGAGCGGCACGCGGCCGGCACCACGGCGACCGGTCTGATGCAGGCGGCCGACACCACGCTGTACTGGGCGAAGGCGGACGGCAAGGGCCGCTGGACCCTGTTCGACCCCGAGCGCAACGCGCACCGCATGACCCGTCAGGCCCTCTCCTCCACCCTGCGCCCCGCCATCGAGCGCGGTGAATTCGCCCTGGAGTACCAGCCGTTGGTGGGCATGGAGGACGGACGGCTCAGCGGTGTGGAGGCGCTGGTCCGCTGGCACCACCCGCAGTTCGGCACGCTGACGCCGAATCGGTTCATCGCACTGGCCGAGGAGGACGGCTCGATCGTGCAGCTCGGCCGCTGGGCGCTGGTGACCGCCTGCCGGCAGGCCCGCCGCTGGCAGCTCGACCACCCCGACGAGCCGCCGATCTTCGTCAGCGTGAACGTGGCCGTGCGCCAGGTGTGGGACTCCGACCTGGTGGCGGACGTGGCGCAGACCCTCGCCGAGACCGGGCTCGCCCCGCACCTGCTCCAGCTCGAGCTGACCGAGTCGGCCGTGATGGGCTCGGCCGGCCGGCCGCTGCAGGCCCTGCAGGCGCTCAGCGACATGGGCGTGCGCATCGCCATCGACGACTTCGGCACCGGCTACTCGAACCTGGCGTACCTGAGCCGGCTGCCGGTGAAGGTGCTGAAGCTGGACGGCTCCTTCGTGCGCGGCTTCCAGTACGAGGAGGCGGCCAAGGGGGCGCCGCCCAACCCGGCCGACGAGGTGATCGTGGAGGCGATGATCCAGCTCGCCCACCGGCTCGGCCTGACCGTCACCGCCGAGTGCGTGGAGACCTCGGCGCAGGCCTCCCGGCTGCGCCGGATCGGCTGCGACACCGGGCAGGGCTGGCTGTACTCCCGTCCGGTGCCGCCGGACCGCATCTCCGAGCTGCTGGGGAGGCAGGACTACGCGGTCGGCAAGCCCCCCGTGGGCAAGCCGTAGGCGTCGGCGATCAGTTCGTAGGAGCGCAGCCGCAGGTCGCCGCGGTGGGCGTGCGTGGTGAGCATCAGCTCGTCGGCGCCGGTGCGCTTGTGCAGGTCGTCGAGTCCGGAGCGGACCTCGTCGGCCGTGCCGTGCACGATGTTGCCGCCCCAGGAGGCCACGAAGTCCTCCTCCATCGGGCTGAACTCGTACTTCTCGGCCTCGTCGGGGTCGGGGAAGAGGCCGGGCCGGCCGGTGCGCAGCCGGATCATGTTCAGCGCCGTCGCCCGCACCTGCCGGCGGGCCTCGCGCTCGTCGTCGGCGGCGAGCGCGGAGACTCCGATGAGGGCGTAGGGGCGGTCGAGGACCGCGGAGGGCCGGAAGGCCTGCCGGTACAGGTCGAGCGCCGGGATGGTGTTCTGCGCGGAGAAGTGGTGCGCGAAGGCGAAGGGCAGTCCGAGCATCCCGGCCAGGCGCGCGCTGAAGCCGGAGGAGCCGAGCAGCCAGACCGGCGGGCGGTGCGCGGACTGCACGCCGCCCGGGCTGCTGCCCTGGACGGGGCCGGGGATCGCGTGGATGCGCCGGTAGGGGTGCCCGTCGGGGAAGTCGTCGTCCAGGAAGCGGATGAGTTCGGCGAGCTGCTGCGGGAAGTCGTCGGCGCCCTCGTTCAGGCCGTCGGTGCGGCGCAGGGCGGCGGCGGTGGCGCCGTCCGTGCCGGGGGCGCGGCCGAGGCCCAGGTCGACCCGTCCGGGTGCCATCGCCTCCAGCGTGCCGAACTGCTCGGCGATCACCAGGGGCGCGTGGTTGGGCAGCATGACGCCGCCCGAGCCGAGCCGGATGCGGTCGGTGTGGGCGGCGAGGTGGGCGAGGATCACCGCGGGCGAGGAGGAGGCGACGCCGGGCATGGAGTGGTGCTCCGCCACCCAGTACCGGTGGAAGCCCCGGGACTCCGCGAACCGGGACAGCTCCACGCTGGTGCGCAGCGCCTCGGTCGCGGTGCTGCCCGCGCCCACGGTGACCAGGTCCAGTACGGAGAGGGGGACGGGGGCGGTCCCGTGCGTCGTGCCCCGGATCTCGTCTGCCGACACGGTGTCTGCCTCCTGTTTCTGGCCATGAGCTGTCCAGCGTCGGCCAACAGGAGGCTGTCCCCGTTTATTCCCGGGGCCCGCCCACGGCGCTCCTCCTCCCCGCTCCCGCTCCGGGTCAGACCTGGACGATCGGCTCGCGGGTGAACAGCGTGCCGAGCTCGGGGGCGTTCACCCGCCGGTCGGCGAGCCGCAGCCCCTCCCACACGGTCACCTGGTTGGCGGTGAGCACCGGCTTGGACAGGGCCTTCTCCAGCAGCGCCAGGTGGGCGGCCGTGTGCAGCGCGGTGTCCGGCAGAAGTACAGCCTGCGCGTCGGCGGCGTCCGCCGCCCGGGCCAGCGTCAGCACCTCCTCCTCGCCCCAGGTGCCGACCTCGTCCGCCGTGACGATCCCGGACGACCGGGTCGCGACCACCTCCAGTCCCCCGGTCCGCAGGAAGTCCGCGAACAGCGCGGCCACCTCCTCCGGATAGGTCGTGCCCACGGCCACCCGCCGCGCGCCGATCTCACGCGCCGCGTGCACGAAGGCGAAGGACGTCGAGGAGGCGGGCATCCCGGCCATCACGGCGAGCGACCGCACCTGCTCCTGGGCGCCCTCCCAGCCGTGCACGAAGCTGCCGCTGGTGGACGCCCACACGACCGTCTCGGCGCCGGTGAGCCGCAGCCGCTCCATGCCGGCGGCGAGCCGCTCGGGCGACCCCATCTCGCGCAGCGCGTCGACGCGGAGGGCGTCCTCCCCGACGTCGGTGTGCACCAGGTCCACCCGGATGTCGCTGCCCAGGAGCTGTTCGATGCGCGGGTAGTCGTCCTCGCCGGGGCGGCCCGGGTGGAGGAATCCGAGTGCTGTCATGTCAGCCCTTCTCCGTGTTCCTGCGTTTCTTCCGGCAGTGCGGGCCGGTCCCGCGCGCCGTCTTCGTCGAGCGGCGCCGGACCGGGCTCCACCGCCCGGGTACCCAGTCGGCGCGGCGAAGCCCACATCGTGACCTGGTTGGCCGAGAGCACGGGGGCGCGCTCCGGCGGTGCCCGGCGGCCCCCGGGCCGGGGAGCACGTCCGCGGGCGGGCCGGCCGATCCGATGCGGGCGGGGGCCGCCGGGCAGTAGGACGTCCACGGCAGGGCACCGGTCCCACGCCCGGGGCCGAGGGCAACGGTCGGCGGGCGCGCCCCAGTTGACGGAGGTGGATTCCGGTGCGAGCGTGGTCGGTCCGCGCATGCCGGATCGCCCGGAGCCGCCCCGTATGACGTCGACTCTGCCCACCCTCCTCGTGCTGGACGCCGACCCGCCGCCCCGGCTCGGCCGGCTGACCGGCCGCGCCCGGATCGAGCACACGGACGCGGCCGGACTCGCCGGCCGGCTGCCGGGCGCGGACGTGCTGCTGGTGTGGGACTTCACCTCGCACGCCGTGCGCGAGGCCTGGCCCGGCGAAGGGCCGCGCCCGCGCTGGGTGCACACGGCGAGCGCCGGCGTGGACCACCTGATGTGCCCGGAGCTGGCCGCGTCCGGCACCGTGGTGACCAACGCGCGCGGGGTCTTCGACCAGCCGATCGCCGAGTACGTGGCCGCCCTGGTGCTGGCGGTCGCCAAGGACCTGCCGCGCACCCTGGAACTCCAGCGGGAGCGGACCTGGCTCCACCGGGACACCCGCCGGGTGGCGGGCACGCGCGCGTGCGTGGTGGGGTCCGGGCCGATCGGCCGGGCGATCGCGCGCACCCTGAGGGCTCTGGACGTGACCACGGCCCTGGTCGGCCGGGTGCCGCGCACCGGCGTCCACGGGCCGGGCGACCTGGACCGGCTGATCGCCCGCGCCGACTGGGTGATCGCCGCGGCGCCGCTGACCGGGCAGACCCGCGGCATGTTCGACGCGCACCGGTTCGGTGTGATGCAGCCCTCGGCGGTCTTCGTGAACGTCGGCCGCGGGCGGCTCGTCGACGAGGACGCCCTGGCGGAGGCGCTGCGCAGGCGCTGGATCGCGGGCGCCGCGCTGGACGTGTTCGCGTCCGAGCCGCTGCCCGCCGACAGCCCGCTGTGGGGCCTTCCGGGGCTGCTCGCCTCCCCGCACATGAGCGGCGACACGGCGGGCTGGCGGGACGACCTCGGCGCTCAGTTCGTGGAGTTCTACGAGCGCTGGGCGGCGGGCCGGCCCCTGCCGAACGTGGTCGACAAGAAGCGCGGATACGTGCCGGGTCACTGAGCCGGCCGGGAGGTCCGGTGGGACGGCGCCTGATCGTTCGTGCGCCTGATCGTTCGTGCGTAAACAAAAGGCGCATGGGACGGATGCGTCTGGGTAGCTGCGCCGCCATGGCTCCACCACCAGGGAACTACGCGCACATCTTCCGGCCGCAACACAGACACAGCAGGCGCTCGCTGCTCGCGGGCGTCGCCGCGATCGGGGCGGTGGGGGCGCTGGGCGCCACGGGCTGCACACGAGTGGCCTCGGCGTCGGACGAGAACGGCGGCGACCTGCTCGACCGGTTGCGGGCGCAGGGCGTCGTCCGGCTCGGGATCGCCGGTGAGATCCCCTTCGGGTACATCGACAGGAACGGCCATCTCACCGGTGAGGCGCCCGAGCTGGCGAAGGCGATCTTCAAGCGGCTCGGAGTGGACCGGGTGCAGCCGGTGCCGACGGAGTTCGGCTCGCTGATCCCCGGTCTGAACTCCCAGCAGTTCGACGTCGTCGCCGCCGGGATGTACGTCAACGCCGAGCGCTGCCGGCAGGTGATCTTCGCCGACCCCGACTACCAGATGCTGGATTCGTTCATCGTCCGCAAGGGGAACCCGAAGGGGTTGCGCTCCTACCAGGACGTGGTGGCGAAGAAGGCGAAGTTCGCCACCGGCACGGGCTACGCGGAGATCGCGTACGCGGTGGAGGCCGGCTACAAGGAGAGCGACATCCTGATCGTCCCCGACCAGGTGGCCGGGCTGAACGCCGTGGAGGCCGGGCGGGTCGACGTCTTCGCCGGTACGGCGCTCACCACCCGCGAGGTGGTGAAGAAGTCCGCCAAGGCGGAGGCGACCGAGCCGTTCGCCCCGCTGATCAAGGGCGAACGGCATGTCGACGGGGGCGCGTTCGCGTTCCGGCCGACCGAGACGAAGCTGCGGGACGCCTTCAACGTCGAGCTGCGCAAGCTGAAGCGGAGCGGGGAGCTGTTCCGCATCCTGCGGCCCTTCGGCTTCACCGAGGCGGAGATGACGGACCTCACCGCGAAGGAGCTGTGCGGCGGATGACCTCAGGGCTCTGGGATCTGGTACTGAAAGGCATATGGACCACCGTCCAGCTACTGGTGCTCAGTGCGCTGCTGGCCACGGCGGTGTCCTTCGTGGTCGGCGTCGCACGCACCCACCGGCTGTGGATCGTGCGCTTCCTCGCCGGCTTCTACACCGAGGTGTTCCGCGGTACGTCGGCCCTCGTGATGATCTTCTGGGTGTTCTTCGTGCTGCCCGTGGCCTTCGGCTGGCAGCTCGTGCCGCTGTGGGCGGGCACGCTGGCGCTCGGGCTGACGTACGGCGCGTACGGCTCGGAGATCGTGCGCGGCGCGCTGAACGCGGTCGATCCGGCGCAGAAGGAGGGCGGCATCGCGCTCAGCTTCACGCCCTGGCAGCGACTGCGGCTGATCACCCTGCCGCAGGCGGTGCCGGAGATGATGCCGTCGTTCTGCAACCTGCTGATCGAGCTGCTCAAGGGCACCGCGCTGGTGTCCGTCATGGGCATGGGCGATCTGACGTTCAGCGCCAACCTGGTG
Source organism: Streptomyces sp. 1-11 (assembly GCF_007176755.1). GTDB lineage: Bacteria > Actinomycetota > Actinomycetes > Streptomycetales > Streptomycetaceae > Streptomyces. The sequence goes on from NZ_BJTV01000022.1 coordinate 79,534, forward strand.
CGGCTCGCGCTGCAGCAGAGCGCGGAGATCTACACGTACGTGCTGCTGATCTACTTCGCGATCGCCTTCGTGCTCACCCGGCTGATGCGCGGACTGGAGAAGCGGCTGAAGGCCGGGGTCGGCAAGGACCCGGGGAACGGGACGTCGGCGCGTGAGCTCAAGCGGGCGCGGACGACCGGTGTCGGCGGGGGTGTCGCATGACGTGGGACTGGAACGCCGTCGGCGACTTCATGCCGGACTTCTGGCACGGGCTGCTGGTCACCTTGCAGGCCCTGGCCCTCGGCTCGCTGCTGTCCTTCACCCTGGGCCTGGTGTGGACGCTGCTGATGCGCACGCCCTCCCGGTGGGTGCGCTGGCCGGTGGGGGTGGTCACGGAGTTCGTCCGCAACACCCCGCTGCTGGTCCAGCTCTTCTTCCTGTTCTACGTGCTGCCCGAGTGGGGCCTGACCTTCTCGGCGCTGGCCACCGGCGTCTTCGCGATCGGCCTGCACTACTCGACGTACACGATGCAGGTCTACCGGGCCGGCATCGAGGCGGTGCCCGTCGGCCAGTGGGAGGCCGCGACGGCGCTGAACCTGCCGCGGCGGCGCACCTGGACCGCGGTGATCCTGCCGCAGGCGATCCGCCGGGTGATCCCCGCCCTCGGCAACTACGTGATCTCCATGCTGAAGGACACCCCGATGCTGATGGTGATCACGGTGCTGGAGATGCTCGGCCGGGCCCGGCTCTTCTCCCAGCAGCACTTCCAGTTCACCGAGCCGCTCACCGTGATCGGCGTGGCCTTCATCCTCATCTCCTACCTGGCCTCCCTTCTTCTGCGAGCCCTGGAGCGACGTCTTGTCCGCTGACACTCCCCTGATGAAAGAACCCGACGCGAGCGCCGGCCCCCTCACGGCCGGTGGCGAGCTGGTCCGTCTGGAGGAGGTCACCAAGCGCTTCGGGACGAACACCGTGCTGGACCGGCTGAACTTCTCCGTCGACCCGGGCAAGCACGTGACCCTGATCGGCCCCTCCGGATCGGGCAAGACCACGATCCTGCGGCTGCTGATGACCCTCACCAAGCCGGACGAGGGCACGATCACCGTGGACGGGGAGCGGCTGTTCCCGGCCTCGGAGAAGCAGGTACGGGAGGCGCGCAAGAAGATCGGGATGGTGTTCCAGCAGTTCAACCTGTTCCCGAACATGAGCGTGCTGCGCAACCTCACCGAGGCGCCCGTGCAGGTGCTCGGCATGTCCAAGGACGAGGCCGAGGCCCGGGCCCGGGAGCTGCTGGACCTGGTGGGGCTCGCCGACAAGTGCGACATGCGGCCGACCATGCTCTCCGGCGGGCAGCAGCAGCGGGTGGCGATCGCCCGGGCGCTGGCGATGCGGCCGCGGGTGCTGCTGCTGGACGAGGTGACCTCCGCGCTCGACCCCGAGCTGGTCGCGGGCGTGCTCGACCTGCTCAGGGACATCGCCCGCAGCACCGACATCACGATGCTCTGTGTGACCCACGAGATGAACTTCGCCCGGGACATCTCCGACCAGGTGCTCATGTTCGATTCCGGACGGGTGATCGAGGCGGGCCCGCCGGAGCAGATCTTCGGCGATCCGGAGCAGGAGCGCACCCGGGAATTCCTCAGCGCGGTCCTGTGACCACCCGCCGTGAAAGCGGCAACGGCCGAGGTCCCGGCACTGGGTGATGACACTGGCATATGCCAGAGGGTCTGAGGCCCAGCTGGGAGGGGCGTGCGGGCGGCACAATCTCGCCAACACCCTCTCCCGGCCGGGCCTTTGCCCGTTATCGTGGTATCGATCCGACCGACCGGAATCACGGCCACAGCCGAGCCAGGGGGAAACCGTGGCGCTGATGAACGAGCCGACCGCTCCGTACCACTCCGCCCAGGACGCGCTGCGCGTACTGGAGACCGTGGCCCGTCACCCCGCCGGCGTCACCGAGGCCGAGCTGTCCCACCACACCGCCCTGGACTCCGAGCGGCTGACCGCCCTGCTGCGCATGCTGCGCCGCGAGGGCTACGTGGAGCAGGTGACCGACGGGGCGTACGTCACCGGCGAGACCCTGCGCCGGCTCACCTCGGCGCACGAGCGCGAGGGCGCCCTGCGCGACAAGCTCCAGCGCACCCTGGACCGGCTGCGGGACTCCGTGGGCGCGGCCGTCTACATCAGCCGTTACGTGGACGGCGAGGTCACGGTCACCCAGTACGCCGCCGGACCGGGCACCCCCGCGGTCAACGAGTGGGTGGACTTCCGGGTCTCCGCCCACGCCACCGCCGTCGGCAAGAGCCTGCTGACCCAGCTCGACCACAACGCCCGCCGCGACCACCTGTCCCGGCACCGGATGGCCCGTCTCACCTCGCGCACCATCACCAGCGACAAGCTGCTGCTCTCCCGCCTGGAGTCGCAGCCGCCGACGGTGCCCGTCCTGGACCTGCAGGAGTACGCGATCGGCACGGTCTGCGCCGCCGTCCCGATCACCGCCGGGTCGACGGTCGGCTGCCTGGCGCTCTCGCTCCCGGTGGAGCACGCGCACCGCCTGAAGCAGGCCGCGGACACCCTCAACCGGAACGCGGCGCCCGTCCTGCTGTCTCTCGCGATCTAGCCGTTCCGGGGTGGTCACGAGCACCCCGGCGGACCAGGTAGTATTTTCTTCGTCGCCGGCCGCGTAAAGCGGAAGGCGGGAGTCATGCGCCGCTAGCTCAGTTGGTTAGAGCAGCTGACTCTTAATCAGCGGGTCCGGGGTTCGAGTCCCTGGCGGCGCACAGATGAAGGGCCCCTCGCCTCGGCGGGGGGCCCTTCGGCGTGTCCGTACGGGTCACGGCATCAGGCGGTCCGCCTCCGTGAAGATCATGTGGGCCACGACGATGAACACCACGCAGAAGGCGGCGCACACCCCGAGGAAGACCAGCCCGCAGCCGGTGCCGGCGGCGAGCCGGCCGCGGGAGGGCGGCAGCGCGGTGGCCCGCTCCGGCTGCGCCGGGAGGTACCGCACGGTGACGAAGTCGCCCTCGAGGACGGTCGCGGGGCCGCCCGCCTCCTCGAAGCGCTGCGTGCGGCCGTCGCGGGTGGTGAACTCGTAGACGTGGTGCACGGCCGTGTGCACCGAGGAGTCCCCGCCGCCCCCGCTGGTCGTCGTGTACATCCGCAGGCAGCGCGCCTCGGCGGTCACTCCGTGCTTCCACGTCGCGCTGATCCGCCGGGCACGGCGCAGCAGCAGGTACGCGGCGAACCCGAGGCCCGCGATCATGAGGCTGGGCACGGCGTAGAAGAGCAGTTCCGTCATGTGGTCCCCCGAGGTCGGTGCGCCGCCGGTCCAACGGCGTGGCGGAAACCTACCCGGCGGTAGGGCGGACCGGCCTCAAGGGAACCTCAGTTTCGGCGCTGTACCGGAACGGTGCTCAGAAGGTGACGTCCGAGCAGGCGTAGAACGCGTTGCCCGTGTCGGCGATGGTCCACACCGCGAGGATGACGTGGTGACCGCTCAGGCCGGACGGCAGGGTGCCGCTGTGGCTGAGCGTGGCCGGCGGGCGCTGACCGTTGTACGGCACCGTCAGGAACGGGGTGAGGTTGAGGTCCGAGCGGGCCAGGGCGTGGTTCTGGTTCCAGCCCGGCTTGGTGACGTAGTACTTGAAGTCCGTCGTGGCGTGCATGGCGGTGAACTGCCAGCGGAACGTGTACGACTGACCGCCGGTCACCTTCGTCGTGGGCCAAGCGGCGCCGGACGGCGTCTTCGGAGCGCTGAGCTGGGCGAACTGGCCCAGGCCGCCGTTGCAGAGCTGGCCGTCGGCGGGTCCGGCGGCGGGGAAGCCCTTGGGGCCCTCGACGCTCTGCGGCTCCCACTGGATGGAGCCGCAGTTCGTCACGGTGCCGTTCTGGCAGAGCTTCTGCCTGCTGATGGGGAGGTCGGTGTAGCCGTGCCCGCTGGCGCCGCCGGTGGAGAGCGCGAAGGCTCCGGCGGTCGCCGCGCCCAGCACGACTGCGGTCAATTTGGTCTTGGTGCGCATGCTGCCGCTCCTGGAGAACGTGGGGGAGGTTCACTGAGCTGAGCCGTGCAGTAGGTCTAGACCAAGTGCCAGATTATTGCCATGAGTTGGCCGTGTCCATATCAAAGGAAGGGTTCGCAACAGTCCTGGGGCCGGTCACCCGCGCTCCCCGCGTCCCGAGCAGAACGCCACCGTCAGGTCCCGCACCAGCACCTTGCGCTCGTAGTCGTCGAGTTCGACCAGGCCGCGCATGGTCAGCCGGGTCACCGTGTCCTCCACGGAGTCCACGACCGAGTTCAGCATCCCGGCCCGCTCCCGGGCGTCCAGCGCGGCGATCCGGCGCCGGTCCATCGCGGCGGCGACCTCGGGCGCGTACTCCACCCGGACCGGCTGCACCGAGTAGACCTCCAGGCCGACCGGCGCCGTGTCCGCCGCCACCAGCCGGGTCAGCTCCTCCCCGGCCGCCGCCACACCGCCGCGCGATCCGGCGGGCATCTCCACCGGCACCCGGGCCAGCGCCGCCTCCACGCACTCGCGCAAGTAGCTCTCGTGGTCGTCGACGCCGAGCACGGCCCGCGCGGTGTCCCGCACCCGCCACACCACCAGCACCACCACCCGCAGCGCCACACCGCCCGCGTCCGCCGCCGGCATCACCTCGCTGCGCCAGTGCCGCAGCCGCACGTCCACCGTTCGGGGGCACAGCAGCGGGTTCACCCAGAGCAGGCCGGTGCGCCGCACCGTTCCCCGGTAGCGGCCGAACAGCCCGAGCAGCCGGGCCTGTCCGGTGCGGCCCCGGGTCAGTCCGCCGAAGCCGAGCACGCCGAGCGCCACGGACCCGGCGAACGCCGCCCACTGCGCCGGACCGGGCCCGGCGCCGGAGTACGGCGGCAGACGCAGCGCGCCCGGGGTGAGCGGCGGCAGGACGCCCGCCCACCACGCGGTGGCCAGCCCGCCCGCCAGGCCGACCGCGCCGGCCAGCACCCCGGCCAGACCGGGCAGTACCCGCGCCGGACGCTCCACCAGCTCCGGGTCGGGCCGCGGCGCGGTCCGGCCGCGGGCCGGCGCCGGGCGCCTGAGCCGCGGCTGCTCGCCGGTGCCGAGACGGCGGGCCACCACCGCGGGCCGCACCGGCACCGCGACCGCCTCGGGTTCGTCGCGGAACAGCAGGTGGACCGGGATCTCGGTGGTGGCCTCGTTCTGGATCAGCCGGGCCGCGCCGGTGGCCGTGCCACCCGCCGTGTGCCCAGCGCCCTCAGGCTGCTCCTCGGATTCCGACGTGTGCGACGTGGTCGTACTCATGGGTGCCTCCAGCCTCCGCGCCAGATGCGTCATGACGGTGGGAAAGAGCGGGTCGGGAACGGCCTGCGACGGCAGGGGCGGACGGCGGGGACGGCGCCTTACGAGAACAGGCGGCGCCAGGTCTCCGGACCCGGGTAGCCGTCCGCCGCTCCACCGCGCCAGCCCTGGGCGCGCTGGAAGGCCTCCACGGCCCGCCGGTCGGCGTCGCCCCAGCGCGGGCCGGGCCCGGCGGGGTAGAAGCGGGCGAACCCCTTCCGCACCAGCCGCTCCCCCAGTTCGGTCACGTGCGGACCGGTCTCGCCCGGGCGGAACCGGGCCCGGCCGGGGTAGCCGGGCACGCCGTGCGAGGCGGGCCGGGACGGGCCCGCCCGGCCGGCGAGGGGCCCCGGCGCCTTGGCGTCGTCCGCCGCCTGCGCGCCCGCGGTGTCCGCGACGACGCCCTTGTAGCGGTAGGGGACGTACTTGGAGGTGTTGCTCCAGTAGGGGTACGGGGTGGCCTGGGTGCGGGCGTTCGGGGGTGTCTGCTCGTAGACCGTGTAGTAGGTGTGCGTGTAGTCCGTCCAGCCGCCGAAGATCACGACGTGGGAGCCGCGCTCGGGGTCGTCCGGGTTGTGGAAGAGCAGGATGTCGCCGGGCAGCAGCTCCTCCTTGGTGATCTTCACCCCGAACTGGTCGAGGCTGCCGGTCCACTCGTTGGACCCCAGCCCCCAGGCCATGGACACATAGCCCGAGCAGTCCTGCCGGTAACCGTCGCTCCAGTAGTCGTCCATGCTGTACGGCACCTTCGCGGCCACCCACACCTTCGCCCGGTCGATGATCTGGGTCCGGGTGGCGGGCGGCGGGGCGGCCGGAGCCGGGGTGGCCGGGGTGGGCAGGGGCCCGGCCGGGCCGTGCAGGGGGGATTTGACGCCCTGCGGGGTGGCGGGCTCGCCGTCCCCGGGGGAGCCGTCACCGGGAGCGCCGGGGCGGGGCGGGGCCTGGAGCGCGGTGACGGCGGCGGCCGGGGTGAGCGCCCCGAGGGCGGCGGACGCGGCGGCGGCGACGATCACGACCCCGCGGGCCGCCAGGTGGCCGGCGAAGCGCCCGGACGGCGGGCGGGGGCCGGCGCGCCGCGCGTGGACACAGGACGGGCAGCCGCAGTCACGCCCGGGGGCGACCTCTTCGAACGCCGGAGCCGTCATGCGATCTGCCTCACATTCGGTGGGGATGTGTCCGCCTCTGTGCACGTTGATCAGTTTCACAACTGTCACCCCCGCACGCCCGCTGACGGTCCGAACGATGTACATCCCGTACGACCGGATCCCCCGGGCGCAGCACATGGTCGGGAGCACCCTCCGGGGTCGGGTAGAGTTCTCACGTCAGCAGGCGCCGCTAGCTCAGTTGGTTAGAGCAGCTGACTCTTAATCAGCGGGTCCGGGGTTCGAGTCCCTGGCGGCGCACCGACCGGAAGGCCCCTCGCAGCAGCGGGGGGCCTTTCGCATGGCCGGATCCCGCGGTTCCGGACGCGGCCCCCGGCACCCGCGCGGGCCCCGTTGAACCGGATGTCCCCCTCACCCGTATGCACCCGGGGAGCAGGAGGGAGGAGGCCATGACGGGCCGCTTCGGCGACGTGCCCGGCCGGCCGTCTCCCACCGGCGCACCCGGGCCCCCCGGACACCACCCGCGTCACAATCAGCGGATTTGACCGGTAAACTCCTCGTTTCCTGTCTTGCGATCACGCTGGACGCCGTAGAACCCTGATTGCCACGCAGCCGCGCCCTCACGGCACTTGGGGAAGCAACCGGTTGCCGGCCGGCGGGGAGGGGGCCCCGCTCAGCGGGCGGATGCGAGGGGGGCATCATGCAACCGGAAGGTCGACGTCCCGTGTCTATATGGTGTGCAAGACATGGTGATCACGACCCATCACCGTGTCCGCCTGTGACGGCCGAGGGGACCCCGACCGGGCGGTTGGACCGACGAAACACGCGGTGACTCGCGTGTAGGGGGATGACTCATGACGTCGACGCCGACGGGCGCCGGGCAGAGCCACGAACAGCACGACGACCCGTCACAGACCACGCAACTGCGCGCCGTGTCCCACCGGACCGGCCAGTTCCGCCGAATAAAGAAGAGCCTGCCCAAATACGACTACGAGCACTACAGCCGCCTCTCGGGTCCCCTCACCCAGCCCGACCCGGCGAAGCCCTACCGGGTGCAGTACCGATCGCTGCTCTCGCAGGAACCGCACCGCGTGCGGGCCGCGCTCATGCTCGGCGCGGCCCCGGTGCTCTCGCTGGTCCTGCTGTTCTGGCTGCTCCAGCCCGAGCACTGGACCGAACGCGACTACCCGGCCTACGACTTCCTGCCGGCGCTGGACGTCGTGATGCTGGTCGCGATCGGCCTGATCGAGTTCTTCCGCTGCATGAACGTGCTGTCGAACGCGCACGCCACCCTGGTCGCCCGTGACCCGGTCCCGGTGGTGCCGGAGACCGGCACGCGCGTCGCGTTCCTCACCTCCTTCGTGCCCGGCAAGGAGCCGCTGGAGATGGTGACGAAGACCCTGGAGGCGGCCGTCAGGCTCCGGCACCGGGGCCTGATGCACGTCTGGCTCCTGGACGAGGGCGACGACCCGGCCGTCAAGGAGGTCTGCGCCCGGCTCGGCGTCCACCACTTCTCCCGCAAGGGCGTCGCCCGGTGGAACCAGCCCAAGGGCCCGCACCGCGCCAAGACCAAGCACGGCAACTACAACGCCTGGCTCGAGGCGCACGGCGGCGACTACGACTTCTTCGCCTCCGTCGACACCGACCACGTGCCGCTGCCCAACTACCTGGAGCGGATGCTCGGTTACTTCCGCGACCCGGACGTCGGCTTCGTCATCGGCCCGCAGGTCTACGGCAACTACGACACGTTCGTCACCAAGGCCGCCGAGTCGCAGCAGTTCCTCTTCCACGCGCTCATCCAGCGGGCCGGCAACCGCTACGGCGCCCCGATGTTCGTGGGCACCTCGAACGCCGTGCGCATCACGGCGATCGAGCAGATCGGCGGCCTGTACGACTCGATCACGGAGGACATGGCCACCGGGTTCGAGATGCACCGCGCCGAGAACCCGGCCACGGGCCGCAAGTGGAAGTCCGTGTACACCCCGGACGTGCTCGCGGTCGGTGAGGGCCCCAACGCCTGGACGGACTTCTTCACCCAGCAGATGCGCTGGTCGCGGGGCACCTACGAGACGATCCTCAAGCAGTACTGGAAGGGCTTCTTCACCCTGCCGCCCGGCAAGCTCTTCAACTACACGATGATGATCATCTTCTACCCGATGTCCGCCCTCAACTGGATCCTCGCGGCGCTCAGTTGCGCGCTGTTCCTGGGCCTGGGCGCCTCGGGCGTGAACATCGACCCGACCGTGTGGCTGATGCTCTACGGCAACGCCTCCGCGCTCCAGATCGGCCTGTACATCTGGAACCGCCGGCACAACGTCTCCCCGCACGAGCCGGAGGGCTCCGGCGGTGTGGCCGGCATGGTGATGTCGGCGCTCTCCGCGCCGCTGTACGCGAAGGCGCTGATCGACTCCGTCCTGCGCCGCAAGAGCAAGTTCGTGGTGACGCCCAAGGGCGACTCGGCGAGCCCGGACACCTGGTTCGGCACCTTCCGGTACCACTGGTACTTCATCGCGATCTTCGGCGGCTCGATCGCCGCCGGTCTCGCCCTCGGGCACTCCCACCCGGCGATGATCACCTGGGCCTCGTTCGCCCTGCTCATCACCGCGACACCGGTCTTCGTCTGGCGCCACGAGCTGCGGCAGCAGAAGAACCGGCCCCGGCACGCCGTCGGCGCGCCCGCGCCGGCCCCGGCGGCTGAGCCGCGGGACGCGGTGCCCCCGGGGTACGCCGCCCGGCCGCCACAGGTCCCGCAGCAGCGGACCGGCCACGCCGGTCCGGACGCGGGCAACGAACAGACCATGCAGATCGCCCTTGGTGGACTTGGGGGACGTAAGGAATGAAGGACCAGGCCGGCCGCCGCCGTGCTCGTCGACTCGCGATAGGCACGGCGGTGGTAGTCGCGCTGGCCGGGATGAACGGGCCGTGGCTCTACCGCTTCGGGACCGAGCAGTACCACCAGTACAAGATCGACAAGCCGGAGTACAAGGCCTCCAACGGCAAGTGGGACATCGTCGAGTTCCCACCGGAGTACCGGCAGGACACCATCCACGCGGCGCTGCTGCACACCGGCAAGGTGCTGCTGGTCGCCGGGTCGGGCAACAACCAGGACAACTTCGACAAGAAGCGGTTCGACACCCGGATCTGGGACCCGGTCAAGGGCACGATCAAGAAGGTCCCCACGCCCACCGACCTGTTCTGCACCGGGCACACCCAGCTCGCCAACGGCAACCTGCTGATCGCGGGCGGCACCAAGCGGTACGAGAAGCTCAAGGGCGACGTCACCAAGGCCGGCGGCCTGATGATCGTCCACAACGAGAACCCGGACAAGCCGATCACGCTGCCCGCGGGCACCCGGTTCACCGGCCGGTCCAACGGCAAGACGTTCGTCTCCAAGGACCCGGTGCTCGTGCCCCGCGCGAAGAAGGTCTTCGACCCGGCCACCGGCGCCTTCCTGCGCAACGACCCGGGCCTCGGCCGCATCTACGTCGAGGCGCAGCGCAGCGGCACCGAGTACGAGACGGGCACCCAGGACAACTACCGGATCCAGGGCCTGGACGGCGCCGACGCGCGCAACACGTACGGCATCGCGCAGAAGCTCGCCCTCGACAAGAAGGACTTCCAGGGCATCCGCGACGCCTACGAGTTCGACCCGGTCGCCGAGCGGTACATCAAGGTCGACCCGATGAACGAGGCCCGCTGGTACCCGACGCTCACCACCCTGTCGGACGGCAAGGTGCTCAGCGTCTCCGGGCTGGACGACATCGGTCAGCTCGTGCCGGGCAAGAACGAGGTCTTCGACCCGAAGACGAAGAAGTGGACGTACACCGGGAAGATCCGGCAGTTCCCGACCTACCCGGCGCTGTTCCTGATGCAGAACGGGAAGATCTTCTACTCGGGTTCCAACGCGGGCTACGGCCCCGACGACGTGGGCCGCGACCCCGGCGTCTGGGACGTGGCCACCAACAAGTTCACCAAGCTGCCCGGGCTGAGCGACGCCGACCGGATGGAGACCTCCGGGACCGTGCTGCTGCCCCCCGCCCAGGACGAGAGGTTCCTGGTGATCGGCGGCGGCGGGGTCGGCGAGTCGAAGCTGTCCAGCAGGAAGACCCGGCTGATCGACCTCAAGGCGAAGAACCCGAGGTTCGTGGACGGGCCGGAGCTGGAGAAGGGCACCCGGTACCCGCAGTCCTCGGTCCTGCCCGACGACACCGTGCTGGTGTCCGGCGGCTCCGAGGACTACCGGGGGCGCGGCGACTCCGACATCCTGCAGGCCCGGCTGTACCACCCGGACAGCAACAGCTTCACCGAGGTCGCGGATCCGCTGGTGGGCCGCGACTACCACTCCGGGTCGATCCTGCTGCCGGACGGACGGGTGATGTTCTTCGGGTCCGACCCGCTCTACGCGGACGCGGCCGACACCAGGCCGGGCAGGTTCGAGCAGCGGATCGAGATCTACACCCCGCCGTACCTGTACCGGGGTTCGCGGCCGTCGCTCAGCGGGGGGCCGCGGACCATCGCGCGGGGCGCGTCGGGCACCTTCACCTCGGCGCAGGCCTCCGGCATCAAGAAGGTCCGGCTGATCCGGCCGAGCGCCTCGACCCATGTGACGGACGTGGACCAGCGCTCCATCGCGCTGGACTTCACCACGTCCGGCGACAAGATCACCGTGACGGTGCCGAAGAACCGGAACCTGGTGCAGTCCGGCTGGTACATGCTGTTCGTGGACGACGGCCGGGGGACGCCCAGCAAGGCCCAGTGGGTCAAGGTCCCGTGAGCCACGCTCCCTGAGCCCGGAAGGGGCGCCCCGCGTACGGCGGGGCGCCCCTTCCGTCTCACCGCTTGCCGGCCGTGGCCAGCCCGAGGGCGTAACCCGCCCACCACCGGCCCGCGTCCGGACCGCCCTTGCAGGTGCCGTCCGACTCCCCCGGACGCTTGATCCACAGATAGGCGTCGACCAGCGGGTCGTCCGTGCGGGTCGTCGGGGGCCGGCCCAGCGCCCGGCCGGGCGGGTTGCACCACCGCTGGGCCGGATCGCCGCCCGTGTAGGGGCCGTTGCCGTTGCGGCTGGTGTCGACGACGAAGTGCTTGCCGCCCACCTTCGCCGAGAGCTGCTTGCCGTAGGCGATGGAGTCCTCGGTGGAGTAGAAGTTGGAGACGTTGACGGCGAACCCGTCGGCCTGCTCGACGCCGGCCCGCCGCAGGGGCTCGAAGATCTGGTCCGGGCGGCCCCAGCCGGCGTTGCCCGCGTCCAGGTAGACCTTGGTGTTCTTCAGCGACTTCAGCTTGGCGACGGCGCCTTTGAGCAGGTCGAAGCGCTCCTCGTGCGACTCGCCCGGGGTGCAGCCGTCGACGAGGTGCAGTACGGCGTCGGGCTCCAGGACGACGGTGGCGGCACGGTCGCCGATGCCCCGGGCGACGCCGTCGATCCAGGCCCGGTAGCCGTCTCCGTCGGCGGCGCCGCCCTGGGAGTACTGGCCGCAGTCGCGGTGCGGGATGTTGTAGAGCACGAGCAGGGGCGTGCGGTCCGCCTTGTCGGCGGCCTCGGTGAAGCCGCGGGCCTCCTGCTCGGGGTTCTCCGGGCCGATCCACTCCCCGGTCGGCTGCTCGGCGATCCGGCGGATGCGCTCGGCCTCCGTCCTCCTGCCGGCCTTCTCGTAGGCGGCGACCTGGCGGGCCGCGTTGCCGTCCGGGTTCACCCAGAACGGGTCGGTGGACTTCGGCTGCTGACCGATGTCCGCCTTCGCGTCGCCCGCCCCGCCCCCGCCGGACGAGCAGCCCGCGAGCAGCAGTGCCGCCCCCAGCACCGCCGCGGACGCCCGGACCAGTCCCCGTTGCGAGACGCGGGCCCCCCTGCTGTGGTGCATGCGATTCCCCCTGGCGCATCGTTCCGAGTGCCAATCGTGGCACAACGCCCGACCCGCTCACGAGGTCGCTCGGGGGCTCGCGGGAGGGCGTTCGAGGGTGCGCTCGGGGGGGTGGTCGGGAGGGCGGTCGAGGGTGCGCTCGGGGGGGGTGGTCGGGAGGGCGGTCGAGGGTGCGCTCGGGGGGTGGTCGGCGGTTGCCCGGTGGTTGCCCGGAGCCTCCGGACGGCGGCCGGACGCGACGGTCGGCGGGCGCTCGCGGGGACGCGCGGGGGCGGCTCGGGGTGGTCGGCAGGCGCTCACCCGGGGCGGCTCGGGGGCGGGCGCTCACCCGGGGCGGTTCAAGGTGGTCGGCGAGCGCTCGCCTCGGACGGCTCGGAGTGGGCGGCGGGCCCTCGCCCGGGACGGCTCGGGGAGACCGACGGACCCTCGCCCGGAATGGCTCGGGGGGCGGCGGGCGCTCGCCGGGGCGGCTCGGGGTGGTCGACGGGCGCTCACCCGGAACGGCTTAGGGTGGCCGCTCGCCGGGGCCTCACGGCCCCGTGCCGGTGAGGTATGCGGAGACGACCACGTTGGCCGTGTAGCTGCGGCTGACGCGGTCGAAGGTGCCGCCGCAGGTGATCAGCCGGAGTTCGGCGCGGCCCGGCACCCGGGGCCCGTAGGCCGCCTGGGCGTCGAAGTGGTCGCGGGGCAGGACGCGGACGTCGTCGATGGTGAAGCGGGCGACCCGGCCGTCCGCGCGGACCACCCGGACCGTCTCGCCGGATCTGAGCGTGCTGATCTTGTAGAAGACGGCGGGCCGGGTCGCGGTGTCGACGTGCCCGACCAGCAGCGCGGTCCCCGCCGCGCCGGGCTTGGTCCCGGAGCCGTACCAGCCGACGACTGCCGGCTGGTCGAACGGGGGCGGCTCGATGGCGCCCCGCGCGTCCAGCCCCCGGGCCACCACCGGTGCGGTGACGGCCAGTTGGGGGATGTCCAGGCGCTGCGGGACCGAACCCGCGAGCGGCGCGGCGGCGGGCGGCAGCCGGACCGCCCCGGCGCGCCCCAGCCCGGCCACGTCGCCGGCGGCGGGCCCCGCCGGGCTCTGCGGCACACCGGTGACGTCACGCCCCCACAGCCACAGCCCGAACAGCAGCAGCGTCCAGGCCAACGCGGTGACCAGGCGGCCGGTGGCGGAGGTGCGCCCGTACTCGTCGGACATCGCCGCTGCCCGCGCTCAGTCCGTACCGTGGCTCCGGCGGGCCCTGCGCAGCCCGACGGCGGCCGCGGCGACCCCGGCGAGGGCCAGGCCGGTCATGGCGTGGCCGGCGCCCGGGCCGGACGCGTCGGTGGCCACCGTGGCGAAGTGCGCGGTGCCGCCGCCACCCGCCTGCACCGGTGCGACGGGCGAGGCCTGGGCGGTGAGCGCGCCGGACGGGCCGGTGGGCTGCCCGGTGCCGCCGGTGCCGTCCGCCTGCCGCGGGGCGGTCCCGGAGCCCTGGCGCGCGACGGTGATCCTGCTGTCGAGCGAGACGTCGGCGCAGGTGACCCGCACGTCGTAGACACCCGGCGTGACCGAGGCGCGGACGCGGGTGTCGCCGCTCAGGACGCCCATGTCGGACGTCAGCCGGGCGTCGGCGACGAAGGCCTTCGAGGCGGCGACGGCCCGAGTCGCGCCGCAGCCGCGCACCCGCAGGGACACATCGGTGCCGGGAGCCGGGGAGACCGGGGTGACGGAGACCTCCTGGCCGCGGTCGGCCGTCAGGGAGTTCGCCTGGCCTCCGACGGCGGCGCAGGCGGCCGTGGTGAAGGCGATGACGGCGAGCAGCCCGGCGCAGAGAGTCCCGGTACCGAGAGTGAGGCGTTGTGAGCCCATCGTGAACCTCCAGATACTGGGAGGCTCCCCCGGACCGTGCGCCTACGCATCCTCGGAGGGCGCGCGATTGCTCCGAACAGGTGAGTCCGGGTTTGGAACCCCCAGCTCAGAGCGGCTCGGACCGCTTCCGGCCAGGACCGCCTCCAGGCCGGGCCCGGCCAGGGCCGACCCGGCCGGGGCCCTGCCGGGGCTCAGACGAGGTCGACCACGTCGGCGATGGAGTCGACCACCTGCGAGGGACGGAAGGGGTAGCGGTCGACATCCTTGGGCTGCGTGACGCCGGTCAGCACCAGGAAGGTGCGCATCCCGGCCTCCAGCCCCGCCAGGACGTCGGTGTCCATGCGGTCGCCGATCATCGCGGACGTCTCCGAGTGCGCGCCGATCGCGTTGAGCCCGGCGCGCATCATCAGCGGGTTGGGCTTGCCGACGAAGTACGGCTTCTTGCCGGTCGCGGCGGTGATCAGAGCGGCGACCGAACCGGTGGCGGGCAGGTCGCCCTCGGTGGAGGGGCCGACGTTGTCGGGGTTGGTGGCGATGAACCGGGCGCCGTCGTTGATCAGCCGCACGGCCTTGGTCAGCGCCTCGAAGGAGTAGGTGCGGGTCTCGCCGAGGATCACGAAGTCGGGCTCGTGGTCGGTGAGGATGTAGCCGATGTCGTGCAGCGCGGTGGTCAGACCGGCCTCGCCGATGACGTAGGCGCTGCCGCCGGGCCGCTGGTCGCTCAGGAACTGGGCGGTGGCCAGGGCGGAGGTCCAGATGTTCTCCACCGGCACGTCCAGGCCCATCCGCCGGAGCCGGGCGTGCAGGTCGCGCGCGGTGTAGATGGAGTTGTTGGTGAGCACCAGGAAGGGCCGCCCCGAGTCGCGGAGCTTCTTCAGGAAGGCGTCGGCACCGGGGATCGGGACCCCTTCGTGGATCAGTACGCCGTCCATGTCGGTGAGCCACGACTCGATGGGCTTGCGGTCTGCCATGTGCTTGCGTCTCCCGACATGCGTGCGGTCAAGAACAGGGGCGCCGGAACCACGGCGTACCGACGCCACCAGCCTAATCAGGTGGCCGGGATCTTGACCCTGGCAGGTCGCAGGTCGGTGGAGCGGGCGGGGCGGGAACGCCTTCAGCGGCGCCTGCGGGCCAGCAGAAACGCTCCGCCGACGACGACCAGGAGCGAAGTGCCGGCGGCGAGCACCCCGCGGGCGACCCCGGGCCCGGTACGGGCGAGCTCCCGGTCCCGCTCCCCGGCCTGCTGCGCCGCCTCGGTGAAGGGCAGTGCGCTGGTGCCCGGGTCGGCGCCGCCGGCCGTCGGCCGGGGCTCGGTTCCCGTACTCGGCGCACCCGTCGAGCCGGCCGGGGTCACCGCCGCGCCGGGACCGGCACTGCCGTCCGGACTCGCCGCACCACCCGGGCTCGCACTGCCGTCCGGCCCGGCGCTCCCGGCGCCGTCCCCCGGCGCCCGGGTCCCGCCCCCCTCCTGCTCTTGCTCCTGCTCCTGCTCCTGCTCCTGCTCCTCGCGCTGCTGCCGCCCGTCCTCCCCGCCGCTGATGGTGAAGCGGTAGTCATTTGACTCCCCCACCCAGTCGCCGTCGTCACCCCGCCGCTGGACGACGGCGGCCTTCGCGCTGACCTGGTCGGGCGCGGCGTCGGCGGCCAGGGAGAGCCTGAGCTTCACGGTGACGGTCCTGCCGGGCGGCACGGTGAACCCGCCGAAGCCTTTCGCGTCCAGAACGCCGACCAGTTCCTGGGCGTCGGTGCTCTCGAAGCCGACGGGCAGGGCGCGGGCGCCGTCGTAGAACTCCAGTTTCGGCTGGGAGGGCTTCAGGACACGCTTGTCGTCGACGAGCACGACGACCGGGTGGAGGGCGGCGCAGGTCCGGCTGGTGGAGTTGGTGAGATCGAGGTACCACGTGCCGGGTCCACCGCCCGCCACGTAGGCGCCGGGACCGCCGTGGATGCGAGTGGCCAGCGGAAAGGCCCGGTCGCCGGATGCCGCACACGCCGCGTCCGCCTGGACGGCGGCCGCCGGAACGCACAAGAACACGGCGCCTGCGGCAAGACCCAGGGACAGGGGCAGGTAAGCACACAGTCGCATGAACACATGACCATGCCGGACCCCCACACCAAACCCACTCCGCCACACCGCCCCCACACCCGACACCCCTCGATCGGCGCAGCCCCCGAAGCTACGGCCGCCCGAGGCCCCGCAACGGCGGACGCCCGAGCCTGCCTGGCTGCCGGCACCACGCCCCAGTAGCCACGGGCGCGCCAAAACCCGTGCCTGCGCATGCCGAATGCCGAGCCCCCGCAGCTCCGTAGCTACGGACGCCCGAGCCGCCCGGCTGCCGGCACCAAGCCCCCGCGGCTCCGTAGTTGCGGGCATGCGTGCCGCCAGGGGCGGCACGGGTGGGCGGTGGGGGTCCCCCCGCTCGAGCTAAGCCGAGAGTGGGGGAGGCACCCCGCCAGCGCGGGCAAGCGACACATCCCCTGGCCCACACGAACACCGCCCACCCCACGAACCCCGGCCGAGCGAGCCCCCCGCCCACACGAACACCGCGCACCCCACAAACCCCGGGCAAGCGAGCCCCCGGCCAGCCACGACCCCCCGGCCGGTCAAGACACCGCCCGCCCGAACACCGGCGCCAACAACAACTGCGCAGCCCCCTCGGCGACCACCCGCTCCCCACCGACCACCCCTACCGGCACGACCCCCGCCCCCACCCCCTCCCGCCGCGCCCGCGAGGCAAGCACCTCCGCGACCCCCTCCACGAACACCTCCGGCGCCCCCGCCACGGTCCGCCCCCCGAGCAGCACGAGATCGATGTCGAGCAGCCCGACCAGATTCCCCGCCCCCACCCCCAGCACCCGGGCCGCCTCGCGCAGCTCGCCCCGCGCCACGGCCCCCAGGCAC
>NZ_BJTV01000023.1 GCF_007176755.1 Streptomyces sp. 1-11
GGGCACGACGTTCTCCCCGTCCACCTCGACCACCGCGTCCGGCGCGGCCCGCAGCGCGGTGTGCAGCACCGCCCGGTCCTCGGTGACGTTGATCCGCTCACCACGGAACATGGCGTCCCGCAGCGTGAACACCCCGGTGGCCGCGGCGAGTTCCTGGAGCAGGGCCAGGGTCTCGTCGGTGATCAGGTGCTTGCTGTAGTCGATGTGCAGGTCGCCGACCCGGACGACGTAGCGCTCGGCGCGGCCGGGGTCCGCCGCGAACAGCTCGCGCAGCGAAGGCCGGCCCGCTGCCCTGTGGTCCTCGAGCGCCGTCCACTCGGGGCGGCGGGTGAGCTCGGGAAGATCTGACGGTGCGTCGGACATGTCAGGCGTGCTCCTTGGTGGCCTCGCCCCTGAGGGCGGCGGCGTACATCTCGTCGGCGTCGAGGCGGCGCAGCTCCTCGGCGATGAGTTCGGAGGTGGGGCGGACCTTCAGGGCCAGGGTGCGCGGCGGCTGCCCCGGCAGGGTCAGCGTCGCCAGGGGCCCTTCGGGGCGGTCGATGACGATCTCGCCGTTCTCGGTGCCGAGCCGGACCGCGGTGACCACCGGACCGGGCGTGACCACCCGGTCGACCGGCACGTTCAGCCGGGCCTCCAGCCAGCGGGAGAGGAGCTCCGCACTGGGGTTCTCCTGCTCGGCCTCGACGGCCGCCGAGGTCACCTTCACCCGTGCCTGGTCGAGCGCGGCCGCCAGCATGGAACGCCACGGCGTGAGCCGGGTCCAGGCCAGGTCGGTGTCGCCGGGCGCGTAGTGGCGGACCCGGGTCTCCAGGACCTCCAGCGGACGCTCGACGGCGTACAGGTCGGTGATCCGGCGCTGGGCCAGCGTGCCGAGCGGGTCCTTGGAGGGGTTGTCGGGCGCCTCCACCGGCCACCACACGACGACCGGGGCGTCGGGCAGCAGCAGCGGCAGCACCACCGAGTCGGCGTGGTCGGACACCTCGCCGTAGGTGCGCAGCACCACCGTCTCGCCGGTGCCGGCCTCGGAGCCGACCCGGACCTCGGCGTCCAGCCGGGACGCGGTGCGGTCGCGCAGGGTGCGGGCGTGCCGCTTGATGACGACCAGGGTGCGCGAGGGGTGCTCGTGCGAGGCCTCCTCGGCGGCCCGCAGCGAGTCGTAGGCGTTCTCCTCGTCCGTGACGATGACCATCGTCAGGACCATGCCCACGGCCGGGGTGCCGATGGCCCGGCGGCCCTGCACCAGAGCCTTGTTGATCTTGCTTGCCGTGGTGTCGGTCAGGTCGATCTTCATGGCCTGCGCCAGCTCCGTCCGTCTCGTGCGAGCATCTCGTTCGCTTCCTCCGGCCCCCAGGTACCCGCCGGGTACTGGGCCGGCCTGCCGTGCCCGGACCAGTACTCCTCGATCGGGTCGAGGATCTTCCAGGACTCCTCCACCTCCTGGTGGCGGGGGAAGAGGTTGGCGTCGCCGAGCAGCACGTCCAGGATGAGCCGCTCGTACGCCTCCGGGCTGGACTCCGTGAACGACTCGCCGTAGGCGAAGTCCATGGACACGTCCCGGATCTCCATCGAGGTGCCCGGCACCTTGGAGCCGAACCGCACGGTCATGCCCTCGTCCGGCTGGACGCGGATCACGATGGCGTTCGAGCCCAGTTCCTCGGTGGCGGTGGAGTCGAACGGGGAGTGCGGGGCGCGCTTGAAGACCACCGCGATCTCGGTGACCCGGCGGCCGAGCCGCTTGCCGGTGCGCAGGTAGAACGGGACGCCCGCCCAGCGGCGGTTGTCGATGCCGAGCTTGACCGCGGCGAAGGTGTCGGTCTTCGACTTGGAGTCGATGCCGTCCTCCTGGAGGTACCCGACGACCTTCTCGCCGCCCTGCCAGCCGGACGCGTACTGCCCGCGCACGGTGTGCCGGCCGAGGTCCTCCGGCAGCCGCACCGACTTCAGCACCTTCAGCTTCTCGGTGAGCAGCGCCTCCGCGTCGAACGCGATGGGCTCCTCCATGGCGGTGAGCGCCATGAGCTGCAGCAGGTGGTTCTGGATGACGTCACGAGCCGCGCCGATGCCGTCGTAGTAGCCGGCGCGGCCGCCGATGCCGATGTCCTCGGCCATCGTGATCTGCACGTGGTCGACGTAACTGCGGTTCCAGATCGGCTCGTACATCTGGTTGGCGAAGCGCAGCGCCAGGATGTTCTGGACGGTCTCCTTGCCGAGGTAGTGGTCGATCCGGAACACCTGGTCCGGCTCGAACACGTCGTGCACGATCGCGTTGAGCTCGCGGGCGCTGGTCAGGTCGTGGCCGAAGGGCTTCTCGATGACCGCGCGCCGCCAGGCGCCCTGCGGCGGGGAGGCCAGGCCGTGCTTCTTGAGCTGCTGGACGACCTTGGGGAAGAACTTCGGCGGCACCGACAGGTAGAAGGCGAAGTTGCCGCCGGTGCCCCGGGAGGCGTCGAGTTCCTCGACGGCGTCCTTGAGCTGCTTGAACGCGGTGTCGTCGTCGAAGTCGCCGGGGATGAACCGCATGCCCTCGGAGAGCTGCTGCCAGACCTCCTCGCGGAACGGGGTGCGTGAGTGCTCGCGCACCGCGTCGTGCACGACCTGCGCGAAGTCCTGGTCCTCCCAGTCCCGGCGGGCGAAGCCGACGAGGGAGAAGCCGGGCGGCAGCAGACCGCGGTTGGCCAGGTCGTAGACGGCCGGCATCAGCTTCTTGCGGGACAGGTCGCCGGTCACGCCGAAGATGACCAGGCCTGAGGGGCCCGCGATGCGGGGCAGCCGGCGGTCGCCGGCGTCCCGCAGCGGGTTCACCCAGTCGGCGGCCGGGCCGACCGGGACGCGCACGTCCGCGGACGCGGCCGGCTTCTCCGGCTGCTGGGTGTTGGTCGTCATCACGCGTCAACTCCCTTGTTCTTCAACGACTCGGTGACGGCGTCCAGCAGCTCCTGCCAGGCCGTCTCGAACTTGGCGACGCCCTCGTCCTCGAGCTGCTGGACGACCTCGTCGTAGGAGACGCCGAGCCGCTCGACGGCCGCGAGGTCCGCGCGGGCCTGCTCGTATCCCCCGGTCACCGTGTCACCGGTGATCTCGCCGTGGTCGGCGGTGGCCTTCAAGGTGGCCTCCGGCATGGTGTTGACGGTGCCGGGGGCGACCAGCTCGTCGACGTACAGCGTGTCCTTGTACGCGGGGTCCTTGACCCCGGTGGAGGCCCACAGCGGCCGCTGCTTGTTGGCCCGGCCGCCGGCGAGCGCCTGCCAGCGCGCGGAGCCGAACACCTCCTCGTAGGCCTCGTAGGCGAGCCGCGCGTTGGCGAGGGCTGCCCGGCCCTTGAGCGCGAGGGCCTCGTCGGTGCCCAGCGCGGTCAGCCGCTTGTCGATCTCGCTGTCCACGCGGGAGACGAAGAAGGACGCCACCGAGTGGATCTTCGACAGGTCCAGACCCCGCTCCGCGGCCTTCTCCAGGCCGGCCAGGTAGGCGGCCATGACCTCGCGGTAGCGCTCCAGCGAGAAGATCAGCGTCACGTTGACGCTGATGCCCAGGCCGATGACCTCGGTGATCGCCGGCAGGCCCGCCCGGGTCGCCGGGATCTTGATCATCACGTTGGGGCGGTCGACCAGCCAGGCGAGCTGCTTGGCCTCGGCGACCGTGGCCTCGGTGTTGTGCGCGAGCCGCGGGTCGACCTCGATGGAGACCCGGCCGTCACGCCCGTCCGAGGCGGTGTACACGCCGTGCAGGATGTCGGCGGCCGCCCGTACGTCGGCGGTCGTCATCATCCGCACGGCCTCCTCGACCGTCACACCCCGCACCGCGAGGTCGGCGAGCTGCTCCTCGTAGCCCTCGCCGGAGCCTATGGCCGCCTGGAAGATCGAGGGGTTGGTGGTGACGCCGACGACGCCGCCGCCGTCCACGAGAGCGGCCAGGCCGCCCGAGGTGATCCGGCTGCGCGACAGGTCGTCCAGCCAGACCGACACCCCCTCGTCGGCGAGGCGCTTGAGGGCTCCCGGGGTGGCGATTGCTTCGGTCACAGTGATCTTCTTTCCTATCGCGTCGGTATCAGGCGTGCGCGGCGGCCAGCGATTCGCGGGCGGCGGCGACGACGTTCTCGGGGGTGAAGCCGAACTCGGCGAACAGCGTGGCCGCGTCGGCGGAGGCGCCGAAGTGCTCCAGGGAGACGATCCGGCCGGCGTCGCCCACGAACCGGTACCAGGTCAGGCCGATGCCCGCCTCGACGGCGACACGGGCCTTCACGGACGGCGGCAGCACCCGCTCACGGTAGGCGCGCGGCTGCTCCTCGAACCACTCCACGGACGGCATGGACACCACACGTGTGCCGGTCCCCTCGGCCTCCAGCAGATCCCGGGCGGCGACGGCGAGCTGCACCTCGGAGCCGGTCGCGATGATGATCACCTCCGGGGTCTCGGTGGACGACTCGCGCAGCACGTAGCCGCCCTTGGCCGCGTCCTCGTTCGGCGCGTAGGCCGGCACGCCCTGGCGGGTGAGAGCGAGTCCGTGCGGGGCGGGGTCGGTGGCGTGCCTCTTCAGGATCTCGGCCCAGGCGATGGCGGTCTCGTTGGCGTCCGCCGGGCGGACGACGTTCAGGCCCGGGATCGCGCGCAGCGAGGCCAGGTGCTCGACCGGCTGGTGGGTCGGGCCGTCCTCGCCGAGACCGACGGAGTCGTGCGTCCAGATGTACGTCACCGGCAGCTGCATCAGCGCCGACATCCGCACGGCGTTGCGCATGTAGTCGGAGAACACCAGGAAGGTGCCGCCGTAGACGCGGGTGTTGCCGTGCAGGGCGATGCCGTTCATCTCCGCGGCCATCGAGAACTCGCGGATGCCGAAGTGCACGGTACGGCCGTACGGGTCGGCCCCGGGCAGCGGGTTGCCGGCGGGCAGGAAGGAGCTGCCCTTGTCGATGGTGGTGTTGTTCGACCCGGCGAGGTCGGCGGAGCCGCCCCACAGCTCGGGGATCACCGGGCCGAGCGCCTGCAGCACCTTGCCGGAGGCGGCGCGGGTGGCGACGGACTTGCCCTCCTCGAACACCGGCAGCGCGTCCTGCCAGCCCTCGGGCAGCTCGCCCTTGCTGATCCGGTCGAACGACCGCGCCCGCTCGGGGTTCGCGGTCCGCCACTCGGCGATCCGCTTGTCCCAGGCCGCGTGCGCCTCGGCGCCCCGGTCCAGGGCCCGCCGGGCGTGGTCCAGGACCTCGTCGGCGACCTCGAAGGTCCGCTCCGGGTCGAAGCCGAGGAGGCGCTTGGTGGCGGCGATCTCGTCCTCGCCGAGCGCGGAGCCGTGGGAGGCCTCGGTGTTCCGGGCGTTCGGGGCCGGCCAGGCGATGACCGTGCGCAGGGCGATGATGGAGGGCCGTCCGGTCTCGGCCCGCGCGTCCTCGAGCGCGGCGTGCAGCGCCGGGACGTCGACGTCGCCGTCCGCGGTGGGCGCGACGCGCTGGGTGTGCCAGCCGTAGGCCTCGTACCGCTTCAGCACGTCCTCGGAGAACGCGGTGGCGGTGTCGCCCTCGATGGAGATGTGGTTGTCGTCGTAGACGAAGACCAGGTTGCCGAGCTTCTGGTGACCCGCGAGCGAGGAGGCCTCGGCGGAGACGCCCTCCTCCAGGTCGCCGTCGGAGACGATCGCCCAGACGGTGTGGTCGAAGGGGGACTCGCCCTGCGGGGCGTCCGGGTCGAACAGGCCGCGCTCGTAACGGGCGGCCATCGCCATGCCGACCGCGTTGGCCACGCCCTGGCCCAGCGGGCCGGTCGTGGTCTCCACGCCGGCGGTGTGGCCGTACTCCGGGTGACCGGGCGTCTTCGAGCCGTGGGTGCGGAACGCCTTCAGATCGTCCAGCTCCAGCTCGTACCCGGCGAGGAAGAGCTGCGTGTAGAGGGTGAGCGAGGTGTGGCCGGGAGAGAGGACGAAGCGGTCACGGCCGGTCCACTCGGGATCGGCCGGGTCATGCCTCATCACCTTCTGAAAGATCGTGTACGCGACGGGCGCGAGGCTCATCGCGGTGCCCGGGTGGCCGTTGCCGACCTTCTGCACCGCGTCGGCGGCGAGAAGTCGGGCGGTGTCCACGGCACGCCGGTCGAGGTCGGTCCACTCGAAGCTGTCGGGTGTCTGCGTGCTCATCTTCAAGAAGTCCTCGTTCAATGCGTGATTGCTGGCCGGACGCGTTCAAATCTAAAAGTCTGACTTTTTCCAAGGAAGGTCGGGGTGTGCCAGCCTGTGGTGAATCTGGGACAGTGATCGCGAACGGAACGGCACACGGAGCACATGGCGGACGAAACACCCCGAGCCCGGGACGAGGGCACGCGAACCGACGCGATCAGGACCTTCCCCTTCCCGGCCGACCTGGCCCTGGGGGGCGTCGGCATGCAGATCGGCCCCATGGGAGGCGACCGCACCTGGCACGCCGACGCCCCGCTGCACCGCGTCCACCGCATCGACTTCCACGTGGTCATGCTCTTCACCGAGGGCCCCGTACGGCACATGATCGACTTCGCCGAGTACGAGGCCGGGGCCGGCGATCTGCTGTGGATCCGGCCCGGGCAGGTCCACCGCTTCGCCCGGAGCAGCGAGTACCGCGGAACCGTGCTGACCATGCAACCCGGCTTCCTGCCCCGCGCCACCGTCGAGGCCACCGGCCTGTACCGCTACGACCTCCCGCCGCTGCTGCGCCCCGGACCGGAACAACTCGCCGCGCTGCGAGCGGCGCTCGGCCAGCTGCGCCGCGAGTACGAGGACACCGCCACACTGCCGCTCAGCCTGCACACGGCCGTGCTGCGGCACAACCTGACGGCGGTCCTGCTGCGCCTCGCCCACCTCGCGGCCAGCTCCGCCGAGGCGCCCCGGCGGCCCGCCGACAGCACCTTTACGCTCTTCCGGGACGCGGTCGAGAAGGGCTTCGCCACCCAGCACAGCGTCAGCGCCTACGCGGACGCGCTCGGTTACTCCCGCCGGACCCTCGTCCGCGCCGTCCGCGCGGCCACCGGCGAGACGCCGAAGGGGTTCATCGACAAGCGGGTCGTCCTGGAGGCCAAGCGGCTGCTCGCTCACACGGACCTGCCGATCGGCCGCGTCGGGGTGGCGGTGGGCTTCCCGGACGCCGCCAACTTCTCCAAGTTCTTCCAGCTCCACACCGGCCTCACCCCGGTGGCCTTCCGGGCCGAGCTGCTCTGACACCGGCACCCCCGCTCACGCCGGGCGCCGCTGCCGCCGGACGCAACGCCTGCCTAGGATGCCGTGGGAGCCACACGGGAGGGCAGGGGTGAGGACATGAGCAGTCGGGCCAGGGCGCTGGTGGTGCAGAACGGTCCGAACGGCGGGCCGGGCCGGTGGGCCGGCTGGCTGGCCGAGGGCGGCGTCGACGTGGACGTGGTCCGCGCGGACACCGGGCAGGCGCTGCCGGACCGGCTGGAGCACGAGGCGCTGATCGTGCTCGGCGGCGGCTACCTGCCCGACGACGACGTCCGGGCGCCCTGGCTCGCGCGGACCCGGGAGCTGATGGGCCAGGCGCTGGAAGGCGACGTACCGGTCTTCGGGATCTGCCTCGGGGGGCAGATGCTGGCCCATGTGGCGGGCGGCGAGGTGAAGGGCGAGCACGGTGAGCCCGAGTTCGGCAGCACGGTGCTGACCCTGCTCGCGCCGGCGGCCGAGGACCCGCTCTTCGCCGGGCTGCCCGAGCGCCCCGTGGCGGTCGAGAACCATGTGGACGCCATCGTCCGGCTGCCCGCCGGGGCGCGTCCGCTGGCGCGCAGCGAGCGCTGTCCCCACCAGGCCTTCCGCTTCGGGCGCTCGGCGTGGGGCGTGCAGTTCCACCCCGAGGCCGACCCCGAGCAGATCGCGAACTGGCCGGTGGAGCGCCTGTCCCGGCACGGCGTGGACCGGGAGGAACTGCTCCGGGCGGCCCGGCGGACGGATCCCGCCGCTGCCCCGGTGTGGCGCGAGGTGGCGCTGCGCTTCGCACGGCTGGTGCGCGAGCGCCCCGCGGCGGCCGTGACCGGCTGACGGAGCCGGGCCCGTGACCGGCGTGCGGTCACGGGCCCGGGCCGGCGGGCCCGTGACCGGTCAGTGGCCGAAGTCGAACCAGTTGACGTTCACGAAGTCGGCCGGCTGGCCGCTGGTGAAGGTCAGATAGACGTCGTGCGTGCCGGTCACCCCGCCGATGTTCGCCGGGACGGTGCGCCACGACTGCCAGCCTCCGGTGTTGGCCAGCGCGAAGCTGCCGATCGGGGCGTTGCTCCGGCTGTCCAGCCGCACCTCCACCAGTCCGCTCACTCCGGACGCGGCCCCGCTCGCCACCCGGGCGTAGAACTGCGTGGCCGCGGTGGAGCCGAAGTTGACGCCCTTGTACAGCGCCCAGTCGCCGTTGGCGAGGGAGCCGATGTCCTGCCCGCCGCCGGAGTCGGTGGTGGACTCGGGGACCACGCCGGACTGGCTGTCGTAGGACTCGGCCTGGATGACGCTGTAGGCGTCCCGGTTGCCGGAGGGCGGGGGAGTGGTGCCGCCGCCACCGCCGCCCGAGGACTGCAGGACCTGCACGTAGTCCACCGTCATCGGGTGGCCCGGCTCGGTGCCGCTGTCGGGGCCGCCGCCGAAGGCGCCCGGGAAACCGCCGCCCATCGCCACGTTGAGGATGACGAAGTAGCCGTGGTTGGTGGCGTTGGCCCAGGTGGTCGCGTCGACCTGGTTGGCCTTCACGGTGTGGAAGTTGACGCCGTCGAGGTAGAAGCGGATCTCCTCGGGGCTGGTCGAGCGGTCCCACTCCATCGCGTAGGTGTGGAAGCCGGCCTGACAGGTGCTGCCGGTGCAGGACGTGGAGTTGCCGATGCCGGAGGTCTCGTTGCAGGGGCCGCCCGGGTTGGTGCCGCAGTGCATGGTCGACCAGTCGGTGTTCAGACCCTGCACGTTCTCCATGATGTCCAGCTCGCCGACGGCGGGCCAGTTCTGGTAGTTGCCGCGGAACGGCGAGCCGAGCATCCAGAAGGCCGGCCAGTAGCCCTTGGCGGCGGCGCCGGTCACGTTCGGCATCTGGATGCGGGCCTGCACCCGCAGCTTGCCGCCGGCCGGGGGCTGGAAGTCGGTGCGCGTGGTCTCGATGCGGCCCGAGGTCCAGCGCCCCGACGCGTCGCGGCGGGGGGTGATGAGCAGGTTGCCGCTGCCGTCCAGCGCGACGTTGCTGGTGCTCGAGGTCATCGTCTCGACCTCGCCGGTGCCCCAGTTGGCGGCGCCGCCCGGGTACGAGGTTCCGGTGTCGTACTGCCAGTTGGAGGTGTTGACGCCGGAGCCGGCCGAGCCGTTGAAGTCGTCGAGGAAGACCTGGGTCCAGCCGGACGGCGGGGTGGGGGCGGACGCGCTCGCCGGGGCGGTGGCGGCCGTCGCGACCGCCGTGGCCAGACCGACCGTCGCGGCGACCGCGACCAGCGTGCGGCGGAAGAGCCGGGGTCTGCGCGTGCCGGAGGAATCGCTCATGGGGGAGAGCCTCTCGGGTACGGATGGTGTGCGGGGAGGCCTTGGAAGCGCTCCCATGAAGGACTGAGAGCGCTCTCAAGGTGTCGCCAATGTGCTCCCCGGCTCTCCGGTCGTCAAGAGTTAAAGCAGAGAAAGTCCTTTGACCGCATGGGAGTTCAGCACCTGAAGCCACCCGTACCGGAGCAGACCGTGCCGCCCGGGCTGGAGCGGACCGCGCCGCCGCGCCGGGGACGGCGTGGGGGACCGGCCGGCCGGGCCGCCGGCCGTCCCCGGGGGCACACGGTGCGGGGGACCGCACCGTCGCGCGCGTCGATGTGCGAGGGTGCAGGCGTGAGACTGACGATTCTGGGCGGCGGCGGCTTCCGGGTCCCGCTGGTGTACGGGGCGCTGCTGAGCGACCGCGGTGCGGGCCGGGTCACGGAGGTCGTGCTGCACGATCCGGACGACGGCCGGCTGCACGCGGTCGCCCGGGTGCTGGCCGAGCAGGCGTCGGGCGTCCCCGACGCCCCCCGTGTCACCACCACCACCGACCTCGACGAGGCCCTGCGCGGCGCGGACTTCGTCTTCTCCGCGATCCGCGTCGGCGGCCTCCAGGGCCGCGCGGACGACGAACGGGTGGCGCTGGCCGAGGGCGTCCTCGGGCAGGAGACGGTCGGCGCCGGCGGCATCGCCTACGGCCTGCGGACGGTCCCGGTCGCCGTCGACATCGCGCGGCGGGTGGCCCGCCTGGCGCCCGAGGCCTGGGTCATCAACTTCACCAACCCGGCGGGGCTGGTCACCGAGGCCATGTCCCGCCACCTCGGCGACCGCGTGATCGGCATCTGCGACTCGCCGGTCGGCCTGGGCCGCCGGGTGGCCCGCACGCTCGGGGTGCGGCCCGAGGACGCCTGGATCGACTACGTCGGCCTGAACCACCTCGGGTGGCTGCGCGGCCTGCGGGTCGAGGGCCGCGACGAACTGCCGCGCCTGCTCGCCGACCGCGCACTGCTCGGCTCCTTCGAGGAGGGCAGGCTGTTCGGCGCCGACTGGCTGCAGTCGCTGGGCGCGATCCCCAACGAGTACCTGCACTACTACTACTTCAACCGCGAGGCGGTTCGCGCCTACCAGGAGGCGGAGAAGACCCGCGGCGCCTTCCTGCGTGAGCAGCAGGCGCGGTTCTACGACGAGGCCCGCCGCGCCGACGTCTCCGCCCTCGGCGTCTGGGAGCGGACCCGCGCCGAGCGCGAGGCCACCTACATGGCGGAGAACCGGCAGACCGCGGGTGCGGGGGAGCGCGAGGCCGAGGACCTCTCGGGCGGTTACGAGAAGGTGGCCCTCGCCCTGATGCGGGCCATCGCCCGGGACGAGCGCACCACGCTGATCCTCAACGTCCGCAACCGGGGCACCCTGTCCGTCCTGGACGCCGACGCCGTCGTCGAGGTGCCCTGCCTGGTCGACGCCAACGGCGCCCATCCGGTCGCGGCCGCCCCGCTGCCCGGCCACGCCACCGGGCTGGTGTGCGCGGTCAAGGCGGTCGAGCGCGAGGTGCTCGCCGCCGCCGGGTCCGGATCGCGCGCCACGGCCGTGAAGGCCTTCGCGCTGCACCCGCTGGTGGACTCGGTCCAGGTGGCCCGGCGGCTGCTGGAGGGGTACACGGCGGTTCATCCGGGACTCGGGTACCTGAGCTAGCCCGGGGCCGTCGGCCCCAAGCCACGCATCGCACCCCGTGGCCGTTTCCCGGGCCGGCCGGCCGCTCCCCGTGACCGCGGCCGGCCGGTCCGGTCCCCCGTTCCCCCGGTGCCTCCCCCGTGCTTCCCCCGTCGCCCCCCGTTCCTGGTATGGAGAGTCACGGGGTCGCCCCCTGATACACCCCGGACGAAAAAAGTCCCCCCGGCTCCGGAGCCGGGGGGAAGTGGCCGTGCGGGGGGCCGGGTTCAGCCGGTGAAGCCGGCCGTGATGGAGGTGAACTGCCAGGTGTTCTGGCTGATGCCGGAGCAGTTGCTCACCACGCCGCCGCCCGGACAGGGCCGGTCGCGGTTGACCGACCAGTAGGCGAGCCGGGCGATGTGGTGGGAGTTGGCCCAGTCGCGGATCTGGGTCCAGATCGCCGGTGTGGTGTTCTCCTGCTGGTCGGACAGGCCGTTCATGCCGGAGATGCCGATGTGCGCGTAGGCGGTCGCGTCGTCCCAGCCGAAGGTCGACTTCAGCTTGTTCTTGAGACCCTCGGCCGCGTTCACGGTGTTGCCGTACATGTCGGAGCCGCCGCCGAAGTCGAACGGCATGATCGTGAAGACGTCGATGCCCGCCCCCAGCGAGTTCGCCTGCTCGATGAGCCGGTTGCCGTAGTAGGTCGGGCCGGTAGTGGTGGTGCCGAAGGTGACGATGGTCCTCAGGCCCGGGTTGTTGGCCTTGACCGTCTTCAGCGCGGTCAGGATCTTCGCCTGCACGGCCTCGTTCTCGAACTCGTCCGTGTTCTCGATGTCCATGTCGATCGCCTTCAGCGAGTAGGCGTCGATCACCTTCTGCAGCGCCCCCGCGAGCGCGGCGGCCGAGGAGCAGTTGGCGCCCAGCTTGCTGCCCTGCCAGCCGCCGAACGACGGGACGACGTCACCGCCCGCCGAGCGGATCTGGTTGATCGCGGTCTGGTCCGCGCCGCCGGTGAGCGCCCGGCTGCCGTCCCAGGCCGGGTTGCAGCCGCCCGAGTCCAGCACGAACGCCATGGTGAACCACTTGACGCCGGTCGCGCTCATCACTGTGCCCGGGTTCGGCGGATCGCCCCAGCCCTCGTACAGGTAGGGGGCCGCCTGCTTGAACCCGGTGCCCCCGCCGGTCCCGGCGTCCGTCGTGACGGACACGGAGTTGGAGGCCGCCGACACGTTCCCGGCCGCGTCCCGCGCCTTCACACTGAAGGTGTACGCGGTGCTCGGCGACAGCCCGCCGACCGTGGCGGAGGTGCCGGAGACGCTGAGCACCTGATTCGGTCCGGCGTAGACGTCGTACGCTGTGACACCCACGTTGTCCGAGGCCGCGTTCCACTTCAGCGACACGCTCGTGGAGGACTTGCCGGTCGAGGTGAGCCCGCCCGGCGCGGTCGGCGCCTGGGTGTCCCCGCCGCCCGAGCCGCCCGGACCGTCGAGCTGGACGTCGTCGGCGTAGTACGTGCCCTGCGCGTACCAGCCGTGCACGTAGACGGTGGCGCTGGTCTGCGCGGCGCCGGTGGTGAAGGAGACGCTGAGCTGGCTGTACGCCGACGGGGACGTGGTCCAGGTGGAGGCGCCGCCGTCGACGCCGAGGTACACGTAGGAACCGCGGACCCAGCCGCTGAGGGTGTAGGCCGTGTTCGGCTTGACCGCGACCGTCTGGCTGCACTGCGCGTTGTCGGACGAACTCACCGCTCCCTGCAGGGCCTTGGAGCCGCCGTGCACGGGGGAGGAGACGACCGAGCCGAGGTTGCCGGTGCAGGTCCAGGGGGACAGGCCGCCCGACTCGAAGCCGGGGTTGGTGAGGACGTTGGCCGCCTGAGCGGTGCCGGGAAGGGCGACGGCCCCGCCGAGGGCCAGTGCGGCGGAGCCGAGCAGGGCGAGGAGCCGGCGTCTGGGACGCCCGAGTATGTGGCGCACACGATCTCCCTGTGGGAATGGGGGTGTTCGGGAGTACGGGGGAGTGCGGAAGGTGCGCCAACCAAGTTGGTTTGGACCAATCGGGGTGTCAAGGGAGTGAGCCGAGATTGGTCCAGACCGGTTTGCCGTTCAGGGAGTCACGCCGGAGCGGTGGCGGTGGCTTCGGGGGCGGCGGCTCCGGTGGCGGGGACGCCATCCTCCCTGGCCGCTCCGTCAGCGGGCGCCGGTACGGCGGCCAGCGCGGTCGCGGTCTGCGCGGCCCGCTGCTGGGGCAGCGACACCGGCCGCAGCGTCCGCGGCCCCGCCACCACCGTGTAGTCCTGTCCCAGGAACGGCGGCTCGATCGTGCCCGGGTCCTCGCCCAGCGCCAACTGAACCGCCGCCCAAGGGGCGTTGACCCCGCAGAGGGAGAGCTGGTGCAGCCCTCCCGCGGGCCGGGTGTTGACGTCCAGCAGCACCGGCCGGTCGCCGTGCATCCGGAACTGGATGTTGGACAGGTAGTGCAGCCCGAAGCCCTCGGCGAGCAGCCGGGCCGGCGCCAGCCACCGCTCGCGCAGCGTGAAGCCCCGGCGACGGCCGTTCTTGGTGCGGCCCACCGCCAGCCGGACCCGGTTGTCCGGCCCGGTCAGGCAGTCCACCGACACCTCCGGCTGCTCCAGCCGCGGCATCACCAGCCAGTCCACCGGCTCCTCGGCCCGCCGCAGCGCCTCGACCACCAGGTCGAGCTGGACGTACGGCCCGGGGAACCCGCTGAGCTGCGTCAGCGAGAAGGGAGCGCGTGTGATCATCCGGAAGCCGGTCCCGCCCGCACCGGCCGCCGGTTTGAAGCAGGCCCGCTCCCCGGCCGCCTCCAGCTCCTCCACCGCGGCCACGAGCTCGTCCGCCGTGCGCACCCGCCACCACGGCGGCACCGCGACGCCGACCGAGCGCGCCGCCTCGTACGCGGTCGCCTTGTCCTCGAACACGGCCACCGCCTCGGGCGTCGGCGCCAGCAGCGCAGTGCCGGCCGCCCGGAACTCGGCGCGGTGCGCCACGATTGCCGCCTGGTGCAGCCGGGGCACGAACACGTCGATGCCCCGCCGGACGCACTGGTCGAGGGCGTACTCCGCGTACGCGGCCGGCGACAGGCCCTCCGGCTCGGGCTCGGCGGTGTCGGCCGCGGCCAGCACGGGGGAGTCGGGGTCACCGTGCGTGGCGTGGATCTCGACCGCCCGGTCGCTGGGATTCCTCCGGAGCTGATCCATGAAGAAGACGTTCTCCGCGTACGTGCGGTTGAGCCAGACGCGTACGCGAGAGGGCATGCAGGCCGCCTTTCGGGGGTTTCCGGGCAGGGCGCAGCGGCCCGTGCCCGGGCAGGAGAGAGGAAGGGACACCAAACGGCCCTGCGAAAGGGGGGGTTAGGGGCGTCGATGTTGGGGCGATCATACGGCTTTCAAACGCCTGCGCGTGCAACGCGCAGGTCACGGATTCCACCGTCTGCGGCGGTCGAGGACTGGCCGAAGATCTGCTTGCCCCGGCCCCCTGAATGTGTTCAGGTGGTGCCCACGCATGATCGGAAGGGGCACGGGGTGGAGTCGACGGCCGGGGCCGGACAGCTGCTGGCCATCAGCGACCTGCACATCTCGTATCCGGAGAACCGCGCGCTCGTGGAGCGGATGCGCCCCGGGACGGACGACGACTGGCTGATCGTGGCCGGCGACGTGGCCGAGACCGTCGAGGACATCCGCTGGGCCCTCGAAACGCTCGCCGACCGCTTCGCCAAGGTCCTGTGGGCACCCGGCAACCACGAGCTGTGGACCCACCCGAAGGACCCCGTCGCCCTGCGCGGCGTCGCCCGTTACGAGCACCTCGTCGCCCTGTGCCGGGAACTGGGCGTGCTCACGCCCGAGGACCCGTACCCGGTCTGGCGGGGCCCCGGCGGCCCGGTCGCCGTCGCCCCGCTGTTCCTGCTGTACGACTACTCCTTCCTGCCGGACGGCTGCGCCACCAAGACGGACGGCCTGGCCTACGCGCACAGCACCGGCATCGTCTGCAACGACGAGTACCTGCTGCACCCAGACCCCTATCCGACCCGTGAGGACTGGTGCCGCGCCCGCGTCGCCGAGACCGAGCGAAGGCTGGCCGAGCTGCCCGCGGACCTGCCCACCGTCCTGGCCGGTCACTATCCGCTCGACCGGCACCCGACCGACGTCCTGTGGTACCCCGAGTTCGCCATGTGGTGCGGCACCACCCTCACCGCCGACTGGCACCGCCGGTTCCGGGTCGAGACCATGGTCTACGGCCATCTGCACATCCCGCGGACCACCTGGCACGAGGGAGTCCGCTTCGAAGAGGTGTCCGTCGGATACCCCCGCGAATGGCGCAAGCGCCCGGTACCACCGGGGCAGCCGCGCCGCATACTGCCGATGGAGGTCGGACCCGGTGATCGAGGAGCTGCTCCCGGAGTCGGTGGTGGCCGTGGAGTCGCGCGGTGACCAGGACACCGACGAGGCCTACCTCTACCCGCAGGAGCGGTTGCTCGTCGCACGGGCGGTGAGCAAGCGCCGCCGGGAGTTCACGGCGGCACGGGTCTGCGCCCGGCGGGCCATGGAGAAGCTGGGCGTGCCACCGCAGCCCGTCCTGACCGGCGAGCGCGGCGCCCCGGTGTGGCCGGACGGGCTCGCCGGCAGCATGACGCACTGCGACGGCTACCGCGCCGCCGCGCTCGTGCGCGCCGCCGACCTCGCCTCCCTCGGCATCGACGCCGAACCGCACGCGCCGCTGCCGGACGGCGTCTTCGGCACCATCGCGCTCCCCGCCGAGCAGGACCGGCACCGCGCGCTGTCCGCCGCCCGGCCCGCGGTCCACTTCGACCGGCTGCTGTTCAGCGCCAAGGAGTCGGTCTACAAGGCGTGGTTCCCGCTCACCCGCGCCTGGCTCGACTTCTCCGAGGCCGACATCGAACTCACCGCCGAACCCGGCCAGGACACGCGCGGCCGCTTCCACGCCCGGCTGCTCGTCCCCGGCCCGCTGGTCGGCGGTGTGCGCGTGAGCGCCTTCCGGGGGAGCTGGCTCGTCCGGGACGGACTGGTGCTGTCGGCGGTGGCCGTCCCGCACCACTGAGCGGCACGGCCACCCCGGACCGCTCTCACTCCCGCGGGGCCCACTGGGTCAGCAGCCCGAAGAACTCCTCCTCGTTGCCCGCGAGTCCGGCCCGTGCCAGCGCCCCGTCCGCCTCGGCCAGCACGGCGGGCGGGACCAGGACGGGCCGGGGCGCGTCCGGCGGCCCGTCGAAGGCCGCGCGCACGGTGTGCAGCAGCCGCAGATAGGCCTGGACGGCGGTGCGCTCACGGTCGGTCAGTACGGCGGTGGTCATCGGTCGGCTCTCCCCGGTTCGGCGTCACGGATCACGCGCGCTGCGGCGCCGTGCGCCGCTTCGTACGGCGCACGACTCCAGCTTGCCGTCCACCACTGACAACGCGGCGCGGGCAGGCCCTGGTTCGCCCGCTCAGCGGACGCCGTACCCCTTGGCGGACACGGCATCCCGACAACCGGAGCGGATCCGGGACCGGCTGGAGCGGGCCCGGGGACCGGAGCGGGCCCGGGGACCGGCCGGTGCGGCCGCCGGGCCGTCCGCGTGCGCGCGGATGGGTAGAACGGTCTACGACTCGGGCCGCTGGACGCTCTCCAGGAGCATGTCGAGCCACTCGGCGACCTTGTCCCGGTGCTGGTCGGTGGGCAGTTGCGCGGCCCGCCAGGCGATCCCGCGGACCCCGTGGTCCTGCAGCAGCCGCTCCAGCGGGTCCTGCGCCGCCTCGGCCCGCTCCTGGTCGGCGAGCTTCTGCAGCAGCTCCTGCTCGGTGCGCTGCAGGGCGCCCGCCAGCGCCTCGGCGTCCTCCGCGGTGAGGAAGCCGGCGTGCACCCGGAAGAACCGCTGCAGCGCGTCGCAGTGCTCCATGGTCGGCCGCCGGTCGCCGTTGATCAGCGCGCCCGCCTGCTGGCGTGACATGCCCGCGCCGTCCGCGATCTCCTGCTGGGTGTACTTGCGGCCGTTGGGCTTCAGCCGGGTGCGGCGCAGCAGGTCCAGACGCTGCAGGAAGCGGGCCTGCACGTCCGGTTCGCCCGCCGGGCGGCCGCTGAGCAGGGCCTTGACCACCGGCTCCGGGACACCGCAGGCGACGGAGAGCCGCCCCACGTCGAAGACCTCGGTGTGCGGCACGCCGAGCCGGTCGGCGAGCGCGGTGACGCGGGCGGCGACGGCCGAAAGCTGTGCGGTCTCGGTGGCGCCCGGATCCTCGTAGCCATCCGTCACCGACAGAACTCCTACGTCTCTCGAGGGCCTCAGGTGCGTTCCGTGCTTCTCACGAGCGGATTCCGTGAACTTCCCGGAGAGTAGCGGGTGCTTCGAACCCGCATCCAGGTCTCGCCACAACTGTGGCGAATTTCAGCCGTCAACGGGCATGAAATGCCACGATAGTTGACACGGATGTCGTCCGGGCAGCAGGATCGCTTCGCCGCACGAAGGTCGGCAGAGGCAAGAGGGGTGACCTCCCGATGGCACATCAGGCAGGAGGGCAGTGGCCGGCGCCGCGGCCCGTCCCCGAGCGCTGCGAGGTACCGGCGTACCTCCAGGGCTACGCCGCGCTGGTGGAGGCCGTCCCCTTCCCGTCCTTGGTCGTCGACCACCGCTGGAACGTGATGCTGGCCAACGGCGCCTACGGCACGCTCTTCCGCGGTGTGCGCCCCCACCCGACCGCCATGCCCGGGGACAACTTCCTGCGCTTCGTGCTGTTCCACCCCGACGCCGCCGGCGTCCTCGGCGAGCACGAGCAGGGCTGGTGCCTGCCGATGCTGGCGCATCTGAAGGCCGCGCTCGACCACTCGGGCCACGACCACGAACTGCAGTCGATCCGCCGGGACATCGGTCAGGACCCGCTCATGGAGGCCGCGTACCGGCAGGGGCTGCCGCACTGGATCCGCGCCGTCGGCGAGGCCGCGACCCGGATCGACGGCGCCGTGCGCCTGCTGCACCACCCGGACCCGCGCCGGGGCGCCACCGAGTGCCGGATCGTCGACGAGACGCCCCGGACCCTCGCGGAGATCGGCTGCACCCGTCTGACGATGGTGCTGCGCGAGGGCCGCCGCCCGGCCGGCGCCGGACGCCGTCAGCGCCGGACGCGTGGCGCCGGCGCGCATCTGACGGTCGTTCCGGCCCCCCAGGACTGACCCGGTTCCGTCGGCGTTCAGGTCGCCGACGGGACCGGGCCAGGAACTCTCTCCCCCCTCCGCGCATCGACGCGCCTCCGGCGCCGCTGTCCCGTTCACGCAAGCGGCTTGCGCGATTTGCGCTCTTCTTTCGACGCCCATTACGTCAACCCGGCACGCCCATGCCCCCTCATGACCGTCGTTGCCTGTATCCGCATCACTGTCAAAGAATTACAGATTCTGCGCGACATCTTGTGAACGAATGTCGTCGGTGCTTGAGTGTGCGGCGCCCCGCAGGCGCACGTTCCTGCTGTCCCCCGACCCCCACCACGAAGGGACCGGCACATGCACCGCAGTCCGTCCGTACATGTCAGGCGCATGCCAGTGATCGGGGCGGTCGTCGCCCTGGCCGCAGGCATGCTCGTCACCCTGGCGCCCGCCGCGCACGCGGCAGCCGGCGCCACGCTCCCCTTCACCTCCGTCGAGGCGGAGTCGGCGAGCACCACCGGCACGAGGATCGGCCCCGACTACACCCAGGGCTCCCTCGCCTCGGAGGCCTCCGGCCGGCAGGCCGTACGGCTCGCACCAGGACAGCGCGTTGAGTTCACCGTGCCGCGCGCCGCCAACGCGGTGAACGTCTCCTACAGCGTCCCGGACGGCCAGTCCGGCTCGCTGAACGTCTACGTCAACGGCGTCAAGCTGGCCCGGACGCTCCCGGTGACCGCCAAGTACTCCTACATCGACACCGGCTGGATCACGGGCTCGAAGACCCACCACTTCTACGACGACGCCCGGATGCAGCTGGGCCGGGACGTCCAGGCGGGCGACCGCGTCGCCTTCGAGGCCGCCGGCACCCAGGTCACCGTGGACGTCGCCGACTTCGAGCAGGTCGCCGCGGCCGCCGCCCAGCCCGCCGGCTCGGTGTCCGTCGTCTCCAAGGGCGCCGACCCCAGTGGCAACGGCGACTCCACCCAGGCCTTCCGGGACGCCATCGCGGCGGCCCGGGGCGCAGTGGTGTGGATCCCGCCGGGCGACTACCGGCTCACCTCCTCGCTGAGCGGGGTGCAGAACGTCACCCTGCAGGGCGCGGGCAGTTGGCACTCGGTCGTGCACACCTCCCGCTTCATCGACCAGACCAGCTCGTCGGGCGGGGTCCACATCAAGGACTTCGCGGTCCTGGGCGAGGTCACCGAGCGCGTCGACTCAAGCCCCGACAACTTCGTCAACGGCTCCCTCGGCCCGAACTCGTCCGTCTCCGGCATGTGGCTCCAGCACCTCAAGGTCGGGCTCTGGCTGACCGGCAACAACGACAACCTGGTGGTGGAGAACAACCGCGTCCTCGACACCACCGCCGACGGCCTCAACCTCAACGGCACCGCCAAGGGCGTCCGGGTCCGCAACAACTTCCTGCGCAACCAGGGCGACGACGCGCTCGCCATGTGGTCGCTGTACGCCCCGGACACGGACTCCAGCTTCGAGAACAACACCATCTCGCAGCCCAACCTCGCCAACGGCATCGCCGTCTACGGCGGCACCGACATCACGGTGCGCGGCAACCTGGTCTCCGACACCAACGCCCTGGGCAGCGGCATCGCCATCTCCAACCAGAAGTTCCTCGACCCCTTCTCCCCGCTGTCCGGCACCATCACGGTCGACGGCAACACGCTGGTGCGCACCGGCGCGCTCAACCCCAACTGGGGCCATCCGATGGGCGCGCTGCGGGTCGACTCCTACGACAGCGCGATCGACGCGACCGTCAACATCACCAATACCACCATCACCGACAGCCCCTACAGCGCCTTCGAGTTCGTCTCCGGCGGCGGACAGGGCCGTCCGGTGCGGGGCGTCAACGTGACCGGGGCGACCGTGCGCAACACCGGCACGGTCGTGGTCCAGGCCGAGGCCCCGGGAGCGGCCGTCTTCCGCGACGTCACCGCCACCCAGGTGGGGTCCGCGGGCGTCTACAACTGCCCCTACCCGGCGAACTCCGGTGCCTTCACGCTCACCGACGGCGGCGGCAACTCCGGCTGGGCCGGCACCTGGTCGGACTGCTCCAGCTGGCCGCAGCCCGGCCAGGGCAACCCCGCTCCCGACCCGGGCCGCAACCTCGCCAAGGGCCGCCCGGCCACCGCGACCGGCTCGCAGGACGTCTACACGCCGGGCAAGGCGGTCGACGGCGACGCCGGCACGTACTGGGAGTCGGCCAACAACGCCTTCCCGCAGTCCCTGACGGTCGACCTCGGCTCCTCCTACGCGGTGCGCCGGGTGGTGCTGAAGCTGCCCCCGTCCACCGCCTGGGGCGCCCGCACCCAGACCGTCACGGTGCTCGGCAGCACCGACGGCTCGGCCTGGTCGACGGCCCTCGGCGCGCAGGGCTACCGCTTCGACCCGGCCACCGGCAACACGGCCACCGTCTCCCTGCCGAGCGGCACGAACCTGCGCTACCTCCGGCTCTCCGTCAGCGCCAACACCGGCTGGCCGGCGGGGCAGTTCAGCGAGGTGGAGGCGTACCTGGGGAGCTGAGCGGCGCCGGACGCGCGGCGGCCCCCTCCGGCACGGTGTCTCCGGCGTCCACCCGTGACAGGCGCCCGGTTCGCGGGCTTTTGAGGTTCTCCGGGTGCCGCCGGCCGTCCCGCGCGGCCGGCGGCACCGGGCGGACCGCCGGGTTTCACACGGGTGCCATCAGATACTTCCCTGACGTTCGCTGCTCTTGGAACACTCGCTGCGCGCAGATCCCGTCACCAGACGGCGGCAGGTACGTCAGGATGAGAGGACCCTCACCCATGTCCGAGGTCAACAGGCGCCGCTTCCTCCAACTGGCGGGCGCCACGACGGCGTTCACCGCCCTGAGCGGCAGCATCCAGCGCGCGGCCGCACTGCCCGCCCACCACCGCACGGGTTCGGTCCAGGACGTCGAGCACATCGTCGTCCTGATGCAGGAGAACCGCTCGTTCGACCACTACTTCGGCAAGCTCAGGGGAGTCCGGGGCTTCGGCGACCCCCGCCCGGTCACCCAGAACGGCAGGTCCGTCTGGCGGCAGTCCGACGGCGCGAAGGACATCCTCCCCTTCCACCCGGACGCCGACGACCTGGGCCTCGCCTTCATCCAGGACCTCCCGCACGGCTGGAACGACGGCCACACCGCCTTCAACGGCGGCAAGTACGACACGTGGGTGCCCGCCAAGTCCGCGACGACGATGGCGTACCTGACACGCGACGACATCCCCTTCCACTACGCGCTCGCCGACGCCTTCACCATCTGCGACGCCTACCACTGCTCCTTCATCGGCTCCACCGACCCCAACCGCTACTACATGTGGACCGGGTACACCGGCAACGACGGCAAGGGCGGCGGCCCGGTCCTCGGCAACGAGGAGGCGGGTTACAGCTGGACGACGTACCCCGAGCGCCTGGAGCGGGCCGGGGTCTCCTGGCGGATCTACCAGGACGTCGGCGACGGACTGGACGCGGCCGGCGGCTGGGGCTGGATCCAGGACGCCTACCGCGGCAACTACGGCGACAACTCGCTGCTCTACTTCGACCAGTACCGCAACGCCGCACCGGGCGACCCGCTGTACGACAAGGCCCGCACCGGCACCGACGCGCGCAAGGGCGAGGGCTTCTTCGACCGGCTGCGCGCCGACGTCACCTCCGGGAAGCTGCCGCAGGTCTCCTGGATCGTCGCCCCCGAGGCGTTCACCGAGCACCCCAACTGGCCCGCCAACTACGGCGCGTGGTACGTCTCCCAGGTGCTGGACGCGCTGACCGCCGATCCGCAGGTGTGGGCGAAGACGGCGCTGTTCATCACCTACGACGAGAACGACGGCTTCTTCGACCACGTGATCCCGCCCTTCCCGCCCGTCTCCGCCGACCGGGGCCGGTCGACGGTGGACCCCGCGCCCGACGTGTTCAAGGGCGACGCCGGCCACGCCGCGGGCCCCTACGGGCTCGGCCAGCGGGTGCCGATGCTGGTCGTCTCCCCCTGGAGCAAGGGCGGCTACGTCTGCTCCGAGACGTTCGACCACACCTCGATCATCCGGTTCATCGAGACGCGCTTCGGCGTCCGGGAGCCGAACATCTCGCCCTGGCGGCGCGCCGTGTGCGGCGACCTGACCTCGGCCTTCGACTTCTCCCGCAAGGACACCGCACCGGTGGCGCTGCCGTCCACGGCCGGTTACCTGCCGCCGGACCGCGAGCGTCACCCCGACTACGTGCCGCACCCGCCGGCCAGCCCCGCGCTGCCCCGGCAGGAGCGCGGCAGCCGCCCCACGCGTCCGCTCAGGTACGCCCCGGCGGTGGACGGTTCCGTGGACGCGGCGGCGGGGAAGTTCACGCTCACCTTCGCCTCCGGGGCGCACGCCGGAGCCGCGTTCCTGGTCACCTCGGGCAACCGCGGCGACGGCCCCTGGACGTACACCACCGAGGCCGGCAAGACGCTCTCCGACACCTGGAACTCGGCCTGGTCGGGCGGCTCCTACGACCTCGCCGTGCACGGACCGAACGGATTCCGGCGCCTGTTCAAGGGCCGCAACGGCACGGCCGGCCCGGAGGTGACGGCCCGGCACACCGGTGACGACGTGGAACTGGTCCTCACCAACCGCGGCTCCGGCACGGCACGGCTGAAGCTCGTCGACGGCTACGGCGGCGCCCCGGTCACGGTGACGGTGCGGCCCGGGGCGACCGTGCGGCGGACCGTCCGGCTCGCGGCCGGCCGGCGCTGGTACGACCTCACGGTCACCGCGGACACCGATCCGGCGTTCCTGCGCGGCTTCGCCGGCCATGTGGAGAACGGGCTTCCCGGCGTCAGCGACCCGGCCATCATCACGGAGTGAACGGACGATGAACACCGCTCCGGACAGGCTGGTCAGGTACCGGTCACAGCAGGGTAGTGTGCCCCGGTGACCACGCAATCGAACACCCCTGCAGGCTGGTACCCCGACCCGCACGGGGCGGCCCAGACGCTCCGCTACTGGGACGGCGCCCAGTGGACCGACCACACCAACCCGGCGCAGCAGGGCGCCGGTCAGGTCCCGCCGCAGCAGGCCGCCGGCCAGCAGCAGGCCGCCCACATCCCGGAGCAGCAGGGCGGCGACGCCAAGGTGCAGCGCCAGGTGCAGAAGCAGGCGGGGGTCGCGGCCGGCGGTCCCGGCGGCGGCACGCTGTTCACCGAGCCGGTCCTGGTGGTGAACCAGAAGGCCAAGCTGATCGAGCTGACCAACGAGTACAAGGTCATGGACCAGAGCGGCCGGGAGATCGGCGCGGTCACCGAGGTCGGGCAGAGCGCGCTGAAGAAGATCCTGCGCTTCGTCTCCAGCCTCGACCAGTTCATGACCCACAAGCTGGAGATCCGCGACGCCCAGGGCCGGCCGCAGCTCGTGCTGACCCGGCCCGCGAAGTTCTTCAAGTCCCGGGTCATCGTGACGCGCCCGGACGGCTCGCCGGTCGGTGAGATCGTCCAGCAGAACATGATCGGGAAGATCAACTTCGCGATGACCGCGAACGGCCAGCAGGTCGGCGCGATCAAGGCGGAGAACTGGCGGGCCTGGAACTTCGCCATCGTCGACCATGCGGACAACGAGGTCGCCCGGATCACCAAGACCTGGGAAGGCCTCGCCAAGACGCTGTTCACGACCGCGGACAACTACGTCCTGCAGATCCACTACCAGCTCCCCGAGCCGCTGCTGAGCCTCGTCGTGGCGACGGCCCTGACCGTCGACACCGCGCTCAAGCAGGACTCGCGGGGCTGGGGCTGACCGGCCCGCGCGGGGTGTCCGCGCGGACATCGGCCCGCGCGGACACCGGTCCGCGCGGGCGCACGGCGGCGGCCGGTGCGCGCGGGGTGTCCGCGGGCGCCGGCCGCCGCCGTCGTCCGTTCAGAGCGCGGTGAGATGTCCCGGCTGCTCCGGCTGCCGGGGCACCAGCGCGGGTTCCGCGGCCGCCGTGCCGGGC
Organism: Streptomyces sp. 1-11; assembly: GCF_007176755.1. GTDB lineage: Bacteria > Actinomycetota > Actinomycetes > Streptomycetales > Streptomycetaceae > Streptomyces. The sequence continues at coordinate 24,195 of NZ_BJTV01000023.1, forward strand.
TCCAGCGCCAGGACCGCCGCCACCGGGTGCTCGTCGTCGTCCCCGGCGGGCCCGTCGGGGACGTCATGGCCGCCCGGACCGCCGGGCACGCGCGTCGCCCGGGTCAGCAGGACCACGCCCCGGGCGGCCAGCCCGGCCCCGGCCAGCGCCAGCAGCACCCCGCCGGCCCCGCCGCGCAGGCCCTGGCCCAGCAAGGTCAGCCCGATGACCGCGGCGGCCACAGGGTTGGCCAGGGTCACCATGGCGAGCGGGGCGCCCAGGCCGCCCCGGAAGGCCGTCTGGGACAGCAGCAGTCCGCCGGTGGAGAACGCGGCGACGAGGACGGCGACCACGACCACCTCGAGGCCCGGGTCCGTACCGGCGTGCCGCGTGGCCGCCACCGTCAGCGTCTGGGTGAGGGCCGAGGCGACCCCGGAGGCGAAGCCCGACGCGGTGGCGTGCCGCAGGCCCGGCCTGGCGCCGGGCCGGGACAGCAGGCCGATCAGGGTGGCGGTGGTGCCGGCGACCGCCAGCGCCTCGGGCAGGCTCAGTATCTGTTCGGGCGCCGGTCCCGAGGCCGTGACCAGCACCGCCGCGAGCCCGAGCAGGGTGAGCGCCGTACCGCGCCACTCCACCGTGCTGACCCGCCGCCCTGCGGCCCGCGCCCCGAGCGGCACCGCCGCGACCAGGGTGAGCGCCCCGAGCGGCTGGACGACGGTGAGCGGCCCGTACTTGAGCGCGACCACGTGCAGCAGCGCGGCGGCGGCGTTCAGGCCGACGGCCGACCACCACGCGCCGGTGCCCAGCAGTCGCAGCAGGCCCGTGCCGGCGCTCCGGGAGGCGAGGCGTTCCTGGGCGACGGCGGCCGCCGCGTAGGCGACGGCGGAGACCAAGGACAGGCCGAGGGCGAGCAGGGCGGCGGCGCTCATCGGCCGGCTCCCGCCAGGACCGGCCCCCGCTGGGCGGGCAGCCGGACGGCGCCCCCGGGTGTGCCGGAGGTGTGCCCCGGCGCGCGGACGAGCGCCAGTGCGGCGCCGAGCATGGCGGCCGCCGCCAGCGCGTCGACCCAGTAGTGGTTGGCCGTGCCCACGATCACCAGCAGGGTGACCAGCGGGTGCAGCAGCCACAGCCAGCGCAGCCTCGACCGGGTGGCCGCGATCAGCCCCACCGCCACCATCAGCGCCCAGCCGAAGTGCAGCGAGGGCATCGCCGCGAACTGGTTGGAGAGGTGGTCGCCGGACGGCGGCCCGTAGACCGAGGGGCCGTATACCCGGGCGGTGTCCAGCAGGCCGGTGCCGGTCAGCATCCGCGGCGGGGCCAGCGGGAACGTGAACGGCAGCACCAGGGCGGCCGCGGTCACCGCCGCCAGGACCCGCCGGGCCCAGACGTAGTGGGCGGGGCGCCTGACGTACAGCCAGACGAGGAAGGCCAGGGTTGCCGGGAAGTGGACGGTCGCGTAGTAGGTGTTCGCGAGGTGGACCAGCAGGTCGCCGTGGAGCAGCGCGGACTGCACGCCGGTCTCGTCGGGCAGCCGGACCGCCCGTTCGAGGTCCCAGACGCGGTGGGCGTTGTGGAAGGCGTTCGCGGTGTGACCGACGGCCAGTTGCCGCCCGAGCTTGTAGACGAGGAACAGTCCCGCGACGAGCAGGAACTCGCGCAGGAGCGGCGGTCGCGCGGTCGCTGTCGCGTCCGGCTCCGCTGCTGCAGGCTCCGTTCGGGCGTTCATCCCCCGGCCCCTTCGCTGACGGTCGTGCGGGTGGTGGTGCGGGCGGCCCCGGGTTCTGGCCCCGGAACTCATCGATACGTCTCCGTACCGATACGCCAGTGTACCGATACGCTTGAGTACCGGTACACTGGCGTATCGATTGAGGTGCGACACACTGGAGGCCGGGACTCGTCCCGTTGCGGAGTGAGGAGAGCCAACGCATGACGTCGCAGGCCGAAGACGGACCGGACACGGTCGCCGCCTCGCGCCGCTCCAAGATCACGCCGGAGCGTGAGCGGGAGTTCTTCGACGCCGTGCTGGAGCAGATCCGCGAGTGCGGCTACGACTCCGTGACCATGGAGGGCGTCGCCCACAGCACCCGGTGCAGCAAGTCCACCCTCTACCGGCAGTGGAAGACCAAGCCGCAGTTCGTCGCGGCCGCGCTGCGCGCCAACCGCAAGGTGCGCTTCGCCGGCATCGACACCGGCTCGCTCGCCGAGGACCTGTGCCTGGCCGCGCGGGCCGCGGGGGACTGGTCCAACAAGGACACCCGCCTGATGCAGGCGCTGGGCCACGCGGTCACGGCCGACCACGAACTGGCGCAGGCGCTGCGCGAGGCCCTGGTGCTGCCCGAGATCGCCGAGCTCCAGGAGATGCTGGCGCGGGGCGTGCAGCGCGGCGAGGTGCCCGCGGACCACCCCGCGCTGGAGTACGTCCCGGCCATGATGTTCGGCGTCCTGCGCGTCCGGCCGGTCCTCAGCGGGCAGTACGCCGACGCCGACTACCTCGTCCGCTTCGTGGAGGCCACCGTGCTGCCCGCGCTCGGACTGACCCCGGACCCAGGCCGCCGTTCACGGGATGACTGAACGGTGACCTGCCAGCGCCGCACCGTGGGGACGGGGGCGGCGCGCACCCCCCGGCCGGGTGGGGTTCCCCTTGAGCGGAGGGGCGCCCCACCCGGCCGACTGCTTTCCCAGGACGTCCTCAGACGTCCTGGCCGCTCCCGCCGCCCGACGAGACCTCGATGCCCTTCAGGATCTCGTCGATGACCGCCACGTCCTTGCCGACGTCCACGCCGAAGCGCACCACGACCATCCGCTTCGCGTCGTTGGGCGAGGGGAAGGCCACCGACTCCACGTAGCCGTCGGCGCCCTTGCTGGTGACCGCCTTCCAGCGCACCGCGTAACCCTTCTGCCCGGCCACCGTCACCGCCTTGGCGGACAGCACCTCGTGCGAGGTGATGCTGCCGTAGGTGGTACCGCCGTACGACTGCTTGGCGTTGGCCGCGATGTCCGCCTTGGCGACCTCCTCGGCGGTGTCGCCCTTGGTCCTCAGGTTGAGGGCGGGCGCGGTGTAGGCGCCGCCCGCGGTGCAGGTCTGCGCGCTGTTGCCGGGGCACTTGTAGGAGTCGCCGGAGGTCACCTGGGCGCCGACGCCGATCGACTCCCCGGTCCAGCCCTTGGGCACCGGCAGGCTGATGCCGTTGACCGGGTCGGGCACCATGCCGCCGCCCTGCACCTTGGGCGCGCCGGAGCCGCCGGGCGCGGGCGACTCGCCCGGCCCGCCGCCGCCCGGGCCACCGGAGCCGCCCCGCCCGCCGTCGCCGCCGAAACCGCCGGGACCGCCGCCGGGCCCGTCCTGGCCGCCGGTCCGGCCGTCCTGCCCCGCCTGCGACCCGGCGCGCCCGGAGTCGCCGCCGTCGCCCTTGGCGAGGGCGTACACCCCGACCCCGATGCACACCAGGACCGCGGCCGCGGCTCCCACGGCTATGCCCGTGCGCAGTCCGCGCCGGGGCGCGGCCGGGGGCTGGTACGGGTACGGCGAGTACGCCGGATGTCCCGGCTGCGCCCCGTACGGCTGCTGGTACGCCGGGGGAAACGGCTGCGCGCCGGCGGCCGGCTGCTGCGCCGGGGGACCCCACACGGCGGCCGTACCGGCGGGGCGGGTCCGGTCCGTCCAGGCGCTGCCGTCCCACCAGCGCTCGGTGGGCGGACCGTCATTCGTCTGCCCGGGGTCGGGGTACCACCCGGGAGGAGTCACCTGCGTCATGACCCCACCGTATGAGGCGTCGGTGAAAGCGGGATGAGAGGATCCCCCGCCAACTTCGCGTAACGGGGCATTTCTCCGGAGATTTCCGCGGCGGATTCCGGCGGCGGCCCGGCGGCGGTCACCCGGCCACCACCATCCGCACCGGCGCGCGTCCCGCCGGCGGCGGCAGCCGCAGGCCGTCCCGGCCCGGTGTCAGCGAGCCGAGCACGCTCGGGTGACGGGCGCCGGTGCTGCGCGGGTCGGTGCCGGCCAGGCCGTGCGCGGTGAGGAAGCCGAGCACCGCGAAGGCGTACGCCTCCTTCGCGGCGGCGGGCAGGCCCAGTTCGTCCGAGCCGCGCACCGCGACGCCCGCGAGCCGGTGCCGCAGCACCGCCATGAGCACCGGGTTGCGGGTGCCCCCGCCGGACACCACCACCTCGCCAGCGCCGACCCGCCGCACCGCGTCGGCGACCGTCCGGGCCGTCAGCCGGGTGAGCGTGGCCAGCGCATCCTCGGCGGCCAGCGAGTCCACCCCGAAGGAACGCAGGTACCCGGCGTGGAACAGCTCCTTGCCGGTCGTCTTGGGCGGCTCCAGCGCGTAGTACGGCTCGGCCAGCAGCCGCTCCAGCAGCGCCCCGTCCGGCCGGCCCCGCGCGGCCAGTGCGCCGTCGGTGTCGCAGGCCAGCCGCCCGCCGCTGAAGTGCCGGGCCGCCGCGTCGAGCAGCGCGCAGCCCGGCCCGGTGTCGAACGCCGTGCCGTCCGGCGCGGTCAGGTTGGCGATGCCGCCGATGTTCAGCGCCACCGGCCGGCCCGGCCTGCCCCGCAGCCACAGCAGGTCGACCAGGCTGACCAGCGGAGCGCCCTGACCGCCGGCGGCCACGTCCCGGGCGCGGAAGTCGGCGGCCACCGGCAGCCCGGTCGCCTCCGCGATCCACGCGGGCTGCCCGAGCTGGAGCGTGCCGCGCACCCGGCCGCCGTCCACCCAGTGGTGGACCGTCTGGCCGTGCGAGGCCACCAGCTCGGCGCGCCCGGCGCAGAGTTCGCGGTCGGCGCGTACGGCCGCGGCGGCGAACGCCTGCCCGATCCGGGTGTCGAGCGCGCACACCTCGGCCAGCGGGACGGCGGCCGGCGGCAGCGCCGCCGCGAGCGCGGCCCGCAGCTCACCGCCGTACGGCGCGCTCACCATCCCGAGCGGCTCCAGCACCAGCGTGTCGCCGTCCAGGCGCAGATCCGCCGCGGCGGCGTCCACCGCGTCGTACGACGTACCCGACATCAGCCCGATCACCCGCACCGCTCAACCCGCCTTTCCCGAGGGCATTCCCCCCCGTGATGATCTGCCAGGCGCGGCCGGAGAGCGGCGCGTTGGTCAGGCGGTGGGCGAGCCCCGGTCACGGCGGCCGGGTTGACGGTCCGTCCGCGGCACACCGGCAGGCCGGACGGGATGCGCGTCGCCCGCCCGCGGCATATTTCACCCGGCGGGGCAACACGGGTCCCGACCGATCACCACACGCCCCACCGGACGGCTACGCTCGGGGTCTGTACGTCATTCGGGCGACCCGGGGAGGCAACGGGATGACGGAGCGACGGCCTTCGGCGACCGGCCCCGCTCCCCTGTGGGAGCGGGACACGGAGATCGCCACGGTCACCGGGGCGCTCGACGCCCTGTGCGCCGACCGGTCGTCCGCGGGCAGTCTGCTGGTGCTGCGGGGCGAGGCCGGCCTCGGCAAGACCGCGCTGCTCAACGAGACCCGCCGCATGGCCGAGCGCCGCGGCTGCGCCGTGTGGTCCGCGCGGGGCGGCGAGACGCTGAGGTCCGTCCCCTTCAACGTGGTCCGGCAACTGCTGCAGCCCGCGCTGATCTCCCTGCTGCCGGGAGAGGCCCGGGAGTACCTCGGCGACTGGTACGACATAGCGGGCCCCGCCCTCGGCATAGTGGACCCGCAAGGGGGCACCGCCGACCCGCAGTACGTGTGCGACGGACTCGTCGCCGCCGTGCGCCGGCTCGCCCGCCGCGAGTGGCCGCTGGTCCTGCTCGTCGACGACGCGCACTGGGCCGACCAGGAGACCCTGCGCTGGCTCTCCGCGTTCGCCGAGCGCCTGGACGACCTGTCCGTGCTGGTCGTGGTGGCCCGCCGCCCCGGCGAGGTGAGCGGGGACAGCGCCCGGTACCTCGACGCGGTGGCCGCCGCGGCCCTGCCCGTCAACCTCAGCGCCCTCACCCCGGACGCCACCGCCGGGCTCACCCGCGCCACCGTTGGCCGGCACGCCGACGATCCGTTCTGCCGCGAGGTCTGGGCCGTCACCGGCGGCAACCCCTACGACACCGTCGAACTGCTGGCGAAGGTGCGGGACAGCGAGGTGCAGCCGGTGGAGGCGCGGGCCGGCGAGCTGCGGGCCCTGAACCGCTCCGCCCGCGGCGGCGGCCTCGTCGACCGGCTCAAGGGTCTCGGCATCGAGGCCACCCGGTTCGCCTGGGCGGCCGCCATCCTCGACACCGGCATCTCCGTCGCCCTCGTCGCCCGGCTCGCCGGCATGAGCACCGCGGTCGCCGGGCGCTGCGCCGAACTGCTGCGCAACGCCCGCATCCTCACCGAGCCCGCGGCCGTGGCCGGCGCCGACCCCGGCGACGGCGAGCTGGAGTTCGTCCACCCGCTGATCGCCTCCGCCGTGTACGACTCCATCCCGGCCGGCGTGTGCACCGCCATGCACGGGGTCGCCGCGCAGATCCTCACCGAGAGCGGGCACGGCGCCGCCGAGGCCTCCCGGCACCTGCTGAAGGTGCACCCGGACGACGACGAGGAACTCGTCGGGCAACTGCGCGAGGCGGCCCGCGAACACCTGGCCGTCGGCGCGCCGGACGCGGCCCGCCGCTGCCTGGAACGCGCCCTGCGGGAGCCGCCGCGCCCCGAGGTCCACGCCCACGTGCTCTACGAGCTGGGCCGGGCCACCCTGCTGACCGCGCCCGCCGTCACCGTCGAGCACCTGCGCAACGCCCTGGCCCTGCCGGGCCTCGACGACACGCAGCGGGTCGACGCCGTCGTCCGGCTCTCCCAGGCGCTGCTGCACAACGACGAACTGGAGGAGGCCGTCCGCACGGTCGAGGCCGAGGCCGCCCGGCACCCGTCGTCCCCGGTCGGGATGCGGCTGCGGGCCGTGCAGTTCATGTGGGAGGGCATCCACGGCGAGACCGCCTCCCAGGAACGGTCCCGTCGCCTGGCCGAGCTGGCCCGCATCTGCACCGGCCGGGACAACTCCGAGCGCGCCCTGCTGATCCTGCGCGGCTTCGACGCGATGACCCACGGCGAGAGCGCCGAGGACGTCGTACAGTCCTGCGACCGCGCCCTGGTCAACGGCCGCCTGGCGCCCGGGCTCGGCTGGACCGACGGCGAGTGGGGCATCGAGCTGCTGATGATGCTCGGCAGCGCGTACGCCTACGCCGACCGCCTCGACCGCGCCGAGAGCCTGTTCGCCGAAGCCCTGCGCGCCTACACCGGCGCGGGCTGGCGCGGCGGCCACCTCTCCCTGGCCAACGCCTTCCTCGGCCTCGCCTACCGCAGGCAGGGCAGGCTGCGCGACGCCGAGGCCGCGCTGCGCGAGGCACTGGCGCTCGCCGAGCGCGTCGGCCGCCGCCTGCCGCTGTACTGGTCCGCGACCTGCGGACTGGTCGACACCCTGCTGGCCCGCGGCGACGTCGAGGAGGCCTGGTCGATCGCCGGGCGGTACGGCTTCGCCCCGCCCTACCCGTCCACCATCGTGCTGCCCGACATCCGCTCCGTGCGCGGCCGGCTGCTGCTCGCCGTGGGCCGCACCGAGGACGGCGTCAACGAACTGGAGGCCGCCGAGAAGACCGCCGCCTCCCGCGGCGGCCACAACCCGGTCCTCGCCCCCTGGTCCCTCGACCTCGCCCGGGCCCTGGCCGTACAGGATCCGGCCCGTGCCGCCCGGCTCGCCGCGGACGCCCGCCGGCAGGCCGAGCGGTTCGGCACCGACACGGCCATCGGCGAGGCCCTGCGCTGCGCCGCCGCCCTGGAGACCGGCCGGGGCGCGGTGCGCCTCGCGGCCCAGGCCGTCGCCTACCTGGAGGCCTCGCCCTGCCAGTACGAGCACGCGGCGGCCCGGGTCGAGTACGGCGTCATGACCCGCTCGGTCGCCGAGCTGGAGCGGGGCCTGACCCTGGCGCGCTCCTGCGGGGCGGACGGTCTCGCGGCGCAGGCGCGGGAGGTGCTGGAGACGGGGCGCGGGCTGCGCTAGGGCCGGTCCGGCAAACCAGGGCCGGTCCGGCGAGCCAAGGCCTGGCCGGCAGCTCCCGCCGGGCCCGCGGCGCCCGGCATCGCACCCCGGCGCGTCAGGCGGTCTCCTCCTCGGCCAGCACCCGCTGGGCCGTCGCGAACGCCGAGTTGGCCGCGGGCACCCCGCAGTACACGGCGGTCTGCAGCAGCACCGCGCCGATCTCCTCGGGGGTCAGGCCGTTGCGCCGGGCCGCCCGGACGTGCATGGCCAGCTCGTCGTAGTGGCCGTGCGCGACCAGCGCGGTCAGCGTGATCATGCTGCGCTCGCGGCGGGACAGCGTCGGATCGGTCCAGATCTCCCCCCAGGCGTAGCGGGAGATGAAGTCCTGGAACCGCGCGGTGAACGGGGTCTGCCTCGCCTGCGCCCGGTCCACGTGCGCATCGCCCAGCACTTCCCGGCGCACCGCCATCCCGCTCGCCGCAGGGCCGTCGAGCTGGGCGCGCAGGGCGGCCACGACGGCCTCGGGGACCTCGGCGGGCGCCAGGTGGGAGGCGCCCGGCAGCTCCAGCAGCGTGGCGCCGGGCACCGCGTCCGCGATCTCCCGCAGGTGCGCCGGCGGCGTCGCGGGGTCCTCACGGCCCGCGACGAGCAGCGTCGGCACCGTGATCCGGGCGAGCCGGTCGCGCAGGTCGAAGGCGGCCAGCGCGTCGCAGCAGGCGGCGTACGCCCCGGGGTCGGCCTCCCGGTGGTCCCGCACCAGCCGGGGCACGGTGAAACCGGGCGTGAACCAGCGGGCGTCGGCGCTCTCCGCCAGCCACTCCAGGCCCTCCCGGCGCACCCGCTCGGCGCGCTCGCGCCACGGGTCCGCGCCGCCGAAGTGGGCCGAGGAGCAGATGACCGCGAGGGAGGACAGCCGCTCGGGGTGGTACGCGGCCAGGTGCAGGCCGACCGCTCCGCCCAGCGACACTCCCGCGTAGGCGAACCGCTCGACACCGAGGGCGTCGGCGAGTGCCAGCACCAGGCCGGCCAGGTCGCCGACGGTGGCGCCGGGCCCGATCAGGTCCGCCGCCGAACCGCCGTGGCCCGGCAGGTCCCAGCGGACCACGCGGTGGCCGCCGGTCAGCTCGGGCGCGACCGCGTCCCACAGGGCCGAGGAGGTGCCGAGCGACGGCCCGAGCAGCAGCGCGGGAGCGGACGCCGGTCCTTCGTCGAGGTGGTTGAGGAGTTGCACGGTCAACGACGCTCCAGGGCACGGTCGGTGAGGGCACCGGCGAAACCGGTGTAGCGGGCGGGGTCGGTGAGGTCGTCCAGGTCGGCCTCCCCCAGTTCGGGCTGCTCGGCCAGGAGTTCGCGCAGTGGACGGTCCTCTTCGTGCGCGCGGCGGGCCAGTTCGGTGAGCAGTTCCTTCGCCCGGGCCCGGCCGAGCACGGAGGCCAGGGCGGCGGAGAGCCGTTCGGAGACGATCAGCCCCCGGGTGACGTCGAGGTTCCGCCGCATCGCGCCGGGGTGCGCGCGCAACTCCTCGGCCAAGACGGCCGCGTGCGCGGCGGCGCCGCCGACCAGTCGGAGCAGGTCGCGCAGCGGCTCCCACTCGGCGTGCCAGGCGCCGGCCGGCCGCTCGTCCTCGGCGGCGAGCGAGCCGTACAGGGTGGCCGCGAGCTGCGGGGCGCGCCGGGCGGCGGCCGCGACGAGCGTGGAGCGCACCGGGTTCGCCTTGTGCGGCATGGCCGAGGAGCCGCCGCCGCTGCCCTCGGTCAGCTCGCCGGTCTCCGTGCGCGACAGCGTCAGCACGTCCGCGGCGAGCTTGCCGAGCGCGCCCGCCGCGAAGGCCAGGCAGCCGGCCAGGTCGGCGACCGGGGTGCGCAGCGTGTGCCAGGGCAACGCCGGTGCGGCCAGGCCGACTTCGCGGGCGTAGGCGCCGGTGAGCGCGGCCGCGTCCACGGCGCCGTACGCGCGGAACGCCGCCAGGGTGCCGGCGGCGCCCCCGAGCTGGGCGGGGAGCGAGTCCCGCACCCGGCGCACGCGGTCGCGGGCGTCCAGCACCAGCGAGCGCCAGCCCGCCGCCTTCAGCCCGAACGTCGTCGGCACGGCGTGCTGGGTGAGGGTCCGCCCGGGCATCGGGGTGTCCCGGTGTCCGGCGGCCAGCCGGGCGAGCGCCCGCTCGGTCCGGCCGAGGTCGTCCAGGACCGGGCCCAGGGTGCGCGCGGCCACCAGCATGGCCGCGGTGTCCATGATGTCCTGGCTGGTGGCTCCCCGGTGCACGTACGGACCGTGCTCCTCGCCCGCCGCCTTCGTCAGGTCGGCGACCAGCGGGATGACCGGGTTGCCGCCGGCGCGGGCCCGCTCGGCGAGCGAGCGGACGTCGAAGCGGGCGGGGTCGGCCGCCTCGGTCACCGCGGCGGCGGCCGCCGCCGGCGCGAGACCGAGCCCGGCCTGGGCGCGGGTGAGGGCGGTCTCTGCGTCGAGCAGGGCCCGCAGGTAGGCCGAGTCGCTCGTCGCGGCGGCGGCGGGGGTGCCGGCCCACCCGGGGGCCAGCAGTCCGGTGTCGTCCTCCTGCGGGGGCGTCTCCCGGCCGGAGGGCGGCGGCGTCACCGGAACTCCAGGAAGACCGTCTCGCCCTCGCCCTGGAGGCGGATGTCGAAGCGGTAGGTCCCGTCGCCCTCGGCACCGGCGATCAGCGTGCCGCGCCGGTCGCCCACCCGGGCGAGCAGCGGGTCGGCGGCCAGGGCCGCCTCGTCGCCCGGCAGGTAGATCCGGGTGAACAGGTGGACGAGCAGGCCGCGCGCGAAGACGCACACGCTCAGGTACGGCGCGCTGTCCCCGCGGGCGCCGGGCCGCAGCGTCCGTGCGTACCAGTGGCCGTCCGCGTCGGTCTGGACGCGTCCCCAGCCGGTGAACTCCACGCCGTTGCGGCCCAGATAGCCGCCGGTCGCCGGATCGCGCCGCAGCGATCCGTCCACCTGCGGGACGGTGCCGTCGGGGCGCGGCCCCCACAGCTCGACGAGGGCGTCGGGCAGTGGCCTGCCCTCGCCGTCGAGGACGTAGCCGTGCACGGTGACCGTGTCGGGGTGCCCCAGCGGGGCGATGTCCTCGCCGCCGCGGAAGGGCAGCGCGTACCCGTAGAACGGGCCGACCGTGTGGGACGGGGTGGGCAGCACGTTCCCGGGGCCGCCGGTGTCTGTCTTCGTCATCGCTGCGGTCAGCGTCCTTCCTCGATCCAGGTGGCGGCGGGGCCGTCCAGCACGATGTCCCAGTGGTAGCCGAGGGAGAACTCCGGCACCGACAGGCCGTGGTCGTAGGTGGCGACCAGCCGCTGCCGTGCCGCGTCGTCCGTCACGGACTGCAGGATCGGGTCGTACGGGAAGAGCGGGTCGTTCGGGAAGTACATCTGCGTCACCAGCCGCTGCGTGAACGCCGCGCCGAACACCGAGAAGTGGATGTGCGCCGGACGCCAGGCGTTGACGTGGTTGCGCCACGGGTACGGGCCGGGCTGGATGGTGGTGAAGTGGTAGCGGCCCTCGGCGTCGGTGAGGGTGCGGCCGAAGCCCGTGAAGTTCGGGTCGAGCGGGGCGTCGTGCTGCTCCCGCTGATGGGCGTACCGCCCGGCCGAGTTGGCCTGCCAGATCTCCACGAGCTGGCCGCGCACGGCCCGGCCGTCCCGGTCCAGCAGCCGGCCCGAGACGGTGATGCGCTCGCCGACCGGCTCGCCCCGGTGGTGCCGGGTGAGGTCGTTGTCGACCCCGGTGATGTCGCGCTCCCCGAAGGCGGGGGAGTGCAGCTCGACCAGTTCCGGATCCTTCGCGGTGTCGATGGCGACCAGCGGCTGCCTGGGATGGCGCAGCACCGACGAGCGGTAGGGCGCGTAGTCCCGGCGCGGGTGGTGCTCGACGGGGGCGCCGTCGGCGATCCGCTTCTCGTACGCGGCGCGCTCGGCCGCGATCTCCTGGTCGATGTCCTGCTGGGTGAGTGTCATGGCGGTCACCTGACGCTTCCTTAGCGCTCGAGGACGAGGGCGAGGCCCTGGCCCACGCCGATGCAGAGGGTGGCCACGCCGGTGCCGGAGCCGCGGCGGGCGAGCTGGTGGGCGACGGTGCCCGCGAGCCGGGCGCCGGAAGCGCCATGGGGGTCCCCCCGTTCGAGCGGAGTCGAGAGCGGGGGAGGATGGCCGAGCGCGATCGCCCCGCCCTGCGGGTTGAGGACCGCCGGGTCGAACTCGGGCCACTCGGCGAGACAGCCGAGCACCTGGGCGGCGAACGCCTCGTTCAGTTCGAGCACGGACAGATCGCCGAAGTCCCTGCCCGCCTTGGCGAGGGCGCGGCGGACGGCCTCGACGGGGGCGAGCCCGAAGTACTGCGGGTCGGTCGCGGACACACCCGTCGCCGACACCCGCGCGAGGGGCTCCCGGCCGAGCGACCTCAGCCCCTCCTCGTCGGCGAGGAGCAGCGCGGCGGCGCCGTCGTTGAGCGGGGAGGCGTTGCCCGCGGTCACCGTGCCGCCCTCAACGATGTAGACGGTCTTCACAGCAGGCCCTCCGCGACGGTCAGTTCGGCGTCGGTGCGGGCGGCCACCTCGTCGGCGCTCACCCCGGGCGCGGTCTCCACGAGGACCAGCCCGTCCCCGGTGACGTCGAGCACGCCGAGGTCGGTGACGATCCGGTTCACACACGCCTTGCCCGTGAGCGGCAGCGTGCACCGCCGGAGGATCTTCGGGGAGCCGTCCTTGGCCGTGTGCGTCATGACGACGACGACCGTCCGCGCGCCGTGCACCAGGTCCATCGCGCCGCCGATGCCGGTGACCAGCTTCCCCGGGACCGCCCAGTTGGCCAGGTCGCCGCCCGCGGACACCTGCATCGCGCCCAGCACGGCCACGTCGATGTGCCCGCCGCGGATCATCGCGAACGACAGCGCCGAGTCGAAGAAGGAGGCGCCCGGCAGCACCGTCACGGTCTCCTTGCCGGCGTTGACGAGGTCCGGGTCGACCTCGTCCTCGGCCGGGTAGGGGCCGGTGCCGAGGATGCCGTTCTCCGACTCCAGTACCACCTCGACGCCGGGCGGCAGGTGGTTGGGGATCAGCGTCGGCAGGCCGATGCCGAGATTGACGTACTGGCCGTCCTCCAGCTCGCGGGCCGCGCGGGCGGCCATCTCCTCGCGTGTCCAGGCCATCAGGACCTCACCGTCCGCCGCTCGATCTTCTTGTCCGCCGCCTGCTGAGGGGTCAGCGCCAGCACGCGCTGCACGAAGACGCCGGGCACGTGCACCGCGTCCGGGTCGATGTCCCCGGGCTCCACCAGTTCCTCCACCTCGGCGACGGTCACCCGACCGGCCATCGCGGCCAGCGGGTTGAAGTTGCGGGCGGACCGGTTGAAGACGAGGTTGCCGTGCCGGTCGCCCCGGGCGGCGCGCACCAGCGCGAAGTCGGTGCGGATGCCGCGCTCCAGCACGTACTCCACGCCGTCGAACTCCCGCACCTCCTTCGGCGGCGAGGCCAGCGCGACCCCGCCCGTCCCGTCGTAGCGCCAGGGCAGCCCGCCGTCGGCGACCTGCGTGCCCACGCCCGCCGGGGTGTAGAACGCGGGGATGCCCGCGCCGCCGGCGCGCAGCCGCTCGGCGAGGGTGCCCTGCGGGATCAGCTCGACCTCCAGCTCACCGGCCAGGTACTGGCGGGCGAACTCCTTGTTGGCGCCGATGTAGGAGCCGGTCACCCGGGCGATCCGGCCGGCCGCGAGCAGCACCGCGAGGCCGGACTCCATCGCTCCGCAGTTGTTCGACACCACGCCCAGTCGGGCCGTGCCGCGCTCGTACAGCGCCTGGATCAGTACGTTCGGCACACCGCTCAGCCCGAAACCGCCGACCGCGAGGGACGCGCCGTCCGGCACATCGGCCACCGCCTCGGCGGCCGTGGCGACCACCTTGTCCATCCGTGAAGCCCCATCTCTGCAAATTAATCAGGGCACTGAGTATTTCAGCGAGGTGGCGCTCACGCTGCCACCGGATGCGTGAACCGTCAAGACCTCGCATAACCCAGGATCAAGCCCGCAGACAGCGACTTCTTCGGCCGGTATTGTTCAGTGCACCAACGATTCGATCAGGGGAGCGCGCATGGCCGCGGCGGACCTCACCACCCATCCCGGGCACCTGGCCCGGCGGCTCCAGCAGGCGCACTACCTGCTGTGGAACACGATGGTCTCGGAGGAGATCACCTCCCCGCAGTTCGCCGTCCTGAACGTGCTCGTCGCCGAGCCGGGACTCGACCAGCGCACCGTGGGGGAGCGGGTGGGCCTCGACCGGTCGACCATCGCCGAGGTCATCAGCCGGCTCGGCCGCCGCGGCCTGCTGGACAAGGTGCGCGATCCGCAGGACGGGCGCCGCTTCCTGCTCCGGCTCACCGACGACGGGACGCGCACGCACCGCAGGCTGAACGTGCGCACCGCCCGTATGAACCAGGTCTTCCTCGCGCCGCTGACCGCCGAGGAGCAGACCGTCTTCTTCGACCTGATCCGCCGGGTCGCGGACGCCGCCGAGGAACTGCGCAACCCGGCGGAGCCGCCGGCCCTCCGGCAGGGCTGACGGCCCGGTCAGCCGCCGGCCCTCCGGTAGGGCTGAGCCCGGTCAGCCGCCGGACGGGGCGAACACCACCCACACCTGGCCGGCGGCGAAGTTCACCGGGCCGCCGGCCGCCGCCGTGAACCGCGTGCCGTCCGCCGCGGCCGGCCGGGACCACCGCGCCGCGAAGGAGCGCCCGTCGCGCAGCACCTCCGCACGGCCGGAACCGACCGTCTCGGTGTACGGGGTGCGGTTGCCGAGCACGTCGTGGAACTTCGAGAGGCGGATCCGCACGTACTGCACGACGACGGTCGGCGGCGCCATGGGGCCGCCGTCCGTGGTCGCAGCGGGCGTGCCGTCCATGGCGACCAGCCAGCCGCCCCGCCGTCCGGACCAGGTGAAGGTGAAGCGCGCCGCCGGAAAGCGCACCGTGCGGGTGGCCGCCGGCGCTCCGCCGGAGGGCGCCGGACCGTACCGGAACCCCGTGGTCAGCGCGGTCCGGCCCGGGGCGGAGCGCAGCAGCCGGGCGGGGCGCAGGTACAGGTTGTGCGGCGCGGCCCGGCCCGCGCCCCGGTAGTAGGCGCCCGCGGCGTCGTCGGGCGACTCGGCCCGCAGCGGCGCCCGGCCGATCAGCGGCAGCAGCTTGTGCTGGGCGCCCGAGTAGGCCAGCGTCGGCCGGTGGAACTGGCGCAGCAGCTCCAGGTCCGACTCGCGGGCGCTGCGCACCGGCCCGACCGACTTCGGCAGCCGGGTGGCGTACACCGCCATCAGCCGGCTCAGACCGCCCTCGACCTGCTCCGCGTACACCACGTCGGCGGCGTCGAGTCCGGTCTGCGGGCGCGCAGCGGGCACGTTGTCGATCTTCACGGCGAGCGGTGACCCGGCCGGCGGCGTGGGTGTGGGGGCGGGCGTGGAGGCGACGGGAGCGCTCGGCGTGGGGGTGCGCGCCGGGGCGCGGGCGTCGTCGGCCGGTCCGTGGCGGGTGCAGCCCGCCGTGAGTGAGGCCACCGCCGTCGCGGTGACGAGTGCCGCCGTCAGCGCGGCGCGGCGCGAGCGCGCCGCGGATCGCATGCCCACCGTCGTCTCCCCGTTCGTATAGGTCGATTGTGTGCTCGCCGGGACAGTCCGGGCCATACCCGGTACGCCGTTTCCGCGCGCGTCCGCTGGGCCGATCGGGCCCCTGGCGTGACCCGGGCGGGCGGCGGGGGAGCGGGCCGTGCGCCGCCGGCGACGGAGAGCACGCGGTTCGCTGAGGCTCGCCCGGGTACCCGGCCGCCACCCCAGAACGGACGCGCCAGGGCGAACCGGCGCGCACGCGAGCAAGGGAGCGCGACCTCATGAAGGCAGTCACCTGGCAGGGCAGGCGGGACGTGCGGGTGGAGGATGTGCCGGACCCGCGGATCGAGGAACCCACCGACGCGGTCATCCGCATCACGTCCAGCGGTCTGTGCGGCTCCGACCTGCACCTGTACGAGGTGCTCACCCCGTTCATGACCCCGGGTGACATCCTCGGGCACGAACCGATGGGCATCGTGGAGGAGGTCGGCGCGGCCGTGCCCGACCTCGCGGTGGGCGACCGGGTCGTGGTGCCCTTCCAGATCGCCTGCGGCAACTGCTGGATGTGTCTGACGGGACTGCCGACCCAGTGCGAGACCACCCAGGTCACCAGCGAGCACATGGGCGCCCCGCTGTTCGGCTACACCCGGCTGTACGGCGCGGTGCCCGGCGCCCAGGCCGAGTACCTGCGCGTCCCGCAGGCCCAGTTCGGGCCGATGAAGGTGCCCCACGGCCCGCCGGACGACCGGTTCGTCTACCTCTCCGACGTGCTGCCCACCGCCTGGCAGGCGGTCGAGTACGCCTCCGTCCCGCCCGGCGGCACCCTCGCCGTGCTCGGGCTCGGACCCATCGGTGACATGGCCTGCCGCATCGCGATGGCCCGGGGCGCCGAGCGGGTGTTCGGCGTCGACCTGGTGCCCGAGCGGCTGGCCCGGGCCAAGCGGCGCGGCACCCAGACGTACGACCTCAGGGCCTTCGACGACGAGAAGGAACTCGTGGAGGCGATCCGCGACGAGACCGGCGGCCGGGGCCCGGACGCCGTGATCGACGCCGTCGGCACCGAGGCCCACGGCGGCGCGACCGCGAAGCTGGTCCAGACGGCCGCCGCCATGATGCCCCGCAAGATCAGCGGCCCCATCGCCGAACGCTTCAGCGTCGACCGGCTCTCCGCCCTGTACATGGCCATCGAACTGGTCCGGCGCGGCGGCACCATCTCGCTCAGCGGCGTCTACGGCGGCATGGCCGACCCGCTGCCGCTGCTCACCATGTTCGACAAGCAGATCCAGCTGCGCATGGGGCAGGCCAACGTGCGCCGCTGGAGCGACGAGATCATGCCCTACCTCACGGACGAGGACCCGCTCGGCGTCGACGACTTCGCCACCCACAGGGTGCCGCTGTCCGAGGCCCCGCACGCGTACGAGATGTTCCAGCGCAAGCAGGACGGCGCCGTCAAGATCCTGATGCAGCCCTAGGGGCGGGGCGGGTCTCTAGGGGGCGCCGCCGGTGCCCAGGATCTCCGCCAGGTCGTAGCGCACCGGCTCCTCCAGCTGGGCGTAGGTGCAGCTCTCCGGCGCGCGGTCCGGGCGCCAGCGGCGGAAACGGGCCGTGTGCCGGAAGCGGGCGCCGTTCTCCATGTGGTCGTAGGCCACCTCGGCGACCCGCTCCGGCCGCAGCGGCACCCAGGACAGGTCCTTCTTGCCCGACCAGCGGCTCGGCGCCCCCGGCAGCCGGGCCGTCCCGTGCGCCTCCACCTCCCCCCAGGCCGCCCACGGGTGCCCGGCGGCGTCGTCCATCCGCAGCGGCTGGAGCTCCTCGATCAGCTCGGCCCGCCGCTTCATCGGGAAGGCGGCCGACACGCCCACGTGCTGCAGCGCGCCCCGGTCGTCGTAGAGGCCGAGCAGCAGCGAGCCCACCACCGGCCCGCTCTTGTGCAACCGGTAGCCGGCCACCACCACGTCCGCCGTCCGCTCGTGCTTGATCTTGAACATGGCCCGCTGGTCCTGCAGGTAGCGCAGGCCGAGCGGCTTGGCCACGATCCCGTCCAGACCGGCCCCCTCGTACTGCTCGAACCACCGCCCGGCCAGCTCGGCGTCGGTGGTCGCGGGCGCCAGGTGGACCGGCGCGGCCACGCCGGCCAGGGCCCCGTCGAGCAGGGCCCGCCGGTCGGTGAGCGGCATGTCCAGCAGGGACCGGTCGTCCAGGGCCAGCAGGTCGAACGCCACGAACGAGGCCGGGGTCCGCTCCGCCAGCGTCCGCACCCGTGACTGGGCCGGATGGATCCGCTCGGTCAGCGCGTCGAAGTCCAGCCGGCCCTCCCGCGCGATCACGATCTCCCCGTCCAGCACGCACCGCTCGGGCACCCGCTCCCGCAGCGCCGCCACCAGTTCGGGGAAGTAGCGGGTCAGCGGCTTGCCGGTACGGCTGCCCAGCTCCACCTCGTCACCGTCGCGGAACACGATGGCCCGGAACCCGTCCCACTTCGCCTCGTAGTGCATGCCCGGCGGGATCCTCGCCACCGGCTTGGCGAGCATCGGCTTCACGGGCGGCATCACCGGGAGATCCATGCGTCCGATTCTGCTCGCATACGTACGGGCGCGCCCGGTATGCGCGCTGTGCGGGGTGCGCCTACCGTGGCCGCATGGGTGAAGCGGTGCAACTGGAGGTGGCCGGGCGGACCGTACGGCTGTCCAGCCCGGACAAGGTGTTCTTCCCCGAGCGCGGTTTCACCAAGCTGGACCTCGCCCGGTACTACGCCGCCGTCGGCCCCGGCATCCTGCGCGCCCTGCGCGAGCGCCCCACCACCCTGGAGCGCTATCCGGACGGCGTCGGCGGCGAGTGGTTCTACCAGAAGCGGGCCCCCAAGGGCATGCCCGACTGGATCCCGACCGCCCACATCACCTTCCCCAGCGGCCGCAGCGCCGACGAGATGTGCCCCACCGAGGAGGCCGCCGTGGTGTGGGCCGCCCAGTACGGCACGCTCACCTTCCACCCCTGGCCGGTGCGCCGCGGCGACGTCGAACACCCCGACGAGCTGCGCATCGACCTCGACCCGCAGCCCGGCACCGACTACGCCGACGCCGTCCGCGCCGCCCACGAACTGCGCGCCGTCCTCGACGAGTACGGCGGCCTGCGCGGCTGGCCCAAGACCTCCGGCGGCCGGGGCCTGCACGTCTTCGTCCCCATCGAACCCCGCTGGACCTTCACCCAGGTCCGCCGCGCCGCGATCGCGGTGGGCCGGGAGATGGAACGCCGGATGCCGGACCGGGTGACCATCAAGTGGTGGAAGGAGGAGCGCGGCGAACGCATCTTCATCGACTACAACCAGACCGCCCGCGACCGCACCATCGCCTCCGCCTACTCCGTCCGGCCCCGCCCGCACGCCCCCGTCTCCGCGCCGCTGCGCTGGGAGGAGGTCGGCGCGGCCCACCCCCGCGACTTCGACCTCGCCACCATGCCGGCCCGCTTCGCCGAACTCGGCGACGTGCACGCCGGCATGGACGACCACGCCTACTCCCTCGACGCCCTGCTGGAGCTGGCCCGCCGCGACGAGCACGACCACGGCCTCGGCGACCTGCCGTACCCGCCGGAGTATCCGAAGATGCCGGGCGAGCCCAAGCGGGTCCAGCCGAGCCGGGCCCGCGGTGAGCGGGCCTCCTGAAGGACGCCACCCACGCCCGCAGCAGGGTCCGCCACGGCGCCGGCCGGCCCGGTCCGCGGCCCGTCCGGCCCGCCGGACCGCGGCTATCCTGATCGTCAGCCGCCGATGAGGAGCCCGAAGTGACCGAGGCAGTGTCGCGTCCCACGCTGGAGGCCGTGGCCGCGCGGGCCGGGGTGTCCCGGGCCACCGTGTCACGGGTGGTCAACGGCGGGGACGGAGTCCGCGAGCCGCTGGCCGAGCGGGTCCGGCGGGCGGTCGAGGAGCTCGGGTACGTACCCAACCAGGCCGCGCGCAGCCTCGTCACCAAGCGGCACGACGCCGTCGCCGTCGTCATCGCCGAGCCCGAGGCGCGGGTGTTCGCCGACCCCTTCTTCGCCCTGCAACTGCGCGGCATCAGCAAGGAACTGACGGCCCACGACAACCAGCTCGTGCTGCTGCTGACCGAGGGCCGCGCCGACCACGCGCGCGTGGCCCGCTACCTCGCCGGGGGCCACGTCGACGGCGCGCTCGTGTTCTCCCTGCACCTCGACGACCCGCTGCCCGGCCTGATCCGCAAGGCGGGCGTGCCCACCGTGTTCGGCGGCCGGCCCGACTGGAGCGACGGCGACGGCGCCCCCGGCCCGGTGTACGTCGACAGCGACAACCGGGGCGGCGCCCGCGCGGCCGTACGCCACCTCGCGGGCCTCGGCCGGACCCGGATCGCGCACATCACCGGCGCGCTCGACCAGACCTCGGCGGTGGACCGGCTCGACGGCTACCGGGACGTCATGGGCGACGCCGACCCCCGCCTCGTGCTGGAGAGCGACTTCACCGCGGGCGGCGGCGAACAGGCCATGCGCGAACTGCTGGACCGCTGCCCGGACGTGGACGCCGTGTTCGCCGCCAACGACCTCACCGCGCTCGGCGTCCTGCGCGTGCTGCGCGAGCGCGGCCTGCGCGTGCCCGAGGACGTGGCCGTGATCGGCTTCGACGACGTGCTGCCCGTAGCCGAGGAGTGCGACCCGCCGCTGACCACGGTCCGTCAGGACATCGAGGAGATGGGCCGGCTGATGGCCCGGCTGCTGCTGGGCGGCCGGACCGAGGACGGCGGCGCGGGGGAGCGGCCGGAGCCCGCGGCGCCCGGCGTGGTCCTGCCGACCACGCTGATACGCCGCGCCTCCGCCTGAGGCCCTGGCAGGCCCCGGGGCGGGCCGGGCAGGCCCCGGACCGCGCCAGGGCCCGTCCGGCAGTTTCCGCCGGGCCCGCGGCACCTGGCACCGCACCTCGCCGCGTTGTCGGCCACGCCCGGGTACATCCGGTACGAGGGCGGCTCTCCGCCCTGCGATGCACGGCACCGGACGCCCCGGGCCGGTCCGACGCACACGGTCGGACAGCCCCTAGCCCTGCGCCGACTCGCTCCTGATGACCGCGAAGCGGGCGCCGTACGGGTCGGCGAGCCTGGCCGTGCGGCCGACGCCCGGGAGGGTCGTCGGCGGCACCCGCACCGTGCCGCCGAGCCGCCGCGCCTCGTCGGCGACCGCGTCGGGGTCCTCGACCTCGAAGTACGGCAGCCAGCAGGGGCCCGCCTGCGCCTCCACCGGGTCGTCGGCCAGCGGCACCATCCCGCCGAACATCGCGTCCTCCCCGGCCCCCGCGGGGTTGACGCAGGTGTACGTGCCGCCGGGGAACGGCACACCGGAGGTCTCCAGACCGAGGACCCAGTGGTAGAACGCGGCGGCCGCCGCGATGTCCGCCGTGTACAGCTCGACCCAGCACAGCGCGCCCGGCTCGTTCGCCACGTCGACGCCTTCGATCCGCCCGGGCTGCCAGACGCCGAACGGCACCCTCGCCCGGTCGGCCAGGACCGCCATGTGCCCCTGCCCCATCACGTCCAGGGGCGGGAACAGCACGGCGCCGTGCGCCCGTTCGGCCGCCTCTGCGGTGGCCTGGGCGTCCTCGCTGCGGAAGTACACCGTCCAGGCCGGCGGGCCCTGG
This sequence comes from Streptomyces sp. 1-11, assembly GCF_007176755.1. GTDB lineage: Bacteria > Actinomycetota > Actinomycetes > Streptomycetales > Streptomycetaceae > Streptomyces. The sequence continues at coordinate 45,367 of NZ_BJTV01000023.1, forward strand.
TGGTCCGGGCCGGTCCGCATGCCGCCGGCCACGGTCCTGCCGTCGAGCTGGAAGAAGCCGTAGCCACCGGCGTCCGGCCCCGCGGACCGGAACCGCCAGCCGAAGAGACCGCCGTAGAAGGACAGGGCGCCGTCCAGGTCCGGGGTGCCGAGATCGACCCAGTTCGGAGCGCCGTTGACGAAACGGGTGGTGAGCATCTACGCCCTCCTCGACAGGGGGCCCGTGAACCGGGGCCCGTCCTCTGCACTGCCGAGTCTGGCACCACCCGCCGACAACGCCGCCGAGGCGCCGCGGTGCGCCGGGACCCCGCACCGGCCGGCCCGGCCGGTGCGACGGGTTCCGCCGCGTTCGGCGCCGGTCCCGCGCGCCGCCGTGCGCGGGCGTCCCGCACGCCGCATCATCGGGACGGTGCACGCCCGCGCCGGGGGCCGCCGACGGCGTAGGCGCGGCGTTGATGCGGCGTTGATCGAACGTTTTTCGCCGCACGGCACGATCCTGGCCATGCACACCGAAACGATCACCCCGGCCGACACCGCCTGGCAGGCCCAGGCCCTGTGCGCGCAGACCGGGGCCGACTTCTTCTTCCCCGAGCCCGGCAGCTCGGTCCGCGAGGCGAAGCGCATCTGCGGCATGTGCGAGATGCGCCCCGCCTGCCTCGACTACGCGCTGAGCAACGACGAACGCTTCGGCGTCTGGGGCGGCCTGTCCGAGAAGGAGCGCCTCGCGCTGAGGCGCTCCGGCTGACACCCGGCGGCGGCTTTCGTCAGCCGGCCGCCCGCGACGCCATGCGGGCCTTGCGCGCCGCCAGCCGCTCGTCGAACTTGGCGGCCTCCGCGTCCAGACCGCCCATGAACAGGCCCAGCTCCTCCTGGGCCCGCAGGCCCTCCGGGCCGAGGCCGTCGATCTCCAGGACCTTCAGGAAGCGCAGCACGGGCTGCAGCACGTCGTCGTGGTGGATGCGCAGGTTGTAGACCTCGCCGATGGCCATCTGCGCCGCGGCCCGCTCGAAGCCGGGGATGCCGTGCCCGGGCATGCGGAAGTCGACGACGACGTCCCGGACCGCCTGCATGGTGAGGTCGGGGGCGAGTTCGAAGGCGGCCTTCAGCAGGTTGCGGTAGAAGACCATGTGCAGGTTCTCGTCGGTCGCGATGCGGGCCAGCATGCGGTCGCAGACCGGGTCGCCGGACTGGTGGCCGGTGTTGCGGTGCGAGATCCGGGTGGCCAGCTCCTGGAAGGCGACGTACGCGATCGAGTGCAGCATCGAGTGCCGGTTGTCGGACTCGAAGCCCTCGCTCATGTGGGACATGCGGAACTGCTCCAGCTTGTCCGGGTCGACCGCGCGCGAGGTGAGCAGGTAGTCGCGCATCACGATGCCGTGCCGGCCCTCCTCGGCCGTCCAGCGGTGCACCCACGTGCCCCACGCGCCGTCGCGCCCGAAGAGCGAGGCGATCTCGTGGTGGTAGCTCGGGAGGTTGTCCTCGGTCAGCAGGTTGACGACGAGGGCGATACGGCCGATCTCCGTCACCCCGGACTGTTCCTTGTCCCAGGCCTCGCCGTCCTCGAACAGGCCGGGGAAGTTGCGGCCGTCGCTCCAGGGCACGTACTCGTGCGGCATCCAGTCCTTGGCGACCTTCAGATGCCGGTTCAGCTCCTTCTCGACCACTTCCTCCAGCGCGTACAGCAGCCGCGCGTCGGTCCAGGCGGACGGGCTGCCGAGGTGAGGGGAGGTGATCGTCACGGGAACTCCAGGGGGACGCCGAGCTGAAGGGGAGAGAAGGGGACGGTCCGGCGAGCGGTGCCGGGAAACCTACGTGATCGTAGGCTACGAATCCGTAGGTTACGAAGCCGTAGGTTAAGGGCGCCGTAAACACCGCTGATCAGGCGCCCTGGAGCGGGCAGTTGACCGGTGCGTCGCCGGCCCCCGGACCCGCAGGTGCCGGGGCCGCCAGGGAGGGGTGTCACCGCGTCAGGCGTACAGCTCCCGCAGCCGCACCGAGAGGCACGTCACACAGCCCTCGAGCTTCTCGAACTCGCCGATGTCCACGGTGACCACCTCGTGCCCCAGATCGGTCAGCAGCTCCGCCGTCTTCGGGGCGCTCGCCGCCATCAGCAGCCGGTGGCCGCCGAGCAGCACCACGTGCGCGCCGGACTCCTCCGGCACCGAGAGGAACCCCGGGAACAGCGACGGCCGGTCCACCATCGGGATGTGCCCGATGACCGTCCCGTCCGGCAGCGCGGTGACCGCCGACTTCAGATGCAGCACCTTGCTCACCGGCACGGCCACCACCCGCGCGCCCAGCGGCTCGAAGGCGGCCCGCACCTGCTGCACGCCGGCCGCGTCGGTGCGCCCGCCCCGGCCCACGTAGACGGTGTCGCCGACCTTGAGGACGTCACCGCCGTCCAGCGTGCCCGGCTCCCGGATCCAGTTCACCGAGCAGCCCAGACGGGCCACCGCCTCCTCGACGCCGGCGGTCTCCGCGCGCCGGGACTCGGCGCCGGGCCGGGTGATCAGCGCCACGTTCCGGTACAGCACCACCGTGTCCTCGACGAACACCGCGTCGGGGCAGTCGTCCGCCGGGTCGACCTCGATGGTCTCCCAGCCGTGCGCGCCGAGCGCCTCGACGTAGGCCTCCCACTGCTCGACGGCGCGCTCCACGTCGACCTCCGCCCGCTCGACGTGCGTGACCAGCCCCTCGGCGAGCAGCGGGCCGGGGCGGCGGACGAGGGCCTTCTTGCTGGGCACGGGAGGCCTTTCCTGATCGGCGGTGCGGTCCGGCCCCCGTGAGCCGGGCACCGGACCGCCATCATGCAGCGCGCCATGGTCAGTACAAAACCCTCACTCTGGCTCGTCAGCAGGCTGTTCCCCGGCTGAGACACCCGGCGGAACCTGCCGGTCCGGGTCCGCGAGTTCCGCGGGCGTGGTGGGGGTCAGTCTCCCTCCCTCCATCAGCAGCCACCGGGTGATGCCGATGGACTCGAGGAACGGCAGGTCGTGGCTGGCCACGACCAGGGCGCCCCGGTAGGCCCCGAGCGCCGAGGTGAGCTGCCGGACGCTCGCCATGTCGAGGTTGTTGGTCGGCTCGTCCAGCAGGAGGAGCTGGGGCGCCGGTTCGGCGAGCATCAGCGCGGCCAGCGCCGCCCGGAAGCGCTCGCCGCCGGAGAGCGTCCCCGCCTTCTGGTCGGCCCGCGCGCCTCGGAACAGGAAGCGGGCGAGCCGCGCCCGGATCCGGTTGTTGGTGGCGCCCGGCGCGAACCGGGCCACGTTCTCGGCGACGGTCGACTCGTCGTCGAGCACGTCGAGGCGCTGCGGCAGGAACCGCAGCGGCACGTGCGTCCGCGCCTCGCCGGCCCGCGCCGGCAGCTCCCCGGCGATGGTCCGCAGCAGCGTCGTCTTGCCGGCGCCGTTGCGTCCGACGAGCGCGATGCGCTCCGGCCCGCGCAGATCGAGGATGCCCTCGACGCGGGCCCCGTAGGCCGTCCGCAGGTTCTCCAGGGTGAGCACCTCACGGCCGGGGGGCACGGCCGTGAACGGCAGTTCGACGCGGATCTCGTCGTCGTCCCGTACCGCCTCCACCGCCTCGTCCAGCCGTTCCCTGGCATCGGCGAGCCGTTCCTCGTGCATGATCCGGTGCTTGCCCGCGGACTCCTGCGCGGCGCGTCTGCGCGCGCCCACGAGGATCCTCGGCAGGCTCCCGGAGTCGCCGACCTTCTGCCCGTAGCGCTTGCGCTTGGCCAGCTTGACCTGGGCGTCGGCGAGTTCGCGTTGCTGCCTGCGCACGTCCGCCTCGGCGACCCGCACCATCCTTTCGGCCGCCTCCTGTTCGACGGCCAGGGCCTCCTCGTAGGCGGAGAAGTTGCCGCCGTACCGGACGATCTCCCCCGACCGCAGGTCCGCGATCTGGTCGGCCAGGTCCAGCAGTTCGCGGTCGTGGCTGACGACCACCAGCACACCCGGCCAGGCGTCGACGGCCGCGTACAGCCGGCGGCGCGCGTACAGGTCCAGGTTGTTGGTGGGCTCGTCGAGCAGCAGGACGTCGGGGCGGCGCAGCAGCAGCGCGGCCAGCCGCAGCAGCACCGACTCGCCGCCGGACACCTCGCCGACGGTGCGGTCCAGGCCGATGTGGCCGAGGCCGAGTCCGCCGAGCGTGACCAGGGCGCGCTCCTCGACGTCCCAGTCGTCGCCGACCGCCTCGAAGTGCGCCTCGGCGACGTCGCCCGCCTCGATGGCGTGCAGCGCGGCCCGCCGGGCGGCGATGCCCAGGACCTCGTCGACGCGGAGCGTGGTGCCGAGCGTGACGTTCTGCGGCAGGTAGCCGATCTCGCCGGTCACCTTGACGGTGCCGCCGGACGGGGTCAGTTCGCCGGCGAGCAGTTTCAGCAGGGTGGACTTCCCCGACCCGTTGACGCCGACGAGCCCGGTCCTGCCGGGTCCGAAGGCGACGTCGAGGCCGTCGAAGACAGGGGTGCCGTCCGGCCAGGCGAAGGACAGGGACGTGCAGGTGAGGGACATGGACATGGGGCCTCGCGGTTGCTGGATGCGGTCTGGGCTGACGCGTGTCGAGACACCGCGAGGCGGAAACCGAAGGCCTGGGCAGCAGGGGTGCCCGTGAACAGGGGCCTGCGCCGGAGGACGGCTCGGACGCCGAGGTCGAACGCCACGCACACCTCACCGGTGTGAACGCGGTGTCTCAGGACCTCAGACGAGCAACGTCCTTCTCCTATCGACGGCAACAGAACCGCATCAAACGTACGAGGGGGGCGGGAGGCTGTCAACGCGATTTCCGCGGACGGCCCGCGCCCCGACGGCGGGGCGGGGCGCACCGCGGGAGCCGGCCCGGGCCCGGCCGCACGCCCGGGGTCAGCAGGCGTCGCGCATCAGGACGGCCAGGTCGTGGTCGAGGTCGAGCTGCAGGTGCTCCAGACCGACCGGCACGAGGTCGCCGGTCGCCTTAAGGAACCGCCGGATCTCGCCCGAGCGCACGTGCACGACCGCCGTGCCCTCGGGGGCGTGGAACTCCAGCACCGTGCGGTCGTAGCCGTACGGCCGCACCCGGACGTCCCCGTGGCCTTCCGGGCCCTCGAGGCCCGCCGCGAGGAGTTCACGGGAGAAGGTCCAGCAGACGTCGACGCCCTCCAGGGTGGCCGGCGCGGGGAAGGTCATCCGGACGGCGAACGGGTCGCGCCGGTCGTAGCACAGCACGGCGGGGATGCTCGGCATGCGCGGTGCGGCGGCGACGAGGCGGGCCTCTACGGGCTGCTCGATCATGGTGGACAACGCCTTGCTCCCTCGTGACGGACGGACGTGCTTCCGGTGTGGCACCGGTACTGGAGGAGACGTCGGATCCGGCCGGCCCGTGCACACGGGACACGAGTGACCTCGGTCACCGCGTTCATGCGCTGGGGGCGGCGACGCCTCCCGGGACGGGGCTTCCGCACGCGGCCGGTACAGGTCTTCCGGATGCCGCCGGGGCGGGCCTTCCGGACACGGCCGGACGGGTCTTGCGGACGCGGCCGGGACGGGCCCTCCTGACGACGCCGGGACGACACTCCGGACGCCGATGGGACGGCCCTCTGGACGGTGCCGGGGCGGTCCGCTAGCTTCGCCCGCCATGAGGCGCTTGGGGAGCACGCGACGCGGGGGACGGACGAATCGGCTGCTGGCGGCGGGGGTGGTGTGCGCGGCGGCACTGGCCGCGGCGGCGGTCCCCGCCGCCGCCGAGGCGACCGCACCCGCCCGGGGCGGGGTGCACTGGGCGCAGAAGGACACCGGCGCTCCGCAGGTCCGCTTCCGCGGCCTGGCCGCCGTCGACCGCCGGACCGCCTGGCTCGCCGGCACCGGCGGCACCGTGCTGCGCACCGGCGACGGCGGGGCGAGCTGGCGGAACGTCTCCCCGCCCGGCGCGGCCGACCTGCAGTTCCGGGACGTCGAGGCGTTCGACGGGCGGCGCGCTGTGGTGCTCGCCATCGGCGAGGGCGAGGCCTCCCGCGTCTACCGCACCGAGGACGGCGGGAGCACCTGGACGGAGTCCTTCCGCAACACCGACCCGAAGGCGTTCTACGACTGCCTCGCCTTCTTCGACCACCGCCACGGCCTCGCCATGGGCGACCCGGTGGACGGCCGGTTCCGCATCCTGTCCACCAGCGACGGCGGCCGTTCCTGGCGCGTCCTGCCCTCCGCCGGTATGCCGGCCGCCCTGGACGGCGAGGCCGGCTTCGCGGCGAGCGGCCAGTGCCTGGTCACCGCCGGTCCGAAGGACGTGTGGCTGGCCACCGGCGGCGGAGCCCGCGCGCGCGTGCTGCACTCCGCCGACCGCGGACTGACCTGGACGGCCACCGACACGCCGGTGCCCGCGGGCGATCCCGCCAGGGGCGTCTTCGCGCTCGCCTTCCGCGACCGCGCCCACGGACTCGCCGTCGGCGGCGACTACCGCCCCGACCAGCCCTCGCCGCGGGCCGCCGCGGTGACCGGCGACGGCGGCCGCACCTGGCGCCCGGCCGCCACCCCGCCGCCGGCCTACCGCTCCGGCGCCGCCTGGCTCCCGCACAGCCGCGGCACCGCGCTGGCCGTCGGCCCGACCGGCACCGACCTGACCACCGACGGCGGCCGCACCTGGCGCCCGGTCGACACCGGCTCCTACGACACCGTGTCCTGCACCCCGGACCTGAGCTGCTGGGCGGCCGGTGAGAAGGGCCGGGTGGCCCGGCTGGAACGCTGACGTAGCCGCGCGTAACCCGGGTACTCGTCTCCCACCGTTGAGCGTCAGGAAGGGAGCGATCATGCCAGCCGGTTCCAGCCCCAAGCGCGAACGCCAGTACGAGCACATCAAGGAGAGCGCGCAGGACCGGGGGGAGAGCGCCGGGCGCGCGAAGGAGATCGCCGCGCGGACCGTGAACAAGGAACGCGCCCGCTCGGGCGAGGCCAAGACCGCCAGCCGCAGCTCGACGCAGGACAAGAAGTCCTCCGGCGAGCGCGGCGGCCAGCGGTCGGGCAACCGGGTGGGCCCGCACGGTCCGACCCGCGACCAGCTCTACAACGAGGCCAGGCAGCGCGGCATCGAGGGCCGCTCGCACATGAACAAGGACGAGCTGCGGCGCGCGCTGGACGACAAGAAGGGCTGAACCCGCGACGGGGTCAGTCCGCCGCCTGCCGGTGCCGGGCCAGCTCCGGAGCCGTCTTCGTGGCCCGGAACTCCGTGATGCGGTACGTGCACACCCCGGCGGCGACGAACGGGTCGCCGGCGGCCACCTCCTCGATGCCGGCACGGTCCTCCGCGACGGCGAGGATCACCCCGCCGTCGCGGGGCTCCTTGCGCCCTGAGGCCAGGAAGCGGCCGGTCCCGTAGTGCTCGTCGAGCCAGGCGCGGTGCGCCGGCAGCACGGCCTCCACGTCCTCCAGCGGGGCGGTGTACGTCAGCTCCAGTACGAACATGATCGCGAGCCTACCCGGGTGCGTCGCCGGCCGTGTCCGGGCCGTACAGTCCTGTCCACCATGAGGACCGCAGACGTGCCCGCGAACTGGCCGGCGACCGAGGAGGAGGCCCGCGCCGTCCAGGACGAACTGCGCGGGCGGGTGGTGCTCGACGAGCCGGGGCCGCCGCCCGGGTCGGGGCGGGTGACGGGCGTGGACGTCGCCTACGACGACGAGCGCGACCTCGTGGCCGCGGCGGCCGTCGTGCTGGACGCGGCCACCCTCGAGGTCGTCGCCGAGGCCACGGCGGTCGGCCGGATCTCCTTCCCGTACGTCCCCGGGCTGCTCGCCTTCCGCGAGGTCCCGACCGTACGGGCCGCCCTCGACGCCCTGCCGTGCCCGCCGGGCCTTGTGGTGTGCGACGGCTACGGTCTCGCCCATCCGCGCCGCTTCGGCCTCGCCGCCCATCTCGGCGTCCTCACCGGCCTGCCGACCATCGGCGTCGCCAAGAACCCCTTCACCTTCAGCCACGACGAACCCGGCCCGCTCCGCGGCGGCTCGGCCCCGCTCCTCGACGGCCGCGAGGAGGTCGGCCGGGCGCTGCGCACCCGGGACCGCGTCAAACCGGTCTTCGTCTCCGTGGGCCACCGCGTGAGCCTGGACAACGCCCTGGCGCACACGCTGGCCCTGACGCCCCGGTACCGGCTGCCGGAGACCACCCGCAGGGCGGACGCCCTGTGCCGGCAGGCCCTGAAGCGGGCGGTCGCCGAGCACCAGGACTGAGCAGCCGTACGGATGTGCGGGGCGCGGGCCGGCCGGCGGGGTGGGAGCCTGGCGACGCACCGTGCGCCCAGGCCCCTCACCGCTCCGGACCGGCCCGTCGAGCGGGCCGTGAACGCCGCTCCCGCGCTCTGCGCGCTCGCCGGGCCCGGCCGAATCCGCGGGATGATCCGGACCTCGGTGCGGTGGCTCCTGTGACGGGTCAGCGGCTCGCCGCGACCCGGAAGCGGATGCCCGCCCGCCGCAGCCGCTCGGTGAGCGCGTCGCCCATCGCCGCCGCGGTGGTGACCTGCCCCGCCGTCGGCGGGAGATCGTCGAAGGCCAGGCAGAGCGCCGACTCGGCGAACATCTTCGCCGTCTCGTCGTAGCCGGGGTCGCCGCCCGAGACCTCGGTGAACACGCGACGCCCGCCGCCTTCGCCAACGAAGCGCACCCGGAACCAGCTCCGCGCCCGCTTCTGCGCGCTCGGCCCGTCCCCGGGCCTGAGCCGGTCCGAGAGCCAGCGCCGGGCGGGCGGAAGCTGGGCGGCCGCCGCGACCGCCCCGACCGCGGCGGCCCCGCCCGCGGCCACCGGCAGGTGCCGGACCGCCGCGTAGTGCCGGTAGCGGAAGTCGGGCCCGTAGCGCTCCAGCGCCTTCGCCGAGCGGCGCACGATCTGCGGGTCTATGGTCGACAGCGGCAGCGCCCAGGCGCCCACCTCCCGGGCGAACCGCGGGGCGCCCGCCGGCGCCGACGCCCGGCGCCCCAGCAGCCGCGGCTCGTGCCGCCGGCGTTCCCGGGCCGCCGCCGCCATCTGCCGGCCGCGCGCGAACTGGTTCAGCGCGGAGGCCAGCGTTCCGCCGGAGAAGGCGGCGTCCGCCGTCACGAACCCGTCCACGGTCAGCGGCACCCCCTCCGGCAGGTGCCGGACCGTGAAGTGCACCCCCAGATCGTGCGGCACGGAGTCGAAACCGCAGGCGTGCACCAGACGGGCGCCGGTCTCCCGCGCGCGTGCGTCGTGCCGGACGTACATCAGGTCCACGAACTCGGGCTCACCGGTGAGGTCCAGGTAGTCGGTGCCGGCGTCCGCGCAGGCGGCGACCAGTTCCTCGCCGTACTCCAGATACGGTCCGACGGTCGAGGCCACCACGCGCGCGTGCTCGGCGAGGGCCCGCACGGTGGCCGGTTCGCGCACGTCCGCACGGAGCGTGCCGACGCCGGAGCCCCCGGGCAGCCGCGCCCGCAGCCGCTCCAGCGCGAGTTCGTCACGGCCCGCGACCGCCCAGCGCAGGTCCGCGGGCGCATGCGCCGCGAGGTACTCCGCGGTGAGCGTGCCGACGAAGCCGGTGGCCCCGAAAAGCACGAGGTCGTAGGGACGTTCCGTCCGTTTTAGCCTGCTCATGTCACCCCTTGCCTCCGCAGCCCGCGCCGCTGTTGGTGGCTGAGGCTAGCGTGAGTGGTGCGGAGCCGGTCGACCAGCCCGGCGACGACGGCTGCGGGCACTTGGCTAAGCGCTTGCTCGTTCGGGTCTTGTGCGGAGTGGAACGTGTTCTTAGCATCCTCGGTGTTACATCGGTTGTGTCACATGGGCTTGGGGGCAGGACGGCATGACGACGGCAGGGACGCCGGGCCACGGCCCGCTCTCGGGAGTGCGCGTGGTCGAACTGGCCGGCATCGGGCCGGGCCCGTTCGCCGCCATGCTCCTCGCCGACCTGGGCGCCGACGTGGTCCGGGTGGACCGCCCGGGCGGCCCGGGCCTCGGGATCGACCCGGCGCACGACGTGACCAACCGCAACAAGCGCTCGGTCGTCGTCGACCTCAAGGCGCCGGACGGCGCCGCGCGCGTGCTCGACCTCGCCGGGCGCGCCGACATCCTCCTGGAGGGCTACCGCCCCGGGGTCGCCGAGCGGCTCGGCGTCGGCCCCGCCGACTGCCACGCCCGCAACGCCCGGCTGGTCTACGGCCGCATGACCGGCTGGGGCCAGGACGGCCCGCTCGCCGACCGCGCCGGCCACGACGTGACGTACATCGCCCTCACCGGCACCCTCGGCATGATCGGCCGGGCCGACGGGCCGCCCGCCATCCCCGCCAATCTGCTCGGCGACTACGCGGGCGGCTCCCTCTACCTGGTCGTCGGCGTCCTGGCCGCCCTGCACCACGCGCGCGCCACCGGCACGGGCCAGGTCGTGGACGCGGCCATCGTGGACGGCGCCGCGCACCTGTCCGCGATGATCCACGGCATGCTGTCCGCCGGCGGCTGGCAGGACCGGCGCGGCGCCAACCTCCTGGACGGCGGCTGCCCGTACTACGGCACCTACGAGACCGCCGACGGCGGCCACATGGCGGTGGGCGCCCTGGAGACGCGGTTCTACGCGGAGTTCCTGCACCTGCTCGGCCTCGACCACCTCGCCGGGGCCCGCGACGACTGGACCCGCTGGGGCGAGCTGCGCGAGGAGGTCGCCGCCCGCTTCAGGTCCCGCACCCGGGACGAGTGGACGGCCCTCTTCGCGGGCTCGGACGCCTGCGTCGCCCCCGTGCTCTCCCTGCGCGAGGCCCCCCACCACCCGCACCTCGCCGCCCGCGGCACCTTCACCGACCACGGCGGCATCACCCAGCCGGCCCCCGCCCCCCGCTTCTCCGCGACCCCCACCACCGTCCGCACCGGTCCCGCCCGGCCCGGCGCGGACACCGGGACGGTGGCGCGGGACTGGGGCATACCTCACCTCGTGAACGACGGCCCCGGCCCGGACGGCGACTGACCCGCCACCGGACCGCCCGGCGAGACACCCCGCCCTCGGCGACCGACCCCGCTCGGCCCACCCTCCCGAAAGGCACACCAGTGAGCACCGAAGCGTACGTGTACGACGCGATCCGCACCCCGCGCGGCCGCGGCAAGGCGAACGGCGCCCTGCACGGCACGAAGCCCATCGACCTGGTCGTCGGTCTCATCCACGAGATCCGCGACCGCTTCCCGGGCCTCGACCCGGCCGCGATCGACGACATCGTGCTCGGCGTCGTCGGACCCGTGGGCGACCAGGGCTCCGACATCGCCCGGATCGCCGCGATCGCCGCCGGACTGCCGGACACCGTCGCGGGCGTCCAGGAGAACCGCTTCTGCGCCTCCGGCCTGGAGGCCGTCAACCTGGCTGCGGCCAAGATCCGCTCGGGCTGGGAGGACCTGGTCCTGGCCGGCGGCGTGGAGTCCATGTCCCGGGTGCCGATGGCCTCGGACGGCGGCGCCTGGTTCAACGACCCGATGACCAACCTGTCCGTCAACTTCGTGCCGCAGGGCATCGGCGCCGACCTCATCGCCACCATCGAGGGCTTCTCCCGCCGGGACGTCGACGAGTACGCGGCCCTGTCCCAGGAGCGCGCCGCCACCGCCTGGAAGGAGGGCCGCTTCGACCGCTCCGTCGTCCCCGTCAGGGACCGCAGCGGCCTGGTCGTCCTCGACCACGACGAGCACATGCGCCCCGGCACCACCGCCGACTCCCTCGCCGGGCTCAAGCCGTCGTTCGCGGACATCGGCGAGCTGGGCGGCTTCGACGCGGTCGCCCTGCAGAAGTACCACTGGGTGGAGAAGATCGACCACGTCCACCACGCGGGCAACTCCTCCGGCATCGTCGACGGGGCCTCCCTGGTCGCCATCGGGTCCAAGGAGGTCGGCGAGCGCTATGGGCTCACCCCGCGCGCGCGGATCGTCTCCGCGTCCGTCTCCGGCTCCGAGCCGACCATCATGCTCACCGGTCCCGCCCCGGCCGCCCGCAAGGCGCTCGCCAAGGCCGGGCTCACCATCGACGACATCGACCTGGTCGAGATCAACGAGGCGTTCGCCGCGGTCGTGCTGCGCTTCGTGAAGGACATGGGCCTGTCCCTGGACCAGGTCAACGTCAACGGCGGCGCCATCGCGCTCGGCCACCCGCTCGGCGCGACCGGCGCCATGATCCTCGGCACGCTCGTCGACGAGCTGGAGCGCCAGGACAAGCGGTACGGCATGGCCACCCTGTGCGTCGGCGGCGGCATGGGCGTCGCCACCGTCGTCGAGCGCATCTGACCTCCCAGCGGACCCCCGAGACTTCAACGGAGACGACTGTCATGACCGAGAGCACCACCATCCGCTGGGAACAGGACGACACCGGGGTCGTCACCCTCGTCCTGGACGACCCGAACCAGTCCGCGAACACCATGAACCAGGCGTTCCGCGACTCCCTCGCCGCGATCACCGACCGGCTGGAGGCCGAGAAGGACTCGATCCGCGGCATCGTCTTCACCTCGGCGAAGAAGACCTTCTTCGCCGGCGGCGACCTGCGCGACCTGATCCGGGTCACGCCCGAGACCGCCCAGGACCTGTTCGACGGCGGCCTCGCCCTCAAGCGGAACCTGCGCCGCATCGAGACCCTCGGCAAGCCCGTCGTCGCCGCGATCAACGGCGCGGCCCTCGGCGGCGGCTTCGAACTCGCCCTCGCCTGCCACCACCGCGTCGCCCTGGACACCTCCGGCACGAAGATCGGCTGCCCCGAGGTCACCCTCGGCCTGCTCCCCGGCGGCGGCGGCGTCGTGCGCACCGTACGGCTGCTGGGCATCGCCGACGCGCTGCTGAAGGTGCTGCTGCAGGGGCAGCAGTACAACGCCCGCCGCGCCCAGGAGAACGGCCTGGTGCACGAGGTCGCCGCCACCCCCGAGGAGCTGCTCGCCAAGGCCCGCGCCTTCATCGACGCCAACCCCGAGTCGCGGCAGCCCTGGGACCGGCCCGGCTACCGGATCCCCGGCGGCACCCCCGCCAACCCGAAGTTCGCCGCCAACCTGCCCGCCTTCCCGGCCACCCTGCGCAAGCAGACGGGCGGCGCCCCCTATCCGGCCCCGCGCAACATCCTGGCCGCGGCCGTCGAGGGCTCCCAGGTCGACTTCGAGACCGCCCAGGTCATCGAGGCCCGCTACTTCGTGGAGCTGGCCGCCGGGCAGACCTCGAAGAACATGATCCAGGCGTTCTTCTTCGACCTCCAGGCCGTCAACTCCGGCGCCAACCGGCCCCAGGGCGTCGAGCCCCGCCAGGTCCGCAGGGTCGCCGTCCTCGGCGCGGGCATGATGGGCGCCGGCATCGCCTATTCGTGCGCCCGCGCGGGCATCGAGGTCGTCCTGAAGGACGTCTCTCTCGAGGCGGCCCTCAAGGGCAAGGGCTACTCCGAGAAGCTGTGCGCGAAGGCCGTCTCCCGGGGCCGTACCAGCCAGGAGAAGGCCGACGCGCTCCTCGCCCGCATCACCCCGAGCGCCGACGTCGCCGACCTCGCGGGCTGCGACGCGGTCATCGAGGCCGTCTTCGAGGACACCGCGCTCAAGCACAAGGTCTTCCAGGAGGTCGAGTCCGTCGTCGCGCCCGACGCGCTGCTGTGCTCCAACACCTCCACCCTGCCCATCACCGCGCTGGCCGAGGGCGTGCAGCGGCAGGACGACTTCATCGGGCTGCACTTCTTCTCGCCCGTCGACAAGATGCCGCTGGTCGAGATCATCAAGGGCGAGCGCACCGGCGACGAGGCCCTCGCCCGGGCCTTCGACCTGGTCCGGCAGATCAACAAGACGCCGATCGTCGTCAACGACTCGCGCGGCTTCTTCACCTCCAGGGTGATCGGCCACTTCATCAACGAGGGCGTCGCCATGGTCGGCGAGGGAATCGAGCCCGCCTCCGTGGAGCAGGCCGCCGCCCAGGCCGGCTACCCGGCCAAGGTGCTCTCCCTCATGGACGAGCTGACCCTCACCCTCCCGCGCAAGATCCGCAACGAGTCGAGGAAGGCCGTCGAGGAGGCGGGCGGCACCTGGACCGCGCACCCGGCGGAGGCGGTCATCGACCGCCTGGTCGACGAGTTCGGCCGCACCGGCCGCAGCGGCGGCGCCGGCTTCTACGACTACACCGAGGACGGCAGGCGGGCCGGGCTCTGGCCGGGCCTGCGCGAGCACTTCACCCGGCCCGGGCACGAGATCCCGTTCCGCGACATGAAGGAGCGGATGCTCTTCGCCGAGGCGCTCGACACCGTGCGGCTCCTGGAGGAGGGCGTGCTGACCTCGGTCGCCGACGCCAACATCGGCTCGATCCTCGGCATCGGCTTCCCCGGCTGGACCGGCGGCGTGCTCCAGTACGTCAACGGCTACGAGGGCGGCCTGCCCGGATTCGTCGCACGCGCGCGCGAGCTCGCCGAGCGCTACGGCGAGCGGTTCACCCCGCCCGCGCTGCTCGTCGACAAGGCAGAGAAGGGGGAGGCGTTCGGCGACCGGCGCTCATGACCCGGTGAGCCACTCGCTCAGCTCATCCCGCAGCGAGCGCTGGAACGTCGACAGCAGCGCCTGCACCACCAGCGGCTGCATGTGCGCCGACAGGGACCGCACGTCCCGGGCGTCGCGCTCCGCCACCTCGCCGCGGAAGAGCTGGGCCAGCTCCCGGGCCGCGGCGCGCGAGTGCTCCACGAGCACCTCGCGCGCCGCGAGGATCGCCTCCTGCGACAGCGGCACGTCGAGCAGCCGCACGCCGAGCCTGAGCAGCCCGGCGTCCACCCGGAAGGTGTCCCCGTCCTCCCGGCGGACGACGTCCATCGCGGCCAGCCGCTCCACGTCCTGCGAGGTGAGCGCCCGCCCCGCCCGCCGCTCGAGTTCCCGCCGCGACACCGTCTCCGGGGCTTCCGGCGCCCAGGACGCGACCACCGCGCGGTGGATGGCCAGGTCGTGCGGGCTCAGCTCCGGCGGCAGCCGGCGCAGGTACCGCTCGATCGCCGCCAGGGTCATGCCCTGCCGCTGCAGCTCCTCGATCAGGGCCAGCCGCGCCTCGTGCACGGGGCCGTAGCGCCCCACCCGCCGCGGGCCTATCTCCGGCGGCGGGAGCAGCCCCCGGCTGCTGTAGAAGCGGACGGTGCGCACCGTGACGCCCGCCCGCGCGGCCAGCTCGTCGATGGTGAGGGCCGGCTCCCCGCCCCCGGTCGTGGCGTCCGTCATCATGTGCAGCAGTATCGCTGTCTCACCAGTGGTGTGAAACGTGTGTCGAACATGTGAGAAGTGCCCCGGTGTGACATGGGCCATCGCATACCCGGCTTCCCACCTGGGAAGCTGCTGCCTTGGTCTGTACCGCGACACCTGGGTGGTGCGGGCCAGGACCTGCACGTACCCCGGGCCCATGAGGCCCGGGCGCACCAGGAAGTGGAACCACCCGTGAGCAAGGACGCCGTGGAATCGGCACAGGCCACCGCCCGCCCCCCGGTGGACCGGACCCCCGCGGACGCGGGCGACGCCGGCTACAGCAAGGACCTCAAGGCCCGCCACGTCAACATGATCGCCATCGGCGGCGCCATCGGCACCGGCCTCTTCCTGGGCGCCGGCGGCCGCCTGCACACCGCGGGCCCGGCGCTCGCCGTGGCCTACCTGGTCTGCGGCGTCTTCGCCTTCTTCGTCGTACGGGCCCTCGGCGAGCTGGTCCTCTACCGCCCGTCCTCCGGGTCCTTCGTGAGCTACGCGCGCGAGTTCCTCGGCGAGAAGGGCGCCTACGTCGCCGGCTGGATGTACTTCCTGAACTGGTCGACCACCGGCATCGCCGACATCACCGCGATCGCGCTGTACACGCACTACTGGAGCATGTTCACGGCCGTCCCGCAGTGGGTGCTGGCCCTGATAGCCCTCGCGGTGGTGCTCGCGGTGAACCTGATCTCGGTGAAGATCTTCGGCGAGATGGAGTTCTGGTTCGCGATCATCAAGGTCGCGACCCTGGTGAGCTTCATGTTCATCGGCATCTTCCTGCTCGCCACCCAGCACGAGGTCGGCGGCGAGAAGCCGGGCCTGAGCGTCATCACCGACCACGGCGGCATCCTGCCGCAGGGCATGATGCCGGTCGTCCTGGTCATGCAGGGCGTGATCTTCGCGTACGCCGCCCTCGAGCTGGTCGGCGTCGCGGCCGGCGAGACCGCCGAGCCGGAGAAGGTCGTCCCGCGCGCGGTGAACTCGATCATGTGGCGCGTCGGCCTGTTCTACGTCGGCTCGGTCGTGCTGCTCGCTCTGCTGCTGCCCGGCTCGGTGTACTCCGCCGACCAGAGCCCGTTCGTCACGGTGCTGTCCAAGATCGGCGTCCCGGCGGCCGGCGACGTGATGAACCTGGTGGTGCTGACCGCCGCGATGTCCTCGCTCAACTCCGGCCTGTACTCCACCGGCCGCATCCTGCGCTCGATGGCGACGGCCGGCTCGGCGCCGAAGTTCACCGCCCGCATGAACCGCAGCCAGGTCCCCTACGGCGGCATCCTGCTGACCTGCGCGGTCTGCGTGCTCGGCGTCGGCCTGAACTATCTGGTGCCCAGCCAGGCCTTCGAGATCGTGCTGAACGTCGCCTCCCTCGGCATCATCAGCACCTGGGTGATCATCATGATCTGCCACCTCGTCTTCGTCCGCCGGGCCCGCGCCGGCCTGGTGGCCCGCCCGCACTTCCAGCTCAAGTTCAGCCCGGTCACCGAGATCGCCACGATCGCCTTCCTGCTGGCCTGCCTCGGCATGATGTGGAACGACGCCGAGGTCGGCCGCAAGACCCTCCTGCTCGTCCCCGTGGTCGCCGTCCTCCTGGTCGCCGGCTGGTTCGGCGTCCGCCGCCGCGTGGCCCGGAACGCCGAGCGGGAACTGACCGCGCCGGCGAAGTAGCGGGCGCATCCCCGGCGGGACGGGCGGGGACATGCCCTCCCGCCGGGAAGTGACCGAACCCGTCGTGTCCGTGCAAGCGCCCCGCATAAGCTGCGGTGCGACGGTGGACGACCACGGGGAGGGCGGGGCATGGGCTCGCAGGGTGAAGCGGTGGACGTGCTGGTGCTGGGCGGGGCCGGCGTGGACACGATCGTGTACGTCCCGGAGCTGCCGCTGCCCTACGCGGACAGCTACGGCATCGACTCCGGGATCCGCACCCGCGCCGGGCAGACCGGTGACTTCGTGGCGCTCGGGCTCGACGCGCTGGGCCTGCGCACCCACCACCTGGACCTGGTCGGCGACGATCCGGAGGGCGACCTCGTGCGCGCCCTGCACCGGGAGCGGGGCATCGGCCTGACCGCGCTCCCCGGCCCCGCCGGGACCAAGCGGGCGGTCAACCTCGTCGGCCCCGACGGCCGGCGGCTGTCCCTGTACGACACCAGCCGCGCCCACCCCGGCGACCGCTTCCCCGAGGACACGCTGCGCGCACTCGCCGGGGCCAGCCGGCACGTCCACGTGACCATCACCCAGCCCTGCGCCGAGGCCCTGCCCGTGCTGGCCGCGACGGGCGTGCCGCTCTCCACCGACCTGCACGACTGGGACGGCGAGAACCCCTACCACGAGCCGTTCGCGCTGGCGGCGGACGTGGTGTTCCTCTCGGCCGCCGCGCTGTCCGACCCCGAGCGGACCGTGCGCCGCATCGCCGAGCGGGGCCGGGCCGAGGTCGTCGTCGCCACCGCCGGGGCCGAGGGCGCCTACCTGCTGGCCGACGGCGAGCTGACCCGTATACCGGCGGTGGCCCCGCCCGCTCCGGTGGTCGACTCCAACGGCGCGGGCGACGCCTTCGCCGCCGCGTTCCTCTACGGCCGGCTCGCCGGCGAGCCGCCCCTGCGGTGCGCCCGCTACGGGGCGGTCGCCGGCGCCCACGCCTGCACGGTCCCGGCCACCCGCGCCGAGCCGATGAGCCGCGAGGCGCTGGTCGAGCGGATGGCCGCCGTCCCCGCGTGAGCCGTGCGGGGCCTGCGGGGCGTGTGGGGCCTGCGGGGCGTGGGCGGGGCGTGCGGGGCGTCAGCGCCGGTGCACGCCGTTCGTCGCCTCGATCCGCTTCCACGACCGCGGCCGCGCGACGTCCGAGCCCGCCCCGGCGAGCGAGGCCGCACGGGCCGCGCGCGGGGCCGGCTTCGAGGGCTGGAACAGCCAGGTGTCGAACAGCGCAGCCAGCGGCCGGCCCGACACCCGCTCGGCGTACCTCTGGAAGTCGGCCACCGACGCGTTGCCGTACGCGTGCTCCTCGGGCCAGCCCTTCAGCACGGCGAAGAATGCGTCGTCGCCGATCTCCTCGCGCAGCGCCTGGACGGCGAGCGCCCCCCGGTCGTAGACGGCGGCGTCGAACTGGTGCTCCGGGCCGGGGTCGCCCGGCGCGACCGTCCAGAACGCGTCGTCGGCCGGATGGGAGGCGTACACGTAGTCGGCGAGCTCCCGCGTGGTGCCTTCGCCCTCGTGCTCCGACCACAGCCACTGGGCGTAGCGCGCGAATCCCTCGTTGATCCAGATGTCCTTCCAGCCCTTCAGTGACACGTCGTCGCCGAACCACTGGTGGGCCAGCTCGTGCACGACCACCGAGGTGTTCGCGCCGTTCGCGAACTGCCGCGGGCTGTAGTAGATCCGGGTCTGCGTCTCCAGCGCGTACCCGGTGGTGGTGTTCGGCACGTAGCCGCCCGCCGAGGCGAACGGGTACGGCCCGAAGTAGCCGCTCAGCCAGTCGACGAGCTCCCCGGTGCGCTCCACGCTCGCTCGCGCGGCGCCGTCGTTGTCGCCGAGGTCCTTGCTGTAGGCGTTGAGCACCGGCACACCGCCGTCGGACGTGCCGGTGGTGATGTCGAACCGGCCGACGGCGAGCGTGGACAGATAGGTCGCCAGCGGCTTGTTCTGCCGCCAGTTGTAGCGGGTCCAGCCCAGCTTCGAGGAGGTCGACTGCAGGGTGCCGCCCGAGATGGCCTGCGTGCCGTCGGGCACGGCCACCGACACGTCGTAGGTGGCCTTGTCGCTGGGGTGGTCGTTGCTCGGGAACCACCACCAGGCCGACTCGGGCTCGTCGGCGGCCACCGCGCCGTCCGGGGTGCGGTGCCAGGTGGTGAAGCCGTAGGCGCTCTTCGTCGACGGCACCCCGCTGTAGCGGACCACGACGGTGACGGCCGCGCCCTTGGCCAGGGGCCTGGCCGGGGTGACGACGAGTTCGTGCTCGCCCGACCTGGTGAAGGACGCCTTGCTGCCGTCGACCCGCACCTCGCTCACGTCCAGCAGGAAGTCCAGGTCGAAGCTGGACAGATCCTGGGTGGTCCGGGCCAGGATGGTCGCGGTGCCCTGCAACTCGTCCGTCCGCGGCTGGTACTGCAGCCTCAGGTCGTAGTGCGAGACGTCGTAGCCGCCGTTGCCGTAGTTCGGGTAGTAGGGGTCGCCGATGCCCGGCGCGCCGGGGGTGTGATTCGCGGCCGATGCCGGGATCGCCAGCAGGAGGGAGGCCGCCGCCAGTGCGCCCGGCGCGATGATTCTGCGGTGCACGTCAGCTCCAAGTCGTCGGGACAGGAAGTCTGTTCGGAGCCTATTCAGTCGCTGTGGCCCCTGGCCTGTCCACGGCCCCCGTCGTCACACGATCGCCATTCGGCCGTCACACGCCACCCGGCTGCCGTAAGGCCCTCTTCTGCACGGGAGTTGACGGGGGTACCGTCCGCGCATGCCGACACGCACGCGCTTCACGATCTGGAGAACGCTCGCGACCGCGGCCGTCGCGGCCCTGGCGGCCGCCCTCCTCACCCCGGCCGGCGCCCACGCCGCGCCGCGCGAGAGCCGGCCCGTCTACTCCTACGCACACGCCGTCCGCGAGGCCGTCTGGGTGGACACCGGCCTCGACGCGGACGGCGACGGACGCACCGACCGGGTGGCCGCCGACATCGTCCGGCCCTCCGAACCGGCCCGCCAGGGCCGCAAGGTGCCGGTCATCATGGACGCCAGCCCGTACTACTCCTGCTGCGGGCGCGGCAACGAGAGCCAGCGCAAGACGTACGACGCGCAGGGCCGCGTCGTCCAGATGCCGCTGTTCTACGACAACTACTTCGTCCCCCGCGGCTACGCCTTCGTCGGCGTCGACCTGACCGGAACCAACCGCTCGGACGGCTGCGTCGACGTCGGCGGCCGCTCCGAGATCCAGTCCGCCAAGGCGGTGATCGACTGGCTGAACGGCCGCGCCAGGGCGTACACGAGCCGCACCGGCGCCACGACCGTCAGGGCCGGCTGGACCAACGGCAGGACCGGCATGATCGGCAAGAGCTGGGACGGCACCATCGCCAACGGCGTCGCCGCCACCGGCGTGCGGGGCCTGAAGACCATCGTCCCGATCAGCGCCATCTCCTCCTGGTACGACTACTACTTCGCCCAGGGCGCCCCGCTCTACGACGGCGGCCCCGACGACCTGGCCGGATACGTCGAGAGCGACGCCGCCCACGCGGCCTGCGCGGCCGTACGGAAGAAGCTCGCCGACGGCAGCCCGCGCAGCGGCGACTGGACCCCGCTGTGGACCGAACGCGACTACGTGAAGGACGCGGCCCGGGTACGCGCGAGCGTGTTCCTCGCCCACGGCATGCAGGACCTCAACGTGCGCACCAAGCACTTCGGCCAGTGGTGGGACGCGCTGGCCAGACACGGCGTCGAACGCAAGATCTGGCTCTCCCAGACCGGGCACGTCGACCCCTTCGACTACCGGCGCGGCGCCTGGGTCGACACCCTGCACCGCTGGTTCGACCACGAACTCCTCGGCTACGGCAACGGCATCGACCGCGAGCCGATGGCCGACATCGAACGCCGTCCCGACCAGTGGGTCACCTCCCGGGCCTGGCCGCCGCAGGGCACCCGGGCCACCACCCTGCGCCCGGCCCCCGGCGCGCGGGCGGGCGTCGGCACCCTTGGCCTGCGCCCGGCCGCCGGCACCGAGACGTTCACCGACGACCCGGCGCTGAGCGAGACCGACTGGGCCGCCCGGCTCACCACACCCACCCCCGAGAAGGCCGGCTTCCTCACCGCACCGCTCACCCGCGACCTGCGCCTGTCCGGCTCCTCCCGGGTGACCGTCACCGTCACCCCGAGCACCGCCTCGGCCCACCTGTCCGCCGTCCTGGTGGACCTCGGCCCGGACACCGTCCGCGACTACGCCGACGCGGCCGAGGGGATCACCACGCTCGCCGACCGCGACTGCTGGGGCGAGAGCACCCCGGGGGACAGCGCCTGCTTCAGGAAGACGGAGGCCAGGACGGTCCGGACCGACTACACGGTGTTCAGCCGGGGCTGGGCCGACCTCGGCCACCACGCCTCGCTCGGCAAGGGCGTGCCGCTGATCCCGGGCAAGGCCGTCGCGATGACCCTGGACCTGGCCGCCACCGACCATGTGATCCCCCGGGGCCACCGCCTCG
This sequence comes from Streptomyces sp. 1-11, assembly GCF_007176755.1. Classification (GTDB taxonomy): domain Bacteria; phylum Actinomycetota; class Actinomycetes; order Streptomycetales; family Streptomycetaceae; genus Streptomyces. The sequence goes on from NZ_BJTV01000023.1 coordinate 66,694, forward strand.
CGCTGGTCGTCGCCGGCACGGACCGTGACCTGATCGACCCGCCGTCCACCCGGCCGTCCCTCACCCTGGACCTGGCCCGCACGTCGGCGCGGCTCCCGCTGGCCGGAGGCCCGGCGGCGTTCGCCGGGGCCGTCTCCGGCAGCACGCCCGCCGCTCCCGCATCCCGGCGGCTGACCGGCGTCGGCGCACCGGAGCGCACCGAGCACATCCCCGCGCCCTGACCCCTCAGGCGGCCGGGTCCACGACCAGCCCGGCCGCCCGACGGGCGCAGCCCCAGGCCACCGTGATCCCGGCACCGCCGTGGCCGTAGTTGTGCACCAGCGGCCGCCCGTCCGGCAGCGGCCGGCGTTCCAGGCGCACCGCGTCCCGGGCGGGCCGCAGACCCACCCGGTGCGCCAGGACCCGCGCACCGGCGAGCTCCGGCCGGATCCGCGCGCACCGCGCGACGATCGCCTCGGCGGTCGCGGGATCCGGCTCCAGCGACCAGTCGTCGTCCTCGGCCGTACCGCCGAGGAGCAGCCCGCCCGGCTGCGGGATGAAGTAGGCCGAGTCGGCGGAGGAGTGGGCGACGGAGGTGTACCAGGTCGTGATCCCCGGGTTCTCCACCACGACGAGCTGCCCGCGCACCGGGCGCACCGCCGGGTCCGGCACCAGCGAACGAGAGCCCAGGCCAGTGCAGTTGACCACGGCGCCGGCGGGCACCGCCGCGAGGTCGGTCACCTCCCGCTCCTCGACCGTCCCCCCGGCCCTCGTCAACCGCCCCCGCAGCCACGTCAGATGGACCGGCATGTCGATCACCGGCAGCCGCGCCGCCAGACCCCCGGGCACCGCCCGCAGTCCCGGCACCCGGCCCGCCCAGTCGCCCAGCTCGTCCAGCCCCGTCCCCGCGTGCACACCCTCGACCAGGCGTACGCCCGTCTCCGCGGGGCGGGCGGCCAGCTCCTCGTACACCGCCAGGGATTCCAGCGCCCAGGCGCCGACCAGTGGTTCGGGTTCGATCCGGTACGGCCACCACAGCCCGCCGGCCACCGCCGAGGTCGTGCGTTCGGCGGGCTCGCGCGCCCACACCCGCACCCGCCGCCCGGACTCGGCCAGCACCACGGCCGTCGTCAGGCCCGCGATCCCGCCGCCGACCACGATCACTTCGTCACTCGTCACGCGTTCCACACCCAGACGCTAGACGGAGACGCCGCGCAGCGCTCACACCCCTGACGGTATGGGAATACTCACAGCATGTCCCCCGCATACGCGGGCCGTCGCCGGCGGCGCCGCGGACGTCGAGGTGACCTCCGCCTGCCGGGTCCGGGTGACCGCGTACCGGCTCGGCCTGCTCGGCCGCGCCCACGTGCGGGACGTCTTCGACGGCGTCCTCGAGCCGGGCCGCCACCGCATCGCGCTGGACCCGAAGGCGGTCAGGGGGGAGTCCTTCGTGGTGGCCCGGACCACGGGGAGCGTGCTGGTGCGGCCGGTGGGTGGGTGAGGGGCGGACCAGGGCGCCGCCCGACGGCGGGCACCAGGACAGCGGCCGCGCCGGGGACATTAGGATCGGCGCTCTGATGACTGCCACCCTTGTCGCCAAGAACCTCGCCGCCGGGCACGGCGACCGCTCCCTGTTCGCCGGACTCGACCTCGTCGTCGCACCGGGAGACGTGATCGGTCTCGTCGGTGTCAACGGCGCCGGGAAATCCACGCTGCTGCGGCTGCTCGCCGGCCTGACCCCGCCCGAGCAGGGCGAACTGCGGATCTCCCCGCCGACCGCGACCGTCGGCCACCTGCCGCAGGAGCCGGAGCGCAGGCCGGGGGAGACCGTCGGTGAGTTCCTGGCCCGCCGCACCGGCGTCGCCGAGGCGCAGCGGGTGATGGACGAGGCCACCCAGGCCCTGGTCGACGGCGCACCGGGCGCCGACGACGCCTACGCGGCGAGCCTGGAGCGCTGGCTCGGCCTCGGCGGCGCCGACCTGGAGGAACGCGCCGAGGAGGTGGCCGACTCCCTGGGCCTCGCCGTCGGCCTCGACCAGCCGATGACCTCCCTGTCCGGCGGCCAGGCGGCCCGCGCCGGCCTCGCCTCCCTGCTGCTCTCCCGCTACGACGTCTTCCTCCTGGACGAGCCCACCAACGACCTCGACCTGGACGGCCTGGAGCGGCTGGAACGCTTCGTCACCGGCCTGCGCGCGGGCACCGTGGTGGTCAGCCACGACCGCGAGTTCCTGGTCCGCACGGTCACCAAGGTCCTCGAACTGGATCTGGCCCAGGGGCGGGTCAACCTCTACGGCGGCGGCTACGAGGCCTATCTGGAGGAGCGCGAGGTGGCCCGCCGGCACGCCCGCGAGGAGTACGAGGAGTACGCCGACAAGCGGGGCGCGCTCCAGGACCGCGCGCAGACGCAGCGCTCGTGGATGGACAAGGGCGTGAAGAACGCCCGGCGCAAGGCCGGCAACGACAACGACAAGATCGGCCGCAAGTTCCGCAGCGAGGCGAGCGAGAAGCAGGCCGCCAAGGCCCGGCAGACCCAGCGCATGATCGAACGCCTCGAGGTCGTGGAGGAGCCGCGCAAGGAGTGGGAGCTGCGCATGGAGATCGCGGCCGCACCGCGCTCCGGGGCGGTCGTGGCGACCCTGCGCGACGCCGAGGTGCGGCGCGGGGACTTCGCCTTCGGACCGGTGTCGCTCCAGATCGACTGGGCGGACCGGGTGGCGGTCACCGGGGCGAACGGCGCCGGCAAGTCCACCCTGCTGGGCGCGCTGCTGGGCCGGGTCCCGCTGGACTCCGGGCACGCCGCCCTGGGCTCGGGCGTCCTGGTCGGCGAGGTCGACCAGGCCCGCCTGCTGTTCCACGGCCCCGAGACGCTCCTCGACGCCTTCTGCGCGGCCGTGCCCGACACCGAGCCGGCGGAGGTCCGCACCCTGCTCGCCAAGTTCGGCCTGAAGTCCACGCATGTGCTGCGCCCGGCCGCGACCCTCTCCCCGGGCGAACGCACCCGCGCGGCGCTGGCGCTGCTGCAGGGCCGCGGAGTCAACCTCCTCGTCCTCGACGAGCCGACGAACCACCTCGACCTGCCCGCGATCGAACAGCTGGAGTCGGCCCTCGACGCCTACGAGGGCACCCTCCTGCTGGTCACCCACGACCGCCGCATGCTGGACGCGGTCCGGGTGACCCGGCGCCTCGAGGTCGCCGCGGGCAAGGTGACCGAGCAGTCCTGAGGGCCTGTCCGGCCCTTGGCGCCGGATCGGCCCGCGGCGTCCGGTGCCGTGCATCGCGAGGCGGAGGGCCGCCCTCGTACTGGAGTACGGGATGTACCGGGGCGTACCCGACAACGCCCTGCGCGGTGCGGTGCCAGGCGTCGCGGGCCCGGCGGGAATCGTCAGACAGGCCCTGGCCGCCCTCAGCGGCCGGGGCCGGGGCGGCTCGCCCCGGCCCCGGCACGCTCAGCGGCGGCCGTTCTTCGGGTCCAGCAGGCCGGCGCGGCGCAGCGCGTCGGCCATCGCGCTGTTGGCCGGAGCCGGGGCCTGACGGGCGCCCCGGTCGCCGCCGCGGCCCTGGCCGCCCTGGCGCTGGCCCTGGCCGCCCTGCCGCTGCTGGGGCGGGCGGGCGCCGCCGCGCTGCGGCCGGCCACCGCCCTGGCCACCGCCCTGGCCCTGGGGCGCGGCCTCGTCGTCCAGCCGCAGGGTCAGCGCGATCCGCTTGCGCGGGATGTCCACGTCCAGGACCTTCACCTTGACGATGTCGCCGGGCTTCGCCACGTCCCGCGGGTCCTTGACGAACGTCTTCGACATCGCCGACACGTGCACCAGTCCGTCCTGGTGGACGCCGATGTCCACGAACGCGCCGAAGGCGGCCACGTTCGTGACCACACCCTCCAGGACCATCCCGGAGGACAGGTCGGAGATCTTCTCCACGCCCTCCTTGAAGGTGGCCGTCCTGAAGGCCGGACGCGGGTCGCGGCCGGGCTTCTCCAGCTCCTTGAGGATGTCCGTGACGGTCGGCAGACCGAAGGTGTCGTCCACGAAGTCGGCGGGCCGCAGCGAGCGCAGCGCGCTCGTGTTGCCGATCAGGGACGCGACGTCCTGCCCCGAGGTCTTCACCATGCGCCGCACCACCGGGTACGACTCGGGGTGCACGCTGGAGAAGTCCAGCGGGTCGTCGCCGCCGCGGATGCGCAGGAAGCCCGCGCACTGCTCGTACGCCTTGGGACCGAGCCGCGGCACCTTCTTCAGCTCCGCGCGGGAGGCGAACGGGCCGTTCTGGTCGCGGTGCGCGACGATGTTCTCGGCGAGTCCGGCCGAGACGCCCGACACCCGCGCGAGCAGCGGCACGGACGCGGTGTTGACGTCCACGCCGACGCCGTTCACACAGTCCTCGACCACCGCGTCCAGCGAACGCGACAGCTTCACCTCGGACAGGTCGTGCTGGTACTGGCCGACCCCGATCGACTTCGGGTCGATCTTCACCAGCTCCGCCAGCGGGTCCTGCAGCCGGCGCGCGATGGAGACCGCGCCGCGCAGCGACACGTCCATGCCGGGCAGCTCCTGCGAGGCGTACTGGGAGGCCGAGTACACCGACGCGCCCGCCTCGGACACCATCACCTTGGTGAGCTTCAGCTCCGGGTGCTTCGCGATCAGTTCGGCGGCGAGTCTGTCGGTCTCCCGGGACGCCGTGCCGTTGCCGATCGCGACCAGCTCGACCGCGTGCTCCTTGGCGAGCCGCGCCAGCTTGGCGATCGCCTCGTCCCACTTGTTGGCCGGGACGTGCGGGTAGATCACGTCCGTGGCGACGGCCTTGCCGGTCGCGTCCACCACGGCGACCTTCACGCCCGTGCGGAAGCCGGGGTCCAGGCCCAGCGTGGCCCGGGTGCCGGCCGGCGCGGCCAGCAGCAGGTCGCGCAGGTTCGCGGCGAAGACGTTCACCGCCTCGTCCTCCGCGGCCGTCCGCAGCCGCAGCCGGAGGTCGATGCCCAGGTGGACCAGGACGCGGGTGCGCCAGGCCCAGCGGACCGTGTCCGTCAGCCACTTGTCGGCGGGGCGGCCGCGGTCGGCGATGCCGAAGCGGTGCGCGATCGCGCCCTCGTACGAGGACGGGCCCTCGGTGGCCTCCTCCGGTTCCAGGACGAGGTCCAGGACCTCCTCCTTCTCGCCGCGCAGCATGGCGAGGACGCGGTGCGAGGGCAGCTCGGTGAACGGCTCGGCGAAGTCGAAGTAGTCGGCGAACTTGGCGCCGGCCTCCTCCTTGCCCTCGCGCACCTTGGCGGCCAGCCGCCCGCGCACCCACATGCGCTCGCGCAGCTCGCCGATCAGGTCGGCGTCCTCCGAGAACCGCTCGGTCAGGATCGCCCGCGCGCCGTCCAGCGCGGCCTGCGTGTCGGCGACGCCCTTGTCCGCGTCGACGAAGGCGGCGGCGGCCGCCTGCGGGTCGACCGACGGGTCGCCCAGCAGCCCCTCGGCGAGCGGTTCCAGGCCCGCCTCGCGCGCGATCTGGGCCTTGGTGCGCCGCTTGGGCTTGTAGGGGAGGTAGACGTCCTCCAGCCGCGCCTTGGTCTCGGCGCCGCGGATCCGGGCCTCCAGCTCCTCCGTGAGCTTGCCCTGCTCGCGCACCGACTCCAGGATCGCCGTACGACGGTCCTCCAGCTCCCGCAGGTAGCGCAGCCGCTCCTCGATCGTGCGCAGCTGCGCGTCGTCGAGCATCTCGGTCGCTTCCTTGCGGTAGCGGGCGATGAAGGGCACCGTCGAACCGCCGTCGAGCAGTTCGACCGCGGCCCTCACCTGCCGCTCGCGTACGCCGAGTTCCCCGGCGATCCTGTCTTCGATGGACCCTACGAGGGGTGTCGTCACGATCCCGTACCGCCTTCTCCACTGAGGTTGCGCGGCAATTGTGGCAGGTGGAAGCCGACAACCGGGGATCAGGCCGACACGCGGCCCGCCGCGGGCCGCGGAAGCCGGGCCCCGCCGCCCCGGGCAACGGACGAGGCACCGCCCGCGCTCCTCGCGGCCGGCCCGCGCGCCGGGCGCCGGCTCACCCCGCGGTGGTCCAGGTGAACCGCGGCTGCCTGCGCTCCAGGAACGCGGCGACCCCCTCGGCGGTGTCGCCGCTGCCCCGCGCCTGCTCCGCCCAGTGCGCGTCCCGGTCCGTGCGGCCGTCGGCGAACTCCTTGGCGGCGGCCTGGGTGAGCCGGGAGCGCGAGACCAGGACGCGCGTCAGCTCGGCGACCCGCTTGTCCAGCTCGCCCTCGGGCAGCACCTCGTCCACGAGCCCGGTGCGCAGCGCCCGCCCGGCGTCGATCAGCTCGGCGGTGAAGAGCAGGTACTTGGTGGCGGCCGGGCCCATCAGCGACACCAGCCGGCGGGTGGACGAGGAGGGATACACGATCCCGAGCCGGGCCGGGGTCACCCCGAACAGCGCGCCCTCCTCCGCCAGCCGCAGGTCGCAGGCGGCCGCGAGCTGGGCGCCGCCGCCCACGCAGTGGCCGCGGACCGCGGCGAGGGTCGGTCCCGGGAACGCGGCGAGGGCCTCCTCGGCCGCCACGGCCAAACCCTGCGCCTCCAGCGGCGACTCCCTGAGGGTGGAGATGTCGGCGCCCGCGCAGAAGGTGCCGCCCTCGCCGGTCAGCACCAGGGCCCGCACACCCGGGTCGGCCGCCAGCTGCTCCAGCAGCGGTGGCAGGGCCCGCCACATGCCGGCCGTCATGGCGTTGCGCTTGGCCGGATGACGGATCACGACGGTGGCGACGGAGTCGGTGACCTGGTGCGACAGTTGGGGCTCCATGGGGCCGGATGCTATCCGCCACGCCGCCGGGCCCGGCCGGGCGGGCGCGTGGGCGTGACGGACGTCGCGCGCGTCGTCGGGGACGGCGCACGCCAAACCCGTACAACCCGAATAGTTCGTGAACCTTGCACGGGAGGGTCAGGAACAGTCCCGCCGGCCGCCGGTGTCATACCAAGGCGGTCAGAACCGTTCGATAACAGCTGACTTCTGTTCAGGCCGGGGGTGCGGAGCGTCTCGTTACCAACACTCGACGTGTGGTGACAATCGAGCGCGAGGGTGGCGACCGGACGATGGACAACCACGGGCGCGGGGACGGCCCGCGCCCAGCGGGGGGCGCCGAGCGGCCGCCCCACCCACTGCCGTACGAGGGAGTCTGGCGGTTCACCGCCGCCGCTGTGGACGCCTCGGTCCCGCAGGCCCGGCACGCCGTGCGGGACCTGCTGCTGCGGCAGGGGGTACCGGTCGGCGACGACACGGTGCACGGCCTGCTGCTGATCGTCTCCGAGCTGGTCACGAACGCGGTCCGGCACGCGGCGCTGCTGTCGCCGATGCTCGCCGTGGAGGTGGCCGTCGGCGCCGAGTGGGTCCGGGTGTCGGTGGAGGACAACCACCCCTACCGGCCCACCGCCCTGGAGGCCGACCACGGCCAGACCGGCGGACGGGGACTGCTGCTGGTCCGCGAGGTGGCCCGGGAGGCGGGCGGGGCGGTCGACGTGGAGCACACGGCGAGCGGCGGCAAGGTGATCTGGGCCGCACTGCCGCTCAAACCCGTGGCGCCGGTGTAGCGCTACCAGCCCGCGGACGGGCCGGTCAGCTCCCTGATCGCGGGGCGGGCCGCGTCCAGCACGGTCATGAACCAGGCCGAGAACGGCTCCCGGGCGTGCCGCTCCGCCAGCTCGGCCGCCGTCACGAACGCCGTCGAGCCGACCTCCTGCGGATCCGGCGCCGGCGGCGTCTGCACCATGCCGACGAACAGGTGGTTGAACTCCTGCTCGACCAGGCCCGAGGCCGGGTCCGGGTGGTTGTAGCGGACCGTGCCCGCCTCCGCCAGCAACGAGGGCGAGACCCCCAGCTCCTCGTGGGTCCGCCGGGCCGCGGCGGCGAACGGCGCCTCGCCGGGGTACGGGTGGCCGCAGCAGGTGTTGGACCACACGCCGGGGGAGTGGTACTTGCCGAGCGCCCGCTGCTGGAGCAGCAGCCGGCCCTGCTCGTCGAAGAGGAACACCGAGAACGCGCGGTGCAACCGTCCCGGCGGCTGGTGGGCGGCGAGCTTCTCCGCCGTGCCGATCGTCACGCCCTTCTCGTCGACCAGTTCCAGCAAAATCGCCTCTGCGGTGCCGTTCGACGAGCTGTGCGTCTCGGTGGCAGGTGTGATCGGCATACCCATCCTTCGCCTCGGTCTTGCACCCCAAGTCTGCCGTACGAATCCGGCACTCCCGGCACTTCCCCGCACGTCCGCATGTCCCGCGCGGGGCCGTGCCCGAGTGGGACCCCGGTGTTTCATCGTGCCCGGCGCCCCCCGTCCGGAACCGCGCACCGGGCACGAACACGCGTGCCCCGCACGAGCGGGGGCGCCGTCAGTGGCAGAGCCGCGCCTCGTGCTCGGCGTGCCCGCCCGGCTCGAGCTGGAAGGTGCAGTGCTCCACGTCGAAGTGGTGGCCGAGGCAGCCCTGGAGCTCGTGCAGCATCTTCTCGTGGCCGATGGCGTTCAGCACCTCCGTGCTGACCACCACGTGGGCGGAGAGCACCGGCATCCCCGAGGTGATCGTCCAGGCGTGCAGGTCGTGCACGTCCTCCACACCGTCCAGGGCCAGGATGTGCGCCCGCACCTCGCCCATGTCGACGTCCTTCGGGGCCGCCTCCAGCAGGACGTCGAGCGTCTCGCGCAGCAGCTTCACCGTCCGCGGGACGATCATGAGACCGATGATCAGCGAGGCGACCGGGTCGGCCGTCTGCCAGCCCGTGGTGAGGATCACGGCCGCCGAGATCAGCACCGCCACCGAGCCCAGCGCGTCCGCGGCCACCTCCAGGAAGGCGCCGCGCACGTTCAGGCTCTCCTTCTGCCCGCGCATCAGCAGCACCAGCGAGACGGAGTTCGCCACCAGGCCGAACAGGCCGAACACGATCATCAGACCGCCCTCGGTGTCCGCCGGGGTGAGGAAGCGCTGGACCGCCTCGACGAGCACGTAGCCGCCGACGCCGAGCAGCAGCAGACAGTTGGCCAGCGCGGCCAGGATCTCGGCGCGGGCGAGGCCGAAGGTGCGGTTGGTGCTCGGCGGGCGGTTGGCGAAGTGGATGGCGAGCAGCGCCATGCCCAGGCCCAGGGCGTCGGTCGCCATGTGGGCCGCGTCCGCGATCAGGGCGAGCGAGTCCGCGACGAACCCGCCGACGATCTCCACCACCATGATCGTGAGCGTGATGCCCAGGGCCACCCGCAGCCGGCCGCGGTAGGCGGCCGCGGCCGTACCCGTGGGCGGTGCATGGCTGTGCGCGTGCCCGTGGTCGTGCCCTGCCCCCATGAGAGGACCACCCTTCCGTGTTGCGCGCGTGGTCACAGTCAACTACGGGCGGGGGGTATGGGGCAACGCGGCACTGAACACCGTTGTCATCTCCCTGACCTGCGCAAACAAGCGGCAGGTCACGACGCTGGGCGGCTTCGCGGAGCAGCCCGCTGCCCCTCGGCGCCGCGCTCCGGCTCAGCCGCCGTGGTGCAGCCGCCAGCCCGCCCAGGCCGACTCGATCATCTCCCGCACCCCGCGCCGGGCCCGCCAGCCCAGCGCCTCGGCGGCCCGCTCGGCCGAGGCGACCGCGCGCGGCGCGTCCCCGGGCCGGCGACCCTCCACCAGCGCGGGCCGCCGGTCGCCGGTGACCTCACCGATGACCGTGACGATCTCCCGCACCGAGACGCCCTCGCCGCGGCCGATGTTCAGCGTCAGGTCGCCCGCGCCGTCGTCCCCGGCGAGCCGCCGGGCCGCCGCGAGATGGGCCTCGGCGAGGTCGGCGACGTGGATGTAGTCGCGCACGCAGGTGCCGTCCGGCGTGGGGTAGTCGTCGCCGAAGATCCGCGGGGCCTCGTCGCGGGTGAGCCGGTCGAAGACCATCGGCACGATGTTGAACACACCGGTGTCCGCGAGTTCCGGCGCCGCCGCGCCCGCCACGTTGAAGTAGCGCAGGCACACCGTGGAGATCCCGTGCGCCCGCCCGGCCGCCCGCACCAGCCACTCCCCGGCCAGCTTGGTCTCGCCGTAGGGGTTCACCGGGGCGCAGGGGGTGTCCTCGGTGATCAGGTCCACGTCCGGGTTGCCGTACACGGCCGCCGACGAGGAGAACAGCAGCCGGCCGATCCCCGCCTCGGCGATCGCGTCCAGCAGCGTGGCCAGTCCGCCCACGTTCTCCCGGTAGTAGCGGGTGGGCTGCGCCACCGACTCGGCGACCTGCTTGCGCGCCGCGAGGTGCACCACGCCCGTCACGCCGTGCTCGGCGAAGACCCGCTTGAGCAGTTCCCCGTCCAGCGTCGAGCCCTCGACCAGCGGCACGCCCGCCGGGAGCCGCGCGGGCACGGCCGCCGACAGGTCGTCCAGCGCCACGACGCTCTCGCCGGCGCCGGTCATGGCCCGAGCCACGTGCGCCCCGATGTATCCGGCTCCGCCGGTGATCAGCCAGGTCATGGTCGTCCACCCTATGCCGAACCGGACGGGTGTCCGCGATGCCGGAGGATGCCCGGGTCTGCGCCGCGCGTTTGTGGGGCGGGCCCCGCATCCCCGATGATGATCGCGGCGAAGGAGCGGGCAGCCCCCGAGGGCCGGGCCGTGAACGGCCGGTGAACACGGGCTTCCGCCCATCCGATAACCTCTGCCGACATGCCGCCCGGCTGTCGCAGGACGGGGCGCCCCACCACGCAGCAGACCGGCGCCCCCCGCGCCGGCACCCAGGGAGTGAGTTTCGGTTGTCGACCGCCATCGTCACCGGTCAGCCGGTCCCCGGATCGTCGCTCGAGAACGATCTGCGGTCCCTCGGCTTCGACGTGCGCGTGGCCCAAGACGCCGCCGAGACGCGGGCCCGGCTGGCCGCCGTGCCCGCCGGCAGCCGCGTGGCCCTGGTCGACGCCCGCTTCGTCGGCCACCCGCACGCCCTGCGCCTCGGCCTCACCGACCCGCGCTTCCCGCTCGCGGCCGTGCCCGGCGCCGTCACCGCCCAGCCGGAGGCCCGTCAGGCGCTGACCCGGGCGCTGGCGGACGAGACCTCCACGGGCGGCGGCACCGCGGTCGTCCTCGACTCCCTCGCCGACCGCGTCGTCACCGCGCTCGACGCCGACGGCGCCGCCGTGCACCGCCCCGAGCTGGGCAGCCTGGTCGCCGCCGTCCCGGCCGACCCGCAGGCCCGCAACGAGGCGCGGCAGGCCGTCGCCGCCGTGGACGACGAGGCCGTGCGCCTGAAGTCGGCCGTGAAGTCCCGCGACGGCTTCTTCACCACGTTCTTCATCAGCCCGTACTCGCGCTACATCGCCCGCTGGTGCGCCCGCCGCGGCCTGACCCCCAACCAGGTCACCACCGCCTCGCTGCTCACCGCGCTGATAGCCGCGGGCTGTGCCGCGACCGGCACCCGGGCCGGTTTCGTCGCGGCCGGCGTCCTGCTGATCGCCTCGTTCGTGCTGGACTGCACCGACGGCCAGCTCGCCCGCTACGCGCTGAAGTACTCCACGCTCGGCGCCTGGCTGGACGCCACCTTCGACCGGGCCAAGGAGTACGCCTACTACGCCGGCCTCGCGCTCGGCGCGGCCCGCGGCGGCGATGACGTCTGGGCCCTGGCGCTGGGCGCGATGATCCTGCAGACCTGCCGGCACGTCGTGGACTTCTCCTTCAACGAGGCAAACCACGACGCCACCGCGAACACCAGCCCCACCGCCGCCCTCTCCGACAAGCTGGACAGCGTCGGCTGGACGGTCTGGGTGCGCCGCATGATCGTCCTGCCGATCGGCGAGCGCTGGGCGATGATCGCGGTCCTCACCGCGGCCACCACCCCCCGCATCACCTTCTACGTACTGCTGGCCGGCTGCGCCTTCGCCGCGACGTACACCACGGCCGGCCGCGTGCTGCGCTCGGTGACCCGCAAGGCCCGGCGCACCGACCGGGCGGCCCAGGCGCTGGCCGACCTCGCCGACAACGGCCCGCTCGCCGGGTTCGTGGCACGTGCCGGCCGGATCCGCCTCGGCGCCCCGCTGCCGGTCGCCCTGGTGGGCACCGCCGTGCTCGCCGTCTCCCTCTTCTCCGGCCCGGTCTGGGCGCCCGTCGCCGGCGCCGCCGTCTACGCCGTCACCGCGGGCCAGGCACTGCGCCGCCCGCTCAAGGGCGCCCTCGACTGGCTGGTGCCGCCGCTGTTTCGCTTCGCCGAGTACGGCACCGTGCTGGTGCTGGCGGCCCACGCGGACGTGAACGGAGCCCTTCCCGCGGCTTTCGGGCTGGTGGCGGCCGTCGCCTACCATCACTACGACACGGTGTACCGCATCCGCGGCGACGCCGGGGCGCCCCCGGCCTGGCTGGTGCGCGCCGTCGGGGGGCAGGAGGGGCGGACGCTGCTGGTCACCGTCCTGGCCGCGGTGCTCGCCGCCTCGCAGTTCAAGGTCGCGCTCACGGTCCTCGCCGTGGCCGTCGCCCTGCTGGTGCTCGTCGAGAGCATCCGCTTCTGGGTGTCCGCAGGGGCGCCCGCCGTACACGACGAAGGAGAACCCGCATGATCGGCCTCGTGCTGGCGGCCGGCGCCGGACGGCGTCTGCGCCCCTACACCGACAGCCTTCCCAAGGCTCTGGTGCCGGTGGGCCCCGCGGGCATAGAGGGCGAGCCGACGGTCCTGGACCTCACCCTCGCGAACTTCGCCGAGATCGGCCTGACCGAGGCCGCGATCATCGTGGGCTACCGCAAGGAGGCCGTGTACGAGCGCAAGGCGGCCCTCGAGGAGAAGTACGGCCTGAAGCTCACCCTCATCGACAACGACAAGGCCGAGGAGTGGAACAACGCCTACTCCCTGTGGTGCGGCCGTGACGCCCTGAAGGACGGCGTGATCCTCGCCAACGGCGACACCGTGCACCCGGTCTCGGTCGAGCGGACCCTGCTCGCGGCCCGCGGCGAGGGCCGGCGGATCATCCTCGCGCTGGACACCGTGAAGTCCCTCGCGGACGAGGAGATGAAGGTCGTCGTGGACCCCGCCAAGGGCGTCCGGAAGATCACCAAGCTGATGGACCCCGCCGAGGCCACCGGTGAGTACATCGGCGTCACCCTGATCGAGGGCGACGCGGCCCCCGAGCTGGCCGACGCGCTGAAGACCGTCTTCGAGAGCGACCCGCAGCAGTTCTACGAGCACGGCTACCAGGAACTGGTGAACCGCGGCTTCCGGATCGACGTCGCGCCGATCGGCGACGTGCCGTGGGTGGAGATCGACAACCACGACGATCTCGCCCGGGGACGGGAGATCGCGTGCCAGTACTGACCCGGCTGATCCCCTCGCCGGTCGTCGTGGACATCCGCCCGGGTGCCCTGGACGACCTGGCCGGGGTCCTCGCCGACGAGCGCATCTCGCAGTCCGGCCGGCTCGCCGTCGCCGTCAGCAACGGCTCGGGCGCCCGGCTGCGCGAGCGCCTCACCCCGTCGCTGCCCGGCGCCACCTGGTACGAGGTCGGCGGCGGCACCATCGACGACGCGGTCCGGCTGGCCGGCGACATAAAGGCCGGCCGCTACGACGCCGTCGTCGGGCTCGGCGGCGGCAAGATCATCGACTGCGCCAAGTTCGCCGCCGCGCGCGTCGGGCTGCCGCTGGTCGCCGTCGCCACCAACCTCGCGCACGACGGTCTGTGCTCGCCGGTCGCGACCCTGGACAACGACGCGGGCCGCGGCTCGTACGGCGTGCCGAACCCGATCGCGGTCGTCATCGACCTCAACGTGATCCGTGAGGCGCCCGTCCGTTTCGTGCGCTCCGGGATCGGCGACGCCATCTCCAACATCTCCGCGGTCGCCGACTGGGAGCTGGCCAACCGGGTCAACGGCGAGAAGATCGACGGTCTCGCCGCCGCCATGGCCCGGCAGGCCGGCGAGTCGGTGCTCAGGCACCCCGGCGGCGTCGGCGACGACGGCTTCCTGCAGGTGCTGGCCGAAGCCCTGGTCCTCACCGGCATCGCCATGTCCGTGTCCGGCGACTCCCGGCCCTCCTCCGGGGCCTGCCACGAGATCAACCACGCCCTCGACCTGCTCTACCCGAAGCGGGCGGCCGCCCACGGCGAGCAGTGCGGCATCGGCGCGGCCTTCGCGATGCACCTGCGCGGAGCGCACGAGGAGGCCGCGTACATGGCCGGGGTGCTGCGCCGCCACGGGCTCCCGGTGCTCCCGGAGGAGATCGGCTTCTCGGCGGACGAGTTCGTCCGCGCCGTGGAGTTCGCTCCGGAGACCAGGCCCGGCCGCTACACCATTCTCGAACACCTCGACCTCAAGACGAACCAGATCAAGGACACCTACGCCGACTATGTCAAGGCCATCGGTAGCTGAACTCCGTCCGGTCGTCCACCCCGTCGGGGTGAAGGACCGGCGCAGCGGTGAGCACTGGGGAGGACGCCTCTACATGCGAGAGGTGTCCCTGCGCGTCGACCGCTACCTGGTGAACACCCGGGTCACGCCCAACCAGCTCACGTACCTGATGACCCTCTGCGGGGTGCTCGCCGCCCCGGCGCTGCTGGTGCCGGGGATCACGGGCGCCGTGCTCGGCGTCGTCGCCACCCAGCTCTACCTGCTGCTGGACTGCGTCGACGGCGAGGTCGCCCGCTGGAAGCAGCAGTACTCGCTCAGCGGGGTCTACCTCGACCGGGTCGGCGCCTACCTCACCGACGCGGCCGTCCTGGTCGGCCTCGGCCTGCGCGCCGCCGACCTGTGGGGCGGCGGACGGATCGACTGGCTGTGGGCCTTCCTCGGCACGCTGGCCGCGCTGGGCGCCATCCTGATCAAGGCCGAGACCGACCTGGTCGGCGTCGCCCGGCACCAGGCGGGCAAGCCGCCGGTCCAGGACGCGGCGGCCGAGCCGCGCTCCTCCGGCGTGGCGCTGGCCCGCCGGGCCGCCTCGGCCCTGAAGTTCCACCGGCTGATCCTCGGCATCGAGGCCGCGCTGCTGATCCTGGTCCTGGCGATCGCCGACCAGATCCACGGCGACCTGTTCTTCACCCGGCTCGGCACCGCCGTCCTCGCGGGCATCGCCCTCGTGCAGACCGTGCTGCACCTGGTGTCCATCCTGGCGTCCAGCAGGCTGAGGTGAGTGCCATGAGGATCGGCGCGGTCATCATCACCATGGGCAACCGGCCCGAGGAGCTGCGGGCGCTGCTCGACTCCGTCGCCAAGCAGGACGGCGACCCGGTCGAGGTGGTCGTGGTCGGCAACGGCTCGCCCGTCCCGGACGTCCCCGAGGGCGTGCGGACCGTGGAACTGCCCGAGAACCTGGGCATCCCCGGCGGCCGCAACGTCGGCATAGCGGCCTTCGGGCCGGCCGGCCGCGACGTCGACGTACTGCTCTTCCTGGACGACGACGGCCTGCTGGCCCGCCACGACACCGCCGAGCTGTGCCGCGAGGCCTTCGCCGCCGACCCGAAGCTCGGCATCATCAGCTTCCGCATCGCCGACCCCGACACCGGCGAGACCCAGCGCCGGCACGTGCCCCGGCTGCGCGCCTCCGACCCGATGCGCTCCTCCCGGGTCACCACCTTCCTCGGCGGCGCCAACGCCGTGCGCACCCGGGTCTTCGCCGACGCCGGCGTCCTGCCGGACGAGTTCTTCTACGCCCACGAGGAGACCGACCTGGCCTGGCGGGCCCTCGACGCCGGCTGGATGATCGACTACCGGTCCGACATGGTGCTCTACCACCCGACGACCGCGCCCTCGCGGCACGCGGTGTACCACCGCATGGTCGCCCGCAACCGGGTCTGGCTGGCCCGGCGCAACCTGCCCGCGCTCCTGGTCCCGGTCTACCTCGGGGTCTGGCTGCTGCTCACGCTGCTGCGCCGGCCCTCGGGCCCGGCCCTCAAGGCCTGGTTCGGCGGCTTCAAGGAGGGGTGGAGCAGCCCCTGCGGACCGAGGCGCCCGATGCGCTGGCGTACGGTGTGGCGGCTGACCCGGCTGGGCCGGCCACCGGTGATCTGACAAGCTCGACCGTACGGCCCCGCCCCCGCGGCCGGGCCGGCCGCCCGCGAAGGACCAACGTGCACGACGTACTCGGAGACGAAAGCTTCCACCCGTGAGTGAGACAACGCATGACGCCGGAGTCGCGGTGACCGCGGCCCCGTCGCCCGACGAGGGGCTGACGGCGGCCGAGCTCGCCGGCAAGTACGGACTCGCCGTGAGCGGCGCCCGGCCCTCGCTCGCCGAGTACGTCCGCCAGCTCTGGGGCCGCCGCCACTTCATCCTCGCCTTCTCCCAGGCGAAGCTGACCGCCCAGTACAGCCAGGCCAAGCTGGGCCAGATCTGGCAGGTCGCGACCCCGCTGCTGAACGCGGCGGTCTACTACTTCATCTTCGGCGTCATCCTGCACGCGAGCCGGGGCATGTCCATGGACGTGTACATCCCGTTCCTGGTCACGGGCGTGTTCGTGTTCACCTTCACGCAGAGCTCGGTCATGTCCGGCGTCCGCGCGATCTCCGGCAACCTGGGTCTGGTGCGCGCCCTGCACTTCCCGCGCGCCTCGCTGCCCGTCTCCTTCTCGCTGCAGCAGCTCCAGCAGCTGCTGTTCTCGATGGTCGTGATGTTCCTCGTCACGGTCGGGTTCGGCAGCTACCCGGGCCTGTCCTGGCTGCTGATCGTCCCGGTGCTGGTGCTGCAGTTCCTGTTCAACACCGGTCTCGCGCTGATCGTGGCCCGCCTGGGTGCCAAGACCCCTGACCTCGCCCAGCTCATGCCGTTCCTGCTGCGCACCTGGATGTACGCCTCCGGCGTCATGTTCTCCATCAGCAAGATGATGGAGGGCCGCTCCGAGTGGGTGGTCCGGCTGCTCCAGGTCAACCCGGCCGCCGTCTACATGGACCTGATGCGCTTCGCGCTGATCGACGGGTACGGGGCCTCGAACCTGCCGCCCCACGTCTGGGCCATCGCCCTGTTCTGGGCCGTGGTCGTCTTCGCCGGCGGCTTCGTGTACTTCTGGAAGGCGGAGGAGAGGTACGGCCGTGGCTGAGACCAACCCCCAGGACATCCCGGACCCGCGCCCGACCGTCATCGCGGACGAGCTGCACATCGTGTACCGGGTCAACGGCACCAGGACCGGCAAGGGCAGCGCCACCGCCGCGCTCAGCCGCATGCTCAGGCGCGGGTCCGACGACACGGCGCGCGGCGTGCGCAAGGTGCACGCGGTGCGCGGGGTCTCCTTCGTCGCCCGCCGCGGCGAGGCCATCGGCCTGATCGGGTCCAACGGCTCCGGCAAGTCCACGCTGCTGCGCGCCATCGCCGGGCTGCTCCCGGCCGAGAGCGGCAAGGTCTACACCGACGGCCAGCCCTCGCTGCTCGGCGTCAACGCGGCGCTGATGAACGACCTCACCGGTGAGCGCAACGTCATCCTCGGCGGGCTCGCGATGGGCATGTCCCGCGAGCAGGTCAAGGAGCGCTACCAGGACATCGTCGACTTCTCCGGGATCAACGAGAAGGGCGACTTCATCACCCTTCCGATGCGGACGTACTCCTCCGGCATGGCGGCCCGGCTGCGGTTCTCCATCGCCGCCGCCAAGGACCACGACGTCCTCATGATCGACGAGGCGCTGGCCACCGGTGACCGCAAGTTCCAGAAGCGGTCCGAGGCCCGCATCCGCGAGCTGCGCAAGGAGGCCGGCACGGTCTTCCTGGTCAGCCACAACAACAAGTCGATCCGCGACACCTGCAACCGCGTCCTGTGGCTGGAGCGCGGCGAGCTGCGCATGGACGGACCCACCGAAGAGGTACTCAAGGAGTACGAGAAGTTCACGGGCAAGTGACCCGTTTTCGGCCAGGGCCCCGCAGGATCTCTCCTGCGGGGCCCCGCGTCTGCAAAGGAAACGTCAACTCGCGCTGCGCGTAGGAATCTTGACGCCGATCGGTGTGTTGTTGTCATCCGGGGGACACCCCGCCGGTCCAAGCTGCGTTGTACAACGTAAGCTGTACCGGTCCCCGAAAGCGGCAAGTGGGGCCATAATGCGCGACACCCTCCGCCGGGCCGCTCCACGGAGGGCCAGGCGGCGTGTCCGAAATAGTGTGTATCGGATCGGCAGTGTAGAACGGGAGATGTGACGGCAATGGCTACGGAAACTCCCCAGCTCAACGCAGCATGTGCCGTCCACGTCCCGGGCAGTCCGCGGTGACGGCAGCCCGCACGGCGCAGGACCTGGAGCGCGCCACCCTGGACAAGGCCGCGAGCGAGAACTTCCCCGTGGCCCCCTTCTTCCTGCCCGGGGCCTGGCGCGACGACCTCATGGCCGTGTACGGCTTCGCCCGCCTGGTGGACGACATCGGCGACGGCGACCTCGCACCCGGCGGCGCCGACGCCCGCGCCCTCGGGGTGCCGCCCGCCGCGGCCGGGGACCGGCTCGCCCTCCTGGACGCCTTCGAGGCCGATCTGCGCCGGGTCTTCGACGGCACCCCGCGCCACCCGCTGCTGCGCCGCCTGCAGCCCACGGCCCGCCGCCGCTCCCTCACCCCGGAGCCGTTCCTGGGCCTGATCGCCGCCAACCGCCAGGACCAGCTCGTGCGGCGCTACGAGACCTACGACGACCTCCTCGCCTACTGCGAGCTGTCCGCGAACCCCGTCGGGCGCCTCGTCCTCGCCGTCACCGGCACCGCGACCCCGGAGCGGATCCGGCTGTCCGACGCGATCTGCACCGCGCTGCAGATCGTCGAGCACCTGCAGGACGTCGCCGAGGACCTCGGCCGGGACCGGATCTACCTGCCGGCCGAGGACATGAAACGTTTCCACGTCCAGGAAACCGACCTCGCCGCGAAAACCGCGAGCGCTTCGGTGCGCGCCCTGGTTGCATACGAGGCACAACGCGCCCGCGATCTGCTGAATGAAGGCGCCCCCCTGGTGGGTAGCGTCCACGGCAGGTTGAAGCTGCTGCTCGCGGGGTTCGTGGCGGGGGGAAGGGCGGCGGTCCGCGCGATCGCCGCCGCCGAATACGACGTACTTCCCGGCCCGCCCAGGCCCGGCAAGCTGCAGTTGCTGCGTGAGGCGGGCGCGACTCTGCGAGGAGAGGGGTGATCCGGACCGTGGAGTCTGTGCCGCACGTGTCCGCACCGGTACTCGCCGCCTACGGCTACTGCGAGGCCGTCACCGGGCAGCAGGCCCGCAACTTCGCCTACGGCATCCGGCTGCTGCCGACGCCCAAGCGGCGTGCCATGTCCGCGCTCTACGCGTTCTCCCGGCGCGTCGACGACATCGGCGACGGCGGTCTGCCGGGCGAGGTGAAGGTCGCGCGGCTCGAGGACACCCGGGCCCTGCTCACCCGGATCCGCGCCGGGGAGATCGAGGAGGACCACACCGACCCGGTGGCGGTGGCGCTCGCCCATGCCGCGCGCGCCTTCCCGATCCCGCTGGGCGGCCTGGACGAGCTGATCGACGGCGTCCAGATGGACGTGCGCGGGGAGACGTACGAGACCTGGGACGACCTGAAGGCCTACTGCCGCTGCGTGGCCGGCGCCATCGGCCGCCTCTCGCTCGGCGTGTTCGGCACGGAGCCGGGCGCGCGCGGCTCCGAACGCGCCCCCGAGTACGCCGACACGCTGGGCCTCGCGCTCCAGCTCACCAACATCCTCCGGGACGTCCGCGAGGACGCCCAGGGCGGGCGCACCTACCTGCCCGCCGACGACCTGGCCAAGTTCGGCTGCTCGGCCGGCTTCGACGGGCCCACCCCACCGCAGGGCTCCGACTTCGCCGGCCTCGTGCACTTCGAGGTGCGACGGGCCCGCGCCCTGTTCGCCGAGGGCTACCGGCTGCTCCCCATGCTCGACCGGCGCAGCGGCGCCTGCGTGGCCGCCATGGCCGGCATCTACCGCCGGCTGCTGGACCGCATCGAGCGCGACCCCGAGGCCGTGCTGCGCGGCCGGGTCTCGCTGCCCGGGCGCGAGAAGGCCTACGTCGCCGTGCGCGGCCTCTCCGGCCTCGACGCCCGGCACGTCTCCCGGCAGACCGTCAGGAGGCGCGCCTGATGGGCCCCGTGGAACCGTCCGGCTCCGGCCGCCCGGCGCGGCGGGCAACCCCGCGCCACGGCGTGGCGTCCCTCACTGCGACGGCCGAACGTGCACCGTTCATCCAGCACGCCCGGCACGCACGGAAGGACGCAGGATGAGCGACGGCTCCCGCGCCGCACAGGCGCACGCCGGTGCGCCGGCGCCGGGCACGGCGGGGCGGCGCACCGCCGTCGTGGTCGGCGGCGGTCTCGCCGGCATCACCGCGGCGCTCGCGCTGGCCGACGCGGGCGTCGGCGTCACGCTCCTCGAAGGCAGACCCAGGCTGGGCGGCCTCGCCTTCTCCTTCCGGCGCGGCGACCTGACCGTCGACAACGGCCAGCACGTGTACCTGCGCTGCTGCACCGCCTACCGCTGGTTCCTCGACCGGATCGAGGGCACGGCGCTGGCGCCGTTGCAGGACCGCCTGGACGTGCCCGTCGTCGACGTCGCCAGGCCCGAGGGCAGACGGCTCGGCAGGCTGCGGCGCGACCCGCTGCCCGTCCCCCTCCACCTGGGGCGCAGCCTGGCCACCTATCCGCACCTCTCGCTCGCCGAGCGCGCCGCCGTCGGGCGTGCCGCGCTCGCGCTCAAGGGGCTCGACCCCGCCGATCCGGCCCTGGACGACCAGGACTTCGGCGGCTGGCTGGCCGCGCACGGCCAGTCGGCGCGCGCCATCGAGGCCCTGTGGGACCTGGTCGGCGTCGCCACCCTCAACGCGGTCGCGGGCGACGCCTCACTGGGGCTCGCCGCGATGGTGTTCAAGACCGGTCTGCTGTCCGACCCGGGCGCCGCCGACATCGGCTGGGCGAGCGTCCCGCTGGGCGAACTGCACGACCGGCTGGCCCGCAAGGCGCTCGACTCCGCGGGCGTCCGTACCGAGGTCCGTACACGCGTCACCTCCGTCTCCCACAGCGAGAACGGAGGCTGGAGCGTTCAGGTTCCCGGCGAGACGCTCGCCGCGGACGCGGTCGTCCTCGCCGTACCCCAGCGCGAGACGCACGGCCTGCTGCCGCCCGGCGCCCTGGACGCCCCCGAGCGGCTGCTGCGGATCGCCACCGCGCCCATCCTCAACGTGCACGTCGTCTACGACCGCCCGGTGCTCGCCCGGCCCTTCCTCGCCGCGCTCGGCACCCCCGTGCAGTGGGTCTTCGACCGCACCGACGCCTCCGGGCTGCGCGAGGGCCAGTACCTCGCGGTGTCCCAGTCGGCCGCGCAGGACGACATCGACGAACCGGTCTCCGTGCTGCGCGAGCGCTACCTGCCCGAGCTGGAACGGCTGATCCCGGGCACGCGCGGCGCCGTGGTGAGGGACTTCTTCGTGACCCGGGAGCGCACGGCGACGTTCGCCCCCACCCCCGGCGTCGGCCGGCTGCGGCCCGGCGCCCGCACCAAGGCCCCCGGCCTGTACCTGGCCGGAGCGTGGACCGCCACCGGGTGGCCCGCGACCATGGAGAGTGCGGTCCGCAGCGGCGTGAGCGCGGCCGACGCCGCGCTGGGCGCCCTGGGCCGGCCCCGCCCCGCCCGCCTCTTCGCGTTCGAGGAGGCGGCCTGATGACCCGGCGACACGCGGCGGGGCCCCGCACCCCCGGTAGAGCAACAACAGGAGAGACTGTGCCCACTGTGCCCCCTGCCTCGACGGCCGACCCGAGGCCCGCGGTGGACGTGACCACGCTGCTGGAGCGCGGCCGCACCCTGGCCACCCCGGTCCTGCGCGCGGCCGTCGACCGCCTGGCGCCGCCCATGGACACCGTCGCCGCCTACCACTTCGGCTGGATCGACGCCGCGGGCAACCCGGCCGACGGGGACGGCGGCAAGGCCGTCCGCCCGGCACTCGCCGTGCTCTCCGCCGAGGTCACCGGCGCCGCCCCCGAGGCGGGCGTGCCCGGCGCGGTCGCCGTCGAACTCGTCCACAACTTCTCGCTGCTGCACGACGACCTGATGGACGGCGACGAGCAGCGCCGGCACCGCGACACCGTCTGGAAGGTGCACGGCCCCGCCCAGGCCATCCTGGTCGGCGACGCCCTGTTCGCGCTCGGCAACGAGGTACTGCTGGAACTCGGCACCGTCGAGGCCGGCCGCGCCACCCGCCGGCTGACCACCGCCACCCGCGCCCTGATCGACGGTCAGGCCCAGGACATCTCCTACGAGCACCGCGACCGCGTCAGCGTCGAGGAGTGCCTGGAGATGGAGGGCAACAAGACCGGCGCGCTGCTCGCCTGCGCCTCCTCGATCGGCGCGGTGCTCGGCGGCGCGGACGACGCCACCGCCGACGCGCTGGAGCGCTACGGCTACCACCTCGGCCTCGCCTTCCAGGCCGTCGACGACCTCCTCGGCATCTGGGGCGACCCGGAGGCCACCGGCAAGCAGACCTGGAGCGACCTGCGCCAGCGCAAGAAGTCCCTGCCGGTGGTGGCCGCGCTCGCGGCGGGCGGCGACGCCTCCGAGCGGCTCGGCGAGATCCTCGCCGCCGACGCCAAGAGCAGCGACTTCGAGAACTTCTCCGAGGAGGAGTTCGCGGCCCGGGCCGCCCTCATCGAGGAGGCCGGCGGCCGCGAGTGGACGGCCGGGGAGGCGCGCAGGCAGCACGCGATCGCCGTCGAGGCCCTCGACGCCGTCGACATGCCCGAACGGGTGAGGGCCGCCTTCACGGCGCTCGCCGATTTCGTCGTCGTACGGAAGAGATGATCACTATCGGTCGAATAGCCCTCGCGTAGTCGCCGGCCGGTGTCGAGGATGACGGCACCGGCCGACGGCGGACCCACAGCAGCACGACTCGCACGACTGCACGAAGGGGAAGCCATGACAGCGACGACCGACGGAAGCACCGGAGCGACCCTGCCGCCCCGCGCAGCCGCGGCCAGCGAAACAGACGTCACCACCCCCGCGGCGGCCGGGGTACCAGAAGCCGCCCGAAGCGCCGCGCGGCGCGCCACCGACTTCCTGCTCGCCCGGCAGGACGCCCAGGGCTGGTGGAAGGGCGACCTCGAGACGAACGTCACGATGGACGCCGAGGACCTGCTGCTCCGCCAGTTCCTGGGCATCCTGGACGAGGAGACGGTCCGGGCCGCCGCCCTGTTCATCCGCGGCGAGCAGCGCCCGGACGGCACCTGGGCCACCTTCTACGGCGGCCCCGGCGAACTGTCCACCACCATCGAGGCGTACGTCGCGCTGCGCCTGGCCGGCGACGCCCCCGACGCCCCGCACATGGCGAAGGCCTCCGCCTGGGTCCGTGAGCAGGGCGGCATCGCCGCCTCCCGGGTCTTCACCCGCATCTGGCTCGCCCTGTTCGGCTGGTGGAAGTGGGAGGACCTGCCCGAACTCCCGCCGGAGCTGATCTACTTCCCGCGCTGGATGCCGCTCAACATCTACGACTTCGGATGCTGGGCCCGGCAGACCATCGTCCCGCTGACCATCGTCTCGGCCAAGCGCCCGGTCCGCCCGGCCCCCTTCCCGCTGGACGAGCTGCACACCGACCCCGCCGACCCCAACCCGGCCAGGCCCCTCGCGCCGGTGGCGAGCTGGGACGGCGCCTTCCAGCGCCTGGACAAGGCGCTGCACCGGCTGCGCAAGGTGGTCCCGCGCCGGCTGCGCGGGGCCGCGATGAACACCGCCGCCCGCTGGATCATCGAACGGCAGGAGAACGACGGCTGCTGGGGCGGCATCCAGCCCCCGGCCGTGTACTCGGTCATCGCCCTGCGGCTGCTCGGCTACGACCTCCAGCACCCGGTGATGCGCGAGGGCCTCGCCTCGCTGGACCGCTTCGCCGTGTGGCGCGAGGACGGCGCCCGGATGATCGAAGCCTGCCAGTCCCCGGTGTGGGACACCTGCCTCGCCACCATCGCGCTCGTCGACGCGGGCCTGCCCGTCGACCACCCGCAACTGGTCAGGGCGGCCGACTGGATGCTCGGCGAGGAGATCGTCCGGCCCGGCGACTGGGCCGTCAAGCGGCCCCAACTGCCGCCCGGCGGATGGGCGTTCGAGTTCCACAACGACAACTACCCGGACATCGACGACACCGCCGAGGTGGCCCTCGCGCTGCGCCGGGTCCGCCACCACGACCCCGAACGGGTGGACCACGCCATCGGCCGCGCGGTGCGCTGGAACCTGGGGATGCAGTCGAGGAACGGCGCGTGGGGCGCCTTCGACGTCGACAACACCAGCCCGTTCCCCAACCGGCTGCCGTTCTGCGACTTCGGCGAGGTCATCGACCCGCCGTCCGCGGACGTGACCGCGCACGTGGTGGAGATGCTGGCCGCCGAGGGCCTGGCCCACGACCCGCGCACCCGGCGCGGCATCGACTGGCTGCTCGCCGAACAGGAGGCGGACGGCTCCTGGTTCGGGCGCTGGGGCGTCAACTACCTGTACGGCACCGGCTCCGTGGTGCCCGCGCTCACCGCGGCCGGCCTGCCCGGCTCGCACCCCGCGATCCGGCGGGCGGTGGCCTGGCTGGAGCGGGTGCAGAACGACGACGGCGGCTGGGGCGAGGACCTGCGCTCCTACAAGCACGTCAAGGAGTGGAGCGGCCGCGGCGCCTCCACCGCCTCGCAGACCGCCTGGGCGCTGATGGCGCTGCTCGCGGCGGGGGAGCGGGACTCGCGGGCCGTGGAGCGCGGCGTCCAATGGCTGGCCGCCACCCAGCGGGAGGACGGCTCCTGGGACGAGCCGTACTTCACCGGCACCGGTTTCCCCTGGGACTTCTCCATCAACTACCACCTGTACCGGCAGGTGTTCCCGCTCACCGCGCTCGGCCGCTACCTGCACGGCGACCCCTTCGAGCGGCCGCCGCTCGCCCGGGCCAGGAGGACCCACTCCGACGGCAGGAAGCCGCTGCCCGGGGCCACGGTGAGCTGAGGTGAGCACCCGGCCCGCCGCGTCCGCCCTGCTGATCGCCTGCGCGCTCGGCATCGAGCACCTCGCCCTGCGCACCGGAGACCGGGGCGGGGCGAGCGGGCCGGTCACCTTCGTCCGTACCGGCATGGGCGCCCGGGCGGCGGAACGGTCCGTCACCCGGCACCTGTCCGAACCGGGGCTCACCGCCGCGGCCGTCCTGGCCACCGGCTTCTGCGCCGGACTCGTCCCCGGCATGCACCCCGGCGACCTGGTCGTCGCCGAGGAGACCCGGGACCCGCGCGGGACCGTCCCGTGCGTGGGCACCGAACCGCTCGTCGAGGAACTCGCCCGGGTCCTGCCCGGGCGCACCGTCCACACCGGGCCGCTCATCGGCTCCGACCACGTCGTGCGCGGCCCGGAGCGGGCCGCGCTGGGCTCGACCGGCGCGATCGCGGTCGACATGGAGTCGGCGGCCACCCTGCTGAGCGCCGTGCGCGCCGGTGGGCGCCCGGTTGCGGCCGTACGGGTGGTGGTGGACGCTCCTGAACACGAACTCGTCCGGATCGGCACGGTACGCGGTGGTATATCGGCCTTCCGCGTGCTCCGCTCCGTTCTTCCCGCATTTTATGAATGGCACCGTTCTTTGTCGCTCCCCCGGAGGTGAGCCAGATGGCCATGCCGTTGCGTCAGTCCATCAAGGTCGCTACATACCTGGCCGAACAGAAACTTCGCAGGCGGGACAAGTTTCCGCTCATCGTCGAGCTGGAACCGCTCTTCGCCTGCAACCTCAAGTGCGAGGGCTGCGGCAAGATCCAGCACCCCGCCGGCGTGCTCAAGCAGCGCATGCCGGTCGCCCAGGCCGTGGGCGCGGTGCTCGAGTCCGGTGCGCCGATGGTGTCCATCGCCGGCGGTGAACCGCTGATGCACCCGCAGATCGACGAGATCGTGCGCCAGCTCGTGGCCAAGCGGAAGTACGTCTTCCTCTGCACCAACGCGATGCTGCTGCGCAAGAAGATGGACAAGTTCACGCCCTCGCCCTACTTCGCCTTCGCGGTCCACATCGACGGACTGCGGGAGCGGCACGACGAGTCGGTCGCGAAGGAGGGCGTGTTCGACGAGGCGGTGGCGGCCATCAAGGAGGCCAAGCGGCGCGGTTTCCGGGTGACCACCAACTCCACCTTCTTCAACACCGACACCCCGCAGACGATCGTCGAGGTGCTCAACTTCCTCAACGACGACCTGGAGGTGGACGAGATGATGATCTCGCCCGCCTACGCCTACGAGAAGGCGCCCGACCAGGAGCACTTCCTGGGCGTGGAGCAGACCCGCGAGCTGTTCCGCAAGGCGTTCGCCGGCGGCAACCGCCGCAAGTGGCGGCTCAACCACTCGCCGCTCTTCCTGGACTTCCTGGAGGGCAAGGTCGACTTCCCGTGCACGGCCTGGGCGATCCCGAACTACTCGCTCTTCGGCTGGCAGCGCCCCTGCTACCTGATGAGCGACGGCTACGTGCCGACGTACCGCGAGCTCATCGAGGAGACCGACTGGGACAAGTACGGCCGCGGCAAGGACCCGCGGTGCGCCAACTGCATGGCGCACTGCGGCTACGAGCCCACCGCCGTCCTCGCCACCATGGGCTCCCTGAAGGAGTCGCTGCGGGCCATGCGCGAGACCGTCTCCGGCAACCGTGAGTGACGCCGTGACCGCCGTCCCCCTGGGCATCCCCGAGGTACCGGCCCGCCCGGTCGCGCCGCGGCGTCCGTCGCGGCGGATCCAGGTCGGAACCGTGGCGGTCGGGGGCGGAGCCCCGGTCTCGGTCCAGTCGATGACGACGACCCGCACGTCGGACATCGGCGCCACCCTGCAGCAGATCGCTGAGCTGACCGCGTCCGGCTGCCAGATCGTCCGTGTCGCCTGCCCCACGCAGGACGACGCGGACGCTCTCGCGACGATCGCCCGCAAGTCGCAGATCCCGGTCATCGCGGACATCCATTTCCAG
>NZ_BJTV01000024.1 GCF_007176755.1 Streptomyces sp. 1-11
TGGACTCGACATCCGCGAGCTACCAAGAGGCCCTTCCTTCATGCACTCACCCCGGACAACTCACCCGAACCAGGCCCCCGTTCGAACCTGTCCGACCGCGCGAGCGGATAGAGAACAGGCAGTAAGAGAACCGTCTCCACCAGAGGCTTCACATGCTTGTCAACCCGGCGTCGACGTGTCCAGCTCAGCCCTCCGGTTCCTCTCGCAGCAGTTGCGGCGGCACCGCCGCGCGATCGGCTCCCGGTGGCGGCGCCTGACCGCCAGCCGTCAGGCCCTGCTGCCCCTCGCCCATCTGCGGATGGGACACACCTATGCCCAGCTCGCGGCCGGGTTCGGCGTCGGCACCACGACGGCCTACCGCTATGTCACCGAGGCGGTCGAGCTCCTGGCCGCTCTCGCCCCTGGCCTGGCCGACGCGGTGCGGACCGCGTCGATAAAGGCGTATGTGATCCTGGACGGCACGCTCCCGCCAATCGACAGCATCGCCGCGGACCGGCCGTTCTACTCCGGCAGACACAAGAAGCACGGAATGAAGGTGCAGGTCATCGCCGACCCCTTCGGTCGACTGCTGTGGGCGTCGCCGGCCCTGCCCGGCGCCGTCCACGACATCCGCGCGGCCCGCGAACATGGCATCGTCGACGCCCTCGCCGAGGCCGGCATCCAGTGCTGGGCCGACAAGGGTTACCGAGGTGCCGGCGGCACGGTCCGCATTCCGTGCTGGGGGCGGTGGGAGACCCTCTCCGCGGGCCAGAAGGAGGTGAACCGGTCCCACGCAAAGATCCGGGCCCTCGTCGAGCAGGCCGTCGCCACCCTCAGGTCCTGGCGGCTCCTCCGCAAATCCCGGTGCGCGACCACCCGGATCACCAACCTCGTCCAGGCCGTCCTCACCCTTCACTTGACCAGCTCAGAGTGAGGGTGGAAAAGCCTCACTGGCAGACCCTTGATTGATTGCACCCGATCAGTACCACGATGAACCGTCAAATATTCCGCATTCAATGAATGGAGTGCTCATATTTTGCGCGGCCGTTTCGAGCGTGCGAGCATTGTGAGTGGGATACATCATTTGTCACGCCCTAAAAGTGACATCGCGCTTACAGCGCCTCTCCAGCCGCACCCGCGACGAAGATCAGTCGACACATGAAAGCGGTTGGACCTAATGCGATCAGCCTTAGAGGGTAGTTCTAATGAGCTGGAATATCGACTTCTTCCCGCTTCCCGGACAGGCCGTATTCGACCACGAGAAGCAGCAACTCGCCACGGTCTCCCGCTTCCCCGGACAACTCGACGTCTTCGTCATCGGCTTCGACAACCGGGTCTGGAGCACCTTCTGGAACGAGAACACCGGCTGGAACGCCGACTTCTTCCCGCTCCCCGGACAGGCCGTATTCGACCACGAGAAGCAGCAACTCGCCACGGTCTCCCGCTTCCCCGGACAACTCGACGTCTTCGTCATCGGCTTCGACAACCGGGTCTGGAGCACCTTCTGGAACGAGAACACCGGCTGGAACGCCGACTTCTTCCCGCTCCCCGGACAGGCCGTATTCGACCACGAGAAGCAGCAACTCGCCACGGTCTCCCGCTTCCCCGGACAACTCGACGTCTTCGTCATCGGCTTCGACAACCGGGTCTGGAGCACCTTCTGGAACGAGAACACCGGCTGGAACGCCGACTTCTTCCCGCTCCCCGGACAGGCCGTATTCGACCACGAGAAGCAGCAACTCGCCACGGTCTCCCGCTTCCCCGGACAACTCGACGTCTTCGTCATCGGCTTCGACAACCGGGTCTGGAGCACCTTCTGGAACGAACACCACACCGTGCCGACAGTGCGGTTGCACGCGAAGATTCTTACCGCTCCGAACGTGCCCGTCGCCGATGCAGTCAATCGGATGCGCGAGGTTTACGCGACTGCCGGCATAGCAGTCGATTTCGTCTCGACGGAGAACCTCAATCTGCCCGCTCTAAATGACCTCGACGTGGGTCAGTGCCTGAGCGGGCAAGCCACTGCAGAGCAGACCCAACTCTTCGCAAACCGCAACAGCGCGGGCACGGATGACGTGGTGGTCTACTTCGTACGGTCCACCGTTCCACCGTTCAACGGCTGCGCTGCCCACCCTGCTGGCAGGCCGGGCGCGGTTGTGGCGCAAGGGGCCACGCAATGGACACTCGGCCATGAGGTGGGCCACGTATTGGACCTGCTGCACGTCAACAACAACGACCGCCTCATGACGGGCAACGGCACAGCGAACATCACCAATCCGCCCCCCGACCTAGTCCAGGACGAGGTAAAGATCATGCTCGCCAGCGCGTCCACCCAGGACATCTAGGAGGCCGTCCCATGACCAGTGTATCGATGCAGGACGTGCGCCGGGTACTCGAGCCCGAAGAGCCAGACTACGCAGCGATGAGTGAGCTGGGCACTGAGAGCCTCCCCCACCTGCGGACTCTGCTCCAGGGGGATGACCAGATGCTCGCCTCAAAGAGCGCCTACGCCGCGAGCCTGCTGGAAGGCGATCAAGGGCAGGACGTCATCCTCTCAGCAGCGCGTAGTGATGATCCGGTGCTTCGGGTGGCGGCTGCCAGCGCGGCGGCCAATCTGCCAGGAAGCTCCGCAACAGATGTCCTTCTTGGTCTGGCCGCCGATGAGGACGCAGGAGTACGCAAGGTGGCCCTGTCGTCTATCCCGCCGGACGTACCCAAGGAGTTGGTCAGCCGTCTCCAGGATGCGGCCGCGGAAGCGGAGGACGGGACACAGCGACAGTAGCAGCGCTAGGGTGATGCGGCGCTAGGTCTGTCTCATTGGTCAGCGTCGAGTCCAGATGAGGATGTCGGCGGGGCGGAGTGCGGCCTGGTATGCGAGGGCGAGCTTGTCGGTTCGTGTGGCCAGGCCGCGCCACTGCTTGAGTCGGTTGATGCAGCGCTCGACGGCGTTGCGCTGTTTGTAAGTCTCGCGGTCGAAGCCGGGTGGACAGCCGCCTCGGCAGCCTCGCCACTGACGGTGGCCGATCTGGTCGGACGGCTGCGGAATGACCGCGCGGATTCCCCGACGCCGCAGGTGGATGCGGATGGCGCGGGAAGAGTAGGCGCGGTCGGCCAGCACAGCGAAGGGCCGGGTTCGCGGCCTGCCCGGGCCGCTGCGGGGGACGCGGATCCGGGACATCACGGTCTCGAAAGCGGGTGCGTCACCGGCTTGGCCTGCGGTGACGGTGAGGGCGAGCGGTCGTGCACGGCCGTCCGCGGCCAGGTGGACCTTCGTACTCAGGCTGCCGCGGGAGCGCCCGAGTGCGTGGTCGATGGGCTCGCTGGAGCGTATCGCCTCACTTTCGATGATGTCCTGTAATTACTTGTTTCCCAGTTTCCGATTGGACCAGTGGCCGACTTCCCCTCGCGAGGACTGCCGACACGAGGTTGTCGTCGTACCGGCCGGTTGCGGCTTCGTCAGAGCAGATTTCGGAAACCTCATTGGAACAGCAAGCGGTCGCGTACGGAGAAGTTCGGAGTGACCTGGATCTCCAGTGCACCGAAAGTTTCGCCCATGTGGAAGTCAACTGAGACGTGCATGGCCGACGGATCAGAAGTGAATGCTAGCCGCGTCGCACTCTCGCGGAAGATGTCCAGCACCAGCTTATCGCCATTCGTCCAGCGGACTCTCACTGATCTGCCGACCACGTCATAGGACAGGACGAGCCAGGCGCCGTCGTCGCTGTGCCAGCTGAGCACGCGGGCACCGCTTTCATCGGTGTCCGGCCACTGGCCGATCGCATCGAGGACCTCCTCGTCGCGCGGGGCAAGAAACTCCCGGTACATGTTGTCTGCCTCACTTCTCAATGTACGGCGGCCAGTGGGGCAAGTTGCCGTGGATGCTCACGTTCGGCCCACTGCCACGGAAGATCACAGTCGAAAGCCTACGTCCGCCGTCGGGCAGAAGCTCCCATGTGCTCTCGACTCCTAGAGCCCCGTGAGGCCCGTGCAGTACAGAGTTCGTGACGCCGAACTCACCGCTACCACCGTCCCACTGCTTTGTGAACGTCCGCTCAAACGGCTGCTCAGCGGCATTGGCCAGATGGTCGGTCACATACTGACGCATCTCCGGAGTGTCGTGAATGCCGATGCGATGGAGTTGCAATTCATTCTGCAGAGCTCGGGGCGAGTTGTGCGAATCCGGCTTGATGTCCTTGTTGAACAGGTAGTCGAGTTTTCGAGGATTGACTTCGGCTGCACCGCCTTGCCCCGGCGTGCAGCCGGAGAGACCCAACGGGTCCGCCCAAGTGTGCGGATTCCGTACGTACGTGCCCGGGTTCGGGGAGGGTGTGAGGCCGAGCGGATCGCTTGTGAGATACCGGGCGGTTTCGGGGTCGTAGTGGCGGAAGTAGTTGTAGTGGAGGCCGGTTTCCGGGTCGTAGTACTGGCCCGGGAAGCGCAGGGGCGTGTAGGTGGTGCTGTTGGCCGCCCATGCCGTTGCTCCCCAGAGTGTGCTGCGGGTGTGCCAGGCGATGTCGCCGTGTTCGTCGATGAGTTCGCTCGGGGTGCCGACGATGTCGGTGACGATGGCGAAGAAGCGGGAGTCGATCTCCTCCTGGGGTGCGTCGGCCGCGGTGATGCGTTCCGTCTGGGCGAGGGGGCGGAGGCCCTGGTGGTCCCAGGTGAGGGTGACCGGGTTGGGGAGGTCGGGGGAAATGGTGGTCTGTTCGCAGAGGGTGGTGCCGTCCCAAGTGAAGTCCACCCGTTCCAGCACCGTTTCGCCGTCGGCCGCCAGGCGGAGTTTCGCCGTGCGGCGGCCTAGAGGATCGTAGGTGTAGCGCCAGCGGGTGCCGTCCGGGGTCACGACCGAGGTCAGGCGGTCCTCGGTGTCCCATTCGTAGCGCCAGGTGTCCGGCTTGCGGGAGAGGCGGGTCTTCTGGCGCAGGGTGATGCGGCCGAGGGCGTCGTGTTCATAGCGGACGTTGCCGGCACGGGTGATGCGGGTGCCCGTGTAGTTCCGGGTTCCGGTCGCCTCCTGGCCGGGGTGGTTCGCCGGCCAGGACGCTTGAGTCTGATTGCCCGCCTCGTCGTACGCGTACCGCTCCGTCCAGCCGGCTGCGTGGACCGCCGTCACCCTGCCGGTCGCGTCCAGGTCGAATCGGCGGCGGCCGGAGAGGCGGTCCTCGATGCCGACGACGTTTCCGTCGGCTCGGTAACTGTAGGCCCGGTGCTGCACCGTGCGGCCCGCAGCGCCGGTCACCGACTGGGTCGTCAGACGGCCTAGCGCGTCGAAAATGTGCTCCATGGCGATCGTGTCGCCGATGTGGCGGGTCAGTTCGCGGCCGGCGTCGTCGTAGGTGAAGTCGATGGCACGGCCTGACGCCACCATGCTGGTGCGTCGGCCTGCCGCGTCGTACGACCACGTCGTCTCGGCGCCGGTTGGCGTCGTTCGGCTGATGCGGCGGCCCAGGGCGTCGTAGGTGTACGTCAGCGCGCGGCCGTCGACCGTCTCCGAGCGCAGGCGACCGTGGCGGTCGCGCAGGAGGGTCAGGGTCGTGCCGTCCGGTCCCGTCGCCCGGGCGAGTTGGTCGGTGAGGTCGTAGGCGTAGGTCGTCACCTGGCCGGCCGCGTCTTTGCGCAGTACCTGGCCGAGTTCGTTGCGTTCGAAGGAGACCACCTCGCCGAGCGTGTTCCGCCGCGAGAGCAGGCGGCCGGCAGGGTCGTACCCGTACGTCAGGGTGCGGTCGTCGAAGTCTCTCTCGCTCACCAGGCGGCCGGCCGGGTCGTACTCGTACGTCCACGTCAGGCCCTGCGGGCTGGTGACCTTCGTCAGGCGCAGTTCGGTGTCGTGGCCGAACTCGTAGCGCACTCCGTCCGGGCCCGTGCGGGCCGCCAGCAGATCGAAGTGGGTGTACTCGAAGCGGGAGACGCCACCGAGCGGATCGGTGTGGCTAGTGCAGTTGCCCTCGCCGTCGTACGTCCACGTCTCCGCCGTGCCGTCCGGCGCGGTACGGCGGATCAGGCGGCCTTCGACGGACCACTCCAGCAGCGTTGGGGCGCCCATCGGGTCCGTGATCGTGGTCGGGCGGCCGAAGGCGTCCCGTTCGTAGTGGGTGGCCGCGCCCAGCGGGTCCGTCACCCGCACCGGCAGGCCCGCCCGGTCGCAGACGACCGTCGTCGTGCTGCCCAGCGGGTCGGTCACAGAGGTCAGGTGGCCGGCGCCGGTGTAGGTGAAGTGGGTCGTCCGGCCCGTCGGATCCGTCACCGAGGTGCGGTTGCCCCGCTCGTCCCAGGTCTGGCGCAGAACTGTGCCGTCCGGGTTCACCACCTTCACGGGCAGGCCCGCCTCGCCGTACTCCGCTCGCACCTCGCGGCCGTCGGGACGGACCACCCGCGTGAGGTTGCCCCCCTCGTCGTACTCGAACGCCGTCGTGTGGCCCAGCGGATCCGTCTCGGACAGCAGGCGGTTGTAGCGGTCGCGGACGTAACGGGTGGTGGCACCGACGGCGTTCGTCTCGGCGATCACCTGGCAGCGGCGGTTGATCAGGTATCGGGAGGCGTGGCCGCGTGAGTCGGTGATGGTCGTGGTGTGCTCGCCGGTGTCCGGGTCGACCGGTCCGTAGGTGAAGGTGGAGCGCAGGTGGCCGGCGGCGCCGGATTGGTGGGTGCAGCGGTCCTCGTCGTCGTAGACGTACGTGAAGTGGCTGTCGTTGGTGTCGGTCCAGGAGGTGATGCGGCCCTGGTCGTCGTAGCCGAAGCGGGTCGGACGGCCAGACGAGTTGGTCGTCTCGGTGAGGTTGCCGTCCGTGTAGCCGTAGCGGACCAGTTCCTGGTCGCCGCCGTCCGCAGCCGCACCGGCCAGGTGCAGGGCGGTGACCCGGCCCTGCGACGTCGAGACGTGCAGACGGTAGCCGCCGCTGTGGATGACCGAACGAGGTGTGCCGTCGGCGTCGTACTCGAAGCAGATCCAGTTGCCGTTACGGTCGTCGAGCTGTTCCAGCAACGCCAGCGTGTCGGAGCAGTCGGCGAAGTGCCGTACCCGGCCCGATTCCGGGTCAGTGACGGTGTACCCGTCGTCCACCCTGTCCAGCGGCCAGCGCGGACCGTGGCTGGGCAGCGTCGGCACGCCCGGTGCCGGGTGCGGGTAGGCGAGTGTCAGGCCGTCCTCGCCGACGAGGACCACGCCCTCGGCGTCGATCTCCAGTCGCTGGTCGAGCGTGGAGGACCAGGCCGGTCCGAACCAGCCGCCCAAGCGGTACGAGGACTCGAACTGCCGCCTGAGCAGCAGCGGCAGCTGGGCCGGGAGCGAGACGTCGGTCACCGGCAGCAGCATGCGGCCGGTCGCGACGTCGACGGGGTCCTTCTCGCAGACCTTCTCCAGCGGCCGGCGCGAGACGTCCTCCGCGCCCTCCTCCACGGCATTCCGGGCGGTCTTGCGCAGTCCCTGCTCCGCTACCCCCTCCGCTCCTTCCTTCAGCGCGAGTCGCAGTCCGCCGCGGGCGAGCCCCGCTCCCTTGGTGCCGATGAGTTCCGGGATGAGGCGGCCGAGGAACTCGGAGGGGTCCTTCTTGAAGCCGTCGACGGCAGCCTGGACGGCCCGTTCGGGGTGGGAGGCGGTGGAGACCAGGCCGGCGAGCGTCATGTTGACGTTTTGCAGGTAGGCGGCCGGGTGGGTGAGGCTGTAGGGGTCCATGGGGTTGAGACCGCGGGCGAAGTTGAGCAGGCCCGCGGTGCCCTTGAGAGCGCCGCCCACGACGTGCGTGAGTTCGGTGTTGACGGCCTGGTAGCCGTCCGTGAAGTCGTTGCGCAGGCGTTCCAGCGGTGGGGGTTCGGCCGGGGCGTGCGCGAGGGCCGCCTTGACCTTGCCCTGGGCCTCGGAAGCGGCCGTGTTGCGCTGCTTGCGGGCCTCGCGGAGTTTGTCAACAGCGGCCTTGGCGTCGGCTTTGCCGGCGTTGTGGTCCGGCTCGGGCTTGGGTCCGGGGTCCTCATCTGCCCGTAGTTTGGCGTTGTAGGCTTCGGCTTTGGTCTGGTAGGTGTCGGCTGCGTCCTGGGCTGCCCTTACAGCCTTCTTGTAGAGCTCGATGGCCTCCTTGGCCTGCCCTTGCGCCCACTTGACGGTGTCCGCGTACGACTCCAGGGCTCCCGCCGCCGACGCGCACGCCTCGGCGGCCTGCGCCCATTTGGTGGGGTGGACGCCGAACTTCTCCCGGAAGGCGTCGCCGCCTTCGCCCTGCCAGCCGGAGGAGTCGACCTTCTTCAGTCCCGAACTCACTTTGTCGAACGCACCGTGGAAGTCCCGCAGGTGCTTGGCGCTCTCGCGGATCTTGTCCGGGTTGCCATGGACGAGTTCGTTGGCGTCCTCGGTCTGACCGAGCTGCTGCTCTCCGGGAGTGGCGCCCAGGTCGGAGGCGACCTCGTCGCCCCAGTCCTCCACCCCGTCCGCCCAGTCGTGCAGACCGGCGTAATCCAGGGCCCCGCCCAGCTTGTCGGTGCCGTAGTCGACAGCCTCGCCGAGCTTTTCCTTGCCCTTGTCGTAGAGGTTCTCCGCGCCGCCCAGGACGGTGTTGGTCAGGTCTCCGAGCCCCATCAGCCCTGACCACCCTGCTGCTCAGTCGCCTTGGCTCGTTCCTCGGGCGAGGGCCCGAAGGTGTCGTCCAGGTACTGGTTGTACTCGTCGTCCGACACCCCGAACGCGCCGTGCAGGTCCTCCGGGTTCAGGCCGGGCACCGGTCCGATGGTGTGCGAGGTCATGACGTCTCGTCCCGCGTCCTTCCAGGCCTGCCCGCTGTTGTCCATGGCCTGGTCGAAGGACTCCTTGCTGTAGTCCACGTTGCCGCCGTACACACCGGACTTGGCTATGTCGCCCCAGCCCATCTTCTCCACGTCCTCCTCGGAGGCATACGGATTGCCGATGGCTGCGTTGGTGACAACCTTGAAGGTGCCCTCGACGTACTTGTCGGTCTCGTAGTACGTGCCCGCGGACAGACCCGTCTTCTCGGCGAACCCGTTGCCCTCGTTGATCAGCGACCGGACCCCCCACTCCCAGCGCTCGCAGAACGACGTGAACTCACCCGTCAGCCCTTCGTGGCCGAGTTCCAGCCCGGACAGGGCGATGTCACCGAAGCCTCGCCCGGCCCCCGCCTCGCCCACCATGCCCAGCTCCTTCAACTCGCCCAGCGCCTCGGTCAGGCCCTTGGCGATCAACGCGAGCCCCTCGGTCTTCAGATCCTTGCCGCCGTCGGTCACTTCGCGTCCCCCGTTTCCGCGTCGAAGTCCAGCGCCGCCCCGTCCGGCACGATGCCGCGCACCGGCGGGAAGACCATCCCTTCCTCGCCGTCCGCGCAGTCCAGGGCCACCCCGCAGGGGACTCCGGCCGCGGGGACGGCAACGTCGAGCAGGCGCGCGCCGAGGACGGTCTGGTACGTCCACTCGCGGGCTGCCTGGCCGCGCGCCACCGCGTAACGGGCAAGCGCCTGCTCATCGGAGAAGGCCAGAATGAAACGGATGCCGCCCAGATCGGCGGTCAGGAAGCCCCGTTCGCCCTCCGGGCCCGGACCATCGCCGAGCGGCACCAGCACCGGGGTGCGGCGGAACTCACCGAGCAGAGCGGCGAACTC
Organism: Streptomyces sp. 1-11; assembly: GCF_007176755.1. GTDB lineage: Bacteria > Actinomycetota > Actinomycetes > Streptomycetales > Streptomycetaceae > Streptomyces. The sequence continues at coordinate 9,576 of NZ_BJTV01000024.1, forward strand.
CCGTCTGCGCACCTCGGCCCCAGCAGCCTCGCGATCGGATTCCTGACTATGTGCCGGCGGCTGTTCGCCACGTCCTCCATCTTCGACGTCATGCTCTCGTGCAGGTGCCTGCGCCTCCGGAGCGGTTGGCGGCGTCGTCATCTCCGCGTAGTCAGCGATGCGTGACCGTGGAATCCGCTGCGGCCCGTCGACCGCACCCCCGTACTCAGACATGCAGCCCATCATCACAACCGCACACAGCACGTCGCAAACGTCAGCTGTGGAGAGATGTGCATTGAACGAGAGTCTTTGGTCGTGTGGTCGCGAACGCTTGGCGCAATCGGCCGTCGGCGGCCCAAGCCTCCGCGGGCGGGAGGCGATGCAGCGGTCGGGGTGGGCCGTGCCCGGTCGTCCAGGTAGTGCGGCACGCGTCCCGGTACAGGGTGCCGCCTGCTGGTTTCGCTGCGCCCCCTTTGGCTACTTACCTACTGCTGCGACACTAAGGGTCCAGTAGAGGTCTGCCGAGTACGGGCAACGGCGCCACTCGCTGAGCTGGCCAGATGCCGTCAACTGGACCCCCCATGCGCCGACGGTCCTTGAACTGCCGCAGCCGCCGGGACGCCCGTCCAGGGCTGCCGTGGCGGCCCGTCTGTCGAGCGGCGGGCCCCGGGGCGCGGGGCCTGACCTGACAGGCCTGGCCCCGTGGGGCCAATCTCGGGGCGGCTTTCTGGGCCACTGCTGGTGGTGGTCCCGCGCAACGTGCGATGGGAGCGCGGGACCACCGAGCCCCGATCGTCCTGTCGGAGCCGGGGGCTGAAACCGTACAGATCACGGCGATCAGCCGCAGGTCGTCGTGTCAGGTGGGCACCTGCCTGGCCATGGCCTCGATCACGCAGGAGATCAGTGGCCCGGCCGCGTTCAGGCGCTTGGTGTAGCCCAACTGCTGCGGCAGTAGGGAAATAGGTGCCGCAGTCGGGCGTGGGCGAATCGGAGCCAGGGCCAGGCTGAAGGGAAGCCCAGCAGCACTTGCGCTACGGCCAGGCACAGCAGTTCCGCGTCCGGCAGCTTCGGCGGTCGCCCGATCCGGCGAGGAGGCGGCACATGGTCGTCGATGAACACGTACAGGGCCGCCAGAAGGGCGTCCAAGCCGGAAGTCACGCTTCAGCCGCGGGCAATGGACTGTTCGATGAGGGCCACGGTGGCGCGGGGATCGTCGACCTCAATGACGAGGCGGTCGTAGCTTTCGGCGTCGGCAAGTTCGATGACGACCGCCTTGTCCGGGTTCTTCACGTCCCAGAAAAGGCGTTCACCGTTGCGGCGGAAGCGGCCGGCGGTGATCACACCGGGGAAGTGGGTGCCACCGACGCGGATGCCCTTGGGTTCGCGGGCGATGCCAGGGTCGTGGGTGGCGCCACGCACGTGGGCGAGGGGGACTTCCAAGCGGCTCTTCAAAGTCCAGAGCTTGTCGAGGCCCTGGAATTCGGCGGTCAGTAGGCCGCGTTCACGGTCGATGGAGATCAGGGCCATGTCAGTGCTCCTTGGGGGCGGTCGGCTGGGCACGCAGGCGCAGACGGGTACCGAGGACGGTGGAGGCGAGTTGAGGGGCAGCGTCACCGTGGGAGGGGCGCAGGGCGTCCTCCAGCGCGGTAATGCCTTCCGCGACCAGCGCGGCAACCTCCGGGTCGTGGGGGGCACGTTCGGCGGCGGCGAGGAGGAGAAGTCCGGCGGCCGGGCCGTTGTCGTACGAAGCGATGGCTGCCGTCAATGCCTGCGTGGGGTCGGTGAGGGTGGCGATGGCGGCGGCGGTCGGGTGGATCTCGTGGTCGAGGTGGTTGCGCAGGGCGGTCATATGCAGGCCCCGTTTGGAGCCGAAGACTTTGTAGAGACTGCCTCGGTGGACGCCGGTGGCTGTGACCAGGTCGTCCACCGAGGTGCCCTCGTAGCCGTGAGTGGCGAAGAGGGCGGCCGCGGTGCTGACGGCCTGATCTGTGTCAAAGGCGCGTGGTCGTCCCATGACCATGACCATATGCGATTAAAGAACGACCAGTCAAGAACGGACGTTCTTTTACGGGAGGCGCTGGAAGCGCAGGGAAGCCGACGCTCGGATCTGCGGGCGGCGGACCTGCCCGTCGAGGTCGAAGCAGTCTGCTACGGCGACGGGCATCGAGCTCCTCCTGGCCGGCGATGCCATCGACCTGCTGCCTCACCCGAACCCTCGCCCGCGTCGCCGCCGCCCTCCTCAACCCCACCGCAGGCGGCCAATCGCCGATGGTTACAAGGGCTCCAGCACGGGCTTCGCGGGAAGCCCGCCGTTCTTCTCGCAGCGCAGTTCCTTGGCCATGGCCAGGGAGACGGAGTGCGCCACAGTCGCGTAGGCGTCCTTCAACGCCTCGACGTCGCCCTCGGGCGGCTTCGGCATGTCCCAGCGCTCCACCCCGACGACGATGTGGGCCGCCTCCGACGAGCCGGCCAGCTTGTCGCTCCGGCACGCGAAGAAGACGTACGCCATGTCCGCCGCTGTCACGGCTCGCTCCCCCATCTTCAGCACCGTGAACTTCGGGGCCGAGGTGCCGGTCGGGGCGCCGTCTTTCAGATCCCAGGTGATCCTGAGCTGGACCTCCGGCGTGCCGATGGGCGTGAAGACACGGCAGACGTCCTTGGTCACGGTGGAGCCCGCGGAGGCCTCGACAAGGTTCGCCGCAGCTTTTGCCACGGAGTACTCCTTGCCCGACGCCTCGAACCGCGACGACCCTGTGATCACCTTCAGTGCCTTGGACGCGTCGGCGGACACTGCATTGCCACCGCACAGCTGTGTCCCCGCGACCGCCTTGTAGTCCTTGGGTGTTTTCTTCTCGTCCCCGTCCCCTCCGCAACCGGTGGCTCCGAGAACCAGCGAGCCGGCCACGGCCGCGGAGAGCAGTCCCGCGCGTACCGACCCACGACTGATCACTGTCCGCATCCTGATGTCTCCTCGGTCGGCCACCGGAATCAGCCGGTCTCCGGGTCGTTGCCCTGCTGGTTCTCCCGGTCGTTACCGACCCCGTAGCCGATCAGCATCGACTCGCGCAGATCCTGGCCGAACACGCTGTCCTTGCCTACACCGTGACGATCCAGGAACTCCCCCATCGGGGCCTCGGCCATGCTCTCACCACCGGAGTAGATCTTGGTCTTCTCCTCCCTGGTGAGCTCCTCCAGTTTCTCCTTGTGCTCATCCACCGAGTTGTCGGAGAAGTCGCCGACCATCTGGCCGATGACCTGCTCGGCGGCACCACTGGCGGTGTCCGTAGCCAGCGGGATGAGCATCGCGGCCGTGCCCACGGCCGCGGTCGCGGGCAGGAAGGCGACACCTGCCGCGAGGCCCGCCGTGGCCCCGAACTCGACCCAGCCCGACCGCTTGGCGACCGCCTTCTCGGCTCGTTGGTCGGTTCGTGGTGCGTCGTCATGGCTGACTGAGCGGTGATCGAGCCGTTGCTCGCCCATCCACGGATGGGCCGGCCGGTGCGGGACCGCCGCCAGGTGGTGAACGGGATCTTGTGGAAGCTGTCCACCGGGGCGGCCTGGCGGACCTGCCCGAACGCTGCAGCAGAGCCCCTTTCGGCCCCGGCTGCATGCTGATGCGCCCGTACGGTCGTGGAGGCACCAGGCGCAGCAGGAGGTCGAGGGTGGTGCGGGCGGCGGTGCGAGTGGTGGCCGTGGGGGCGAGGGCGAGCGTGGCGGTGAGAGCGCCCAGCACGGCCGCGAGGACGGCCAGGAGGCGAACCAGGTGGCCGGGGTGGTGCAGACCGGCCGTGCTGGCGCCGGTCAGGAACACGGTGGTGAGGGCGGTGGCCGCCCGGGCGATGGGACGCACCCACCGCCACCTGGAACTCACCGGCTCCTTCCGCTGCAACGGCTCGGCCGCCTACACCGCCTGGCTCGACAACCTGCTCTACGGCACACCCCAGCCATGGACCGGACACACCGGCTACGAACCAGGGCTCGCCGACGATCCCTTCCAGCTTCAGGAGTGGATCGACCAGGCCACCACCGCCGGGCACACCGCCCGCACCCACCGCTGGATTCTGCTGGGAATGGAGCCGCCCCCAAGCATCCGGCGCCACGGCCCCTCCCCCGCGACATCAGCCTCGACGCGCCCAGCGCCACCCCGGGAGGTCCGCCCCGGACCAGGCGCGCCGCCTGGAACGCCGCGCGGGCGCTCACCGACCCCGACGACGGGCGCCTGATCGCCCCCACAGCCAGCTCTGGGCCAGCCACACCGGCGGCCACCAACAGATCGGCTGCATCTACACCGCCCAAGGCCTCGAATACCACCACGCCGGCGTCATCATCGGCCCCGAACTCACCTGGACGAACGACCACTGGGTTGCCCGCCGGCAGCACCTGGACGATCAGCCCGGCCACCACAGGGACCGAGGAGCCGCCCGGCCCTCGGCCGCACAGCCCGTCAGCAAGATCTTCATGGGCCTTCTAGGGCCTGTCTGCTGCCGCAGCCAGGATCCGGGCCAGTTCGGCGGGCTTGGTGATCATGGGCCAGTGGCCGGAGTCGATGTCGGCGAAGTCGACGTGCTTGGCGCGGGCAAGCTCCGGGGCGTCGCCGGCGTCGATGCACTCCTGCGCCTGGGCGGGCGTGAACTCCGGGCACACGACCACCACCGGCACGCCGAACCGCCGCTCGTCCGCCAGGCGCACCACCCCCCTGGCCACGCCGGCGGGCACGGGGATCGCCGCAGCCGCCAGTTCCCGCCTGGCCCCGTCGTCGAGGTCGGCCGCATCCGGCCCTTCGAAGGGGGCCCAGCCGGGGAAGGGCATGACACCGTCCCGCACGTCGAAGAAGTCGGCGTACGGCTGACCGTGGGAGGACGGGAAGCCGCCGATGAAGGCCACCTTGGCCAGCCGCTCCGGCCGGCGGTCGGCGACCAGCCAGGCCAGCGTGCAGGCGGCGGAATGCCCCACCACCATCACCTTGCCGGGCACCGCGTCCACCGCGGCGAGCACCGCGTCCACCTGCTCGTCGAGCGTGGCGGACACGGAGCCGTCACCCTGGCCGGGGAGGGTGAGCGGCACGGGCCGGTGGCCGAGCCCCTCCAGCTCGGAGGCCACGCGGCCCCACACGGATCCGTGCAGCCACAGGCCGCCGATGAGCAGGATGTCCATGGTGTGCTCTCCTTCTTCCGCTTGACGGGTGTCACCGTAGGAGGAGATCCGGACAATCCACTGCCGGTTCGTCCGGCGACCGTCCCGCGCTCCCGGCGCGGTCCGGCGGCGGCCCGGCAGGGGCGCGTCACCCAGCGGCCCACGCCCCCACTGGCCCGGGCCCGAGCCCCGGGCATCGCGCAGCGACTAGCCTGCTTCCGTGCCGAACGATCTCAGCCCCACCGCGCGAGCGCTGCGCACCCTGGACATCCTCCAGACCCGTCCCGGCACGACGGCCGACGAACTCGCGCGGCGGCTGGGTGTTACGGAGCGCGCCGCGCGCCGGTACGTCGGGATTCTGCGCGAGGCCGGCATTCCGGTGGAATCGGCCCGCGGGCCGCACGGCGGGTACCGGCTGGGGCGCGGGACGAGACTGCCCCCCGTGCACTTCACGCAGGCCGAGGCCCTCGGCCTGGTGATGGCGGTACTCGGCGGCCAGCCGGCCGCGGCCGAGGCCGGCGACCTGGTCGGCACAGCGCTGGGCAAGGTCGTCAAAGCGCTGCCGGAGGGCGTCGGACGGCAGGCGGCCGCGCTGCGGCAGTACGCGTCGGCCGCACCGGACCCCTACTCGGCCCGCCCGGATCCGGTCGTCACCAGTGAACTCGTCGACGCCGTCGCGGCCCGGCACCGCGTGTCGATCACCTACCGCAGCGAGGCCGGCGAGGTGTGGGAGGCGGAGGTCGATCCCTGGTCCCTCGTCGTCCGCCACGGGCGCTGGTACCTGCTGTGCCACTCCCACCGTGCGAACGCGATCCGCACCTACCGCGTCGACCGGGTCCGCGGGGTCCAGCGGACCGGACACGGCTTCCGGCCGCCCGAAGACCTGGACGCGGTGGCCGTGCTGGAGGAGCACCTGGGCCTCGGCTGGTCGTTCCCCACCCGCGTGGTGTTCGACGCCCCCCTGGCCGAGGTGGCCTCCTGGGTGCGGCCTCCCATGGGGCGACTCGATCCCCTGGGGCATGGGTGCGTGCTGGTCGGCAGCACCCGCAACCCGGCCATGTACGCGCAGGAGTGGCTGGCGAGGATTCCGTTCGCGTTCCGCGTCGAAGGCGGGCAGGAACTGCGTGCCGCGGTCACGGCACTGGCGGCACGTCTCACCGCCGCCGTGACGGACCGGCCCTGACGGCCTCAGCCGCCTCCCGCGCCACTGTCGGCGTGCACCGTACGACCACCTCGCCCACCTCGAGTCACGGCGTGCGCCCGGGCGTTCGCCGCCGTCCGGATCCGCAACTCGGGCCGTTGTCGATGTGGAGCGGTGAGGCCTGGATGTCGGGCATGCGGCGAGCGAGGCGGCTCCAGTCGTCCTCGGTCATCGTGCCCGAACGCATGTGGGGGTATGGCCCACGCCGTTCTCGGTCCGGTTACGGGTCCGGGGTCCTGTGACGCATCCGGCGCCCAGGAGGAACGCGGCGACGCACACATCGTCCTCCCGGTGTTGAACGGCCGGCGGGATGTCGGTGACGGTCCAGCCGCGGGCATGCAGCGCCCGGGCGACAGCGGCAGGATACGGGCAGGCCTGGTGACCGCGCAGGACAGCCTCGGCGCGGACGCTCGCACGGCGAGTCAGGCCGACCGGGTAGCCGTGCGCGACGGCGGCCTGGGCGGCCGTCACCGCATCAGCAAAAGAGCAGGGGGAGCGCAGTGAGCCTGGGAACAGTGGCGGTAACAGGAGCGGCGGGCGCCATCGGTTCAGTGGTGCGTGAGGCGCTGCGACGTGAGGCGGCACGCCTGGTCCTGCTCGACCGCGTACCGCTGCGCCCGGAGGCCGAGAACGAAGACGTGCACACGGTGGATCTGCGGGACGCCACCGCGGTGGAATCGGCCCTCGCGGGAGCCGACCGCGTGCTCCACTTGGGCGGCGTACCCGACGAGGCTCCGCTCCCGAGCCTGCTCGAAGCCAATGTGTTGGGCACGCACCATGTCCTGGAGGCGGCGCGGCGCACGGCCATCGAGCGGGTGGTGCTGGCGAGCAGCAATCGTGTGACCGGCTTCTACCCCGCCGGACATCTCACCGGCCCAACGGAGCCGGCACGCCCTGATGGCCTCTACGGGGTGAGCAAGGTGGCCGTTGAGGCCCTCGGACAGTTGTACGCCGACAAGTTCGGTCTGTCGGTGATCTGCCTGCGCATCGGCAGCTTCGAGCCCAGGCCCACCGAGCCCAGGCACTTGGCGACCTGGCTGAGCCCGCGCGATGCCGTCGGCTACATCCGGGCCGCCCTGACCGCACCGTCCTCCACCCGCTTCGTCACGGCGTACGCCGTCTCCGCCAACAGCCGCCGCTTCTGGAAACTCCCCGACGTGACGGAACTTGCTTACGTCCCCGTCGACAACGCCGAAGCCCACGCCGCGGACATTCCCGGGGATCATTCAGCCGATCCGACCGGAGCCCAGGCCGGCCTCTATGCCGAACCCGAGTTCACCCTCAAGCACCTTCGGCCCTGACGCATGGGGCCGTCGCATGCGAGCACCGGTTGTCCCCCGCACCGCCACAGCCGCTTTCCTCGGAGGCTCCGTCGCCGCCTCGGCCACAGAGCCTTCGGCATGCCTGCACACACGCGAAGCCGATGATTTATGAGCCTGGTGTCCCCCGGGCGCGATCCGGCATCGTTGCCGCGATGGCCGTGCGCGCCGGCGGGCACCGCTCCCGTGCTACAGCGTGGCCGTGCCCTCGAACTCAGTCCTGGTGAAGGGCTCGTTGAGGCTGTCCAGTGTCGCGCTGTAGGTGAACCTCTGACCGGTCTTCAGGCCCCTCGACTCGTAGTCGTACACCATGTTGGCAGCTTTGTAGGTGCGGTCAGGCCCGCATGCAACTTGCTCGATGAGGGCGAAGCCCCCTGGTCCCGTGATGAACAGGGTGTGGGGTCCCGGCTGGGCGCAGGTGCCTTCCCAGTGCATCACGATGTCCTTGGGGCTGGGAGTGCCGGACGTGTAGGCGTAGGAGAGCGTGTCCGCCGATGGAAGGACGGCCGCCTGTGCCGTCGTCGTGCTGCCCATCACCGCGACGGCGCCCAGCGCTACTACCGCGCTTCGCAGAGACCGAATCATCGAATGCTCCCGATCGCTTGGTGCGGGGCTTTCCCAGACGCTCAGGGCGATTTTGATCTCGCGAGATGCGGAAGCCGGGGAACCTCACAGCCCTGGTCACCTCAATGGGTGAGGAGCCGGCTCGAGGACCTCGGCGAGTGCACCGCGCCATCCGCCACGTGCATCCGGGCACGCGCAACTTCTTCGGTCACGAGCGAGTTCGTTCTTGGGGCGAGAGGTTGGTGACGCGGCTGGCTGATGGTCGGCCGTTGATGCCGGTGCGACACGTCCGCGTCGAGGTCCCGCCCCCGCTCACCGGCCCGTCGACCGGGTCATTGCAGGGCGCTGTCGCGGACGTGGCGGTCGAGGCCGGTCCACCAGTCGGACAGGTGGCGGGCGGAAGCCGTCCGGGCTTGCTCCTCTGCCACCAGCCGTGTGAGCAGGTTGAGTTCGCCCCCCATCGCGAAGCAGTACACGAGGCGCTTCAGGTCGCCGTGCTGGTCGGCGGCGCCGGCCGGGTGCCGGGTGTACTTGCCGAAGACGGCACGCCAGTAGCTCTCCGGGCTGCTGCCCCCGATGTGCGCCAGGGCGTGCACGGCCGCGACGGAGACGCCTGTGGGCAGGCCCGGGGCGAGGGTGAGACCGGCGACGACCGCGCGCTGACCGGGGCCGCCCAGCACGCGCAGGGCGTACAGGATGGGGACGGCGCGGTCCTCGGTGCGGGCGGTGGCCGGGTGCCGCAGTTCCGTGGCCAGGGCGGCGGCGATCTGGGACCCGTATGGGCTGGCCTGCAGCAGCATCGCCGCGTGCAGCCGCACGTCCGTCACCGGATGGTGCAGAAGTTCGCCGACGAGCGCGCTCAGAACGCTGGCGGTCCGCCCGGGGGCGTCGTCGAGCCGGGCCAGAATGCGCGAGACGGTCACCTCTGCCGTGACCGGATCGGTCAGCGAGCCGTGCGCCACGACGGCGTGGGCGCTGGGACTGTGGTTGGCCGCGGAGGCGGCGAGCCGTTCGGCGTGCTTGGCCGACAGGGGAAGCCCGTGCAGCAGGACGGCGGCGGCCTCGACGGCCGACTGCGGGTGCGGCGCGTGTGGGGCGGCCAGCAGGTCGTCCACCACGTTCACGAGGGTCCGCGTCTGTCCGGCGGTGAAGTGCCGCTTGCGGACCTTGCGCGCGGCGGCGAGCAAGGCCCCGTACCGCGTGTCGGCGGTGGTGGGATCGGTGAGCTGGGTCAGCACGGCCCGACCGGCGTCCGGGTGCGGGCTGGCGTCCAGCAGGCACACCGTGTCGATCAGGCCGGTGTAGTCGGGTTGCTGCGCGACGCCGGCGCACACGGAGATGGTTTCGGGCCCCCACAGGGGGTCGGTCATGAGCCGGCTCAGCGCCTCGAAGCGGCGCATCCAGGAGACGCCGTCGGCCACCATGGTCTCCTGCAGCAGCCGCCGCGCGACCGCGCCGCGCACCCGGCCCGGGGAAACGTGTCCGTCGCCGCCAACGGCCCACCGGGTCAGGTCGTCCCAGTCGGTGCTGGTGAGTGTCCCGCTGTCGAGCGCCCGGTCGAGCAGCGCCTCCATCCGGGGACCGGCCTGCGGAGCGCCGCGGTTCCCGCGGAGGAACACCGCCGCGGCCGGGCCGCCCTCGTGCCGGGCGATGGTCTGGACGGGCGCCAGCAGGCTGTACGGGGCGAGGCCCACAAGGTACTCGTAGCGCAGGACGGCGGCTGCGGTCACCGGAACGAGGCCGTTCTCCCACCGCGACAGCGAACTGGGCGAGACCCCGCCCGCGAGGCGCCAGTCCTCACGGTAGGCGCGGGCGAACCCAGCCAGCCCGCGTAGCGCCGGATCCCGGTGCCGCGTGCGATGGGCGCGCAGCAGCCAGCCCGCCCGCACCTGCCACGGTGTCCACCGGATGAACGCCGGTCTCGTCACGGCAGTTCGCGCCATGTCGGCCCCTCGCGTGAGCGCCGCTCCGCCCAGTGGTTCTGCGGAGTATTTCAGGATGAGCGGATGCGCCCCGGACCGTGAGACCAATTCCGGACATTGCCAGACGAGTGGAGCGGAAAAGCCGGCTTGACTACACCGCCCGTCGGCGGACCGGTTCGCACAAGGCCGTGGTGTCGGGGGTGGCGCTCGTGACGTCGCGCGGGGCCGCGAACGGGGCATGAGCGTCGGCGCCACAGTCGCGACGCCGACGTCGGCCCCGTTTCCAGGACCGTGACGTGAGCATCGGATGCCAGCACCCGGTCTCCGGGGCCGTCGGCACCGGCTTTGCCTGCCCCCGCCTCCATCTCTGTGCCGCCGCCTGCGCTTTTCGCGGTGCAAGCCCCGGTCGTGCGGGCCGCGGACGCGCGGCCTATAGCAGATCCGTGGCCGCCACAGGAGAGGCGTTGCACGGGACTGCCCGGCGGTGGGACACCTCGGCCACGGGGCGTGGCGCGCGCCTACAACAGAAGCGGCGGCCAGCACAGGCCGGCAGACCTCGCGAAAGGACCACGAAGATGACGATCTCTTCCCTCGCCCTCACGCCGTCCGCGACGAAACATGACGGCACGCCGTCCACGGCGGCGCCACGCCGCCGCCGACACCGCGGACTGCTCCTCGGCCTGGCAACGACCGGGGTCGCCTTGGCGACCCTCGCGATGGGCACCCCGGCGTTCGCCACCACGAGCGTGTCGATCTGGAACGCCAACGCCAACGTCCGCGACTGCTACCACCCGCCGCAGTCGTACCCGAGCACGAACTGCACCGTCCAGGCGACGCTGGAGGCGCGGCTCCCAGTTCGCCTTGTCTGCCAGTACCCGGGTCAGACCGTCAGTGGCGACGCTTACTGGGACTACGTCCTGTACCCGGCGACCTCCGGGCACGGCGCCGGCGAGGGCTACGTGTCCGACTCGCTCGTCTACACCGGCTACGGCTCCCGCGACCCCCAGGTGCCCATCTGCACCTGGTAACCAGCCCGGCTCCGCGGGAGAAACCGGCAGGCGAAGACGAGGCCGGTATCGTCTCCGTCACCGTGGACGCGGGTCTGGCACCGAGCTATACGTCGTGGCTGCCCGGGGTCTGCAGGGGGCCGTGGCCGGGATGTGGGGTAAGGACGCCGGAACGCGTAGAGCGGCTGGCCGCCATCGGCATCGATGGACCTTGGCCTTCGCCGCACGCTCCACGCTCACCGGCGAACTCCTCGCGGGGTGCGGCGGCGGCCGCTGCACCCCGCGGGCTCGTCCGAGGCCGTGCCGAGGCCTCAGGGCATCATCTCGTATGCCCCGGACAGTGCTTCGACGCGCTGCCAGACGCGCTCCGAACGCGCCTCGTCGACCGCCGGGCGCCGGACGGCACCGAGTGCCCAGCGCTGCTGCTCCTCGGTTGCGGAGTCCTTGCCGTGCAACTCGACAGCGTGCGCGGAGAAGTCACGTACGAGGACGGCGAACAGTTCGTCGAGGACGTCCTCCTCGACGCCGGCCAGGGCCGCCTGCTCCAGGACCAGCTGCCCGTGGACGACGAGCGCGAAGAGCTGCCCGACGGCGAGGAGGAGGTCGAGGTCCCGGCTCTGCTCCTCGCCGGGAGCGGCCGTGCGTACGAACTCACACAGCGCGTCGGCCTGTTCACGGAATCGGGCGACGTTGGGCAGGTGGGCATAGGTGTCGAAGGCCGGCCGCCAGTCGTGGAAGCGCACCGAGCCGAGGCCGCGGGCCGGGCCCTGGCGGAAGAGGAAGTCGTCGTCGGCCGCGTCGAGGCGGGTCGGGACGGGCTCGTAGGCGACCGGGTCGAGGAGGTGGTTCCGCATGAACTTGAGGATCAGTGCCAGGTTGACGTGGACGGTGCCCTCCAGCTTCGGCAGGCTGCGGATCTCGACGGCGGCCTGGGCGAAGTAGTTGTCCCTCTCGAAGCCCTTGGCGGCGATGACGTCCCACATCAGGTCGATGACCTTCTCGCCCTCGGTGGTCACCTTCATCTTCGTCATCGGGTTGAAGAGGAGGTAGCGGCGGTCGTCGGGGCCCGCGGTGCGGAAGTAGTCGACGGCGCGGTCGCTGAACAGCTTCATGCCGACGAGCCGGACGTACGCGTCGGCCAGCTCGCGCCGCACGTGCGGGAAGGCGGTGACGGGGCGGCCGTAGAGGATGCGGTTCCGCGCGTGGGTGACGGCCTCGTACATGGCGTGCTCGCAGATGCCTATCGAGGCGGTGCACAGGTTGAACTTGCCTACGTTGACGCTGTTCAGGGCGGCGTCGAAGGCTGCTCGGCCGGTGTGCAGGACGTCTTCCGGAGCTACGGGGTAGTCCTCGAGACGGAACTCGCTGACGTACTTCGAGGAATCGACGACGTTCTTGACCAGGTGGTAAGCCGGGTGGCGGCTGTCGGCGGCGAAGAAGACGTAGCCGTCGGGGCCCTCGACGTCGGTGCGGCGGCCGAAGACGGAGACGAGCCCGGCCGCGTTGCCGTTGCCGATGTAGTACTTGGAGCCGGTGGCCCGGAAGCCGCCCCTGCCGTCCGGTTCCAGGAGCATGTCGGTGGAGTAGATGTCGGCGCCGTGGGCCTTCTCGGACAGGCCGAAGGCGAAGACCTCTCCCTGGGAGAGCAGTTCGGCGGCGCGGGCGCGGGCGGCGGAGTTGTCGCTCTGCCAGACGGGGCCGAGGCCGAGGATGGTGACCTGCCAGGCGTACCAGTAGTCGAGGCCGTAGAAGCCGAGGATTTCGTTGAGCGCGGCGATGCGGGAGGTGTCCCAGCGCTTGTCGCCCTCGCCCTTTGCGGCGGCGGAGGCAGGGGTGAGGAAGGTCGCGAAGAGGCCCTCCTTGGCGGCGAAAGCGAGGAAGTCACCGAGCCAGGCGCGGGTCCGGTAGTCCTCGATCAGCCGGCGCTTGCCTCGCTCTTCGAACCAGTCGACGGTGGCGCGCAGCAGCCTGCGGGTCTCGGGGTCGAAGTGCGCGGGGTCGTAGGTGCGCGGGTTGAAGAGCAGCGCGTCGGTCACGGGTGCCGCCTTTCGGCTGGGATGGATGAGGGTGGGGCTGGGCGCGGTCAGGGCCCCGGTGAGGGCCTGCTCGGCCGGTCAGTGATCGGCGGCGAAGCGGGCGAGTGTGGCGAGGACGTCGTCGAGCCAGGCGATCATCATGCGTTCGTACGCGATGCCGCCGCGCAGTACGACGTGCTGGAGTTCCCGTTCGGCGTCGAGCGGCCCGTCCGCCGGGAGTTCCCCGAAGTCGCGGGTCTCGCCCGCGAGGTAGTGGGCGAGGCGGTCGGTGTGTGCCTGCCGGTGACGCTCGACCTCGTTGATCAGGGCGGCCGGATCGTCGAAGGCGGCGCCGCGGATCTTCACCGCCAGGTCGTGCCGCACGCTCTCCGGCTCGGTCGGTTCGCTCAACCACGCAGAGAGCGCTTCTCGGCCGGGCTGGGCGACGGAGTATTCCTTTTTGTCAGGCCGTCCGTGTTGCGGGACGTCCCGGACGTCGATCCAGCGGTCGCTCTCCATCCGCTTGAGCACGCGGTAGATCTGCTGGTGGGTGGCGGTCCAGAAGTACCCGATGGACCGCTCGAACCGGCGGGCCAGCTCATAGCCGGAACCCGGCTTCTCCAGCAGGGAGACGAGGATCGCGTGCTCGAGCGCCATGCGCACGATCCTCCTATGCACCTCGTTGCATAGCAACGCTGCCCCGATGAGACACGGCTCACCCGGGGCAAGTCGCGCCCATCACTGCCGACGGCAGCGTGCCGAGGCTGCGGAAATCCGACGGAGCGTGATCGGCGGCCGCAGTGTCGTCGCTGGAGGAGGCCGATCTGCATACCGTGCTGAACGAACGGCCCAGCCGCGGCCCGCGCCACGGGCAGCACCGAGCTGCGGCCCCCAGGCCGGTGGCCGCGGGCGTGAGGGCTCGCCCCGGTGGACCCGCCCCGGCGGGTCAGGAACGGTCCGCCGGGAACGTCGTGCGGCTGGGGCCGTGGACCCGGCCGTCCAGGTGATCCGCAGCCGTCCTCGTCGCCGCGCTGCTCGTTCCTGCCGTCAGTCGGCTGGGCCGACCAGGTCCGGTGCTCGCAGGACGGGAGCCGGGATGCCCCAGGCGTCGACGAGGTCGACGGCGAGGGGGCGCACCTTGCGGCAGAGGTGGTTCACCTCGCGGCTGATCGCCTTGGACCGCTGGACGGTCAGCCGGCCGTGTTCCATGAACCAGGCGCGGTCGGCTTCGATGGTGGAGAGCGCGAACAGGTCGCACAGCAGGCCTAGGGCATCCTTCTCCGTGCCCTCGGGAAGAGCCCGCACCTTGTCGACGAAGGCTTCTGTGACCAGCCGTTCGACGTGGGCCCGGGCGAGGGCGATGACGTGGTCCTGGATCAGCGAGAAGACCGCGCCGGGCTCGTCCTGCTGGATGCCGCGCTTCATGCGGCGGGCGAGGCCGGCGAGCATGTGCTCCTCGCGGAAGCGGACCATGGCGAGGTGGTACTCCGAGTCGAGGAGTCCGGCTTCCCGGTCCCATGCTTCACCACCGGGCAGCAGGTCGCGGACACGTTCGAGGAGTTTGTGCGCCGAGGTCCGCTCGATGACGGTCTCGACGGCGAGGCCGGTGACGTAGCGGACCATACCGAGCTGGTCGAGGTCCTCGAACTCGGTCGCGTGGTCGGTGAGCAGGCCCTTGGCCACGAGCTGGAGGAGCACGTGGTTGTCGCCCTCGAAGGTGGTGAAGACGTCGCTGTCCCGTTTGAGGGCGGCGAAGCGGTTCCGGGCAAGGTAGCCCGCGCCGCCGCACGCCTCGCGGCACTCCTGGACGACGCGGGTGGCGTGCCAGGTGGCGAGTGCCTTGATGCCGGCGGCTCGCGACTCGAGGCGGCGCCGTGCCTGCGGGTCGTTTTCGATGCTGGAGAAGATCTCGTGCAACTGGGCTCGTACGACGTCCTGGGCGAAGTGCAGCGCGTAGGTGCGGGCGAGGAGGGGGAGCAGCCGGCGCTGGTGGAGGCCGTAGTCGAGGAGTACCTGTTCCTCGGTGTCCGGGGACGATGTGAACTGGCGCCGCCGGTCGGCATACTTGGTGGCGACCGCCAGTGCGACCTTGGCGACGCTGACTCCGGCTCCGGCGACGCTGACTCGGCCCTGCACGAGGGTGCCGAGCATGGTGAAGAAGCGTCGGTCGGGGTTCTCGATGGCGCTCTCGTAGCGGCCTTCGGGGGTGACCTGGGCGAAGCGGTCGAGGAGCGCCTCGCGGGGGACGCGTACCCCGTCGAAGCGGATGCGTCCGTTGTCGACGCCGTTGAGGCCCATCTTCCGGCCGTCGTCCTCTATGGCGACACCGGGCAGGACCCGGCCGTCCGACCGTAGGGGAACGACGAAGGCGTGGACTCCCTCGGTCCGGCCGTCCACCTCCAGCTGGGCGAAGACGACGGCGAGTTCGGCGTGGCGGGCGGCGTTGCCTATGTAGTCCTTGCGGGCTTGGTCGTCGGGAGTGGTGAGGACGAACTCCCGGTTCTCCGGGTCGTAGCGGGCGATGGTGCCGAGCGCCTGGACGTTGGAACCGTGACCCACCTCGGTCATGGCGAAGCAGCCCATCAGCTCTCCGGTGACCAGGCGGGGCAGGTAGGTCTTGTGGTGGTGGTCGGTGCCGAGATGCAGGATGGCTCCGCCGAAGAGCCCGAACTGGACGCCGACCTTCACGAGGACGGAGAGGTCGCCGAATGCCAGGGTCTCGAAGGCGGCGATCGACGCGCCGACGTCGTCGCCGCCGCCGTACGCGCCGGGGAAGCCCATGCCGGTCTGACCGGTCGCGGCCAACTGGACTACGACATCGCGGACCCTCTCCCGGAACGCGTCGATGCCGAGCGCGTCGGCCTCGTCGAGGACGGCGGCATGGGTGACCAGGTTGGTCCGGACGAGGTCCCGGATCCCGGCGTACTCGCCGTCGAGGACGGCGGTGAGGGCCGGGACGTCGATCCCGGGCTGAAGCCGGCCGCCGGCGGGGGCGGAGCTGTTCTCGGTTGCCATGCCGCTTCGCTACCCCGGGCCGCGACGATCAACCGACGCGACCGTGGCGCCAAGCACGGTCGGCGCGGGGCGCGGGACCGCGTCATGGTGATCAGCAGGGCCAGATCGGGCATCGGGGCCGGCTGAGGGACCTGTCCGGCCTCGTACTCGGCGCGCAGCCACTCGCCGTAGAGGAAGTCGCAGGTCGGCGGGTACCGCCAGGGTCGCGCCCTCGGACTGGACGACCACGGTCAAGCAGGCGCGGGCAAGCTGGTTGGCGGCGAGGAGGTCCATGCGGCCGTTGCGGACGAAGGCCGGGCCGGCGGTGACGGCGTCCAGGATCCGCGGGAACCAGCGCTCCAGAGCCGCGTCCCTCACGTCCGAACGGATCGAGTGAGCCCCGCCCGCTCCGCTCCGCAGCGGCTTTGCGCGCAGTCTGTACGCGATACGTACGCTTTGTGGACCCCGAGGGCACCCAGTACGTCCGGTCCGGTCCTGCGCGTTGTACAGCGTCACCGGGCGCACGAGTGATCCCCGTACCCGACTGGCTCGCCGCGGCCATTTTGCGTCGCTTGCCTGGCTCGACCAGCTGCCGACGGCGCCGACGAGCAGCTGCTACGTGGCCGGCTTGGCTTCGTGGGGCGCGTCATCTGGGTAGGCGGTGCCCCGGATGGGGGCCGCGTCCTGCCGCCCCGGACGGTATCAAGCCTCGCTCTGTACCTCCTTGACGAGCGCGTCGGCCGCGAGCAGGCCGAGGCCGTGAGAGGCGAGGGGGCTGTCTCCTGTGAGGAGCTTGCGGTCCCGATGAGTCTTTCCGGTCATGTCGTCGTTGATGACATTCACTCCCTGCTCCCGGAGCAGTCCGGCGACGAGCCACTGCAATCGGCCGGGAAGGTAGCCGATGTCGAGGTTGGGTCCCTCGTCGAGCGAGTCGGGGAAGACGCAGACGTCGTAGCCCTTGAACGGCGACTGCTCCTTGCCCAGTGAGGCGGCCAGCAGTGCGGCCGGCCCGTGGCAAAGGGTGATGACGTATTTGTCGTTGTTCATAGCCCAGTCGAGCGTCTTCGTGACGTCCTCGCTGGTCGGCAGACCGACGACGGCCCCGTGTCCGCCCGGGATGAAGACAGCGATGTAGTGCGAGTCCTCGCCGAGATCGTTGGTGACGACGTCGGTGAGGTCCTTGGGCTGCTTCAGCTTCGGTTTGAGGGCTTCATAGGTCGCCTGCACCGCTTCGTCCTCGCCCGGCATGGCCCACAGTTCGAGCTTCGCCGGATAGCCGCCCACGGTGGCGACGTCGATGTCGAAGCCCGCCTCCATCAAGTGGTGAGCCGGAAGAAGCATCTCGACCGGGTGGTTGCCGGTGGAGAACATCGTTCCGTTCTGCGTCAGAAGGTAGCGTTCCGCCGCCGCGATCATGAGCACTTTCCACTTTCCCCCGGTGTAAGCGCCCTTGTGCTGCACTCCGTCGAAATTCGTCTTCGAGGCGGTGTACTGACTCAGCGAATACGGTGACGGGAAAAACGCATTATCCTCGGCCGGATCCGGAGTGGGGGCCCTGTTCGAATCGTCTTTGGCAGATGACATGCTGACGACCTGCTTTCATGGCGGGCTGAAGGTCTCGGCAGCAGCCGTTCGGCGGGTGCACCACCGTCAGGACGGGAAAGGTTGAAGTCGACCAACTCTTCCCAAAAATCCTCACCAATTATAACTTGCCAGAAATTGTCCGGCAGGACGAATCTTCCGGGCTGCGGTCTACGTCGTCGGATGCACAATGCATTTCCCCGACTGATCGCACAGTCTCCTGGCTGGACGATCAGACCCCACGTCTCCCGGGCGTCCGTGGGTATGGAGTCGGTGCGTATCCGCAGGGGCTTGCCGTTGCTGTCTTTCAGCTGGACCCACCGTTCGGTCTGGTAGGGGTCGGTGTAGCGGACTTTGATGCCCCACTGGCACGACTTACCCCATGGCACGATCGCGTGCACCTTGTAATTGCCTGAGGGCTGGCCTCCTCCGACCTCTATGACATGGGTGCTGAAGTAAGGCTCGCCTTGTCCCTCGGTCTCATCGGTCAGTACCGGTTCGCCGACGAGGGGCGGAATATGGAGCTGGAGACCTTCATAGGATGCTCCCCCCCTGCTCCGGAAGCAGCACGACGGTGTGCCCGGTGCTCTTCTGGCAGGTGACGTCGGTGACCTGCCAGCGGTTGATGGCCACCGAGGTGGACCGGGTGCTCATCACAGTGAGCACCGGCTGGTTCTCACGCGCGAGGGTGGCGGTCACCGCCCACTCCAGCAGGGCGTGCAGGTGGTTGACGTTGCCCTCGGCCGGATCCACGCGGGGGCGCAGGATGTCGAGGGCCGTGTCGTCGACCGGACTTGCCCCGATCCACGGGCGGCGGACCTGCAAGTCCCCCCTGCAGCCGTCCCCACGCCCCGGCCCTGTCCCCCGCTGCAGCCGTCCCCACGCCCCGGCCCTGTCCCCCGCTGCAGCCGTCCCCACGCCCCGGCCCTGTCCGCCCTGCGGGCGCACCCGCGCCGGCGCAGCTGCGCCTCGGCGACCGCCACCGCGATCGGGCGGGTGGGCCGCCGGGCCCCAGGAGACGCACCCCGTGCCGAGCCACGCGGCGGTCCGCAGGCCCAGGCTCACCAGCTCACGAGGGATGAGCGTGGTCCCGGCAAACAGCAGCGCGGCCGGCGTCGCCGCCTGCTGCCGACGAATCTCCGGCTCGGGTCACCGGCCTTCCCGTCAGGCCTGGTGGCCGCCCCCCGAACGGGCGGTGATCAGGCCGGACTCGTACGCCGCGATGACCGCCTGGGCGCGGTCGCGCACGTTGAGCTTGCCGAAGAGGTTGGTGATGTGGTTCTTCACCGTGGAGTGGCTGATGTCCATGGTCCGGGCGATCGCGGCGTTGTCCAGGCCGGTGGCCATCAGCCGCCACACCTCCACCTCCCGGGGTGTGAGCTCCCCCGTGACGACGTCGGGCGGTGGCGGGGCGCCGAGCGGCGTCCGGACGTAGGCGGAGATCAGCCGGGTCAGCAGGCGCGGGGCGACCGCCGCCTCCCCGGTGTGGACGGTGCGGATCGCGGCGGCGAGGTCCTCCGGCGAGACGTCCTTGGGCAGGAACCCGTACGCGCCGGCGCGCAGCGCGGCCACCACGTACTCGTCCATGTCGAAGGTGCTCAGCGCCAGGACCCGGCATCCGGGCAGCGTGCGGGCCAGTTCCTCGGTCGCGCCGACCCCGTCCAGGACGGGCATCCGGATATCCATCACCACGACGTCGGGGCTCAGCCGCTGGGCGAGCACGACGGCCTGCGCGCCGTCCTCCGCCTCGCCCACCACCTCGAAGGCGGGGTCCGGCGAGAGGATCAGCGACAGACCGCGCCGGACCAGCGGCTGGTCGTCCACGATGAGGACCCTGATCCTGGGTGTCACGGCCGTCACCGGTACATCACGTCCTCACGCAGCCCGCCGCCGACGCGCTCGGTGGGCTCCCCGCTCTGGACGGCCGCCTCGGCCGTGTCCTCCGCCGCCAGCGGCAGCTCGGCCACCACGGCGAAGCCGCCCTCCGGCCGCGGTCCCGCCTCCAGGGTGCCCCCGTGCAGGGTGACCCGCTCGCGCATGCCGATCAGGCCGTACCCGCTCCGCACCGGTTCGTGCCTCGCGTCCTGGGACGGCACGCCCCGGCCGTCGTCGCGCACCTCGACGCCGATGGCGTCGGCGCGGTAGGTCAGCACGACTGACGCGCTGGCCGGCCCCGCGTACTTACGCGCGTTGGTCAGGCCTTCCTGGACGATCCGGAACACCGTCAGGCCGACGGTCGGCGGCAGCGGCCGACGCGGCCCGCGCACGCTGAACGCGGTCGGCAGCCCGGCCCGACGGGACTCGTCCACCAACCGGCCGAGGTCGTCGGCCCCGGGCTGTGGCGAGGCGGGGGCGGCGTCCGGTTCGTCACCGGCGCGCAGGACGTCCAGCAGCTGGCGCATCTCGCGCAGCGCCAGCCGCCCGGAGGACTCCAGGGTGACCAGGGCCTCCCGCACCACCTCCGGATTGGCGAGGTTGGCGCGGGCGCCGCCGGCCATCAGCTGCATGGTGGTGATGTGGTGGGCCACGATGTCGTGCAACTCCCGGGCGATGCGGCGGCGTTCCTCGGCCACCGCGCGGTCGGCCAGCAGCCTGCGGTTGGCGTCCACCTGGCGCTGCCAGCGGGCGGCCGTGAGTCCGCCGCCTGCCACGAGCGCGGTGGAGGCGGCGGCCGCGATGCCGGCCTCCGCGGAGGGCACCGGGAAGTCGCTCTGGCTCAGCATCGTCACCAGTGCCGTAGCCGCGGCGGCGCCTGCGGTGACCGGCCAGGCGCGGTTCCGGGCGACCGAGTACACCGCCACTATCAGGACGGCGCCGAAGTGGGTGCCCATCGGGGTCGACAGGTCGATCGCGGACTGGAGCACCAGGACGGCGGCGAGCGCGTGCACCGGGTGGCGGCGCCGGGCGAGCAGCGGCAGGCCTGACAGCACGAGCAGGACGAAGCCCGGCACGCCGACGCCGCGGGTGCCCGGCGCCGCGCTGACGACCAGGTGGGTGAGCAGGTCCAGCGAGCCGGTTCCGACGGCCACCAGCGCGTCCGCCTGGGTCCACGGCAGGCTGTCCGTACGTTTCCGCGGCGCCTCGTCCACGGCCGCGCCGGGGTGTTGACGCCCGTCCATCCTCGTCCTCCCGGTCGACCAGCGTTGACGCCTCATTCTGGCACCGGCCCGCCCGGGCCCGGATGGTCCTCCCGGCCGAGGGCGGGCGGGCGGACCAGGAGCACGGTCCCGGTTCCGGCCCGCCGGGGGACCGGGGGCCCCGGCCCGGATCGTCCGCTGTCCGGACGTCCGGCACCCTGTTCGCCTGATGGTCTGGAAGCCCGCCGGGGACCCCCGGCGAAAGGGCCGACGTTCGCGTCCATCAGCCGGAGGGCACCGTGATCCGCGCACTGACCGGATTCTCCACCAGACATGCATGGAAGGTCATCGCCCTCTGGGCGGTGCTGGGACTGGCACTGGGCGCGCTGAGCCCGATGCTGCTCGGCCGGGTCACTCAGTCCCAGACCGGTGACTTTCTGCCGAAGAGCTACGACTCGGCCGCCGCCCTGCGGATCGCCGAGGAGGAGTTCGGGGTGAAGCCCGACGCCACTACGGTCACGGTCCTGGTCGCCCGGAGCGACGGCAAGGCGCTCACCGACGGCGACCAGCGGCGGATCGAGGTCGAGGCGGCGGGCCTCGGCAAGCGCCGGGTCACCATGCCGAGGGACGAGGACGAGCCGGCGTTCCTCAAGCCCGACCGCTCGCAGACCCCCCGGATCGCCCCGGCGACGACGGCGCCCGACCGGAGCTTCGAGCTGCTCTCCGTCGAACTGACCGGGAGCGCCGTGGACGAGGGCGTCCAGGAGGTCTACCGGACCTTCCGGGACTCCGCCCGCGCGAAGTTCGCCGCCGTCGGGATGCGCACCGGGTTCACCGGCGGACTGGCCGAGGCCGCCGACAGCACGGACGACAACCGGGTCGCCGCGCTGATCGGCAGCATCCTGGTCACCGTGCTGATCGTCCTGCTCAACGTGCTGGTGTTCCGCAGCGTGCTCGCGGCCGTGCTGCCGCTGCTCGCCGTCACCCTGATCGGCGCCGTGGCCGCCGGAGCCGTGGCCGGCGCCGCGACGCTCACCGGCCTGCGGCTGGACGTCTCCACCCCGAGCCTGATCTCCGTGGTGCTGCTCGGCATCGGCGTCGACTACCTGCTGTTCCTGCTCTTCCGGTTCCGCGAGCACCTGCGCGCCCGGCCCGGCCAGCCCGTCCGCGAGGCGGCCGCCGAGGTGTCCGGACGGGTCGGCACCGCGATCACCTCGGCCGCGCTGACCATCGTGGCCGCCTTCGCCACCCTCGGCGTGGCGAGCTTCGGGCAGTTCCGCTCGCTCGGCCCGGCGATCGCCGTCGCCGTCCTGATCATGCTGCTGGGCAGTCTCACCTTGATGCCGGCCCTGCTCGCCGCCTGCGGCCGCAAGATGTTCTGGCCTTCGCGCAGCCTGCACCGGGAGCCGCGGGCGGGCGCGGCCGCCCGCTACGGCGCCTTCGTCGCCCGTCGTCCGATGGTCCTGCTGCTCGGCTCCGTCGCGCTGCTCAGCGTCCTCACCGCCGGAATGACCGGGATACGGATGGACTACGGTCAGGGCGGCGACTCCGGGACGGCGGCCGCGGCCACCGCCAAGGAGATCGCACGCGCCCTGCCGGCCGGCGTGTCCGACCCGACCACCGTCTACGTCACCGCCACAGACGGCGGCACCCTGGACCCCGCCCGGCTCGACGGCCTCTCCCGCGCCCTCGCCAAGACCGAGGGTGTCGGCCAGGTCGGCGGCACCGTCCTGAACAAGAACCATCACGCCGCCCGGATCGACCTCTTTCTCACCGCCGACCCGCAGAGCGCACGGGCCCGCGACCTCGCCTCCGGCCCGGTCCGCGCCGCCGTCGCCGCCCACACGCCGGCCGGGACGAGCGCCCACGTCGGCGGTACGGCGGCGGTCTTCGCCGACATCTCCGTGGCCGTGGACCACGACCTGACGGTCGTCTTCCCGGTCGCCGCCGCCCTGATCGCCCTGATCCTGCTGCTGCTCCTGCGCAGCCTGCTCGCCCCGGCGGTCCTGATGCTCTCCGTCGGGCTCGGCTTCGCCGCCACCCTCGGCGCCTCCACCCTGCTGTTCCAGCACGTGCTGGACGAGCCCGGCGTCAGCTTCACCCTCCCGCTGGTGCTGTTCCTGTTCGTCGTCGCGCTGGGCACCGACTACAACATCCTCATCACCGACCGGATCCGCGAGGAGATGCACCACCCCGGGCCGGCCCGCGCCGCCGTGGCCCGCGCCGTCCGCCACACCACACCCGCCGTCGCCACCGCCGGCCTGGTCCTGGCCGGCTCCTTCGCCACCCTCGCCGCCACCCCCGGCAGCGCACAGATCGCCTTCGCGCTGACGCTCGGCATCCTCCTCTCCGCCGTCGTCCTCTCGCTCGCCGTGGTCCCGGCCCTGGCCACCCTCCTGGGCCGCGCCCTCTGGTGGCCCTTCCGCCCCGACCGCCACCAGCCTCCCAGCGCCTCCGCCGCGCCCCCCGCTCGCGTCCTCATCCCCTGACCGCCCCTCTACTTCCACCTGCCCCGGACGTCCGGCCGGCCCCGAGACGCTGCCGGCCCGTTCGGGCCTGGTGGCTTCGCCCCGCCGCCATGCGGCGGGGCGAAGTGCTGCCACGGGGCTCGTGCGGGTTCGGGCGCGGGTCTGCTCGCACCGTGACGATCAGAAAGACGCCGGTACGGCTGCCGGCCCCGCCGGTGGATCCTGGCCGCTGTCGGTTGACCGCGGCACCGGTGAGCTGGTGCTGCACGCTCGTCTTCCGCAGCCAGCCACATGTCCTCGTCGATGCCGCGGACGAGGATCGAGCAGGGCGGCTGCTCGGTGACGCACCACTCCAGGTTCCGTTCGCGAGGTCCATTGGGCTTCGACGATCTGCGGGAGTTCTCGACCGTGCGGATGATCCGGCGGCGCGAACCGCCCCGCCGGTCGGGGTCGTTCCGGTCCATGGGCAGGAAGAACTTGGCGGCCAGGAAGACGTCCTCGCGACGGCTCTTCAGCGCCGGGGAGGACGGCCTGGCCTCTCACGCCCGGGTGGCTATGCCGCCTCACCGGCGACGGGCGTCGCATCGGACTCGTCCGGCCGGCCGTCGTCGTCGGCCAGTGCCGGGGAGTGAGCCAGTACGAAGACCGCCATGCCCACGAGCGCGGCGGCGAAGGCGGCCACGGCGATGTGCCACCCGCCGCGCACCGTCTCCCCGAAGACCACCGTCCCCCACAGCATGGAGAGCACCGGGTCGCCCAGGGAGAGACCGGGCTGGGCGGCCAGCAGACGCCCCGCGTGGACCGCGGACTGGAGCAGGAACATCGAGGCGGCACCGGCGACGATCATGGCGTAGAGCTGCCAGCTGGTGAACAGGCCGCCGATGCCGTGTCCGACGGTGCCCGTCGCGCCCTTTATCAGGGCGGCCGTCAGGGCGAAACCGAAGCTCGTGGTGGTGCCCAGGATTGCGGCCTTCCGGGCGCCCTCGCCGCTCAGCCGCGCCCACCAGACGCCCGCGGCGATCAGCAGCACGTTGGCGCCCGACGCCATGGCCCACGCCGGTCCGCTGACCGCGCCGGCGGACCCGGCGGCCGGCTCCAGGCTGAGCAGCATCCCGGCGAGCCCGGCGGCCATCGCCGCGGCGGCCGCCCACTCCCGCGCCCGCATCCGGTCGTGGAGCAGCAGCGACGACAGGATCAGCGCCACTGGGAGGTCGAGGACCAGGATGGACTCGACCACGGAGATCCGGCCGATACCGAGAGCGACGGCCTGCAGCAGGAACGCGGCGGTGATCGAGGCGACCCCGCCGAACCACACCGGCCGGTGCAGGAGATGCCGGATGAGCCGCCAGCTCAGGCTCTCGCTGGCCGGGCGGTCCCGGGCAGCCTTGCGCTGCAGCACGGAGGCCAGGCCGTTGGCGACGGCGGCCAGCACCGCGAGCAGTGCGCTCAGCAAGGCGGATCAGATCCTCGGCCGGTCACCTGGTCCGTGGGGTGCGGGGTCATCGGACGTACGGTTCCAGGGTGCCGCGCCGGCGGACGTCCAGGGTCGCGCAGTGGAAGGACCCGCCGAACGGGGCGTAGTGCAGCAGGTCGCACGGGACGGGTTCGAACCCCCACTCCTCCAGCGCCCTCAGCATCGTGGCGTGATGGCGCTCGGCGATCACGCGTTTCTCGTCGATCATGAGCACGTTCATGTTCAGCCACTTGCCGCACATCGAGGTGATCTTGAGCAGAGGGTCGTCGATGGGGTCGGGTTCCGGGGCGACGAGCACCTCCCACGAGTCGAGCACCTCGGGCAGGCGCCCGAGGTCGACGTACTCCGGGTTCACCATCACCCGGCCGGGGCCCAGGACGACGAACGTCGTGTCGATGTGCATGGGGGTGCGGCAGCGGCTCTCGATCTCGTGGACGCGGTACCCCGGCCCGAGATGCCGGCGCAGCCACTCGATCCCCATGCGGTTGGTGACGTTGCTCCGGGTGACGAAGAGGTCGTGCCCGGCGCGCACGAAATCCGCCGCGTCGAAGACAGGCTCGAACTCGGTCAGGACGTAGCGCATCGGCTCGCCGTCGGCCGGGGGACGGAAGTCGGCTTCGAACAACTCGTCCGTGAGCTGAGGCTTCGGCGCCGAGGTCCAGCGCGCGCCCCGCCGGAAGTAGTCCTTCAGCAACGACCGGTAGGAATGCGTCTCGAAATACCGGCACGGCCACGCCATCGGCGTCTCGATGATCTCGTCGCCCACCACCAGCAGACTGTCGCGCGGACACGTGTTGCAGAATCCCCGTGCCGACCAGTCCGGTGTGCCGAAGCGCTGCCTGAAGTCGATCGCGTCGGGCCGCCTGACCGTGACGTCCAGGGAGTCCAGGAGGGCGACGAATCCGTCGAGCTCCCGCTGGGCCTGCTCGATGAGAAAGCGTGGGTACCGGAATCCGGCGGCGAGGCCTTGGAGCCGTGCGGCCCACGGCGGGATGTTGCACGTCACGACCGGATGGTGGGAGGGAATCGTGGCGCCTTCGAGACGCCCGACTATCACCTCCTCCAAGGGGTCCCACTCGTTGTGTGAACTGACCGGCGACGTGGAGGGCTCACCGAGTCCGGCCGGTGCGGTGGACCGTTGCTGCATCAGCATTCCTGCCCTCGGCGACTTCTCATGGACATGTGCTGCCACCGGAACGAACGGAGTTCGTCCCCCACCGACCCCAGTGGGTCTCCTCCGGGTCACCCGGGCCGTAGAACCGAAAACCCCGGAGACGGCCACATCGGTCCGCCCGCGCCCGCACCTCCGCGACCGACGGTGCGGTGTGGGGGATCGTGTACGGCCGGCAGTCGGAGGCGGAAGCCGATGAGTCCGAGGACGACGAGGTGTTCGGCGACAGCCAGGACGACGAGGAGCTCGAGCTCCTGACCGACGATGACGGCGCGCTGAATGTCTGGCCGGCTGAACCCGCACCACCGGGCGACTGCCCCCCCGGCCCGGTCCAGGAAGCCGGCGTGCCTGCACCGAGGCGTCCCGAGGTGACGGTCTACGACCCCTGCGAGGAGTCCCTGCGATGGTGAGCCCGATCTCCCACGAGGCCGTCGGGTTCGCCCCGCCGGCTCCTGCGACCGTATGGCAAGGCTGGGACGCCTTCGTCCACCGGGCGCCGGCGCGCGACGCCGACGACCCCACCTGGGCCCAGACGGAGCGCGAGGACTACCACTCGCCGTCATGCGCACCCCGGCCGTGGACAGCGTCTTCACCGCCGTACGCCGGCCGGGAAGCTTCGGCGCCGGAGCCCGGGTTGAGCAGGCCGGTCAGCGGTGCGCCGACGGCGAGGAAGAGGAAAGCACACGGCACGATAGCGGCGGAGGACATGCGCAGGCCGCTCTCCGACAGCAACAATCCGTTGATCACAGCGCTCCCAGCCGAGCTTGCAGGCGATGCCGAGGCAGTCCTGGCGGTGATGCCTGATCCAGTACGAGGGCCTGCAGTTGTCGGTAAGGGCGTTTCAGGTTTCGGGATGGGCCAGGCGGCCGAGCAGGGCTACCGCGTCGTCGAGGGGTACCGGTTGGAAGAACCGTGCGTCGGCGTGCTCGACTGCGGCAATCGCGCGGGGGGCCAGGTCGGCGCCGGTACCGGTGACGCGCAGTCGTTTGGCGCGGGTGTCGGCCGGGTCGACTTCTCGCTCGATGAGTCCTTTGTGTTCCAGGGTGCGCAGTACCTGGGAGGTCATCTTGACGTCGGTGCCGGCTTGGCGGGCGAGAGCCAGCTGGTTGGGATGCTCGCCCTGGGTGTTGAGCCACCAGGTACAAGCGAGCAGCACGAACTGCACGTGGGTGAGATCGAGCGGGGCCAGGGCTGTGGCGATGTCGCGCTGCCAGCGCAGAGTGGCGTGCCACAACAGGAACCCGGGGCTGTCGCCGGGGCTGAGGGTCATCAGCGAAGCGCCAGCTCGGCCAGCGAAGCCAGTGTCTCGGGCCAGTCGGCGGTGATTCCCGGGCCGATCTGCGGGCCGGCCTCGTCGGCGCCGGTACCGGTGATCTCCATCCGGTACACCACGCGGATCCGGTCCTGGTCGATCCGGTCGATCCGGTGGACGGTGCGCAACAGCAGGCCGTCGAAGCGCGCCTCGTCGACGAACAATTCGTCTTCGACCACCTCAGCGATGCGCAGCAGGACCGCGTCGTCGCCGGGCGGGGTCATCGTGATCTGCGTGCCCGTCGCGAACGGGCCGTTCATCTCGATCTTCTCGATCTCGGCGTTCCAGGTGCCCCAGTTCTCGACGTCGGCCCAGAGCCGCCAGATCGCCCTCGGGGTGGCACTGGTCTCGATGCTGTGCTCGTACTCCCACATGAATGATCTCCTTCCCTTGATGATCCATCCATAGATTATCTGCGCGCGGACTATCTGTCCATTGGTGCATGGAGCCCATCCCGCGGTGCCGCAGTCGCCCACCCGACTCACTGCCCGCCCGCGCCACCCAGAGGGTCCCACCTCACGCATGAGGCTCCGCCTCGCCACCCAGGCATCCGCCTGCAACGTGAAAGGCATGGCTCATGACCTGGACTCTGCCGGAGCCGACGCTCGCCGCCCCCGGGTCCGATCCGGCCTTGCCCCCGGGCTGGGCGGCGGAGCCGAAGTGGGACGGCTTCCGCGCGGCCATCTGCATCGACGCGGACACCGTCATGCTGCGCTCGCGCCGCGGCACCCAGATGGGCCCGGCGTTCCCGGAGATCGTGGTGGGCACCGCGCAACTGCCGGACAAGTCAGCCCTGGACGGCGAACTGATCGTGTGGGGCTGGGAGCAGGGTGCAGCCCAGTGCGCGTGGGATGGCCCCACGGCCCGCGAGCCAGGGCCCTGAGCCTCGGAAGGCCTGCGTGCTCGAGCCCGGCTAGTAACTGTCGTAGCTGGGCTCGCCGTGCGGCCGGTAGACGCCGACGATGGTGCCGCCCTTCGTCGTCGAGACGCTGACCGGCTCCAGCGCAGTGGGGATCGCTCCGTCGGCGAACAACCGCTTGCCGGTGCCGATGATCACCGGATGGATGGTCAGCCGGTACTCGTCGACAAGGCCGTGCTGCATGAGGGTCTGGGCGAGATCACCGCTGCCGACGACATTGATGTTGCCGCCGTCGGACTCCTTCAGCTTGCGCACGGCATCGACGATGTCCCCCTTCAGCAGCGTGGAGTTCTGCCACTCGACGGACGTCAGGCTCCGAGACGCCACGTACTTGTGCATGCTGTTCATCCGACTGGTGAACGGGTTGCCGGGATCGGCGGTCGGCCAGTACGACGCGAAGATCTCGTACGTCTTGCGGCCGAGCAGCATCGCGTCGGAGTGCTCGTACCACCCGGCGACGGCCCTGCCGACTTCGTCGTCAGACACCGGTTTCTGCCAACCGCCGTGCTGGAAGCCGCTCTCAGCATCCTCATCCGAAGCGCCTGGCGCCTGCATGACGCCGTCCAGCGTCAGGAACGTGCAAACGATGATCTCGCGCATGGTGCGCTCCCTTCGTCGACGTGGGTAGACCGCGCACCCGCCCAGAACTCATCGCCGGTTCCGCCCCACCGGGCGCGCGGGGGCGGGCTGCCGGGCGATTGTGCGGGCGGGCGGTCCGGACCAGGGGTGATGAGGGGCTGTGCCTGGCCGGTGGTGTGGTGGGGGCGGTGTCGATCCACTGCGCGGTGGAGGCGGCCGCACGGGCGGCCGCCTCCGGGATCGCCCGGCACCGGTAGGTGCCCGGTGCGAGCTGCGTTGTCACAGCAGGCTTGCCACAGTCGCGGCCTGCCCGGCAACCGTGGGGACGGTCAGGCCGCCGGCGCGAATGCGGTGAGGGCGTCGACGAGGTCGGCCGGGGCTTCCAGCGGGATCAGGTGACCGGTGTGGGGAACCACCACGAAGTCGGGGTGGGAGAGGTAGGGCACCAGGTTGTCGCGGAGCACGCCGACGGGCTCCACCTGGTCGTGTTCTCCGGCGACGACGAGAACGGGCACGCTGACCATGCGCGTGTGTTCGGTGATGTCGTGCGCGATGCCGTGCAGCGGCCACTCGGTGCGGGCGGCGTCGGCGACGGTCCGCGAGTCGGTCACGATCTGCGCCTTGACCGGCTCGGGAAGCTCGGTCGCGGTGAGGACGTGATCCCGTGCCCCGGCCACGGACTCGGCGGAGTCGTAGGCGTGCGACAGGGCTTCCTGGTACTCGGGAGTGATCTGTGCGGCAGGCTTCGCCGGGCCGGAGCCGACGAGAACCATGCCGCGCAGGCCGGCGGGCCGGGTGGCCGCGACCAGTTGTGCGACCTTGCCGCCCATCGAATGCCCCACCAGGACGTAGTCGGTGACCCCCGCGTCCGCGAGCACGGCGAGCGTGTCGTCGGCGAGCTGACCGAGCGTGTAGGGACCGGGCAGAGCGCTCGACCGGCTCCACCCGCGGAAGTCCACCGTGAGCACGTCACGGCCCGCCAGGCGGTCGACGACGAGGTCCCAGGTGCGGGCGGAACCACCCCAGTAGTGCAGGAACACCAGAGTCGGTCCGGTCCCCGTGCGATGGTCGTAAGTGGGCAGTAGCGTCTGCTGCGTCGTGTCCATGATGGCTCTTCCGGTCGATGCTCTGGGTCATTTGCCCCGTGCGTTCATTGAAACTTCTGCACCCGGACGGGGCATTGGCGTGACTGGTCTCCCGATGGCTAAAACTGGACACATGAGTGTGATCCGGCAGATGACCTACCAGCCCGCGGGACGTCCCGCCGCCTCGGTCGAGACGATGACGTTCGGCCGCCTTCGCGAGCTGAACGACGGCAACACGCAGCGCGCCGACTTCCACGTCCTTGCCGTCATCGACGCCGGACCCGGCTCAGTCGCCGTCGATTTCCACCGCCACCCGCTTCAAGACCGGTCCGCGGTGTGGATTCCACCCGGCGCGGTGCACCGGTGGGATGACATCGCCGACGTGGCAGGGCACCTCGTGCTGTTCGTGCCGACCGCGCCGGTCACCCACGCCACCCGAGAACTGGCCGCCTTCCCTGACCCGGCCGCGCACTGGATCATCCCCGACGCCGACTGGCCCTTCGTCGACACGGCGCGCAGCCATCTCCTCCTCGAAGCATCCGCCCCGCCCAGTGACTCCCGGACAGAGCTGCCCGAAATCCTGCTCTCCGCGCTCATCACCCGGCTGCACCCGCCGCACGCCGAAGCACGGCTCACCCCTCAGGTGTTCCGGTTGTTCCGCTCCAGCGTCGAAGCGCACTTCCGGCAGCACCACGACGCCGGCTACTACGCCCGTGCGCTGGGATACGCGCCCCGCACCCTCTCACGAGCGGTGCAGCAGGCCACCGGCCGCACCGCGAAGGCGTACATCGTCGAACGGATCGTCCTGGAGGCCAAACGGCTCCTCGCACACGACCGCCTCACCGCAGCCCGCTGCGCCGACGTACTCGGCTTCCCCGACGCGTCCAACTTCTCGGTGTTCTTCCGCAAGGCGACAGGCATGCGCCCGGGCGCGTGGCAGGCGACGGCGGCCGCCGAGTGAGGGCGTCGGCAGCAAGGCGGTCGGCGGAGGCGGCTGGTGTCCGCGGCCGTCAACCGGTCGGGCTGTCCGAGGGCTGGGGCTTGCCGAGCATCTGGCAGGTCGCGGCTTCGACGAGGGCCTTGTTCGTGGTGGCGGCCTTCTTTTCCTTGATGCCGAAGTTCGTCATGGTGAAGACCGTGACGCTACGGGTGCCGGTGGCGTCGGTGTAGATCTCACTGGAGTAGCCGGGCAGGCCGCCGGTGTGGCCCCAGACCGTGCCGCAGGGCGTGTCCACCTTCATCAGGCCCAGACCGTAACCTCCGCCTTCCTCGGGGGCGTCCACGGTGGTGCGCATCTGCTTCATCTGGGCCTCGGGCAGCAACCGGCCGGACATGAGCGCGGTGAGGAAGCGCTGCCAGTCCTGAGCGGTGGAGACCATACCGCCTGCCGCCCACGACCAGCTCGGGTCGATGGCGGAGGTGTCGACGTTGTCCCCGGGGCGTTCGGGCCCGGCGAATCCGACGTCCTCGGGCAGGTCCACGGTCCCGGAAAGGAGGGCCTTCAGGCGCTTGGCGTCCGGCTCGTAGCCGGTCGCGTGGCGTTTCCCGGCGGGCCAGGCCGCGTTCGTGGCCAGGAACGAGTCCTTCATGCCGAGCGGCCTGGTGATCTTCTGCTCGATCAGCTCGGCCAGACTGCTCCCGGTGGCCTTCTCGAGGATCAGCCCGAGAGCCTCGTAATTGGCGTTGCTGTAGGAGTACGTCTTGCCGGGCTCGGTCGGCGGGTCCTGCTCAGGGGTGATGGCGAGCAGTTCCTGCGGCGTCCAGGTGCGCTGCTCCTGGCCGGTGAGGGAGGGCAGGAACTGGGGCGTCAGCAGGAAGTCGCCCAGGCCGCTGGTGTGGTTGAGCAGCATCCGTACGGTGATGTGTTCGCCGCCCTTGACCAGGCCTGGCAGCCACTTCTCGACCGTGTCGTCGAGGCCGATCCTCTTCTCGGCGACCTGTTGCAGGACGAGGGTCGCGGTGACCGTCTTGGTGTTGGACCCGACTCGGAACCGGTCGCCGGCTGCGAGGCTGTGGTCGTCCTTGGTCCAGGCGGCCTGCTTGGCGATCTCGACGGGCTTCCCGTCGCCGGAGTCGACCCGGACGATGACGCCCAGGGAGCCGGTGTCTGCCGCCTGCTGCGCGAGGCGGGCCAGCCGCGCGTCGGCCGCCGGGCTCGCCGCGCTCTGCCCGGCCGCCGGTTCGGCCTCCGAGCAGTTCGCGAGCGCCGCGCCCAGGCAGGTCGTCAAGGCGATGGTCAGCGCTGCGCGGCGGATTCGGTGGCGGCGGGACAGTGGGGGTGCGGACATGGCGGTTCCCTTCGGCGCGTGACGATGTGCTGCGTGCGTCGAGGGACCGGGCGATCGCCTGATGAGCGGCCGTTCGGCGGGTCCCGCGCACACCATCCATTCAGTCAGTGGCGCGCCGCTGGTACATCGCTCGATGGCGGGCTTCCCACCGGCGCGGGGTCACTCCAAGGAGCGACCCCGCGGGGCACGGCGCCCCGCCGGCCCGTCCTGCGGCCGAGGGCGGGTCAGGACAGGGTGTTCCTGGCCAGCACCGCCGCCTGTGCCCGGCTCTGGCAGCCGGTCTTCGTGAGCACGCGGCTGACGTGCGTCTTGACCGTGTGCAGGCTCACCACGAGCCGGTCGGCGATCTCGGCGTTGCTCAGCCCGTCCCGGATCAGACGCAGCACGTCGACCTCCCGCTGGGTGAGGTCTCTCAGCCGGGCCAGGTCATGGTCGCTGGGCTGGCGCCGGCCGCTGAGGTGGCCCTGGATGATCCGCTGGGTCACCGCGGGGCTCAGCGCGCTGTGCCCGGCAGCCGCGGCACGCACGGCCGCAGCCAGCTCTTCGTACGAACTGTTCTTCAGCAGGAAGCCGGAGGCCCCGGCCGTCAGCGCATCGTCGACGTAGGCGTCCAGGTCGAACGTGGTCAGCATGAGCGCCCGGCTGCGCCCCGGCCCGAGCAGGCCCCGGCGGCCCAGCTCGGCCAGCGCCCACAGGCCGTCGCGGCGCGGCATCCGGATGTCCATCACCAGCACGTCCGGCCGCAGCCGCGCACACACCTCGACGGCTTCCTCACCGTCGTTCGCGGTGCCCGCCACGGTGATGTCCGCCTGACTGTCCAGGATCACGCTCAGCCCGGTGCGGATGACCGGCTCGTCGTCCACGACGAGCACGCTGATCTGCTCAGGCATCCGCACGCTCCCACGGCATCGTCGCCGCGACGCGGAAGCCGCCGTCACCGGTGGGGCCCGCGGTGAGTTCGCCGTCCAGCGCGCCCACCCGCTCCTCCATGCTGACCAGGCCGAGCCCGATGCCCGCGCAGGCCGCGGCCTGCCGCACGCCGCGGCCGTTCACGATCTCACACCGCAGCTCTCCGCCGTCTTCGCCGCGGACGGTCACCTGGACGGGCGCTCCGGGCGCGTGCCGGCGGGCGTTGACCAGTGCCTCCTGCACGACGCGGTACACCGCCAGCTGGACCGGCCCCGGCACGGACTGCGGCGCGACGTCCGTCGTCAGCTCGACCGTTCCGCCCGCGGCACGGTGGCCGTCCAGCAACGCGTCCAGCTCACCGAGGTCCGGCACGGGCTGGAGCGGGACGGCGTCCGCGGGGTCGCGCAGCATCCGCAGCAGGTCACGCAGCTCGCCGCTGCTCTGCCGGCCCGCCGCCGCAAGGCCGTCGATCTGGGCACGGGCCCAGTCGGGCAGTTCGCCGCCTCGGGCCCGCAGCGTCTCCGCATGCACGACGAGCAGGGTCAGCGAGTGCGCGACCACGTCGTGCATCTCACCCGCGATCCTCGTCCGCTCGCGTTGCGTGGCCTGTGCCGCCTCCAGGGCCTGTGCCCGGCGCGCGTCGGCCGCCCTCCGCTCGGCCGCGGCCAGCAGTTCCTGCCGGGTGCGCGCGGCGAACCCCATCACCCAGGCCAGCGGCATCGGGGCCAGCACGGCAAGGACGTCCAGGCCGCCCTGGAAGTCGCCGGAGTCGGTCGTCATCCGGTTCAGCCACAGACCGGCCACGCTCAGCATGCTGACGCCGAGAACCGCCGACACGGTCCGCCGCCAGCTCACGCCGTGGTGGCCCAGGTTGTAGAGCAGCACCGCCAGCGGCAGGAAGACCAGGGGTGACAGCTTGGCCCCCTCGCCCGCGCTCCCCACCAGCGCCGCCAGAAGAGCCCCGAAACCCACGACGAAGGCGGTGGCCGGCAGCCGCCGGCGCAGCAGCACAACCACCACGCCCACCGCCTCGTACGCCATCAGCGACACCCAGGCCGGCCCGGAGGTGTCCACGTACGGCTGCGACAGCAGCGCCGGCACAAACGTCAGTACGACCAGCCCGGCATCGGCACCCCAGCCGGGCCACCTGCCGTCCCTCACTCTCATCCGTCCGACACTACGACCTCGCACACAGGTCTTCGTCACTCCAAAGAGCCACTTCGCGTCACCTCCCGTGCGGAGAACTGGCTCATCACCGGCGTCGGCACGGGCCTCGGACGCCGTGATGTCACCGCAGCGGTTGACCCTGACACGGGGTCACGATCCCCGGTATCCCGCGGCGGCCAGGGACGACCACTGGTCCTGTGCCCTGGACTGGACTCGGCGCAGGCCGACCTGCACGACCTGGCCGAGCTTCTTCGACGCGCGTTTCTGAGTGACCTCGCCGCCGTGCTCGCGAAGCTCGACCTGCCCTCGGCACCCGTGCTCGTGGGCGCCGTGGCATTCGGCGCCCGTCCGCTGTGCGGGTCTCACCTTCCGGCGGGCCGGCACCGTGCGGCGACAAGGGCCGGTCTCTGGTCAGGAGAGACCCGTCAGAGCGTGGATCAGCCGTTCCACCACGTCCTGCGGGTGCGGTACGCCCGGGCGGCCCGTCATCAGCAGATGGTGCAATGTGCCCACCAGTGCCAGCGCGACCGATCCGGCGTCCAGATCGTCCGTGACGCGCCCCAGGCGCTGTTCGGCGCCCAGGTAGGTCTCGATGGAAGTCTGGATCGCATTGAAGCCGGGTGCGCCCGCCGCCCAGGCCTCGCGTACGCGCAAGGCCGCTGCCGGCCGGGTCACCGCCAGCCCGACGACTCCGGGATCCAGGCTCAGCACCGCCGAGGCCAGGGCCGTCAGGTTGCCGGTGACGGAGTCGCTGCCCGCCTTTTCGGGGAGGCGGGCGGCGAGCGCGGCGGTGCGGGTGAAGCGGTCCAGCACCAGTTCGGCGACGAACTCGTCCAGCCCCGCGAAGTGCGTGTGCAGCACCCCCTTGGCACACCCGGCTTCGGCCGTGACCGCCCGGCTGGTCAGAGCAGCGGCCCCGTCCCGGGCCAGGACCCGCTCGGCCGCGTCGAAGAGCCGCTCGCGCAGATCGGGGATGGCCACTCCGCGTGGTGACACCAAGTCCTCCCGGACAAAGGGTATTGCAGGTATGGGCGTGCGCCCATACTGTTTGGGCGTGCGCCCATTCTATGGGTGGCCCATCGCTTGGCCAACACCCGTCCACGGGAGGTTCCGCTCATGCACGCCATCGTCAACACCGCTCAGGCGCAGGCCTGGAACGGCTATGAGGGCGCCCACTGGGCAGCGCATCAGGATCGCTGGGACGCCGTGAACGCAGGCTTCGACCAGCCCTTGCTCGACGCCGCGGTCATCACGCCCGGCGACCACGTCCTCGACATCGGCTGCGGCGCGGGAGCCACGACCCTGCTCGCCGCGCGCGCCGCCGCCCCGCACGGCAGTGCCCTGGGCCTGGATCTGTCCGGCCCTATGCTCCAGCGCGCCCGAGCCGGCGCCGAGGGCGCGGACTTCGCCAACGTCCGCTTCGAACAGGGCGACGCCCAGGTCCACCCGCTCCCCCGCAGCACGTTCGATGTCGTCATCAGCCGCTTCGGCATCATGTTCTTCAGCGACCCCGCCGCCGCCTTCGCCAACATCGCCGCCGCACTGCGCCCGGGCGGCCGCGCCGCCCTGCTGTGCGCCGCCGAACCCGAGGGCAACCAGTGGCTGACCGCCCTGGCCACCCTCGCAGACCTGCTGCCGCTGGACGGCTTCGGCAAGCCCGGCCCCGGCATGTTCTCCCTTGCCCCGCCCGGCGCGGCGACCGCCCTGCTGAAGCAGGCGGGGTTTCAGAACGTACGCACCGAACACGTCACGGCCTACGGCAGTTGGGGGCACACCGCGGCAGAGGCCGCCGACTTCCTGCTGAACTCCGGACCCGGCCGCCACCTCCTCACGCAGACCACCCCCAGCACCGCCACCCGCGCCCAGGCCCGCCTGACCGACGCCCTTCGCCCCCACGAAGGCGACGCCGGCCTGCGACTGCGCAGCACCGGC
The DNA here is from genome assembly GCF_007176755.1 of Streptomyces sp. 1-11. GTDB lineage: Bacteria > Actinomycetota > Actinomycetes > Streptomycetales > Streptomycetaceae > Streptomyces. Next base: position 45,672 of record NZ_BJTV01000024.1, read on the forward strand.
TGGCTCCTCACCGCCACCACACCCGAGGCGTGACCTTGCAAGCTCCCCTCCGCCTGCACGCAGCGCAGGCGAGGCCGCGACGAAGGGCTACCGCACCTCGTCCATCCAGGCCAGGCGAACGCCATGCGGATCGGCGCGCGGCGTGGGAGCGCCCGGCGGGGTCGGCCGGACACCGCCTAGGCGTCAGGAGCCGCGCTCGGCACAGTGATCGTCAGCCATGAGGTGCGACGCTCAGGGGGCGAAGGCCGCGGACAGGATCCGGGTGACCAGGGCGAGGTCGTTGCCGCCGCCGGTGGTGGGGTTGAAGGAGTACACCAGGCGGCGGCGCAGGTCGCGGGTGGTGAACATGCCGTTGGTGTAGCCGAAGGTGGTGCCGGTCTTCCCCCACACGGTCACACCGTTGGGCAGGGTCACGCGCATCAGGCCGGCGGCGTAGTAGGCGCGGCCCTGTCCCGGGTCGTGGTCGGTGCTGCCGAGGTAGGGGACGTCGGGAACGTCGAACAATTCCGCCTGCTCGGTCGGGGGCAGCAGTTGTCCCCGGAAGAGTGTGGTCAGGAAGCGGTCGAGGTCGGCGGTGGTGGCGATCATGCCGCCGGCGCCGGGAGTCTGTTCGGTGATGTCGACCAGCTGCGAGCCACCGTCCGGCCGGGGTACGGCGATGTAGCCGTGGGAGTGGGGGCCGGGGATCGTGGTGTCGGTCTGCGGGGCGGTGGTGTCGCGCAGGTGCAGCGGTTGCAGGATCCGGGTGGTGATCTCCTGCTGGTAGGTGTGTCCGGTGAGGTGCTCGACGAGCATGGCGGCGACGTAGTAGCCGGTGGCTCCGTAGGCCTGCATGCAACCGGGCTCGGTGAAGGGGCGTTCGTGCCGGACGGCCTTGGCGACGAGTTCGGCGAGCGGGTGGTCGTCGAAGCGGTGCGCGACGATGCCGTCCGGGGTGGTGGGCAGGTCGTCCTGGCTCAGTTCGGGCAGGCCGCTGGTGAAGTTGAGCAGGGTGCGGACGGGGATGGGGGGGTAGCTGTCGGGCAGGACGTCCGGCAGATAGTGCTGGACGGGCTGGTCGAGGTCGACGCGGTGCTCGGCGGCCAGTTGCAGCATCACGGTGGCGATGAAGGTCTTGGTGACACTGCCGAGACGGAACCGGCCGGCGACCGGCACCGGCGCGCCGGTCGTGATGTCGGCGGCGCCGTACGTACCGGTCCAGTGACCGTCCGGCCCGCTCACGCGTGCCAGCACGCCCGTGACGCGGTCGGGCGCGCTCGATAGGGCCTGCCGCAACGCCTGCGGATCCAGCTCCGGCAACCGGTCGCTGGTGGTGTTGCGGGTCGGGTCGCTGGTGGTGTCGCGGGTGGTGTGGCCGGTGCAGTCGACCGCGGTGGCAGGCCGCGCGGCGGGTACCGCGACCGCCGGGACGGCCGTGCCCAGCGCCACGGCGCCGAGGACCGCGCAGGCGAGCGACGCGACCGGCACCCGCCTGCGTCGGCGCGCTGTCGCCGTGGTCCCGGCGTTGGAGCAAGGAGGCTTGAAAGTCATGTCCACGACCGTTCCGCACAGCCGAGGTGTGACGAATCAGGGCTCGCCCCCGATAGCACCCTGATCGGTCCCTGAGATCGAGGCCAAGGCCGCCCTGGAACCGCCGCCATCAACGAGTGGCTGTGACCAGTCAGGTCACGATCCCGCTGCGTAACAGTGGATGGCCACCAGCTGGGACGGGCTCCATCGTTGCTCGACCGTGGCCATCAATTCCCAGCCCAGCCGCTCATACAGGGCTGCGGCGGCAGTATCCGACAGCACGACATCGAGCACCGGATGCAGGCCACGGCGGCGTGCTTCCTCCACGGCTTGGCGGATCAATAGCGCACCGATGCCATGCCCCCTGGCCTGCGGGGCAACGAACAGCCGACTGACGACTGCGGTCAGGTCCTCGCTCGTTCCGCTCCGCTCGCTCCACAAGCCGGGAGCCAGATCTCCTTCGCCGCTGCGGGACAGGCTGACATGGCCAACGAGACGGCCACCGAGTTCAGCGACCCAGGCCCCGAACAGAGAAGCCTGCAACAACCACTCATGAGGCCGGCCAGGCCAGTTCATCGGGTAACTGTCACGCCGATGGACTTCTGCGAGAACCCTCACGCACTCCTCGACATCGCCGTCAGCCCTCAGTCGAACCCGGGGGCCTGACCTCTCCACAGCAGCACCGACGCTCTCGTTGTTCACTGCGGCATAGGAACACAGGCCACAGAGTCACAACCAGTCACTTTCGACACACACCCTGAGGCGTGCGCCGGTCCGACCCGGCGTGGGGCCGGATGAGGTTTCACTGGCAGTAGCGCACGATCAGCAGAGCCTCGACGTCTCCGGACGGTGCTTGGTACGTGTGCGGAACGTCGGCGGCCCAACTGCCGTGCATGCCGGGGCCGATCAGGGCAGGAGCGGAAGTTTCACCGACGCGCGCGGTGCCGGCGAGGACGATGATGTGCTCTGTTGTGCCGGGGGTGTGGGCGGCGGACTCCTGCGTCGTTCCGGCACGGATGCGCACTCGGTAGGTTTCCGTGACCGCCTCGGCAGTCTCGAATCGCTCGGTGAGGACGGCGTCCACGGCGTGGCCGGAGACCTTGGTGGGAAACGCGAGGTTGTGCAGCGCTGTGCTGAGCGGCACTTCGAGGGCCGTCGTCAGAGCGTAGAGCGTCTCCAGAGTGGGATTGCGCCGGCCGCTCTCCAGTTCGGAGAGCGTCCCTTTGCCGATCTTGGACCTGCGGGCCAGCTCGGACAGTGAGATCGCCTGCGCTTCGCGCAATTCCCGCAGGCGCAATCCGACGCGAGTGGCGAGGTCCATGGTGAGCCCCTTCTTGTCGCCGATGCCAGTTGATCCGATGCCGCGTGAGATCTATCGTTCCACATACGGAACGTTCTGTATATGGAACACGTGATGATGCGACCTTGCATGAAGGAGTCCCATGGGACCTCAGGAAAACGCGTCCCTGCCCGTTCGCAGTATGCAGGTGGCCCGCGCCCTCGCCGCGGCCGGCGTCACGGGTCAGGTACGTGAGCTGGCGGAATCGACGCGTACGGCCGCCGAGGCCGCCTCGGCCCTGGGGTGCGACGTGGGTGCGATCGCCAACAGCCTCGTATTCATCTCCGATGGTGAAGCCGTCCTGGTTCTGACCAGCGGTCAGCACAAGGTGAACACCACCGCACTCGCCGCCCGTTGGGGGCGGGGCAAGCTCCGGCGTGCCACTCCCGAGCAAGTACGCCAGGCCACCGGACAGGCGATCGGAGGTGTGGCCCCCGTCGGTCACCCCCGTCCGCTTCCCACCGTGGTCGATGCGGTCTTGGCCGACTACGCCCAGGTCTGGGCCGCCGCAGGAACTCCCCGCACGGTCTTTCCCACCACCGCTGGCGAACTCGTCCGGCTCACAGGTGGACTTCTGCTCCAGGTCGGCCCATGACCAAGGGGCCCGTCGGGCTGGGGACGAATCTGTCTGGGCAGGTGGCTCTGGTCACCGGGGGCTCGACCGGGCTCGGCCGGGCCATCGCGCTGGGCCTGGCGTCCGCCGGATGCACGACGGTGGTAGCCAGCAGGCGGCCGGAGGTATGCCGTCAAGCGGCGGCCGAGATCGCTGCCCGGACGGGCACTGCCGTCCTGGGCCTCGCCTGCGACGTAACCGAGGAGGACGAGGTTCACCACCTCGTCGAGGAGATCGTCACCGAGTACGGCTGCCTGAACGTGCTGGTGACCAGCGCCGGGATCCAGGCCCGAGGCGAGCTCGGAGCGCTCGACGCTGTCACGTTGCGTCGCTGCCTGGATGTCAATGTCGTCGGAACCTTCCTCGCCTGCCAGGCGGCTGTGCCGGTGATGCGCAGTGCCGGGTATGGCCGCATCGTCACCTTGGCCAGTGCCCTCGGGCTCGTCGGTGCCGCAGGTCGGGCAGGCTACGCGGCCAGTAAGGGCGCGGTCATCCAGCTCACCCGCAGCCTCGGTGCCGAACTCGCCGGCACCGGCATCTGTGTCAACGCGCTGGCTCCAGGTCCCTTTCGCACACCACTGAACGACGGCATCGATGACGACCCGCACGTACGGGACTTCCTGGACCACCAAGTCCCCATGAGGCGCTGGGCCGACCCTGAGGAACTGGTCGGTGCGGCAGTCCTGCTGGCCAGCCCAGCGGCCTCTTACCTCACGGGCGCCGTCCTTCCGGTCGATGGAGGCTGGACCGCCCACTGACAGGGCCCGGGGATCCCCGGACCCCTGGGCCTCTGCGGCCCCTATGACCGGGGGGTAGCCGACGTTCCAGCTGTGCGCGACCAGGAGCGCGGCGATCATCACGCGCAGGCTCTTCAGCCGGGCTTCACCGCCGAGGCCGGACTCAGGCCCCCGGCCGCACGGCGGTGAGGGCAGCGGTGCGAGAAGGGGCAGCAGATGTTCACCACTTCGGGAGGCAGTCTCGAGGGCCACGGCGTTCGACTTGTTCAAGCGCTACGACAGCACCGCTGGCCGGTGCTCAGTGGCGGTACGCGGCTGTCGCCTCCTCGATGAATGACCGGATCAACGGATTGGTGTCTCGTTCGTTCCACACCGCCACCACTCGGCTAGGCGCCATGTCGATCAGCGGCACCACGGTGAACTCGACGGGCAGGTCGTGCCCGAGCGGGGCCAGGCCGACCGTGCCGTTCCACAGCACGGCCTGCAGGCATTCCTGGACGGCACGCACCACTGGTCCCTCGCGCGGCCTCCCATCGTTCCAGTACGACTGCCAGACGGGGTCAGTGCCCTGCGGGAACTGGAACCAGCGGCGGTCGCGCAGCTCGGCCAGCCGCAGTCCCTCGCGGCGGGCCAGTGGGTCGTCGGCGCGCAGGACCACGCCGACCGGATCGCTCCGCAGCGCTCGCACTCTCAGGGCGGTCTCGTCGAACGGCGCCCGGGTGAGAGCGACGTCGACCAGTCCAGCGCGCAGTCCACAGGTCGGGTCGGTCAGATCGGTGTCGCGGACACGGATCTCGACGCCGGGGTGGTTCCGGCGGTAGGCGGCGGCCAGCCTGGCCACTCCCGGGTCGGTGCCGTCGCCCAGGATGCCGACGGTGATGGTCGCGACGCCGGCTGCTGCGCTCACGCGTAGCCGGACGCGGTCGGCATGGTCGAGCAGTGCGCGCGCCTCGTCGAGCAGCACCGTGCCCACCGGAGTGAGCGTGACGCCGGTCGTCGAGCGGGCGAAGAGCAGGGCCCCGACCTCGGCTTCCAGCTGCTTGATCGCCCGGCTCAGCGGCGGCTGGCTCATGTGCAGCCGGGTGGCGGCCCGGCCGAAGTGGAGTTCCTCGGCGACCGCCACGAAGTAGCGCAAGGTCCGTAGCTCCACGCTGCAACGATACCCATGAGGTATCGGCTCCGCCGAAGGGGTCTTGGACACCGGCGGGGTCCCGGCGGTGCACTGTTGAACGTGACCGATGACATGAAGACCAGCGAGCCGCAGGCCGACCCCGGCGTATCGGTGGTGGGCCCCCTCGACGGCGAGACGATCGTTCTGGGTACCACGCGCATGCGCGTTCTGGAGGACGGCAGCCACACCGGGCACCGCCTCGCGATTGCCGAGTCCGTCCTCGCTCCGCACACGCAAGGTCCGCCGCAGCACCGCCACGGCCGGCACGACGAGGGCTTCTACATCCTCTCCGGCAACGTGCGGTTCACCGTCGGGGACGAGGAGTACGACGCCACCGCGGGCACGCTCGTCATGGTTCCCCCCGGCACCCCGCACACCTTCGCCAACCTGAGCGACCAACCCGCCGTCATGCTCAGCACATTCACACCCGACCTGTACGTGCAGTACTTCCGAGACCTTCAGGAGGTGCTCGCCGGCGGCCGGCCGCTGACGCCACAGGCCAACCTCGACGCGATGAGCCGCTACGCGACACAGCCCGCCACCGACCTCGCCTGAAGCCGACGGGACGAAACGGCCCGGCCGCCCACCTTTCGACCCCTGGGCCACGACGCGCCCGCCTTTCGCGTCCCAACCCCTCGGACGACGGACCGGCCTTCCCCGGGGGCTTCCCCGGCACTCGACACAACCGACAGGCCCCCGCAATCCGGGGCTCGTGAACGGGAACCATGAACATCGCCTACTGGATCGTCGCGGGGCTGCTCGCGCTCTTCTACTTCTACGCAGGCACGCTGAAGGTGATCCGCAGTCGCGATCAACTCCGGCCGATGATGGCTTGGGTCGACCGCATGCCCCTTCCCGCCCTCAGGGCGCTGGGGGTGATCGAGATACTCGGCGCGACCGGACTGATCCTGCCACGGCTGACCGGTACCGCTCCCTGGCTGGCGTCGGCCGCAGCCATCGGTTTCGTGCTCCTACAGACCGGTGCGATCGCCGTACACCTGACCGGCGAGGACCGCCGGGTCACACTCAATGTCGGACTCACCGCCACCGCGGCTGTGACCGCCTGGTTGGCCGCCCAGCTGTGATCGGGGCCCAACCCCCGACCTGCGGAGGCAACGGCTCGGCCGGCCGCCACACGGCCGCTGTCACTTCCCAAAAACATCGAACACGCCGCCGTCCACGCGCTGCTCGGTGATCTGCTGTCGAAACTCGTGAACAAGCACGTTCATCCCCAGACCGGTTTTGTCTTGTTCTCCGGTTCATCCTTGAGGAATCCGACCAGCATGCGGGCTGCCTTGCAGGCCTGACTAGTCGTCCGCTCGGTGAGCTTGACATCGCCGGCCCAGCTCCAGTCACTCCAGTCGACCGTGATACGTAGGTTCGCCTGCCGTAAGTCGATGCTGGTGGAGTTGTACTTCCGTTCCTTTTCCTTCTTCTCGTCCCTCACCGTCTGCATCGCGCCGTCGGGGAGTTCCTCGGTCTGGGGGACCTTGCTCGTGGTCATCGGTCCGTACTCGGAGCGGCCAGGAGTGATCTTGGCCATCGCCTTGTCGGCGTCCTGTGGAGAATCCAGCAGTTCCGCGCTGACCGTCAGCTCGAAGTCGTACAGGTCGCCGTTCGCGCTGTTCGGCTCGGTCCAGCCGCAGTTGGCCTTCTTGCTTGTGTTGGTGGACTCGGGCAGGTCGTAGGCGGCGAGTTCCTTGTAACCGTGCATCTCGTTGCTTCGCAGGTAGCCGCAAAGGTCCGGCATACTCAAGTACTTCTTGGCGGCCACTGGCGTCTTTGTGGCCTTGTCGTCCGGCAGTGCGTGATCGTGGTTCAAGAAGCCGGCGAAGTAGGCAATGCAGGCAGCCGTCACGGCGGCACACAGCGGTATGGCTACACCCATTCGGATCGCGCGATGGACGGGTCTTCCCTGCGGCTCCGGCGGTTCGCCGCCGGGCGGACCGCTGTTCGCACCGTGCTCTTCAGGGGGAGCGGCCGGCGGGAGCGCAGGGGCGGGGCCTGTGGCAATGGCGGTTCGTGGGACGGGCGGTGGCGCAGCCGCCGTCGCCAGGTCGGCTGGTTCGGTCGCAACGAGCGTGGAGACTTCGCGGCGGAGGTCGGTGATGCGCCCGTGGACGGCGGCCGCAGTGCCGGGACGCCGCTCGGGATCGCGCTGGAGCAGGTCCGTCAGCAGGTCCGCTACGGGGCCGGGAACATCCGGACGCAGTTCGGTCACACGACGGGCCTCCTCGTCGAGTTTGCGGCGGATCACCGACAGGGGGCTGCCGTCGCCGAACGGTGGCTGTCCGGTGAGGAGTGCAAAGAGGACGCTGCCCAGGGCGTAGAGGTCGGATCGCGTGTCACCGCGGTGGTCGAGGAACTGTTCCGGCGCTCCGTACTGTGCGGTGCCGATGGGTGAGAGCAATGTGGTGGGAGCGACGGTGAAGGTGTGCGTATGGACGAAGCCCGCAATGCCGAAGTCGACGACCTTGACGGTGCCGTCGCGGGTGAGCATGACGTTGGAAGGCTTGATGTCGTAGTGAACGATGTTCGCCGCGTGCGCAGCGACCAGGGCCTCGCAGATCTCCTGCGCGATCTCCAGCGCACGGTCGACGGACAGTGGACCATGGGCATGCAAATGCTTCGCAAGGCTGGTTCCCTCGATGTGCTCCATGGTGAGGAAGCGGATGTCGTCATGAGCACCGCGGTCGTACAGGGCGGCGATGTGGGGGTGGTTGATCTGGGCCGCGGCCACTGCCTCGCGTTCAAAGCGCTGGAGAAACTCGGCCGGAGCGTTGTCGTCGGGCTGCAGGAGCTTGATGGCGACCGTGCGGTGGAGCTCACGGTCACGGGCCGTCCAGACCTCCCCCATGCCTCCCCTGCCGAGCCGTTCCACCAGCTCATATCTGCCAGCGATCACAGTGCTGCGGTCCACTCAGTCCCTCCAGGGTTCTGTCCGGTGTCAGGCTCCCGCACCCTCAGTCACGCGAGGACCGCAGTAGTAGTTCCTCACACAAAGCCCACAGGCTTCGCTCCCAACGCAGCACGACCACCCTCGCCGGCATCTTCGCCCGCCCGCTGCCCGGGCCCATCGGACTCCACGACCTCGTATCTCCAGCTGATGGACCCTGGGACAGGCCGGAGACACTGAACGACCCGGCCTGCTCGGCTACATCAAAGGCCTGCGGTTCATCCGCATCGAAGCGTCCGACACCGACGCCGCGGTCACCGCCACCGTCGAGCCCTAGGTGCACACCCTCCGGTAGGGCACCTCGGCTAGGAAGTCCGCCCATGCCTCCCGGGTGAGGCCGCCGCCGGCCCGTGCGCACACCGCCGCCGCGACGGAGGCCGGCGCCAGTGCATAGGCGTGCGAAGGCACGTCCTGGTTCGCCACGTACAGGCTGTCACCTGTGCCGTCGCCCTGGATCACCAGGCTCAGCACCTGGTCGGCCGGTGCGGGGAGCGTCGTGCCGAGCGCCTGGTTCGAGCTGACGTCCCACAGCCGTATGGTGCCGTCCAGTCCGCCTACCGCCTTGGGAGCTGCGGGTGCCGCGAAGCAGATGCCTTCAGGCTCCGTTTGCCGGTGGGTGCCATACTTCCTGGTCAGGTGCGTGGCTGGGGTTTCGGCTGCTTCGCGAGGCAGGACGAGGGACGCGGCGGATGTGGGCGAAGTCAGGGACGGGCATGGGCGTCGGCCCGACCGGGCTGGTCGGTCGGGAGGGCGAGTTCGCCGAGCTTGCGGCGTTCCTGGAGACGGCCGGGGTGGACGGAGCTGTCCTGCTGCTCACCGGTGATCCGGGCGTGGGGAAGACGGCGCTCCTGGACGCGACCGTCGAGCTGGCGGTGGCGAAGGGAGTGCGGGTCGTCCGCGGGAGCGGTGTCGAGTACGAGACGGACGTCAGCTTCGCGGGGCTGCATCAGCTCGTCGGCTCGCTGCCGGACGAGCTCGGTCGTCTGCCGCGGCCCATTCGGGAGGCCCTCGAGGTCGCCCTCGGTCTCGGCGCCGGTCCCGCGCCGAGCCGGATCGCCGTCCTGAACGCGGCACTGTCCCTGTTCGACGAGGCCGCGAAGGAGCGGCCGTTGCTCCTCGTGGTCGATGACCTTCATGCCGTCGACCAGGCGAGCCGGGCCGCGGTGGGTTTCGTCGCCAGAAGACTGGGGGGTCGCCGCATCGGGCTGCTCGGAGCGCAGCGGGCGGTGTCCGGCGAATCCTTGCGGTCCACCGGTCTGCCGGAGCTCGAGGTCGCGCCGCTGGGTGACGCGGACGCCCTGCGGCTGCTGTCCCGGCGCTTTGCTCATCTTCCCCGCCGGGTTCTTTCGACCGTGGCGCACGAGGCGCAGGGAAATCCCCTGGCGCTGCTCGAGTTCGCCGGGTCCACCGGGATGTCCGGCGACCGACACGGCCGAGGGGCGGAGTGGGCGGGCGGCCCGGGGCGGGATGTCCGGGCTCTGTACGGCGCCCGCGTCGGACGACTGCCGCCAGGAACGCGCGAGGTACTGCTGCTCGCGGCTCTTGAGGGCTCCGGCGACATCGGCGTCCTCGAGGCGGCCGGCGGGCCGGGCAGCCTTGGGGAACTCGCTCCCGCGGAGCGTGACCACCTGGTCATGGTCACGGAGAACGGCCGCGCGGTGCGCTTCAGGCATCCGCTGGTCAGGACCGCGGTGGTCGACGGTTCCACCGGTGAACAGCGGCGTCGCGCCCACCGCCGACTGGCCGACGCGCTGGCCGACCAGCCCGAGCGGCGCGGTGATCACCTCGCGAGAGCCACGACGGCGCCCGACGAGGCGGTCGCCGCCGTCGTGGAGTCGGCGGCCCGGAGCAGCCTGCGGCGCGGTGACGCCGACGGCGCGATCGCACGATTGCGGCGCGCGGCCGAGCTGAGCCCCGAGCGAGCGGACCGCAGGCGCCGCCTGTCGCAGGCCGCCTATGCCGCCGCCTGGGTCACGGGCCATCTGGAGGTCAGCCACGAGATCATGCGTGAGGTCGAGAGCGATCCGGCGGCCCGGTCGCTCTCGACGGCCGCGACGGCCGGCTTCCTGGTGCTCGTCACGGAAGGCGACGCCGATACGGCCCATGCACTCCTGATGGAGGCGGTCGAGCAGGCCCCGGTGATGCCCGGAGCGCCGCGTGAGGAGTTGGAGACCGCGCTGTTCACCCTCACCCTCGCCAGCCAGTACTCCGGCCGCCCCGAGCACTGGCAGCCTCTGGTCGACGTGCTCGCCCGGTTCCCCGAGGCGGCGCCCGCCGCCTCGGTGTCGCTGGGGCGCGTCCACCACGCCCTCGGCTCCGTCACCGACGGCATGCTGCGCCGCCTGGACGAGGAGATCGCGCGGCTGAGGGACCAGAGTGACGCCGACGTGGTCATCCGCACCGCCCTGACCGCCTCGTACCTCGACCGGCTTCCGGGCTGTCGCAAAGCCGTGGGCCGGGTCATACGCGACGGCGGCGCGGTGGGTTCGAGCATGCCGGCCCTGATGTTCGTCGCCCTGGACGGCCTGTACGCCGGCCGGTGGCAGGCGTCGGCCGACGCCGCGGACGAGCTCATCGCACTGTCCGAGGAGACGGGGTACCACCTGTTCGCCCAGGTGGGGCACTACATCGCCGCGATGGCCGCAGCCCAGCGCGGCGCCCTCGACGCGTGCCGGGAGCACTGCGAGGACATCTGGGGGTGGTCGGGTCCCAGGGGTTTGCGGCGACTGGAGAACTGCGCCCACCAGGCGGCGGCCCGGGCGGCCCTCGGCGCCGCCGACTTCGAGACGGCGTTCCGGCACGCCACGGCGATCTGCGCCCCGGGTGTGCTGCCGCCGTTCAACCCCGAGGCCGTGTGGTCCGCGCCGGACCTCGTCGAGGCCGCCGTGCGCTCCGGGCGGCACGTTGAGGCGCGACGGCACGCGGAGGCGCTGCGCGACGCCGGTGTCGCTCGCCTCTCGTCGCGGCTCGCGCTGAGCACGGCCACGGTCACGGCGATGACATCGGCCGCCGAGGACATGGTCAGGTGCTTCGAGGAGGCACTCGGGCTGCCGGGCATCGAGCAGTGGCCCTTCGAAGTCGGCCGTGCTCATCTGGCGTACGGCGAGAGGCTGCGCCGTCAGGGGCTCAACCGCGAGGCCCGGGTGCAACTGACCGCCGCCCACAGCCGCTTCGAGGAGCTCGGGGCCCGTTCGTGGGAGGCCCGGGCCGCGGCGGAGCTCCGCGCCACCGGGATGACGCGGACCGGCCGGGGCAAGGCTGGTGGGGCCCTCACACCGCAGGAGCTGCAGGTCGCCAGGCTGGCGGCGACGGGGCTGTCGAACCCGCAGATCGCGGCACGTCTGTTCCTTTCGCCGCGGACCGTGTCGTCGCATCTCTACCGTGTGTTCCCGAAGCTGGGGATCACGTCGCGGGCCGGGCTCCGCGACGCTCTGGAGGCGCTGCCTCCCGAGCCTCCGGCCACCCGGCCGTGAGAGCTGCCGCTCGGGTCTCGGCACTGCCACGGTACTGACGTGAGCGAGCCGTCGGCCGGATGTCAGTCAACTGACGGAGGCTGCCGGCACGGTGGCCGAGCCATTCTCGTGGAGACATCGAATCCGCCCGGTACCCGGGCGAGACCACGAGGAGCGGACCATGCCGTTCGTCACCACCGACGACGGAGTAGAGATCTTCTACAAGGACTGGGGCTCGGGCCGGCCGGTCATGTTCCACCACGGCTGGCCGCTGAGCTCGGACGACTGGGACGCCCAGTTGCTGTTCCTCGTCCGGCGGGGCTACCGCGTCGTCGCCCACGACCGCCGCGGGCATGGGCGCTCCGCCCAGGTCGGCCACGGGCACGACATGGACCGCTACGCGGCGGACGCCGCCGCCGTGGTGGCGCACCTCGGCCTGCGCGACGTCGTCCACGTCGGCCACTGTGCCGGTGGCGGAGAGGTCGCCCGGTACATCGCCGGGCACGGTGCCGGCCGGGTTGCCAAGGCCGTCCTCGTCGCAGCGGTTTCGCCGCTCATGGTCCAAACGGAATCCAACCCCGCAGGGCTGCCGGTGGAGGTCTTCGACGGCTTCCGCGAGGGCGTGGCCACCGACCGCTCCCAGTTCTACCTCGACATCGCCTCCGGGCCGTTCTACGGGTTCAACCGTCCGGGCGCGGACGTCTCCCAGGGCATCATCCAGAACTGGTGGCGCCAGGCGATGGCCGGCAGCGCGCAGGCGCACCACGAGGGGATCAGAGCGTTCTCGGAGACGGACTTCACCGCCGACCTCCGGGCGATCGACGTGCCCACGCTCCTCCTGCACGGCGACGACGACCAGATCGTCCCGATCGCCAACTCCGCCCATGCGGCTGCCACGTTGGTCGAGCACGCGAGCCTGAAGGTCTACCCGGGCCTGTCACACGGCATGTGCACCGTCAACGCCGACATCGTCAACGCCGACCTCCTTGACTTCATCAGGAGCTGACCGGGCTCGGTACCGACACACAGCCCGTCAGCACGGAACACAACACGGAACAGGGCAGGAATCACTATGACCGCAACACCCACCGGCTATGTGACCGTCGTCTGGGACGCGAAGGCGAAGGCGGGCAGGGAGGACGACCTCAAGGCGTTCATCACCGCCGCCGTCACCCCCTCGCGCAACGACCCCGGCAACATCGACTACGAGGCCCACGAAGTCGAGGGCCGACCTGGCGAGTTCGTCATCTACGAACGCTGGGAGACACGCGCCCACCTCGACGCACACCTCGCCGCGCCCCGGATGCGGGAACTCGTCCCGCAGATGCTCGAACTGTTGGACGGATCCATCGAGGACGGCATCCGCCTGCTGCGCCCGTTCCGCCCCGCCCACTAGAGCAGGGCGCCCGTCGGCGTCGACGTCGACGGGACGCACCGCAGCGAACCCATCCCGCGGGTGCTCCCGGTAGCCGTTCTCCCGGGAGCACCCGCTCCAACGACACGCACAGGAGAGACACGACGTGACCACCACATTGATCACCGGCGGCAACAGGGGCCTCGGCCACGAGATCGCGCGCCGGCTCGTCCAGGCGGGCCAGACGGTCTGGATCGGAGCCCGGGACGCCGGGAACGGACGCAAGGCCGCCGATCGGCTCGGTGCCGGCTTCGTCCAGCTGGACGTGACCGACGACGCGTCGGTCGGCGCGGCGGTCGAGACGCTGCGCGCGCGGGCCGGCCACCTGGACATTCTCGTCAACAACGCCGGGATCCTCGGCGAAGTGACCGCCCCCGAGGACATGACGGCCGACCGGATCCGCCACGTCTACGAAACCAACGTCTTCGGCCTGGTGCGCGTCACGCACGCGTTCCTGCCCCTGTTGCGGAAGGCGGCCGCCCCGTCCGTCATCAACGTCACCAGCGGTATGGGGTCGTTCACGCTGACCCACGACCCGGAGCGGGTCGAGTCGCAGTATCCGCTCGCCGCCTACGGCTCGTCGAAGAGCGCGGTCACCATGCTGACCATGCAGTACGCCAGGACGATCCCCGACGTCCGCTTCAACGCGGTGGACCCCGGCCAGACCGCGACCGAGTTCACCGGCCGCATCGGGCAGAGCGTCGAGGAGGGCGCGGAGGCGGCGGTGCGTATCGCCACCCTGGGGCCCGACACACCCACCGGCACGGTGACCGACCGCGCCGGCGTCCTCCCCTGGTGACGGCGGCAGGCCCCGCGTCGATCTCGCGGTCGCAGCGATCGGTACCCCACGAGACGAGAAGGGAGATGGACACCCGTCCCCGACGCCGCCCATGACTGATCACCGATCACCGATCACCGATCACCGATCACCGATCACCGATCACCGATCACCGATCACCGATCACCAGGGCACGGGTGTCCCGTCCCAGGAGAAGAAGCCACCCGTGGGGCCGTCGTCCGGCAGCAGGGCCAGGCGGAGCGCACCCTGCGCTGCCTCGGCCGGGTCGCCGCCGGCAGCGGCGGCCCGGGGGTTGAGATCGGTGGCTCGCAGGCCGGGGGCGAGCGAGTTGACCTTGAAGCCGTCCTCCGCCAGCGTCTGGGCGTAGAAGACGGTGAGGGCGTTGAGGGCGGCCTTGGACGACCGGTAGGCGGCAGCGCCACCGCTTCCCGGGGTGAACTGGGGGTTGGGGTTCGTGCTCCAGGTCAGCGACGCGGTGCCACTGGAGACGTTGACGATGCGCGGGTGCGGGGACCGCCCCAGGGCGGGCAGGAAGGCATTGGTCACCGCCGCCACGGCGAACACGTTGGTCTCGAATGTGTGCCGGTACTCCTCGATGAGGGTGTCGGCCGGCGAGGCGAGTGACGGTGAGATGCCGGCGTTGTTGACCAGCACGTCCAGGCGTTCCACCTGAGCCGCGGCTTGGGCGATGCTGTCGGGATCCGTCACGTCGAGGACCAGTGGCCGGGCGCCGGGACCGATCTCCTCGACGGCTCGCTCCCCGCGGCCCGGGTTGCGCGCGCCCACGTACACGGTCAGGCCCTCGGCGGCGAGCAGCCTGGCTATGTGCTTGCCGATGCCCTTGTTGGCGCCGGTGACCAGAGCTATGCGATCGTTCATGGAGACTACGGTCCCCTGGCGGTGGGCGCCCTGCCAGGGACAGTCTGTACCAGGCACGCGGCCGGAGGTGGCATGGCGCGGCAGGAACTGGCCCGCTTCCTGCGGGACCGTCGGGCGGGTCTACGTCCGCACGAGGCCGGACTGACGACGACGGGCACCACCCGCCGCACACCCGGCCTGCGCCGCGAGGAGGTGGCGGAACTCGCCCACATGTCCGTCGACTACTACACGCGGCTGGAGCAGGCCCGGGGACCGCGGCCATCGCCCCGGATTCTGGATGCGCTGGCCCAGGCACTGCGGCTCACCTCGGCCGAGCGCAGCCACCTGTTCCGCCTGGCGGGATCGAACGTGCCGCCCGCCGGCAACGCCGTGCGCCGGGTACGCCCGCACGTGGCCCGGATGCTGGAACGGCTGCCCCAGACCGCTGCCGTCGTCACCGACGCGGCCTACGGCGTCGTCGCCTGGAACCCGCTGGCCCGGTCACTGCTCGGCGGCGACCTCGCACACGGGACGACGAACCTGGCCCGGCGCCGCTTCCTGAGCCGGCAAGGGATGCACGAGAGCTCCAGCAGCGAGGAGTTCGGGCACATCGTGGTGGCGCGGCTTCGCCGAGCCGCCGACCGCTACCCGCACGACCCGCAGGTGACCGCCCTGCTGGCCGAACTGCACGCCGGCAGTGAGGAGTTCCGGCAGATCTGGCAGACACGCCCGGTCCACGCACCCGGGCACCGCACCAAGACCCTGGACCACCCCGAAGCCGGCACGCTGCGCTTGAACTGCGACGTCCTGCTCGTGCCCGAGGACGACCAGGAAGTCGTCCTGATCACGGCCGACCCCGGATCACCCGCCATGCGGGCTCTGCACAGGCTGGCCGAGCAGGCGACGACCTGAAACCGAAGACGCGGACAGGTCACGGCCGGCGCCCAAGGACAGGGCGGGGGGCGGGAGCCTCAGGCCCCCCACTCCGTATGGTCTCCGATGATCCTGTCGCCGAGGTTGCACCATGCGACGCTCTCCGCGCTCGCCCATACCCAGGGACCGTAGTGCGTGTACTGGTAGCCGCCCAGGGTCTCGCACTTGATCACTTCACGGTACCGTCCCGAGTCGCACCAGGTCTTGTTCCCCTGATGGCCCGCGCTGCCGGTCACCCGTTGGCCCCAACACGAGGCCAGCGCGGAGTCGCTGGACGCGGGAAGGGCGGTCACCGACGAACCGCTGTCCGCCACCGCGCTCGGTGCGAGCGTCATCGCTCCCCCCAGGACGAGCGCCGTTGAGGCCAGTGCCTTTGCGATACGACCTTTGATCATGCAGATCTCCCAGGTGTCGACGAGATGTGTATGCGTCGCCGGCTCGCTCCGCCCGGCGGTTGATCGCTCGTTGACGACCGTAGGCGCAACCCGCGACCGGCGAGCACCCATATGCGCACTGTGACTCTCCAGTTTGCGCACGGTGCACAATTGGGACTGAACCGCACATGTGCACAGGAAGCTGGGAGCACATCGGCATGACCGACCGCAAGGGTTCCCGATTAAGGGGAACCGAGTCGTTCGAGGCAGTCGCCTCGGCCTTGTTCGCCCCGTTGCGGGTGACCGATCCCGGTCCGCAGGGGTTCGAAGCCGTGGTGGACCACGCGGTCATCGGGCCCGTGGTCGTCGCCCGTATCCAGGCCGCCGCCGCGACGGTGACGCGGGACAACCGCAGCATCACCTCCAGCGACGTGGAGTGGATGCATTTCACTCTGCACCACCACGGCCCGGTCACGGCGGCCCAGGACGACCGGACCACGGCGGTGAGACCCGGTGAACTGTTCGCCTGTGACAACACCCGGCCCTACCGGCTCGTCGGTGTCGACCCCAGTGACATGACTGTGCTCTGCGTTCCCCGGGCAAGTCTGGGCAAGCACGCGAACTCCATCAGCCGGCGCACGGCGCTCCCCATAGCCACTCAGGGCGGGATCGGCAGACTGCTCGGCCACGCCCTGTCCGCAGCCGGCGAGGACCTTCCCCGTCAGCGTGTGTCACGTACGTATCTGGCCGACGCGCTCACCGCACTCCTCCTTGCCGCTTTCGCCGACACCACCCCCGAGCGGGCGTCCGTCGCCAGCGACCTTGCCGACCGTATCCGCGCCTACGCGCTGGCTCAGCTCGGCGACCCCCGCCTCAGTGCGGAACGGGTCGCGCACCAGCACCACATCTCCGTCAGGTACCTCCATGCGCTCTTCAAGGGCGGTGACCTGACCTTCGCCGCCTGGGTCCGCCATGAACGCCTGCTACGGATCCGCCGAGACCTTCTCGACCCCGCCTCCGCGGACACTTCCACGGCCGCGATCGCAGCACGATGGGGAGTACACGACACCAAACACCTCGGCAGGTCCCTGAAACACGAGTTCGGCGAATCCGTCAGCGACCTGCGCCGCAGGCAAAGGGACTGAGCGGCAGTACGCACCCGCCGCTCACAGGCCGGATCGCGCCCCGGGTCGGGCCAGTTCCCAGGCGGTGGCGGTCAGGTCCAGAGGCCGGAACCGCACCGAGTGAGAGAGTTCCGGCGCTCGTGGTCCGGTTCGGACGTAGGACATGGCCTTCGGCCGGGTAGCCGCTGCTGTGATTGACGCAGGGCGCTGACGGCGTCCGCTTCGCGGGAGGGAGATGAGAACGCATGGCTACCGGCGCGGACTCGGCGAGGATCACGGCGAAGGTCCAAGGCAGGGACATCACACTCCATGGCCCCATGACAAAGGACGAGATCCGAAGCACGATCTGGTGGTGGCAGAGTGCCGACCACAAGACTTCCCAGGAACGGGAAGAACGTCAGCACGATCACGACGACTCCCACAAGGACGTGATCACGACTTTGGCCGGGTACTACGAGGTCTCCCCCGACCCCCGTACACCCGAGGCCGAAAGGCTCGTGGACCTGGTGTACGACGAGCTCAACTCGAACGAGTGACACAGCGGGCACGGACGTAGCCGGTGTCCGAGTCTGCCCCGTGACGGGGTGCCTGCTCGTCACGGTCGCTCCCCCGGCGGGCTGAACCCCCGCTGCCCCCGCACCTGTTGACTGCCGCGCAACGACCGCGTGCGCGTCCCGGCGGTGGAGATCAGGCTGTTGCCGGCTGCGCGGCGGGCGCTGGGGCGGGGGCCTGGTGGGCCTTGCGGGTCTCGCGGAGGGTCAGCAGGCCGGTGATGGCGATCAGTGCCGAGGTCAGGAATGCGGCGGCGAGGGAGCTTCGACCATGCTGGGGCTCGCGCTGACGCGCTATGTGCTGCGGTTCCCGGCGAGCATGGCGCTCGAACGCGAGGAGATCGTGGACTGGGTCGGGCCCACGGTCCAGCGGTATCTCACCGCGCGCACACTCTGACCAACGCGGCGAGGGCACCGACCATCCGTCCGGCTGTGCCGGCACCGCTTGCGGCCGGTGTCGTGCCCTTGCGTATCTGCCGGGCGCCGGTGTCGTGCCCACATATCTGCGTACGCGGTTAGCGTGCTAAACGTACTTAATTAGTACGTGAAAGGTACGGTTTCGCCGGTAGGATGGGGGCGGAGGTGTCTCATGTCGGAGCTGTTCGATGCGGTGGACGCGCTGGTCGCGTCCCGCTCCCCGCTGCCGCCGCCGGCGGAGCGCAGGCGGCTGCGCCAGGCTCATGCGCTCACCCTGGACGAGGTCGCCGCCGCGCTGCAGGTGCGGCGGGCGACCGTCGGCGCGTGGGAGTCGGGTAAGACCGAGCCCAGGCCGCCGGAGCGGGAGGCGTACGCCCGCCTGCTGGAACAGCTCGCCACGCTCTACCCCGCCCCGGAGAGCACCGGTGCCGAGCAGGAGGACACCGCCCTGCCTCAGCCCGCTGCGGCGCCCGCGGCCCAGGCCTCGGCAGCGGCGGCGCCGGCGCCGGCGGTGAGCCCGTCGACTGCGCCGTCGAGCGAGGCGCCGGACAGCACGGCCACAGCCCGGGCCGGGGCGGAGGATGCCCCCTCCGCTCCCCCAGCGGCCGTTCAGGCGCCGGCCGCCGCGCCGGGCCCGCGCGCCGAGCGCGTATCGCGGGGCTCGCGCCGTCCGGGGGCGACGAAGGCCGCCCCGGCGAACACGCCCGCGCCCGGCGGTGCGTACCCGCACGGCCCGCTGCTCGTCCTCGACGCCGACGCCGACCGGAACGTGACCGGCTACGGCGTCGGCGGCCTGATCCTGGACGTGCCCGCCAAGTCGCTGCCCGCGCTGGTCGAGTGGACGCTGACCGAGGGACACCTGGGGGCGGAGCGGCTGCACGGCTCGGGCAAGGACGCCGATCCGCTGCTGGTGCTCACCGAGGCGGCGTGCGAACGCTACGGCCTGCCCGCCGCGCTGTCGCACGAGGAGCGGCTCGCCGGACGGCTGGCGGAGGGGCACAAGGTCGTCAAGCAGCTTGAGCGCGCCGAGTGGAAGCTGACCCGGCGGGGGCTGGGGCCGTGGGCGCGGATCTACCGCCCAGCCCAGGGGGGCCGCCGAAGTTGCGTGCAGTTGTGCATCCCCTCGTGGCGCGCCCTCGACGGCCGTGCGTGGGGGCATGCCGCCCAGCTCGAGCCGGCGGAGCTAGCCAAGGTGCTGGGCCTGTACGCGACACGGGTGATGACCCCGGTCGGCTCTCCGGCCGTCACCGGCCTGCAGCTGATGACCGCGCTCAACCCGCCGACCCGCGCGAGCGAGCCGGACGCCGACGGCCGGCGGCACCGCGAGCACCGGCCCGGCTCGCTGGGCACCCAGCCGATGGACCCGGCGCCGTGCGAGGCGACCGACGGGCACCCCGTCCTGGCCGGCCTGCCGCGCTTCCATGTGCGTGGCCCCGACGAGCGGCTGTTCGAGGAGGCCTACGACTGGGCGCGGGACCTGACCGATACGGAGTGCATGAAGCGCTACCTGGTCGGCATCGACGTCAACCTCGCCTTCGGTGCGGCCGCCAACGGCGCCGTCGTCGGCCTTGCCTCGCCGCCGGTCCACGTCACCAACCCGGTCTTCGACGCGGCGCTGCCCGGCTCGTGGCTGGTCGACCTCTCCCACGTCGACCTGAACCGGGTGAAGGTCGGCAAGCAGTGGCGCGACCTCGACGGCGTCCTGCTGCCCAGCCCGTTCACGCCGACCGGCCGGCGCCCGACGGGTCCGGCCTGGTACGCCACGCCCACCGTGGCGTACGCGGTGGAACTGGGCTACGACGTCGCCCCCTTGGAGGCATGGGTGCGCCGCGAGAGCGGCCGGTTCCTGGACGGCTGGTACAAGCGGCTGCGCGACGCCTACGTCGCCACCATGACAGAGCTCGGGGTGGGCGAGAAGCTGCCCCCGCACGAGTTCCTGACCGCGATGGACGGCTACAAGAGCCGTGATGCGGAGACGGGCATCGTCGTGGACGCCATCAAGATGACCGTCAAGGGCGGCATCGGCAAGCTGCAGGAGAAGGCACGCGGCGGCGGCTGGAAGCCGGGACAGGCGTGGCCCGCCCTCGCCCGGCCCACCTGGCGGCCCGACATCCGCGCCGCGGTCGTCTCCCGGGCCCGGATCAACATGCACCGCAAGATGGTCGCCCTGGCCGCGGCCACCGGGCAGTATCCGGTCGCGGTCCTCTCGGACTGCGCCGTGTACGCCGCGGACGGGCCCAGCCCGCTCGACGTCCTGCCCTACGACGCCGACGGCAAGACCGTGCCCGGCGGCTTCCGGCTCGGCGTCTCCCCGGGGATGGTCAAGCACGAGGGCACCCAGAGCGTGCTGTGGGGCGCCACCGTGCTCGAGGAGCTCGCCGGTGACGGCCACGTCGCCAACCTCGCCCGCTACATCAAGACCGGCGAGGTCACCGCCAAGGACACCGGAGAGTAGGGGAATCGCGGCATGGTCACGGTCGGGGAAGGACTCGACAAGGCGGTGCAGGGCGCGTTCACCCGCCCGATCCCGAAAACGGCCGGGGCACAGATGCGTTACCTGGTCCGCCGGCACCGGCGCAGCACCCGGCGGGTGGCCGAGCTGCTCGGCGTCAGCCAGCGCACCGTCGAGCGGTATGTGAAGAACCAGATCCGGACGCCCCGGCCGGAGCTCGCCGACCGCATCGAGCGTGAGGTCCGCGTGCGCTGGCAGCCGCAGATCAGGGCCAAGGCCAAGCAGGCCGCGGCCACCACCGGCGGCATCATGATCGACGTCCAGGGCCGCTTCGGCTACACCGCCGCCCCCGGCAGCACCGACGACGCCCGCATCCGCCACCTCACCCTCGCCCTGCCCCCCGAGCACGCCGCCCGCCTCTTCACGGCCCGGGAGGAAGGCGCCACCGAGGACCGGCTCCGCCGCATCGCCGCCGAGGCCGTCGGAGAGGTCTACTTCCGCGACAACGGCCGCCGCGCCCACGGTCTCGAAGTGGAACTCACCGACCTGATCGACCTCGACTTCGAGCTGTAGCCGAGCCGGTCCGGGGGCCGGACAGAAGACTGTCGGCCGCTCGGGGCTGTCCGGGCGCGCAGCAGCCCCGCAGGCAGGAGGAGCAGGGTTCCACTGCTGAGCCTGCGGGGCCGGTGCATCACTCACCTACCCTGCGGTGCGCCCGATACGCCCGATCCCTCCCAACCGCTCGCCCACAAAGGCTGGTTACGCGAGTGGGGCCCGGCCGTATCCGGCCGGGCCTCACTCACTTCTCGTGCGCGGCGCGTTCCACGCGCCTGGTGTGTCCGTCGTCTACCAGCGGTACCAGCGGCCCTTACGACCGCCACTGTCAGCCGTACGGACCACGAAGCCCAGCAGCCAGACGACGAGCACGATCACCGCGATCCACCACAGTGCCTTCAGCGCGAAACCCGCGCCGAAGAGAATCAGGGCCAGCAGAAGAACCAGAAGCAGGGGAACCATCGTTATCAACCTCCTGGCCATCATGTGCCCTTACCTCAGGCCGACAAGCCCACAAAACGGGAGTTATTTCCCTGCGGTACGGGGCATGTTCACGGGCTTGCGCGCCATGCATCGTTCCCCGGGCCTCGCCCCTCACGCACCGCGGCACCATCCCGTCAACCAGGGCGGGCGGGCCGGTGGTCAGGGTGTGTCGCCGGAGTAGTGGAAGCGGCAGGCGATCCCCGGGCCTGGTGTGCGCGGCACGCCGTCGCCGGGGTCGTACAGGGCGCGGCCGCCGGGCCACCGTGACAACTCGGTGGCCAGGGCGACGCCACCGTCGAGTTCCTCCGCCGTCCAGCCGGTGATGTCCAGCAGCAGACCGTCCAGGGGTCCGCCCACGAGCGTCGCGTAGGACCGTGCGGGGAGGGGCCCGGGGTTGGGGTCGTCGTGGTCGCAGCCGTAGACCCGGCCACGCAGCAACTGCTCATCGCCGTTCATACGACCAGCGTTGCAGCCACCACCGACAACGGCTCCCCCGCCCGCTGCCTGCCGTGCCTCGGCTTCCCGTTGTTCGACCCGAAGTTCGTCGAGGGTGTTGATCAGGCGGCCTTGAGCGGGGTGCCGCCATAGGTACAGGCCGATACTCGTCAGCGCCCTTGAGGGCTTTACGGTGGCGACGACGCGCGATGCGGGGGGAAAGTGTTCAGATCCGGAATGATCATTCTTGCGGTGTTCGGGCTGGCCTGGTGGATGGTGGGGATCTCGGTGGTCACCGGCCTCCTGGCCGCTGTGGCAGTGGTCCTTGGATTGGCCGCCACCGTGGGTGTGCTGTTGCTGGCTCGCAGGGCCGTCGCCCAGGGGGCGCCGCCTTCCCCGCCGGACGGCGCAGTGATGCGGCGCTTCGGGTGGATCAACATCGCCCAGTGGGCTGCGATCGCGGCGACTGTCGCGGTGTGCGTCGCTTGCGGTGCGTCCTCCTGGATTCCGGTGTTGGTGGTGTTCATCGTCGGGGTGCACTTTCTGCCGCTGGCCACGTTGTTCCGGCAGCCGGAATACCGCGTGACAGCCGCCTTGCTCATCGCCGCTGGTGGCGTCGCCGGTGTCGTCGGCGCGGCAGGCGGACCGCCGACCGTGGTACGCGCCATGGCCTGTATCCCCACCGCGCTGGCTCTGTGGGGCAGTGCGGTGTGGCTGCTGGGCCGCAGAACCGACGCTCGATAGCGGCGGGGCCATTCGCTTCAGCGCTTCCTCATGGTGTTCAGGAGTTTTCTACAGGCACCGTTGAACCGAGCGCCTTCGTCCATGTAGGCAGCCCCGACCATGGCGCCTTCCCGGCGGTACGCGCCGGGTTTCTTCAACTGGCGCCCGGGCACCCGGTGTCGGCCTTGGGGCACAGAACCATCTACGCAGGTTCTCGTATGCCTTGTGACGCAACAGGCAACCGGCTAAGGTGGTTCCATGGCCGTGGTTTATTTTCCCGAGTTCCGTCTGGGCAAGGTGCTGGCGACCAGCTTCACGGGGACCCTGTCGGAGCGTTACGGCGAGGCGCTCGAGCGTATTCCGGTGCCCTCCCGGCTCGCGGACTGGTTCGCGGTCCATGGACTCGCCGTGGACTCCTGCAGTCAGTCCCAGCTCGAGCGCGCACGGGAGCTGCGGGAATCGATCCACGAAGCCGCCACCGCAGTGGCGAACCAGAGCCCGCTTCCCTCCTCGGCTGTCCAGGTCATCAATGACTGCAGTACTGGCGGTCTGGCCTCGGCGATCTTGACGCCCGAGGGCAGCCGGGAGTGGCGGCTGGGCTCTGGTTCCACGGAGGACGCGCTCAGCGTCATCGCGGACGACGCGATCCGCCTCCTCGCGGAAGAGCGAGAAGGGAAGATCTCGTTGTGTGCGTCGCCGACGTGCCGGGCCGCGTTCCTCGACACCAGCCGTGGACACACCCGCAGATGGTGCGACATGAACACGTGTGGCAACCGTGAGAAAAAGGCCCGCTTTCTCGCCAACAAGCGCAAGAAGTCGAGCCTTGCCGACTGACCATGCTGTCGATCGCCGGCCGTCGTGACTTCGCAGTACCGAGATTCCCGCGCTACATGATCTAGATTCCCGCGCTACATGATCTCGCTACCGCATGCCGACCACATGACACCCTCCAAGGCCGGCATCGGGTGCCCGTCCGCCGGCGGTGACCCAGCGTGGAGCGATCACCCCCGGAAGTGCGGATTCCCCGCACGTCACGCCAGGACTGGAGGCCGCTGACGATGGTGGATCTGACGGTGCTGCCGGGCTACGTGGCAGTGATCCTGCTCTTCCTCGGTCCCCCCGGGCCGGACATGGCCTACCTGCTCGCAGTGGGCCTCGAAGGCGGTCGCCGGTCCGCGGTGAAAGCCATCCTGGGCATCGCGACCGGCATGAGCGTCTACGCCGCCGCCGTCATCGCCGGCCTGGGGGAAATCGCCCGGTCGCATCCATCAGTACTGAATGCGGTCAGGATCTTAGGCGCGGCGTATCTACTGTGGTTGGCGTATGTGACGATGCGTCACGCGCGTCGTGCGATCAGTGGGCACAGTGATGTCACAGCAGGCCGCTGGTATCTGCGAGGCGTCTTCGTCAGCATCACGAATCCGAAGATCATTCTGTTTTTCCTCGCGGTGCTCCCGCAGTTCATCGGAAGCGCGGACAACCCGGCCTCGCAGATGGCGATCCTCGGTGCGATCGACATTCTGATGGAGGTGATTCTCTACGGATGCATCGGCGTTCTGGCAGGTTTCTTCCACGCACGTCTCGTCGACTCGACCAAAGCGACAGCCGTGCTGAACTACAGCGCGTGCACCGTGTATGTCGCGTTGGCCGGGACGATCTTCGGCGAGGTCCTGCTGGCTTGATCGCCGATACCCCTCAAGCCGAAGGAATGCGGAACTCGAACTCGGGACGGTCCCACGGCACGGCGGGCGGGTTCGCGAGCGCGGTTCCGGTCCGCACTGCGCCGACGCGGTGGTAGAAGTCCTGGGCGGGAAGATGCGACACGACTTTGACACGGTCGAGCCCGGCGGCACGCGCTTCGGACCGCATGTGCGCGACGAGCAGTCGTCCGATACCCCGTCCTTGCGCTTCGTCAGCGACGAACAGCAGGTCGAGCTCCGGTGGATCGAGGACGAGCGAGTAGAACCCGAGGACCCGGCCTCCCTGCTCGTCGGCGCCGACGGCCACGAAGGCACGGTGGGCCTCTATGTAATCGGGACCGACCCGGTAGCCCGCGACTGCGGCCGCGTACTTGCCCTCGTAGGCGCCTGAGCCACGCACGAGCCGTGTGAGCCGTTTGGCGTCCCGCGCTACGGCCCTGCGTATCGCGACCGGCCGGCTGGTCGGGGAAGTGCGTGAACCCATCGGGAGAGTATGTCGCGCCGGGGGTTGCGCTCCCGCGGCGGGTCGGCCGCTCAGGCAGGCGGTCCTCGCACTCGGGCGGGCGCCGGAGCGGTACCGAGGTGAGGGGCGTCATCCCCGTACGGCAGGACGGGGCAGAGCGTGGCGGCCTGGCGAGGGCTGTGCGGTCACGACGCGGGGCTGCGCGGGGCGTGGGGGTCGCGTGGCGCCGGCCCTCAGGGCCGTTGTCTTTCGGGCGGCTCCGGACTTCGCGGCCGTTGCCGACCGGGCGCCGCGCGGGCGGCGGATGCGCATGGGACGTGTACACCTTGGCCGGCGGGCCCCCCGGGGTGCTGCCCGTCGGGAATCTCCCGGGGACCGGGCGTAGGGTGAAATGACGCTTCACCGCGTGTGACATGGCTGCGGCGAGCAGGCCGGGGACACGGTTTCCCGGGCGTGCCGTAGCGGCCCGCACCCTCGTACGTGATCATGCTGAGCACCCTTGGCGGGATCTCGCAGGAGTCCGCCGCCGACAGCAGCCCGGGTGCCGCGAGACACCGAGGCCCCCGCACACGGCACCGAACCGCTCTTCGTCCTCGACGACCGGTACGAGGACATCACAGCTGAGGAAGCGCCTATGAGGAAGTCCCCGTATGCCATGTTCGCCCACGCATTGCCGAAGGAAGGCACCTGATGAAGATCGCAGTCATCGGCGGTACCGGGCTGATCGGATCGCAGGTCGTCGCCGACCTGCGCGCCGCCGGGCACGAGGCGGTGCCCCACTCGAAGTCCACCGGCATCGACGTCATCAGCGGACAGGGACTGGACGACGCGCTGAGGGGGGCCGACGTCGTCGTCAACCTGACGAACTCCCCGACCTTCGACGAGGCCTCCCCCGCCTTCTTCCAGACCTCGATGGACAACCTCCTGGCCGCGGCGGACCGGGCCGGCGTCGGTCACTTCGTCATTCTCTCGATCGTGGGCGTCGACCAGGTGCCCGAGCTGGACTACTACAAGGCGAAGCTGCTTCAGGAGCAGATCCTCGCGGCCGGGCCGGTCCCCTACTCGATCGTCCGGGCGACGCAGTTCATGGACTTCATGGACGCCGTGCTGTCCTGGACCGCCGACGGCGACACCGTCCGGCTGCCCGCCACACCGATCCAGCCGATCGCCTCCAAGGACGTGGCCCGGGCGGTGGCGGAGGTCGCCGCCGGCGCGCCGCTGAACGGCATCCGCAGTGTCGCCGGCCCCGAGGTCTTCACTCTGGACGAGCTGGGCCGCATCACTCTGTCCCACAAGGGTGACGACCGCAGCGTCGTCACCGACCCCACCGCCGGCATGTTCGCCGCCGTCAAGGGCGACGTCCTCACCGACAAGAACGCCCACCTCGCCCCCACCCGCTACGCCGACTGGCTTTCCTGACCCGCCACGACGTCTCGGGCCGGGTCGCCCGGCAAGCCGTCCGTCTCCTCGTTGGGCGTGTGTGGGCCGCGACGGTGGCTTCACCGGCTCGGAGATCGGCTCAGGCCCGAGGCCAAGTCATGGATGCGTCCGCGCTCGCCCGCCGGCCGCCACCGACCTGCTTCGTCAGCAGAGTCAGCAGCTGACAGAGCGTCCGGCTGTGCTTGCACCACTCCTCCGGCATCGGCCCAAAGGCGGCTTGTTCGCCGCAGTGGCGGGGATCCGTACCCCTTCTACGAGGAACTGCGCAAGCAACCGGTGGCGCGGCAGCCGGACGGCACCTATGTCGTCAGCACCTACCGGGAGATCGTCGCGCTGCTGCACGACCCCCGGGTGAGTTCGGATCCACGCAAGTGTCCCGTCCCGGCCGGGGCCCAGGCGGCGGGCGCGGAGCCGGCGGCCGAGCCGATCAGGGAAGCGCTGACCGAGCCGAACATCATCACCTGCGATCCGCCCGAGCACGACCGGGACCGCCGGACGATGATGCCGCACTTCGCCGGCCCGCCGCAGGCGCCTCATCTCGACAGGTACGCCCGGGAGCCGGGACCGGGCATGCTCTCGGTCCTGGTGAACGAAGACGGCGCGGAGGGACGGATGTCCAAGGGCGTCCTCGTGAGCAACGCCCTGCTCCTGATCTTCGCGGGACACGAAACCACGGTCAACCTCATCGCCCACAGCGTGCTCACCCTGCTGCGCCACCCCGACGCGCTCGAGAAGCTGCGCCGCCGGCCCGAGCTGATCGTCCCCGGCGTGGAGGAGCTGCTGCGCTTCGAGTCGTCGGTGCAGTTCTGGCACACCCGCTCCGCCGTGGAAGACATCGACATCGCCGGCACCACCATCCCGAAGGGCGCGCCGATCTTCCTGGCGTACGGCTCGGCGAACCGCGACCCGCAACGGTTCACCGACCCCGACACACTCGACCTCGAACGCCCCGACAATCAGCACCTCGGGTTCAGCCAAGGCATCCACTTCTGCTTCGGCGCTCCGCTCGCGCGGCTCGAAGTCCAAGTGGCGGTCGGCGAGTTCGTCCGCCGGGTGCAGAACCCCCGGCTCGTCCAGGACCCGCCGCCCTACCGGCACAACCAGATCTTCCGCGGCCCGCGGCACGTCCTGGTCGACATCGACGGCATCCGTGACTGACCGGTGCCGGACACGTCCGGGTGGGGATCTGTCCTCGGCGGGCGGTCACCACAGGCGCGCCTGCATGAGCAGACGGGTGCGGACCGTTCCCACGCCCGGGTTCTCCTCCGTGCCCGGGCGGACCGCGACGAACAGGGTGTTGAGGGGTGGGACCTCCACGTCCAGCAGCTTGACGAGGTGCCCGGAGGCGAGCTCGGCCGCACACAGATACGTCGGCAGTACCGTCACTCCCGCCCCGGCCACGGCAGCGGTGAGGACGGCCCGTAGGTCCGGCACGACCACCGCGGGGCTGCCGGCGGGGCGGGCGGTGAAGACGGTCCGCCAGTAACGGCGGATCAGCGGCATGTCCTCGGCGTAGCTGATCAGCGGAACACCGCGCAGGCGGGGCGCTCCCTCCCGGGCGAGCCGCGCGACGTCGATGCGCTCGGCCCAGGAGGGGGCGGCCACGAGGACGAACTCCTCGTCGGTGAGGGGGACCGCGGCGATGTTGCGTCCGCGCGGGCGAACGGTGGAGATCACCAGATCGAAACGGCCTTGCGAAAGTCCCGCGAGCAGCTCCTCGGGCAGGCCCAAGGTGATCCGCAGCCGCAACCCGTCCTCGATCAGAGGAGCAAGTGCGGGAAGCACCCGGGTGCCGGTGAGTTCCGCCGGCCCGCCCAGGTGCAGCGGCCGGGAGAAGGGCGCGTGCCGGGACAGGCCACGCTCGGCGATCGCGTTGAGCGCGTCGACATGGGGCGCGGTCTCGGCCGCGAGTTCGTCCGCGACGGAGGTCGGCGCGATCCCGCGCGGCAGGCGGCGAAAGAGCTGCAGACCGAGTTGCTCCTCCAGGGCACGGACCTGGGCGGTGACCGTCGGCTGCGAAAGTCCGAGCTGACGGGCCGCGGCGGTCAGAGAACCCGACCGATAGGCGGCGAGAAAGGTACGGAGCAGAGAAAGGTCCACGGCACCCTCTCTATCCGCTCGGCCACCGGCCGTCCAACCCCTGCGACCGGCCTGCCCCGGCCCCTGGGGTGCCGGCATCCATCCGCTGACTCACCTATAGGGATTCCGATAGCCAGGTGCCACTCAGGCCATTGGATATCGATGGGAAGCGACTCTACTGTCGGGGGAGCCGGAGACGACGGCCCTCCCCCGTCACCCGCGTCCCCGGACGAGGCCGAACACCCCGGCCTCTTCGTCCCGGCGGCGGTCCGGGCAGCAGACCTCGCGCCGCCGGGCAGGAGCGCCGGGCGGGAGCGCGGCGATCATCCGGAAAGGACTTCACGCACACCATGAAAGCAATCACGCTCCAGGAATACGGCTCGGCCGACGATCTGAAGCTGGTCGAGGCGCCCGACCCCAAGGTGGCTCCCGGCGAGGTCCTGATCCGGGTCAAGGCGGCCGGGGTCAATCCCGTCGACTGGAAACTGGCTGCCGGACACCTGGATCCGATCATGGAGGTCCGCTTCCCTCTGATCCCCGGCTGGGACGTCTCAGGCGTCGTGGAGCGGGTCGGTCTCGACGCCAAGGAGTTCAGCGTCGGCGACGAGGTCTTCGGCTACGTACGCAAGGACTGGGCGCAGAACGGCGCGTACGCCGAACTGGTGTCCGCTCCCGTACGTGCGCTGGCGAAGAAGCCCGCCGCGCTCACCTGGGAGCAGGCCGCGGGCGTGCCCCTCGCAGGGCTCACCGCCTACCAGAGCATCAGACGCGTCGGCCTCGTCGAGGGCGAGACGGTGCTGATCCACGCCGCGGCGGGCGGAGTCGGCTCGTTCGGCGTACAGATCGCCCTCGCACTCGGTGCCCGGGTGATCGGCACCGCGAGCGAGGACAACCACGGCTTCCTCCGCGAACTCGGCGCGGAGCCCGTCGCCTACGGTGAGGGAATCGTCGACCGAGTGAGGCGGCTGGTGCCCGACGGCGTGGACGCGGCCCTCGACTTCGTCGGCCACGGCGCGGTCGACGTGTCGCAGCGGCTGCTCAAGAGGCGCGACCGAGTCGCATCCATCACCGAGAGCGAGGTGGAGGCGAAGGGCGGCCACCACGTATGGGTCCGTCCGAACGCAGCCGACCTGGCCGACCTGGCCGGTCTCGCGGATGCGGGCAGGCTCGTCGTGCCCGTCCAGCACGTCCTGCCGCTGGCTGACGCCGCCCGGGCATGGCACCTGAGCCAGAGCGGCCACACCCGCGGAAAGATCGTGCTCACCCTCTGAGCCCCTGCCGCAGAGTCAGCCGCACCGTGCACCAGGTCGCTCTCAGTGATGGATACCGCTGAATGAGTGACACTTGAGCGACCTGGGCTGACCTGCGGCTACGCCGAAAAGAGGTCTCCTTCCACGCTTCCCGGGTTCGCTTCGGCATGCCGCCCCGCCGCACGCGGGCCAGCCTGAATGCGCGAGCCGCCCGAATGGCCGACTCGACTCCCAGGGGGGAACTCCGACGAAGCAGGAGACCCACATGAGCGTCACCCGAGGCCGCCGCACCCGTGCGCTTGCCGCCGGTGCCCTGTCCGCCGCGCTGCTGTCGACCGGTACGGCCACAGCCGCCGCGACCGGGATGCCGGCCCCCAAGCCCACCGCGACCCACACCGGCATGCCGAGCATGAAGCCGTCGCGGACGCCGACGGCCATGGGCTCGATCACCGTCGCGGCCAGCCACAAGGCCGTCAAGGTGGGCAACGCGGTGGTGTTCACCGGCCGGGTCAAGGGCATCAAGGCCGGCTCGACGCTGGTGCTGCAGCACCAGCGCAACGGCAAGTGGACCACACTGAAGACCACGGCCGCCGTCAACAAGAACGGCACCTACACGATCAAGCGGACGTTCACCGCCAAGGGAACCGAGCATGTCCGGGTGGCGACCAAGTCCGGCACGTTCCACTCCTCCCCGGTCGCCGTGCGGGTCAGCTGACGCCGAGCTGACGCCGGCGGCTCGCAGCCGCTGACGGCGCACCCGCAGCCGCAGCGGGGCTGGGCAGGAAGGTCTCGCCCAGCCCCGCTGTCATGCCCACGCACCCTGGCCCGCCGGGTCACCTGGCGGTGCCTGCCGCGCACGGCCCGTTGTGTGTCCGCGCCGTTCACCGCGGCTTCGGGTCAAGGGGAGGCGGTGGCGGCGTTTTCGCGGGCGGTGGCGGTGGCGGTGGTCATCGCGCCGAGGAAGCGTTCGACGGTGCCGAGTTCCGCCGGGGTGAAGGCGTCCATGGCGGTGAGCAGCGTGCCGATGGCGGGGCCGAAGAACGACCAGCCCAGGTCGACCGCCCGGGGTTCGACGGTGAGCAGGACTCGGCGGCGGTCGGTGGTGTCGCGTTCGCGGCGGACCAGGCCGAGCCGCTCCAGGCGGTCGATGAGGGTGGTGGTGCCGGCGGAGTTGAGGCGGAGCTGCCCGCCGAGCCGGCCGGGCGTCATGGGCTGTTCGGCCCGGGCGGCGTCGAGCAGGGCGATCAGGGCCCGCAGGTCGGTCGGGTGCAGTCCGTGGCGGGCGGCGAACTCGGCGGCGAGCAGGTCGAACTCGACGGTCGCCGCCCGTAGTTGGTGGACCAGTCGGATCCGGGGGTCCTGCCGGATCTCCTCGGTGCTCATTGACGCGCCATCCTCTCGCCGGCCTAGTATCTCGTTCAGCGAGAGAATATGTCATGCGATCCGCCGAACACCCAGGAGCCGGTGTGTCCGACCCGTACTTCGCCGCCTACGACGCGCTGCTGGCCCGCTGGCCGGCCGGGACCGCCGAGCTGACCGTGCCCACGGCGTACGGCCCGACCCGGGTGCACGCCTGCGGCCCGGTGGACAGCCCGCCCCTGGTGCTGCTGCACGGCGGCGGGGCCACCGGCACGGCGTGGTTCGCCAACGCCCCGGCGCTGGGGGCCCGGCACCGGGTGTACGCGGTCGACATCCTCGGCGACGTCGGCCGCAGTGAACGCGCCGGCCTGCCGCTGCGCACGCCGCAGGACCTCATGGCGTGGCTGGACGCCGTGCTGGACGGGCTGGAGCTGCCGGCGGCCGCCCTGTGCGGGCACTCGTACGGCGGCTGGGTGGCCGCCGCGTACGCGCTGCACGCTCCGCTCCGGGTGCGGCGCCT
Organism: Streptomyces sp. 1-11; assembly: GCF_007176755.1. Taxonomy (GTDB): domain Bacteria; phylum Actinomycetota; class Actinomycetes; order Streptomycetales; family Streptomycetaceae; genus Streptomyces. Next base: position 77,378 of record NZ_BJTV01000024.1, read on the forward strand.
CGCGCTGCTCGACCCGACCCAGGTGTTCAGCGGGTACCGGCCGGGCTACCTGCCGCGCGCACTGTGGATGCTGCTGCGGCCCACCGAGCAGCGGGTCGGCGCCTACCTCGACTGGGAAACCGCGGGTACCGGTGTGGACGAGGACTTCAGACGCCTGTACGTGCTGGGTGCCGGGCTGCGGGGACGAGGCCGGCCGGTGGTGGGGCGCACGCTCGACCCTGCGCCGCTCGCCATGCCGGTGCTGGCGCTGTTCGCCGGGCACAGCCGGGTCCACGACGCCGCAACGACGGCCGAGCGGGCCCGCCGGCTGCTGCCACGGGCCCGGGTCCAGGTGCTGCCCGGACTGGGTCACCACGCGCTGCCCATCGCCGGCGCCGCGGCCGTGGACGCGATCGTGCTGGACTTTCTCGCGGCGCCGTCCGCGAAGGGCCGTCCGCCCCGGTGAACGAGCACGCGTGCCGTGCGGTGAACCGTCCGCGCCGGAACCACGTCTTCCTGCGCGAGACTGCCCCCTCATGCCCCTGGAGAGCTGACCGTGGACGACAAGGCCGTTGAGCGGACCGACGAGCCGCATCACGTGGCGGGGCCGTGGTGGGCGGACCTGGGAACGTGGGGGGCTGTCGCGCTGATCGTTTTCGGGGGCGTCGCGGCAGCATGGGTCTTCCTCGGGCTGCCCGGCACCCCGCAGGAGCCGGCGTTCGGCTACCACGGGGCCGCCAAGCTCATCGCCATCGGCCTGGTGACCGTCGGGTGCACCCTGCTGGGCCGACGCCGTGCCCGGCCCGCGGCCGGCGAGGGGACGGACAAGCCGGAACGCGCCTGAACCCGCCGCTGGTTGAGCACCGGGACCCGGCCGGCGAAGCCCTTTCCGTTGTGCGGCAGGCGGCATCGTCCCGCGTACCGGCCGCGGGCGGCCGACGCTCCCCGGCTCGGCACGCAGCGAGCGCCGAGGGCGTTTCGATAGTGCCGGTCGCCGCCGTGGGCGGCGAAAGCCACTGCGCCGGCGCACCGGCTTCGACAAGCTGCGGCGCATGGACTGGACGCCCCTGCTCTCCACGCTGACCGGTGCCGTCATCGGCATCGCGGCCACTTTGATCGCCGACCGCAACCGGTGGGCTCCGCCGCCGGCGGAACCTCGAACTCGACGACCGCGGGCGCCGCTTCCTCGGACGGCCTGGCTGTCCGGCCGTCACCATGGGCGCCCGGTTGTCGCTGGCATGCCATACGCTTCGTCTCCGGCAGCGTCCGGGCGCCCGTCGCAGGGGGCAGGGGGGACGCGCCGCCCGTTCCTTAGCGCCCGGACACACCGGGCTTCTTCTGTGGGGGGTCACAGCACTGTGCGCAGGCGCAGCATCTCGATCGCGACGTCACTGGCGGTCGTCCTCGGTTCCGCGTCCCTGATAACGGGCGTGGCGGGGCCGGCGGCGGCCGACTCGGCGAAGGTCCTTCCGGTGAAGGCGGTCGGCGACATCATCGTGGACGGCGCCCACCGTCGGGTCTACGTCTCCGATCCGGCCGGCGGCAAGATCGTCGTCACCGACTACAGCGGCACGGTGAAGGCGACGCTCACCGGCCTTTCCGGCGTGAGCGGCCTGGCGCTGTCCGCCGACTCCGGACAGGTGTACGCGGCCGTCAAGAACGGCAACCGGATCATCTCGGTGGAGACGAGCACGTACACGCAGACCGCGAGTTATCCGGTGGGCGTGGCTCCCGGCGACCTGGAGGTGGTGGACGGCCGGATCTGGTTCGCCCACGGCACGAACTTCGGCTCGCTGGACGTCTCCGGCCCCGAACCCGTCGTGCACCTCGCCCAGCGGGGCGACGTCGACTTCTCCGGCGCTTTCGGCATGTTCCTGGCGTCCGACCCGGCCGTGCCGGGCGTCCTGGTGGCCGGCAACGGTGGCCGGCTGGCCGTGTACGACGTCTCGGCCGACGGGGCGGTACTGCGGGTCAAGGGCGACATGGACACCGCCGTGCGGCAGCTGGACCTGACGCCCGACGGCGAGCAGGTCCTCACCTCGTGGGGCGACCCGGAGTACGGCTACGGTCTGGGCGCCTACTCGGCCACCGATCTCACCGAGCGGCCGGGCTACCCCATCGACGCCTACCCGAACGCGGTGCGGGTCGCGCCCGACGGCAGCGTCGCGGGCGGCAGCTCCTCATGGTACGAGCCCGACGTCCACATCCACCGGCCCGGCGATGCGGTGCCGGTGCGGGAGTACGACTTCCCCAACACCGGCAACAGCAGCGGCGCCGACACCCTCGTGGACGGAGCGCTCGCCTGGGCGCCGGACTCGAGCCGGGTCTTCGCCGTCTCCGAGAACACCTACGGCACGTACACCCTGCGCGCCCTGACCGACCCGACCAAGGAGCTGCCCACCCTCAAGGTGTCGGCCCCCGGCACGTCGGAACGGGGCAAGAAGCTCACCGTCACCGGCAAGCTGACCTCGAGGACTCCCCTGGCCGCGGGCACCGCCCTGAAGGTGACCCGTACCGACGTCGACTCCCCGGACGGCAAGGCGCTGGCCGCCGTCACGACGAAGGCGGACGGCGGTTTCTCCTTCACCGACACCCCGCCGGCCGGCGGGAAGGTCACCTACAAGGTCTCCTACGCGGGCGACGCCACGCACGCTCCGGCCTCCGGTTCGGACGCGGTGGACGTCCCGCGCAAGGCGACGTCGCTGACCCTGAACAACAACGGCAAGCTGTACGCGTACGGCAAGGACGTCACCTTCACCGCGCACCTCGGCACGACGTACAAGAACCGCACCGTCTCGCTCTACGCGGACCCCTTCGGCTCCGACAAGCCGAAGAAGCTGCTGAAGACGGCCAAGGTCAACTCCAGCGGCAACCTGTCGGCGACCGTCGACATGACCCGGGACACCGCCGTCACGGCGGTCTTCGCCGGCGACGCCCGCTATGCGTCGAAGACCGTGAAGTCCACGGCGTACGCACAGGTGAAGGTCTCCACCGCCGTCTCCAAGCACTACAAGACGGGCCGGATCGGCTCCACGAACTACTACTACTTCCACAAGAACACCGATCCGGTGTTCACCACGACCATGACCTACTACGCCGGCCGCAAGCAGCGTTTCCAGCTCCAGGTCTACTACCAGGGCTCCTGGCACGACTCCGGCTCGCAGTACTTCGCGCTGGGGGCGGGCGGCAAGTCGGCCGTGCGCCTGGAGGCGGCGGGCACAGCCGGCGTCCGCGCCCGCATGCGCTCGTCGTACGTCAACGGCTCCTCCGGCGACAGCGTCAACTCCACCACGCACGGCGCCTGGAAGTACTTCACCTTCACCAACTGACCGCCGGGGCGGAGAGGGCCTCGCTCAAGGCCTTCTCCGCCCGGGCTGGCCGCGCCTGGCACGTCTTGGAGGGGTCGATGATGCCGCCACTGCCCCGCCGTGTGCAGGGCCGCGCTCGAGGTGCGCACCGCGGCTGTCCCGGGTCAGCGGGGGTGTGCGCCGTGCAGCACGCGTGAGCCTGCTCTGCCGCTCGCCGCGGCCGGGCGGAACCGGTGACTGAAGTTCAGGGCGATGTCCAGGGCGAGGAAGTTCTGTCCGCTGTCCGTGCGGGCGCGCAGCAGGATGCGGTGCTCGGCCACCGGTACCGTCTCGGGGAGCTGGAGGTCCCACGTCTGCTGCCACGGTCCGGCAGCCGGTCTGGGGTCACCCGAGAGCCTCGCGCCCAGACTCTCGAGGAGGTCGGGCAGCAGGTAGTTTCTCTCGAGCATCTTCACAGGCCCGAATTTCATGATGACGTTGCAGGTGACCCGGGTCAGGTCGACGGGCTCCTTGAGGTGGCCCCTCATCTCCCAGCGGGCCCGGTGTCCCAGCCAGGGCAGCGCCGGGGTCAGCGTGACGGTGAGGCGGTCCAGGACGCAGGTGCCGTCGCTCACGTCTTCCACCAGGCGGATGCTCATGTCACTCCTCACCCGTTTGCGGACCGGGAAAGCGTCGGACGGACGGCCGGGGCGGCCGCCCCGGGACACACGTCGGCGGGCACAGAACCGCAGGTGGGCGCACCTGTGAAGGGGAAGGGTGGCCGTCCCGGCGCCGGATGCCGTATGCCCGGCATCCGGCGCCGGCAGGGCTGTGCGGGACGTGACCGCCGCGCACATGGGCCAAACTGGGACCCCGGCCCGATTCCGGCGGGCCGGGGCTCCACAGTCACACGACGGGCCGCGGACTAGTACTCGTCGTCGTGGTGACGCTTGACCACGCGGAAGCTGGCCAGC
>NZ_BJTV01000025.1 GCF_007176755.1 Streptomyces sp. 1-11
CCCGACCCCCCCGGACCCCCCGAGCTACTGGGCGCCCCGCGGAACCCCGGAGGACCCCCGCACCATCAACTCCCCCCGCACCGAAGCCACCCCTCCAGGCGGAGCCTCCTCACGGCCCATCGCGATCCGCCCCGCCCGGGCACCCGCCTCGGACAGCGGCAGCCGCACCGTCGTCAGCGACGGCACCGCGTCGATGCTGAACGGCAGGTCGTCGAAACCGGCCACCGAGACGTCCTCGGGAACACGCAGCCCGGACTCGCGCAGCGCGGCGCACGCGCCCAGCGCGACGGAGTCGTTCGCGGCGACGATCGCCGTCAGGGACGGGTCCCGGCGCAGCAGTTCCAGCGTGGCCTCGTGACCGGACCGGCGGTCGTAGCGGCCGTGCACCGTCCAGCGCGGGTCCTCCTCGACGCCGGCCGCCGAGAGCGCCGCGCGGTGGCCCTCCAGCCGGTGCCGGGTGGTGGTGCGCTCCTCGGGGCCCGCGATGTAGCCGAGCCGGCGGTGGCCGAGGCCGATGAGGTGGTCGGTGAGGGCGCGGGCGCCACCGCGGTTGTCGAAGGTCAGCGCGACGGCCCCGGTGTCCGGCGCGGGCGGCCGCCCGCACAGCACCACCCGGGTACCGGCCTCGGCCAGCTTGCGCAGCTTGGCCGAGACCGCCGCGGCGTGCGGCGCGTTCTCCACGGCCCCGCCGGTCAGCACCACCGCCGCGGCCCGCTGCCGCTGCAGCAGGGTGAGGTACGTCAGCTCCCGCTCCGGCGAGCCGCCGGTGTTGCACACCACCGCCAGCCGCTCGCCGCCGGCCCGGCCGCCCGGCCCCCCGATCTCGGCCTGTATCGCGCTGGCCATGATCCCGAAGAACGGGTCGGCGATGTCGTTGACGAGGATGCCGACGAGGTCGGAGGTGGCGGCGGCGAGCGCGCTGGCCGGGCCGTTGAGGACGTAGTCCAGCTCGTCGACCGCCCGCAGCACCCGCTCCCGGGTGGAGGCTGCCACCGGGTAGTTGCCGTTCAGCACGCGCGAAACCGTCGCGGGGGAGACCTGAGCGCGGGCGGCCACATCCGCCAGGGTCACCGTCATCTCGTCGTCCTCCGGTCGCGCATGGGGTCGCGCATTGGTGCTCGTACGTCCTCGTGGACAGGCGGCGCGCGGTCACGGTTCCGCGCGCGCCGAGCAGACCATACGGCCACCCGGGCCGTTCGTTCGCCCCCTCGAACAACTCGAAGAGGACACGGTCTTGTCCCGACCTGTGTGCAGAGGCTAGCTTCTCATCGGATAGAAAGCGCTTGCTGCACCCGCTGACGATGACGACGCCGGCACCGCCGAGCAAGGCCTCCCGGCGTTACGAAGGGGACTGACGTGACACGCAAGACGGTGCGTATCGCCATGAACGGCGTGACCGGACGCATGGGCTACCGCCAGCACCTCGTCCGGTCGATCCTCGCCCTGCGCGAGCAGGGCGGCCTCGACCTCGGCGACGGCACCGTGCTGTGGCCCGAGCCGATCCTGCTCGGCCGCCGCGAGCACGCCCTGAGGCAGATCGCCGACCGGCACGGCCTGGAGCACGTCTCCACCGACCTGGACGCGGTGCTCGCCGACCCGGACGTCGACGTCTACTTCGACTCCCAGGTCACCTCCGCCCGCGAGGACGCCATCAGGAAGGCGATCGCGGCGGGCAAGCACGTCTACACCGAGAAGCCCACGGCCACCGGACTCGACGGCGCCCTCGAACTCGCCCGGCTGGCCCGCGCGAAGGGCGTCAGGCACGGTGTCGTCCAGGACAAGATCTTCCTGCCGGGACTGCTGAAGCTGAAGCGGCTCGTCGACGGCGGCTTCTTCGGCCGGATCCTGTCCGTCCGGGGCGAGTTCGGCTACTGGGTCTTCGAGGGCGACTGGCAGGAGGCCCAGCGTCCCTCCTGGAACTACCGCGCCGAGGACGGCGGCGGCATCGTCGTCGACATGTTCCCGCACTGGGAGTACGTCCTGCACGAGCTGTTCGGCCGGGTGACCTCCGTCCAGGCCCTGGCTACCACCCACGTCCCGCAGCGCTGGGACGAGAACGGCAAGCCCTACGACGCGACGGCGGACGACGCCGCGTACGGCGTCTTCGAGCTCGAGGGCGGCGCGGTCGCCCAGATCAACTCCTCCTGGGCGGTGCGCGTCAACCGCGACGAACTGGTCGAGTTCCAGGTGGACGGCACCGAGGGCTCCGCGGTCGCGGGCCTGCGCAGGTGCCGCGTCCAGCACCGCTCGGCCACCCCCAAGCCGGTCTGGAACCCGGACATCCCCGCCACCGAGGCCTTCCGCGACCAGTGGCAGGAGGTCCCGGACAACCAGGAGTTCGACAACGGCTTCAAGGCCCAGTGGGAGCTGTTCCTCAAGCACGTGCACGCCGGCACCCCGTACCACTGGGACCTGCTGGCCGGCGCCCGCGGCGTCCAGCTCGCCGAGCTGGGCCTGCGGTCCTCGGCCGAGGGCCGCCGCATCGAGGTCCCGGAGATCGCGCTGTGACCCTCGCCCTCCCCGGCGCCGACGGGAGCCTGCGCGGCTACGAGCCCAGGACCGAACCGCTCGCCGCCACGCCCGGCACCCCCCTGACCTCCCGCACCGTCTTCTCGGCCGCGCACGTCGTGGCCGACCCGTTCGCCGACACCACCCCCGACTCGCCCGCCGCGGTCGACTGGGACGCCACCCTCGCCTTCCGCCGCCACCTGTGGTCCCACGGGCTCGGCGTCGCCGAGGCGATGGACACCGCCCAGCGGGGCATGGGCCTGGACTGGGCGGGCGCCGCCGAGCTGATCCGCCGCTCGGCGGCCGAGGCCCGGTCGGTGGGCGGCCGTATCGTCTGCGGCGTCGGCACCGACCAGATCACCGGCGGCGGCCTCGCCGACGTCCGCGCGGCCTACGAGGAGCAGCTCGCGGTCGTCGAGGAGGCGGGCGCGCGGGCCGTCCTGATGGCGTCCAGGGCGCTCGCCGCCGCGGCGCGCGGCCCCGAGGACTACCTGGAGACCTACGGCCACCTGCTGCGCCAGGCCGCCGAGCCGGTCGTCCTGCACTGGCTCGGCCCGATGTTCGACCCGGCGCTGGAGGGCTACTGGGGCTCGTCCGACCTCGACGCGGCCACCGGGACCTTCCTGGAGGTCGTCGCCGCCCACCCCGACAAGGTCGACGGCGTCAAGGTCTCCCTGCTGGACGCCCGGCGCGAGGTCGACCTGCGCCGCCGGCTCCCGCGGGGCGTGCGCTGCTACACCGGCGACGACTTCAACTACCCTGAGCTGATCGCGGGCGACGACCAGGGCTTCAGCCACGCCCTGCTCGGCGTCTTCGACCCGCTGGGCCCCCTGGCCGCCGAGGCGGTGCGGGTCCTGGACACCGGCGACACGGCGGGGTTCCGTGCCCTGCTCGACCCGACCGTGCCGCTGTCCCGGCACATCTTCCAGGCGCCGACCCGCTTCTACAAGACCGGAGTCGTCTTCCTGGCCTGGCTGGCCGGCCACCAGGACCACTTCACGATGGTCGGCGGCCTGCAGTCGGCCCGCTCCCTGCCGCACCTCGCCCGCGCCTACGAACTCGCCGACGGCCTGGGCCTGTTCCCCGACCCGAAGCGGGCCGAGGAGCGCATGAGGAACCTGCTCTCGCTGTACGGGGTGAACCAGTGACCACCGAACCCGCGGACGCCGACCTCGCCCGCTTCTCCATCAACCAGATGACCGTCAGGCAGCTCGGCCTGCCCGAACTGGTCGACGCCTGCGTCCGGCTGGGCGTCCCTGGTGTGGGACTGTGGCGCGAGCCCGCCCAGTCCTATGGCGTGGCGGCGACCGCCAAACTGGTCCGGGACGCGGGCCTGACGGTCACGACCCTGTGCCGGGGCGGCTTCCTCACCGCGGCCGGCCCGGCGGAGCGGGCGGCGGCGCTGGCCGACAACCGCCGCGCGATCGACGAGGCCGCGACCCTCGGCACGGACACCCTGGTCCTGGTCTCCGGCGGGCTGCCGCCCGGCTCGAAGGACCTGCGGGCGGCCCGCGAACGCATCGCCGACGCCCTCGCGGAACTCGGGCCGTACGCGGAGGAGCACGGGGTGCGGCTCGCCATCGAACCGCTGCACCCCATGTTCGCGTCCGACCGCTGCGTGGTCTCCACCCTCGCCCAGGCCCTGGACCTCGCCGAGCGCTTCCCCGCGCACCAGGTGGGCGTGGCCGTGGACACCTACCACCTGTGGTGGGACGACCTGGCGCCCGGGCAGATCGCCCGCGCGGGCGCGGCCGGCCGCATCCACACCTTCCAGCTCGCCGACTGGGTCACCCCGCTTCCCGAGGGCGTCCTCAACGGCCGCGGGCAGATCGGCGACGGCTCGGTCGACATGCGGGAGTGGAAGGGGTACGTGGAGGCGGCCGGATACACCGGGCCCATCGAGGTCGAGCTGTTCAACGAGGGGCTGTGGGCCCGTGACGGCCGCGAGGTGCTGGCGGAGACGGCGCAGCGGTTCGTCTCCCACGTGATCCGGTGAAACCGGTTCCGCAAGCCGTACAACCCTCTGCCCGCCTCCCGTGTCGAACCTGCCGTCCGGAACTCCTGGGGAGGGGACCCTGGGGGGGATCAGGGGGGTTCCGGCACGGAGGGGAAAGCCGAGGGGGTGCGCCCGGTCGACGGACCGGGCGCACCCCCTCGAAACCTCCGGACGCCGCCCGGAGGTCAGAAGAACACCCCGCACCGCAGCAGCACGTTCGCGTACGGCCGTGCCTCCCCGGTGCGCACCACCAGCCGCGCCCCCGCCGACAGCTCCTTCAGCCGTTCGTGCGGCACCAGCGCCAGCCCCGGGAAGTGGCCGTCGAGCAGCGCGCTCGCCGCCGGATTGGCGTCGCGCACCTCCTCGGCGGCCGTGGCCCCCTCCACCACCAGCTCGGCCAGCAGCCCGTCCAGGACCTCGGCGAACGAGGGGACACCCGCGCGGAAGGCCAGGTCCACCACGCGCGGCCCGTCCGGTATCGGCATGCCCGCGTCGCACACCAGCACCCCGTCGCCGTGCCCCAGCGCTGCCAGCGCACCGGCCAGATGACGATTCAGAATGCCCGCCCGCTTCACCGGTCACCGCCCCGCGCGCCGAGCGCCTCGGCCTCCGCCGCCGTCGGGTACGACTCCTGCGCACCGCGCCGCGTCACCGCGGCCGCGCCCACCAGGGCCGCGTAGGCCGCCGCCGCCGGCAGCGCGGCGCCCGCGCCCAGCTTCCAGGCCAGGGCCGCCGTGAACGCGTCGCCCGCGCCGGTGGTGTCCACCGCGTCCACCCGCACCGACGGCACCCGGGTCACCCCGGAGGAGTCGCACACCAGCGCGCCGGCCGCGCCGAGCGTCACCACCACCGAACGCGGGCCCCGGGCCAGCAGCAGCGGCGCCCAGTCCGCCGGTTCACCGCTCACGTCCTCCCCGCCGAGGAGCACCCGGGCCTCGTGCTCGTTGACGATCAGCGGATCGCAGGCCGCCAGCACCTCCGCGGGCAGCTCGCGCGGCGGGGACGGGTTGAGCACGAACCGGCCGCCGTCCGGCAGGGTCCGCACCACTTCCTCGACCGTCTCCAGCGGGATCTCCAGCTGCGCCGACACCACCCGCGAGGCGCGCAGCAGACCGGCGGCCCCCCGTACGTCCGCCGGGGTGAGCCGGGCGTTGGCGCCGGGCGAGACCACGATGCTGTTGTCCCCGGAGGGGTCGACGGTGATCAGCGCGACACCGGTCGGCGCCCCGCCCACCAGCACGCCGGCGGTGTCCACCCCGGCCGCCCGCTGCGCGTCCAGCAGCAGCCGGCCGTGGGCGTCGTCGCCGACCCGGGCCAGCAGCGCCGTACGCGCGCCGAGCCGGGCCGCCGCGACGGCCTGGTTGCCGCCCTTGCCGCCCGGGTGGACGGCCAGGTCGCCGCCCAGCACCGTCTCGCCGGCGGCCGGCCGCCGCTCGACCCCGATCACCAGGTCGGCGTTGGCCGAACCCACGACCAGGAGGTCGTAGTCGTACATGGAATTGACTCCCCTGAGAGATGACCGGGGCGGGCGGTCCCCGAGGACCGCCCGCCCGCTCGCCTGTGTCAGCCGGTGAACCCGGCCACGTTGTCCTTCGTGACCACCTTCACCGGCACCTTGATCGCGGACCCGACCTTCTTGCCCTGGACCGCCTTGAGCGCGTTGTCGACCGCGATCCGGCCGAGCTGGCTGGGCTGCTGCGCCACGGACGCGTACAGGGTGCCGCCCTCGACCGCCTTCAGTCCGTCGGGGGTGCCGTCGAAGCCGACCACCTGGACCGACCGGCCGGCCTTGGCGCCCAGCGCCTTGATCGCGCCGAGGGCCATCTCGTCGTTGGCGGCGATGACGCCCTGGACGTCGGGGTGGGCCTGCAGCAGGTTCGACATCACGTCGAGCCCCTTGGTGCGGTCGAAGTCGGCCGGCTGCTGGGCCAGCACCTGGATGCCCGGGTAGGCCTTCAGGCCCTTGGCGAAGCCCGCCGCCCGCTCCCGGGCGGCGGAGGTGCCCGCCTGGCCCTGCAGGATGACGATTTTGCCCTTGCCGCCGAGCTTCTCGGCCACCGTCTTCGCGGCCAGTTCACCGCCGGCCACGTTGTCGGAGGCCACCAGGGTGCTCGTCTTCGCGTTGTTCACCCCGCGGTCGACGGCGACGACCGGGATCCCGGCCTTGCCGGCGGCCTTCACCGAGTTGCTCGCCGCGTCCGAGTCCACCGGGTTGACGATGATCGCGCCGGCGTTGGAGCTGGTGAAGTTCTGGAGCTGGTTGGCCTGCTGGGAGGCGTCGTTCTGGGCGTCCGTGACCGTCAGGTCCACGCCCAGCTTCTTCGCCTCGGCCTGGGCGCCCGCCCGGATCTGCACGAAGAAGGGGTTGTTGAGGGTGGACAGCGACAGGCCCATCTTCGGGTTCGTGGACGAGGAGGAGCCATTGTGCAGGAACGAGGTCGCGCCGACGATCGCCACGGTCACGACCGCCGCGAGCGCGTACGTGCCCGCCTGCCTGCCCTTGCCGCCGGGCGAGGCGCCGGCCGCCGCCGGGGCCGCCCCGGCCTTGCGGCGCAGCGTGTCGAAGAGGACGGCCAGCGCGATGACCACGCCGATGACGACCTGCTGCCAGAAGGCGGACACGTTCAGCAGGTTCAGGCCGTTGCGCAGCACGGCCAGGATCAGCGCGCCGATCAGCGTGCCGGAGGCCTTGCCGGTGCCGCCGGCGAGCGAGGCGCCGCCGATCACGACCGCGGCGATCGCGTCCAGCTCGTAGCCGTCGGCGGCCTGGGGCTGCGCGGAGGACAGCCGGGCGGCGAGCACGACACCGGCGACGGCGGCGAACACGCCGGACAGGGCGTAGATGGCGAGCTTCTGCTTCTTCACCCGCAGGCCGGACAGGCGCGCGGCCTCCTCGTTGCCGCCGATCGCGTACATCGAGCGGCCGATGTAGGTCCGGCCGAGCACCAGGGCCGCGATCAGGCCCATCACGATCATCACGAGGACCGGCACCGGCAGCCAGCCGCCGAGCGTGTCCCCGAGGTGCGAGACGGAGCCCGGGAAGGGGATCGGGGAGCCGCCGGAGATCACCAGCGACAGACCGCGGGCCACCGAGAGCATGGCGAGCGTCGCGATGAACGGCGGGAGCTTGCCGTACGCGATGAGGAAGCCGTTGACGAGTCCGGCCGCGATGCCGGTCACCACGGCCAGCAGCACCGCCACCACCACCGGCACGCCGTGCGAGGTGGCGGTCCAGGCGAGCACGGTGGCCGACAGGGCCGCCACCGAGCCGACCGACAGGTCGATGCCCGCCGAGACGATGACGAAGGTGACGCCGAAGGCGAGGACGGCCGTCACGGCCGCCTGGACGCCGACGTTGAGCAGGTTGTCGGCGGTCAGGAAGTCGCCCGACAGCGCCGACATGGCGATGACGAGGACGATCAGCGCGGTCAGCGCGCCGTTCTCCAGGAGCAGCCGGCGCACCGCCCTGGCGCCACCGGCGCCCGTCGTGCTCTTGAGCGTGTCAGTGGCCACGAGCGGCCTCCTTGTCGGTCGTGGGGTTGCTGACGGCGAGTGCCATCACTGAGTCCTGGGTGGCCTCGTCGGCGGACAGTTCGCCCGCGATCCGGCCCTGGGCCATCACCAGCACCCGGTCGCTCATGCCGAGCACCTCGGGCAGATCGCTGGAGATCATGAGTACGGCGGCGCCGGCCGCGGTCAGCTCGTTGATGAGCTGGTAGATCTCGACCTTGGCGCCGACGTCGATGCCGCGGGTCGGCTCGTCGAGGATCAGCACCTTGGTGTCCGCGAGCAGCCACTTGCCGATGACGACCTTCTGCTGGTTGCCGCCGGACAGCGTGCGCACGTGCTGGCCGAGCCCGGCCATGCGCACCCCGAGCTGCCCGGCGATCCGCGCGGCCGCCTCGCGCTGGCCCCTGAGGTCGACGAGCCCGGCGTGCGTGGCGGCGCGCATGGTGACCAGGCCGAGGTTCTCCTCGACCGACTGGTCGAGCACCAGCCCCTGGCCCTTGCGGTCCTCCGGGACCAGCCCGATGCCGGCCGCCATGGCCGCGTTGACGTCATGGCGCCTCAGGGACGCGCCGGCGACCTTCACGGACCCCTTGTCGTAGGGGTCGGCGCCGAACACCGCCCGTACGACCTCGGTCCGGCCGGCGCCGACCAGCCCGGCGACGCCGACCACCTCACCGGCGTGCACCTCGAAGCCGACGTCGTGGAAGACACCGTCCCGGGTCAGGCCCTCGACGCTGAGCAGCGCGGCTCCCCGGCCGGCCCGTTCGCGCGGGTACTGCTGCTCGATGGAACGGCCCACCATGAGGCGGACCAGCTCCGCCTCCGGGGTGGCGGCCGGGACCTGCCCGACGCTCCTGCCGTCCCGGATGACGGTGACCCGGTCGCCCAGGGCGGCGATCTCCTCCAGGTGGTGGGTGATGAAGACGATCCCGACGCCGTCCTCGCGCAGCCGGCGCACGATCGCGAAGAGCTTGTCGACCTCCTCGGAGGTGAGCACCGCGGTCGGCTCGTCCATGATCAGGACGCGCGCGTCCAGGCTGAGCGCCTTGGCGATCTCGACCATCTGCAGGCGCGCGATGCCGAGTTCCCGCACCCGTGCCCGGGGGGACACGTGCACGCCGACCCGCTCCAGCAGGACCTCGGCGTCCGCCTCCATGCGCCTGCGGTCGATCATCCCGAACCGGCGCGGCTGCCGGCCGAGGAAGATGTTCTCGGCGACCGTGAGGTCGGGTACGAGGTTGAACTCCTGGTAGATGGTGGCGATCCCGAGGCGTTCGGCGTCCTGCGCGCCGTTGATGCGCACCTCCCGGCCGCCGGCCAGGATCCGCCCGGCGTCGGGCGTGTGGGCGCCGGAGAGCATCTTGATCAGGGTGCTCTTGCCCGCGCCGTTCTCGCCGAGCAGCACGTGCACCTCGCCGCGGCGCAGGTCGAAGTCGACGCCGTCCAGCGCGACCACGCCGGGGAAGCTCTTCCTGACGCCCTCGATGCGCAGCAACTCGTCCTGGTCGCTCACGACTCGCTCCTGTTCGTTGCGTGATTCCCGTCGGGGGCCGCGCCGCACGAGCGGCGCACGACGAGGCGGGCGGGGAGGGTGACGGACTCGCCGGGCCGCCCCTCGATGCGGTCCACCAGGGCCCGTACGGCGGCCCGGCCCAGCTCGCCCGTGGGCTGGGTGATCGCGGTGACCGGCGGATCGGTGTGCACGAACCAGCGGATGTCGTCGAACGCGGCGAGCGCGATGTCGTCCGGGACGCGCAGCCCGCGCGCGCGGATCGCGTCCAGGGCGCCGAGCGCCATCAGGTTGTCCGCGGCGAAGACCGCCTCGGGCGGCTCGGGCAGGTCGAGGAAGCCCTCGGTGACCCGCCGTCCGCTCTCGGCCTGGAAGTCGCCCTGTCCGGTGTACGCGTCGGGCAGGTCCAGCCCGTATTCGGCCAGGGCGGCCCGGAAGGCCTCGACGCGCTCGCTGCCGGTGGTGGTGGCCGCCGGTCCGGAGATGATCGCCAGCCGCCGGTGCCCGAGCCCGTGCAGGTGTGCGACGAGGTCCCGCACGGCGCGCCGCCCGTCGGCCCGCACCACGGGCACCTCGACGCCCGGGATCCACCGGTCGACGAAGACCATCGGCGTCCCCGCGCGCGCGGCGTCCAGCATCAGCGGCGAGCCGCCGTCGGTGGGGGAGACCAGCAGGCCGTCTATCCGGCGGTCCAGCAGGGTCCGCACATGGTGGTCCTGGAGGTCGGGCCGCTCGTCGGCGTTGCCGATGATCACGCTGTAGCCGAGCGCGCGGGCCTCCTCCTCGACGGAGCGGGCCAGTTCGGTGAAGTAGGGGTTCAGTACGTCGCTGATGACCAGGCCGAGGGTGCGGGTCTGGTCGGTGCGCAGGGAACGGGCGACGGCGTTGGGGCGGTAGCCCAGCGCCTCGACGGCGGCCAGCACGCGCGTGCGTGCGTCCGCGCTGACCGACGGGTGCTCGTTCAGGACGCGCGACACCGTGGCGACCGAGACGCCCGCCGCGGCGGCGACGTCCTTGATGCTCGCCATCGCCGGCTCCACCTCCTTGTGGAACTCATGGAATCGATTACATCGACGTGCATGAAGGATTGGAATCGATTACACGAGCGAGAGCAAGGGGGTGCCGGGTGGCTGAAACTGAATCGTGACCCACCGGGTGTCCCGGGTCCGGCCGGGTCACCCGGTGGGCGTGATGCCGGGGGCCCGGGGTCACGCGTCCTTGGCCGCGCGCCCCAGTCGGAGGGCGGACACCAGGAAGAAGATCCCGCCGAGGAGGGCGTAGCCGGCCAGGGAGTCCAGGGAGGCGCCGGACGCGCCCGCCTGCGCGTAGAACGACGCGCCGGCGAGGACGGAGACGGCGCCGCTGGCGATCATCGCCCACTGTCCTCCCAGCCGGCGCCGGGCGGCGCCGACGAGGAGCTGGACCAGGCCCGCGGTGACGGCCCAGACGCCCCAGACGCGCAGCACCGCCGGGATCCCCGACGTGGCGGCCACGGCGAGGGCGGCGCCGGTGAGGGCGCTGAGCGCGATGTTCGCGTACAGGTGGCGCACCGGGCCGTCGTCCGCCCTGGCGGACCGGACGTCGATCACGGCGCACGCGACGTCGAACAGGGGATAGGTCACCAGGAGCACCGAGCTCCACGGGGTCAGCGCGCCGGCGGCCGGGAACAGCAGGGCGGCCCACGCGGCGGCGAACGCGAAGCGCGAGAGGTACAGCTTCCGCAGGGTCGCGGGGACGCTGGTGCGGGCGGGGGTGGCGACGAAGGTATCCACGGGGTGCCTTCCCTGAAGCGGGGGAGAACGTTCGGTCTATCTGTCATCGAAGTGGGTGCCGCGTCTGCTGTCAAGACCGAACGTTCTCCCTTGCCGTTGCGGTAACCTCGGCCCCATGAGCCGGGGAACAGCGAGGGGCAGCACGTCCGAGGCACGCAAACGCCTGCTCGGCACGGCGACGAGGGTCTTCTACGCCGAGGGGATCCACTCCGTCGGTGTCGACCGGATCATCGCGGAGGCGCAGGTGACGCGGGCGACGCTCTACCGGCACTTCTCGGGCAAGGAGGAGCTCGTCCTCGCCTACCTCGACCTGGCCGACCAGGGGATCCGGGAACAGGTCGCCGCCGCGCAGGAGAGCGGCGAGTCGCCGGCCGACCGGGTCAGGGCCGTCGCCCGCTCCATCGCCGAGGGCATCAGGTCCCCGGGGTTCCGCGGCTGCGCCTTCCTCAACGCGGTGGCCGAATACCCCGACCCGGCCCACCCCGTCCACCAGGCGGTGCTGGCGCACCGGCAGTGGTTCCTGGAAACCGTCACGGACCTGCTGGCGCGGGCCGGCCGCGAGCCCGCGGACGAGGCCGGCCGGCACCTCGTCATGCTGCGGGACGGCGCGATGGCGGCCGGCTGCCTCTTCGACCCGCAGCTGGTCACCGGGACCTTCCTGCGGGGCGTCGAGGGGATCCTCCAGGCCGCCTAGGGACTGTCGGACAGGCCCTAAGCTCCCTCTTCCCAATCCCGCCGATCCCGCCGGATCCGCCGCATCCCGCCGGGTTCGAGCCGGAACACCCGGCCTCCGCCCCGGCCCGCCTCCGCCCCGCTTCGGCCTCGCCGGAGGGGGAGTCCCCTGTCACACCTCACCGGTACCGTCGGATCATGCCCAACCAGCCATCCGCGGCCCCCGGGGAGCGCCGGCTCGCCACGCTCGAAGGCGTGCTGGAGCGGATTACCTACGCCAACGAGGAGAGCGGTTACACCGTCGCCCGCGTCGACACCGGCCGGGGCGGCGGCGACCTCCTCACGGTGGTCGGCGCGCTGCTCGGCGCCCAGGTCGGGGAGTCGCTGCGGATGGAGGGCCGCTGGGGCTCGCACCCGCAGTACGGCAAGCAGTTCGTCTGCGAGAACTTCACGACGGTGCTGCCCGCCACCGTCCAGGGCATCCGGCGCTACCTGGGCTCCGGGCTGGTCAAGGGCATCGGCCCGGTCTTCGCGGACCGCATCACCCAGCACTTCGGCGTGGACACCCTGCGGATCATCGAGGAGGAGCCGAAGCGGCTGGTCGAGGTCCCGGGCCTCGGCCCCAAGCGGACCAGGAAGATCGCCGACGCCTGGGAGGAGCAGAAGGCGATCAAGGAGGTCATGCTCTTCCTCCAGACCGTCGAGGTGTCCACCTCCGTCGCCGTGCGGATCTACAAGAAGTACGGCGACGCGTCCATCTCGGTGGTGAAGAACCAGCCCTACCGGCTGGCCTCCGAGGTCTGGGGCATCGGCTTCCTCACCGCCGACCGGATCGCCCGGTCCGTCGGCATCCCGCACGACAGTCCCGAGCGCGTGAAGGCGGGCCTGCAGTACGCGCTGTCCCAGTCCGCCGACCAGGGCCACTGCTTCCTGCCGGAGGAACGGCTGATCGCGGACGCGGTGAAGCTGCTCCAGGTCGACACCGGCCTGGTCATCGAGTGCCTCGCCGAACTGGCCGAGCCGCCCGAGGAGGGCGGGGACCCGGGGGTCGTCCGGGAGAAGGTGCCCGGTCCCGACGGCGACGCGGAGCCCGTGACCGCCGTCTACCTGGTGCCTTTCCATCGGGCCGAACTCTCCCTCTCCGCCCAGCTGCTGCGGCTGCTGCGCACCCCGCAGGACCGGATGCCCGCCTTCCGTGAGGTGCCCTGGGACAAGGCGCTCGGCTGGCTCAGGGCCCGTACCGGCGCCGACCTCGCCCCCGAGCAGGAGGCCGCCGTACGGCTCGCGCTGACCGAGAAGGTGGCCGTGCTCACCGGCGGCCCCGGCTGCGGCAAGTCCTTCACGGTGCGCTCGATCGTGGAACTGGCCCGCGCCAAGCACGCCAAGGTGCTGCTCGCCGCGCCCACCGGCCGGGCCGCCAAGCGGCTGGCCGAGCTGACCGGCGCGGAGGCCCGCACGGTCCACCGGCTGCTGGAGCTCAAGCCCGGCGGCGACGCCGCCTATGACCGGGACCGCCCGCTGGACGCCGACCTGGTGGTCGTGGACGAGGCCTCGATGCTGGACCTGCTGCTCGCCAACAAGCTGGTCAAGGCCGTGCCGCCGGGGGCGCACCTGCTCTTCGTCGGCGACGTGGACCAGTTGCCCAGCGTCGGCGCCGGGGAGGTGCTGCGCGATCTGCTCGCCGAGGGCGGCCCCGTTCCGGCGGTGCGGCTCACCCGGGTCTTCCGGCAGGCCCAGCAGTCCGGCGTCGTCACCAACGCGCACCGCATCAACGCCGGGCAGCACCCGCTCACCGACGGGCTGAAGGACTTCTTCCTCTTCGTCGAGGACGACACCGAGGAGGCCGGCCGGCTCACCGTGGACGTGGCCGCCCGCCGGATCCCGGCCCGGTTCGGCCTGGACCCGCGCCGGGACGTGCAGGTGCTCGCCCCCATGCACCGCGGCCCGGCCGGCGCCGGCACCCTCAACGGGCTGCTCCAGCAGGCCATCACCCCGGGCCGCCCCGAGCTGCCGGAGAAGCGGCTCGGCGGCCGGGTCTTCCGTGTCGGCGACAAGGTCACCCAGATCCGCAACAATTACGAGAAGGGGGAGAACGGTGTCTTCAACGGCACCGTGGGCGTCGTCACCTCGCTCGACCCGGTCGACCAGCGTCTGACGGTGCTGACGGACGAGGACG
The DNA here is from genome assembly GCF_007176755.1 of Streptomyces sp. 1-11. Taxonomy (GTDB): domain Bacteria; phylum Actinomycetota; class Actinomycetes; order Streptomycetales; family Streptomycetaceae; genus Streptomyces. The sequence goes on from NZ_BJTV01000025.1 coordinate 14,145, forward strand.
AGGAGGTTCCGTACGACTTCGACGAACTGGACGAACTGGCCCACGCCTACGCGGTGACGATCCACCGCTCGCAGGGCAGCGAGTATCCCGCGGTGGTGATACCCGTCACCACCGGCGCCTGGATGATGCTGCAGCGGAACCTGCTGTACACGGCGGTGACACGGGCGAAACGGCTGGTCGTACTCGTCGGTTCACGCAAGGCGATCGGACAGGCGGTGCGCACGGTGTCGGCGGGCCGGCGCTGCACGGCCCTCGACTTCCGGCTCCGGGGGGCCGGAACGCTCTGACCAGCGGCTCGGACGCACATCACAAAAAATGATCGATCAAATGAGTCGTGAAGGTCACAGAGCACTTCCGGTTGCCGGTCGAAGCGGGCAGGATGAGCAGGTTGGCGGCACTGAGTGCCGTCGATGGGCCCAATGGTCGACCCCGAGTGCACTCTCCTGAGCCAAATGGGGGATGGTAGAGACAGTCAGGGCACCTCGAAGATGAGGCACTACGTCGGTGAGGGAAGACGTGAGCGACAACTCTGTAGTACTGCGGTACGGCGACGGCGAGTACACCTACCCGGTGGTCGACAGCACCGTCGGTGACAAGGGCTTCGACATCGGGAAGCTCCGCGCCCAGACCGGTCTGGTGACTCTGGACAGCGGTTACGGCAACACGGCCGCCTATAAATCCGCCATCACCTACCTCGACGGTGAGGCGGGCATCCTCCGCTACCGCGGCTACCCCATCGAGCAGCTGGCCGAACGCTCCACCTTCCTGGAGGTGGCCTACCTGCTGATCAACGGTGAGCTGCCGACCGTCGACGAGCTGACGACGTTCAAGGGCGACATCACGCGGCACACCCTGCTGCACGAGGACGTCAAGAACTTCTACAAGGGCTTCCCGCGCGACGCCCACCCGATGGCCATGCTGTCCTCGGTCGTCTCGGCGCTGTCCACCTTCTACCAGGACAGCCACAACCCGTTCGACGAGAAGCAGCGCAACCTCTCGACGATCCGCCTGCTCGCGAAGCTCCCGACGATCGCGGCGTACGCGTACAAGAAGTCGATCGGTCACCCGTTCGTCTACCCGCGCAACGACCTCGGCTACGTCGAGAACTTCCTGCGCATGACGTTCTCCGTCCCGGCGGACGAGTACGAGCTGGACCCGGTCGTGGTCTCCGCCCTGGACAAGCTGCTGATCCTGCACGCGGACCACGAGCAGAACTGCTCCACCTCGACGGTCCGCCTGGTGGGCTCGTCGCAGGCCAACATGTTCGCGTCCATCTCGGCCGGCATCAACGCCCTGTGGGGCCCGCTGCACGGCGGCGCCAACCAGTCCGTGCTGGAGATGCTCGAGGGCATCCGCGACGCCGGCGGCGACGTCGACTCCTTCATCCGCAAGGTGAAGAACAAGGAGGACGGCGTCCGCCTGATGGGCTTCGGCCACCGGGTCTACAAGAACTTCGACCCGCGCGCCAAGATCATCAAGGCCGCCGCGCACGATGTGCTCTCCGCCCTCGGCAAGTCCGACGAGCTGCTGGACATCGCGCTGAAGCTGGAGGAGCACGCGCTCTCCGACGACTACTTCGTCTCGCGCAGCCTCTACCCGAACGTCGACTTCTACACCGGTCTGATCTACCGGGCCATGGGCTTCCCGACCGAGATGTTCACGGTCCTGTTCGCCCTCGGCCGGCTGCCGGGCTGGATCGCCCAGTGGCACGAGATGATCAAGGAGCCGGGCTCCCGCATCGGCCGTCCGCGCCAGATCTACACGGGCGTCGTCGAGCGCGACTTCGTCCCGGTCGAGGAGCGCTGAGCACCTGCCGGCCCCGGGGCGCCGCTTCGGCGCCCCACCCGCCGCACAGGGCCTGCCGTCACGGGCGGGCCCCGCGTCGACGGTACTGAGCGAAAAAACGGAAGGCGCCCTGACGCCGGTCCCCCCACGGGCCGACGACCAGGGCGCCTTCCCATGTCCCGGTGCGGATTCCCCCCACGGGATCCGGCCGGGCGCTCGGAGAGGACAGCGCCTGAATTCGCTGTCTGAACACCACGGGCAACGCCCGCCGTGCTCCAGTGACACGGTGCGGTCTGCCGGGACAACGCACGCTGGGAGGGCCGCTCAAAGCTTCCCGGTGTACGTGCCCCGGCAACGCATCTCTGAGGAAGTCCCCCAAGACATCCTCAGATGCCAGTCAGCGCCCCCCAAGACGCTGGTCTGACATCGCCAACTTAGACCTTCGAACCCCTTCGATGGTTACGTTCGCGTCACTGTGATCTGCGTCTCTTGCATTTGTCCTTTAGGTGCGCAAGAGCCCCGATACGGTGATCGGGACTCAAGCGTAAGGATGATGCGCGAGCCTTGTGAAGAGCTTATGTGAGGCGCGCGCCCGACTCCAGGGGGACTCCCACTTCAACTGCGGCTAACCGCCGGTAACCTCGGGCGGTTTCAGTGAAACCCGCGCAGCCGCAGGCTGTTGGTCACCACGAAGACCGAGGAGAAGGCCATCGCGGCGCCCGCGATCATCGGGTTGAGCAGCCCCGCGGCGGCCAGGGGCAGCGCGGCCACGTTGTAGCCGAACGCCCAGACCAGATTGCCCTTGATGGTCGTCAGGGTGCGCCGGGAGAGCCGGATCGCGTCCGCGGCCACCCGGAGGTCGCCGCGCACCAGGGTCAGGTCGCCGGCCTCGATCGCCGCGTCCGTGCCGGTGCCCATCGCCAGCCCCAGGTCGGCGGTGGCGAGCGCGGCCGCGTCGTTGACGCCGTCGCCGACCATCGCCACGGTCCGGCCCTCGCCCTGCAGCCGCCGTACGACGTCCACCTTGTCCTCCGGGAGCACCTCGGCGATCACCTCGTCGATGCCGACTGTCCGCGCGACCGACTCGGCGACCGTCCGGTTGTCCCCGGTGAGCAGCACCGGTGTGAGCCCGAGCGCGCGCAGCTCGCGCACCGCCTCGGCGCTGGTCTCCTTGACCGCGTCGGCGACGGCGAGCACTCCGCGGGCCCGGCCGTCCCAGCCGACGGTGACGGCCGTACGCCCGTCCCGCTCGGCCGCCTCCCTGGCGCGTGCCAGCTCCCCGGGCAGCTCGTCGTACAGCCGCCCCACGGCCACCTCACGGCCCGCCACGCGCCCGCGCACGCCCCGGCCGGGGACGTTCTCGAAGGTCTCGACGGCGGGCAGGGTCCCGGCGCGTTCCTCGGCGCCCGCGGCGATCGCCCGGGCGACGGGGTGCTCGGAGGCGTGCTCCAGGGCGCCGGCGAGCCGCAGCAGCTCCTTCTCGTCCTCGCCCTCGGCGGTGTACACCTCCTGGAGGGTCATCCGGCCGGTGGTGACCGTGCCGGTCTTGTCCAGGACGACCGTGTCGACGCGGCGCGTGGACTCCAGCACCTCGGGGCCCTTGATCAGGATGCCGAGCTGGGCCCCCCGGCCGGTGCCGACCATCAGCGCGGTCGGGGTGGCCAGGCCCAGGGCGCAGGGGCAGGCGATGATCAGCACGGCGACGGCGGCGGTGAACGCGGCGACGGTGTCCCCGGTGACGCCCAGCCACACGCCGAAGGTGCCTAGCGCGATCAGGATGACCACGGGGACGAACACGGCGGAGATCCGGTCGGCGAGCCGCTGCACCTCGGCCTTGCCGTTCTGCGCGTCCTCCACCAGCCTCGCCATCCGGGCGAGCTGGGTGTCGGCGCCGACCCGGGTGGCCTCGACGACCAGCCGGCCGCCGGCGTTGACGGTGGCGCCGGTGACCCGGTCCCCGGGTCCGACGTCGACCGGCACCGACTCCCCGGTCAGCATGGAGGCGTCCACCGCGGAGACGCCCTCGGCGACCGTGCCGTCGGTGGCGATCTTCTCCCCGGGCCGTACGACGAACCGGTCGCCGACGGCCAGGGAGGCCACCGGGACCCGTACCTCGCGCCCTTCGCGCAGCACCGCCACGTCCTTGGCGCCCAGCTCGAGCAGCGCCTTCAGCGCGGCCCCGGCGCGCCGCTTGGAACGGGCCTCCAGGTAGCGGCCTAGCAGGATCAGCGCCACGACTCCGGAGGCGACCTCGAGGTAGATGGTGGAGGCGCCGTCCATCCGCGAGACGGTGAACCGGAACTCGTCGTGCATGCCGGGCATGCCCGCGTCGCCGAAGAACAGGGCCCACAGCGACCAGCCGAAGGCGGCCAGGGTGCCGACCGAGACGAGCGTGTCCATCGTCGCCGCGCCGTGCCGGAGGTTGGTCCAGGCGGCCCGGTGGAAGGGCGCTCCGCCCCACACCACGACCGGCGCCGCGAGGGTGAGCGAGAGCCACTGCCAGTTGTCGAACTGCAGGGCGGGGATCATGGCGAGCAGGACCACCGGGGCGGCGAGCAGCGCGGAGACGAGCAGCCGGTGCCGCAGCGCGCCGAGTTCCGGGTCCCGTCCGGCGGTCGCGGCCGCCTCCTCGGGCCCCGGTCCGGGCTCCGGCGGCGGGGGTTCCTCGGCGGTGTAGCCGGTCTTCACCACGGTGGCGATCAGGTCGGCGACCTGCACGCCCTCGGGGTAGCTGACCTTGGCCTTCTCGGTCGCGAAGTTGACGGTGGCGCTCACGCCGTCCATGCGGTTGAGCTTCTTCTCCACCCGGGCGGCGCAGGACGCGCAGGTCATCCCGCCGATGAGCAGCTCGACCTCGGAGCTGTCGCCTATCGCGCTCGCCGGTTTGGCGGTGGTGCTGGTCATGTCCGGACTCCAGACATCGGACCGGGCCGTACGGATCCAGTATCAGCTGGTCGGAACGGCCCGGTCGGGGAAGGGAGGGTCTTTCTCAGGCCTGGCCGGCGAGTTCGAAGCCCGCCTCGTCCACGGCGGCGCGCACGGCCTCGTCGTCGAGCGGGGCCGCGGAGACGACGGTCACCTCGCCGGTGGACGCGACGGCCTTCACCGAGCTGACGCCCGGGATCCGGGAGATCTCGCCGGAGACGGATCCCTCGCAGTGTCCGCAGCTCATGCCGGTCACCTTGTAGACGGTGGTGACGGAGCCCGAAGTGTCGGTCTGGGCGGTCATGTCGTTACTCCTCGTCGAAGCAGGTGGGGCCAGTGGGGCCCGCGGGGGGCTCCCACACTCACCACACTATACCCCTAGGGGGTATTCCTCCAAGCATCTCCGGGCGCCAGCGACCGGACCCACGCGACGCCCAGCGCCGCCACGAGTACCAGGCCTCCCGTCGAGAGCAACGCGAAGAGGTGCTCCTGTCCGGCGCCGGTGCGCGGCAGGTACGGCTGTCCGAACGGCCCCGGCACGGCCTCCGTGCCGTACGCCCGGGCCACCAGACGTCCGGCCACGCCGCGCGTGGCGTCCCACGCAGCGTGCAGCACACAGACACCGAGCCAGGTACCCACCACCGGCGCGGCGAGGCGGAAGCGCCCGTTCGGGCGGCGGTGGGAGAGCAGCGCGGCGCCCGCGATCGCCGTCCACAGACCGTGCCCGGCCGGGGTGAGCAGTGCGCGCGGGAACTCCGTCTCCAGCACCACGCGCAGATCGGCGGCGTCGGAGAGGAGCAGGGCGTCGAAGGCGTAGGCGCAGCTCTCCACCGCCGCGAAACCGAGGCCGACGGCGGCGCCGAGCACCAGACCGGCCCGCGGCCCGCGGACGCCCGGCTGCCGGCGCAGCGCGAACACCAGCGCGCCGAGCTTCGCCGCCTCCTCGGCCAGGGCGGCGCCGGTGGAGCGCCCCAGGGAGGGGTGGAGCAGGTGCGACTGCGTCAGCAGTGCGCCGGGCACCCCGAGCACGCCGCCGGCCAGGAAGCAGCCGAGGACCGCGCTGACGCCCAGATCCCGGCCGTGCCGCTCGTAGGCCCACAGCACGAAGGCGACGGGCAGCAGGAAGCCGCCGAGCAGGACCAGCGCGGGCAGCGGCACGGTGCCGCGCGTCGTGTACGCCGTCACCGCGGTCAGCGCCCACAGGGCGAGGCCGCCCCTCAGGCAGCGCCGCCACAGGCCCGCGCCGATGCGGGGGAACGGGGGCGGCGGCTGCCCGGGGCCGGGGATGCGGGCCCGGGGCGCGCCGGGCGGCGGGGAGTGGGTCACGTGGGTCCCCCTCGGACTGCTGCGGGGCGGTCTCTCCGCACCCTAAGCAGGTGCGCCCGCTGTCGCAGTCCGGGTGACCCTGTGGGGTCAGGCGCGGCCGAGCCGGTCGCCCACCAGGGGGTCGAGGTAGCGGACGAGCACGTTCTTGATCTCCTGGACGTAGGCCGCGCGCTCGGCTCCCTCGTGGGCTAGGACCAGTTCCAGGCCGGCCTTGTAGATGCCGAGACAGACGTGTGCCGTGCGCGTGAGGTCGGCCGGCGGGGCCTGCGGCAGCAGCGAGGCGAGCAGGCCCTCGACGCGGCCGATCAGGGTCGCGTGCAACTGGTCGTGCGCCTCCGTGATGCCGCCGGGCAGGTCGGGGCCGTGCATCAGGGCGAAGAACACCGGGTGCTCGGTGTTGAAGGCCATGAAACGGTCGACGGCCGAGCCGATGGCCTCCTCCAGCGGGGTGGCGGGATCGACGGGGGCGAGCGCCTCGCCGTAGGTCTCGCGCATCTCGTGCATCAGCCGGTCGCCCAGCTCGATCGCGATCGCTTCCTTGTTCGGGAAGAACTGGTAGAGCGTGCCCGGCGAGACGCCCGCCTCGCGGGCGATGGCGTTGGTGCTGGCGGCGGTGTAGCCGGTGGTGCAGAAGACCTGGGCGGCGGCCTGGAGGAGCTGGGCGATGCGGCGCTCGCCGCGCGCCTGGCGGCGGCGCGGCTGCTCGTTCCCCGCGGTTTCGGACACGCGTTATCCCCAGCCCTTCGGGAGGCGATTGACAAACGCGAGCGGTCGCTCGCATTCTTGTGGAACGCGAGCGATCTCTCGTGTTTGCCAGTTTATGGCAATGACCGACCCATGCCGCCTGCCTGCACGGACATGGGTCACGGTGAAGGGGACACCGCACGATGACCGAAGTCAACAAGCCGCCGCGCGCCGGTGACGAGCCTCCCCGGGCCGGCGGCTGGACCGGTTTCGTCACCGCCCGCCCGCGCCTGTCGCTGCTGGTGGCCCTGGTGCTGACCGCGCTCGCCGTGCTGGCCGGCGGCGGGGTCGCGGACCATCTGGGCAGCGGCGGCTGGGAGGACCCGGCCGCCGAGTCGACGTACGCGACGAAGGCGCTGGAGCGCGAGTTCCCCGACTCCCAGCCCAACCTGCTGCTCCTGGTCGACGCGGGCCGTGCCTCCGTCGACGACCCGGCGGTCGCCGCGGCGGCCCGCGGCCTGGCCGAGCGGCTGGCCGGGGAGCGGGGCGTGACCGGCGTCGGCTCCTACTGGCAGGCCGGTCCCGCGGCGGCCCCCGGCCTGCGCGCCGAGGACGGGCACGAGGCGCTGATCGCCGCCCGCATCACCGGCGACGAGAACGCGATGGGCCGCACCCTCGACCGCATCGCGCCCCACTACCGGGGCACGCACGGCCCGGTGCGGGTGAAGGTCGGCGGCATCGTCGCCGTCCGGCACGAGATGCAGACCATCATCAAGGAGGACCTGACCCGGGCCGAGATGATCGCCCTGCCGATCACGCTGGTGCTGCTGGTGATGGTCTTCGGCAGCGCCGTCGCGGCCCTGCTGCCGCTGGGCATCGGCATCGTGGCGATCCTCGGCACCAACGCGGTGCTGCGCGGCCTGACCTCCTTCACCGACGTGTCGGTCTTCGCGCTCAACCTCACCACGGCCCTCGGCCTAGGCCTCGCCATCGACTACGCCCTGTTCATCGTCCGCCGCTACCGGGAGGAGCTCTCCGGCGGCGCCGATCCCCTGACCGCGGTCGGCACGACACTGCGCACCGCCGGCCGAACGGTGCTCTTCTCCGCCCTGACCGTCGCGGTGTCCCTGGCCGCCATGATGCTCTTCCCGCAGTACTTCCTGCGGTCCTTCGCCTACGCCGGCATCGCCGTGGTCCTGCTGGCCGCCGCTGCCGCCCTGATCCTGCTCCCGGCGGCCCTGGTCCTGCTCGGTCACCGGGTCAACTCCCTCGACCTGAGGCGCCTGTTCCGCCGCGGCCGGACAAGCGCGGACTCCGGCGCCGAGGCCGCGGGCGACACCGGCTGGGCGCGCACCGCCACGCTCGTGATGCGCCGTGCCCCGCTCTTCGCGATCGGCACCAGCGCCCTCCTCGTCGTCCTCGGACTGCCCTTCCTGGGGGTGCGGTTCGGCACCGCCGACGACCGCCAGCTGCCCTCGGGCGCCGAGTCGCACGTGGTGCAGCAGCATCTCCGCGACGGCTTCCCGGGCACTCCCGGCGGCGGCCTGGAGGTCCTCGCCGAGGGCCGGGCCACCCAGGCCCAGTACGCCGCCTACAAGCGGCGGGTCGCCGCCCTGCCCGAAGTCGTCGGTGTCGACGGCCCGCTGGTCAAGGGCGACACCGCCTACTTCACCGTGCAGCCGAGGGGAGAGGCCGTCGACACCGGGGCCCAGCGCCTGGTCGGCGACCTGCGCTCGCTCAAGACCCCCTTCACCACCAAGGTGACCGGCACGGCCGCCGTCCTGGTCGACTCCAAGCACGCGATAGGCGAACGCCTGCCCTGGGCGGGCGCGTTCATCGCGGTCGTCACCCTGCTGCTGGTCTTCCTGCTCACCGGGAGCGTGCTGATACCCCTTCAGGCCGTGGTGCTCAACGCCCTCAGTCTGACGGCGATGTTCGGCGCGGTGGTCTGGGTCTTCCAGGACGGCCATCTGTCCGGCGCGCTCGGCTTCACCAGCCCCGGCTCCATCGAGACCACCCTGCCCGTCCTGATGTTCTGCGTGGCCTTCGGACTCTCCATGGACTACGGCGTGTTCCTGCTGTCCCGCATCAAGGAGGAGTACGACCGCACCGGCGACCACGACGAGGCGGTCCGCCACGGGCTGCAGCGCACCGGCGGTCTCATCACCGCGGCGGCGGTCATCCTCGCGGTGGTGATGGTCGCCATCGGCACCTCCCGGGTGACCAACACCAAGATGCTGGGCCTCGGCATCGCGCTCGCGGTCCTGATGGACGCGATGGTCGTCCGCAGCCTCCTGGTCCCGGCGATCATGCGGCTCACCGGCCGCGCCACCTGGTGGGCCCCTGCCCCGCTGCGCCGCTTCCACCGGCGGTTCGGGCTCAGCGAGGGCGAGGCGCCCGCGCCCGCGCCCGAGAAGGAGACGGCGGGGGTCTGAGCGGACGGCGGGGTGTGGGGAGGGGGCCCCGCGTGCGAAGGTGGGCCGCATGAGAGCGGTGGTGTTCGAGAAGTTCGGGGAGCCGGCCGAGGTGCGGGAGGTGCCGGACCCGGAGCCGGCCGGGCACGGGGTCGTGGTGCGGGTGGAGGCGACGGGCCTGTGCCGCAGCGACTGGCACGGCTGGATGGGCCACGACCCGGACATCACCCTGCCGCACGTCCCCGGGCACGAACTCGCCGGAGTCGTCGAGGCGGTGGGCGCCCGGGTGACGGGCTGGCGTCCCGGGGACCGGGTCACCGTGCCCTTCGTCTGCGCCTGCGGGAGCTGCCCGTCCTGCGCGGCCGGCGACCAGCAGGTGTGCGAGCGCCAGACCCAGCCCGGCTTCCACCACTGGGGCTCCTTCGCCCAGTACGTGGCCCTCGACCACGCCGATGTGAATCTGGTCGCGGTCCCCGACTCGATGGACTGCGGCACCGCCGCCGCCCTCGGCTGCCGCTTCGCCACCGCCTTCCGCGCGGTGGTGCGCCAGGGCCGGGTGGCGGCGGGGGAGTGGGTGGCGGTGCACGGCTGCGGCGGGGTCGGGCTGTCGGCGGTGATGATCGCGGCCGCGGCCGGCGCCCGGGTGATCGCGGTGGACGTCTCGCCCGGGGCGCTGGAGCTGGCCCGGACGTTCGGCGCGGCCGGGACGGTGGACGCCGCCGCCGTGCCGGACACTGCGGCGGCCGTGCGGGAGCTGACCGGCGGCGGCGCCCATCTCTCCCTGGACGCCCTCGGCTCGCCCGTGACCTGCGCCGCCTCCGTCGGCTCCCTGCGCCGTCGCGGCCGGCACGTCCAGGTGGGCCTGCTGCCCTCGGCCGACGGCACCACCCCCGTCCCGCTGGCCCGCGCCATCGCCCTGGAACTGGAGATCCTGGGCAGCCACGGCATGGCCGCCCACGCCTATCCCGGCATGCTGGAGCTGGTCGGCTCCGGGGCGCTGCGCCCCGACCTGCTGGTGACGCGGACCATCGCGCTGGACGAGGTTCCGGCCGCCCTCGCCGCCATGGGGACGGTGCCGGGGGCGGGCGTGACCGTCATCGAGCCGTGGCGTTGAGCGCGGCCCACTCACGGTCCAGGACCGCCATGATCACCTCGTCGGCCCACTCGTCCTCGCGCCGCTGCACCTCCCGCCGCACCCCCTCGACCACGAAGCCCGCCTTCTCGTAGACGCGCAGGGCGCGGTGGTTGTGGGCCCAGGCCGCCAGCTCGATGCGGTGCAGGCCGAGGGCCTCGAAGCCGTGGGCGACGATCAGCCGGGTCGCCTCGGTGCCGATGCCGCGGCCGCGGCCCCGGGGGCCGATGAGCGTGCGGAAGACGCAGCTCCGGGCGGCCGCGTCGTACTCGAACAGCACGACCTCGCCCAGGACCTCACCGGTCGCCGGATCGGTGACGGCCAGGTCGAGGCGGTCGGGGGCGGTGGCCCGGGAGCCGTACCAGGTGCGCAGCCGCTCCGGGGTCAGCTCGGTGGACGGCTCGAAGGTGAAGCGGACGACCTCGGGGTCGGCGACGATCTCCCCCATGACACCGGCGTCGGCCTCGGTGAACGGCCTCAGAACGGTCCTGTGGCCGGTCAGGACGGGTTTGACGGAGAAACTCATGGGGCGACTGTGCCCCACTTGGCTGGTGGGGCACAGGTGATTTTCCCTGCTCAGTCCGTTCTTCGGCCCCGGTTGCGCGGCCGGGCGGCCACCCAGGCGCGGACGGTGTCGGCGTACCAGTAGGGCTTGCCGGCCTCCACCTGGTCCGGCGGCGGCAGCAGGCCGTGCTTGCGGTAGGACCGCACGGTGTCCGGCTGCACCCTGATGTGCGCCGCGATCTCCTTGTAGGACCAGAGCCTTCGGTCGGTCATGCGTCGTACCTCCCCGCGCGCGCCGCGGCGCGGCCGGGGACGGCCTTCGGGGGAGCCGGGCGCTGCGCTGGTGATCAACAAGCCTGTGCCCGGTGAACGACGCCGGGGTGCGACGGGCAAGCGGCTGTCGGCCGGATGTGACCGAGAACCCGCGTAGGCGCGACATCTGTGACAGGAAGGAGGAGTTTGTGACACGGCCGCAGCAAAGAGGCCTGGGAGACCGCCGGGTTCAGACGCCGCAGGACCTCAGGAACGCCCGGGTGCGCCGGGCGATCGGCAGCGGCTTGTCCGGGTCGCACGGGTACATGTCCTGCTCGACGATCGCGAACAGGTCGGTGCCCAGCCGTCCGGCGGCCTCCAATACCGGCCCCAGTGCGGGCACCCCGGACGGCGGTTCGCACATCACCCCCCGGGCGACCGCGGGCCCGAACGGCGTGCCCTCGGCCCGCACGCCGGCGAGGATCTCCGGGTCCACCTGCTTCAGGTGGAGGTAGCCGATGCGCTCGCCGTAGGTCTCGATCAGCTTGACGCTGTCGCCGCCGCAGTAGGCGTAGTGCCCGGTGTCCAGACACAGCGACACCAGGGCGGGGTCGGTGCCGTCGAGGAACCGGGTGACGTTCTCCTCGGTGTCGATGTGCGTGTCGGCGTGCGGGTGGACGACGGCCGTGAGGCCGTACCGCTCCCGCACCTCGCGCCCCAGCCGTTCGGTCAGCGAGGTCAGGTCGCGCCACTGCCCGGCGGTCAGCGTGTCCGGCTCCAGCACCTCGCCCGTGCGGTCGTCCCGCCAGAAGGACGGGATGACGACCAGGTGGCGGGCGCCCATGTCCCGGGTCAGGGCGGCGATGCCGGAGACGTGTTCCCAGGTCTTCTCCCAGACGGCGGGGCCGTGGTGCAGGCCGGTGAAGACCGTGCCGGCCGACACCCGCAGGCCACGGCGGGCGGTCTCCTCGGCGAGCACGGCGGGGTCGGTCGGCAGATAGCCGTAGGGGCCCAGCTCGATCCACTCGTAGCCGGAGGCGGCGACCTCGTCGAGGAACCGCCGCCAGGGCACCTGCCGCGGGTCGTCCGGGAACCAGACACCCCAGGAGTCGGGCGCCGAACCGATCCGGATGCGGGAAGGGGAGGAAGGGGAGGAGGGTGACAAGGACGTCATGGCCGTCAGCCTGCGGGCGCCCGGAAAGCGGTGTCAAGCTGTCGTCCGAATGTCCGGACAAAATGTTGACAGGGTTCGCCGGACAGGACTAGAAAGCCGGAAGGGCCACGCAGGGTGAACCGGCCGGCACGGAAGGGAAGCCGATGGCGTACGACCTGATCACCATGGGGCGGATCGGAGTGGACCTCTACCCGCTGCAGACCGGCGTCCCGCTCGCCCAGGTGTCGTCCTTCGGCAAGTTCCTCGGCGGCTCGGCGGCCAACGTCGCGGTCGCCGCGGCCCGGCTCGGCCGCCGCACCGCGGTGATCACCCGCACCGGAGACGACCCGTTCGGCGCCTATCTGCACGAGGCCCTGCGCGGCTTCGGCGTCGACGACCGCTGGGTCGCCCCGGTCCCCGGCCTGCCCACCCCGGTCACCTTCTGCGAGGTCTTCCCGCCGGACGACTTCCCCCTGTACTTCTACCGCCGGCCCAAGGCGCCCGACCTGGAGATCGACGCCGCCGGCCTGGACCTGGACGCCATCGCCGGCGCACGGGTCTTCTGGGTCACCGGCACCGGCCTGAGCGCCGAGCCGAGCCGTACGGCGACCCTCACGGCCCTCGCCCACCGGGCCCGGTCCGGCACGACGGTCTTCGACCTCGACTGGCGTCCCGCCCTCTGGAACAGCGCTTCCTGGGCCGGCCCCGACGAGGCCCGGCCCTTCTACGCCGAGGCGCTGCGGCACACCACGGTCGCCGTCGGCAACCTGGACGAGGTGGAGATCGCGACCGGAGTCCGCGACCCCCGTGCGGCGGCCGACGCGCTGCTGGCCGCCGGGGCCGAGACCGCCGTGGTCAAACAAGGGCCCAAGGGCGTCCTGGCCGTCGACCGCGGCGGCGGGTACGCCGAGGTCCCGCCGCTGCCGGTCACCGTCCTCAACGGGCTCGGCGCCGGGGACGCCTTCGGCGGCTCCCTCTGCCACGGCCTGCTGGCGGGCTGGGACCTGGAGACGGTCATGCGGCACGCCAACGCGGCCGGCGCCATCGTCGCCTCCCGCCTGGAGTGCTCCTCCGCCATGCCGACCCCCGCCGAGGTGGCCGCCGCGCTCGACGCCGGAGCGGTGCTGTGAGGGCGGGCCGCGTGGCCGGCACGCACACCGGGGGCGGGGCGGGGACCCGGCTGCCGCCCGTCGACGTCGCCGAACTGGTCCGCGTCCGCACCCACCGTCCCGAGGCCGTCGCCGAGGCCGCCGCCCGGCGGATCCGGCGCCCGCTGCTGGGCACGAGCGGCCGCCTGATGATCGTCGCCGCCGACCACCCGGCCCGCGGCGCGCTCGGCGCCGGCGACCGCGCGCTCGCCATGGCCAACCGCGCCGACCTGCTGCGGCGCCTGTGCCTCGCGCTGTCCCGGCCCGGCGTCGACGGCGTCCTCGCGACCGCCGACGTACTGGACGACCTGCTGCTGCTCGGCGCCCTCGACGGCAAGGTCGTCCTCGGCTCCATGAACCGCGGCGGGCTGCAGGGCGCCAGCTTCGAACTCGACGACCGCTTCACCGGCCACCGCCCCGAGGACATCCAGCGGCTCGGTTTCGACGCCGGGAAGATGCTGCTGCGCATCGACTACACCGACCCGGGCTCCCTGACCACCCTGGAGTCCGCCGCACGCGTCATCGACGACATGGCCGCCCGCCGGCTGCCGGTCTTCGTGGAGCCGTTCATCAGCCGCCGCACCCCCGAGGGACGGCTGGTCAACGACCTGTCGGCCGAAGCCGTCACCCGGTCCGTCGCCATCGCCTCCGGCCTCGGCGGCACCTCGGCCTACACCTGGCTGAAGGTGCCGGTCACCGAGAACCCCGACGACATGGCCCGGGTCATGGAGACCTCGACGCTGCCGGCCGTGCTCCTCGGCGGCGACGTGGGGGACTCGCCCGGGGAGCAGGACGCCGCCTACGAGAAGTGGCGCGGGGCGCTGCGACTGCCCACCGTGCGCGGCCTGGTGGTGGGCCGTTCGCTGCTGTATCCGGCGGACGGCGACGTGGCCGCCGCCGTGGACACCGCCACCGGACTGCTGTGAGGGGCCGCATGACCAGCACCGACCTGCACCTGCCCCGGGGGGCCGCGTCGAACGGCGGGTACGCCGTCGACATCGGTCCCGAGCGCGCCGGATGGGAGTACAGCGGCCTGCGCGTGCTGGAGCTGACACCCGGCGGCAGCCATACGTTCACCACCGGGGGCAGTGAATGGATCGTGCTTCCGCTGCAAGGCGGATGTACCGTGCGAATCGAGGAAAACGAATTCCAACTCCTGGGACGGGACAGCGTGTTCACCGGGGTCTCCGACTTCGTGTACGCGCCCCGCGACGCCCGGGTCCAGATCGCCTCCGGCGCGGGAGGCCGCTTCGCCCTGGCAGGAGCGAAGTGCGAGCGACGACTCCCCGCCCGCTACGGCCCCGCGCCGGAGGTCCCCGTCGAACACCGCGGCAGCGGCGCCTGCGCCCGCCAGGTGCGCAACTTCGCCGCTGCGGACGCCTTCGACTGCGACCGGCTGATCGCCGTGGAGGTCGTCACCCCCGGCGGCAACTGGTCCTCCTACCCCTCGCACAAGCACGACGAGCACCGGCCGGGCGAGGAGTCGGTGCTGGAGGAGATCTACTACTTCGAGATCGACGGCCCGGACGGATTCGGCTACCAGCGCGTGTTCCCCTCGCGCCAGGGCGGCTGCGACCTCCTCGCCGAGGTCCGCTCCGGCGACGCCGTCCTCGTGCCCGACGGGTGGCACGGCCCGTCGATCGCCCAGCCCGGCCATGACATGTACTACCTCAACGTCATGGCCGGCCCCGGCGAGACCCGGGAGTGGCGGATCCGCTTCCATCCCGACCACGCGAAGAGCACAGGGGGCTACCGATGACCGTCCGGCTGACCGTCGCCCAGGCACTGGTCCGCTTCCTCGCCGCCCAGCACACCGAACGGGACGGCGAGCGGCGGCGGCTGATCGGCGCCACCTGGGGCATCTTCGGGCACGGCAACGTCGCCGGGCTCGGCCAGGCCCTGGTCGAGCACGCCGGCGCCATGCCGTTCCACCAGGGCCGCAACGAGCAGGCCATGGTGCACGCGGCGGTCGGCTACGCCCGGCAGTGCGACCGCCTGTCCACCCACGCGGTCACCACCTCCATCGGCCCCGGCGCGACCAATCTGGTCACCGGCGCCGCCCTCGCCACCGTCAACCACCTCCCGGTCCTGCTGCTCCCAGGCGACGTCTTCGCCGCCCGCCCCGCCGACCCGGTCCTGCAGCAGCTGGAGGTGCCGTACGCCGGTGACGTGTCGGTCAACGACACCCTGCGCCCGGTGTCGCGGTACTTCGACCGGATCACCCGGCCCGAGCAGCTGATCCCCGGCGCGCTGCAGGCCATGCGGGTCCTCACCGACCCGGTGGAGACCGGCGCGGTCACCCTCGCCCTGCCCCAGGACGTCCAGGCCGAGGCGTACGACTGGCCCGAGGCGTTCTTCGCCGAGCGCGTGTGGGCGGTGCGGCGCCCCGGCGCGGACCCGGCCGAGCTGGCCGAGGCGGTGCGGGCCGTCCGCCGGGCGCGCAGGCCGCTCGTCATCGCGGGCGGCGGCGTCCACCACAGCCGCGCCGAGGAGAGCCTCGCGGAGTTCGCGGCGGCCACCGGCATACCGGTGGCGTCCACCCAGGCGGGCAAGGGCTCCCTGCGCCACGACCACCCGCAGGACGTCGGCGGCGTCGGCCACACCGGCACCGCCACCGCCGACGAACTGGCCCGCACCGCGGACCTCGTCATCGGCGTCGGCACCCGGTACACGGACTTCACCACCGCCTCCGGCACCCTCTTCGGCAACCCGGACGTCCGCTTCCTGAACCTCAACATCGCGTCCTTCGACAGCCACAAGCTCGCCGGCCTCCCGCTGGTCGCGGACGCCCGCAGCGGGCTCGGCGAGCTGACCGAGGCGCTGGGGAGGCTCGGCCACCGGGTGGCCGCCTCCTACGTCGCGGAGTACACCGAGGACAAGGAGCGCTGGGAGCAGCGCGTGGACGCCTGCCTCGAGGCCGACGAGCCCGACGTGCGTCCGACCCAGCCGCAGGTCATCGGGGCCCTCGACGCCCTGGCCGACGAGTCCGACATCATCGTGGCCGCGGCCGGCTCGCTCCCCGGCGACCTGCACAAGCTGTGGCGGACCCGGTCCCGGGACCAGTACCACCTGGAGTACGGCTACTCCTGCATGGGCTACGAGATCCCGGCCGCGATCGGCGTCAAGCTCGCAGCGCCCGGGCGGAACGTGTGGGCGCTGGTCGGCGACGGCACGTACCTGATGATGCCGACGGAGATCGTCACCGCCGTCCAGGAGGGCGTCGCGATCAAGGTGCTGCTGGTGCAGAACCACGGCTACGCCTCGATCGGCGGTCTGTCGGAGGCGGTGGGCGCCGAGCGGTTCGGCACCGCCTACCGCCACCGCGCGGCCGACGGCGCGTTCACCGGCGCCCCGCTGCCCGTGGACCTCGCCGCCAACGCGGCGAGCCTCGGCATGCGGGTGCTGCGCGCGCGGACGGTCCGGGACCTGCGGTCGGCGCTCGCCGAGGCCCGCTCGGCGGACACTCCCACATGTGTCTACGTGGAGACCGAAACGTCCGACACTGTGTCGGGCGCGCCCGAGGCGCAGGCCTGGTGGGATGTTCCTGTGGCCGAGACCGCGGCCCGATCGAGCGCGGTCAAGGCACGTGAGCTGTACGAACGGCACGTCTCGACCCGACGCCGCCATCTGTAGAAGGAGTCTTAGGGCATGACGAAGATCGTCAACCACTGGATCGGCGGCAAGACCGCCGAAGGCGCGTCGGGCGCGTACGGGCCGGTCACGGACCCGGCGACCGGCGCGGTCACCACGAAGGTCGCGTTCGCGTCGGTCGAGGAGGTGGACGCGGCGGTCGCCGCCGCCAAGGACGCCTACACGACCTGGGGCCAGTCCTCGCTGGCCCAGCGGACCGGCATCCTCTTCAAGTTCCGCGCGCTGCTCGACGCGCACCGGGACGAGATCGCCGAGCTGATCACCGCCGAGCACGGCAAGGTGCACTCGGACGCCCTCGGCGAGGTGGCGCGCGGCCTGGAGATCGTCGACCTGGCCTGCGGCATCAACGTCCAGCTCAAGGGCGAGCTGTCCACGCAGGTGGCGAGCCGGGTGGACGTGTCCTCGATCCGGCAGCCGCTGGGCGTGGTCGCGGGCATCACCCCGTTCAACTTCCCGGCGATGGTCCCGATGTGGATGTTCCCGATCGCCATCGCCTGCGGCAACACGTTCGTGCTGAAGCCGAGCGAGAAGGACCCGTCGGCCGCGGTCCGGCTCGCCGAGCTGCTCGCCGAGGCCGGACTGCCCGACGGCGTCTTCAACGTCGTGCACGGCGACAAGGTGGCCGTGGACCGGCTGCTGGAGCACCCGGACGTCAAGGCCGTCTCCTTCGTCGGCTCGACCCCGATCGCCCGCTACATCCACACCACCGCCTCCGCCAACGGCAAGCGGGTGCAGGCCCTCGGCGGCGCCAAGAACCACATGCTGGTCCTGCCGGACGCCGACCTGGACGCGGCCGCCGACGCGGCGGTCTCGGCGGCCTACGGCTCGGCCGGCGAGCGCTGCATGGCCATCTCCGCGGTGGTGGCGGTCGGCGCGATCGGCGACGAGCTGGTGGAGAAGATCCGCGAGCGGGCCGAGAAGATCAAGATCGGTCCCGGAGACGACCCGGCGTCCGAGATGGGCCCGCTGATCACCGCCGCCCACCGCGACAAGGTCGCCTCCTACGTGAAGGGCGCCGCCGACGAGGGCTGCGAGGTGGTCCTGGACGGCACCGGCCACACCGTGGCGGGCTACGAGGACGGCCACTGGATCGGCATCTCGCTGCTCGACAGGGTCCCGACCACGGCCGGCGCCTACCGGGACGAGATCTTCGGCCCGGTCCTGTGCGTGCTGCGCGCCGACACCTACGAGGAGGGCGTGGCCCTCATCAACGCCTCGCCGTTCGGCAACGGCACCGCCATCTTCACCCGGGACGGCGGCGCGGCCCGCCGCTTCCAGCTCGAGGTCGAGGCCGGCATGGTCGGCGTGAACGTCCCGATCCCGGTCCCCGTCGGCTACCACTCGTTCGGCGGCTGGAAGGACTCGCTCTTCGGCGACCACCACATCTACGGCAACGACGGCACGCACTTCTACACCCGCGGCAAGGTCGTCACCACCCGCTGGCCGGACCCGGCGGACGCCCCGGCCGGAGTCGACCTGGGCTTCCCGCGCAACCACTGAGAACCCGCTGGAAACGCCCCGTCGGGTCGTCCGGATACCGGACGGCCCGACATTTTTTTGTCACGTTGCCTGCGGTTCCCGTTTTCGTGGATGAAACGGGCAAGCCATGGAAGTCGCTCAGCTCACCTTCGAAAGCAAGGTCATCTGTTGGCTTGGCTTGCTGAATGAACTGTCACGTGATCAGTGCCTACGAAAGTGATGTGAACTGCGTCGCTTTCCAGGTGCGGAATCCGAAGGCAGACCCCCATTGACGTGGCGGTTTTCGTCGGGGTTCTCTAAGCAGCGCCGGGAGCGGACGAGACGAACGTACGACGAGCCGCCGGAGGCGATAGCGCTCCCGACCCCCACCCTCAGCAGCACGAGTCGATCGGAACCCCGCCGCATGACCGACACGCTCCGCCCTGTCGACACCGCCGTCACAGACGCTTCGGGCATCCCTGACGGCCCCCAGAAGCTCAAGCGTTCCATCGGCGTCGTCGGCGGCACTCTGCTGACGCTCTCGTGCGTCACGCCCGCGTCCACGCTCTTCGTGGTCGTCCCGGACCTGTTCGGCACCCTCGGCACCGCGACCGCCCTGACGATCGCCATCGGCTCCCTCCTCTGTATCGCCGTGGCGTTCTGCTACTCCGAGCTGGGCACCCTCATCCCCAGCGCGGGCGGCGAGTACGCCATGGTGTCGACGATGGCCGGGCGGCTCGCGGGCTGGCTGGTCTTCGTGCTGTCCCTGCTGGTGGTGGTGATCGTCCCGCCGGTGATCGCGATGGGCACGGCCGACTACCTGACCCCGATCGTGCACCTCGACCCGGCCATGACCGGCGCCGGCGTGATGCTGCTCGCCACCCTCGCCGGCCTGCTCGACCTGCGGGCCAACGCCTGGATCACCGGCATCTTCCTGGTCCTGGAGGTCATCGCGGCCGGCGTGGTCGCCCTGCTCGGCTTCTCGCACAGCCAGCGCGGCGTCGGCAGCCTGGTCTCCATGGAGGTGGCCGGCCCGAGCGGCCACACCGACCCGGTGACGGCCATGCTCGTCATCTCCGGCCTCGCCATCGCCCTCTTCGCCACCCAGGGCTTCTCGACCGCCGTCTACCTCTCCGAGGAACTCGAGCACCCGCGCCGCAACGTCGCCCGCACGGTGCTGGCCACCCTCGCCATCTCCTCGGTGATCATCATCGTGCCGGTCGCCGCCATCACCATGGGCGCCTCCGACATCAAGGAGCTGACCAGCGGCGACCTGAGCGCTATGGTCACCGCCTGGTCCAACTCCGCGGTCGGCACCTTCGTGAGCCTCTGTGTGGCCCTCGCGATCATCAACGCGGGCATCGTCATGGTCATCCAGAACTCCCGCGTCCTGTTCGCCTCCGCTCGTGACAAGGCCTGGCCCGAGCCGGTCAACGACGTCTTCTCCCGGCTCGGCCGCTTCGGCTCCCCCTGGGTCGCCACGCTCGCGGTCGGCGTCCCCGGCGCGCTGCTCTGCTTCGTCAACCTGGACACCCTGTACGGCGTCACCGGCGTCTCCGTGACCGGCATGTACATCCTCGTCGCGGTCGCCGCCCTGCTGAGCCGCCGCGGCTCGCACAAGCACACGCCCGCCTGGCGGATGCCGCTGTGGCCCGCGATGCCCATCCTGCTCATCGTGGTCCTCGCCTACATCCTCACCCAGCAGGAGGCGACCTACCTGCTGTGGACCGGCGGCATCACCGCGGTCGCCACCCTCTACTGGGTCTTCTACCTCCGCCCGCGCCGCGACACCCGCTGGCTGGTGACGATCCCGGAGGACGAGCAGGTCTGAGGCCTCAGCCGAAGTCCCACGCCACCACCGAGCACGACCCGTCGTCCTCGCCGCCCGCACTGCGATAGGCGGCGAGGGCGACGTCGTTCCCGCGGTCCACGCCGACCCACATACCGTGGCAGCCCCGCTCCCGCGCCAGCGCGGCCAGCCGCAGCACCAGCGCCCGCCCGATCCCCCGGCGGCGGTACGGCCCGGCGACACCCAGCTCGTACAGGAACATCTCGGTCCCCTTGTCGGGGTGCACGGTCTCCACGCCGCTGACGAACCCGACCGGGCCGCCCCCGTCCTCCGCGTGCGCGAGGAACAGATGGTGTCCGGCGGTGGTCAGGAACCGTTCGGCCCACTCGGCGCGGACCGGCCGGTCGAACAGGTGCCCGGCCGCCACGAGCTGGGCGACGGTCGTGGCACGGCGGATGTCAGGAGGGCGCATGCGTTTTGCTACCACGCCTGGAGTACGGGAGGAACCGTTCCGTACGCCGCGAGGAGGGCGAGAGTTCAGCCCCCGGGCCGCATGCGCTGTCGGTGGCGGCCCGTACCGTTGATGCATGGATCTTCGAGTGCCCGTGCCGCGGGGACTGCTGAAGGGGCCGCGCCGGCTGCTCGCCGCCGCGGCCGCCGTCGTGGTGCTCGCCGGCGCCGGGACGTGGTCGGCCGTGGCGTCCGACGGCCCGTCCGGGGTGCGCCGGACCGACCGGGTGATGACCATGGCCGACGGCACCCGCCTGGACACCTCGTACTTCACCGGCGCCTCGTCCGGCCGACGCCCCGCCGTCCTGCTCGCCCACGGCTTCGGCGGCAGCAAGGACGACGTGCGCCAGGAGGCCGAGGACCTCACCCGCGCCGGGTACACGGTGCTGACCTGGTCGGCCCGCGGCTTCGGCCGCTCCACCGGAAAAATCGGCCTGAACGACCCGGAGCACGAGGTCGCCGACGTCTCCCGGCTCATCGACTGGCTGGCCGAGCAGCCCCAGGTCCGCCTCGACGCCAAGGGCGACCCCCGCGTGGGCGTGACCGGCGGCTCCTACGGCGGCGCCGTCTCCCTGCTCGCCGCCGGGCACGACCACCGCGTCGACGCCATCGCCCCGGCCGTCACCTACTGGAACCTCGCCGACGCCCTGTTCCCGAACGGCGTCTTCAAGAAGCTGTGGGCCGGCGTCTTCTTCAACACCGGCGGCGGCTGCGCCAGGTTCGAGCCCGCCCTGTGCCGGATGTACGACCGGGTCGCCGAGTCCGGCACCCCGGACGCCGCCGCCCGCGAACTGCTCCGGGAGCGCTCCCCGGTCGCGGTCGCCGGCCGCATCAAGGTGCCCACCCTGCTGGTGCAGGGCCAGACCGACTCGCTGTTCACCCTGGCCCAGTCCGACGCCGCCGCGAAGGCCCTGCGCGCCGGCGGCGCCCCGGTGGCCGTCGACTGGATCGCGGGCGGACACGACGGCGGCGACATGGAGGACGGCCGGGTCCAGGGGCGGGTCACCGCCTGGTTCGACCACTACCTCAAGGGCGACGATTCCGCGGCCACCGGCCCCGCCTTCCGCGTCACCCGCACCGGCGGCGTCGACTCCACCGACGGCGCCGCCCAGCTCCGCGGCGCGAGCGCCGACGCCTACCCGGGCCTGCGCGACCACCCGCGGGCCGTTCCTCTGAGCGGCCGCGAGCAGCGCGTGGCCAACCCGGCCGGCGCCAGCCCGCCCGGCGTCTCCGCGCTGCCCGGCCTCGGCGGCTCCGGCGGCCTCTCCCAGCTCTCCGCGCTCGGCGTCGGGGTCTCCCTGGACTTCCCCGGCCAGTACGCCCGGTTCGACTCGGCCCCGCTCACCCGCGACCTGCGGATCACCGGCTCGCCGACCGCCACGGTGCACGTCACCTCCACCACCGGCGACGCCGTCCTGTTCGGCAAGGTGTACGACGTCGGCCCCGACGGCGCCCGGCAGGTGCTGCCCGCCCAGCTCGTCACGCCGCTGCGGGTCACCGGCGCCAAGGCGGGCAAGGACGTCACGGTCACCCTCCCGGCCATCGACCACGAGGTGCGCAAGGGCCACCGGCTCCGTCTGGTCCTCGCCTCCACCGACCTCGGCTACGCCTCACCGGCCGCCCCGGCCACGTACACCGTCTCGCTCGGGTCGGACCTGAGCGTGCCGACCGCGCCCGCCGTCACCACCGCGGCGGCCCCGCTGCCCTCCTGGGTGTGGTGGCTGCCGCTGGCCGGCGCCCTGGGCGCGCTCGCCCTGCTGGTCACCGGCCGCCGTCCCACCGCCGCCCCCGCCCCCGACCCGGCCCTCGCCGACGTCCCGCTGCAGATAACGGACCTGAGCAAGCGGTACGCCGGGTCCGCCGACCGGTACGCGGTGCGTGAGCTGTCCTTCCGGGTGGAGAAGGGCCAGGTCCTCGGTCTGCTCGGGCCCAACGGCGCGGGCAAGACCACCACCCTGCGCATGCTGATGGGCCTCATCGGGCCGGACGGCGGACAGATCCGCGTCTTCGGCCACGCCGTCCGCCCGGGCGCGCCGGTGCTGTCGAGAGTGGGCGCCTTCGTCGAGGGCGCGGGCTTCCTGCCCCACCTGTCCGGCCGGGAGAACCTGGAGCTCTACTGGCGGGCCACCGGCCGGCCGCCCGGGGACGCCCACCTCGACGAGGCTCTGGAGATCGCCGGCCTCGGTGACGCGCTCGCCCGTGCCGTGCGCACCTACTCCCAGGGCATGCGCCAGCGCCTGGCCATCGCCCAGGCCATGCTCGGCCTGCCTGACCTGCTCATCCTGGACGAGCCCACCAACGGCCTCGACCCGCCGCAGATCCGCGAGATGCGCGAGGTGATGATCCGCTACGCGGCCGCCGGCCGCACCGTGATCGTCTCCAGCCACCTCCTCGCCGAGGTCGAGCAGTCCTGCACCCACCTGGTGGTGATGGACCGCGGCCGGCTGGTGCAGGCGGGCCCGGTGCGGGACATCGTCGGCTCCGGCGACACGCTGCTGGTCGGCACGGGCACGCCCGTGGAGGAACCGGTCGTGGAGAAGGTCGCGGCCCTGCCCGGCGTGGCCTCCGCCGTCCGCACCGAGGACGGGCTGCTCATCCGCCTCGAACCCGGCGGCGCCGCCGAGGAGCTGGTCGTGGAACTGGTGCGCCTGGAGGTGCCCGTCGCCTCGGTCGGCCCCCACCGGCGCCTGGAAGACGCCTTCCTCACCCTGATCGGAGGTGCCCCGTGAGCACGCTCAGCGAACCCGTCAAGCCCGTCGATCCCGTAGAGCCCGTAGAGGCCGCTCCCGGTTACCGCGCGGCCCGTACGCTGCCGCTGCGCGTGGAGCTGGTCCGCCAGCTCAAGCGGCGCCGCACGCTCGTCATGGGCGGCGTCCTCGCGGTCCTGCCGTTCGTGCTGCTCGTCGCGTTCGCGATCGGGGGCGAGCCCTCGGGCCGCGACGGCCGGGTCACGCTGATGGACACGGCCACCGCGTCCGGCGCCAACTTCGCCGCCGTCAACCTGTTCGTCTCGGCGGGCTTCCTGCTGGTGATCCCGGTCGCCCTGTTCTGCGGGGACACGGTCGCCTCCGAGGCGAGCTGGTCCTCCCTGCGCTACCTGCTCGCCGCGCCCGTGCCGAGGACCCGGCTGCTGCTGTCCAAGCTCGGCGTGGGGCTCGGGCTGAGCCTCGCCGCGATGGTGCTGCTGCCGGTCGTCGCCCTCGCGGTCGGCACCGCCGCCTACGGCTGGGGCCCGCTGCAGATACCCACCGGCGGCGCGCTGGACGCGGGCACGGCCGCGCAGCGGCTGGTGGTGGTCGTGGCGTACGTCTTCGTGTCCCAGCTGGTAACGGCGGGACTCGCGTTCTGGCTCTCCACCAGGACGGACGCCCCGCTCGGCGCGGTCGGCGGCGCGGTCGGCCTGACGATCGTCGGCAACGTCCTGGACGCGGTGACCGCCCTCGGCCACTGGCGCGACTTCCTGCCCGCGCACTGGCAGTTCGCCTGGGCCGACGTCGTGCAGCAGGACCCCGAGTGGTCCGGCATGGTCCAGGGCGCCGCGGTCTCCGTGACGTACGCCGTGGTGCTGTTCGCCCTGGCCTTCCGGGGGTTCGCCCGCAAGGACATCGTCTCCTGAACCGGGCCGCGACCGGCTGCGGCGCCTCCCATTGACGTTTCCTTACTTGCGAGTAAGTTGACCCGGCGGTAAGAACCTTCGCAGCAGCCGCGACCGGGAGCCGTCATGGGCGTACGCAGGGATCTGAAGCGAGCACGGCAGCGCGCCGACCTGGCGGCGCGCGGGTCGGTGGAGATCGTCAGGGACCCCCAGGGCGCCGTGCGCGAGGTACGGGCGGCGCCCCTGGCGGCACCGCTCAGCGGCGGCTCCATGGCCGACCTCCCGTTCACCCACGCGGCCGAAACCCCGGACGCGGTGCTCCTGCGCCGCCGCACCGCGGGAGCCTGGCGCCCGGTGACGGCGGCCGCCTTCGCCGCGGAGGTCACCGCCGTCGCCAAGGGGCTGATCGCCGCCGGTCTGGAACCCGGCGGCCGGGTCGCGGTGATGTCCCGCACCCGCTACGAGTGGACCGTCCTGGACTTCGCGATCTGGGCGGCCGGCGGCCAGTCCGTGCCCGTCTACCCGACCTCGGCCGCCGCGCAGGTGGAGTGGATCCTGCGGGACTCCGGCGCCCGGTACGTGATCACCGAGACCGCCGAGAACACCGCCACCGTCCTCACCGGCACCGCGAGCCACGCCCGCCGGCCACGCCTGTGGCAACTGGCCCCCTCCCCGGACGCCGGCGCGCCCGCCGCCTCGGCCGTGCCGGGCGACGCACTCACCGACCTCACGGACCTCGGCCGCGGCCTCGGCGACGACGAGGTCGCCAAGCGGCGCGCCGCCCTCACCCCCGACACCATCGCCACCCTCTGCTACACCTCCGGCACCACCGGCCGCCCCAAGGGCTGCGTCCTCACCCACGCCAACCTGCACGCCGAGGCCGCCAACACCGTCGAGCTGCTGCACCCGGTCTTCCAGGCGGTCACCGGGCAGCAGGCCTCCACCCTGCTGTTCCTGCCGCTCGCCCACATCCTCGGCCGCACCCTGCAGCTCGCCTGCCTCATGGCCCGCATCGGGACCGGCCACTTCCCGAGCGTCAAGCCCGACGAACTGCGGCCCGCGCTCAAGGAGTTCAGGCCCACCTTCCTGGTCGGGGTGCCGTACCTCTTCGAGAAGATCCACGACACCGGCCGGGCGACCGCCGAGAGGATCGGCCGCGGCGCCTCCTTCGACCGCGCCGAACGGATCGGGGTCCGCTTCGCCGAGGCGTACCTGAGCAAGTTCCTCGGCACCGGCAAGGGCCCCGGGCCCGGCCTGTACGCCGCGTGGGCCCTGTACGACCTGCTGGTCTACCGGCGCGTCCGCAAGGAGCTCGGCGGCCGGATGCGCTACGCCATCAGCGGCGGCTCCCCGCTGGACCGCGACCTCAACCTCTTCTTCAACGCGGCCGGCATCGTCGTCTACGAGGGTTACGGCCTGACCGAGACCACCGCCGCCGCCACCATCGTGCCCCCGCTCGGTCCGCGCCCCGGCACGGTCGGCCTGCCCGTCCCCGGCGTGGCCGTGCGCATCGCCGACGACGGCGAGGTGCTGATCAAGGGCAAAGTGGTCTTCGGCGCGTACTGGAACGACCCGGCCGCCACAGACGCCGTCCTGGCCGGCGGGTGGTTCGCCACCGGCGACCTCGGCAGCCTCGACGAGGACGGCTACCTCACCATCACCGGCCGCAAGAAGGACATCCTGGTCACCTCCGGCGGCAAGAACGTCTCCCCGGCCGTTCTGGAGGACCGGCTGCGCAGCCGCTCACCGGTCGGCCAGTGCCTGGTCGTCGGCGACAACCGCCCCTTCGTCGCCGCGCTGATCACCCTGGACCCGGAGGCGGTCGCGCACTGGCTGGCGGTGCGCGGACTGCCGCCGGACACCCCCATCGCCGAACTCGTGCGCGACGAGCGGCTGCGCGCCGAGGTGCAGAAGGCGGTGGACCATGCCAACGCGGCCGTCTCCCGCGCCGAGTCGATCCGTGCCTTCGCCCTGGTCGAGGGCGAGTTCACCGAGGACAACGGGCTGCTCACCCCGTCGCTGAAGGTGAAGCGGCACGCGGTGACCGCCGCCTACGCGGACCGGATCGAGGAGCTGTACGGCGCCTGAGCACGCGAAGCGGCGGGCCACCGGTGAGGAACCGGTGGCCCGCCGCGTCCTGGACGGCGTCGAAAATGCTCCGGCGTCGGCCAAGGTGTCAATTCCATGGGGGCGTTCGAGTGAATTGCCGGGTGGTATGCGTTCCGTAGTTTCTTCCGCCGTCTATTCCTCGTTTTACAGCTGCCGGTCATGGTGCGAGCCATTCAAGCCGTGCTCGCTCGGCCCAAGCCGCTCGCTCGGCTGGGCCGTCAGAAGGGCATGACCGCAGAGAAGGGAAACTCCCATGAAGAAGAGCGCTGCTGTTCTCGTCGGCGCGATCCTGGCTGTGGGCGGGGCGGCCCCTGCCTTCGCGGACTCCGGCGCGGAGGGCGTCGCCGCCAACTCGCCCGGCGTCCTCTCGGGCAACGTCGTCCAGGTTCCGGTGCACGTGCCGGTCAACGTCTGCGGTGACTCCGTGAACGTCATCGGGGCGCTGAACCCGGCGCTCGGCGCCCGGTGCGAAAACGACTGAGAGCAGTAACCCGACGCATCAGCCGACCGGCTGTGTCGTGGCCGGCCCCGGACCTTCTTTCTCGTTCCGGGGCCGGCCTTCCCATTTCTACGAGCAGGAAGACACGACATTGCGACAGACCCTCAGCAAGGGCATTCTCGTGGCCGCCGCCGCGACCGGCATGCTGTCCTTGTACGGCGGCCTGGCACTCGCCGACTCGGGCGCGCACGGCGCCGCCCGCCACTCGTCCGGGGTGGTGTCCGGCAACACCGTCCAGGCCCCGGCCGACGCCCCGGCCGACGTCTGCGGCGACTCCGCGAACGGAACGGCCGCGCTGAACCCGGCTTCCGGCGGCAGCTGCGCCGGCGGCCACGACTCCGGCACGGACGGCAAGGGCGCGGGCGCGTCCGGCACCGACCCGCGGGACGACTCCCACAGCGACGACGCGTCCCAGGCGCCGTCGCACAACAAGGGAAACGATTCCCCTCAGTCCGCGCAAGGTGAGGAGGACAAGGCCCCGAGCTCCCCGAAGGAGGCGGAGCACGCGTCCGAGCTCGCTCACGGCAAGGAGGAGCCCACCGCGGCGCCTTCGTACGGGGACGACGAGCCCACCCAGAAGCCGTCGTACGGCGACGACGAGCCCACCCAGAAGCCGTCGTACGGCGAGGACGAGCCCGGCAAGAAGCCGTCGTACGGTGACGAGGAGCCCGGCAAGATGTCCTCCTACGGGGACGACGAGCCCGGCAAGAAGCCGTCGTACGGCGAGGACGAGCCCGGCAAGAAGCCGTCGTACGGTGACGAGGAGCCCGGCAAGATGTCCTCCTACGGGGACGACGAGCCGAGCAAGAAGCCTTCGTACGGCGACGACGACCACTCGGCCCCGCCCTCCTACGGGGACGACGAGTCCGGCAAGAAGCCGTCGTACGGCGAGGACGAGCCCGGCAAGAAGCCTTCCTACGGGGACGACGAGCCCTCTCCGAAGCCCTCGTACGGCGACGACGGACCCAAGCCGCCGTCGTACGGGGACGACGAGCCGAGCAAGCAGCCCTCGTACGGGGACGACGAGCCCAGCAAGGAGCCCTCGTACGGGCACGAGGAGCCCAGCAAGGAGCCCTCTTACGGGGACGACGAACCCTCTCCGAAGCCTTCCTACGGGGACGACGAGCCCAGCAAGGAGCCGTCCTGCGGAGACGACGACCACTCGACACCGCCCCCCTACGGCGATGACGACGACACGCCCCCGTCCTGCGGCGACGAGGAGCACCCCCACCACCACCATCACGGGGGCAGACCCCACCTGCCGCACACCGGTGGCAACGCCGAAGCCATGATCGGGGCCTCGGCGGCGAGCGCCGTGCTGCTCGTGGCCGGGACCACCCTGTACCGACGGGGCCGCCGCGCCTCCCGTCACTGACGTGCCGGTGCGGGGTGCCGGCGCCCAGTGCCCGGCACCCCGCCGGTTCGGCCGTACGAGGGGCGGGGTCACCTGGAAGCCGTAACCGCGTTGGCGGAGCCCCGGTTCGTATGACTGGGTGTCAGTAACAGGAACCGCCGGGCGAGCAGGCGGTCGTGCGGGAGAGGGAGGATCCCGGCATGGCTCCACAGGGGCGACGAGCCCGGTACCGGCTGACCCTGATCTCGGCCGGGATCACCATCGCGGCGGTCCTCGCGGCAGGGCCGGTCCCCACCCCGGCGACCTCCACACCCACACCTCCCGTGCCCACGGCGACCCCGTCCACGGTCTCCGTGCCCACGGCCTCCACGCCTTCCGCCGCCGCGGCCGCGGCCGCGAAGCCCGGGGTCTCCGCCTCGCCCGGCGCCACGACGGGAGCCGTCGCGATCAGCCCCTTCGGCGCCTTCCTCGACTCGGGGCCGCTCGGCGTGGCCCGGATCACGGGGTTGCGCAGCTGGCTGGGCGGCACCGAACCGAAGGTCGCGCACACCTATCTGCCCGGCGGTGAATGGACGGACATCGAAGGCCCGCCCGGCTTCCTGGACGCGTGGGCGCGATGGCGGCGCGAGCGGGCGGACCGCACGCTCGTGCTCAACGTGCCGATGCAGGCGCACAACGAGGAGAACGTCCCCGACGGCCAGGTCCGCGAGCTGCTGGGGCAGGCGGCGGCCGGGGCGTTCGACCGCCACTTCCGCACGCTGGCCGAGCGGCTGGTGGCGCAGAAGGTGCCCGACACCGTGCTGGTGCTCGGCTGGGAGATGAACGGCATCACGTACACCCACCGCTGCGGACCCGACCCGGCGGCCTGGAAGGCGTACTGGAAGAGGATCGTCAGGACCATGCGGTCGGTGCCGGGCCAGAGGTTCCGGTTCGACTTCACCCCGAGCCGCGGCCGGGACGCCGTCCCCTGGACCGAGTGCTACCCCGGGGACGACACCGTCGACATCATCGGCATGGACGCCTACGACCAGCCCGCCGGGCTGTCGTTCGAGCAGCAGGTGAAGGAGCCCTACGGACTGCGGCAGCACGCCGAGTTCGCCAAGGCCCACCGCAAGCCCATCTCCTTCCCGGAGTGGGGGCTCTTCCGCAACGGCGACAACCCCGGCTACATGCGGGGCATGCTCGCCTGGATCGAGGAGCACAAGCCGCTGTACAACACGCTCACGGACTACTGCCCGCACGGCGTGTGGCAGTGCGCGTCCAACCCCCGCTCCTCCCAGGTCTACCGGTCCTTCCTCTACGGCCACGGCGACCAGCCGGCCGCCCCGGCGCCGACCACGCCGGTGCCGGAGCCCACGGGGTCCGCCGTGCCCGCACCGAAGCCGGCCGACGACTGCCCGGCGCCGGGCCCCGCGGACTGGCTGCAGTACTGGCTCGGCCGGAAGTTCTGCTTCGGGCCCGACCGGTGACGCCCCGGCCGGTGAGCCCGCGGCCGGCAGACCCCGGGTGTCAGCCCGACGGCTGCCGGCGCCACCGGCGCAGCACCCGGCCGCCCCACTGCCGGGCGGCCGCGCCGGACAGCGTGGCGGACAGCAGCGGCGCGGTCCGCCGCCGGGCCATCAGCAGCCGCCGGTTGGGGACCGGTTCGGGCCGCCAGTGCTGCTTGTACGGCTCGTCGCCGCGCAGCAGGCTCAGCGTGCCGCGTCCGTCGCCGCCGGTGCGCGCGGCCTGCTCGCTGCACGCGTCCAGCAGCAGCACGGCCACGTCCGCCTTGCTCTCCCGCAGCCGGGGATGCGCGCCGTACAGGTAGCCGCCGGTCAGGCTCCGGGACACCAGCGTCAGATCGACGGCGACGACGTCCTCGCCGATCCGGAACTCGGTGACGAGCGCGTTCCCGGAGCGGACCATCTCGGTCACCGCGCGCACCAGATGCTCACGGAACCGGGGTTGCATGTGCTCGGCCGTCACCTTCCGCTCCTGCCACTGCAGCCGGTGCAGCTCCAGCAGCCGGCGCAGGGCCTCGGGCGCCTCGTCGGGACGGGCCACGTGCCGCACCACGCCCAGCGACGCGTGCCTGCGCAGTTGCGCGCGGACCCGCTGGGCCCGCTTGGTGGGCAGCCGGGCGGCCAGCTCGGCCAGCGGCACGGCGGGCAGTTCGAGGCACAGCGAGTCGCGGACCGTGCGGCGCGGCCCGCGCCAGCGGTCGTGGATCCGCTCCACGGCGGCGCCGGGCCGCACCTCGCGGAAGTCGATCAACGCCGTGCGCGCCGCGTCCCACAGGCCGTCGGCGAGGGCGTCGGCCGCGCGCCCGTCGTCGGCGTCGTCCAGCAGCACGTCCCCGTAGTCGGAGATCGCCCCGCCGAGCGGGACGAGCGCGGGCACCGGACGGCGCACCAGCATCAGCGGCGCCGCGGCGAGCAGTTCGTCACCGGAGCGCACCAGCAGCACCCGGAGCCGGCCGGGACCCCCGTACGACCGCCACCACGAGTGCAGCCAGGCGTGGTGCTGGAACGGGGTCGCGGCGGCGCACCGCTCGTACAGCCGCCCCCAGGCCGGGGCCAGCGCGGCGAAGGCGTCCTCATCGGTGACGAGGTCGGTCGTGCAGGCCCGGACCGCCGGGCAGGTGGCCGTCACAGCTGGCCGTGGGCGTCGGAGGCGACGGCCGGGCCGGGCACCGCCGCCGGACGGCGCCCGGCCTCGGCCTCGGCCTCGGCCCCGGCCTCGTCCTCGGGCCGGCGCCGTGGCCGCACCAGCAGCACCAGGGCGCCGAGCAGTCCGCCCGCGCTCGCCCCCACCAGGCCGGTGACCACCGGGGAGGCCGAAGTGGGCGCGGTCGGCCGCGGGGCCCGGGAGAACTGCACCAGCTCGACATGGGTGTCGGCCTTGGTGGCGTTGGCGTGCTGGGCGAGGGAACGGGCGACCGCGTTGGCCATGTCGGCGGCCCGGGCCGGACGCCCGGAGGTGGCGGAGACGGCGACCATCGGGGCGTCCGGCGAGGTGGCCGTGCGCACACTGCCGCGCAGGGTGTTCACCGGCACCCCGGCCCACACCTGCGCGTCGCCGAGCACCGCGAGATCGGTGGCGACCCGGCCGTAGGCCTGGGCGAAGCCGACCGCGGCGGCGGAGTCGGAGCTCTGGGTGGGCACGGCGATCACGTAGCTGGTGGCCGTGTACGTGGGCGGCTTCAACACACCGTAGGCGCCGCCGAGCAGCCCGCCGGCGAGGACGCCGGCCGCCACCAGCGACCAGGGCGGAAGCGCGCGCAGGCGCTTGAAGCGGGCCGGGCGGGAGTGCCGGGTGGGATTCTCGGTCATGGCGAGCTGACTCTCTCAGGGGATGGGGACCTGGTGGGCGTGCCGGTGAGCGCCGCCGTGTAGACGTCCATCAGCCGGGCGGCGCTGCGGGTGATGCAGTAGTGACGGGGCGCCTCGGGGGCGGCGCGGGAGCCGGGTGCGGCGGCCCGCACCTCGGCGAGGGCGCGGGCGTAGGCGTCGGCGCCGCCCGTGACGCGCAGCGCGTCCGGGGCGGCTTCGGGCGGCAGGTCCTCGAGGGCCGGGCAGGAGGCGTAGCGCACCGGCAGCCCGGCCGCCAGCGCCTCGACGACGGCCAGCCCGAAGGCCTCCTCCGGGGACGGCGCGGCGAGCACGTCCATCGCCGAGGTCAGCGCGGGCAGATCGGGTCCGGGCGAGCCGTCCGGGACGTAGGGCCGTTCGCCGGTGAACAGCACCCGGCCGGCCACGCCGGACTCCTCGGCGGCCCGGCGCAGGGCGGCCTCCTGCGGGCCGCCGCCGACCAGCAGCAGCCTGCAGTCGCCGGGGAGCCGGGCGAGGGCCCCGATCAGGACGTCGAAGCGCTTGCCGGAGGTGAGCCGGCCGATGCCGCCGACGACGAACGCGTCGTCCGGCAGCCCGAGCCGGGCGCGGGTGAGCCGCCGCCGCTCGGGGTCGAAGCGGAAGCCGTCCAGGTCGATGCCGTTGGGCACCACCGCGATGCGCGGCCGGGGCACCCCCCAGCGGGTGAGCCGTTCGGCGACCGTGGGGGAGACCGCGACGGTGGTCCGGCCCAGCCGCTCGCCGGCCAGGTACAGCGCGCGCACGCCCGCGGTCAGGGGGCGCCCCTCCATCTGCGAGTCGCCGAGGGAGTGTTCGGTGGCGACGACCGCGCGCACCCCGGCCAGCCGGGCGGCGATCCGGCCGTACAGACAGGCCCGGTAGAGATGGGTGTGCACGAGGTCGTAGCGGCCGCGCCGGATGACGTGGGCCAGGCGGGGCAGCGCCGCCACGTCCCGGTTGCCGTTCATGCCGAGGTGGGTCACCCGCACCCCGTCGGCGGCCAGCCCGTCGGCCACCGCACCCGGGTTGGTCAGCGTCACCACGTCGCACCGCGCGGGCAGGTGCCGCAGCAGCAGCCGCAGTTGCTGCTCCGCGCCGCCCACCCCGAGTCCGGTGATGATGTGCAGGGCCCTCACCGCGGTTCGTCCACCGGCCGGCGGCGCAGCCGGTGCAGCCGGTACTTCAGCAGCAGGCGCACACCGGTGTCGTGCTGCCCGACGTACACCCGGGGCAGGGCGTACGGGCCGGTCAGCGCACCCGGGTCGATGGCGCAGGCGTAGTCGTACCCGGCGTCCCGGACCGCGTCGGCCGCGCGGGCGTCGACCGCGCCGTACGGATAGCAGAAGCCGGTGACCGGGGCGCCGGTCAGCGCCTCCAGCAGGGCCCGGCTCTCGACCGTCTCCGCCTTGAGCGTGAGGTCGTCGGCGCCGGTCAGGTCGACGTGGGTCAGACCGTGCGAGCCGATCTCCACCCCCGACCGGGCCGCCTGCCGGATCCCGTCGGCGGTCAGCAGCGGCTTGCGCGGGCCCAGCGGGTCCCACGCGTTGTCGCCGCCGAGCCGGCCGGGCAGCGCGAACAGGGTGGCCGTGCACTCCCAGCGGGCCAGCACCTCGGCCGCGCCGGTGAGGAAGTCGGCGTAACCGTCGTCGAAGGTCAGCCCGACCAGGCCGTGCCCCTCGCCGCGTGCGCGGGCGGCGAGCAGCTCGCGCACCGACACCCCCCGCAGTCCGCGGCCGCGCAGCCAGCGCAGCTGCCGCTCCAGCCGGTCGGGCGTGACGGTGATCCGGTACGGGTCGTCGGAGCGGTCGCCGACCGAGTGGTACATGGCGATCCACGGGACGCGGACGGGCCCGGCGGCGCCGGCGCGCCGGGGCGACTCAACGGAGGACGGCATGGGCGAGCCTTCCGGCGAGGGTGCGGACGAATCGGACGGCGGTGGTGCAGCCCTGGGCGCCCAGGGCGTGGCCGAGCAGGACGAACACGACGGTCACGGTGGTGCCGCCGGCCAGCAGGCCGGCGAGCGGGACGGCGGGCAGGCCCGCGGCGAACGCCCCCGCCAGGGCGGCCACCACGGCGGCCGCCAGCGGCCGGCTCAGCTCGCGCAGCACGCCCCTGACCCGCACGGGCACGCTGCGCGAGGCCATGCCGGCCAGCAGCAGCACGGAGGTGACGGTGATGCCGGCGGCGTTGGCGGCGGCGATGCCGGTGACGCCCCAGCGGCCGATGGTGCCGGCGCCGATACCGGAGGTCACGGTGATGCCGGCGGCCATGGCGGCGAGCGGGTACCAGGTGGGGCGGCCCGCGGAGAAGTAGGAGCGGACCAGCACGCCCGTCAGGGTCTGGCCGAGCAGGCCGAGCGCGTACACCCGCATGACGTCCGCCGTCGCCGCGGTGTCGGCCGCGGTGAACGCGCCCCGCTGGAAGAGGAGGTGGACCATCTGGGGGGCGCAGGCGACGACCGCCGCGGCGCCGAGCAGCACCAGGCACGCGGCCACCGCCAGATCGCCCTCCACCCGGGTCCTGGCCCGCTCGGTGTCGCCGTCCGCGATGGCCCTGGCCACCACCGGGAAGGTGACCGTGCACAGCATCATCGACAGCATCATCGGGATCTGCGCGACCTTCTGGGCGTAGTTCAGGTGCGAGATGGCCCCGGCGGGGAGCTGCGAGGCGAAGAACCGCTCGATGAGCACCTGCGACTGCCGGCACAGACCGAACAGCAGCACGGTGGCCATGAGCGCGACGTCCACCGGCCGGCTGCCGGCGCCGTTCCCGGACACGGTCCGGGGCGCCCGGGGATCGCGCAGCCGGCGCACCAGGTCGGGGAGCTGGACCAGCACCATCAGGCATCCGCCGGCCGCGACCCCGAACGCCGCCGAACGCACGCCCCAGCGGCCGCCGAGCGCGAACATGGCCACGACGATGCCGATGTTGTACACGACGTAGATCGCCGCCGGGGCCAGGTAGCGGCCGTGGGCCCGCAGCGCCGCGCTGCAGTACCCGGCGAGCCCGAAGCTGAGCACACAGGTCGCGGTGAGCCGGGTGCAGTCGACGGCGAGGGCGGGGTCGGGCAGCCCGGGGGCGAGCACGCCGACCAGTTGCGGAGCGGCGGCGGCGCAGAGCGCGCCCACCGCCGCGAACGCCAGCGACAGCCGGGGCAGGCTGCCGGCCACCAGGGCGCGCACGGGGTCGCCGGGGGCGCCCTGGGCCCGCCGGGCCAGGGCCGCGCTGAACGCCGGGATCAGCGCGAACGCCAGCCCTTCCTCGATGAGCAGCGTGGCCGCGAACTCCGGCACGGTCCAGGCGACCAGGAAGGCGTCAGTGTCCCGCCCGGCCCCGAACAACTGGGCCAGCGTCTGATCCCGCACCAGCCCGAGAAGCGCCCCGGCAACGGAGAGCGACGCGGTGACGAGCGCGGCGCGGGCCAGGAAGCGGGGGGTGGTGGTGCTGGGGGCGGCGGTGGCGGGGGTGGGGGTGGCGCTGGACTCCAGGCCGCCGCCAGGCTCTGGGACGGTGTCGGAGTCCACGGTGCTGCCGGAGGTCAGAGGGGCGCCGGGCTCCAGGGCGCTGCCGGAAGTCAGCGGAGCGTCGGTCGCGGCTCTGGGCGGGACGCCCCCGCCGGGCGCGATGCCCGGCGCGGCCGCCCGTGCGGCGGGCACGGATCCTCCGCCTGCCTGCTGCGCCGCCTCGGCGGAGCCCGCCACCGGCCCGGTCGGCCAGCCGGCTTCCGGGCTTGTCACCGGCCCGGCCCGCCCGCCGGCTGCTGGGCCCGTCACCGGCCCCGTCGGCCAGCCGGTTTCCGGACTCGCCACCGGCCCGCCCGGCCCGCCGGCTACCGGGCCCGCCACCGGGAGGGTCGGCCCGCCGACTACCGGGCTTGTCACCGGCACAGCCGGCCCACCGGCTTCTGGGCCCGTCACCGGCACAGCCGGCCCGCCTGCCTCCGGGTCCGCCGTCTGGCCGGCCGGTGGCCGCAGGTCCCGTGGTCCGCGGGAGGGCGTCGCCGTCATCGCGTGGCCGCCTCTCCCGGCGCCGGCGCCGGCGCCGGGGCGCGGTCGGCCGTCGCGGCGCCGGACAGCGCCCACCAGGCCGCCAGCCCCAGGCACACCGCCGTCAGCACCGTCGAGGGGCCGCCGATGTCGGCGTAGGCGAAGTCGACCAACTGCCAGACCAGCAGCCCGCAGGCGATCAGCGCGCACTCCCGGCCCCCGCGCGAACGCCGCGTCCGCCACAGGTTCCGCAGCGCGCACACCAGCAGGGCCAGCCAGCCGCCCGCCAGGCCCAGCAGGCCGAGCAGCCCCTGCTCGCCGAGCACCAGCAGGTACATGTTGTGCGGGGACAGCAGCGCCTGCCGGTGGAAGGCGCTGCCCGCGCCCGCCGTGTCGCTGCCCGAGGACAGCGCCAGCGAGGCGTGGCCGTCCCGGTACTCGGGGAAGCCCTTGAGGCCGACGCCGGTCAGCGGGTGCTCCCGCCACATGTCGGTGGCCGCCGCCCACATGGTGTACCGGTCGGTGACGGACTGGTCGGGCGCGTCGGCGACCTGGGTGATGCTGTCGAACCGCTCCTGCAGCATCGCCGTGCCCAGCCCGAACCCGCCCACCAGGACCACGCCCGCGGCCACCGCGGCCGCCCCCACCCGCAGCGCCCGGCGCGGCCCGGCCAGTGCCAGCTGGACGGCGACGGTCACCACGGTGGCGATCCAGGCGCCCCGGCTGAAGGACAGGGCGAGCGGCGGCAGCAGGGCCAGGGCGCAGGCCGCCGCGGCCCACCGCTCGCGCACCGGGGCGCGGCCCAGCGCCAGGCCGACCGCGCAGATGAGCCCGAAGGACACCACCGTCGCCATGCCCATCACGTCCGACGCCCCGAAGGTGCCCACGGCGCGGACGTCCTCGCCCTCGTACGACGCCCCCGTGCCGGTGACGTACTGGTGCACCCCGAGGATTCCCTGCCACAGCGCGAGCGCCACCAGCGACCAGGCCACCAGCCGGAAGTCGCGGCGGTCGCGGACCAGCAGGAGGACGGCGGCGGGCACGAGGACGAAGATCTGCAGGTAGCGGCCGAGACCGGCGACCCCGGCGGCCGGTGACACCGCGCCCATCGCGGCGACCGCGAGACCGGCGACCGGCAGCCCGAGGATGACGGCCGCGGTACGGGACAGCGGGCGCCGGCGCTCCCGCAGGAGCCGTACGGCGCAGTGGGCGACGACCACGGCGGACATGGCGTCGGCCGGTCCCGCGCCGCCCGCGCCGCCGGCCCGGCCGGGCAGCGCCAGCAGCGCGACCACGGCCACCACGGAGAGCGCCGGGGAGGGCCGGAACGGGCGGCGCATCGGCAGGGCGAGGCTCATCGGTCAGCTCCCCGCCGACCGCACGAGCGCGACCGCGGTGCGCAGCATGATGCAGACGTCCTGCCACAGCGACCAGTTGTCGATGTAGGCGTTGTCGAAACGGGCCCGGTCCTCGATGGAGGTGTCGCCGCGCAGACCGTTGATCTGGGCGAGGCCGGTGATGCCGGTCCGCATGCGGTGACGGTCCGCGTAGCCGGGGTGGGCCTGGCTGAACAGGGAGACGAAGTAGGGCCGTTCGGGGCGCGGCCCGACCAGGCTCATGTCGCCCCGGAAGACGTTCCAGAGCTGCGGCAGCTCGTCCAGCGAACTCACCCGGAGGAAGCGGCAGAACGGGGTCATGTCGCGCTCGCCCGCCACGCTCCACCGGGTGGCCGCCTCGTGCTGGTCGACCGGGCGGTGGGTGCGGAACTTCAGCAGCGTGAAGGGGCGCCCGTCCTTGCCGATGCGCTCCTGCCGGAACAGCACGCCGGGACCGTCGGTGAGCCGGAGCACCACCGCGCACAGCAGCAGCACCGGCGAGACCGGCAGCAGCAGCGCCCCCGACACCAGCACGTCCAGCAGCCGCTTGCCGAGGCTGCCGGGCCGCCCCGGACCCAGGTCGAGCCGGCGCACGGCGAACCCGGCGAGCTGGTCGCTCGTCCCGTGCGCCGGGCGTTCCGCGTCCAGTTCCCACACCGTGCAGCCCGCCTCGAGGAGTCTCCGCGTCAACGGCTCCTGTCCGTTGCGCATGGCCGGGGCGATGCTGAGGACGTCCCGTACGCCGTTCTGGATGAGCGCCCGCCCCACCTCCTCCTCCGTGGTGAGCACGGGCAGTCCGCCCGGGTCCCCGGAGTGTTCGGCGACCACGCCCACCGGCCGCACCCCGCAGCGCGGATGCCGCAGCAGCGCCGCGGCCACCCGCTGCGAGGTCGCGGCGGGGCCGACGACCAGCGCCGGACGCGGACGGCCGGCCAGGACGGCGCGGCGCCGCCAGTGCACCGCGCCGCGCCCCGCGCAGGCCGCCGCGGCGTGCAGCGTCCAGCCCAGCAGCAGACTGCGGGCGGACAGCGCCAGACCCGGGTCGTAAGCGGCGCACAGTGCGGCCAGCGCGAGCCAGGTGACCGCGATCCGGCCGCAGACAGAGGGCAGTTCGTCGAGTACGCCGAGCACGGGCCGCACCGCGCGCGGCTGCAGCACTATGGCTCCGGCCACCAGTACGGCGACCAGTAACGGGCTGTGGACGGCGCCCTCCAGGGCGAGCGCGCCCACCAGTGCGGCGAGCAGGTCGGCGGCGAGCAGCGGCAGCGGCGAGGTGGGCCGCGCTGGCGACCGGCGCACCGGGAACAGGGACCCGCCGGTGGCGCGCGCGGGCAGCACCGAGAGGGGCGAGAGTCCGTGGTCCCAGGGCTGGGCGCCGGGGGATGGGACGGTACTTTCCGCGGTCACGAGTGGATGGACTCCCTGCGCTCGAAGGACACGGGTGGCCGGGGGCCGAGCAGTTCGCGGTACAGGTCCGCGACCCGCTCGGCGGTGTGCCGCACGTCGTGAGTGGACAGGACGTGCCGGCGCCCCTGGTCCGCGAGCGCGGCGCGCAGGGGTGCGTCGGTGAGCAGCGCGGTGACGGCTCCGGCCAGCGCCGCGGGGTCCGCCGCCGGTACCAGACAGCGGTCCGCGAGCGCCGGCGGCAGGCTCTCCCGGGCGCCGTCGACGTCGGTGAGCACGACGGGCCGCCCGCAGGCCAGCGCCTCCAGCGGGGCGAGGGCCATGCCCTCCCAGCGCGAGGGCAGGACCACCAGGTCGGCGGCCCGGTACCAGGGCACCGTGTCGGCGACCGCGCCCACGAGCCGGACCGAGGGGTGCGCCCGCGCGCGCAGCGCGTCCCGGTCGGGTCCGTCGCCGA
Source organism: Streptomyces sp. 1-11 (assembly GCF_007176755.1). Taxonomy (GTDB): domain Bacteria; phylum Actinomycetota; class Actinomycetes; order Streptomycetales; family Streptomycetaceae; genus Streptomyces. Next base: position 52,988 of record NZ_BJTV01000025.1, read on the forward strand.
CCAGCGCCAGCCGGGCGTCCGGCACCGCGCACCGGATCCGCTCCCAGGCGCGCAGCAGCACGTCCTGGCCCTTCTGCCGGCACAGCCGCCCGACGCAGACGACGAGCGGTGCGGACGGACCGAGGTCCGGCAGGAGCGCGGCCCTGGCGGTGGCGGTGGCGGCGGGACCCGCTGCGGCGGGCGTGGGTGCGGGGGAGAAGCGGCCGGTGTCGATACCGTTGGGGATGACGGCGTACGAGGCGTGCACCCCGGCGCGTTCCCCGGTCGCCCGCTCCGCCTCGCTGACGCACACGATGCGGTCGGCCCACCGGGCGCCCCAGCGTTCCCAGCGCAGTGCGAGGCCCGCGGTCACCCCGCCGACGGCCTCGAACGACCATGCGTGCGGCTGGAACACGGTCGGGATGCGGCCGCGTACCGCCAGCCGGGCGGCGAGCCCGGCCTTTGCGCTGTGCGCGTGCACCAGTTCGGGCCGTACCTCTTCGATCAGATGTGCCAACCGCCGTACCTCGCCGGCCAGTCCCGGGCCCGGGGACCGCGCGGCCCGCCACGGCCGGAAGCCGGCGCCCAGCCCGCGCAGCTCCGCGCCCAGTTCACCGCCGGGACAGCCGGCCGTGACCCGCGTGCCCGCGGCGAGCTGGGCCCGCGCGAGATCGAGCACGACACGGGCGACCCCACCGTCGACGGGTTGCGCGATGTGCAGGACCCGCGGCCGAGGATCGGGTGCTGGCTGGTGCATGCGCGGGTTCCTCGCTCAGGGGCGCTCGGGGCTGCGGGTGGGTACGCGTGTGGTGCCGGCGCGTCCGCGGCCACGAGGAGTGCGCCGGTCCACGTCATATACGGAGCAACGAGCCGGTGGCCCGGCTGGTCACCACCGACCGGGCCGGGCCTGGTCGTCGTCGAACACAGGTGCCAGGCGGCGAATGGGGTACGCCGTCCGCCCTCTCCTTCGTGGTGGAGAGGGCAGCAACTCTATGAGGCGTTGGGATTAATCCGAAGAAACCGGACAAGTGTGTCTGATTCGTGAAGGGGTGCTTCGGTGCACATCACCCCTTTGGCGGCGGAACCCCGGCCGGTGCCACGCGTTGACACAGCGCTGGGCATTCCGCCCGGATGTGTGTCGATCCCCAAGGAGCACTTCTCCATGTCGCGTATCGCGAAGGGTCTGGTTCTGACCTCCGCCGCCGTCGCGGCCGTCGCCGGCGGCGTCGGCGTGGCCGCCGCCGACTCGGGTGCGGACGGTCTCGCCGCCAACTCCCCGGGCGTGCTGTCGGGCAACGTCATCGAGGCCCCGATCCACGTGCCGGTCAACGTCTGCGGCGACACCGTCGACGTCATCGGCCTGCTGAACCCCGCGTTCGGCAGCGGCTGCGAAAACGACTGACGCCGGGACCCGCGCCCTTTCGCCGGCCGTCCGCCCGTGCCTCGTGCACGGACGGGCGGCCGGTTCGCGTGCCGCCTCCCCCGGATGCACCACCCGGGCCGTGAGCGGTTGCGGTACGCCACCGGCGGTCCAACGGTGGGCTGAGACCCCAGCCCCGCCGAAAGGAACCCGCATGCGCGCGCTGCCCACGAGCCGTCTCGCGTCCGCCGCCCTCTGCGCCGCCCTCCTGGTCGGCATCGCCGGCTCGGCCGCCGTCGCCACCGACCTGGCCGGGGAGCGCACCCGCACGGCCCGGCACCCGGCCGTGCCCGGCGCGGACGCGCTGCTCGCCCGGATCAAGGCGCTCAGCGACACCGGCTCCGTCCCCGCGCCGGTGGCGGAACTGCTCGAACGTTCGCTCCGTGAGGCCCGGCTGACGCCGGGTGAGGCACACCGACTCGGCGAGGCGGCCAAGCGCGCCGTCACCGAGGCGGCCACCGGGACTCCGGCTGCCGCCGCCGCACCGACCGCCGCCGCCGTGCCCGCCGAGCCGCCCGCGGCGGTGACGCCCACGGCTCCGGCGGCCACGCCCACCAATGCCGTGGCGCCCTCCGCCGACGCGTCGCTGTCCTCCGCCGCGTCGCCCTCCATGACCGCCACACCCCCGGCGGCGACGCCTTCCACGCCGGTGAGGCCCCCGGCTGCCACGCCTTCCGCTGCCACGCCTTCCACGGCGGCCGGTGCCGTGGTTCCCGCCCTGCCCGCCCTGCCCGCCGTGCCTGCCGTGCCTGCCGTGCCTGCCGGGTCCGCCCTCGGCACCCTGACCCAGACCCTCGGCCTGCCCGCCCCCGCACCGGTCCCGCCGGCCGCCGGCGGTTCCGCCCGCCTGGCGGCGCCCGCCGCCCCGGACACCGCGAGCGACGCGCTCGCCAAGCTGACCGGCGCGATCGACGCCCTGGTGAAGGCCGTCGTCTCCAGCCTCGACGACGTACTGCCCGCCGCCACCGGTGTGGTGAACGGCCTGTTGGGCCTCCTCAAGCCGGTCCTCCCGGGCGCCGGGACACCCACCCCCGCCCCGAGCGCGGCCCTGCCCGGCCTGCCGTCGGTCCCGGCGCTCCCGGCCGGGTGACGGCTCCCACGCCTGAGCCCCGGCCGACGTGCCCGCCGGCGCACGGTGGCCGGGGCGTCGCGCTGCCCGACGGCATCTCATATGCCTTTTCGGTACGGGGTTTCCGGCCCGGCGGCCACTCGTTAGGCACGGTGTCAGATCGCTCCGGGTGACGTGAGTTGCCGAAGGAAGGAACACGATGAAGTCCCTGAAGGCCGCCGCTGTCATTGCCGGTTCCATGGCCGTCGTCGGCGCCGCCGCGCCCGCGTTCGCCCAGAACTCGGCCGACCTCAGGCCCACCAGCCTCAACGGCGCGGTGGACACGCTCACCCACCACCCCATCACCGTGCACGACGTGATGCCGCTCCAGCACCAGTCGGACGCGCTCAGCACCGAGGACAAGGACTCCGTCCTGCACACGGTCAAGGACGCCACCACCGCCGTGAACCAGCAGAACCCGCTGCTCGGCGGCATGCCCCTGCAGGGCTGACCCACCGGCGACGCGCTGGAACCGGGCCGGTACCGCACCCCGCGGGACCGGCCTTCGGTGTGTCCGAGGCCGCTTCCCCCGATCGTGTGGAGCGGTTCCCGGCGCTGGGCCGACGGGGTGAGAGGCCGCAGGGCCGCACCGCACCCCGCCGGGCAGGGGCAACCGGCCGCGTCCCGCACCCCGTGTACCGCCGGATGGCCCTCACCGGTGACTCGGCACCGGTCCCGCCGGTTACCGATAGGGACATCGGATCCCGATCGAGGAGTGAGAGATGGTCGTCGGTGCCGGAGGCGTCGCGGTGGGGGCGAATCAGCAGGTGGTGGCGGGCGGCCGCAGAACGTCCCGCAGAGAGGCGGCCCGGGTGCTGCTGGCCACCGGAGCCGCCCTGGCGCTCGCCCCGGTCGTCGCCGCGTCGCGCCCTCTGCCGGCCGGGCAGGGCCGCGGGCGCAGCTCCTTCGACGAGACCTACCGGGGCCGCCGCATCCAGGGCGCCCTGGTGCCGATCGCCGGACGGCGCGCGGCCGACGGCGACTGGGAGGTCACCATCGACGGCCGCCCGCTGCACCTGATGCGCCGGGCCGACGGCACCTGGCTCAGCATGGTCGACCACTACGGCTCGTACCCGACCGCGCTGGAGGCGACCCGCGCGGCGGTCGACGAGATCGGTCCCGGGCAGCACCTGCGCGACCTCGCCCCCGGTCCGGTCGGCGGCGGGATGGCCGGACACCACATGGGAGGGCCGCATGGCGTACGTGCGTAAGAACGTCAGCACGCTCAGCCGCACCGAGCGCCGCCGGTTCGTCAACGCCCTGCTGGAGCTGAAACGGCGCGGCGAGTACGACGAGTTCGTGCGCATGCACATCGCCCACTACGCCGCCGACGGCGAGACCGGGCTGCGCACCGCCCACATGGCCCCGTCCTTCCTGCCCTGGCACCGCCAGTTCCTGCTGGACCTGGAGCGGGCGCTGCACCGGGTGGACTCCTCGGTGACGGTGCCGTACTGGGACTGGACCCGCAACCGCACGAAGACCTCCGTGCCCTGGACGGCGGACCTGCTTGGCGGCGACGGACGGCGCTCCGACCGGCAGGTGATGACCGGCCCGTTCGCGTACTCGGCGGGACACTGGACCATCAGGGTGGGGGTCACGGACGGCAAGTTCCTCACCCGGGACCTGGGCCGTGCCGCCAACCCCATCGCCCTGCCCACCAGGAGCCAGTTGCAGGTGGCCCTCGACGACCCCGTCTACGACGCCAGGCCCTGGGACTCGACGGCCGCCACCGGGTTCCGCAACAAGCTGGAGGGCTGGGGACCCGGCAGCGGCAGCGCCTCCTGGCGCAACCACAACCGGGTGCACCGCTGGGTCGGCGGCGTGATGCTCGGCGGCGCCTCCGTCAACGACCCGGTGTTCTGGCTGCACCACGCCTTCCTCGACCTGCAGTGGCACCGGTGGCAGCTCGCCCACCGCAACCACCGCTACCTGCCCGCGAGCCCGCCGCCCTCGGGGGACCGGCAGCACGGGCGGATCGTCGCCCGGTTCCAGAAGCTGCCGCCCTGGGACGTGACGCCGGACCAGCTCGAGGACGTGAGCGGGGTCTACCGGTACGCGTGAGGTGTGCGAGCGCCGCGGACACGGGAAGGGCCCCGGCGCTCGAGGTGCCGGGGCCCTTCGCCGTACGTGCGGCCCGATCAGTTGCCGTAGCCGCCGGATTCGCCCGGGGTCCCCTCGTGGCCGCCGACGTTGCCGCAGACGTCGCCGAACGCAGGGTTCAGCAGGCCGATGACGTCGGCCGTGTTCCCGCACACGTTCACCGGGACGTGCACCGGAACCTGGGCCGCGTTCCCGGACAGCACGCCGGCCGAGCCGAGGGCCCCGCCCTCGGCGCCCGCGTCGGCCAGGGCGAGGCCGGCGCCGCCGATCACCACGGCGCCCGTGCCGAGAGCGACGGCAGCCGCCTTCGCGATGCGAGACATCAGGTTCTCCTTATTGCTCGGGGGGACGGCGGCAGGACCAGCCGCCGCACTTCCCGTTCAACGGCCCGGCCGGGGGCGGGTCACGCCGATCCTCGGGGGATCACCCGATCAACGGGGCGCGCGAACGACGGCGCCCGGCGAGGTGCCGGGGCGGCAGCCGGAAGGCACTCCACCGGGCTGCCCGCCTGCCCTACGGGGCCGTGCTCGGGAGGTGTCGAGCCGGGCCGTCCGCCTGGGCTTCGGGCCGTGCTTGCGAGTGCTGAACCGGGCTGCCCGCCTGCCCTACGGGGCCGTGCTCGGGAGGTGTTGAGCCGGGCTGTCCATCTGGCCTCCGGGGCCGTAATTGGGAGGCGCCACGCCGGGCCGTCCGCCTAGCCTCCCGGCCATGACCACCGACTCAGGCACCGACGCCGACACAGCCGCCGACTCGGGCACCGACACCGACCTGGGGCCCAGGGCCGGCTCAGCAGCCGACCCGGGCGAGGAAGCCGGCGCGGCAGCCGTCCCGGGCGAGGGAGCCGGCGCGGCAGCCGTCCCGGGGGACGGTGACCGCGACGGCCCGGGCGAGCGGGCCCGGCAGATCATCGGGCTGCTGGCGGAGGAGCGCCGGCTGCGCGCCCTCGCCGCCGTGGCCCTGGGCGCGGACACACCCGAACGGGTCGCCGAGGCGGCTGGACTGTCCGCGAAGGACACGGCGCTCGCGCTGCTCCGGCTGCGCGAGCAGGGGGCGGTGACGGACGGCCCGGCGGGAGCACTCGCCGTCTCCTACGGCCTGTTCCGCGAACTGGCCCGGCGGGAGCGCCCCGCGCCCAAGGCCGGTAACGGACCGGACGCCGTCCTCGTCACCTTCGTACGGAACGGGCGGCTGGTACGGCTGCCCGCCCAGTGGGCCCGGAAGAAGCTGGTGCTGCGGCACATCGCCGAGCAGACCTTCGAGCCTGGCGTCGCCTACCCGGAACGGGTCGTGAACGAGCGCCTGCGGGCCTGGTGCGAGGACTCCGACGGCACCGACCATGTGACGCTCCGGCGCTACCTGGTGGACCTCCACCACCTGCACCGGAGCGAAGGGATCTACCGCCGCCCGGAAGCCGGCTGAGCCGGCCGGGCCCCCGCCGCCGTACCCGGAGGCCTTGGAGCAGCCCCCTTGCCCGGAGGCCCTCAGGGCAGCCCCCTCGTCCGGAGGACTCACGACGACCCCCTCGTCCGGAGGTCTCAGGGCAGGCGTCGTACCGGTGAGCCCGCCAGGTACGCCTGGATGTCCTCCACCGCCTGGCCGTAGTACGTCGCGTAGTTGGCCTGCGACACGTAGCCGAGGTGGGGTGTGGCGAGGAGTCGGGGCGCGGTGCGCATCGGGTGGGTGGCGGGCAGCGGCTCCACGTCGAAGACGTCCACGCCGGCACCGGCGATCCGGCCCTCGTGCAGCGCGGCCAGCAGGGCGTCCTGGTCGACGATCGCCGCGCGGGACGTGTTGACGAGGTAGGCGGTCGGCTTCATGAGGGCGAGTTCGGCGGCGCCGAGCAGACCCCGGGTGCGCTCGCCGAGCGCCAGGTGGACGGAGACGAAGTCACTGGCCGCCAGGAGCTCCTCCTTGCCGGCGGCCAGTTCCACGCCGGTCTCCTTGGCGCGTTCCGCCGTCAGGTTCTGGCTCCAGGCGCTCACCCGCATGCCGAAGGCGAGCCCGACCGCCGCCACCCGGCTGCCGATCTTCCCCAGTCCGAGCAGCCCGAGCCGGCGGCCGTGCAGGTCGGCGCCGACGGTGGACTGCCAGGGGCCGCCCGAGCGCAGCGCGCCGCTCTCCTCGACGATCCCGCGCGCCAATCCCAGCAGCAGCGCCCAGGTCAGCTCCACGGGAGGCGTCGGTGAACTCGCCGTACCGCACACGGTGACCCCGTGCGCCTCGGCGGCGGCGTAGTCGATGACGCTGTTGCGCATCCCGGAGGCGACGAGCAGCTTCAGCCGGGGCAGCCGGGCGATCAGGGATCCCGGGAAGGGGACGCGCTCGCGCAGGGTGACGACGATGTCGTAGTCGGCGAGGGCCGCGGCGACCGCGTCCTCGCCCTCGATGTGCTCGCGCAGCGCGACGACCTCCACCCGGTCCCCGAGCGCCGACCAGTCGGCGCAGGCGGTGGCCGCCCCCTGGTAGTCGTCCAGCACCGCGCAGCGAAGTCGCACGTGTCCTCCCCTTCCCCGCGGCGACTGTACCCGCCGGTCACCGGACCTGACGCGAACTCAAAAGCATCCCGATACCCAGGGAAACGGAATCTGAACTCTTTCTTTCCGTTTGGTGTACAACTTCTCACCTTCCTCTTGTGTCGAACAGGCGAACAACGGCGTTTGCCCCGACGTGCGCGCCTGTCCGGAAGAGGAAACCTTGCCCATGACGATCCGTCGGTTGTGCGGTGCCCTGCGCGTGCGCGGGGTGACCGAGCTGTTTCTCGTGCTCCTGCTCGGCGCCGCCTTCGCCGCGCTGCCCGTCTTCGCGCTGCTGCCCGACTGGCGGGGCTTCGCCGTGGCGTCGGCGGTGACGTACGTCGTGGACGAGGTGCTGCACTCCAGGGCCCCGGGCTTCGTGCGCAGGCTCGCGACGCTGCAGCTCACCAGACCGCTGCGGTTCGCGGTGCGCACGGTGATGCTGCTCGCGCTGGCCAGCCGGATGGACGCGCCGGAGGCGGTGCTGGTGACGGCGCTCGCCGTCTTCAGCGCCCACTTCGCGATGATGATGCTGTACACGGCGGTGCACCACGCCGTCCGCCGGCGCCGCGTGCTGCCGCTCGTCGTGCGCAACCTGGACATGAGCGGGCTGCCCATACCCGAGCAGCCGCCCGCCCTCCTGTACCGGCGCTTCCTGCGCAAGCTCCTCCACCTCGACCTGCCGGCCCACGCCGGTCTCGTCGCCGCGCTGGCGGCCGGTTCCTGGCAGCCGGCGTACACGGGCTTCGCCGTCACCCTCGCCGTGACCGCGGCGGGCGTCGTCGCGCTGCTGGACCAGTACCGCAGGGTCCGCCGCATGCCCGCCACGGAGGAGGTGTTCGCCGAGGTCAACCGCCAACTCGACGGGTACCGACCCGAGGTGGCGCTCTACTTCAGCTTCGCCTCCGTCTCCCGTGACTTCATGTACCAGGTCAACATGTGGATCGAGACGCTCGAGCAGCTCGACCTGCGCCCGGTGATCATCCTCCGGGAGCGCGCCTCGTTCCGTCACCTCAGCCGCACCTGGATCCCGGTGGTCTGCGTGCCCAAGGCCGACGACCTGGCAGAACTCGAACTGTCCGGCGTGCGCGTCGTGCTCTACCCGGGCAACGCGGGCAAGAACGTGCACATGCTGCGCGTCGCCGAGGCCAAGCACGTCTTCATCGGCCACGGCGACAGCGACAAGCTCGCCAGCAGCAACCGGGTCAGCAAGGTGTACGACGAGATCTGGGTGGCCGGCCGGGCCGGCCGCGACCGCTACCAGCGGGTGCGGCACGCCATCAGCGACAGCGCCATCGTGGAGGTGGGCCGCCCCCAGCTCTCCCCGATCCGGCTGCACGCCGAGCACACCCCCGGCCCGCTGCCCGTCGTCCTCTACGCGCCCACCTGGGAGGGCTGGAGCGACGACGACTGCCACACCTCGCTCATCCCGATGGGCGTGCGCATGATCGAGAAGCTGCTCGCCGAGAACGTCCGGGTCGTCTACAAGCCGCACCCGCTCACCGGCAAGCGCTCGGCCGAGGCGGCCGAGGCCGACAAGGCGATCCGCCAACTGCTGCACGCCGACAACGAGCGGCGCGGCGCCGCCGAGGCGGAGGCCGCGGCCGCCGCCGCCAAGCCCCGGCTGAAGGAGATCCAGGCCCGCCTCGACGAGCTGGCCGGCCACCTCGGCGGTGACGACGCCGAGCAGGTGCGCGAGTCCCGCGTGCCGGACCGCGAGGGCGCGGCCGAGTGGCAGGAGCTGCGCGCCGAGTGGCACCGGATCTACTGGGAGGCCCAGGGCCCGGTCCGCCACAACGTGATACTCAAGCAGCTCCCCACCCTCTACGAGTGCTTCAACCAGGCGGACATCCTCATCAGCGACGTCTCCTCGGTGGTCGCCGACTTCGTGGCCAGCCTCAAGCCGTACGTCCTGACGAACGCCCACGACCTGCCCGACCAGGAGTTCCGGGCCGCCTACACCACGGCCGGCGGCGCCTACCTCCTCGACAGCGAGTGCGCCCGCCTGACGGAGATCCTGGACTCGGTCCGCGCCCCGCACACCGACCCCATGGTGCTGGACCGCCGCACCCTCAAGGAGTACGTCCTGGGCCCCGACCACCCGACCTCCACGGAGCGCTTCAACGCGGCCGTGAACGCCCTGGCCGCGAAGGCGGCGGCGGAGCGCGCGGAGGAGCCGGCCCCGGAACTGGCGGCCTGACCCGGGCGCGGCGGACGGGGCGCTGACGTACTCGGGTGGACCTGAGTACCTGCGCCCTGTTCGCCGGGCGGGCCGGCCGGGACGCTTGGCCCATGAGCAGAGAATCGCGCAAGCCCGCCCTCCAGCTGCTGTCGATACTCGTACTGGCCGGCGTGTCGATGGCGTTGTGGGCTGCCTGGCTGGGCTGGGACCAGCACCGGGACGTCCACCCCGACGGCACCGAGACCGGCCCGTACCAGGCGTGGCAGGTCATCGGGCTCGTGCTGACCCTCCTGGTGCCGGTCTGCTGGGCGGCGTACCGGCACTACGTCGCGGCCGCGGTGCTCGGCACCTCGGCCGGCCTGACCATCGCCGCGTACTACGACTGGTCGGACGACTCCAGCGGCCTCTTCGTGGTCGGCGTGGGCCTGGTGATGATGGGCAGCCTCCTCGGGACCACCGTCGTCTCCGCCGTGATCACCGCAGCCACCCGGGACGGCCAACGGGCCGGGGTCTGAGCACGGGGGGCCTCGGTCCGAAGGCTGCGGCCGCCCCGGACTATTGGCGGCCGAGGCCGCCCGCCAGGTCGTTCAGAGGCCGGCGAGCAGACCGGCGAGTGGCGCGGGCACCCGCTGCTCCTCGAGCGCCTCCACGAGCACCCGCCCGTAGTGGATCTTCCGCCCCTTCTTGGTGCCGAAGAAGCGCCGCAACTGCTGCTGAGCGGTACGGTCCCGCTGCGCGGGCTGGCGGAGGAAGGTCTCCAGTGCCCGCTCGTCGCCCTCCGCCCGGACGAGTTCCGCGACCCGGGCCACGCCGAGCGCGCGGATCAGCTCGTCCTCCAGATCCGCCGAGCAGACGAAGAACCCCTGCCACGCCGCACGCGCCCGCTCCAGCCCGCGAACGTAGAACCCACGCTCCGCCTCGTCGCACAGCCCCGTGAGGCGCAGCCCCAGCCCCAGCGGCCCGAGGACCCGGGCGAAGTGCCCGACGCTCATGGCGCCGCCCATCGACAGCACGCACACCCCTTCGGCCGCCAGATCCCGTTCCCGGCGCCCGGCGAGAGCAGTGACCGCCGCGACGTCGCTGGGCCCTTCGAGCAGCACGGCCACCCGCACGGACAACCGCTCGGCCAGTTCCCGAGCGGGCTCCCCGTCCCCTCCGGCCGCCCACACACCGACCGCGTCCCTGAACGCCCCCATGTCAGCCACGCCCCGAGTCTCCGCCGTCGCATCACCGGCCCGCCACGCAATTAGGCAGGCTGGACGGCCCGTGTCCGTTCGCCGTGAACGGCGAACGGACACGGGCCGCGAGCAACGCACTAGAACTTGCTGCTGCACTCCAGCGGGTACAGGTCGCTGTCGAAGCGGACGCACACGCGGTACTTGTACTCCGGTCCGCCGAGCATGTTCGACCAGTCGCTCTTGCCGTAGCCCGGCGTCCGCACGGACAGGGACTTCAGCAGCTTGCCGTCGAGGCTCCACTTCTCGATGGTCGCGGTGGAGTCGTAGACCGACGGGTTCGCGTTGTTCTTGATCCGCACCCAGCCGGCCAGGCAGTCGGCGGACCAGCGCAGTTCCGCCACCCGCCCGTTGCTGTCCACCTTGCGCTTGGTGGAACTGCTGTCGTCGCACTTGTAGGTGGCCGGGCCCTTATTGTCGCACCCGGCACCGGAACACCCGGCGGCGTACGACGTACCGGCGAGCGGAACCATCGACAGCGTCGCCGCCGCCACACCGACGAGCGCCAGCCTTGCTGTGGTCTTGCGCATGCCTGGATTTCCCCCTCAGGAACAAGCGGTGCCCGGACTTCCCGTACGGCCCTGTGCCGCGACGCCGGACCCGCGACGAAGCGCGCCCGGCTGGTCAGTGCCGTGCGCGCCGTCGGCCGACGATCTTCGCACCGACCGGGCGAGTTTGATCAACAGCGCCGCTCAAGTCAACGGGATTCCCCCGGACCCCGAGAATTCGGGCCGAGCTGGCCGAAAAGCGACCGCACGTGGTGCCGGACGGCACTGCGACCGAGCACTCGCCGAGCCGTCCCATGCGCCTGTCCGGGTGCCTTCGGGCAGCGCCGTGAGCGGGGGAGACGCGCCGAGGGGTATGTCGTTCCGGGCAGGGCAGCCCGGGGATCCAGGAGGAGACAGCTATGTACGCAGTGGTCCGGCGGTACGAAGGGGTGACGGATCCCGCCGAGGCGGGACGCCTGGTGGACGAGGGATTCGTTCCGATCCTCCGCCAGGTCCCCGGCTTCGTCGCCTACTACTGGGTCGACGCCGGGAACGGGGTGATGCTCTCCACCAGCGTCTACGAGGACCGCGCCGGCGCCGAGGAGTCCGTCGAGCGAGCGGCGGACTTCGTGCGGGACCACCTGGCATCGCTGCTTCCCAACTCGCCCCAGGTCACGTCCGGCCAAGTCGTGGCCGCCGGCTAGCGAGCGGCAGGCTCGTCGCCCACCGAAGCTCGAAGCGCCCCGGAGAGGAGGTCCCCCAGGGCGTTCCCACGGGCCAGGACGGGCGTCCCCGGCAGAACCGGAACGGGGCGCCGGTGGACCTTCGTCGGGGATTCGGCGCACAGCGCCCGGGCGGATCTGTACGGTGCCAACGACACAAGCCAGGGGCCGACTGTTGGGGGCGGGCATGACGCGGTATCTGTCTGAGAGCGACGCGCGGTGGGACCGGCACTCCGGTGAGAAGGGCCACTACGGAGCCCCGGAATGGGGTCCGGAGGACCTGGAACGGGCCGCGGTGTTCCTGTCCGCACTGGCACCGCAGGCCCGGCGGGTGTTCCAGTACATGTTGCGCAACCCCGGCCGGCAGATCCACTGCACGGAACTGGTGGACGAGGCCCTGGGCGGCCCGAACGGGAGCGATCCGGCGCAGCGCGTGGCAGGTGTGCTGTCCGGGATGAGCAAGGGACACGGCAGCAGCGAGCGGCGGCTCCCGTTCTACTGGTGGCAGGCCCCCAGGGGCGGCGCGGGCGCCTCGTACGCCGTCCGCCCCTCGGTGGCAGCGGTGTTCTCGGCCGTTCAGCTCGGCGAGTGACGTCACCGCTTCCGCGCTCGGTACCGCTTCATCAGCGCACTGAATCCGCGCCGGGTCCGCCTGGCCGTTGAGTTCGGCCAGGAGATCGTCGGGGCACAACTCGTAGCGGTCGCCCCACCATCGACGTCCCCGGTTGTCCCAGACCCGGTAGCCGCCTGGCACGCCCCTGGCGACATAGCGTCTCCTGCTCACGGTCCCCCTGCCGTCGGCGCCGCCGGCCCGTCGCCGGGCCCCGCACACGCATGACCATAGGCAGCGTGCGGCCGTCCCGCGAGGCAGTATGCGGCCGCGTCGCCCGACCCGCTGCCGCGGGGCTCCGCGCGGCCGGCCGGCTCCCCGGCGAGTCAGTGACGGGTCCGTCGCCGCCGGCGTGGCCGCCCGAGACACGAAACGCCCTGGAGGGGAGGTCCCCTCTGGGGCGTTTTTGCTGGTGACGGGTTGCGCCCCCGGCAGGACTCGAACCTGCGGCCAAGCGCTTAGAAGATGCGGGCAAGCCGTGGCCGGCCGGGCCTCTGGCACCTTACTGGAACCGTGCCGAGTTGCTGAGCGATGCTGTCGTCCGCCGCCGTTGCCGTCAGCGCTGCCGTCACCGCCGCCAGCCGTAGCTTATTGAGCACCGCTCCAGGAGTTCGTTCTCGCATCTGTAGGCCCAGCAGTAAGGCCCCCCTGTGGGCAAGCCCAGGTGCTGACTGCGGCACTCGTGCCCCGTCATACGTTCCTGTTGCCATCAGCACCTGCCGTCGGGGCCTACGAAACTGATCGGCAGCTTCCTCGCTCGCGGGGCCGGTCGAGCACTTATGCTAACGATACGTCAGTTCAGTGGGGGTGGGTCAAATGGCAGCACAAGGCGGCACAGGATCGGATCCGAGCACAGTGCGCAAGGAGTTTGCACTAGAGCGCTACCGATACATCCTGCAGCAGATTCAAGTAGTCAACGAGAATGCGCATCGTTTTCTTGCGATCTACCAGACGCTAGCTACGAGCTTGACGGGGGCCGCACTGGCGCTGTACGTGGGATTTCGTAAATGGGGAATATCGCCAACTGCGGCTCGAGATGGGGTGATCGGTCTACTTGTTCTTACTACTGTGGTCGCAGGGTTTACCATCACGCTTATCGTTGTCGGCGCGCTTTCTTGGCTGGACTATCGGAATGAGGAGTGTGACATAACCGATGAGCTCGTCGGCCCGGGGTTCCGTCAGCGCCCCCAGGTAAAAAATCTGTTGCGCTGGCATGAAACATACGTGTTGCTCTTCATTCTCTTTTCTGCTACGGCCATGTGGACCCTTGCACTCCTATTCATTTTGCCTGAGATGCAGTGAGTGAGGGGCCAACTTATCACACCCAGTAGCATAATGAGTTTCGTTGGCCCACACTCCGAGAATGCAGTAGCCGCCTGAGGTGCGCAGAATTACGAAGCGCAACAGTCGTCACGGCTTACGTGCTGAACGCCGACAACAACAGGCCGCCCTTGGAAGGTAGCGACGTCTGTATATCGCATGTAGGGGCGACGGAAGCATCGATACACCTTGCTTTCAGTAGCACCCCACACCTCCTTTACCGCGGCGACAAACGTGTGCACAAACGGGCTGAGTTGCTCCGAAGAGGGGTCTCCAGCCCAACTCAATAGTTGTGCTCCTCCGGTTAGGAAGACCTTCCTGTTCTCCGGGAATGCTACTACGTCATCTTTCAAATCTGCCATGTGACTGTCAGAACCCACGTCAATGTGCAGGCTATAGGGTTCTGCGACGGAGAATTCGCGACGTCGTGAAATCCATTCTTTGAGTTCAAGATAGTTGAGCCAGCCCTCCTTTGTGAGCCAACAGCGAAGCTGGTCCCCATCCCGATCAAATCGCCAGGCCAGTTCTGCCGGCACAATGGCCCAACCGTCTGGTCTTCCCTCGCTCAGACGGTTAAGCGTCGTAAGTTGAGAATCTACCCAGGAGCCCAAGGACGAATAACTTGCTACCGGGACCGCGGCCTCTCTTGCTGCGCCGTACGGCTTCCCCAACAGAATTCCTGCTGTTGAAGAGAGGCTCGTGCTAGTCCTCGCCGGGCCTGCCGTCACCATGGAAGCGGTGGGGTACGTGAGGTCGTCGTCCATCATTTCGGGATCGAACATGGCGATTCGTCCAGCAGGTTGCCCCTCCTCATTGTGTACAAGTTCGAGGCGGCTACCCATCTTTATTGCAATCTCCTCTGCTTGGTCCTTGCTGACCCAGCTTCCGTCAAAATCTTCATCCTCCTCAGAACCATTAAAGGTAAGGCCGTTTTCCGGCAACGCGTAGATGCGACGCAAAAGCTCCGTGCCATCCATAGTGACCCATTCGTTCTGAGATACGACGCAACGGGATTGCTGGCCGCCCACATAGTCACTAACCCATAGATCAACTGCGCTTGCCGGAAGCAGATACCTGATCAGTGCGGCCGGGGTGCACTTTTCAACCGTCGACCAGCCCACCCTTCTAATTCGCGCACGAAGAGAAGCGAATTGCGCGTCTTCCTGACGATCGCTCTCACAGATGCCCTCGTCTAGCCTGATCCGGATCATTGTCCCAGGATCGTCAAGTTGCTCATCAACGAGGGCCTTGCGAAGAATCGGCCTGTGTTCAACGCCGTGACTGAATTCCAGTACCCATGTATCCGACGGGCCCCCTGAAACGGGACGCGACAGAACCTGCACCCTCTCGCCCATCATGAATACCGAGAAGAAGCCAATACCGAAACGTCCAGACGGCTCGAATCTACTTGCCAGGAGTCCTGGATTTTCCCGAACGACGTCGGCACTCAGCCAAGACGTACTACCGAAGTCAAGAAGTTTGCCTCCGAGTATTGAGGGAGACATTCCAATTCCATTATCACTGCACGATAGCCAAGTATCGTTTTCGTGCTGCTCCAGCCACACCGTCACTCTGCCAAGGAAGGGCCGTGCACCTCGGTAGGAAGCCAAGGATTCCCGGGCCTTTACCGCATCACAAGCATTCATCACGATCTCTCTGAGCCCAATAGTCCAATCCTCGCCATATAGTTCATTGCCGCCGAGTCTCCTGACGAGGCCGGCCACATCTCCCACGCGGATTTTTGCCTCGACTGGCTCCCAGTCCCGGCATGGAGCAACCGTGCTGAATGCTCTGGGGGATTCGACGTTCGCCACACCGCGGGCGGAGAGGGTCGAGCGCCCGTTGTCGGACAAGATGCTGTCAGTGTTACGCAGTTCCTCATCGACCATTGAGAGCGTTTCGTACGCTAGCCACCATGCGCTCATCTCGTCAGCGCCGAAGCCCTCTGGAGCCGTAAAGACCAGTCGACCATTGTTCAGGTAAGGTCGCTGGATTCTGCTTTGAAATAGCCAGTGATCCTTGGAAGCGGGTCCAATATTGCGTACAGCGGCGAGTATATCCGGAACACGACCCGCATCAAGATGCGCGGCATCTGCAGTACGTAGAAGACAAGCTGAAAGGAGTGTGTCAACGCGCCACTCTATGGGGGCGAAGGCGGGCGCCCCTACAGGAGCGGCGAGATTTTTAGTGACTTCGTCAGAATTCCAGTGATGACTGGCGGCCACCCGACCAATAGTTCTTCCGTACGCCTGCCTAATATCTGGGTCATTGATTAGATAGGCAGTGCTTTTGTCGAGCATTTCCCATGAAGACGTGGGTAGGACCTCGGCGACCTCTGCGTGCAGAGCGCGGAGCAAGACAGCGTCGGCTTTTGCTGCGAGATCTTCCGGAGGGGAAGCTAGCTCCGCCGGATGCGGAGGCCTACCTTGGTGCCTCCGAATTTCGTTCGCCAGTGCGTCCGGCCATTCCCTTCGGGACCGAATAGTCTGTCCGGAGATCTGGTGAGCAGCGCGACTCATAGCTAGGTCATGAACAAGAATGGCACCGCCAAGTACGAAGGCTTCTGCAGGGTTAAGGCGTAGCTCCGGACCGGCGATGTGATTGGCTATCTCCCAGAGCGCATATGTGTGACTGATGTCGTGTTGAGTGAAGTCCGGGAGGTCTCGTGCGATCTCGTTAGCCAGTTGAGTAGCTCGTGCTTCCATGTCAAGCAAGGCACGCTTGAATCTGTCTCGCGCAGAGGCATTGTCTGTGTAGGCCTCTAGGCCGAAAGCACCGCACCACAGGGCGGGACGGGATGACTCGCTGGGCTGCACCATGTCTAGAGTATGGTCGGTGTCCGCTGCGATACGGGGCTGATCGCAGAAGTTCGCTGGTCACCTGCTGGCTGCCAATCGGCTGCCCCTGCGAGGTCGGCGGAACGGCTTTGGGCTGGAGCTGCTTTGGGGCGAGTGATCATGGCCCCGTAAGCTTCCGGCGCGTCGGGCAGTCTGTGGACCTGCCCGGTAAAGCACGACGTTGGGGCCATGATCTTAGAGGCTCGCCCCAAAGTGGCTGCCTAACTGCCTGTTCTCTATCCGCTCGCGCGGTCGGACAGGTTCGAACGGGGGCCTGGTTCGGGTGAGTTGTCCGGGGTGAGTGCATGAAGGAAGGGCCTCTTGGTAGCTCGCGGATGTCGAGTCCA
>NZ_BJTV01000026.1 GCF_007176755.1 Streptomyces sp. 1-11
AGGTGGCTTTCGCTGCGCTCCAGCCACCTGGTGGCGCTCTGCGCCACGGAGGCCGGCCCCGCTGCGCGGGTCGGCCAACGGGCCTTCGGCCCGAGCAGCTACAAGGGGAGGGTGGTGGGGGTGGTGACTCTGTATCAGGTGATGCAGTATGTAGGTTTGGAAGAATCCGGCTGTCCCTGCTGCTTCAATTTTTAGCTTGGATTAACTCTGGATCAAGGGTCCGCCCCCGGTTGCCGGGACCGTCTCACTTGCGCTCGATGTGGGCCACCCATGTGACGGCCTGAACTTTACTGGGTACCTCTCCGATTTTTTGGGCAGCGGCGCGGTAGCAATGGGCGAGTAGGTTGTATCGTCCGATCGCTCCTAGTCCTCGGTCTCGCTGGCCGTAGATTTTGCGTACCGCGATGTCGTGTGCGTGACGGTCAATCACTACGGCGTCGGGGTTCTCCGGGTCGGCGATGCACAGGTAGAAGCAGCCCGTTTTGATGTGCATGGGCAGGACTTCGCTCGGGTGGGTTCCCGCCATGATGCGGTTGGCCTTGGTGACAGCGTCGCGGACGTGTCCGCTTGCTGCTCCTTCGGCGAAGGCTTTGCGGGCGAGCCTGCAGTTTTCCGCCCACGACTTGTTGGCGGACAGTGCGGCGAGGACACCCGCGCCTTTGCTGGTGTCTCCTGCAGCGATTTCGGCGGCGAATTCATGCGCCGTGACGTACCACTCACGTCCGCGCCGCTTTTGGTCGAGAGTGGCGCTTTTCCACTTGTCCATGATGGCCTGGGTATAGGCGGCACGCTGCTCTTCGGTGCTCTTGACCGGAATCATGAGGGTTCCTTGAAAAGTGGGGGGGGGAGCGCGCGCAAAGGGGGCGGTGAGGAGCGGGCCCTACGGGGCGGCTCAACTCATGGCCGGGCGGCGCAGTGAAGGGGGGGGCCGGGCGAAGGCTGGGGCGTTGGCCGGGCGTGGCCGCTGGGGGGCGCTGTGCGCGGGTAGCGGCGTGATGGGAGGCCCGTGAGGGCTGGGCGGGGTGGGAGGCTCGTTACGGGGCCTCCCACCCCGGCTGGGGGGTCAGTTGGTGCGCGGGTGGGGGATCGTCGGCACGTCGATTCCGGCGAGTCCGAGGAGTGCGGCGCAGCGGTCGAGGGTGAGGCCGGTGGTGTCGCCTTGGGGGTCGGGGCCACCGGTGAACACGGCGGTGCCGTAGTAGTGCTGGTGGAGGGGGGCGGTGATGGCGTAGAGGATGGTGGCCCACCTGTTGACGGGGGCTCCGGTGTGCATTCCGTCGTCATCCAGCCACATCGAGACCTTGGAGGAGAGGTCGACGACGTCGACGCGGGTGCAGCCGATCGCGGTGTATAGGGTGCGGAGGTTGGCGCGGGAGTTGCCGGGCCACTCGGTGATCTCGAAGGAGGCGTCGGGGCGGAGGACGAGCGCGAAGCCTGCGGACATGGGTGTCCCCTCTCAGGGCGTGCGGGTCTTGGGTGCTGGCCGGCTGCCACTGCCGACCAACAAGAAAACTGTATCGAAACTTAGCTACTGCTGCTGTGGTTTTCGCCGTGTTTCCCCAGGTCAACTCATATGGAGCGGCGGGCCGGGGCCCGGCCGCCGCGCCGCCGATCCGCACCGCGCAGCGGTGAGGATCCCGCCCGTCCGGCCGCCGCAGGCGGCGGGGCAGCGCGCAGCGCCTGCCCCGGGACCGGCCGGGCCCGCCGCAGGACCGCGCAGCGGGCCCGGCGGAGGGTGAGGGGCAGGGGCGAGCGTGCGCAGCGCGCGTCCGGGGCGCGCAGCGACCCGGCGTACCGGCCCCCACCCGGGCGTGAGCGCGCGCAGCGCGCGGTCCGGGGAGCGCAGCGACCCGGACACGCCCCCGGCGGCGCGGCGGCCGGGCCCCGGCCCGCTGCGCCCAAGAGGCTTGGCTTTTTCCGACCCTTGGTGTGGGACAGCGCCCTGGCGCGCCCGCTACCGCCGCGTCCGTGTTGCGCTGCGCCACGGGGGCTGGGCCGCGCTCAGACACCCCTTTGGTGCGGGCGCACGGCGAGGCCCTCCAGGGGCGTTCTGAGGGCCTGGAGCGGTGTGTGCGGCGGGGATGGTCGGCCGGTGCTGCCGGGAGGGTCAGCCGGTGCCCTCGAGGGCATGGATGAGGTCGGCGAGGGTGGGGGTCGTGCCGGTGGTGAGGTGGCGCACGCCGGGGCCGGGCGGGGGCCAGGCCGCGCCCCGGCCGAGCGGGTGACGTCGGGAGGTTGCGGTGCGCCAGCCGTGCTGCTCGGACCACACCAGAGCGGGCGCCGGGGCTGAGGGGGCGTCCAGGACGAGCGCGGCGACGCAGGCGTCGTCCTCGGGGTGCTGGACGGCCGGCGGGGTGTCGGTGGTCATCCAGCCGCGTGCGTGCAGAGCCTGGGCGACGGTGGCGAGGTACGGGCGCGCCCGGCGGCCGCGCAGGACAGCGGCAGCGCGGACACTCGCGCGGCGGGTCAGACCGGCCGGATAGCCGAGCACGGCGGCGGCCTGGGCTGCCGTCACCTGGCGCTGCTCCATCACGTCGGCCATCCGCTCCGCACGGCACTGGGTCAGCGCATCCTGCGCCGTGTCACGGTGCACGCCCAGACGGTCGGTGACGCCGGCCGCGGTCAGGGCGGGATCGTCGTCCAGGAGCTGCGCGACGAGCGCCGGGAGCTGGTCACGGGGCACCTGATCCCCCACGCCGGTAGGCCGGCCACCGCCGCGGCCGCCAGCCTGACGGCGGGGAGTGGGAGTGTGATCGCGTACGACACGGCGAGGCCAGTGCTCGACCCCGCCCACGAGCACCAGATGCTCGCTCACAGCCGGATCCATCTTGCGGCGGTCCCACCGCTGCGGAGTCATCCCGCGCAGCGCGGCGGCCTCCTGACGATCCAGGAGGTCCTCGTCGTCGTCGGTCACCGGAAGCGGCGGAACGGGAAGGCCCGCGAGATACGCATCCACCTGCTCGCCGTCGTAAAGCCGAGTCCGGCCCGCGTTCAACGGCGCCGGAAAACCCTCCGCCAGATGCCGACCGGAGTTGAGAAGAGTCTGCACGGCAATGCCCTGCCGCGCCGCAATGTCAGCCAGGGTACGCACCAAGTGCCGGCGTCCGGCGCGGATCATCTGGGCCTCCTACGTCCGGCGAACCCCCGGACAGTCATCAAGAAAACAGTACGGAGTTTACTACCGCAGACGAAAGCAGGAGTAGGCTGCCACCCGAGCACACGCCCCCGGGCGGTGTCTTGGGACGGCCGGCACCCGTGCCACCCGCCCCCGGGCGGACTGAGGGCGCCGGCCACACCAGACCAGAAGCCGACACGTGCTGGGGCATCCCCGCGGGCGCGGGGAAGCACAGCAGCCGCGTGGCTAGACGCCCCTGCCCTGCCAGGCGTACGCCTATCGCCCGGAAGATGAACGCAATGCGTTCGTTCCGGGTACGGCAGCAGCGCCCGCTCGCCCCCAGGCCCCGACCTCTCCGCCTGGTGACCGGCGCCGCAGCCGGGCCCGAACCGCGGCGGCTTCCATCGCGGGGAGCACAACGAGGCCTCGCTGACCCAGTTCCGGGCGAAGGGACCCATCCCCCGCGGCCGCCGGGAGCGCAGGGTGCCGTCGGTGGTGAAGCCTGCGCCTGGGCCCGGGCACCATCCCCGCAGGGACGGGGAGCACCCGGTGTCCCGGACCAGGGCCAGCCGGTCGACGGGACCATACCCGCGGGCGCGGGGAGCACGTCCAGCTCGGCCTGCGACGACTCCGCGGTCTTAGGACCATCCCCGCGGGCGCGGGGAGCACTACTCGATGTCGTCGCCGTCGTCCGAGTTGTTGGGACCATCCCCGCGGACGCGGGGAGCACTTCATCGCCAGGTCACGCATACGCTGCAGCATCGGACCATCCCCGCAGGTCCGGGGAGCACTTGTGGCGCTTGCAACGGTAATTGAAGCGCACGGGCCCACCCCTGCGGGCGAGGGGCGCACTTACCGGCGCCCTGGCCGACCAGCCGGATCGAGGGACCATCCCCGCGGCCGCGGAGAGCACTCAGGTCACGCAGGTCACCGCCGATGACCAGGGGGGGCCATCCCCGGAGCATGGGGAGCACCGGTCCCGCGGGGCCGCGGGCTTGCCGTCCTTGGGACCATCCCCGCGGGCGCGGGGAGCACGGCGGGTCGGGCTCGTCGTCGTAGCAGTCCTTGGGACATCCCCACGAGCGCGGAGAGCACTGCCGGCGGTCGTCTGCTTTGCGCCGTACAGGGGACCAGCCCCGCATGCGCGGGAGCACTTGGTGGCGGCGCACCGCAGCTCTATCCTCGCGGGCGCGGGGAGCACGTCTCGAGCGTCCCGGTGATCTTCACCTGGTCGGGACCATCCCCGCGGGCGCGGGGAGCACCCGGTGATGTTGACGCCGTTGACGGTGGCCGCGGGACCATCCCCGCGGGCGCGGGGAGCACTCTTCGCCGCACCAGCCGCACTCGAACACGAAGTTCACCGCTGCCCTCCCCCGCACCCTGGTCTCACGACAGGATGCCCGCCACGGCACCCACCCCGCCAGGATGCGCTAGGCCGCGGTGCCTGGCCCGGCCTCCCGCGGATCCCCGAGCGGCCGGGTCAGCTCGTCATCCGCCACCAGTCGGCGCTCCGGTGCCGTCGCGTCCAGCTCCCAGTAGTACAAGCACTCCTCGCACCGAACCCCGTCCACCAACACCTCGTCCTCCCCGTTCGGACAGTCCGTACCATCCCCACGCCCCGGACACGGTTCCCTGGTATCCCCCATGCGCCCGACGGTGCGCCGTGGCCGGGCCGGCCGGGCAGAGGGCTTGCGGGGCGCACAGGCGTACACCAGCAGCATCACGCCCCAACACCTGCCAGACGCCCCATTAGCGCCCAAACGCCTGCCGGTCAAGGACGTTTGGCACGAACCGGGTTCAACGGCACACTGCCACCAAGACCGCCCGACAAGCCCACAACCCACGGAGAGCCGATGGCCCGCTCCAACGACACCACCCCCGTCCTCCCCAGCTTCCTCGAGCCCCACGCCCACGGGCACAGCCTCCGCGTCTGGTGCCGATGGTGCTGCGACTGGCACAGCCACGGCCATGACGACACCCCCGTCGGCGACACCACCCACCGCGGCGCCCACTGCTACGCCCCCGACAGCGAATATAACGAGACCGACTACTGGATCCGCGTCACCGGCATCCCGTTCTCCACCGCCCGGAAGACGATCCGCACGGCCACCGCCGCGCAGCAGCGGGCGATCCGAGACGGACGGATCAGCGAGGCCGTGCAGCAGCTCCGCGCGCAGGAGCCGGACGCCGGATAGTCGCCGGGGAGCGCCACGCGCCCGTCTCCAGACTCAGGGGGCGTCACTGCCAGACGACCCCCGTTGTCAGTGGCTGACAGCATGGCCACCGCACCCGCCCAGGAGGTTGCCATGCCTACCACCCACCGGCCCGTGCGGCCGCTCCCCGACCACCTCACCGCTGTCATCGACGCCCCCGTCCGCCGGCGAGCGGGCCTCCCGCCCTGCGCTCCTGACACCGTCCCCGGACGTGACGAGAGATACGCCAGGCGCCCGCTGGACGGCTCCGACGGCTATCACCTGTGGAGCCCCACCCGCGGCCTCAGCACCATCCACTGCGCTCACTGGAAAAGCCACCGCGCCGCAGGCTGGCCGGAGGAAGAACTCGGGCCCCCGGTGCCCGCGACGCAGGTCCCGCCCGACCAGCGGTGCGGCCACTGGGTTGCCCCCCGCTACATGCCACGCCCCTGGTCCGGCCCACTCCCCGAACAGTGGCCAGACACGAAGATCCCCCGCTGGTACGCGTGGTGGCGGCTCCACGACATCCAAGACGGCACCTGCGCCACCTGTGACGCTGCCGCCTACGCCATCGACCATGACCACGCCACCGGCCTCGTCCGAGGCCTGCTCTGCGTGTCCTGCAACAAGCTCGAAGGCCAGTGCCTGCGAAACACGCAGGCCGGTACGCACCGCGGCCGGCCGTGCTTCCAGTCCTACTGGGAGCAGCCGCCGGCCGGGCCGCTGCGCTGGCTGTACGGCAAGACGGCACTGACCCACGGCTGATGTACGGCCCCGAGGCTCGAGCCGGGGGAACAGACGCGCGGTTTGGGGTGATGCTGGGTGTGCCCCTCGGGGCATCTCCGATCAAGCGCCCCCACGACCCGCTCGCTCGCGGCGAGGGTTCTCCGCCACCTCTTGCTCGTAACGGTCCGAGTCGAAGTTCTCCCGCGAGGTGTGCTCGTCGATGTTCTCGGCAATGTCCTCAAACTGCTGGTGCGTTTTGTCCCAGGCCTTGAAGTAGTTGGCGAACGCTTCCTGTCGCTGGCCGCGGAGCCGCTGCCCATATTCGACTGCGGCTTGGTCGGTGGTCTGACGGCGGCCCACCAGGATGCTGGTCAAGGCGCCAGCGATCCCGAACACGCCAGCCGCTATCGCGGCGACGACTGCCCCCATGCTTCGTTCATGCCGGTCATCCTGCCGTGACGAAGGGGGCGTTGGGGGGTTTTGCACAGTCGCCCAACCCCCGCACGCATCGCATTGTCATGCCCTCCTCGGTGCGGTGGACCCGACACCAGCCCCCTCACGCACCCGAGGGAACACCCGCACCCCCAACAGCGGCACGCTGGACCACCAAGCCAATACCAGGAACCCGCCATGGCCGACCCCTACCTCGTCCTCGCCGCCGTACAGCAGCAGGTCGACCTTGAGAGGACTAGTGCATGATCACCCTGTACGCCGTCGAGATGCGCGGTTGATGCGGCCGCCCGTCGACATCCCCGCACCCAACAGCCGCAAGGAGCACCAGTGACCCGCCTGCGCCGCATAGCCCCCGCCCTCGCCCTCCTCGGCCTCCTCACCGCCTGCGCCGGCTCCCCCGACGACACCAGCAGCGACTCCGACACGGGCATCGAGCAGCCCGCCGACGACACCGACACCGGCTACACCGACGACGACGGAACCAGCCCCGACGCCCTCGACACCGCCACCGCCATCGAGAACACCTGGAATCAGAAAACCCCGGCCGAACGCGACACGATGTGCCAGAGCATCGACCAGTTCGGCACCGACTGGGCCGCCGTATCCATGAAGGCCGGCGCGGAGAAGTCCAACCCGGACACCGCAGACGACCTCGACTGGGACGAAGCCGCACTGATCATCAAGCAGAAGTGCGAGAACCGGTGACGGACCAGCAGCTTGAGGGGACGGGAGCGGGGTGACGTTCGGGCTCAGGGCCCTCAAGGCGATCCTCTCCCGCCCCGCACAGCCCCCACTGCCCGGACAGACCAGCATCAGCGTGGCCAGCATCTGGGACCACGAGTACGAAGGCCCTGGCACCTGCCGCACGGACACGTTCGGGCAGGCGTGCGGGGCGCACCGGGACGAGCACCAGCACGTCCCCGAGCAGGCCTAGGCCGCCGACTCCGGGCGGCCTCGCTGTCGTCTACGGTGCGGTCCGGGAACAACGCGTACTGGTAGATCAACTCGTTCAGCGTCCGCACCCCCCACAAGTCCTTCAGGGTGACAATCTCCGCCTCCAGGGTCCGCTTGGACACCCCGATCCGTTGGGCGGGCGACGGCTGCGACATCCCCGAGCAAAGCAGCCGCATCACCTCACGCTGCCGGCGGCTGGTGCGGACTCCGTCCCCGCTCGTGTTCTCCCGCTGGGCGCGGCCGCGGGCGGGACGCAGTTCCCCGGTCCAGGGCTGGGCGCGCTGCCAGGGACCATCCCTGCGGGCGCGGGGAGCAAATCGGGTCTAGCCAGTCCTTCGGATTGATCGCGGGACCATCCCCGCGGGCGCGGGGAGCACTGCAGCGCGTTCGGCGTCCGGTTCGAGGACGTGGGACCATCCCCGCGGGCGCGGGGAGCACACCCACGACGTCCACACGCTCTCCCCGCGCAGGGGGCCATCCCCGCGGGCGCGGGGAGCACCCGGCCGCCGCGTCCAGGACCCGGCCCGCCACGGGACCATCCCCGCGGGCGCGGGGAGCACATCAGGGCCTGCAGCAGCAGCCCCATACCCTTGGGACCATCCCCGCGGGCGCGGGGAGCACTCGTTCGAGACGATCTCCGGGCACCCGGCAGGGGGACCATCCCCGCGGGCGCGGGGAGCACATCTGCCGCAGGACGGAGCCCGACAGGTAGTCGGGACCATCCCCGCGGGCGCGGGGAGCACCCCCAGGGCTACAAGACCGGTGACCACGTGTCGGGACCATCCCCGCGGGCGCGGGGAGCACGTGCCGGCCGGGTTGAGGAACCAGCGGGACGGGGGACCATCCCCGCGGGCGCGGGGAGCACTTCGCGGCTTTCAGGCGGCCGGTGACGGTGAGGGGACCATCCCCGCGGGCGCGGGGAGCACGGCGTGGGGCTAATGCGGGGCGTGTGTGGGCTGGGACCATCCCCGCGGGCGCGGGGAGCACTCGCGAGGTGCGTGGATCTAGGGCCGGATCGTCGGGACCATCCCCGCGGGCGCGGGGAGCACTCGAGAACGTGTCCATCTCGACTCTGGGTGTCGGGACCATCCCCGCGGGCGCGGGGAGCACCTGTTCGACGGCGTCGACCCGGACAGCGACCTGGGACCATCCCCGCGGGCGCGGGGAGCACCTCTTGGCCGACGCCGCCGTCGACCGCGCGGAGGGACCATCCCCGCGGGCGCGGGGAGCACTCCAGAGCCCCCGCCGTGAACGCACCGGCGGGGGGGACCATCCCCGCGGGCGCGGGGAGCACGACACCGAGGGGCGCTCCATCCCCTCGAACGGGGGACCATCCCCGCGGGCGCGGGGAGCACACCGTGACGGACATCTTCGTCGTCACCTTGAAGGGACCATCCCCGCGGGCGCGGGGAGCACGTCGTGGACCCGGTGACCAGCTTGATCTGGCAGGGACCATCCCCGCGGGCGCGGGGAGCACAGCGTCAATCAACTCTGCAAGGATCGAGTGGAGGGACCATCCCCGCGGGCGCGGGGAGCACTTGGCGCCGAGAGCCTTTCCACTGGTCTTGTGGGGGCCATCCCCGCGGGCGCGGGGAGCACACGTTAGACGCGTTCGCGCCGACGTTCGCCCCGGGACCATCCCCGCGGGCGCGGGGAGCACCTGGACGACCTGCTCACACAGCTGGAGCCGTCGGGACCATCCCCGCGGGCGCGGGGAGCACGGGTACGTGCCGGCTTGCATCCACGGGAGCGGGGGACCATCCCCGCGGGCGCGGGGAGCACCTGGTGGACCTGCTCACACAGCTGGAGCCGTCGGGACCATCCCCGCGGGCGCGGGGAGCACCCTCTGCCGCTCTTCGCGCTCCGCCTTCTCCCGGGACCATCCCCGCGGGCGCGGGGAGCACGTCCGCCGCGTCCTGCGCGGCGTCCCGGCACGGGGACCATCCCCGCGGGCGCGGGGAGCACCAGCTCAACGGGTCCACGAAGGAGTCGCAGCAGGGACCATCCCCGCGGGCGCGGGGAGCACTGGCCGTAGTTCACCGTGACGCTCGTCGGCGTGGGACCATCCCCGCGGGCGCGGGGAGCACCGGTGGGTCTCTCGGCCGCCATGCCTACCCCCGGGACCATCCCCGCGGGCGCGGGGAGCACCGGTGGCCGGCTATCCCCCGGAGGGCTCGCACGGGACCATCCCCGCGGGCGCGGGGAGCACACATCCGAGCCTGACCTGACCCTCGCCGGCCTGGGACCATCCCCGCGGGCGCGGGGAGCACTTGACTTTCTCCGAGCCCTCGACCCCGGCTTGGGGACCATCCCCGCGGGCGCGGGGAGCACAGGCCACTTGACTCGCCGTGACCTACTTGCTAGGGACCATCCCCGCGGGCGCGGGGAGCACTTGCCCTCGGCCCACGTGATTCCGTCGATGACGGGACCATCCCCGCGGGCGCGGGGAGCACCCAACGTGCTGCGCCGCCTGGACTCCACCGAGGGGACCATCCCCGCGGGCGCGGGGAGCACTTCGACTTCGGCGGACTTCGTACCGGCGATCTTGGCGAAGGACTCGGGACCATCCCCGCGGGCGCGGGGAGCACACCCTGGCTGAGCTGCTTGCGGTGCAGGCCGAGGGACCATCCCCGCGGGCGCGGGGAGCACGCGAGGACCGAAGGCAGCGCGGGTGAGGTCTTGGGACCATCCCCGCGGGCGCGGGGAGCACCGCATCCAGGAAGCCGTCCGCCGCGCACAGGCGGGACCATCCCCGCGGGCGCGGGGAGCACGGCCGCACGATCGTCCACAACGACCGGGCGGAGGGACCATCCCCGCGGGCGCGGGGAGCACGCGCTCGGCGTGGGTCGTGCCGCCGAGGCACGGGGACCATCCCCGCGGGCGCGGGGAGCACCGCGTGGTCGTCGCCGCCTGGCCGGTGCTCGCGGGACCATCCCCGCGGGCGCGGGGAGCACTCTTCGTGACCTGGGGCTTTGTCACTAGGGCTGGCAGTTGCAAGACAGTTTCATCGATCCCGGCAAAACGTCACAAAAGCAGCTAAGCGCAGTCATCTGCCGTACCGCCGCCGCTTGGACGCGTTGCTCCAGCCTTTACGTGCGGCAGTGGTGGCTTTCGAGGGGCCTTGGGCGCTGGGGCGACGGATCAGGGTGAGTCCTTCTTGGTCGACCGGGTGCCAGGCATGGTCGTGGGTGCGGAAGGTGAAGCCCTGCTCGTTGTTCGTCGTGTGGGCGAGGAGGGCGCGGCCTTGGCCGGCGTATTGCTGGACCTCGGCCCAGAGCAGGTCACGGATTCGCGCCGAGGGGTTGCCGATGAAAACGCCGGCGGAGATTTCGAGGAGCCAGCGGGTGAGGAAGCCCCTCAGGCCGGGCGGGCAGTTGGTGAGGACGATGACGGTCACCAGCTGATGTCCGTGTCGCTGTAGGTGTCATTCTGGTCGGTTCCTTCGCCGTAGTTCCAGCCCCCGGGGACGGTGTGGCCGTCGCTGTGGAGGGTGACGACATCACGATCGTGGTTCATCGCCTCGGTCAAGGTGGCCTCTGGCAGCAGGAGGCGTTTGATGTCGTTGACGCAGCGGTCGAGCAGGGAGGTTTCGTTGATGCGGTCCCGTAGGGCACGGCGGGTGCGCGAGCCGAGGTCTTCTTCGGCTTCGGCGGCGACGTCGAAGGCGAGTGGGATGCCGATCTCGGTCTTGTACAGGTCGGCGATGTCGAGGACGAAGGAGAGTTCGTGTCCGGAGTGGACGAATCCCAGGGCGGTGCTGCAGCCGAGGGATGCGACGACTGCGTGGGCGATGCCGTACATGCACTGGGCGGCGGCGGTGATGGCCTGGTTGACCGGGTCACCGCTGGCGAAGTCGCCAGGGGTGTAGCGGCGGCCGCGCCAGGGGACGCCGGTCCGGGCGGACTGGGCCCGGTAGCAGTCCTTGACGCGGGTGCCTTCGTGGCCGAGGAGTTCCTTGCGGGTCAGGCCGGCGGGGTCCTCGTCGGGGAAGCGCAGCCGGTACATGGCGCGGGCGACGGTGAGGCGGCTACGGACGTTGGCCCACTGCACGGCTTGCGCTTCGGCGAGCGCCGAGGAACGGGTCAGTGCGCGGCCGCCGGCGTAGTAGCGCACTCCTTGCTCTCCCACCCAGCAGACGGCGGCGCCGGTTTCGCCGAGGACGCTCATCGCCTGGTGGGTGATCCGGGTGCCGGGGCCGAGGAGGAGGGTGCCGATGGTCGCCGACGGGATGTGGGTGGTGCCGTCGGCGTCCTCGGCGGTGATGGCGTTGGCGTCGCGGTGGACGGTGCAGCGCTCGAGGTAGACGAAGGAGAGCCGTTCGCCGGTGCGGGTGAGCTGGCGTGGGGTGAGCGCGGGGCGCCGGGAGACTGTGGTCACCGGTTCATCCGGTCGGGGTGAGCGGTGCCAGGGTGAGCAGGCCGCAGCCGTATGCCTTGGCCTTGCCGATCCCTTGGGTCAGGGCGCGGCGCAGCAGTTGCGGGTCGGTGACTTCCAGGCGGCCGTCGAAGGTGACGGTGACCAGGCTGACGGGTGCCCGGCGGCTGCCGTTGGGGCTGTGGTGCTTGTCGAAGGCGAGGGTGCGTTTGTCGCGGACGGTCAGTTCGTACCGGTCGCCGTGGTGGGGTTGCTTGTGGTGGGTGGTGCCGCCGGGGAGCAGCCTGGTGCCGTCTGCTTTTTCCAGGACGCGGAAGCCGCAGGCTTCCTGGCGTTTGAGGAGCCAGCCCATCTGGTGCGTCGGGGTGATGTGCGCGGTGCGTTTGGTGGGTTCGTCGTCTTTTCGGCGGGCGTGGTGGACGGGGTTGGCGGTGAGGCGGAAGGCCCATCGGTCTGCGGTGGTGAGCCGGTCGAGGAGCGGGCCGTAGGGGCGGCTTTGCCAGCCGGGTGCGGTGGGGTCGGCGGCTGCGGGCCAGCCGGCCTGTTCGACCAGGTGGGTGAGGTCGGGCCGGTCGGGGCTGACGATGTACAGCATGACTTCGGCGCGGGCGGTGTGGTCCAGTCGCCACAGCACGCGGGGCCCGTCCGTGGGGGGTGTGTCGGTGGGCAGCAGGGTCGGGAAGGACGACATGACGGCTGCGTGCATGGCCTGGGGTGAGGACAGCAGGCGGCGGGCGCCGGTGCGTGCGGTGTTCACGCGGAAGCGGGTGAGGTACATCAGGCGCTCTCTTCGTCCAGGGCGTCGAAGGGGTCGTGGCGGGGCAGGTGCCGGGCGGACGGGTTGGGGATGCGGACGCTGCAGGTGACGCGGGTGCGCAGCGCGTGGCGTCGGTGTTCGGCGGCGTAGCTGAGGGGCTGGTCGCGCAGGGTGTCCGCGCTGTGGTGCTCGTCGGGGTGCGCCTCGCGCAGCACGGTCAGTTCGACGTGGTCTTGGCTGCGGTGGTGTTTGCGGTACCAGGGTGAGGCCTGCCAGGGCTCCGTGCGCAGGGCGTCGAGCAGGTCGCCGTGGGGGTGGAGGCCGAGTTCGACGGGGAGGGCGGGCGGGCAGGAGCGGCGGCCGAGGAACGGCGGATAGACGGGGGCGCGCAGTGCTGCGTTCAGTTCGGTGAGCAGGGTGGGGTCGCCTTCGAGGGCGGCGACGAAGACGGCGTCGGCGAGGTAGAAGCGTTCGGAGAGCGGCATGGATTTGCCGGTGACGCCGTGGTGGGCGGTGTGGAAGTCGCGTACGCGGGTGCCGGGCTGGTCGATGCGGACGCCGAAGTGCAGGGCGGCCAGCGGTGCCAGTGCGGTGTCGTCGCCGCGTTGGATGCCGGCGGCGGCGGCGAGCATGCCGATGACGCCGCTCTTGGTGGGGGCGGACTCGGTGGTGCGGCGGGTGAAGCGGGCCGAGGCCCCCCAGGACTGCAGGGGGCCCGCGAGCCGGAGGGTCAGCACGCTCATGCGGGCTTCTCCAGGCGTTCGGCGACGGCCTGGCCGACGGCGGTGACGAGGTCGTTGATGGTGGGCGACTCGGTGCCGAGTCCGGCGAGCTTGTGGGTGTTGGGGCCGACGCGGAGCACCCAGGTGAGGGTGGAGGTCTCGTCGCCGTAGGCGCGCTCGATGTCGGGGATGTACTCGGCCAGGCGCTCGCACGCTTCGCGGACGTAGCCGCCCGTCTCGCCGCGCACCGGGTCCTCGAAGGCGGCGACGAAGCTGACGGGCCGGGTGGTGCGGAGCTTGACGATCACGGCGTCGGGCAGGGTGTGGTTGCCGAAGGTGTTGATCTTGCCGGTGGGCAGGGAGGCGATGAAGCCGTGGACGAAGGCTTCGACGGCCCGGCGGACCGGTTCGGTGCGCGGCTCGTCCTCGCGCAGGCCGTGTCCGAGGTTGGCGGCGAGCTGGTGCACGCCGAGCGCGGCGTAGCGGTAGAGGGTGGCCGAGTTGAAGTCGACGGTGCCGATCATGCCGGCTCCGGTCTCCTCGTCGGTGTTCTTGTCGTCGACGGCGGTGTAGTAGTCGGACTCGTTCTCCACGCGGTGGACGCTGAGGGCGTGGGCGACCTGGACGGCGGCGTCGACGTTGATGTCTGCGGCGTCGGCGACCATGCGGCCGAACAGGGCGATGTCGACGGAGTGGTGGGTGTCGGCGAGTTGCCTGGCCTTGTCCTTGTTCTTCTTGTCCTTCAGGAAGGCCGTGATGTCGGCGGCGCCGTCGACGGCGAGGCGGGCGAGGGCGTCGAGCTGGCGGCTGCTGAGGAACACCAGGTATTTGGCCTGGGGTGCCGGCTCGGGCTCACCGTCCTTGGCGGCGCTAGCCTTGCGCTTGGGCACCTCGGTCTTCAAGCCGGCTGCCTTCACCGTCTCGTCCGCGATAAGCAGGGCGTCCTCGCCCGTGAGCGCGGGGTCGAGGTCGGTGATCCGGGCGGCGACTGCCTCCACGATCTTCTTGGTCCGCACGCCGAGCTCGCTGGGCTCGAGCAGGTGCTCGTCCTTGAAGTAGGTGCGGGTGGCCCGTTTCCACGCCTGGCTGGAGACGCGGGCGCGCGGCACTCCCCCGTACACCGCGGTCTTCGGGGCGCCGGTGTCGTCGCGGTTGAGGTTGCTGGGCGGGACGGTCTGCAGGGCGTGCACGTCGAGGAAGATGCGGTTCACGAGGCGTCCTTGTCGGTGTCCGAGGTGTCGGCGGTGTGAGTGGTGTCCGCGGTGTCGCGGTCGGCGGCCGGGTGAGGGGGGCCGGCGGGCTTGTCGTGCCAGGCGTGGAAGGAGCGGCCCCATTCCCTGCGGACGGTGTCCGCGCCGCCGGGCCGCTGCCAGGTGTAGAGCTGTCCGGCGAGCAGCGCGTGGTCGAGTTCGATGTCTTCGCGGCGCAGCAGCACGACGATGTCGCGCAGCCGCTGGGCGCAGGTCGCCAGGTCGGCGGCGGTGCCGGCGCGGACCAGGCGTTTGTGCACGGGGGTGTCGATCTCGCCGGGTTTCATCATCCGGCGCACCGCAGCGCCCAGGCCGCGGCGGCGGTCCGGCCGGTCGGCCTGGTACATGCCGGTGCGGCGGGACTGCTGGTGCAGTGCGTAGAGGGTGAGGGCGACGTGCAGGGCGTCCTCGGCTCTTGCCAGCTCCTGCTCGGTCAGGGGCCGGGCGCCGTCGGGGGTTCGGTGCAGGGGGCCGGTGTCGATCAGTGCCCACAGGTCGGGGAGTTGTCCGGCCGGCCGGCCGGCGCCGCGCCGGAGCCTGGCGAGGGAGGCGACCGCGTAGGACTGGTCGGCGAGATAGCCCCGCTGCAGGGCTGTGAGGTGGTCGGCGGCGAGCCGGGTCACCCGTTCGCGGGCGGAGACGGTGACGGTGACGGGTGCGGAAGAGATGGTCATGCGGGTGCCTTCGCAGTGGTGGGTGCCGGGCTTGCGTCCGTCGCCGGCCGCCTGTCGTCAGGGTCGGGGTGCCCCAGGCCTTTGTGGAGAGCGGCGCGGAACCACTTGCCGGCGAGGGAGGAGTTGAGCCACTCGGTGCCGTGCTTGAGCTGGACGGTCCGGCCCTGCCAGGCCGCGTTCCCGGCCGCGGCCATCAACTGGTCGCCGATGCGGCCGGCGATGGCATGTACCTGCTGCTGCCAGGCGGTGCGCTGCGCGTAGGGGTCGTCGGTGTCGGCGAGACGGGCCAGCCAGGTGCGGTAGGGGGCCTCGAGGAGACCGTAGGCGAGATCGCGCGCGGTGGAGCGGGGCCCGTCCGTCTCCGTGCCGGCCGCGCGGGCCAGGTTCGTGGCGAGGTCGCCGAGCGCGTTGACCGCCAGGTCGGCGTCGGCGACGGCAGCGACGGCCTGCTCGGCGTAGCACCGGTCCCGCTGGTGCAGCAGGACGACGGCCATGGCCACGTCGTCGTCGACGATCTCGTCGATGACGGACTGCTGCGTGCCGTAACTCGCGCCGATGATCCGCGCCCGGATCAGGAAACCAGGCTCGAGTTCGCCTTCCGTCACCAGGCGGGCCACCCACTCCAGGATTCCCGGCCGCAGGTAGTCGGCGGGCTCCGGCCCCTGACTGCTGCCGGCCTCGTTCGCGACCAGCGCGCCGATCCCGCGCCAGGCGGACCGCTCGGGCGCATGCTCGCGCGGCAGATAGACCGGGAGCGTTTTCAGCTTCTTCTCCTGGGCCCGGCTGCGACGCCAGGCGGTCATCGGCTCCCGATGCTGACGATCCCGGGGGGCCAGCGGGTCGCCGTAGCCGAGGACGACGCCATACACGCCGCAGGCGTCGAAATGCAGGCGCAGGCGCCGCGTCTGCCACGTGTACAGATCGCGCACCCCCGTGGGGGCGCGTTCCGTGCCGCCCGGGCCGCAGGGCGGCCTGCGCCACGCCGGGGCGTCGGTGTCGTCGATCTGCAGGTTGGCGGTGTCGGCGGCCACCAGGTTCAGCAGCAGCGTCTCGCGCAGGGTGCGGCCCTCGACGAAGACGCCTCCGAGGTTGCCGGCCCAGCCGACCCCGAGCGGGTAGACCTTGCCTCCCTTGGCCCGCGGGTCGCCCTCCACGCCGGTCTTGATGCCGGAGGTGTCGTAGGCGTGCGCGTGCACGACCCACCGGGCCGCCTCGGCGAAGGTGAGCCGCCCGACGGTCGGCATCCGGGCGGTGAAGAACGGCTCACCGTTGGGGACATCGGCCACGATCCGGTTGAGGGAGAACACCTCCCCCTGCCCGGTACGCAGGCCGGCGGTCTGGAAGAACGGCGCCCGGGGGTGCAGCAGGTCGAACCGGTCCCGCTGCCCTTCCAGGTACGCCCCGACCGGCGCGAAGCAGTCGTCCTGCGTCCACAACTGCGCCCAGTCGTCGATGTCCTGCGGACCGTCCAGCGCGTCGTGCGCGACGGCAAGCAGCAGCCGCACCAGGGCGAACTCCTGGGTGGGCAGGTCACCGATCACACGCCGCAGGCCGTCAGC
Source organism: Streptomyces sp. 1-11 (assembly GCF_007176755.1). Taxonomy (GTDB): domain Bacteria; phylum Actinomycetota; class Actinomycetes; order Streptomycetales; family Streptomycetaceae; genus Streptomyces. Next base: position 16,777 of record NZ_BJTV01000026.1, read on the forward strand.
CTGCTCGAACACCTCGCGCAGCGACAACTCCCCCTGACTGCCGTCCAGTCGCAGGACGGGAATCCACGGCTGGGCGGTGAGGTCGAACGACAGCACACCACCGCTGCTGCTCTGCTCGGAATCAGGCACGGGTCACCTCAAGACCGTCACTCGGGCTGTACCGGAGGGCGAAGCCTGCCAGGTGGGTCTGACAGTCCTCGTCGAGCGGCAGGATCAGCTGGCCGGCAAGCCAGTGACTGTCCTTCGTCTGCCAGGCCTCGACATACAGTTCCTCGAGCTCCTCGAGGGCCCGGTCCATCACGTCGGGGAAGCTGAACTGGATCGGCAGCCGCAGCCCGCAGCTCGCCGCCGTGCGGGCCGCGAGCGCGGTCGGAACCTGGTCCGTGGGCAGGGGCAGCCCTGCCAGCACGCGGCCCTTGCGGTCCGGCTGGAGCCACGGCAGCGTTGCCAGGCTGCCGTCGGCGCGCCGCTGGACGACCACCACCTCCAGGCTCTCGCGGCTGTCGCGTACCTGGGCCCGTCCCTGGCGGGTGTCGTCCGCGTCCCCGACGCCCGCGGCGACCCAGCCGAACAGCGGCCGGCCGGGCCGGGCCGCGGCATCCAGCCGGAACGTCGCCGCCCGCTCGGCCTGGTCCGCGCGATGCTTCTCATGACGCGTCCGGGCGTCCTCGAGTGCCTGCGTCCAGCCGGCCGGGCCGTCCAACGTGTCGGTGTAGGCGCGCTGGACCAGGGGGCTGATGTCGTCCGGCAGCCCCACCGGCCGCTCCGGGCCGCCGTCGAGGTGGTCCAGCAGCGCGGCAGCCGAACGCAGCAGCGCATACGCCCCGTACACGGCGACCGAGCCGGCAACCGGCCGCGGTACGGAGGCGTTCCAGTCGACGCCGGTGATCAGGCAGCGTGCCTGGCGCAGCCGCTCGGGGCGGTCGGTCTGCTCCGGGCCGCCGCGCAGGTGGCGGTGCAGGCGTCCCATGCGCTGCAGCAGGAGATCGACGGGGGCGAGGTCGGTGACGAGCAGGTCGAAGTCGACGTCCAGGGACTGCTCGGCGACCTGGCTGGCGACGACGATGTGCGCCCCTGCCGGCCGGTCGGCCTTGCCCGATGGCCCGAAGCGGTTCAGCAGGGAGGCGTCCTTCGCGGCACGGTCGACGTCGACGAAGCACGAGTGGGCGACGGTGACGTTCGCTTCCCCGAACCTCTGGCGCAGCACCGCCGCCGCCTCAAGGACACGGCGCACAGTGTTGCGCACGACCAGGACGCAGCCGCCCTGGGCGAGTTCCCTTTCGAGCCGGTCGGCCAGGACGTCCACGTCGTCATCGAGGCGCTCCACTGCGACCTGCGTGCCGCGGGCCGAAGCCGCAGGGCGCCGCATGAGCGGCGCGCCGCCGGGCGTGACCGCCGTCAGCAGCGGATAGTCACCGGCCCGGCCGACAGCCTCGAAGGCGCCCGCGGCCGCACGCGTGGCGTCCTTGCCCGCGTACGCCTCGGCGAGTTCCCTGCGCCGGCCGGCGGGCAGCGTCGCGGACAGCACCACCACCGGCACCCGGTAGGCGCCCAGCCAGGACAGCACCCGATCGAGGTAGACGCTCATGTAGGTGTCGTAGGCGTGGGCCTCGTCGATGACGACGACCTTCCCAGCGATCGCCAGATGGCGCAGCGCCAGGTGCCGGCTCTTGAGCCCGGCGAACAGCAGCTGATCGACCGTGCCCGCGACGAACGACGACAGCATGGCCTTCTTCCGCCCCCGCAGCCAGGCGTGAGCGACGAGTTCGGCCCCGGCGACACGGCTCTGGCTCGACGGCCGCCACTGCTCACTGCCGTGGCCGTCCACGTCGACCGCGGCGATCCTCTGACCCCCGTTGCCCAGGAGACCGACGAAGTCGTCGTTGAGAGCAGCCTTGGAATGGGCGAGCAGTACCGAGTAGCGCGTCCCCGGCGGGGCCGGCAGACGGTCCAGCCAGTGCAGCAGGCGGGGGAACATCGCGTTGCCGGTGGCCATCGTCGGCAGGGCGAAGAACACGCCGCCCGCCCCTGAGCACGCGGCGAGGATCTCCGCTGCGGCGAGCGCGGCCTCCGTCTTCCCCTCCCCCATCGGCGCTTCGATCACCATCAGCCCCGGCTGGTCCATCTCCCGCGCCAGTTCGACAGTCGCTTCCTGCACCGGGCGGGCCTTCGATCCCGGCGGGAGGTCGAAGCGGGACGCGAACAACTCGTGCACGTCCGCTGCCGGTTCCTCGGCCCGCCAGGGACCCGGCAGGTCCAGACCCGCCCAGGCCGCCGCGATACGCTCCGACCCCGTTCGGGGCACGTCCTCGGGGAAGTAGGGGAAGAGGTCGCGATTGCTGGCGATCCAGTCGCAGACAATGACCAGCGCGGACAGCAGCACCTGCACCGGCTGCGGCAGCTTCACCGTCTTCCAGTCCGCCAGATCCTCACCGACGCCGAACTCCGCCGCGCAGGCATCAAGCAACTCGCCCTGCACCCGCTTCCACACCGCACGGGCCGGCCCGTGCGCGCCCAGCAGGTCGGGGTGACGGTCAAGTGCCTGGATCTGGCCGTGCTCAGGCGGCACCCCGTGATGCCCGCCCACCGCGACGGTGAACTGCCCGGTCTGCTTCACCGTCCACCCATGGCGCTCCTGAAGCCACTCGCCCAGCAGCACCTGACCGGCCAGCCCGTGCGGCGCGAGCCTGCGGTCCGCGCCCATCGCCTCCCGCGAGCGCATCTCCAACCCGTGCCCGCGCATGACCTGCGCCAACTGCTCCACCTGACAGGCGAACGCGGGCGTCGCCTTCCCGATGTCGTGCACACCCGCCAGCCACACCACCAACCGGCGAGCAGCCACCAGCCCGCCCGGCAGCGGATCAGCGATCAGCCTCCGCACCGACACGGGCAGCCACTCGTCCCACAACCGCCCCGCCACGGCCGCGCTGTCTTCCATGTGCCGCCACAACGGCAGCCACCGCTCCCCCTCACGGTCGTGCTTGGCCCATACACTCGACGCCGGCCCGCCCAACCAGGCACGCAAGTCCGAACCGGCCGCCCTCTCCCCAGTCATGTCAGATGCATACAGGATGTAGATGACACGTGAAGTAGGTATGAAGAAAGTGAGAAGAATTAGCTGTTAGCACTTGCAGCCCAACACACGCCACCACCTACGACGAGACCGTGCCTGGCTTGTCACCCAAGAACTGTGGCCTGGAATGCAACGTTTGCCGGAATCAGCGAAACTTGCCGAAACCACCACCTCAGCTCGATAGCACCGCAGGCCACACAGCCTGCTCCCCGCGCACGCGGGGATGGTCCCGCCGACCGTACGCCCGCCCTTGGTGGTGCTGACTGCTCCCCGCGCACGCGGGGATGGTCCCGTCGGCCGGTCCCTGACCGCCTGGGTGAACGCCTGCTCCCCGCGCACGCGGGGATGGTCCCGTCGCGGCCCGCTGGCTGATGGGCGAGGCCGTCTGCTCCCCGCGCACGCGGGGATGGTCCCTTCATCTAGATCAGCCCGCGTTCACGCAGGTCCTGCTCCCCGCGCACGCGGGGATGGTCCCCGGTGGGCGGTGGGGTGCAGGCACTGTTCCATGCTGCTCCCCGCGCACGCGGGGATGGTCCCTGAGCGATTCCGCGAGCACCCACTGGGGAGTTCTGCTCCCCGCGCACGCGGGGATGGTCCCCACCGGCGCGGACTGAGCCGCGGCGACGTCGTCTGCTCCCCGCGCACGCGGGGATAGTCCCTCTCCGGCCTTCACTCCGGCCACGAACGCCGTCTGCTCCCCGCGCACGCGGGGATGGTCCCCTGCTGTCGTTCGATGCGGAGCAGCAGGAAATCTGCTCCCCGCGCACGCGGGGATGGTCCCGAGTACTCCGTGTTGGGCTGGAGCCCGGAGACCTGCTCCCCGCGCACGCGGGGATGGTCCCGAGGCCATCGCCACCGCGCTCGGCATCGCACTCTGCTCCCCGCGCACGCGGAGATGGTCCCTGGTCAACGGCCAGGATCCCCGGGCGATCAAGCTGCTCCCCGCGCACGCGGGGATGGTCCCAGCACTCCGCCGGACGTCGGGAAGATCGTTGCCTGCTCCCCGCGCACGCGGGGATGGTCCCGCGAAGGGGGAGACGATCTCCACCGTCGTAATCTGCTCCCTGCGCACGCGGGGATGGTCCCTCCGCCAGCGCCTCGTCCTTCGTGTGCACTTCCTGCTCCCCGCGCACGCGGGGATGGTCCCTGGACGCGCACCATCGCGTTCCGGTACACCGGCTGCTCCCCGCGCACGCGGGGATGGTCCTGAGATCGCGGCGAACACCATCACGGCCGGGCACTGCTCCCCGCGCACGCGGGGATGGTCCCGTCCCAAGGTGGTGCGGGGGCTGTGAGACCTCCTGCTCCCCGCGCACGCGGGGATGGTCCCCCGTACCAGGACCCGAAGAGCTTGTCGTTGTACTGCTCCCCGCGCACGCGGGGATGGTCCCCCCAGGCGTGTGGACTGGCAGCCACACACCGGCTGCTCCCCGCGCACGCGGGGATGGTCCCGACCACGGCGACCCGGGCGCATTCCCGATCGCCTGCTCCCCGCGCACGCGGGGATGGTCCCCAGATCGTGGCAGCCGAGGACGCCTTCCTGGCCTGCTCCCCGCGCACGCGGGGATGGTCCCTCCGCCCTGGCGTCCGGGGAGTCCCAGCCCTCCTGCTCCCCGCGCACGCGGGGATGGTCCCGACGGCTTCCCTGACTGGCTCGCCGTGATGGACTGCTCCTCGCGCACCCGGGGATGGTCCCCCGCCCGGCCACCAGACCTACCGGCGCGCCGGCTGCTCCCCGCGCGCGGGGATGGGCCCGACTAGAGGGCTGCGCACCTACGCCATTTGGGCTGCTCTCGCGCATGGGGGATGGGCCCGGAATACGCATCATCACACTGACGGAGATGTCCTGCTTCCCGCATGCAGCACGGCGCGTGCGGAGTCATCACTGTCAGTAGAGCTGGATGCGGGTGAGGACGATGTGCGGCGGGTCGGCGTCGGCGACGATGACGTATTCGGCGATGCCGAGTGAGCCGTCTGCACCGAGCGGCATGCGCCGCTGCTCGGGCCACTTCGCCGACGCGGTGCTGCCAGGCACCTGACCACGGGTGTCGTTGATCACGACCGTGGCAGCGACGATCGCGCCGAACACGTCACCAGGCAGGGTTCTGTCCATGAGGAGATCGGTGACCTCTTCCGACAGCAGGCACGGCAGGCCCTGAGGCTCCTCGCCGGAGGGCTCACTCAACGGGCAGACCTGCCTCGCGCCGGCGGCGCAGGAGGTCGGCAACCGTCGTGGTCGGCAGCGTCCCGTCCAGCGCGGCCGCGGTAATTCGGTCTCCGGCCGGGTCGGTGTCGAGCATCGCTTCGCACCACCACCGCCGCAGCACACCCTCCGCCTCCTCGGGCGCGGCCGCCAGGAGCTCGCGGTAGAACTCCATCCGGCGCTCACCGGTCAGCGTGGCCGCGATGCCCTCGGCGTTGCGCGGCACCCGCTCTGGGCCGTGCGGGTGAATCGGCTGTGCGGTCATCACGGCGCCCCTTTCGTTCTGCCCCGAGTCTGCCCTGTTCCCCCGCCCGCCGTCACGCCCGGCCACAAATCCCGGGCCGGGTGTGGAGCCGGGCGGCGGCTATCGTGTGCGGCTTGGGTCCGGGCGTGTCAAGCCCGACGCCGAGGACACGCTGAGCTCACCAGGCATGGTGCCGGTATCCGGTCGCGACGTAGTCGCCGCTGATCCATCCACGGTGGCCGGTCGCGGAGCCGGACATGGCTTTTCCGTACGCCCACCATTCATCGGCGGAAATGCCCCAGCATTCGGCGTAGAAGTCCGTGTTCTTCGGGAGCACCATGACCGAGCGGGAATGCCGGGAACGGTTCGTGCGCAGGTGTACCGCGTCGGTGGTGTGGAGCTGGGCTGCCGCCGCCTGGGTGTTGCAGGCCCGGGGCAGGCTCACCGCCGCCGGGGCGGCTGGAACAGCCGGGGCCGGGGCGGTGGCGAGGGGGGTGAGGACGGCGGCCGCGCCGGCCGTCGCGGCGATGAGTCGTCGGATCATGACCGGCCAACTCTCGCAGGGAGCGGTCGCGTCACGGGGAGCGTGCGAAGATCACCCGCGCGCGTCAGTGGGCTACGAGGTCCTGGAGTTGGTGGGCCAGGTCGGGGCTTGGCTGTGGGATGGCGCCGAAGCCGTCAAGCGTGGCGACGGTCAGGTCGTCGACGGCGTCCTTGACCGCCTCTTCCGGTACGGCGGCGGCGATGTCGGGCAGGTCGAGGTAGACGGCCATGCCGGCCGGTCCCGGGACGGTGGTGTCGACGACCTGATGGGCAACGGGCGCGTACTGCCAGGGCTCACTTTCCAGGGCCGTGATCTGTTCCGCCCAGTACCGGGCGTCGCGCATGTCCCCGCGGTGCAGGTGCAGCAGGTGCAGGCACACGGCGCTGGTCGCCTGGCCGCCGCCGGCGGCGTACTCGAGCCAGAACTGCGCGCCTTCCTCGTAGTCGGCCAGCAGCAGGAGGCAGGCGAAGGCGAGGGCGCCGCCGGGGTCGCGGGCGGTGTCGAAGCGGGCGATGCGGCGGGCGGCGTCGTCGTCGTGGATGACGCCCTGGCAGAGGGCGCGTAAGTCGTGGCCGGCCTGTTCGTGCAGCATCAGCCGGTGCGCGGGGCGCCGGCCCGTCCCGGGGCCGACCATGGCCTGGGTCCAGCGCAGCTCGTGGAGCTGTTCGGTGATGCGGCGACGCGAGGCCTCGAGGTGGGCGTTGGTGTATGCGCCTTCGCGGATACGTGCCTGGTCGAGGCTTTCGTCTAGGGTGCGCGGCTGGTGAGGGCGCATCGGGATCTCACTCCTCGTCGTCGGGGTCCTCGCCGAGCTGCAGCCCCAAGGCCGCGGCCAGGTGGCGTTTGGCAGCGCGGCGGGTGGAGCGCACCGTGGCCTCGCACACGCCCATCACCAGTGCGGTCCGCTTGGTGGTGAAACCCAGGGCGTACTGCAGAACCATGACATCAAACTGGCGCTCCGGTAGCCGGGCTATCGCCGCATAAAGCCCCAGGCCCTCTTCGAGTTCGCTCACTTGTGCCCGGAATGCGGAGCGGAAGCCGCGAAGGATCGGGGCGCAGGCTGCACAGGTGGCGCGTTCGAAGGCCAGGGTCTCCAGCGCCGCCGGCTCGCGGCCCTGGTCCGCGAGTGCAACGGCGACGCGCTCCTTGAGCAGCCGCCAGGCGAATGCCTCCGGGCTCTCTCGTTCGGTGACCTGCTGCCAGATCACTGCCAGGAAGACAAACGTCTGGTCGACGAGACGGTCGGCCAAGCCGTGCTCGCCCAGCTGTACGTAGGCGTACTCGAAGTACGCCTGGTGGTACAGCTCGTGGAAGGCCCAGAAGGCCGGCGGCATCACCTCGCTGGGCTCGCACACGACCCGGTCCTCGCCGTCGGGAGGCTGTCCGGTCATCGGCCGCCCCCGGCGTCCTCACGACGGATGGCCTCGGTCCGGATGGACAGCTGCTCCTCGAGGAGCGTCTGCGTACCCACGCGGACCCCCGCACCCAGCAGGCGCCGCACTCCGGCGCACGCATCGGGCGCGTAGGCCCGCGCTGCAGCGGCGGAGGCCAGCACGAGGCTGGCGACGTCGTCCAGTGTCACGGTGTTTCCTTCGTTCTCGTGCAGCACCGGACGCCGCTCATCGCGCCTTTCAACTACCGGTGCCTGAAGCCTCGTTGCTCCTGATCATCAGCAAACAACCTGACCCCCACCGATCGTGCAGAGCTCTCACCATGAGATTTTTACGGAAGATGACGTTCCGGTTACAGCAAATCCGTATGCGTATTCGCATCCGCCTCCCCCACCCCGCGCCACCTTTTCCGCCACCCCCGCCACCTGCGCCGCCGCCACCCAACGGGACGACCGACCCGTTTTGCGCAAATTCACCCACCCACCTCAGCCCTAACGCCTGTGACTCAACTCACATGCTCCCGTATGACGCTACGGCTCAAGAAGTCGCCTGCAGCTGCCTTGCCGGGCTCCCGCCCCCTGCCGTCGGCGAACGCGGCCCAGTGCCACGCAGCTGGATTTCCAGTCGGAGTCGACGCCTGTGGGGCTCTCTCCGGCACACGCTTCAGCAGACGCGACGACGCTGGGCGGTCACAGGTCGAAGTCGAGCTGCTCGACGTCGGTGAACTCCACTTCCAGGCCGTGGGCGCGGCGGCCGCTGTCGCGGAAGTAGGTCTCGCCGAGGCCCTCGGCGGTGATCTCGCGCAGTTGCTGCTCGCTGGCGCCCGCTTGCTGGGCGTCGAAGAGACGGGCGGCGAAGGCAGGCGGCAGGGCCAGGGTGAGGTGGCGGATCCGGGCGTCGTCGGTGCTGCCGGGTGCGGCGGTGAACCCGAACCGGGCCCGGGTGTCGATGACGATGCCCGTGCTGGTCGCGGCCTTCTTGCGGGCTTGCTCGCGGATGCGGGGCTGCCAGCGGGCGCGGACGGCGTCGGCCAGGCGCTCGGCGAGGTCGGGGCGGGGCCGGCGGATCTGGTCTTTGACGTAGCGCTCGACGGTGCGCTGGGAGACGCCGAGCAGAGCGGCCACCTGCCGTGTGCCCTTGAGCTGCTTGACCAGGTAGCGCATCTGTGCGCCGGCGGACTTCGGGATCGGGCGGGTGAACGCCTTGTGCACGGCACGGTCGAGGCCGTCGGAGACCAGACCCATCGCAAAGACTTCCTTCCAAGATCACTGTAGGGGTTTCTCGCGGCCGATCACAGGGTCCGGCAGGGGAATTGACGCCGGAGCGGGTGATCGGCCGCGAGAGAGGCGCTCAGGACCCCTGTGAGGCCCTGGGGGCGGTGGTGGTCACCCCATGTCCTCGAAGCGGGAGTAGTGGAGCCGCGCGGCGACGGTCAGGGTGCAGGTGGGTCCGAACCTGTTCTTCTCGATGACGAGGTCCACTTCGCCGGCCCGGGGCGAGTCTTTGTCGTCGGCGTCGGGGCGTTCGACCTTGATGACGAGGGAGGCGTCGTTCTTGATGGCCCTGGATTCGCGCATGAGGCCGTCGTCGTTGAGCTGGGACAGGGCGATGACGTGGCAGCCGAGCTGGACGGCGAGGTTTTTCAGGCCGCGGGAGACGGAGGCGACGGCCTGCTCGCGGGTGGTGGTGCGGGACTGCTGGACCTCGACGAGTTGCAGGTAGTCCACGACGAGGAGGTCCAGGCCGTCTGCGCGGGCGCAGGCGCGTGCGGCCGAGGCGATGTCACTCAAGGAGGCGCCGTCGGGCCGGTAGACCCGCAGCGGCAGCATCTTGAACAGCTCCGGTCCGAGCCGCCTGACCTTCTCCCAGCCCTCGGCGGTGAGCATGCCCTGGTGTGTCATGTGGTGCAGGGGGATGTTCCCCTCGGCGGCGGCGATCTTCTGCATGAGCTCGGTGCCGCTCATCTCCAGCGAGGAGAACATCACCTTCCCGCCGGCCTTGGCGGCGGCTACGGCGGCGCCCAGGGCGAAGGTGGACTTACCCACGCCGGACTGCGCGGCCACCACGGTCACGTTGCCCGGTCGCATCCCCGAGGTGAGGGAGTCGAGGTCGGCGAACCCGTACGGCAGTCCGGACTTGCGGCCGTTTTGGATGTTTTCCAGGTCCGCCACGAAGTCGAGGTACAGGTCATCGACCGTGGGCGGCGCCTGGTGCAGGCCCGGGGTGCCCGCGATGATCTCGGTGAGCTGCTGCTCGACCAGGTCGCGGACCTCGTCCTCGTCACCGGCCTCGCTGTAGGCGAATTCCAGGATTCGCTGTGCTGATTCGATGACCGCCCGCCGGTACGCCTTCGCGCGGACGATCTCGGCGTAGTGCGAGCCGTTCGCGGCGGTGGGCGTGGCCTGGACACACGCGTGCAGATACGAGGTGCCGCCCACCCGGGCCAGGTCACCGCTGCGGGTCAGCGCATCGGCGACCGTGACCGGGTCCACGGGCTCGCCGGCCGCGCGCACCTCGCAGATCGCCCGGTGGATCGTCTGGTGCGCGGGCCGGTAGTACTCCTCCGCCAGGATGCCGGTGTCCAGGATCTCGGCGAAGTACCGGTACGACGCGCTGCTCGGGCTGCCGGACAGCAGCAGCGACCCGATCACCGACTGCTCGGCGTCGAGGTCCTGCGGCGGCACCCGGGTGAGCCCGGCCGGCCGGCCGCCGTCGAGTTCGAGGTCGGCGCCGGGGGCGTCATGGCGTTGAGCGGGAAGACTGGTGGACACTGAAGGTCTCCTGTCCGAGATGAGCGTTCAGGGGAATCGCGGGCCGCTCCCCTGCACGGGAGCGGCCCGCACGCATGAGGTCAGGCAGGCACCGTCATTGCGCAGTCCATGCAGCCCTTGCGGTAGCGGGCCGGATGGTCCGGACACCGCTCCGGCCCGGACAGGCCGTCCCGGGACTTGCCGGCAGGGGCGACCACGCTGTAGCGGGCAAGATCACGGATCCGGGTCGGAACCAGCGACGACGGCCTCTTGAATCCGGCCGGATCCCGCGTGACCTCCCGCGCCAGCAGCCGGTGATCGACCTCGTGGATCGACGGCCAGCCCTGCCCCGCCATCGACCGCAGCAGCAAGGGTGCGTACTTCCGTGCCGAGGCAGCACCCATGTGATGCGGCGGCTGTAGGTCCTGCAAGAACGACTCCGCGGCGTGGAGGTCCTTCGGGGCGAAGCCCGCCTCCTCCTCCTCCCGCTGTGACGGAAGCGACCGCGCGGGGTCAGTGAGGGGGTAGGGGGAGGAGGTAGTTACCTCCTCCGGGGGGTGTGGGGGGGACGGGTTCGCGCTTCGCCTGACAGGAGAAGCGGTCTGACCTGTGAAAACGCGTCGCTTACCGCTTCTCCTGTCAGCGCGTGCCTTGTCAGCGCGTGCCTTGTCAGGAGAAGCGGTCTGACCTGCGAAAAAGTCGTTACTGGCCGGTAGCGAGTGCACCGCTTCGCCTGACAAGGGAAGCGGTGCACTCGCTACCGAATCAGACACATCGGATGGTGTCCAGTGAGGGTTGGACGCGGGGAACTCGTAGAAGGTGTAGGAGACCTTTCCGAAGCTGCCGCCGTCGTTGTCCTGAGCACGGTGAAGGAAGCCGGCGCCGCGCAGACGGCCAACCGACTCATAGACGGCCTTGCTGCCGATCAGCCCTTTGCCGTTCGCGCTGCTGATGCCTTCGGCCCGCAGCGCTGCGACCAGCTCGTCCACGGTGAAGTTCTTGCCGTCCTCACACATGAAGTGGATGTGTGACAGGACGAGGAAATCCAGGGCGTTGCTCAAGCCGCTGCCGTACAGCATGTGCCGGTACAGCGGGACCGACGGGCGTAGCGCAGCAGCGCGCCCGGTGATACGCGCCGATCCTGGCTCGGGACCGGTCGTTTCAGACTGGTGGTGCAAGGGGCACATCTCCCCAGGTAGGGGAGCCGCGACCAGAGAATGTGACCTATGTGGATCCCGGAGTAGTGGCGTTGCGCAATCCCCTGCGCATACTCTGGGTATAGGTGACCACGCGGGCTCTCGGGCCCACGGGCATCACCCGGCAGACGAGGTCACCTCGCTGCTCACGACTCGAAGCTTTCTCAGGGCTGGTGAGTCGATTCGCTAGGAAGCGGTCCTGTTGTGGCGACAGGGCCGCTTCGGCGTTTTCTAGGGGGGCCAGTCGGAGCCGTGCACCTCAGCCTGCTTTCGCAAGGTCGGACCCGTGGGCTGCCTCGGGGTGCTGGTCGGCCCACCCCTTGAGCAGGCGGAGGTATGCGTCGCGGTGCCGCCGCCGCGGCATGGACTGTCCGTTTTCCCAGCGTAGGAATGCCATCCGGTGTACGCCGAAGGCCTGCGCGACCTCTTCCTGAGTGAGTCCGGATGCCTTGCGGAGCCTGGCCCGAACCTCAGGAGAAGGAAGGACGTCAGCAGGCCGACTGAGCAGCGCGTCCACAGCCTCATTCAGATCATTCATCACTCCCCCTTCCTCGTGATCCCAAACTGTACATAGAAAGCAGCTCCATGTAGAGCATTTGAAGACATGTCAGCTGCGCGTTGTTCAGGAGCGCAGACTGTAGGCGTGGCGCGTTGTCAGCATTTGCGCAGCTAGAGCCAGAGGTAGGGTCGCCCACATGCCCCTTGCTCTGTTCGACCTGGATGGCACGCTGGTCGATCGTCAATCGGCGTTCGGCGACGCCGTGAGTTGCCTGTGCCGTTCCCTCGATCTCCCTCCAGACGCCGAACAGTGGCTGCGCACAGAACTGGCCGACCGCGCGACCGCTGGAGACTTCGCCCGGCTGCGGGAAGCTTTCGGACTGGAAGCGTCGGCCGCTGACCTGTGGCAGGAGTACGTCGACCTCATGGCGGCCGCCGTCACCTGCCGCCCCGAGGTCCTCGAGGGCCTGGCCCGCCTGCGCGCCGCTGCATGGACGATCGGCGTCATCACCAACGGGGCTGGCGACATCCAGCGCGCCAAGCTCGCCGGGACCGGACTCGACGACCTGGTCCATGGAGTCGCCGCCTCGGGCGACCTGGAGATCCGCAAGCCGGACCGGCGCCTCTTCGCACTCGGGGCCACCCGGTGCGGCGTCAGCCTCGCGGACGGAGGCTGGATGGTCGGCGACAACCCGACCGGCGACATCGGCGGCGGCCGCCAAGCTGGCCTGCGCACTATCTGGCTGCGCGGGCGTCCCTGGCCCGACGGACTCCCCGCCGCGCACCACGTCGTCGACGACGTCACCGATGCCATCACCATCCTGCTCGCAGAAACGGAGTAGCACCGTGGCCCAGCCGACCGTCGGCATCCTCCACCCCGGCAGCATGGGCGCCGCCGTCGCTGCCTGCGCCGCGGCCAACGCGGCCGAGGTCCTGTGGTGCGAGACGGGGCGCAGCGCCGCGTCCGTGGAGCGCGCAGCCCAGTTCGGCCTGACGCCCGTGGCCACGCTGGCCGAGCTGCTGCGCCACAGTGACATCGTCATCAGCCTCTGCCCGCCGGCCGCTGCTGAGAACCTGGCCCGCGACGTCGTCAGGTACCGCTTCGCCGGGCTGTACGTAGAGGCGAACGCCATCAACCCCGAACGAACGAAGCGGATCACCGCGTTGCTCGAACCGCACGCGGTCGTCGTGGACGGCGGTGTCGTGGGCTCCCCACCAGTGCGCGGGAAGACCCCGACCCTGTACGTCTCCGGCCCGGCTGCGGCGACCAAGCGGATTGAGGTGCTGTTCGCGGGTACTGCGGTGCAGACGGCCGTGCTGGGCACGGAGGTCGGGAAGGCGTCCGCGTTGAAACTGGCGTACGCCTCCTTCCAGAAGACCAGTCGAGTGCTGGTGGCGCTCGCGGTCGGGATGGCGCGCGAGCACGGCGTCGACCAGGAGCTCATCGAGGTCGCGGCCCGACGTACCGACTCGTACCTGTCCGAGCCGCAGTACGTCGCGAAGACCGCCGCGCGCGCTTGGCGCTGGGGCCCGGAGCTAGAGGAAGCTGCCGACGCGCTCGCGGCCGCCGGCCTTCCGCCGGAGGTGCTGCGCGCGGCTGCGTCCACGCTGGCACGGTGGGACGACGCCAAGGACGGCGAACTTACGCTTACCGACGCCTTGGACCGACTCGCCCAGCCGTAGCCCGCGCTCATGCCGTCTCCGCTCCCGCCCGCTGCGCCAGCAACTGGTCGATGAGCCGCGCCGCGTCCTCAGGAGCCGATGCCGTGGTGTCCACGGTCAGGTCCCAGGCCATGCCCGGATGCGCGGCCAAGTCCTCGCGCGTCGCGTCCCACGCCGCCAGGCGCGCCGCAGTGTCGCTGTCGCCGCGCCCCGCCGACCGCTGCTCGGTCACCTCGCGCGGACACCACAGCAGCACCACCGACCAGTCGGCCGGGTAGCCGTCGATCAGGGCGCGGATGCCGTCGACCTGCCCGAGGTGCACTACGGGCACCCCGGCCGTGAACGCGGCGTCGACGCCGGGGCGGTCGATCGCGTACGTGTTGCCGTACCGGGCGTTCGCATAGACGACGTCGCCCGCGGCCTCCAGCTCACGCAGCTGCTCCGCTGTGCCCATCCTGTAGCCAGCGGCCTTGCCCGTTCCGACCTTGAGCCGCGCGAACTGCGCGTACCTGGAGTCGAGTTTGCTGAGCGTGGCGGTAACGGTGTCCTTGCCCGAGGCTGGCGGCCCGTAGAGGATCACGCCCTGCTTCTCCGTCACGCGTACATTGCCCCCATCGCCTGCCGGGCCTGGTCTGCGAGCGTCACCGCGGTCCCCAGCCGGTTGTCGACGACCAGGTGCGGCACCGCCGGCCGCAGGTCGAGGTCGATCGTGGCCATGTACTCATCCCACCGCTGGAGCTTCCACGCGTCCCGGGCCGCTGAGCGGAATCCGATGTACTCGCGCATCGACTCTTCGTCGCAGCGCACCCACACCGGGAAGACGTCGACACCCATCGAGCCCGCACGGTTGGCCAGGCGCTGCATCCAAGCCGAGTCAGTCATCTCGGAGATGAACGGCGCGGTGAGCACAGTGCTGATGCCGCACTTAATGTTGGCCATGGCCGACTGCATCAGGCAGTCGTACTCCACCGGCCGCACCTTCTCGCGGTAGACCTCGGTGTGCCGGTCGTTCGCGTCGCCGCCCAGCGCGACCAGGAGGCGCTCCACGAGCGGACGGGTGAGCGGGTCCTTGTCGAGCAGCGGCCAGCCGGTGAGCTGAACGAAAAAGCGGGCGAGCTCGGTTTTACCGCTGCCCGCGAAGCCGCCGACCAGAATGAGCACGGGACGGTGAGGGTCGCCGCCCGTGTGTCGGCGCTTCCACGCGTCGATGATCCGCTGCTGCAGGTCGAAGTGGTCGGCCTCGTCGGAGCCCGGCGCAATGCGGTGAATGGCGCGCTCAACCGCTAGGACATGCGAGCCGTTGAGGTGGTCGTCCATCGGCGTGAGCTTGAAAGACGTCTCCTCCCCCGGCAGCGCGGCGCGGAAGCCAAGGTCCGGTTCGGTGGCGCGATACAGCAGGCAGTATGCGCGCCGGTAGTGCGGACCGGGGTAGACCTCTCCCTGCTCGTGTTGCCACAAGGTCTGCGGATTCGCAGCGGGAATGCCCTTGAGCTTGGCTCGCTCAGCAACTTCTCGAAGCCGCTCGCCAGCCTTCTCTAAGGTCAGGCCGTGAGCCTCCCGCTGCTCGCGCAGTCGGTCCGGCCTCCACCCAGCTCGATGCTTCCCCACCCTTATCCCCTCGGTCGTCGTCATGGCCGTGAGCCTAGGTCGCAGCAGTCAATTCCCATGTATACGCCGATGTTGAAAACCCATGAATACGGGTGCGAACGAGCTTCGACAAAGCGCTGTGATGTTGCGATCCGCTCCTGGCAAGTGAGATGGCTCCCACACGACGACCAGCCGGGAGGAGTCTAGAGATGGAACGCTCATGCATCGAACTTGTACTCCAGGACGTAGGCCGCGCTGTCCATCGTCATCTCGTTCACTTCAACGGCTCGCAGCTCAGCGTCGAAGGCTGTCCGGCACACCTTGATGACCGGACGCTCCAGGGGCATTCCCAGCCCTTCGGCTTCTTCGGCCACAGGGAGCCTGCAGCGGATCTCTTCGCGGAAGTGCGCAGGTGCGTGACCAATCTCAGCGAGCCTGGCGTACGCGCCACCCTCTCCAGTGTCGACTCGCATGATTGCTGTGCCGTCCACCAGGTCCAGGGGAAGGTACGAGGTCGCGAGCATGACCGATCTGTCGTCCAGGATGAATCGGCGGGATCGCGCGCAGACGCGATCGTTCTCTTCTACTTCCAGCATTCGCGCTACGTGCGGTGGTGCAGCGACGGTGTCAACTCGAACGTCGATGGTGACGGGGCGTTCTTCATCAGCAGACCAGATGGACTTGCCTGCACCCCACTGCTCGCGTGCGAGGCGCTGAATGCCGTGACGCCGGATGGGGCGGAACTCGATGACACGGGCGCCGGCGCCCTTCTTCGTCTCCACCAGTCCCTCTATGCGAAGGATCTTGAGTGCTTGGCGAGCGGTCAGCACCGCAACGTCATACTGCCCCGCAAGTGCGCTCTCCCCTGGCAGGCGGTCCCCGGGACCGTACACGCCCGATTCAATCGCCGCCTTCAGATCGTCGGCGATTCGCTGGTACTTCGGCCTCTGCGGCCCCGTCTCACTCACCATGCCTCTCCCTACCTCGTTAGCGATCCTAGGGCCGTTGGCTATCGAGCCGCTGGGAAGGGGCTATCTCGACTCTTCGCAGGACCTCACCCAACAAGGCTACCTCGTTAACGAACTACTTGACATCGTTAACGGGCGCAGGTTCACTATGGACAGCACCTCGTTAACGAGGTCGCATTGCAAGGCCGCAGTAGTCGTCTGCCCCCCGGGGGCGGCCGGGGTTGAGAGCTTCATCAAACTCCCCCGGAGCCTGACGGCCGCGACAACTGTGTGCACGTCGCAGCGCTGTGCGTTGTCTGTCCTGCGGGACGCCGGCCTCGTGCCGTGTGGCTCGTGGGGCGGAGAGAGCATCGCGACCTGCTCCCTGCCATGCCGACTGTGAGGAGTCCTGATGTCTGCTTCGACCCGTGAGCGCACCGCCCGTCCCCGCCGGAGCCGGACCCGCTCCCGGAACATCAGCGGCCGCCCGCCGCTTGCCGTTTCCACCCTCAAGCCCCACCAGTACGACCTGCGTCCGGTCTGCGCGTCACTGATCTGCCCCGACTGCAAGACGTGGGTGCCGATCACCGGCATTCAGGCCAAGAGGCAGAAGTTAGTCCCGCACGACACCGGGCGTGCGGGGAAGGACGCGGCCGTCCGCTGCCAGGGCAGCAACCGCCTGGTCACCGTGGACATCGAGTTCGAGAAGTGGCAGGAGCGCCTCGAGGACGGCAGCGCCGAGACCACCGGCCGCCGCCGGACCACCGTGCGGCGCAAGCCAAAGATCCAGCCCGTCCCGGCCGTCAGTCAGATCGCCGCGCAGAAGCAGACGTCGTCGAATGACGAGCCCAGCGACGGCCGGCCCTTGTGGCTGCTGCGGAAGATGGAGTGGGCGTCGACCGAGTCGGCGGTCCGCGAGACCGACACCCGCCGCGCGGCGCTGCCGGACAGTGACGCGCCGCTGGGCGCGCCGCTGGTGCCGCTCACAACGCTGCACCCCAAGCGCCCCGCGCGCTGATCCACCTCTACACGAGGGCGGCCACAGCCGTCCTCGCCCCGGCATCGCCACCTCTGCCGGGCCCCTTGCAGCCCTGCGCTGCCCATCGTCGACCGAGCTCCGCATGGCTCGGTGGTCGGTGGAGTGCGCAGGACGCACTGCCCCGCTGTTGTGCGGGGCCCCGCATACGACGAACCCCTCAGGAATGCCCTCCTGAGGGGTTCTTTGTCGCGGTCTCATCCCCACCGGAGAGGACGACCACGTGCACAGCATCGCACTCCGCCAGATCCGCCCCAGCGTTCAGGACGAGATCGGACCGCGCCGGCCCGGCGCGATCTACCAGAACACCGATGGCCGGTTCGAGGTCCTGGCGCTCGTCACGAACCCGGCCGACGCCGCGCAGCTGCTGCGTCGGACCGCTGCGCGGTGGGCGGTCATCATCCGCGACACCCTCCGCCCCGATGGCCAACCTTTCGCCATCGGCTCGGTGTGGACGGACAGCGACTACCTGATCCGCCCCGCCCCCGCCACCAGCGTCTACGCGCCGGCCGCCTGACCGCCCGCCACGGTCCCGCTCCCACCCCACCAGCGCGCCTGAAAGGGGTGGGAGGAGGGCCGTGGCTGACCGTCCGGCCAGCCAACAAGCGACAGCCCCGGCGACTTGCGACCCCCGGGGCTGTCCGGTCACAGGAAAGAGGACTTCCCTTGACCACAGCGATCATGACACGTCCCGCAGCCCCCGCGACACCGGCTGCCGTCAATCCCGAGTACGCGTGCGACCAGTGCAACGGATGGCATGCCGCCGGTGCCTGTCCCGCCGCCAACCACCAGCTCGGCGTGCTCCTGGCGCGCATGGTGCGCGAGGCCGATGTCCGCATCCCGGACGACCGGCGGGCGCGCCGCACGCTGCAGGAGATGATGCCCGGCTTCCAGCGGCAGCCGGTGCTGACCCTGCACCGCCCGGAGATGGCCGACGACGCCTGCCCGGTGTGCGGCTACTGGCGATGCCGCTGCAGTGAGGCCTACGCCCTTACGCCCCGGCCGGCCGATGCCGAGCTGGCCCCGGCACCGGTCCGCGCGTCCGGCGGCTGGCAGTGCGACACCTGCGGTGGCTGGTTCGGCGCCACTGGGGCCCGTCCCGGCACGGTGACCGCTTGGACCTGTAGTGCCTGCCAGAACCTCGGAAGTTGAGTGCACCTGAGACACGCGGCCCGGGCAGCGCAGCACCGCGCGGCCCGGGCCGCGTCCGAGGCCGGTCCGGTGCAACCGCTGACCCGTCTGCTGCTCGCGGCCGCCGCACTGGCGGCCGCGGCCGTGTGGGACGCCGGGCATCGCGTCACCGACCTCCACCCCACCCGCCGCCACCACGAACGAAAGACGGGTCCTCGTGCCTGACGACCTGTACCAGCGCTACCAGGCAGCGCACCGCGCCTGGCAGGCGCACACCGCAACCTGCACCTCCTGCACCAGCGACGGCCCCAACTGCCCCGCTGGCGCCCGGTCGTTCGAGGGCTTCGCCCGGCTGCAGGACGTCTACCTCACCCGACTCAACCAGCGCCTGCGGCGCTGAAAAAGGGGGGAACCCAGCGATGACCGCACCCGCCCAGCCCACGACCACCGCCCCGGCGGCCGGCACCGGCACGCATCACTTCGTCCTCACCCTGCAGGCCCCGGCCGGTGACGGGTTCCTGATGCACACCTTCACCGGCCCCATCACCCCGCCCGCGGGTTGGACGCGCTCCGAGCTCCTCACCGAGCTGCGCGATCAGATCGCCGACAACCACCCCGACTACCAGGGCGCCCACATCGTCTTCTGGTCCCTGGAACCCAACACCCTGTGAGCGACCTCGGCTCCCGCCGACCCGAACTGCGAGAGGAAGCAGACGAGTGAACAGCAAAAGGAACTGGCGCCAGCCGTCGCCGCGCGAGATGGTGCTCACCGTCCTGGGTGTGGTCACCCTCGGGGTGGCCGTCCTGTCGATGGCCGTCAGCTATCAGATCCTCCAGCCGCCCTTCGGGAAGTGGGCGGTCCCGACCGTCGGCGCGCTGGACGCCCTGTGGGTCGTCTTTCAGGCGACCGAGATCCTGTCCTGCAACAACCGCCGACGCGCCGGGCGGGTGCGGTGGGCGGGACTGGCGCTGACCCTCGTCAACGCCGCGATCCCCACCGTCGACCTCGCCCTGCGGCTGAAGCACACGGGGGCCGGGTTCGACCTGGCCGTGGTCATCGCCCCTATCGCGATCGTGGCCACCAAGGGCGCATGGTGGATCGCCCTGCCCGCGTTGGGCCGGCGGGTGTCGGACAAGACCCGCCGCACCATCGCCACCCGGCGCCAGCAGGTCGCGGACCAGCTCGAGGAGATGGAGGCCGAAGCCGCCGACCGCATCGAGCTGCTGGAGCTGGCCCGCGACCTCAACGAACGGGTCTCCGAAGCCGAGACGGCCTACCGCCTGTCGGTCCTCGCCACCCAGCAGACCATGACCGAGGGCCTGCACGAGCAGGCCGAGACCACCGTGAAGACGGTCGCCGAGAAGGTCCTGCCCGCTGCGGTCGCGGCGATCACCCTGCCCGAACTCGGCAACTGGAAGCCCGGCACGCCCGCCCTGCCCGGCACAGCCACCGGCACGGAACTTACCGACCGACACACAGGAGGCACGCAGGTCAGCGCTCTGCCCCACGCAACCGGCACGGCAACCGGCACGCCCGACGGCACGCCCTCCGGCACACCGGCACACCCGGCGGCACACACCGGCACGCCCGCGGACCTGACGGACCTAGCGGCGGTCGCGGGTGTGCCGGTCCCGCACCCCGGCGAGCAGCTGACCGACGCCCAGATCGGCGTCGTGCTGCGCCACCTGCGCTACTGCGACGACCCGCCCCTGTCCTTCCGCCAGGCCCGCGCCTCCTACCGCGGCGCCGGCTACCAGGGCAGCGAGGAACGCATCCGCCACGCCTGGGCCGCGCTGCGCGCCAACGAGGGCCACAGCGAGATCACCGACGACAGCGACGAGGAAGCGGCCGAGGACGCCGACGTCTAACCACACCTGTCCGGCACCACCAGTGAGGGCCAGCCCGCGAACAGCGCGGGCTGGCCCTTGCTGCGACTGCCGGAAATCCACGCAGTCGAGACGGGTCGCAGACCCGGTGAGTGACCTGGCGAGCGAACCAGCGGTTCGCAGACCCGGGGAGCAGACCCGGCGAGCACCCCAGCACCGCCCGGACCATCCGCGTGCACGCACCCGTGCCCGCGCTTCGCCACCAGTCGAGGAAGAGGCGTGTCAGGAAAACAAGCAGCCAGCGACGACATGTACGCGCAGGCCGCAGGCGGAATCGGCGCTCTCGCCATCGCCGCGGGCACGCTCGCGGCGATCAAGGACAAACTCGGCCTGTCCTGGCCGGCCACCCTGCTGCTCACCGCCGGGGCCCTGGTCGCTCTCGGCTACGCCGCCTGGAAGGCCAAAACGACCCTCAAACGCCTGTGGGGACGCGAGCCCAAGGCCGCCGCCAAGGCTCTCGCGGGGACGGCGGCGCAGCAGGCTAGGCAGGCCGTCACGCTGCAAGCGGACGGCACCCTGGCCCCGGCCGAAACCGACGCTCCGGCGCACCCGGAGCTCACCGCGGCGCTCCGCACGGCCGGCGCCATCAGCCGGGACCAGATCATCAAGCTCGACGAGGCCACGGTCACCGACATGCCGACCGGCGCGGTGTACGACTTCCTCATGCCTCAGGGGCGCACCTACGAGGACGTCGAGAAGCGCCTGGGCACCGTGGCGGGCATGTTCCACGTCACCCGCCTGCACATGACGCTGGAACGCAGCCGGGACAACGAGCGCCGGGTGAAGCTGCTCAAGCTGCACGAGCCGCCGTTCACCCGCCCGTTCCCCGCGCCCACCCGGGGTGAGATCGAGACGTTCGCCGGGATCCCGCTCGGCCACGACGTCACCGGCCAGCTCATCGGCGTGCCCACCTTCGACAAGGCCTCGCTCCTGGTCGCGGGCATGACGCAGATGGGCAAGACCACGCTGATCAACGGGCTCATCACCTGCCTGCTGATCGCGTACGGCGACTTCGACCTGTATCTCCTCGACGGGAAATTCTGCGGGCTGACCAGGTTCGAACCGATCGCCACCCGCTACGAGTCGTCCGATGATCCGGCCGTTTTCTGGAGCATGGTCCGCGAGCTGAACCAGCTCTCAGACAGCCGGTATGCGCAAATCAAGGAAGCCATCCGCAACCGGAAGCCCGTACCCACATTCAAGCCGGTCATCTTCATCGTGGACGAGGCGGCCGACTTCTTCGCTTCCGGCGGAAACAACGAAGAAAAGGACCAAGCCAAACAGATCGTGAACGACACCCGATCGCTGGTCTCCAAGTCCCTGGAATCCGGCATCTCCACGGTCCTCATGACCCAGCGTCCGTCCGCGAACGCCATCCCCGTTGAAGTGCGAGACCAGTTCCTTTACCGCCTGTGCCTGTACGTCGCATCGGCGGGAACCGCCAAGGTCGCTCTCGGCGACACCTACTTCGAAACCATCGCCCCGATCAACCCAGCCCTCCTCGACCCCGACATCAAGGGCCAAGGCGTCCTCTTCACCAAGGGGCGCTCCACGCTCATCCGGGGATTCAACTTCGAGGACAAGTTCATCTGGGATGTCGTCGACGAAATCGAATCCCGCCACAAGAAGGCCGTCGAAGCCGCCCCGGATTCACCGCTCAAGCAGGCCGTCGACCTGCTGCGGGACAAGGGCGTGGAGTTCATGTGCACGGCTGATCTGGCTCCGGCTCTCGGAATCCTCGAAGGAAGTCCGGTAACCCAAGGGCGGAAACTCTCCGCCCTGCTCGGCGTCACCTCGGGCAAGGACGACAAGGGTGTGCGCGGCTACCACCTCGCCGACCTCGTCGCCGCCCTGAAGTCCGCCTTGTGACCCCCTGCCGCATCCGCCGGAGCATCCGCCGGACATCCGCCAAGACCCGCCGCGCATCCGCCGGGAGCCACGCCTCCGGCGGATGCCCGGCGGATCCCTGGCGGATCCTCCGGCGGATACCAAACCCATGCTGAGCTGCGGAAACAGTCCACACAGCCCTTGATGGTCCCTGGAAGGAGATTTTCGCTCGTGAGAGCCTCTGCAGCCGTCACGATCGGCGTGGGAGCGACCACGGCCGTCGTCGCGGCCGCGCTCGTGCAGGGTGCCGGCGACAGCCCGCTGTCCACGGCGCTCAGCCTCGCCGTCCCCACCCAGTACAGGTCCCTGATCGAGGGCGCGGGAAACACCTGCCCCGAGGTCACTCCGAATCTGCTCGCCGCGCTCCTCACACAGGAATCCGGATTCAATCCGAAAGCGACCTCCCCGGTCGGCGCGCAAGGAATTGCGCAGTTCATGCCGTCCACGTGGGAGAAGCACGGCGTCGACGGAAACGGCGACGGCAAACGAGACGTCTGGGATCCCGAGGACGCGATCCCGGCAGCCGCCGGATACCTGTGCGGCATAGCGAAAGACGTCCGTGACGTTCCCGGTGACAAGCAGGGAAATATGCTTGCCGCCTACAACGCCGGAAGTGAAGCCGTCCGCAAATACGGCGGCGTGCCTCCCTACAAGGAGACACAGAATTACGTCCGCTCCATCCAGGCCCTCGCCAACAAACCAACAACCGGTAACGGTAAAACCGCGACCACGGCGCAGGCCTCCACGGCCATCAACGCGGCAACGAAAATGATCGGCACCCCGTATTCGTGGGGCGGCGGAAACGCGAGCGGCCCCAGCACGGGTGTCTGCTGCTCGCCCCGGGGACGGTCCGGTGAATCCATCACCGGTTTCGACTGCTCCGGACTCACCCTCTACGCATACGCGAAAGCCGGTATCGCTCTGCCCCGCACGGCGGCACAGCAATACGCCGCATCAGAACCAGTGAAACCTGGGCAGGTTCGCCCCGGAGATCTCGTGTTCTACGGCTCCAGTCTCAGCAGTATTCATCACGTCGGCATCTATATCGGCGGCGGCTGGATTCTCGACGCCCCGCGCCCCGGCGCTCAGGTCCGTTACGACCCGATGGACACCATGCCGGACCTGATCGCCGTCGCCCGCCCCACCACTCACCACGCCAAGGAGATCTGACCCATGTCCAAGCTCACCACCCTCGCCAAGCCCGTCGACATGTCCGGCGGCTTCAAGGACTTCTTCGACACCATCGGCCTGACCGGCGGCGGTCTGGTCACCAAGGGCATCGCCGCCGTGATCGCCATCATCGCCGTCCGGATGCTGCTGCAGCTGTCCAGCGACCCCAAGGGCGCCCTGCAAAAGGGCTCCTTCGCGGTGGGCACCCTGTTCGTCGCGGTCATCCTCGCCCTCTACGGCGACACCCTGTTCTCCACCGTCACCGACGCCAAGGGCTGACCCATGGCAGACAAAGACCCCTGCGACCTGATCAAAGGCCCCGGCCGGGCCTACTGCGAACAGGACAACTCAGGCGGCGGTCCCCCCGACACCAGCGGTGTCGGGGGCGGCGGAGGCCTCACCCACGGAGCCTCCGACCACGTCAAGCAGCTCGCCGAAAGCCTGATCAAACAACTCAACTCCCTGATCGCGCCGAAGCATGCATGGGCGCCGGCCAAGGCCGACAGCTGGGTGTATGAGCAGTTCCTGTGGCTCGGCCAGCACCTGGCCGTGGCCATCTTCATCTGTGTCGTCGTCGTGTGCGCCCTGACCGCTTGGCAGGGCGCACCGCGCCTGAAGCAGATGGGCGCCTCGACCGGCTGGACGCTCGCGGCCGTGGCCGCCATGGCGTCGGTCCCGGGCGCGGTCATGCTGCTCAACAAGGCCGTCAGCGCGGCCTTCACGGCCGCATTCGACAGCAACGAATCCACGCTGTTCCCCGTCATCCGCACCGATCTGGAAAAGGGCGCGGATGCGGGGAACCCACTGGCCCTGTTACTGATCATCTCCGCGCTGGTCGTCGCCCTGGCGTTCGCGGCGCTGGTGTTCATGACACGCCAGATCGGAATCCTGGTGTTCGTGTGCATGGCACCGCTGGTGCTGGCATCCCTGGCACGCGGCGGCGACACGAGCGCGGTCAAGCAGTGGGCGCAGCGGCTGCTGGGGCTGATGTTCGCACCCTTCGCGCTGCTGCTGGTCTCACCGTTCGTGAAGCTCGCTGAAGGCTCGCTCGCGGTGGACGCCGTCCTGGTGATCGCCGCGGACGCGCTCATGCTGCGGATGATCTTCCACGGCGTGCCGTACTTCGGGCCCAAGGTGGCCAGGGGCGTGCGGACGCTGGTGGAACACAACACCACCAACCCGCTGGTGCGGGCGATGGTCCGGGCCGGCGTGCCGGACTTCTACGAGCAGGAGAACACCCCGCGCCTGCCGCGCACGGTGCCCACCCCGGGCCGTGCGATGTCGCAAGACCGGGGCGTGCTGTTCGCCGCCTACGGCGTCAAGCGGCCCCAGCGGCCGGGACGTCTGACCACCGAGTCCGCGGTCGCCTCGGCCCGCCGGCAGGCAACCGAAGCCGCGGCCCGCAACGAACGGATCCGCCAGGTGCGCCAGCAGGCGCGTACCGCGGCCCAGCCGCAGAACGGCGGCACCCAGCCGCCCAACCCCCGGCCCGCGCCCGGCCGGACCGGTCGGCCCGGTGGGTCCGGCGGCACTCCGTAACAGCGGCGACAGCAGCAGTCGGCTGTTCCCGGCCCCGGTGCTCCGCCCCTCCCGCTGTCCGGCGGTGAGGGGCGGGCACTGGGGCCGGTCCTTGTCCGACCACATCTTCCTCGGAGGCTTTGCATGTATTCCCTGACGCCCGGTTACCGCATCCCGGCTCTGCAGCGCGGACTCAGCCCCGCCGAGACCCTGCTGACGAAAATCAACGCCGGGGCCGGGAGCGCGATCCTGGCGTCGGCCATGCTGACTCCGCCGCCGATGTGGACGTTCGGCGCGGTGGGCGCGGCCGCGGCACTGCTCAACCTTGCGCCCGGGCCGCGCTCGATCGGCCGGTGGGCGACGGTCGGCTACCGGCATCTGCGTGAGCGCACCACCCCTGCCGCCATGTCCACCCGGGCCGGGGCGACCGCGACGTGGGCGCTGTATCCGGAACACGGCACCATGCAGGACGCCGCGCGGCGGGCCGCATTCCACGACGCGTTCTCCCGCGCGCTGACGTTCACCGCCGGCCAGGCCCGCACCGCCGGTATCCAGGTCCACGTCACCCACCACGCCACCGTCGGCGACCACACCGCGCACACGCAGACCATCAGCGTGCACGTGCCGAAGGGACTGGCCGGCCAGCCCGCCCGTGTCCTGGACACCCTGGCGGGCGAGTTCGCCGCCCTGGGCACCCTGACTCCCCTCACACCCGACCCCGTCCCCGACGTGACCGAACGGGGCCCCGGCTGGGTGGCGCTGGACGACGGCCGGTACGCGGCCACCGCCCGGATCACCGCCTGGCCGGAGGAGACCGGCGGTGACCTCATGCCCCGGCTGCTCCTGGGTCAGGAGGCGGACCATTCTCTTGCGGTCCTGTACCGGCCGCTGCCGGCGGCCCAATCCCGGCGTTCGGCGAAGTGGCAGGCCGCCGCCAGCGGGGCCTTCACCACCGACAAGGTGAAGGCCGCCACTCACGAGATCGCGTCCAACACTGCGCACGGCGCGCTGGTCCAAGGCGACACGCTCGTCGACCTCGACGCCTACCTGACCGTCTGCAGCGACAGCCCGGAAGCCGTCACTGACGCCCGCTGGCAGGCCTCTCTGACTGCCGACCGGCACCGCATCCACCTCGACTGGCTCCCCGGCCAGCAGCACCGCGCCCACGTGATGACCACCCCCCACGCAGCCTCCACCCAGAAAGGGGCGATCCTGTGATCCGTCTGCCCTCCAGCCACGCCGCGATCACCGCACCGCTCGTCGCCTCCAGCACCACCTTTCCCGGCATCCCGATCGGCCGGTCCCTGCTGGACGGCCGCCCGTTCCACCTGTCACCGGTCCGCGCCTCGGCGGCCGTGCTGCCGTCCACGAACAGCCTCGCCCTGGGCGGTCTCGGCTCCGGCAAGAGCACCACCGCAAAGGCGAGGATCCGCCGCGAGATCCTCGACCACGACCACCAGGCCGTCGTCATCGACTCCTTCGGGGAGCACAACACCGGCGGGGAGTGGGCACCACTGGTGCGCTCCCTGGGCGGCAGGGTCATCGAAGCCGGAACCTTCACCTTGAACCCCTGCAGCTCCATGTTCCCGCCGGAAGTCAAGGAGCAGCTGGTGCGGTCGCTGATCGCTGCCGTAGAGCCTGCCGCGCTCAGCCCTCAGGCCACACACGCACTCCAGCACGCCCTGAACCATCCGAAAGCGACATCGCTGAACGGGCTGGTGGACGCGCTGGTCAGTCCCGAGGATGGAAGGTGGCCGGCCGCCAGCCTCGCTGAGTGGGGCGTGGGCACCGCGATCGCCCTGTCCCGCTACACCGAAGGCTCGCTCCGAGGCCTGTTCGACGGGCAGGACGCCAGCCTGCCCGAGACGGACCTGCCGATCCTGTCCTTCGACTTCTCCCGCCTGGACCGCAACAGCCCCGCGATTCCCTCGCTCATGGCCGCGATCTCCTGCTGGGCGGAGCACGTGTGGCTGCGGCAGTCGACCGCCGTGCACCGGCACCTGGTCCTCGAGGAGGCCTGGCAGATCCTGCTGTCCCCGGCCACCGCCGAACTCATCCAGCGCCTGCTGAAGTACTCCCGCAGGGCCGCACTGTCCCTGGACGTGGTGATGCACACGCTGTCCG
Organism: Streptomyces sp. 1-11; assembly: GCF_007176755.1. GTDB lineage: Bacteria > Actinomycetota > Actinomycetes > Streptomycetales > Streptomycetaceae > Streptomyces. The sequence continues at coordinate 43,625 of NZ_BJTV01000026.1, forward strand.
ACCTCGGCGACGGCAAGGCCCAGGACCTGGCCCGACTGTGCGAGATCGCTCATATCGGACGCCTCGGCCCCGAAGAGGCCGCCATCGTCGGCTCACTGCTGGGCCTGCCCGCCTGGGCGGTAGAACGGATCCCGTCCCTAGACCCGGGCCAAGCCGTGTGGAAGGTCGGCCCCGACTACGTCGACATCATCCAGACCTTGCTCAGCGAGGACGAAGCCCGGCTCACGGACACCTCGACGCGCCGCCGCGCCGCACAACAGGCCGTGACCGACGCTGCCGAGACCATCGCCGTGATCGAGGAGGAACCCACCGAGACGGAGCGCGCCCGCGCTTCCGACATCGATCTGTGCGACGGGGATCGACCGGACACCATGCCGATCGACGAGACGCCATTGGTTGAGCAGGAAGCCGCCGATGACTGGGACTGGGAGATGCCGCCCAACGTGATAGACGGACGGCACCACGATGTCATCAGGGCAGCGAGCGAGGGCCGGTGCGACGAAGCCGCCCAGCTCGCCGCCATCGGCGAACGCCAGGACATCACCGCCCACGGCATCAACTCCGACGAGGCCGCCCTGTGGCTGTCCACCCGCGCGAAGGTGGCCGAACTGTGCGGAAGCCCCGACCAGGCGGCTCAGCTCCGGGCTACCGTCACCCGCATGGGCAAAGACGTCGAATGGTGGCAGCAGGAGCCTGCGAGCAACACCACCGCCGCACCCGCCTGGGCCGACCCTTCCCAGCCGCCCACGGCGGGCTCGCCCGATGCCGGTGAGGTGCCTTCACAGCCCAACCGGCGTGCCTGGCCTTACGTTGCGGTGATCGCGGGGCTGGCTTTGGTGGCCACGGGCGTGTGGCAGAAGGGCGACGACGACCAAGAACGCCACGAACGACAGGCCAAGGCAGCCGCATACCAGGGGCGAGCGGGAGCGGACCTCCACATCGACGGCGTCCACGCGGACGTAGTTGCTCGCTGGAGCAGGGACAAGCGGCGCGTCGTTCTGCAGTTGAACGCACCGTTCGAGGCCAACTCCAAGCTTCTCCGCATGGATGCCTCCGGGCGCAGCGCGAAGAGCATCCGTGAAGACGGCTGGTTCCCGCAGTCACCCGAGATTGCGCTGCCCGTGAAGGATCCCCTGGCGGATGTGACCGTACGTGTAGCGGTCGGCGGTAAGACCTGGAAGGAAGGCATGGCACCGCACTCTCGTACGGTCCGACTGTCCCCGACCGGCATCGCCTACGACGCCGAGACCGGCGAGAAGCTGCCCTCCAATCTCTGACCCCCGCACGCCCCCGCACCACCCACGGCCCGCGCCTCACGGCGCGGGCCGTCCCTTGTTCCGGGCACTCCGCCTGGCCCTCGCCCATCCAGACCGGGGTCGCGAGGACTGAGCCGGCCGCCCGGCCTCACCCACCACCATCCGTCCCCATGTGATTGGAGATCGCGTGGCCGCCAACAGCGCGATGAACCGAGTCCGTGTTCCGCAGGGGTTACCGGAGTACGACTGGGGCACCGCCCCCGCCGGCAAGCTGGCCACACGCCGCCAGCTGCGCGCCGCCCGGCTCCGCCCCGGCGGACACGACCCCGTCGCCATCCTGCGCTGCCGGGCGTGCGCCACCCGCCCGCACCGCACCTGCACCCGCCCCGCCTACCTGTACCGCGTCGACCAGGCCCAGCCGATCCGGCCCATGACCCTCGCCAAAGAGGCCGCCCTCGACGCCGCGATGGCGGCCCGCACCACCTGCCCGCTCTGCCGCCGCCGATACCACCACTGCCTGCCGCTGCGCACCCTCGGCAGCTGCTTGGAATGCCACGACGGCACCCCGGCCGACCCCGCCTCCTACACCACGCCTCCGGCGCCCGGCACGCACCGGCTAGCCGCGTGAAGCTGAGCCCCGTCCCGGCGACAGAGGCCGGGACGGGGCCACACCGGGTGGCCGTCGCATCGGCATGAGGGCCGGCCACCCACTCCACCTTCGCACCCTTTCGGGTGAACTAGGAGAAATCCCATGACTACCACGGCCCCCAGCACGGACAAGAACCTGGACGCCGCCTGCGCAGCGGTCGCGGGCGAGATCGGCCGCACCGACGGCAAAGCATCCTTACTCCTCGCCTTCAACGGCGCCGTCCTCGCCGGCCTTGCATCCCTCGCGGACAAGGACCTGCCGCCCGTGACGAAAGTCGCCGGCATCATCGCCGTCCTCGCCTTCGGCGCAGCCGCGGTGTTGCTGCTCGTGGTCGTCCGCCCCCGCCTCGGTGGCCACGACCGCGCCAGCTTCCCCTACTGGGCCCAGCTCGAGGCAGACGAAATCCCCGCCAGCATGACCATCGACACCCGCCCCGCCCGCATCCACGCTCTGTCCACGATCGCGCTGCGCAAGTACCGCACGCTGCGTCGCGCCGTCGACTGCACCCTGTCCGCGCTCGCTCTCCTTGCCGTAGCTGCCTTTGGCGCCCTGGTGTGAGCTGCAAGAAGAACGCTGGCCGTTCCGTGGCCATGTGAAGAATCCGAAGCGGCCCCTGCTGACTAGACGGCTAGTCAGCAGGGGCCGCTTTTCTGTTTCTACACCCATCTACTCGTCAAGATCGTTCTTGCCCAATTGGGCAAGGCGGCTTCTGCCGCTCTCACTGACCGTCGTGCTCGGTGCAGCACCAGTCCCGCCGGTGCCGCGCGGGGCTCTGGACGCTTGCGTCGCGCAGCGCAGCGGGGACGCGGTATCTGCTGGATCGGCGCGGCAACTGGGTCTGGGTGCTTACCCGGTAAGCACCCAGACTGACAGGAGCTAACGTCAGCCTGGGTGATATGAGAGCTGGTGTCAGTGACTGATCCATCAGCTGCGGCAGTATGCTGCCGCGCATGGCATCTCCTACCTCGGGAGGTGAGCGCGAGAAGCTCGTGTCCAAGCTGCCCGCCTCCCTCCGACAATCCCTCAAAGTCAGGGCAGCACAGCTCAGTACCGACGTGCAGGACGCTGTCGCCGACGGCATCCACGCCTGGCGCGCCCATCCCGAAGTCCTCCCCCAGATCGACACGGCGGGAGCTGAGTCCTTCGGCACCTGGCTGCCTGAAGGTCTGTACGACGACTTCAAGCAGGACTGCGTCGCCCGGGGCGTCTCCTACATCCAAGGCCTTGCCCAGTCCGTAGCGCTGTGGCTCGAGCAGAACCCCGCAGACGACGAGACCGCGCCCACGCGCCGCATCATCGTCTGCAATCAGAAAGGCGGTGTGGGTAAGACCGCTGTCACCGCCGGCCTCGCCCAGGCCCTGGCCGAAGCCTCCGACGGGCTGCCCGTAAAGACCGACAAAGCAACGAAGCTCGCCACCACCGCGGCAGGCCTCGGACTCCGCGTCCTCATGGTCGACTACGACCCTCAAGGACACCTCTCCCACCAGCTGGGGCTCAAAGCCATCCCAGCCGGCGCCGAGAGCCTCATCACCCACATGCTCAACCGGGAGCAGGCCCGAACCCCGCTGATCGACCTCACCGTCGTCATAGACGAAGCCCGCTTCGGTGACCGGCTGCGGATCCTGCCCGCAGCATTCGACGCTTTCCTGCTCGACTCCGGCCTCACCATGTTCCGCGGACCCCGGCACGCCGCCCTCGAACGGGCCCTCGCCCCGATTGAGGAACACTTCGACGTCATCGTCATCGACTCACCCCCCAGCCTGGGACTGGCCATGGATGCCGCCATCTTCTACGGGCGCCGACGCGATGGAGAGAAGCCCGGCTCATCAGGCCTGGTGATTCCCGTCGAGGCGGAAGACACCTCCGCTCAGGCCTACGGCATGCTCATCAACCAAGTCGACTCCCTCGCCAGCGACTACGAAATCGACGTCGACCAACTCGGCCTCGTGGTCAACAAGTACGACTCACGTCGCGGCTACATCGCTACCTCATCCCTCGACAAGTGGAAGAGCCTCGGCTCTCCTCCCGTCCTCGCAGTCATCGGCGACCTCAAGGAACAACGCGAAGCCGTACGCCTCCAGCGAGCACTCCTGGCCTACGCCCCCGAATCAGACCAGGCCCACCACATGCGTGAGATCGCACGGAGGCTGTCATGAAAAAATCCGACGCTCTCGGCGGATCCGCCACCTTCGACGCCGTCGCCCAGCCGATGAGCAGCCGCGCCGCCAGCTTCGCCGCCTTCGCCGGACAGACCGCACCGGCCCCGGCCGCCGTCACCCACAGCTCACTCCGGGTCCCCGTCGACCATCTGGCACCCAACCCCTACAACCCCCGCGCCACCCTCGCATCCATAGAGGAAATGGCCGACAGCCTCACCAGCAAGGGCATCATCCAGCCCCTCACCATCGTCACCCGCGACGCCTTCCTGGCGGCACACCCCAACCACACGCAAGACCTCGCGTCAGCTGAATACGTCGTCGTCGACGGCAACCGCCGCCTCGCCGGCGCCAAACTCGCCGGCCTCGACGACGTCCCCGTCCACGTCGACGACGCACTCGCCCACGACGCCGACACCCTCCTCGAGACCGCCCTCGTTGCAGCCGTGCAGCACGAAGACCTGGAACCACTCGACGAAGCCAGAGCGCTCGAACGCCTCGTCCAGGTCCACGGCTCCCAGCGCGCTGTGGCCCGGGCACTGGGCAAATCAAGCGGATGGGTCACCCAGCGCCTCGCCCTGCTCAAGCTCACCCCCGAACTCAAGCAGGCGCTCGAGGACAAGACACTGCCGGTCAAGGTCGCCCGCACCGTCGGCCAGTTGCCTGAACAACAGCAGCAGAGTGCCGCAGACAAGGCACTCGCGCAGCGCGCCAAGCAAAAGACGGAGACCGGCCGGAAGCCGAAGGGTGCTTACCCGGTAAGCACCCCCACGACGGCAGCCCCCGCACCCCAGGACGGCCCTGCGATCGTCTCCGACGCACAGTCGGCAGATGAGGATTTGACGGCCCTTGCCGCAAACCTGAAGCGACGCCTCACGCCACAGCAGATCAAGGAACTGGTCGAGCTGCTCATCGCCTAACGCCTGGGTGCTTACCCGGTAAGCACCCAGCCCCACGACAGGGGTGGTGACCCGTACTTCCCGGACCACCACCCCTTACGTGTCTCCGCTGCCAAACAGCGGCACCTCTCACCTTCGGCGTCACCTCCGGCCAGGCCCTGTCCGGCGTCGTCGGCCCGCTCATCGAAGTCCCGGTCCTGATCGGGCTCGTCTACGTCGTTCTCGCCTGGCGCAAGCAGCTCAGCGCGGACGCGGTGACCACAGCCCCGTGACCGCTCTCGTGAACGTGGTGGTGATCGGCGGCGGGCAGGCAGGGCTCGCCGCCGGCTACCGCCATCGCCGCAACAAGCTCGACTTCGTCAACCTCGATGGCCCGGTGAAGTCGGGCGGCGCTTGGCAGCACGCCTGGGACTCGCTGCACCTGTTCTCTCCGGCAACGTTCCCCTCCCTGCCGGCCGGCACATGCCCGTCCAGCGGGGCCAGGAGTGCCAAGACGCCGCTCACGTGGTGCATTACCTGAGCGACTACGGGCTGCACTACAGCCTCCCGATTTACTGCGGGATCCGAGTCCGGGCCGTCCACCGCGACGGTCCGCTGCTGCAGGTGGAGACCGACTCCGGTACCTGGCGGGCACGGGCAGTCGTATCTGCCACCGGCGCCTGGTGGCGGCTCCTTCCTTCCGGCTGTCCCGGGACGGGATCTGTTCACCGGTCGCCAGCTGCACACCACCAACTACTGCAGCCCGGCCGACTTCACCAGACAGCGCGTCATCGTCGTCGGCGGCGGAAACTCCGGCGCGCAGATCGCCGCCGACCTGGCCGTGGCCCCGACGGTGTTGAGCTGACCTGGGTCACCCAGCACCCGCCCCGCTACCTCGCCGACGACATCGACGGCTGGGCCCTGTTCGACGCCGCCACCGCACGCCGCCGCGCCCTGGACGCGGGCCACACCGACACCGGGGGCGTGCCTCGCTCGGCGACATCGTCGTCGTCCCACCGGGCCGCGCCGCACGGGACGCCGGACTGCTCAAGACCGAGCCGATGTTCACTCGCCTCACCCCCGCCCGACCGTGGCCCACCTCGCCCCGCTCGGCCTGCGCAAGCCCGCGGCCACATCGCGATCGACGGGACCCGGGCCGCCGACGAACCGCGGCTGCACCTGCTCGGCTACGGCGACTGGACGGGATTGGCCTCCGCCACCCTCATCGGCGTCGGACGCCCCGCCCGCGCACCGCCGCTGGCATCGCGGGGCTGCTGAGCCACTGACCGTCAGAAGCAGAAAATAGGCCTCTTCGGGTGACCACCCGCGTCTAATAGGATTCGTGAGCGCACCTTCTGACGCCTTGTGGCGTCTCATCGACGATGACGACCCCACCACTCTCACGCTCGTCGTGGACACCCCGGCAGGCCCCTATGTCCGCCGGATACCGCCGGCCATACCGCTCCCCGCTGATGCGGAACCGGGCACCGGCGCCGAGGAGGCCGCCCACACCGCCGCAGCGGCGTGGGGCATGCCCGACTTCGTGTTCCAGTCCGCTCTCGCCCGCAAGGGCTCCGGTCAAAGGGAATTGGGTGACCGGCTGCTGATCAGCGGCAAACGCGGCGCAGTCGTTCAGATCAAAAGCCGTACCGTCCAGCCTAAGGGTGAGGCCGAGGAGCGGGCCTGGATCCAGAAGGTGACGGCCAAGGCGATGCGACAGGCCAAAGGCACGGTCCGCACGCTACGGCTGATGCCGTCCGACATGGTCAACGGACGCGACCGCACCTTGTCCGTGGTGGGCGACGCCTACGAGTGGCTGGCCGTGTCTCTCCTCGATCACGATCACGTTCCCAGCGGCACAGTGCCCACCTGGGATCCCATCGGCATGCCCGCCCTGACGCTAACGCGCCGCGACTGGGATTTCCTCTTCGACCAGCTCCGCTCCACCACCGCGGTCCTGGACTATTTGTTTCGCGTCGCCACAGAGCCGCCCATCGCGTTGGATGGTGAGCCGGTGCGCTACTACGAACTCGCCGCCGCGGACGCCGCAGCACCTCCGGGAGACTTCGACAGCGACCTCGTCGGGCCCGGCGGGCGCCCGTTCTCCACGCCCCTCCTGCCGCAAGTACCAGCCGAATCAGGGGTTACGCGCGCCCACTTGATGATCCGGTTCGTACTCGAAGACGTCGCGACCAGCATGCTGCGCGACGCCGTCACCGAAGAGAACCGGCTCACCGTGCTCGGTGACCTCGACCGGCTCCCGGTCGGCATCCGCGAGGAGTGGGGCCAGCTGCTCCTCGACATGCTCGATGAAGTCGTCCAGGTTCCTGACGGCCACGTGAAGTGGCGCTCACGACGTCAACTGCATGCAGACGAGAGCGGATACCGCCAGATGCTCTTCACCTGCGCGACCCGGTTCGGGAAGGACGTCGAGGCTTCATTCGGCAGCTACGTCATGCTGCGCCACCACCAAGTCGGCGAACGCACCGGCCACCCGGAAGACCTCACCAGCCTCGGCGTCATGCTCACCCCAAACCATGACGGGCGACGTCCCTGGGACACCACCCTGATCCGAATCGAGGGCCCCACCGGCCTGACCCAGGACGAGTTGCACGACTTCGAGCAGCTGTGGCCCGAGGGCGAGAAGGTCTGACACCCCCGGACGGCAGCGAACGAAGCCTGGGTGCGAGGCGCAAACAGCGCGCTAGCGACGGCGGCGGCCTCCTGGTGGCCGCTGCCATCGTCTGGTCATCATTGGAGGAGAGACGCGGTGTCCGCCCAGCGGGCCAGGACGCTGAACGCCGCGAGCTGCTCCAGCGCCTCATGCTCGGGTAACTCCGGCAGGCCGTCCTCGTGGCTGTTGGGATTCGGATGCCGGCGTAGCAGCCCTCGGGGAAGGCCGCCGCGCCGCGCTAGACGCTGCGAAAGGTGTCGCTGTCGTCGTCCGCCATCAGCCTCAGCCGCGGCTGCCCCGGCTTCGGGCCGTCCTTGGAGAAGGCGTACCCCCACCTGTTTTTCCTGCTCGTCGCGGCATCCGCGGTTGCTGCCTCATCGCGGGTAGATCGAACTCTCGCTAGCGAACGGCCTCTGCACCGCACCGGATGCCCTGTCACGGTTAACAGTGCTTCACGAAGGGACGATGAGACACAACAGAGTGTCCGGAGAACCCTCCCGCTTCGGCTCGGCCGCCCACCCCGCGGGGAACGCGGGACTGTCCACAGCTGAGGTCAGCATCGGTTCGGGCAGGGACCAGGTCATACCGCAAGCCTTCCACTACACGTCGCCGATCCCTGGACGAAATGGCCCTTCACCCGCCACTGACCATGGGAAACAAGGCTTCTATGATTTCGTTTGTGACGAAAGTAGGTCCAGGTTCCTCGGGTACCCGTCTGCAGGACGCGGCAGAACCGGGCGAGATCCACGAGACGACGACCGTGAGCGAGCAACTGCTGGAGCGCACCTGCGCATGGTGCGGCGAGCCTGTCGCCTACAGCGGCCGAGGCCGCCCCCCGCGCTACTGCAGTCCGGTGCACCGGCGCCGGGCATGGGAAGTGCGTACAGCGCCGGCTCGCGCTGAACGACCTGTCAGTGAGGGCGGCAAGACCCGTGAACCGATCCGCGAGGTGATTGAGCGCACCGAAACGGTGGTGCGCACCGTCGTACGACCGGCCACCGCTCCCTCCCTGACGCAGCTCCGGCCGGCACGGCGTCTGAGCGGGCAGCCCTACACCCTCCCCGAGGACGCCGTGGAGTGGATTGAGGCACTGGCGGCCCTGCGACGAGAAGTGACCAATCCCAAGGTTCACCCCTTCCGCGAGCACATCGCCCGAGCCTGCGAGAAGACGCTGCAAGCCCTGCGCGCCGACGTTCCCGAGCCTGCTGACAACGGCGACTAGTCCAGAACACCGAGGGCCGAGTCGGGCCGGCGGTGGACGCACGCTGGTACCTGCCGACGCAGTGCCTCGAGTGCCTGCTCGCGTGTCGCCGGACGACACCGCCCGCTCTTGGTGGCTGACCAGCAGCCACCGGCGTGCACGGCGTCCACATTCCCGCGGTTGAGCCCGTACTGGATCAGCCAGTCCGGCGGGGCCGGCCGCATCTCCTCACCCCGGCGCTGCTCCGCCTCGCGCCGTTCCTCTGCCGCGATCCAGCCGTCGAGCTGCGCGAGTGCTGCCGCTGCCTGCTGCGCGACGACGCGGCGGGCGAAGCGCAGCGCCTCAAGGCGCGAGATCGGCCGCTCCCCCCTCACTGCTTCGCTCCTCTCACGCGCTGCGTCGGCTTGAGCGTGTCGTTTGCCCGCTAATTCGAACACGCGCTCTAATTAGAATTATGCATCGCGTAGACCACCTCACCGACACCCAGGAACGGATCCTGCGCTTGATCCGCGAGCACATTGCCACCCAGGGGGAAGCTCCGACGATCACGCAGATCGGGTCGGCTGTCGGCCTGCGGAGCCGAGCCTCGGTGCACTACCAGCTCGGCGAGCTCGAGGCGAAGCACGCGATCGTCCGGGAGCGCGGGCAACGCAGAGGGATCCGTCTGGCATGACCAGCCTCGACCGGTACTACCTGCTGCTCGTCTGTGATGGCCGCCCGGTTCTGCGCGGCTGGTGGGGGACGGAAGCGGTCGCCCGGAGGAAGTTCCGCGTCTGGGTCGGCGAGTACGGCAGCATGCCCGGCGCCCGGATCACCCTCCTTGACGAGGAGAGAACTGCCCTGTTGGCGACCTGTCCCGACCAGCAGGAGTTAGCCGGCCGCCGGGTCCTCATGGGCGTGGCGCACGGCCTTCTTCACGGCCTGCTCGACCTCGTACCGGTTCGCCTCCACCGCTTCCGCGTGTGCCGCGATGGCCGCCTGCACGGAGTCGGCCGCTTCGCGCCAGCGCCGCAACTGGGCGTTGAAATCGTCACCGGTGAGGCCGGCGAGTCTCGCACGCTCCTGTTCGGCGGATCGTTCCAGCTCGATCAGCTCATCGGGGACCTCTGTCACAGCACCGGAGCCTAGGCGGCGAGCAGGCAGCGTCGACGATCTCACTTAACCCCCGATCGGGTAGAGGTGGGCTGGTTGCCGGGCGAGTCGCTTATGGGAGCCGCTACGAAGATCACGAACTGTCCGTGATCTTCGAGAGGACCCGTTTCGTGCGTCTGGCCCGCTTCGCCGCCGCGACTGTTGTGTTCGCCGCCCTTCTGATCCCGACGACCGCTAATGCTGCTCCGGCCGTCGCGCCGGGGGACACCGTCACCGTGCCGGTGCGGGACGCCCTGGCCGGCCTTCCTGTGCGGGCCGAGGACCGCACGGGCTACGAGCGCAGTAAGTTCCGGCACTGGATCGACGCGGACAGGGACGGGTGTAACACCCGGGCCGAGGTGTTGAAGGCGGAGGCGGTCATCGCGCCGACGCAGGGCGTGCGCTGCGTGTTGAGCGGAGGTGAGTGGTACTCGCCGTACGACGACCGCTACATCGACGGACCGAGAGGACTGGACATCGACCACCTGGTCCCGCTCGCTGAGGCGTGGGACTCCGGGGCGTACGCGTGGACGGCGAAGAAGCGTGAGGACTACGCCAACGATCTCGGCGACGACCGGGCGCTGATCGCGGTGTCCGCGGCCAGCAATCGCAGCAAGGCTGACCAGGATCCCAGCACGTGGCAGCCGCCGGCGGAGGGCTACCGCTGCCAGTATGCAACTGACTGGGTGGCCGACAAGACCCGCTGGGAACTCAGTATCGATGCCGTGGAGCAAGCTGCTCTCACGGAGGTCCTCAGTCACTGCCCTGACGTTCCCGTCACCGTAGCCCTAGCCCGCTAACCCGCCTCCACCACTGCTCGGGCATGGCGATGATCCTGCTCACTCACCGAAGGCTGGCCGGCCGCTGCCTGTGCTGCCCGACATCAGCGCGGGGACCCCGGCCGACAGCATTCTGGTGCTCGTAACGGCCTTCAGATCACGGAGATGCTCGAGTGACCGACCCAACCCCCGCACCGGGACTGCGAACCGGGTGCTGCCAATGCGGCGACATCACCTATGAGGTGACCGGTGCCCCGGATGACCCCCACCTGTGCTCCTGTGAGCACTGCACGCTCCTCTCCGGCTCCCCGGCGATGGCGTGGGCCGGGTTCCGCAGGGAGGCACTGACCTGGACCGGCCCCGGAGGTGAGCCGGCCTGGTACTCGACCTGGCCGACGTTGCACCGCGGCTTCTGCCCGCGCTGCGGGACCCACCTTGTCTCCATCGCCGAAGGCTCGGAAATGATCATGGTGACGTGCTTCAGTCTCACCGAACGGAGCGGCCTCGATCCTGTCGGGCACAGCTTCCGGGAAGCCGCCGTGCCCTGGATGGCCATCACCCTCGCCCCCGACCCGCTTCACCCGTAGCGCCACCCGGCTGCTCCCCGGCCCGGGCACACGGGACATCTAATTCGGCCAGGCCCGATTGAGTTTGTGCCATTCGCCAGTAATCCACCCTCAAGATCATCATGGTCCGGCTACATAGGAAGGCCGGGGTGAGCGTCGGGCCGTCCCCGTGCGGTGGTGGGGGAGGTGGGGCGGTTGCTGACGATCGATGTGGCGTTCCTGCTCGCGGTCATCGTGTTCTTCCGGCTGCGGCGGCGTACGCAGGCCCGCAGCCGGAACGAGGAAAGGACCACTGCGGTCCTCATCCTGGCGCTGGGTGTTCTGATCGCTCCTACCCCGGTCGGCCAAGGCATCCTGGACATCCTGGGGCAGCTGGCGGGTGGCGTCACGCGGGCCAGCCGGTGAGCCCCCGCACCCGCAATGGCCGGCCCGCGGCGGCCAGGCGCCCACACGTCCGGCGCCGGACCCGCACCTCTAGCAGGCGGCGGCAGCGGGCGGACGACCGGCTGATCGGCCTCCTGATCGCTGCAGCCCTGGCCGTCGCCTTGGTGGTGGCCGTCGTCAACTGGCTGCTCGCCCACTGGTGGATCCTGGCTGCTGTCGGCGCGCTCGGTCTGCTGGCCGGCAGCACCCGGATCCATCAGGCGCGGCAGCAGGCCCGGTGGGAAGCGGTCCGTACACACGGCCTGCGCTACGCGCTGCCCCAGCTCGACGCTCTGCACCATTCCCGGTTCGAGGACGCGGTGCGGGATCTGATGCGGCGTGACGGCTGCCCGGACGCGGTCCGCGTCGGGGGCGGCGGCGACCTCGGCGCCGACGTCAAAGCAACCGACCCCTACGGGCGACGCTGGGTGATCCAGTGCAAACACCGCCGCAACGGCATGGCCGGCTCCCCGGTCGGCACGCCGGACCTGCAAGTCCTCAACGGCACTGCCCGACCAGTCCACGGCGCCGATATCGCGGTGATCGTCACCAACGGACGAGCCACCGCCCCCGCCCTGGCCTTCGCCAAGCAACAGCGCCTCCACGTCGTCGACCGCCACACCCTCGGCGCGTGGGCGGCCGGCTCACGCCCCTTGTGGGAGCTGCTCCGTGCCGTTCCGCCACCCCGGTCGGTCCCGCCACCCCGAAGGCCAACCGCTTCGTCCTGAACCGGCTACGCCCTACCCCAACTCGAGAGGATGCTCGTGGGACGACACAAGCCTGGCAAGGTACGTCGCCGCCGCCCCGACGCACTGCCGGACACCCTCCAGATCAGAGAAGCCCGCTTCGGAGAAGGCAAGGCATTCACCGATCTCGCCGCGCTCGCCATGGAGGGACATGGTGACTTCGACGATCGCGAAGCCATGCGCGAAGCCATCGACGAGGGCGGCCCGTTCATCAGCAAGTTCGGAGCCGGGCGGATCGTGTTCCTGGTCGCCGAGCACACGCCCACTGCGGGCATCGTCGGCATCTCGTCCACCATCCCGCCCCTGTCCGTCCTTGGGAACATGGAGCGCGACGGAGCAGACCCCGCTGCCCTGGGTGCTACCGCGATGGCTTACGTCAAGGTCCGTGCTCTGGCCGTCGCAGACGATTACCGTCGCCAGGGCATCGCCTCAGCTCTCCTCACCAAGGCCCTGGCCATCCACCGTGATCACCGCGCGTTCTTCGCGTACGGGCAGTTCACGGCCGGGGATGCCGGCCTGGCACGGTTCTACCGGCGCCACGGGTTTACCATCCACGCCCCGGGCGAGCCGGTCATCCTCCCTGGCAGCGCCAGACACCCCGACGTCGGCGCCGCACCGCTCCCCGGCGAGCAGATGTTCTCACGCACGATCTAATCGGCCCACCAGCCAGCCCGAGCTCCGCTATAGAAACCTGCTTGTCGCTTGGTGGCAGCCCTGGGAAAACAGGGCGGTTACCAGCGCGGTCATGTACCCGCCTTCGCGGACGAATGGCCGCAGCGCCGACTGCAGCCGTACGTCCGCCGCGAGTACGCGGCCTGAATCGAGTAAGGCGGGCGTGACGCTGCCCATACGATGACCGTGTGACAGCTCGCCGCACCCTTGGCTCCGGCCCCCAGGCCGCGCACACCATACGAGCCGCCCAGGCCGACCTGATCGACGCACTGCCCGGCGTCCACCTCCCGGACGTTTCCGAGATGCGTGCCCGGGGCGTGCTCGGGGGACCCGCGGCGACGGCCCCGGCCCCGCGGCGGATCCTTGGAGCCGGGGGCCGCGCTGACGAGGCACCTTCCGCCTGAGCTGGCTTACCGGCTGGCTTCGGTGTGCTCGCGGATTGCGTGTGCCCCATCGAGCAGGGCGCAGGCAGCAGCCGGCCTCTCCCCGACGGCGTCGGCCACACCATGCAGCCTCTGGGTGCACCGTGCGAGGACTACCGGTTCGGTAAGTGGCCGCTGGTGCTTGCTGGAGCGGTCGGGTGGTGGCTCGGGGCGCTTGCCGCACCGGAGCTTCCGCCGTTCAGCAGGGCCAACTGCAGGAGTATGAGCAGGAGGACGCCTCCACCGCCGGCCGCCGCTGCCACGGGGCCGCTGATCTGCCGGTGATGCCGTCGGATCACGGTTACGTCAGCGCGGCGATACCTGCGCATGCCTGCCGGGGATTGCTCACGAGAAGTAGCAGCAGTGGTGTGCACCCAACCGGGCAGGCCGATCGATGTTCGTGCCGGGGACCCTGTTGCCCGGGTGCAGGTTGCCCCGGATCCACCCCGGCGATAGCTGAGCGAATCCGCAATTCCAGCTCAAATCGGGGGCAGTCCGCAAGGCTCCCGCCGCAGAATCCGTTCATGCAGGTGTCTGTCGTCGCCATCATCGTGGCCTCTGTGAGCGCCCTGTTCACGGGGGCGAACATGCTGGTCTCCGTACTGAACTACAGGCGCACCCGGCCGCGGGTCCGTGTTCTCGTGACGTACAACATCATTGAGAGGAGGCGTGTCGCCTCACCCGACCAGGTCCGCAACCTCTTTCGAGTGCACGTCATCAACCGCAGCCAGACCGACACCACGATTACTGGCGTCCACCTCTACTGCCGGTACACGGTCAACTGGCGTACGCTCCGCGGTGAGTTCGCCCGCGTCTCCGACGAGCCGGCTGAACTGACCGAGCCTGAAGCCGACCTCGACTATGCGCTGCCAGCGTTCGGAGGGCTCCGCTTCGAGACCGAGGACCTTTCGGGCCGGCAGGAACTCCGCGGCAAGGCCCGCCCTGTTGCCATGACCATCAGAGTGACGCTCGCTGACGGCACTCAGGTGCGCGGGCGGTGGATCCGCGCACGTGAGCTAGACCGCAAGGGTGCATGGGCGCAGCAGGCGGCACTGGACTCCTGAGAGTCCCCGACCTCGCGGACATGGGGAGCCGCGGAGTCCTCGGCTCCCCACCGCCTTACCCCGCCGGCCGACGCCGGATGCTCGGTGCAGGTGGACGAGCCGACGATGAGCCGCCCGGCCCTTGAGCGCAGGGCCTCTGGAGGAAGAGCCTCTGGCGGGTAGGCAAAACTATCTGGGGGCCTGGTGAGTGTGTCCTGCCGATGTGCCCAGTCGCTGGGCCCAGCTCTGCGAAGGCGACCGCAGCCCGTGCGCCTGGGGCATCTAGTGACGACCCTACGGGCTGATCGTCCGGGAGGCTGAGGAGCGTCGAATCGTGAAACCAGCTGACACCGACGGGCCTACCTGGTGGGTGTATCAGAGCAGTGACTTGCTGGTGAGTGGTGAGCACATGCCACCGGCTGTCGGCGCTGAGGTGCTCGTAGTGCGTGCATCGGGGGCGGCATCGCGGGCGCCTTCCGGCCTGCAGGCCGGGGGGCGGGAGTCTCTGCCAACTGGTCTCCGCCCGCAGGGGGATCCGCTGGTTTTGTTGACACGCTTGTGGATCTTCAGGAGCCGACTGGGGGGCGCGTGTGGGGGCACGGAGGGACTCGGAGGTTCACGCGGGCGCTCTTTAATCCTTGGATTCGCCCGGCATGCCCGATTTCGTCGACCGCTCTTGATCGGTTTTCACCGTTTGCGTGCGAGGCCTTCTGGGCGTGACCGCCCTTGTGGTGGTGGGCACCCATACCCATGACGCTACTTTCTGGCACCGGAGCGCTGCGCAAGGTAGTAGCGTCCTGCTCCCGGCATCTTCTGCCGGACGGCAAAGACCCCGGCATCGATGGTTGGTCGCCCGCGTGCCGGGGTCCTGTCGCTCTCAACGCCAGCACGAACAAGGGAGACCCCTGATGTCACTGCGCCGACGCCGTACTCGTCCTCCCGCAGGCGCTCATGCGCTCGCGTGGAAACCGAGCCGTGAACGTATCATCCCGCCCCTACACCCGGCTGAAACCCCGGTGTGGCATGTCAAGGCTGTCATGCTCCGCGGGAGCCTGCCCATCACCGCGATCTGCCTTCCTCTCCTGATGACACCGGGCGCTCTGCAGCCGCATGTACTGCCCATCGTCGCCCTCTTTGTGACGACTGCTCACGGGTCTGTGCTGGTCCACCAGCGAATCTGCCGTCGCTGACGTAATGCGCCGGTGGGACGCGAGTCGACGCGCGCGTCCCACCGGCACCAGCCCCGTCCGGCCATTTCCGGCCGGACGGCCGGTACAGATACCCGTCCAGCACCCCGAAAGAGGTCCCCGGTGTCCACTCGTTCCAACGCCCAGACGGCTGACAGCACCCCGCGGCCCGCCCGCTCCGCAGCACCCGCCCACCGAGCACGCGCCACCCGCTGCACCGAAGCCCTCCGCGACATCGCCGAGGACTGCACCGTGGTCTCCGAGGCCCTCCTGCTCACCGCCTACAACGCGGCCTCGCCGAACACCGAACTCCTGCAACGCCTCGTCAGCCTTAGGGACCTGGCCGACGAGGCGATCGCAGTCGTCGTCGTCCGCCAGCGCGCCCAGGGCGAGCCGCTCGCAGACCTCGCACCGATCCTGGAGCTCACCGAGGACCGGCTGCGCAAGAAATACGTCCCGCCCTCCGTCGATCGTGCCCTGGCCGCCCGCCGCCGGCCCAAGCCGGTCACCTCCGCCCAGAGCGCCGCAGCCGCCGCTGACACGCCCATCCTGCGCCGCCCGGGCCAGCGCCTGGCCTGCGCCCTCACCCTGATGCGCAACGGCTCCGGCCGCCGACAGCGGGAAATCGCCGAGCAGATGGGCGTCCACGAGTCCTACGTCTCCCGCATGCTCTCCGGTCAGCGCGACGTCTCCTGGAGGCACGTCAGGATCATCTGCGACGTATGCGGGGTCGACCCCGAGCTCATGAAGCCACTCTGGGAAGCAGCCGCCAACGTCCAGCCCTCGAACACCGAAGACCCCGTCCAGTACCTGCGCACCTATCTGCAAGGCCTGCACTACGCACTCGGCTCACCGGACCCCGAGCTCATCCTGGCCGCCGCCCAGCGCACCATCAGCGCCGACGACCTCGACCGCGCGATGACCGGCCCCGGCGTCCCCGACTGGCCCGTGATCGAGCGACTCACCGTCCTCCTCCAGAGCCTGCCCAACATCACCCGACCCCTGTGGCGCCGCGCCCAGGCGGCCGCCGAAAGCGCCCCCACCGCCACCGCCAGCTGACCGGACCGCCACCACAGAGGAAGGACCATGAAGCCCACACCGCCCGCCGCGGCCGTACTCACCACTGCCTTCTACGCCTTCTACGACCTGCACCACCCGGCCTACCACGCCTACGCCGCCGCACGCCTCCCTCACGAGGAAGCCCGACTCAGCGTCACCCAGCTCTTCGACCTCATCGCCAGCAACTGGACCTGGATCATGACCGAGCGGTGCCCCTCCGCCTGGGCCTGGGCAGAGCACACTCGAGCTATCGCCCGTCGCGCCGGCCACACATCTACGCCAGCCGAGGACGCCGCGCTCCTCCACGACGACCTCTGCCTGAGCATCGACCGCATCGCCACCATCACTGGCACCGAGAGCGCTCGGGTCACCGCGCTTCTCGCAGCGGCCCGCCGCACTCCCCAACCCGCTGCACGAAAGAGGTCGGGTTCGGAGGGTGGGTGGAGGGTGCGGCTGGGTGCTCTGAGCTGGAGTTGTGGCGGCTCGCTCGGCCGGTGGGTTTGACGGGCGGTGTTCAGCGACAGCGGGAGGCCAGGCCGCGGCTCAGCAGCCAAGCGGCTACCCAGGTCCGGTTTCAGTGTTTCCGGGCGAGCCGTTGCCACCCACGAGGCGGCAACCGGCCGCCCGAAGGCCTGCAACGCCGACGCCGCGCCCGCGTAACTATCCACCGCGAAGAGACCGCCGGCCGTTCGGTGCGCCGAGGGATGCTGTCGTCCCGTCAGTACGGGACGTACTCGCCCAGCTCCCCGTCCAAGCCGAAGGCCGACGGTCACGAGCTGGTCGAAGGGGTGGCGCGGGCAGTGGTATGGCATCCTTGGAATAGCTCTCGACCGGGGATTGCCCGGCAGACGGTTCGTGACCGTCGGAGGGCACGCAACGGTGCTGACCCGACCAGCCAAGTGGAGCGGGTGTAACCGGCCGTCGATCCAAGATCGTTGGACCGGTCAGTTTCCGTTGCGGCAAGCCGCCCCGTCAGTGCGGAGATTGCTCTGGCACTTGATGGGGGCCACCGTGACGGCGCTGCTGCCGTTCCTCGCCCGCGTTCCACTGCTCGTGTGGGCCCTGCCCGCGGTCGCGCTGCTCTACCTGCTGCTGATCGTCCTGCTGTCGCTCACTGCGGTTTACGCGAAGAAGCCGGCCCGACGCCGAGCGGCAACCGAGATGGTTCGGATTCTGTGGTTCGCCCAGGGGTGGAAGGACGATCAGGCGCCCGATCCCGACCGGCGGGAGTGAGGTAGACGGGGTCTGCCGGATCAGTCAGGGGCGTGGCTCAGCCAGGCGCCCCTCGCGGACTCTGCCGCTATCGGCTCTGCCATCTAGACGAATGTCTAGCAGCCCAGGTTATAGACCGGGCGCCGTTTCCCGTACGATGCAGGGACTCACCGCAATACAACTGGCTGACCGGGACGCCCGTCCTGGGACGCCACGAGGGGGCCCGAAGCCGGCGGCTACCGGCAACAGACCCCCTGCGGCGAGTACTGCAGTCACCGAGCCCGGCCGTCCAACCATCGGCCGGGCTCACTGCTGAGCACAGCCCTTGCGGCGGGGCAATTCGGCTTCCTGGTCACGACCAGAAAGACCGCAGTACGGTGATGGCCGTGACGATCACGGGCGCCCAGTCCAGAAAGGCCTGACGCAAGGTCAGAGCGCTCTCGTAACAGACGCAATGTTCGTGCTGGTCCATCGGTGCGTCACCTCACTTAGCCCCAAAAAGCCCTTGGGGAAGGGCCCTGGCCCCGAGCGGGCAAGGCGCTGAGGGGGCCCGTGTGGTGAAGCGGTCCCAAGCATAAGTCAGTTGAGAGATATCCCGGACCCGAGGGACCACAACTTGTGAGCTTGTGTAGCCATCCAACCACTAGATGTAGGGCTTAGCTCATGCAGAGGGGTTAACGCGCGTGTCGCCGGGGCTGGGGGACCACGCGACCGGCCGCAGCCGGTCCGCGGTCGCCCCACGCCTGCCGGAACGGTGCTAGAGCAGATGCCGCGAGGCTGGCGGCAGGCAAACATGCAGGCTGCGCCGGCTAATTCCAACAGGCTCTGCGCAGTCTGTTCCTGCAGAAGACACAGCTGAGAGCTACAGAAACCGCAGGCTGAGCGACATTTCAGGTGCCGCCCACGGCCCAGTTGCCGTCCTGAGGTACTCCGAAACTGAGGCACCAGGGCTTGTGCCCGGGGGCGGTGCAGTGCGCCCAGAGGCGGATGGGTTCGGTACGGAACTCGTCGCGCCAGCGTTGCTCGCCGAGCGCGTCCTGATACCAGGAGGGCTTCGGGGACTGCACGACGACGAGCCGTTGACGGTCTCCGGGTAGGAGGGAGAAGGCGGGCACCGTACGGCCGAGCTCATCGGTGTCTTCGACCCTGGGATGGAATTGGAACGGCCCCCAGATGACCCCGGCTCTCTGCTCCGGTGTGGACCCGTCGGCCAGGTGAGGCAGGCCGGAGCGGTCGGAGTCGTCCCGGATGGTCAGCTGCACGACGAGTTCGCCGAGAGCGGCCGGGGCGTCGAACCGGACGTACAGGGTGTCGCGAGTCCCCCTCTCCAGCTTGATCCGGAGCTGGGGCGTCAATTCCCTGTGCCAGCGGTCCCGTTCGATCTGCGCGACGGAAGCGGCCGTGGCGTTCGCCTCTCGGGAGGCCTTCCATGCGCCCCAGGCGGCGACGCCGCTGAGCGCTGCGGCGGCCGCGGCTATGGACGTATCGACGATGCTCATGCCGGACTCTAGCCCGAAGGCCGCCCCGTCCGGCGTTTCCCGGATGCGAGATACCTCCATGAGCGGAGGCAGTCCCCGAAGGCACGCATCCGTGCCCTCGCCCTGGTGCGCCGGTCGCTGTGTCCTCAACGGCCTACACGAATCCTTAGTGGACCGATGTAGACAGACGCGTCTTGCAGGACGTCGGCGACCTCCCGCGAGAGGGAGCCGGGGCGCACGCTGGTTTGATCCACATCTACCAGGGGGAACTGCACACATCGCACCGGCTTTTCATCCCCGTCGATGAGCACGGTCACCGTGATGGTCTGGCCCCGGCGGAGGAGGGACGGCTTGAGGAGAAGACCTCCCTGGTGCTGGCCCCCGGTGAGCGGGATCAGCTCCTGCCACGTCTCGATCTGAGGAAGGAGAGTGCCTTCCGGGGCGGATGCGACATCGAGGACTGCTGCCACCGCGTGATCGAAATCGAACTTGATCGGCTCCGCCCCGTGGAACATCTCAGCAGTCACATCATGGCGTCCTGAGTTGGAGATGACGAGCTCAACGATGCGAGGGCTCGACAGCCGTACAGAACCAAGGGTGACGTTCAGCAGGGCACCATCACCGGCGGGCCTGTCGAACAACGGAGTGTTCGACTGTATCCACCAGTTGACCCTTCGCTTCGGGTTGGCCGACCTGAAGGCAGCCCAGGCCCCCAGGACACCGACGATCAGACCCGCCAAGATCGTGATGACGAACTGCCACCACGAGCCCGATTCCCACCACTTGCTCGCTAGCTTCTCCATGGCCCGGATTCAACCACCGGCTGTACCCGTGGATCGGCGGGGATGACCAAGACGGCCCTTGGCGAACGCGAGTATGGGCGGCCCCTGATCTTCGGCGCGGAGAAGGCCAGGGGCGGCAGGACGGCGGTCGCCGTGAGAAGGCGAGCTCGGTTTGGTGTTGGTGGCCTTCAAGGAGTCAGCACACAGTGGCTTGTTGTTCGTTCTCGATATATGGTTTCCTTGGTGCATGACCAATATCAGGCTCACCAAGCCGACTATGGCGGTTTTGGAGGCGCTCTTCGGTTCCACGCCTGACGCTCCTGCGTGGGGTCTGAGTATCTGTCGTCAGGCCGACCTTGGCCCTGGCACCGTCTATCCGATCCTCGACCGTCTCCTTGAGCGCGGATGGGTTAGGAGCTGGGACGAGGAGGATGCCCACCCCGGGCGACCGGCGCGACGGTTCTACGAGTTCACCGGCGCGGGGCGCCACCAGGCGCGAGAAGCGCTGGAAGCACGCGCCGCGCGCCGTGCCCGCTTCAGCCTCCGGCCCACAGGCGGTGCAGCATGACGCCGACGGGAAGCGATGCGCCGTGGTCTGAAGACGACGGAGATGACCACTTTGGTATTCGCCTGAGCGAACTGGTAGCTGGACAACTTGGCGCAGACACCCGGGAGCGCGTCCTCGCGCACCTCGCGAGCTGCGAGAAGTGCAAGGCCGAGGCCGAAGCGCAAAGGCGGTTCAGAGTTCCTTTCGAGTGGGTTCGGCCGTGGAGAGAGATCGCTTCAAACGGGCACCACATCGTTGACCCGCCAGCGCGGCTGGTTCGCATTCCACGCCGAGAACCGCGAGCAGAGCGCTGGACGTCGCTGGCAGCCAAGATCGCCGGAGACCGACGCGACATGCGCACTGCGTGGCTGGCCGACCTCGCCGGCAGGCCCGAGGATGGAGTGTTTCTCACGGCCTGGCAGCAGCGGTGGCATGCGCTCGGGTTCCTCGTCGCCGCTGTCCGCTTCTTCCTTCGAGACACCCTGGGTCACCTGTGGCGTCCCGTTGACTGGATTTTGACCACGCGCAACCGTCGGGAATCATTCGTCGGACTGCCGCCAGCGCTGCTCGTGCTCTACATCGCTAGGCATGACGGCGTTCACACCCTTCTAACTGAAGGGTGGGGCTGGGTTGGCGGCTGCGGCGCGGCGATGTTCGCCCTCGTCCGTTGGCTCCAGCGGATTCGCGGAATCGACCTGGCCGAAGGGACCGGGCCTGACGCGGAATAAGGGGGCAACTTGGGTGGCGCGCGCTGCCCTGCACGGAGGGACAGTGAGAGGCTTGGTTGCGGGGCTCTACCGGCGGCGGGCCGGCACAACCCCGCCCCCGCAGCCTACTGGTGCCCCAACCGTCCATCCAGCCGTGAGCCGCCTAGCAGCCATCACCCCGCAGACTCGGGCAGTGTTTGTTGTGCCCAGTGGAGTCCGAGGTCGGCGAGGCGCTGCAGTTGCTCCGTGGTGAGTCCCGCCCGTCTGGTTTTGGTGTTGGACAGGAACACGCCCAGCTTCACGGGGTGCGTCTTGCCGTCGATGGTGATCGTTTCTACGTGCTCTCTGGAGACGGTCACAGAGCCCGTGCGGGCTTTGTATTGCGTGAGGGCTGCGCATCCGCGTTCGAAGGCGGCGGAGCCGCCCCTGGACGCCTTCCCGGGCGTCTTCTGCGTCTCGGGTGGCAGCGGGGTGACACCCAGGCTGCTCAGCCGTTCGCGCTGCCCCGCCTTGAGCCCCTGCCAGACCACATGCTGGCGTTGCCGCTGAAGCCACCGCCCTACATCCACCCCGTCCGCGGTCACCCCCGGCACGATCTCCTCGAGCCCGGCCCCCGTCGTGATGAGTCCGGTGATGGCGGCGTAGGTACGTTGCCAGTCGACCGCCCACCCCAGGGCGCTGGGGTTCCAGTCGGGGTCGATCGCGGCGAGCTGCGCCGCACGCCGTCGGGCCACGTCCGGGTTCTTGCCGAGTCCGCCCTTCTTGCGGCAGTTGGCCAGCCACTGCCCGACGGGCTTGTCGAGCGTGGTGGCGGTGACCGGGGCGGCGAGGGTTCCCGTCTCGGCGTAGTAGGCGCGGGCCGCGGACAGGTTCTCTTCCCAGGCTGCGTCGGCGGGGTCCCAGACCATGCCCAGCTCGTCGAGGTCCGCCGCCCGCTCCGGGGCCATCCTCCCCGCGGCCAGGGCCCTTCGTTGATCTGCCAGCCACCTCCCGAGCGGGAAGGAGTGTCCGGCCGGCATGAGTTCCCGGTGCCCGTACGGCACCGCGAGATGCCCCGTCCGCTCCCGGAACGCGACCGCCGCCTGGTGGCCGGCCTTCCAGTTCGCGTGCTCCGGCTCGATCAGGTTGTAGCGGACCATCCGCGCGATCAGCGCGGGGTCGCGGTGACTGCCGAACCGCAACAGCACTCGCTGCTCGTCATCGCCCTCGTCGGGAGCCTCACCCAAAAACGACGGGCTCGTACCCGTGACCGGTGAATTCTCTTGCGGAATCGCGAGCATTTCCACGGCACGTTCATCGTGCGCGCGGAGTCCGT
This sequence comes from Streptomyces sp. 1-11, assembly GCF_007176755.1. Classification (GTDB taxonomy): domain Bacteria; phylum Actinomycetota; class Actinomycetes; order Streptomycetales; family Streptomycetaceae; genus Streptomyces. Next base: position 66,508 of record NZ_BJTV01000026.1, read on the forward strand.
TCAATACCCGGATCAAGGGCCGGTACGAGGCCGAGTACGGCATGTCTTCTTCCGTCTCACCCGGGCCCAGGAAAATCGGCACGACCAGCGTGGCAAGTTTTCCCTGCCCCGGCTTCTGCCGCAATGCCCGCCCGATGGCCTGGACAATATCGACGGCCGATCCCTTCGGGTCGATCAGGGCAATCGAGTCCACTACCGGGCAGTCGACACCTTCCCCTAGAACCCGACAGTTCGACAGCACCGCCCGCCCGGCCCGCCCCCCGAACTGAGCCAACCGGTCCGCGCGCACGTCCGCGTCATGCTCCCCCGACAGCCACTTCGCCCACACCCGCTCCGGATGCCGGCCGGGATCCTCGGCGTGCAACCGCTTCGCGGCCCGTCCAAGTCCTTCGGCGAAGGCCCGCGCCTCGATGGTGCGGTGATGGAACGTGATGCATCGCGTCAGCCGGTGCTCGGCCATCGTCTCCAGCAGCGCGGCCTGGAGCACCGCGAGCCGCTCGCCACGCACCTCCTCCGACTCCCTCGCCGTCCCGTACAGCCGTGCCGGGGTGAGGCTGGGATCCCGCAGCTCCGCCACCACCACCTGGTACCGCGCGAGCAGCCCCCGCGCGATCGCGTCCGACAGGTCCAGCTCGTACAGGACGGGCCCGTAGACGGTCTCGTCGTCCATGGAACAGGCCATCTCCTCCGGCAGCCGGTCCACCACCGAAGCCGCCGGCTCCCCGGACCGCTGCGCGCCCGCCTCGCCCGCTTCCTCCCCTCCGGCTCGCCGCGCGGCCGCCCCTCCGGACTGCTGCGCGCCCGCGGCTACCTCGCCGGCTTCCTCCCGCCGCCACCGTGGCCGTGCGGGCCGTTCCTCCCAGATCCGCGGTGTCGCCGTCATGTACAACCGCCGCATCGCCGGCAGCTGCTCCTGGTCGTGCACCGCCGCCCACGCCTTCGCGAACGAACCACTAGTGCGGTGCGCCTCATCAACCAGCACCACGTCCCACACGTCCATGGGCAGCCCGTACTCGCCTTGGTGCGCCTCGATGAGTACCGGCAGTGAGGCGTAGGTGGCGAACACCGTGACCGGCCCCCGCCCGTGCCACAGCCCCAGTTGCGGTGCACTCGTCGTCGCCCGTACCCCCAGTGAGAACAGGCTCGGGTCGTCGTCCAGCGAGCACACCGCAACCGCCGGCCCCACATGCCCGAACGCCCGCCACTCCCTGACCGTCTGTGCCAGCAACGCCAGCGTCGGCACCAGCACCAGGACCCGCCCATCCGGCGCCAACCGCTTCACCGCGGCCGCGCCGATGAACGTCTTCCCGGTACCGCAGGCGCTCACCACGGTGCCGCGCAGACCCTGCGGCGGAATCCGTTTGCCCGGCGGAATGTCGAGGCCTTTTACGATGGCTTCCACGGCCTCGATCTGGTGCGGGCGGAGAGAGATTGATTCCGTCATCGCTGAGATATCCGATCCGAGGAGATACAGGGTGGCATCTGCTCGTGATACTACCCGCTGCATCACACCAAGGCACAGGTCGGATGCATCCACACACCAGTACGGCCGAAAAGAGCCCTCACGCATGCCAGTCGTGTGCTACGTTCCCCATACCTGGCAGTCGTGCCTACCGTCGGGACGACTGCGGCCGGCCGCCTCTGACGAGTCGTCCGGTGACATCAGGTCAGTTCCACAAGCCCAAGCCGGCTCGCCCCTGCAGACCCCGGCCTCGACGGGAGGCAGTGGGCCACGGTTCGTGATCCTACCCGCTAGCCGAGTTGATGCAGCCTCACCCCCCGTTGCTGCCCGGCGCAGCCGGCAAAGGGCGGGAGCGCAGCGGACGCCCCGCCCGAGGGAGCGCAGCGACCCGGGCCCAGGATTGAAGCGAAGCGAAAATCCGAATTCACGCGAAGCGTGAATTCCCCAACACGCGGAGCGGGTTGGGGAAAAGCGCGAAGCGCTTTTCCAGAATTCGCGGAGCGAATTCCGTTGCTCCTCGCGCAGCGAGGAGGGACCCGCTCCGCGGG
>NZ_BJTV01000027.1 GCF_007176755.1 Streptomyces sp. 1-11
CGGGCGCTTCCCTTCGTTCTTGCGTTTCCGACTCTATCAGATCTTTTCTCGACCCGATTTCCTCGGTGCTTTCCAGGTTCCCGCTTCCGCGTTTCCCTTTCCGGCGGTTCCGACTCTATCAGACCCTTTCGGCGCCTGACCCCCAGTCAGCGGGGCTTGTCCTCGCGGCCGTTGGGCCGTTCCGACGTCTCAAACCTTAGCGGATCCGCCCGGCGATTCCCAATCGGGCCGCCGAGCCCCTATTCGAATTGAATTCGGGCACGCCGAAATCAATCCCGTAGGGAGATCGTGCTGGTGTGAGGGTGCCGCTCGTAGCGGCGGAGGTGTCGTCGAGGAACCGTTACGGCTCCGCGGCAACCCGGAGAACTTTACGGATCGGGCAGGGAGGTGTCAAGCATCCCTGTCAAGAACTTTTGCGGGACCTCAGTCCAGGTCGCTGAGCCGGCCGCCGGCGTCCGGCTGGGCATGCTCCACCCGGCGCAGGAGCCTGGTCAGCACCTCGCCGAGCACCAGGCGCTCGGCGGGGCTGAGGTCCTGGAGCAGCTCCTCCTCGAAGACGGTGGCGAGGCGCATGGCCTCGAGCCACTTCTCCCTGCCCTCGGGGGTGAGCTCCACGATCACCCGTACGCGGTTGGTCTCGTCACGCTCCCGGGTGACCAGGCCCTCCGTGACCATGCGGTCGATGCGGTGGGTCATGGCGGCCGGCGTGAGGCCGAGCCGCTTGGCCAGTTCGCTCGGTCCCAGGCGGTACGGAGCACCGGAGAGGACCAGTGCCTTGAGGACCTCCCACTCGGCGTTGCTGATCCCGAGGTCCGCCGTCTGGCGGCCGTACGCCACGTTCATGCGGCGGTTCAGCCGGGACAGCGCCGACACGATCTTCTCGACCTGGGGGTCGAGGTCCTGGAACTCGCGCTGGTAGGCGGCGATCTGTTCTTCGAGGGTCGGCTCCGTGTCGCCGGGCGTGTCGGCCATGGCCGCAGTATCGCACGACGTCCCTTTGCCTTGAAGTCCTTGGACGTGTACTCTTTAGCTTCGAACTTTAGCTTCGAAGTCTTCACTCCTAACTTGTGAGAGAGGTGAACGTGACCAGGGCGATGGGCGCAGCGATGCGCCGGATCCACGTGGGCAACGCACTCAGCGCTTTCGGGCTCGGCTTCACGGTCCCCTACCTGTACGTCTACGTGGCGCAGGTGCGGGGTCTCGGAGCCATGACGGCGGGTCTCGTGCTCGCCGTCTTCGCCGTGGCCGCGCTGATAGTGCTGCCGTTCGCCGGCCGCGCGATCGTGCGCCGCGGCCCGCTGCCGGTCCTGCTCGCCGCCCTGGTCGCCGCCGCGCTGGGTGCGCTGAGTCTGGGACTGGCGGGCAACGCCGGCGCCGTCCTGCTGTCCGCCGCGGTGCTCGGCGCCGGGCAGGCCGTGATGCAGCCCGCACTGGCCACGATGATCGTGGACTGCTCGACGGCGGAGACCCGGTCGCGCGCCTTCGCGATGCAGTTCTTCCTGCAGAACCTGGGACTCGGCGTCGGCGGCCTGATAGGCGGCCACCTCGTCGACACCACCAAGGTCTCCTCCTTCACCCTGCTGTTCGCGATCGAGGCGGGGATGTTCCTGCTGCTGGTCGCGGTGATGGCGACGGTGCGGATGCCGCACTCGCCGCGTATCGCCGACGCGCCGTCCGACGGAGTGAAGGGGAGCTGGAAGCGGCTGCTCGGGAACCGGGCGATGGTGCAGCTGTGCGTGCTGGGCTTCGTGCTGTTCTTCGCCTGCTACGGGCAGTTCGAGTCGGGGCTGAGCGCCTACGGCGTCGAGGCCGCGGGGATATCGACCTCGGCGCTCGGCACGGCGCTGGCCGCGAACACGCTGATGATCGTCGTCGCGCAGTTCGCCGTGCTGAAGTTCGTCGAGCGCCGCCGACGGTCCCGGGTGATCGCCGCTGTGGGGCTGGTCTGGGCCGTGGCGTGGCTCGCCGCGGGGTACGCCGGGCTGGGACACGGCAGCCAGGAGATGGCCACCGCCGCGTTCGTGTCGACGTACGCGCTGTTCGGTCTGGGCGAGGCGATGCTGTCGCCTACGGTCGCTCCGCTGGTCGCCGATCTGGCTCCGGAGGGGATGGCCGGCCAGTACAACTCGGCTTTCGCTCTGGTGAAGCAGTTGGCGCTGGCGGTCGGGCCGGCGGTGGGCGGGCCGCTCGGCGCCTCGCTGCACGCGCCGTACATCGTGACGTTCCTGCTGTTCTCGCTGGGGATCACCGTGCTGGCGCTGCGGCTGGGCCGTGGGCTGACCGCCGCGCAGGACCAGCCCTGGGCTGTCTCCGCGAGCCGGGTCGTGGCCCGGGGCGCGGCCGCGGAGCCGGTCGCCGCGGAGGCGTAGGCGCCCGGTGCCGGTGCGGCGCGGTGCGGCGCGCCTGGCACGTGCCCTGCGGGTGTCCGGACCACTGCCGAACGGCCGCTAGCCCTTCGGCAGCAGGAACTCGCACCACACTGCCTTGCCGCCGCCCGGGGTTCTTCGTGAGCCCCAGTGGGAGGCGATGGTGGCGACGATGGCGATGCCCCGGCCCGATTCGTCCGCCGGTTCCGCCTGGCGGCGCCGGGGGAGGTGGTCGTCGCCGTCGGTGACCTCGATGATCAGGCGGCGGTCGGTGCGGCGCAGCCGCAGGCGCATCGGGGGTGTGCCGTGCTGGAGGCTGTTGGCGACCAGTTCGCTGGTGGCGAGGACGCCCAGGTCGTGCAGGTCGGCGGGGAACCGCCAGCTCGTCAGCACGCCGGAGGCGAAGGCTCTGGCCCGGGGGGCCGCTTCCACGCCGCCGAGGAGTTCCAGGGCGGCGTTGCGGAAGAGGTCGCCCTCGTGGCCCCTGCGGGCGGGGTGCTGGAGGACGAGGACGGCCACGTCGTCGTCGTGGTCGGCGGTGACGCCGGCCGAGCGGACCAGGCGGTCGCAGACGACCTGGGGGGTGCCGGTGGCGCCGGACAGGGCGCGTTCCAGGGACGCGATGCCCTCGTCCAGGTCCTCGTCCCGGCGTTCGACCAGGCCGTCGGTGTAGAGGACGGCCGTGGAGCCGGGCCCCAGTGGGATCGAGCCGGAGGCGTGCACCCAGCCGCCGGTGCCGAGCGGCGGGCCGGTGGGCTCGTCGGCCCGCAGCACCGTGCCGTTCTCGTCGCGGACCAGGATGGGCAGGTGGCCCGCGGACGCGTACACCAGGCGGCCCTCGTTGGGGTCGTGGACGGCGTAGGCGCAGGTGGCGATCTGGTTGGCGTCGATCTCGGCGGCGAGGCCGTCGAGGAGCTGCAGTACCTCGTGTGGCGGGAGGTCGAGGCGTGCGTAGGCCCGCACGGCCGTGCGGAGCTGGCCCATGACGGCGGCCGCCCGCACGCCCCTGCCCATGACGTCGCCGATCACGAGGGCCGTGCGGCCGCCGCCGAGGGTGATCACGTCGTACCAGTCGCCGCCCACGGCGGCCTCGGTGCCGCCGGGCTGGTAGGTGGCGGCGATGCGCAGGTCGTCGGGCTGTTCCAGTTCCTGCGGGAGCAGGGAGCGCTGCAGGGTGACGGCGGTCTCGCGCTGGCGGCGCTCGCTGGCGCGCAGGCGTTCGGCGGCTTCGGCGTGGTCGGTGACGTCGGTGGCGAAGACCAGTACGCCCGCGTCCCGGTCGCCGCCCTCGGTCACCGGGGTGCAGGTGAAGGTGTAGGAGCGGCCGTCGACGGCCTTGCGGGACTTCAGCGTGCGCGGTCTGCCGCTGCGCAGCACCTGGTCGAGGAGCGGGAGCAGGCCGAGTTCGGCGAGTTCCGGGAGCGCCTCGCGGGCGGGGTGGCCCGGGGGCCGCACTCCGAAGGCCGAGGTGTAGGCGTCGTTGACGTAGGCGATGTGGTGGTCGGGGCCGTGGACGAGGGCGACGAGGGCCGGGACGCGGTCGAGGACGTCGCGGGCGGGCAGTTCGTCGACGGCGGGCACGGGCGGTGTCCCGTCGGCGGGCCGGCCGGCGCGGGCCGCGGGCACGGAGCCTTCCCCCCGGCGGTCCGGTGGGACCGCGGTGTCGGTCCGCGCGGCGGCGCGGCGCTGCGTTCCGGGGAGCCGGGCGCTCCAGCGCGTGAAGTTCACAGTGGGGAAAGCCTCGTGTGTGCTGAGGGCGGGCGGGTGCCCGTCCGAGGACGTGGGGCAGTCTGGCAGGTGGCCGTCGTCCGCGGCGATATTCGTCAGACGCCGGGGCGGCCCGGGGAGTTCCCGGGCCCGGTCAGGACGACCCCTTCGGGTCGTCGGAGGGGCTGTGAGGAGGCCGTCCCCCGGCCGCGAGTTCGAACTCCGCTCGGGGGTGTTCGAGTGAACCGAGCGAGACGATCTCCCGTTTGAAGAGACCGGCGAGGGTCCACTCCGCCAGGACCCGGGCCTTGCGGTTGAAGGTGGGCACCCGGCTGAGGTGGTAGACGCGGTGCATGAACCAGGCGGGGTAGCCCTTCAGCTTGCGCCCGTAGATCTGTGCGACGCCCTTGTGCAGGCCCAGGGAGGCCACCGAGCCGACGTACTTGTGCGCGTACGTCTCCAGGGGCTCGCCGCGCAGCGCGTGGGCGATGTTGTCACCGAGGGTCCTGGCCTGGCGGACGGCGTGCTGGGCGTTGGGCGCGGTGTGGGCGCCGGGCTGGGCCGCGGTGACGTCGGGGACGGCGGCGGCGTCGCCCGCGGCCCACGCGTGCGGGGCGCCGTCGACGGCCAGCTCGGCCGTGCACTTCAGGCGGCCGCGCGCGTCGAGGGGCAGGTCGGTGGCGGCGAGCAGCGGGTGCGGTTTGACGCCGGCCGTCCACACGAGCGTGCGGGCCGGGAAGCGCTGGCCGTCACTGAGGACGGCGACGCGGTCGGCGCAGGACTCCAGGCGGGTGCCGAGCAGGACCTGGATGTTGCGGCGGCGCAGCTGGGTGACGGTGTAGCGGCCCATCTCCTCGCCCACCTCCGGCAGGATGCGGTCGGAGGCCTCGACGAGGATCCACTTCATGTCCTCGGGGCGGACGTTGTGGTAGTAGCGCGCGGTGTAGCGGGCCATGTCCTGCAGTTCGCCCAGCGCCTCGACCCCTGCGTAGCCGCCGCCGACCACCACGAAGGTGAGTGCGGCGTCGCGGACCGCGGGGTCGCGGGTGGAGGAGGCGATGTCCATCTGCTCGATGACGTGGTTGCGCAGCCCGATGGCCTCCTCGACGGTCCGGAAGCCGATGCCGTACTCGGCGAGGCCGGGGATGGGCAGCGTGCGGGCGACCGAGCCGGGGGCGAGGACGAGCTCGTCGTAGCCGATGAGTTCGGCGGCCCTGCCCTCGCCGGCGGTGGCGAGGGTGGTGACGGCGGCGGTGCACACCGCGTGGTCGATGGAGGTGACCTCGCCGACGACGATGTGGCAGTGGTCCAGGACGCGGCGCAGCGGTACGACGACATGGCGGGGGGAGATGGAGCCCGCGGCCGCCTCCGGGAGGAACGGCTGATACGTCATATAGGGGTCGGGAGTGACGACGGTGATGTCGACCTCCCCCCGCCTGAGCTCCTGCTTCAGCCTCCGCTGCAGGCGCAGGGCCGTGTACATCCCGACGTAGCCGCCGCCGACAACCAGAATGCGCGCACGTTCCTTCACCATCCCATGACGCACCCGTAGCTGTTGTTTGTCCACAGCCCCGGCAATTTGTGTGACCGGCGAGCGGGTGTGCGCGCGCCGATGCGCGCCGCCGGGCCGGGGAGAAAGCGGGCAGGTCAGCAGGGGCGGGCGAGAGCGGGCGAAGGTGCGTTATCGGGGCGTAACTGACCCGTACTCCGATCGAGGGGCGCACTGTGCGGAACCTGCCCCTTCTGAATTGACTGCCTCTCAACTATGTTCGTGTGTCGACGGGGTGTAGGGGATGTGGCCGAACGGGTCCGCGAAGGGCGGTCCCGGTCAGGGACCGTTGCCAGGTCCGCGCACTCCGGAATCAGTGGCGGGGAGAGTCTCCGGGGGGAGACGTCATTTACCGGGGGAACACATGCATGTTCAGGACACTCATTGGTCGTCGGCAGCCGCACTCGCATCGGGCGGCACGACGGTGAGCGCGGCGGGGGGCAACGGGCGCGCGGACTCGGCGCGCACGACGCCGCTGCGGGTGGACGCACAGCGCAATCTGGAGCACGTGCTGCGTGCGGCGCGTGAGGTGTTCGGCGAGCTGGGCTACGGCGCGCCGATGGAGGACGTGGCACGGCGGGCGCGGGTCGGGGTCGGGACGGTGTACCGGCGCTTCCCGAGCAAGGACGTGCTGGTCCGGCGGATAGCCGAGGAGGAGACCGCGCGGCTGACCGAGCAGGCGCGGACCGCCCTCGGGCAGGAGGACGAGCCGTGGTCGGCGCTGTCCCGCTTCCTGCGGACGTCCGTGGCGTCGGGTGCGGGACGGCTGCTGCCGCCGCAGGTACTGCGGGTCGGCTCCGCCGGCACCGGCGAGTCGGACGGCCCGGTCGGGCTGGTCGTCGCGCCGGGTCCGAGCGGCTCGGGCGATGAGCTCCGGGTGCCGCAGCAGCGGGTGCAGCCGGGGACCGGCGAGTTGCGGCTGGTCCCGGAGGACGCGTCCGCGGCCGTGGCGGACGACGCCGGGGTCGGCGCGCTGCTCGAAGTCGTCGGGCAACTGGTGGACCGGGCCCGGGAGGCGGGCGAGCTGCGGACGGACGTGTCCGTGGCGGACGTGCTGCTCGTGATCGCCACGGCGGCTCCGTCGCTGCCGGACGCGGCGCAGCAGGCCGCCGCTTCGGCGCGGCTGCTGGACATCCTGCTGGAGGGACTCCGGTCCCGGCCGGTGTAACCGCGGCCCCCGCGGCCCCGGTCCGGCTTCGGCTTCGGCTTCGGCTTCGGCTTCGGCTTCGGCTTCGGCTTCGGCTTCGGCTTCGGCTTCGGCTTCGGCTTCGGCTTCGGCTTCGGCTTCGGCTTCGGCGGGATCTTGTTCCGGGCCCGCACCACCCGTGCGTTGTCACGGTCGGGTGGTGCGGGCGGCCCGCGTAGCGTGCGTGGCGTGCGTGCCAACTGGGAGCCCGGTAACCGAATTTCACGTTCGGGTGACGCTCGGTACTGCCGGGAAGAGTGCTGTGGCACCCTGAGCCGGTGACGGGTTGGGCTTTGCCGGTTTCGGGGGCTTTGCACGATGGGCGCTGACGGGTGGGACGAGCCGCGTGGTGATGGCGAATCCGAGGCCGGCGGGCTGACCTCGCCCCAGGTGCCGAAGCAGGGCGGCCCGGCCGAGGCACCCGTCGAGGCGGGCCTGCCCGCCCAGCGGGACGGCAGGGCCCCCGCGCACCGCCGGACGCTCCCCGCGGACGGCGAGTTGATCCACCGGATGCGCGCGGGGGACGACTCCGCCTACGAGGAGCTGTACCGGCGGCACGCGGACGCCGTGCGGCGCTACGCCCGTACCTGCTGCCGGGACGCGCACACCGCGGACGACCTCACCGCCGAGGTCTTCGCCGGCATGCTGCAGGCGGTACGGGGCGGCGCCGGGCCCGAGTACGCCGTGCGCGCCTATCTGCTCACGTCGGTACGGCGCGTGGCCGCGCACTGGGCCAGGTCCGCCCGGCGCGAGCAACTCGTCGACGACTTCGCCGTCTTCGCCCAGCAGGCCGCCGCCCGGCCCGCCGAGGGCACCGGCGACGAGGCGGTGGACGTGGGCGCGGACGTCCGTGCGCTGCACGACGCCGAGCAGTCCATGGCGCTGCGGGCCTTCCGCTCGCTGCCCGAGCGCTGGCAGGCGGTGCTGTGGCACACGGAGGTGGAGGACGAGTCGCCCAGTGAGGTGGCCGTCCTGTTCGGACTGGACGCCAACGGCACCCGGGTGCTGGCGAGCCGGGCCCGGGAGGGGCTGCGGCAGGCCTATCTGCAGGCCCATGTGAGCGCGGCGCTCACCGGTGACGAGGAGTGCGCCCGTTACGCCGACCAGCTCGGCACCTACGCCCGACGCAAGCTGCGGCTGCGTGCCGAACGGGGACTGCGCAAGCACCTTGAGGAGTGCGCGAGGTGCCGGCTGGCGGCCGCGCAGATCGAGGAGGTCGCGGGTGGCATCCCCGCCGTGGTGCCGGTCGCGGTCATCGGCTGGTTCGGGGCCGCCGGGTACGGGAAGGCCCTCGCGGTCATCGCCGGCGGCGCCGGGGCGGGTGCGGCGGGTGCCGCAGCGGCCGGAGGGTCCTCCGCGGCCGGCGGGGGCTCCGCGGGATCGGGTGCGGGCGGGGGCGCGGCCGCCGCCGGGGGGCTCGGCGCGCCCGTGAAGGCCGGGATCGCGGCCGGTGTGGTCGCGGTGGCCGCGGCCGCGGTGGCGCTGGCCCTGGTGAACGACGGCCGTCCGGCCCTGGAGGTGGCCGGGCCTGCGCCGTCCGCTCCCGTTCTGCGGACCCCGCCGCCGTCGGTGTCGTCACCCGCGCCCGTTTCGCCGCCCGCTCCATCGCCGACCGGTAGGAAGCCGCCCGCCGCCCAGCCAATGGCGCCGGTCTCCAGGACGGGCTCCGCGCCGGCGCCGGCGCCGGTCTCCTCGCCACCCGCTTCCGCGCCCGCACCCGTGCCAGGGACGACCACTGCTCCGCGGCCCACCACGGAGCCCAGTCCTGAGCCGTCCCCGACGGCCGCCCCGACCACGGCTCCCCCTCCTGCCCCGGCTCCCGTGGTCTACGAGTGGAGCGGCCTGCGTTACGACGTCAACGGGGACGGGACCGTGCCGGAGATGCGGCTGCGGCAGAGCAGTTGGGTGTGGCAGCGGTACGGGATGTCGGTCGGCGGGAAGCGGTACACGCGTGGCGTGTCCGTGCGCGGGGGCTCGTCCGTCGTCGTCGACCTCAATCGCCGGTGCACCGCCTACGACGCCCTCGTCGGCGTCGACGACATGACCCTCGGGCTCGGCAGGGCCGTCTTCTCCGTGTACGCCGACGGGGGCTTGCTGTGGCGGTCCGGGGTGGTCGCGGGGCGGGACGCGGCGGTGCCGGTGCACGTCGATCTCACCGGGCGCGGGACGGTACGGCTTGAGGTGTCGGGTCGGGGCGCCGGGCTCGACCGGGTGGCGCCGGCCGACTGGGCCGAGGCGCGGTTCAGCTGCTGAGGGCGCCCGGCGCGGTCGGGCGGCCGGGCCGGAGCTGTCCGCTCCGAACGGTGCTCGGGGCTTCGCCGCTGGTGTTCGCTCCGCGCCCTGAGCGGCGCTGGACCGGGGCTGATTGCGTAACCGCGCCGAAGGGATCACCGCTGACCCACCGGTGCCGCCCTTGGCCGCCCGCCTGTCCGCAGCCGTGCCGCCCTTCGCAGTACGCCTGCCCGCAGCCGTGCGGACCCGGTCCCCGCAGCAGCCACGCCCGGGCACCCGCGGCCACGCCCGCACCCGAGCCACCACCGGAAGACCACCGACCCGCACGACACGCGCGGGCTGCACAGGCCCACGCACCCGCGGCCACGCTGCGGGTGCCCCGCCCGCGGTGCAGGTGCCCAGGCGTCGTCGGTCAGGCGCCGGAGGCGAGGGCGTTGCGGCGGGGCTGGATTCCCGAGGGGACCGCCCGGGCGCGGGCCGGGGTGCCGGTCCAGCAGGTGCCCCGGCGGGCCAGGAGGCGGCGGAGCCAGAGTTCGAGGGAGGTCAGGTCGGCCAGGCCGTCGAGGGGCAGGGGCTCGCCCGTCGCGGCGGCGCGGACGGCCTTGCGTACCACCCGGGCCTCCACCAGACCCGCGTCCGCCAGCAGGGGCGTGGCGAAGAGGTCCATGAGGTCATCGGCGGCGAGGCGCAGGCCCGCGCGGGTGGCCGCCGCCGAGGTGCCGTGGGGCGGGGCGCCCCAGCCGGGCGGGAGGTCGGTGACGCCGGCGCCTTCCAGGACCCGGCGCAGGACGGCGGAGCGGGCGCCGGGCTGGACCCGCAGGGCCTCGGGGAGGGCGCGGCAGGCACGGACGACCTGGTTGTCGAGGAAGGGCGCGTGCAGTCGCTGGGAGCGGACCTCGGCGGCCTGTTCCAGGACGCGGAGGTCGGCGGCGTGGCGGGCGAGGGCGGCTCGCGCGCGGTAGTCGCCGGGGCGCTGGGCGGAGCCGAGGGCGGAGCGGTCCGGCTCCGCCTGCAGCAGAACCGATACTTCAGCCAGTGCCTCCCCGGTCAGCCAGCGGGCCGCCGGCCCGGGTCTGGCCCAGGCGAGGCCGGCGAGGGAGGCGCCGACCGCGCCCTTCGGCTCGTCGAAGCGGTGGCGCATCAGCCGCTCGGCGAGCAGTTCGAGGCCCGTCCGGTACGGGGTGCGGGCCAGCCGCCGGGCGGCGCCGTACACGCGCGCGGGGACCATCACCGAGCCGTCGGCCCGGGCGAGCGCCGCGACCGGCCGGACCAGGTGGCGGCGCTTGCGGTCCATGAGGAGGTCGGCGAGGCGGGCGGGGTGGGCGTCCAGGACCTGCCGGGCGCCGTGGCCGGTGAAGTGGTCGGCGCTGCCCGCGGCGAGGCGGGCGCGGTGGCGGGCGGCCGTCACCAGGGACGGGCCGGGCTCGTCGGTGAGGGGGCCGTCGAGGTCGGCGTACGGCAGGGTCCGCTCGTCGCCGGTGACCACGACATGGTGCAGGCGCGGGTTGGCCGCGAGGGCGCCGGCGCGTTCGACCTCCGGCTCGCGGCCGCCGACGGCCAGGTCGTTGAAGGTGACGGCGAGCAGCCGCTCCCCGGCGCCGGTGCCGTGGCCGAGCAGGGTGCCGGGCCTGCCGGGCAGCCCGGCGGCCAGCAGGGCCAGCGTGCCGGAGGCCGGTCCGCCGGACAGGTCGGCGCCGATGCCGGGCACGGGCATCCCGCGCGCGGCCCGCCGCTCGGCCGGTCCCATGCCGGGCACCGGGCCGGGGTCGAGGCCGGGTACGTGCCGGGGCGCCGACAGCCGCGCGCGTACCGCCTCGACGAGGGCGTCGCGTACGGCGTCCACCGCGCGGTCCGGGTCGGCGGGAGGCGCGGCGACCGCGAGGGAGGCGACCGGCTCGTAGCCGGTGATCTCGCGCGCTCCGGCGCGCAGGACGAGGGCGTGGCCCGGCGGTACCCGCCGCACGCCCTCGTACGGGGTGGTGTCGCGCAGCGCGGCCGGCACGTCGGGGGCGGCGAGCAGGGCGGCCAGGTGACCGAAGTCGAGGTTGGCCTCGACGAGGTCGGCGAGCGGCAGCGCCGCCGTGGCGTAGGCCGTGCCGCCGGCCCAGGGGGTGTGGAAGACGGGGCGGGCGCCGGCGAGGTCGCCGCAGACGGTGATGCGGCGGCCCACCTGGACGACGGCCGTGTAGCTGCCGGGCCAGGCGGTCAGATGGCGCAGCGCGCCCCCGCGCGCGGTGAACAGGCCGCGCCGCAGCTCCTCGTCGGTGGCGCCGCAGGTGCCGAGGACGGCGATGCGGTTCTGGCCGTCGGAGTGCACCACGCGCACCTCATCGGGGCGCCAGTCGCCGACGGCCCACAGCGGGTCGGGGTCGCCCCACAGGAGCTGGGAGCCGACCGGGTGCAGCGTCTCGCCGTCATGTCCGGTGGCGCCCGCCGAGCCGATCCCGGCGACGGCAGCGGCGGTGCTGCTCCAACCCACCAACCACCGCATCGACGCCTCCACACAGCGTGGACAACCACTGCACCGTACGAACCGGGTCCCCATGCTGCCATGAAGAACGCGCCACGGAGGCGCGGTGACGCCGCCTTCGATCGAGGGAAACCGGGGAACGGGTCCGCGAGGTGCGGCAGAGTACCGGGTACGGACCGACGGGTGAACTCCCGGTCGCCCGGCGGCCGGCGACGGAAACGGGCACGACGGGTGCGACGCGAATGCGCCCCTCTATGCGCCCCGCGAACGCCTTTCGCGCCCTCAAGTACCGTGGTGGGAGCGGTAATCGCTCATCCTGAGCAGGGCTTGTTTTCAGCCAAATCGGTGACAGCCGCGGAGGTTTGAGCACGCTCCGTACAGGCCTGCGCAACGCCTGCCGGCGCGGTCACGCGCACAGTCCGGGAGGCGGTCAACGCCTCCCGGACCGGTCCGCCACCCGCGGGGATGAAGGCGGCGGTGTCCCCCAGCCCACTGGATCCAGTACAGCGGGCCGACCCACGCGACAGCCATGGAACCGCTTGCCGGATGGCCGGAGAAGAGCGCACGGACGGGCGCACGGCCACACGTGCGGGGGCACGCCGCGAGGCCCCGTGCACGGTGCGTACAGGGCCGTACTCCCGTACGGACCACAATCCCGCCAACCGGAACAATGCCCCTTAACGCTTGGGATGCGGCGAACTACGCTGGGTTTACGAATGCCGCACGGTTATGCCAGCGCGGCAGCCGTCTGTGTCGAGGGGTGGCGCATGTCCAGGGAGCAACGCGGGCCGAACGAAAAGCTCGGCGCCGTTCTCGCCCTCGCGGGAATCAGCAACGCCGGACTCGCGCGGCGCGTCAACGACCTCGGCGCCCAACGCGGGTTGACGCTTCGCTACGACAAGACCTCGGTGGCGCGCTGGGTGTCGAAGGGGATGGTGCCGCAGGGCGCGGCGCCGCACCTCATCGCGGCCGCCATCGGCCAGAAGCTCGGCCGCCCGGTGCCGCTGCACGAGATAGGCCTGGCGGACGCGGACCCCGCACCCGAAGTGGGCCTCGCCTTCCCCCGGGACGTGGGGCAGGCCGTGCGGTCCGCCACCGAGCTGTACCGGCTCGACCTGGCCGGGCGCCGGGCCGGCGCCGGCGGCATCTGGCAGTCCCTCGCGGGATCGTTCGCGGTGAGCGCGTACGCCACGCCCGCGTCGCGGTGGCTGATAACCCCCGCCGACAGCTCGGTCGCACGCGAGGCGAACACCGCCGAGGGCTCCGGCGCACCGATAAAAGTCGGCCACAGCGATGTGCAGAAACTGCGGGAGGCCGCCGAGGACGCCAGGCGCTGGGACTCCAAGTACGGAGGCGGCGACTGGCGTTCGTCCATGGTGCCGGAGTGCCTGCGGGTGGAGGCGGCGCCCCTGCTGCTCGGCTCCTACTCCGACGAGGTGGGCCGCGCGCTGTTCGGGGCCTCCGCCGAACTGACCAGGCTGGCCGGCTGGATGGCCTTCGACACCGGGCAGCAGGAGGCGGCGCAGCGGTACTACATCCAGGCGCTGCGGCTCGCCCGGGCGGCGGCGGACGTCCCGCTCGGGGGGTACGTGCTGGCCTCCATGTCGCTGCAGGCGACGTACCGGGGCTTCGGCGACGAGGGCGTCGACCTGGCGCAGGCGGCGCTCGAGCGCAACCGGGGGCTGGCGACCGCCCGCACCATGAGCTTCTTCCGGCTGGTCGAGGCGCGGGCCCACGCGCGCGCGGGGGACGCGCCGGCCGCGGGGGCAGCCCTGAAGGCGGCGGAGAGCTGGCTCGAACGATCCAGGGACGGTGACAACGACCCTTCGTGGCTTGGTTTCTATGGTTATGACCGGTTCGCCGCTGACGCGGCGGAGTGCTACCGCGACCTGAAGGCGCCGCGCCAGGTGCGGCGGTTCACCGAACAGGCGCTGTCGAAGCCGACGGAGGAGTTCGTGCGGTCGCACGGGCTGCGCCTGGTGGTGTCGGCCGTCGCCGAGCTGGAGTCGGGCAATCTGGACGCCGCCTGCGAGCAGGGGGTGCGGGCCGTGGAGGTGGCGGGGCGGATCTCGTCCGCGCGGACCACCGAGTACGTCAAGGACCTGCTGCACCGGCTGGAGCCGTACGGCGACGAGCCACGGGTGGTGGAGCTGCGGGAGCGGGCCCGGCCCCTGCTGGTCGCCCCGGCGTAGAACCGCCCGGTCCGGGTTTGAAGGCGTTGTCAGTGGCGCAGTGCACTATCGGAGCCGGGAGGTGGTGCGGGTGCGTGAGGGTGCGTACGACTGCGACGTGCTGGTGATCGGAGGCGGGATCGTCGGCCTGTCGACGGCCTACGCGATCACGCGGGCGGCGCCGGGTACGCGGGTGACCGTGCTGGAGAAGGAGCCGGGCCCGGCCCGGCACCAGACGGGGCGCAACAGCGGCGTCATCCACAGCGGCGTCTACTACCGCCCGGGCTCGCTCAAGGCGCGGTTCGCCGTGCGCGGCGCGGCCGAGATGGTGAAGTTCTGCGCCGAGTACGGCATCGCGCACGCCGTCACCGGGAAGCTGATCGTGGCCACCGAGCGGGACGAGCTGCCCCGGCTGCACGCGCTCGTCCAGCGCGGCCGGGAGAACGGCATCCCGGTGCGCGAGCTGGGCGCCGCGCAGATCGGCGAGTACGAGCCGGAGGTGCGCGGGCTGGCCGCGATCCACGTCGGCACGACCGGGGTGTGCGACTTCGTGGGCGTGGCCCGGCAGCTCGCGCGGGCCTCGGGCGCGGAGATCCGCTACGGCGCGCGGGTGGTCCGGGTGGACCGGCGCCCCGAGCGGGGCGTGGCCGTGCTGACCGCGTCCGGGGACGTGGTGCGGGGCCGGGTGCTGGTGAACTGCGCCGGGCTGTACTGCGACGAGGTGGCCCGGCTGACCGGGGACGAGCCCGGGGTACGGATCGTGCCGTTCCGGGGCGAGTACTACGAGCTGGCGCGCCCGGAGCTGGTGCGCGGTCTGGTGTACCCGGTGCCCGATCCGGCGTTCCCGTTCCTCGGCGTGCATCTGACCCGGGGGATCGACGGGGGCGTGCACATCGGGCCGAACGCGGTCCCGGCCCTGGCCCGGGAGGGGTACGGCTGGGGGGTCGTACGGCCCGGGGAGCTGGCCGGGACGGTGGCGTGGCCCGGTTCGTGGGTGATCGCCCGGCGGCACTGGCGCTACGGGGCCGGGGAGCTGCGCCGGTCGGTGTCGAAGGGGGCGTTCCTGACGGCGGTGCGCAGGCTGCTGCCGGCCGCCGAGGAGTCCGATCTGGTGCGCGCCCCCGCCGGGGTGCGGGCGCAGGCGGTGCTGCGGGACGGGACGCTGGTGGACGACTTCCTGATCCGGGAGGGCAGCCGTGCGGTGCACGTGCTCAACGCCCCGTCCCCCGCGGCGACCGCTTCGCTGCCGATCGGCAGGGAGGTGGGGCGCCGGGCGCTGGACATGCTCGGTGCGCTGTGACGTCGCTCCCGGGCCCCGGGCGCCGTCCCGGGAAATCCCGCCGCCGCCGTAAAATCGGTGTCACTGTGTCTGACTCCCTGAACCTCCCCGAAGCCCCCCGGCCCGCTGCCGCCGCCGCGCCGCGGCCCCCGCACGTCCCCGGTGTGTCCGTGCGGCACAGCCGGGCCAAGGGGGAGCCGCGGTTCCCCGACGGGCCCAGGGCCGACCCGGCCGGGTCGCACTTCGAGCGGCGGATCCGCAGCTTCCAGCCGCGGCGGAGCCGGGTCACGGCGGGGCAGGCCGACGCCCTGCAGCGGCTGTGGCCCAAGTGGGGGCTGGACATCGACGGGCAGCGCGTCATCGACCTCGGCGAGCTGTTCGGCGACGACGGTCCCGTGGTGCTGGAGATCGGGTTCGGGATGGGCGAGGCCACCGCGCTGATGGCGGCCGGCGACCCCGGCGCCAACATCCTCGCGGTGGACGTGCACACCCCGGGGCAGGGCAACCTGCTCAACCTCGCCGACCAGCAGGGGCTGTCCAACGTCCGGGTGGCCAACGGCGACGCCATCATCCTGCTCCGGGAGATGCTCGCGCCCGACTCGCTGGACGGGCTGCGGGTGTACTTCCCCGACCCCTGGCCCAAGAAGCGGCACCACAAGCGGCGGCTGATCCAGCCCGAGTTCCTGACGCTGGCCGCGAGCCGGCTGAAGCCCGGCGCGGTCGTGCACTGCGCGACCGACTGGGAGCCGTACGCCGAGCAGATGCTCGAGGTGCTCACCGCGCACCCGGACTTCGAGAACACCCGGGCCGACGGCGGCTTCGCGCCGCGTCCCCCGTTCCGGCCGCTGACCCGTTTCGAGGGACAGGGACTGGACAAGGGGCACGTGGTGAACGATCTGCTCTTCCGCCGCGTACCGCACCGGGACCACCAGGCCTGAACCAGCCGACAGCCCCTCCCCCGGTCACCGTTAGGGTCGATGCCGTGGCCATCAGTCCTCCGTACCCGAGCTACTCACCCGGCCGCGGAAGCGGAACGCACCCGCACTGGTGGCAGCGCCGGTGGGTGCGCTACGGGGCGCTGATCACGCTGCTGGCGCTGTCCGGCCTGGTCATCCTGGCGCTGGTGCGCCGGCAGACCGGCACCGAGGGCTTCCTGGTCGGGCTCGGGCTCGCCGTGCTGCCCGTGCCCTGGCTCCTGGCCGCCTTCCGCTGGCTGGACCGGGTCGAACCGGGCCCCTGGCGGAACCTGGTCTTCGCGTTCGCCTGGGGCGCCTGCGCGGCGGCGCTGATCGCCATCGTGGCCAACAGTTTCGCGACGAAGTGGATAGCCACCTCGACCGCCGACCCGGCCGGCGCCGACACCCTGGGCGCCACCGTGATAGCGCCCGTCGTGGAGGAGTCCGCGAAGGCCGCGGCCGTGCTGCTGGTCTTCCTGTTCCGCAGACGGGACTTCACCGGGATCGTCGACGGCGTGGTGATAGCCGGGGTCACCGCCACCGGCTTCGCGTTCACCGAGAACATCCTCTACCTGGGCACGGCCTTCGGGACCGACCAGCTCACCGGCGGCCGTGGCATCGCCTCCGTCACCGCCGCCACCTTCTTCGTGCGCGTGGTGATGTCCCCGTTCGCGCATCCCCTGTTCACCGTGCTCACCGGCATCGGCTTCGGCGTCGCGGCGCTCTCCACCGAACGCCGGCCCGCCCGGCGCCTGCTGGTGCCGCTCGGCGGACTGCTGCTGGCGATGGGCATGCACGCCCTGTGGAACGGCTCGGCGGCCTTCGGCCAGTTCGGCTTCCTCGCCGTCTACGCCGCCTTCATGGTGCCCGCGTTCGGGCTGCTGACCTGGCTGGCGGTCTGGACCCGGCAGCGGGAGCTGCGCACCGTGCGGGAGGAGCTGCCGGCGTACGTGCGGGCCGGGTGGCTGGGGCCGGCCGAGCCGTTCGCCCTCGGGTCGATGCGGGCGCGGCGCGCCGCCCGGGACCACGCCCGCCGCCACCTCGGCGGGCGGCCCGCCGCGCGGGCCGTCGCGCAGTACGAGGCGTACGCCACCTCGCTGGCCTTCCTGCGGCACCGGGGGCGCCGGGGGCGGGCCGGCGCCGGCGCCGTGGCCCGGGAGCGGGAACTGCTCGCCGAGCTGTGGCGGCGCCGTGAGGTGGCCCGGCCGGCGCTGGAGCACGCGGCCAGGACCGTGGCGCCGGTGCCGAGGGTGACCGCGCACTGGGCACGGTACGGATACCCGGCGGCGCCTTCCGGCCGCCCGGCGGCGTACGGGCACCCCGCAACGTACGGATACCCGGCGGCGTACGGGCAGCCCACGGCGTACGGGCAGCCGAACCCGGCGGCGCCGTACGGACAGCCGGCGCCGCCGCACGGACATCCGGCGACGCCTCAGGGGACCTGGGCGGTGCCGTACGGCGATGCGTCCGGGCCGCCGGAGCCGCACCCCCAGCACAACCCGTACCGGTCCTAGGGCCTGTCTGACGCCAACCCCCGCCCGCTCCCGGCCGTGGATCAGGCGGAGGCCTGGGTCAGCCGGTCCAGGTCCTGCTGCGAGAGCCGCAGCTCCGCCACGCCCAGCAGCGCCGGGAGCTGTTCCACCGTGCGGGCCGAGGCGATGGGAGCCGTGACCGTGGGCTGGGCGGCCAGCCAGGCGAGGGCGACCGTGGCGACGGGGGCGTCGTGGGCGGCGGCGATCTCGTCCAGGGCCGTGAGCACCCGCTGACCGCGCTCGGACTCCAGGTGCTTGGCGGCCGAGCCGGCGCGGGCGCTGTCGACCGTCGTGCCGGGGCGGTACTTGCCGGTCAGGAAGCCGGAGGCGAGCGAGAAGTACGGGACCGCCGCGAGGCCCTCACGGGCGGCGAGGTCCTGCAGCGGCCCCTCGTAGGTGTCGCGGGAGACCAGGTTGTAGTGGGGCTGGAGGGCGACGTACCGGGCCAGGCCCTCCCGGTCGGAGAAGTCGAGGGAGGCCCGCAGCCGCTCCGGGCTGATGTTGGAGGCGGCGATCTGCCGGACCTTGCCCGCCTTCACCAGCTCGTCCAGGGCGCCGACGATCTCCTCCACCGGCACCTCGGGCTGGTCGAAGTGCGTGTAGTAGAGGTCGATGTAGTCGGTGTCCAGGCGCCGCAGGGAGGCGTCGGCGGCGGCCCTGATGTTGGCCGCGCTCAGCCCCTGGTACTCGGGGTGCTGGCTGACCTTGGTCGCGATGACGACGTCGGAGCGGTTGCCGCGGGCCTTGACCCACTTGCCGATGATGGTCTCCGACTCACCGCCCTTGTTGCCCTCGATCCACGCCGAGTAGGAGTCGGCGGTGTCGACGAAGTTGCCGCCGGCCGCCGTGTAGGCGTCGAGGACGTCGAAGGAGGTCTTCTCGTCGGCGGTCCAGCCGAACACGTTGCCGCCCAGGGCGAGCGGGAAGACCTCGAGGTCGGAGGAGCCGAGTTTGCGCAGATGGACAGTCATGCCCTGTTACAACGATCAATCCGGTACCGCTCATTCCGGAACCGCGCGGGGGATCCCGGAACACGGCCGGCGGCCCTGACGCCGGGGGACGGTGTCAGGGCCGCCGGGGAAGCGGTCCGCGGTGCCGGGCGGGGTCAGGAGGCCCCGGCCGGGCTCAGGGGTTGAGGCCCTTGTCGCGCAGCCACGCCATCGGGTCGATGCCGGTGGCGGCGCCGCCGGGGTGGACCTCGAGGTGCAGGTGCGGGCCGGTGACGTTGCCGGTGGCGCCGACGCGGCCGATGACGTCACCGGTGCTGACCTTCTGGCCGACGGAGACGCTGATCGAGGACTGGTGGCAGAACCAGAGCTCGGTGCCGTCGTCGAGGGTGAGGATGGTGCGGTAGCCGTAGGAACCGGCCCAGCCCGCCTCGGTGATGGTGCCGCTGTGGATGGCCTTGATCAGGGTGCCGGTGGGCGCGGCGAAGTCGAGGCCGGTGTGGTGCCCGGAGGACCACATCGAGCCGGCCTGGCCGAAGGTCGAGGTGATCGTGTACGACGAGGTCGGCAGCGCGTACTGCTTGGCCAGCGCGGACAGCCGCTCCTCCTCGGCCTTCTTCTCGGCCGCGGCCTCCGCCTCCTTCTTGGCCTCGGCGGCCTTGGCGGCGGCTTCCTTCTGCGCCTTGGCGGCCGCGTCGGCGGCCTGCTTCTCGGCGGCGGCCGCGGCGGCTGCCGCGGCCCTGGAGTCGGCCTTGCTCTGCTGCTGCTCGGCCTGGGCCATGATCCGGTTGCGCAGCGTCTCGCCCGCGTCGGAGGCGTCCTGCTGGTCGCCGGCGGCGGCGGTGGTGGTGCCGACCGTGCTCAGCGAGGCCTCGGCGGCCTTGGGCGCATCGGAGTGGCCGTCGTCGAAGAGGGAGCCGACGGAGGGCAGGTCCGGCATGGAGATGGACACCGGCGGCTTGCCGGTCTGGGCGCTGGCCATGCCGCCCGCGCCGACGGCCGCGATGACGCCGACGCCGAGGACGGTGGAGCTGCGGGCGAGTCCGCCGCCGCGCTGCTTGGCGACGCGGTGTCGGCCGCGTACGGGGCGGATGGACTCCTCGGTGGGATTCCACTCCTCCCAGGGACCCTCTTCGGCGCGGTAGCCGCCGTAGCCGAATGTTTCGGTGTCACGCTGGCCGGGCACGAATGAGGCCTCGGGGGCAGGCCGGTTGGACGCCACGCGGGCGTTCTCCTTTCCCTCCTCCGCCTACCGGGTTAGCTGACGGGTTCGGAGCAGGAAGGTCTCCTACGCGCGTATACGTACCGGGAACCGGATCGGTTCACGGTGGCATCCGCGTGATTCACCCCAAGGTGGTGGTTCCCCGGTTCCCTCGCGGGATTCGGCGCGTGCGCACGGAGCCGCCTCTGGTGACGGCTGGGACGACCGCGCTGCGTTATCGAACGTTAATAGACCCACCTGTGAGATTCCAAGCCGTTCGGCTTGATCATTAACGCGCTTCGTGATGGACGTAGGCGGCACGACCGGTGGAAAACGGGCGAGTTGACCGGCGTTCATGAGTTACGCCGATTTTGATGGTGACTCAGACGTTAAACGGAGGGCTTCCGTCCGCTCACTTTCGGTCACTTTCCGTCAGGGGCGTCTGACGGCCAGCAGCGCCATGTCGTCCGCCATGCCGCCCGCGGAGTGCCGCCCGACCTCCGCGACGAGCCGGGCGAGCAGCGTGCGCGGGTCGGGGAAGCGGCGCCCGGCGAGCCGGCGCACCGGGTCGTAGAACCGGCCGTGGGCGTCCCGGGCCTCGGACAGGCCGTCGGTGTGGAGCAGCAGGGTGGCGCCGTCCGGGAAGCGGTACCGGGCCGCGCGGTCGGGCCACCGGCCGAGGTCTCCCATGCCGAGCGGCAGCGCGGGGTCGTCCGCAGCCAGGACGCGCAGGGTGCCGTCGGCGTGCAGCAGCAGGGGCGGCGGATGGCCGCGGTTGACGATGCGCACCGCCCCCTCCCCGGGCGGCAGTTCCGCGAGGACGACGGTGGTGAAGCCCTCGGCCGCGTCGACTCCGTCGCGCCGGGCGCCCTCGCGGGCCAGGGCGCGCTCCAGCCGTCCGGCCACCCCCTCCAGCGTGGCCTCCTGCTCGGCGGCCTCCCGGAACGCGCCCAGCACCACGGCGACGGCGGCGACCGCCCCGATGCCCTTGCCCCGCACGTCCCCGACGACCAGCCGCACGCCGTACGGGCCGTCCTGCACCGCGTACAGATCGCCGCCGATGAACGCCCCCTCCTGCGCGGCCTCGTAGCGGGCCGCGACGTCGAAGCCGGCGATGCGGGCGGCGGGCTCGGGCAGCACGGCCCGCTGGGCGGCCTCGGCGATCTCCCGGACGGACGCGAGCCGCCGGTCGCCGAGGCGTACGACACGGTTGATGACGGCGGCCAGCAGGGCGACCGTGGCCACGGTGACCAGCTGGGTGGCGGTGTCGACGTCCAGGCCCGGACCGGAGTGGGCGTGCACCGCGTAGGTGGCGGCCAGCGCGGCCAGCCCGGTGAGGAGCGTGGTGCGCAGCGAGGCCAGGGGCGCGGCGACCAGCGGGGCGGCCGTGAAGAAGGGCACTGCGGTGAAGGCGCGCGGAGTGAGCAGGGTCGTACAGGAGGCCGCCGGCGATGAGCAGGGGGGAGAGGGCGCGGGGCAGGGTACGCGGGCCGGGGCGGCGGCTCCGCTCGGGCGGGCGGGGCGTGCGGCCGGTGCCGGGGTCCGGGTGCGCGGCGGGACCACCGGGGGACCGGCCCCCCGCCCTGGCGCACGGCTTGTCCTCCACCTCACCAGGGCGCACTGCTGGTCTCCCGTGTCCTCGACGTACGACCAGCGTGGCGGGGCCGTGGGAGGCGGGCGACTGCTGTGGCCCGAGCGGATGACCTGCTGTGACGTACGCCACTCGACTCGTGAGGCGGCCTTTCCGGCCCCCGGCCGGGAGCACGGCGGAAAACACCCAGGGCCGGGATCCATGTACTGGATCCCGGCCCTGGGCCTTCAGTAGCGGGGACAGGATTTGAACCTGCGACCTCTGGGTTATGAGCCCAGCGAGCTACCGAGCTGCTCCACCCCGCGTCGTTGTGTCTCAAGCATACGCCATGTTCGGGGTGGTCCGCGCACACGTTTCCGCGCGGCACCGCTCAGGGCAGCAGATGGGCGTTCGGCGCCTTGGCCGGACCCTCGTACTCGGGCAGCAGGACGACGTCCACGCCGGCGGCCGCCAGCACGCCGGTGCCGTCGGCGCCCGGCACGAAGGTGTCCGGCTCGCGCCAGGCCGTGACCACCCGGCGCACCCCCGCGCGCAGGATCAGTTCGGCGCAGGGCGCGGGCCGGGAGGCGCGGCGGGAGCAGGGCTCCAGGCTGCTGTAGACGGTGGCGCCGGGCAGCCGCGGGTCGGCGGGGTCCAGCTTCGCCAGGGCCGCCTCCTCGGCGTGCACCACCGGGTCGCCGCCCTCGCGCGAGTGGCCGCGGGCCAGCTCGTTGCCGTCGGCGGCCACCACCACGGCGCCGACGCTGAACGCCGTGCGGGACGGCGGGCACAGGGCGGCCAGCTCGCAGGCGGCGGCCAGCCAGTGCCGGTCGGCGGCGGCGGGCGCGGGGCCGGCGCCGGGGGCGGTGGGTTCGTAGCGCATGAGGACGACGTCCTCGATCCGGCGAGACTCGGTGAGCCGGAGCCGGCCGCCCTGGTACTCCCCCGGGCCGAACAGGCGCGGGGCGGCCGGGTCGCCGACGAACAGCGGGGCGAGGACGAGCTGGAGTTCGTCGGCGAGGCCCTGCTGGAGGAGCTGGGTGTGGACGGTCCCCCCGCCCTCGACCATCAGGCGCCGCACCCCGCGCACGTCGTGCAGGTGTTCCAGCAGGGCCCGCCAGTCGAGCGAGGGGCCGAGGGGGACCACGTCGGCGGTCCGGCCGAGGGCGCGGGCGGCCCGTACGGCGCCCCGGTCCGTGGTGTACACGAGCTTCTCCCCGCCGGTGTGCCAGAAGACGGCGGCCGGGTCGAGGTCCCCGGAGGCGGTGACCGCGATCTTCAGCGGGTACTCGGAGCGGCCCGCGGCCACCCGGGCGGCGCGGCGCTCGGGCGAGTTGACCAGGAGGCGGGGGTTGTCGGCGCGCAGGGTGCCGGCGCCGATCAGGATGGCGTCCGCCGAGGCCCGCACCTCGTCGACGCGGTCGAAGTCGGCCGGGCTGGAGAGCAGCAGCCGGTCGGGGCCGGTGTCGTCCAGGCAGCCGTCAAGGGAGACGGCGGCGGACAGCAGGACGTACGGGTACGGCATCGGCGCGCTCCCTCGCGAAGACCCCCGGCGGAGTCTTGGTTCAAGTTTGAAACAAACCTACACTGGCGGCATGACGACCCGCTGGCTCACTCCCGAGGAGCAGCGCGCCTGGCGCGCCTACATCGCCGCCTCCCGGCTGCTGGAGGACGCCGTCGACCGGCAGCTCCAGCAGGAGGCCGGCATGCCCCACCTGTTCTACTCGGTGCTGGCCAACCTCTCCGAGGCGCCCGACCGGCGGCTGCGCATGACCGACCTGGCCGAGACGCTGAAGATCACCCGCAGCCGGCTGACCTACGCGGTGACCAGGCTGGAGCGGGACGGGCTGGTGCGCCGGGAGAACTGCCGCCAGGACCGGCGCAGCAGCCTCGCGGTGCTGACCCCGCAGGGGGCGGCCGTGCTGGAGCGTACGGCACCCGGACACGTCGAGACGGTCCGCGCCACCCTGTTCGACCGGCTGACACCCGAGCAGGTGGGGCAGCTGGAGGAGATCTGCGCCGGGGTCGCCAGGGTGCTGGAGGGCGAGGAGACGGGGGCCGCGGCGGAGGACGTGCCGTGGCGGCGGCGGTCGTCGTCCTGCTCCGGGCAGCCGCCGGAGCCGCTCCGCCCCTGAGCACGGTCCGGACCCGGGCGCCCCGTGAGGCCGCGCGAAATGCGTTGCTTGAACTTTTAAGCATGCGGTAGTGTCCCGGACCGAGCCACTGCTTCAAATCTGAAGCAGATGCCAAGGGACGGAACCCGGAGGCCCGCATGTCCGACACCCCCGCCGCCACCCCGCGCGCCCGCGTCCGGGTACCGCTGCACTTCCACGACGGCTACCGCGTCGACGCCGAAATGGTCACCTTCCACGGCCTCGTCGACGGCCAGGAGCACGTGGCCCTGGTGCTCGGCGAGCCCGGGGCTGTTCCGCTGGTGCGGCTGCACTCCGAGTGCCTGACCGGGGACGTCTTCGGCTCGGCCCGCTGCGACTGCGGGCCGCAGCTGCGCGAGGCGGTCGAGCGCATCGCCGAGCGCGGGGGCGTGCTGCTCTACCTCCGCCAGGAGGGACGCGGCATCGGCCTCTACAACAAGCTCGACGCCTACGCCCTCCAGGACCAGGGCCTCGACACCTACGAGGCGAACGCCGCGCTCGGCCTCCCGGAGGACGCCCGCGACTACACGGCCGCCGCGCAGATGCTGGGCGCGCTCGGCGTCGGGGAGCTGGACCTGCTCTCCAACAACCCGGACAAGGCGGAGCAGTTGCGCTCCCTCGGCGTCCTGGTCCGGGACCGGGTGCCGACCGGTGTCTTCACCACGGCCCACAACGTCCGCTACCTGCGCGCGAAGGTCCTGCAGACGCAGCACACGCTGCCGCTGGGTGAGTTGGACGCCCTGCCGGAACTGAGCGCCGGCTGAGCGGGGCCGGACGGCGCCGGGCGCCGTGCCCCGTGCCCCGTGCCCCGTGCCCCGTGCCCCGTGCCCCGTGCCCCCGGCGGGGATGGTCAGGCAGGCCCTAGTGCACGGAGAGGCCGCCGTCGACGAAGAGCGACTGGCCGGTGACGTAGGCGGAGGCACGGCTCGCCAGGAACACCGCCGCGCCCGCGAAGTCCTCGGCCAGGCCGTTGCGGCCCGTCATCGTGCGCGCGGCGAGCGCCGCGACCCGCTCCGGGTCGGCGGACAGACGCGCGTTCAGCGGGGTCATGACGAACCCCGGCACGAGCGTGTTGCAGGTGACGCCGTACGGCGACCACGCCTCCGCCTGCGACCGGGCCAGCGACTCCAGCGCGCCCTTGGAGACGCCGTAGGCGCCGCTCTGCACGAACGCGCGGTGCGCCTGCTGGGAGGTGACGTGGATGATCCGCCCGAAGCCGCGCTCGGCCATGCCGGGCCCGAACCGCTGTCCCAGCAGGTAGGGCGCCTCCAGGTTCACCGCCATGGTGGCGTCCCAGACGTCCTCGCCCAGCTCGCCCATCGGGGGCCGCAGATTGATCCCGGCGCTGTTGACGAGGATGTCGGGCTCCCCGAACACCCCGGCCGCCTCCTCGGCCGCCGCACGCACCCCGTCGCGGGTGCCCAGATCGGCGCCCACCCAGGCCGCCCGGCAGCCGTGTGCCGTCAAATCGTCCACCGTGGCCGCCAGTCGCGCCTCACCGCGCGCCACGACCACCGTGCTCGCCCCGGCCCGCGCCAGGGCCGCCGCGACGGCCCGCCCGATGCCCGAACTCCCCCCGGTCACCACCGCGACCAGGCCGTCCAGCGAGAACAGCTCCGTCAGATACGCCCGCGAACCCATCCCCGCACCCTAGGCCCCACCACCGAAGCCCCCCGAACCGCCCCGCCCGCCGGGTGACACCGGGGCATCCCCGCACGGATCTCCCCACCGTCAGGTTCAGTCGAGGTCGCCCGTCTGCACGAGGTGCTCTGTGAAAGCGGCGGCGATGCGCGGGCGCGTGGCGTCCGGGACGGGAGCATCCGGGAGGTCGGCCTCCAGACCCCATTCCGTGTTGAACATGACAGCCATGCCATCTGGCACCACGACGTTCCTCAGCCAGAGGACGAACCTCGCCGCCGAATGTGCGGTGCAGTCCTTGACCGAGACACCTTCGGGAGACAGCAGTGCCATGCCTTCCAGCTGCTCGTCGTCCAGGGTGATCCCGAAGTGCATCGACGACCCGCTGACGGGACCGTCAGTTCCGTCGTCGACCCGGATGAACTCGTCGGGGTCGCGTTCCCGGAGCAGGGATTCCAGGCCCTCGTAGGTCAGTCCCCAGCTCTGCCCATTCAGCGGGGTGAAGATGTACATGGTGCGCAGTTCCGCGATCTGCTCCGGTTCCATGAGAGTCTGCTTCCTGTGCGAGGGGGCGGAGTCAGGGGATGTAGCGTGCATGGCCCTTGACGCCGTAGGCGGCCATCATGATGCGCCAGTACTGGACGGCTTCCTGGTTGTTGGTGACCGTCTCCACTCCGCGCATCTCCTTGTTACGCGGGTCGCGGAGCGCGGCGGCGTACTTCTTCAGTTCGTCACGATCCGACCGACAGAGGAAGTCCTTCTTTCCGCTCTCGTGGTTCATGCGGAGTTCGTCGAGCGAGCGGTAGCACCGCTGGTTCGGCTTGTTGACGTACTTGGCCTCGATGGCCATCCCGTCGGCCTCACGGAACCCGTCCACCATGAGCGTGTTGTTCGCGCTGTGCCCGGTCGGGATGGGCACTTCGTATTCGGGATAGCCGGCCACCCGCATCTGGTAGGCGACCTCGGCCGGCCTGCCGCCTGAAAAGTCCCCCGTACGCAGGGAGTTCAGCCAGGTCTGGAAGTTCTTCTGTTCGCCGGGCTTGAGTAGCGGGAAGCGTGGGTCTGGCGGAATCTCCGGTGAGATCGGCTGGACTCGTGGGCCGTTCGCGGGGCGGTAGGCGACCGGCACCAGGGTCGGTATGCGGATCAGCGGACCGAGGAGCGGCGGCAGGCCAGGCACGAAGCCGCCGCTGTCCGGCTGCGGCATCGGCACCCTTGCCTTGGAGCTGTCCAGGGCCGGTGGGATCTTGCCGAGGGCAGCGATCCGCATGTCCCCCGCGACGAGTTCATGGAGCCCGCCGTCGTGGCCGTCTCCTCCGAGACTCGGCTGCTCCCACGGCCAGAGATTGTCGAGGGGTGAGGTCTCCTCGTAGGGCAGCCGCCGCTTGGCTGTCTCTATGTGATCGGCGTAGGCGTCGCACGCATTGGCAAGCATCTTGCAGGCGACGGGAAGATTCGCCATGAGCGTCTCGTGCTCGCCGACCTCACCGGGCGGCGGGTTCTTGCCGACGAACTTCTCGAAGAAGCCCGTGACCGTGCTCGCTGCCTCACCGGTCTGCTCCAGCGTTGCGGTCCTCCACGCGGCCTCCGAGTCCCAGTAGGCGTCTTCCAGAATCTTGGACGCCTGACGCCACGTCTTGGCCACAGCTCGAAGCTTGTGGGGCTGTCCCAGGAAACGTTCATTGAAGAAGTACTGATCGACGCCACTGGTCTCGCCGACGACCTCAGGCAGGTCCTGCGCGTTGTGACTGGCCCGCGGGTTGCAGTCCGGGCCGGACGGCTGCGCACCGATCCCCATGTCCAGCGGGCTCTTCCCCAGGAGTTCCGCCGCGATCTTGCTCTCCTGCTTGAGGAGCTCCTCCGACGACTTGAGCAGAGCGCCAGCACCGTTGGCCATCACTTGATGAGCGAAGCCGGACTTGTCGAAAACCGTCGCGACGGCTTCCTTGTGCACCTTGGCGAAGGCCCGGCCCGCATCGTTGTCGCCGGCCATGCCACCGTGCTCGCTGAGTTCCGTAAAGAGGAGACTCAGCATCTCGTAGATCAGGTCACGCAGCCCCACCATCGACCAGGACGCATTGACGAAGTTCGCCGTCTGATGCCGGAGGTCCAACGTTTCCCCCGCTGACCGCTGTGGATACCCAAGGGAACCGTACAAGCTTGCGAACTCGGCCAGTCCTGGATGCACCCGATCCGCAGGGCGTGCGCACCCCCGCTCACGCACGAGCCCGAAAACGAGACAGCGTCCGAGTCAGCCGAAGCCGACCCGGACGCTGCACAGCAGGTCAGAGGGGGTATCCCCCGCCCGCCGTCCGTAGGCCCTGTGGGACTCGAACCCACAACCAATGGATTAAAAGTCCACTGCTCTGCCAATTGAGCTAAGGGCCCGGGCGATGTTGCCTGTCCGAGCATAGCCGGACGCGGCCGGGTCTCCGATCGGGTATCGGCGACCGGCCGCGTCGGCGTGGGGGACGTGGCTAGTTCTCGACCGGTTCGGCCGGTTCGGGGGTGTGGACGCGGGCCGGGCGCAGGAACCAGTGGCGGGCGGAGGCCAGCCACCAGGTGGCGGCGAAGCCCAGGACCACGAGGACGGCCACCGGCGCGTAGTTGAAGGTCTCCCAGGTGACCGGGGAGACCTGCGGGAGCATGAAGAGCACCGTGATGACGGCCACCCAGGTGACGGAGACCAGTCCGATGGGGACCGACCAGCGGCCCAGGTGCCACGGGCCCCGCTCGAAGGCGTCGCCCTTGCGGACGCGGAGGAAGGTCGGGACGACGTAGGCGATGTAGAGGCCGATCACCGCGATCGAGGTGACGGCGGCGTAGGCGGTGGAGTTGATGAGGTAGGGCAGGCCCAGGGCCAGGGCGCCGAACGCGGCCAGCCAGACCGCCGCCACGGGGGTGCGGGTGCGGGGGCTGACGGTGTGCCAGACGCGGGAGAAGGGCAGCGCGCCGTCCCGGGAGAAGGCGTAGATCATGCGGCTGTTGGCGGTCACCGAGGCCATCCCGCAGAAGAGCTGGGCGCCGATCACCACCAGGAGCAGGAGTTTGCCCGCCGTGGCGCCCAGCGCGTCCAGGAGGATCTGGGCGGGTGGCGCGCCGGTCGGGGACGCCAGCTGCTTGTCGTAGGACTGGATGGCGAAGGTGAAGCCGAGGAGCAGGACGAAGCCGGCGATCCAGGAGGTCCAGATGGAGCGCACGATGCCCTTCGGGCCCGCCGTGGAGGCGTCGTGGGTCTCCTCCGTCATGTGGGCGGAGGCGTCGTAGCCCGTGAAGGTGTACTGGGCCATGAGCAGGCCGAGCAGGACGACGTAGAAACCGCTGCCCCAGCCCGTCTCGTTGACGAACTTCGTGAAGACGAAGGACGCCGGCTGATGGTGGTCGGGGACGAGGGCCAGCGCGCCGACGATCACCGCCACGCCCAGGACGTGCCACCACACGCTGACGCTGTTCAGGAAGGCGACGATCCGGACGCCGAAGGTGTTCAACAGGCCGTGCAGGAGCAGGATCGCCGCGAAGAGCAGGACGGTGCGGCCCGGGGTGACCTCGAAGCCGAACTGGAGGTTCAGCCAGGCGCCGAGGAACGACGCCGCGCCGAAGTCGATGCCGGCGGTCACCGCCACCTGGCCCAGCACGTTGAACCAGCCGGTGAACCAGGCCCAGGCCGCCGCCGAGCGGGGCGGTGCCAGGCGGTGGGCCCAGAAGTACAGGCCCGCCGACGTCGGGTACGCCGAGCAGATCTCGGCCATGGACAGACCGACGAACAGAGTCATCAGGCCGACCGCCACCCAGCCCCAGGTGATCACCGCCGGTCCGCCGGTCACCATGCCGAAGAGGTACAGGGTCAGGCAGCCGGACAGGACCGAGATGATCGTGAAGGACACGGCGTAGTTCGAGAACGCCGACATACGGCGGGCGAGGACCTGGGTGTAGCCGAGCTGGGCGAGCCGTTCCTCGTCCGACGGCCCGCCCGTGCCACTCGTCGCTATCGCGTCATCTGTCATGCCCCCAGCGATTCCCTTCCCCATGCCGTGACATGCGTCACAGGGACGCCGTCCTGGCGGCTGGGGCGCGGGGGCGGCCCGTGGCGTGGCCGACGGGAACGGCCGCGGGCCCCGGGAGGAGTTCCCGGGGCCCGCGGCCGTCGTGCACAGGTGGTGGAGACCGGCGGTCAGCCGGTCAGCCGGTCAGCCGTTGCGCTTCCAGCGCGGCTTGTCCTCGCGGCGGCCGAAGGAGCCGGTGCCGCGGTGGTCGTCACGACGGCCGTAGGGGCGGTCGTGACCGGCGGAGCGGAAGCCCGGACGGTCGTCGCGGCGGTCGCGGTTGAAGGGACGGTCGCTGCCCCGGTGGCCGGCGCGGTCGTCGCGGCGGAAGCCGCCGCGCTCGTCACGGCGGTCGAAGGAACGGCCGCCACGGTCACGGTCGGCGGGACGGCGCTCGTCACGGCGCTCGAAACCACGGCCGCCACGGTCGCCCCGGTCGTCGCGGTCGTCGCGGCGCTCGAAGCCACGGCCACCACGCTCGCCACGGTCGTCACGACGCTCGAAACCACGGTCGCGGTCCCGGTCACGGTCGAACGGACGGCGGTCGTCGCGGCGCTCGAAGCCACGGCCACCACGCTCGCCACGGTCGTCACGGCGCTCGAAACCACGGCCACCACGCTCGCCACGGTCGTCACGGCGCTCGAAACCACGGCCACCACGCTCGCCACGGTCGTCACGGCGCTCGAAGCCACGGCCACCACGCTCGCCACGGTCGTCACGGCGCTCGAAACCACGGCCACCACGGTCGCCGCGCTCGTACGGCGCCGAAGCCGCCGGACGGTCCTCACGCTCGCTCTCGCGCTCCGCCGGCTGCTGCGCGGCGGCCTCGACCACGGCCTCCGCCGCGGCCGCCTGGGCCTCGGCGACCGCGGTCTCCGGGTCCTCGCCACGCTCCCGGGCGACCCGGGCGACGAGGCGGTCGGCCTCCTCGCGCAGCTCGGTGGCCCGGCGCTGGGCGCGCTCGAGCTCCTTGGTGAGCTGGGCCAGATCGCGCTCGGCCTGCTGGGCCGCGTTGTTCGCGGACTCGGCCTGCACCTCGGTCATCGACCGGGCGCCGGTGATCTCGGCGACCTCCGGGTCGAAGGCGCCGGCGCCCTGGATGATGTGGCGCGCGGCGTCCACGCCCGCGTCCTCCATCAGCCGGAAGATCTGGCGCCGCTGGTGCGGCAGCGACAGGGAGACGACCGTGCCGGTGCGGCCCGCGCGGGCGGTACGGCCGGCCCGGTGCAGGTAGTCCTTGTGGTCGCCGGCCGGGTCCACGTTCAGCACCAGGTCGATGCCGTCCACGTGGATGCCGCGGGCGGCGACGTCGGTCGCGACGAGCGCGTTGACGTAACCGTCCTTGAAGTCGGCCAGCGTCCGGGTGCGGGCGCCCTGGGTCATGCCGCCGTGCAGCGCGTCGGCCTTCACACCGGCGTCACGCAGCTGCTCGGCGATGCGGTCGGCGCCCAGCTGGGTGCGGACGAAGATGATCGTGCGGCCCTTGCGGGAGGCGATCGCGGCGGTGACCGGCGCCTTGTCCTTGGGCTTCACGATGAGGATGTGGTGCGACATGGTCGTGACGTTGCCCTGGGCGCTGTCGACCTCGTGCGTGACCGGGTCGGTCAGGTAGCGCTTGACCAGCGTGGAGATCTCGTTCTCCATGGTCGCGGAGAACAGCATCCGCTGGCCGCCCGCCGGGACCTGGTCGAGCAGCTCGGTGACCTCGGGAAGGAAGCCCAGGTCGGACATCTGGTCGGCCTCGTCGAGGACGGCGATCTGGGTGTCCTCGAGGGAGCAGGCGCCGCGGTTGATGATGTCGCGCAGCCGGCCCGGGGTGGCGACGAGGACGTCGACGCCGCGCTCCAGGGCGTAGATCTGGTTGCCCATCGACGTGCCGCCGCAGACGACCTTCATCTTCAGGCCGAGGACGTCGCCGTACGGCTGGAGGGCGTCGGCCACCTGCATGGCCAGCTCGCGCGTCGGGGTCAGGATGACGGCACGCGGCCGGTGCTTCTGGGTGCGGCCGCCGGCCAGCGTGGCGAGCGTCGGCAGACCGAAGGAGAGGGTCTTGCCGGAGCCGGTGCGGCCACGGCCGAGGATGTCCTTGCCGGCCAGGGCGTCCGGGATGGTCGCGGCCTGGATCGGGAAGGGGGTGGTCACGCCGTTCTGCGCGAGCTTGCGCACGACGCCCTCGGGGAGACCGAGGTCGGCGAAGGTGATCTGGGGGGACTGGGGGGTGTCAGCGGTCTCGGCGACCTCGGTGATCTCGGTCGTCCCGGCCACGAGCTCGTCGTTGACGTTCTCGTTCTCGGGCATGACGATCTGATCAGTACTGGACACGGACATGCGAATGCGAAACCTTCCGGAGTCTCTTCGGCACGCGCCCGTCAACTCCGTGATTCGCATACGACCGCCTCAATGCGGTCCGCCACGGCAAAGGAGAGTACGCGCCACACGGCGCGCTCTGTGGTGGCGCCGGGCAAATGGGATCAAACGATCTACCACCATACGCACCCACCACCCCCAAACGCAAACCGCTCTCATCGGCCCAGGTCAGCGGCGCCCCGACCGCCACACCTCACACCGGCACCCCCGCGGCGGGCGCCGGCACCCGCCGCACCAGCTGCCCCCGCGCCTCCTCATGGGCCGACGAGGACGGCTCCGCCGACGGCGGCTCCGAACTCGGCGCGGGCGGCGTCGACACCGGCGGCTCGGGCGGCGCCGAGGTCGCCGGGGGCGACGACTGGGCCTTGGTGGGCGCGGGATCCCCCGGCTGCGAAGGCTTCCCCGGCTCCGCCGGCGCCGACGGCTCACCGTCCTCCCCGGACGGCGACGCCGAGGCCGAGGCCGACTTCCCGGGCTTCGCCTTCCCCCCGTGCTCGTGCTTTCCGTCACCCCCCGGACCGTCGTACCCGGAGCCGCCCCCGCCACCGCCCGGCGCACCGTCCGGCGCCCCGCCGTCACGCCGCCCCGCCGAATGCGCGGGACGGGCCCCGCCGTCGTCGTCACCGACGCTCACACATCCCGCGGCCACGGACACCGCGAGCGCCGTGAGGGCCAGACGGACGGGTACGTAACAGCGGCGCACGGCGGCCACCTCCGGAGGCGGGAAAGGAAGTCAACCTCCCCAACTCCCGCCGCCCGCAAGAGGACACGCACCGCGCCCGAACCGGCTCCGGTCCGCTCACCCGTACCCGAGCGCGTGCAGCCGGGCGTCGTCGATGCCGAAGTGGTGCGCGATCTCATGCACCACCGTGACCTCCGTCTCGGCGACGACGTCCTCCCGTGACCCGCACATCCGCAGCGTCGGCCCCCGGTACACCGTGATCCGGTCCGGCAGCACCCCCGCGTACCACTCGCCCCGGTCCGTCAGCGGCGTCCCCTCGTACAGCCCGAGCAGCTCCGGATCGTCGGCCGGCGGTTCGTCCTCGACGAACACCGCGACGTTGTCCATCAGCCGCGTCAGTTCCGGGGGAATCCGGTCGAGCGCCTCGGCGACCAGTTCCTCGAACTCCTCGCGCGTCATCTCCAGCACACGGTCATTGTCCGGTACGGAACGGCCCCAGGAGTCGGTCGGACCGCCGCATATCCGCGCCGGGGGGTGGGCATACGGCCCCAATGGTCCGCGCCCCCCTCGCAGCCCTGACCCGCAGGCTCCACCGCAAGCCCGGCCGCACCCGCGCCGGCGGCCTCCCCGACCTCGAACTCGCCGCCCGCCCCCGCACCTGGGCCAACGCCCTCGGCCTCACCGCCGTCGTCCTCGTCGGCGCCTGGCTCGGCCTGCTCGTCGTCGGCAACGTACGGGCCCCGGTCGGGCCGATGAACACCACCATGGCCCTGCGCCCCTCCCTCTCCGGCGGCACGAAGATCAACGTCTCGCCGCTCGGCGCGCTGACCCTGGACAGCCATGTCGCCCCGGTCCGCCTGGACGTCAACGTCGACCAGCTCGACCCGCTGCGCGCCCAGGCCCTCGTCGACCACCCCGAACGCATCTCCGGCCTCCAGGACGAGGTCGCCCGGGACGTCGAGCACGGCACACTCGACCTGGCCCTGCGCTCCTGCGCCGCCGTCGTCACCGGCGCCACCGCCCTCGGCCTCGCCGTCTACCGCCGCCCCCGCCGCGCCGTCACCGCCGGCGGACTCGCCCTCGCCCTGCTCGCGGCCTCCGGCGCCTGCGCCTACGCCACCTGGAACCCCAAGTCCGTCCTCGAACCGCGGTTCTCCGGACTGCTGTCCTCGGCGCCGTCCGTGGTCGGCAACGCGCGCAGCATCGTCACCGAGTTCGACGTCTACCAGAAGGAGCTGGCACGCCTGGTCACCAACGTGACCAAGCTCTACGACGTCACCTCCACCCTCCCGGCCTACCAGCCGGACCCGGCCACCCTGCGCGTGCTGCACGTCTCCGACATCCACCTCAACCCGGCGAGCTGGAAGATCATCGCCTCGCTGGTGAAGCAGTACAAGGTCGACGTGATCGTCGACTCCGGCGACACCATGGACCACGGCACGGCGGCGGAGAACGGCTTCCTGGACCCGATCGCCGACCTCGGCGTGCCCTACGTCTGGGTCCGCGGCAACCACGACTCGCGCGCCACCCAGCGCTACCTGGAACGCATGAAGAACGTCCACGTGCTGGACGACGGCCGCGCCCGCACCGTCGCCGGCCTGCGCTTCGCCGGGATCGGCGACCCCCAGTACACCCCCGACCGCTCGGTCGCCACCGGCGGCGACGCGGCCGAACGGCTCGCCGGCGACCGCCTGGCCTCGGCCCTGCGCGACCAGCGGGCGGCCGGGACCCCGGTGGACGTGGCCGTCGCCCACGAACCCGTGGCCGCCCGCGAGACGGACGGCACCGTCCCGCTCGTGCTCTGCGGCCACCTGCACCACGAGGGCACCGAACTGCTGAAGTACGGCACCCGGCTGCGCATGGAGGGCTCGACCGGGGGCAGCGGCCTGCGCGCGGTGGAGGGCAAGTACCCCGACCCCATCGAGGCCTCGATCCTCTACGTCGACCGCGACAGCCGCCGCCTCCAGGCCTGGGACGAGATCAGGCTCGGCGGCCTCGGCCTGACCACGGCGGAGGTCAGCCGCCACCTCCCGCACGAGGTCTTCGACCACCGCCGCTCCGGCACCACCCCCGCCCCGGACACCGCCTCCCCCGCCTCCCCGTAAACCGTTTTGGCGAACCCCGCCGCCATCCCATATGCTTCTCACGTCCCCGACGCGCTGAGAAGCGCCCAGGCGGGCCGATAGCCCTCATCGTCTAGCGGCCTAGGACGCCGCCCTTTCAAGGCGGTAGCACGGGTTCGAATCCCGTTGGGGGCACGCAATACCGTGTGCGACACTGTTGCACGCAAGCTTGGTCCTGTGGAGCAGTTTGGAGTGCTCGCCACCCTGTCAAGGTGGAGGCCGCGGGTTCAAATCCCGTCAGGACCGCTGAGGCTTCCCCGGAAGCCTCGTGGCTGGGTAGCTCAGTTGGTACGAGCGATCGCCTGAAAAGCGATAGGTCGCCGGTTCGACCCCGGCCCCAGCCACAACGAAGGCCCCGATCCCCGGATCGGGGCCTTGTTGCGTTCCGGCCGTCCCGGTTCCCCCGCTCCGCGAGTCGGTGGCGCCGGGCGGTGCGGGGCGCTACGTTCTCGCTGCTGGAGAGGGCCGCCGGAACGGGGGACGAGATGGGCCGGGACGAGGCGCGGGTGGTTCGGGACGTGGAGCTGGAGAAGTACCGGGCCCGGTACGGGCTGCTCGCCGTCGTGGTCAGCAACGTCGCCATCGCCGGGGTCGCCGCCTTCGGGGTGTGGCGGCTGGGCGGGGACAAGGCCGTGATCGTCAGCGTGCTGACCGCCGCGTTCACCGCGGTGAGCAGCGTGACCACCGCCTACCTCGGCATCAAGGCCGTGTCCAACACCGCGCGGTCGATCGCGCTCGGCGACGCTTCCGCCCGGGCCGGAAGGGCGGCGGCGCCCGCCGACCCGCCCGCCTCCTAGGCGGTCCGACCCGCCCGCTTTCCAGGCGGTCCGGTCCGCGTCAGGCCGGGCGGCCGCCCGGATGGCGGTGGCGCCAGATCAGGAAGACCGCGCCGGAGACGACGGCCCAGCCGGCCAGCACCAGGAACGGGTAGGCGTGCTGGTGGCCGCGGAAGTAGACGGCGGTGTGCTGGGCGTTCACCGACGCGCCCGGCGGCAGCCAGCGGCCGACGGTGCCGAGCGGGGACGGCAGCAGCGGCCAGGAGACGGCGCCGCCGGACGAGGGGTTGCCGAGGAGCACCATCAGCCCCCAGGTGGGCAGCATGGCCCAGCGGCCGACCAGGGTGTTGAACATCGTGAACACCATGCCGCTCGCGAACATCGTCAGGGCGAGGATCAGCCAGGACTCGACGAACGGCAGTTTCACCGCGCCCAGCAGCCAGTCCACCACCGCGGCGATGGTGAACCCGCCCAGCAGGGCGTAGGCGACGGTGAAGGCGATGCGCTCCATCGGGTTCAGGGCTCGCGCGTGCACGCTGAGCTGGATGGAGCCGACGAAGCCGATGATCACGGCGGCCAGCGAGATGTAGAAGATGGCGAGGCCGCGCGGGTCGCCCCGCTGGAGGGGCTTGAGGTCGCGCACGGCGACGGCGGTGCCGGTGGCCCGGCTCACCTTCACCGCCGACTCCCCGAGGAGCTGGGCGACGCCGGCGCCGGACGCCGAGGAGACGTCCAGGGTGATCGCCCGGCCGCCGTCGGTCGCCTCGATCACCGCGAACACCTTCTGCTCGTCGACGGCCCGTACCGCGCCGGCCCGGGTGGGGTAGGGCCGCAGCGCCAGGGAGGCGTCCAGGGCCTGCTCCATGCCGTCGATGAAGCGCCGGGCGGCGGGTTCGCCGTGCGGGCCGAGGACGGCGGCGGGGATGGTGTGCGG
The DNA here is from genome assembly GCF_007176755.1 of Streptomyces sp. 1-11. Lineage (GTDB taxonomy): Bacteria > Actinomycetota > Actinomycetes > Streptomycetales > Streptomycetaceae > Streptomyces. The sequence continues at coordinate 35,883 of NZ_BJTV01000027.1, forward strand.
GGTCGGGTTGGCCATCGCGTAGGTGTAGGAGCCGGCGAAGAGCCCGGCGGCGGCGGCGAGGATCAGCAGCAGGACGGTGGCGGGCAGGAAGGGCGACTCGCGGAAGGCGGCCCAGCGCTCGGCCCGGGTGGGCGGACGGCCGTGGGCGCCGTGCGGCGAATCGGACATGTCGCCCACGCTAGATCATCCCTGCGCCCGGCGGCGGCATGACGGCACCCGCCCGGCACGGGGCCGTACGCGGCCCGCGGGCAAATCGTTCGCCAGGGATTTCCGTGAGGTGAGATCCTGGACCGCGTATGTCTACGCATCCCGCCCCCGCCCTCGGCACCCTCGCCACCCGTCTGACCGAGCTCTCGCTGCGCGACGCGCACCGGCTCGGCCGGCGGCTCGAGGGCGCGCGCAAGATCCGTAAGCCGGAGGCCCGCGCCGCCGTCATCGCCGAGATCGAGGGCGAGGTGGGCAAGGCCGAGGCCCGGATGGACGAGCGGCGCTCCCGGCTGCCCGCGGTCGGCTATCCGGAGCAGCTTCCGGTCAGCCAGAAGAAGGACGACATCGCCGCCGCCATCCGGGACCACCAGGTGGTGATCGTGGCCGGTGAGACGGGTTCGGGCAAGACGACCCAGATCCCGAAGATCTGCCTCGAGCTGGGCCGCGGCGTGCGCGGCATGATCGGGCACACGCAGCCGCGGCGGATCGCCGCGCGCACGGTCGCCGAGCGGGTCGCGGAGGAACTGCGGACGCCGCTCGGGGAGGCCGTCGGCTGGAAGGTGCGTTTCACCGACCAGGTGAACCCGGACGCCACGTTCATCAAGCTGATGACGGACGGCATCCTGCTGGCGGAGATCCAGACGGACCGTGAGCTGCGCGCCTACGACACGATCATCATCGACGAGGCCCACGAGCGGTCCCTGAACATCGACTTCCTGCTGGGGTACCTCGCGCAGCTCCTGCCGCGCAGGCCCGACCTGAAGGTCGTCATCACCTCGGCCACCATCGACCCCGAGCGTTTCTCCCGGCATTTCGGCGACGCGCCGATCATCGAGGTCAGCGGGCGGACGTATCCGGTGGAGGTGCGTTACCGGCCGCTGCTGGAGGAGGACTCCGAGGACGCGGACCGGGACCAGATCACCGCGATCACGGACGCCGTCGAGGAGCTGATGGCGGAGGGGAAGGGCGACATCCTCGTCTTCCTCTCCGGAGAGCGCGAGATCCGGGACACCGCCGACGCCCTCACCCGGAAGAACTACCGGTTCACCGAGATCCTGCCGCTGTACGCGCGGCTGTCGCACGCGGAGCAGCACCGGGTGTTCCAGCCGCACACCGGCAGGCGGATCGTCCTGGCGACCAACGTCGCGGAGACGTCCCTGACGGTGCCCGGGATCAAGTACGTCATCGACCCGGGTTTCGCCCGGATCTCCCGGTACAGCCACCGTACGAAGGTGCAGCGGCTGCCGATCGAGCCGGTGTCGCAGGCGAGCGCCAACCAGCGCAAGGGCCGCTGCGGCCGTACCTCGGACGGCATCTGCGTCCGGCTGTACAGCGAGGAGGACTTCCTCGCGCGGCCGGAGTTCACGGACGCGGAGATCCTGCGGACGAACCTGGCGAGCGTCATCCTGCAGATGACCGCGGCCGGCCTGGGCGACATCGAGAAGTTCCCCTTCATCGACCCGCCGGACCACCGCAACATCCGTGACGGCGTGCAGCTGCTGCAGGAGCTGGGCGCGCTGGACCCGGCCCAGAAGGACCCGCGCAGGCGGCTCACGGACACCGGCCGCAAGCTGGCCCAGCTTCCGGTCGACCCGCGGCTGGCCCGGATGGTGCTGGAGGCCGACCGGAACGGCTGTGTCCGCGAGGTGATGGTCATCGCGGCGGCGCTGTCCATCCAGGACCCGCGCGAGCGCCCGGCGGAGAAGCAGGCCCAGGCGGACCAGCAGCACGCCCGGTTCAAGGACGAGACCAGCGACTTCCTGGCGTACCTGAACCTGTGGCGGTACGTGCGCGAGCAGCAGAAGGAGCGGGGTTCCAGCTCGTTCCGGCGGATGTGCAAGCAGGAGTACCTGAACTTCCTGCGGATCCGCGAGTGGCAGGACATCTACACGCAGCTCCGCACGGTCGCCAAGCAGATGGGCATCCACCTCGCCGAGGAGGACGCCCCGGCCGACCGCGTCCATGTCTCGCTGCTCGCCGGACTGCTGTCCCACGTCGGGATGAAGGACGTGAAGGACGGCAACAAGAACGAGTACCTGGGCGCCCGCAACGCCAAGTTCGCGATCTTCCCGGGTTCGGCGCTGTTCCGTAAGCAGCCGCGGTTCGTGATGTCGGCCGAGCTGGTGGAGACCAGCCGGCTGTGGGCCCGGGTGAACGCGAAGATCGAGCCGGAGTGGGTGGAGCCGCTCGCCGGCCACCTGCTGAAGCGCACGTACAGCGAGCCGCACTGGGAGAAGGACCAGGCGGCGGTGATGGCGTACGAGAAGGTGACGCTGTACGGCGTGCCGATCGTCGCCCAGCGGAAGGTGAACTACGGCCGGATCGATCCGGAGGTCTCCCGCGAGCTGTTCATCCGCAACGCGCTGGTGGAGGGCGACTGGCGCACGCACCACAAGTTCTTCACGGACAACCGCAGGCTGCTCAGCGAGGTCGAGGAGCTGGAGCACCGGGCGCGGCGCCGGGACATCGTCGTGGACGACGAGACGCTGTTCGACTTCTACGACCAGCGGGTGCCCGAACACGTGGTGTCCGGCGCCCACTTCGACTCCTGGTGGAAGCGCAAGCGGCAGGAGCAGCCCGAATTCCTGGACTTCGAGCGGGAGATGCTCATCCGGGAGTCGGCGGAGGCGGTCACCAAGGCCGACTATCCGGACACCTGGCGCCAGGGCCCGCTGAAGTTCCGGGTGACGTACCAGTTCGAGCCGGGCGCGGACGCGGACGGCGTCACCGTGCACATCCCGCTGCAGGTGCTCAACCAGGTCACCGACGAGGGCTTCGACTGGCAGATCCCGGGGCTGCGGGAGGAAGTGGTGACGGAGCTGATCCGCTCCCTGCCCAAGCCGGTCCGCCGCAACTACGTGCCCGCGCCGAACTACGCGAAGGCGTTCCTGGAGAAGGCGGTCCCGCTCCAGGAGCCGCTGACCGTGACGATGGCGCGCGAGCTGCGGCGCATGGTGGGCGTGCCCTTCGACGCGGAGGACTTCGACTGGTCGAAGGTGCCCGACCACCTGCGGATCACCTTCCGCATCGTCGACGAGCGGCGCCGCACGCTCGCCGAGGACAAGGACCTGGAGGCGCTGCGGCTGAGCCTGAAGCCCAAGGCGCGCAAGGCGCTCTCGCAGGCCGCCGCGGCCACCGCGTCCCGGCAGGGCGGGGAGTCCCTGGAGCGCACGGGTCTGACCGACTGGACGATCGGCGCGCTCACCCGGGTCTTCGAGACGCGCCGGGCGGGGCAGCCGGTGAAGGCGTACCCGGCGCTGGTGGACGACGGCGACACGGTCTCGGTGCGGCTGTTCGACACGGAGGCCGAGCAGGCCGAGGCGATGTGGCGGGGCACCCGCCGGCTGATCCTGCGCAACATCCCGGTGAATCCGGCGAAGTTCGCGAGCGACCGGCTGACGAACGCCCAGAAGCTCGCGCTGTCGGCGAATCCGCACGGCTCCGTGCAGGCGCTCTTCGACGACTGCGCGATGGCGGCTGCGGACAAGCTGATCGGGGACTTCGGCGGGCCGGTGTGGGACGAGGAGTCGTACCGGAAGCTCTTCGACAAGGTGCGCGCGGAGATCGTCGACACGACGGTCCGCGCGGTCGGGCAGGTGCAGCAGGTGCTGGCCGCCTGGCAGGCCTGTGAGCGCCGTCTGAAGGCCGTTCGCAGTCCCGCGCTGCTGGCGAACCTGACGGACGTACGCAAGCAGCTCGACGCCCTTGTGAAGCCCGGTTTCGTGACGTGGGCGGGGACAGGGCGGCTGCCCGACCTGATGCGCTACCTGGTGGCCGCGGACCGGCGCCTGCAGCAGATGCCGACGGGCGTCCAGCGGGACACCACGCGCATGGAGAAGGTCCACGAGATGCAGGACGAGTACGCCTGGTTGCTGGAGCAGCTGCCGCAGGGGCGGCCGGTGCCGCAGCAGGTGCTGGACATCCGCTGGATGATCGAGGAGCTGCGGGTCAGCTATTTCGCCCACGCGCTGGGCACGGCGTACCCGGTCTCGGACAAGCGGATCGTGAAGGCGATCGACGCCGCGGCGCAGTAGCCGGACGGGCACGGTGGGTGAGTTCGACCAGGGGGCTCACCCTCCTGTACAGTCCTTCTCGCAGCACAGCGCAACAGCAAGTGCCGCGAAACCTGGTCCTGTGGAGCAGTTTGGAGTGCTCGCCACCCTGTCAAGGTGGAGGCCGCGGGTTCAAATCCCGTCAGGACCGCAGTGAGAAGGGCCCCGAAAGGGGCCCTTCTTCTTTTGCCGTCGCGCCGCGCTCCGGTTCACCCGCGCACGCTGCTCCGATCTGCCGTGACACCCCGCTCCGCCGGTTCCCCGGGCGCCGTGCGGCCGTTCTCCGGGCCTTGTGCGGCCGTCCGCGCCCTTGACGGCGCCACCCCGGCTCGGTACCCAGAAGGCAGAGCGCGTTTCCCCGCGTGCGGCCTCTGGAGGTGGCGTATGGCGACATCGGCCAGGCACGAGACGCGGGCGCTGCTGAGGGCGCACCTGGCGGCCGCGTCGTCCTACGGTCACCTCACCCGCCACTGCCCCGTCTGCCATCGCCTGCTGCGGCTCGTGATGGACGCCGGCCCCTGCCCCGCGGACGCGGACGGGGAGCGGGGCGAGGAGTCCGTCGAGGACGAGCGGCCGCGCAGTGCCTGACCGGTGGCCGGCCGCCCCAACACCCTTGCGCCCGGGGGGCGTCGGGAGCGCGCCGCTCCATTAGCGCACACGGGATGCGAGCAACAAGCGTCCCGCCGTGTGACGGGAGTCACTGTATGAGTTTCCGAAACGGCGGAACTTACCCCCCTCATACAACTGGTCAATTTAATATGTGCAATTGCACCCCTCCCCGAGGGCCCGCACAGCCGATCCGACAGCCCTCCCCAGAGTCCGACAAGGACGCTCACGAACACCGCACCGGACCCGGGCCGGCGCACAAAAAAATCGCGCTGGACCCGGCGGAGTCCAGCGCGATCTACGACGCACCCTGTGGCGCTGCCGACAACGTTCTTTTCGGCTTGGGCGTGGGCCCTGTTGGGGCAGGTCCCGCGTCGCTTGGAGCTAGGGGTTCGGGCGTCGTGGCCAGTTTGGGGAACGGCCGTTTCGCCCGGTATTGAGTTGTTCAGGCCTCGCTGCGCTGCTGCGGGATGCCCGCGAGCAGTGCGCGGACCTCGGCTTCGCGGTAGCGGCGGTGCCCGCCGAGCGTACGGATCGACGTGAGCTTGCCGGCCTTCGCCCACCGCGTGACCGTCTTGGGGTCGACACGGAACATGGTGGCGACCTCAGCCGGGGTCAGCAGCGGCTCGGCATCAGGGGTGCGAGCGGTCATGAGCGGCCTCCTCGGGAGAACCGAACCTTCTCGGTTCTTTCCTCTAAATTCTGCACCTTGACCCGCGTTGCCCGAAATGGTGGACGCGGGTCGAGTCGGTTATAGGACGAACGGCTTGTCCTCGGCACTACAACTACACCATCTGTCCAGCCGCGTCGGCCAAACCGATGGAATTGCCCTCCCAGGTGTTCATCAGCGACGGAAGCCGATGGACCATGCCATAGCGGACAGTCACGCCACTGTGACGATCAGTCACAGTGGCGATCAGGAGTCACCAGACCCCCTATAGCGTGCAATGCGGAGAATCCGCCCACGATGGAGCATAGTTGGCGGACGGAGCCCTCCCCGGACTCCTTGTCCTATTTTGGCATGAGGGATGGCAACTTGGGCAAGGCTCTTGTAAGTGCCGTCCATCACCCTTGGGACATAAGCCCGGATCGGGACCAACGTCCCGTCAGGTGGTCCAATCGCCCTGGACCGTACGCCGTCCGGAGCGTTCGGACAGTGACCTGCGTCACTAGTTGGCGGAGCGCCGGTCCCGTACCGTCCGCCACCGCTCCACCAGCCGCCCGTAGGCCTCGCCCGCGGCCGTCCCGTCGCCCTGGCGCAGCGCCTCGATGCCGGCGGCCACGTCCGCCGCCGAGTGGTCGTCCTCCAGCTCGCCGGCCGGCACCGCGTGCACCAGGCCGCCGTAGTCCAGCTCCACGGTCGAGCGCGGGTGGAACTCCTCCAGCCAGCGGCCGACGTCCACCAGGCCGTCGATCAGCGGCCCTTCCCCGATCGTGTCCTTCAGCGTGCGCAGCGCCCGGGCCACCCGCCGCCGGGCCTGCACCATCGGGGTGCGGTAGCGCAGCATCGGCGGCACCTCGCCGGACGCCTTCTCGTAGCGCCGCTCGGCGTCGGCGACCAGCACGAACCAGTTCAGCGGGATCTGCCAGGTCGCGGTGCGGATCCAGGGGCGCGCGTCCGGGTTGCGGTCCAGCCAGCGCTCGTAGTCCTGGGCCGCCTGGCGGCGCACCACCGGCGGCAGCACCGCGTCCAGCACCGGCGGGGGCAGCTCCTCGCCCAGCTCCGCCAGGGCCAGCCAGCCGCGCAGCCGGGTCCGCCAGGGGCAGACGCTGAGCACCCCGTCGGTCTCCAGCACGAAGGCGTCACCGCTCTCGTGCACCGGGACCGGGACCGGCGGGGTGGGCAGCAAGTCGGCCAGCGACCGGCGCAGTTCGTCCTGGTAGGAGGGCCGGTCCGGGCGCCGGGCGTAGCGGGCCCAGTGGGTGCGCTCGGGCTCCGGGAAGGCGGTCAGCGGCTCGTACACGCGCAGGTACGCGGCATACGGGACGACCACGGAGGACACCTTGGGCACGCCTGCTCCCTCCCCATCGGGCCCGGCTCGAAACCACACCAAATCGTTTCACGGCGATACGTGCGCACACGGCCCTCGCGAGTGATCCTGAACACTGCGCGGATGGTGAGGGACCCGAGGCTCTACGCTCATGCCACGACCCCGCCACCCGTACGGGGCCCCACCCCACTCGCCGCTACTTACTCAGGAGTCACCACAGTGACCGACGTAACCGGCGCGCCTGCTGATGTCCTGCACACCCTGTTCCAGTCGGACCAGGGCGGCCATGAGCAGGTCGTGCTCTGCCAGGACCGCGCCAGCGGCCTCAAGGCCGTGATCGCCCTCCACTCCACCGCCCTGGGCCCGGCCCTCGGCGGTACGCGCTTCTACCCCTACGCCACCGAGGCCGAGGCCGTCGCCGACGCCCTCAACCTCGCGCGCGGGATGTCGTACAAGAACGCCATGGCCGGTCTGGACCACGGCGGCGGCAAGGCCGTGATCATCGGCGACCCCGAGCGGGACAAGACCGAGGAGCTGCTGCTCGCCTACGGTCGCATGGTCGCCTCGCTCGGCGGCCGCTACGTCACCGCGTGCGACGTCGGCACGTACGTCGCCGACATGGACGTCGTGGCCCGCGAGTGCCGCTGGACCACCGGCCGCTCCCCCGAGAACGGCGGCGCCGGCGACTCCTCCGTGCTCACCGCCTTCGGCGTCTACCAGGGCATGCGCGCCTCCGCCCAGCACCTGTGGGGCGACCCCGTACTGCGCGGCCGCAAGGTCGGCGTCGCGGGCGTCGGCAAGGTCGGCCACCACCTGGTCAGGCACCTGCTGGAGGAGGGCGCCGAGGTCGTGATCACGGACGTGCGCGCCGAGGCCGTCCAGCGCGTCCTCGACCAGCACCCCTCGGTGACGGCGGTCGCCGACACCGAGGCGCTGATCCGCGTCGAGGGACTGGACGTCTACGCGCCCTGCGCCCTCGGCGGCGCCCTGAACGACCTCTCCGTGCCGGTGCTCACCGCCAAGGTGGTCTGCGGCGCGGCCAACAACCAGCTCGCCCACCCGGGCGTGGAGAAGGACCTCGCCGACCGCGGGATCCTCTACGCGCCGGACTACGTGGTGAACGCCGGCGGGGTCATCCAGGTGGCGGACGAGCTGCACGGGTTCGACTTCGACCGCTGCAAGGCCAAGGCGGCGAAGATCTTCGACACCACCCTGTCGATCTTCGCACGTGCGAAGGAGGACGGGATCCCGCCGGCCGCCGCCGCCGACCGGATCGCCGAGCAGCGGATGGCCGAGGCCCGCGCGTCCCGCTGACCCGCCCCGCGACGAGCCGCCGGCGGTGCGCCCGGACGTCCGGTCGTACAGGTGAGCGGTACCCGCCGACGGGAACTTCGAGAGAACTCTCACTTCCGTCGGCGGGTCGTACCCCGATAAGTGGTTAAAATCGCCATTGACCAGCGAGGACGGGGCACCTCGCGGGTCCTGTGCACACGCGCGTGCTGCGGGCGACGTACCGTATGGGCGCGGGCTCAGGTACCGTGGAAGCCCTACGGACCGGCCTCTCCACGGAGGGCCCGTTCCGATCATGAACGCGTGTCAGACTCTGGGGCCGTCGAGCCCCGTCACCGAGGGGGTCGAGCCATGGGGCGCGGCCGGGCCAAGGCCAAGCAGACAAAGGTCGCCCGCCAGCTGAAGTACAACAGCGGTGGGACTGACCTGTCACGTCTGGCCAGTGAACTGGGCGCATCGACTTCGAGCCAGCCGCCGAACGGCGAGCCGTTCGAGGACGATGAGGACGACGAGGACGACCTGTACTCGCGCTACGCCGACCTCTATGAGGACGACGAGGACGAGGACGAGGGCCCCTCACAACATCGTCGCGGCGCTTGACCTTGTACTGAGCACTTGCCGGTCGGTGGCACAGCCACCGACCGGCTTCTGTGCTGTCCGCAGGTCAGACCGCGTAGTCGCCGACCAGCTCGGCGCCGGTCGCCTTGTCACCGCGGTCGGTGATCTCGCCGGCCACCCAGGCGTCGACCCCGCGGTCGGCCAGGGTCGTCAGGGCCGCCTCCGTGGACTCCTCGGGGACGATCGCGATCATGCCGACGCCCATGTTGAGCGTCTTCTCCAGCTCCAGGCGCTCGACGTCGCCGGTCGTGCCGACGAGGTCGAAGACCGCGCCCGGGGTCCAGGTGGAGCGGTCGACCACGGCGTGCAGCGCGTCGGGCACGACCCGGGCCAGGTTGGCCGCGAGCCCGCCGCCGGTGACGTGGCTGTACGCGTGCACCTCGGTGGTCCGGGTCAGCGCCAGGCAGTCCAGCGAGTAGATCTTGGTCGGCTCCAGCAGCTCCTCGCCGAGCGTCCGGCCCAGCTCCGCGACCTCGGTCTCGAGGGTCAGACCGGCACGGTCCAGCAGCACGTGGCGGACCAGGGAGTACCCGTTGGAGTGAAGCCCGGAGGACGCCATGGCGATCACGGCGTCACCCTTGCGGATACGATCCGGGCCCAGCAGGCGGTCGGCCTCCACGACACCGGTGCCGGCGCCGGCGACGTCGAAGTCGTCCTCGCCCAGCAGGCCCGGGTGCTCCGCCGTCTCGCCGCCCACCAGGGCGCAGCCGGCGAGCACACAGCCCTCCGCGATGCCCTTGACGATGGCCGCGACACGCTCGGGGTGGACCTTGCCCACGCAGATGTAGTCGGTCATGAACAGCGGCTCGGCACCGCACACCACGATGTCGTCCATGACCATGGCGACCAGGTCGTGGCCGATGGTGTCGTAGACGCCCAGCCGGCGCGCGATGTCGACCTTCGTGCCCACGCCGTCGGTGGCGGAGGCGAGCAGCGGGCGCTCGTAGCGCTTGAGGGCGGAGGCGTCGAAGAGCCCGGCGAAGCCGCCGATGCCGCCGAGGACCTCGGGGCGGCGGGTCTTCTTCACCCACTCCTTCATGAGTTCCACCGCGCGGTCGCCCGCCTCGATGTCGACGCCCGCCGCTGCGTAGCTGGCACCAGTTGTCTCAGACATGACTGTGAGAGCTTTCGTGTCGTACTGCAGGGGTGTTACGGGCGCCGGATCGCGTCGGAGGCGGCCGTGGCGGCCGGACCGGCCGCGAGCTCGGTCTCCAGCAGCTGCTTGCCGAGCAGCTCGGGGTCCGGAAGCTCCATCGGGTACTCGCCGTCGAAGCAGGCGCGGCACAGGTTCGGCTTGGCGATGGTGGTCGCCTCGATCATGCCGTCGATGGAGATGTAGGCGAGCGAGTCGGCGCCGAGCGAGGTGCCGATCTCCTCGATGGTCATCCCGTTGGCGATCAGCTCCGCGCGCGTGGCGAAGTCGATGCCGAAGAAACAGGGCCACTTCACGGGCGGGGAGGAGATCCGGATGTGGACCTCGGCCGCGCCCGCCTCGCGGAGCATGCGCACCAGGGCCCGCTGGGTGTTGCCGCGCACGATCGAGTCGTCGACGACGACCAGCCGCTTGCCCTTGATGACTTCCTTCAGCGGGTTCAGCTTCAGGCGGATGCCGAGCTGGCGGATGGTCTGCGAGGGCTGGATGAAGGTCCGGCCGACGTAGGCGTTCTTCACCAGGCCGGCGCCGAACGGGATGCCGGAGGCCTCCGCGTAGCCGATGGCGGCCGGGGTGCCCGATTCCGGGGTCGCTATGACCAGGTCGGCCTCGACCGGCGCCTCCTTGGCGAGGCGGCGGCCCATCTCGACGCGGGAAAGGTACACGTTCCGGCCGGCGATGTCGGTGTCGGGGCGGGCCAGGTACACGTACTCGAAGACGCAGCCCTTGGGCTTCGCTTCCGCGAATCGTGAGGTGCGCAGGCCGTTCTCGTCGATGGCGACGAACTCGCCCGGCTCGATCTCCCGCACGTAGCTCGCGCCGCAGATGTCGAGGGCGGCGGACTCCGAGGCCACCACCCAGCCGCGCTCCAGCCGGCCGAGGACCAGCGGGCGGATACCCTGCGGGTCGCGGCCTGCGTAGAGGGTGTGCTCGTCCATGAAGACGAGGCTGAAGGCGCCCTTGACCTTCGGGAGGACCGCGTGGGCGGCCTCCTCGATGGTCAGCGGCTTGCCGTCCTCGTCGACCTGGGCGGCCAGCAGGGCCGTCAGCAGGTCGGTGTCGTTGGTGGCCGCGACCCGGGTGGAACGGCCGTTGTTGTCCTTGGGCAGTTCGGCGACCATCTCGGCGAGCTGCGCCGTGTTGACCAGGTTGCCGTTGTGGCCGAGCGCGATCGAGCCGTGCGCGGTGGCGCGGAACGTCGGCTGGGCGTTCTCCCACACGGAGGCGCCGGTGGTCGAGTAGCGGGCGTGTCCGACCGCGATGTGACCCTGGAGCGAACCGAGCGAGGTCTCGTCGAAGACCTGGGAGACCAGGCCCATGTCCTTGAAGACGAGGATCTGGGAGCCGTTGCTGACCGCGATTCCCGCGGATTCCTGACCCCGGTGCTGGAGGGCGTAGAGCCCGAAGTACGTGAGCTTTGCGACCTCTTCACCCGGAGCCCAGACACCGAAGACGCCGCAAGCGTCCTGGGGGCCCTTCTCGCCGGGAAGCAGATCGTGATTGAGTCGACCGTCACCACGTGGCACGGCACCGAGTGTAGGCGAGGTCGACCACTGGTCCGAATTGGGGATGCCCGGCCGCCCTGGGACGGTGTTTGCCGATCACCTTGGCGGTTTCACGGTTTCCGCAGCTCAGCGGGATGCTAATGGACCGGTTCCGGGCATGGGCCCGCTCCCTCGGGCCGTGGTCCGGGGGCGCCGGCGGGGTGCGTGAGTGAGGTGTCGCACATCATCCGGGGGCGCCGCGGCTGAGGTGCAGGCGGTCGCCGTCGCCGTCGGTGAGGGTGAGCTTCCGGTCGGCGGTCGTGGCGGTGATGGTGCCGGTGGTGAGGAAGCGGGCGAAGGCACGCTCGAAGGTCATCCGGTCCTCGCCGCAGGCCATCTTGGTGGACCGGATGTCGCCGAAGGTGATCCGGTCGCCGTGCACGGTGGCCCGGGCGCCGAAACCGTTGCAGCCGAGGTTGCCCGACGCCCGCCCGTCCGCGTCGATCCGCAGGCGGGCGGTGGCGGGCGCCCGCAGGGTGGCGCCACCCGCGGTGAGGCCGTCGACGCGCCAGTCGACGCCGGTCACGGGCCCTTGCCGCCCGCCGCCCGGGCCGGCGCCCGGCTGCCCGGCGGGGGTGCCGCCACAGGCCACCATGAGCGGGACGAGCACGGCGGCCGCCGTCAGGGACATGCGCTGCTTGTACCGGTTCATATGGATTCGACGGGGCAGCCCGCCCGCCGGTTCCGTCACGCCATGAGCGGCAGCAGCGCCCCGATGTCGGCCCGCTCCCCGCTGGCGCTGACCTTCGCCGCGGCCACGGCGTCCGCGAAGGCCAGCCGGCCGGTGGCCAGCCGGATCCAGGTCAACGGGTCGGTCTCCACGACGTTGGGCGGGGTGCCCCGGGTGTGCCGGGGCCCCTCGACGCACTGCACCACGGCATACGGCGGCACCCGCACCTCGGTGGAGGCCCCGGGCGCCTTCAGGGCGAGCGCGTCGGCGAGGAGCCGGGTGGCGGCGGCCAGCGCCTGCCGGTCGCAGGGCACCTCGAGGCCGGGTACGGCGGCGTTGAGGTCGTCGGTGTGCACGACGAGTTCCACGGCGCGGGTCACCAGGTAGTCGTCCAGCGGCAGGGCGCCCGCGTTGGTCGACAGCAGCCGGCCGCCGGGGTGGGCGTCGAGCAGGGTGCGCAGGCCGGCTTCGGTCTCGGCGAGGTAGGCGTCGAGGTCGGGCCGCTCGGTGACGAGACCGCGGGTGAACTCGTCGATCGCGGTCGAGGCGGCCGCGGTGGCGAAGGGCCACTCGGCCACCTGGACGTCCTGCTTCGGCGGGGCCGGCAGCTCCAGGGCCCGGTGGACCGCGGTGACGGCCATGCCGATGTGCGCGACCAGCTCCCGTACGGTCCACGCGCCGAGCCGGGTGGGCAGGGCGAGCCGCTCGGGATCCAGGCCCCGGACGCCCTCCCGCACGTTGCCGAGCTGGGCGAGGACCGCGGCACGGGTCCTGACGGGGTCGTATGCGCGGGCGCGCCTCTTGGCCGGAGACATGACAGCGACCCTATGCCGCGCGGGACCGGGCATCACCTGTATTACCCCGCCGGCCCGCACACGGAGCTCCAGCACGCCCTCCGGCACGCCGCAGGCAAGCCGTACAGCGAGTGGCGCGTCGGCCCGGCACGGCCGGCGTTCCCCGGCTCCTGAGGGCGTGCTGGGCGAGCGTCCTGAGGCCTCGGGGCTCAGGAAAGCCCGCGGGCCCCGTCCGGCACTCCGGACGGGGCCCGCGGGGCGGCAGGCGCCGGGGTGTTACGCCAGCAGGGCCGGGATCGTCGCCTCGTGGGCCTCGCGCAGCTCGGACAGGGGCAGCACGAACTCGCCCTGGACCTCGACGGAGTCGCCGTCCACGACGCCGATGCGGGTGACCGGCAGGCCGCGTGCACCGCACATGTCGTTGAAGCGGACCTCCTCCGAGCGCGGCACGGCGACGACGGCGCGGCCGGCCGACTCGGAGAACAGGAAGGTGAACGCGTCCAGACCGTCCGGGACGACCAGTCGCGCACCCTTGCCACCGAGCAGCGCCGACTCCACGACCGCCTGGACCAGACCGCCGTCCGACAGGTCGTGCGCGGAGTCGATCATGCCGTCGCGGGAGGCGGAGATCAGGATCTCGGCCAGCAGCCGCTCGCGCTCCAGGTCGACCTTCGGGGGCAGACCGCCGAGGTGGTCGTGGACCACCTGGGACCAGGCCGAGCCGCCGAACTCCTCACGCGTGTCGCCGAGGAGGTACAGGAGCTGGCCCTCCTCCTGGAAGGCGACCGGGGTGCGGCGGGCCACGTCGTCGATGACGCCGAGGACGGCGACCACCGGAGTCGGGTGGATGGCCGCCTCGCCGGTCTGGTTGTAGAGCGAGACGTTGCCGCCGGTCACCGGCGTGCCGAGCTGCTGACAGCCGTCCGCGAGCCCGCGGACGGCCTCGGCGAACTGCCACATCACCGCCGGGTCCTCGGGCGAGCCGAAGTTCAGGCAGTCGGAGACGGCGAGCGGCTTCGCGCCGGTGGTCGCCACATTCCGGTAGGCCTCGGCGAGGGCCAGCTGGGCGCCCGTGTACGGGTCCAGCTTGGCGTACCGGCCGTTGCCGTCCGTCGCGATGGCGACGCCGAGGCCGGACTCCTCGTCGATGCGGATCATGCCGGAGTCCTCGGGCTGGGCGAGGACGGTGTTGCCCTGCACGAAGTGGTCGTACTGCGAGGTGATCCACTTCTTTGAGGCCTGGTTGGGCGAGGCCACCAGCTTCAGGACCTGGTCCTTCAGCTCCTCGCTCGTCGCCGGCCGCGGCAGCTTGTCGGCGTCGTCCGCCTGGAGTTCGTCCTGCCAGGACGGGCGGGCGTACGGGCGCTCGTAGGTCGGGCCCTCGTGGGCGACCGTGCGCGGGTCGACGTCGACGATCTTGCCGCCGTGCCAGTAGATCTCCAGCCGGTCGCCGTCGGTGACCTCACCGATGACGGTGGCGATGACGTCCCACTTGTCGCAGATCTCGAGGAACCGGTCGACCTTCGCCGGCTCGACCACCGCGCACATGCGTTCCTGCGACTCGCTCATGAGGATCTCCTCGGGCGAGAGCGTGGAGTCGCGCAGCGGGACGTCGTCCAGGGTGACGCGCATGCCGCCGGAGCCGTTGGAGGCCAGCTCGGACGTGGCGCAGGACAGGCCGGCCGCGCCGAGGTCCTGGATGCCGACGACCAGCTTCTCCTTGAACGCCTCCAGGGTGCACTCGATGAGGAGCTTCTCCTGGAAGGGGTCGCCGACCTGGACGGCCGGGCGCTTGCTCGGCTTGGCGTCGTCGAAGGTCTCGGAGGCGAGGATGGACGCGCCGCCGATGCCGTCGCCGCCGGTCCGGGCGCCGTACAGGATGACCTTGTTGCCCGCGCCGGAGGCCTTGGCGAGGTGGATGTCCTCGTGCCGCATGACGCCGATGGCGCCCGCGTTGACCAGGGGGTTGCCCTGGTAGCAGGCGTCGAAGACGACCTCGCCGCCGATGTTGGGCAGGCCCAGGCAGTTGCCGTAGCCGCCGATGCCGGCGACCACGCCGGGCAGCACGCGCCGGGTGTCGGGGTGGTCCGCGGCGCCGAAGCGCAGCGGGTCGACCACGGCCACCGGGCGGGCGCCCATCGCGATGATGTCGCGCACGATGCCGCCGACACCCGTGGCCGCGCCCTGGTAGGGCTCCACGTACGACGGGTGGTTGTGCGACTCGACCTTGAAGGTGACCGCGTAGCCCTGGCCGACGTCCACCACGCCGGCGTTCTCGCCGATGCCGACGAGCAGCGCGTCCGACTGGGGCGCCTTCTCGCCGAACTGGCGCAGGTGGACCTTGGAGGACTTGTACGAGCAGTGCTCGGACCACATGACCGAGTACATGGCGAGTTCGGCGCCGGTCGGGCGGCGGCCGAGGATCTCCACCACCCGCTCGTACTCGTCCTTCTTCAGACCGAGTTCGGCCCAGGGCAGCTCGACGTCGGGGGTCGCGGCCGCGTGCTCGACCGTGTCCAGAGGCGTCCGGCTCATGCGTTGACCAGCTTCTTGAGGATCGAGGTGAAGAAGGGCAGGCCGTCGGTACGGCCCGTACCGATCAGCGGCTCGACGGCGTGCTCGGGGTGCGGCATGAGGCCGACGACGTTCCCGGCCTCGTTGGTGATGCCGGCGATGTCGTTGAGCGAGCCGTTCGGGTTGTGGTCCAGGTAGCGGAACACGACCCGGCCCTCCGCCTCCAGCTTGTCCAGCGTGTACTGGTCGGCGACGTAGCGGCCGTCCATGTTCTTCAGCGGGATGCGGATCTCCTGGCCTGCGCGGTAGTCGCTGGTCCAGGCGGTCTGCGCGTTCTCCACCCGCAGCTTCTGCTCGCGGCAGACGAAGTGCAGGTGGTCGTTGCCGAGCATGCCGCCCGGCAGGAGGTGGGCCTCGGTGAGGACCTGGAAGCCGTTGCAGATGCCGAGGACCGGGAGTCCGGCCTTCGCCTGCCCGATAAGCGTCTCCATCACCGGCGAGAAGCGGGAGATGGCGCCGGCCCGCAGATAGTCGCCGTAGGAGAACCCGCCGGGCAGCACGACGGCGTCGACCTGCTTGAGGTCCTTGTCCTTGTGCCAGAGTGCGACCGGTTCGGCGCCCGCGAGGCGGATCGCGCGCTGGGTGTCCCGGTCGTCGAGACTTCCCGGGAAAGTGACGACGCCAATACGAGCGGTCACTTGGCCGCCTCCGCGACTTCCGCTCCCTCTTCGACCTTGACGGTGAAGTCCTCGATCACCGTGTTGGCGAGGAAGGATTCCGCAAGATCGTGGATGCGGGCGAGCGCGGCCTCGTCGACCGGCCCGTCAACTTCCAGTTCGAAACGCTTTCCCTGACGGACGTCCGAGATCCCCTCGAAACCCAGGCGCGGCAGCGCACGCTGGACCGCCTGGCCCTGGGGGTCGAGGATCTCCGGCTTGAGCATGACGTCGACTACGACGCGTGCCACTGGCACTCCCGGTGTGTGGTGCTGAGCAGGTTCCTTCAGACTACCCGCACAAAATTTCTACGCGGGTAGAGTTGTAGGAAACTACGTGAGCCGCATCACGATCGGGTGACAGGCGCACCCCCTCGCGAAAAGTTCTGGGAAAGTTCCACGGACCCACCCACGACATGTATTGCACGGGGACACGCGGGCGGATTTAGTCGGGCTTCACTTTGCATTGCCGGGCACTGTACAAATGAATTGGCAATAGCCGATACTCGGCACGTCATCGCCGATGAGCTGTATCGACGTGCCGCACGAAGGGACCGATATTCGTGGCGCAAAAGGTCGTGGTCACTCTCTTTGACGACATCGACGGCTCGGAAGCGGCGGAGACGATCGCCTTCGGACTCGACGGCAAGTCGTACGAGATCGACCTGAACGAAACCAACGCCGGAAAACTGCGCAAGGCGCTCGAGCCCTACGTGGAGGCGGGCCGCAAGCGCTCGCGGTCCGGCAAGGCGTACAAGCAGACGGAGGTCGCCCCGGATCCGGCGGCCGTGCGCGCCTGGGCCCAGGCGAACAAGATGGACGTGCCGGCGCGCGGACGCATCCCGAAGAAGGTCTACGAGGCGTTCAGCGCCGCGCAGTGAGGCCCGCGAAGGGGCGAGCCCTCAGGGTCCGTCAGCGGGCCCTGGGGGCCGTGCACTTGGCCGCGCCGGGAGCCGACTTGCGCAACCCCCCTGCTGATCAGCTAATGTCTGGGACACGCCGAGGGGCGAGGCCGGAAGGCCGGATCCCACGGACCGTGCGGGTGTAGTTCAGTAGTAGAACATCCCCCTTCCAGGGGGAAGGCGCAGTGTGCAATTCCTGTCACCCGCTCTGCACCGGTCGACACGACCACTCTTGTGGATCAGGTAGGCTGGTGCTCGCACCGATCGGTGGGAGCCGGTCGGGGGCAGTGCGGACGTAGCTCAGTTGGTAGAGCGCAACCTTGCCAAGGTTGAGGTCGCGAGTTCGAGCCTCGTCGTCCGCTCGGGAGAAAAGCCCCGGTCTTCTGGACCGGGGCTTTTTCGTGCGCCCGGTTCCGCCGAACACTCGCCGTCGGCACCGGACATGCGAAGACGGCCCTGTGAAGACCACCACATCCGGCGGAACCGGCCGAGCCGTCGCCTCACCCGTGCCACCCGCCCCACGCGCCCCGGAAAGCGCCGCGCGGCCCGGGAGTTGCTCCCCGCCGGAGATCCGCCGGACGCGCGAGGCCGACCCGCCACCGGCCCGCCGCCGCCCCCGGAGCGGCACGGCGCCGGCGCCGGCAGGCGGCAGTGCGTCCCGCGCACCCGCGAGGTTGGGTATAGTTGCTCTCGCGCCACGGCGCAGTGCGGACGTAGCTCAGTTGGTAGAGCGCAACCTTGCCAAGGTTGAGGTCGCGAGTTCGAGCCTCGTCGTCCGCTCCATGGAGAAGCCCCCGGTTCCGGCCGGGGGCTTTCTGCGTGCCCCCGGCTTCTCACCGGGGGCCTCGGCGTCAGGACCAGCTCATGCCGGTCAGCCGCTCGTACGCCTCCACGTACTTCCGCCGGGTCGCCTCGACGACCCGCTCGGGCAGCGGCGGCGGGGGCTGCTCGCTCCTGCGGTCCCAGCCGGACTCGGGGGAGGTCAGCCAGTCCCGGACGTACTGCTTGTCGTACGACGGCTGGGCGCGGCCGGGCTGCCACTGGTCGGCCGGCCAGAAGCGGGAGGAGTCCGGGGTGAGCACCTCGTCGGCGAGGACCAGGGTGTCGCCGTCGAAGCCGAACTCGAACTTGGTGTCGGCCAGGATGATCCCGCGCTCGCGGGCGATGTCCCGGGCGCGGGAGTACACGGCGAGCGTCGCCTGCCGGAGCTGGGCGGCGGTGTCCGCGCCGACCTGCCGGGCGACCTCCTCGTAGGAGACGTTCTCGTCGTGCTCGCCGACCTCGGCCTTGGTGGCCGGGGTGAAGATCGGGGCGGGCAGCTCCGAGCCGTCCACCAGGCCCTCGGGCAGCGCCAGGCCGCAGACCGTGCGGGACTCCTCGTACTCGGCCAGGCCCGAGCCGGTGAGGTAGCCGCGGGCCACGCACTCGACCGGGACCATCCTCAGGGACTTGCAGACCAGCGTGCGGCCCGCCCAGTCGGCGGGGGCGTGCTCGGGGAGCTCGGTGCTGATCACATGGTTCGGGGCCAGGTCGCGGAGCTGGTCGAACCACCACAGGGAGAGCCGGGTGAGCACCCGGCCCTTGTCGGGGATCTCCGTCGGGAGCACCCAGTCGTAGGCGGACACGCGGTCGCTGGCGACCATCACGAGGTCGCCCGCCTCGTTGCGGTACAGCTCGCGCACCTTGCCGGTGTGCAGGTGCACCAGGCCCGGAACCTGGATCGGCTCGGGCTTTTCTACGAATCCGGACACGGTTCCTCCCCGTGGTTCTGTCCAATGCCTCGATTCTCCCGTATGCCGGTGATCGGGCTGCGGCCAGGGTCAGTCCCGTTTGCAGATGCGGTCCAGCAGGTTCGCCGTGGCCCGTTGGACACGCGGGTCCACGTGGCCGGGACGGTCCAGGGACGGCGACCAGGCGAAGGTCCCGGAGGCGAACACCCAGGCGCCGGAGGGGGCCCGGTAGAGGGAGGTCTCCTGGTGCCGCTGGACGCCGTCGTTGTCGGTGTAGGGGGAGTGCGCGAGCAGGATGCGCTCGTCGTGCTGGGGCAGCGGCGTGCGCGGGAAGTAACGGTCCGCCTCGCCCGCGACAAGGCCCTCGATCCGGTCGCCCTCGTGCGCCCCGGTCGCGTCCCACAGCCAGTGGTCCGCGTTGCGCACGACCAGCGGATGCGGCTCGGGGACCCGGCCCGCGTACTGGATGCCGACGAGCTGCTGCTCGGGCCGGTCGATCTCGCGCCACAGCACCGGCTTCCCGGGGCCCTTGCGCTTGCGGCAGGTCAGCAGCCGGTCGGGCACACCGGACGGGGACGGGCCCAGCTCCACCTGCCAGTACATGGTGTTCGCGGAGAGGAAGACCAGGGAGGTGCCGTGGTCCCTGGCGTTCTCGGCGGCCCGGCGCATCGGCACCGTCCAGTACTCGTCGTGGCCGGGGAAGACCAGGCCCCGGTACCGGGTGGGGTCGACGCGGCCGGCGTGCAGGTCGCGGGCGTCGGCGTAGGCCAGGTCGTAGCCGTAGCGCTCGGCCCAGCGGATGAAGTCGTAGGCGTGGCCGACGTGCAGGGGCAGGCCGGCGCCCGCGTACGGGCGGTCGAAGGAGACCGTGGTGGCCGCGTCCGCCTCGCCGAGCAGGCAGCCCTTCTCGTCCCACGCGTGGTACAGGCTGGCGCCGGTGCGGCCGTCCTCCGGATAGAGGTTGTACGCCTGCCAGGTGACGTCGGGCAGCAGCAGGAGCAGGTCGGCCGGGTGGTCGTCGCGGACCGTGAAGGGCACGTGGGAGCGGTAGCCGTCGGAGGTGGTGAGGACCGCCACATAGGCGCCGACGGACCAGTGCGAGGGCACCTGGAGACGCCAGGAGAGCCACCAGTGGTGACAGGACACCGTGCGGTCCGCGGCCAGCGGAGGGGGCTGGACGATGCCGGAGAGCCGGGGGCTGGTGGTGATCTTCGAGGCGCCGTCGCCGCCGTAGTGGCCGATCCGGTAGATGTCGACGCCGAACTGCTGCGGCGGGTCGACCGTGATGTGGAAGTCGATCGCCTCGCCGGGCGCGACCGCCCCGGCCGAGGTGAATCCCTTGATCTGACGGTGCACGTCGTCGGCCGAGCGGGGCCCCGGCCCGGAGGTGCGCGGCGCGGGGACGCGCGGCCGCTCTCCGGCGGGCTGCTGCGGGCTCGGGTCGACGTACCAGGGCACCACGTGCCCCGTGTCGTCGAAGTACGTCTCACTGCCGCGCAGCCAGGGCACCGGGCCCTGGCCGAAGGGGTCCGTGACGGCGTGCGCGAGCGCTCCGGACTCCCAGCGGCGGATGTGGTCCGAGGCCATGGACGCTCCCCTCCCTCATGCCCCCGTTGCCAGCGTGGTGCGTGCTGCTCGGTCGTGCTGTCGTATGTCGCATGCCTTTGCCATGTGCGTGGTCGGTCCCAGCACATCACATAACGCACGGACACGGTCACTGTTCGTTGCGAATTGACCTGAACTGGAAGTCTGCCCTCCGTTACGGCTCCGGATCCGCTACGACCCCGGCGGATTCCCCCACGGGCGTCCGGCGGGGTCAGACCAGCCTGACCGGTTTCTCCGGGCGTATCCCGGTTGCGCTCAGCCAGTCGCGCAGCGGGCCGGGGTCGCCCTCCTCGATCAAATGCAGCACCTTGGGCCCGAGGTCGGCCGCCCGCTCACCGTCCAGCAGCAGCGAGGGGCCGTCCAGCCAGTCCAGCGCGGGGGCCGCGCCGGCCGTGTCCACGGCGGCGCAGCAGACCATCGCCGTGACGTGATCGGCGAGCAGGTCGCGTCCGGTGCGCGGGGGCTGCAGCGGGAACAGCGGCAGGGCGCCGTCGTCCCAGAGCGAGCTGTCCGGGAACAGCCCGGCCGCGGTCGCCCCCTTCGGCGCGGCGGCCTCCTCCCGGGCCAGCTCGGCCGTGAGCCCGGCGGCGAGGAGCGCGCCGCGCTCGGTGCCGGGGTCGGTGTCGGCGTCGGCGTCGCTGTCGGTGCCGGGGTCGGCGTCGCTGTCGGGATCGGTGTCGGTCTCGGCGTCGGCGCCGGTGTCGGTGTCGGTGCCACCGCCGGCGTTGGTGGCGTCGGCCCCGGTGGCGGGGGCGGCGGGCGGTCCGGCGGGCGCGGCGGGGTGGCCGTCCGCGCTGGTGTCCGCGCCGACCAGGGCGGCGTCCATGAGGTGGTCCATGACCCGGGCCAGCGTGGGGCCGCCCCGGTCGGGGGCGCCTGCGGCGGGACGGACGCCGAGGGAGTCGAGGACGCGGTGCAGCCGTGCCGCGTGCGCGCGCCAGGTGCGGTCGACGACCTCCTCCGGGTACGCCTGCCAGTCCACCGGCGCCCAGTCCGGGCCGTTCTCCGCCGGGCCGCCGTGGAAGAGGCGGGCGGCGAGCAGGGAGGCTGCCTCGTCCACCGCGCCGGGCTCCTCCAGCAGGTCGCAGGCGGGACGATCGCCCAGCCGGGACGCGAAGCCCTCGGCCAGCCGGTCCCGCCGGGACAGCTCGGTCAGGGCGGCCACGACACCCGCGTCCAGCCGGGAGGGCCAGCGGCCCATGCGCCAGGCGGGCAGCGCCACCTTGGTCAGCAGCCGGTCCCAGCCCGCGTAGGCGAGGCCGACCTGCTCCTGGGCGACGATCCGCAGGCCGTAGTCCACCGTCTGCGCGCGCTCGGCGGCGGCCGCGGCGACCCCGCGCTCCATCAGGGCCGCCTGCTCGCGGCAGCCGCGCAGCATCAGCCGGGCGACCCAGCCGAGGGCCGCGCACACGCCCCGGGTCAGCGGACAGCGGCCCGGCGTGGAGGCGACCGCCACCGCCGCGTCGAGACCGCGTACGAAGCGGCGGGCGGCGGCTATGTCCGGGTGCGCGGAGGGGCCCGTACCGGCGACGACCGGCGCGAGGACCGCGCGCAGCTCACCGACGCGCATCCACCACAGGAACGGGGAGCCGATGACGAGGACGGGGGCGGTGGCGGCCCGCCGCCGCCCGTCGGGGCCCGGTCCGCCGGGGCCGGGCGCCTCGTCGTGCGCGGGCCGCGGGGGCGGGCCGTGGGCCGGGTGGGTCCGGTCCTCCAGCCAGCTGTCGCAGTCCGGGGTGAGCGCTATGGCCGAGGGCGCGGGGACCTCGAGCCGGTCGGCGAGGTCGCGCACCAGCCGGTACAGGTCCGGCGCCGATTCCTCCGCGACCGGGACCGTGGGGCTCACGGCCGGGCGGGCACGGGCCACCACCAGCGCGATGCCGGTGGCGGCCAGCAGTACCAGCGCGGCCGGCACGCCCACGGCCCAGCGGGCGGTGTCCCAGCCCGGGCCGGTGAGCCGGCCGGTGGCGCCGCCGGTCAGCAGGACCACCTCGACGGCCGCCGGCAGCAGGGCCACGCCCAGCGCCCGGCCGCGGACGCGCAGCACGGCCAGGGCCCACGAGCGCGCGGCCCGCGCGCCCGCCTCGGCTCCGATTCCCGTTCCGCTCGCGGTCATGACCGGACCTCACCCCCTCCCTGCCGGTGCCGCGCTGTCCTGGCGTTGCTCACTCCCCCACTGTGACACCCGTCACTGACATCGCAATGCCGGTGGGCCAAGTGCCGGAACGCTTGCGCCGCACCATAGTTGGGGCCCCGGGCCTCGTCAGCCGTATGGGGGATTGCTCACTCGATGGAATGGCTCTGGTCAGAGGTGGGCGACGGACAGCAAGGGTCAGGCCCCGGATTCGGGGTCCGGGGCCTGGGGTGTTCGGGAGGGCGGTGCGGGCCGGTCAGGGACTCGCCGCGCTGGGCGAGCCGGTCAGGCGCTCGCCGCCCGTTCGGCGATGTCCGTGCGGTGCTGGGAGCCGTCGAGCTTGATGCGGGCCACCGCCCGGTACGCCCGCTCGCGTGCCCCGGCCAGGTCCTCGCCGGTCGCCGTGACCGACAGCACCCGCCCGCCCGCGCTGACGACCGCGTCGCCGTCCCGCTTGGTCCCGGCGTGCAGGACGTAGGCGTGCGGGGCGTCCTCGGCGGCCACCTCGTCCAGGCCGGTGATGGGGTCACCGGTGCGCGGGGCGCCGGGGTAGTTGTGGGAGGCTACGACCACGGTGACGGCGGCGTCCTCGCTCCAGCGCAGCGGCTCCAGATCGGCCAGGGTGCCGTTCGCCGCGGCGAGCAGCACGCCGCCCAGCGGGGTCCTCAGCCGGGCCAGCACGACCTGGGTCTCGGGGTCGCCGAAGCGGGCGTTGAACTCGATGACGCGCACGCCGCGCGAGGTGATCGCGAGACCGGCGTACAGCAGCCCGGAGAACGGGGTGCCCCGGCGCCGCATCTCGTCCACGGTGGGCTGCAGCACCGTCTGCAGCACCTCGTCGACCAGCTTGGGGTCCGCCCACGGCAGCGGCGAGTACGCTCCCATGCCGCCGGTGTTGGGGCCCTCGTCGCCGTCCAGGGCGCGCTTGAAGTCCTGGGCGGGCTGGAGCGGCACGACGGTCCGGCCGTCGGTGATGGCGAACAGCGACACCTCGGGGCCGTCGAGGAACTCCTCGACGACCACCTGCGCGCAGGCCGCCGCGTGCGCCCTGGCCGCGTCGAGGTCGGAGGTGACCACGACGCCCTTGCCGGCGGCGAGGCCGTCGTCCTTGACGACGTAGGGCGCCCCGAAGGCGTCCAGCGCCTCGGCGGCCTCGGCCGGGGTGGTGCAGACGTAGGACCGCGCGGTCGGCACGCCGGCCGCCGCCATCACGTCCTTGGCGAAGGCCTTGGACCCTTCGAGCCGCGCGGCCTCCCGGGAGGGGCCGAACACCGGGATGCCCGCCTCGCGCACCGCGTCGGCCACACCGGCGACCAGCGGGGCCTCCGGGCCGACGACGACGAGGTCGGCCCCGAGGTCACCGGCCAGCGCGGCCACGGCCTTGCCGTCGAGCGCGTCGACCTGGTGCAGCTCGGCCACCTCGGCGATGCCGGCGTTGCCGGGAGCGCAGTGCAGGGCGGTGATGTCGGGGTCGAGGGACAGGGAGCGGCACAGGGCGTGTTCGCGGGCACCGCTGCCGATGACGAGGACCTTCACGGGGTTCAGCCTAATGGCAAGGTTGCCGAAGTCCGCCGGGCGGGTTTCCTGTGGGTTCCTACGAACGGCGGGCCCGGGCCGCCGGCCGGGCCCGCTACTCGTTGGTGAACTCCTCCACCACCGTGGCCCCCAGTTCCCGCACGATCAGCTCGTGTCCGGACAGGGCGGACTCGTCGAGGTCGGGGTCGTCGTCCTCGGGGATGTCGTCCTCGGGGGCGACGGGGGCCGGCTCGGGCGCCCGCGCGGGCTGTGGAGCGGGGGCGGGCCGCGCCGGGGCGGGCGGTGCTCCGCCGTGGGGCGCGGCGGGTGCGGGCGCGGCCGGCTGCGGCGCGGCGGGGCGGGGGGCGGCCGGGGCGCCGTAGCCGCCGGCGGGCGCGCCGCCGTAGCCCGCGCCGCCGCCCCCGCCGAAGCCCGGAGCGCCGCCGGGCGCCGGTGGCGCGGAGCCGCCCGAGGGGTCGATGACCGCCTCGATCTTCCACTGCACGTTGAACTGCTCGGCCAGCGCCTGGCGCAGCACGTCCTCGCTGCCGCTGCCGGAGAAGTTGTCCCGGGCGCCGGCGTTGACGAAGCCGAGCTGGAGGGTGGTGCCGTCGAACCCGGTCACCTGGGCGTTCTGGCTGAGCAGGATCCAGGTGAAGCGCCTGCGGTTCTTGACGGCCTCGAGGATGTTGGGCCAGAGCATGCGGGGGTCGAGCCCGCCGACCGGGGCAGCCGCCGAGGCCGGCGCGTCCGGGGCGGGGGCCGCCGGAGCCGACGGCGCCTGGCGCTGCGGCTGGGAGCGGGCCGGATCGACGCCGCCCTGCGGCGAGCCCGCCGCCGTGGCCGTCGGCCAGCCGCCGGGCCGCCGCCCGCCACCGGCCGTCGCGGCGGTCGGCCAGGCGCCGGGGGCCTGCGCGGAGGCGGGGGCCGAGGTCTCGGCGGGAGCGGCCGCTGCGGGCGCGGGGGCCTGCGCGGCGGGTGCGGGGGCGGCCGGGGCCGGTGCGGGAGCCGGTGCCGGAGCGGGCGCGGGTGCGGGTGCGGGTGGGGTCGCCGGCGGCTGTCCGGCGACCGGGCCTCCAGGGCCGGGGCCGGGACCGGCGGGCCCCTCGGGTCCGGTGGGCGGTCCGCCCGCTCCCCGTACGGCCGCGCGGGCCGCGGCGGGGCCGGTACCGGGCGGCACCGGCGCGCCGGCCGGGGCCGTACCCGCGTGGGCGTCGGGGCCCGGGACGTACCCCATGGCGGGCGCGCCGCCGCCGCCCGAGAAGCCGACCCCGCGCTCCAGCCGGTCCAGGCGGGCCATGACGGACCGCTCGTCGCCGTAGGCGGCGGGGAGCAGCACCCGGGCACAGATCAGTTCGAGCTGGAGGCGCGGCGAGTTGGCGCCCCGCATCTCGGTGAGGCCCTCGTTGACGAGGTCGGCGGCGCGGCTCAGCTCGGCCGCGCCGAAGATGGAGGCCTGCGCCTGCATGCGCTCCAGCACGTCGGCCGGGGCGTCGATCAGCCCCTTCTCCGCGGCGTCCGGGACCGCCGCGAGGATCACCAGGTCCCGCAGCCGCTCCAGCAAGTCGGCGACGAACCGGCGCGGGTCGTTGCCGCCCTCGATGATCCGGTCGACGACCTCGAAGGCGGCGGCCCCGTCACCGGTGGCGAAGGCCTCGACGACGGAGTCCAGCAGCGACCCGTCGGTGTACCCGAGCAGGGAGGTGGCCATGGCATACGTCACACCCTCCTCGGCCGCGCCGGCGAGGAGCTGGTCCATGACGGACATCGAGTCACGCACGGATCCGGCGCCGGCCCGCACGACGAGCGGCAGCACGCCCTCCTCGACCGGGATGTCCTCCCGCCCGCACACCTCGGCCAGGTAGTCCCGCAGGGTGCCCGGCGGGACGAGCCGGAAGGGGTAGTGATGGGTCCGCGACCGGATCGTGCCGATGACCTTCTCGGGCTCGGTGGTGGCGAAGATGAACTTGAGGTGCTCCGGCGGCTCCTCCACGACCTTCAGCAGCGCGTTGAAGCCGGCCGACGTGACCATGTGGGCCTCGTCGATGATGTAGATCTTGTAGCGGCTGCCCGCGGGTCCGAAGAAGGCCTTCTCGCGCAGCTCACGGGCGTCGTCCACACCACCGTGAGAGGCCGCGTCGATCTCGATGACGTCGATCGAACCCGGCCCGTTCCTGGCCAGGTCACGGCACGACTGGCACTCGCCGCAGGGGGTCGGGGTGGGGCCCTGCTCACAGTTCAGGCAGCGGGCCAGGATGCGCGCGCTGGTCGTCTTCCCGCAGCCACGCGGCCCGCTGAACAGGTACGCGTGATTGACCCGGTTGTTCCGCAGCGCCTGCTGCAGCGGGTCGGTGACATGCTCCTGCCCGATGACCTCGCCAAAGGTCTCCGGGCGATAGCGGCGGTACAGCGCGAGAGACGACACGCATACGAGGTTATAGGCGCCCACTGACAACCAACCCCGGCCAAGGCTCCCGGCCCGGACCCGGCCCGCACCGCCCGGGAACGCAAGCGCCCCCCACGCACCCGCCAGAGCCGACCTACCCTTGCTGCCTTCCGGCCCTGGGGGAGTTCAGTCAGATAGCGCCGCGTGAGGGGCTGCGCCCACAGTACCCGATGGCGGCCTGCGAGAACGAGTTCGCGAGCACTCCCCTCGGTCATGTAATGTTTCCGGCGGAGGATTCGCCTAGAGGCCTAGGGCGCACGCTTGGAAAGCGTGTTGGGGGCAACCCCTCACGAGTTCGAATCTCGTATCCTCCGCCAGTGCCTCACCGGGCACGATGTCGAAGGGCCCCACTGTTCGCAGTGGGGCCCTTCGACGTTGTCCGTCCCGACGTTGCGGATCATGACTCCCGTCACATGCGACGTGCTCGTTGCACGGGTCCCGTGGGTCGTGTTTGGCTCGGCCGATGAATCTTCTGTTGACGGCGGGCGGTCTGCGTAACGAGACGCTGCGGGATGCGCTGCGGGACATGCTGGGCAGGCCGTTCGGGTCGGCGAACGTCGTGTACGTGCCCACGGCATCAGTCGCCGAGTCCGGGGATCACGGGTGGTTCCTCGCGGACATGAACCGGCTGCACGGCCTCGGCTGGCGGGAGTTCGACGTCCTGGAGCTGAACGGACTGCCCCGGCGGACGGTGCTCGACCGGCTGCTCCACGCCGACGTCATCTACGTCGGGGGCGGCAGCCACTACCACCTCGCGCGCAGCATCACCGGCAACGGCCTGGCCGACGGCTTCCTGGAGGCGCTGGAGAGCCGGGTCTACGTGGGGTTCAGCGCCGGATCGATGATCTTCAGCCGCAATCTCACCGAACACTCCGCCGACGTCATCGGGGACACCGCCGACCTCCACGTGCTCGGCGCGGCGACCGTGGAGCCGCCGTTCGGCCGCTTCGACTGGTATCTCAAGCCTCACCTGTACTCGCCGGATTTCCCCGAGCGGGACGACACCTGGGCTGATCGCATCGCCGCGCGGGCGGACTTCCCGATCTACTTCATCGACGACGAGACGGCCGTCCGGGTCAGGGGCGACGAGGTGGATGTCATCACTGAAGGCCGGTGGCGGTTCCATCCGTGACCACGGATCAGAACGCTTCGCCTCAACGGGCACGATGCCGAAGGGCCCCACCACTTGCCGGTGGGGCCCTTCGGCGTTGTCCGTCCCAGCGCGTCCCTCACGGCTTGAGGACGACCTTCTCGCAGTGGTCCTTCTTGTTCTTGAAGAGGTCGTAGCCGGCCGGTGCCTCGCTCAGGGGCAGCCGGTGGGTGATGACCCGGGTGGGGTCGATCCTGCCCTGCTCGATCAGGCTCAGCAGCGGCTTCATGTACTTGTGCACGTGGCACTGCCCGGTGCGCAGGGTCAGGGACCTGTTCATCCAGGCGCCCGCCGGGAACTTGTCGATCAGTCCGCCGTAGACGCCGATGACCGACACCACGCCTCCGCTGCGGCAGGACATGATCGCCTGGCGCAGGGCGTGCGGCCGATCGGTCTCGGAGCGTACGGCCTGCTTGGCGCGGTCGTAGAGGTGGACGTGGGAGGCACCGTGTGTGGCCTCCAGGCCGACCGCGTCGATGCACTTGTCGGGGCCCCGGCCGCCGGTCAGTTCGAGCAGTGCCGAGCGTACGTCGGTGTCCTCGAAGTTGATGGTGGCGTAGCCCTGGGCGGCGGCCATGTCGAGCCGGTAGGGCTCCTTGTCGATCGCGATGACCTTCTCCGCGCCCAGCACCCGGGCGCTGTCCATGGCGAACTGGCCGACCGGACCGGCGCCCCAGACGGCGACGACGTCGCCTTCCTGGATGTCGCACATCTCGGCGCCCATGTACCCGGTCGGCAGGATGTCGGACAGGAACAGCACCTGCTCGTCGCTGAGCTCCGGCCCGATCTTCAGGACGTTGGCGTCGGCGAGCACCACGCGGGCGTACTCGGCCTGGCCGCCGGCGAAGCCGCCGGTGAGGTGGGAGTAGCCGTAGATGCCGGCGGTGGGGTGGCCGAAGAACTTCTCCGACATGCCGGCGTTGGGGTTGGTGTTCTCGCAGCACGAGTACAGCTCCGCGCGGCAGGACGCGCACGCGCCGCACGCGATGGGGAAGGGCACGACGACCCGGTCGCCGACGCGGAGCCTGTCGCTGACGCCGGGGCCGACCTCGACGATCTCCCCCATGAACTCGTGGCCCATGATGTCGCCCTTTTCCATGGTGGGGACGTAGCCGTCGAGCAGATGGAGGTCGGAGCCGCAGATCGCCGTCGAGGTGATCTTCACGATGGCGTCGCGGCTGTTCAGGATCGACGGTTCGGGGACGTCCTGCACCTCGACCGAGTTGCGTCCCGTCCAGCAGTTCGCCTTCATGCCAGGGCCTCCTTCAGTTCGTCCTCGGTCAGCGGTCGGGCCGGGTGCTGCGGGAACTCGCCGCGGGCCCGCTTGCCGCCGGGCGCGCCCTCGGAGCGGACGACCTCGCCGGTCTCCACGACCTGCTTGAAGCGGCGCAGGTCGTCGTCCAGCTGCTGGTGCGGTTCCTCGCCGAAGTAGCGCGCCGCGGCCTTGCCCACCGTCCCGCCGGGCAGGTCGTAGCGCAGGGCCACCCGGATCTCCGTGCCCCGGTTGCCGGGGGCGGGCTCGAAGCGGACCTCGCCGGAGTTGTCGATGTCGGCGCCCTCCACCGACCGCCAGGCGATCAGCCGGCCGGGGTCGTCCTGCGTGGTCTCGGCGTCCCACTCCACCGTCTTGCCGAAGGGCGCGCTGGCCCGCCAGTGGCTGGTGCGCGGACCGGTGACGCGCACCTCGTCCAGGTGCGCCATGAAGTCCGGCAGCCGCTTCAGGTCCTTCCAGAGGGCGTAGACCTCGTCCGGGGATTGGGCGACGGTGGTGGTCGCGGTCAGTTCCATCGGGGTGCTCCTACGGGTGCGGGTCACGGCCGCGTAGACGTCCGTGGCCGTCAGGGCGGTGACCGCGGCGGTCGCGGCGACGGTGCGGCCCAGGCCGCGACCGTTGTGATTCCTCAGGGCCCGCGTCAGCATCGTCAGGTCCATGAGGTCGCCGCCGACGCGGCCCCAGAGCCAGGCGGGATGCGGCCGCCCCAGCAGCCCGGTCGCCGCCGTCAGCTCACGCACACCCACGGCGGTCGTGGCCGAGCGGTGCCGGAAGGCGTCGCCCACGCCCAGGGCCCGGGCGAAACCCGCCGGGGCGACGACCTGGGGCACGCCCAGCACCGCACTGGTCCAGCCGAGGCCCTGGACGAGCGGATCGTGCCGTAGGTGGCGGGAGGTGGAACGGGTGTCTGTCTTCATGAGTGCTCCCCACGTGCGGTGAGGTGAACGGAAGGCGGGCCACTTGAGCGAGAAGGTGAAAGACGCGGAGCGGACAACGCCGGAGTTTCCTCGCGGCGCGCACCCAATCCTCGACTTCCGTCATCCACCGGCGTCGCGGTGCCGAGCCGGACACGGTCGATCGCCGCTGCCCCGTAGGGCAGGAGCCCGGGCGAGGCGACAGGTGCCCGTTCAACCCCGGCCGGAGCCGGGGTTGAACGGGCCGCGCAGGTGGGCGGCGGCCCTCACTTCCCTACTGCTTGTGGCCGTTGCCGTGTCCGTCGGGATGCAGGACGACCTTGGTCCAGCCCTCGTCACGGGCGTCGAAGTGCTCGTAGGCGGTGGGGGCTTCGTCCAGGCTGAGCTCGTGGGAGACGACGAAGCTCGGCTTCGCCTTCCCGCCGGCGATCAGGTCCCGCAGCGCCCGGTTGTACCTCTTCACCGGAGCCTGCCCGGTCCCCATGCGCTGGCCCTTGAACCACATCAAGCCGAAGTCGATCGGGACCTTGCCCTGGGCCTCCAGCTCCCCCTGGGCCTCCGTGCCGCCGGGGTCCTGGGGCAGGAACACGCCCACCACGCCGATGTCGCCCGTGAACCTGACCGAGTCGATC
>NZ_BJTV01000028.1 GCF_007176755.1 Streptomyces sp. 1-11
TGACGTACTATTAGCCTCTCCGGGTGACATCCCGACCCCACCTCACCCCACCACCCCCGCGCGTCGCACCCCACCCCACCCCCCACCCCGTGCTACACACCCACACCCCCCACCGACCGACAGCCACCCCCACGACAGCACCGCTGAGCCCCAGACAGCGGCCCCCAGGCATGACACAGCGACGAACCACGACCAGCCGCGTCCTCATGGGCATGACGTACCACAAGCCCGATCACAAGCCCGCTCACGACCCGCTGTGAAACAACGAGCCCAGCTCTCCCCGGCGTTACGCCACCGACTACGCCACCGCGCCGACCAGATGTTCCGCTACCGACTCAGCCAGCGGGGATCAGAGGAACTCGGCGAGCCCGTCCAGGAAGCGGGCCACCTCGTCGCTGGTGTTGTAGGCGGCCAGGCCCACGCGCAGGGCGGGGTCTTCCAGTTTGAGCGCGGTGAAGGGTTCGTAGGCGTAGAACGACCCGGCCGGTGCCACCACCCCGCGTGCGGCCAGGTGTGCCTGAGCCTCGCGGGCGTCGCGGCCTTCGACGGTCATCAGGAGCGTCGGGGTGCGGTCGGATGCCTTCGAGTGCAGGGTGACGGCGTCACCGAGGGACTCCAGCCCTTCCTCCAGCCGTGCGCGCAGCGTCAGTTCGTGCTCGTGCGTGGACCCGAGGGAGCGGGTGAGGCGCTCCCTGCGCGAGGCCCCCGTGCCCGGGTCCAGCTCGGCGAGGAAGTCGACGGCGGCTGCGGCGCCCGCCAGGATCTCGTACGGCAGTGTGCCGAACTCGAACCGCTCCGGCACGGCGTTCGAGGACGGCACGAGCTTGTCCGGGCGCAGGGTTTCGAGAAACTCGGGCGCCGCCGCGAGGACCCCGCAGTGCGGTCCGAAGAACTTGTAGGGCGAGCAGACGAACAGGTCGGCCCCGAGTGCGGGTACGTCCACGAGGTGGTGGGCGGCGTAGTGAACGCCGTCCACGTACACCAGAGCGCCCACTTCATGGGCGCGGTCGGCGATCCGGCGGACGGGCGGCTTGGTGCCCAGCACGTTCGAGGCCGCCGTGACCGCGACCAGCCGGGTCCGGGACGTCAGGGCCCGCTCGTACGAGTCGAGGTCGAGCTCCATGGTCTCCGGGAGAATCTCGATCCAGCGGACCGTCACTCCGGCGCGCTCGGCGGCCTGGACCCAGGGACGGACGTTGGCGTCGTGGTCGAGGCGGCTGAGGACGATCTCGTCCCCCGCGCTCCAGGTCTTGGCCAGGTGGCGGGAGAAGTCGTATGTCAGCTGCGTGGCGCTGCGGCCGTGGACGATGCCGCTCGCCGGCATGTTCAGCAGATCGGCGTAGGCGGCGCGGAAGTCCGTGACGACGCGCTCGGCGTTGAGTTCCGACGGGCTGACGGTGCCCCGGTTGGACAGCGGGCCGATCATGGTGGCGGCGATGGCGTCGGCCACGGAGCGAGGAGTCTGCGTTCCGCCCGGACCGTCGAAGAAGGCGAGCCCCGCGGCGAGGGAGGGGAACTTGGCTCGCAGGGCGGTGAGGTCGATGGCCATGTGGTCCCTGCTTTCTGTCGGGCGGAGTGCCTCGCGTCGGCGTGCATCTACTCTGACGTCGATCTTGAGACACGTAAAGCGATGGATTTCGAAGAGAAGGTTCATGGATCGTGAAGGCTCAGCCGGATCTGAAGCTCCTGGCCACCTTCCTGGCCGTCGTACGCCGCGGCTCGATGGCCGAGGCCGCGGCCGAGCTCGGCTACGTGCCCTCGGCGGTGTCCCAGCACATCGCCGTGCTCGAACGCGACATGGGCGTCGAACTGATCACCCGCCGCCCCGGAAGCCGGCTGATCCTCACCGCGGCCGGCCGCTCCCTGGCCGGGGCGGCCGAGACGCTCTTCGACGCGACCGCGCGCTTCCAGGACGCAGCGCACGCCATCGCGAACCGTGAGATCGCCGAACTACGCGTCGGCACCTACCCCAGCGCCATGACGTACCTCCTCCCCCAGGTCCTGTCCACGCTCAGGGCTCGCCGTCCCGGTCCCCGGATCCGTCTGGTCGTCGTGGAGACGGACGAGGGGGTGCCGCGGGTGAAGTCGGGGGACATCGACCTGCTCGTGGCCTACCGCTACCTGCCCGAGGACCCGCCGGCTCCGTCCGA
Organism: Streptomyces sp. 1-11; assembly: GCF_007176755.1. Lineage (GTDB taxonomy): Bacteria > Actinomycetota > Actinomycetes > Streptomycetales > Streptomycetaceae > Streptomyces. The sequence continues at coordinate 2,151 of NZ_BJTV01000028.1, forward strand.
CGCCTTGACGACCACCCTTCTGGGGCGCGAACCGCTGGTGCTGGTCGCGGGTACCGAGCCGGGACGCCGAAACCCGGTGGAGCTGGCCGAATGCCTGGAACGGGAATGGGTCTCGGGCCACGCCCGCAATCCCGACCGGCGTCTGCTGCACCGCTGGGCCGGAGAGCTCGGCATCGCGCCGCAGGTCACGCTCGAGACCGATGACCTGCACAGCATGCTGGCCATGATCCGCGCCGGTCTCGCGGTGGGCCTGATCCCGGCGACGCTCCTCGGAGCGGGACACGACGCCGGAGTCGAGGTGGTGGTCATGCCGCCCGGCGTCACATCGCTCCACCGGGAGATCCTCGCCGTCAGCAGACCCGGTGACCGCCCGCCGCTACTCGACGAGCTGGTCACGCTCCTGGCCGATGCCGTGGACAGCGCGCAGGCGTGAGAGAAGTATGACGGGGCCGGCCGGCCGTACAGGCTGGTCACGCCGCCGCATGTCTCAGGAAGGCCATGATGAAGCTTCTCCTCACCGACTCCGGTGTCAGGAACGCGAGCATCCAGGGTGCGCTGGTCGACCTCCTGGGCAAGCCGATCGCCGAGTCCAGTGCTCTCTGCATCCCCACGGCGGGGTACGGGGCTCCCGACGCCGATCCGGGCGGGCCGTGGCGGTTCGTCAGCGGACGGTCCCCCAGCCCTATGACCGGGCTGGGGTGGAAGTCGGTGGGCGTGTTGGAGCTCACCGCGCTGCCCAGCATCGAGGAGGCGCGCTGGGTGTCCTGGATCCGCGAGGCCGACGCCCTGCTGGTCAATGGCGGTGACGCACTCTACCTGTGTCACTGGATGCGGGAGTCCGGGCTGGCTGAACTTCTGCCGTCGCTGCCCGACACGGTCTATGTGGGACTCAGCGCCGGGAGCATGGTGATGACGCCCCGTATCGGAGAGGAGTTCGTGGGCTGGGAGCCACCGGCCGGCGGCGACAGCACCCTGGGCGTGGTGGATTTCTCGATCTTCCCGCACCTGGATCATCCGGACTGTCCGGAGAACTCCATGGCCGCGGCGGAACGGTGGGCGGCCAGGATCGCGGGTCCGGCGTACGCGATCGACGAGCAGACCGCGATCAAGGTGACCGACGGCGCCGTCGAAGTGGTCTCCGAGGGCCACTGGAAGCAGTTTTAGCACTCTCGCCAGGCCAACCGTCTAGGCTGGTGCGGTGACTGAGGGGCAGGAGCGCGCGCAGCCGTCGGGAGTGTGGGCCACGGCGGTGGGGGTGGCCAGGGTGCGGGCGCTGGAGACCGAGCGGGAGAACGCGCTGTTCCGCGACCCGCTGGCACAGGCCTTCGCCGCCGCCGGCGGCCTGTGGCCCTCCTCGCCGCCGCCCGTGGACGAGGCCGCGCGACGCCGTCGACTGGCCGTGTCCCTCTCCATCGTCATCCGGACGAAGTTCCTCGACGACCTGTTGCGGCAGGCCTCCGCGTCCGGGGTCAGGCAGGTCGTGCTGCTCGGCGCCGGCATGGACAGCCGGGCGTTCCGGATCAACTGGCCCGAGGGCACCCGGCTGTTCGAGGTCGACACCGCCGCGCCGCTGGACTTCAAGGCGTCGGTGCTGCGCCAGGAACGGGCCGTCGCGCGCTGCGAGCGGATCACCGTCGCGGTGGATCTGCGTGAGGACTGGCCGGGCGCGCTGGCCGCCGCGGGGCATGATCCGGCCGTACCGACCGCGTGGATCGCCGAAGGGCTGCTGATCTATCTGCCCGAGGAGGCGGTGGAGCTGCTGCTGGCCCGGATCAGCGCGCAGTCGGCGGCAGGCAGTCGGCTGGGGCTGACATTGGGCTCGCGTGGTGTGATCGAGCGCTTCGGCACGGAAGCCGCGCCGGGTTCGGCGGCGTCCATGTGGGTCTCGGAGATGCCCGACGACCCGGTGGGCTGGCTGGCCCGGCACGGCTGGGAGGCCGAGAGCCACACCCTGCGCGAGCGCGCTGCCGCCTACGGCCGCCCGATCAGCACCCCTCCGCAGCACGACGAGGGGCCCGGCGGGTTGGTCTCGGCGGTCCGCAGGTAGAGCGCCTCCCGGTTGCCCAGGTGATCGATGCCGAGGTTCGTGATCGCCGGTGCCCCCGGTAGGGCCTGCGCGAAGGCGTCGTCCTTGGCCTTCGGGGCGAGCCGGGCACATCGAGGGTGCGTGGTTGTGACTGCCGAACGCCGGCCGGCGTCAAGCGCGGCGTGGGTCGGCCTCGGCGCAGTGGACGCAGGTGGTCGCCGCCGGCCGGATCTCCAGGCGTTCGGGCGGTATCGTGCCGCCGCAGCCGTCGCACCGGCCGTACTGTCCCCGTTCGAGTCGTTCCAGTGCGCGGTCCAGTTCTTCCAGGTGCTCGCGTGTCTGCGCCATCAGGGCGGCGACGTGGGCCCGCTCGAAGGCGGTGGTGCCCCCTTCGGGGTCGTGCTCGTCGTCCACCGCGACCAGCGCGTTCGCGGCAACGATTCCGTCGAAGTCACGGCTCAGCGCGGCCGCCCGGGCGAGGGTGTCGGCGCGGTCGGCCGCGAGCCGTGCCCGGGCGGTCGCGGAGGCGGACGGGGCGGGCCCGTCATGGCCGTACGGAGGTACTTCTCCCATGCCGGGACAACGCACATTCACGGGCTCCGATTCCCGGCCGTTTCCGGCATCCGCCTCCTGGTCGTGCCCGGCATCCGCTTCCCGGCCGTGCCCGGCGTCCGCCTCCTGGTCGTGCCCGGCGTCCGCCTCCTGGTCGTGCCCGGCGTCCGCTTCCCGGTCGTGCTCGGCATCCCACCGCTGCCTCAGCGCATGCTGCGCGTGCTGCGCGTGCTGCGCGTGTCGGCTCAAGCGGCGGCCAGGGATTCTTCAGGAGGCGGTGCGGCTGTCGGCTTCGGCCTGGGCGATGGCTTCGGCCTCGCTGTCGGCCAGGTCGAGGGCGACACCGAACGCTTGCGCTATGTGACCCGCGGCCGACATGACCCGTGCCGTCCCTACGACGGGGGCTATGGCGACGAGCAGGTCTTGCAGCTGGTCGACCGTGAACTCGGCCTTGATCGCGGGGTTGATGTGGGCCAGGTAGGAGATCGCCGGTGCGTCCATCGCCACAAGCGCGGCGATGCGGGAGAGGATGAGCGTCCGCTCGTCCATGTGGCAGTGCTCGATGGAGTCGATCGTCATGGCGGCGATCGTGTCGAGTACCGGGGTCTCATGTGCAGTAGCCATGGCCGGCCCGCCTCCTTGCGATGATGGGAACTAAGACGCCACCCGCTCAAGCGGGAACCCGTCTTGCGCAACCGGAGTTGCCACTCAAGCGTAGGCATGCCCGGCTCGTGGCGCGCGCCGAGCCGGGCTGCTGGACTGCTGGACTGAGCACGGCGTTCCAGCAGACTTCCTCGCACCCGGATGGAACGGGTGAGCGACGGCCCGCCAACGCCGGGTGCACGGGCCCGCAGGGGCGAAGTGCTCCTCTGAAGTTCCTCAAGTCGTCTGGCGCGCTTGGGACATGACCGCCAGGCTCGTCCTCGTGACAGGAATCATGGGACTGAGCAAGAAGAGCGACCTCGTGCTGACCGTCCGGGACACGGACGTGGTCGCGGCCGCCCTGCGCCAGGCACTGGCGCAGGCCTCGGCCCAGGAGCGTCCCGGTCTGGAACGCGCCGTCGCACTCGTCGAAGCCACCGCCGCCGAGACCGATAGCGGACTGCGCGCCCGCTGGGTACGCGCCCGGCTCGCCGCCGTCGGTTTCACCGGCGACATCGCCTCGGTGGCGGCGGTGAAGGCACTGCGCCAGGCGGAGCCGAGGCTGAGCTTGCTCGCGGCGGTGGGGCTGCAGAAGGAGGCAGTGGCCCACCCGGAGTGATCCGGCAGGCCCGCACCCCACGCATCTCCAGTACCGCCTTCGTGCCCGCACCAAAAAATCGGGAGGGGGGCATGGCGTGCCCCGGTGCCCGGCATCGATCGCACGGCCCACCGTGCCGCAAACCCGCCACGGAATGGGACCGACTCGATCGCCGGCCCCGGTGCGAAAGGGCCACGGCACTGGGCAGGATCAATGCCATGGACTACCGACGTGCCGTCGCGGCCGATGCTCCGGCCATGGCCGAGCTCTTCGCGGCCAATCATCACGACGCGCTCACGGAGCGGGAGCGTGCGCGGCAGGGCTTCGTACAGGGGGACCTCGGTGCCGAGGCACTGCGCTCGATGGCCGTCGGCGGGAGCCTGCTGGTCGCGGACGACGACGGACGGCTGGCCGGGCTGCTCGGACTGGCGTCTCCCAAGGACTTGCCCAGTGCGCCCCCGCCGGTCCGTGCACTGCTGGACGCGCAGGATGCGCTGGTGTGGCGAGGACGTCCGCTGCGTTCCACGCCCTTCCTGCTGTACGGGCCCGTGGTGGTGGCCGCCGACTACCGTGGGAAGGGGGTGGGCCGGGGACTCTTCACCGCGGCGCTCCGGGCGGCATCAGGACGGGCCGATGTGATGGTCGCCTTCATCGAACTGGCCAACCAGGCGTCGTGGCACATCCACGTGGACGGGTTCGGCATGGTCCCCCTGGGAGAGTTCACCCTTGGCGACCGTGCCTACGGTGTCGTCGGCGCATCCACCCGACCCGCGGCGACACCGGCCACCTGAGCTTCCACGATCACCCCCCTCCACGCGCGTCGGCCAGCCGCGCGTCGGCGCTGCGCGCGCGCCGGGCGTCAGCACCCGTCCATGTACGTGATCGTCCGCATGCCGGATGCGGCCTGCGCAGGGCCTTCGTGGCGGCCGGCCGCTCGGTCGAAGTGCCGGAACGGTTCATGACTGCGAAGCTGTAACGGACATCTTGCTTGGGGAAGTTTTTGCCTGTGACCGGTTCCCGACGCCCGCGACCAGGTGGCACGGCGGTTCGTGGATTTCGCGGAGGCAAAACGCGGCTGAAATCATGACGGCCGGAGTGCCGAGCGTATTACGGCCGCGTTGACCGGCGCCGAGTGCCTGGCGGACGCTCGTCACATAGGTGCTCGATACAACCGGTTTTCCGGTCGGCCCCGAAGACCCCGAAGCCGCAGACCAGCGACGGGGCGGCGGGCGACCGGAGCAGGAGGTAGCGCATGTGCGGCATCACCGGATGGGTTTCCTACGACCGTGACCTCACCACCGAGGCCACCGCATTGCACGCGATGACCGAGACCATGGCCTGCCGGGGCCCGGACGACCGCGGCGTCTGGACGGAGGGGCCCGCCGCCCTGGGACACCGCCGGCTCGCCATCATCGACCTGCCCGGCGGCCGCCAGCCGATGTCCGCCCCGACCCCCGAGGGGACCGTCGCCCTGGTCTACTCCGGGGAGGCCTACAACTTCACCGAGCTGCGCCGGGACCTGAAGGACCGCGGCCACACGTTCACCACCGACTCCGACACCGAGGTGGTCCTGCACGGCTACCTCGAATGGGGTGACGCCGTCGCCGAACGGCTCAACGGCATGTACGCCTTCGCCGTCTGGGACGGCCGCCACGACAAGCTGGTGATGATCCGCGACCGCATGGGCATCAAGCCGTTCTACTACTACCCGACTCCGGACGGCGTCCTGTTCGGCTCCGAGCCCAAGGCCATCCTCGCCAACCCGCTGGCCCGCCACCGCGTCACCCTCGACGGGCTGCGCGAACTGTTCGTGATGGTCAAGACGCCGGGGCACGCCGTCTGGGACGGCATGCGCGAGGTGGAGCCCGGCACGGTCGTCACCGTCGACCGGTCCGGCCTGACCACCCGTGTCTACTGGCGGCTGGAGACCCGCCCCCACCCGGACGACCGTGACACCACCGTGGCCACCGTGCGGACCCTCCTGGACGACATCGTGCGCCGTCAGCTCGTCGCCGACGTGCCGCGCTGCACCCTGCTCTCCGGCGGTCTCGACTCCTCCGCCATGACCGCGCTCGCCGCCCGGCAACTGGCCGCACAGGGCGAGAAGGTGCGCAGCTTCGCCGTGGACTTCGTCGGCCAGACGGACAACTTCGTCGCCGACGAACTGCGGGGCACCCCCGACACCCCGTTCGTCCACGACGTGGCCCGGCTCGCCGGCACCGATCACCAGGACATCGTGCTCGACGCCGCCGCCCTCGCCGACCCCGCCGTGCGCCGGCAGGTGATCCGGGCCCGCGACCTGCCCGCCGGGTTCGGTGACATGGACACCTCGCTGCTGCTCCTCTTCCGCGCCGTCCGGCAGAAGTCCACGGTGGCCCTGTCCGGCGAGTCCGCCGACGAGGTCTTCGGCGGCTACCTGCAGTTCTTCGACGAGGAGGCACGCCGCGCCGACACCTTCCCGTGGCTGGCGACCATGGGACGCCACTTCGGCGAGGACGCCGAGGTACTCCGTGCCGACCTCACCAAGTCCCTCGACCTGGAGGGGTACGTCGCCGACGGCTACCGCACCGCCGTCGCCGCCGTCGACCGGTCGGACGGCGAGAGCGACTTCGAGTACCGCATGCGGCAGATCAGCCACATGCACCTGACCCGCTTCGTCCGCGTCCTGCTCGACCGCAAGGACCGGATGAGCATGGCCGTCGGCCTCGAGGTCCGGGTGCCGTTCTGCGACCACCGGCTGGTCGAGTACGTGTACAACGCCCCGTGGGCGCTGAAGTCCTTCGACGGCCGCGAGAAGAGCCTGCTGCGCGAAGCGACCGCGGACGTACTGCCACGCTCGGTCTACGACCGGGTGAAGAGCCCGTACCCGTCCACCCAGGACCCGCGGTACGCCCGCGCCCTGCAGGAGCAGGCCAAGGAACTCCTCGCCCGTCCCGCCCACCCCGTCTTCGACCTCGTGGACCCGGACCGGGTCCGGCGGGCCGCGGAACGCGAGGCACCGGTCAGCACACAGGCGGCCCGACGCGGTCTGGAACGCACCCTCGACCTCGCGGGATGGCTCGACCTGTACTCCCCCGAGATCACCCTTCACTGAACCCCGCGACCCCAGCCGGCCGCCCCCGCCGCGGACTGCCACCGCCAGGGCTGCCACCAGCACACCGTCACCGACCTGAGCGGTCCCGGCGGTGACATGCCTCCTTAATGAGCTGTCGACCGGAAGGGCGGCTGGGTTACCCTGTCGGCGACGTCGACCGTGTGTCGACGTCTGCCCTGTACCGAGAACGAGGAGTCGCAGACGTGGCGGGTGACGACGACATCTCCGGGTGAGACCCGGATCTGACGGCCACCGGCCGGCGCTCAGGAGCGCTGCCGCCGAGGTGGTCCGTTTCGTCGTACCCCTTTTCCCACGTCTGCCTGGGGCAGAGCTCTGCGCTCCGCCCGCAACCCGTTCGAGGTCATCTTCATGTCCGACACCGCTTCCGTCGTCTGCTCCGGCCTGTCCTTCGCCTGGCCCGACGACACCCCGGTCTTCCATGACCTGTCCTTCGCTCTGCCCGCCGGCCGCACCGGCCTGGTCGCCCCCAACGGCTCCGGCAAGAGCACCCTGCTCAAACTGATCGCCGGTGAACTCCGGCCCACCGCCGGTTCGTTGACGGTGGGCGGCACACTGGGCTACCTCCCGCAGAGCCTGCCGCTGACCGGTGACCTCACCGTCGCCGAGGTGCTCGGCGTCGCCGCGGTGATCCGCGCGCTGGACGCCGTCGAGTCGGGCGACGTCGGCGAGGAGCACTTCGCGACCATCGGCGACGACTGGGACATCGAGGAGCGCACCCACGCCCAGCTCGACCGCCTTGGCCTGGCCGACCTCACCCTGGACCGGCCCCTGAGCACGCTCAGCGGCGGACAGGTGGTGTCCCTCGGTCTCGCCGCCCAGTTGCTGCGGCGCCCCGACGTCCTCCTCCTCGACGAGCCCACCAACAACCTCGACCTCCAGGCCCGGCACAAGCTCTACGCCGTGCTGTCGGACTTCACCGGCTGCCTGCTGCTGGTCAGCCACGACCGCGCCCTGCTCGACCGCATGGACCGCATCGCAGAGCTGAACAGCGGCGAACTGCGCTTCTACGGCGGCAACTTCACCGCCTACGAGGAGGCCGTGCACGCCGAGCAGGAGGTCGCGGAGAAGAACGTCCGCAACGCCGAGCAGGAACTCAAGCGCGAGAAGCGGGAGATGCAGCAGGCCCGTGAACGGGCCGAGCGCCGTGCGAGCAACGCCGCCCGCAACCTCAAGAACGCCGGCCTGCCCCGCATCTTCGCCGGCAACATGAAGCGCGGCGCGCAGGAGTCGGCGGGCCGGGCCGGCCAGACGCACGCGGCCCGCGTCGGCGAGGCGAAGGCCCGCCTCGACCAAGCAGGACGCGCGCTGCGCGATGAGCAGCGCATCACCCTGGACCTGCCGGACACCCAGGTCCCCGCCGGGCGCACCCTCTTCTCCGGGGCGAAGATGCAGGTCTGCCTCGGAGACCGTGACGTGTTCGCCCCGGGTGGCGTGGAGTTGAGCATTCGCGGCCCTGAGCGGATCGCGCTGACCGGGCCCAACGGCGCGGGGAAGAGCACCCTGTTGCGTCTGGTCACCGGTGACCTCGCCGTGGACGAAGGGGAGATCCGGCGCAACGACGGCCGGATCGCCTACCTCTCGCAGCGTCTGGACCTGCTGGATCTGGACCGCACGGTGGCGGAGAACTTCGCCGCGTTCGCGCCGGAGCGGCCCGAGGCGGAGCGGATGAACCTGCTCGCCCGGTTCCTCTTCCGGGGCTCGCGGGCCCACCTGCCGGTCCGCGTGCTGTCCGGCGGCGAACGGCTGCGCGCCACCCTGGCCTGCGTACTGTGTGCCGAACCGGCGCCCCATCTGCTGCTGCTCGACGAACCCACCAACAACCTGGACCTGGTCAGCGCCGGCCAGCTGGAGAGCGCGCTCGACTCCTACCGGGGCGCGTTCGTGGTGGTCAGCCATGACGAGCGGTTCCTCGCCGGGATCGGGGTGAACCGTTGGCTGCGGCTGGCCGACGGTACGTTGGAGGAGACGGGAGCGCCGGTGGGGTGAGCCGCCGGTGTGCGCAGTCGCTCGCGTCCGAGGCTCCGTGCCCGGCGGGCCCCTCACCGATCACGTTGGACGGTTCCTCGTGCCCCACCCCGCTCTGCTCGCCCACGACATCGTCCGCAGCCTGGGCGGCCGCCGTATCCTCGACGGCATCTCCCTGACCGCCTCCCCCGGCCACCGGATCGGCCTGATCGGGGAGAACGGCGTCGGCAAGTCCACCCTGCTGCGGGTGCTCGCCGGCGTGGACGAACCCGACGCCGGAAGCGTCATCCGCCCGCCCGACCTCGGTTTCCTCCATCAGGAGATGCCGTACGACACGGACACCACCATCGCCGCCGTACTGGACGAGGCACTGCGCGAGGCCCGGGAGGACCTCGCGGAACTGGACCGACTCGGCGAGGAACTCGCCCGCGTCCCTTCCGGCGACCCCGGCCACCAAGCCCTCCTCGACGCGTACGGCAAGCGCCTGGAGCAGGCTCAGCACCGGGAGTCCTGGGACGCCGACCGTCGCGCGGCCCAGGTCCTGGACGGCCTGGGCCTGGGCGCGTTCGGGCACGACCGCACGCTCGGTTCGCTCTCCGGCGGGCAGCGCGGCCGGCTGGCCCTGGCCGCCCTGCTCGTACGGCGGCCGTCGGCGCTGCTGCTCGACGAGCCGACCAACCACCTCGACGACGGGGCGGCCGCGTTCGTGGAGGAGCAACTGCGCGGCCTGCCCGGAACGGTGGTCGTCGCCAGCCACGACCGGGCGTTCCTCGACGCCGTGTGCACCGATCTGATCGACCTCGATCCGGCGGTGGACGGTCCGGTCCGCTACGGCGGGAACTACAGCGCCTATCTGTCTCGCAAGCGTGCCGAGCGGGAGCGCTGGGAGCGGCGGTACGCCGAGGAGCAGGAGGAACTGGCGGCGCTGCGGCGATCGGCGAGCGTCACCGCGCACCGGGTCGCGCCGGACCGGGGCCCCACCGACAACGAGAAGATGGGCTACGGCCACCGGAGCGGCCGGGTTCAGCAGCAGATCTCCCGCCGGGTCCGCAACGCCACCCGGCGGCTGGCGGAACTCGAGCGCGCCCAGGTCACCGAGCCACCCCGCCCGCTGCGGTTCGCGGCGCCCGGGGAACTGGCCGCGCCCAGCGAGGAGGAGGCGCCGCCGCTGGTGTCGTTGCGGGACGTGCGGGTGCCCGGGCGACTCGCGCTGGAGGGCCTGAAGGTGTCGGCGACGGACCGGCTGCTGGTCACCGGCGGCAACGGGGCGGGCAAGTCGACGCTGCTCGCTGTACTGGCGGGACGCCTCGCGGCCGAGGGCGAGGTGCGGCGGGGTGCCGGCCTGACGGTGGGACTGCTGGACCAGGACACGGTGTTCGAACGAGGCGGACGTACGGTCCGGGACACGTATGAGGCGGCGCTGGGCCCCGCGCGGGCCGAGAAGGTACCGCTCAGCTCCCTCGGTCTGCTGCATGAGGCTGACCTGGGAAAACCGGTGGAACACCTGTCCGTGGGCCAGCGTCGGCGGCTGGCGCTGGCGCTGCTGGTGGCCCGCCCGCCCCAGCTGCTGCTGCTCGACGAGCCGACCAACCACCTCTCCCCGCGCCTGTGCGACGAACTGGAGGAGGCGCTGGGCACCGGCCCGGGTGCGATCGTCGTGGCGAGCCACGACCGCTGGCTGCGCAGGAGGTGGCGGGGCCGGGAGATCCGCCTGGGGGCGGGGCGGGAGGCTCTACATGCCCCGGTCGCCCGGGCGATGCGGCGCCGGAACTGAAGGATGCTGCGACCGGACGGGCGACGCCCGAGCGCTCCCGGCCGTGGTCCTCGACGTGACGACCACGCCATCGGTGGGCGGCGCCCTAGCCGGACGCCGGGCCTGCGGAGATGCTCAGTCGGTCGTGATGCCAGTCGGACCTCATCGTCCAACGGCGCTGTGGACAACGCATCGCCCGAACATTCGGGATCTCGCCTTGCGCGCTCCCGAGAAGTACGTCGACCATGCCCATCTCGAACTTGTAAGTAGTCACCGGCCCGAAGGACGCGCACCACCACAGCCGCTTGACCCAGTCGTGAAGACTCCGCCGACCGCGATCACAAGTGCGGCGTGCATGATGACGCAGTGCAAACACTTCTGGTCAAGCGCGGACGACGGGGGAATCGTGGCCTGGCCGCGCGGTGACCTCCTCGGCTGGTTCGCCTTCTGTCAGGGCCACCGGCAACGGGCGTCCTGCCGCACTGACCAGGACCGCGAGTTCCGCGGCCACGCCGACGATCACACGGAGGTTCGCAACGCGTATCTGGTCAGTGGCGGGCAGGCGTTCGCCCGACCGGGGCACGGCACCGGGCGGCCCGGACGCAGCGCCAGCTCCTCTGCCCCGTGCGCCTACAGACTCCCTGTGTCGGCCGTGTCCACGGCGTACTCCCATGCCTCCGGCGCGGTGGTCCAGTCCAGGGCCCGGCACATCGACAGCCGTACAGGTTTTGCTTCTACTGCAGAATTTCGCGTGACATTCATCACCCACACTGGCCGTGATGTTCAAGAGCCGGGATCCGCTTTGCAAAGCGGGGGGAATGAAGGCCAAGTTCCTTCCGCTGCTGAGCGAAAGGACTGCAGCCCGATGGGCGAAACGGACAGACACGCGCCGCGCGCGAGTCAGATGCGGTCGTACGCGGCGGCCTTCGTCGCACGTGCCACCGCGCGAAGTCGGCTGCCGCTGGACTATTCGGAGCGCAGCTTGCGGCTTGTCGACTTCCTGATCGACGGGTTACGCAAGGGCGGGGCTGACGGAGAGCAGGCCCGCGATGCACTGTTCGGGCTCGGCGCGTACGTCGGTGAGGTCCTCGTGCGTCGTGCGGGAGCGACGTGGACAGACTTCGACGCCGAACAGCGCGCCTACTTCGGGCAGCCGGTCGGCGTCCGGATGCCGGACAGCCGTGTCTGGAATCCTCTGGGAAAGGTCGTCAATCGCTTCGAAGACGGCACTCCCGAAGAGTCCCTGCGGCTCTTCTACCTGACATTGCACGGCCGGACTCGCCGAGTGTGCAAAGAGCCGGCTTCCTGACCGCGACCGCCGTGGCGTCCACGCTTCCGCGGGACGCCACGGCGCTGCCGTCTCCGTCTCATGGGGTGTGCGGTGGGGCAGCGCCTTACGGGGACAGCGTGTGCCCCAGGTGTGCTCCGACAAGTGTGCCCAGCGCACTTCGGCGCAGGGCTACGGTCCTGGCGAGTTCGAAGCCGGTGTCGTCGACCGGGGTGTGGAGCAGAATGCCGCCACCGGTGTCTTCGCTCTCGGCTCCGAAGACGAGGCCGGCCCGCCCGTTGCCGGACAGGTCGGCCAGGGCGACCGCGGATCCGAAGCGGTCACCCTTCTCCGTCGAGTCGAGGACGCCGGGGGGCTCGCCTCCGCACTCGAGGGTGCCGCAGGCCGTGCCATTTCCCGGTGAGTGTAAGGGCGCGAACGCCGCTTGAGCGGGACGCCGTCGAGGCGGTTACCGGGGATGGCGGTGGCCATGGCGAGGCTCGTGCTGGTGGAGACGAGGGAACCGATGGTCAGGCAGCTCCGGCGTCCGCTACAGGGCGGTGGTGCGGGACGGGACGGGGTTAGCCCGCGGACCGGTCGGCGGCCGTGGCCTGGCCGCCGGTGGCGCCCGGGGCAGGCAGTGATCCGGCGCAGGTGGCGCGGCCGAAGCCGCCGCTCGTAGTGGCGCTCTGTGCGTGCCGGCCACGCACGGCGAGCGTACAGCGGGCCTGGCCTCCCCTTTCGCCGAGGACGATGCTGACGATCGGGTCCTGTCCGAGGGGCACATCGACCGTCTTACGCCAGGGCAGTGCGGCGGATTTGACGACGGTGGCCTTTGCGGAGCCGCTGCGGCCCTTATAGGTGATGTCGGCGGTGCCCGTGCCGGTCACCTCGTAGGTCACTGGAGCGGTGGCCACTGCGGGCTTCGGCTTGCCGGGTTCGGGTGTGAGGACGCCGTAGAGAACGAGCCCGGTGCAGGCGGCGAGTATTGCGGCGCCCGCAACCACACCCGCGCGGTCCGGCCGACGGACGAAACTTCGTTTCGCCACTCCGGCAGCTGCGGTCGAATCGGTCACCCCGGACTCCCGGATGCCGTCACCCATTAATTCCCTCCGAAAATCGGTTGCACCTGTCCTTGCAGCGAAGTCGGGGCGGTTATACATCACTACCTCCCATCCGGTCCAGCGATCAGACATACCGGCCATAACAGGCGCCGTGTTTTGACGCTATTGAACCTGATGTTGCGCCAAGTGAACCAAAAATCCGATCGCTTGACACGGTGACGGTCCTATGACTAAACCCTCAGGCCGCCGCTGCGCTTTTCTTTGGCCGTGTTTCTGCCGGGCGGGGAAGTGCAGCGGATTTTAGTCATTTCCTGAGGGAAAGGTTTGGCGTGAGACCCAGATTGGGCAGGGCGCTGGCGTGCCTCGTGGTAGCGGCGGTGACGAGTTCACTGCTGCCGCAGGCCGCCTATGCTGCCGCGTCGGTTCCAGATGGTGACGGCAAAGGGTTTGTCGACACGGTCAAGGGTTGGTTCGGGGACGGCGGAAAGGAATTGGACAAGCCGCCGTCGCACAATGAGGCGGGCGTGGCCGAGCGGCAGAAGCTGCCGAAGGGCCGGAACGCGCCGAAGGCGAAGCGTGTCGGGGAGCTGACGGGACGGCGTACGGCGAACGCCCGGTACTGGAAGCTGTCGGACGGCCGGGTACAGGCCGAGGTGTCGGTGGTGCCGACCTCGTACCGTGCCGGGAAGTCGTGGAAGGGCATCGACCCGAAGGTCGGGAAATCCACGCGGAAGGGCTTCGAGTTCGCCAACACCACCAATGCCACGCGCAGCTGGTTCGGTGACAGTGCGCGCGAACTGGTGCGGGTGGAGTCCGCCGGCGGTCATGCGGTGACCGTGGGACTGGAAGGCGCGGGCAAGACGCTCAAGCCGGTGGCCAAGGAAAACACCGTCACCTACCGAGACGCGGTCGCGGGTGCGGACCTGTCGTACGAGGTGGGTCCCGGCCGGGTGAAGGAGAACATCACCCTGGCCGAACGCCCTACCGGACCGGTGTCGTTCACGTTCACGCTGGACACGGACGGGCTTACGCCGAAGGCGGCCAAGGACGGTTCGGTCGCCTTCTACGGTGAGGCGCCACAGCCGGTGCTGGTGATCCCGGCGCCGTTCATGACGGACGCGAGGAAGGACGCCCGGTCGCCGTACGGCTTCACCTACAGCACAGCCGTCGGGCAGAAGCTGTCCCGGGACGCCCGGGGTTGGAAGCTGACCGTGACTCCGGACGCGAAGTGGCTGGCGGCGAAGGAGCGGCAGTATCCGGTCACGGTGGACCCGACGATCGCGATCGCGCCGACGCCGAGTCAGGCGCAGGACGTGATGATCTCCTCGGACGGGCCGGACACGAACTATGACGACAACTGGCGGCTATCGGTCGGCAACACGAGCACCGGCTCCTCCCGGGCCCTGCTGAGGTTCCCGCTGCCGGATGTTCCGGCCGGGACGAAGCTGGATTCGGCCGATCTGAACCTGTATTACGACCAGACGCACACCGCCGGTGACACCGAGGTGCAGCTGGAGGCGCACCGGGCCACCGCAGCGTGGAGCGAGTCGAAGGCGACGTGGAACAGCACCAAGGATCTGACCGGTGAGCTGTCGGGCACCTCGGTCCTGGTCGACGACGGTGATCCGGGCACGACGGCGGCCAAGGGCTCCTGGCCCGCATCCGGCAACACCGACTACACCCAGTACGCGGTCAACCAGGACTACCTGTACAACAAGGACACGGTGGCCGGCGACACCTACACCTGGCAGCCGAGCCTGCCGGAGGACGGTGACTACCAGGTCGAGGCGCACTACGTGCCGGCCTCGGACCGGGCCGGCAACGCGCCCTACACCGTCACGTACAGCGGCGGCAGCAAGACGTACGGCGTCGACCAGCAGGCCGGTTCCGGCGGGCGGTGGAAGACCCTGGGCACCCACTCCTTCAAGGCCGGCACGGCCGGCAAGGTGGTCCTTGGAGACGGTCCGGCCTCGGCGAGCACCGCGGTGGTCGCGGACGCGGTGCGCTTCACCAAGGGCGGTGTCGTCACCAAGCAGCCGAACCAGGTCGACGTCTGGCACTCGTTCCCGGTGACGAAGACGGTCCAGTCGTGGATCGACGGCGCGAACCCGAACTACGGGTTCGTGGTGAAAGCGGGTGACGAGTCCGCGAGCGCCCCCAAGGGCGGCCCTCGCTACGAGGGAAGCGAGTTCGCCTACGGGGACGAGACGGCGAACTACCCCCGCCTGGTACTGACCTACGGCCGGCCGGGTGTAGAGCTGAACGCCCCGACGACGATCCACGACACCGGCGCGGAGCTGAACTGGTCGGCCTACACGGACCCGTCCCCCGCCAGCGGTGACGACATCGTCGAGTACCAGGTGCACCGCTCGGTGTTCCAAACGTTCACCCCGTCGGCCGCCACACTGGTCGCGCCGGTCGCGTCTGGCACGACCGCCTACACCGACACCTCGGCGACCCCGACACCGGCGGACAGCGCCGACCCGTTCGGGCGGGCGTGCTACTACATGGTCGCCGTCAAGACCAAGGACGGCACGGTGATACCCGCGCCGACGCAGCTGGTGCGGCTGCCGAAGGCGGGCCGCACCGTCAAGGTCGTCGAAGCCGCGCAGGACACCACACTGTCATCGGCGGAGCCGAACACGGCCCACGACACGATCACCGACGGGGCACCCCAGAACTGGCTCACCGTCGGCAACAACTCGGCCACCTACGGCACCACCCGTGCGGCCCTGAAGTTCCCCGCCCTGGGCATTCCGGCCACCGGCCGGGTCCTGGACGCGACCTTGCGTCTGTGGGGCACACAGACCACCACAGACGCCAGCGGAACAGTCTATGAACTGCGCTCCCTGAAGCGCGACTTCGACGAGACCGCCACTTGGAACAAGGCGAACTCCACCACCAGCTGGACCACACCCGGCGGTGACACCGGCACAACCGTCGCGGACACGGTCGCCGGGGTGACCAACGACCCCGCACGCCACGACTGGAACGCCACTTCCCTCGTGCAGGGCTGGGTCACCGCACCGGGTGGCGACCAAGGCGTGCTGATCAAGACACAGAACGAGTCGGCCCAGCAGGAACGCACCGTCTTCCTGGCGACGGAGGCGCCCGAGAGGCGGCTGCACCCGCGGATGGTCGTCACCTACATCGACTCCACCACCGACTCGACGTACTACGCACCCGGCACTCCGGCGCGGATGACGCCGAACTCCGACTACACCGTCGACTTCACCCTCACCAACACCACCAACACCGTCTGGAAAGCCGCTGACCAGGTGCTGGCCTACACCTGGAAACTGCCCGACGGCACCGACGTCACGAACGGCGGCAACCAGGTCCAGACCGCGCTGCCCAAGGACGTCGTCCCCGGTGACACCGTCACCCTGCACGCACAGGTCAAGACCCCCATCAACTCGGCCAGCGGCAACAAGCGCACCGACTACGTCCTGACCTGGGACGTGTACGACAAGACGGCCGGGACCTGGCTGTCCGCCGGCAGCGGCGGCATACCCGGCCTGAAGCAGAACGTGGCGGTCGAGGACCCGACCTCCAACACCCTCGGGCTGGAGAAGTTCTACTCCTACACCGGCAAGAACACCGGAGCCGGCTCGACAGTGATGAACAACCTCGCCTCCGGCAACAGCGTCTGGTCCTACAACGCCTTCACCAATCCCGGACGCGGCCTGACCACGTTCGCCCGCTTCTCCTACAACTCCCTGGACACCTCGGACACCGTCCTCGGCGCCGGCTGGTCCGGACAGGCCGCCGGACCCATCCGCCTTGGCGCACCGCTGGACTTCCACCCCAACCCCCACCCCACCGAGATCCGCCTGCCCGACGGTGACGGCACCACCCACGTCTTCACCAAGAAGGACGACGGCACCTGGAAGGCCCCCGCCGGCGTTCACTACCAAGTCACCGAGAAACCCGGCCTGGACTGCACACCCAACAAGGACCCCATCCCCGACGCCTGGGCCCTGCTACGCCCGGACGGCACACGCTTCTTCTTCGGCTGCGACGGCTACCTGACCTCGACGGTCGACAAGAACGGCAACACCCAGACGTACACCTATGAGGAACGCAAGTCCAACAACAAGCCGACGAAGTTCCTCGTCTACATCACCGACCCGGCCGGCCGCCGGTCGCTGAGCGTCGACTACTACACCAAAGCCGACACCAAGACCCCGCAGATCATCGACCACGTCAAGTCGATGACCGACATCTCCGGCCGCAAGCTCGCCTTCGAGTACTCCGACAAGGGCCTGCTGACCGAGCTCACCGACGGCGCCGGGTCCGCCCAGCCGAAGGTCTTCGCCTTCACCTACGACGCCACCCAGGGCAACAAGAACGTCAAGCTGGTCACCGTCACCGACCCGCGCGGCCACGACACCAGGCTCGACTACTACGCGCCCAAGGACGGCGACGACCCCAAGTACCACTGGTGGACCAAGTCGATCACCGACCGTCTCCAGGGCACCACGGGGTTCGCCTATGCGGTCGACACGGCGAACACGAAGTTCACCGACACCACCGTCACCGACGCCGAGTCACACGCCACGAAGTACGTCACCGACGACTTCAGCCGCCCGGTACAGACGGTGAACGCCAAGTCGCAGACCACCAAGATGAGCTGGGACACCGACAACAACGTCATCTACCTGGAGGAGGACAACGGCGCGAAGACCGCATACTGCTACGAACCCAAGACGGGCTACCCACTCTGGCAGCGCGACGCGGAGAACAACAAGGCAGGTGTCCCGGACCAGACGTCCACCTGTGTCACGGACGCGTCCAAGTGGCCGGCCAACGCGGCGAAGTACGAGTACCAGACCCGCGCCGACGGCTACGCCGCCGACCTGTTCCGCAAGACCTCCCCGGAGGGGCGGGCCTGGCAGTTCGGCTACGACACCTTCGGCAACCTTAAGACGGTCACCGACCCCAAGGGTGTCGCCACGGCGACCGCCGGTGACTACACCACGGCCTACGAGTACAACTCCTACGGCGAGCAGACCAAGACGACCGACGCCAACGGAAACACCTCCACCAACGACGAGTTCGGGCCGACCGGATTCCCGAACGTGATGCGGGACGCGCTGCAGAAGGAGACGAAGTTCGTCTACGACGAGCGCGGCCAGGTCCTTCAGGTCACGGACGCGCTGCAGCACACGACCACGCAGACGTACGACACCTTCGGTCGCCCGCTGGTCCAGACGGTGCCAATGGACCAGGCGAAGGGTGACCTGATCACCACGCCGGCCCCGGAGTACGACAAGAACGACAACGTCGTCAAGTCGACCGCCCCCAACGGAGCCGTCTCCGAAGCGGTGTACGACGAGGCCGACCAGATCGTCTCGGGGACCGCGCCGAAGGACACCGCGACCTCAGGCGAGCGGCGTACCTCCTACACCTACGACAGGGTCGGTAACCTGCTGACCACGACCGAGCCGAGGGGCAATCTCACCACCGAAGCAGGCGACTTCGTCACCACCAACCACTACGACGAGATCTACCAGGTCACCTCGGTCGCCAATTCGGCCGGAGACGCGATCAGTTACCGATATGACGACGACGGCAACGTCGTGATGGTCATGGACCCGAAGAAGTCCGCCTCCGCCGATCCGGACGACTTCACCACCAAGTCCGTCTACGACCTCGACCACCGTGTCATCAGCACCACGGACGCCGCGGGGAAGACATCGAAGCAGGAGTACGACAAGGACTCCAACGTCGTCACCTCCACCGACCCGGCCGGCAACACCACGCACATCACGTACGACGAGCGTGGCAAACAGACCGAGGTCAAGACTCCGCACGACGGCAGCGGCGACTCGGTGACCTACCGGACGACGCGATTCGAGTACGACCAGGTCGGCAACACCACCAAGGTGATCACCCCGAGGGCCGTGGCCGCCGGGAGCACCGAGGCGTTCACCCAGCGCACCCAGTACGACGCACTGAACCGGCCGGTCAAGAAGTACCAGCCCTACGACCCGGCCGACGCACGCTACAACGACCCGAACGTCTACACGCAGACCGAGTATGACGAGATCGGGCGGGTGAAGTGGACTTCGCTGCCGCCGTCGGAAGGCCAGACGGTCCGTAACAAGACGACGAACGAGTACTTCGACAACGGCTGGGTGAAGTCGTCGAAGGACCCGTGGGACATCACGACGACCTACGACTACAACGACCTCGGCCAGCAGACGACCAGGACGCTGACACCCGGTGGAGAGGTGCCCTCGCCGGACAACACGTCCTCCAACCGCACGATGACGTGGGACTACTACCCCGACGGCAAGCTGAAGTCCAAAGCGGACGACGGTGTGCCGGCCGGCTGGAACACGGTCCTGGTCGACAACTCGGACACTCAGAACACCAAGGCCACAGGCATCTGGACGACGAAGGACACCGAGAGCCAGCAGGGCTACGACCACGCCGAGCACGCCGCGGGCACCGGGACGGACGCCTTCACCTGGACGCTGAACGTTCCCGCCGACGGCAGCTACAAGGCGTACGTGAAGTACCCGGCGGTGACCGGCGCGGCAACGTCCGCGAGTTACACGCTCACTCATGGCACCGCCACGGAACCCGCGGTCACCAAGAACCAGACCCAGGGCGCGGGCACGTGGGTGTCACTCGGCTCCTACACCCTGAAGCAGGGGGAGGACGCGTCGCTGAAGCTCGGCGTCTCGAGCACCGGCACCGTGGTCGCCGACGGGGTGAAGCTGGTCCGCGACAACTCCGTCGACGCCGGCAATGACAAGGAGAAGAAGAACTTCACCTACACCTACGACGTCAACGGCAACCTCACCGACATCGACGACACCTCGTCGAACACGAAGGTCGACGCCTACACGGTCACCTACACCGGACTCAACCAGGTCCAGAAGGTCACCGAGGCGCTCGCGGGTGAGGACAAGGAAGTGACGTCGTACACGTACGACGCCAACGGCCAGCCCCTGACCGTCACCCACCCCGACCAGAACTCGCTCTACGAGTACGACCTGCGCAATCAGGTCGCCAAGATCACGGTCACCGACAAGGGCGGGGACCCGAAGGTCACCCAGTACACCTACACCGACCTCGGGCAGAAGCTGAAGGAGACCAAGGACAACGGCAACACCGTCGACTACAGCTACTTCGCCGACGGCCCCGTCAAGTCGACGACGGAGAACAAGCCGAACGGCGTGCTCGTCTCCTCGCACACCTACGCCTACGACGCCAACGGCAACAAGGCGCAGGACGTCACGAAGAAGATGAACGCCGACAACCACTCGGCGTACCTGTCCTCGACGACCGACTACACCTACGACCCGGCCGACCGGCTCTCCCAGTCCGTCAAGACAGGCAACGGCGCCGCGACCGAGAAGTACGTCCACGACGACAACGCCAACGTCATCAGCCAGACGGTCAAGGACGTCACCACCACCTACACCTACGACCGCAACCGGCTCCTCACGGCGGCCACAGGTAGCGCGACGGCGAACTACAACTACGACCCCTTCGGCCGCCAGCAGTCCACCATCTCGGACGGAAAGGTCATCGGGCGCACCACCTACGACGGCTTCGACCATGTCGCCAAGTCCGAGAACATGGGCACCGGCGGCTCGTTGAAGGCGACGACGTACACGTACGACCCGCTCGACCGCACCGCGTCGGAGACCGCCGACGGCAAGACCACGGACTACAACTACCTGGGCCTCTCCAGCGAGGTGCTCGGGGAGGATGTCGCCGGCGAGCTGACAAAGTCCTACCAGTACAGCCCGTGGGGTTCACGTCTTTCCCAGGTCAAGCACAATGACGACGGCACCACGGAGGACGGCTACTACGGCTACAACTCCCACACCGACGTCGAGACCCTGACCGACGACAGCGGTGACACCAAGGCCACCTACGGCTACACCGCCTACGGCTCCGACGACAAATCCGAGTTCACCGGCATCGACAAGCCCGAGGCCACCGACCCGACGAAGGAGGAGTACAACCCCTACCGCTTCAACTCCAAGCGGTGGGATGCCAAGTCCGGCACCTACGACATGGGCTTCCGCAACTACGATCCGGGCCTCAACCGCTTCACCACCCGGGATTCGTACAACGGAGCGCTCGCCGATATGGGCCTTGGCACCGACCCGTACACCGGCAACCGGTACGCCTTCGGCAGCGGCAACCCGATCAGTGCGGTGGAGCTCGACGGTCACCTGTTCGGGCCTATCGGGGACGCTGTCAGCAGCCTCGGAAGCGTCCTGGAAGACGGTGCCGCATCTCTGGAAGGTGCTCTGTCGGGCGCTGCCGACTCGGCCGCCTCGGGGATCGCCGAAGCCGCGTCGGGCGGGGGCAGCCTGCTCAGTCGCCTGTCTCCCTGGGGCATCGCGGTATCCGTCTTCGCATGGGCGTCCCAGCCCACGGCTACCGCGCCCGGCGGCTACTCGTCGGCGCCAGGTGCCAGGCCCGACTATGACAAGGGCCTGCTGCTCACTCCGAAGACGAAGAACGAGTGGCAGCCTGGCACCGACATGTACCCCTTCACCCAGCAGGACTGCGGCAAGGGGCAGAGCATGGTGTACTACATGCCTCTTGACGGCCTGGGGCGTGCTCAGGGCGTGGATGCCTGTCTGAGCCCTGGAGGTTTCAATTACTTCAAGGGCAAGGACGCGGACGGTGTGGAGAAGTTCCCCGGGGTCCAGTCGGAGATCTGGGGAACCAGCACCTCCTGGCCGCCTTCCTACGCGCCGGACGATCGAGTCGCCGGGTACTACAGTGCTGAGGAAGCCCGAAAGACCGGAAAGGCGGCGGTCAACCGTGGCCACCTCCTGGCCAAATCGCTCGGAGGCAGCGGAACGGACCGAAGGAATTTGGTCACCCTGTACCGGAACGCGAACAGTCCGGTGATGAGCAAATTCGAGGACGAGATCGCGGGACGCCTCGCGGTCGGCGAGACGGTCTGGTATTCGGCGCGCGCCCACTACGAGGGGGACGATCCCATCCCGGTGAGTGTCTCTATATACTGGGCGAGCTCGACCGGTGAAACTGGAGGCTTCCCGGTTCCAAACGTCCCATGACGTTGACGGGTTGACTTCGGCCCTGAAGCAGTGGCCTGTCTCCGGGGGCTCGGGCCCCCGGAGACAGGCCACTTCAACCTCCCCCCTTCTGTTTCGGAAAGGCGTATTCAATGGAATGGGTAAACAGGATCGCTCAGCTTGCCGCGCATGAGCCGCTTGACCTGGACAGCGATTGGGGAACCGTCGAGCAGGAGATTGGTGCGACGCTCCCGGCGGACTTCAAACAACTGGTGGACACTTTTGGCATGGGGGTGTTCGGCGAGTACCTTTACCCCCTCGGAGACACATCGGGAGAATTTAGCGTTTCCGGCAATTTGTCCATGCTCAGGCAGACGCTGAGTCGCCATCCGGACGCGGTCAGCGTCTATCGCCCCTACGCGGTATATGAACCCGGCAAGGAAGGACTGCTTTCGTGGGCTCAGTCCACGGCGGAGGAAGCCGAGTTCTACTGGCTTGCTCAGAGCAGGGAGGATTCGGACAGATGGCCGATCGTGGCACGCGTCGATTCGACCGACGATTGGCATCGTTTCGAGATGCCGGTGTCCGAATTCATTTTCCGGATGCTGACCGATGACAGTGTCCACCCGTTCGGTGTTCCGACGGATCTGGGGTTGCCCCCGTTCAGGGCCTGGTGACATCGATGAGGCACGGGCCGCCGCGCGGTCCTGAGCATTTCCGGCGTCCCGTGCGTCCGGTGCAGGTCACTTGGTCCGGTCCGGCTCCATGGGAGGAGCCCTCTGATGTTCGAGCCATCCGCGCACACCCGGCCCGCGACGCCTCAACACCCCATCACGAAGTGCCGCTGGAGTACCAGAAATCCGGCCGTTCCTGCTCCCACACGCGGATGACCCGGTCGCGCTGGGAGGGGCACGCACCCCTCGTACGGATTGATGAGCGGGTGCGATCATAATCAGGCACCCGAAAGAGCCGCAGGCACACGGACCGCACGAGTCACCGATCGCATCGTGCGCGCCAGCGCATTCGACCTCACGTCGAAGCCGCACCGGAGCGCTCCGGTGCGGCTTCGACGTCTCACGGATCCGGGCAGAGACCCCGCGAGACGTTCGTTGCGCTGCACGATCTGCACCCGGCTGCCGAACGCCGCGAACAGGAAGGCGAGCCCGCAGCCCACCGGACCGCCACCGATCACGGTGATCGAACCGGGCTGCTCCGAGATGCTCAGCGCTTCGTCACTCGTCCAGACCGGAACCCCGTCGAGCCCCGGGATACGCGGTCGGATCGGCTCCGAACCGGTGCTGATCACGAGGTCGCGGAAACCGATCTCGGTAGTCCCGCAAGCGGCACCGACGACCTCGAGCACTCCGGAACCACGCACGCGGCCGCGGCCGCGCAGGAGAGTCGCCCCGGACGCGCCAAGGGCCGTGGCGCTCCCGGAGTCGTCGCGTCCGTGCACGATCCGGTCACGTCGGCGCACCGCTTCCTGGCAGGCGACCGACCCCGGTACCCGCCCGGAGAACAACGCGGACCACTCCGGATTCTCCGCCGTCTGCCACACGCGGGCGGAACGCAGCATCGCCTTGCTCGGGACGCAGGCGACGAACGGCCACCACCCCCCACCCGGGCCTGCTCGACCACAGCGACCGGGCGGTCACCTGCCGAACCTTAGATCATCTTCGCCCCTGCCCCGGCACCGAGGATTGCGATGTCATAGGTGTCCATGCGTGCTTCCGGAGCCCGCCTGACGCTTCCCCCTCCGATCCTAGACCCGGCGGTCAGGACGTTGCGCAGGCAGCGGAGCGGCGCAACGGGAGCCGCCTGCCGACGGTGGAACGGGGAGCCGTCTGCCGCGATCAGCTGATACAGGGGCGGTTGTCGAGGCGTGTCACGGCCTACCTGTGTGGCGGTGCTCCCGCCTGCGCACGAGACTGAGTGATACCGGCCCTTGCGAACAACGACGCGTGGCGAGACGGGGTGGCACATGGCGAGTCGCATACCGGGGACGATGAGGGCGTGGGAGGTGGCCGAGCCCGGCCCCGTGGAGGAGACGCCGCTGCGCCTCGTCGAGAAGCCCGTGCCCGTAGCAGGCCCTGACGAACTCCTTGTGCATGTGCGCACGTGCGGTGTGTGCCGGACCGATCTTCACGTCGTCGAGGGCGACCTGCCTGTGCACCGGCCGCATGTGACGCCGGGCCACGAGGTGGTCGGTCTGGTGACGGCCATGGGCGAGGCGGTGAGCGGGTTCGCCGTCGGGGACCGGGTCGGCGTCGCCTGGCTACGGCGCACGGACGGTACGTGCGCGTACTGCCGGCGCGGATCCGAGAACCTCTGCCCGGACTCGCGGTACACCGGCTGGGACGCCGACGGCGGCTACGCTGAGTACACGACGGTTCCGGCGGCTTTCGCATATCCGCTGCCCGGTGATGTCGAGGACATCGCACAGTCTCCGCTGCTGTGCGCGGGCATCATCGGCTACCGCGCGCTACGGCGGGCATCGCTGCCCGCGGGCGGACGGCTCGGGCTTTACGGGTTCGGGGGAAGTGCCCATCTCTGCGCCCAGGTGGCGCTCGCGCAGGGCGCGGTCGTGCACGTGCTGACACGTGCCGAGGCGTCACAGCAGCTCGCGCTCGAACTGGGTGCGGCGTCCGCCGGCGGAGCCTACGACATGCCGCCGGAACCGCTCGACAGCGCGATCCTGTTCGCGCCGGCCGGCGAACTGGTCCCGGTCGCGCTGCGTGCCCTAGATCGCGGCGGAGTCCTGTCGGTCGCGGGTATCCATCTCACCGACACACCGCCGCTGGACTACCAGCGAGAGCTGTTCTACGAGAAGGAGCTGCGCAGCGTCACGTCCAACACCCGGACGGACGGCCGCGAGTTCTTGGCGCTGGCCGCGCGCTACGGTGTCCGCGCCACCACCCACCGATACCCCCTGTCCCATGCCCCGCAGGCGCTGCGGGACTTGAAGGCGGGCCGGTTCGACGGCGCGGCAGTGCTGGTCAACGAAATGGAATAGGGTGCGCCAGCGATTCCACCCCTGCGAGGGGCGTTACCGCTCAGCGCCGTGCCCGCCCGCCGAGCGGCGGCGGCCCGCGGTGGGCCGGCATCCGGCGCGGCAGACGTCAGGGCGGGCTGTCGAGTTGCTCCGGTGTCTCCTCGGGGGGTGAGGGGGCGGAGGGAACAAGAGGTACTCGAACGCGTCCAGCGCGAACATCATGAGCATGAGTAGAACCGGGCCGAGCAGGGCGAACACGACCATGACGCCTCCCGGAGGGGAAGGACGCGGCGGTTGTCGGTCTGTCTCCAGAGGGGGCCGAACAGGGGAACGCCGCACACCCGAAACGGAAGGATGTAGGCCGTTCGGGTGGAATACCGCACCGGCGGATTCCAGGCTCATGACGGTCCGCTTACCGCTGGGGCCTCTCTCGTCCCGTCGCGTTCATCCCTGTCACTCCCCCGCCGCACGCGGGCCTCGTTCGACACGGGCGCCCCAAGGTCTGATGGGCCGGCCGGCTTCGGGGTAGTGAACGTCTCGTTGTCCTCGGCGCGGACGCCGCCGGTGCGCTGGGCGCGGTCTCCGAGGCGTTCCTCGACGGTCTGCGCCTGTGCCTGACCGCCTCCGCCCCCCTGCCGGTGCTCGCCGCCCTGGCCGCGGCAGTACTGCTGCGGCGGCGTCCCGACCGGGCCCTCACGGCCCGGAGCTTCGCGGCGCCCCGGCAGGAGGTCGTGTCCGCAACCGACGGACACGGCGGCATATTGGACTTCTTCGTCCACCCCGACGGGCAGGCCGTCCAGGTCGACATGCTGGAGGTGGAGCCCCGCTTTCAGAAGCGGGGCCTGGCCTCGGTGCTCATGGACGCGCTGTACGCCTCCCATCCCACCGCGTGGATCGACCACGGCGGGCGGAGCCCGGAAGGGACACGGTGGTGGGACCGCTACCGCGAGCCCGCGCCGGAACGCAACGTCCACAACCGGCCGCCAGCCGAGTGGGCCCACTACTTCGACCCAGTCGGCGTGGCCGGCCAGAAGACCCGCAACGCCTACCAGAACCGGTATCACGGCGTAGACGGCCACCGCTCGGCGGTGTACCGATACGGCCAGCCGATGGAGGCTGAGGCCCGGCACTACGCCCCCCAGTACCGTGAGCCCGACGCGCAACCGCTGGACCCAGCCCTTCACGAACTGCACGGCGGGATGCGACTGCTCCTCCCTCCCGGCCTGCACCGCCTCGTCCATGACGCCGCAGCGGACACTGTCGTGCGGGTCGGCATGCTGCTCGACCACATCGGCTACGGCCACCTGCCAGCCACCGCAGCGTGGCGCACCACCAGACTCGAGGCACTCGAGGACCTCGCACAAGAAGAGATCTTCGACACCAGAAAACACGCGCCGCCGACACACGTGACCTTCCGGATCAGGCCCCTGGCGCACGAGGAACTGCCCGAACACGACCCCAGAGCCTCGTGGCTACGGTTCGTGAACTCGCCGGGCATCGACGTGCAGCCGGCAGGCATGTCCTGGAGCTTGCCGGACCGGCCGTGGGGCACCCACCACGCCCCCTTCGACCCTCCGGTAGACGCCGTCATCGCACCCCAGTTCAGACAGGACGCCAGTCCCGCCTACCTGTCCCGCTACAGCGAACTGGGCGATCTGCTGCCCGGCCAGCGGGCCCACCGCAGCGAGGCGCCCTCCCCGTATGTGGGGCGCGGGGCGGAGATCACCGCGATGGCAAACCGGCTCCTGGAGGGCATCGCACGGCGGGCGGCCGCCCGCCCGGATATCCCATCGGCGCAGCCGCAGCACGCGGAGCAGTCGGCTCACCAGCAGCCTTCACATCGGCACGCACCGCGCCTGCCGTGACCGCCACGGGTTCGGGAGCACCGTTCTAGGCAGTCATGGCTGGGCCGCTGCTTGTGCACGGTACTTGCACGAGCGGGGGTGGGCGTGGTGTGTAACCGCAGATACTGACGACGCGTTGGGCTGTACCTGGTCGCGTGTTCGCCCAACCCGTCGGTCAGCAGGTGGGTGCGCTCACTTAATGCGGACGACCTGCGGGTCGTGGTCGCTCGTCTGGTCGGAGAACTCCGAGTTGATGTGGATCACGTCGTACGTCGGCTTCTTGATCGCGGGCGAGACCAGGATGTGGTCCAGCGTCTGCGAGTTACCGTCGTACACGTAGCTGTACCGCTCGCCCACAGGCAGGGTGTTGATCAGGTCGGTGAGGACGCCGCCCGCAGTCAGCGTCTGCAGCGGCTTGGAGAACTGGTAGTCGTTCAGGTCGCCGAGGACGACCACTTTGGCCTGCGCGTCCTTGGCAAGGAGGCTGGAGACGAAGGAGTTGACCTCCTTGGCCTGGGCGAGGCGCTGGGTCTCGGAGCTGAGCACCGGCGGCTGGGTGGCGCCGTGCAGCGGCTGGTCGCCGCCCTTCGAGTTGAAGTGGTTACCGACGACGAAGACCTGCTTGCCGCGGAAGGCGAACTCACCGACCAGCGGCTTGCGGCTGCTCTTCCAGGCGCCGGAGGTGGGGTTGATCCTGCCCGGCGAGGCCGAGAGCTGCACGCCCTTCTTGCCGTCGCTGACGACCTGTACGTCAGTGGTGGCGTCGCCACCCGGCCGGTCGACGAAGCTGACACGCGCGGGGTTGAAGAGGAAGACGTTCCGGATGTTGCCGCCCGGCTCGCCACCGTCCTGGTCGTTGACCGGGTCGATGGAACGCCAGTCGTAGGTCGGGCCGCCGGCCGCCTTGATGGCGTCGATGAACTGGGTCATCGTCTTGTCGGCCGCGACCGTGCCGTCGTCCTTGGGACCGTTGTTGTCCTGGATCTCCTCCAGGCTGATGATGTCCGGGGTCGCCAGGTTGTTGACGACGCCCTCGGCCAGCCGGTCGAACTTGCTCTGCGGGTCGGTCGGGTCGAGGTTCTCGACGTTGTACGTGGCGACGGAGAGCTCGTTCGACTTGCCCTTCTGCGCCTCCTCCGGCTTGAGTCCGCCGGACGTGACCGTGCCGAGCGAGGTCGCCTGGATGTTGTAGCCGCCGTAGGTGGCGTAGTCCAGCGGGCCGGTGGTGGTGCCGGTGAGGGTGTCACCGACGTTGGCCTGGAGCTGGTCGCTGGTGAGTGAGGTGATCAGCAGGCGGCCCGAGTTCGGGTTGTCGTAGCCCGTCATGACCGTGCCGCCGCGCGGCGTCGGGTTCTGCTGGGGCCTGGTGGTGATCCAGGTCTCGTTGTACGCGTTGGACGCGCCGACCACGCGGGTGTCGTTGATCTGCACCAGCATGCCCTCGTGGGCCTCCAGCCAGTCGAGCGCGTACGTGCCGGGCTCCAACTGCTCAGACTCGATGTTGCCGCCAGCGACCTTCGGCGCGTAGGAGTCGGGGATCGTAGCCGCGTCGATGACCTCGGCCGCCGGCAGCTTGTTGCCGGCGGACAGCACGCTGGCCGTCGGGCCGGTCAGCTCGGTGACGGACTGCGTGCCGCTGTTCTGGCCGCCGGGGTAGTACTCGCTGACCTTGCCGGAGACGAGCACCGAGTCGCCGACCTTGACCACGGGGGTGGCGGAGCCGGTGAAGACGAAGATGGCCTCGCTGGTGGCCGGGTTGTCGTCCGAGGTGGGGTCCTGGATCCAGTAGCCCTTCGAGCCGGTGACGCGTACGGCGGTCACCACGCCTGGCACGTTGGTGACGGTCTTCCCGTTCTGTGGGGAGAGGCGCGTGGTGCCCTGGATGTCGTGGATGCGCAGCGGGCCCGGCGTGGTGTCGGTGGGCGTCGGGGTGGGCGTGGGCGACGGGTCACCGCCACCACTTGCGCCCGTGCTGTTGCTGGGGCCAGGAGCGGAGCCGGTGAAATCAGCCGAGTTGTCGTCGCTGTCCGTGAGCTTGGCGTCGCGGGACACGGAGGTGGTGTTGCCGGCACCGCTGGCGGGGCTGCCCTCGCGGACCACGGCGGTGCCGAAGCCGACCAGGTCCTTGATGGCGCCGTCGGCCGCGCAGTCGGCGGCAGTCAGGCAGGTGCGAGCAGTGGTCGAGTGGACCAGCGCCACGGTGCCGCTGGTCCCCGACATGGCGATGGAGCCGGTGGCGTCAGGGGTCGGCAGAGCGGTGTCGCCGCCGGAGCCCTGGGCCTCCTGGATCAGGTACTTGCCACCCGCGGGGACGGCGCCGGACAGCGGGGTGACCTGCCACTTGGACGTGGGGCTGGGCGAGCCACTGAGGTACTGCACGGACCAGCCACTGAGGTCGAACGGCGCGGTCCCGGCATTGCCCAGCTCAATGAAGTCATGGGTGAGGGACGCGCCGGAGTTGCCGCCACCGCCGTAGACCTCGGAGATCACGGCGTCGGAGGACGGGGCGGCCTGGGCGGCGAACGGGAAGGCGATGAGCGAACCGGTGAGACCGAGGGGAAGCGCTACGAGGACGGCCTTAGCGCTTCTGCCACGCAGGGTCGACGGTATGCGTGAGGACACGTGGACTCTCTCTTGCAGAAGGTGGCGTGAACGGGGCGTGCCTGACGTGTGGGAGGTGGGGCAACTCGGGAGTTGTGGCGAAAGATACGCGCGTAGACACCCCTGCAACAAGAGGTTGAACATGCCATCCGACAAGCGTTGCCCAGCTGTTCGCCGCACGTAACTCCGCCGTCCCCCTTGCCGAGCGGCAAACACAAGGTGCCTCGCACGAAGGCCGGACGCACCAACGACCCAACGCCAGGCGGCTGTCCGGCATCCCGTGTCCCATCGCCGACCCGGTGTAGAAGCGCGGAAAGCGGTATTACGAAGACACCCAACGTTCACCATCGCGCGCCAGGCCGTATCAGGACGAGGCAGGCACCGCCGGGGAAACGAAGGGGCGTCGCCGCTCGGGTGAAGCGGCCCGTCCTTCAGGCCATTTGGGTCCGCTTCCGGCCGTGCGCCGGCCTGAAACCCGATATCTTCACCATGCCGCCTCCGGCCCGGCCACGCGATTACCGCCCAGGTAATGAGTCCTGTGTGCACGGATGCGCACTGTTCACCTCAGTCCAGGTGAGCGCGGCCGGTGCGGCTGCTTGATGGCGACGCCCCAGCACACACAGTGACTACACCGACCGCTTGGGCAGCACTCGCGACGGTTGAAAACGCGAGTTCACCAGTACTCCACCCTGGCCTGCCCCCCCCAGTCCGCCAGAGCCGTTGAGTCACACAACGCCGGGGCTACGCCGGGCGCCTGCGCCTCCGCGATCATCTTTGAGGCGCCTTCGTTTGCTCAACGCCCGGATCAGATACAGATCGGTCGATAGGATCGGAGGATACGGGTGGAAGGAAAGACGCGGATGGGTAATCTCGGTGCCTACCAGACCATAACAAAGGTCATCAAGGCCCTTGGCGGGCCCGCGAAGGCCACAGTCATCGGTGTGACTGTGGTCAGCGTGAGCGGCTATGGGATCGGGCGAGGCGCCGAGGCCGGAGCGAAGAAGGCCGTCAAAGCATTGAAGGTCAGTCTTGCGAAGAAGAACGCGCCCTGCGCGACGAAGGACCAGGTCTTCGAGGTCGTCTCCGACGGCGAAGACGGCAGCGGCCTGAGGCTGAGAGTCGGCGACGCGTACCGCGTGATGGAGCGTGACGGGGACGCGGTTCAGATTGAGGTGCTGGGCGCTGTCGACAACCCCTACTTCGTGTCCGCCGAGTTCTTGAGGTCGGTCTCGGGCTTCCCAACAGAAAGTGCCGGCTCCACGAACGGCCGGTGACAAAACGCCTCCGCGCCTGCGATGCTCTGCGGCGTGATGACCGGCGTGAACACCGAGATACGGATGGATGCCTGGCAGCGGTTTCTCACCAACCCTCGTAAGTCGTAGGTGCTGTTCGAGCATGGCACTTGTGTCGTGCTGACCGCTCTGGAAGGGAAGTTTGCTGAACAGACCCACCGACCTCCTGGGGAAGTTCGGCCCGGCGCATGCCGGATCTTCGGCAGGAGACTTTCTGGCTCGCTGATCGCGACCACACCCTCGTCACCTGCGGCCAGACCGGCATCGATGCCTGACACGCCGAACACAACCAGCACGCCCTTAATACCATCCGGAACCTCCTGCTGTGGTGTTCAGCCCGCAAGCTCACCAAGCCCTTCCAGCCCAACTCCGCCGGCCGCACCGCCGCGATCCGGCAGCACGTGGTGGAGATGCCCGCCCCGGTCGTCGCTGGGGCTTTGAGCTACCACCGGGTCACCACGGCCAAGCTGGCCTCCGCAGCCGGAGGCACATGGAGCCGATACGCCTCCGGTGACCGCAAGCGGTATCACCACCAGGCTGGACACCCCGGAAAACTGGGGCGCAGACCGCCGAGCAGCTGCGCGCCCACGCCACGACGGCGACCCGGCGTACGCCCTCACCTGGCCGGACCAGCCGCCGGTGGCTCAGCGCAGCGGCAGGTACGGTTTCACAGCGTCGGCGACGGCCTGAGTGCGCAGGTACTTCTCCACGCCGTGGTAGGCGAACACGCCAATGAGCTCGGGGAGATCGAGTTCCACTCCCGCGAAGTACCGACTCAGCGGCCGCAGCACCGCGATGGGATCGCCTCGGTCCGCCACGTTCACCCAGTGGGCAACCCCCGGCGGGCGAGCGCCCTTGTCCGCGATCGGTGCGGGCTGGAGCCGGTGGAACACGCCATGCGGGAGGGCGAGCGGTGAGCCCAGGGTGATGAGGAGATCGACGCTCAGCTCGGGATGGGCATGCAGGGCCTCGTAAGTCACCACCGTGCCGAGGGAATGGGCGATGACCACCCGCGGCCGGTGCGCAGCGATCACGGAGGCGACCTCCTCGCGGGCCGCGTGGCGGGCCGGGGCATCCGGCACGCGTATGTACGCGCCAACTTCGCGCAGCAGGGCACGGCTGAAGATCCGCAGGCGAGGACCGTCCAGGTCGAAACGCTTCGCCAGCATCTCCACGGCATGCCGCACAGGCACGGTCAGGCGTCCCTGCACGGTGACCTCGGGCAGGTCCAGGCATTCCAGCCAGTGTCCCGCCAGTTCGGTCTCGGCCGGGGTGAGGTTGTCCAGGCCGTCGTACAAGCCCTGGGCGACCGGCAGGTCCCGCCACAGGTGGTGGGCGTAGTAGGCGAACGCCACGTCACCGTCGTCGAGCGGGCTGCCGAGACCTGCGGCGAGGTGTTCGGCCCACAGCGTGGCCTTCTGAGCCGCGACGTCTTCAGGGGCGTGTCCGGGAAAGTGGTTCCTGATGCCGTGAACACCGACGATCAAGGACATGAAGGTGCCTCCGGTAAGTCGTCGCTTCGAACGGGCTGTGCAGTCCACGGCGCCATCGGCCGCAGACGGGGCGGGAGTTCCAGAGCGAGGACGGTATCGGCCAGGGAGACGACGACGGTGCCGTCCGTGGCCACCGCGAGCGCCGTCGGCATCTCCGGCAGGTACAGAACCCCCACCTCGGTCCCGGACATCAGGTCCCAGACGCGGAGTGTGCGGTCGCCTCCGCCGGTGATCAGATGCGGACGGTCGCGCACCGACGCGAGCGCCACGCACCACACCGGACGCTCGTGTCCTGTCAGCACGCGCGTCTCCTTGCCCTCCTCCAGGTCCCAGACGCGCACCGCACCGTCCTGCCCGCCGGTGACCGCATGCGCACGGCCACCCAGCGATGCGAACGCCACACACATCACCGCACGCTCGTGTCCCGTCAGCACGCGCGTCTCCTTGCCCTCCTCCAGGTCCCAGACGCGCACCGCACCGTCCTGCCCGCCGGTGACCGCATGAGGACGGCCGCCCAGTGACCCGGCCGCCACACAGGACAGCGGGGCCCCGGTGTCGAGGAGCGGCTCGCCGAGCTGCGGCTCCCCGGACGGGTCCCAAAGCACCAGCGATCCGAAAGCTCCGAGTTTCCACGTCCGCCGATAGCCGCAC
The DNA here is from genome assembly GCF_007176755.1 of Streptomyces sp. 1-11. Classification (GTDB taxonomy): domain Bacteria; phylum Actinomycetota; class Actinomycetes; order Streptomycetales; family Streptomycetaceae; genus Streptomyces. The sequence goes on from NZ_BJTV01000028.1 coordinate 35,026, forward strand.
AGGACCACCATCGGCCGATCCCGTACGGCGGTCGCGGCCACTGCGACGAACACATGCTTGGTCTCCGTCCTCGCCTTCGGAGAGCGGTTCACCGCCAGGTCCCAGACGTTGAGACGTGATTCGCTGACACCCGACCTGTCGATGTGGTGAATGGAGACGACAAGACCGTCCAGGACGGTGCAGGTGACGCTCCAGTCCTCGTCAAGGTCCCAGCGGGAGGCCCCACGGGCGACGACCCTGCCCTCTCGCAAGTCCCAGACACGGACCACGCCGTCATCGGAAGCCGTGACGACGTGAGGCGGTCCGCCTAGGCTGACCGGCACGAGCCCCGTGACCTTGGAATCCTCCTTGGCGACGCCTTGCCCCAATCCTTCCCCCCACGGAGTGAAAAGCACTGCTTCCTGCCTCGCGTCGTGTTGCGGCGCGCGCCCGACCCGGCGGGCATGCCAGGAACCGCTGCCGGTAAAGGCCAGGGACACCTCCTGCTCGCCCTTCTTGGCCGCTGCCACGCGGAGGACCTGGCGGCGGTGGGAGGGCGACAGCTTGCGGTGGACGTCGGCGGTCTCGACGTACAGGCGGGCGAGCGGTGTGAGGCGGTGGGAGTGCCGCGCCCATTTCGGCAGCCAGTGCGGGCCGTCGAGTCGCAGCAGGAGTGATTCCAGGCTCGTGGCCTCGGCGTGGACGACGAACTCCGTGTCCGCGAGGAGTTCGTCCAGCTTCCCGGCTTCGGCCGCGTGGTGTGCCGCGTGGCGCCGCAGGTACGGCTCGGCCGATGCCCAGCGGCGGGGAGTGCCGACCAGGGTGAGCAGGTGCGTCCACACCGCTCCCGTGCCGCCGCCCGACTGGGAACGGAGTGCGTCGGCGAGGCCCTGGTGGAAGAGGCGGTACACCGCCTTGCCCTCGCCGTCCATGTCGCGGCGCAGAAAGAAGCGTGCTGCGTCCAACGCCTGCCGGATCTGCTCGGTCCGCGGTGTGCCGTCCCGGAAAGCCGCGGCGGTGGCCGTCACTACCTCTTCCGGCATGCCGGCGCCGTGGGCGAACGCCAGGGCGGAGAGAACGGCGGGCAGCCACGGAACGTCGGGATGCTGTTTCCGATGCAGGTCGACGACCTGTTGAAGATCGCGTGGCACGGTATCGCAGATCCGTTCCACCTCGGCCAGGTCGTTCGGTACGGGCCGGTCCAGCACATAGCGCGCGTACATGGCGGCCACCAGGAACTCGCCGTACTCCGGCACTCTGCGTCGCACCAGGTTTCGAGCGATGCCATCCGCGACCAGGCGGGCGGTTTCCCCGTGCTCGCTCCTCGCATAGGGTCCCTGGACGGTCAGGACGTCGTACAGGTACGTGCGCAGTTCGTCGTCCAGGCGGCTCCGGGGCACCTTGTCGAGGTCGACACGGCCCTGGCCGACGCGGGAGGACAGGGACTTGAAACGACGCCCGGATCGGACGCCGATCAGCATCCGGCAGGCCCCGCCGAGCTGCAGCAGCGCCTCGGTCAGTTCCTCTGGGTGCTCCGCCTCGTCCAGCGCGTCCAGGACCAGCACCCGCGGCCTGGGGAGGTCACGCAAAGCGCCGACCACATCGTCCACTTTCGGGGTCTTCCCAAGACTCCACTGGCGGACCAGTGCGGCCATTACCTCGGACACGGAGCGCCCGCGCGCGTGCACGACCGCCAGATTCCGAACCGCGAGGGGCGGGTCCTTGAGCAGCCCCAGCCACAGCCCCTGCGCCTTGTCCCTCAGGACCGGGTGCGCCGCGCAGACCAGCACCCCCAGCAGCGCGGACTTGCCGACCCCGGGCCTGCCGGTCACCACCAGCACGTCTTGGCCGTCACCCCGTAACCAGGCCGAGAGGACCCGTACTTCGTCGTTTCTGCCCCGGAAGAAGCCGTGGTCGCCCTTCCATAACACCGCCTCCGTACCGGACGCGCGGCCCGTGAAGTGGGTCACGTCCGCAATCTCCTCGATCAGAGCCGCGACCGTACGGTCCACGGAGACGCCTACACCGGACCGCGAAGCGCTCCGTTCATACGCCGGGTTCGGAAAGAACGTCAGATGAGGGAGGTCGGCGCCGTCGAGGGCAGCCAAGGGCGTGGTCACTGCCTGCGGATACCCGTCGACCGCGTACTGCTGCACGAGATCGACGACCCGTCGGCAGAACAGGGAAAGCGGAACGTAGGGAAGGGAGGGGTGCACGTCGGCCTCCCCGTCCGCGATTCGCCTGAGCACCTCGGTGACGGCCCGGGTCAGGCGACCGTCGTAGGTCTCCTCGCCGATCCCGCCGGCGGCGATGACCCAGGCCCGCCGCCGAGCGGCGTCAACGACGTGCTGCCACTCCAGCCGGGCCACCCGTCCGGCAAAGCACAGGTCTAGCAGGAACAGCACCTTCGGCGCGTCCTCGGCCGGTTCCGCGTCCTCGACCCGTTTGATCCAGTGCTCGATGTCATGAACCGTGCGCTGCCCGTCCCCACCGACCATGTACACGGCGCCGCTGTTGGCGCCTGTGACGCCGTGCGCCAGGACATGCACCACCACGAACCCCGGGCCGGCGGACAGCACCGAATCGAGGGCCCTCTCCAAGGCCTCCGCCGAGCCGGCGGGGTCCGGACCGGCGGCGTGCGGCCGATAGCGAAGGTCGTCCAGGACGGTGCGGAGCTCCTCGGCGTATCCGGGGGCGTACGTCATCGGCAGCAGCCCGGAGTCGGACTCATCGCGCAGATCCGGTCGAGGGCCTTCGACCCCCACCACCAGCGCCCGGTGGCCCGACAGACGCTGCTCGTCCATGTCCCCGGCTCCCTCCCCCGGCCGCAACGGAAGCACTGTAGACGGAGCATCGGGTCGTGTCCCGCGCTTCCGGCAAAAGCGGCCACACTTCGCCGGTACCTGCCTGATCACCGACGGCAAGGATTGAACACCTGCGGCGGCGCACCTCGGGCCGGTAGACCTCCACCAGGTTCTACCCCCACAACACAGCGCACCCGCCCCCACTCACCACAGCTCAAGATGTGAGCCATGTACGCGGCATAAGCGTCCACAGCCGCGTCCAGGCCCTCCGCCCCCCATGTCACTGTCAGCGCAACAGCCCGGACCGAACCGCGCCGCTGCCTCAGCGGGCGAGGCGCTTCTGGAGCCGCTCGAACGCACGGCGGCCGTGCTCCCACACCACCAGTTCGCCGCCGTCCAGGCCGGTGTCCGCCAGCAGTTGCGCGAAGGCGGCGCCGCGAATCTCGGGGGACGCGGCGGTCACGTCGGTGCCCTGCCTCCCGTGGGCCCCTGCGCTGTGGCCGCGGACGCGGAGCGCCGCCTGCTGCTGGATGGCACCCTCATCTTGACCTGACGCTGCGCTGGCCTGTCCACGCGCTGACCGCCGCCAGCGGCGAACTGCTCTTGTTCAGCGCCGTGCGCCTGGGACAGCCCGTGACCTGGTTGCGGACGGCGCCAACTGCGTTACCGCCGCGCTTCGCGCCCTCCTCGTGATCACGCGAGAGCGATCTCACCCGCAGGAGGGTAGATCGGAAGAGCCCAGTACCAGCGCCGCGGTGAGGATCTGTGGCGGCTTCGTCGACATCAGCTGCTGCTGGTCGAGCAGCCCGAGACGCTTTCGAAGCCGTACGTCGAGCTCGACAGCCTTGCGGTGGAGGCTCTCGGAGGACTCCTTGGGCTTCTCGCCCCTCCGTTCCTTCTCCGAGGCCACCGCAGCGTCGAGGAGCAGCCGCTCACGCTCGGAGGTCAGGCGCTTGGTCACCAGTTCCCGGGTCTTGGTCAACTCTGCCAGGCGACGCGGCTGGACCTCGGCCAGATACTCGGGAAGCCGGTTGGCGATGATCCAGCTGGTTGCCTTGTCTTCGGCGTCTGCGAGCCAGGAAAGTCCGCATGCGACGTCGGTCGCCGCGCCCTCAGTCGCCGCGGCGCAGTCGAGGTAGGGCGCGGGGCCCGCCGGGTGCACGGTGCCGTGGCGGTCGACGTAGGCGTAGGAGAATCGTCGGGCCACCGACTCGCCGGTGGCGTCCGTGACCTCTTCGACGACCCCGACGAGGAGGTGTGGTTCTTCGACGGTGGGCGAGATGAGGACGGTGCCTTGGTTGAGGGTGGCCCCGAAGTTCCGGATGGTTTCCTGCATGACGGCGTCGTGCAGTGGGTGGCCGGGGGCGAGCAGGTCGGCGTGGGCGCGGTCGTCGGGGTGGACGTGGCTGAGGTCGAAGGTGACGCGGTCGTACTTGGTGGCAATTGGTCCGTTGCCTGCGGAACGGACGTGCTGGGGCACGCTGGCTATCTCGTATCGCCCCGGTTCGCGCTTGACGATCCGGCCACCGAGCCGGGTGAAGGCGTCCTTGAAGGTCGATTCGATGTAGTGCGGCTGAAGACGTCGGGCGCGGGCTTCGTCCATCGTCGCGCGCAGGGCGCGAAGATCGGCATCCGAGAGGTGCTCTGAAGCGAGCGCACGCTCGTCCAGGAGGGCTTTGAGGCCGTCTCCGACGGTGTTGTCGATGACGTCGTACATCCTGTCCCTGACATCTGACTGCTCTCCGTACTGGATGGCATCGAGCAGGAGATCTCGCAGTGGGATCTCGGCGAACGCCTCCCCGAGAACGTCGAAGACCTTCCCGCCGTACGTCTCGCGCATCTGGTCAAGCTTCTCCAGCAGACGCGTGAAGACCTCGCCCTCGCGGGTGTTGGAGGCGACGAGGTTCCAGAGCCGGCAGACCTCCTCCTGGCCGATGCGGTGGATGCGGCCGAAGCGCTGCTCGATGCGGTTGGGATTCCAGGGCAGGTCGTAGTTGACCATCAGGTGTGCGGCCTGCAGATTCAGTCCTTCGCCGGCGGCGTCGGTGGCCAGCAGGATCTGAACATCAGGGTTCTTGGTGAACTCCTCGGTGATCTGGCGCCGTTCGGCCCGGCGGACGCCGCCGTGAATGGCCTTGACAGCATGAGGCTTGCCCAGGAGCGAACCGATCTTGCCCTGCAGATAGTGGAGGGTGTCGCGATGCTCGGTGAAAATGATCAATTTTCGAGGCCGGCCATCGGCGTCTGTCACCAGTGCGTGATCCCCGAGGAGGGCGGACAGCTCGGTCCACTTGCGGTCCGTACCTGCCTCTCGGACCCGCTGCGCCGTCTTCACCAACGTCCTCAGCTCGGTGAGTTCGGCGTTGAGTTCCTCGACCGTCTGCGCCGTCGTCGCAGCATCGAGCAGTTCCTCCTCGGCCTCCTCGATCTCTTCGGCATTGAAGTCGTCATTGTTGAAGTCGGCGAGGTCGATGATGGGCATGCTCTCGCCCCAGGAGCCGTTGAGGATCTCCTGCTTCTTGCGCTCCAGGCGCTCGGTACGCCGCACGAGGCTCTTGTAGATCGCCTCGGGGCTGGAGGCCAGGCGGCGCTGCAGAACGGTGAGCGCGAAGCCGACCGTGTTCTTGCGTTTGCCACCGATGCGGTCGGCACGGTTCATCCCCTCGCGGACATAGTGGGTGACGTCCTCGTAAAGGTCGTACTCAAGTGCCGTGAGTGTGTAGGGAACGGTCTCCGCGATGCGCTCGGGGAAGAGCTTCCTGCCCTCGAAGGTGAGCAGGTCTTCCTTGATCATGCGCCGCATGATCCCGCTGACGTCGACGCTTCTCTTCTGCCTGCCCTCGAACCGGTCCCGGTCCAGCAGGGTGAGGAAGAGCTGGAAGTCCTCCTCCTTTCCCGAGTGCGGGGTCGCTGTCATCAGGAGCAGATGGCGAGTGAGCTCGCCGAGTATCTCGCCGAGCTGGAACCGTTTGGTCTTCTCCACCTTGCCACCGAAATAGTGGGCACCCATCCGGTGCGCCTCGTCGACGACGATCAGGTCCCACTCCGTCTCCTGGAGCTGCGCCTTCAGGTGCTCGTTACGAGAGAGCTGGTCCATGCGGGCGATCAGAAACGGAGTCGTCTCGAAGACGTTGAGATTGAGCCGGGAGTCGACGAGCTGGTTCGTGAGCAGGTCGAAGCGGAGACCGAACTTGAAGAAGAGCTCGTCCTGCCACTGATCGACCAGGCCTCCCGGAGCCACGATGAGGCACCGCTTGACGTCATCGCGCAGCAGGAGCTCCTTGATGTAGAGCCCAGCCATGATTGTCTTCCCTGCGCCCGGATCGTCGGCGAGCAGGAAGCGCAGCGGTGTACGGGGGATGAGCTCGCCGTACACGGCACGGATCTGGTGCGGGAGCGGCTGAACGTCACTGGTCGCCACGGCGAGCATCGGGTCGAACAGACCGGCCAGTGTGATCCGCTGAGCCTCGGCGACCAACTTGAAGTCATCCGCGTTCGCGTCGAAGGCACGGCTACCGCTGTGGGCGACGCTCAGCTTGTCCTCGTCCTTTCGGAAGACGACCCGCTGGTCGAGGCCGCCCGCGGCGGTCTTGTAGGTCAGCTCGACCGCGTTCGCACCGTGCCACTGCGCGGCGATGAGAGTGACGACCTCCGCCGGCATGAGTCCGTCGATCCGCAGACCCGGCTTGAGCTCCTCGAGCAACACGTACAGAACCTCCTGGTCGGCCACCTGCGAACGCCACTCAGACGCTCCGGCGGCTTCCGGTCCCGTCGACTTTGTCAACCGGGTTCGCTAATCTTCGCAGAAGTCACACAAGTCGGCGGGGGCAATGGAGCGAGAAGAACGTCAGCACCTGCGCGGTGTGGTGGAGGAAGTCAGCGGGTGGCACAGGCTCGCCGCCGGCATCGTCAAGAAGCGTGAGCTAGTCGAGGCGGCGGCGGAAGACGCCACCAGGCAGTTCCTCGGCCGAGTCAAACCTCTCGGGACCGGGACCACCGCATGGCGCGTACTCCAGCTCTCGCCCTCCGATGTCGGCCTGGTGACCGCCCTGGCCGCCCGTCAGGCTCTTCCGGCACTGACCGCGAACGCCCGGCAGAGCCTCCACCAGTTGACCAACGACGTCGGTCCAGCGCTGACGGCCGTCCGGACACTGTTCGGCGCCCGCCGGATCTTCTCGGGCAAGAGCCGCAAGGACGAAGCAGGGCAGGCTGCGGCCTACCTCATATCCCTGCACGAGCGGGCTGCGAACACCCGGCTCGTCACCGAGCTGGAAAATCTGGCAGCCCGGGACCGAAAAAGCGTCCCCACCATCGGGCTCCCGGCCATCCTCGATGACACGGTCGGCTTCGCCCACCGCTTCGGCGCCCGAGCCGAGCTCGTCGCGCGGCAGCAGCTGAACGCCGCCAAGACCTCGATCAGCGCGATCGATCGGGCCCTGCAGCGCGAGAACGAATTCAGAACAGCAGTCCACGCCGCCGGCAACGCCGTCCGACAGTCCGAAGTACGCAAGCTGGTCGCCGAAATTCCCGTCGAGCGGCTGAAGGACGCAACCGGCGGCCAACTGCGCATCACGGCACTGACCACCGCTGGAATCAGCAACGTGCAACAGGTCCTCGACCAGAAGTCACGGATCCGATCGCTCCCCGGAGTCGGTCAGACGACGGGCAACCGGATGGTCGGCGCCGCGCAGACCATCTGGCAGACCACGCTGGACGAGATGCCAGTCCGAATCGACATCAAGAACCGATCCCACACCACCACCAAGCTCCTCACCACAATGCGGGCCTGGGACGCGGCACGCGCGATCCGCAGCGCGACGGCAGACCTCGCCGCCGCCGACGCGGTACGACCACTCATCCAGAGTCTCGATCCCAAGACCTCCCACGTAGTTCTCCTCCCCCAGACCCGGACCGTCGCCGAACTGCGAAACGCACTGGCGGCCGTCGAGCGCCGCGGAGCACTGCTCAACGGTGGGAACGACGTCGCAGCCGGTGACCCTTGGGAGGATTTCAGCTCCCGACCGGCCGACTACTACGCGATGCTCGCAGAACTCGGATTCCTGGCCGACGACGCCGAGAAGAGCCAAGGCGACCTGCCGGCCGAGATCGTCAAGGCCGTCAGGGAACTCAAGCTCGACACCAGCCACCTGAAGGCGTCCCTGCGCGGATACCAGTCATTCGGTGCCCGCTTCGCGATCGTGCAACGGAAGGTCATCATCGGCGACGAGATGGGCCTGGGAAAGACGGTCGAATCACTCGCCGTGCTCGCCCACTTGCGTGCCAAGGGCTCCTCCCACTTCCTGGTCGTATGCCCAGCCTCCGTCGTGACCAACTGGGTGCGCGAAATCCAGGCCAAGTCCGATCTGCGCGCGTACCGCCTGCACGGGCCCAGTCGCGATGACGCCCTGAAGTCCTGGATCCGCAACGGTGGAGTCGCAGTCACCACCTACGACATCCTCGGCTGGCTGGAAGGGCGGCTTCCCGAACACGCCGAACCCGCATGCCTGGTCTTCGACGAAGCGCACTACATCAAAAATCCGCACGCTCAGCGAACCCGCCGCTCCACGGCCCTGATCCAACGTTCGGATCGAGCGGTCCTCCTCACCGGCACACCGCTGGAGAATCGGATCCAGGAATTCCACAACCTCGTCGGCTACCTCCGACCAGACCTGTCGATCAGTGCCTCGGAGATCGCTCCTCGCCAGTTCCGCAAGCAGGTGGCACCGGCCTACCTGCGACGCAACCAGGAAGACGTCCTCACCGAGCTCCCGGAACGACTCGACATCGACGAGTGGATGCCGATGTCCAGCGCCGACGAGCAGCACTACCGAGCGGCTGTCGTCGAGGGGAACTTCATGGCCATGCGCCAAGCCGCGCTACGCGCCGGTACCAAGTCCGAGAAGATGCAGCGCCTCATCGACATCGTCCAAGAGGCAGAGGACAACGAGCGCAAGGTGCTGGTCTTCTCGTACTTCCGTGACATCCTCGATGAAGTGGCGTCGGTCCTTCCGGGGAAGGTGTTCGGGCCCCTTACCGGCGCCGTTCCCGCCGCCAAGCGACAAAGCATGGTCGACGAGTTCTCCCAGGCCCGCCACGGTGCAGTCCTCATCGCACAGATCGTGGCAGGAGGCGTCGGCCTGAACATTCAGTCGGCATCCGTCGTCGTGATCTGCGAGCCCCAGCTCAAGCCGACGACCGAATGGCAAGCCATCGGCCGGGCCCACAGGATGGGGCAGCTGGAGTCGGTACAAGTACACCGCCTACTCTCCGAGGAAGGCGTCGACCAACGCATCATCGAGATCCTGGCACGCAAAAACCAACTCTTCGCGGAGTTCGCCCGCGTCTCCGAAACCGCCGACAGCGCCCCGGAAGCGTTCGACATCACGGACGCTGAGCTGGCACGGGAGATCGTGGCAGCCGAGCGCGAGCGTCTACTCACGGGCGGCTGACGGTCACGAGACACGGAACGACTGCAGTCGGCGTACCCAGGCGCCCTCACCTCTCTGCCGCCGCGAGCGCCGTACTCCCCAACTCCTCCTCGCCAAGTCGCTATGGACGAACTGAACCTCGCCGAATACGACCGCATGGCCGCCGCCGGCCTCACCCTGAAGAACCCCCTCGTGGACGCTGAGAACCACACCTCCACGCTTACCCCGCCCCCGGGCCACCGGCCCAGACACCCCGCCTGAGCGCCCGGAGAGACCATGCCCCCTCACGAGGAAGACACCCGCAAGGTACAGACGGCGGTCATCGGCCAGCCCGGATCGGACTGGCCGGTGTTCCTGCCATTCGACCACGACGACTTCGACCGGTTCATGCTCGGCCGAAGCCGGGACGACTTCTACTGCGGCACCCTCCTCGGCGGCTGCGGCAAGAAGCTCTCCGCCAAGCGGTACCTGCAAAAGAAATGCCACTTCGCGCACCGGCCGCCCGTTCACTGCCGCCGCACACAAACTGGCGAGGACAGCGCCGACCACCTCTACATCGGTCAGGCACTCCAGCGCTGGCTTCGCCGGCAGGGGCATCACAAGATCAGGGTGTCGTACCCGGACCTCGGTTCGGGGCCGGGCGGAGCCGTCGAGGTCCGCTTCGGTCTCGGAGCAAGACTCATCCGGGTGCAGATGGACCGCATGCCACTCACGCAGTGGGAGGCGACGCGCGCCCAATTCGCCAAGGGCAATGTGCGCGTCCAGTGGGCCTACGGGCCCAACAGCGGCATCGCGCACAACGAATCGAAGGCCGCGGGACATGCCATCCGCTTCACCTGCCGTACCGAGAGTGATACACGCCGAGTGTTCGTGGGCACGCAGCGCCCTGACCACAGCGTCGAGCTGACCACGCTGGACGAGTGCCACCTGACGAACGAGGGGATCATCACCCCCCACCTCACCGAGGAACCGTCCACGACCGCAGACGCGGACACGGGTACGGACGCAACGGCCCTACTCGCGTTCCCCCTCGTCCCGGGCCAACTCGCCTTCACCGCAGCCATATCGGCCGAGGAACAGGACGTCACAGCGCGCCGCCTCTACGACGCCGACGTGCAGCCCGTCGGGTCGGCCATGACCCGCATGCGCATCGCGCTGCCGGCACACATCGTGCCGCCCTCCCCTCATCGGCTCAACGTCATCGAAAGCACGGCCCATCTCCTCCCCCTGACCGACTCCGCCGAGCCCAGCTGGCTCATCGAAGCGCCCGGTTTCACCCCGCTCCCCGCACGGACCGACCCACGCTGGCCGGATCTGCGACCCACCCCCGAGCCCCCAAAACCCGACCCGGTCACCCCGCCCCGCCGGGAAGCACAAGCCGACAAGCCGGCCATTGACGAGGCTTCGCTGGTCGCGCAACTCCGGGCTCGGCTCTCCCAGATTGCGCGTTCAAAGGGCCTCATCAACTGGGAAACACTGATCGGTTACACGGGACTCACGCCCGACGACTTCACTCCGGAAGACCGCGTCCGAATCCTCGTTGCCGTCGACAGCCCCAGCGCACCTGACAAGCCGGTGCTCTCCTCCATGGTCAAGTTGGCCGGTCAGCAACCTGGGTTGCCCCCTTTCTTCACCGAAGTCCTCACTGGCCTCGGTCGGGAAGTCGACCTAAGAGATGACCGGTTGATCAAAAGCACCTGGGAGCGCCTGCGGGAAGCCGCACACGCCGCCCAGTGGGACGACACCCCTCTCACTCCGGTCCCGCCCGCGACGATGGGCCTTCCGATCAGCGACGAGGAACTGGTCGAACGATTCCGTAGGCACCTGGAACGCGTCGCTCGTAGCCGGAGCGTCATGAAGTGGTCGACTCTGCTTAGGCACGCGGGCGTCTCCGCTTCCGCGATCTCACCCCGCGATCGGATACGACTTCTCGCGGCCATGGACACGCCGTACGGTTCGGATCGTCCCGTGTTGTCGTCATTGGTGAAGCAGGAAGGCCAGAAAGACGGACCCGCTCCGTTCTTCGAGAAGGTACTGGACGAGCTCGGCTGGGCACCTAGTCCCATGTGCCGCACGGTCGCGGTCGCGTGGACCACCGAACGCGAGCGCGCCTACGCCCTCTTCGGCAAACCGGGAACTCGTGCTGGGGAAATCTGGATTAGGCCAGGGACCAGTCTCGAGACCGTCATCCAGGCTGTGCGGAAGACGTTGATCTCTGCTGCCCGCCGCCACGTCAGCGTCAGCTGGCGCACGCTGGCGGCTGCGGCCGGCCTCGCCCCCAATGATCTGTCCGAGAAAGCGCGAACCGCGATCCTGGTGGCAGTGGACCGCCCTGCCGGTTCCAACGGCGTACTGCTGTCGTCGCTTGTCATATCCACCGAGAACACGCCGGTCCCGTATTTCGCCGAGATTTTAAAGCGTCTGGGCCGCCCCCACTCCTCGCGCCCCATCGAACTGGGACGCATCCGCAAGGCGGAACAAGCGCGTGCCTTCGCCGCCTACGGCAGCGGTCCGGTTTCCGACACGAACTCGACGAACCATGACCAGCCATCGCGTGCGATCGAGAAGTGAGGGCGGGTCACGAGCCGCAGCAGCCGCCCGCCGGTCTGGTCTGCCTCGGGGGCGTCGAAGAGGCCCGCTCCGCCGCATACTCCGGTTTCCGGGAGGGGTGAGTTCGACGCGGTTGGCGGACTCCAGGTCGTCGGCGAGGGCGGCCACGACGGAGCGGACCTGTTCATAGCCGGTCATCGCGAGGGAGAGCCTCGCTTGCCACCCAAATCTGCCAGACACGGCGGGTGTTCGGCAGGTCAGGGCGGTCAAGGAGCCAGAGCACATAGTCGGCATGGCACCGGGCCCACGGGCTGTCCGAATCGGCTGCCCGATCGAGCCTGCCCCGTAGATCAGCGCTGTCGACGGCCCGGGCAACCCGCACGTACTCGCGGTCCTTGCAGCGATACGCCCGGTGGACGACGATCTCGACCAGGTCGGTGAGCTTCGTCTTGATCGCCTCGCCCTGGCGAGCACGGGCCATTTTCCGGATCAGGCTCTGCTTCGTACCCCACGCCTTCGCATGCTGCGTCCCCTCCAGCGGGTACCTCGCCTCCCACTCCAGGAAGAGCAACACATAGGGCAGCCCCGGCCACGTCGCCAGATCCCCGTCCACAGGACCACCCCACACCCCATCAGGCAGCGAACGCCTATGGGCCTGCTGATGCCTCCGGCGCGCCTGCAGAAAGGCCGGCTCCCAGTACTGCTCGTCCGTTCCCAGGTGCCGCGTCGGCAGCCACATCTCGTTGGACCGGGCGAGCGCGTCCGTGACCTTCCTCTGGGCCTCCGCCAGATGGACGAGTGCTGCACCTCTCGCAGCCGGATCCTCCGCTATAAGCCCGAACGCCCAACCCAGTCGCTCAGCCCATGCACAAGCGTCGTCTGCTGAAGCGCCCGCTCTCCCTCTCTTCATCTCAAGTGATCATGAAACGGACGCCCGCCGACTACGCCGAAGCCCTGACCTAAAGGTGGGCGAGGATGTCAAGGGAACCTCGGCCTCGGAGTCGAGCCCATACCGCGCAGCGGTCTCGACGACGCGCTCCTTCCTGGCCTTGTGCTGAGACTCTCTGCCGAGGTCGGCTTGTCTGTGACCGGCAGGTGAGAGGCAACCAGGGGCCTTCGGCCGCCTACCCGGCCGCGGCGGTGAACATCTACGGAGACTTCCCGCCCGTCTCTGACTGGCACTCCCGCCCCTCGTGGTGCGCCAGGCATTCGAGCGATTGCGGGTTGCAGTCGGTGACTCGCGCGGTGATCTCGCCGAGCGGCTCCGGACGGCCCGGATGCCCGCGGGGCTGCATGCGTTTGACTTGACCAGCTGAACACCGTTGTCGCCGACGCTGGTTGAGGCGGCCAGGGGTTGTCAGTGGCTGGTGACAGGATCACCGGCATGGTTTTCGTACGTACTACTCCGCCGCGGCCCGTGGACGTGACCGCGGTCTTTCCCGAGCTGGCGCCGTTGGCGCGTCCTGCGATTCGGCTGCACCCTCGTCCCGGGTCGCCTTCGGCCGGGGAGAGCTCGGTCGGGGGGCCGTTGCTGTGGCCGGCTGAGGAGCCGTGGCCGCACTGTGAAGCCTCGCACCTGCACGTGGACAGCGGGTTCCGCCAGCCGCCGGCCGACGTGCGGCTCAAGAGACGCATGCAGGCCCGGTGGCACCGTGATCACAATGGCCAGGGGACAACGCCCGAGGAGGCGGCGGTCAAGGAGCGGAACGCCGCGATGCTCGCGGAGCGAGTTGCCGTCGGCCCCCCGCCCGCGGACTGCCCGGTCCCCATGCTGCCCGTGTCCCAGCTGTATCTGCGCGACATACCCCTGCTGCGGCCGCCCGGACAGGCCGATCTGCTCCAGGTCCTCTGGTGCCCCTACGACCACGATCCGCATCACAAACCCTCGACCGCAATGTTCTGGCGGTCCGCCGCCGAGGTCGTCGACATCCTCGCCACACCGCCCGAACCGTACGAGGTGAACGATGACGGATATCTGCTGGAGCCGTGCGTGCTCGCACCGGAAGCGATCACCGAGTACCCCAACAGCCTCGATCTGAGCCCGCAGATGCTGCGGATGGTGGAGGACTGGAGCAGATGGCAGGCGGCTGGCGTCGACGTGGACAGCTCCGAGCACGCGGACTGTCCGCGGGACTTCTATGACGTGCATCTGGCAGACGCGCCCGGCTGGAAGGTCGGCGGCTGGCCTCCGTGGGGCCGCACCGATCCCAACCCCCGATACTGCACCGTCTGTGATGTGCAGATGGTCCCGCTGCTGACCATCGCCTCCTACGAATGGGACGGCGGTGAGGGACACAGCTGGGCACCTCACGAAGAACAGGCCGCCGCCTACGCCGCCAACACCACCGGTCATTGCTGTGGTCAGGACCCCTCGCAGCCGACCAAGGTCGAAGTCGGCAGCACCGACAACATGCAGATCTACATATGCCCGACCTCCCCCGAGCATCCGCACACCGACCTGATCCAATGAGTTGCTGGGCCTGTCACACACCCTCCGCAGCCGGTGACAGAAGTGCCGCCGTGTCAGGGTGTGTGACAAGCAGTTCGCCTCACGGCGGCGGGACCGCAACGCACAAAGCTCCCGTGCCGTTGGGGGAGGTGTTCGAAGTCCCAACCCGTCCGCACAGGAGCCTCGTTGGTTCCCCACTCTGCCGCACTCGACCTGCCGCACACGCCGGTCGAGTGGATGACCATGCTCATCGTCACCCGTGAGGGTGACCGCCGCTGCAAGCTCCCACCGCACCAGCGCGCGCTGGTCGCCTTGGTGTACCTGCGCAAACACGACACCCTCGCGCAGATCGCCGCCGGCTTCGGCATCTCGGTGGGCACCGCCCACGCCTACACCCACACCGTGGTCGACCTGCGCGCGGTGCGGGCACCCGGCCTGCTCAAAGTCCTGCGTGAAGCCGACCCGGACTGCTTGTTACCCTGCCCGCCGGGGTCGGTGACCGGATGGACCACACGCCTGACTTCGTTCACTTCAAGCTTGGGCGCCCGCAACCGCGCCGACGCGGGCCAGCACGTCGTCGGCCAGCTCCTGAGGGCTCAGCTCTCCGTCGAGGAACACGGTGTCACTGGGCAGCGTGTCCACTGCAGCCATACACGACTGAATCTTGGACTTGCACCACCTGCGGACCCGCTCATCCTGCTCGGGATCGTCAGGCGTGAAGCTCCGTCTCCAGCAGCCGGAACCCGTACCCCACCCACTGGTCGAGGCGCTCCAGGCGCAGCTGGCGCTCGACGAGGTCCCGCCGCCACTTGAAGGTGGTCGGGGTCGATCTGCTGCCACTTGCGTGCCTCGTCGGCCGCGGGGAAGGACGGCACCAGCTGGACGGCCGTCTGCGCGGGCGGTGTCTCCTGGTCAGACAACGGTCGCCCCCCCCTGCCGCTGTCCTGCGATGCGGCCGCCATCCGCCGGTCGACGGTCAGCAGTGCCTCGTCCACGCCTCGTCCACGGCTCGTTCGGCGGCGGCACGGCGACGGTCCCGCTCCTGGTCGGTCCACGGCGCGGGTGGCGCGAGCGACCGGACGTACCCCCGCCATAAGGGCACCTCGCGTGAGTTCCGCCGTGCGAGGGCCGCGCGCGCTTGTACAGCGAGGATGCAGAACCGCGACTGCCGCCGGCGCGGCGACGGCCTCCACCACGCGGTTCAGGCCATCGCCCGCATGCACAATCTCGCCCTCGCCGGGTGGCCCGACAGACCCAGCCCCCGCTTCGGGGTGCGTGATCACGGGCCTTCTGCAACACCTCTGTGCCGACGATGTGTTCAGCCGGCGATCCGCTCCGGATCGAGCACCACGGGCAGCTCGGCGAGTCCGCGGAACGCCGGGAAGGGCACGGTCAGCCAGGGCACCTCGTGCGGGGGTACGGCCAGCGTGATCTCGGGATACCAGCGGAACAGCGTGGTGAGCGCGATGTGCGTCTCCAGGCGGGCCAGCGGTGACCCGATGCAGTAGTGGGGGCCGTGGCCGAACGCCAGATGGGGCTGCCTTCCGGCGCGCGTGACGTCGAGTCGGTGAGGTTCGGCGTACGCCTGCGGGTCGCGGTTCGCAGAGGTAATGGCGATCTGGACAAGGGCGCCCTTGGGGATCACCACATCGCGCATCAGGATGTCCTCGGTGGCGTGGCGGAAGGTGGAGCTCTCCACCGACCCCTCGTACCGCAGCAGTTCCTCGATGGCCTGCTTCAGGGCCTCGGGGCTCGCGAGGGCCGCGCGCTGCTGGTCCGGCTTTGAGAGCAAGTGGTACACGGCGTTGCCGATGAGGTACGCGGTGGTCTTGTGACCCGCAAAGAACAGCACCCACGCCGTCGAGACCAGCTCATGGTCCGTCAGGGCGCCGTCCTGGTCCTGGGCCGCAATGAGCGCGCTCATCAGGTCGTCGCCGGGCGTGCTGCGCTTGCGCGCCACGAGATCGACCAGGAAGTCGCGCAGCTTCCCCTCGGCCTCTTCCAGGGCCTTTTTCGCCTCCGGGCCGAATCCGGTCTTCGCCACGGTCACCGCCCACTGGTGGGCACGCTCACGTTCGTCCTCCGGCACGCCGAGGAGTTCGCAGATGACCTGGAGCGGCAGCGGGAACGCGAAGTTCGGGAGCAGGTCGACGGACGCGTCAGTCGGACAGCGCTCCAGCAGTTCCTCGGTGACCTGCTGGATACGCGGGCGCAGCGATTCCACGCGGCGCGGGGTGAAGGCGCCCTGCACGATCCGCCGGAGCCGGGTGTGCTTGGGCGGGTCGGAGAACAGCATGTTGTCGTCGAGCGCGATGGAGGAGTCGCCGAAGATGCGATGGTACGCGTCGAGGGCGCCGTACATGTCCTTGCTCAGCCGGGGGTCGGACAGCGCCGCCCGCGCATCGTCGTAGCGTGTGATCAGGTAGGTCTCCACGCCGTGGGGCGGCTGCAGCGGGCACACCGGGGCGGTCTTCCTCAACTCCGCGTACACGGGGTGCGGGTTGGCGCGGAATTCGGGGGTGCATCGGGAGGCGGCGGCCGCGGCATCCGCGGATCCGGGTTCGGTTTGCATGGGTGCTCGCGTCATGGATTCGACGGTTCCCGGCAGGCGGCCGCCAGCAAACGTCCTTAGCCCGCCCGGAGCGACGCCGGGACGCGGCGTCACGGTCGGAGCAACAAGAGATGCGGGGTCCGGTGAAGCGGGCGAAGAGTTGATGCCGAAGGAAAACGCCCCGAGTCACCGTTTCTTACGGTTTCGGGGCCCTCGGTTCGGGACGACAGATGTGAGGGGATCAGCCGATGAGCAGACGAGCCGTGGAATCCGTACCAGTTCTGGTGGTAGGCGGCTCCTTGGTGGGCCTGTCCACGTCAGTCTTTCTCGGCCGCCTCGGCATCGAGCACCTTCTCGTCGAGCGTCACGCCGCGACGTCCACCCACCCCCGCGGACGTGGGAACAACCTGCGCACCATGGAGCTGTTCCGGACCGCGGGCGTCGAGCAGGACATCCGCGTAGCAGCGAGCGCACTGACCGGAAACGACGGCGTCCTCCAGGTAAGCACGCTCTCCACCGGCGACCGTCGGTGGATCGTGAAAGCCATCGACACGGATACGCCCCTCGGCGGGGACACGCCCCTGTCGCGGATCACCTCGTCCGGCTGGTGTCTGTGCAGCCAGAACGACCTCGAGCCCGTTCTCCTGCGCCACGCCCACGCCCTCGGCGGCGACATTCGCTTCGGCACCGAGCTCGTCTCCTTCACTCAGGACGCCGAAGGGGTGCATGCGGAGGTAAGGGACCGTGACAGCGGCGAGACGCGCATCATCCACGCCCAATACCTCGTGGCCGCCGACGGGCCCCGCAGTCCGGTGCGTGAGCGGCTGAATATCACCCAGTCGGGACCGGGCGCGCTGTTCCACAACGTGAGCATCATGTTCCGCAGCAAGAAGCTGCAGGACGTCGTCGGCGACAGACACTTCGTCGTCTGCTACATCACCGATCCCGCTGGAGAGGGTGCCCTGCTGCCGGTGGACAACCGCGAGCAGTGGGTCTTCCACGCCCCCTGGGCCCCAGACCGGGGCGAGAGGCTGGACGCCTTCACCGACGCGCGCATCGTGGCCCACATCCGCGCCGCGGCGGGCGTCCCCGACCTCGACGTCGAGGTCATCGCCAAGGCCCCCTGGCACGCGGCGGACCGCGTGGCCGACAGCTACGGCGAGGGCCGGGTCTTTCTGGCCGGTGACTCGGCGCACGAGATGCCCCCCACCGGTGCCTTCGGCTCCAACACCGGCATCCAGGACGCGCACAACCTCGCCTGGAAGATCGCGGCCGTCCTGCGCGGCTGGGCCGGACCGGGCCTGCTCGACACCTACGAGACGGAACGCCGGCCGGTCGCCCTCGCGACGACCGCCCGCGCCCTGTTCCAGGCGGGCGAGGAACAGCACCCGGGTTACACCCCGGAGAAACGCAAGGACGACCCGGCCGACGCGCTGACGGTGGCCCTGTGCTATCGCTACCCCTCGGGCGCCGTCGTCGGCACCGACCCGGACGCCGCGATCGTGCCCGACCGGTTCCAGCTGGGCGGCGCCCCCGGGAGCCGGGCCCCCCACCTGTGGGTGACCACTCGGGACGGCCGGCGGATCTCCACCCTGGACCTTTATGAACGGTCCTTCGTCGTCCTCACCGGCCCCGAAGGCGAGGCCTGGCGCACCGCGGCCCGCAGTGTCAGCGCACGCCTGGGCGTCCCGGTGGAAGGCTACGTCGTGGGTCCGGACCACGACCTGGTCCCCGAGAACGGGGCCGACTGGGCGGTGCCGCACGGCACGACGCAGTCCGGTGCCGTTCTGGTCCGCCCGGACGGGTTCGTGGCATGGCGGTCACCCAGCCTCGTGCTTGATGCGGAACGGGCGTTGACGGAAACGCTGATGACGGTGCTTCGCCGAGAGACTCCGCCGAACGCCGTGGCCGAGCCGCGGCGAACGACCGCCACGGGGCAGCCACTGGCGACCGCGCCGGACAAGCGCGTCTGAGCGCCTCCCCGCGGAGGACGACCGCCACGGAGCAGCCACTGGCCACCGCGCCGGACAAGCGCGTCTGAGCGCTCCGCCTGAACGCTGCTCCGGAACGAAGAGAGAACCAATAATGATATCTCCCCACCCCTCGACATCCGCCCCGGCCGACGACGCCCGAACCTCACGCGTGGACGTCCACCACCACTTCACTGCACCCGCCTGGCTCGACTGGGCCGAGGCACAGGGCGTGGTCCGGCGCGACAGGCTGCCCTGGTGGACCCGCTGGGACCTCGACTCTGCACTCGCCCTCATGGACCGTACGGGAATCCGCACCACCGTCATGACCGTGGCCATGCTCGGCCGCATTCAGGAGCGCAGCAAGCGCGAGGAGAGTGCACGGGTAGCGCTGGAGGCGGCGGCCGAAGTCGCCGCGAGCCACCCCGCCCGCTTCGCCTTCTTCACACCGGTCTTCCTCGATGATCTCGACCTGTCGAGCTGGTCGCTGAAGTACGGCCTCGATGATCTCGGCGCTGCCGGAGTGAGCACGCGCACCAGCGCGAGCGGCGTCTATCTCGGCGACCCTTCCCACGACCGCCTCCTCGCCGAGCTGAACGACCGCTCCGCGGTCATCAGCACGCACCCGATGGACGTACGGGGTGGCCACGCCGACGGGCCGGGTGTCCCAGGCCTCCCGCCGTTCATGTGCGACTTCCTCATGGATACGACTCGCGCGGCGATCAACCTCATCCTCAACGGAACTTTGGACCGCTACCCCAACCTCAGCTTCGTCCTTCCGCACGGTGGCGGCTTCCTCCCCTACATGGCCACTCGACTGGAGCTCTTCAGCAACCACCTCACCCCCGAGGTCGAACCGTCCCGGATACGTGACTACCTGCACCGCTTCTACTACGACACGGCGGGCCCCACGTCCCCATCCTGGACGCCCACGCTCATCTCCACGGTCGACCCCGCCCGGATCCTCTACGGCACCGACTGGCCGCCCACGCCCGCCCATATCGTCTCCGACATCGCCGCACCGGCCCTGGACAGCGACCCGGCCATCACCGACCATCAGCTCCGCGGCATCAACCGGGATAACGCGCTACGCCTGATACCGGCGCTCGCACCCGATGATCGGCCAAGTGCGGGGCGCCTCTGAGCCTGTTTCCCCAGCCCACGGTCCGGCGCGGGTACGCGCCCAGGACGAAAACGAAGACCCACGACCAGGTGCGGTCGTAGGTCAGGTCGGCCAGCCACAGCGGGTTTGGTTGCTTGCCGGGGAAACCGTCGGTTGACCACGTCCGGCGGACGCGGGGCGGCCGGCTCGCGGTTGGTGTTGCTCCAGCGCTGCCCTCGCCGGTGCTGCTATTCGAGCTCGGCCGGCGAAAGGTAGTTGAGGGCGCTGTGGCGCCGTCGGGCGTTGTAGTAGGTCAGCCACTGGAAGATCTCCAGCCTCGCCTGCCGCACCGTCGAGAACAGCCTCCGGTGCATCGTCTCTCTTGAGTCCCTGCCAGAACGACTCGGCCAGGGCGTTGTCGCAGCTCGCGCCGACCCGGCCCACGCTCCTCCGGATTCCGAAACCGTCACAGACCTGCGCGAGCGCCGCCGACATGTAATGGGTGGTCCTCAAGGACACCGCCCGCGAGGTCTACAGCTGGCTGATGGACTCCGTCGATCCCGCCCTGGTCGACACGGCCGAGACCGCCCTGCGCGACGCCGAGGGGCCCCTGGCCGTGGCCCTGGCCCACCGTGGCGCCTGGGCCGCGCGGCCCGGCAGCCACCGCGGCGCGACGGTGCCCTGGCCTCCGGGACCGGGCATACAGCAACGCGTTCCGTGAGCAGGGCCGTCCACACGAGACGGGGATGCGCTGTACGCGTTCACCGGCCGGCTCCTGAAGCCGTACCGTGAAGCCGCGAATCCGGCCTGAAACGGCGAAATGTAGGCCGTGCGAGTGAAGTGCTTGGATGCATTTCAGGCCGATGACGGTCTGCAGACCGCTGGCCCCACTCGTCCGGTCGCGTTCACCGTTGCCGCTGTCAGCTGCGGGTGTCACCAGCATCAGCTGTGCGGGCAATGACGGCGGCTTGACGCGCGGTTGCGCAGTCCAGGAGGCGCGAAGGGACGCCTGCGCGACGGTCAGATGGAGGACTGCGGCCCTCGTGTGCCGACGTTGCCGTCGCTCCCCCGCCGCGTGCAGGGCCGCGTCCGACATGCGCGACCCGCTCGATCTCGGTCAGCGCCGGTGTGAGCAGCATCTTCACCGGCCCGAATTTCATTGATGTCGCACGTGACCCGGGTCAGGCCGACGGACTCTTTGAGGCAGCCGTTCGTCTCCCAGCGGGCCCGGTGCCCCAGCCAGGGCAGCGCCGGGGTCAGCGTGACGACGAGGCTGTCCAAGACGCAGGTGCCGTCGCTCACGTCCTCCACCAGGCAGACGCTCATGTCACTCCTCACCCGTTTGCGGGCCGGAAAAGCGCCGGGCACACAGCCGGCAGCGGCGGACTGAGAACACACACCGACAGGCATAAAACCGCACGTGGAGCTGCCTGTGAAGGCGAGGGACGGCCGCGCGGACACCGGATGCCAGGTGGCCGACACCCCGGCACCGGCAGGGCTGTGCGGGACGTGACCGCCGTGCACATGGGCCAAACTGGGACCCCGGCCCGATTCCGGCGGGCCGGGGCTCCACAGTCACACGACGGGCCGCGGACTAGTACTCGTCGTCGTGGTGACGCTTGACCACGCGGAAGCTGGCCAGC
>NZ_BJTV01000029.1 GCF_007176755.1 Streptomyces sp. 1-11
CAGAGCCTGCAGCGGGCCATGCTCTACGAGCAGGAGAAGGACCTCGCCCAATGCAAATCGAGGCGCCCCGCTCCGAGTTCACGCAGCCGGCGGGTCAGACCTCCACGACGACCGGGAGGATCATCGGCCTGCGGCGATAGGTGTCCGAGACCCACTTGCCGAGGGTCCGGCGGATCAGCTGCTGGAGCTGGTGCGGCTCCACGACGCCGTCCTGGGCCGAGCGCTCCAGGGCTTCGTTGATCTTCGGGACGACGCCGGTGAACGCCGAGTCCTCGATGCCGGAACCGCGGGCGTGGATGTGCGGACCGCCCGTGATCTTGCCGGTGGACGAGTCCACGACCACGAAGACCGAGATGATGCCCTCGTCGCCGAGGATCTTGCGGTCCTTCAGGGCCGGCTCGCCCACGCCGCCGACGGAGAGGCCGTCGACGTAGACGTATCCGGCCTGGACCTTGCCGGAGATCCTGGCCTTGCCCTCGACCAGGTCGACGACCACGCCGTCCTCGGCGATGACGATCCGGTCGTGCGGGACGCCGGTCATCGCGCCGAGCTCGGCGTTGGCGCGCAGATGGCGCCATTCGCCGTGGACCGGCATCAGGTTCCGCGGGCGGCAGATGTTGTAGAAGTACAGCAGCTCGCCGGCGGAGGCGTGACCGGAGACGTGCACCTTGGCGTTGCCCTTGTGGACGACGTTGGCGCCCCAGCGGGTCAGGCCGTTGATCACCCGGTAGACCGCGTTCTCGTTGCCCGGGATCAGGGACGAGGCCAGGATGACCGTGTCGCCCTCGACGATCCGGATCTGGTGGTCCCGGTTCGCCATCCGGGAGAGCGCGGCCATCGGCTCGCCCTGGGAGCCCGTGCAGACCAGGACCACCTCGTGGTCCGGCAGGTCGTCGAGCGTCCTGACGTCCACGACCAGGCCCGGCGGGACCTTCAGGTAGCCGAGGTCGCGGGCGATGCCCATGTTGCGGACCATCGAGCGGCCGACGAAGGCGACCCGGCGGCCGTACTCGTGGGCCGCGTCCAGGATCTGCTGGATGCGGTGGACGTGGCTCGCGAAGCTCGCCACGATGATCCGCTTGCGCGCTCCGGCGAACACCTGGCGCAGGACGTTGGAGATGTCCCGCTCGTGCGGGGTGAAGCCGGGGAC
This sequence comes from Streptomyces sp. 1-11, assembly GCF_007176755.1. Taxonomy (GTDB): domain Bacteria; phylum Actinomycetota; class Actinomycetes; order Streptomycetales; family Streptomycetaceae; genus Streptomyces. The sequence goes on from NZ_BJTV01000029.1 coordinate 1,151, forward strand.
CTCGGCGTTCGTGGAGTCGGTGAGCAGGAGGTCGATGCCCTCCTCGCTGAGCCGGGCGAACGCGTGCAGGTCGGTGAGCCGGTTGTCCAGCGGGAGCTGGTCCATCTTGAAGTCGCCGGTGTGCACGGCCATGCCGGCAGGCGTGCGGATGGCGACCGCGAGGGCGTCCGGGATGGAGTGGTTGACCGCGATGAACTCGCAGTCGAACGGGCCGATGCGCTCGCGGTTCCCCTCCGCCACCTCGAGGGTGTACGGGCGGATCCGGTGCTCCTGGAGCTTGGCCTCGATGAGGGCGAGGGTCAGCTTGGAGCCGATCAGCGGGATGTCCGGCTTCTCGCGGAGCAGGAAGGGGACGCCGCCGATGTGGTCCTCGTGGCCGTGGGTGAGGACGATGCCCTCGATGTCGTCGAGGCGGTCCCGGACGGACGTGAAGTCCGGCAGGATCAGGTCGATTCCGGGCTGCTCCTCCTCGGGGAAGAGCACTCCGCAGTCGACGATCAGCAGGCGGCCGCCGTATTCGAAGACCGTCATGTTGCGGCCGATCTCGCCGAGACCGCCGAGCGGGGTGACGCGCAGGCCGCCCTCGGGGAGCGGCGGGGGCGGTCCGAGTTCAGGATGCGGATGACTCAAAAGACTCTCCTCACCACGCGCGCCACGTACCGGTCGGGCACGTGGCGCGCATGACGTTCGTGCAGAAGCAGTTGTCGTTGTGGGGTGCGGGCACCGGTGGCCCGCTATGCGGTTGTGGATTCAGTTGTGAAGCTCGGGTGGTGCCAAGTCTGTTGTCAGAGCTGTACCCCGCCGGCGGCAAGATCGATCTTGAGCTGGGCGATCTCCTCGGGTGAACACTCGACCATGGGCGCCCGCAGGGGTCCTGCGGGCAGGCCCAGGAGGGCGAGCGCGGCCTTGGTGGTCATGACGCCCTGGGTGCGGAACATGCCGGTGTACACCGGGAGGAGCTTCTGGTGGATCTCCGTGGCCTTGACGACGTCGCCCGAGGTGTACGCGTCCACCAGGGCGCGCAGGTCCGGGGTGACGACGTGGCCGACGACGGAGACGAAGCCGACCGCGCCCACCGAGAGCAGCGGCAGGTTCAGCATGTCGTCACCCGAGTACCAGGCCAGGCCTGACTGCGCGATGGCCCAGCCGGCGCGGCCGAGGTCGCCCTTGGCGTCCTTGTTGGCGACGATCCGCGGGTGCTCCGCCAGGCGGACCAGGGTCTCCGTGTTGATGGGGACCCCGCTGCGGCCGGGGATGTCGTAGAGCATGACCGGCAGCCCGGTCGTGTCCGCGACGGCCGTGAAGTGCCGGTACAGGCCCTCCTGCGGGGGCTTGTTGTAGTACGGCGTCACGACCAGCAGGCCGTGCGCGCCGGCGCGCTCCGCCTCGCGGGCCAGCTCGATGCTGTGGCGGGTGTCGTTGGTGCCGACTCCGGCCACGACGTGGGCGCGGTCGCCGACCGCCTCCGCCACGGCCCGTACGAGATCCGATTTCTCCGCGTCACTGGTGGTGGGGGACTCGCCGGTGGTGCCGTTGATGATCAGGCCGTCGTTGCCTGCGTCCACCAGGTGGGCGGCGAGCCGCTGCGCGCCGTCGAGGTCGAGTGCGCCGTCCGCCGTGAAGGGCGTGACCATGGCGGTGAGGACCCGCCCGAAGGGGGTCTGCGGAGTCGAGGTCGGAGCCATGGGTACCACGCTACTCGGTGCTCCGGGCGTGGTCTGCCCTTGGGGTGCCGGGTAGGTCAGGACAAATAAGGAGCCCGGCACTGCCTGCTCGGGGGTTCAAGCAGTGCCGGGTCCGTTTGATCAGGCTAGATGAACTTCTCGGAATGCCGCAATACGGACACTTCGCCCGGCTGATCCGTACATCCGTTCCGCGCGTGGGAACAGGGCTTCGTCAGGGGGCCACGCGCCCGTTCGCGTTGAAGGCGGCGTACGTGAGCGGCATGAGCTCGGCCCACCGCGCCTCCATCTGCTCGCCGACCATCTCGATCTCCCGCTGCGGGAAGGACGGCACCTTGGCCAGCTCGTGCTGGGTGCGCAGCCCGAGGAAGTGCATCAGGGAGCGGGCGTTGCAGGTGGCGTACATGGAGGAGAAGAGGCCGACCGGCAGGGCGGCGCGGGCCACCTCGCGGGCGACGCCCTCGGCGAGCAGCTTCTGGTAGGCCGCGTACGCCTGCTCGTAGGACTCCTCGAGGGTGCCGCGCACGGTCTCCTGCTGGGCGGGGGTGCCCTCGACGAAGACGTACTTGCCGGGGCGGCCCTGCTGGACCAGCTTGCGGTCCTCGCCGGGGACGTAGAAGACCGGCTGGAGCTCCCGGTAGCGGCCCGACTCCTCGTTGTAGGACCAGCCGACCCGGTGCCGCATGAACTCGCGGAAGACGAAGATCGGGGCGCTGATGAAGAAGGTCATCGAGTTGTGCTCGAACGGGCTGCCGTGCCGGTCCCGCATCAGGTAGTTGATGAGGCCCTTGGAGCGCTCCGGATCCTTCTTCAGCTCGTCCAGCGACTGCTCGCCGACGGTGGAGACGCGGGCGGCGAAGAGGACATCGGCGTCCGACGCGCTGGACTTCACCAGCTCGACGGTGACATCGCTGCGGAAAGTGAGCGACTCGGGGGTGGTCACGGGGGTCCTTCCCATCACTTCTTGAGGTTCGCGCCCACTGTACGGGGCACCCCTGACAGTCCCGAACAGTGACCTTGCCATGGATTTTTTCGGACATGGGCACCTTTTGTGCCAATCGAGCGTCTATACCGGTGAGGCCTGAAAGTTCGATCCCTTGAGGAGCTGGATCCACGATGTTCCGTCGGCGTGAGCCCGTACCCTTCGCCTTCCTGGCCGAGGCGGACAGGTTCCGCAGTAATGTCACTCCCCCGCCCCGGGAGCGGGCGTCGCTCGGTGAGCTGGCCGGGCGCTGGCTGCTGGGCCTGACCCTCGTCGCCGCGCTCGTCGGCGCCCTCGTCGTCGGAATGCCGGCGCTGTCCACGCCGTCCAGTACGCCGGACCAGCAGTCCCAGGCCTCGCAGGGGCACACTCAGGGGCACTGACCCTTCCGGCCGCCCAAGGGTGGTGGGCGCGAACCCGGCCGGATAGCCTCACCGGGCACAGCCCAGCGAGGATCGAGTGAGGACCAGCCGTGCCCCTGCCCTTCCTGACGGCCGACCGCTCCTTCGACGCGGCCTCCGAGAGCCCGCTGCCGTACGACGACCGGGACCGCTGGCGGCGGCCCTACCGGCCGGGTCCCTGGCGGGTGGCCGGCGCCGCCCTGGGACTGCTGCTCTCCTCGTTCGTGCTGTTCGGGGCGGTGCTCATCGCCCTGACCGACTCGGTGTCCGCCGCCGGCCTGGTGCTCGGCCTGGCGCTCGCCGTCATCGCCTCCGCGCTGCGCGTGCTGCGCATGGGCGTGTGGGTGAGTCCGCGCGGGCTGCGCCAGGTGGGCTTCCTGGTGACGCGTACGGTGCCCTGGCCCCGGGTGATCGCGGTGCGCACGGCGCAGCAGCCGGTGCGCTGGCTGGGGCTGCCGCGCACCGTGCAGGGCCAGGCGCTGACGCTCGTGCGCAAGGACCGGCCCGTCGAGGACACGCCGCCGCTGCTGACCACGCACGGCCTGGACTTCCTGCACCGGCCCGCGGCCTTCGACCGGGCGGCCGACACGGTGGAGGCGTGGGCCGCGGAGCACCGGCGCGCCTGACCGCCCCGGCCCGGTCGCTCCGGGAGCACGGCGGAGGGGCCGGACCGCGTGCGGCGCGGTCCGGCCCCTCTCTCGTGCTCCTCGTGCTTCCCGGGCCGGCTGGCCCGGCCCTGGTCAGACCTGGACGGGCCTGCCGTCGTGCAGGGCGATGGCCCGCTGCATCGCCTTGCGGGCGCGCGGGGTGTCGCGGGCGTCGTGGTAGGCGACGGCGAGCCGGAACCAGCTTCGCCAGTCGTCGGGGGCGGCCTCCGTCTCGGCCTTGCGCCGGGTGAAGACCTCGTCCGCCGACTCGCGGTCGATGCGACCGCTCGGCAGCCGCCTCAGCTCGTCGACGGGCAGCCCGCCCTCGGCCTCGAGTTCGGCGGCGAGCTGGTTGGCCCTGCGGACGAACTGGGTGTTCTTCCACAGGAACCACAGGCCGATGACCGGCAGGATCAGCACCGCCACACCGAAGGTGACGGTGACCAGCGTGCCGGTCTGGATGAGCATCACGCCGCGGCTGCCGACCAGGACGAAGTAGAAGACCAGGACGGCGGCCGTGACGAGGTAGGTGATCTTCGCGCGCATGACGTGTCCGGGCTCAGCTCAGGTCGAGGAAGTGTTCCAGGCCGAAAGTGAGGCCCGGGGTCGACACCACGCGGCGGACGCCGAGCAGGATGCCCGGCATGAAGCTGCTGTGGTGCAGGGAGTCGTGGCGGATGGTGAGGGTCTCGCCCTCGGCGCCGAGCAGCACCTCCTGGTGGGCCAGCAGGCCGCGCAGCCGGACGGAGTGCACGGGGACGCCCTCGACGTCGGCGCCGCGGGCGCCGTCCAGGGCGGTGACGGTGGCGTCCGGCGCCGGCGCCGAGCCGGCCCGGCGGCGCGCCTCGGCGATGAGCTGGGCCGTGCGCGCGGCGGTCCCGGAGGGCGCGTCCACCTTGTTCGGGTGGTGCAGCTCGACGACCTCGACGGACTCGAAGTACGGGGCGGCGAGCTGCGCGAACTTCATGGTGAGCACGGCGCCGATGGAGAAGTTCGGCGCGATGAGCACACCCGTCTCCGGGGACTGGCCGAGCCAGCCCGTGAGCTGCGCGAGACGGTCCTCGGTCCAGCCCGTCGTACCGACGACCGCGTGGATGCCATGGCGCACGCAGAAGTCGAGGTTGCCCATGACGGAGCCGGGGGTGGTCAGTTCGACGGCGACCTGGGCGCCGGTCTCCGCCAGGGTCTCCAGCTTGTCGCCCCGGCCGAGGGCGGCGACCAGCTCCATGTCCTCGGCGGCCTCGACCGCCCGTACCGCCTCGGCCCCGATCCGGCCCTTGGCGCCGAGTACCGCCACGCGCAGCTTGCTCATCTGTTGCTTCCTTACCGGAGGTGATTAGGCGACGGCGTCGTGCAGCCGCGCGGCCTGCTTGTCCTTGAGCGGGCCGATGACCGACAGCGAAGGGCGTTGTCCCAGGATGTCCCGGGCGACCGACCGGACCTCGTCCGGGGTGACCGCGGCTATCTTCGCCAGCATGTCGTCGACGGACATCTGCTCGCCCCAGCACAGCTCGCTCTTGCCGATGCGGTTCATCAGCGCGCCGGTGTCCTCCAGGCCCAGCACGGTGGAGCCCCGGAGCTGGCCGATGGCACGGGCGATCTCGTCGTCGGAGAGGCCGTTCTGCGCGACGTGGTCGAGTTCGTCCCGGCAGATCCTGAGCACGTCGTGCACCTGGCTGGGCCGGCAGCCGGCGTACACGCCGAACAGGCCGCAGTCGGCGAAGCCCGAGGTGTACGAGTACACGCTGTAGGCGAGGCCGCGCTTCTCCCGGACCTCCTGGAAGAGGCGGGAGGACATACCGCCGCCGAGGGCGGTGTTGAGCACGCCCATGGCCCAGCGGCGGTCGTCGGCGCGGGCGAGGCCCGGCATGCCGAGGACCACGTGCGCCTGCTCGGTCTTGCGGGCGAGCAGCTCCACCTTGCCGGTCGCGCGGATGGCGCGGCGGCCGTCGCGCGGGGCGATGGGCTGCGCGCCGGAGTCCTTGAAGGCGTTCGCCTTCTCGAAGGCGGCGCGGACCTGGCGTACGACCTTGTTGTGGTCGACGTTGCCGGCGCAGGCGACCACGAGGTGGGTGGGGTCGTAGTGCTTCTTGTAGAAGCGGCGGATGCGGTCGGCGGTGAGGGCGTTGACCGTGTCGACGGTGCCGAGGACCGGGCGGCCGAGGGCGTTGTCGCCGAACATGGTGTGCGCGAACAGGTCGTGCACGCAGTCGCCCGGGTCGTCCTCGGTCATCGCGATCTCTTCGAGGATGGCGCCGCGCTCTACGTTGACGTCCTCCTCCAGGATCAGCGAGCCGGTGAGCATGTCGCAGACGACGTCGATGGCGAGCGGCAGGTCGGTGTCGAGCACGCGCGCGTAGTAGCACGTGTACTCCTTGGCCGTGAACGCGTTCATCTCGCCGCCGACGGCGTCGATGGCGGCGGAGATGTCCAGCGCGCTGCGCTTGGCGGTGCCCTTGAAGAGCAGGTGCTCCAGGTAGTGCGTGGCGCCGTTCAGCGACGGGGTCTCGTCGCGGGAGCCCACGTGCGCCCAGATGCCGAAGGTGGCCGAGCGCACGGAGGGCAGGGTCTCGGTGACGACGCGCAGGCCGCCGGGAAGGGTGGTCTTGCGGACCGTGCCGATGCCGCCGGTGCCCTTGATGAGGGTTTGGGTACGGGCGACGGCCCGCGCCTCCGAAGAGGTGCGGGCCGTCGCCTTGGAGCCACGGGACGTCACTGGTCGGCGTCGTCCTTCTTCGTCTCGCCCGCGGCGGAGCCGCTGTCGGACGCGTTGTCCTCGCCCTCGATCACCGGAACGAGGGACAGCTTGCCGCGGGAGTCGATCTCGGCGATCTCGACCTGGACCTTCTGGCCCACGCCGAGGACGTCCTCGACGTTCTCCACGCGCTTGCCGCCGGCGAGCTTGCGGATCTGCGAGATGTGCAGCAGACCGTCCTTGCCGGGCAGCAGGGAGACGAACGCGCCGAAGGTGGTCGTCTTGACGACCGTACCGAGGTAGCGCTCCCCGACCTCGGGCATCGTCGGGTTGGCGATGCCGTTGATCGTGGTGCGGGCGGCCTCGGCGGAGGGGCCGTCGGCGGCGCCGATGTAGATCGTGCCGTCGTCCTCGATGGTGATCTCGGCGCCGGTGTCCTCCTGGATCTGGTTGATCATCTTGCCCTTGGGGCCGATGACCTCGCCGATCTTGTCGACCGGGATCTTCACGGTGATGATCCGCGGCGCGTTCGGGGACATCTCGTCCGGCGTGTCGATCGCTTCCATCATCACGTCGAGGATGTGGAGGCGGGCGTCGCGGGCCTGCTTGAGGGCCGCGGCCAGGACGGAGGCGGGGATGCCGTCCAGCTTGGTGTCGAGCTGGAGGGCGGTCACGAACTCCTTGGTGCCGGCGACCTTGAAGTCCATGTCGCCGAAGGCGTCCTCCGCACCGAGGATGTCGGTGAGGGTGACGTAGTGCGTCTCGCCGTCGATCTCCTGCGAGATCAGGCCCATGGCGATACCGGCGACGGGGGCCTTCAGCGGCACACCGGCGTTCAGCAGCGACATGGTGGAGGCGCAGACCGAGCCCATGGACGTCGAGCCGTTGGAGCTCAGCGCCTCGGAGACCTGGCGGATCGCGTAGGGGAACTCCTCGCGCGTCGGCAGGACCGGGACGAGGGCGCGCTCCGCGAGGGCGCCGTGGCCGATCTCGCGACGCTTCGGGGAGCCGACGCGGCCGGTCTCGCCGGTGGAGTACGGCGGGAAGTTGTAGTTGTGCATGTAGCGCTTGCGGGTCACCGGGGAGAGGGTGTCCAGCTGCTGCTCCATGCGGAGCATGTTCAGGGTGGTGACGCCCAGGATCTGGGTCTCGCCACGCTCGAACACCGCGGAGCCGTGCACACGCGGGATGGCCTCGACCTCGGCGGCCAGGGTGCGGATGTCGGTGACACCGCGGCCGTCGATGCGCTTCTTCTCCTTGATCACGCGCTCGCGGACCAGCTGCTTGGTGAGCGAGCGGTACGCGGCGGAGATCTCCTTCTCGCGGCCCTCGAACTCCGGCAGGAGCTTCTCGGCGGCGAGGCCCTTGACGCGGTCCAGCTCGGCCTCGCGCTCCTGCTTGCCGGCGATGGTGAGCGCCTGGGCCAGCTCGGGGCGGACGGCGGCCGTGAGGGCCTCGAGGACGTCGTCCTGGTGGTCCAGGAAGATCGGGAACTCGGCGGTCGGCTTGGCGGCCTTGGCGGCGAGGTCGGCCTGGGCGCGGCACAGGACCTTGATGAAGGGCTTCGCGGCGTCCAGACCGGCGGCGACGACCTCCTCGGTCGGCGCCTCGGCGCCGCCCTCGACCAGCTTGATGGTCTTGTCGGTGGCCTCGGCCTCGACCATCATGATCGCGACGTCGCCGTCCTCCAGGACGCGGCCGGCGACCACCATGTCGAAGACGGCGTCCTCGAGCTCGGTGTGCGTCGGGAACGCGACCCACTGGCCGCGGATCAGCGCGACGCGGACGCCGCCGATCGGGCCGGAGAAGGGCAGGCCGGCCAGCTGGGTGGACGCGGAAGCGGCGTTGATCGCGACGACGTCGTACAGATGGTCGGGGTTGAGCGCCATGATCGTGGCGACGACCTGGATCTCGTTGCGCAGGCCCTTCTTGAAGGACGGGCGCAGCGGGCGGTCGATCAGGCGGCAGGTGAGGATGGCGTCCTCGGAGGGACGGCCCTCACGGCGGAAGAAGCTGCCGGGGATCTTGCCGGCGGCGTACATCCGCTCCTCGACGTCCACCGTCAGGGGGAAGAAGTCGAGCTGGTCCTTGGGGTTCTTGGAGGCGGTGGTGGCCGACAGCACCATGGTGTCGTCGTCCAGGTACGCCACGGCGGAGCCGGCGGCCTGCTTGGCCAGGCGGCCCGTCTCGAAGCGGATGGTGCGGGTGCCGAAGGCGCCGTTGTCGATGACGGCCTCGGCGTAGTGGGTCTCGTTCTCCACTAGCGTTTTCTCCTCGTCTTCGTCCCTGGCCGCCCGTGTGGCGGGGGGACGTTTGTGGAGGGGCGCTCCGTCTGGTGCGGGCCGGTCTTCGATCGAAGCACCCGGGGCTCGTTCCCCCGGGGGCCACTACCGAGGACCGGCGGCGGCGAGGCGCGCTCCTCCTCGTTCTGTTGCGTACGGGTTGTGCCGTACGTGTTCCGTGTCGTGCGTACTGCGTTGTGCTACCACACTACAAAGCAGGGGTGACAGCGCGCACGTTCCCGCACGTACGGCAAAGGGAGCGGCCCCCGAGTCCTATCGGGAACCGCTCCCTTCACGGCGTCTTACTTGGCGCCCGCCGCACCGCGGCGGATGCCCAGACGGTCGACCAGCGCACGGAAGCGCTGGATGTCCTTCTTCGCCAGGTACTGCAGCAGGCGACGGCGCTGACCGACCAGGATCAGCAGACCACGGCGGGAGTGGTGGTCGTGCTTGTGGGCCTTGAGGTGCTCCGTCAGGTCGGAGATCCGACGGGAGAGCATGGCGACCTGGACCTCGGGGGAGCCGGTGTCACCCTCCTTGGTACCGAACTCGGAGATGATCTGCTTCTTCGTAGCGGCGTCGAGCGACACGCGTACTCCTCATAGTCTTTGAGTGCCATCGAGTGCCCCCGGTCCACTTCTCGGGGGAGCTTCCATGACTCGGGAGGCGGGGATCCGCTGGGCGCGGCCTCCGGGGCGGCAGGCGATGCCTGCGGTCGCTCCGGGGGTGCGTACACAAACGGCCGTCGGCCAGGATACCAGGCGGGCGCGGGCCTCTTGTCCCGGCTGCCGGAAGGCGACGGCCCGGGGGGCGGCCGCCACTAGGGTGAGCGTGCTGAGCGCAGTCACGTCGGGAAGGGGTCGCTTCGGGATGGCGGAGTCGGAAGCGGAGATGAAGGCACGCAAGGAGCGGGAGCGGGACGAGCTGTACGCGCTCGACATCTCGGACGTCGAGTGGCACTGCGCGCCGGGTACCGAGGAGCACGAGGAGCGGGTCGAGATCGCGTATCTGCCGGCGGGCGCGGTGGCGATGCGCTCCTCCCTCGACCCGGGCACGGTCCTCAGGTACACGGAGGCGGAGTGGCGGGCCTTCGTCCTGGGCGCCCGCGACGGCGAGTTCGACCTGAAGCCGATGCCGCACAACGGCGGGCTCGCGGCCGGCTGAGCGCGGTACGGCGAAGGGCGGCACGCGCGCGGTACGGCGAAGGGCGGCACGCGCGCGTGCCGCCCTTTTCCTTGCCGTGGGTGCGTCGCGGCCGCTAGCTGGTCATGGCCCGGGCCTGTGCGTAGACGTCGAAGACGGCCAGCGCCAGCGGGATCAGGGTGAGCAGCACGAAGCTCTCGGCGATCTCCAGGAAGCGCCCCCAGAAGGGGGTGACGCCGCGCCGCGGGGTGATCAGGGCGATCGCGGTGACCAGGGCGATGGCCGCGCCGACCGCCGCGGCGAGCCAGACGCTGCGGATGTCCAGGGCGGTGGTGTCGCCCTGGAAGGCGTCGATGACGTAGTCGCGCGGCGGGTTGAGGGCGAGCCCGAGGCCGAGGAAGACGATCGCGGCCAGGCCGGCGGCCAGGGTGGCGCCGACCTGCTGGGTGTAGCGGAACAGGTGTGCCCGCATCAGCATCGCCACGCCGGTCGCGAGGGCCAGGAGCTGGGCCCAGATGTCGCTGGAGAAGCCGAGGACGATCGACGCGCCGACCGCGACGAGGGCGCAGCCGCCCACGAGGCCGACGAGGAGTTCGTGGCCGCGGCGGGCCTGGGCGGCCACCCGCTCGGCGTCCACGGGCTCCTGCGGGGCGGGCTCGCCGCCGCCGTAGCCGCCGCGGGACGGGTTGGGCGGCTCGAAGCCGATGGGCAGCCGGGCGAAGCGCATGGACAGGCCCGGCAGGAAGGCCAGCGCCACGACGGACAGCGGGGCGCAGATCGCGGCCGTCTCAATGGGCCTCAGCTCGGCGAGGATCGCGACGAAGGTGGTGACCAGGCCGACGGCGGAGGCGAAGACGAACGCCACGAAGGGTCCGTCACCGCCCGGCGACACCAGGGTGAGCACCACGGCGGCGACGAGGACCGCCGCGCAGGCGAGCAGGAACTGCAGCCGTCCGATGCCCTCGCCGCCGGCGATCGGCAGCAGGCCCGAGCCGGCAACGGCGACGTTCGGCAGGGCGCCGAGTCCGAGCGCGACCGCGGAGCCCCGGTCGTCGTACACGCGCGCGCGTACGCAGGCGATGCCGACGAGCAGGATGCCGGTGACGCCTGCGAGGACGCCCTGCAGGCTGTGCATGTCGTGCCGGATCTGCGAGCTCCACGCCACGAACGCGAGGAGCGCGGGCAGGATGCCGGCCGCGACCAGGCCGGCGGCCCGGGTGAGGTCGCCGCTCCACAGGGTGCGGTCGCGGGTGACGGCGGAGGCCACCGCCTCGGAGACGTCGTCGAGGACGGCGGGCGGCAGCGACTCGGCGAACGGGCGCAGGGTGAGCAGTTCGCCGTCGAGGATGCGCTGCGCGGTGAACGAGCGGGCGCCGTCCAGGACGGTGCCGTCGCGCCGTACGAGGTGGTAGCCGACCGGCGCGCCCTCCTCGGGGCTCTGCTGGGACAGGCGCAGGATCTCCGGGTACAGGTCGGCGACCGGTACGTCGTCGGGCAGTGCCACGTCGATGCGGCTGTCGGGCGCCACGATGGTGACCCGGCAGAAGCCGAAACCCATGCCCGCCCCGGAAGGGGCTCCGGTGCCCGGTCCGCCGGTTGCGCCGGCCGGCGCGGAGGCCGTCATGCTCACCTGCTGTTCCCCCTCGTCGGTGGTGCGGCAGCCGCGCGGTGCCGCCGCGCACCTTCCGCCCGTAAAGATCCTGTGTAGGTTGAGCCGCGCCTTCCGTTCCGCCGGCCGACCGCGGGGTCGCGTCCGGGGTTCGCCGGTCGGCGCTCGCTTCGAACCGTTGCGGATTGCCCGGGTTTTCCCGGAACGATTCGCAACTGCTCACGCGTCTCACCGGCACCCTACCGCCCGCCGTCGCCCGTGGTTGTCAGTAGGATCGCGCATCGCGGTCGACGTTCGCCTGACACGGGGCGGCGGACGAAACATCTCGGTCCGGCAAGGGAATTGGTGCGTAGTGAGCCACATCGTCGTCAAGCGCCCGCCACGGGCACTGCCGAAGGAAGTGCCCACGGACGAGGTCGTACTGCAGTCGCCGCCGGAGCTTCCGCGCGGGCAGCAGGAAGGCGCGCTGATGCAGCTCCTGCCCATGCTCGGCATGGGCGGGTCCGTGGTGTTCTTCTTCAACCCCCAGGCCCAGCCGTTCATGAAGATCATGGGCCTGGTGATGGTGGCGTCGACGATCGGCATGGGCATCTCCATGCTCATCCGCTACCGGCGCGGCAGCCAGGGGCAGATGGCCGACATGCGCCGCGACTACCTCCGTTACCTGTCGCAGACCCGGCGCGCGGCCCTGGACACCGCGAAGGCGCAGCGCGACGCCCAGTACTACCTGCACCCTTCACCCGAGCAACTGTGGGCGCTGGTCGCCGAGGGCAGCCGGGTGTGGGAACGGCGCACCGGTGACGAGGACTTCGGGCAGGTCCGGGTGGGCCTCGGCCCGCAGGCGCTGGCAACTCCCCTGATTCCGCCGCAGACCGCCCCCGTCGACGAGCTGGAGCCGCTGACGGCGGGCGCCATGCAGCGCTTCCTCGCCACGCACAGCGCCCTCGACGACCTGCCGATGGCGGTGTCCCTGCGGGCCTTCTACCACGTGACGATCAGCGGCGAGCCGGGCGCCGTGCGCGGCACCGCCCGTGCCGTCGCCGGCTCCCTGGCCGCCCTGCACTCCCCCGAGGACCTGGTCATCGCCGTCGTCACCGGCCGGGAGTCGGCGCCAGAGTGGGAGTGGGCCAAGTGGCTGCCGCACGCGCAGGCCCCGGGCCTGAGCGACGGCGCCGGCAGCATGCGCCTGATCACCACCAGCCCGGTCGATCTGGAGGAACGGCTCGCCTCCCGTCTCCAGGGCCGCCCCCGTTTCCACCCCGGCGGACCGCCGGTCGCCGAGCAGCCGCACGTGGTGGTCGTGCTCGACGGCGTCTCGCTGCCGCCCACCTCGCTGCTGGCCGGCCCCGAGGGCCTGCAGGGCGTGACCGTCCTGGAGGTCGTGCCCGGCGACCTCACCATCGGCCGCGGCGACCTCTCCGTCGTGGCGCACCCCGGGGAACTGCGCCTGGAGTCGGGGCACGGCATGGTCTACGAGGGGACGCCGGACGTCCTGTCGTACGAGGCCGCCGAGGCCCTGGCCCGCCAGCTCGCGCCGCTGCGGATGGGCTCGGGCGGGGACGACGACGAACCGCTGCTCGCCAACCTGGAGTTCACCGACCTGCTGAACCTGGGCGACGCGGCCTCGGTCGACCCCAAGCGGACCTGGCGGCCGCGCTCGCAGTCGGAGCGGCTGCGCGTGCCGATCGGTCTCGGCGAGGACGGCCGGCCCGTGATGCTCGACCTGAAGGAGGCGGCTCAGGAGGGCATGGGCCCGCACGGCCTGTGCGTCGGTGCGACCGGCTCCGGCAAGTCGGAGCTGCTGCGCACGCTGGTGCTCGGCCTCGCGGTGACCCACTCCTCGGAGACGCTGAACTTCGTCCTCGCCGACTTCAAGGGCGGCGCCACCTTCGCCGGCATGGCCCAACTGCCGCACGTCGCCGCCGTGATCACCAACCTCGCGGACGATCTGACCCTGGTCGACCGCATGGGCGACTCGATCCGCGGCGAGCTCAACCGCCGTCAGGAGATGCTCCGCGACGCGGGCAACTACGCGAACATCCACGACTACGAGAAGGCGCGCGCGGCGGGCGCTCCGCTGCAGCCGATCCCGTCGCTCGTCCTGGTGATCGACGAGTTCAGCGAACTGCTCACCGCCAAGCCCGACTTCATCGAGATGTTCGTGCAGATCGGCCGCATCGGCCGCTCGCTCGGCGTGCACCTGCTGCTGGCCTCACAGCGCCTGGAGGAGGGCCGCCTGCGGGGTCTGGAGACGTACCTGTCGTACCGCATCGGCCTGCGGACGTTCTCGGCGGCCGAGTCCCGCGCGGCGCTGGGCGTCCCGGACGCCTACGAGCTGCCGAACGTGCCGGGTTCCGGTTTCCTGAAGTTCGGCACCGACGAGATGGTCCGCTTCAAGGCGGCGTACGTCTCCGGTGTGTACCGCACCAGTTCGCAGCAGGCCGCGGCCCTCGGCGGCCCGCTGCCCGTCGACCGCAGGCCGGTGCTGTTCACCGCGGCCGAGGTGCCAGTGCGGTACGCGCCGGTCCCGCGGCAGCGCCAGGAGACGCCCGAGAAGCAGCAGGACGACGCGCTCGCCGACACCGTGCTCGACGTGATCGTGCGGCGTCTGGAGGCGCAGGGCCCGGGCGCCCACCAGGTGTGGCTGCCCCCGCTGGACAGCCCGCCGTCGCTGGACGCGCTGCTTCCCGGGCTCGCCCCGGTGCCCGGCCGCGGCATGACCCAGCCGGGCTACGAGGGCGCGGGCCGGCTCGTCATCCCGGTCGGCCTCGTCGACAAGCCGTACGAGCAGCGGCGCGACCCGCTGTGGACGGACTTCGGCGGCGCGGCCGGCCACATGCAGATCATCGGCGGCCCGCAGTCCGGCAAGTCGACGCTGCTGCGCTCGATCATCGCGTCGTTCGCGCTCACCCACACCCCCCAGGAAGTGCAGTTCTACGGCCTGGACTTCGGTGGCGGCGGCATGTCCGCGGTGGCCGGCCTGCCGCACGTGGGCGGCGTGGCCTCCCGGCTGGACCCGGAGAAGGTCCGGCGTACGGCGGCCGAGGTGTACGGCGTGATGACCCGCCGCGAGGAGTACTTCCGGTCCAGCGGGATCTCCTCCATCGCGGAGTTCCGCTCCCGTCGCGCGCGCGGTGACATCTCGGTGACCGACCAGCCCTGGGGCGACGTCTTCCTGGTCATCGACGGCTGGGGCAACTTCCGCACCGACTACGAGGCGCTGGAGCCGCTCGTCCTGGACATCGCCGCGCGCGGTCTGGGCTACGGCATCCACCTCGTCCTCACCGCGTCGCGTTCGATGGAGGTCCGCTCCAACCTCAAGGACCACCTGATGAACCGCCTCGAACTGCGGCTCGGCGACCCGATGGACTCCGAGTTCGACCGGAAGGTCGCGGCGAACGTGCCCACCGGTGTGCCGGGGCGCGGCCAGACCCCGCAGAAGCAGCACTTCATGGCGGCGGTCCCGCGGATCGACGGGCTCTCCTCCGACACGGACCTCGCGGAGGCCACGACCGCCCTCGCGGCCGAGGTCACCCGCCACTGGCAGGAACCCGGTGCGCCGGAAGTACGCCTCTTGCCCCGCGAGTTCCCGGCGGCCCAGCTTCCCCCGGGCGACCGCTTCCCGCAGCGCGGCATCTCCTTCGCGCTGGACGAGGACAACCTCGAGCCGGTGTTCGTGGACTTCGAGCAGGACCCGTTCTTCCTGGTGTTCGGCGAGAGCGAGTCCGGCAAGTCGAACCTGCTGAAGCTGCTGATCAAGCGCCTCACCGAGCGCTACGACGGCAACACCTGCAAGCTGTTCGTCGTCGACAACCGCCGCTCGCTGCTGGGCGTGACCCCGCCGTCCCACCTGGCGGAGTACATCCCCATGTCGAACCAGATGCAGCACCACATGGACGCCCTGGCCGACCTGATGCAGCGCCGCACGCCGACGGCCGACGTGACCCCGGAGCAGCTCCGCAACCGGAGCTGGTGGCGGGGGCCCACGGTGTACGTCGTCATCGACGACTACGACCTGGTGTCCACGTCGAGCGGCAACCCGCTGTCGGGCCTGACGGAACTGCTCCCGTTCGCCCGCGACGTCGGCGTCCGCTTCATCATCGCCCGCTCCACCGCGGGCGCGGGCCGCGCCGCCTACGAGTCCTTCATGCAGCGCATCAAGGAACTCGGCGCCCAGGGCGTCGTCCTCGCGGGCGACCCGGCCGAGGGCGACCTGCTGGGCGGCGTACGGCCGCGCCCGATGCCGGCGGGCCGGGGCATCTTCGTGTCGCGCAAGCGGGGGAAGCCGATGGTGCAGGTGGGCCAGGTCGCGGACGAGGTGGACTGAGCCCGAGGGGCTTGGGAGTCCTCCGTCGGAGAGCCGCGGCCAGCGGCACCGGCACCGGCACCGGCACCGGCACCGGCACCGAGCGCAGTGTCGTGCTCAGGAGCCGTTCGACGGCGTCGAGGGCAGCCACCTGGAGGACAGTGGCCTCGACTCCGCCCAGCTCTGGGAGGACAGCCGTGAGCGGAACACCGCCCTGGCCCAGCGGGCGGCGTCCGAGGCGGCCAAGGCGCACCACTCCCCGTACGCCGGCCGGGTCGGCGGCTGGGCGATGGACGCGACCCAGAACGGCTTCAACGACGCCTCCACGAACGGCCGCCACATGGCCGACGATCTTCAGACAGAAATCCCCTAGCCAGGATTCCCGATGCCGCGTATCCGTCCCCACGCCCTTCCGATCCGCATCGCCGGCCTGCTGGCCGCCGGTCTGGCCGTGACCAGCTGCTCCTCGGGAGGGCAGGAGGCCGAGCGGGAGTACACCGTCCCGGCGTCACTCTGCGGGACCGCCCTGCCCGCATCGACGCTGGAACCCCTTCTGCCAGCGGGAAAGAAGATCTCTCCTGTGAAGACCGGCTCCCCCGGCTTCACGCGTTGCCGGCTGGTGGTCGACGGGCGGGTCGCCGTCACGAGCATCATCGAGCGACGGGAATCCGGAACGACTCTGAGGAACGTCGCCTACGGCACCTACGGTATGGGATCCGGCAGCGTCACGAAGGGGACGCGGTACGTCGTTTCCGACGCCCAGGCGGTGGGGCACGTCGCGTGCGGCAGCCCGCAGAAGGAGGATCACGAGACCTTCGCCATGCTGCGGGCGGAGGACGTCGACGCCGGCAAGGCGGCCATGGAGAAGGCCATCACCGACCTGGCCGGCGCGGTCGCCGCGACCAAGGGGTGTACGGGACAGGGTGCTTGAGCAGGACAGGCCCACCCCGCCCCTCAGAAGACCGGCAACGCGTGAAGTGAGCTGCCGTTCCTGATGAAGGTTCTGTTGCCGTCAACGGCGAGTCCATGTTGCTCGGCTCGAGCAGTTCGTAGGTCCACCCCTGGTATCCGTGGGTCCTTGTCCACACGGGAAGAGCACCGCCGACCGCGGCGGCCGGCCATGGAGCGACGACAGGGTGGGCGCCTCCCGCGCGCGCCCACCCTGCGGTTGCTTCTTGCGAGCCTCGTTCTACTGGAAGTAGCTGGAGGCCTTCTTGTCGCCTTCCATGTACGTACCGCCGGACTGGGCGACGACGTGGCCGATCCCGGTCAGCGCCTGGTGGATGTCGTTCGCCTCCTTGTCCCAGCGGTGCAGCTTCTCGTGGAAGGTGGTCTGCGCCTGGCCCTCCCAGTACTGCATGCTGCTCACCACCATCTTGCGGAGCTCCTGCAGGTCCTGCTCGAGCTGGCTCGCCTCGTTGCCGATCTTCGTCGCCGCGACGTCGAGCCCGTCGTAAGTTACTGACAGTCCCTCAGCGTTGTTGGCCATGACTGTTTACCTCGTCTCGCCGATGTGTGCCTGTTGTGTGCGCCGGCTGCCCGGCAAAAGCTCTGTGAGCCGCCCGCCTCGTGAGGAGGCCGAGCCTCAGTAGGAGCTGAGGGAGGAGGACTGGACCGTGGGGGCGCCGTCCTGGACGTCGATCTTGTTGACGGACGCGCGCACCTCGTCTTCCTTGCTGTCCTTGATGTTGCGCGTCGCGGTCATCGCCTCGATGACGTCACCGAGGATGTCGCCGATGTTCTTCAGCGACTCGTTGATCTCGTACTGCTTCTTGTCGAACGCGGCGCGGCCGATACCCTGCCACTGGCCCTCGAGGCCGTCGATGACGCCCTGGAGCCCGTGCACGCGCTTGCGGATGCCCTCGTACTTCTCCGCCATCCGCTTCTGCAGGTGGATTACTGCGGCATCTTCGAGCTTCTGCTTGTCGGCCATGTCAGCCTGCCCTTTCTTGTCTGTCTCTTCGGTCCAACTGTTCCGGCTCACCGCTGCCGTGCTGCGGTACGGCGGTGAGCGCGCTCTGCGTCGCCCTGTCCCTGGGCACAGGGCTACAGACGACTGCCGACGTCACCTGGCACGCCGGGCCCGCGTGACGGCAGCCCATCCACCGCCGATCACGAGGACCGCGGCGACGGCGCCGAGTGCGATCCAGAGGGTGTTGCCGCCGTCCGAGGACTCCGCGGCCGATCCTGCCGCCGGGGTGCTGCCGGCAGAACCCTTCGCGGGGGCTTGTGACGGGGTTGATGCAGAGGAGGAGGGTGCGGTGGAGGCGGCTGAAGTCCCCGCCTTGGCCAGGAGGTCGCCGCCGTTCTCCTTGGCGAGGGGGTCTTCGTGGGCGGGGCCCGGGTCGTATTTGGCTTCTTCGAGAACCAGGCGGGGGCGAACCATCCCGTAGCCGATGTACTTGCTCGCCTTGTCGCTCTGTTCCTTGCGTCCTGCGGTTTTGATCAGGGACCGCACCACTTGATTGACCGTCCAGTCCGGATGTGCGGACCAGATGAGTGCTGCGGCAGCCGAAGTGAGCGCCGTCGCCGGGCTCGTGCCCTCACGGTTGCAATACGAGCGGAAGGTGGTGTCACACCAGCCCGGAAATCCCTCGCCGGGCGCCGTGAGGTCGACATATCCGCCCGATGACGAGAACTTCGACACCGTCCCCGACTTGTCGGCCGCCGCGACTCCGATTACGTACGGGTAGGCGGCAGGGTAGTCGATCAAGTCCTTCTTGTCATTGCGACCGGAATTACCGACAGCGGCAATGAGCAACTTTCCCTTGGACGCGGCATACTTGATTGCCTTCTCGTCCTCGGGATAGGGAAAACCACCGAACGACATGCTTATGATCTTCGCGTCGGTGTCGGCTGCGGCCCTGATCGCCTGAGCGATCTTCGGCGTCCGCTTCTCTTCACTCTTACCGCCCGGCAAACCCTCGAGGTCCACACGGTAAGGAACGATTTTGGCTCCCGGTGCCAACCCCTTGAGGCCGCCACCAGACCCTGTACCCGCGATCAATTCGGCCATGGTCGTTCCGTGGCCCGAGAAGTCGTCAGTAGCCTTGTACGCAACTGCCTTGGGCACCTCGCCAGTAAGCACCTGCCCCTTCAGCGAGGGCGTATTCGGGTTCACACCGGTGTCGATAACAGCGACCTTGACACCTTCCCCGGTACTGACCCTCCACATCTGGTCAGCCTTCATCGGTCCCAAGTACCACTGCTGCGACTGCGCGTCATACGCACTGGCGCTCGGGGCGAAGCCCACGCTCAAGGTCGCCAGGACGCCGACGAGCGCGCCGACAGCGCGCGTCGGTCGTCTGAGGCGCGTCCTGACAGGCGCAGCGCGCCCGGCCTGTCGACCGGTCCCTGACTTCATCGTTTACGTGTCCTCGCTCGTGCTCAGTCGACGACCGGCGGTACATCACGCCGGGGCCTGTTGGGCAAGTGGGTCTCTTCGTCTTCGACCAAGTAGTCAGGGCGCGCCGATCGCTGCGCCTCTTCCTCTTCAGTCGGCTTGCCGTTGCGGCCGGCACCGCGTCCGAGACCGGCACCACCACGCGTCATGCCGTTGCGTTCAGCTCTTGCGACGGAGTTGCGGTCGGACGGCCTACCCGTCACGGCCTCCGGCCCTGCTCCACCTCTGCGGGAGTTGGCCGCACCGGTACCAGGCCGCGCCGCGGGCTCGGGCGCTCCAATGACGCCACGCTGGCCGTTGCGACCAGTCGCAGGCCTGGAACTGACTCCTTCTTCGCGGCCGACGACCGTGCCGCGAGGAATTTTGGAGCCGCCCTTGGAAGCGCTACTTGCGTTCGAGGGCCGTCCTCCGACGACTCCGTTGGACCGGCCGGCACCGGTCGTGGGCCCGCTGCTCGTTCGAGGCGCCGCCGTGCCTCCGGGCCGCGGCGTACCCCCGGTGACTGCTCGCCCCATCGAAGTCGGTTTCGCCCCGGACGTGGTCCCGCCGGCCGCGGACTGGCCCGTCGACGTGGCGCGGCCCATCTGGTTCATGGGCCCCTGGCCCGCGGATCGTCCGGATCCGGGACCGGCAGCCCCGGGGGCCCTGGTCCCGCCCTGAGCCGACGTGGGCGTACGGAAGCCCCCGGCACCACTCAGGCCACGGCGGGTCGGACCGCCGGTCACGGGAGTTGCGAGCGGGCCGTTGTAGGGCGGGAACTGGCCGCCACCACTTGCGGGGGGTGTACCGGGGACTGGCGGGGTGTGTCCGGTCGAAGGCGTGGTCGTGGTCGGAGGCAGTGTGCCGACGGTGTCGATGTTCGTCCCGACAGGCCGGTCCGGGACCTCGGTGTGCGTCGGGAGGTCCTGCGCGGGGGTCGGGACGTGGCCGGTCGGCGCCACGACATGCCTCGTGGTCGGCGCGATCGAAGAATGGCCGGCCGGCACGCTCGCGGTCCCAGTCTGCTGCGGGGTGCTGGAGTCGGTTCCGCCGGAGACGTCACGCTGCGCCGTCTTCGGCTTCGGGACACCTACGTCCGGTACCTCCTTGAACGTGGGAGCGTCGTCGTGTAGGACCTGAAGCTGCTCCCTGGAAACCGCATAGTACGAGGCCAGCCGGTTCATCTGATTGATGGCTTCCTGGCGGTCCTTCTCCACCTTCACGGCGTCGGCATATTCTTCCTTGTTCGCCGCCTTCTCAGCCGTCGTGAAGTGACTGGGTCGCTTTCGGTTCGCCGGATCACGAGGCGGCATGGCCCCACGTACAGACGCGAGGCCCACCGCAGCGGCTGTGATCTGGTCGCCTGCTCCTCCCGCGAAGGCGCTCAGGTCATGGGCGCTCGAAACGAGTCCAGAGCCCCAAGTGCGGAAATCGTCCCCTGCCTTGCCGACCCAGGGGACAGTTTCGAACTGGCCCTTGAGCTCCTCGGCCGCGGTCTTGATGGCGTCTCGCGCGTCCCACAAGGCCTTACCGGAGGATTCAAGATCCTCTGGGTTGGTCTGCTCGACCAGATCGACCATCTCGTTGAGGGACCGCATGTCGAATTCCGTGCGGTCAACCATGGCTTCACCGTACGGAGTAGGGGCCGCAGCTGCACGAATCACACTGTTTACGAGCCCTCTGAGGCCACCCGCATGAGGGTGCTCCGCCGCATCCCGCGCAAAGTCCGTGAAGTTGTTCTGAGAGGAAACCCGATCAAGGTCTGCCTTGTGTTTGTCGGTCATCGTCAGAACACCCCCTGAGTGTCGTCCTTGCCATGCTCGCCGTTACTCGGCGGGTTGAGCTTCTTGATCTCGGAGTTGATCTCCCAGAACCGCCGCCGCTGCTCCTCTTCGAGGTTGTCGAAGGTCCCCTTCGCACCCAGGACGGCGATACCGATCGCCTCGATCTGCAGGTGCAGGGTCCTGGAGAGCGTGGTGAGGCGCTCGTGGACCGCGTTGAACGTGCCGTACAAGGCGTCCGCCTCGTGGAAGGCGCCGGCCGCGCTGCTGAGCGACCCCTTGCGGATCGCCTGCTGCCCGACGCGTGCCGGGTTGCCCGCCGACCCCTCCAGGTCCTTGAGTACGGCGTCCACCCGGCTCACGAACTTCTTCAGCGCGTCACCGCTGGCCTTCAGGTTCGCCGCTGACACGCCCCCCACCATGTCTGCCGGAAGCACGACGCTCCTCCCCGTTTCCCCGTACGGTCGCTCGGCCCTGACGGGCCGGGACCGACCATCCGCTCGCCGTACGATCGCAAAGCGAGCCGCGTCTCACAACGCCTTTACCACTCTAGTCAACCTGCCCAACCGGTCCAACCGAGCATGTGTCTTGACTCGGTCACAGGTCGGCACCCGCGGCCATGGTTTGTCCGGTTTTCCTGTTTGCAGGCGATGACGCACAGGGATTTCCATGGAATCTCTACGCACGGCCGGGCGGGCGGCACCGGCCACCCTCCGTGCCACGGACGGGAGTTGACGCCGTGGCGCGGTGGAGGCCCTAACGGGTGACGTCCGACCCGATAGGGGTCAGCGTGAACGAGGGGTGGACGGACGAGGAGCCGGGGCGGGGCGAGCCTCAAATCGGTTGCGGAGAACACACCTTGTCGTTCGCCGCCGCATTTCCGTGAAGGGCACGCGGGGGCAAACCGCAGGAGTCATGGAGGGCCGGCGGATGCCGCATGTGCGCGCCTCCCCGGGGCGCCCGCGGCGATCCCGGCAAGTAAGCTTCGGGCGTCTTTCTGTCATGCTCAGCAAATCCGGAGACTCGACATGCCCAAGTTCCGCAGGTCCGCCGCCGTTTCGGCGTTCTCGGCGGTGACCGTCGGCGTCCTGCTCTCCGGTTGCTCGGCCTCCGTGAGCGTCGGCACGCCGAAACTGTCCGCGGGCAAACTGGCGTCCACGCTCTCCGCCAAGCTCGCCGCCACCACCGGGCGGCCCAAGCCGCACATCACGTGTCCCGAGGACCTCAAGGGCAAGGTCGGCACGACGACGCGGTGCACGCTCAGCGCGGACGACGGCAGCACCCTGGGCATCACGGTCAAGGTGACCTCCGTGGAGGACGGAAAGATCAACTTCGATTACAAGGCCGACGACAAGGTCTCGCCGGCCGCGGGCTGACGTCGTCCGGCCGGGGCCGCGGAACGGCACGGCCGGCGAAGGCGATGGGAAGCCGCCGCGCGGACGCGGCGGTTAACGGGGAGAGGCGGGTCATGGCAGGGCCGGGAGCAGGACGGACGCCGGGCGAGGCGGGCGCGCAGCCCGTGGGGATGCGGCTGAATCAGGTGCCGGCCGATCCGGGGGGCTCCGCGGGCCCCCCGCCGCTGCTCGGCGGTCAGAAGGACCTCGCTTCCTCCCCGGCCGAGAAGAAGGCCGCCGCGAAGGCGATCGAGGACCACATCGAGCCCGGCACCCGCAAGGCCGGCGACTGGGCGGACACCGAGACCGAAGCGGCCGTCTCCGGGTTCCGCGACGGCTGGCACACCTCGGGGGCGCTGAAGAAGGCGCACGGGACCTGGGGCGAGCAGGTCCAGAACCTGATGAACATGCTCGCATCCGACAAGGCGTCGCTGCGCGGCGCGAACACCGTGCTGCAGAACACGGACTTCCGGGCCGGGGCGAACGCCGGCTCGGTGTCGGTGCTCAGCGGCTACTGACGGGACCGCCGGGCGCGGTCGCCGCCCGGACAGCCGTCCCGGCCGGCCCGCCGCCCTGCCATCACAACGGGGAACCATGCCGAACTACCACGAGATCATGACGACCGATCTGTCCAGCCTCTCCACGGCGGCCGACCGCTGGGACGGGATGGCCGAGGAGTTCCACAAGCAGGAGACCGCCTACAAGCGGGACGTGCACGGCGTCTCCACCGGGCAGACCTGGACAGGGCTGAGCGCGGACGCCGCCGGCCGGCGGTTCGACGTCACGCTCAAGCAGTTCCAGGCCGCCCAGGTGGAGGCCAAGGCGGTGGCCTCGCTGCTGCGCGAGGCGCACACCCAGTTCACGGACCTGCGCAAGAAGCTGGAGTCGGCCCGGGCGGACGCGGTCGAGGCGGGCATGGCGGTGTCGGAGGCGGGCGTGGTCTCCTTCGACACGGCCAAGCTCGGTGACGGCGAGCGCAACGCCCTGCACCACGACCCCGACTACCAGCAGTCCGTGCGCTCCGCCGTCGCCTCCTGGCAGCAGCACATCGACAAGGCCGTGAAGGACGTCGTCGAGGCCGACGCGCATGTCGAGACCGCGCTCCAGGCGGTGGTGCTCGACTCCGACCTCGGCGACGGCACGCTCACCGGCTTCAACGGCCAGGCGCACAGCGGCATCGACAAGTACGTCGCCGAGTCGAAGAAGACGCCCACCAAGCTGGACGGTTGGGTCTCCGACGGGGAGACCGAGGCCTCGGGCCCCGATGTCGGCGCGGAGGCCACCGGGCCGGACACCGGATCCGGCAAGATGGGCGAGGCCGAGGCGCACGCCGACCTCGGCCGCGCCGGCGCGAAGGGCTCGCTCACCAACGGGCCGGTGAAGCTCGACGGTGAGGCCGAGGCCTACGCGGGCGCGAAGGGCTCCGTGAGCGGCGGCGTCACCAACGAGGGCCTCCAGGGGGAGGCCGGCGCCCTGGCGGGCGGCGAGGCGTCTTCCAAGGGGCGCTTCGACGTCGGCCCGGTCGGCGTCTACGCACGCGCCGAGGGCATGGCGGGCGCCGAGGCGAGCGCGCACGCCGGGGCGGGCCTCGAAGGCTTCAACCTGGGCGGCGAGGCGTTCGCGGGGGCGAAGGGCGGCGGCGCCGTGGGCGCGGACATCGGCGGTATCGGGGCCGGTGTCACCGCCGAGGGATGGGCTGGCCCCGGGGCCGAGGCCAACCTGGACATAGGCAAGACCGAGGACGGGAAGTGGGAGTTCAAGACGAGTGTGGGCCTCTCCCCCATCGTCGGCGGCGAGGTGGGCGTCGAGTTCACCGTCGACCCGGACAAGGTCACCCGCACCGCCGGCGATCTGGCCGATGCCGTCGGCGACGGTCTGAGCTCGGCCGGTCACGCCATCGGCAGTCTGTTCTGATCCGCACCTCTTCCGCACCTCCCCGGCCGACGGCGAGGACGCACCGCTCCAGGAAGGAGGGCTCGCGATGACCACGAGCCTGCCGGTCCCGATCGACTTCGACCTGCCGGAGGGCTGGCGCGCGGCGCCTCCGGACGAGGTGGGGGCCCCCGGCGCCGCGTTCGTGGCGGTGCATCTGCCGTCCGACGGCGGGTTCACCGCGAACATCACGATCGACGGCGAGTTCCGTCCGGACCCGGCGACGCTGCCGGAGATCGCCGACGAGTCGGTGCGGCGCCTGGGCCGGGCGGTCACCTCGGTCATGGTGACGGGGCGGCGCGAGACGGGCTCGCCGGAGGCCCCCGGCCTCACCCAGAGGCTGTCCTTCTCCACCATCGCCGGCGGAGTGAGCCGTGACCTCGTCCAGTCCCAGGTCTACATGTCCATGCTGGACCTGTCCGACCCGCACAAGCGGGCGGTGATCCGGCTGATCCTCACCTCGACCGCGGCCCAGCACCCGGCGGTCCTCGACGACTTCAGCGACCTCGTGCGCACCGTGCGCCCGGGCGGCGGCGCGGCTGCGTGACCCGGTGCGCGGGGCGGGCGGACGGTTTGTTGTGCCGTCGGCGGTGTCCCTCGTAGGTTGAGCCCATGGCACTCTTCGACAGGCTGACCGGGACCCGGCGACCCGCGGACGGTGTCCCGCCGGCGCCGGCGGAGGAGTTGCGTTCGGCCCTGCTGGGGCTCAGCCGGCCGGACGCGCCGTACGTCGTCCGCTACGGCGCCGCGGAGGGCGCCGATGTGGTGGCGGAGTGGCGGATCGCGGAGCCCGCCTGGCAGAGCTTCTTCCTGGAGTCCCGGATCACGCATGCCGTGCGCATCCGGATGCGGCTGGACCGCGACGGCCACGAGGTGCGTGCCCTGGAGGAGCAGTGGGAGGTCACCCGGGTCGGGGATCCGCCGAGGCTCCAGGTCGCGTCGTCGTACTCGCGCGGGCAGGACCGGACGGTCACCCGGCGGTGGACGGTCGGACGCGGGGACGACGGCCGCCCCGAGGCGACGGAGACCTTCCGGTTCGACGTCTCCGAGCTGCGTGACCCCCTGCGGGACACCGTTGTGAAGTCCGGCTGGACCTGGCGCGGGGTCGTGTTCGGCAAGCTGTGAAGCCGGGCCGGGGAAGGTCAGCGGCCGCCTGCGCGCACCCGCGCGGCCGGACGGCGCCCCCACAGGAGGCGCCCGTCCGTCCTCGTCAGCGTGTCCACGAGCCGCCTTCGGGCCGCGCCTCGCGCCGGCGCCGTGCGTCACGGACCGCCACGGCCGCGCCGGTCAGGCCCGCGACGAGGACCAGGCCGCCGACGACCACGTAGGTCGCCATGCGGGTGTCGCGCTCCTGCGCCGTCTCGCCGAAGCGCAGGGGGGTGACCGAGGGGGCCTCGCCGCGGGAGACGCCGTCCTCCGGGCGCGGTGACTGGACGGGGTGTTCCGGGTCGACGTCGGTCAGCGCCTTCACCGGGTCCACCACGCCCCAGCCGACCAGCCGGTCACTGCCCGGGATGGAGCGTTCCGCGGTCTGTTCGATCTGGGCGGTGACCTGCTGGGCCGTCCACTTGGGGTACTTGGCCTTCAGCAGCGCCGCGACGCCCGCGACGTAGGGTGCCGAGAAGCTCGTGCCGTTGTCCGAGCAGTGGCCGCCGCCGGGCACGGTGGAGATCATGTCGACGCCGGGAGCGGCGACGCCCACGAAGTCCCCGGACTGTGAGAACGCCGCCCGCTCGTTGTTGCGGTCGGACGCCGCGACCGCCAGCACGCCCTTGTACGACGCCGGGTAGGTCACCTTCACGTTGCCGCCCAGGCCGTCGTTGCCGGCGGAGGCCACGACCACGACCTTCCGGCTCAGGGCGTAGTCGACGGCCTGCTGGAGGCGGGCGTCCGGCCGGACCGCGTTGGCCGTGTCCTGGGAGATGTTGATGACGCCGGCGCCGGCCTGGACGGCGTGGCGGATCGCGTCGGCCAGGGTGAGCGCCGTGCCGTCGCCCTCCGCGTCGTTCTGCTTGACGGGGATGATGGTCGCGTCCGGAGCCAGGCCCACGAAGCCGGTGCCCTTGGCGGGCCGGGCCGCGATGATGCCCGCCACGCGGGTGCCGTGGCCGACGGTGTCCGTGGTGCCCGAGCTGTTGCCGCGCTCTATCTTCTCGCCCTTGGAGTTCTTCGGCGGCAGCAGGTTCTTGCCCCTGGACGCGTCGACGGCCTTGGTGAGCTGCGGGTTCTTGACGTCGACCCCGGTGTCGATCACGGCCACCCGCACGCCCTTGCCCGTCGACTGGGCCCACAGCGCGTCCAGGTTGACGCGCTGCAGTGCCCACGGCCGGCCCGTGTAGTTCTTCGCCGGGAAGGTGCACTGGCCGTCGTCCGCGTGGGCCGGAGCGGCGGGCAGGGCGAGGGTGGTGGTCGCGGCGGTCAGGAGCGCCGCGGCGGCCAGGGACGCGGCCCGCGGGGCGGTCCGGGCCGCGGTGCCGGGCGACTTAGCAGGGGACTTGGGAAACATGGGTGCGTTCTCCTCCCCGCCGCTACGAACCCTGCGGCTGCCGGGCCGCCGCCTCCGACAGGCGCGGGCCCGTCGGCAGGAACCTCGACCACTCGACGGGGACGGGCGTGGGCGTCACGTTCTCGTAGCCGAGGCGGGTCTGGGCGATCTTCGCCTCGCTCAGCTCCTCCTTGCGCCGCTTGGCGGAGGTGCCGATGCCCTGGTCGTCGGTGGTGCTGTCGCTGTTGGACTGCAGGGCGTAGCGCAGTCCGGTGTCGGTGACCAGGAAGACGCCGCCGGCCGTGGTCTCCGTGCCCTGGAACTGGCGGTAGAGCTGGCCGGACCCGGGGGTGACGTAGGCGCTGGAGGAGCCGGTGGGCAGCTGGGCGGGGAAGTCCTTGCCGACCCAGGTGGACAGGGTGGTGGCGCCGCCCTTGGCGCCGACCGAACGCAGCACGTTGCACAGGGTGTTGCGGCCGCTGGTGGGGCTGGAGCCGTCGTTCACCGTCCTCGGCTTGTACGCCGGCCAGTTCCGGTCGCCGTCGAACGTGGTGCTGTCGACGACCGCGCCGGGGCTGACCTGCTGCGCCTCACCGGCCTGGCCCACGCCCACGAGGTCCCCGCTGTTGAGCAGGAGCGTGGCCGTGAACTCGGAGACGCGGGCCACCTTTCCCTTCAGCACGACGTAGTACCGCATCGTCTGCCCGTCATACGCCTTGATGACCTCGCCGACCTTGTCGTACTGGTGCAGCAGTGCGGAGGCGCCCGCCTTCTCGCCCGGGGTGCCCTGGATGGACGGGATGGACACCGGGTCGCCCTTGTGGAGGGTGTCGAGCCACTCCTGGGAGACGCGCTGCGGGGCGCGGCCCTGGGTGTCGAGGGCCTTGAGGAGTTCCTTGTCGGCCGGGTCGGCGATCTCGTAGGCCGTGCCCCGCGCGTCGACCACGTACTGGGTGCTGCCGTCGGGGCCGACGACGTACATCAGGTCGCCGCGGGCGAGCTTGTCGCGCCCGTCCGTCCTGGACCACTCCTTCTTCGCGAGCACGAACGCCGCCTTCTGGATGGCCCGGCCGCCCTCGCCGGGGCGCTCGCAGACCGCCCAGCGCTTGGTGGCCGAGGCCTCGTCCGGGGAGGGCAGGCGGTCGGGGGCGTAGGGGATGCCGATGGTGGCGCCGTGCGGGGGCTTGCCGCTGTCGAGGATCTTCTCGTCGACGGTGATGACGCTGTCCTTGCCGGGGTCCAGCAGGAGCTTGGCGGAGGCCATGTTGAGGACGGGGTGGAGCTGCTTCTGCGCGCCGGTCTTCAGCACGACGTACCGGGTGGTGGACTCGCTCGCGACGATGACGTGTTCCTCCGGGGTGTCCCACCCCTTGGGCGCGGTCGGGCTGAACATGCCGATCGCGCCGAACACCGCGAGGATCACGACGCCGACGACGAGGCCCGGCACCAGTGCCTTCAGCGGCTTCGGGGCGCCCTCCTCGGAACCGGAGGGGGAAGGCTGCAGGAAGGACGCCAGCGTGCGGCGCTTCGCGAAGGTGTAGGCATTGAGTTCGTCCCGCCGTGATGCCATCTGTGTCCGCTCTCTCCCCGTTGCGGAGCCGTGGGGGACCTGTGAAGATCCGTCCCCCGTCCTCGGTTTCCTCTGGTGCCTCGACTGTCAGACCCGGCCCCTACTATGCCTGTTGCGTGGACGTGCGTGTGGCACGGGTAGGGTGCTCACGGCTCGAAGGGACCGGAGCGCAAGGGAATTCGGGAGAGTTCGGGGGTTTTGGAGTGATGGCTTCCGCGACGCGGACCCGGTCGCGATCGCAATCGGGGGCACGATCGGGTGACGCGGGGCGGCCGGGCGGCCGCGGCTCCTCTCCCTCCGGCCGGCGCGCCGAGCGGGCGACCACGTCCCCGCAGGGCGCCTTCGCCCCGCACCCGGAGTCCCGTTCCGGGCGCGGCGGTTCGTTCGCGGTGCAGCGGCTGGTGCTGCTCGAGGCCGCGGCCGCGCTGGTGGTGTGCGGCTGGCTCGCCGGCATGGTCGCGCTGATCGCCGCCGCCGCCGTCGCCGCGGTACTGGTGGTGCTCGCCGTCGTACGACGCCGCGGGCGCTCCCTGCCGGAGTGGCTCGGCACCCTGCTGGCGCTGCGCGCCCGCAACCGGCGGGCCGCGAGCACCCCCGTGCCGGCGGGCACCGACTCCGGTCTTGCGCCCGCCGTGGAGTGCGACCCGTCCCTGCGCACGTACAGCTACAGCCGCGGCGACGACCGCGACCAGCGGCCCATCGGCATGGTGGGCGACGGCGGCTTCCTGACCGCGGTGCTCCAGGTGGAGTCGGACGCGGGCGCGCTGCGCGCGGAGCGCGGCCGCAGACCGCTGCCGGTGGCCCTCGTGCGGGACGTCCTCGAAGTCGACGGGATCCGGCTGGAGTCGGCGCAGATCGTGGTGCACACACAGCCCGCGCCCGCGCTGCACCTGCCGCAGCAGTCGGTGGTGGTCAGCAACTACGCGCCGCTGCAGGCGGAGACCGGCTCGCCGGCGGTGCGCATCACGTGGATAGCGCTGAAGCTCGATCCCGAGCTGTGCCCGGAGGCGGTGGCGGCGCGCGGCGGCGGACTGCCGGGGGCGCAGAAGTGCCTGGCGCGTTCGGCCGAGCACCTGTCGAGCCGGCTGACCGGCGCCGGGTTCCGGGCGAGCGTGCTCACCGAGGAGGAGCTGACGGCGGCCATCGCCACCTCGGCGTGCGCCAACCCCATGGTGACGGCGCAGGCCGGGCGGGGCGAGGCGCCGCAGCGCCGTACCGAGGAGTCCAGCCGGAGCTGGCGCTGCGACAACCGCCGGCACACCACCTACTGGGTGCGCCGCTGGCCGCAGTTGGGCGGATCCGGCGGCTCGCTGGCGCAGCTCGTGGCGCGGCTGACCGCGGTGCCCGCGCTGGCGACCACCTTCAGCCTGACCCTGGCCCGGGGCACGCAGCAGAACGTGTCCATCACGGGACACGTGCGGATCACCGGCCGCAGCAACCAGGAACTGACCGACGCCCGGCGCGATCTGGAGCGTGCGGCGCGCGAGGCGCGGACCGGTCTCGCGCGCCTGGACCGGGAACAGCTCCCCGGCGTCCTGGCCACCCTGCCGCTCGGAGGTGCCCGCTGATGGCCGTCACGACCTCGCCCGCCCAGCAGGGCGGATCACGTCCGGGCGCGGCCGCTTCGCGCGCGGGTCTCGGCGAGCGGCTGCGGACGGGCTTCGGCCTGCTGGGTCCGCGCCATCCGCGGCACACACTGCCCGTGGAGCAGGCCGACGCGCTGTCCCTGCCGATCGGCGACGACGGTGTGGTGG
The DNA here is from genome assembly GCF_007176755.1 of Streptomyces sp. 1-11. Classification (GTDB taxonomy): domain Bacteria; phylum Actinomycetota; class Actinomycetes; order Streptomycetales; family Streptomycetaceae; genus Streptomyces. The sequence goes on from NZ_BJTV01000029.1 coordinate 31,196, forward strand.
TCGGCGTGGACACCGAGGGGCAGCCCGCGGTGCTCGGGGTCAACCGTCCGACGCCGTACGACATCGTGCTCATCGGCGGTCTGTGGACGGCCCAGGTCATGGCGCTGCGCGCGGCGGCCACGGGCGCCCGGGTGGCGGTGGAGACGGGGCGGCCCCAGGCCTGGATGCCGATGGTGCACGCGATGGGCGGCGGGCAGAACGGCCTAGCGGTGCACGACGTCGGCCGGGTGCCCCCGCAGGGCGCCTCGGCGGGGACGCCGGTGCTGGTGGTACGGGACTGCGGTATGCGGCCGCCGCGCGGACGGGTGGCGTCCGCGCCGTGGCAGTCGGTGCTGACGCTGCTGCCGTATCTGAGCCCGGTGGCACCGCGGTTGATGCGGCAGGCGCGTCTGGTGGGCGTACAGCGGGTGTCGCCGGACGAGGCGGCGGAGATCGGGCGGGTGCTGGCGCTGCCGCGCCCGGAGCTCGAGTCGCTGCCCACCCTTCCGGACGGCGTGACCCTGTGGTGCACCGAGCGGGACCGGCAGTACGTGATGACGCGGGCGACGGACGCCGAGACCGGACTGCTGGGTGTGGCACGCCGGATGGACTGACGGTCGTCCAACTTGGCCTGTTTCCGGCAGGGATTGGCGACTTTTCGCGTCAATTCCGGCGGTGCTGACGACTGGACGTGGTGGGTTCTCGTCACGTTTTGGTGTACGTCCGTGTGTGCCGCGCCCCTCGTCGGCCCGGTGTCCGGCGCAAAGCGGGCAGGTAAGGGGCGGACGGGCCTGCCGGGCCCGCGCTTTTGGTGATTAGGCTGGGGCAGGGCGCGTCGCGAGTTCCCGCGAGCGGGCGGAACGGCTTCGCGGCCGGGGGGTTCAGCGGCCCGTGCGGGCGAGCCCCGGTGAATCGCACGACGGAACGGGGTGCCCCGAGCACGGCATGAGGGTGCCCGACCACACCAGGAGGAACTGTGAGCAGCGATCGGGACGGGATCCGCGGGGGCTGGGCCACACCCGGCGATGACCAGCCCGACGCGGAATCGGCCGTCGAGACCACCGGTGAGTTCACCATCGACTATGCCCCGCCCGCCTGGTACACGCAGAACGCGTCCGGGGCGCAGGGCGGTTCCGGCGACACCGGCGGCGCCCAGGGGGCCGGCACGGCCGGTGCCTCCGGGGCCGCTGCGGTGCCGCGGTTCCCGTCCGGGCCGCCCGACGCGGGACCGACTCCGCCGCCGTACCCGGCTCCGGCTGCCGGTACCGCGACGGCGGGCGGCCCGTACACCCCGCCGCCCGCTCCCCCGGCGCCCGCACCGGGTGCGCCCTTCGCGCCGCCCGTCTCCGCTCCGGCCGCTCCGTACGCCCAGCAGACCCCGGCGGGCGGCCCCGGAACGCCGTACGCCCCGCCCGCGCCGCCGACCGGGAACCCGGTTCCGGTGCCGCAACTGCCCGACGGGTTCGAGCCGCAGCAGCCTCCGCGGCCGGCCGAGCCGCCCCGGCAGGAGGACACCGCGCCGGTGGCGGAGCCGGAGCCGGGCAACGGGGACCTGGAGAGCGGGGCGACCATGCGGTTCTCCGCGGTCGCGCTGAAGCGCGAGTTGGACGAGATCGCGGAGCGCGTGGCCGCCGCGGAGCGGGCCACCGGGACCGCGGGCGAGGCTTCCGCGCCGAGTGCCGGCCCGGACACCGGGGAAGGCGAGGCCGCGGCTGAGGACGAGACCGCTTCCCCGGACGGCTCCCCCGAGGAGCGCGCCGACGGGAACGGCACCGGTGACGGCGGCTCCGAGGCCGCCGAGGTCACCGCGACGGCCGGGGAGGCCGAGGCAGCGTCCGCCGGCGCGGCCGCGTCCGCCGACCCGGAGGAGGTGGCGCGGCCCGCCGGGACCGCCGAGGCCGTTGCCGCCGACGCGGCGGACGGCACAGCGGAGGACGAGGCGGGAGCCGCGACGGGCTCCACCCCCGAGGGCGCGGCCGACGAGGCCGCCGAGCCCGCCACCGCCGAGGCCGCTACCGCCGAGCTCGCCGACGCGTCCGCGCAGGACGGCACGACTGCCGCCGACGCACAGCCCGGTACGCCCGGGACCGGGGACGCCCCGGCGCAGGACGGCGAGCCCGAGGGCGCCGCTCCGCAGGCGGGTGACCCGCAGCCCGCCGTGCCCGGCGCACCCGCCGCGCCCGCCGGTCCGGCCGCTGCCGTCGCCCCCGAGGGCGCGCCGCCCGCCTGGGGACCGCCGCCGGCGCAGCAGCACGGGCTGCCTCCGCTGCCCCCGTCCTACCAGCCTGCCGCGCCCACGCCGGCCGCCCAGTGGCCCGCGCAGCCCGCGCCGCAGCAGCAGCCGGGCCCGATGCCGCCCGGTCAGGCGCAGCCTGCCGCCGCGCAGGGCCCCGGGGGCATGCCCGCGCAGCAGCCGCCGTTCCAGCCGCAGGCACCCCAGCCCGCGCCCGCCGCCTGGCACCAGCCCGGCCCGCCCCCGGCCGCCGGCGCTCCCGGCCACCCGGGCCCGGCGCCCGAGCAGCCCGGCGGCTACGGCTTCCCCCAGCAGGGACAGCAACACGCCCCTACCGGACCCAACCCGCCCGGCGGCTACGGCTTCCCCCAGCCCGGACAACCGCAGCCCAACCCGGCCGCACCCCAGCCCCCACACCCCGGCACCCCCAACCCCCAGCAAGGCGGCTACGGCTTCCCCCAGCAGGGACAGCCCCACGCCCCCACCGGACCCAACCCGCCCGGCGGCTACGGCTTCCCCCAGCCCGGACAACCGCAGCCGGCCGCGCAGGACGCGGAGACCGGGCCTGCGGGTCAGGCTCCGCAGCCGGCCGTCGATCCCCGGGCCGGCGCGGCATGGCCGCAGCCGATCCAGCACGACCAGCGGCAGCCGACCAACCCCGGTGCCGCGCCACTCGGTTACACGGCGGCCGTGGAGCTGTCCTCGGACCGGCTGCTCAACAACAAGCGCCAGAAGGCGAAGAGCGGCCGGCCCGCCGCTGTCGGGTCCCGGTTCAAGCTGGGCGGCAAGAAGGAGGAGGCCGAGCGCCAGCGGAAGCTGGAACTGATCCGCACGCCGGTGCTGTCCTGCTACCGGATCGCCGTCATCAGCCTCAAGGGCGGCGTCGGCAAGACGACCACCACCACCGCCCTCGGCTCGACCCTCGCCTCCGAGCGGCAGGACAAGATCCTCGCGATCGACGCGAACCCGGACGCCGGCACGCTCGGCCGACGGGTGCGCCGGGAGACCGGGGCGACCATCCGCGACCTGGTCCAGGCGATCCCGTACCTGAACTCGTACATGGACATCCGGCGGTTCACGTCCCAGGCGCCCTCCGGTCTGGAGATCATCGCCAACGACGTCGACCCCGCCGTCTCGACCACGTTCAACGACGAGGACTACCGGCGCGCCATCGACGTGCTGGGCAGGCAGTACCCGGTGATCCTCACCGACTCGGGCACAGGCCTGCTGTACAGCGCGATGCGCGGGGTGCTCGACCTCGCCGACCAGCTGATCATCATCTCGACGCCGTCCGTCGACGGGGCCAGCAGCGCCAGCACCACGCTGGACTGGCTGTCCGCGCACGGGTACGCCGACCTGGTGTCCCGGTCGATCACGGTCATCTCCGGGGTGCGCGAGACCGGCAAGATGATCAAGGTCGAGGACATCGTGTCCCACTTCGAGACCCGCTGCCGCGGGGTGATCGTGGTGCCCTTCGACGAGCACCTGGCCGCCGGCGCCGAGGTGGACCTCGACATGATGCGGCCGAAGGTGCGGGAGTCGTACTTCAACCTCGCGGCCATGGTCGCCGAGGACTTCGTACGGCACCAGCAGATGCACGGCCTGTGGACCAACGACGGCAACCCGCCGCCGGTGGCCGCCCCGCCGATGCCGGGCCAGGCCACGCCGGGCCAGCCGTATCCCGGTCAGCCGTACCCGGGTCAGCCGTACCCCGGTCAGCCGGTGCCCGGTCAGCCGACGCCGGAGCAGCCGTACCCCGGTCAGGCCTATCCCGGTCAGGCCTATCCCGGTCAGCCCCACCCCGGCCAGCCCTATCCCCCGCAGCAGGGCGGCCAGCCGTACCCGCAGCAGCCTTACCCGCAGCAGCCGGGTCAGGCACAGCCGTACCCGCAGCAGCAGGCACAGCCCCATCCCCAGGGCGCGCCCGCCCAGCCGTACCCGCCCCAGCAGCCCGGGCAGCAGCCCCAGGCGCAGCCGCCTCAGCAGCCCGGGCAGCCCCAGGCACAGCCGCAGCAGCCTCCGCAGGCTCCGCCGCAGCAGTAGGCCCGGGCCGGGGGTGTCACGACGAAGGGCGGCCGGTGCGCATCGCACCGGCCGCCCTTCCATGTGCTCGGGGCTCTACGCCTCCGCGGCCACGATCTCCCGGCAGCGCTTCACGTCGTCGGCCATCTGCTCCAGCAGCGCCTCGAGCGACTCGAACTTCGCCTGGCCGCGGACGTAGGCGACGAAGTCGACGGCGACGTGCAGGCCGTACAGGTCGAGGCCGACGCGGTCGATGGCGTACGCCTCCACCGTGCGCTCGGTGCCGTCGAACTGCGGGTTGGTGCCGACCGAGATCGCGGCCGGCATGATCTCGTCCTGCGCGTGCAGATAGCCGGCGTACACGCCGTCGGCGGGGATCGCGGTGTGCGGGAGCGTCTCCACGTTGGCCGTGGGGAAGCCCAGCTCGCGGCCGCGCTGGGCGCCGCGCACCACCACGCCCTCCACCCGGTGCGGACGGCCGAGGATCTCGCGGGCGCCGGTCACGTCTCCCTCGGCGACCAGGCGCCGGGTCAGGGTCGAGGAGAACGGCTCGCCGCCGCCCGCCTCGCCGGTGACGTACAGGTCGACGACCTCGACCTCGAAGTCGTAGGTCTTGCCCTGCTCGGTGAGGAAGCCGACGTCGCCGGCGGCCTTGTGGCCGAAGCGGAAGTTCGGGCCCTCGACGACCGCCTTGGCGTGCAGCTTGTCGACCAGGACCTTGACCACGAAGTCCGCGGGCGACAGCTTCGAGAACTCGGTCGTGAAGGGGAGGATCAGGACCGCGTCGACGCCCAGCTCGGTCATCAGCTCGGCCCGGCGGTGGTGCGGGGCGAGCAGCGGCGGGTGGCTGCCGGGGCGGACGACCTCGCTGGGGTGCGGGTCGAAGGTGACGACGACGGCCGGGACGCCCAGCTCGCGGGCGCGGTCGACGGCGTGCTTGATGATGAGCTGGTGGCCGCGGTGGACGCCGTCGTAGGACCCGATGGTGACGACGCTGCGCCCCCAGTCCTGGGGGATGTCCTCCAAGCCACGCCAGCGCTGCACTGTGACCGCTCCTCGAACCCTTGTCCGTGTCTACCGTTGACCTCTTGTGCAGGTCTAAGGGTGCCATGCCGGGTGCCCGGCGCCCGCATCGGCATGGAGGCTGTGACCGGGCGCACGTTCCCCGGGCAGGTCAGGCCGGTACGCGCACGCCGGCCAGGCTGTCGATCATGCGGTGGGCGCTCGGGCCCACCACCGCGGCCCAGTCGTCCGGGGCCTCGCCCAGCCAGCGTGCCATCCGGGCGGCGAAGCCGGGCGCGTGCCGGGCTAGGTCGACCAGGGCGCAGTCGAAGCGGGTGGCCCCGTCGGGGGTGCGGACGAGGAGCAGGCCGGTGCGGTGGACCAGTGCGCGCAGCTCCGCCTCCCGGCCGTCCCCGTGCGGGGCCGCCGCGTACAGGACGGCGTCCAGGACGGCCGGCTCCCGCTCCTTGGTGAGCAGAAGGTCCAGCAGCTCGCGGCGCAGCGGCCGGGAGGCGGGGGCCCCGGGGTCGGCGAGGACGGTGGCGAGGGCCGCCCGGACCTCTTTCGGGCCGTCGTCGAGCAGTGCGGTGACCAGGGGCAGCAGGACGGGGCGGGCGGCGGGCCCCCGGTCCAGGCAGCGGTCGACGTAGTCGGCCGCGGGGCCGGCCAGCTCCGGGCGCGGCTCGACCACCTCCCGGACGAGGGCGGCGACCGGGCCGGCCCCGGCGAGGGGGGTGACGTCGGCGAGCGTGCGCAGCACCTCACCGGCGTCCGGGCCGCCACAGCCGCTCAGCCGGGCGCGGAACGCCTCCAGGACCGGCTCGGGGTGGGTGTTCAGGGCGGGGAGCAGGGCGGCGGGCGGGAACAGCGGATCGCCGTCGGCGAAGTGGCGCAGGGCGTCGGTCAGGTGCCGGGCGCGGCTCTCGGGGTCGCCGACCAGGAGGGCCAGGGCGCCGCCGTGCAGGGCGCGGTCGGCGGGGCGGGCGAGCAGGGCGAGGGCCGCGTAGCGCAGCAGCTGCCGGTCGGTCGCCGAGTGGACGTGCGGGGCGGTGCGCAGCCCGGCCGCGACGGCGGCGGCGCGGCGTGCGGGGCGCTCGTCGTGCGCCCAGCGGTCGACGGCCCGGCAGAGCGCCGGGGGCTCGTCCTCGGCGAGCACGGCGAGCAGCTCGTCCGCGCGCGGGTGCACGCCGGCTACGAGCGCCTCGGTCAGCTCGTCCAGCGCCGCGTGCCGGTGGGTGTGCAGCAGCGCCTGCGCGGCGGTCGCCACGGTGGCGTGCGGGGTCGCGGGCAGCGGCCGTTCGTCGTCGAACCAGCCGGTCAGGTACGGCTGTACGGTGCCGGGCTCGGCGGCCAGCAGCCGTGCCACGGCGTCGAGGTAGCGCCCCGCGGTGTCGGCCGGATCCGGTGGCGCGGTGTCCGCCAGGACCAGCTCGCGCAGCAGCGAGAGGCGCTCCTCGGCCGGTACGGGCAGCGCGGTCCAGAAGGCGGGCCCGAACTCGCGTGCCACCGGCCGCTGTTCGCGGCGCCAGGCGACGATGTGGTCGGCGAGGACGCGCAGCACCCCGGTGTACGGCGTCGCGTCCGGGACAGCCAGCAGGGTGCGGGCGAGGAGGCGGGCGGGCCACCAGGCACTGGGCTCCAGGTCCAGGGCGTCCGTCAACTCGGCCAGTCGGAACGTGAGTTCGCGGGGGCCCTGCTGACGGGCGAGGAGGAGCAGGGCCTGGACCACCGGGCCGGCGCGGTGGCGGGGCAGCGGCTCAAGGTGCGGGTCCCGGGGGGCGCGGGGGCGGTGGACGAGGACGTCGAGGGCCTCGTCGAGGTCGAGGTGCGTGCCCTGGAGCCAGTCGGCCAGTTCCTCGTGGGCGAAGCGGTAGCCGTCGCCGGCCGGGACCAGCAGGCCTTCGGCGAGGACGGCGCAGGCCCAGCCGGTACCGCCGCCCAGCCTCGCCGGGGCGCGCCCCCAGGGGAACAGCGCCTCGAAGGACTCGCGGTCCAGCTCGCCCCGTCCGGTGCCGAGGCTGCGCCGGGCGGCCTCGTGCACCTGCCCGGCCACCCGGGCGGCGAGCCGCCGTACGGCCGTGCCGCGCAGGCCGTTCTCGGCGGCGAGGCGGACCGCGACCCGCAGGCACATCAGATCCAGGTGGGCGGCGAACACCTCGTGCCGGTCGACGGGCCCGGCGGGCGGGGCGCCCGGGAGGGCGGCACGGACCTCGGCGAGCAGGCGCAGGGTGAGCGGGTGCCAGGCGTCGCGGCCGTCGAGCGCTCCGTCCGGGATGCCGTAGCGGGCGCGGGCCTCGCGGGCCTCCTCCTGGGTGAGACCGGTGAGCCGCACGCACGGCGGCGGGCTCGCGTCGTCCGTCGCCGTGGGCGCGGGCGTGTGCAGCAGGCCGGCGGGGAACTCGGCCCCGGCGTGCTCCCAGTACTCCTCCCGGCAGGCCACCACCAGCCGTGCCCCGATCTCCCGCAGCCAGCGCGCCGTGTTTCCGGTCCACTCGGGCAGCCGGCGGGCGAGGGCGGGCGGCATCTCCTCCGGCGCGTCGAGCAGGAGCAGCAGCGGGCGCCCGGCCCGCCGTGCGAGGCCGGCCAGCCGTTCGGGGGTGGGGGCGGCGAGGCAGGCGGGCGGCGCCGAGGGCCCGGCCGCGGCGACGCGGGCGGCGCGGGCCAGGCCGCGCCGCACGGCGTCGGCCAGGGACTCGTCGGCGTCCTCCAGGTCGGCGCCGCGCAGCCACAGGGTGGGGCCGGGGAGCTCCGCCCGGTGGCGGCGGGCGGCGAGGGCCCCCAGTTCCGTCGTACGTCCGCTGCCCGGGGCGCCGACGAGACCGAGCACGGCGGGGCCTGCGCCGGCATCGGCGCCGGCGTCTGCGAAGGCGCTCAGCTCGTTCGCCACGCGCTGCCGTGCCACCGGCCGCGCCGCGGCGAGGCCGGTGGCGCCGGTGCGGCCGGCCGGTGCGCCGGGCGGTCCGTCCCGGCACACCGAAGCGGCGGTCAGTTCCAGGACACCGGCCAGGTTGAGGTCGGCCCCGTAGGCGGGCACGGTCGCCGCGTTGCGGTCGAGCAGTTCGGCGAGCGGGCCCTGCGGCGCCGGCCGCAGCGGCACCGCGAAGCCGGTGTCGCGCCGGGCGGAGTGCAGGGCGGTGCCGAGCACCGCGAGCACCGCGCCGGTCCCGGCGTCGAGCACCGGTCCGCCGGCCGCGCCGCCACCGGGCCGCAGCGCGTCCTGGCCCGCCGTGCCGATGGCCAGCTCCAGGGCGTCGTCGATGAGGTGGAAGCGGTCGGTGGCGGTGTACGTGGCCTGGGTGGCGGCGAGCACCCGTGCCTCGCGCCAGCGGCCGGCGGCGACGCGGACGTAGGTGCCGGCCTCGACCCGTTCGCGCACCGTCAGCGGCAGCGGAGCCAGGTCCAGCCCTTCTGTGCGGATCAGGGCCAGGCCGAGCGCGGGCAGCGCGGTGACGGCCTCGGCACCGACCAGACAGGTGCGCTGCCCGGCGGCGTGCAGCACGAGCCGGCCAAGCCCGTCGACGGCCTCGTGAGCGGTGAGGAGGGTGCCGTGGTGATCAACCGGAACGCCCACGCCCCGGGGCCGCCCGGCCAGGTCACGGATCCGTACGAGCCCGTCGAGCCCGGGACGGTCCGGGCCGCCCGCACGACCGGGAGCGGCGGCCCGCCGCGGAACGGCCGGCAGGCTCGGTCCACCGGCCCGGCCAGGATCACCGGCCGCGCCCGGAACGGGCGGTCGGCTCGGCCCGCCCGCGCGGCCGGCGTCCCCGGTTCCACCCGGCTCACCGGCCACCCCCGGACCGCTCGCGGTAGTGGGCTCACCGGAGCCGTTCGAAGCCGCTGCCGAGTCCGGGGCGCCGGTCCCGCCCCGGCCTCCGGTGCGGCCGTGGACGCCAGTCCGCCCCAGGTCACCGACGCCGTTGGAGACCCCGGTCCGACCGGGAACGGAGTCCTCGCCGGGGACGCAAGGTGCGGCCAGGGCCGGGATCCAGCCCGGCAGGCCCACCCAGCTCGCGTGGAGGTTGCGGGCCGGGACGCCGATCCCGCCCGGGCCACCACCGCCCGTGACCGGAGTGCCGACGACGCTCGGATGACCGCTCGCCTCCGGGGCGCCGTCGAGGAACGCGGACCGGGCCGGGACGTCGACGGCACCCGCGGGCGGGTTGGGGCCGGCCGGGGCAGCGGCCCCGCTCGGGCCGGCTCCGCTGCCGTCCTCCCGGGCGCGGGCGAAGGCGTCGGTGGGTCCTGACTCTTCGTCCCGTCCCGTCATGGCCGTACCCTCCCCGCCCGTTCCGCGTGCCCGCGTGCCCTCGTGCCCTCGTCCTCGACGGTAGGCGGGGAAGATCAGCGGGGCAGTTCGCGAGGCGAAAGCGCCCCCCTCCACTCCCCCGGTTCACTCCGAGCGCCCGCCCGGACGGGTGAATGAGCGGGGGCGGCCGGAGACAGTCTTGAGGTGGGGGAACCGAGGGGGGACCGTGGAGCGGCGGCAGTGGTAGTGCACCGTGGCCGCCGCTCCACGGGCAGGCCTCGCGGGCCGGCGGGACGCCGGGTCCCGGTCGGGCCGTCAGCCGAAGACGGCGAGGCTCTTGGCCTTGCCCTTGTGCTCCTCGACGAGGGCGAGGAAGCGGCCCTCCTGGTCGAACACGGCGACGGGACCGGCGCCCGCGTACTCCTCGGGCATCTCCAGCCGGACGCCGTTGAGCAGCAGCCGGGCCCGCCGGGCGTCCACCTGCCAGCGGGGGAACGCCGCCGTGGCCGCCTCCGCGACGGGCATCACAGTCAGCTCCTGCTGGAGCTGGTCCAGCGTCTTCGCGGCGTCGAGCTTGTACGGCCCGACGCGCGTCCTGCGCAGCGCCGTGAGGTGGCCGCCGACGCCCAGGCCGGCGCCCAGGTCGCGGGCGAGGGCGCGGATGTAGGTGCCGGACGAGCAGACCACCGAGACGACCAGGTCGAGCACGGCGGTGCCGTCCTCGGCGACGGCGTCGCGGATGTCGTACACCGCGAAGGAGGACACGGTGACCGGGCGGGCCGGGATGTCGAACTCCTCGCCCTCACGGGCCCGCTTGTACGACCGCACGCCGTTGATCTTGATGGCGCTGACCTTGGACGGCACCTGCATGATGGCGCCGGTCAGTTCGGCGATGCCGGCGTCGACGGCGTCCCGGGTCACCTTGGAGGCGTCCGTGGCGGAGGTGATCTCCCCCTCGGCGTCGTCGGTGACCGTGTTCTGGCCCAGGCGGATGGTGCCCAGGTACTCCTTCTCGGTCAGCGCGAGGTGCCCGAGGAGCTTGGTGGCGCGCTCGACGCCGAGGACCAGCACGCCGGTCGCCATCGGGTCGAGGGTGCCGGCGTGGCCGACCCGGCGGGTCCGGGCGATGCCGCGCATCTTGGCGACCACGTCGTGCGAAGTGAAGCCCGACGGCTTGTCGACGATGACGAGGCCGTCGGGCGTGGTGTGCTTCTGCGTCATTCCGCGGCGTCGCCGTCCGTCTCGTCCTCGGAGGGCTTGCGGTAGGGGTCCGCGCCGCCCGCGTAGTCGGCGCCCGCGGAGGCCTCGCGGACCTTCGCGTCCGACTGCCGGGCCTTGTCGAGGAGGTCCTCGATGGTCCGGGCGGTGTCCGGGAGGGCGTCCGCGACGAAGGTGAGGGTGGGCGTGAACTTCACACCGGCGGCGCGCCCGACCTCGGAGCGCAGGATGCCCTTGGCGCTCTCCAGGCCGGCGGCCGCGGCCTGCCGCTCCTCGTCGTCCCCGTAGACCGTGTAGAAGACGGTCGCCTCCCGCAGGTCACCCGTGACCCGGGTGTCCGTGATGGTGACGTGCGAGCCGAGCCGCGGGTCCTTGATCCCGCGCTGCAGCTTCTGGGCCACCACCTCCCGGATGAGGTCCGCCAGCCTTTTCGCCCGCGCGTTGTCGGCCACTGGTCCGTCTCCCGTTCTTTCTTCTTCTAGCGTTTCGTGGGTCTGGTCGTCGTCAGTCGTCTTCGCCGTGGATACGCCGTCTCACGGACAGCAGTTCCACCTCGGGGCGGCCGGCGACCAGCCGTTCGCACCGGTCCAGTACGTCGGTGAGGTGCGCCGCGTCGCCGGAGACCATGGCCATGCCGATGATCGCTCGCCGGTGGAGGTCCATGTGGTCCACCTCGGCCGCGCTCACGGCGTACTTCCGCTGGAGTTCGGCGACGATCGGGCGGACGACGGAGCGCTTCTCCTTCAGCGAGTGGACGTCGCCGAGGAGCAGGTCGAAGGACAGAGTCCCCACGTACATGTGTGTAACCGGTTCACCCGCCGGCACGGGATCGATGGCCCCGGGACCGTATGGCCGGGGACACCAAGAACGGTACCGCGTACCCGCCGGTGCCTCGACAGGGTTTCCGCGGCACCGCCGGCCGGGGCGGGGCCCCGGCAACGGCGCGCCGGCCGGCGGGAGCGGACTCCCGCCGGCCGGCTGAGGGGCACCGTGGGCCTTACACCCGCGGCTTCTCCCGCATCTCGTACGTCGCGATGACGTCGTCGACCTTGATGTCGTTGAAGTTTCCGAGGTTGATACCACCCTCGTAGCCTTCGCGGATCTCGGTGACGTCGTCCTTGAAGCGACGCAGACCCTCGATGTTGAGGTTCTCCGCGACCACCTTGCCGTCGCGGATGAGGCGCGCCTTGGTGTTGCGCTTGACCTCGCCGGACCGGATGAGCACACCGGCGATGTTGCCCAGCTTGGACGACTTGAAGACCTCGCGGATCTCCGCCGTGCCGAGCTCGACCTCCTCGTACTCCGGCTTGAGCATGCCCTTGAGGGCCGCCTCGATCTCCTCGATCGCCTGGTAGATGACCGAGTAGTACCGGACGTCCACGCCCTCGCGCTCGGCCATCTGCGCCGCGCGGCCGGCCGCGCGGACGTTGAAGCCGATCACGATGGCGTCCGAGCCCATCGCCAGGTCGATGTCGGACTCCGTGACCGCACCGACGCCGCGGTGCAGGACGCGGATGTCGACCTCTTCGCCGACGTCGAGCTGGAGCAGCGACGACTCGAGCGCCTCGACGGATCCGGAAGCGTCACCCTTGATGATCAGGTTCAGCTGCTGGACCTCGCCGGCCTTGAGCACCTTGTCCAGGTCCTCCAGCGACACGCGGCGCGTGCGCTTGGCGAACGCGGCGTTGCGCTCACGGGCGGCGCGCTTCTCGGCGATCTGACGGGCCGTACGGTCCTCGTCGACCACCAGGAAGTTGTCGCCCGCACCCGGGACGTTGGTCAGGCCCAGGACCTGGACCGGCGTCGAGGGTCCGGCCTCGGCGACGTTGTTGCCGTTGTCGTCGAGCATGGCGCGCACGCGACCGTAGGCGTCGCCCACGACCATCGTGTCGCCGACCCGCAGCGTGCCTCGCTGGACGAGGACCGTCGCCACGGCACCGCGGCCGCGGTCGAGACGGGACTCGATCGAGATGCCCTGCGCGTCCTGGTTCGGGTTGGCCCGCAGGTCGAGCGAGGCGTCGGCCGTGAGGACCACGGCCTCCAGCAGCGAGTCGATGTGCAGACCCTGCTTGGCGGAGATGTCGACGAACATAGTGTCGCCGCCGTACTCCTCGGCCACCAGGCCGTACTCGGTCAGCTGACCGCGCACCTTGGTCGGGTCGGCACCCTCGACGTCGATCTTGTTGACCGCGACGACGATCGGCACCTCGGCGGCCTTGGCGTGGTTGAGCGCCTCGACCGTCTGCGGCATGACGCCGTCGTTGGCCGCGACCACCAGGATCGCGATGTCGGTCGACTTCGCACCACGGGCACGCATGGCGGTGAACGCCTCGTGACCCGGGGTGTCGATGAAGGTGATCTTGCGCTCTTCGTCGTTGACCTCGGTCGCGACCTGGTAGGCACCGATGTGCTGGGTGATGCCGCCGGCCTCGCCCGCGATGACGTTCGTCTTGCGGATGGCGTCGAGCAGTCGGGTCTTGCCGTGGTCGACGTGACCCATGACGGTGACGACCGGCGGGCGGACCACCAGGTCCTCCTCGTCGCCCTCGTCCTCGCCGAACTCGATGTCGAAGGACTCGAGCAGCTCGCGGTCCTCCTCCTCGGGGCTGACGATCTGAACGGTGTAGTTCATCTCGTCGGCGAGGAGCTGCAGGGTCTCGTCGGAGACCGACTGCGTGGCCGTGACCATCTCGCCGAGGTTCATCATGACCGCGACGAGCGACGCCGGGTTGGCGTTGATCTTCTCCGCGAAGTCCGTGAGCGACGCGCCGCGGGAGAGACGGATGGCCTCGCCGTTGCCGCGCGGCAGCATCACGCCGCCGACGCTCGGGGCCTGCATGGCCTCGTACTCCTGGCGCCTCTGCCGCTTCGACTTGCGACCGCGACGCGCGGGACCGCCGGGACGGCCGAAGGCGCCCTGCGTGCCACCACGGCCACCGGGACCGCCGGGACGGCCACCGAAGCCGGGACGGCCGCCGCCACCCGGACCGCCGGGACGGCCGGCGAAGCCGCCACCGCCCGCACCGGGAGCGCCGGGACGGCCGGCGAAGCCGCCGCCACCACCCGGACGACCGGCGAAGCCGCCACCGGGACGACCGCCGCCGCCACCGGGCCGACCGCCGCCACCGGGACCGCGGCCGCCGGGGCCACCGCCGGGACGCGGGCCGGCAGCGGGACGCTGCGGCATCATGCCGGGGTTCGGACGCGGACCGGCCGGGCCGGGACGCGGGCCGCCCTGCGGGCGGGGCATGCCCGCCGGCGACGGACGGTTACCGCCCGGAGCCTGCGGACGAGGACCGCCGCCCTGGCCACCGGGGGCCTGCGGACGGGGACCGGCGCCGGGGGCACCGGGGCCGCCGGGACGCGGGCCGCCCTGCGGGCGGGGCGCCTGCGGGCGCGCCATGCCGGTGGAACCACCGGACGTGAAGGGGTTGTTGCCCGGACGCGGGCCGGCCGGGCGGGCACCCGGACGCGCACCCTGGCCACCGGGACGCTGGGCGCCCTGGCCGGGACGACCGCCCTGACCCTGACCGGGAGCCGCGGGACGGCCACCGGGCTTGGGCGCACCCGGACGGGCGCCGGGACGCGGGCCCTGCGCGGCCGGAGCCTGCGGGGTCTGCGCGGCCGGAGCCGGCGGAGCGGTGAACTCCGGCGCGGCCGGGGCCGGACGCGGCGCGGGCTTGGGACCAGGAACCGGACGCGGGCCGGAGGCAGGCGCGGGCGCCGCCGGAGCCGACGGCTGCTGGGCCGTGGGCTGCGGGGCGGCCGGCTGCGGGGCCGACGGCGGCTTCGGGGCGCCCGGCTTCGGAGCAGCCGGACGGGCCGCCTGCGCCGGGGCGGGCGCGGCGGGCTTGGGTGCTGCCTTGCGCGGGGCGGGCCTGCCGGACTTGCCGGAGCCGCCCTGGAAGGCGTCGGTCAGCTTGCGTACTACGGGCGCTTCGATCGTCGAAGACGCCGAACGGACGAATTCACCGAGTTCCTGGAGCTTGGCCATGACGACCTTGCTCTCCACACCGAACTCCTTGGCGAGTTCGTATACCCGGACCTTAGCCACTTCGCTCCTCTGAGGTCCGGGTTGCGTCCGGACCGTCGCTAGTTCATGGGCGTACTCATCGCGTACTCATCGAGTGCTCATCGCAATCTCGACCTGCTTTCGACTCGCGAGGTACCAGGCCGCACGGGGGCTTCCGCACGGCACGCTTTCTACGGTGTCGCCTGCGTTGCCTGCTCGGCAACTGTCTGTCGCTCGACGTACCGGCGCAACGCCTTTACGTCGAGCGGCCCGGGCACGCGGAGCGCCCGGGGGAACGCCCGGCGGCGTACCGCCTGGTCGATACAGACCGGGTCGGGGTGTACGTACGCACCCCGGCCGGGCAGCGTACCGCGAGGATCGGGAACGCACTGTTCCTGATCCGCCACGATCCGCAGCAGAGCGTCCTTGGCCGCTCGCTGCCTGCACCCCACACAGGTGCGCTCAGGGCATGCGCGGGCTCGCGTCCGGCCAGACACCCTTAAGTCTACCTCCCCGCACCGACCTCACCCCTACGGGGGAAAAGTCGAACAGTTGCTTGCCGCAGTCTGACGTGATCTCAGCGCCAATCGGCCGAGATCTATTCCCCGTCGCGCTCCCCGGCCTGCTCGGTGTCCGGGCGGATGTCGATCCGCCAGCCGGTCAGCCGGGCCGCGAGCCGGGCGTTCTGACCTTCCTTGCCGATCGCCAGCGAGAGCTGGTAGTCCGGCACGGTCACCCGGGCGGACCGGGCGGCGAGGTCGACGACGTCCACCTTGCTCACCCGGGCGGGTGACAGGGCGTTCGCCACCATCTCGGCCGGGTCGTCCGACCAGTCGACGATGTCGATCTTCTCGCCGTTCAGCTCGCCCATGACGTTGCGCACCCGGCCGCCCATGGGGCCGATGCAGGCGCCCTTGGCGTTCAGGCCCGAACGGGTGGACCGGACGGCGATCTTGGTGCGGTGGCCGGCCTCGCGGGCGATCGCCGCGATCTCGACCGAGCCGTCCGCGATCTCCGGCACCTCCAGGGCGAAGAGCTTCTTCACCAGGTTGGGGTGCGTACGGGAGAGCGTCACGGAGGGTCCGCGGACGCCCTTGGCCACCCGGACGACGTACGACCGCAGGCGCATGCCGTGCGGGTACGTCTCGCCCGGCACCTGCTCCTGCACCGGCAGGATGGCCTCGAGCTTGCCGATGTCCACGAGCACGTTCTTGGGGTCGCGGCCCTGCTGGACCACACCGGTGACGATGTCGCCCTCGCGGCCCGCGTACTCGCCGAGCGTCGCGTCGTCCTCGGCGTCGCGCAGCCGCTGCAGGATCACCTGCTTGGCGGTGGTGGCGGCGATCCGGCCGAAGCCGGACGGGGTGTCGTCGAACTCGCGGGGCGCCTGGCCCTCCTCGAGGTCCTCCGGGTCCTCCTTCGCCCACACGGTCACGTGACCGGTCTCCCGGTTGAGCTCCACGCGCGCGTGCCGGCGGCTTCCCTCGGTGCGGTGGTACGCGATGAGGAGGGCCGACTCGATCGCCTCGACCAGCAGGTCGAAGGAGATCTCCTTCTCCCGCACCAAGCCCCGCAGGGCGCTCATGTCGATGTCCACGGCTACGCCTCCTCCTCTTCCTTCATGTCCTTCTTGTCCTTGCGGTTGAACTCGACCTGCACGCGCGCCTTCGCGATCTCCGGGAAGGCGAGCCTGCGGGCCGTCGCCTTGCGGCCCTTCACCCCGGGCACCTCGACCTCGACGCCCTCCTCGTCGACCTCGAGGATCCTGGCGGTGAGTTCGCCGCCCTCGGAGAGCTGGAACCTCACCAGCCGGTCGGTGGCGCGCACGAAGTGCCGGTGCTCGGTCAGGGCGCGCTCTGCGCCGGGGGTGCCGACCTCGAGGTCGTAGGCGTCGTCGCCCATCGCGTCGGTCTCGTCGAGCTTCGCCGAGAGCGCGCGGCTCACATCGGCGATCCGGTCCAGGTCCGCTCCGGTGTCGGAGTCGACGGTCACGCGCAGCACACGCTTGCGTCCGACGGATTCCACGGCGATCTCTTCGAGATCCAGCCCCTGAGAGATGACGAGCGGTTCGAGCAGCTCTCGCAGCCTCTCGCTCTGGGTGGTGCTCATCCGGGTGACTCCTCGGCCGCGTGTGCTGTTGTGGGATGGGTCGCGTGTCTGGTCAAAGGGTATCCGGTCGCGGGGAGTGTTGCCGTCCACCTGTGTACGCGCGGTGCCGGTGAGTGGCGTACCGGCGGGGCGCGGGTACGGTGATCACGGGCGTGCCGCCCGACGGCCGTTCACCTCTCCTTGCCGTTCCCTTCGTACGAGTGCCCGAGGACGTCTGCAGTGCCGTACCCGCCGCCGCGCACCCCCTCGGGTCCGCGCAGAAGATCCCTGCTCGCCTCGGCCGCCGGGGCCGCCCTGCTGGTGGGCTGCTCGGCCGGCCCCGACTCAGCCGCCGGCAACGCTCCTTCGGCGGCCGCGCGGGCACGCGCGCGTGCGGCCCGGGACAGCGAGGGGCTGCTGGCGCGGTACGACGCGGTGCTCGCCGCGCACCCCGCGCTGGCGCGGCCGCTGGGGCCGCTGCGGGCCCAGGTCGCCGCGCACCGGGCGGCGTTCGCCGATCGGGCCGCCGCCTCCCCTTCGGCCGGCTCCGCCTCACCCGCGTCCGGCGCCGCGTCCTCGCCCGCCCTGGCCGTGCCCGCCGGGGAGAAGGACGCGCTGGCGTTCCTCGCCACCGCCGAGCGCGGCCTCGCCGACCGCCGGGCGAAGGAACTGCTGGACGTGCCGGGCGAACTGGCCCGGCTGCTGGCGTCGGCGGCGGCGGCCGGGGCCGCGCACGCTTACCTGCTGACGGAGGAGGCCAAGTGAGCGAGCGGGACGTGACGGCCGAACTGACCGCGCTGCAGGCCGCGCTGGCGGCGGAGCACGCCGCGGTGTACGGCTACGGCGTGGTCGGCGGGCGGGTCGGCGACAAGCGGCGGACGCGGGCGCGGGCGGCCTACGACGCCCACCGGGCCCGCCGGGACACCCTGGTGCGCGAGGTGCGTGAGCTGGGCGGTGAGCCGGTCGCCGCGAGCGCGGGGTACGCGCTGCCGTTCCCGGTGTCGGACCCGGCCGACGCGGTGCGGCTCGCCGCCGAGCTGGAGGAGCGGGTGGCCGCGGTCTACTCGGACCTGGTGCGGGCGACGAGCGGGGAGCGGCGCGGCGCGGCCGCCGGGGCGCTGCGGGAGGCCGCGGTGCGGGCGGCGGGCTGGAGCGGGGAGAGCGTAGCCTTCCCTGGGCTCGCCGAGCGGACCGGTGACGACACGGCCGCGGCCGGGCCGAGTACCTCGGCGTCCCCGTCGAGCTGACCGCGCGGCCGCCCGCAGGGCGGGCCCAGCAGAGGAAGGAAACGACTCGCGCATGGTTTTCGAACCGCCCCGGCGGCTGGTGAGGGCGCTCGGTGAGACGGCGCCGGCCGGGGACGACTGGCTGGCACGGCTGCCGGAGACGGCCGAACGGACGGTTGAGCGGCGCGAGTTGACGGTGGAGCGGATCCAGGTGCCGGGCGGCCGCAGCAGCCTGGTGGTGCTCGTCCGGCGTGCCGACGGCACTCCCGCGGTGCTGAAGCTGGCCCCGCCCAGGGCCCGGCCGGAGAGCGAGCGGGCGGCGCTGGCGCACTGGGCGGGACGGGGCGCCGTGCAGCTGCTGGAGTCGGACGCCGGGGACAGCGCGGACGGCGCGCTGCTGCTGGAGCGGCTGCACCCGGATGTCTCGGTGCGGTCGCTGCCGGAGGCGAAGGCGCTGCTGGAGGCGGCGGGGACGCTGCGGCGGCTGTGGGTCGAGCCCCCTGACGGCCACGACTTCGAGACGGTGGCCGAGCGCACCGGACGGCAGGCGGAGGCGATGCGGGCCGGCGTGCCCGCCGAGCCGGAGACGGCGCCGCTGGTGGAGGCGGCGCTCACGGCCCGCGAGGAACTGCTGGCCGCGCCGCCGGACCACCGGCTGCTGCACGGCACGTTCCGGCAGAGCAAGGTGCTCGCCGGGGAGCGGATGCACTGGCTGGCCGTGGGCCCGGACCCGGTGGTCGGCGAGAGCGCCTTCGACCTCGCGCGGCTGGTGCGCGACCGGGTGGAGGACCTGATCGCCAACCCGTCCGGCGCTTCCACCACCCGGCGGCGGATCAAGCGGCTCGCGGAGTCACTGGAGGTGGACCTGGACCGGCTGCGCGGCTGGACCCTGTTCCGCGCGGTGGAGTCCGGAGCCAGGGCCCTGCGGGTCGGCCGCCCGAAGGACGCGGAGCTGCTGCTCGAATTCGCAAGCTGGCTGTAGCCCCGCCGGGCAGGTACCGACCACGACCACCTGCCGGCCAGGCTCCACCCCGCCACGGAAGCGAGCGCCACCCACAGGAAGCGGGCGCAGCTCGCGCCGATGCGCCCCGCGGCCCATGAGGGACGCGGGGCGCGGGGTTGTCCGGGGGTCAGGCGCTCAGGCGGGCGATGGCGTCATCGACGGAGAGCTCCTCGCGCTCGCCGGTCTTGCGGTCCTTGAGTTCCAGCACGCCTTCGGCGGAGCGGCGGCCGGCCACCAGGATCTGCGGTACGCCGATCAGCTCGGCGTCGGTGAACTTCACGCCCGGGGAGACACCGGCCCGGTCGTCGACCAGGACGCGCAGCCCGGCCTCCCGCAGCCGCTCCGCGACGTCGAGCGCCAGCTCGGTCTGCACGGCCTTGCCGGCGGCGACGACGTGCACGTCGGCCGGGGCGACCTCCTTGGGCCAGACCAGGCCGTGCTCGTCGGCGTGCTGCTCGGCGAGGGCGGCCACCGCACGGGAGACGCCGACGCCGTAGGAGCCCATGGTCACGCGGACCGGCTTGCCGTTCTGGCCGAGGACGTCCAGCTTGAGGGCGTCGGTGTACTTGCGGCCGAGCTGGAAGATGTGGCCGATCTCGATGGCGCGGTCCAGCTTCAGGCCGGTGCCGCACTTCGGGCAGGGGTCGCCCTCGCGCACCACCACGACGTCCACGTACGCGTCGACCTCGAAGTCACGGCCGGCGACGACGTTCCTGGCGTGGGTGTGCTCCTTGTTGGCGCCGGTGATCCAGGCGGTGCCGGGGGCCACGCGCGGGTCGGCGACGTACTTGACCTTGTCGCCGAGGCCCTGCGGGCCGACGTAGCCGCGCACCAGGTCGGGGCGGCCGGCGAAGTCCGCCTCGGTGACCATCTCGACGGCCGCCGGGGCGAAGTGCTCCTCCAGCTTGCCGAGGTCCACCTCGCGGTCACCGGGCACGCCGACGGCGACGATCTCGCCGTCCACCTTGACCAGGAGGTTCTTCAGCGTGGCCGAGGCCTGGACGCCGAGCGAGGCGGCGAGGGTCTCGATGGTGGGGGTGTCCGGGGTGGGGATCTCCTCGAGCGCGGGCACGTCCGAGCCGTCCACGGGCTTCAGCTCGTAGGTGATCGCCTCCGTGTTGGCGGCGAAGTCGCAGTTCGGGCAGTCCGCGAAGGTGTCCTCGCCGGCCTCGGCCGGGGCGAGGAACTCCTCGGACTTCGAGCCGCCCATGGCGCCGGCGGTGGCCGCGACGATGCGGTAGTCGAGGCCGAGCCGGTCGAAGATGCTCTGGTAGGCCTGGCGGTGCAGGGCGTACGACTTCGCCAGGCCCTCGTCCTCGAGGTCGAAGGAGTACGAGTCCTTCATCAGGAACTCGCGGCCGCGCAGGATGCCGGCGCGGGGACGGGCCTCGTCACGGAACTTGGACTGGATCTGGTAGAGGATCACCGGCAGGTCCTTGTAGGACGTGCACTGGTCCTTGACCAGCAGGGTGAAGATCTCCTCGTGGGTCGGGCCCAGGAGGTAGTCGCCGCCCTTGCGGTCCTTGAGCCGGAACAGCTCCTGGCCGTACTCGTCCCAGCGGCCGGTCGCGTCGTAGGGCTCGCGCGGCAGCAGGGCGGGCAGGGAGACCTCCTGGCCGCCGATGGCGTCCATCTCCTCGCGGACGATCCGCTCCACGTTGGCGAGGACCTTCTTGCCGAGCGGCAGCCAGGACCAGATGCCGGCGGCGGTGCGGCGGACGTAGCCGGCGCGGACGAGGAGCTTGTGGCTGAGCACCTCGGCGTCCGCCGGGTCGTCGCGCAGCGTCTTCACCATCAGCTGGGACATGCGCTGGACCGGTGCGTTCGCCATGGTTCTCGTACTCCTGCTGGATGGGGTCCCCCCGCTCGAGCGCGGCCGAGAGTGGGGGAGGGCTATGGAATAGGAGGTTAGCCGGGCGGGCTGTGCCGGTGGAAATCGGTTAACCGCGGCGCAGCGGCAGGGGGGCGCCCATCACGGCGTACGGCATGGCGGCGCTCGGGAAGTGCACCTGGCGGGCGAGGTCGACGTAGCCGAGGGAGTGGTAGAGGCCGCGGGCGGGGCTCTCGGTGTCGATCGCGGAGAGGATCGAGCGGGGTTCGGCGGCGCCGTCGGTGATGGTGGTGATCAGGCGGCGGCCGATCCCCCGGTTCTGGTGGTCGGGGTGGACGTGCAGCTCGGTGATGACGAAGGAGTCGTCCAGCCAGAAGTCGTTCCGCCGGGCGCGCAGGTAGGGCTCCACGACGGTGGACCACCAGTGGCCGCGGGAGTTGGGCATGCCGTAGACGAAGCCCACCAGGTGGCCCCCCGCGGTCGCCCCGAAGGCCCGGGCGCCCGGATACTGCATGTGGCGCTGGACGATCTGGCGGCGCACGGCGACTTCCTCCGGGCCCAGTCCGAAGGCGACGGCTTGGACGGACAAGGCCTCGTCCACGTGGGCTGCGAGGTCCAAGGGGCCGATCACGAGGTCCATGCGGGGAGGGTACAGGGGCCTCAGAAGAGGATGCTCATGAAGGCTCCCACCTCTTGGAAGCCCACCCTGCGGTACGTGCGTCGCGCCGCCGTGTTGAAGTCGTTCACGTAGAGGCTGACCACGGGGGCCACGTCGGCCAGGGCGTAGCGCAGCACCGCCGCCATGCCGGGCGCGGCAAGGCCCCGGCCGCGGTACTCGGGGGCGACCCACACGCCCTGGATCTGGCAGGCCTGGGGGGTGGCCGCGCCGATCTCCGCCTTGAAGACGACCTTGCCGTGTTCGTCGAGCCGGGCGAAGGACCGGCCGGAGCCGACCAGCTCGGCCACCCGCGCCTGGTACAGCAGGCCGCCGTCCCCGGCCAGCGGGGACACCCCGACCTCCTCGGTGAACATCGCCACGCACGCCGGCATGATCGTCTCCATCTCGTCCTTGCGGATGCGGCGGACGTAGGGATCCGGGGCGATGTCGTCCGGCATGCGGTCGGTGACCATCAGGGGCTGCTGGGCGCGGACCTCGCGGGCCGGACCCCAGTGGGGTTCGAGCAGGCGCCAGAGCTGGGCGGTGGGTTCGGCGGGCCCGACGATGGAGGAGCAGCGGCGGCCGGCCCTGCGGGCGCGGTCGGCGAAGGCGCGCACGGCGCGCGGGGTGGCGCAGATGGGGACCAGGTTGGCACCGGCGTAGCACAGGGACGTGAGCATGCCGTCCTCGTACCAGCCCCACATCTCGCCGCCGAGCCGCCACGGGTCGAGGCCGGCGACCTGCACCCGGGAGGTCACGAAGGCGTTCGCGACCGGCTCGCGGTCGAGGACGGCGAGCGCGGCGTCGAGGTCGTTCGGTTCGAGCACCCGGGAGGTGGTCTGGGTCAACACGTGCGGGGCCTCACGCTGGGGTTCTGCTGATCTCCGCACTGTACCTGCGGATTCCGGGCGGCGCCGCCCCCGGTGCCGGGGCCGGGCCCGCAGGGGGCGGGCGGCGACACACCGCATGGGAGCGGGAGCCGCCCAGAGGAAAAGGTGAAAATGTCATAAGAAGTCATTTTCCGGACGGTGACGGGAACGCGGTGGGTGCGGCGCCGGGAGGCGCGGCGCCGGAACGGCCGTCCGGTACGACGACGAGGGCGTGAGGACATGAGCGGGGCTGACGCGGGCCGCGAGCCGGAACTCCCGCACGCGATCCTGCGCGACCTGGGCACCGGCGTCTTCACCATCGACCTCGCCGGGCACATCACGTACGTCAACCCGTGGGCCGAGCAGCTCCTGGGCAGGTCGGCCGGCGACATGCTCGGCCAGGACGCGCACGACCTGCTGCACCGCCGCCCGGACGGCAGCCTCGTCCCCCGCGAGCAGTGCCTGATGCGGACCCCGCTGCACGACAACGGGTCCGTCGAGCAGGGCAGCGAGGAGTACTTCCTGCGCGCGGACGGCACGACCCTGCCGATCATCTGGGCGACCACCCCGCTGCGGCCGGCGGGCCGCAGGGCCGGGCTGGTGATCGTGTTCAGCGACTTCAGCCTGCACCGGGAGGCCGAGCGGCGGGCGGCGGCCCGCACCGCCGCGCTGGAGGACCTGACGGCCCGGCTGAACCTGGTGTCGAAGATCTCCTCGGTGCTGATGTCGGCCCGCAACCCGACCGGCCAGATGCGCCGGCTGCTGCGGATGCTGGTCCCGGAGCTGGGCGACTGGGCCGCGGTGACGCTGCGCTCGGAGCGGACCGGGGCGCTGGAGCGGGTCGCCGTCCGCTGTCCCGGGCACCCGCACCGGGCGAAGCGGCTGGAAGGGCCGCTGTCGCCCAGGGCCCGCCGGGCGGCGGCGCGGGCGGCGGGCGGTGAGGAGCCCGTGCTGCTGACCGCGCAGGAGCTGCGGGACCCGGACGCCCCGCTCGCCGCCACCCACGGGCCGCTGTTCGAGCGGCTCGGCGGTCACTCGGCCGTCGTCGTGCCGCTGCGCGCCCGCCGGCACCACTACGGGATGCTGACCGTCGGCCGGGCCGGGGCCTCCCCCGCGTTCACCGATGCCGAGCTACGGCTGCTGGCCGATCTGGGCTGGCGCGTGGCGCTGGTGCTGGACAACGAGCGCCTCTACGAGGAGCAGCGCAACGTCGCCGCCACGATGCAGCGGCAGTTGCTGGCCCCGCTGCCCCAGGTCGACCACCTGCGGATGGCAGCGCGCTATCTGCCGGCGCAGCGGGCGATGGAGATCGGCGGCGACTGGTACGACGCCTTCCTGCTCGGCGACGGGGTGATGGCGCTGGTGATCGGGGACGTGGTGGGCCACGACCTGAAGGCCGCCGCTCACATGGCGGAGGTCCGCAACATGCTGCGGGGTCTGGCCTGGGTCGACCGCGAGCCGCCCAGCGTGATCATGCGGAGGCTGGACGAGGCGGTGACGAACACCAGCGACGCCCCGATGGCCACGGTGCTCTTCGCCCGGGTCGAGGGTCCCGAGGGCGGTCCCTGGCAACTGCGCTGGGTGAACGCCGGGCATCCGCCGCCGCTGCTGGTGACCCGCGAGGGCGACGCGCGGTTCCTGACCGGCGGGCACGGCCCGCTGATCGGCATGAGCGCCACCCTGCACCTGGGCCTGAGCTGGCCGGACGCCACCGAGAAACTGCCCGCCGAGTGCACGCTGCTGCTCTACACCGACGGCCTCGTGGAGAGCCGGGAGCGGCCGATCGACCTGGGCATGGCCAAGCTGCGCCACCACGCCGCGGTGCTGGCCCGGCGGCTGGACGACGAGACCGTGGACGACTTCTGCGACGAGCTG
The DNA here is from genome assembly GCF_007176755.1 of Streptomyces sp. 1-11. Taxonomy (GTDB): domain Bacteria; phylum Actinomycetota; class Actinomycetes; order Streptomycetales; family Streptomycetaceae; genus Streptomyces. The sequence goes on from NZ_BJTV01000029.1 coordinate 55,458, forward strand.
CTCAAGCGGATAGGGCCCAGCGGTGACGACGTCGCCCTGCTGGCGCTGCGCCTGCCGGCCGCCGGCGCGGGCGCCCCCGGCGACCTCAGCGCCCCGCCCCCTCCCCAGTCCCCCGTCAGCCCGGCCGCCCCGAACCGCGCGGCCCCGGGCTCGGTCCAGGAGAACGCCCCGGTGGAGGACCCGACGCGGAGCGTCCGGGAGCAGTGAACACCCTCCCGCGGCGGGGCCCCGCCGCCCGCTCCGTCCAGCGGGGCACGCCGGGGAGCGGGACCCGGTCACCCCGCCGCCTCAGCGCCCCCTGGACAGCCGAACGCCCCGCGACCGGGCCGCCCGCGGACTCGTCCGCGGGACGCTCCGGTGCGGGCCCCGGTACGGGGCGTACGACGTGTGTGCGTGGACCCGGCCGCTCGGCCGGCCGGTCCGGGCGGTGTTCAGCCCGCCACCGAGACCTCGGGCTCGCCGGAGGCGACGCCGTCGGCCTCCATGGCCTCGGCGAGCTTCATGGCCTCCTCGATGAGGGTCTCCACGATCTTCGACTCGGGGACGGTCTTGATGACCTCGCCCTTGACGAAGATCTGGCCCTTGCCGTTGCCGGAGGCGACGCCCAGGT
>NZ_BJTV01000030.1 GCF_007176755.1 Streptomyces sp. 1-11
CGGTGGGTTCGGGCTGTGAGGGTGAGGACGTGGTGGGGGTGGTGGTGGGGGTGGGGTTCTGGCCGGTGGTGGTGGGTGTGGGGCGGGTGGGGGTGGCGGTGGTGGTGGTCGTGGGCCGGGGTGTGCCGGGGGCGGCCGGTGTCGGGGGCGGGGTGGAGGGCGTGGCCGTGTCGGTGGGCCGGGCGGTGGCGGTGGTGCGGGCGTGGGGTGCGGGAAGGCTGCCGGGTGAGGCGCCGGGTGGGCGGTGGGTGGTGGGGGGTGTGGTGGTGGGGGTGGTGGTGGGGTGTGGGGTGTGGGGGGTGGGGGTGCCGGGTTGCAGGGCGGGGGTGGCGGGCGCGGCCTGCGGCAGCGGTTTGGGGGTCAGGCCCTGGATCCAGGCGGTGGCGAGGACGGCGCAGCCGGCGACGGCGGCGGCGGCCAGCGTCAGGCGCAGCGCGGGCCTGCCCTGGCTCGCCTTTACGGCGGCGCGCCACAGGCGGGTGGTGAGGCGGGCGGTGAGGTAGGCGCCTCCTGCCATCGGGCACAGCAGCATCAGGGTGCCGACGGCCGCGGCGAGTCCGGCGGCGGGGTGTCCTTCCGCGAACGCGGTGAGGGTCCGTGCGGTCTGTTCGTGCAGGCCGCGGACCGCGGTGGTGAGCAGCCGCGGCAGGTTCCACAGGGCGTAGGCCGCCTCGGCGAGCAGCAGCGGGACCATGGTCAGGACCCACACGGTGACGATGACGCGGGCGGAGCGTTTGAGGTCCGCGACCTGCGCGGCGGCGTGGTGGCGTCCGGGCAGCAGGCTCAGCAGGATCGGTTTGATCTTGCCGTAGAGGTCGGGGACGCCGGCCAGGTCGCCCAGGATGTAGTAGCCGTCCAGCCGCAGGGCGGGCATGAGTTGTTCGAGGACCTCGAAGTGGGCGAGGTAGACCGCGGCGAGGAGGAAGGACTGGCCGGTCACGAGGTAGGCGGCGGTCAGGGCGAGCATGAAGACGACGTTGAAGTAGACGCCGCCCAGCCCGGTGCGCAGACGGCCGGCCTTCCCGATCCGGTACACGTCGGTGACGTCGGTGTACATGGACGGCCAGATCAGGAAGATGCCGCAGCCGATCTTCCCCGGCACCGCCCCGCTGTACCGGCAGGCCGATGCGTGCCCGAACTCGTGGAAGAGCAGGGAGGCCACGGTCAGCAGGAAGATGATGAGCATCCACAGGGGCTGTTCGAGGACCTGCAGCACGGCCGTCATCGCCCCGTGGACGGCGAAGAGCCAGACGTCCATGACGACCGCGCCGGCCAGCGCCGCCGCCACCACGGGGGGCCGGTGCAGCCAGGCGAACGCGGCGGCGATGCGGGCCACCTGCCCCTCACCGAAGATCACGGTGTGGCCGCGCAGAGCCAGCAGCAGATCGGAGCGGGGCGCGGCCGCCTCACCGGGCGGCCCGTTGAGGGGGAGGGTGATCCCGAGCGGGGTGAGCTTGTGCTCCACCAGGTGGACGATGTTGTCGGTGGTGACCTCGGCCCCGTAGCGGCCGCTGACCCGGTGGGAGATCGCCTCGGCGTCGCGGACGCCGTCGACGCTCGCCACGACCAGGTACAGCAGCCGTGACAGCTGGATCATCTGCCCGTCGCCGCGGCGCACGATGTAGCGGCGTTCGGTGAAGCCCGACCCCTTGTACTCGCCCAGGGTCTGCAGACCGCGGGTCGGCTGCGGCACCGGCGCGGGGGTGAAGGGCGCCGGGGCGCTGGCCGCCTGCCCGGGCAGGTGCCCGGGGTGGGGAGCGTGGGCGGGCAGCGTGCTGAGGCCGCTGTTGTCTTCGGACGCCGGCATGGTCTTCTCCAGAAGCGGACGTGACGGTGCGACACAGGTACGCGGTGTGCGGTGCAAGGGCGGTTCAAGAAGGAGGGGGCGGCGTCCGTATCCCGGCGGCCGCCCGCGCAGGGGCCGGCGCCCGCGCGGGCGGACGGCCACCGGATGGCGGGTGCGCCCCCGACGGGCCAGAGCGATCCCCCCGCCGACCACGCTCGCCCACCAGTAGTTTGACGGTCCGTCAGAACAAGGGCGGCAGCGCACGGTCGGGTGACGTGCGAAAGTCGAGGGTTACGGCGAAGTGCCGGGCGGGGCCGGGCCCGTGTACCGGCCCCGCCCCGCCCGGCTTTCGGGCTACTGCTGCACGCTGATGCTCTGCGCGGCCTCGGACTGGGCGACCGCGTACGGCGAGCACTGGTTCAGCGCGGCCGACTCGTTGTGCGCGTCCACGTGCGCCACCTTCTTCGTGACGGTGGTCATCTTGGCGAAGTTGAACGAGAACTTGCCGAGCGCCTCACGTCCGGGCAGCAGTTCCGCGGTCTCGGCCTCGAGCTGGTCCATGTTCATGGAAATGGGTTCCTTTCATCCTTCAAGTGATCTGTGCATCGGAAGGAGTTCCGCAGCACCCGCGGCCCGGCAGGCCGCCGGGCCGCTCTGCGGCCTCGTTCCTTCAACCCGCCGGCGCGTTTCCGGCTGACAGTGAGCGAGCAGCGGCCTGTCCGCGCGGCGCGCCGGGAGGATCGGCGGACGGATGACGACGTCCCTCCCGCCGCGGCCGGGTCATGCGGAAACCCGGCGCGGGGTCGGGGCACGGCGGATTCCTGGGGAGAACCGCCCAACCGTCCGAAGTCTCCGAACAATTCGTCCGGAGGGCCTGGACAGTAGCTGAAGCCGAAGGAAAAGCGCAAACGATCCAAATGCGACATTCGTTCAAAGTCGCACGGCTGTTCCTCCCTGCCGTGTGACCAGCGCCGACCGCGACAGCACAGCGCCGCGGCCCGCGACGTCGATGCGGTTCCCGGCCGGATACGCCCGCGGCCCCGCAGGGCGGCACCGGGCACACCGGGAGAGCGAGGCGGACGGCGGGCTGCGCAGGCGCCGCGGCGGGACGCTCAGGCGCCTTCACGGGACGCGCCGCGCGCACGCCCCGACCCGGTCCGCCCGGCACCTACTGCCCGCCGGCCGCGGCCGGTTGCGTCCCTCGGCGAGCGGCCGCGACCGAAAAAAGGGGGGGCGGCCTGCTGACGCCTTGTGCGAACGTCCTGCCCCGTCGGCCGGGCCGGAGGCAGGGTTCTCCCGCCGGGTGCCGGACGCATGGGGCGAGGATCCGCCCCTCATGCGGCCGCACGAGAAGACGGCAACACCCCCCGCGGCCGCCGCCTACGGCCGCAGAAGTGCCGTCAGTTCCCGACGGCTCCTGCCGCGTGACGCGGCAGCGCAGGTGCAGGTGCAGGTGCAGGGCAGATGTAGGTGGACGACTCCCGAGGTGAAGGCGCGGGTCTCGGCGAGGGCGAGAAGCACCCGGCGCTCCTCGCCGGGGGAAGAGCGGGATGCCGCCGCCGGCCGGGGAAAGCCGCAGGACCGCGCTCGGCGCACGGTTCTCAGCGCACGGTCAGCCGGTAGACCGCCAACTTCTGCCCGCCGGCGTGGACATGGAAATCCGGCGGGTCCGTGCCGAGCGTGGCGACGGCGTCGCCGACGGTCTTGAGTTCCGCGGCGCTGAGAACGGCCGAAGCAGCCTCGATCATGTCGGTGAACACCGTGTGAGGCACCTGCCCGAGCCAGTCGCCGGAAAGCAGAACCACCGCCTCGCCGGTGCTGCCGCGCACCACAGCGGTCACGGGGGCTCCCTGTACGACAAGCACCTGATACCCCTCTCGGCGTGGCCCTTTTCGACCCGCGGGATGCCGGCACGGCAGGAGGATGTTCCTCGCTCTCCCGGTGACCGTCATCCGCACGAGACACTGGATATCGGGAGGATTCCGCCGAGCTTAGCGGCAGAGGCATTGCCGAGGGGGACGGACCCGGCGGGCGCGCATGTGCTCGAATTTCCCCGGCCCGCGCACCCGGCGCCGCCGCCCGCACCCCCTCCGCGCACCCCTTCCCGCGCCCCCCTCCGGCGCCCCTTTCCCCGCACCCTCCTTCCCGCGCCATCCTCCTCGCCTCTTCAGGTCATCCATCTCCAAAGGGGCCCCGGCGTCATCCATCTCCGAAGGGCCCCGGCGTCGTCCACTCCTAAAGGGCATCCCGGTGCCGGCGGGGTCATCCGCGGCCGCGCCAGGCGCCCCTGTCCTCCTCCCGCCCGGCCCCGGACCGTGCGGCCGCGTCGATCTCGGCCTGCAGTTCGATCGCGTGGACGATGCTCCCGTTCAGCGTCCTGCGGATGATGGGATCGGTGATCCGCCAGGCGGTCATGGCCTCGTCCGGCGAGAGCGCCGCCGCACCCGGATGCCGCCGCGGTGAATGAGGCCCCCGCTGCTCGGCAATGAGGCCGCTCTCCACCAGAACCCTCCCGTGGTCGAGATTGAGAACGGTCGCCCACGTCGTCAATTGCGAGGACAGCGGCAACGTCTTGCCGTCCAGCGTCCGGCTGATCGTGGTCAGGCTCAGACCGGTCGCGGCCGCCAGCTGCGCCCGGCCGCCCTTGCGCCGGCGAACGTCATATCCGGCCGCCGTCGCGGCCTGAGTGAGATACGCGCCGACCCGCTGCGCCTGGGCCTGCCGTTTGGCCCGGCTCTCGTGGGGGGAATCCTTCGCACTCCGCATGGTCGGAGGGTAGCGCGCAGGCATGTTGTCACATGCTGGTTGCACGCGTGCACCTTTGCAGGTCAAAACCTAGATCGGTATTCCCGCAGGCCACATCCAGAATGTCGTATTCCTGTGCGAATCAAAATACCCTTGCGTCACTCATATCCGGCAACTTGCATATGTTGCGCGCGTGTGGGTTAGCCGCACGGCTGCACGTTGCTGAGGGGGTCTTCTGACCATGCTTCGCCTCCACATGGCCACGCTCCTGCTCAAGGCCGGGGAGCTCGGTGACGAAAGCGTCGCCGACATGGCGCAGCGCACCGGCATCAGCAGGTCGACGTTCCACCGGCTCGCGACCGGAACGATACAGCCGAGCCTGGCCACCCTCTGGACGCTGCGCGACACCTACAGCGTCCGGCTCGACGCGCTCGTCTACGACGACCCGCACACGATGCAGCGCAGGCGTCCGCAGCGCCGGCGGGTGCCCGCCCAGGACCGGCACCGCATGCGGCAGGACCAAGACCAAGGCCAAGGCCAGGACCAGGTCCAGGGCCAGGGCCGGGACCGGGACCGGCGTGCGGGCGACTGAGAACCGGCCCGGCCCCCACCTTCCCCAAGACGTGCGGTGCGCGGGGGCGGTCCCACGCAACCGCGCCGTGCGTTGCACCGGCGCCCCTCACCCCTTTTCTTCCCATTCGACCAGGAGCGATCCTTGACCACTCAGGCTCACCCCGCCGTCCCCGACGGCGGCGCCACGGGGGAACCGGCCCTCATCAGCCGTGCCCAGCAGGGCGATCGCGAGGCGTTCGCCGAGCTGTACCGCATGCACCACGGCATCATCGCCACACTCATCGCCCAGCGCGTCAGATCGCATACCGCCCTGGCGGAGGACCTCACCGCGGACGTCTTCATGAAGGCATGGGTCAAGATCGGCACCTTCACCTGGAACGGCACCTCGATCCGTGCCTGGCTGTGCACCATCGCACGCAACGTGGTCGCCGACCACTTCAAGACCGCCACCACCCGCCACCTCACCTTCGTCGACCACATCACCCAGGTGGGAGACGACTGGGCCCCCCTGGTGAGCAACCCTGAAGAAACCGTTCTCTCCTCACTCGCACTCGACGACCTGCACCACGCCCTGTCCGAGATCACCCCCCGTCAGCAGGTCGTCATCCGGCTGCGGTTCCTGGGCGAGATGTCCGTCCGCGAGACCGCCCGCACCATGGGCACCACCGACGGCGCCGTCAAGACACTCCAGTGGCGCGCCCTCGACTCCCTCCGCAAGGCCTACCCGGGAGCAGTGGCATGACCGACGCCTACGGCAAGGACAGCGACGTCGAACGGGAACTCACCGCACGGCTGCGGGAACTCGCCCACGCCTTCATCGCCGATCTGAACGCACAGGGCCGCCTGGTGGAGACCGGCGGCGCCGACACCCTCAGACGACTCAGACAGCACAACCTCCCACCGCACCCTCTGCCACGCGCGGAACCCGGCGACCCGCACGCCACCGGTACCGAGACCACCCGGACCGACGCCGACCCCGCACCGAACACACCGCCCCGGTGGGAGAGGGTCATAGCGCCCCGCGCCGGCAAGGACACCCCCGGCCTGCCCCCGACACCCCGCCCGCTGCGCATCCTCGACGAGCCCGAGCCATACCCCCCGAGCGCCCACACGCCCGACCCACCCGACGCACCGGCCGCCGCCCCACAGGCTGTCGCGCTCGAACCGTCCCCCGCCCACCAGATCACCGCACTCCAACCGGCCCCCGCCGGGCAGGCCACCGTAAGGACCCCCACCCTCGCCGGGCAGACCGCCGTAAGGACCCCCACCCTCGCCGGGCAGGCCGCCGTGCCGACCCTCGCCGGGCAGGCCGCCGTGCCGACCCCGGCCCCCGCCGGGCAGGCCACCGTGCTCCAACCGGTCCCCGCCGGGCAGGCCGTTCGGACCGGCCCGCCCGCCCCCGCCCCGGAAGCCGCTGTGCTCCAACCGGTCTCCGCCGGGACCGGCACGCCCGTCCCGGCCCCCGCGCCGGAGGCCGCCGGGCTTGAACCCGTTCGCGCCGGGCAGGCCGCCGGGGCCGGTGCGCCCGTCCCTGCCCCCGCGCCGGAGGCCGCCGCGCTCGAACCGGTGCCTGCCGGGCAGGCGGCCGGGCCCGGACCGGTTCCCGGACAGGGCCCCGGCGCCCGGGAGCCGCGCACGGCCGACGGGGGACAGGTGCAGTCCCCGGCCGCGGCGACGGCGGCCCGGCTGCGGGCCGAGAACGCCGCCCGGCTCGAGGTCACGCAGATCACCGCGGATCACGAAGGTGTCAGCGTCCACATCCACGCCGTGTCCCTGGGCGACTGGGAGTACTGGCTGAGTGCGATCGGCGCACCCCTGAACGCGCCGACGCACCGCAGCGGTTGGGTCCAGACCGCCACCGGCCGCCTCGACGGGGTGGAGGTCCGTCTCACCGCGGAGGCCGTGCCCCGCCTTCTGCAGGAGGCGGCACAGCAAGCCACCGATCCCTTCCTCCTGGGGGGCCGCGTCTACGACCTCGCCCTCGGCCACACCGACCGCCATGGTCAGACCTGGCACTACCAGGGCCGGCGCCAGGAGGACGACACCCCCCTCGTCACCCTGGGCGGCACCGGCGGCCCGTCCTACCCGCTCACCTCCATCGTCGTGGCCAACGGACCCCTCACCCCCGCCGCCGCGAACCCCGGCCCCCACGAGCGCCGCTGACCACACGTCACACCGCCGGCCCACCCCCCAACCGCCCCCGGGCCCTTGACGACCCGGCACGCGCCGCGGGGGACGGCCGGCGGTGTGACGACGGCCGCGCAGGCTCCGCGCGGATCGCGAACACGCCCCCTCTCGGCCCGCACGGCCCCGCCCCCCTGCCTCCCGCAGCCCCGCCCCCCTGCCTCCCCGCAGCCCGTCCCAGCTGCCTTTCGCAGCCCCGCCCCTCTGCCGTCCGCAGCCCGACCCCCTTGCCTCCCGCGACCTTGCCCCCCTCCGCGGTCGGTCTCGATCCGGGCACATCCCGGCGGCTTCGTCGAGGAAGACCCCGGCCCCCGGCCCCCGGACCCCGGCCCCCGGACCCGGCCCCCAGCCGCTGCGCCCGGGGTCCTGTAACAGGTCGTCTCACACGGTGTCGTGCCCCTTCGTAACGAGCACGGCGAGTCGGTGCAGGCGCTCGTAGTAATGACGCCCTGTCGGGTCGCTGATCCGTGCTGTCACGCGGTCCAGGTCTTCGACACAGGTCCGCAGGATGCGTCCGCGCTCGGGGTCGAGTACGCCGCCGTCGCGGATCCAGGCGTGGACGCAGCCGGCGGTGTCCGCGTCGAGCATCACCAGGTCGATGCCGTCCACCTCGGCACCCCGCAGACGGGCGGGGAACTCGCGGGCGCGGTGTTCGCGCCAGAGGCGGGCCGCGTTCCGTATGCGCTCGGATCCGGTCACCCGGCCATACTCCGGCATCCGCCGCTGCCGTGGGCGCAGGGGCCGTGCGCGCGAACGCCCCGTGTGCCGATCATGACGTGAAGTCGGCGGGCAGCGTAGCGCAGGACGCCGGTGGAGAAGAAGGGGCAGAACGCCCCGGCGGCAGGGCCGTTAGACTCATCGACAGGCGGTCACTCCCTCTCCACAGGAAGAACCGGCGTGCCCAACACACTCCAGGAAATGATCAAGCACAAGCTGGCCCTGAACGGCTGGTCCTACAGCGATGTGGCGCGCCGTGGCGGCATCTCGCGTTCGACGGTCCACCATCTGGCGACCGCGGAGCGGCTGGCGCAGATGCCCCAGCAGACCACGCTGGAGGGCCTGGCCAGGGGACTGGGCATCCCGGTGGCGCCGGTGCAGCGGGCCGCCGCCGAGGCCGCGGGCGTCAACCTCTACCTCGAGGACGCGCCGGAGGCCGCGGATCCGGAGGTGGCGATCCTCATCGCGAGCGTGCACAAGCTGAGCCCGGCGGACCGCCGGCATGTGGCGGTCCTCGTGGAGTCGTTGCTGCAGGCGGACGGCCCCCGGTAGGCGAAGACGGCCGGGACGGCGCGTCCCGGCCTTCACCCGTCACCCGTCGCAGGTGCGGGTGCCCGTTGCCCGTCGTGTCTCAGCTCGGGTGCGGAAGCGGTGCGAGCGTTCGTGCCGTGTTGATCCAGTCGATGACGGCGTGCACGGTGACGCAGTCGAGTTCGGCCAGTTTGAAGACGGCCTGGACGTCGGCGGCGGCGAGGGGGACGCACACCGCGTCCAGCGCGCCGTACAGGCGCAGCCGGTGGGCGTGGGCGGTGGAGGTGTCCTGCCCGGTGTGGAGGCCGGGCCCGGGGCCGCCGGTGGCGGGCAAGGGTGGTGTGGTGTCCAAAGTGGTCCGCCTTACGGGGTGGATGGGCGCGCCGCGCCGGCGGCCGGGACCTGCCGGGCGAAGCGGTCGAGGGTCGCGGCGAGCCGCTCGCCGGCGCGGTGCGGGCCGGGCCGGCAACAGGGGCCGTCACGTTCACGCTGGACGGTGTCCCAGAAGGCTGCGACGGCCGCGTGGTCGTGGGCGTCGCCCACCATGGCCCCGGCGGGCGCGCAGCCGAGCGAGCCGGCCCGCTCGGTGAACGAACAGCCCGGCAGGAGCCCGTACACGGCGGGGGCGGCCGGTCCGGTGCGGGCGGCGGCGGCCAGGAGGGCGTGGTGGACGAGGGCGCCGTCGGCTGTCGCGGCGGTGCTCCAGCCGGCCAGGGCGCGCGAGGCGGCGTCGAGGACGACGGCCGCGTACACGGGGCCGTCGGGCGTGGTGAGGGCCAGTACGTCGACGATCCAGCGCCGGCCGGACGTGCGGGCGCTGGATCGTGGGCCCGGTCCGGGCAGCCGTCCGGCCCGGCCGCGCAGCCCGGCCCCCTTCATGAGGGCCTCCACGGTGGTGTGGCCGACGGTGACGCCGTAGCGGCGCACGAGTTCCTGCCGGATCCTGCGGGCTCCCCAGACGCAGCCGGACTCCTGGTGGATGTCGCGGACCAGGCCGGTCAGCCAGGCCCGGCGCAGGGCGCCGGGGGAGGGCGGACGTGAGCGCCAGGCGTAGTAGCCGGACTCCGAGACGCCCAGGAGCGCGGCGACCCGGCGTGCCGGGAAACCGTGCGACGCCATGCGGTGGATCACCTCGTAACGTCTTTTGGGGGCATCATCTGCCGCATCGTGGCGATGACCTGCCGGCACAGCAGGACCTCCCGCTCCAGTTCGCCGACGCGGGCACGCGCCTGTGCCAGATCGGACGCGGGCCCGGTGGAGCGCCGCCAGCGGTAGACGGTGGTCACGGAGACGCCCAGTCGCCGTGCCACTTCCTTCGCCGGATGCCCTTCACCGAGCAGTTGCTCGGCGCGGGCGCGGGCGCGTGGTGCTGCGGGGCGAGACTCGCTCACTTCATCCCACTCGTTCGTGGCCGGCCGCCGGTCATCCCCCCCCAGGGGTTGGCGCCGCGGGGCCGCCGGTGCCGGCCGGCAGGCAGTGACCGCCCGGTACCCGCACGGAACACCGGCTGCCCGGCCGTGCCCATCACCCGGCCGGGCCGGGCCGGCGCTCCGGGCCCCGCGGCGCCGCGGGAGCACGCCCCGTAAGGGCCTGCCCCCGCGTCAGGGGACCTGCTACTGCCGGACGCTGATGGCCTGGGAGGCCTGGGACTGGGCGACCGCGAACGGCGAGTACTGGTTCGCCGCCATCGACTCGTTGTGCGCGTCCACGTGCGCGATCTTCTTCGAGACGGTCGTCATCTTGGTGAAGCTGAACGAGAACTTGCCCAGCGCCTCGCGGCCGGGGAGCAGTTCGGCGGTCTCGGCCTCGAGCCAGTCGTTGTTCATGGGAAGCCTTTCATGAAGGAAGGGATGTACGCGAAATCAGCAGCCCGCGCCGGGCGGCGGACGAACCCACCGCTGCCGCGGCCGCGTTCCGCCCCCGGCCGGCGCCGCCGGCCACCAGGCCCATCGGCTACTGCAGAAGCCGCGGACCAGACGTGACGGCATCGCACGGATCCCGTACGGAGGCGTCACCCCGGGCGGCCGGGGCCATGCGCTAACCCCCGCCGTCCGGAGCCTCTGGACGATTCGTCCGGAGAGCGTGGACGGTAGCCGAAGGGGAACGGTCAGTGCAAACCGCCTATTTCCGACATCCGTTCAGAAGTGTATGTCTGTTCCCATCCGCGCCGCCGCCCTCAACCACACGCCCCTTGCCGCGCGTTGCCACAAACCGCCCCGCCCGGCGGGCGTTGCCCCGCACCACCCGGGGGACGCCCCGTCCAGTTGCCGTCGCCCCGCCCGGCCGACGGCGCCCCGCCCGGCCAGCGGCGCCCCGCACCCCCTGGGAGGCGCCCCACCCCATGTGCGGGGGCTGTTCGGCGAGCGGGGGCGGAGGCGACACGCCAAGTCGCCGAATGGCCTTCCGTCCGCGGGCGGAAGGCGGGCGGCTTTCGGCGGGAAAACCCGCTCCAGGAAATGCAGGGCAGTATCGAAAAACCCCCTCGCCGGCCTTCACGCCGGACTGCCCCGCAGTTTCTCACCGCGCGGCTCCGAAAAACCCAGGGCATTTCGAGCAGCACCCTCACACCGTCGGCCCAGGCCTGTCGCACCCTGGTGAACCAGTCCCGCAGGGGCGGGAGTTCACCTGGTCGGCCGTCTCTCCCCGAGGCCGCCCCCAGGTTTCTCGGAGTGGCCGCGAAAACGCCGCTGAGCTGCCGTCTTCTCGATATCCCGCAGGAGGGACCGGTGAATTGACGAACACTCAGCGGATGCGGAATTGCGGGTTATGTGAGGTAGCGTCAGCTCAGTGCCAGGGCTAAACCAGCCCTGATGTTTGAAAGGAGATCGGGTGAAGACCATTGCTAAGGCAGTAGCGGGCACGCTTCTTGCGGCCGGCGCTGTCATGGCGCCTCTCTCGATGGAGGCAGCCGCCGCTCCGGCGGCGGTCCACACGACGGCGGTGGCGCCCTCGTTCCACCCGGGCAACCACCACGCCTACGGATACCGTGACCTCGGTGACTGGCGCCGGGGCTGCGACGACGGCCGCTACGACCGCTGGCGTCACCGCAACCACTGCCGCGACGACCGCGACGACCGCTGGGACGGCTGGGGCCGTTGGGACCGCTGGGACCGGTTCTACCGGTACGGCAACCACCACCGCGGCTCCGACTGGGACTGCGACTGACGTCCTGAGTCCTCACCACATCCGCGCCGCCCGCGGTCAGCGCCCCTGACCGCGGGCGGCGGCCCGCATGCACGCCCCCGAAAGCCCCAGCCGGCCCCGCGGCTCCACCCGCCACCGCCACCGCCGGCTGTCGCCGCGGTGTGCCGACCGGCGGCGCACGGCGGAGCATGGCGGCACGAACCCCGGGGGAGCGGGGGAGGGGTGCGGGGCCGGGGAAGGGCCGCAGGCACCGCAGGAGCGTGGACGGCCGCCGTCGATCCGTCCGGCCCAGGTGACCGGATCGTTCCGGCCTCGGCCCCGATCATGCCTGTCGGCCCCCGGTATCACCTGGTCAGACTGGTGGACATGAGACGAGCCCTGATCGTGATCGATGTCCAGGAATCCTTCCGCGCCCGCCCCTCGTGGGAGCAGATCGCCAACCCCGGGATCGCCGAACCGGTGAACCGGCTCGTGCGCAGCGCACGGGACAACGGCGACCTGGTGGTCTGGGTGCTGCACACCGAACCCGGCAGCGGCGGCGTGTTCGACCCGCGGTCGGGGCACGTCCGGCTGCTGGAGGAACTGCAGCAGCCGCTGCCGGGCGAGCCGGTGCTCCACAAGACCTCGCACAACGCGTTCACCACCACCGACCTGCAGCGGCGGCTCACCGAGGCCGGGGTCGGCGAGCTGTGGGTCTGCGGGATCAGGACCGAGCAGTGCGTGGAGACCACCGCCCGGATCGGCAGCGACCTGGGATACGAGGTCGTGTTCGTGGCGGATGCGACCACGACCAATCCGATCGGCGACCTCAGCGCCGAGGCGATCACCGAACGCACCCTGGCCGTCCTGCGGGACCGCTTCGCCCGGATCGCCACGGTGGACGAGCTGGCGGCATCACCGGTATGACCCGTGTCGTCTTCGTCCTGCTGCCCGGAGTCCACCTGCTCGACCTGGCCGGCCCCGCCCAGGTCTTCTCCACGGCAGTGACCTTCGGACAGCCCTACGTCCTCGACTACGTCGCCCAGGAGCCGCAGGTGCGCAGCGCCCAGGGCCTGCCGCTGACCGCCCGGACCGACTGGCCCGCACTCGGCCCCGACGACCTGATCGTGGTCCCCGGCTGGAGCGCGCCCACCCTGCGGCACGGCCCCCGCATCAGCCCCGACACCACCGGCCGGCTGCGCGCCCACCACGCCGCGGGCGGCACCGTCGCCAGCGTCTGCGCCGGAGCACAGGCCCTGGGACAGGCCGGGCTCCTGGACGGCCGCCGCTGCACCACCCACCACCAGCTCCAGGACGAACTGGCCGCACGCCACCCCCGGGCGACGGTGGTCCGCGACGTCCTGTTCTCCGCCGACGACCGGGTCGTCACCTCCGCGGGCATCGCCAGCGGCATCGACCTGGCCCTGCACCTGCTGGCCGCCCGCCACGGCCCCGCCCTGGCCGCCCGGGTGGCACGCGAGATGGTCATCTACGCCCGCCGCAACGGCAGCGAACCCCAGGCCAGCGCCATGCTCCGGCACCGCGGCCACGTCGACGACACCGTGCACCGCGTCCAGGACATGATCGACGCCCACTACGCCCAGCCCCTGCCCCTGGCACGCCTGGCCGCCCACGCCGGCGTCAGCGCCCGCACCCTCACCCGCCAGTTCTCCCGGGCCACCGGCGGCCTCACCCCGCTGCGCTACCAGCAGACCCTGCGCCTGGAACGCGCCGAACACCTCATCAGCCAGGGCGCCACCGTGGAGTCCGCGGCCCGGGAAGTGGGATTCGAGGACGCCCGCATGGTGCGCCGCCTGCGATCGAGGCCCGCCTGACCCCCCAAGCCCCCCACAACAGGGGCACCGGCACCGGCGTTCCGGGCTGCGGGCGCGGCCGGTCAGCGGGACGTCAGGGGGCGGTCAGCGGTCCCCGGCATGGTTGTCGCTGTGACCGGCACGAACAAGAGCCGGGAACGAGGAGAGGTGCCCGGAGTGGTTGATCGGGGACCAGCGAGCTCGCCTCACGGTCGGGCCCCCTCGGGGGCCCACGCAGGTTCGAATCCTGCCCTCTCCGCCGCACATCCCCCCCTCCCGGGGGCACGCCGGCGGCGGCCGGCGCCCCCCGCGCTCCTCACGAGGAGGGGGGCGTGCCGGGGGCGCGGAGGTGGTCCAGCGCCACCCGGGCCGCGGTGCCCAGGATGTCCTCGCGGGTGGGCGCCCCGGGCGTCAGCGGCCGGGTGAGGACGGCGATCGCGTAGCGCCGCCCGTCGGGGAAGGCGACCACGCCGGCGTCGTTGCTGACGCCGCCCGGCACGGTGCCCGACTTGGACACCACCTGCACGTGCGGCCCGAAACCGGCGGCGATCTTCCGGGTGAGCCGCTGCTGTCCCATCATCCGGCGCAGGTCCGAGCACGCCTGGGCGGGCCCGGCCTCGTCCCGCCAGACCGCGCGGAGCAGGGCGGCCAGATCGTCGGCGGTCACGCTGCTGATCCGTCCCGGCCGCATCCCCGGCGACGCCAGCACCCGCCGCCACACCGCCTCGCCCTCCTGCGGCGACGGGGCGTGACGGATCCTCGCGGCCATCGCCTCCCAGCCGGCGAACCCGGCGGCGCGGGCCGCGGTGTCCAGCTCGTACCGGATCGTGCCCGGCAGGTGGAAGCCGGTGAGGCCGAGCCCGGCCAGGCGCGCCCTGACCCGTTCGATGCCGACCCGGCGGATCAGCACGTCGGTCGCGGTGTTGTCGCTGATGGTCAGCATCAGCCGGGCGGTGTCCCGCAGCGAGATCTCCACCGGGTCCTCGGTGATGCACAGTCCCTGGCCGCCCGGCGAGGCCTCGGCCGGCGAGACCGCCACCCGCTCGGCGGGGTCCACATCCCCCTCCGCCGCCCGGCAGAAGAACTCCAGACCGATGGCGATCTTGAACGTGGACGCCGCCACCGCGAGCTCCCCGCCCGCCACTGACAGCCGCCTGGGCCCGTCGATCTCCCGCACGCTCAGGCTGCCCCGGCAGCCGCCGGCCGCGAACACCTCGACAATCGTCTCCTCGATCACCCGCCCACCCTGAAGCCCGCAGGCCGCATCCGGCCGGGACGTTCGCCACGAGCGTTGCGGCCGCGCGGGATGTTCGCCACGAGCGTTGCAGATCGGCGGCCGCCCGGCCCGAGGCCCGCCCCCCTCCTACCGGCCCGCACCGGGCACCGGCACCCGCCACGCCCACCGCCCGCCAGGCGCGGTTGGCCGGGCCCGGCGTGTTGTCGCTGCTCGCGGGGCCGCCGGCCCGGCCGCACGGCACGCGCGCCCGGGCCGGGCTCGGCGTCGGCGGCGTGCGTACGTTGCCGTATCGTCAGTGCGGCATATTCAATCGAACACATGGCGGGTTAAGTGGTGAACGAGGACAACGCGCACAGGTTGGTCGACACGCTGGTGGCCCGTCATGACGACTTCATCGCGCGCTGGGCCCAGACCGTGGGCGAGTCGCTGCAGGGGCGGCTGAGCACGGCCGAGATGGAGCGCGAGCTGACCGATCTGTACGAGGCCGTCTGCCAGGCGCTCCGCACCGGCGGCCTGGACGACCCGGGCGAGCACTTCGGCGAGGTCCGCAGCCTCCTGATCGAGCTCTCCCGCAACCGGGCCCGGCAGGGCTTCACGCCCAGCGAGACCGCGCGCAGCGTGCTGGCGCTCAAGGAGGTCCTCGAACCGGAGCTGGTCAACGGCGAGGACGGCGTCCGCGTCTACCTCAGGCTGGCCCGGCTCCTGGACGACCTCGCCCTGCTGACGACGGAGGCGTACGTCAGGACACGCGAGGAGATCATCGCCTCGCAGGCCGAGCAGCTGCTGGAGCTCTCCACGCCCGTGGTGAAGCTGTGGGACGGCGTGGTGGGCGTGCCCCTGGTCGGCACCCTGGACTCGGCCCGCACCCAGGTCGTGATGGAAAAGCTCCTGCAGACCCTGGTCGAGAGCGACTCCACGCACGCGATCATCGACATCACCGGCGTCCCGACCGTCGACACCCAGGTCGCGCAGCACCTGCTGAAGACCGTCGTCGCCGCCCGCATGATGGGGGCGCAGGCCACCATCTCGGGGATCCGGCCGCAGATCGCGCAGACGATCGTCGCCCTCGGCATCGAGTTCGGGGACATCCCCACGAACGCCTCGCTGTCCGACGCCCTGCGCCAGGCACTCAAGGAGATCGCCCGGGACACCGAGGAGAACGCGGGAGCCCTGCTGTGACCGACCGCGTTCCCGTACTGAAGATCGGTGACACGCTGCTGGTCTCCATCCAGACCGATCTGGAGGACCAGATGGTGATGGACCTGCAGGAGGACCTCTCCAGCCGGATCGTCGAAACGGGCGCCAGAGGCGTGGTCATCGACATCTCCGCACTGGAGATCGTCGACTCCTTCGTCGGACGGATGCTCGCCACCAACGCGTCCATCTCCCGGATACTCGGGGCCGAGACGATCGTCGTCGGCATGCGGCCCGCCGTCGCCATGACGCTCGTCGAACTCGGCCTCTCCCTGAACGGTGTCCGCACGGCACTCAACCTCGAGCGCGGACTCAGGCTCCTGCGGCGGCTGACCGCGGGCCGCGCATGAGGAACTACGCGCAGGAAGCCACGAGCGAGAGCGTGCCGGTCGCCAGCAGCGCCGATGTCGTCACCGCACGGCAGATGGTCCGCACCCTCGCCCAGCGCAGCCGCCTGTCGCTGGTCCACCAGACCAAACTGGTCACGGCGGCGAGCGAACTGGGCCGCAACATGCTCATCTACGGCGGAGGCGGCGTCGTCCGGGCGGCCACCGTCGGCGAAGCGGGCCGCACCGGGATCTTCGTGGAGTTCGCCGACCAGGGGCCCGGCATCCCCGACATCGACCTGGCCCTGACCGACGGCTGGACGTCCGGCAACGGCATGGGCCTCGGACTGAGCGGCGCCAAACGGCTCGTCGACGAGTTCGACATCGAGTCGGGACCGACGGGCACCACGGTGCGCATTGTGAAGTGGGGCCGGTGACCGCGACCCTGGTCTGCGAAGCCGGTGACGTCACCTGGCTGCGCGCGGACGTCGCCCTCGCGGCGGCCGCGCGCCGCACCGCCGGACACCTCGCCCGCAGCATCGGCCTGAAGGCCGAACGCGTCGCGCAGGTCGAACTGTGCGTGACCGAAATGGCCACGAACATCCTCAAGCACGCGGAGGACGGCGCCCTCGCCCTGCACGTGGTCCGCTCCCGCGACCGCGCCGCCGTGGAATGCCTGGCCCTGGACACCGGACCCGGCATGAGGGACCTCGGCGCGGCCCTGCGCGACGGCACCTCGGGAACCGGAACGCTGGGCATCGGGCTCGGCGCCATCGCACGCACGGCCGACAGCTTCGCCGTGCACACCCTGCCGGGCCGCGGCTCGGTCGTCCACACCCGGTTCTGGACCCCCGACGGCCCCCCGCCGGACGCCGGCCCCGTCGAGGCCGGCGGCCTGACCCGCCCGATCGGCGGCGAACAGGTCTGCGGGGACACCTGGGCCGTGCGCACCGTGGCACGCGACGACGGTGAGGCCACGCTCGTACTGATGTGCGACGGCCTGGGGCACGGGCCCCTGGCCGCCCGCGTCTCGGAGCTGGCCCGCGGCGCCTTCCGCGAGAGCAGGGGCACCAGCCCCGGCGCCGTCATGCAGGACGTGCACCGCGCACTGAAAGGAACCCGCGGCGCCGCGGTCGCCCTCGCCCTCATCGACGCACGACGCCACCGCGTGGAACTCATGGGCGTCGGCAACATCAGCGCCCTGGTCACCGCCGACGGCGGCCGCACGGGACTGCTGTCCCTGCCCGGCATCGTCGGCCTGCAGCTTCCGCGCCCGCGCACCTTCGACGCCGCGTTCCCGCCCGGCGCCGTGCTGGTCATGCACTCCGACGGCCTCAGCGACCGGTGGAAGCCCGCCGACTTCCCCGGTCTGTTCGCCCACCACCCCTCCCTCGTCGCAGCCCAGCTCCTCAACCAGGCCGGCGTCCGCCGCGACGACGCCGGCATCGTCGTGGCCGGGCACAGGCGGCCGTGAGCGGCGGGCCGGCCGCCCAGGAACTGGTCACGATCGCCCTGCGGGAGGACCGGGACGTCTTCGCCCTGCGCCGGTTCAGCCAGTCCGCGTGCCGGGTCACCGGCATCGCGGGCCCCCC
This sequence comes from Streptomyces sp. 1-11, assembly GCF_007176755.1. Lineage (GTDB taxonomy): Bacteria > Actinomycetota > Actinomycetes > Streptomycetales > Streptomycetaceae > Streptomyces. The sequence continues at coordinate 17,823 of NZ_BJTV01000030.1, forward strand.
TCTCGTCCGCCTCGCCACCGTGGTGAGCGCGGCCGGCGAACACCTCCTGGGCGCCGCCCGGCTCACCGCACGGCTCTGCCTGGAGGACACCGGCCACCCCATGCTGTCCGTACGCTTCCGCTGGCACGGACCGGCCCGTCCCCGGCCCGAGATGCTCAAGTCCGCCACCCGCCTGCTCGACGCGTGCACCTACCGCCCCCCGCAGCCAGGCGGCGGCCACGAGCTGACCTTCGCCCTGCGCGCCCCCGCCACCGCCCGGCCCCTGCCCGAACTCGCCGCCGACATCGCCGGCAGACTCAACCGGGCGGACGGCCTGGACCTCATCGACACCCTGCGCGTGCAGAACAGCCAGCTCCTGGCCGCCCTGGAGGAATCCCAGCAGCAGCAGGAGGAACTGCAGCAGCTCAACGCCGAACTGGAGGAGACCAACGCCGGCGTGGTCGCGCTCTACTCCGAACTGGCCGGCGAACTGGAGAAGACCAACAGCGGCGTCGTCGCGCTGTACGCGGAACTGGAGGACAAGTCCCGCCAGCTGGAGCTGGCCGACGAGTACAAGACCCGCTTCTGGGCCAACGTCAGCCACGAGCTGCGCTCCCCGGTGAACTCCGTCATCGCCCTCACCCGGCTCCTGCTGGACCCCGCCGCCGACGCCCTGACCCCCGAGCAGAGCCAGCAGGTCGCCCTCGTGCAGTCCTCCGGCAGCACCCTCCTGGCCCTCGTCGACGAACTCCTCGACGTCGCCAAGGCCGAGTCGGGCAGGCTGGAGCCGCACCCCGCCGACACCGACCTGCGCTCCGTCCTGCACCAGCTGCGCGGCACCCTCCACGGCACCGCGCACCCCACCGTGAGCCTGCACATCCCCGACTACGCCCAGCGGTCCGTCCTGCACACCGACGAGACCATGCTGACCCGCGTCCTGCGCAACCTCCTGTCCAACGCGCTGAAGTTCACCGTCGAGGGCTCCGTCACCCTGGACGTCACCGAACACGACCGCAACGGCGCCGACTGGTTCGTCTTCACCGTCCTCGACACCGGCGTGGGCATCCCCGCGGACGAACTGGACCACGTGTTCGAGGAGTTCTACCAGGTACGCGGCCCGCACCAGCGCGGCCGGGCCGGCACCGGACTCGGACTGCCCTACGCCCGCAAGCTCACCGAACTGCTCGGGGGCACCCTCACCCTGCACAGCGAGGCGGGACGCGGCACCCGCGTCACCGTGGAACTGCCCGGCCGCACCCCCGCCCCCACCCCGCCCACGCCCGGCACCCCCGCCCCCGCGGGACCCGGGCGGAGCACCGCACCGCGGGCACCGATCTGGCGGTCGGTGGTGGTCGTCGACGACGACGAGGCCTTCCTCGCCGGCCTGCGCCCCGTCCTGGAGCAGCTCGCCGCGGCCGTCACGATCCTCACCGACAGCACCCGGGCCGTGCGGACCGTCGAACGAGAACGCCCCGACGCCGTCCTCCTCGACCTGAACATGCCCGGCGCCGACGGCTACCAGGTCCTCGCCCTGCTGGCCGCCGACCCGGCCACGGCCCACCTCCCCGTGGCCGTCCTGACCGCCCTGGACCCCGCCCACGTCGACCGCTCCCGCCTCACCCACGCCCGCGCCGTCCTGAACAAGTCACACCTGACGGCCGAGCGCATCGCCACAGCCATGACCGGCCCGCCGGGTCCGCCGGGTCCACCCGGTCCGCCTGGTCCGTCCGACCCACCTGGTCCGTCCGGTCCGTCTGGCCCGCCTGGTCCGCCCGGTCCGCCTGGTCCGTCCGACCCACCTGGTCCGTCCGGTCCGTCTGGCCCGCCTGGTCCGCCCGGTCCGCCTGGTCCGTCCGACCCACCTGGTCCGTCCGGTCCGTCCGGCCCGCCTGGTCCGCCCGGTCCGCCTGGTCCGTCCGACCCACCTGGTCCGTCCGGTCCGTCCGGCCCGCCTGGTCCGCCCGGCTCGCCTGGTCCGTCCGACCCACCTGGCCCGTCCGGCCCGTCCGACCCGTCCGACCCGCCTGGTCCGGCCGGCTCGCCTGGTCCGTCCGACCCGCCCGGCCCGTCCGATTCATCCGATCCGTCCGGCCCTTCCGGCCCGCCGGGTCCGCCGCGACACCCCGCGGCACCGCCTCACCGGCCGGCGCCGACCGGCGCCCCCGCACCGGCCGGCCCTCCCGGGCCCCCGCCGACCGCCGAGCCCGCAGACCCACCCGCCCACGACCGCAGCGCCGAGGAACGCCGATGAGCCACGCACTGGAACAGGACAGATCTCCGGCACAGATCCTCGTCGTGGACGACAACCCCACCAACCGCTACGTCCTGGCCACCACCCTGCGCCGCGCCGGACACCAGGTCCTCGAGGCCGAAGACGGCACCCGGGCCCTGGAACTGCTCGCGCCCGGCGGCGAGCAGCCGGAGGCCGCCGTCATCGACGTCCGGCTCCCGGACATCACCGGCCTCGAGGTGTGCGAGCGCATCAAGAGCGACCCGCTCACCGCCTCCATCCCGGTGATCAACATCTCGGCGTCCGCCATCACCGTCCAGGACCGCACCCAGGGCCTCTACCGCGGCGCGGACGCCTACCTCGTCGAACCGATCGCCCCCGACGAACTCCTCGCCACCATCACCGCGAGCCTGCGCTACGCCCGGGCCCGCCGCCGCGCCGAGCGCCTGGCCGAACGGCTGCACCTGCTCAACACCGTGACCCTCGCCCTGTACAGCGCCCCCGACGCGGGCGAACTGATCCGCGCGACGGCCAAGGGCGCGGCGGCCCTCCTGCGCTGCGCCGCCGCCGCGATCCTCACCACCCCCCAGGGCCACCCGGTCATCGCCCACACCTGGCACGACGACCCGGCGGACACTTGCTCCGCCGAGCCGCAGACACATCCCGCGCCCGGCTGGGCCCAGGACGGCGAACGAGTGCGGGCCTGGGCCGCCACCGGGCAGGCCGTCCCCCTGCCCTGCCTGCCCGCCGAACTGAAGGCCCCCGCCGACCGCCGCGTGGTCGTGGGCCGCACCAAGACCGAACGGCCCCCGGTCGCGCTCCTCGTCCCCGCCGGCGCCCTGACGACCCAGGACGACGAACGGCTCCTCACCCAGCTCACCCAGGCCTGCGCACTGGCCCTGGAAGCACTGCGCAGCTACAGCGAGGAACACGCCCTGGCCCTCACCCTGCAACGCAGCTTCCTCCCCGAGAGCCTGCCCCACACCGCACGCGCCGACCTGGCCGTGCGCTACCTCCCGGCCGGCGACCACACCGAGATCGGCGGCGACTTCTACGAGGCCATCGACACACCGGCCGGCCTGGTCGTCGCCGTCGGTGACGTCGCCGGCCACTCCCTGGACGCCGCCATGGTGATGGGACAGATCCGCCACGCGCTGCGCGCCTACGCCACCGAGGGCCACCCGCCCCAGGCGATCCTCTCCCGCCTGGACCGCCACCTGACGACCGTCCAGCCCGGTGCCACCGTGACCCTGTGCGTCGTCCTGGTCGACCACCGCCACGACACCCTCCACATCGCCAACGCCGGACACCTGCCGCCCCTGCTGCGCGCCCCCGACGGCACCACCGCCTACGTCACCGAGCACGGCCCGCTGCTCGGACTCGGCCTGCCCCACCCGCCGGCCCACCAGGTCACCGCACCCCCCGGAACACTCCTGCTGCTCGTCACCGACGGCCTGATCGAGCGCCGCCACGAGGACCTCCAGACGTCCCTCGCCTCCCTGGCCGACGTGGCCGGCGAGGACTCCGCCGACCCCGAGGAGACCTGCACGCGCCTGCTGCGGCGGCTGTCCCCCGACGGAAACGACGACGTGGCCCTCATGGCCGTACGCCTCAACCCCACCACCACCGCCCGACCGCACCCCCTGCCGAGGCCGTAAAAGGGGCAGCCCCGTGCGCCGGAACCGCCGCCCGGCCTCCGTGCGCTATAGTTGATCTTGAGGTCGCCGCCGGAACCCCGGTCGGCCGCCCGTGCGTTGGTGGTCCAAGGAAAGACGTCCCGCTTCCTGCGGGGAGATGCAGGTGCAAGGCCTGCCCGGCGCTCCACACACCGAGACCCCGCCTCCACGCTGGAGGCGGGGTTCTTCGCATCCCCGGATGCGGCCGGGGCCGCACCCGCCCGGCACCGGACGGATACGGCCCCCGTGCGGCGCCCTACAGCTGCGCCTGCCCGTAGGGGACGACCCGCACCGGGCCCGTCAGCCCGTACGGCTGGCGGGCCGTCGTGCCGAAGACGGCCGGGTTGGTGATCCGCAGCCGGTTGACCAGGGGCGTGGCGACCTCGACCTCGATGACGTTGTCGCCGCCGCGCAGCCGCGTGCCCAGGTCGGCCACCGGGTGGGTCCGGTCGATCGCCGGCAGCGGCTCGCCGTTGACCGTCACCCGGCAGGTGTCGCTGACCTGCCCGAGTTCGAGGTAGGCGCCGTGCGCCGCGCTCCAGCCGGCGGGCAGCGTGAGCGTGGTGCGGTAGGTGCCGATGCCCGCCACGTCGGCGAGTTCGGGGATCTGCGACCACGGCAGCAGCTGGGTGAGGGTGAGTTCGTGCCGCGTGACCTCGGTGCGGGCCGCAGAGGAGCCGGGCCGCCAGTCCTCCACGGTCAGCTTCCAGCTCGTCGGCGTGAGGGGGCCGGGCACGTCGCCGATGCGGGTGGTGACCGTACGGCCCTGGGACAGCCGGGTGGTGTACGTGCCCGCGGCGGCCGCCCGCACGGCCAGCCCGTCCTCGGTGAACAGCGCCCGGTCCGCGTCGGTGGCCACGGCGTGCGGCCGGTTGCCGAGCCGGCCGGCGAACAGGCCGGGCCGGCCCAGCGCGACGATCAGCGTCTGCCCGGGCTGCAGCCGCACGCGCAGGGTGATGTCGTCGCCGTCCTCGCTGTACTGAGCGAGCCGCACGATCTCACCGCTCCACGCGTCCAGCACGTACGGCACGGTGTTCTTCCCGACGGTGCGGCGCAGCGTGACGTCGTGGTCGACCGCGGCGACGGCGGGCTTGACGGTCTCGGCGTGCTTGCCGTTGCACAGGTAGTAGAAGTCCGCCTCCTCGGTCACCCGGTGGGCGTTGAGCACCGTGGACGCGGCCGGGTACCGCACGTCGGCGCTGACGCCCAGCTGCGCCAGCGCCGCGCCGACGGCCGTCTTGTCGCTGACGCGCCGCACGTTGGCCAGGGCGAGGAGTTCGCCCATCACCTGCCGCAGCCGGCCGCTCTCCCCGTCCGCCGGCACACCGGGGGTGAGCGCCTGGTCGAAGGCGCCCAGGAACACCACCGGCAGTCCCGCCCTCGCCAGCGCCAGCAGCTTTTCCGCGTCGGCCAGGGCGAGGGTGGGGGAGGAGGAGTAGAAGAAGTCGCCCTCCACGAACAGCGCCTTGTAGGCGGGCCCGTCCGGCGCGAGCCGGCCACCGCGGACGGTGGCGTTCGGCAGGTCGAGCAGCGGGCTGCTGAGGAACTGGTGGGTCCAGCCCAGCGGCACGCCGGTCGAGGTGAACCAGGACGCGCCGATGCCGGTGGCGGTGTAGCCGGTCTGCCGGAAGACCGCCACGTCCGCGCGGGGCGTACCGCTCTGCAGCACCGCGTGCACCCGGCCGAGGTAGCCGGAGATGTCCGCCACGTGCCGCCAGGTGGGCTGCCGCGGCCCCCACGACTCGCCGTAGCCGGGCGCTCCGTTGTACGGGCTGAACGCGGCGAACCCCGGCCAGCTCACCCCGGGGGCGGTGGCGTAGGAGAAGCCGTGGATCACCGTCTGGTTGACGCCGGCCGCGTACGCGCCGCCCATGGTGCGCAGGAACCGGTCCCAGGTGGTGCTGTACGCCGAACCGGCGTACGCCCCCGCCTCGCAGGACAGCACGGTGTGCCCGGCCATGTCCCGGCCGCCGGCCAGGCACCGGTAGTCGTCGAGGTTCTTGAAGCCGAGCGACTCGCCCTCGGGGATGTCCAGCAGCGCGCCCGTGGAGATGGCGTCGGTCTGCAGCCCGTACGGCTGGGACCGCAGCCGCATGCCGAGCCCGTGCGCCCAGTCGCGCAGGGCGCTGACGTGGTGGCGGTTGTACAGCTGGGAGACCGTCTCCCAGAAGTCGTGCCGGATCTCCTGGGTGAGCTGCGCCTCGAACGCGAACACCTGGTTGCCCTTGTCCAGCACGAGGGCCGCGAGGTGCGGCAGCAGCGGGCGCCCGGTGTGCTCCTTGAAGGCCTCGGGCAGTGCCGGCGTCCACTGCAGGCCGTTGGTCTCCAGTTCGAGGGAGTCCTCGAAGAAGGCGCCGCCCGCGGCCCGCAGCAGCCGGCGCACGGCAGGGGTGAGGATCTGCTGCTCCCAGTAGCCGGTGACGGCGGCGGTGCCCGCGGCGCTGAAGTGGTCGACGACGCAGGCGGCGGGCACGGAGTGCGGGCCGGCCTCGGGCTGCTGGCCCGAGCCGCGCTGCCAGTAGGAGATCAGCACCCAGTCGCCGTCGTCGGGGGCGGTCCAGGTCAGCTTCCCGTCCCTGACGCGGTCGCCGAGGTCGGTGACGCTGGCGGCGTCCAGACCGGTCTCCTTGCGGGTGGAGTGGGCGGTGTTCACCCGGGCGGCCTGGACGCCGAGGAGCATCTGCTCGCCGACGCCGGAGGCGGCCGCGCGCACGGACGCGGGCACCGGGCCGTCGTAGGTGGTGCCGCCGGCCACCAGGACCTGGCCGTGGGCGAGTTCCTTCACCGCGGCCTCGTCGTCGGGCGTGACGCCCGGCACCGCGGTGGGCCAGCTCGGGCCCAGGGTGAGGTCGATGGTGAGCCCGCGTCTGGCGGCCCGCTGGAGGGCGGCCTCCACGCCGTCGCGCCAGGGCCGGCTTCCCCAGCCGTGGCGAGCGGTGTCCAGGGCGGCCGTGTCCCTGATGCTGTGGTGGACGGCGGCGATCTCGGCGCCGCCGAAACCGGCGTCGGCGATCTGGTCCACCTCGCGGGCGATCTCGTCGGGGTCGACCAGCCCGTCCGGCCACCACCAGCGGAACTTCGGCCGGACGGCGCGTGAGGGGTCGGCGAACCAGTCGGCGCCGGTGAACCGCCCGGCCGGGTCGGCGGCCGCCGGGGCCGCGGGGAGCACCGGGCCGAGGGCGGCGACGGTCCCGGCCGCCGCACCGGCGGCGAGGATCGAACGGCGGGTGACCCCGCGGCGCTGCGAGAAGGTCTCGTGCATGTTTCCAGCCTCAAAAGAAGTACGGCGTGCCGAGTGAAACTTCGGAAGACAGCGAATGAATCGTTTCAAACCAGGGGGGCGCCGGAACGCTAACCGCGCGGTGAAGCCGGGTCAAGAGGTTGGACAACGATTCAAAAGAGCGGGACAGTGAGCATGCGGCCCACCGCCGCGCCCCGACAGCCGGTCCACACCGGCGACGTGACGGGCCGTCACCGCACCCCCCGCCCGGTCCCGGCCCCGCCCGCGGCGCCCGGTCGCCCACGGGTGTGCCGGCGCCCGCCGCCTGTTACCGAATGCGGACAGACCGGGGGGGGGGGGGGGGGGGGGGACAACACCCTGCCCGGCGTCATCTCACGGGGTGCGAAACAGCCGATGCGGCCACCGCCCTGCGGGAGCGGGACGGGCGCCGCATCCTGACCGACCATGGGGGAGTTCATCATGACCACGCACCGCGCCCACCGCACCGCCCGCTGTGCCGCCCTGGCCGCCGCCACCGCCGCGCTGGCGCTGGGCCTGACCGCCTGCGGCGCCGGCGGCGACTCGAAGGCGGACGGCGCGGACCACGCCGCCGCCACCACGCAGAACCGGCCCGCATCCCACGGCAACGACAACGGCAACGGCAGCGTGGAGCAGGCCGTCAGCACCAAGGGCGGCGCCGAACGGGCGGCGCGCCCGGCGGCCGCCATGGGCGCGGCGGCCCGGATCGCCGGCACGAGCACGACGGCCGGCACCCGCCCGTGCCGCGGAGACGAGATGCTGGTCACCGCGGTGCACCGGTTCGCCGGCCAGCCGGGCGACCACCTGCTGCTCACCGCGTCGAACGAGGGCACCACACCGTGCTGGGTCACCTCCTACCCGGCCGTGAAGCTCGACGACGACGGCGCCGCACTGCCGCACTCCAAGAAGGACGCCCCGGGCGGCGACAAGCGCATCACCCTCCGGCCCGGAGCCAAGGCCTACAGCGCGGTGAACCTCTTCGACTACGGCTCGAACCACCACACGGCGCGCTCGTTCGCCCTCGCCCTGCGCGGCGCGGACGGTCACGTCGGCCCCTTCTACTCCGTCGACGCCAAGGGCCACAAGCCGCAGTTCAGCTGGAACGAGGCCGATGTGCTGAACTGGAACACCAAGAAGCCGTACGACTTCTGACGAACCGTCGGCCAGCCATGCGCCCGAAGGCGCCGGCCCCCGCCTTCGGCCCCGCCCTTCCCCGGCCGTCGTCTCTCCGTGCGGCCGGTGGGGGCGGGGGCCGCCGGCTAAGGGCTGTCCGGCCAGGCGAATCCGAGCTCCTCCGCGCGTTCGCGGCTGCCACCGCACACCCGCGCGTAGGACTTCGGATCCTCGTGGGCCAGCCGGCGCAGAGCGGCGGCGGCCTGTGACTCGGGCGCGGTGCCGTCGTCCGTGATGACCCAGCGGAACTGCAGGGGCCTATCCGCCCGTTCCGGTCTGCCGGAGGCGAGCCCGGGCACGTACCAGAAGGTCACCACGGCGGTGTCGGGGTCGTCGCAGCCGCTGCCGATCCAGCCTCGGCCCGCATCCCACCGGCTCAGCAGGTCCGGGTTCTCCACCAGCCCCGCCTTGATCAGCCTGGCGACGGCACGAGTGCGCCAGGACCAGGAGCAGTCGGTCGCCGCCCGGGCGATCTCCGCTTCGTAGGCCGCGGCCTCGAACCGGCAGGCGGGCAGTGCGGGTGCGGGCTCACGCGAACCCGGCAGGGTCTGCCGCCAGTTCTCCCACACCACCTGATGCGCGTCCCGCCGGATCGTGACGTAGAGCGCGCCGCAGCACCCTTCGGTGCAGTTCGCCTCCGCCAGTTGCACTTCGCGCGGCTCGGTGCCGGCCCGCAGCCGGCCGTCGTCCAGGAGGTACTCGGGGCTGTGGGCGGGGCCGCGGCCGAACAGCGCCGGCACCACCGGACGGCCGTCGATGAGCACCCGTGCCTCGATGGGAGCCCGGTGAGCGGGGTCGCCGGCGACCACCTCGATACGGAACCCGCCGGACGCGGCGGGACTCCTGAACGGCTGCCGTCCGGTGCGGCGGATCCAGTCGCTGCGCCGCCGCTGCTCCGCATCACCCGCGCTGGCGCCTGCCGACACCCACCGAGGCTCGGCCAGCAGCCGCCCGAGCGCCTCCAGCAGCGCCGCGCGCAGCCCGGGCGGCCAGTCCAGCAGCACGCCGATGCCGCTGGACAGGTCGAGGGCGAGCGACAGCAGCATGGCGGCGTTGTCGAGGGTGGGAGGCAGACGACCGGCTCGGCTGACGACGAGCTCGTACACGCGGAGCCCGTCGCGGTAGGCGAGGAGGTCGCTCACGTCGCCCCGTGACTGACCCATCCGCACGAGGAGCCCGCCCGCGCGGGCGAGCAGGCGGGTGTCGTCGGGGTCGCCGTCGAGCAGATCGGTCAGCTGACAAGCCTCCGCGATCCGGCGGGCGACCGCGCTGTTGACGAAGCGCGGCGAGGCGGGAAGCGAGACCAGCTCCGCGCGCACGGCCCGCCGGTCACCTGCCCACAGCGCATGAACGAGCGGCTGCAACTCGTCGCGGCGGGCGCGGACCGCGAGCCACACGACAGCCGCGCTGCGGCGGTCGAGGAGGTCGAGCGCGTCGACCGCCATGCCGGTGAGGTCCCGGAACACGGCGAGGACACGCAGGCAGGCGACGTCCTCGAGGGTGCCGAGACGGCCCAGCAGGGCGATACCCGCGGTGACGGCGGGCACCGTCGACGCGGTCCGCACGAGCCGCCGCCCCAGGGTGCGGGCCGCGTCCCGTTCCCCGGCCGGCAGCGGCAGTTCGGCGACGACGGACCTGACCAGGTGCCGGTGGCGAGCCTCGACACCGAGGCGTGCGAAGCGGCGCTGCAGGGTGACAGCGTCGCCCGGGAGCGGGCTGAATGCCTCCCGGACGCCGCTCCACGCCTCTTCCCCGGAAAGCGGACGTGCGCCGGTCGCGGTCCTTCGCGGCAAGCCGTAGCCGCGCCAGGGCGGGATCCCGCCGGCGGATCCGCCCAGCAGGTGCCGGGCCTGGTCGTACAGAGCGGTCGGGGCGGTGAGCGGCGCGTGGCGCTCTTCCCGGGCGCTCACCGGGTGGAGTGGGACTCGATTCCGTAGCTCATGCGCGCAGCCTGCCATCCGGTCGCGCGGTCTGTCGAAGGAATTGCTGCCGCCCCGCCAGAGCGCGCCGGGTGCGGGACGTGGTCGAGCCTGTGCTCGTCGCCCCGGCCGGGGCAACGATCTGACCGGTTCGGCAGTCGTAGGCAGTGACCCGCACCGGCCTCCTGCACCCGCCACCGACCGCCCGCTCGGGCGGTGGCCGGCAGCAAGGCCCGTCATCCCCCGGGAGGACCCATGAGCCGCTTCGCCGCACCGTCCAGCGACAGACGAACGCGCGGGCGTGACATCGCCTCGCTCACCGCCGCCTCACCTGCCCTGCCGCGCAAGCCCGTCGGCCGCGCCACACGCCGCGGCCTCGTGGTGGGGGCCGTCGCCGTCATGCTGACGGCACCGGGCGCCCCGGCCGGCGCCGCGCCCGGCGATCCGGAGGTCGGCGGCGCCACCGTCAACTCGGGACACGACGTCGTCGTAGGCGTCACCCGCAACGTGCGGTTCCCGGTCACGGTCACCGGATCGGACGACCCCGGTCTGGTCTTCGCCGACGTGGACCTGAAGGGGCCGCACGGCGGTTTCTACACCACCGACGCGTTCTGCGAGACGACGACGGCATGCACGACGGTGTTCACCGTCAACGCCCACCCGGCTCCGGGCAGCGACGACCCGGTGGACCTGGCCAACGCCAACGCGGGAACATGGTCGGTCGACGCCTTGGCCGACCTCGGCAGCGGGGAGTCCGTCTTCGCCCCCGGTGTGGGGTCGTTCGGCCTCAAGCGGGCCGCGCGGCTCACCGTCGACGCCGCACCGGAACCGGTGGCCAAGGGCGCTCGCATCACCGTCACCGGCAAACTCGTGAGGGCCGACTGGGACACCTACCGGTATGCGGGATACGCGGGCCAGGCCGTGAGACTGCAGTTCCGGCCGAAGAACAGCAGCACGTACACCACGGTGGCCACGGTGAACACCGGCGGCACCGGAAGCCTGCGCACCACCGTCAAGGCAGTGAAGGACGGCTGCTGGCGGTGGAACTTCACCGGCACCCGCACCATCGGCCCGGCCAGGACGGCCGGCGACTACGTCGATGTGCGTCCCTGACGCGGTAGGCACACCGGTGGTGCGGCCCCTTCTCGCGCCCCGCCTCCTGCCCCCGGGCCCGGCCTTGTCGTGCGGAGCCCGCCCGTGGGGCTCAGTCCGCCGCGCGGGTGACCGCGGCGCCCTGGCGCAGGGCGCGGGGGATCTCGGCGGCCTCGTCGACGGCCGCGATCAGTGCCTCGACGAGGGCCCGCGGCGCGTCGCTGTCGACCTCGACGGCGTAGGAGATGCCGGTCGATCTCCACCGGGAGGTGTCGAAGCCGCCCTCCGCCCGCACCCGGACACCCAGCAGTTCCACCCCGGCGGCCTCGGCCTCGCGGTAGAGGTCGTTGAGCACGCACGCCGCCACCGCCAGGTTGAGCACGTGGCCACCGGTGAACGCCGACCGCACCCCGACGCCGCCGGGCGTCCACCGGTGCGGGAGCCGGACGTCGTCGCCGTCTTCCGCACCGTCCTGCGCCAGGAACGACCCCGCGCTCGCCACCACCGCGAACCGCTCATCCATGCCTGCCTCCTGTGGCCGTTCACGCGGCCGCAGCCCGGCCCGGACCCGTCCACGCATCATGGCGCAACCCGGGGCGAGAAGGAGGGGACTTCGCACCGAAGGGGTCCGGCCGGCGGACCGGCGGGTCAGACGCGGACGCCGAACATGAACGGGCCGCCGATGGTGTCCATCGACTCGTACCGCACGACCGTGCCGGTGCGCGGGGCGTGCAGGATCTGGCCGTTGCCGGCGTAGAGGCCGACGTGGTGCAGGTCGTTGAAGAAGAAGACCAGGTCGCCGACCTGGAGCTGGCTGCGGGTGAGGCGGGTGCCGATGCCCGACTGCGCCTCGGAGGTGCGCGGTATGGAGACACCGGCCTGGGCGTAGGCCCACGAGGTCAGACCCGAGCAGTCGTAGGAGGAGGGGCCGGTGGCGCCGCGGACGTAGGGCTTGCCGATCTGGCTCCGGGCGGCGGAGAAGGCGGCGGCGGCCCGGCCGGAGGCGGAGGTGTCGTTGCCCAGGTCCACGCGCTCGCTGGAGGAGCGGTTGGCGCGCTGCTGCTCGGCGGCGAGGGCGGCCTTCTCCTTGGCGGTCAGGGTGTTGAGCAGCTTCTGCGCCTGGGCGAGCTTGCTCTGGACTTCCTTCTTCTTGTTGCCCAGCTCGGTGCGGGTGGCGGCCAGGTCCTTGAGCTTGTCGGTGGCCTCGGCCCGCTGCTGGGTGAGTTGGCGCTGCTTGTCCTGGATCTTCTTAAGCGCCTCGACCTGCTGGGCGCTCAGCTGGTCGAGGGTGGAGGCCTTGTCGAGGTAGTCGTCCGGGTCGGCGGACAGGAAGAGCTGGACGGAGGGGTCGATGCCGCCGGAGCGGTACTGCGCGGTGGCCAGCGAGCCCAGGCCGTCGCGGAGCTTGTTCAGCTCCTGCTGGCCCCGGGCCACGTTGTCCTGGATGGTGGAGATTTCCTTCTGCAGCTTCTGCTGCTTCTCGTTGGCGCCGTTGTACTTCTCGGTGGCCTGCTCGGCCTGCTCGTAGAGCGTGTCGACCTTCGCCTTGACCTCGTCCTTGCCGAGCTTCCCGCTCGGGGCGGCGTTGGCGGCGTTCGCGCTCAGCGCGACGGCGGCCGCGGCGGCGGTGGTCAGCACGGTGACACGCGTGCGGCTGGGCTGCTTGGGTCGACGATGCGATCGACGATGCGACGTCACGAAAATCGGACTCCTGTTCCTTCGGCCACCGGCCGGTGCGCCGGTGACCCGAGCGGGGGGCGGTCCTGCACAGGGGAGAGGGGGGAACCGGCGTCCCCCGTCACGGAGAGTGGATCACGGGCACGTGGCGGGAGACCATGCAGAACTACCGGCAGAAGTAGGCCCGTTGGCGCCCGGTGTCCGTCCCTGCCGCGGCGGGCCGCCAACCGGCGCGACGACCCCCGCCCGCGGCGCTCCGACGTCCCGGGGGAGAGCCCCAGCACACATCGGTCACTCTTCGTGTTCACTCGGGTGGGTGACGTGAAGGGGCAGGGACGGTCAGGCACGGGTGACATGAGGAGGGGCGTTCGCACCCAGACGGGTGCCCCCCGGAAGGAGGACCTCGTGTTCCGCCATTCGACACGCACGCTCATGGTCGGTCTGTGCGCACTGGCCGTCGCCGCTCCGGCCACGCCGGCCCTGGCCGGAGGCCCGCAGCCGGTCCCGCCCGCCGCCGCCCGGACCCTCCACACCCAGACGTTCGCCGACGTGACCACCGCGATGAAGGGCGAGGCGTACGCCTACGCCGCCTACAACCTCTTCGCCGCCGAGGCCGACCGCCAGGGCCTAACGGCCGCCGCCGGGCTCTTTCGCAGCACGGCCCAGACCGAGCTGAACGAGCACCTGCGCGAGGCGGCCGCTCTGGCCGGGACCGTCGGATCCAACGCGGCGAACCTGCGCCAGGCCATCAACGGCGAGACCTACGAGCACCAGGTGATGTACCGCGGCTTCGCCGACCGGGCCCGCGCCGACGGAGACCTCGCGGCCGCGAAACTCTTCACCGAGATCGCCGCGGACGAGGGCCGTCACCGCGACGCCTTCCGCGCGGCCCTCACGGCCGTCACCACCGGCCGCGGCACCGTCCCGGCGCCGTCGAAGGCCGACATGGTGCCCGTGCCCGCCGGGGCGGCCAAGGTCAAGGCCGCCCGCACCAAGGCCAACCTGGACACCGCCCTGCACGGCGAGGCGCTCGCCCACGCCAAGTACATGCTCTTCGCCGCCTACGCCCGCAAGAGCGGCAACAGCGCGCTGGCCCGCCTGTGGGAGGGCACGGCCAAGGTCGAACTGCAGGAGCACCTCGCCGGCGAAGCGGTCCTGGCCGGCCTGGTCCACACGACCAAGACCAACCTGCGCACGGCCGTCACCGGCGAGCACAACGAGGCGACCACGGTGTACCCGCAGTTCGCCAAGCGGGCCACCGCCCTCGGTGACACCGCCGCCGCCCGCTACTTCCGCAACACCGCCGCGGACGAGTCCCAGCACGCCGCGGCCTTCCAGAAGGCGCTCAACCAACTGCACTGACCGCTCGCACCACCGGGAGACCGACCGCACGCCACAGCCAGGGCGGTGGTCCGGCCGACGCCTCACCCAGGCCGGCCGGACCACCGCCCCACGCTTTTCGTGCACACGGCGCACAGAAGGCGGACCCGACGCGGACCCCACGCGTTCGTTCCGCGTACCCCCTCAGCCACGGTCCGCCCTGTCTGCCGGGCCGGCGGATCGTGTCACCGCGGCAGTCGCACAGCGGTGCGCCGGGGGTCGGACAGCGGTGCGCCGGGGCGCCACGGGCCGGCCGGCGCCGGGGAGAGCTGCCAAAATGCTTCCGTTACCCAGACGGAGGACATTTGTTCGTTTTCATGTGCGCGGGATGCGGCGCCGAGTTGACCACCCCGCTGTCCCAGGTCGCGCTGCCGGTCCACGCCCGGCAGACGTACGGCAACGGGGCCCAGCTTCCCGTTCTCATGGAGTCCGGGACGTTCGCCGTGGACCCGGACCCCTGGGGAGGACCGTGGCGGATGTGGGACGAGATCGATCCGGGCGAGGCGGAGGCCCGCGGCATCCACGCGCCGGTCCACGCCCTGTCCGACGGCACACCAGGGGCGAGTGTCATCGCCCCCGGCGACGTCCGTGGAACCCGGCTGATTCCCGAGAAACGCGGCGGCGCCTGCTGCGGCCTCGACGGAGCCGACGGACCCAACATGGCCTGCGAGGCCTGCGACCTGCCGGTGGCGACCAGGGTCGACGACTGCTCCCTCTGGCAGGCGGTGCGGCTCAGCCCGGACGCCGTGCACCGCGTCCCCGTCGACGGTGCCCACGCCGCGCCCCTGTCCTGGACGGAGCTGGCGAAGAAGGGAGAGAAGACACCCCCCTTCGAGCCGGTCGCCACCTGGGGAGGACGACTGGGCCCGGACCACTACTGGTCCTGGAGCCCGCGCTGGGAGGCGGCAGCCGGCCATGCGCTCGCCCACCTGCTGGTCGCCTCCCGAGGACAGCCGGTGAACGTCCCGGACGGTCTGACCGCGGCCGTCTTCCAGCGCGCGCTCGACGCCCTGCTACCCGCGGGCCCCCCGAAGCGGCGCGCCGTCCTGGCCGGCCCGGGACAGCCCTCCCCGGACGCGGGCGCCGACATCCTCCTCGTACCGGTCCATCCCCAGACAGGCCGGATGTGGGCCCCCGCCGGCCCGGCCGCAACGGCACACCTGGTGCCGCTGCCGCTGGGGGTGTGGCTCTGGCTGGTCTCTCCCCAGCCCTGTCTGCCGGTCCCCGCGTCAGGCCGCATACCCCGGGACGTCCTGCGCGACGACCCGCCCCCGCTGCCCCCCGGCCGCCTGTTCCGGGCCGACCGGGGAACCTTCCAGCACACCCTGGTCCGGCAACCGGCCGTCCGCAGCCCATGGCTGCGCACGATCCTCGAGAACCTCACGCAGGGCACCCCGGCCGACCTCTTCTAGCCGGCGGCGCACCACGGCCGAGGTGGACCCGGCAGCGGTGGGCGGCCGCGGGCCGGTCCCGGTCCTAGCGGCCGGCCCCCGGCGTGGCCGTCGGGTGCCACTCGCGGCGCAGGAGGCCGAAGACCCAGGAGTCGGAGACCTCGCCGCTCACGACGCAGTCCTCGCGGAGGGTGCCTTCGCGGACGAAGCCCAGCTTCTCCAGGACCCGGGCCGACGCCGCGTTGCGGGTGTCGGTCTCGGCCTGGACGCGGTTCAGGTCCAGGGTGTCGAACGCCCACCGCAGGACCGCGTGCGCGGTCTCCGTGGCATAGCCGCGGCCCCACGCGGCGGCATCGAAGACGTAGCCCAGGGACGCACTGCGGAAGTCCGGGTTCCAGTTGTTCAGGGCGCACCAGCCGATGAACGCGCCGTCGCAGACGCGGTCGACGGCCACCCGCGCTCCGGTGCCTTCCTCCTCGATCGTTCGGCAGGCGGCGATGAAGCGCTGGGCGCGGGCCGGTTCGGTCCACGGCGGGGAGTCCCAGTAACGCAGCACGTGGGCGCTGCTGTGCAGCGCGTAGAGCGGCGCCGCGTCGGCGTCGGTGAACGGCCGCAGCCGCAGGCGGCCGGTGTGCAGCTCGGGGGTGGGCAGTGCCATACGGGGCATCCTGCCGTGTCACGCTCGCCCCCGGCCATCCGTTTGCCCGGACGGCCGGGGCGCGTACGTTCCCGGCGCCGCCGGACGCGCCGCTGGCCGACTCCTCAGCCCCCGGTCCCGTCCGCCCCGCCGCGAGCGCCGGACAGGCACACGCATCCAGGACAACGCACACTGGCCGTAGTGGTGAAACTTTCGGTCACTGACGCGCCTGCACGCTGCTGACGCACCCTCCCGGGGCGCCTCGCCGGGCAGGAAGAAGGGGGTTCCCTCCCAATGCCGGACGACACCGTGACAGCGCCCGGGACCGGCTGGGTGGCCAGATGGGCAGGAGCGCTGCTGTGCCTCGTGGTGGCCGGGGTCCATGTCGTGGACCAAGGCGGCTTCACCACCACGCGGGACCCCTACTACATCGGCGTCGCCTACCACGTCCTGGAGATCGCGGCCGTGATCGCCGCCGTGCTGCTCCTCGCCAATCGCGTCCGCGCGGGATGGCTGCTGGCGGCAGGGGTCGCCGCAGGCCCCGTGCTGGGCTACGTCCTCTCCCGAGGACCGGGCCTGCCCGGCTACCGCGACGACGTCGGCAACTGGACCGAGCCGCTCGGACTGGTCAGCCTCGCCGTCGAAGGCGCCCTGCTCCTCCTGGCCGTTCCGCTTCTCGCCCTCAGCCGGCCCCGCGGGCCCCGCTGACGACGCCGGCCGGGGCGCCCCAGCCGTGGCGAACGCTTCGGTGCGGCCCCGGCCGGCTTGAACTGTCCGGGCCCGCCGAGCGGGCCTACGCGCGACGACACTGGCGGAGAGGGCAGGATTCGAACCTGCGTGGGCCCCGAAAGGCCCGACCGTGAGGCATGCTCGCTGGTCCCCGATCAACCACTCCGGGCACCTCTCCCCGTGTCCGGCCCCGGGGTGTTCCCCGCGCCGTTCACGTGAACAACTCTGGCAGGGCCCCCTGACGCATGCCTGACGCCTTGCTGACGGAGGGGGGAGGAGGACGCCGAGCCGGCCCGACGGACGCCCGCCGCGCGGCCCCCGTCACGCCGCCAGGCCCGCCGGGACGAGCGGCTACCGGTCGTGGCGGCGCAGAGCGGCGAGCGCCTGTGCGAAGGCCGAGTCCGGCGCCGCCCGGCCGATGTCCTCGACGAAGTCGCCGGCGCGGATGTCCGGAGGGATGCCCGGGCCGTCGAAGGTCGTGCCGGAAGGGGTGAGGTACTCCTCGTTCGGCAGACCGAAGGCCCAGCCGTTGGGCAGGACACGGGTCAGGATGTCGGAGAAGACGCCCTGCGTGTTCTGTCCCACCCGGACGGTCCGGGCCGGGCGTTGCATGAGGGCCTGGGTCAGCGTCTCGCCGGCGCTGTAGGTCTCGCCGCCGGTGAGCACCGCCAGAGGCCCGGTGTACCGGAACCGGCCGGGCGCGGGCCGTACCCGAACGGGCTGTGGCCGGGTGAACTTCGCCGGGTCGTCAGGGGTGTTGCGGACCTGCTTGGCGTAGGCGAGGTAGGGGGCGTCGGTGAGGCGTTCGGCGACCCGCAGCGCCAGCGCGTCGGAACCACCGCCGTTGATCCTCAGGTCCAGGATCAGGTGCTTCAGACCGGGCTCGATCACCTCGCTCAACGTCTCGTCCAGCACGGCGCTGTTGCGCGCGTAGGTGGGGCCGGCCTCGTCGTAGCCGCCGAAGCCGGAGATCCGCAGGTAGCCGGTGTCGTCCGGCAGCCGGGCGTAGCCGATGCGGCCGCCCGCGAAGCTCCGCAGCCGGGTGCCGCCCAGGTCCCGCTGTTCGATGTACCGCTGGGCTCGCTGATCGAGTTCGGGGGAGGGGACCGTGGTGCCGGGCCGGCCCTGGGCGAAGAACCCGGTGCCGTACGCGTCGAGGAACACGTGCGCGTCTCCCAGCGGCAGCACCATCGACCGCAGCAGCGCGAAGAGTTCGGCGTCCGTCATCCCGTCCCGGACCTTCGGCCGGTAACGGTTCCCGACCGCCTGCCAGTCGATGCCCTTGGCGGCGAAGAAGGGATAGTTCTCCTGGAAGGTCTGCCAGAACGTGTCGAAGACCGCCCGTGCTCCCACCGGTGCCGCCTGGGCGCACCGGCCGGGCAGCGCCGCAAGGCGTCGCAGCTCCCGGTCGCCGACCGACCCGTCGACGTGCAGGGTCGCGCTGTGACCGAGCCGCCGGGGACGTATCCGGTAGACGGTCGCATCGGCGCCGGTGTAGACCACCGCACCGTCGCCGCCGCGCCCGGTGCGCCGTAAGCCGCCGCCGGGCAGACAGCTCACCGAGGTCACCTGATACTCCCGCAGCCGCCCTTCGTGAATGGACAGCACGGTCCCGTAGCCGTCACTGCGCCACACACCGTCCACCCGGCCGGCCGGGCCTCGCGCGGCACCAACGGCGCCCGCGGGAGCGGCAGTTCCGGCCGCCACCGCGAGCAGCACCGCGACCGCCACACCCCTGCCCCGGGCCCGCCCCCCGAATGCCGCCCTGCCCGCCCTGCCCGCCCCGGCCGGTCCGCTTCCGGTACGCACGATCACTCTCCCCGTCAGATCCCTCGGCACCATCCCTTCATGATCTTCGGCGGGTGAGTGGGCCCGCTATCCGGCTGGCAGGCCCGGCCGGGCGGGGGAAATCCCCACCCCTCGCGCGGACGCCCGTGCCCTCGTCCGCACCGGCAGCGGCGGCCGCGGCGCCCGTCGGCTCCGCCCCGCTCTAGCACGGCTGAGTGCATCGGGTCTGCAGCGACGCGCCGCGGCGACACGAGTGAGAAGGCGTCAGAATGTCACCTGGAAAGCCTAATAGTATGTCAATCGGCCTTTTCTCTAACTAATGTGATGATTAGTCAGATCGTGGTGCGGGCCGGAAAATACCCTGTTCGGAGCCCAATCGCCAGTATTCCGATATGCCTGTCATGTCGCTTATGGGTAAATTCGCTCATGAGTCGGCCGACGGGTCGGCGTCTCTCTGTACGACAGGAGATCGTGAGATGAAGCTTCGTTCGACCGTGGTCACCGCAGCTGTGTCGGCTGCCGCGGCTCTGGCCGCGACCGGTATCACC
>NZ_BJTV01000031.1 GCF_007176755.1 Streptomyces sp. 1-11
CGTGCGGGTTGGATGTGGCTGGGCGCGCAGTTCCCCGCGCCCCTTGCAGGGTGCCGTCGGCTTGTAGGCGCGGGGAGTTGGGGCCGGGGGGTGCGGGGTGTGGGTGCGTGCGGGTCGGGTGGGGCTGGGCGCGCAGTTCCCCGCGCCCCTTCACGGGTGCCGTCGGCTTGTAGGCGCGGGGAGTTGGGGCCGGGGGGTGCGGGGTGTGGGTGCGTGCGGGCTGGATGTGGCTGGGCGCGCAGTTCCCCGCGCCCCTTCACGGGTGCCGCCGGCTTGTAGGCGCAGGGAGTTGGGGCCGGGGGGTGCTGGTTGTGGGTGCGTGCGGGTCGGGTGGGGCTGGGCGCGCGGTTCCCCGCGCCCCTTCCACGGGTGCCGCGGGCTTGTGGGTGTGGGGCCAACTAGGGTCGTGGGTATGGAGATTCTGGGTGCCACACTGCGTGTCTGCGTCGACGACCTCGACACCGCGATCCCCTTCTACGAACGGCTCGCGGGCGGGCGGGCGCTGCGTTTCGAGCGGGGCGGAGTTCAGGTGGCCGCCGTCGGTTCCTTCCTTCTGATGAGCGGGCCGGAGGCGGAGCTGGAGGTGCTGCGCAAGGTGGCGGCGACGATCGCCGTGGAGGACGTGACCGAGGCGCACCGGCTGCTGACCGAGCTGGGCGCCCGGGTTATCGCCGGGCCGGTGCCGACCCCGGCGGGCCGCAACCTGCTGGCGATGCACCCGGACGGCTCGATCTTCGAGTACGTCGACCAGAGCGACTGAGCCGCCGCTCAGCCGGCGTCCGGCCGCATCCGGAAGTCGAGGCGGGCGGGCAGCGGCTCGTCGGTGAGCCGGGCCCACAGCAGCTCGATCACGTCCGCGCCCTCCCGCAGGTCCGCCACCTCGAACCCCTCGTCGAAGACGGCCCGGGCGTCCGCCCGCCTGCCCTCGGCGAGCAGCAGCGCGGCCTCCAGCAGCCGGAACGGACCGCGGCGCCGCACGTCGGGCAGCAGCCGCTCCCACACCGTGCGGGCCTGCTCCGCACGCCCCGCCCGCAGCAGCGCCCCGAGCGCCTCGCGGCCCAGCGCGGCAACGGCGGCGGTCCAGGCCTCGCCGTTGTCGCGTCGTTCGCGGCACAGGTCGTCGAAGGCCTCCGTATACCGGTCGGCGGCCCGCTCGTGGTGGCCGGACTCCTCGTCGGCGACCGCCAGGCAGCGCAGCAGCGGCCACAGCGACGGGGCGAGCGGCACCGCGCGCTCCCAGCTCCGGACCGCCTGCGCGCGGTCGCCGGCGTGCCACTGGGCGATGCCGAGGTGGTACTCGGTGTGCGGGGTGGCGGGCGCGGTCTCCAGCATGTCGCGCCAGTGCGGGGCGACCAGCGTCTCGCCGGGCGGGCGGACCCGGCGCGGTTCCGGCAGCGAGCCGGTGCGCAGCAGCTCCAGCCAGGGCGTCTGCGCCTCGCCGAGGGTGGCCTCCGGGAACGGCGTGCCGGGCAGCTTCCAGCCGGCCCGCGCGACCTCCAGCGCGCCCCAGCCGGAGCCGGTGGCCAGCCGCTCGCCGGGCTCGGTGTCGGCGCACGGCAGCCAGTCCGTGTACGCCCGCTCGACGCGGGCCCGCGGCAGGACCGCCGCCAGCCGGTCCTCCGCCCCCTGGACCACCGCGGGCCAGGACGGTCCTTCGGGGGCGGCGTCCAGCGGGCCGTACGCCTCCAGCCAGGACACCTCGCTCCCGGGTTCCAGCCGGACGTGCTCCAGCTGGGTGCGGGCGAGACCGGCCTGGATCTCGCAGTAGCCGCCGGTGCCGGGCTCGGTCAGCCACTCCTGCCAGCGCCGGCCGCCGGGGCCGCTGCCCCACACGAACAGCTTCCGGCCGCGCAGCACGTCGGTGGAGGTCTGCACGAGACCGTGCCCGTCCGCGTCCAGCGCGGCTATCCAGCGGCGCCGGCCGTCCGGCACCTCGTAGAAGTAGTCGGCGGCGTAACGGCTGTTGAGGGGGCGGGTGCGGTCGACGCCGTCGTGGCAGGGGACCGGCACCCGGCGCAGCCGGCGTTCGTAGCCGAACTGCCAGGCCTCCTCGGCGGGGGCGAGGACCCGCCGGTCCTCGGGGACGGCGATGTTGGACCACCAGTAGGCGGGTGCGGGCCGCTCGTGCGGATTGCGGATCCGGACGCCCACGTACAGGAAGTCGGATCCCTCCGGGAGCCACAGGTCGACCTGGAACGGCAGGTCGCGCAGCCGCTCCCACTCCCACAGGCGCAGCATCTCGCCGCCGTCCGGGGCGGGGACGCGGGCGGCGTGCAGGGGGGCGCAGGACAGGGTGGTGTGGCCGGTCGCGCCGATGTTCCACTCGATGCCGCCGGAGTACCAGGCGCCGTTCAGCGCGAAGTTGGCGGGCTGGAACACCGGGTTGCGGTAGAGGAGTTCGCGTCCGGTGGGCAGGTGGACCAGGGAGGCGATCCGGCCGCCCAGACCGGGCAGGACGGTGGCGCGCAGCCGGTCGTTCTCGATCACCAGGGCCTTCAGGGCACGGGGTTCGCGGGTTCTGCCGTACCCGTCGCGCACCCGCACCGGCAGCAGGCTGCGCAGCGGCTCGTAGTCGAGCTGCCGGGCCATGTCGCGGGGCATGTCCCCGCGGTCCCGGTCCTCGACGCGGTGCGTCTCGTCGAGAGGGCGGAGCGGGGGCAGGGGGTTGTCGGGGCCCAACTGCGCGGCGGGCAGGGTGATGACCTCACGTCGGATCTCCGTCACGATGACCATGGAACCCGGCGTGCGGCGAGTCGGCCAGGGGACCGGCCGGTCAGGATTGCGCAAAGGCGGCCACGACCAGGTCCGCCAGCAGGGCTCCCGCGGTGCCCTCGGGGTCGAGGTCGGGGTCGTAGACGGTGACGTTGAGGCCCACGCAGCGCGGTGAGGCGAGCAGCGGGCGCAGCAGCTCCTGGAGTTCGTCCGGCAGCAGGCCGTGGGGTCGGGGCTGTCCACGGCCGGCATCACCGACGGGTCGAGCACGTCGGCGTCCAGGTGGACCCAGAACCCGTCGAGCCCGGGCGCCCGGAAGGCCTCGACCGCGGCCCGGGCGACCGGACCGGCGCCCTCGGCCCGGACACCGCCGACGGTGACGGCCGGCATCTTCAGGGAGGCCAGTTCGGCGAGGTCGTCGGCATAGGCGTCGCGGATGCCGAAGAAGCGGACGTCCTCGTCCCTGAGGTAGGGCCGCAGGCCCTCGATGTTCGTCAGGTCCTCCTGGCCGCGTCCCGTGCCGAGCGCGACCTCCTCGCCGCCCGCGGCGCCGATCCGGGAGGAGTTGCCCGGGTGCCGGAAGTCGTGCGAGGCGTCGACCGCGGCGAGCCCGTAGCGGCCGATCCGGCGCATGGCGAGGGAGGCGCCGAGCTGGACGGAGCAGTCGCCGCCGAGCACCACGGGGAACTCCCCGGCGCGCAGGTGGCGTTCGATGCGGTCGGCGAGCCGCACGGTGTACGCGGCGAGCGCGGCCGCGTTGAAGACGCCGTCGCCCTCCTGCCAGTCGCCGCGGTCGTAGCGGGGCGGTACGGCCACGCCGCCCTCGCGGGCGCCGAGCCGGCGCAGCAGTCCCTGCTCCCGGAGGGCCCCGGCCAGCTTGTGGCAGCCGGGGACGGTGCCGGGGACGGGCGGGCGCAGACCCAGGTTGGACGGGGCGTCGAGCAGGACGAGCGTTCGCATGCGGGGCTCCCTCGGCAGGACGGCGGGGTCAGTCGGCGGCGCGCATCTCCGCGGTCAGCGCCCAGCGTTCGTGGTCGCGCCAGGCGCCGTCGATGAAGATCATGGCGGGTGAGAAGCCCTCCAGGCGGAAGCCCGCGCCCCGCGCCAGGGCGAGGGAGGCGGTGTTGTCCGGCTGGGCGTTGATCTCCAGCCGGTGCAGTCCCAGCGGCCCGAAGGCGTAGCCGATCACCAGGTCCAGGGCCTCGCGCATCAGCCCCCGGCCGGCCGCGTGGGCGAAGGCGCCGTAGCCGAGGGCGCCGCTCTGGAAGCCGCCGCGGACGATGTTGTTGATGTTGATGAAGCCGGCGATGTCCCCGGTGTCCTTCTCGCACACGAGGAAGCCGGCCCTGGCGGGATCCTTGATGAGCGCCTTGGCGTAGCCCGCGTAGCCCTCGTCGTCGTCCGGCGGGAACAGCCACGGCCGGTGCAGGTCCTTGCTCTGCCTGGCCCGGGCGGTGAACTCGGGTCCGTCCTCCAGGGTGAAGGCACGGATGCCGACGCGGGGGCCGGTGGCGAGGTAGTGGGCTGCGGTGTGCGGCATCCGGCCAGCCTACGCTCGGCCGGCCGGGACCCGGCAGCGGATCGGTCCGTCCCCGGCCCGGCCCCGCGCGCGGCGGGGCCAGGTCCGGGGGCGGGTCAGCGCAGCGCGGGCTCGTCCAGCGTCAGCGTGCCCGCGTCGGCGTCGAGTTCGGCGGTCACTCCGAACGGCACCGTCAGCGCCCCGTCGCAGTGCCCGAAGCCGATCTCCTCGACGACCGGGACCCCGAGCCCGCCGAGCCGGTCGGCGAGGACCGCGCGGACTTCGCCGTAGGGGCCGCAGTCGTGCCAGGAGCCGAGTCCGATCCCGGCGACGCCGTCGAGCCAGCCGGAGCGCCGGAGCTGGGTCAGCAGCCGGTCCACCCGGTACGGCTGCTCGCCCACGTCCTCGAGCAGCAGCAGCCCGCCGCCGGCGCCCGGGTGGGCCAGGGGCGTGCCGAGGTCGCCGGCGAGCATGCTGAGGCAGCCGCCGAGGGTCACCCCGCGGGCCCGTCCGGGCGCCAGGGCGGGACGGTCCGCGGCGAGGGCGAGGACCGTCTCCGGTGCGAACAGGGTGGCCCGCAGGTGCTCCTGCGCCCGGGCGTTCTTGATGAAGTCGACGCCCGCGGCGGCCGGACCGTGCAGCGTGACCAGGCCGAGCCGGGTGGCGAACGCCTGGTGCAGCACGGTGATGTCGCTGAAGCCGACGAACACCTTCGGCCGGGCCGCGCGCATCGCCTCCCAGTCGAGCAGGTCGGCCATGCGCTGGGCGCCGTATCCGCCGCGGGCGCACAGCACCGCGTCCACGGCCGGGTCGCACCAGGCGCGCTGCAGGTCGGCGGACCGGTCGGCGTCGGCGCCCGCCAGATACCCGAGTTCGCCGTGCCGGTCGAGCACGTGCGGCGCCACCACCGGGTCGAGGTCCCAGCCGCGCAGCACGTCGAGACCGGCCTGGAGCCGTTCCTCGGCCACCGGACCGCTGGGCGCGACGACGGCCACCCGCGCGCCGGGGGCCAGCCGCGCCGGACGGACGAGTTCCCTCATGTGCCCAGCTCCAGCTTCGGCACGGCGGGCGTCGGGTCAAGCCCGAACACCTGCGCGTACAGGGACAGTTCCGCCTCCAGGGCGCGCACCATGGTGTCGGCGCGCCGGAAGCCGTGCCCCTCGCCCTCGAAGGTGAGGTAGGCGTGCGGCACGCCCCGGCCCTCGATCCCGGCGAGCAGGCGCTCGCTCTGGGCGGGCGGGCAGATCACGTCGTCCAGGCCCTGGAGCAGCAGGAACGGCGCGGTGAGCCGGTCGGCGTGGGTGGTGGGCGAACGCTCGGCGTACCGCTCGGGGACCTCGGCGAGCGGCCCGATCAGCGACTCCAGGTAACGCGACTCGAAGTCGTGGGTCTCCCCCGGCCCCCAGGTGGCGAGGTCGAGGACGGGGTAGATGATGGTGCCGCAGGCGTAGATGTCCGTGCCGGTCAGCGACGCCGCGGTGGTCCAGCCGCCCGCGCTGCCGCCCCGGATCGCGAGCCGGCCGCGGTCGGCGGTGCCCTCCTCGGCGAGGGCGAGGGCCACGGCCGCGCAGTCCTCGACGTCGACCACGCCCCACTGCCCGCGCAGCCGCTCCCGGTAGGCGCGGCCGTACCCGGTGGAGCCGCCGTAGTTGACCTCGGCCACGCCGATGCCGCGTGAGGTGAAGTAGGCGATCTCCAGGTCGAGCACGCACGGCACCCGGCCGGTGGGCCCGCCGTGCGCCCAGACGACGTACGGCGGCAGTTCGCCGTCGGGGGCGGTGCGGCCGGGGTGGTGCGGCGGGTAGACGTGGGCGTGCACCTCGCGACCGCCGGGCCCGGTGAAGACGCGGCTCTCGGGCGCCGGGTAGTACGCGGGGTCCACGGCGTCCCGGTGGCGGGCGCCGATGGCCCGGGCGCGGCCGATCCGGGTGTCCAGTTCCACCACTTCGGGCCCGGTGCGCGGGCCCGCCCCCACCGCGACGACCCGTTCGCCGTGGACCGCGAGGGAGGACCCGAACTCGGTCCACGGCCCGGCCGCGTCGACGACCTCGCCGGACTCGGGGTCCAGTATGCCGAGCGCGGCGGCGCCGCGGCCGTGCACGACCGCGATCAGGCCGTTGTCCAGCGGCGCGAACCAGTTCAGGCCGAGCTTCCACAGGGGCCCGGCGAACTCCTCCTCGCGCGGGCACAGCGGATCGCCGTCCCGGTAGAGGTTCCACCACCCGCTGCGGTCGCTCGCGTACAGCAGGGCGCCGTCGGCGGACCATTCGGCCTGCGCGACGGACTCCTCGGGGCCGCCGGCGACCGTGCGGACCGTGTGCAGGGCGCCGTCGTCGCCCACCTCGGCGACGAGCAGTTCCGTGCCGTCCCACGGCATCCGCGGATGGTCCCAGGCCAGCCAGGCGGCCCGGCGGCCGTCGGGCGAGAGCCGGGGCCCGGTGACGAACCGGTGCCGTTCCGGGAGGAGTTCGCGGACCGCGGCGCGGTCGTCGGCGGCCGAGCCGTCCAGCGGCACGGCGGCCAGGACGCGCCGCACGTCGTCCGGGCCGTCGCCGGTGAACTCCTCCAGCACGCACCACACTTCGCCGCGGCCGAGGTCGACCCGCGGTTCCGCCCAGCGCAGTCCGCCGTCCACCGGCGAGACGGGGGTGAGCGGGCGCGGCTCGCCGCCGCCGGGCTCCCACCGGTACAGGCGCTGGTCGGCGAAGTTCGCGAACACCACCAGGGGCGCGCCGTCCCGGACGGTTCCGGTCCAGGGCCGGCCGCCGTACTCGATGACCCGGCTGCGCACGTTCCAGGGCGCGGGCAGCACCGACTCCTCGGCGCCCTCGGCGGTGCGCCGCACCAGGGCCCGGCGGCCGCCCTCGGCGGGCCGGGGCTCGGTCCACCAGACCTCGTCGCCGACGAAGCCCACCCACTCCGGCTGCCCGTCGTGCGCGGCGGCCAGTGCCGCGTCGATCGGCGAGGGCCAGGAACCGTACGGCTGCTGCATGTTCTCCTCCATCGCCTAGGCCGTCCGCAGGAACCGGTCGAGGACCCGGACGCCGAAGTGCAGCGCCTCGACGGGGACACGCTCGTCGACGCCGTGGAAGAGCGCCTGGTAGTCGAGGTCCTCGGGGAGCTTCAGCGGCGCGAACCCGTAGCCGGTGATGCCGAGCCGCGAGAACTGCTTGGCGTCCGTGCCGCCGGACATGCAGTACGGCACCACGTGTCCCTCGGGCGCGAACTCCTCGACGGCGGCCCGCATCTTCGCGTAGGTGGGCGAGTCGAGGGGGGCCTGCAGGGCGACCTCGTGGTGGGCGAACTCCCAGTCCACGTCCGGCCCGGTGAGCCGGTCGAGCGTGGTGCGGAACTCCTCCTCGCCGCCGGGGAGGTAGCGTCCGTCCACGTAGGCGACCGCCTCGCCCGGGATGACGTTCACCTTGTAACCGGCGTCCAGCATCGTCGGGTTGGCGCTGTTGCGGACGGTGGCCTCGACCAGCTTGGCGGCCGGGCCCAGCTTCTCCAGCAGCCGGTCGACGTCCCGGAAGTCGACGTCGACGCCGTACAGGGCGGCGAGTTCGCCGAGCGCGGCCCGCACGGTCGGGGTGAGCCTGAGCGGCCACTCGTGCTCGCCGATGCGGGTGATGGCGGCGGCGAGCCGGGTGACCGCGTTCTCCTTGTTGACCTTGGAGCCGTGCCCGGCCCGGCCGCGCGCGGTCAGCTTCAGCCAGCCGGTGCCCCGCTCCCCCGCGGCGATCGGGTAGAGCTGCCGGCCCGAGCCGTCGTGGAAGGTGAAGGCGCCCGACTCGCTGACGCCCTCGGTGCAGCCCTCGAACAGCTCCGGGTGCTCGTCGGCGAGGAACCCGGAGCCGTCCTCGGCGCTGGCCTCCTCGTCTGCGGTGAACGCGACCACGACGTCCCGGCGGGGGCGCACGCCCTGCCGGGCCCAGGAGCGGACGACCGCGAGGATCATCGCGTCCATGTTCTTCATGTCGACGGCGCCGCGCCCCCAGACCACGCCGTCGCGGATCTCGCCCGAGAACGGGTGGACGCTCCAGTCGGCGGCCTCGGCCGGCACCACGTCGAGGTGGCCGTGCACCAGCAGCGCGTCGGCGGACGGGTCGGTGCCCGCGATCCGGGCGACGACGTTCGTCCGCCCCGGGGTCCGCTCCAGCATCAGGGGTTCCAGGCCCGCACCGGCCAGCCGCTCGGCCGCGTACTCGGCCGCGGGCCGCTCCCGGCAGTCGCCGCCGCCCCGGTTGGTGGTGTCGATGCGGATCAGGCCGGAGGTGAACTCCACCACCTCGTCCAGGGCCTGCTGGTCAGCCATACTGCTCCTCCACTGCGGCCGAGACGATCGTGGTGACCGCCTTGAAGGTACGGATTCCCTCGTACATGGTCTCGCTGGTGTACGCCACCTTGCGCTCGCCGACGCGTGCCACGCCCGGCACGACGGTCGCGGCCATCGCCAGGTGCTCGGCGTCGAACTCGACGGCGACCGTGAACGGGCCGCCTTGCACCGGCTCGTGGCGGACGGCTAGCCGTGCCGCCTCCTTGGCGGCGGCGCGGATGTCGGCGGCGGTCCGGGACGGCGTACGGCATACCGCCGCGTACCGGGACACATGGTCCTTGACCGCGACCTTCAGCGCCTCGGGCGCGTACCCGAGGGCGTCCTCGCAGGCCAGGTCGTCGCCGGTGACCAGCACGACGGGCACGCCGTACTCGGCGACGACGTGCGCGTTGAGCAGACCCTCGCTCGCGCGGACGTCGTTCACCCACACCCCGGTGATCTGGTTGGCGAGGTAGGTGTGGGCGAGGACGCCCTCCATGCCGGCGCCCGTGTGGTACCCGATGAACGCGATGCCGTCGACGTCGCCGTGCTGGACGCCCTCCACCATGGAGAGCGACTTGTGCCGCCCGGTGAGCATCTCGACCCGTTCGTCGAGCCGTTCCAGGAGCAGGTTGCGCATGGACCAGTGGGCCTCGTTGACGAGCACCTGGTCGGCTCCGCCGTCGAGGAAGCCGAGCGCCGCGGCGTTCACGTCCGAGGTGAACATCGACCGGCACCGCTCCCACTGCGGCGTCCCGGGGAGCACGTCGGCCGGCCAGGTGACGCCGGTGGCACCCTCCATGTCCGCACTGATGAGGATCTTCATGCACCGCACGTTACGCGGTGCCCCGGGGCGGCGGCTACGACCCCCGTGCCCCTTCCCGCCGCCCCCGGGACCCCGTCACCTGCCGGCGAGCACGAACCAGCGGGCGGGCAGGTCGATACGGGTGCCGTCCGCCATGTTCTCGGTCTGCGGCAGGGTGGTCTCCCCGCCGGCCAGTATCCGCAGGCCGGCCTCGGCGAGCAGGAGCGGGATCTCCTCGTCGTCGGCGTCGGCGGGCTTGAGACCGTGCTCGAAGACCCGGCGCAGCTTGGGCCCGGGTCCCTCGGGCCCTCCGGCGGCCAGCTTCAGGACGTCCCGGGATCCGGACGTCAGCTCGACGACGAACGCGCGTCCTTCGCTGCCGAGCAGCTCGGCGACGGCGGCGGCCACCGCGGCCCGGGCGTGCGGCTCGCTCTGGTGGATGACGGCGCGCATGTACACGTTGCTGTCGCCGAGCCGCTCGTGCAGTTCCCGGACGGCGCCGGTGTCCGTCAGGTCGAGCTGCTGGAACTCCACGGCGCCGCCGTTCGCGGCGCGCTTGGCGTGTTCGACGGCGGCGTGCGAGAGGTCGACGCCGACGGCGCGGGCGAACCGGGTGGCGAGGTAGCGGGTCTGGGTGCCGTTGCCGCAGCCGAGGTCCACTATGGGAAGCCCGGTGTCCGCGTACGGCAGCAGCAGCGCGCTGTGCGGCTCGGCGCCCAGTGAGGGGTCGGAGTCCCAGATCGCCTCTCCCGTCCCGTCGGCGGTCTCCCGCCAGTAACTCTCCCAGTTGCTGCGGTAGTTGTCCGAGACGTTCATGGCGATCTCCCCACGGTCGGTTGCGTGATCGGGATATCGCGACCGCCGGGTGCGGTGCAAGGGGTCGGCGGCCACCTTCACCGGATGTACGGTCCGCGGTCATCGCCGGGGGCGCGCCGAGCGGCCGACGCGCCCCCGGTTCAGCGTCTTCCGGCGAGGCCCTGTTCGAACCAGACGGTCTTGCGGTGGCCGGTGGCGCTGGCGCCCTACTCGCGGGCGAGCCGGCTGACCACCCGCAGACCGCGCCCCGCCTCGTCGTACGGCCCCGCGGCGAGCATGCTGGGCAGCTCGGGTTCGTCGTCGGTGACCTCGAACAGCAGCGCGTCGGTGCGGACCACGCGCAGTCCGACCCGGCCGCCCCCGCCGTGCCGCACGGCGTTGGTGACGACCTCGCTGACCAGCAGCCGCGCCGTCTCCACGGCCTGCGGCAGCTCCCAGTCCAGCAGCAGGTCGCGGACCAGGTCCCGGGCCCGGGCGACCTCGCGCGGGTCCGCGTCGAGGTGCCATTCGGCGACGTGGTCGCCGGGGATGCCGTTGAGCCGGGCCATGAGCAGGGCGACGTCGTCCTTGCGGCCGCCGTGGGTGTTGAGGGCCCGGATGATGGTGTCGCAGGCGTCGTCCATCGAGGCCGCGGGATGCGCGGCGGACTCGCAGAGCGCGGCCAGGCCCTCGCCGATGTCGGAGCCGCGCACCTCGACCAGGCCGTCGGTGCACAGCACCAGCCGGTCGCCGGGCGCGACCCGGACGACGGAGGCCTCGAAGGGGACGCCGCCGACGCCTATGGGCGCGCCGGTCGGCAGGTCGAGCAGCTCGCTGCGGCCGTTCTCGGCCCGCACCAGCACGGGCGGGATGTGCCCGGCGTTGGCGAGGTGCAGTTCGCCGCGGATCGGGTCGTAGACCGCGTAGAGGCAGGTGGCGAGGTAGTTCTCGCCGAGCCGCCGGGCGAGGTCGTCCAGGTTGCGCAGCAGTTGGGCCGGAGGCGTCTCCATGGTGGCCATGGTCTGCACGGCCGTGCGCAACTGCCCCATCATCGCGGCCGAGTTCAGCCCGTGGCCCATGACGTCGCCGACGACGAGGGCGGTGCGCGAGCCGGGCAGTTTGATGGTGTCGAACCAGTCGCCGCCGATCCGGCCGAGCCGGGCTCCGGGCAGGTAGCGGGTCGCCACGTCGCAGCCGGCCATCCGCGGGGTGACCTGCGGCAGCATGCTGTCCTGCAGGGTGTCGGCGACGTTCTCCTGGTAGGTGTACATGCGGGCGTTGTCGAGCACCAGACCGGCGCGGGCGGCGAGTTCGGCGCCGGTGGTGCGGTCCATGTCGTCGAAGGCGGCGCGGTCCGGGCGGCGCATCAGCACCATGAAGCCGAGGACGACGTTGCGCGCCTTGAGCGGCACGATCAGCAGGGAGCGGCCGCCGATGAGCGGCCTGAGGTCGCGCTTCTCGAACTCGCCGGAGATGCGGTCGGACAGTTCCTCGGTGACCTCCGGGATCAGCACCGGCTCGCCCGTGACCATGCACTTGTAGAACGGGGTGTGCTCGGGGAAGGCGAACGTCTCGCCGACCGGCACGGTGTCGTCCCAGCGCCCCGGTTCGTCGTTGTGCTCGACCCAGACCCGGTGCATCACCGTGCTCGCGTCGGGCGGGCCGTCCGGGAACCCCTCGCCCGCCAGCACCGCCGAGCGCAGGTGGGTGCCGGCGAAGTCCGCGAAGCGGGGCACGGCGGCGCTGGTGACCTCGCGGATGGTCTCGCCGAGGTCGAGCGAGGTGCCGATGCCGGAGCTGACCTCGTTGAGGAACTCCAGCCGCTCGCGCACGGCCGCGTACTCCAGGTCCCGCTCGGCCCCGGCCGGGATCACGGGCGCGGTCCGCTGCTGCGGTACGACGGCCTCGGCGCGGCTGCGGCCGGGGCGGCGCGGCACGCCC
The DNA here is from genome assembly GCF_007176755.1 of Streptomyces sp. 1-11. Taxonomy (GTDB): domain Bacteria; phylum Actinomycetota; class Actinomycetes; order Streptomycetales; family Streptomycetaceae; genus Streptomyces. The sequence continues at coordinate 12,085 of NZ_BJTV01000031.1, forward strand.
CAGTACGGGGTGACGGGCACCCGGTCGAACTGGCTGAACTCCAGCACGGGATAGCCGAGTTCGAGGATCTGGGAGACGATGCGGCCGCTGAGGCCGGGGCCCATGTTGGGCAGGATCTCGGGGAGCCGGCGCGCCAGTTCGTCGGAGGCGGGCAGTTCGGTGTGGCGGGCGAAGCCGGGCGAGATGTGCTCGGCCGTCTCGGTGTCGTAACCGCGCTCCTCGCGCAGCCTCGCGGCGTCGGCGGCGAGCACCAGCAGCCGGAACGGGCCCGGGCCGACCAGCGGGTAGGCCCACCACAGCACGTCGATCCGCCGGCCGTCGGCGGCCCCGTCGCGGGACGGGCCGTCCTTGTGCGGGAACTGGCGGGCCCGGCCGGCCGCCGGATAGGCGGTCCGGCCGCCGAGGGAGGCCTCCAGGTCGGGGCCGAGCCCGTCGTAGGCCTCGTAGGGGCCGTAGGCGTCGATCGCGTCGCCCTGCGGGTCGTCGGCGAGGGCGCCGGACACCGGGAGCAGGTCCACGGCGGGGTGCCCGACCGCGTCCTGGCGGCCGACGCCGAACAGGCGGCCCGCGCCGCTGCTCCAGTGGGACACCAGGCCGTCGCGGTCGACGACCACGACGGCAAGCGGAATCCGGCCCGCCGCGGTGTCGCCGGCGCCGCGGCCGGGAGGTGTGTCCCGCTCGCTGCCATGGTCCATGGCCCAGGCCCTCTCTCCCCACGGCTGTCCGCAAACGATCTGTGCCGCCCGCCACTACGGTACGGCGGGGGCCCGCCACGATGTGCGGCAATCCGGGAATTGCTCTCACCGGACCGCCCCGGCGCGCAGCTCAGCGCCCTGCGGGCGCCCCCCCGTCAGTCCTCGTGGCCCAGCTGCAGATCCCTTTCCGTGCGGCCGCCGCCGGCGACCTGCAGGACGGTCGCGACCGGCGGGTAACCCGCGGCGATGACGGTGTACTCGCCCGAGGACAGGTCCACGAACCGGAACGTCCCGTCGGCTCCGGTGGTGAGGGTGTCCACGACGTTCCCGGCGGCGTCCAGGAGCGTGACGCGCGCGTCCTCCACCGGCCGGCCGCCGCTCGCCCGGACGGTGCCCCGGAGCACCGCGCCGCCGGCGAGTTCCACGTCCTGCCGGGTCTCCCGGGCGGCCTGCACGGTGACCGGGAGCGCGGCGGGCCGGAAGGCGGGCGCGCTGGCGGCGAGGGTGTACTCGCCGGCCACCAGCTCGGTGATGACGTAGCCGCCCTCGCGGCCGCTGCGGGTGCTGGCGACGACCTCGCCGTGCACGTTGGTGAGGGTGACGGTGGCGTCGCGCACCGGGGTGCCGTCGACGGTGAGCACGCTGCCGGCGAGGCGCCCGGCGCCGCCGAGGACGACGTCGAGCTCGACGGGCCGCTCGCCGACGGTGACCGACACGGCCTGCGGCTGGTGGCCGCCGGCGGCGGCGATCAGCACGTACGAGCCGGCGCCGGGCGTGGCGAGCGCGTAGCGCCCGTCGTCGCCGCTGGCGCCCCGCCCGATCTGCTGTCCGGCGACGTCGATGAGGGTGAGCGCGGCGCGGGGCACCACCGTGCCGTCGGGGTGCTGCACGGTCCCGCAGACGGGGACCCCGGCGGCGTGCGGCGAGCGGCCCGCCCCGCCGGCCGGGGCCTGGTGGCGGGCCTGCGGGATGGGGGTGGTCAGGGACGCGGGCTCGGTTTCGGCGGCGTTGTGGGACACCAGCGGTTTCTCCTTGAGGAAGAAGGCGATGAGCAGGCCGAGGACGAGCACCGGGACCAGGTAGAGGAAGATCCGGGGCATCGCGTCGGCGTAGGCGCGGATGTAGGCGTCGCGCAGCGCCGGTGGCAGCGCGTGCACGAGCTGCGGGGTCAGGGACTCCGGGTCGGGCAGCCCGGCGCCCGCGCGCGGGGGCAGTTCGCGGCGCAGGGCGTCGGCGAGCCGGTTGGCGAAGAGCGTGCCGAAGACGGCGGCGCCGACGCTGCCGCCGATCTGCCGGAAGTAGTTGTTGGCGCTGGTGGCGGTGCCGAGGTCGGCGGGGCGCACGGAGTTCTGCACGGCGAGCACCAGGACGGGCATCACCAGGCCGATGCCGGCGCCGAGGACGGCCATCCAGACGCTGTAGTACAGCCGGGGCGTGTCCACCTCCAGCCGGGACAGCAGCCACATGCCGACGGCGGACAGGGCGCCGCCGAGGACGGGGTAGAGCTTGTACCGCCCGGTGTGGCTGATGAGCTGCCCGCCGATGATCGAGGCGCCGACGATGCCGGCCATCATGGGCAGCATCAGCAGCCCGGACTCGGTGGCGCTGGCCCCGTCGACCATCTGCAGGAAGGTCGGCAGGTAGCTGGCGGCGCCGAACAGCGCGACGCCGATCACCAGGCCGACCAGGCCGGTGACGTTGAAGACGGAGTCGCGGAACAGCCGCAGCGGGATGAGGGGTTCGGCGGCGAAGTGCTCGGCGGCCAGGAACAGGACGGTGGCGGCGACGGCGCCCGCGGCGAGGCCGAGGATCTCCCGCGAGCCCCAGGCGTACTCGGTGCCGCCCCAGCTCGTGAGCAGCACCAGGCAGGTGGAGGCGGCGGCGAGCAGCAGCGCACCGGGCACGTCGAGGCGGGCGCGGACGCGGGGCCTGGGGAGTTTGAGGACGGCGGTGACGACGGCGAGGGTCAGCAGGCCGAAGGGGACGTTGATGTAGAAGCACCAGCGCCAGGACAGGTGGTCGGTGAAGTAGCCGCCGAGCAGGGGGCCGGCGACGGAGGCGACGCCGAACGCGGCGCCGATCAGGCCCATGTAGCGGCCGCGCTGCCGGGGCGGCACGATGTCCGCGATGATCGCCTGCACCCCGATCATCAGCCCGCCCGCGCCGACGCCCTGGACCGCGCGGAAGGCGATGAGCTGGTCCATGCTCTGCGCCCGCCCGGCCAGCGCGGAACCGGCCACGAAGACGACGATCGCGAACTGGAAGACGCCCTTGCGGCCGAAGAGGTCGCCGAGCTTGCCGTACAGCGGCAGTCCGATGGTCGCGGTGAGCAGATAGGCCGTGATCGCCCACGACATCCTGTCCAGGCCGTGCAGCTCGCCGACGATCTTCGGCAGCGCGGTGGCGACGATCATCTGCTCCAGCGCGGCGAGCAGCAGCGCCAGCATCAGCCCGAGGAAGACCAACCGCACCCGGCGGCTGTCGAGTTCAGGGGTCCCGGGCGGTGGCGGCGGGGGTGTGCCGGGGGGTGCCGCGACCGGCTCGTCCCGCACCAGAGTCGTCCCGCCCACGTACCGCTCCCCTCGTCGCACCTGTCACACAAGTCCCGCGCAAGACGACAACTGCGGACAAGTACGGCGAGTTACGGCACAAGCTCGGACCGGATGCGGATCCACTCGAACCGGTGAGTGGCGCAACACCCCGGCACGGGGCGGCGTTTGGGATCGGGCCGGGCGGGCGCGGCGTCGCGTGACCACGCGCGCGCCGTCATTCCGGCGACGCGCGCGGTCACTTCCCGACGCCCGTGGTCACTTCCCGGCGCGTACCGTCACTTCTCGACCTCGCGCGCGAGGTTGGCGAGGATCGCGTCGTAGATCCGGCCGAGGCCCTTGGGCGCGAAGGTCCGCTCGAAGAAGCCGCCGATGCCGCCGGCGCCCTGCCAGGTGGTGGTGACGACGACCCGGGAGCCGCCCTCGCCGGCGGGGGTGACACGCCAGGTGGTGACCATGGAGGAGTTGCGGTCCTTCTCGACCAGCTCGCCGTCGGTGGGCTCGCTGACCTCGAGCAGGCAGTCGCGCACCCGCTTGCTGGTGGCCTGGAGCTTCCAGTGCACGAGGGTGCCCTCCCCGTCGCCGCCCTCGCGCACCTCGTACTCGCTGAACTGCTCGGGCAGCAGCCGCTGCCGTGTGCCGCTGTAGTCGGCGAGGGCGTCGAACACCTTCTCCGCGTCCGCCGCGACGACCCGCTCCGTAGTGGCCTCGACCTGCGCCATTGCGTTCCTCCAGAACCCGTTGCCTCGAAGTGGTGGCAAGCCAACCACCCCGGCGCCCGGGCCCCCAAATCGGGGGTCGCACGATCATGGGAACAGATGTTCTATTGTGGGCGGCAGTGCTACCGAGGAGGCGTCATGCGCTGGGAGAACCTCACAGGCGAGTCCGGAGACCGCCGGGCCGACCCCGCCCTGTTCGGCGCGGACGCGGTGACCACCCGCACCTTCGACACGCCCGAGTTCCGCGGGATCACCTTCCACGAGGTGCGGGCGCGCTCCATCCTGAACCGGGTGCCGGGCGCCTCCCGGATGCCGTTCGAGTGGACGGTGAACCCGTACCGCGGCTGCACGCACGCGTGCGTGTACTGCTTCGCCCGCAAGACGCACGGCTACCTGGACCTCGACACGGGCATCGGCTTCGACACCCAGATCGTGGTGAAGGTGAACGCCCCCGAGCTGCTGCGCCGGCAGCTCGCCTCGCCGCGCTGGCAGGGCGAGCACGTGGCGATGGGCACCAACGTCGACTGCTACCAGCGCGCCGAGGGCCGCTACCGGCTGATGCCGGGCGTCATCACGGCCCTCACCGAGCACGCCAACCCGTTCTCGATCCTGACCAAGGGCACCTTGATCCTGCGCGACCTGGAGCTGCTGACCCGGGCGGCCCGGGTGACGGACGTCGGCATCTCGGTCTCGGTGGGCTTCACCGACACCGCGCTGTGGCGCACCGTGGAGCCGGGCACGCCCGCGCCCGAGCGGCGGCTGGACGTGGTCCGCGTCCTCGGCGAGCACGGCATCGGCTGCGGGGTGCTGATGGCGCCGGTCATCCCCTTCCTGAGCGACCACCCGGACCGGCTCCGCGAGACGGTGCGGGCGATCGCGGCGGCCGGCGCCACCTCGGTCACCCCGCTGGTGCTGCACCTGCGGCCGGGCGCGCGGGAGTGGTTCATGGCCTGGCTCGGGCAGCACCACCCGCACCTGGTGCGCCGCTACGAGCGGCTGTACGCGGAGGGCGCCTACGCGCCCAAGTGGTACCAGCGCCGCGTCACCCGCCAGGTGCACGAACTGGCCCAGGAGTACGGCATCGGCCCCGCGCGCGCGGGAGCCGCCCGGCGGATCCGGCCCGCCGCCGAAACGCCCGCCGCCGAGGCGCCCGCGGCAGCGGAGCCGACCCAGCTCACCCTCATCTGAGGGCGTTGGAGGGCATCCCTCGGACCAATCGGGTCAAGTATCGGCACAACGGGTTCCGCGGGGCCCCGGCACCGGGACGATCCGGCGAGGACCGTGATCACACGGTCCGCGCCACCCTCCGTCCCGGGAGGACCCATGAGGAAACGCGCAGCCGTGCTGTGCGCCACCGCCGCCATGGTGGCGGGCTCGGTCACCGCCGTCCCCGCGCGGGCGGCCGCCACCGCCCCGGAGCCCCGGCTCGACTGGAAGAAGTGCGGCACCGCCGACTACCCGGCCCTGCAGTGCGCCTCGTTGAAGGTGCCGCTGGACCCCGCGCGGCCGTCCGGCCGGCAGATCACGCTCGCCCTGTCCCGCGTCCCGCACACCGCCCGGACCTTCCAGGGCCCGCTGCTGGTCAATCCCGGCGGCCCCGGCGGCAGCGGCCTGAAGCTCGCCGGCTACGTCGCGTCGGCACTGCCCAAAGCCGTGGCGGCCCAGTACGACGTCATCGGCTTCGACCCGCGGGGCGTCGGCAGGAGCACGCCCGCGCTGAACTGCTCGGCCGGCCACTTCGCGCCGGTGCGCCCCGACACCGTTCCCGCCACGCCCGCGCTGGAGCGGGCGAACCTGGAGCGGGCCCGTTCCTTCGCCGCCGCCTGCGGCCGCAAGTACGCGGACGTGCTGCCCTACATGGACACGGTCGACGCCGTCCGCGACATGGACGCCGTACGCCGGGCCCTGGGCGCCCCGCGCATCAGCTACTTCGGGTACTCCTACGGCACCTACCTGGGCGCCGTGTACGCCAAGCTGTACCCCGAGCGGGTGCGGCGCCTGGTGCTGGACTCGATCGTGGACCCGGCGGGCGTCTGGTACGAGGACAACATCGGCCAGGACCACGCCTTCGACGCCCGCCACCGCGCCCTGATGGCCTGGATCGCCCGGCACGACACCACGTACCGGCTCGGCAAGGACCCCGCGAAGGTGGAGGCGAAGTGGTACGCCATGCGCGCGGCCCTGGCGAGGAAGCCGGCCGGCGGCAAGGTGGGCGCCGCCGAACTGGAGGACGCCTTCATCCCCGGCGGCTACTACAACGGCTACTGGCCGCACCTCGCGGCGGCGTTCGCGGCCTACGCGAACGAGGGGAGGACCGAGCCGCTGGTCAAGGCGTACCAGGACTACGGCGCCGTGGACGGCGCGGGCGAGAACGGGTACAGCGTCTACACGGCGGTGCAGTGCCGTGACGCCTCCTGGCCGCGCGACTGGAACCGCTGGCGGACGCAGACCCGGGAGGTGTACGCCAAGGCGCCCTTCATGGCCTGGAACAACGCCTGGTACAACGCGCCGTGCGCGTTCTGGCCGACCGGGTCCCGCCGTCCGGTGGACGTCGCCAACACCAAGCTGCCGCCGGCGCTGCTGTTCCAGGCGACCGACGACGCGGCGACCCCGTACGCGGGCGGGGTGGCGGCCCGCCGGCTGCTGGCCGGCTCCCGCCTGGTGGTCGAACAGGGCGGCGGCAACCACGGCATCAGCCTCAGCGGCAACGCATGCCTGGACCGCTATCTGGCCGACTACCTGTCCGGCGGCGGGCTGCCGCGCCGGAGCGGCGCGGCCGGCACGGCCGACGCGCTCTGCGAGCGGTCCCCGGACCCCGAGCCGCCGACGGGCAAGGCGGCCCCGGCCGCCTCGCGCGGCGCGGAGCTGCACCGGCTGCTGGGCTTCCGCGGCTAGGGCGCCCGCCGGTCCCCCGCCCGCCGGTCCCCCGCCTGCCGGGGGTCCGGCGGGCGGCGGACCGGCGGAAATTCACGGGCGCCGGGCGAAGCCGCTCCCTAGGGTGCGGTCATGGACGACCTCTCCCCGCGCCCCTCGCTCCGCATCCGCCCGATGGCCCTCGACGACTGCGGCCGCGTCTCGGAGATCCGTGTCCGGGGCTGGCGCCACGCCTACCGGGGTCTGATGCCGCAGCCGTACCTGGACGGGCTCAGCGCGGAGCGGGACGCCGAGCGGCGGCGGGCCTGGTTCAAGCGGGGCGACGGCGCCGTGGTGAACCTGGTCGCCGAGCGGGCCGGCGAGGTGATCGGCTGGGCGGCGTACGGTCCGTACCGCGACGGTGAAGTGCGCACCGGTGACGCCGAGTTGTACGCCCTCTATCTCGACCCGGAGCACCTGGGCACCGGGGTGGGGCGGGCGCTGCTGACGGAGTCGGCCGAGCGGTGCGCCGGGTACCCGCGCATGTTCCTGTGGGTGCTGAAGGAGAACACGCGGGCCCGCCGCTTCTACGAGCACGCCGGCTTCCGGTGGGACGGCGCCGAGGAGCCCTTCGAGGCGGGCGGCGAACTCGTGCCCGAGGTGCGTTACGTCCGGACGCCGGGCGGCTGATCCGGCGTCACTTACGTTCCTGGCGCGGGATGAGCGCGAGCGCGCGCACCGCGGCCTCGGCGAGCGCCGGGTGGGCGAGGGCCTCGCCCAGCACCCGCCGGGCGCGGGCGTCACCCAGCGCGCCGAGCCCGTCCACGCAGGCCAGGGCCACCCGCCGGTAGGGGTCGTGCGGGCGCAGCCGGCGCTCCAGGGTGGTGATGAGCGCGGGCACGGACTCCGGGGCGCGCAGCTCGACCAGGAGCCGTACCGGGTGCAGGGCGTAGGCGACGCGCAGTTCGTTGGTGGCGAGGGCCGCCGCGGCGCGGGCCGTGCGGGGGTCGCCGAGCCGGGCGAGGGCGTGGGCGGCGGAGGCGCAGCGGGGCGGGTCGCGGTGGTTGAGCAGCAGCACGAGCGCTTCGAAGGCGCGCCGGTCGCCGGCCCGGCCCAGCCGGAACGCGGCCAGTTCCCGGGCCCATAGCGGCTGTCCGGGCGCGGTGAGGACCTCGGCCAGCTCGTCCTGGTCCGCGGTCGCCAGCAGCCGCTCGTAGCCGGGCGAGCCGTGCGACTCCTGCCGTAAGCGTTCCGTGAGCGATCGCAACTCTTCGTCCACGGGGCCAGGGTAGGCCGGACGCCGCCGCGAGGGGAGCAGGCTCACGAAGTCGGGTGCGGCAAGGGCTGGCGCGCTCGTTACTGGCCGGTTAAGCTCAGACGAGCGAGTCACCCACTCGCTTTTCGCTCACGACGGTTTGGTGACGCAGCCGTCGTGCGCCGGTCGGTTCGGTACCTCGGTACCGCAAGTACGACCCGGCTCCGGGACAGGGCCGGTCGGATTCCGCCGCTCCCGGGCGTGTGCACGCCCGCGGTGCCCGGCACCGGGCGTGTGCGCCAGCAGCCCGGCAACACCCGCACTCCTCGCCGCCCCGGTGTGCGCCTTCGGGCGCACCCGGCGCGTTCCCAGTCGTCACCCTCATCACTGGAGTCCCGCGATGGCCACTCCCCTGTCCGACACCCCTCTGTCCCCGCTCAAGACGGTCGCCGTCGTCGGCCTCGGCACCATGGGCACCGGCATCACCGAGGTGCTCGCGAAGGCGGGCCGCGAGGTGATCGGCATCGACGTCGCCGAGGCCCGGACCGCGCGCGCCCTCGCCGCGCTGGAGGCCGCCACCGCCCGTGCCGTCGAGCGCGGCCGGCTGACCGGGCAGGAGCGTTCCGACGCCCTGGCCCGGGTCCGCACCTCCACCGAGCTGCGCGCGGCGGCCGACGCCGACCTGGTCATCGAGGTGGTCCCGGAGTCGTACGAGATCAAGCACCAGATCTTCCGCGAGCTGGACGGCATCGTGCGTCCGGAGACGATCCTGGCGACCGGCACCAACGCGCTGTCCGTCACCCGCCTCGCCGCGGACTCCGCGCGCCCCGAGCGGGTGCTGGGCCTGCACTTCTTCAACCCGGCCCCGGCGATGAAGCTGGTCGAGGTCGTCTCCTCGGTGCTGACGGCGCCGGCCGCGGTCGCCGCCGTCACGGATCTGGCGGTCGAGCTGGGCAAGGAGCCGGTCGCGGTCGGCGACCGCCCCGGTTTCGTCGCGGACGGGCTGCTGTTCGGCTACCTCAACCAGGCCGCCGCGATGTACGAGGCGAAGTACGCCTCCCGCGAGGACATCGACGCCGCGATGCGGCTCGGCTGCGGCCTGCCCATGGGCCCGCTCGCGCTGCTGGACCTGATCGGCATCGACACCGCGCGCACGGTCCTCGACGCCATGTACGCCGAGTCCCGCGACCGGCTGCACGCCCCCGCACCGATCCTCAAGCAGCTCAGCGAGGCGGGCCTGACCGGCCGCAAGTCGGGGCGCGGCTTCTACACCTACGAGGCGCCGGGCAGCGCGACGGTCGTGCCCGACCCGCTGACGCCGGCCGCCGGCGGCGCCGGGACCGGGGGGCGTCCGGTGCGCTCCGTCGGTGTCGCGGGCTCCGGCACCATGGCCTCCGGCATCGCCGAGGTGTTCGCCAAGGCCGGCTACGAGGTCGTCCTCGCGGCCCGCAGCGAGGAGAAGGCGCGGACGGCCAAGGCCCGTGTCGGCAAGTCGCTTTCGCGCTCTGTCGACAAGGGCCGGATGACCGCCGAGGCGGCCGCCGAGACCCTGGACCGGATCACCCCGGCGTGTTCCTACGACGCCTTCGCCGACGTCGACCTGGCGGTCGAGGCGGTCGCCGAGGACCTGGAGGTCAAGCGGCAGCTCTTCGCGGCGCTGGACAAGGTCTGCAAGCCGGGCGCGGTGCTCGCCACCACCACGTCCTCGCTGCCCGTCGTCGCCTGCGCCCGCGCCACCTCGCGCCCGCAGGACGTGATCGGCATGCACTTCTTCAACCCGGCCCCGGCGATGAAGCTGGTCGAGGTCGTGCGCACGGTGCTGACCGCCGACGACGTCCACGCCACCGTCCGCGAGGTCTGCGGGCGGATCCGGAAGCACGCCGTGGACTGCGGCGACCGGGCCGGGTTCATCGTGAACGCCCTGCTGTTCCCGTACCTCAACAACGCGATCAAGATGGTCCAGGAGCACTACGCGACGCTGGACGACATCGACGCGGCGATGAAGCTCGGCGGCGGCTACCCGATGGGCCCGTTCGAGCTGCTGGACGTGGTCGGACTGGACGTCTCGCTGGCGATCGAGAAGGTGCTGCACCGCGAGTTCCGCGACCCGGGCCTGGCCCCGGCGCCGCTGCTGGAGCACCTCGTGGCCGCGGGCTGCCTCGGCCGCAAGACCGGCCGCGGCTTCCGCGAGTATGCCCGCCGCTGACGGCGCCGGCGACTGGTCCCGCGCTCAGACGGACTGGGGCGGGCTGCTCGACCCGGCGGGCGGCCCCCCGCCCCTCGCGGGCGGGGGATCCCCCGGACCTGCGCATCCTGCCGGGAACATGCAGTACGTTCGGGTCATGTCCCAGCCCGCCAAGTCCTCACGTACACCAGCCACGCCCGACGCGCCGGAAAGTGCCGCAGGCAGTCGCGCCGCCGCCCAGCGGCTGAAAATGCGCCGGGAACTGGCGGCCGCAGCGATGGAACTGTTCGCGACCAAGGGGTACGAGGCGACCACCGTCGACGAGATCGCGGCCGCGGCCGGGGTCGCGCGCCGTACGTTCTTCCGCCACTTCCGCTCCAAGGAAGAGGCGATCTTCCCCGACCACGACGACACGCTGGTGCGGGCCGAGGCGGTGCTGAACGCCGCCCCGGCGCACGAGCATCCGCTGGACACGGTGTGCCGCGGCATCAAGGAAGTCATGCGGATGTACGCGGCCCGGCCGGAGATCTCGGTCGCCCGCTACAAGCTGACGCGCGAGGTGCCCACCCTGCGCGAGGCCGAGATCGCCTCGGTGGCCCGCTACGAGCGCCTGTTCACCCGCTACCTGCTCGGCCACTTCGACGAGCACGCGCACGCCGACGACGCCAACGACGACCCGCTGCTCGCCGAGGTCGCCGCGTCGGCCGTCGTCACCGCCCACAACCACGTGCTCAGGCGCTGGCTGCGGGCCGACGGCCAGGGCGACGTGGAGGCCCAGCTCGACCACGCCTTCGCCATCGTGCGCAAGACGTTCGGCACCGGCATCGGCGCCGGACGCGGCCCGGCGCCCGGCCCGGCGGCCACCACGGAGCCGGCGGCGGTCTCGGCGCACGGCGAGGTCCTGGTGACCGTCGCCCGCACCGACGCCCCGCTCGACGAGGTCATGCGCACCATCGAGAAGGCGCTCAGGGAGCGCTGAGACACCGCGCGCCCTGTGACGACGGCCACCCTTCGGGGTGGCCGTTTTGGCATGTCAGGGCCCCTTTTCAGGGAAAATTCGGAGCCCGTTCGATCGATCATCGCTCATTTGTTGCGTAAAGATTTCATCTGAGAGCAGCTTCTGGCACTCAGTGCCTTGCGACATGACACGCGGTGTCATACGTTGAAGGAGTCCGGGCGGCCGGCGCGCAGCGACCATTCGTGCGCCGGCTGTCCCCGCAAGCCGGACGGCCTGCGCGCCCGGACGCCTGCGTCACAGGCAACCTCCCGCGCCACAACGCGCTGCCGAAGCACCACCCCCGCCGAACCGACGGCACACCCCGAAATCCCTCAGCAGCACTCCCAGCAGCACCGACGATCCCCCAGCGCTCCTCCCTCAGGGCGCTCACCGCCGGAGGCAACACCGTGACCGTGAAGGACATCCTGGACGCGATCCAGTCGAAGGACGCCACGTCCGCCGACTTCGCCGCCATGCCGCTCCCCGAGTCGTACCGCGCGATCACCGTCCACAAGGACGAGACGGAGATGTTCGCGGGCCTGGAGACCCGCGACAAGGACCCGCGCAAGTCGATCCACCTCGACGACGTGCCGCTGCCCGAGCTCGGCCCGGGCGAGGCCCTGGTGGCCGTGATGGCCTCGTCGGTGAACTACAACTCGGTGTGGACCTCGATCTTCGAGCCGCTGTCCACGTTCGGGTTCCTGGAGCGCTACGGCCGCACCAACGAGCTGGCCAAGCGCCACGACCTGCCGTACCACATCATCGGCTCCGACCTCGCGGGCGTCGTCCTGCGCACCGGCCCGGGCGTCAACGCCTGGAAGCCCGGCGACGAGGTCGTCGCGCACTGCCTGTCGGTCGAGATGGAGTCCTCCGACGGCCACAACGACACGATGCTCGACCCCGAGCAGCGCATCTGGGGCTTCGAGACCAACTTCGGCGGCCTCGCCGAGATCGCGCTGGTCAAGTCCAACCAGCTCATGCCCAAGCCGGACCACCTCAGCTGGGAGGAGGCCGCGGCCCCCGGCCTGGTCAACTCCACCGCCTACCGCCAGCTCGTCTCCCGCAACGGCGCCGGCATGAAGCAGGGCGACAACGTGCTCATCTGGGGCGCGAGCGGCGGCCTCGGCTCCTACGCCACCCAGTTCGCGCTGGCCGGCGGCGCCAACCCGATCTGTGTCGTCTCCAGCGAGCAGAAGGCGGAGATCTGCCGCTCCATGGGCGCCGAGTCGATCATCGACCGCAACGCCGAGGGGTACAGGTTCTGGAAGGACGAGCACACCCAGGACCCGAAGGAGTGGAAGCGCTTCGGCAAGCGCATCCGCGAGCTGACCGGCGGCGAGGACATCGACATCGTCTTCGAGCACCCCGGGCGCGAGACCTTCGGCGCCTCCGTGTTCGTCACCCGCAAGGGCGGCACCATCACCACCTGCGCCTCGACCTCGGGCTACATGCACGAGTACGACAACCGCTACCTGTGGATGTCGCTGAAGCGCATCATCGGCTCGCACTTCGCCAACTACCGCGAGGCCTGGGAGGCCAACCGGCTCATCGCGAAGGGCAAGATCCACCCCACCCTGTCCAAGGTGTACTCCCTGGAGGACACCGGCCAGGCCGCCCACGACGTCCACCGCAACGCCCACCAGGGCAAGGTCGGCGTGCTGTGCCTGGCCCCCGAGGAGGGCCTGGGCGTGCGCGACGAGGAGATGCGCGCCAAGCACATCGACGCCATCAACCGCTTCCGGAACATCTGAGCACCCGGAGGTCATAGATGACTGAGCGTCAGACGCCGCAGGCGCGGCGTGAGAAGGACCGGCCGTGGCTCATGCGCACGTACGCCGGCCACTCCACGGCGGAGGCGTCCAACGAGCTGTACCGGCGCAACCTCGCCAAGGGCCAGACCGGCCTGTCGGTGGCGTTCGACCTGCCGACCCAGACCGGCTACGACCCCGACCACATCCTCGCCCGCGGCGAGGTCGGCCGGGTCGGCGTGCCCGTCTCGCACCTCGGTGACATGCGCCGGCTGTTCCAGGACATCCCCCTGGAGCAGATGAACACCTCGATGACGATCAACGCCACCGCCATGTGGCTGCTGGCGCTCTACCAGGTCGTCGCCGAGGAGCAGGGCGCGGACATCACCAAGCTCCAGGGCACGACCCAGAACGACATCGTCAAGGAGTACCTGTCCCGCGGGACGCACGTCTTCCCGCCGGGGCCCTCGCTCCGCCTGACGACGGACATGATCGCGTACACGGTCTCCCACATCCCGAAGTGGAACCCGATCAACATCTGCAGCTACCACCTGCAGGAGGCCGGGGCCACGCCGGTGCAGGAGATCGCGTACGCGATGTCCACCGCGGTCGCCGTGCTCGACGCCGTGCGCGACTCCGGCCAGGTGCCGCAGGAGCGCATGGGCGACGTGGTGGCCCGCATCTCCTTCTTCGTCAACGCGGGCGTCCGCTTCGTCGAGGAGATGTGCAAGATGCGGGCGTTCGGCCGCATCTGGGACAAGGTCACCCGCGAGCGGTACGGCATCGAGAACCCCAAGCAGCGCCGCTTCCGCTACGGCGTCCAGGTCAACTCGCTCGGCCTGACCGAGGCGCAGCCGGAGAACAACGTCCAGCGGATCGTGCTCGAGATGCTGGCGGTCACCCTCTCCAAGGACGCCCGCGCGCGTGCCGTGCAGCTCCCGGCCTGGAACGAGGCGCTGGGCCTGCCCCGGCCCTGGGACCAGCAGTGGAGCCTTCGCATCCAGCAGGTGCTCGCCCACGAGAGCGACCTGCTGGAGTACGAGGACATCTTCGAGGGCTCGCACGTCGTCGAGGCGAAGGTGAACGCCCTGGTGGAGCAGTCCCTCGCCGAGATGGACCGGATCCAGGAGATGGGCGGCGCGATGGCCGCCGTGGAGTCCGGCTACCTCAAGGCGCAGCTCGTCTCCTCGCACGCCGAGCGGCGGGCGCGGATCGAGTCCGGCCAGGAGAAGATCGTCGGCGTCAACATCTTCGAGACGACCGAGCCGAACCCGCTCACGGCCGACCTGGACACCGCGATCATGACGGTCGACCCGGCGGTCGAGGCCCGGGTCGTCGCCTCGCTGGAGAACTGGCGCGACACCCGCTACCAGCCGCCCTTCAACCACCCCCGCCCCTGCAAGGCGCTGGAGCGGCTGAAGGAGGCCGCCAAGGGCACCGGCAACCTGATGGAGGCCACGCTGGAGTGCGCCCGCGCCGGGGTCACGACCGGCGAGTGGGCGGGCGCCCTGCGCGAGGTGTTCGGCGAGTTCCGGGCGCCCACCGGGGTGTCCTCCGCACCGGTGGCCGTCAGCGCCGAGGCCGGCTCGGCCATGGCCGAGGTCCGCGCCAAGGTGGACGCCACCGCCCGCGACCTGGGCGTCGGCAAGCTCCGCTTCCTGGTGGGCAAGCCCGGCCTCGACGGTCACTCCAACGGCGCCGAGCAGATCGCCGTCCGGGCCCGCGACGCCGGCTTCGAGGTGGTCTACCAAGGCATACGGCTCACCCCCGAGCAGATCGTGGACGCCGCCCTGGCGGAGGACGTGCACGCCGTGGGCCTGTCGATCCTCTCCGGCTCGCACGCGCAGCTCGTGCCGGACGTACTGGAGCGCCTCCGTGTGGCCGGTGCCACAGATATACCGGTGATCGCAGGTGGCATCATCCCGAACGGTGACGCCGAAGAGCTGAGGGCCGCCGGCGTGGCCGCGGTGTTCACCCCGAAGGACTTCGACATCACCGGGATCATCGGCCGTATCGCCGACGAGATCCGGAAAGCGAACAAGCTCGACCCCCTGGAGGTCCCCGCATGACGACCGTCAACCGCCTTCGCCCCCGCCGCTCCTGCCTGGCGGTGCCCGGAAGCAACCCGCGCTTCCTGGAGAAGGCCCAGGGCCTCCCCGCCGACCAGGTCTTCCTCGACCTGGAGGACGCGTGCGCGCCGCTGGCCAAGCCCGAGGCGCGGCACACCATCGTCAAGTTCCTCAACGAGGGCGACTGGACGGGCAAGACCCGTGTCGTGCGGGTGAACGACTGGACGACCGAATGGACGTACCGGGACGTCGTCACGGTCGTCGAGGGCGCCGGCCAGAACCTCGACTGCATCATGCTGCCGAAGGTGCAGAGCGCCCAGCAGGTCGTCGCGCTCGACCTGCTGCTGACCCAGATCGAGAAGACGATGGGCTTCGAGGTCGGCAAGATCGGCATCGAGGCGCAGATCGAGAACGCGCAGGGCCTGAACAACGTCAACGAGATCGCGCAGGCCTCCCCGCGCATCGAGACGATCATCTTCGGCCCGGCCGACTTCATGGCGTCCATCAACATGAAGTCCCTGGTCGTGGGCGAGCAGCCGCCCGGCTACCCGGCGGACGCCTACCACTACATCCTGATGAAGATCCTCATGGCCGCCCGCGCCAACAACCTCCAGGCGATCGACGGCCCCTACCTGCAGATCCGCAACGTCGACGGCTACCGCGAGGTCGCGCAGCGCGCCGCCGCGCTCGGCTTCGACGGCAAGTGGGTGCTGCACCCGGGCCAGGTCGAGGCGTCCAACGAGATCTTCTCGCCCTCGCAGGAGGACTACGACCACGCCGAGCTGATCCTGGACGCGTACGACTACTACACGTCCGAGGCGGGCGGCAAGAAGGGCTCCGCGATGCTCGGCGACGAGATGATCGACGAGGCCAGCCGCAAGATGGCCCTGGTCGTCTCCGGCAAGGGCCGGGCCGCCGGCATGCAGCGCACCAGCAAGTTCGAGATCCCGGAGGCCTGAGCGCGATGCAGTTCGGACGCACCTACGAGGAGTTCGAGGTCGGGGCGACGTACAAGCACTGGCCGGGCAAGACGGTCACGGAGTACGACGACCACCTGTTCTGTCTCCTCACCATGAACCACCACCCGCTCCACATGGACACCAACTATGCGGAGAAGACGACGGACTTCGGCAAGAACGTCGTGGTGGGCAACTACATCTACTCCCTCCTGCTCGGCATGAGCGTGCCGGACATCTCCGGCAAGGCGATCGCCAACCTGGAGATCGAGTCGCTCAAGCACGTGGCGCCGACCTTCCACGGCGACACGATCTACGGCCAGACCACCGTCCTCGACAAGTGGCCCTCGAAGTCGAAGAACGACCGCGGCATCGTCTACGTCGAGACCAAGGGCTACAAGCAGGACGGCACCC
This sequence comes from Streptomyces sp. 1-11, assembly GCF_007176755.1. Taxonomy (GTDB): domain Bacteria; phylum Actinomycetota; class Actinomycetes; order Streptomycetales; family Streptomycetaceae; genus Streptomyces. The sequence continues at coordinate 28,525 of NZ_BJTV01000031.1, forward strand.
TGGTCTGCGTCTTCCGCCGCAAGGTGATGGTGCCGACCGAGACGTACATCAAGGAGCGCGGCGGCGAGCAGCCCGGCCGCCCGGAACTTCAGGAGGGCTGAGCCCCATGGCACGCCTCGCCCAGACCGCCGGTCTGACCGACGTCCAGCAGGAGATCCTCTCCACCGTCCGCGACTTCGTGGACAAGGAGATCATCCCGGTCGCCACCGGGCTGGAGCACCGCGACGAGTACCCGCAAGCGATCGTGGACGGCCTGAAGGAACTCGGGCTGTTCGGTCTGATGATCCCCGAGGAGTACGGGGGCCTGGGCGAGTCGCTCCTGACGTACGCGCTGTGCGTGGAGGAGATCGCCCGCGGCTGGATGTCGGTGTCCGGCATCATCAACACCCACTTCATCGTCGCGTACATGCTCAAGCAGCACGGCACCCAGGAGCAGAAGGACCACTTCCTGCCCCGCATGGCGGCCGGCGACATCCGTGGCGCCTTCTCCATGTCGGAGCCGGGCCTGGGCTCCGACGTGTCGGCGATCACGTCCAAGGCGGTCAGGGACGGCGACGACTACGTCCTGAACGGCCAGAAGATGTGGCTCACGAACGGCGGAACCTCGTCCCTCGTGGCCGTTCTGGTCAAAAGTGACGAAGGTCACCCCGAGGGCACGGCCCCGCACAAGTCGATGACGACCTTCCTGGTCGAGAAGGAGCCCGGCTTCGGCGAGGTGCGCCCCGGCCTGACCATTCCGGGCAAGATCGACAAGATGGGCTACAAGGGCGTCGACACCACCGAGCTGATCATGGACGGCCTGCGCGTACCGGCCGACCGGGTGCTCGGCGGCGTCACCGGCCGAGGTTTTTACCAAATGATGGACGGAGTGGAGGTCGGCCGCGTCAACGTGGCCGCCCGCGGCTGCGGAGTGGCGCAGCGCGCCTTCGAGCTGGGCGTTCAGTACGCCCAGCAGCGGCACACCTTCGGCAAGCCCATCGCCGGACATCAGGCCATCCAGTTCAAGCTGGCCGAAATGGCCACCAAGGTCGAGGCCGCGCATGCCATGATGGTGAACGCGGCACGCAAAAAGGACTCCGGGGAGCGAAACGACCTCGAGGCGGGGATGGCGAAGTACCTCGCCTCCGAGTACTGCAAGGAGGTCGTGGAGGACGCCTTCCGGATCCACGGCGGCTACGGCTTCTCCAAGGAGTACGAGATCGAGCGCCTCTACCGGGAGGCCCCGATGCTGCTGATCGGTGAAGGCACCGCCGAGATCCAGAAAATGATCATCGGGCGCAGGCTGCTGGAAGAGTATCGGTTCCAGGGCTGATTGTCCGGAAACGGGGTGTTTTCTTCGAGAAGAAGATCACACCCCGTAGATACGTCTCAGCCGCCGACTCGGCTTCCTGGCTTGCCCAGTTGCGACCTGCGACCGGTACGATCCCGGGAAAGCCGCCGTCCCCCGTCAGAGCGCGGCATCATCCGCTACGAAGGTCATCCATGCCCCACAGCCAAACCTCTGCACACCGCGACAGCCTGGTAGGCGCACGCCTCGCGCGCGGAGCATCGCCGTGGCTTCTCCCGACCGTCGCCACCGCAGCCCTCAGCCTGGCCCGCGCCCGCCGCTCGGGCGCCGCCAAGGCCGTCGCCGTGCCCGCCACCGCGCTCGCGGCGGGC
>NZ_BJTV01000032.1 GCF_007176755.1 Streptomyces sp. 1-11
TCGACGGCATCCGCCACCCCCACGCCGACTCGATCAGCAACGAGTCGACACTCCCGCCACAGCCGCAATCTCATGCCTGACCAGCGGAATCCGCACACGACATTCGGAAAGCGAACAACCTCTTAGAAGTCATCTCATTTGGCGAGTTGGCGGTAGCAGATGAGGGTGCAGGCGAGGCTCGTGAAGGCGAGGAGGTGCTCGGCTTTGCGCTCGTAGCGACGGTGGAGGCGACGGCATCCGGCGAGCCATGCCATGGTGCGTTCGATGGTCCACCGGTGCCGGCCGAGCCGCTGTGAGGTCTCGACTCCCTTTCGGGCTATGCGGTGCCGGATGCCCCGCTGGGATAACCATCGCCGCAGGTGGGAGTAGTCGTATCCCTTGTCGGCGTGCAGTTTGGCGGGCTTGCGCCGTCGGGGGCCTCGCCGGGATCGGATCGGCGGTATGCCCTTCACGAGCGGGACCAGGGCCTGGCTGTCGTGGACGTTGGCGCCGGAGATGCCGACAGATAGGGGCAGACCGGTCCGCTCGGTGATCAGGTGGATCTTTGAGCCGTACTTGCCCCGGTCGACAGGATTCGGACCTGTCAGGTCCCCCTTTTCAGGGCCCGCATGTTCACCGAGTCGATCGCGCAGCGGGACCAGTCCAGGTCGCCGCGGGCGCCGAGTTCGTCGAGGACCAGGCGGTGCAGCTTGGCCCACACGCGGGCCTTCGTCCACTCCGTGAAGCGTCGGTGGGCTGTCGCGCCGGACGGCCCGAACGAGGCGGCCGGCAACTGCTGCCACGTGCAGCCCGACGTCGCCACGAACACGATCGCGGCCAGTACCTCGCGGTCGCCGTGCCGACGCCGGCCACCACCCTGAGGTCGCGACGGTGCCTCCGGCACCACCCGCTGGAACAGCTCCCACAACTCGTCCGGCACCAGCCGCTCAACGATCCTCGACACGACCAGCAGCTGACCCAGCCAAATGAGATGATCTCTAATTTACCGGCCATCGACTGGGCCCAACGGGCGGTGAGCCCTCTTCCTGGGGAGGGGCAGAACAGGCAACGTGGGAGAAACTTGGGACTTGTCCTGTAAGCCGCAAGGTGCAGCACGAGTGCGGAGCAACTGGAAGAATCCCCGCGCACAGCCGTCTGTACAGCTTCACCCCCCCGCGCCCACGGGAGCGGATGCGCACTCCCGGACCCCGCACAGCGATACGCGCGCCGAGACCTGCCACGGTCGCGTCAACATGTACGCCCTTCACAGTGAGGATGACGCGCTGCGGAGGGACGCCCTGACCGACGTCATGCACGAGCGCGGCGATCTTCTGGCCGTCCGTGTGGACCTCGTTCCACTTGTCGGCGAAAGCTTTCTTCCTCGCGCTGGCCGGGGGTGAGGCCTTCGCCCGTCGCAGGGTGCCGTCCGCCGCGATGTGGCTGCGACCGGACGCCAAAACGTGTGCTGACCGAGCCTTTTGCCATACGTTCGGCCGGGGCGAAGCGAAGGCCGTGGTCGTGAGTCTGGAGCATCAGGATGTCGGGCACATTCCGCCTGTTCAAGCAGACCCTGGGGTGGACCAGGCCCCGGCGCCGCAGCTCGGAAGCGGCCGATCGGTGGACCTGGCTCGTGATCGCCGCCTACGCCCAACTCCGGCTCGCCCGACCGCTGGCCACCGACCTCCGCAGGCCCTGGGAGAAGCCGACCGAACCGAACAAACTGACACCCGCCCGCGTACGCAGAGGGTTCAGGAACCTGCACGTGAAGACCGGCTCTCCAGCCGGTGCACCGAAACCATCCCGTCCCGGCCCTGGCCGACCACAGGGTTCGAAAAACCGCCGCCCCGCCACCCGGCACGACGTGGGTAGAGTCCTCGCCACCGGCGAGTCATACAACCGCCCCGCCCACCACGAGGTCGGCACAAAACCGCGCCGAACTGGCTAATGACAAGGTCAGGTGCGCAGCAGTGAGGCGTGGATGCGGGCGATGGCCCGCAGTACCTCGTCACGGCTCTTGGCCTGCTGCATCCATGCGGGCAAGCGCGCCACCACGGTCATCCTTCGGCCATGGTCGTGCCAGGGAATCCCTTCACGCAGCGGTGCCTGCACGAATCGTTTGATCAGGTCCAGGTGCTCCAGGTTGTAGGCCCATACCCACCCGTGCCGGGTCTCGATCTGCAGCCAGAGACGCACATCGAAGTACGGGTCTGTGGCCGACGCACGCCGATCCCGGTGCAAGGTCACACCGCCACGGCTCCAGTCCTTCGCCATCCCGCAGCTCCGACAAACGAGCCGCCTCCGTGCGAAGAGGCCCTGGTCGTGAACCCCCGACGGGTCTGGCGGTATACCGATGTGGGCCACCTTCCCGCACCCCGGACAGCGCACGAGAACCGACGTGAGGAAGTCGTACTTCGTCCTCCGGGGGTCCCTGAACCGGTGGTGCGTGGAGATCGAACTCATTGGACCAGTATGCGAGCCACGAACCCAAGGGTTAAATCTCAAGCTAAGCGGCTGCGCCAACAGTTCGAGGGTGTGGTCTGGCGGTTCCGGACCGGCGGGCAGTGGCGGGAGATGCCGCGGGAGTTCGGCGCGTGGTCGATGGTCCACAATCGCTTCCGGCAGTGGCGGGACGCGGGTGTGTTCAAGGTCCTGCTGGAGGGGCTGATCGCGGAGTCCGTCAAGCGGGGCGAGGTGGACCTGTCCTTGGTCAGCGTGGACTCCACCACCGTCCGCGCCCACCACGACGCCGAACCTCGTCGGAGACGCTCATACCGCAACAGCGAGCCCCATCACGGGAAGCAACACGTTGCTTCTCTGCGAGCCCTTAGGGTCTTTCGTTTGGATCAGGCCGGATAAGGGAGCGGGGTCTGGTGCGGTGCCTCGCAAGGCGGAGGAGGGCGACATGGCGGAGCCATGGCAACCGACGACAACGCGGCGAGGCGCCGCACCAGACCCCGCGAGCCCGGCGTGATCCAAACGAGAGGCCCTAGCCCTGGCAGGTCTGTGCGGGGATGAAGAAGACCTGCGAACCGTCACGCGTGGGACCGGCTGGACCCGGAACGCCTGTTCCAGAACGACTGCTTTCGGAGGGTCCTGGGGGCGTAGCGGTCGTGGGCCCGCTGGGCGCCGGTGACGCGTCGCCGCTCGGGCGCGGGCTCGCCGACCCGGACGGCGCGGACGTCGCGCCCCGGTCCGAACCGTTGCCCGCTGTGCCCGCGGAGGGCGACGTGGTCTTTCCGGCGGTCCCATGCCACCCCCCGGACGAGGGCGACCGGGAGGCCCCGGAGGACGGGTCGGAGGCGGGGGCCGAGGGCCGGGCGGCGGGTCCGGTCCCGCCGGTCTCCGGGACGGACCGGCCGCGCTCGCCGACCGCGTCGCTGACCGTGCTGCCTCTGCCGCCGCTGAAGCTGCTGCCGGACACCAGCTCGTACGTCGTGATGCCGGCCATGGTGACCGCGAAGACGACGGCGGCCGCGACGACCGGGCGCCGCCAGGTCCGCGTCCGGGCCCGGTACACGGTCCCCTCGCCGAACCCGTCGGGAGCTGGCGCCCCTTCCCGGTGGGGGCGGACGGGCGGCTTCGTCTCCCTCAGCTGTTCACCCGTACGACGGAAGAAGTGCTGGAAGAGCGTGCCGCCGCAGGTGGCGACCACACTGACGACGCCGGCGCCGCGGATCGTGCCGTACACCCCGAAGTACGAGGCCAGTTTGGCCGCCACGACCGCCGCGAGGGCGCTGCCGGCAACCTGGGGGACGCTCAGGTCGATCCGCTTGCGACCCGCATCGGGCGTTTCACGCATACCCGGCCGCGGCGACCTGGTCGATCAGGTGGGTGCCGGCGGCGGAGTCCTGCACGCTCGCGGCCGTGACGAGCACGGCCAGGAGCAGTCCGAGGGTGTCGGTGACGATGCTCCTCGTGCGGCAGGTAGTGCCCCTGCACCCCGGTGCGGTCCACGTACGGGATCGCGTTCATGATCTCGCGCAGGTCATGCTCGGGCGGGCGTCCGATGTTCAGCGCATGCCTGCGCCGCTCGGCCCGCCAGGCGCTGAGCAGCGGCTCGATCAACTCCCAGCGGGCATCGGACAGGTCACTCGGATACGCATGACGTTCGGCCATGACCAGGACGTACCGCTGGTCAGGGACGTACGCCCAGGCGTGCAGCGCGACCAGCAGGAGCACGCTCTACCGGCATTCTGGGATGAGACAGGCGCACGCTGTATTCGAACCGAGACGATCCGAGTTCCCGGCTCCCTCGCCTGCGCTGTCGTACGCCCCGCCATGACCTGCACACACCGTGTATACACACCATGTATACACGGCGTGTATACATGGTGTGTAGAGTAGGGGTCATGTCCATCGGTCACACCCTTTTAGGGCTCCTGGAGTCTGGCCCGCGCCACGGCTACGACCTGAAGCGGGCCTTCGACGAGAAGTTCGGTCACGACCGGCCTCTGCACTACGGCCAGGTCTACTCGACGATGTCCCGACTGCTGAAGAACGGCCTCGTCGAGGTCGACGGGATCGAGGTGGGCGACGGGCCCGAGCGCAAGCGCTACGCGATCACGGAGGCCGGCATCAGCGACGTGGAGCGGTGGCTGGCGATGCCGGAGCAGCCGGAACCGTACCTCCAATCGACCCTGTACACCAAGGTCGTCCTCGCCCTGCTCACCCGGCGCAACGCCGCCGAGATCCTGGACACCCAGCGTGCCGAGCACCTGCGCAGCATGCGGATCCTGACCGACCGCAAGCGCAAGGGCGACCTCGCGGACCAGCTGATCTGCGACCACGCCCTCTTCCACCTCGAAGCCGACCTGCGCTGGCTCGAGCTGACCGCCACCCGACTCGACAAACTCCGTGAGGCTGTGACCCGATGACGACTTCTTCCCCCGGTTCGCTGCTCGCCGCGCACGATCTGCGCAAGGCGTACGGCCCGACCCACGCGCTGGACGGCGCCGAGTTCTCCATACACCCCGGCGAGGTCGTCGCCGTCATGGGCCCCTCCGGGTCCGGCAAGTCCACACTGCTGCACTGCCTCGCGGGGATCGTTCTGCCCGACTCCGGGTCGATCACCTACAACGGGCGTGAACTGACGAACATGAGCGATGCCCAGCGCAGCGCGCTCCGGCGCAGCGAGTTCGGGTTCGTCTTCCAGTTCGGCCAGCTGGTGCCGGAGCTGACCTGCGTGGAGAACGTGGCGCTGCCGCTGCGGCTGAACGGCACGCCCCGCAAGCAGGCCGAGCGCACCGCGCTCACCTGGATGGAGCGGCTCGAGGTCGACGACCTCCAGGCCAAGCGGCCCGGCGAGGTATCCGGCGGCCAGGGACAGCGCGTTGCCGTGGCCCGCGCGCTGGTCACCGGACCGCGCCTGCTCTTCGCCGACGAACCCACCGGCGCGCTCGACTCCTTCAACGGCGAACGCGTGATGGAGCTGCTGACCGAAGCGGCCCGCTCGACCAACGCCGCCGTCGTCCTCGTCACCCACGAGACACGCGTGGCCGCCTACTCCGACCGCGAGATCGTCGTCCGCGACGGCAGGTCCCGCGACATGGAGCGCGCCGTATGAGTCCTCGCCAGTGGGCCCGAGACCTGGCCATGGGGGCCCGCTTCGCCGTCACCGGCGGACGCGAGGGCTGGATCCGGATGACGCTCACCGCCGTCGGCGTCGGCCTCGGCGTGGCACTGCTCCTGCTGTGCACCGCCCTGCCCAACGTGTTCGCCGCCCGCCAGAAGGTGGAGGATGCCCGCTTCGACTACACGTACTCCACCAAGATCCAACCGAAGGCCGACAACACCTTCCTGATCGCCGACACCGACACCACCTGGCACGACGACGACATCCGCGGCCGGCTCGTCGAGCCCGAGGGCAGGCGGGCGCCGCTGCCCCCGGGGGTCGACAGCTTCCCGGGCACCGGCGAGATGGTGGTCTCACCCGCGCTCAGGGACCTACTCGCCTCGGACGGCGCCGAACTGCTGCGGGAGCGGCTGCCCTACAAGATCACCGGTACGATTGGCGAGAGCGGACTCATCGGGTCCCACGAACTGGCCTACTACGCGGGCGCCTCGGGGCTGAAACTCACGGCCTTCTCCCCGGTACACCGGCTGACCGGGTACGGCGACCCGGACGCGACACCCGGCAAGACCGACCCGGTGCTGCTGCTCATGGTCCTGGTCGTGTTCGTGGCGCTGCTGACCCCGGTCGCCGTGTTCATCGCCGCCGCTGTCCGCTTCGGCGGCGAGCGCCGCGACCGCCGGCTGGCCGCGCTGCGCCTGGTCGGCTCGGACAGCCACATGACCCGGCGGATCGCGGCGGGCGAAGCACTCGCCGGAGCCCTGCTCGGCCTGGTCACAGGCACCGGCTTCTTCCTCCTCAGCCGTCAGACGCTGGGCTCCACCGAGGTGCTGGGCGTGAGCGTCTGGCCCAGTTACCTCGATCCGTCCCCCGTGCTCGCCGTGCTGGTCGCGGTGGCGGTCCCGGTCGCCGCCGTACTCGTCACGCTGCTCGCGATGCGCGGCGTGGTGGTGGAACCGCTTGGCGTCGTGCGCTCGGCAAAGCAGCGCCGCCGCCGGCTGTGGTGGCGGCTGCTGCTGCCGCTGGCCGGCCTCGCGATGCTCTACCCGATGATCGGCAAGGGCCGCAAGAACGGTGACTTCAACCAGTACCTCGTCATCGGCGGCGTGCTGCTGCTGCTGATCGGCATCACCGCGCTGCTCCCCTGGGTCGTGGAGGCGGTCGTCGTCCGCCTCGGCAAGGGCACGCTGTCCTGGCAGCTCGCGGTACGGCGGCTGCAGTTGAGCAGCGGAACCGCCGCACGCATGGTCAACGGCATCGCCGTCGCCGTGGCTGGAGCCATCGCCCTGCAGATGCTGTTCACGGGAACGCAGAGCCAGTACATCAAGGCCACCGGCCAGGACCCCGGCCGGGTTCAGATGCAGGTCGACTTCAGCGACCGCAAGCCGCTGTCCGGTGTGGAGCGCGAATTCGCCGGCACCAAGGGGGTACGGGCCGCAGTGGCCCTGGCGATCTCGCAGTACGGGGACGCGCGTCGCGACCCGAAGAACAGCAACGGCCTGACCGTGGGTAACTGCACCGCCCTGCGTGAACTCGCCACATTGTCCTCCTGCAAGGACGGCGACGTGTTCGTCACTCGAACGAGGAGCCACTACGTCTCCCCCAGCAACGCCGAAGAGATCGCCGTGGTGAAGCCCGGTCGGCAGCTCTACATCGACCCGTCGTACGGCGACGCCGCCGAACGCGGCATCGAGGCGCCCTGGACCGTTCCGGCGAACGTGCGGGTGGTGAAAGCACGCAAGGACTCGCTGGAGGACTCCAACGGTCTGCTGGTCACCCCCGCCGCCCTGCCCGCCAAGGCCGCGCCCGCGGTGGTCTCGCGCGGGGTCTACCTGCGTCTGGACCCGTCGGTGCCGGACTCACGGGAGTACATACGCAACGTCGTCGCCCGGATCGACCCCCTGGCACGCACCTACAGCTGGTCGGCGACCCAGGAGGACTCCAAGTACACCTCCATCCGCACCGGCCTGTTCGTCGGCGCCGTCTTCGTGCTGGCACTGATCGGCGCGAGTATGCTGGTCTCCCAGATGGAGCAGTTGCGCGAGCGCAGGAAGCTGCTCTCCGCGCTGGTCGCCTTCGGCACCCGGCGCCGCACGCTGAGCCTGTCGGTGCTGTGGCAGACGGCCCTCCCGGTCGGACTCGGCCTCGTACTGGCCACAACGGTGGGTGTCACCCTCGGCTCGGTGCTGCTGAAGATGACCCGTACACCGGTGGCCGTGGACTGGGCGAGCGTCCTGACCATGACCGGCGCGGGCGCGGCCGTGGTCGGCGTGGTCACGCTGCTCAGCCTGCCGCCGCTGCTGCGGATGATGCGCGCGGAAGGCCTGCGCACGGAATAACCCCTCCCACATCCCCGAGGTCGGCTCCCTCCTGCCAGGAGGAGCCGACTCCTGCATGCGGGCAAGCCCGGTCGGCATCAGCACAGTCACCGTCAGGACAACCTCGGCGCACAGCAGGATTCGCACCGCCGCGAGCAGTAGACGGGGTTCGACCGCCGGTCCACCCCGGCCACTCAAGTGGCCACGCACTCGTAACGCTCGGAGGGGGGTTTGTTGGTGTACGCGGATGCGGTTGTCCTGGGGTGTTGTGGGTGTGCTGAGAGGCGGCGTGGGTGGCTTAGGTGGGGAGGTTGGGGTTGTGAGCTGGGCGTATGCGTGGTGCGTGGATCGTGGCCCGGGTGGGTTGTAGGTAGTTCTGGCGTGTAATGGCTCGTTTGGTGTTTTTGCTGGTCAGCGCTGTTTGTGCTGGTGGGGTGGGGTTAGCGGCTTCGGGTGCGGGGGTGGTGGTGGGTTTCGGCGAGGTGGTCGAGTCGGATGGTGTCGAGGGTGGTTTTGGTGATGCGTTCGGTGCCGTCGCCGATGGCGGTGATGGCGGTGATGGCGGTGATGGCTGCTTGGCGGATGAGGCGGGTGAGGGATCCGATGCGGCCGGCGGTGCGTTGGTGGAGGTAGAGGGTGTGCCGGGGGAGGGTGCCGGGTTTGTGTTGGTGGAGGTCGAGGTTGTTTTCGATGTCGGTGATGACGTCGCGGAACGGCTGGCGGGTGCCGTGGCGGGCGGGGAGGGGGCCGCAGGTGATGAGGGTGGCGCGGCCGGCGAGTTGGGCGCCTCTCACCCCGGTGAAGAGGGGGGTGTCGGTGACGTTGATGCCGGCGTAGACGAACGTGGCGGGGAGGCGTTCGCTGAGGTCCTTCAGGAGATCGGCGGTTTGTGCGCCGGTGGTGGTGCGGGGGTTGAGGCGGTGGATCTCGTCGATGAGGACGAGTTGGACGCCGGCTTGGGTGTAGGTGTGGCAGACGGCGTCGGTGATCTGGGTCTGGGTCATGCGGGTGGCTACGGGGATGCCGAGGTAGCGGGCCGGGCGAATTCGGTGATGAGGGTCTTCGCGGTGGCGCCGGGCGGGACCAGGACGTACGCCACGGGTGCCGTGGCGTGGGCTGATCCGGGCGGGGGCGGGTTTTTGCGCAGGTGGGCGAGGTGGCAGGCGCGGCCGACATGGAGGAGGGCGGTGGTTTTGCCGGCTGCGGCGGGTCCGGTGACGATCAGGGAGGGCCGTGCGGTGGTCTGCTGGTGGCGGCCGAGGATCATCAGGGTGCGGACCTGGGTGGCGAGTTGGCTGATGGCGGGGGTGCGGATGGTGACGAACGCGGAGTGGTAGGCGAGGCGTTCGTCGCGGCTGCGGGGCGGGTCACCGGGCTGGGGCGGGGTGGGCGGGTCGGTGGTGGCGAAGCGCTGCCAGCCCTGCCAGGTGGTCAGGGGCCAGGACGGTTCTGGTGGGCCGGCGCTGTCTGTCTCGGTGACGGCGGCAAGGGTCCGGGTGGTGTGTCTGCTGGGGCGTTGCGCAGGGGTGGCGTGTTCGGTGTGCGGGCGGGGGTTTACCACTTGTCGGCTTCCTCGGGTGCGTCGTAGAGCCCGAATCCGGCGGCCGCGGCGGGGCGGGGCCGTCGTCGGGGAGGTCGTCGAGGTCGTCGATGCTGTCGTCCTCGTCGTTCTCGTCGTGTTGGGCCGGTTCGCCGGTGAGGGGGCCGGTGCTGTGGTGGGGGTGCCGGGCGGCGGGGACCGGCGGCGTGGTGGCGCGGGCGAGGAGGGCTCGTTCGGTGGTGGTGGCGTGGCCGGTGTGGACGCGGCGCATGAGCTGGTCGAGGGCGTCGGCGAGGTGTGCTTCGTGCTGCTGGCTGTCGTCGTGGTTGTTGTGGTGGGCGTGGGTGCGGATGTGCTGCCAGGTGTGGTCGTTGAACGGCTGGTGGACGTGGTCGCGGTGGATCCAGGGGATCTCGGTCAGCTCGCCGTCGGTGAGGCGGATCCAGATCTGGCGGACGTCGTGGGGGTTGTAGTGGATCTCCCATTTCCCGCCGCGGCCGGCGACCGGGGAGGGCTGGCCGCGGTAGGGTGCGAGGAGATCATGGTCGTAGGTGCGGTGGTGGATGGTGATGCCGGCGGGGGTGATGGCCTGCCAGCGCACGGGCAGCAGTTCGAGGTAGTCGCGGCCGGTGAGCGGGACGGGGACGTGTCCGGCGACGGCGATGGCCCGCTGCGTCTCCCAGCCCCTCGCCTTGGGCGTTCGTCACATCCTCGACGGATCCCTGCCTGCCAGCTGAACGGGCGGCGGAGACCGCCGCCCGTTCAGCTCTGTGGCTGGCCGAACTCTCCGACTTCACCTTCCGGCGGGAGACCTGGACGGGCCGCCGGAGCAGCCGGTCCGCGCGCGGGAGCCCCCGGCCGGGCGGCTCAGCGGTGCTCTCCGATGCGGTCGACCACCTGGATGTCCTCCAGCGTCGTGGTCCTGTAGTAGTAGTTGACCTGCTTCCACTCGCCGTTCACCTTCTTCGCGGAACTGCCCTTGGTGCGCAGGCCCAGGTAGTCGTAGGTCTTGCGGTCGAAGAGGAAGGTGAAGGAGGCCTGAGGGTGCGAGACGCCGACGGCGCGCCGGCCGGCCACGGTCGCGTCGTGGTAGTCGAGCCTGATGCGGGGTAGCTTCGACAGCGCCTCGAAGGCGGCGGCCTGCAGCGCCGGGGGCAGCACCCGGGGTCCCATCAGCAGCATGCACCCCTCGAAGAACGCTTGCGCGTCGTTCAGCGGCGAGCTCTTCATGCCGTGCCTGAACTGGTCCAGGAGCTTGTCGGGGTCCGTCGGCATCCGCTGGAGCTTGGAGTAGACGGTCGGCGGCCAGCGCACCTCGTGCTTGCCGAGCGGAGGGTCGTGGTGGACCTTCCCGTTCTCCTGGCGCAGGGACGGCTTCGAGCCATCCACCGACATCCAGCTCTCGTCGGTCCACGTCCGGGTCCTGCCGTCCTTGAGGTACGTCTGGACGACGTACGTCCGGGTGTAGAAGTACTGGTCGTCGCGGGGGACGGGCAGGTCGCGGTTCGCGGTGCGGGACCGGTCGGCGGCTCGCCGCAGCACCTCGGCGGCGCTGACCGTGTTCAGCCGGGTCGTGCGGTCGTGTCCGTCGCCGTCGCGCGTGACGACGACGGTGACGCCCGCGCCCGCCGCGACGGCGCCGGCGAGCGCGGTGCGCAGCACCAGGCGCCGGTGCAGCCCGCCCGTGCGGGCGGTGCGGCCGCGGGACTCCTCGGTGACGGCGGTCTCCAGGCGGGCCCGGGCCGCCGCGCGGGCCCGGTCGGAGAGTCCCTCGGCGCCGGGGTCCCAGTCCCGCACCTGCGTCAGCTCATCCATGATCGGTCTCCTTCTGCGGTGTGGTCGAGGTGGGGTGGCCGGCTGCGGCCAGTGCCTTGCGCAGCCTGGTGCGGGCCCGGTGCAGACGGGAGCGCACGGTGCCGACCGGCACGCTCAGGGCCTGCGCGGCCTCCGCGTAGTCCAGTTCGCCCCAGGCGATCACCAGCAGCACGTCCCGGTACCGGGCGGGCAGCCCGGCGAGGGCGCCGGCCAGCGCGCTGTGCGAGCTGCCGCTGAGCCGTTCGGTGACCCCGTCCTCGGGACCGCCGTGTTCCGTACCGGGCGCCAGGGAGGCCGCCCGCAACAGGGCCCGCAACCGGCGTGCCTCGTCGCGGCGGTGACGTCCGATCAGGTTCGTGGCGATCCCGTACAGCCAGGGGCGGGCGTGCGGAATGGCCGGGTCGTAGCGCCGCCGCCGCTGGAAGGCGATCACGAAGGTCTCAGCCATCAGGTCGTCGGCGGTGTCGGAGCCGAGGCGCCGGGCGATGTAGCGGTGGATGTCGTCGGCGTAGCGGTCGAAGATCACGGTGAACGCGTCGGGCGTCTCCCAGGACCGCTCGATGACCGAGCCGTCGCAGCCGCCGCTTGCGGCCGTTGCCGGGACGCTCGCGGCGCCGTTGTCTCGCATCGGGGTCACGTTCCACCTCTGTGGTTCATGCACGTCCTCGGCAATCGGGTCGTGGTGTCGTGGTCACCCGTTGTTCGTCGATGCCGGGCAGGGAGTTCCAATCCTGCAAGTGATCTGCATCACAACGCTGTTGATGCGCATCCGAGGGCCGGAAGCCGTGACCGCGGCGGCCGGCCGGCCGGTCCTCGGGGTCAGTCCGTCAGCACCTCGTGCACCAGCCGGCGCAAATCCGGGAAGACCTTCAGGCCCCTCGGCCGCACTTGGGTCATTGGGGTCGTGGCAGGGTCGACCCAGAAGGCGTCCGGCTCACTGCGTCCACCTTCCTTGGCGCGCGCATCATGCCGCGGCCGGGCCTGACGCGCTGCGGGCCGCCGTCCCTGCGCGATTCGCCGGGGGCGCGGGTCGCACAGCATGGGCTTCGTCGCTTGCGGCGTCTCCGTCGGCCTTGAGGGCCTGGTAAACGGCTACCGCTGATGTATGGAGGCGCCACGGAGAACGCCGCCAACCGGCACCGGCCGAGTAGACGGATATCGTACTGGGCGCCCAGGTGGGCTGTAGCGTGGCTGGATGTTGAGGAGCGATGCGTACCTCGAGTTGGGCGAGGCCGCTTGGGCATGGATACAAAACCAGGTGCGCGAGGACGAGGGCCCGTGGCTGCCGGAGACAGTGTCGCCGGACGCTCAGGAACCAGCACCTCCGAAGGACCGCGACTCGCTGTACGCGGGAATCGCGGGGTTGGCTCCGGTGCTGGCTGAGATCGCACAGTACCGGCAGCTGAGCGAGAGGGAAGAGAGCCTAGCGGCCGGGATCGTGGCAAGACTGTCGGCGCAGGCCAGAAGCAGAACGGAGCCGTCGTTGTACGACGGTCTCGCCGGTGACGCAATGGCGTTGAGGCTTCTCGCCCCGGGTGAGGAACTGACCGCGTTGCGGCGGCTGGCCGATCTGAGGACTCCTGCGGGCTGGAAGACCACACTCGATGTCGAACAGGGTTCGGACGCCCCTGTGAGCGACCTGGTCATGGGTACCGCAGGCGTGGTGCTGACGGCGGTCTGGGCGAAGAGCGAGTTCTCCCAGCGGATCGCGACGACGGGCGGTGAAGCGCTGCTACGGGTGGCGGACCGTACGCAAACGGGCCTGGACTGGGGGATGGTGCCAGGCATGCCATCGAGGATGCCGAACTACTCGCACGGCACTGCCGGGATCGCGGCGGCGCTGGCGGTGGCGGGTGCGGCGCTGGATAGAGAGGACTTTCTTCAGGCCGCTGTGCACGGGGCCCGGCACGTCCTGTCGGTAGGTTCCTTGGAAGACGGAGGTTTCGTCGTCCCGCACACGATTCCTCCGTCGAGTCGGAAAGTGGAACCGGTGACGTACTCCTGGTGCCACGGACCGGCGGGCACGTCGCTGCTGTTCGCGGCGCTGTCATACGCGGGAGTCGAAGAGGTGGAAGGCTTCCAGGTCGAGGAACTACGGCGGCGTTGTCTGACCTCGATCCTCGATTCGGGGCTGCCGGAACGTCTTCGCCCCGGCTTCTGGGACAACGATGGCCGCTGCTGTGGAACAGCGGGTGTCGGAGACGTGCTTCTGGACGCGGTTCAGGCCTGCCGGACGAGCGCAGAGGCGGAGACCCTGTTGCAGGGGGCGCGCAGGATGGGTGATGCGCTGGTGAAGCGGGCGGTCAGGGACCGAGCAGGCGCCCGATGGCGCTTCCTGGAACACCGCAAGGATCCTCCGCTGCTACCGCCGAGCACAGCGTGGATGCAGGGTGCGGCAGGCATAGCAGCCTATCTCCTGCGCCTCGGCCGGTTGATGGATACCGGCCTGGAGGCCGCGGTGGTGGACCGCCCGGACCAGTGGTGGGCAGTACCGGCGCACCTCCGCACGACGGCTTCCTGAGCCGTAGCTCATTGCCGCGGCGCTTCGGCGTCGGTCGAGAGCAGGGCCTGCGTGCGGCGAGCAGTGCCAACGCGGACGTGGCCGGGTGCGCGCGGCCGTGCAAGCCGGGATCTCAGCCTCAAGGAGGGCTGTCACCTGGTCGCTGAAGAACTCGCCCCACTCGCCCTGCTTGCTGCCGAGGCAAGAGCAATGCTCGGTCGACAACGTGCGTCGCATCGTCAAGTCCTGACCGCGCCGGCAGGTGCACGCGGGCGCGGCGCGGCCGATGCTCGTGACGGACCAGGGGCCGACTTGCCTTCGAGTACGCTCCAACCGCCACACTGATCGTCTGCGGAATCCGTACCCGTGACAGAACGGCGGCAGCAGATGGCGACGACGGGCAACGCAGGACATCCCCTGCTGTACGACACCTACCGTGAGGCGATCGAACGGGAGACCCGCCGGTTCGCCGACGCGGTCCGCGGCGCCGACCCCGCGGGTGCCGTGCCCTCCTGCCCCGACTGGACACTGGCCGAGCTCACTCGGCATGTGGGCTCGCTGCAGCGCTGGTTCTGCACCCTGCTGTCCCGGCGCGTGCAGGAGTTTCCCCGCAGCCGGGACGTGGAGCTGGGGCTGCCCGACGACCCGCGAGATTACCCCGACTGGGTGATGGCGGGGGTGCCCGACGTGGCGGCCGTGCTGCGGGACACGGACCCCGACGCGCCGATGTGGACGTGGGGCGAGGACCCGCATGCGCGGTTCTGGGCGCGCCGGATGCTGTTCGAGACGCTGGTGCACCGGGTGGACGCGGAGCGTGCCGTCGGCCGGGAGCCGGACGTCGATCCGGTGCTGGCGGCGGACGGAGTGGACGAGTTCCTGGTGAACCTGCGCCACGCGGGACTTTTCGCGCCTGGGGTGAAGCAGCTGCGCGGCGACGGGGAGACGGTCGCGTTCCGGTGCACGGGTGCCGACGATGCGACCGTTGAGGAATGGCGGGCACGGCTGGAGCCGGTCGGTTTCCGGCTGCTGTCCGGCGGGGTCGCCGAGTCGGGGCCGGACACGGCGGCGGTGCGGGGGCCGGCGGCGGATCTCCTGCTGCTGCTCTACGGCCGACGGTCGTACCGGGACCCGGTCTTCGATGTCTCGGGGGACGCCACGGTCCTCGACCGCTGGTTCGACCACACACCCTTCTGATCCGGGCCGCCGCCGGCACTGCGCACCACCTTTGCCGATGGCAGCATCGCCCACTGCTCGTCGGTCGAATCCGACTCAGGAGCCGCTTACCGGCCCTGGCACGCCGCTGACCGGAGACCACGAACGCAGTACGCCCTTCCCGGCCACCGCACCTGACTCGGCCGCATCGCCTCGGCGGCCCGGGTGAGTGGCAGTTCGGCGGCGATCTGGGCGGTGATCTAGGGGCACTTGCCACCGCAGCTCCAGCGGCTGGGCACACCCTGGTGCCAGCCGCTTGCCCCTACGGACTGGGAACGGCTTCAGCGGCGGACAGCTTTCGAAGACCACCTCGGCGGCGGCCGACGACCACCTCGAGCACTCCGTCGCCCCGCCGGCAACCTTATCTCGGCGTCAGCCCGCGCGCCGCCGCCCTCGTGCCCCGGCGGGTAGTTGCGCCACTTCCAGCAGGCCCGTAACACCTTTGCTTCCATCCCGTAGCGCCTGGCGACGCGGCAGATCAGCGAAGAGGTCGTCTCCCGCTGCAGGGGAGCGGTCCGCAGGAGGACGGGGTTACGGATCACTCCACCACGGTCTCGTGTTCACCGGCCCGGACGGACGTCTTCGCAAAATGTGTCGGTGAGTGACCTCGCGCAGTGAAGGTTGACCTCTTCTCATCGAGGGTTGAGCGCCGATCGCGCGACGTGGGGCTGGTCGAGATAGTTGTCACTGGCCGCGCCGGTTCGCCGGGCTGCGATCATGCTGAGATGGCCCATGACGTCCTGTTCTTCCTCGCAGACGACGACGAGGCTGCGGCGGCTACGCGGCTGCGGGGACCCGGTGCGGCCTTCGAGTCGGTGAGCTGCCACTTCATCGATCCGGACACGGCCATTGCCGAGTGGGACATGTACTTCGAGGAGCCCTCGGCCGAGGCCCCGTCATCTGAGCGGCTGTATGCGTAGCGGCCGTGGCCTGAGTGGGTCGTTCCTCCCTTGAATGATGGCGTTGAGGTGCTCGCTCTGCCGAAGCGGTTGACCCGGGCGCTGGCCAATGCGAGCCTCGCCGAACTGGAAGAGCTTGCCGGTCGCTGGACTGCGCGGCTCTGGTCCGAGGATGGGGACGAGATGACGGACGACGATCTTCTGGCGGTCCTCCAGAAAGTCGCCCGGCTCGCGGCATCTGCTGTGCACACCGGCGGCGGCCTCTACAGCTGGAGCTTCTGACCGTCCGCCTGCTGCCTCGCGCCCGAGCCGCACCGTTTGCTTCTGCCGATCAGGAACGCGCTCGGTACGTACTGCGTACGCGAAATGTACGCTTCACGGCGCGATCGCTGCGCCTGGGCGGCTGATGCTCCACAGCTGTCACGCCCACCCCACCCCCAGCTCGCGCAGTGCGGCGAGCTGCTCCGCCGTGAGTTTGTCGCGCCGCTGCTTGGTGTTGGTGATCCATACGCCGAGCCTGACCGGTACCGGCTCCGCCTCACCCTCAACCACGAGCTCCACGATGGCGCTGCGGGGTACGGGCCGCCTGCCTTCGCGTTCGACCCATTGGGTGAGGGCCGCCAGGCCTCTGTGGAACGCCGCCTGAGCCTTGCTCCCAACCTTCCCCGGGCCCTTCGCCGTGCCCTGGGCGGCCGTGTCGGCCGGGGCCGCCGACGGCGTCTCCGCCGGTGTCACGCCCAGCTTGGAGAGCCGTTCCTGCTGCTCGGTGGACAGCTGCGCCCAGGTCCTCGCGTCTTGCTGCCTCACCAGCCATCGTCCGAGGTCGTCGCCGTCGAGGTGGACGCCGGGTGCGATGTCGGGGAGCCGGCCGTGGGGTTCGTCGGTGGCGAGGTCGGTGAGGACGCGGTGGTGGCGTTGCCAGTGCAGTGGCCAGGGGCAGTTCCAGTCTTCGTCGATCGCGGTGAGTTGCCTGGCTCGTTCCGCTGCCCGGTCGGGGTTTTTGCCGAGGCCGTGGGGGCGGCGGAGGTTGGCGATGAGTTGTCCGATTGCGACGGGCTGTCCGTCGGGGTCGTTCCACATGGCGTCCTGGCGGGGTGCGAGGTGGCCGGTGGCGCGCCGGTAGGAGCGCAGGACGGCGAGTTTGGTTTCCCAGGCTTCTTCGCCGGGCTCCCAGACCATCCCGGCCTCGGGGGCGTCGAGCAGTTCGATGCGGTGGGGGTCGAGCTCGCCACTCCGCAGCGCTTTGCGTTGCTGGTGGACCCACCTGCCCAGGGGGAACGCCTTGGTCACTCCCACCTGGGTCTCGACGTCATACGGCACGGCATACAGCCCGGTGATGTTGTTCTGGGCTCGCCAGCGCAGGAGGGCCTGGTAGCCCTCGAGCCAGACCAGTGACTGCGGCCGGTAGACGCGGGTGCGCAGGAACGCGGCGATGGTGGCCGGATCCCGGGGACTGGAGAACTGCAACAGCTCCGACTCCGCCACTCCGCTCTCGACCTCCGGCCCTTCCGGGCCGGTGCCGGCGGGGACGCCGGTGATGATGCGCCCGTCGTCGTCCCGCCGGACGTGTGGCTTTCGCGTCCCGCGGGTGAGGGCCCGGTTGGCGAGTTGTTCGGTGAGGTGTTCGGAGTGGGAGCGCAGGGCTTGGAGGACGGCGACGAGGGGGGTGTAGGAGGCGCTGGCGATCATGTCGGTGGGGTCTTCGCCGGGCTGGAGAAAGACGGGCACGATGATCCGCGCGGTCTTGGTGGTGCCGTCGAGGTTGGGGCGCAGGGCCCGGCCGATGTTCTGCACGATCTCGACCTGGGAGCCTCGGGTGTCGGCGAAGCAGACGGCCTCCACACCCCGCTCGCCCCGGATGTCGACTCCTTCGCCGAGGACGCGGCAGCTGGCGAGGAATGCCCGGTGCACCCGCCGGCCGGCCGCGTCGATGCCGTTCGCGAACTGGCGCAGGACCTCGCGGCGTTCGGTGACGAGGTGGTCCCCGCACAGCCACGCCGACCACACCCGGTCCGCAGGGACGTGCCGGCCGACCTCCTCGACGTCACCGGGTACGGCACCGAGAGGGGAGCGCGGCCTGGCGGCGGCCTCGTCCAAGGCGTGGGCGGTGACCTCGTCCGCATACAGGTCCGCAGCGGTCCGCGGGAGATTGAGGGCGAAGGCTTCGGCTTCCTCGATCCGGCTGTGGAAGGTCATCATCGTCTTGATGTTGCGGGCACTGGCGTGCTCCAGCAGTGCGGCCTGCAGCAGCGCGAGGCGCCGGCCACGCCGCGCCTGGTCGGACAGGCCGACGGAGTAGTCGGGGTCCTCGATCTCCAGGACGTCGATCTCGAATCCGGCGAGGACGCCTCGCTCGATGGCCTCGGCGAGAGCGAACTCGGCCAGCCACGGCCCGAAGGTGGGGGAGTCCTGTCCCATCGAGCAGAGTTCCAGCTCGCGCCCGTCTTTCCCGCGTTGCGGCCTGGGTGGTGCCAGGATCCGCGGGGTGGCGGTCAGGTAGAGCCGGAAGTCCGCGGGGATACGGGTGTTGTCGTGGATCGCCGCCCACGACCGACCAAGATCACCCGTGGTTGAGTGGGCCTCGTCCACGATGGCGAGGTCGAAGCCCGCCATCTGCTGCCCGTACAGCCGCTCCCCACCCGCCAGAGCAGCCTCCAACGGCCCCTGCATACGCCCCTGGCCCGTTGGGTCGTCGAAGTCCTCACGGTCCACGAGGGAGGCGTACGTGGCGAACACGACTACAGGCCCCGTCCCCGCCCACAACGCCAGCTGGATCGGGTTCGTGGTCGTGCGTACCCCCAGCTCGCCCAGCACCGGATCGTTCTCCAGCGAGCACACCGCGATCATCGGGACCCGATGGCCTACCAGGCGCCACGCCTGGGCGGTCTGGACGAGCAGGTCCAGGGTGGGCAGGGTGACGAGGATCCGGCCGTCCCGGAAGCACTCCAACGCGCACGCGGCCGCCGTGATCGTCTTCCCCGACCCGGTCGCCGACACGATCACGCTTCGCGCACCTTGGGGCGGCACAGATGATCTTGCAGGAAATCCAACCCATCCACGAAAGGCAGATTTCTGGGCTACCTGATGTTCCCTGAGCGAGATGACCTGCATTTTCTGACTTCTCTTTTCCGAGGCTGGCTCAGATGGCCGGGTGAGCTATTTCGAGGGTGTGGGAATGTCGTCGAGCCCTCTGAGGCCCCATGCGTCGAGTCCGGCGTAGATGGTGGCGGTCCGGCAGCGCGGCGCTTCCATGACTTCGGCTTCGCCCCGGTAGATGGCGATCAGCGAGTCGCTCCCGCGCCACCAGGTGTCCGCAAGACCGGCGACCTCCGGCACCGCCTCGAACCCATCCAGCTCCAAGTCGTCCACAGCAGCGCCCTGCAGCATCGTGGTCGTCACCGCACACCGCCGGGCGTGATCTGCCAATACCAGGGCTTCCAACCACCCCTCGACGCTGGCGTGCAAGGCCACCCACTTCCCGGCCTCAAGCCCGAACTCCCCGTCTGGACCGATCACGAACGAGTAAGGAAGAGCCGTACGCTGCGCGCCGGCTTCGAAGAGCCAGTCAGGCTCTGGCCCCTCAGGCATGTCTCCGTGAAGCGTGCGAGGCCCCCCGTCATAGTGAGGAGAAGGAGGAAGGGCCAGACCGCCCCAGACAGCCTCGAAGGCCGCCACGCGATCGATCTGACCTCCAGGGATCCCGTGCTCCATCCACCGGGCCCTGTACTGCTCTATATCGTTCCGGCCAGCCCAGCGGCCATGCATCCGAATGAAATACTCAGCCCTACGGGTGATCCCTGCAGGAAGCCCCTTACCGACCATCACACCGCACCACCCCCTATATTTCTTCCAATGCTACATGCTGCATCACACTGAGATGCAGCGGTTGGCGGTGGACCCCTGCATGACTGACCCAGGAGCTGCTGCTGGCGGAGTTGCGGATCACAATACGACGGGACCTCGGCAGGCAGGCCTTCTAGCCACCCGGCCGGCCACTCCCACCCAGCCTGACTAGCTCGCCCCGTAGCTGCTCGGGCCGCAGGCCCGTTGACCGGCCCCACGCAGCGGGGCCGGTCTTTCGTGGCGCGCTGCGCCACCCGGTGACCGGAGCGCAGCGAAGGCACCGCATGAGGGCGAATCCCACGGGTACTCCGCACGCACCGCCGCCCACCCGACCAGGAGAGCCATGACCCACAACACTGAGAACACTCAAAGCAACCGGTTCTGCAAGGCCTGCGGCACGCCCGCCGGAGACGGGAAGCTGTGCGACCACTGCGGCGCGGTTCTCGATTTCCCCGACCAGGCCGGACTGATTGAGAATCAGGGAGCTGCGATCCGGCGTGACTTCGAAGGCCGCACCGAACCGCAGCAGAACTGACCCCGAATCGGAAGTGGGTCGGCAGGCATCCCAGCCGACCGAGCTGCCGCGCGGCCGGCTCCGCACACCTCACTCCCACCCGACGTGCGACCAGGAGAGAAGCTGCCCCGAGCCAGATGGCGCGGGGCAGCGGCTCAATGACAGCCCCCCAGCCCGGGCCGCGCGGAGCGTGGCCCACTGCCTCGCACGCAGTGCGAGGCACACGGTTCGCAGCGCAGCGGAGAACCGCCCCGAGGCCCGAGCGAAGCT
>NZ_BJTV01000033.1 GCF_007176755.1 Streptomyces sp. 1-11
GGTGATACCGGTCGCGGCCAGAGCCGCGGCAGCCGACACAGCTGCGGTGACCACGGTCGAACGAAGCTTCATCTCACGATCTCCTGTCGTACAGAGAGACGCCGACCCGTCGGCCGACTCATGGATGAACCTACCTACAGACGACATGACTGGCATATCGGAAGGTCGGGGATTCAGCTCCGAACAGGGTATTCTCGGGCTTCTTCCATAAACTGACGGCTCATCACATCAGATAGCAGAAAGGCAGATTGACATACTATTAGTCTTTCCGGGTGACAATCTGACGCCCTCTCATCCCCGTGATTATGGCGCGTCGCTGCGGACCCGATGAACTGAGCCGTGTTAGACGGAGCCCGCCGACGGGCCGCACAGCCCGGCAGGAGATCGCAGAGCACCCCCGTCATACCGGGTCTGCGACGCCATGCGCAGACAGATGATCCGGGACGACCGTCCCGTCCGGCCACGTCCATGCACTGCGTCCCCGCCTGCTACCAAGCCATCGGCCGGAAGATGCGCGTTTTCCGGCCAGTACTCGCAAGTAGCGGTACGTGGGACTGCCGCGAGGAGGGAAGATCGCGGTCGTGTACCGCGAAGACATGCCCGGCTGCGTGCGATGGGAAATCCTGATGCACGAACGATTCAGCGACGTGTGGATCTGCAAAGACTTCGGCCGCGCCGCCACCGGCGTGGATCCCGTCGAGCTGGGCCGGGCCATCCTCGCTGCGTACCTCGCCGGTCGGGACAGCCGGGGCGAAACGTTCCGCGTCGTCGTGCGCGCCGACGACGCCGGCCAGTCCGTCATCACCCCCGGCCACCTCACCGACCCCGCCTGGAAAGCGGGTCCGGCCGTCTGCCAGGCACTGCCCGCCTACCTCCGCGACGCCCTCGCCTGAAGCCGGCGGCACCTGCGTCGGCACGGCGTGGGACCACCCCTACGCAAGGTGCGTGGCACCCGGCCGCTGTGGACGGTGCCCTGCCCTCAGCCCGCCGCCCGCAGTCGGGCCTCGGCGCTTGCGGCCTGCTGACGCGCTCGCGGCGAGCCCGAGCGGTCGGCCAGCGTGACGAGGCGCCGGACACTTTCCTCCCAGGCCGGACGGTGGGCACCGTCGTGTGCGGTCAGCCGCCGGTAGGCCTCGGCCGCCACGGAGCAGGCCTCCGCGGCGGCCCCGGGATCGGGCTCGTACGCGCCCTGGCCACCGGCCAGTTGCTCCGCGACCCGGCGCAGTCCGGCGGCAAGAGCCTCCAACCGGCCGGGCGGCACCCCTTCGCGCTCCAGCGCGAACGTCGCCCAGCGCAGGCACTCCGCGAGGTCACCTCGTACGTTGAGGTGCAGCTCGCACAGCCGGAACACGGCATCCATGTGACCGGCCCCGGCGGCGAGGGTCCACCAGGCGAGAGCGGCCTCGTCGTCGCCCCGCTCCTGGTGGAGCAGCCCGAGCTGGTACGCGGCGTACGCCTCGCCCGATTCAGCCTTGCCGCCGACCCGGTAGGTGGTGCCGGCCCCCGTCTCCTGGCCTGCCGGCGTCCTCAGGTCGCCCGGTCCGGGCGTGCCGAGGCCCTCGGCGGCGCGCTCCCACAGCCGTTCCGCTTCTCCGGTACGTCCGTCGCCCATGAGTAACGACCCCAGGTAGAAGGCGCCCTCCGCACTGCCCGCGTCGGCCGCCGTGCGCCACCAGCGCTCGGCCCCGGCCCGGTCGCCGGCCTCGTGACAGCGGTAACCCACGTGCACGGCCGCCTGGACGTCGCCCGCCTCGGCGGCCCGCGTGAACAGTTCGTCGGCCTCCCGGTGCCGGCCCTGCCGCTGGTAGAGGACCGCGAGGTTCTGATCCGCGTTCGGGACGTTCCGCTTGCCGGCGAGCCGCCACAGCTCCTCGGCCTGCGCCTCGTCCCCCTGCTTCTCCCGTACGACGCCGAGGCCCACGGCCGCCGCCCAGTCGCCCGTGTCCATGGCCCGGCGGTACCAGCGTTCGGCCCCGTCGAGATCGCCGCGCAGCATGGCCAGCACGCCGAGGTTGTTGTACGCGGCGGGGACACGGCGGGCGGCTGCCCTCTCGTACCAGCGCGCCGCGCCGTCCAGGTCTCCCATGTTCTGCGTGAGCATGGCCAGCAGGTAGGCGGCCTGTCCGCTGCCCGCTTCCGCCGCCGACCGGTAGACCTCGGCGGCGCCGGGGAGATCACCGGCGCGGGCCAGGACGGCGGCGCGCCGGATGGTCTCGGCGGCGCCGGGCGGTTCGGGATCGGGGTCGGGCCGGGTCGGGCTCTCCAGCAGGCCCTGACCGTCCTGCGAGGTGTGGGAAGCCAGTTGGAACGCGCGGACCGCTTCCGAATCCGCTTGCCGTCCCTCCGGGTCCCTGGGGTCGTAGTGGTCGGGGAAGAGAGTGTGCACGGGCTGGGGTTCCGGTGCGGCGTCGGGGCTGAAGCGCGACAAGCCCGTCGTGGCGGTGACGGTGAGATCCCACCAGGGCTGCCAGACGCGCCCCGCGCACTCGATCCGCGCCGTCAGCCGCCACCGCACCCACCGGCCGTCGTCCGTGACGGGCGCGCAGATGAGGTCGGCGCTCGCACCCGGTGCGGCGGTCAGCGGCAGGGCGGGATCCGCGCCGGCCTCCGCCAGCTCGGGCGCGGGTGCGGAGTCCAGCAGCACCACGACGTCGGGACTGCGCAGGGGCCGGTAGGCGCGGACCGCCCGCTGGGCGGACTCCAGCAGGTCGGCGCTCATGACCAGGTCGGGCATCGCTGGTCTTGCGAAGGAGATTCCGTCCGCGCGCAGCGGCAGACGGTCCGTCACCTCGGCCCGCAGTGAGCGCAGCACGACCTGGTCCTGGCCCGTCGCGGTCAGGGAGAGCAGGAGGTTGTGCCCGGTCAGCGGGATGTGCACCGCTTCGGGGGTGCCCAGGAGTCCGGGTGAGGCGATGTGCGCGATGTGGCTGTGCACGGCGAGCCGTACCGTGAAGGGCGGGTCGTCCGCCAGTCCCTGTGCGCGTACGGGGCGGACGGGCCGCGTCATCTCGTAGACGGACCGTTGCGA
This sequence comes from Streptomyces sp. 1-11, assembly GCF_007176755.1. Taxonomy (GTDB): domain Bacteria; phylum Actinomycetota; class Actinomycetes; order Streptomycetales; family Streptomycetaceae; genus Streptomyces. The sequence continues at coordinate 3,029 of NZ_BJTV01000033.1, forward strand.
GCCGGGCGTGCCGTCCGCCCTGTCCTCCGCCCGCGACGTCCGGGCAGAGGTCTCCTCTCCGTGTCCGGTGACCGGTTCCGGGGACTGCGGCGTACCGCGCTCCGGATTGATCGCCGGACCCCGTCGGCGCCGTCCGTACCGGGCGAGGGCCGTCAGCCCGGAGAGAGCGGACACCGCGATCACCGCCGCGTAGGGCGGCCAGGCGTGCACGTCCGTGGCGGCGAGGGCGGTGCCGCCGGCCGCTGCGGGAAGTGCCGCGGCCAGGGTGACCGCGCCGGCACGGCCCCGTCCCGGCGCCATCAGGCGCCGCTCGGCAGGCGTGCGGCGGTGCGGAACGCGTGTCCCTGGATGTCGACGCGAGTACTGCCCTGGCGGCCCGCGGAGACCCAGTCGAGCCACAGCACCCACCGCACGAGGCCGCTTTCGGTGCTGACGAGGAGGTCGAGGACCTCGGACTCGTCCGCCGCGATCCGGTAGGGGAAGTCGCTCCTGGTCAGGGGGCGCACCTGCGGCGGGGCGGAGTCGAGGAGGACTTCGAACCGCCGCACCGGCACCTCGGCCGCGTGCCGGGTGAGGTCGCCGGGTGCCTCCTCGCGGGAGAGCACCTCGGCCCGCAGCCCGGTCAGCACCACGGCCGAAGGCCCGGTCGAGGTCACGACGATCCGGACGGTGTGCCCGGCGGCCGGAACGTCGACGACGCGGTCGTCGAGGTCGAGTGTGACGTAGTCGTGGTTCCTGATCTCCGTGGCCACGGCCAACGGGGCGGCCTCGGCCGGTTCCCGCGCGGCCCGGCGCCGGGCCAGGGCCTGCTCGAGCTGTTGGGGTGCTTGCTGGCTGAGGTAGGCGGCCGCGGCCGCCGCGACGACGCCGGCGGCCCAGGCCAGCGTCTGTCCGGGATCCCACAGCAGCGCGGCGCCCGCGACCGCGGCCGCCGCCCCGCCGGCCCCGGCCCACGCCAGGACGCGGCGCCCCCCGTCAGCTCTCGGCATGTGCCCCCCGTTCCCCCGGATCCGCCGGTGCTCCGGCTCGATCCACTCCACGCCGTGCTTCGTGTCGCGGGTCACATGATAGTCAAGTAGCGTGCTGCGCAGGCCGGTTGTGAGGATCAGTAGCTTTCAGCGGAGCGCGCTACGGCGTACGGCCGTGCGCCACCGGCCTTACGACACGGGGCGGGCATCGCCGGGCGACGGAGGGCTCGTCGCCCCACCGCGGCCGGGCCTCGCGGACGTCAGCCTGATGCGGGTACCGACTCCCCGGACGGTGTCGCGCGGTGCGCTTCGTCCTGCAGGATGAGCAACGACAGGAGCGAGGCCACCGTGAGGCCCTGGCCCGCTTCCGCCGGATGGCGCAGGACCTTGGCGGGGTCGATCCGGTAGGTGTTGCCGCGCCCCTGACGGACGTGCGAGAGATAACCGGCCTGCTCCAGATCCGCGATGATCTTCTGCACGGCCCGCTCGGTGATGCGGCAGCGAGCGGCGATGTCGCGGACGCGCGCGCTCTGGTTGTCCGCGATGGCCGCTAGGACGCGCGCGTGGTTCGTCAGAAACGTCCAGCCTGTGTGTGACTCGGGTACCCCATCCATGTCCCAAGTCTACGGAGAGGGCATGCACGCATTCAAAAACACGTACAATCTTTCGTGTATCAGTTGACGTGGGTTGTTGTCTGAGGAACCGTTGTTCATACGGACCGCCGGAGCGCACATGGGAGTGAGCCGTGCAGCCATCTTCTTACCGGGCCTCGTCCCTCATGGAGCCGGACTTCTCGTGCCCGGAGGACGGCGGTGCCGGGAGGCTGCTGCCAAGCGGTCAGTCGTCCGTGCCGGCCGCGTCGAACAACACCCCGATCCCGGTGACCGTGGACGGTGAGCTCGACTTCGATGCGGGCGACCAGGTCCGGGACCGACTGGACGAAGCCCTCGCCGCCTCAGCCCGCGGCGTCGAGCTGGACCTGGGCGGGCTCGGCTTCTGTGACTGCGCCGGCCTGAGCGTGCTGCTGGAGCTGCGCCACCGGGCGCTCGGCCAGGGCAAGACCGTCACCATCCGGGCCTCGAACCCCGCGGTCGACAGACTGCTGGATCTCATGGGAGCACGCGAGCTGTTCTCGGCGCAGCACTCGGGGAGCGCGGAACCGTGCCGCCCCATGGCCGCCACCCTGCCCTCGCCGAAGCCGGCGCCACTGCCCGGCGTCGGTGCACAGCGTTCCCTGCTCGTGTCACTGGGCGCTTCCGGCTCCGCGTGAGCCGCGTGTCTCGAAGGCGCACCGGGCCGTCGGTGACGCCTCAGCTGAACGCGTCCAGCCGCTTCTCACAGCGCGCCCCCGCAAGGGATCACGCCCAAAGGGGGCGCCGTCTCACAGGGGGCTGCGTCCGAAGAGGGCGCCGTCCGGGTCGTCGGCCAGGGCGATACGGGCGGTGATGCGCTTGCCGACCGGCTCGCGCTGGGCCTCGAAGCCCCGGGACACGGCCATCACGATCTCCAGACCGTGCTGCCCCACCCGGCCCACGTCCGCCGCCCGGGCGATGGGCAGTACGGGGTCCGAGTCCCACACCGAGACCTCGACCGTGTCGCCGGTGATCCGCAGGTCCAGCAGGACCGGGCCCGGAGCGTACTTACGGGCGTTGGTGACCAGCTCGCTGACCACGAGCTGGGTGATGTCCATGGCACGCTGCGACACGGGCAGCCCGTGGTGCGCCTGGACACGGGTGAGGAAGTCGGCGGCCAGCTTGCGGGCCCGGGCGATGACGGTGCCGTCCCCGTCCAGGGCCGCCGCGGTCTGGATGACCTGTTCGGCCGGCGTCGTGACGCCGCTCTCCCCCATGGGCACCGGGGCCGGCACGGCCGCCTTCGATACGCGGTTCATTCCGCCCGGATACCCCGGCCCGTGAGGACCACTCCCGGTATCCGCTGTCTCCTGCGTCTCACGGGGACGCTACCCGGTGCGCCTCGGAGACCAGTGCGTGCGGGTCCGGTGTCCCGACCACGCCGGTGGGCCCGCGCCGACGACGCGGGCCCCGAGCCGTCAGGCGGGCCGGACGGTGATGGTGCACAGGCGCTTGGTGGCCCGGGTCAGGGCTACGTACAAGTCCCTTTCGCCACCGGGGCGGTTCGTGATGATCTCCTCGGGGTCCACGACGACGACCCCGTCGAACTCCAGGCCGCGCGCTTCGGACGCCGGCACGATGCGTGCCTGATGGGCGATGCCCTGCGCCTTCAGCTCACTCACCCTGGTGTCCGCGCAGATCACTCCCAGGAGCTCGCCCGGGTGCGCGGTGCTCTGGGCCTTGAGTTCCCGGACGACGGCGGCGACCAACCCGTCCGCAGGTGTGGTCACGGTACGAGGGCTCTCACCGGTGCGCAGTGACCGTGTGATCTTCTGGTCCGGAGCGATCCGCGTGAGCAGGTCCCGTACGCTCTCCAGGATCTCCCGCGTCGTGCGGTAGCTGACGGTCAGGTCGTGCAGCCGGAACCGCGGTCCCACGTGAGGGCTCAGTGCTTCCTTCCAGTCGCGTGCTGTGGCGACCGGACCCGCCTGGGCGAAGTCACCCACGAGCGTCATCGACCTCGACGGGCAGCGCCGGACGATCATCCGCCACTGCATGGCGGTCAGTTCCTGCGCCTCGTCGACGACGACGTGCCCGTACGTCCGCTCGGGGGGTCCGTCGACCAGGCTCGCCGCCTCGTCCAGCAACGGCACGTCGGCATCGGTCCACGGGTCGTCCGGACCGCGCAGCAGAAGGGACCGCTCCTGCACGGTCAGGCGGGGCAGGCGCTCGGCGAGAGCGTCGGCGTTGGCCAGGAGCGCCTTCACGAGGTCACCGGGTACCAGCCGTGGCCACAACACCTCGACCGCTCGGTCGACGCCGACGTCGTCGAGGAGATCGGCCCGGATGGCGTCCAGGTCCAGTTCGTGGACCGGACCCGCGTCGGGCGCGCCTTCGACACGACGCTGGGCGGCTCCGGTGTACCGGTCGAGGTCGAGGCCCGTCATCCTTTCGGCATCGGCGTCGATCTGTTCCAGGAGGTCGCCCATGTCTCTTCGCATCGCGTCTGCGACGGCGTCGACCAGAAGCTCTTTGAACACCTGGCGCGCGGGGTTGTGCCCCTGTACGGCTGCCACGGCGGCGTCGCGTGCCGCGGCGACTTCCCCGCCAGGAAGGCGCACCAGTTCCTGTCCGACCCGCACGGTGAAGTCACCGGCGGGTGCTTGGTACGCGCGCAGCAGGCCGAGCAGGGCGTCGGCGAGGTCGGAACCGCCCTTGAGCCGCGCCGTGTCGAGCGGGCCCGCCTCGCCCGGGGACACTCCGGCCAGTTCCCGGCAGGTCGCCATGACGACGTCGTTCTCTCCGAGCGAGGGAAGGACCTCGGAGATGTAGTCGAGGAACCGGGAGTTCGGGCCCACCACCAGCACACCCTCCTCCGCGGCGCGCGGGAACGCGTACAGGACGTACGCCGCCCGGTGCAGCGCGACCACCGTCTTGCCGGTGCCCGGCCCGCCCTGCACGACGGTCACCCCGCGGTGGGCGGAGCGGACGATCTCGTCCTGCTCGGCCTGCAGCGTCGCGACGGCGGCGTGCATCCTGCCGTCCCGCCGTGCCGACAGCGCCTCGGTCAACGGGCCGTCCCCGACGACGTCCTCGTCGGTCGGGGCGGTCCCGTCCAGCAGTTCGTCGCTCACCGAGACGACCGTGCGCTCCTCGATGCGCAGGTGCCGGCGCCGCCGCAGGTCCATCGGATGGACCGGTGTCGCCTCGTAGAAGGGCCGCGCCGCGTTCGCGCGCCAGTCCACGAGGAGAGGCAGCTCATCCTCCTCCGTCTGCAGTCCGATCCGCCCGATGCGCAGGGCCGTGCCGTCCGTCCAGTCGATACGCCCGAAGACCAGGCCTTTCTCGGCGCCCTCCAGTCGGACGATTTCCCTCGTCAAACGCTCGGCGGCGATTTCCCTCTCGTATACCTCACCGGCGTTTTCCGTCGGAGCCTTCAGCACACTCGCGCGCTGTAACCGCGCCTCGTTGATCCGCCCGGTGAGCAGCTCGTACAACGAGGACACATAGTCCTGCTCCGATCGGACCACACGCACAGCGGGATCATTGATTTCCGACAACAGGAGCGCCTTCCAGTTGGAGCCGGACGAGGACGGCGATCAGGACGGTGTTCTCTGTCCAGATCACCTTTGAATATCGAACGACGGAAGCTCGACCGACTGGAACATAAGCAAACCCAACACCGCTGTCAAGCTTGAGCTTTCTCGCCAAAACCGTTGCAGTTAAACGAACTTCATGCCTCTGCGGGATTTGCGCACTGAGCGGATTTATGCCTCCGACGGATTCACGCGTCGAAGAATTCACCGGCATCGGACGGCGGCGGGGCAGGCCGCCAGGCGGAACCTCTTAGCCGCCCCTCTTACCCAGGTGACCCACGTCACACCCGCCTGCTGTCAGTAATCGCAGCGCCGTCTCGTTCAGGGTGCACTCGAACGAGACAGGAGCAACGCCATGAAGCACCGGATCGTGGTACTCGGCGCCGGATACGCCGGCGCCTTCGCCGCCGGAAACCTGGCCCGCCGGCTCTCTCCGGACGACACCGAGATCACCGTCGTCAATGCCGTGCCGGACTTCGTCGAGCGGATGCGTCTCCACCTGCTCGCGGCCGGCCGCGATCTCGCGTTCCGCAAGCTCGCGGACGTGTTCGCGGGCACCGGGGTGCGGCTGCGCCTGGCGCGCGTCACCGGTGTCGACCCCGAGCGCAAGACAGTCGCCGTGACCGGCGAGGACGGCGACGGCGAGGTCGTGTACGACACTCTGCTCTACGCGCTCGGGAGCTCCGCAGCCCACCACGACGTGCCCGGCGTGCCCGAGTACGCCTTCGATGTGACCGGCCAGTTCCCGGCGCTCCGTCTGCGTGAACGCCTGGCAGCCCTGGACGGGGGCGGCACCGTGCTGGTCGTCGGTGAGGGGCTGACCGGCATCGAGACCGCCACCGAATTCGCCGAGTCCCGGCCCGACCTCTCGGTCGCGCTCGCCGCCCGCGGCGAACCGGGCGCCTGGCTCTCCCCGAGAGCCCGCCGTCACCTGCGCCGGGCTTTCGACCGACTCGGCGTCACCGTTCACGAAGACGCCGGCATCCAAGCGGTCGAGCCGACCCGGGCGATCACCGCCCACGGTAGGTCGATCGCAGCTGACGTGACCGTGTGGTCGGCCGGGTTCGCCGTACACCCCGTCGCGGCCGCCAGTGGCCTGGAGGTCGCCGAGACCGGCCAGATCGTCGTCGACCGGACGATGCGCTCGGTCTCCCACCCGGACGTCTACGCCGCCGGTGACTGCGCCTACGCGATCGGCGAGAACGGCCGGCCGCTGCCGATGTCCTGCGCATCGGCCGGCTACACCGGTATGCAGGCGACCGCCGCGATCATCGCGCGCCTGACGGGCGGGGAGGTTCCGGTCACCGGGTTGAAGTACTACGGCAACCACATCAGCCTCGGGCGGCGGGACGCGATCTTCCAGATGGTGGACGGAGACGTCCGGGCGAAATCCTGGTATCTCGGCGGCCGGACCGCCGCGCGGCTCAAGTCGGGCGTGCTGCGGGGGGCCGGATGGAGCATCGCCCATCCGACCTTCGGCATGCCCAAGCGCAAGCGCCGGCTGGCCACCGCGCCTGACCGGGCCGGCGTGCAGGCCGCCGCATAGGCTCCGGCGCATGGACAGCCCAGCGATCGATCGATTCGAGGCCGGCCTGCTCGGCTCGGCCGCCGACGCCGAGGACGCCGTGCAGGACACGTTCCTGCGCTGGCAGGCCGCGGACCCCCAGCGCATCAGGACGCCGGAGGCGTGGCTGACCAAGGTCGTCACCAACGTCTGCCTCGACCGGCTCCGCTCGGCGCAGGCGCGCCACGAGCGCGCCGCCGGAGACTGGATGCCCGAGCCGCTCCTGGAGGGCGACCCGATGCTCGGCCCGGCCGAAACGGTCGAGCAGCGCGAATCGGTGTCCCTGGCCGTACTGACCATCCTGGAGCGCCTCTCGCCGGTCGAGCGGGCCGCTTACGTCCTGCACGAGGCCTTCTCGTACCCCCACGCCGAGATCGCCGGGATCCTCGACATCACCGAATCCGCGAGCCAGCAACACATCCACCGGGCCCGACGCCGGGTCACCACCGAGCGCCGCGTCGGCGACGGGGTGGACCCCGCCTCCGCGCGCCGGATCGTCGAGGAGTTCCTCGCCGCGGCCACGTCCGGGCGTACCGAACGGCTGGTGGCGCTGCTCACCGCCGACGCGACCGCGGTCTCGGACGGTTTCGGACTGGCCAGGCGGTTGCTGCGGTTCACCACCCGCGAGCGGGTCGCCTCCTACGTGCGGGCCGGCTTCACGCCCACTCCGGCGAAGCGGCGGATGGCCGGCGGCTCCCCCGCGATGCACATCGCGCTGGTCAACGGCTCCCCGGCCGTCCTCGCCGTGACCGACCACCGGGTCGTGGGCGCCGTGGTGTTCGAAGTGGGCGGCGACGGCAAGGTCTCGTCCCTGTGGGGGATCGCCGCCGCGGACCGACTCGTGCGCCTCAACGAGGCCTGGCGGCAGCACGAACCGGACGCGCCGGTCGTCAGCGCGTGGTGATCGGAGCCGCCGGAATTCAGTTACCCGAGCCGGGGCCAGGGCGGCGCCCTTGCCCGCGTCGATGCCCGACACGAGCGCGGAAGTCCTGCGAGAACTCAGGGCTTCCGCGTGAGCGGCCGTGCCTGCGGTCAGCGTGCGAACTTCTCGATGGCCGCAGGGGTGACGGGGGTGAAGAAGTTGACGAGGTTGCCGTCGGGGTCACGGAACAGCAGCGACCGGTTGCCCCAGGGCATCGTGGTGGGCCCGCTGACGAAGTCGGTGACGAAGCCGGTCAGGTTCCGGTGTACGCGGTCCACGTCGTCGACGACGAACTCCGTGATCACGCTGTGGTTGGCGGCCGGGCGGGCAGAGCCAGGGGCGAACAGCGGGACCGTGCGGACGCCGGCGACCGCGAGGGTGGCGCCCGCGGTCCTGAGTTCGGCGAAGTCCTCGGTGGCCCAGGTCGCCCGCACCCCCGTGGCTCGCTCGTAGAAGTCGACGAGGCGCGCTACGTCGCCGGTGATGATGCGGATCGAGACGAAGTCCATGGGAATCTCCTTGGCTGTGCTGGAAGCGGGCACGACGCAGGCTAGGAGAAATAGTGGACAGAATCGGTCCTGTATCCGCGCTAGCCTGCTGGCATGCCTGGACCCACCGGCCGCGTGCTGACACTCCTGGAACTGCTGCAGTCGGGCGGTACCCGGACCGTGGCCGAGCTCGCCGACCGGCTCGGCGTCGAAGGGCGCACCGTGCGCCGGTACGTGGACCAGCTGATCGACCTGGACGTGCCCGTGGAATCGGTGCGCGGCCGCTACGGCGGCTACCGCCTCGCCCCCGGCTACCGCCTGCCTCCGCTCATGCTCAGCGACGACGAGGCGCTGGCCGTGCTGCTGGGCCTGGTCGCCGGCCGCCGAACAGGGTTGACGACGACGCACAACACAGCGAGCGAGACCGCACACGCGAAAATCCGGCGGGTGCTGCCCAGGCACCTCGCCCGCCGGCTCGACACCCTCCTGGAAGCTCTCGCCTTCACGGAGCAGCCCGGCGAGTTCGACACCCCGGACGCCGGGGTCCTGCTCACGATCGCCGATGCGGTACGCCACCACCGACCGGTCTCGATCCGCTACACCGATGGTGACGGACGGCGCAGTGAACGCACGCTGCACGCGTACGGGATCGTCGCCCATGCGGGGCGGTGGTACGTCACGGGCGAGGACGCCCGGCTCGGCGAGGACCGAACGTTCCGGCTCGATCGCGTCGCAGACGCGCGGACGCTGCCCGGCACATTCGAAGCGCCCGTGGGCCCGGATCCGGCACAGCGCCTGCTGACGGCGTTTGCAACGGCCGAGTACCGGTACGAGGTGACCTTGCGGATCCACGGGACGGTCGAGCAGATCCGCGCCCGCCTTCCGGCCGGCGTCGCGAGCCTGGAGGAGTACGAGCCGGCGGCCGGCCAGGAGGACCGGGCGGCCGGGCGCTGGCTGCGTGTCGAGCTGCGGGCGCAGCGGCTCGACTGGCTGCCTCCGCTACTCGCCTCGCTGGACCGGCCGTTCGTCGTCGAGCGCCCTGATGAACTGCGCAACCTGGTCATCGCGTTCGCCGATCGCCTCACGTCCTACGCCCGCCGCGAAGCCTGACCGCGGGGGCCTGCGGATCACCGGTCAGCCGTTCATATGCCCGGGCGCCACGGCGCAGAGCGGCGTTTGGGTTTGTGAGGACATAGGGACGGTTACGCCTTCGGCGGGGCCTGGCCGTCGCCGTCTTTGATCGACTGCTCGATGGTGTACGCGGTCTCGGTGAACGCCTTGACCTGATCCGCCGTCAGGTTCCGCACGGAGAGCCTCTCCAGGGCTCGCCACATGTCGGCGATGGGTTCACGCATGGCGCGGCCCGCGTCGGTGAGCCGGACGACCATGACCCGGCGGTCGTGTTCGGCCGGTTCCCGGGTGAGGAGTCCGGCCTCCTGCATGCGGCGCAGCGACTTGGAGACGGTGGAGTGGTCGAGGCCGACGCTGTCCAGCAGTTCGGACTGGGTCTGGCCGTCGCGGTCGAAGAGCTGCATCAGCAGCAGCTCCTGTCCCGGGTGCAGGTTCATGGCGCGGAGCATGGCGGCGGCGTGGCCGCGGTGGGCGCGGGCCAACTGGAACACGGCGTAGCTGAGGCTGCCGTCGCGCGCCGTGCTGGGAGGCCGGGTAACGGGGTCGGTCATCGCATCTCCTCAGGCGTCGTGGCGGGCGGGGTAGTCGGTGTACCCGGTCTCGCCGCCGCTGTAGAAGGTGGCCGGGTCGGGCGTGTTCAGCGGCGCCTGGGAGCGTACCCGCCCGACGAGGTCGGGGTTGGCCAGGGCCGCCATGCCGACGGAGACGATGTCGGCGCGGCCGCCGGTGATGTCCTTGGCGCGCGTGGCCAGGTCGGCGCCGGGGCGGTTCAGCATGAGCGTTCCCGGCCACAGCGACCTGAGGGTGTCGAGGAGCTGCTCGTCGCCGGAGTGGACCAGGTGCAGGTAGGCCAGGTCCAGTGGCGCGAGGGCGTTCAGCAGTGCCGGGTAGAGCTCGTGGCTGTCGTCCTCGCGGATGTCGTTGTAGGGGTTCTCCGGAGACAGGCGGATGGCGGTCCGGCCGGCGCCGATCTCGTCGGCGACGGCAGCGGCGACCTCGGTGGCGAAGCGGATACGGCCCTCGACAGAGCCTCCGTAGCGGTCGGTGCGTTCGTTGGCGTTGGTGGACAGGAACTGGTGGACGAGGTAGCCGTTGGCGCCGTGGATCTCCACGCCGTCCGCGCCGGCTTCGACGGCGCCCGCGGCGGCGCGGCGGTAGTCCTCGACCGTCATGGCGACCTCACGGGTGGACAGGGCCCGGGGCCGGGGCATCTCCTGGGGCCCGGAGGCGGTGAACATCGTTCCGGCCGGGCGCACCGGGGAGGGCGCCACCGGCTGCCGTCCGTGCGGGGTGTTGTCGGGGTGCGCGATCCGCCCGACGTGCATCAGCTGCACCACGATGCGCCCGCCGGCGGCGTGCACGGCGTCGGTGACCTTGCGCCACCCGGCCACCTGCTCGGCGGTGTGGAGGCCGGGTGTCAGCAGGTAGCCCTGCCCGTCGGCGGAGGGCTGGGTGCCCTCGGTGATGATGAGCGCCATCGACGCGCGCTGGGCGTAGTACTCGGCGTTCAGTTCGGTGGGCACGCCCTGCGCGGTGCTGCGGTTGCGTGTCATCGGGGCCATGGCGAGCCGGTGCGGCAGGTGGATGTCCCCGGCGCGGGCGGGCTGCCACAGGGCGTTCAGGTCGGTGGTGGACACGAGGCCTTCTTTCGGTACGGAGCGGGATGCGGAGAGGGTCGGGCGGGTGCGGGAGGCCGGAAGAGGGTGAGCCTGCGGGCCCGGCCCCGGTTCTGTGCGGCCCGTCGCGCGGAACCGGGGCCGGGCCCGCAGGAGGGCCGTCCGGTGGTGGACCGGCGGGTCAGGCGACGGTGAGGACGAGCTTCCCCCGGCTGTGGCCGGCGTCGCTGGCCTGCTGCGCCGCGGCCGCGTCGGCGAGCGGGTGGACCGCGCCGACCGTGGTCACCAGCTCGCCGGCGGCGGCCAACTGGGCGAGTTCGGCCAGGCGCGCGCCGGAGCGCCGCTGGGGGCCTTCGGCGAAGACGACGCCGAGTTCACCGGCACGGAAGTCGGCGGTGGTGACGATCCGGTCGGTGCCGCCACGCAGGGTGATGGAGTCCTCGAGCGCGCCCTTGCCGGCGGCGTCGAACACGGCGTCGACACCCTCCGGTGCGACGGCGCGCACCCGCTCGACCAGACCCTCTCCGTAGACCAGTGCGGTGGCTCCGAGGGAGGTGACGTAATCCTGGTTGGCCGGTCCGGCGGTGCCGATGACGCGGGCGCCGCGGGCGACCGCCAGTTGCACGGCGATGGTGCCGAGCGCGCCGGAGGCGCCGTGGATCAGCAGGGTCTCGCCGGCCTTGACGTCGAGCAGGTCCAGCACCCGCTCGGCGCCGTCGCTCGCCACGGGCAGCGCGGCGGCGTGCGTCCAGTCGAGGCCGGCCGGCTTGGGGGCGAGGACGGCCGCCGTGGCCAGCGCGTACTGGGCGTAGGCGCCGGTGTCGGACCAGCCCAGCACCTCGTCACCCACCTTGAACCCGTCGACGCCCTCACCCAGGGCGTCGACGACCCCGGCGATCTCTCCACCAGGGATGGCGGGCAGCGTGGTGGGGAAGATGGCCTCCATGATCCCGGAGCGGATCTTGCCGTCCACCGGGTTGACGCCGACCGCCCGGACGCGGACGCGAACCTGGCCGGGACCCGGCTCGGGGATCTCGGCGTCCACCTCGTGCAGGACCTCGGTGCCGCCGAACGTGTCGAAAACGATGGCCTTCATGACTGCTGTCTCCTTCGGTGAGCCGATCCGACGACCGGTTATGTGGCCGACCACGTAAACGTAGCACCGATTATGTGGCTAGCCAAGCATTCGGATCGAGTGCACCCGCCGGGGGCTTGAGACAGTGGCGCGGCATCGCCACCCGCTGCGAGAAGACCGCCATCATCTGCCTGGCCGGCCTGCACATCGCGGGCACGTTCCTCTGATTCCGCTCGATAGCCCGGTCTCGGTCGGTGACCTGTGTGTGGGTCAGCGGCCGATGCTGTCCAGTTCGGCCACATCCTCGTCGGAGAGGGACAGACCCGCGCCGGCGATGTTCTCGCGCAGGTGGGCGGTGGACGAAGTGCCGGGGATGAGCAGGATGTTCGGCGAGCGCTGCATCAGCCAGGTCAGCGCGACCGACATGGGCGTCGTCCCCAGTCGGTTCGCGACCTGTGAGAGGGCCTCGGACTGCAGCGGCGTGAAGCCTCCCAGGGGGAAGAACGGCACGTAGGCGATGCCATCGGCGGCGAGATGGTCCACGAGGTCGTCGTCGTGGCGGTGGGCGAGGTTGTACATGTTTTGCACGCACACGATCGGGGCGACGCTGCGCGCCTTGGCAACCTGCTCTCCGGTGACGTTGCTGACGCCGAGGTGGCGGATCAGTCCCTCTTGCTGCAGGTCGACGAGCGTCTCGAACGCTTCGGTGATCGAGCCGGGCTGAGGGCCTTCAGCGTCGCCCATGCGCATGTTGACCAAGTCGAGGGTGTCGACGCCGAGGGAGTCGAGGTTTTCCTGGACCTGCTTGCGCAGGTCTTCGGGACGCCGGGCCGTGGGCCAGCCACCCTGCGCGTCGCGGGTCGCGCCCACCTTCGTGGCGATGAACAGCGACTCCGGGTAGGGGTGCAGCGCTTCGCGGATCAGCTCGTTCGTGATGCGCGGTCCGTAGGCGTCGCTGGTGTCGATGTGGGTGATCCCGAGGCTGACCGCCTCGCGCAGCACGGCCAGGGCGCCGTCGTGATCGGCGGGCGGTCCCATGACCCACGGGCCGGCGAGCTGCATCGCGCCGTAGCCGAACCGGGTGACGGACGAGTCACCCAGCATCCAGGTTCCGCCGGGCAGAGGTGCGGAGGGCGTGTTCATCGTGGTGCCTTTCACTTCGTGCAAGGGGTGGTGTCTCCAGCCCCCTTGCACCAGTGTTGGAGAGGAACTTCCTGTCGGGAAGAAGGCACTCTGAAGTGCGTAACCACCCAGAAGGTGAGAGGCGAGGCCAGTGACGGCGAAGGCCGACAAGAAAGCGCAGACCAAGGCGGAGTACAACGCGTTCCTGGCGGTGTGCCCCAGCCGTCAGCTCCTCGCCCGGATCTCGGACAAGTGGGTCGTCCTGATCCTGTGCGCACTGGGTGGCGACACACCGGAACAGCCCGGCGAGTCGCACGCCCCGAAGGCGATGCGCTACTCCGAGCTGGCCCGGCTGCTGGCAGGAGTCAGCCAGAAGATGCTCACCCAGAACCTACGGGCTCTCGAACGCGACGGCCTGCTCATCCGGACCGTGACACCCACGGTGCCTGTCACGGTCACCTACGAGCTGACCGACCTCGGCCTCTCACTCCACCACCTGACGCGCGGGCTCAGGCAGTGGGCCCAGACCCACATGGCGCAAGTCCTCGCCAATCGCGAGCGCCACGACGCACAAGCCTCCTGACGCGGCAGAGCACTCCATTGTTGCTACCGGCCCGAGCGACCGGGACGACGCGGCCTCGCCGGACCGGTCGGCCGTCGCCTCGTGAGGCGTCCGCCGAAACCGGCCCGCGCGGCTTGCGCGGACCGTTCCCTGCGTCGTCGTCGGGCAGCGCGATGGGATCTCAGGCGCGATCGAGACGGGTCACACCAGCGACGGTCTTCTGTCCGACCTCGACCGCGACCTCCACGCCCTCGGGCAGGTAGAGGTCGACACGCGAGCCGAAGCGGATCAGACCGATGCGGTCGCCCTGCTCGACCTTCGTGCCCTCGGGGATG
>NZ_BJTV01000034.1 GCF_007176755.1 Streptomyces sp. 1-11
GAACAGGGCTGTGATCGTCAGGTCGAACGTCACCGACGAATACAGGATCGAACCGACACCCCCGGGGACGTGCGCGGGGTAGTTCTCGTCGCACCAGTGCAGGTAGTTGACGACACCACGGTGCTCCAGCGCGACACCCTTGGGCCTGCCCGTCGACCCCGACGTGTAGATCACATAAGCCAGGTCATCCGGCGACGCCAGCGGCTCGGGATCGGTGTCGGGGCCGGCCGGCCACTGCGTGTCGACCAGGAGGCGGTCGATGGTGTCCGGCAGCCGGTGGGCGAGATCCGAACTGGTGATGATCAACGGGGTGCCGGTGTCCTCGACCATGTAGGTGATCCGGTCGGTCGGATAGTCCGGGTCGAGCGGAACGAACGCCGCACCCGCCTTCAGGATCCCCAGGACCGCCGCGATCAGATCCGGCGAACGGTCCAGGCACACCGCGACCAACGTGTCCGGCCGGATACCCGTGCCGCGCAGATGGTGAGCGAGCTGATTCGCCCGCGCGTTGATCTCGGCATACGTCCAGCGGCGCTCCCCATGCGTGACGGCGACAGCCTCAGGACCGGCGGCAACCCGCTCCTCGATCAGCCGATGAATCGTCGCCGTCTCCGGATACGGACCGGCGACACCGTTCCAGTCGACCAGGATCTCCCGCCGCTCCCCCTCCGTGAGCATGTTGAGGTCGCCGATGTGTGCGCCGGGCGAGTCGACCACGGAGACCAGCAGGCTCTGGAGGTGGCCGGCCATGCGCTCGATCGTCTCCGCGTCGAACCGGCTCCGGTCGTAGACGAAGCGGAACTCCAGGGCGCGCCCCGCCGATACGACGAGGGTCAGCGGATACCCTGTGCGTTCCACGCAGTTGACCAGGCGCCGGGTGAGTCCCTCCGGGAAGTCCGACGGTTTCTGCACCACCGGGTAGTTCTCGAAGACGAGGATGGACCGGAACAGCGGCTCGCCGCGCGGGATCCTGCTGTGCTTCTGCACGTCGACGAGGTGGCAGTACTCCCACTGCCGCATTTCCAGCTGCTCGTCCTGGAGGTCCCGCAGCCACTCGGAGACGACCAGGTCGCCGGTGAGCCGGCCGCGGACCGGCAGTGTGTTGATGAACAGGCCCATCATCGACTCGACGCCGGGCAGAGCGATCGAGCGACCCGAGATGGTGGAGCCGAACAGCACCTCGTCCTGACGGCTGTACCGGGAGAGCAGGATCGACCACAGGCCCTGGACCAGTGTGTTCATCGTGACGCGCTGCGACTTGGCGTAGTCCCGGGCCCGCGCGAACAGCTCCGCCGAGGCGCACACCTCGAACTCGCCGACTCCCGTCGCACCGGTGTCCCGGTCGACGTGCAGGGCGGTGGGCTCGGTGACGCCCGCCAGGTAGTCGGACCAGAACGCCGAGGAGCCGTCGTCGCGCCGGGAGTTGAGCCACTCGATGTAACGGCGGTAGGGGACGGTCGGCGGCAGCTCGGCGGGAGTGCCGTCGAGCAGCGCTCGGTAGAGGGCGAACAGCTCCTTCTGGAGGATCTGGACGCTCCAGCCGTCGAGGAGGATGTGGTGGAACGACCAGACGACGACCCGGCGCCGTTCCCCCGTCCGCAGCACGGTGACCCGGACCAGCGGGGCCCGGGAGAGGTCGAAGCCCCGGTCCCAGTCCTCGGCGAGGAAGGCGGTCAGCCTCTCCTCCTGATCGGGCAGGCCGCGCAGGTCCCTCACCTCGAAGGGGAGGGGAGCACAGCGCTGGACCACCTGCACCGGCTCCGACACTCCCTCCCACACGAAGGCGCTGCGCAGGATCGAGTGCCGGTCGACGAGCTGCTGCCAGGCCGCGCCGAACAGCGTCTCGTCGAAGGGGCCTTCGACCTCCTCCGTCATCTGCACCATGTACGGGCGGGTGTCGGAGGTGTCCTCCAGCGAGTGGTACAGCATGCCGAACTGCAGGGGCGAGAGCCCGTAGACGTCTTCCACGTTGTGCGCGCTCATATCGAGAACCTCTTCAGGATCGCGGCCATGTCGGCGTCACCGACATCGGTGAGGGGAACGGCGGGGGACTCGCGGCGGGCGTCGGCGGCTCCGTCGGCACTGCCGGCGATCAGCTCGCGCAGGTGGCCGAGGACACCGTCGGCCAGGCGCTCGACGGTGCGCCGGTCGTGCAGCGCGGTCGAGTAGTTGACGTACAGGCCGAACGTGTCGCCTTCGACGGCGGCGGTCACGTCCAGGACGTTCCAGCGCATGCCGTCCGGGCTGATCGAGTGGCCCTTGGGCTCGTCGGGACCGGCGTACCGTCCGATGCCCGGCAGGTCACTGGTGAACTGCCCCAGGTAGTTGAAGTTCACTTCCGGGGTGGGCTGCCGGCGCAGCACGGCGGCCATGTCCGGGGCGCCGAGATGGCGCAGGATGCCGTAGCCGACGCCCTTGTTGGGGATCCGCGCCAACTGTTCGCGGACGGAGTCGAGTGAGGCCACCGGATCGGTCGCTCCCGGTGCCAGTCGCAGTGCGACGGGGAAGACGGACGTGAACCACCCGACCGTCCGCGACAGGTCCACGTCCGGGAACAGGTCTTCTCGGCCGTGTCCCTCCAGACCGATCAGGGTCTCGTCGTCCCCCGTCCAGTCTCGCAGGGCGTGCGCCAGCGCGGTGAGCAACGCGTCGTTGATCTGGGTGCTGAAGACCCGCGGCACGTCCCGCAGCAGCGCCCGCGTCTCGGCGGGGCTGAGCGTCGCCACGACGCTGGCCGCGGATCCCAGGTCGTTGCGGCCGTCCCGGTCACGCGGCACCCGGCCGGCCGGCTTGGGCTCGGCCCAGTAGGCGAACTCGGCCCGTGCCTGAGCGGATTCAGCGAAGCCCTGCAGCCGCTGGGCCCACGACCTGAACGACGTCGTCTTCGCCGGCAGCAGGGGTGCGCGTCCGGCGGCCCGCCGCTCGTAGCAACTGCCCAGGTCCTCCAGGAGGATCCGCCAGGACACACCGTCGACCGCCAGGTGGTGCACGACGATGAGCAACCGCTGCCCGCGCGTCGCCCCCAACTCCAGCAGCGCGGCCCGCAGCAGCGGGCCCTTGGCCAGGTCGAGGCTCTGCTGCGTCTCCTCCGCGATGCCCAGCGACACCGTCGCCAGGGATTCCTCCGCGACGCCGGAGAGGTCGTGCACGTCGAGGATGCCGGTGTCCACGGTCTCGTCCAGGTACTGCCGCCAGCCGTCGGTTCCGTCCACGCAGCGCAGGCGCAGCGCGTCGTGGTGCTCGATCAGGTCGGCCAGCGCGAGCCGCAGCACGTCGGGCTCGAGTGCGTCGGTGACGAGCAGTTCGGCCTGATTGAAGTGGTCGAACGCCGGCAGGTCCTTCTCGAAGAACCAGTGCTGGATCGGTGTCAGCGGGACCTCGCCCACCACGCGGCCCTGTTCCGCGTCGACCGGCGCGGCCGTACCGGCGTGGTCCGCGATCTCGGCGATCGTCTGGTTCTTGAAGATCAGCCGCGGAGTGAGGTGCACGCCGAACTTCTTGGCCCGGGCGATCATCTGGATGCTGATGATCGAATCCCCGCCGAGTTCGAAGAAGTTGTCGTGGACGCCGACGGTGTCGATCCCGAGGATCTCGGACCAGATCGCGGCCAGCGTGCGCTCGGTGTCCGTCCTGGGTGCGGTGTAGGTGGTGGCGAGGTCGGGTCGGTGGTGGTCGGGGGCGGGCAGGGCTTTGGTGTCGACCTTGCCGTTGGGGGTGAGCGGGAGCTGGTCAAGGGTGACGTAGGCGGCGGGGACCATGTAGTCGGGCAGTTGCCGCTGCAGGTGCGTTCGGAGTTGGTGTGTCGTGGGTGCGTCACCGGGGGTCGGGACGATGTAGGCGACGAGTTGTTTGCTGCCGGGGGTGTCTTCGCGGACGGTGACGGCCGTGGTGTGGACGTGAGCATGCGTGGTCAGAGCGGCTTCGATCTCGCCGAGTTCGATGCGGTAACCGCGGAGCTTGACCTGGTTGTCGATGCGTCCGATGAACTCCAGCGTGCCGTCCGCCCGCCACTTCACCAGATCCCCCGTGTGATAGGTACGCGGGTCCGGCCGGGGCGGGCTGAGGGGGTTGGGGGTGAAACGCTGACCCGTCAGTTCCGGCCGGTTGTGGTAGTGCCGGGCCAGGCAGATACCACCCAGCAGAGCATGACCGGGGACACCGACGGGGGCGGGCTGGTTGTGGTGGTCGACGACGTAGGCGGTGGTGTTGGTGATCGGCCGGCCCAACGTGGTCGTGCCCCCGTGCGGGTCCGGCCGCGTGGTCAGACTCATCACGTTCGCCACCGAACCCTCGGTCGCACCGTACTCGTTGCTGATCGTCGTCGCCGTACTGCTCGCCTCCAGGAGCCGGGCCACGAGCTGCGGAGTGAGGTTCTCACCGCCGGCCACGATGGTGGTGATGTGATGCCGGGCCCCACGCGTCTCCAGATGCGCGGCCAGCACCTCCAGATGGGAGGGGGTGGCCTTCAGGAAACTGATCGGAATGTTCGTGCAGATCAGGTCGATCGCCGCGTCGAACGCGCTCTGGTCCGCTCCGGTGACGGGGATCGCGAGCTGCTGCCCCTGGATCAGCGGCAGGAACAGGGCTGTGATCGTCAGGTCGAACGTGACCGACGAATACAGGACTGACCCCACACCCCCGGGGATGTGAGCGGGGTAGTTCTCGTCGCACCAGTGCAGGTAGTTGACGACACCACGGTGCTCCAGCGCGACGCCCTTGGGCCTGCCCGTCGACCCCGACGTGAAGATCACATAAGCCAGGTCATCCGGCGACGCCAGCGGCTCGGGATCGGTGTCGGGGCCGGCCGGCCACTGCGTGTCGACCAGGAGGCGGTCGATGGTGTCCGGCAGCCGGTGGGCGAGATCCGAACTGGTGATGATCAACGGGGTGCCGGTGTCCTCGACCATGTAGGTGATCCGGTCGGTCGGATAGTCCGGGTCGAGCGGAACGAACGCCGCACCCGCCTTCAGGATCCCCAGCACAGCCGCGATCAGATCCGGCGAACGGTCCAGACACACCGCGACCAACGTGTCCGACCGCACACCAGCACCGCGCAGATGATGAGCGAGCTGATTCGCCCGCGCATTGATCTCGCCATACGTCCAGCTACGGTCCCCGTGCGTGACAGCAACCGCCTCAGGACCGGCGGCAACCCGCTCCTCGATCAGCCGATGAATCGTCGCCGTCTCCGGATACGGACCGGCGACACCATTCCAGTCGACCAGGATCTCCCGCCGCTCCCCCTCCGTGAGCATGTTCAGCTCCGACAGCCGCGCCCCCGGCGCCGCCGCCACCGACGCCGCCAGGGTCGTGAAGTGGCCGGCCATCCGCTCGATCGTCGCCCGCTCGAAAAGGTCCGTCCGGTACTCCAGCGCGGCCAGCAGCTCACCGTCCGCCTCCGCCGCGGTCAGCTGGAGGTCGAACTTGGCGTCCTGACCGCCCACGCCGATCTGCTCGACCGTCACACCGGGCAGGCTCCACCCGTCGCCGTCCGGTGTGTTCTGGAAGACGAACAGGGTCTGGAACAGCGGGTTGCGGGACAGGTCGCGGTCGGGGGCCAGCTCGTCGACGAGGCGTTCGAAGGGCAGGTCCTGGTGGTCGTAGGCGCCGAGCGCGGTGTCCTTGACCCGGGCCAGCAGCTCGGTGAACGCCGGATCGCCGGACAGATCGGTGCGCAGGACGAGCGTGTTCACGAAGAAACCGATCAGGTCCTCGGTCTCGGCTCGGTTGCGGCCGGCGATCGGGGTGCCGACCGCGATGTCGTCCTGGCGGCAGTAGCGGGCCAGGACGATCTGGAACAGGGACAACAGCGCCATGAAGAGGCTCGCGCCCTGACCGCTCGCCGTCGCCCGCAGCGCCTCCGCCACCTCCGGCGGAACCGAGAAGTACACGGTGTCGCCCTCGGCGCCCTCGCGCTCGGCCGGCCGACCGTGGTCGGTGGGCAGCTCAAGGGCCGGCACCCCTGCGAGGCGCTCGCGCCAGTACGCCAACTGCTGTTCCAGGTACTCCCCGCTGAGCTGCTCACGCTGCCAGGCGGCGAAGTCCGCGTACTGCACGGGCAGTTCCTTCAGGGACGCCTCGCGTCCGGCCACAGCTGCCGCGTACAGCTCGTGGAGTTCGCGGGCCAGGATCCCGGAGGACCAGCCGTCCGACACGATGTGGTGCAGCGTGATCAACAGGTACTGGTCGTCGTCCGCGACGCGCACCACGTCGACTCGCAGGAGCCGCCCGCCGTCCAGGTCGAACGGTCGCCGCGCCTCGGCCGCCATGATCTCCAGCGCGGCCGGCTCCCGGTCGGCCGTCGGTACGGCCCGGACGTCGTGCACGACCGGAGTGACCGACCACGGCGCGTCCACGATCTGCGCGGGACGGCCCGAGTCGTCCGTGACGAACCGCGTACGCAGCACCTCGTGCCGGGTCACCAGACCGGTGAACGCCGCACCCAGCGCACCCGTGTCGAGCGCGCCCCGCACCCGCAGACCGAACGGTACGAGGTATTCGGCGCTGCCCGGCGTCAACTGGTCCAGGAACCAAAGCCGCTGCTGCGCGAACGACAGCGGCAGCGGTCGGGTGCCGCGGTCGACCGGTACCAGCGGCGCCTCGTCGGCCGTCGCCAGCTCGCGCACGACCGCGGCCAGTGCCGCCGGTGTGGGCGAGGTGAAGAGGACACGCACGGGGACGTCCACTCCGAGCCGTTGCCGCAGGCGTGACGTCACCTGCGTAGCGAGCAGTGAATGTCCGCCGAGTTCGAAGAAGTTGTCGTGGATGCCGATGGTGTCGACGCCGAGGACGTCGGACCACACGCCGGTGATGAGTTCCTCGGTCGAGTTCCGGGGTGCGGTGTAGGTGGTGGCGAGA
>NZ_BJTV01000035.1:1772-4981 GCF_007176755.1 Streptomyces sp. 1-11
GAATGGTTCGGGGTGATGGGTGGCTGGTCGTTGTTTGAGAACTGCACAGTGGACGCGAGCATCTGTGGCCAAGTTTTTAAGGGCGCACGGTGGATGCCTTGGCACCAGGAACCGATGAAGGACGTGGGAGGCCACGATAGTCCCCGGGGAGTCGTCAACCAGGCTTTGATCCGGGGGTTTCCGAATGGGGAAACCCGGCAGTCGTCATGGGCTGTCACCCGCTGCTGAACACATAGGCAGTGTGGAGGGAACGAGGGGAAGTGAAACATCTCAGTACCCTCAGGAAGAGAAAACAACCGTGATTCCGGGAGTAGTGGCGAGCGAAACCGGATGAGGCCAAACCGTATGCGTGTGAGACCCGGCAGGGGTTGCGCATGCGGGGTTGTGGGATCTCTCTTCTGTCGTCTGCCGGCGACAGGACGAGTCAGAAACCGTTGATGTAGGCGAAGGACATGCGAAAGGTCCGGCGTAGAGGGTAAGACCCCCGTAGTCGAAACGTCAGCGGCTCGTTTGAGAGACACCCAAGTAGCACGGGGCCCGAGAAATCCCGTGTGAATCTGGCGGGACCACCCGCTAAGCCTAAATATTCCCTGGTGACCGATAGCGGATAGTACCGTGAGGGAATGGTGAAAAGTACCGCGGGAGCGGAGTGAAATAGTACCTGAAACCGTGTGCCTACAAGCCGTGGGAGCGTCGGAACAAGGCTTGCCTTGTTCTCGTGACTGCGTGCCTTTTGAAGAATGAGCCTGCGAGTTTGCGGTGTGTTGCGAGGTTAACCCGAGTGGGGAAGCCGTAGCGAAAGCGAGTCCGAATAGGGCGTTTCAGTAGCACGCTCAAGACCCGAAGCGGAGTGATCTAGCCATGGGCAGGTTGAAGCGGAGGTAAGACTTCGTGGAGGACCGAACCCACCAGGGTTGAAAACCTGGGGGATGACCTGTGGTTAGGGGTGAAAGGCCAATCAAACTCCGTGATAGCTGGTTCTCCCCGAAATGCATTTAGGTGCAGCGTCGTGTGTTTCTTGCCGGAGGTAGAGCACTGGATAGGCGATGGGCCCTACCGGGTTACTGACCTTAGCCAAACTCCGAATGCCGGTAAGTGAGAGCGCGGCAGTGAGACTGTGGGGGATAAGCTCCATGGTCGAGAGGGAAACAGCCCAGAGCATCGACTAAGGCCCCTAAGCGTACGCTAAGTGGGAAAGGATGTGGAGTCGCACAGACAACCAGGAGGTTGGCTTAGAAGCAGCCACCCTTGAAAGAGTGCGTAATAGCTCACTGGTCTAGTGATTCCGCGCCGACAATGTAGCGGGGCTCAAGCGTACCGCCGAAGTCGTGTCATTGCAGCATATACGGCCAACGCCGGCTGTGATGGGTAGGGGAGCGTCGTCTGCCGGGTGAAGCGGCACCGGAAGGTAGTCGTGGACGGTTGACGAGTGAGAATGCAGGCATGAGTAGCGATACAAACGTGAGAAACGTTTGCGCCGATTGACTAAGGGTTCCTGGGTCAAGCTGATCTGCCCAGGGTAAGTCGGGACCTAAGGCGAGGCCGACAGGCGTAGTCGATGGATAACCGGTTGATATTCCGGTACCCGCTGTGAAGCGTCAAACATCGAGCATCGTGATGCTAAGGCCGTGAAGCCGCCCTGATCTCTTCGGAGTTGAGGGGAGTGGTGGAGCCGCTGAACCAAGCGGTTAGTAGGTGAGTGATGGGGTGACGCAGGAAGGTAGTCCATCCCGGGCGGTGGTTGTCCCGGGGTAAGGGTGTAGCCCGTCATCTAGGCAAATCCGGATGACATGTGGGTGAGACCTGATGCCGAGCCGATTGTGGTGAAGTGGATGATCCTATGCTGTCGAGAAAAGCCTCTAGCGAGTTTCATGGCGGCCCGTACCCTAAACCGACTCAGGTGGTCAGGTAGAGAATACCGAGGCGTTCGGGTGAACTATGGTTAAGGAACTCGGCAAAATGCCCCCGTAACTTCGGGAGAAGGGGGGCCACACCTGGTGAGAGCACTTGCTGCTCCAGCTGGGGGTGGCCGCAGAGACCAGCGAGAAGCGACTGTTTACTAAAAACACAGGTCCGTGCGAAGCCGTAAGGCGATGTATACGGACTGACGCCTGCCCGGTGCTGGAACGTTAAGGGGACCGGTTAGCTCTGATTCGTCAGGGCGAAGCTGAGAACTTAAGCGCCAGTAAACGGCGGTGGTAACTATAACCATCCTAAGGTAGCGAAATTCCTTGTCGGGTAAGTTCCGACCTGCACGAATGGCGTAACGACTTCTCGACTGTCTCAACCATAGGCCCGGTGAAATTGCACTACGAGTAAAGATGCTCGTTTCGCGCAGCAGGACGGAAAGACCCCGGGACCTTTACTACAGTTTGATATTGGTGTTCGGTTCGGCTTGTGTAGGATAGCTGGGAGACTTTGAAGCTCACACGCCAGTGTGGGTGGAGTCGTCGTTGAAATACCAGTCTGGTCGTGCTGGATGTCTAACCTGGGTCCGTGATCCGGATCAGGGACAGTGTCTGATGGGTAGTTTAACTGGGGCGGTTGCCTCCTAAAGAGTAACGGAGGCGCCCAAAGGTTCCCTCAGCCTGGTTGGCAATCAGGTGTTGAGTGTAAGTGCACAAGGGAGCTTGACTGTGAGACCGACGGGTCGAGCAGGGACGAAAGTCGGGACTAGTGATCCGGCGGTGGCTTGTGGAAGCGCCGTCGCTCAACGGATAAAAGGTACCCCGGGGATAACAGGCTGATCTTCCCCAAGAGTCCATATCGACGGGATGGTTTGGCACCTCGATGTCGGCTCGTCGCATCCTGGGGCTGGAGTCGGTCCCAAGGGTTGGGCTGTTCGCCCATTAAAGCGGTACGCGAGCTGGGTTTAGAACGTCGTGAGACAGTTCGGTCCCTATCCGCTGTGCGCGTAGGAGTCTTGAGAAGGGCTGTCCCTAGTACGAGAGGACCGGGACGGACGAACCTCTGGTGTGCCAGTTGTTCTGCCAAGGGCATGGCTGGTTGGCTACGTTCGGGAGGGATAACCGCTGAAAGCATCTAAGCGGGAAGCCTGCTTCGAGATGAGGACTCCCACCCACTTGATGGGGTAAGGCTCCCAGTAGACGACTGGGTTGATAGGCCGGATCTGGAAGCCAGGTAACTGGTGGAGGTGACCGGTACTAATAGGCCGAGGGCTTGTCCTCAGTTGCTCGCGTCCACTGTGT
>NZ_BJTV01000036.1 GCF_007176755.1 Streptomyces sp. 1-11
CGCGCCCCTTGGGGGGTTGGGGTGGGGGGAGTTGGCGGGGTTCGGGTGTCTGCTGGGGGGTGGGCTTCGTCGTTGGCTGCGGGTTGGTTGTGGCTGGGCGCGCAGTTCCCCGCGCCCCTTGGGGGGTTGGGGTGGGGGGAGTTGGCGGGGTTCGGGTGTCTGCTGGGGGGTGGGCTTCGTCGTTGGCTGCGGGTTGGTTGTGGCTGGGCGCGCAGTTCCCCGCGCCCCTTAGGGGGTTGAGGCGGGGGGAGTTGGTGGGTGTGGGTGGGGGCTGGTCGCGTGGTTCTCCGCGTCCCTTGGGGGGTTTGGGGCGCTGGTGGGCTTGTCAGTGGAGGAGGGCTGACAGGCGGCGCCAGGGGGCGCGGGGGAGGTGGTCGCGGGGGGAGTTGTCGACGACCTGGAGGGCCACGTGGTCGGCGCCCGCCTCGAGGAAGGCGTTGACGCGGGTGCGGATGCGGTCCTCGGGGCCCCAGGCGTACAGGGCGTCGATCAGGCGGTCGCTGCCGCCCGCGGACAGGTCGTCCTCGGTGAAGCCCAGACGCTGGAAGCTGTTGGTGTAGTTGGGCAGGGCCAGGTACATCGCCAGGTGCTCGCGGGCCAGGGTGCGGGCCCTGTCCGGGTCCGTCTCCAGGACGACCGCGAACTCGGGGGCCAGCAGCGGCTCCTCGCCCAGGATCTCGCGGGCCCGTGCGGTGTGCTCGGGGGTGACCAGGTAGGGGATCGAGCCGGCGGCCCGGTCGCGGGACAGCTCCAGGGTCTTCGGGCCGAGGGCCGCCAGCACCCGGTGTCCGGCCGGGACGCCGGCCTCGTCCAGCGCGTCGAGGTAGGCGACCAGCGCCGAGTACGGGCGCCGGTACTGTTCGGCGAGCTTGGCGTGGCTCACGCCGAGGCCGAGCAGGAAGCGGCCGGGATGCGCCGACTCCACCTCGGCGGAGGCGGCCGCGCTCTCCCCGGCCTCGTACTGCCAGATGCTCTGGATGCTCGTGCCGACGGTCAGCCGGGACGTCGCTTCGAGGAGCGGCAGGGCGTGCCGGGGCGCGCTGCTGCCGCCCAGCCAGGCGGTCCCGTAGCCGAGTTGCTCCAGCTCCGCGGCGGCCTCGGCGATCTCGCCGCGCAGGGCCGGGTCCTCCGAGCGCAGCCCCACGCTCCAGACGCCGTACCGGCCGACGGCCTCCTTGACCGTGCTCGCGCCGTTCGTCGACTCGCTCATCGGGTCACTTCCCTCCGGGTGGGTGGCGTGCCGTGATCATCGTGCATGCCGGTCCCAACCGGAGGGAGCCGCGCGGTAATCCCGCCGGCGGGCTATCGGCCGAGGAACCGCTCCAGCGCCTCCGCGACCAGCCGGTGGTCCTGGAGCTGGGGCAGGCCGGAGACCGTCACCGTGCCGACGACGCCCACGTCCTCGACGGTGATCGGGAAGGCGCCGCCGTGCGCCGCGTAGGCGTCCGGGTCCAGCCGGGAGGACGCCTCGAACGTCGTGCCCTTGGCCCGGAAACGGGCGCCGACCAGGTACGACGAGGCGCCGTACCGTTCCACCACCCGGCGCTTGCGGGTGATCCAGGCGTCGTTGTCCGGCGTGGAACCGGGCAGGGCGGCGTGGAAGAGCTGCTGTCCCGCGCGGTGGATGTCGATGGCGACCGGGGCCTGCCGCTCCCGGGCCAGTTCGACCAGGAGCGAACCGAGCGCCCAGGCGTCGTCGTACGTGAACCGGCGGAAGACCAGGCGGCGTTCCAGCGCCTCCAGTTCCTCCACGCTCGGGATGGTCTCGGCGGCGGACTTCGGGGTGGTCTCGGGATGGGGCATCAGAGGGTCACCGTCACCTTGTCGCGGGCGGACCGGCGGGCCGCCTCCAGTACGTCGAGGGCCGCGGCCGCCTCTAGGGCGGGCACCGGGTTGGGGCCGGCGCCGGTCAGGGCCGCCGCCACGGCCGCGTAGTAGGCGGGGTAGTCGCCGGGGAGCGTCGGCACGGGGCGGCCGCCGCCGGTCACCGGCGACTCGCCGGCGCCGAGCCGGCCCCACAGGGACTCGGGCTCGTCGCCCCAGCCGGCGTGCGTGCCGGGCCGCTCGCCCGCGCGCAGGGCCGCCTCCTGCGGGTCGAGGCCGTACTTGACGAAGCCGGCCTGCGAGCCCAGCACCCGGAAGCGCGGGCCGAGCTGGGCGGTCGTCGCGGAGACGTAGAGGTGCGAGCGGACACCGCCGGCGTGGGTCAGCGCGATGAAGGTGTCGTCGTCGGTCTCCGCGCCCGGGCGGCGGATGTCCGTCTCGGCGTACACCTCGGTGACCGGGCCGAAGAGCACCAGGGCCTGGTCCACGACATGGCTGCCGAGGTCGTAGAGCAGACCGCCGATCTCCGCCGGGTCGCCGGACTCGCGCCAGCCGCCCTTGGGGCGCGGGCGCCAGCGCTCGAAGCGGGACTCGAAGCGCCAGACGTCGCCCAGCTCGCCCTTCTCCAGCAGGGCCCGCAGGGTGAGGAAGTCGTTGTCCCAGCGGCGGTTCTGGAAGACCGACAGCAGCAGGCCCCGCTGCTCGGCGAGGGCGGCCAGCTCCCGTGCCTCGGCCGCCGTGCCGGCGACCGGCTTGTCCACGACCACCGGCAGGCCCGCCTCGAGGGCGGCGGTGGCGAGCGGGACGTGCGTCTTGTTCGGCGAGGCGATGACGATCAGGTCCAGCTCGCCGGCCCGGCCGAACAGCTCCTCGGGGGTGCCGGCGACACGGACGTCCGGGAACTCGGCGCGGGCCTGCTCCTGCCGCTCGGGGTTGGAGGTGACCACCGTGTCCAGGGCGAGGCCCTCGGTGGCCGCGATCAGCGGGGCGTGGAAGACGGAGCCTGCGAGGCCGTAGCCGATCAGGCCGACGCGGAGGGGGGTAGCAGTCATGCCTCTACTTTCGCAACGCTGTTGCCAAAGTGCAAGCGGCAGGGACAATGGGGGGATGGGCGGCGTGAGCAGGACGAAGAACGGGCCGGTCGGAGCGAATCTGTTCGCGGTGCGGTCCCACAACACCGCGCTCGTGCTGGATCTGCTGCGCGGCGCCGGGGCGGCGGGGATCAGCAGGCTGGAACTGGCCGAGCGGACCGGGTTGACCCCGCAGGCCGTCAGCAAGATCACCGCGAGGCTGAGGGAGGCGGGGTTCGCGGCGGAGGCCGGACGCCGGGCGTCCACCGGGGGCAAGCCCCGCACCGTGCTGCGGCTGGTGCCGGAGGCGGGGCACGCGGTGGGGGTGCACCTGGACCGGGACGAGCTGTGGGCCGTGCTGGTGGATCTCGACGGGGCCGTGGTGGGCGAGCGGAGCGCCGCGCTGGACCTCGGGGACGGTGCGGAGGCTGTGCTGGAAATGGTGGCGGGGGAGGTTGCCGGGCTGGTGGTGGAGGCCCTGGGGGTCGGCGACGCCGTGGGCGGGCTGTCCGGGGGTCCCGCCGGTGGGTTCGCCGGCGGGCTGTCCGGGGTGGGGTCGTTGCTGGGGGTCGGGGTGGCTCTGCCCGGGCCGCTCGATCATGTGCGGGGGGTGCTGCACCGGGTCACCGGGTTCCCGGAGTGGGACGGGTTTCCGCTGCGGGACGCGCTGGTGGAGCGGTTGGGGGTGCCGGTGGTGGTGGACAAGGACACCAACGCGGCGGCGCTCGGCCTGTCCGTGGGTGTGTGCGGTGGGGCGGGAGACGGCGGTCCCGGGGCCGGTGAGGGCGGGTCGTTCGCCTACCTGCATCTCGGCACGGGGCTCGGGGCGGGGCTGGTGATCGGCGGGGACGTGCACCGGGGGGCGCGGACCGGGGCGGGGGAGTTCGGGCACCAGGTCGTCCAGATCGACGGGCCCGCGTGCGAGTGCGGGGACCGGGGGTGCGTGGAGGTGCTGTGCCTGGGGGCCGTGGCGCGGGGCGAGCTGCGCGAGGCGGCCCGGGTGCTGGGGGTGGGGGCG
>NZ_BJTV01000037.1 GCF_007176755.1 Streptomyces sp. 1-11
GATCCATCTGGCCTGTGAGGCGATCCGTGGTGGGCAGTGCGACACCGCGCTCGCGGGCGGCGTCAATCTCACCCCGCACCCCAACAAGTATCTGGTGCTCGGCCGGCGTGACTTCCTCTCCAGCGACGGCCGGTGCCGCAGCTTCGGCGAGGGCGGCGACGGCTACGTGCCCGGCGAGGGCGTCGGCGCCGTCCTGCTCAAGCCGCTGGCGCGGGCCGTCGCCGACGGCGACCGGATCCACGGCGTGATCAAGGCCACCGCCGTCAACCACGGCGGACGCACCTCCGGTTACTCGGTGCCCACCCCGGTCGCCCAGGGCGAGGTGATCGCCGACGCGCTCGCCGCCGCCGGCGTCGACCCGGGCGCCCTCGGCTATCTGGAGGCCCACGGCACCGGCACCTCCCTCGGCGACCCCATCGAGGTGGCCGGTCTGCAGCGGGCGTTCCGTCGCGCCGGTGGTGCCCCCGAGCGTCTGGCGATCGGCTCGGTGAAGTCCAACATCGGGCACTGCGAGAGCGCCGCCGGCATCGCCGGGGTCACCAAGGTGCTGCTGCAGATGCGCCACGGCGAACTCGTGCCGAGCCTGCACTCCGCCACCCTGAACCCGCACATCGACTTCGACCGCACCCCGCTGCGGGTGCAGCGCTCCCTGGAGCCCTGGCACCGCCCGGTCCGGGACACCGGCGGCGAACGGCGCACCCTTCCCCGGCTGGCCGGAGTCTCCAGCTTCGGCGGCGGCGGCTCCAACGCCCACGTCGTCATCGAGGAGTACCCGGAGCCGGTCCGCCCGCGGACCACACAGGGCGGCCCGTACCTGCTGGTGCTCTCCGCCCGGACCGAGGAGCAGCTCGCCGAGCAGGCCCGCCTGCTGCACGCCCGGCTCGGCGAGCTGACCGACGCCGACCTGCCGGCCGTCGCCTGGACCCTGCAGACCGGACGCATGGCCCTGGACCAGCGCCTGGCCCTCGCCGTGGGGTCCCTCACCGAGGCCCGCGACCGGCTCGCCGCGTTCGCCGCCGCGCCCGCCGCACCCGGACCCTGGGCCCGGGGCACCGTCCGCCCGGACCGTCCCGCGGACGCCGCCGCCGTCGGCACCGCCGTGACCGCCTGGCGCGAACAGGGCACGCACGAGGCGCTGCTCGCGCTCTGGGCCGAGGGCGGCGACGTGGACTGGGACCTCGCGGCCCGTCCGGGACCCCGCCCGCACCGCATCGGCCTGCCCGGCTACCCCTTCGCCCGCGAGCGCTGCTGGTTCGGCCTCGACACCGAGGGCGCGCCGCAGCGGCCCGCCGACGGCGAGGAGGGCGAGGGCGACGTCGTCCTGCTGCGGCCGCGCTGGGCCGAGGCGGCCGCCGCCGGGACCGCCGCGCACGGCGAGGCGTTCGCCGAACGGCACGTCGTCGTGGTCGGCCCGGTCACCGCCGGGGACCGCGAGGCCCTGACGGCCGCGCTGCCCGCTGGCACGCACTGCACCGTCGTCGAACCGGCCGACGGCTCCGTTCACCTCCGCTACACCGAGGCCGCACGCCAGGTGTTCGCCCTGACCCGCGACCTGCTGCTGCGCGGTGTCCGCCGGCCCACCCTGCTGCAGGTCGCCGCCGTCGGCGCCGCCGGGGACGGCACGGCCGCCTGCCTCGGCGGCCTGTCCGGGCTGCTGCGCACCGCGCACCTGGAGAACCCCAGGCTGCGCACCCAGTACGTGGAGTGCCTCGACGGCGCCGACCCGGCCACCCTCGCCGCCCGCCTCACCGCCGAGGCGGCATCCGGCCCGGAGCCCGAGGTGCGCCACCGCGGCGGCCGGCGGCTGGTCCGCCGCCCCGCCGAGGTCCCGCTGCGGCCCGCGCCCACGCCCTGGCGCGAGGGCGGCGTCTACCTCATCACCGGCGGAGCCGGCGGACTGGGCCTCGTCGTGGCCCGGGACATCGCCGCCGCCGTCGGCACCGCCACCGTGGTGCTCACCGGGCGCTCCGCGCTGACCGGCGCCCAGCGGGCCGGCCTGGACGCCCTGCGCGCCGCCGGCCTGACCGTCGACCACCGGCGCGCCGACGTCGGCGACCGCGACGCCCTCGCCCGTCTGCTGGCCCAGGTCACCGACGAACACGGGCCGTTGACCGGCGTCCTGCACTCCGCCGGCGTCGTCCACGACAACTTCCTGGTCCGCAAGAGCGCCGAGGAACTGGACCGGGTCCTCGCCCCGAAGGTGGCCGGCCTCGTCCACCTCGACGAGCTGACCCGCGAGCAGCCGCTGGAGCTGTTCGTCTGCTTCTCCTCGATCGCCGGAGCGTTCGGCAACCCCGGCCAGGCCGACTACGCGGCGGCCAACGCGTTCATGGACGCCTACGCCGTCCACCGCAACCGGCTCGTCGGCGCGGGCCTGCGCGCCGGGCGCACGGTGTCCGTCGGCTGGCCGCTGTGGGACGAGGGCGGCATGGGAGCCGACCACGCCGTCCGGGAGCAGTTGCGCGCCGCGGGGCTGGTGCCGCTCGACACCCCGCGCGGGCTGGCGGCCCTGCGGTTCGCCCTGGCCGACGAGGGCGTACGCGAGGACGGCGGGCTGCTGGTCGTCGCCGGCGACCGTACGGCCCTGTCGGCCACCCTCCTGCCGAGCAGCACACCGGCGGCGTCGGCCGCGCCGGCCGACGCCGGCCGGCCGGACGGGGCGACCGACGCCCCGGGCTCCGCCACCGGCACCGATGCCCTGGGCTCAGCCACCGGCACCGGTTATGACGCCCCGGGCTCCGGCACCGGCACCGGCGTCCCGGGCTCCGGCACCGCCGCCGGCCCGGCCGCATCCGGCGTCGAGGAGCGGGCCGTGGCCCACCTGCGGCGGGTGCTCGCGGCGGCGCTGAAGCTCGGGCCCGAGCGGCTGGACGCCGACACCCCGCTGGAGCGGTACGGCATGGACTCCGTGCTCGCCGTGACCATGCTGCAGCCGCTGGAGGAGACCTTCGGCCCCCTGTCGCGGACGCTGCTGTTCGAGGTGCGCACCGTGCGCGGCCTCGCCCGGTACCTCGCCGCCGACCACCCGCGGGCCCTGCGCACCCTGGTCGGCGACCCCGCCCCTGCCCCCGCCCCCGCGCCGGTGACGGCCCCGGCCGAGGCCGTCGCGTCCCGGCCCCCGCAGGCCCCGGCTCCGGCCGCGGCGCCGGCCCGGCGCGGGAGCGAGCGGAGCGAGGACGGCATCGCCGTCATCGGGATCAGCGGCCGCTACCCGCACGCCGGGGACCTGGAGGAGTTCTGGGCCGCGCTGAGCGAGGGCCGGGACTGCGTCACCGAGGTGCCGGCCGACCGCTGGGACAGCGGCGGCCGGGCCCAGTGGGGCGCGTTCCTCGACGGCGTCGACCGCTTCGACCCGCTGCACTTCGGCATCGCGCCGAGCGAGGCCGCCGCGATGGACCCGCAGCAGCGGCTGTTCCTGGAGACGGTGTGGCACCTGCTGGAGCAGGGCGGTGTCACCCAGGAGGTCGTCGAGCGGCGCCACCGCCGGCAGGTGGGCGTCTACGTCGGAGCCGCC
>NZ_BJTV01000038.1 GCF_007176755.1 Streptomyces sp. 1-11
GCACTGCGAGAGCGCCGCCGGCATCGCCGGGGTCACCAAGGTGCTGCTGCAGATGCGCCACGGCGAACTCGTGCCGAGCCTGCACTCCGCCACCCTGAACCCGCACATCGACTTCGACCGCACTCCGCTGCGCGTGCAGCGCTCCCTGGAGCCCTGGCACCGCCCGGTCCGGGACAGCGGCGGCGAACGGCGGGCCCTGCCCCGGCTGGCCGGAGTCTCCAGCTTCGGTGGCGGCGGCTCCAACGCCCATGTGGTCATCGAGGAGTATCCGCAGCCGGCCCGCCCGGAGACCGTTCCTGATGGGCCGTTCCTGCTTGTGCTGTCCGCCAGGAGCGAGGCCCAACTCGTCGAGCAGGCCCGCCGCCTGTACGCCCGGCTCGGTGAGTTGTCCGACGCCGACCTGCCGGCCGTCGCCTGGACCCTGCAGACCGGGCGCATGGCCCTTGAGGAGCGCCTCGCCTTCGCCGCGACCTCCCTGGCCGAGGCCCGCGAGCGGCTCGCCGCCTTCGCCACCGATCCTGCCGCGGCCGCCTCCTGGGTCCGCGGCACCGCCCGCCCGGACCGCCCCGCAGACGGTGCCGCCGTACAGTCCGCCCTGGCCGCCTGGCGCGAACAGGGTCGGTACGAGGCCCTGCTCGCGCTGTGGGCCGAAGGCGGCGACGTCGAGTGGGATCTCCTTGGTGCCACGGGCACCGGCCCGTACCGCATCAGCCTGCCCGGCTACCCCTTCGCCCGCGAGCGCTGCTGGTTCGACATCGACACCGAGGGCGCACCGAGCCGTTCCGCAGGCGGCGACACCCCTGACGTCGTGCTGCTGCGCCCCCAGTGGACCGAGCCTGCCACCGAACCGGCCGCGCCCGGCGAGCCGTTCGCCGAACGGCACGTCGTGGTGCTCGGCCGGCTCGCCGGCGGCGACCGCGACATACTGCGGGCCGCCCTGCCCGCCGACGTGACCTGCACCTTCCTCGACCTCGCCGACGGCTCGCCGGACCGCCTGTACACCGACGCGGCGCGCGGGTTGTTCACACTGATCCGGGAGCTCCTGGAGCGCGGCGTACGTCGGCCTGCTCTACTGCAGGTCGTCTCCGTCGGCACCGCGGAGCTCGCCGGACCGGCCTGCCTCGGCGGTCTGGCGGGGCTGCTGCGCACGGTCAATCTGGAGAACCCGCGGCTGCGCACGCAGTACCTGGAGTGCCTGGACGGCGCCGACCCGGCCACCGTCGCCGCCCGCCTCGCCGCCGAGGCGGCATCCGGCCCGGAGCCGGAGGTGCGCCACCGGGACGGCCGGCGGCTGGTCCGCCGTCCCACCGAGGTCCCGCTGCGGCCCGCCCCGACGCCCTGGCGGGAGGACGGCGTCTACCTGGTCACCGGCGGAGTCGGCGGGCTGGGTCTCATCGTGGCCCGGGACATCGCCGCCAACGTCGGCTCGGCCACCGTGGTCCTCACCGGGCGTTCCCCGCTGACCGACGCCCAGCGGGCCGAGCTGGACGCCCTGCGCGCCGCCGGCCTGACCGTCGACCACCGGCGCGCCGACGTTAGCGACCACGACGCCCTGACCCGTCTGCTGGCCCGTGTCGCCGACGAGCACGGGCCGTTGACCGGCGTCCTGCACTCCGCCGGCGTCGTCCACGACAACTTCCTGGTCCGCAAGAGCGCGGAGGAACTGGAGCGCGTCCTCGCCCCGAAGGTGGCCGGGCTGGTCCATCTCGACGAGCTGACCCGCGAGCAGCCGCTGGAGCTGTTCGTCTGCTTCTCCTCGATCGCCGGAGCGTTCGGCAACCCCGGCCAGGCCGACTACGCGGCGGCCAACGCGTTCATGGACGCCTACGCCGTCCACCGCAACCGGCTCGTCGGCGCGGGCCTGCGCAACGGCCGTACCGTGTCCGTCGGCTGGCCGCTGTGGGACGAGGGCGGCATGGGAGCCGACCACGCCGTCCGGGAGCAGTTGCGCGCCACGGGGTTGGTGCCGCTCGACACCGAACGCGGACTGGCGGCCCTGCGGTTCGCCCTGGCCGACGAGGGCGTCCGCGAGGACGGCGGGCTGCTGGTCGTCGCCGGTCGGCGCGAGACCATGCCGGCCGAGTTGAGGGACGGGTACGTAGCGGCCCAAGGGACCGATCATGAACCCTCGGCGCCCGCCCCGGCGAGCGCGACCGCGCCGGCGGCCCCCGCGTCCTCCGCCACAGCAACCCCCGCACCCACCGCCACCGCCGTACCGGTGCTCGAAGAGCGCGCCGTCGCCCACCTGCGGCGGGTGCTCGCGGCGGCCCTCAAGCTCGGTCCGGAGCGACTGGACGCCGACACACCGCTGGAGCGGTACGGCATGGACTCCGTGCTTGCCGTGACCATGCTCCAGCCGCTGGAGGAGACCTTCGGCCCCCTGTCGCGGACGCTGCTGTTCGAGGTGCGGACCGTGCGGGGCCTCGCCCACCACCTCGCCACCGACCACCCGCGGGAGCTGCACGACCTGGTCGGCGAACCCACCTCCGCGGCAGCCCCCGCAAGAGTCCGGGCCGATGCGGACTCGCGCGCCGCGCAGGCACCCTCACCGGCCCGACCCGAGCAGGACCAACGAAGCCAGGACATCGCCATCGTCGGTGTCAGCGGCCGCTACCCGCACGCCGACGACCTGGAGCAGTTCTGGGCCGCGCTGAGCGAGGGCCGGGACTGCGTCACCGAGGTGCCGGCCGACCGCTGGGACAGCGGCGGACGGGCCCAGTGGGGCGCGTTCCTCGACGGCGTCGACCGCTTCGACCCGCTGCACTTCGGCATCTCGCCCCGTCAGGCCGCTGCCATGGACCCGCAGCAGCGGCTGTTCCTGGAGACGGTGTGGCACCTGCTGGAGCAGGGCGGTGTCACCCAGGAGGTCGTCGAGCGGCGCCACCGCCGGCAGGTGGGCGTCTACGTCGGAGCCGCC
>NZ_BJTV01000039.1 GCF_007176755.1 Streptomyces sp. 1-11
AGAGGTTGTTCGCTTTCCGAATGTCGTGTGCGGATTCCGCTGGTCAGGCATGAGATTGCGGCTGTGGCGGGAGTGTCGACTCGTTGCTGATCGAGTCGGCGTGGGGGTGGCGGATGCCGTCGATGCGGGCGGTCCTGGAAACGCGGCGGAAGGCCGCTGCCGTGCGGGTGGAGGAGCTCGAAGCCGAACTGGAGCGGGTGCGGGCGGACTTGGTCGATGCCGAGGAGGTTCTCAGGCTTCGGACGATCGGCCTCGAGCAGTATCTGGAAGCGCTCGCCGAGGAGGAACAGCCGGCCGAGACGGTCGTTGGCCCGTCGCCGAGGAAGCCGGTGGGCCCGCGCCGTGCGGTGCCGCATCGACAGATCGCGGCCGGGGTCGAAGACCTGTCGGTGGACTACCAGGCGGTGATGGCAGCCGCGGCCGAGGCCGGGGGTGACGGGCTGGGTGCCCGGCGGGCGGCCGTGGTGCTCGGCTGGGACAGTGCCTCGGCCTCACGCGTCGAGGGTGCGAGAGCACGGTTGAAAAGGCTGGTGGAACGGGGCTGGCTGGTGGAGGCAAATCACCCTGCCGGCAGAACAGCGCACTGATGAGGCTGTGCGGCCAGGCGGCGGTTCATGAGGGCGATCATCGACCAGCGGATGACAGCTTCGCTCGTGTCGGTGCGTCGTTCGTAGTCCCGGACCAGGCGGCGGCTGCGCAGAAACCAGGCGAAGGACCGTTCGACGACCCAGCGGCGGGGCAGTGGCTGGAACCCGCGGACGTCCTCGCTGCGGCGGACGATGTCGATGACGAGCCCGAGGTGCTGGCTGGTCCAGTCGGTGAGGTGGCCGGTGTAGCCGCCGTCGGCCCAGACCCGCGCCAGCCGCCGGAAGCGGCCCGCAGCCTGCGGCAGAAGGGACCGGGCGCCGTCCCGGTCGGTCACGGACGCCGGTGTGACCAGCACGGCCAGGAGAAGTCCGAGCGTGTCGGTGAGTAGGTGCCGCTTGCGACCGTTGATCTTCTTGCCCGCGTCGAAGCCCCGTGAGCCGAAGGTAACGGTGGCGTCCGCCTTCACCGACTGCGAGTCCACGACCCCCGCGCTCGGCTCGGTGCTGCGGCCTTCAACGGCGCGGACGGCTTCCCGCAGCCGGTCGTGCAGCTCGGTTACCAGTCCCGCATCCCGCCAGCGGGCGAAGAAGGCGTAGACGCGCGGCCAGGGCGGGAAGTCGGCGGGCATCGCCCGCCACTTGATGCCGTTGTCGACGAGGTAGCGCACCGCGTCGATCATCTGTCGGTGGCAGTAGCCCTCCGGACGCCCGCCGCGGCCGGAAAGCCAGCCCGGAACCGGCAGCAGGTCCCTGACCACGGCCCACTCGGCATCGCTCATGTCCGAGCCGTACCGGGGCCGGCGCTGCGGCCGGTCGACCGCGTTCCCGAACCTGTGGGCGAGGCAGTCACACCCACGAGTGGACGAACTGGACTCGGCGACCACGACCACGCGACACTTCGACAACAGGGCCTCTTGCTTCTCGCTGGACTCGACATCCGCGAGCTACCAAGAGGCCCTTCCTTCATGCACTCACCCCGGACAACTCACCCGAACCAGGCCCCCGTTCGAACCTGTCCGACCGCGCGAGCGGATAGAGAACAGGCAGT
>NZ_BJTV01000040.1 GCF_007176755.1 Streptomyces sp. 1-11
CTGCGGGACGCCATGTTCCGTGGTGAGCGGATCAACGTCACCGAGGACCGGGCGGTGCTGCACACCGCGCTGCGGGCCGCGCCGGACGCGGTGGTCGAGGTGGACGGGGAGAACGTCGTGCCCCGGGTGCACGCCGTGCTGGACAAGATGGCCGACTTCGCCGGGCGGGTCCGCTCGGGCGAGTGGACCGGCCACACCGGCAGGCGGATCCGCAACGTCGTCAACATCGGCATCGGCGGCTCCGACCTCGGTCCCGCGATGGCCTACGAGGCGTTGCGCGCCTTCACCGACCGCGATCTCACCGTCCGGTTCGTGTCCAACGTGGACGGCGCCGACCTGCACGAGGCGACGCGTGACCTGGATCCGGCGGAGACCTTGTTCATCGTCGCGTCGAAGACGTTCACCACGATCGAGACGATCACCAACGCGACGTCGGCGCGGTCCTGGCTGCTGGACGCCCTCGGCGACGAGAAGGCCGTCGCCCGGCACTTCGTGGCGCTGTCCACGAACGCGGAGAAGGTCACCGGTTTCGGTATCGACCCGGACAACATGTTCGAGTTCTGGGACTGGGTCGGTGGGCGCTACTCGTTCGACTCGGCGATCGGCCTGTCGCTGATGATCGCCGTCGGCCCGGACCGGTTCCGGGAGATGCTCGACGGTTTCCGCATCGTCGACGAGCACTTCCGTACCGCTCCGGCCGAGTCCAACGCCCCGCTGCTGATGGGTCTTCTGGGTATCTGGTACGGCAACTTCCATGACGCGCAGTCGCATGCGGTGCTGCCCTACAGCCACTACCTGTCGAGGTTCACCGCCTATCTGCAGCAGCTGGACATGGAGTCCAACGGCAAGTCGGTGCAGCGGGACGGCGAGCCGGTGGCGTGGCAGACCGGGCCGGTGGTGTGGGGGACGCCCGGCACCAACGGGCAGCACGCCTACTACCAGTTGATCCACCAGGGCACCAAGCTGATCCCGGCGGACTTCATCGGCTTCGCCCGTCCCGTCGGCGAGATCAGCGGTGAACTCGCGGGCCAGCACGACCTGCTGATGGCGAACTTCTTCGCGCAGACGCAGGCCCTGGCCTTCGGCAGGACCGCCGAGGAGGTCCGCGCCGAGGGCGTGCCGGACGAACTGGTCCCGCACAAGACCTTCCACGGCGACCGGCCCACGACCACCATCCTCGCCCCCGAGCTGACCCCGTCCGTGCTCGGCCAGCTGATCGCGCTCTACGAGCACAAGGTGTTCGTGCAGGGCGCGGTGTGGAACATCGACTCCTTCGACCAGTGGGGCGTGGAACTCGGCAAGGTCCTCGCCAAGCGCATCGAACCCGCCCTGACCGAGGGCGCCGAGGTCCCCGGCCTCGACCCCTCCACCACAGCCCTCGTCGCC
>NZ_BJTV01000041.1 GCF_007176755.1 Streptomyces sp. 1-11
CACCGTGGTGTCGTCAACTACCTGCACTGGTGCGACGAGAACTACCCCGCGCACGTCCCCGGGGGTGTCGGTTCGATCCTGTATTCGTCGGTGACGTTCGACCTGACGATCACAGCCCTGTTCCTGCCGCTGATCCAGGGGCAGCAGCTCGCGATCCCCGTCACAGGGCCGGACCAGAGCGCGTTCGACGCGGCGATCGATCTGATCTGCACGAACATTCCGATCAGTTTCCTGAAGGCCACCCCCTCCCATCTGGAGGTGCTGGCCGCGCACCTGGAGACCCGCGGGGCCCGGCATCACATCACCACCATCGTGGCCGGCGGTGAGAACCTCACTCCGCAGCTCGTGGCCCGCCTCCTGGAGGCGAGCAGTACGGCGACGACGATCAGCAACGAGTACGGTGCGACCGAGGGTTCGGTGGCGAACGTGATGAGTCTGACCACGCGGCCGGACCCGCACGGGGGTACGACCACGTTGGGCCGGCCGATCACCAACACCACCGCCTACGTCGTCGACCACCACAACCAGCCCGCCCCTGTCGGTGTCCCCGGTCATGCTCTGCTGGGTGGTATCTGCCTGGCCCGGCACTACCACAACCGGCCCGAGCTGACGGGTCAGCGTTTCACCCCCAACCCCCTCAGCCCGCCCCGGCCGGACCCGCGTACCTATCACACGGGGGATCTGGTGAAGTGGCGGGCGGACGGCACGCTGGAGTTCATCGGACGCATCGACAACCAGGTCAAGCTCCGCGGCTACCGCATCGAACTCGGCGAGATCGAAGCCGCCCTGACCACCCACGACCACGTCCACACCACGGCCGTCACCGTCCGCGAAGACACCCCCGGCGACAAGCGCCTGGTCGCCTACGTCGTCCCCGTCCCGGGCCACCACCCCGACACGACGCAGTTGCGCACCCATCTGCAGCGCCAACTGCCCGACTACATGGTCCCGAGCGCTTACGTCACCCTCGACCAGCTCCCGCTCACCCCCAACGGCAAGGTCGACACCAAAGCCCTGCCCGCCCCCGACCACCACCGGCCCGATCTCGCCACCACCTACACCGCACCCCGGAACTCGACCGAGGAACTCATCACCGGCGTGTGGTCCGACGTCCTCGGCGTCGACACCATCGGCATCCACGACAACTTCTTCGAACTCGGCGGACA
>NZ_BJTV01000042.1 GCF_007176755.1 Streptomyces sp. 1-11
CATGGTCTACGGCCCCTCCCAGCGTTCCGTGACCGGGCTGCGCACCGGCACCGACCCCGACGGACGCCCCCAAGTCCTGGCCGAACTGCGCCTGCCGCCCGAGGCGGAGCCTCTCGGCGTCGCTGGTCTCATGCACCCGAGCATCCTCGACGGCGCCCTCCAGGCCACGATCGGCCTGTGGCTGGCGGAGGAGTCCGACGGCCGGTCGACCGGGCTCGCCCTGCCCTTCGCCCTGGACCGCGCCGAAGTCGTCGCCGCCACCCCCACCACCGCGTACGCGTGGATCCGGCACCGGCCCGGCTCGGACACCGGCGACGGCACGGCCCGCCTCGACGTCACCGTCCTCGACGAGCACGGCCGGGTGTGCGTGGAGCTGACCGGTCTTTCGACCCGCCTGCTGCCGGACACGGCTCCCCGGCGGACGACTGCCGTCGCGGCCGTGACCGACCCGGAACCGGCGCCCGTGCGTGACGGTGACATCGCGATCATCGGGGTCAGCGGCCGGTATCCGGAGGCGGCCGATCTCGACGAGTTCTGGCAGAACCTGCGTTCGGGCCGGGACAGCGTGCGTGAGGTCCCGGCGGATCGCTGGGACCGGCAGCGGTACGCGGATGCCGGTGCCGGTTCCTGGGGCGGCTTCCTCGACGACATCGACCGGTTCGACCCGCTGTTCTTCCAGATATCGCTGCTGGAGGCGGACCATCTCGACCCGCAGGAGCGCCTGTTCCTGCAGTGCGCCCACCACACCCTGGAGGACGCCGGGTACACCGCCGACCGTCTCTCCCGGGGCGGCAGAGTCGGGGTCTACGTCGGGGTGATGTACCAGGAGTATCAGCTCCTCGGCGCGCAGGCGCAGGAGCGCGGCAGGCCCGACGCCTTGTGGGGCAGTGCTTCCACGGTCGCGAACCGGGTGTCGTACTTCTACGACTTCCGCGGCCCGAGCCTGGCCGTGGACACCATGTGCTCGTCGTCGTTGACCTCGATCCATCTGGCCTGTGAGGCGATCCGTGGTGGGCAGTGCGACACCGCGCTCGCGGGCGGCGTCAATCTCACCCCGCACCCCAACAAGTATCTGGTGCTCGGCCGGCGTGACTTCCTCTCCAG